>NZ_QMHQ01000002.1:0-1067554 GCF_003313325.1 Pedobacter namyangjuensis | reverse complement strand
TCTTGCCTCGGCTTCCCGCCGCCGATTGGCTCCTTCTTTTGTCTTGATACAAAAGAAGCAAAAGATCAAGGCTGTCGTTTCCTATCTGCGGATCATACGCCAATTGTTCTACTCCACAAAATGAGCCGTTCAGCCGAAAAGGCTTTCACTTTTGCATTTTGCTGATTGTGCTTGAAAGGGATTATCTATGAAACAATTTGGCTATGCTCCTTGCTAGGAACCGAAGGCCGTATAAAAATGCAACACCAATAATTTTTGGACAGTGTAGTTGAAGTTGTTGATTGTTTTTTTAGCGGTTAATTCCATCGCTCAAATCTTGCCTCGGCTTCCCGCCGCCGATTGGCTCCTTCTTTTGTCTTGATACAAAAGAAGCAAAAGATCAAGGCTGTCGTTTCCTATCTGCGGATCATACGCCAATTGTTCTACTCCACAAAATGAGCCGTTCAGCCGAAAAGGCTTTCACTTTTGCATTTTGCTGATTGTGCTTGAAAGGGATTATCTATGAAACAATTTGGCTATGCTCCTTGCTAGGAACCGAAGGCCGTATAAAAATGCAACACCAATAATTTTTGGACAGTGTAGTTGAAGTTGTTGATTGTTTTTTTAGCGGTTAAGTCCATCGCTCCAGTCTTGCTCCTGGGGCGTTGCTAAAAGGTAGGTTTGTGATAGGGAAGAAAGAGGGAAATGTTTTTATTGGCTAAGCCTGCAAGCCGTTTTGCACTTCGATTTAGTAATTGCATAATCATTATTATTCCGCTCTTTGCCGCGTGGGCAACCGTTCTTTTGTCTTGATACAAAAGAAGGCAAAAAATCAAGAAAGAACGATGCTTCCCCGCTCAAGGCCTGCCCGTGGCTCGCCGTTCTTTCTGGCCTGCGCTCTTGGGGCAGAGCTGGTTGGGTGGTAAGAGCAAGGAGCAAGGAATAAAGAGCAAAGAACAAGGAACAAAGATTAAGGGGTTTGGGTGTTCAAAGTTCTCGGTTGTAAGTGCTAAGGGGAATAGAGAGTAAGGAATAAAGATTAAAGAAAGAAAATTTAGAGTTTGGGGCTAGAGTGGGAGAATACAGCGTTTGTTTTTGAAGTTGACAAGTTAGGCTATAGTATTCTGGATTGGCGGTAGCGGGCAAAGGTGGAGTAGCCCATATTTAGATAACTGGCGATTAGATCGGCAGTAGCTACTTGGATTAAGGTTGGATGAGTTTGCATAAAGTTTTTGAACCTTTCCGCGGGCTCAACTTTTAACAGATAGATGTATTCGAATAATTGCGTTGCTTCAAGTGCGAATAATAGGTTAATAATTTCGGCAATTTGGTGACTCTGTTGAGCAAGATTTGTAAGTTTTGCAAAACTTATAGCAAACAGCTTACATTCATTTAGCGCAACGATAGTGCTTGCTAAGGGGCTCTTGGTTATTAGACTGGGCAACAATATAACAGGTTGATTACTGAACCAAAAGCGATTTACATTTTTTTGCCCGGCATTGTCACTATAGCTAAGCAGATTACCAGATTCGATAACAAAAAGACTATTCGCAATCTTGCCCTCAGCAAAAAGTATTTCATTTCTACGGAAAGTTAGTGTTTCTGCAATTTCACTAATTTCCTCTAAAGCAGATAATGATACCTGATATAAAGGAAAATTTTCCGACAGTAAATCATGTAGGATTCTGGTTGGCATAAATAAAATTATTATTAGCGATTGGTGGCACCTCCAATCGCTATTAATTTAGATGTTATAGGGATGATTTAAAGCTAAGCTAGTAGGTAATCTCGATGTCGAGATTGCCTGATGCATGGTAGGGACCGCCATCAGGAATCATTTCTGCTTTGACTTTTGGTCTAATCAATTTTGCACCCCTCATTAGTGCATTAATCTTTGACTCTGGCTTGATCAATGTAATCGGCAAACGATTAACCATTGCAAACGAAGTTTGTGTTGACAGGAATGCGGTCATTTGAGGTTGTTGACCCTCGATGAATGCGATTTGACTCTCGGTTAAATCGAAGTTTTCGGACATCCAACTGTTAAAGTGATTTGCTACTGCATTAGCTACTACTTGCAGTTCTTGATCTGTAAGTGCATACAAATCTTTTTGCATGGCTTGGAAGCCAGCATCGGAAAAAGGATACTTTTTCATGATAAATGAAAATTAGGTTCAAGTTTGCCTTTCGGCTTTAATTGGTGCAAACATATTTTGTGCAGGCTGGAGGTGCAACGAAAATTCGGGCATTGAAACCCAATGATAGCGAGATTGAGCGTGAACGATACATTGACCCTATAAGTGCCTTATTTGATAAGAAGATTTATATGTTCTGCTCTGCAGATTAAATGGGCGAATTCATTTTTCGTTAATTTTATTTTTTAATAATTTAAATAATGCGTTTCTCAACAGTCTACAACTATTCCAAGCCGATTGGCTATCCTGGAGCATTTTTGCGTTATCCGCTTGCTCTTCTAGTGGCTCATTATCTGGTAGTTTATGGTGAACCAGAAAAATTTTATGAGTTTTTCTATATGCCTTATTATTACCCTGCTTTGCTTGTAAGTTTATTAATAACCATAATGGTTAGCGAGTTTATTTATTGGAGTACAAAAACTCTAGATCACTATTTTTCTTGGTTAGAGGATTACCCTTATAGAATCTCTTCGCAAATAATTATTGGGGTTGCTTTGCCCTTAGTGGTTGTATATTGGTATGCAAAATATTATTTCAGTGTAAATGGTGCGCAGGCTAATTTAGATGAATACTGGAGGTATGATTATAATCTTGTTGCCTGCTTTATAATTATGCTAAATTCTTACTATTTAATATTTTATATCATTCGGATTAAAGTTGAGCAGAGTAGGGAGCGTTTGCCAAACATTTTGAAAATTCCGTTAAGCTCTAGGGATAATGATTGGGCGATTATTTATGCCCAAAAGAAGTCTTGTGTAGTAATTGATTTTAGCGGGAAATCTGTATTTATGGAAGACTCATTAGAAAATACAATCAAAGGGCTTTCAACCGATAATTATTTTATGATTAACCGGTCTGACGTTATTCATTATTCATGTATTGAAGGATATTTTCCAAATACTTCGAGAACGCTTGAGTTAGCAGTGAATGAGTCGATTGCTAAGGGTAGGAAATTTATTGTTAGTCAGCGGAAGGCTGTGGCGTTTAAGCGATGGTATGTGGGTAGGGGCAAGGCTGAGTAATTTTGAGTATAGATTTTTTTTCTATTGAAAATCACTTTGTAAAACCTGAAGTTGGAAATAGTAAAACTATATAAAGATGAAGTGGCGAATGATGAGTTTTGATCTTCTCACTATTGAGAAGATGATACCTTTCTGGGATAATTGGAATTATTTGTCTAAACATAAAATATAGTTTACTATATTTACATCGAGAGCGTTAATTTGATTATGGGAGCCGTCTGCAAAGATAGCTCCCGTTTTCTTTTTAGGCATTGTTAGTTTGAGGCTCAGGAAATTATCTAACTGCTTTTGATTGGTGATTTTCCACAGAGGTTTCTCAAAATTCTAAGTTCTAGGGATTTCATCTAGTTACTAATCTAGTTAAGCGTTGGCACAGTAACTTGTTCGTTGGTCTGAATTAGGACATTGGACGGTTTTGCAAATAGGTCCGTAACTTGAATTAGTGCAATCCGAGTTACTGTTGCATTCTGGAGTTGCGCATTGATCAACAGTTGGCACAACGCCACCCAATACTTTTTTCATTTCTGCTTTGCTTAATAAATTTAATTTTTTCATGATTTTAATTTTATAAATTGGGTTAAAGTTTTGTAATCCAGGCATTGCAGAATTATTTAAGCGGTATGTTTATTTAACTACATACTCGTTATTGAGGAGTATATTGTTAAGATACAATCAATATAGTTCAATTTCATTAGGATAAACTTTATCTTATGGAGTTATTGTAATTTATTTTTCAAAAAATTATTCAGTTGTTTATTATCAAGATTTTTCGCAACTATTTTTCCCTCAGTATCTAACAGGTAATTTGATGGTATAGCGGTTAATAAATAGCAATCAAAAACCGTTTTCGCATCTGCTCTAAAGTTTTGCCAAGATAAATTATCAGTTCTTATGGCTTCACGCCAACTATTTTCATCACGATCAATAGAAATGCTTATAATATTTAGTCCTTTCTTATTGTATGTTATGTAAGTATTTACTAAATCTGGATTCTCTTTTCTACACGGTAGGCACCAGCTTGCCCAAAAATCAACTAGCAGGTATTTGTCACTAGCTTTTAGTTCAAGAGGGATGTGTCTTGATACTGTATCTATAACTTTAATACTGGGTAACTGTTGGCCTAAAGTCAATTTATTACTCCAGTAAGTGAGCAGTTTTCCCCAACTATTTTGCTTTTTTTCAAGGGGGATTTGTTCTAGTAGGGCTAGTATTGAGCTGTCAGGAATAGACCCCATTAGGCCGTATAGGTAATCTGCGTTATTCCACGAATTTGGATTTTCTTTTAAGTTCTGAACAGTTAGTTGAAGTTTTATATTGTTGCTTAACGCTAGTGCCTTCTCATACCTAGCATATTTAGTCGCTAAGATTGCAGAATCAGGATTTTTGCTTTTTTCATAATCATCCTTATCTGCCCTATACTGCCTTGCTAGGTTAAAGTCTAAGTTACTAGCAAGGGCAGTTGAGAAATCTTTCATTTCTCGGTAGCTTTGGTTTTCTTTCACAGATATATTTTTGAATAAAGTATCTCCAATTGAAATATTTGCAATTCCCGGCCCTAGCGTCAAGAATAGTCTTTTTTGATTGATATCGAAGAAGTAATTTTCAGCTCCATTTACTTCTAGTGAAATTATAAATGTATTTTCGGTTATGTAGGCAACGCCAAGAGTTTTAGGGGCCTCCTTTGCCATTATAACTCCATAGCTTACTTGCTTTGAAGATATAGGAAATGAGAGTTTCGCATTGATTGTTAACTTTTGTTGCGAAAAGGAACAAACTGGGAAAATATAGAAAGCTAATAGCGCAATTAGTTTGGTAAATTTGAGATGATATTTTCCGTAATCCATAAGTAGTTTTTTGAGCTAATTAAGTCTATTGCCATTAGTAGGTAAAGGTTGTTTGCAGGTTAAGCAAACTAGCAAAATATAAAATTTAGAAATATTAATCACATGCATTAACAAGTTGGAGTATATCTCCAACTTGTTAATATATTTTTAAACTGCTGAAGGTGTGTAGCAATAATTTGCAGCATCACCTGTAGAAAGACATTCTGTTATTTTACAGGTTTTACCATACTTTGAATCCGAACAGTCATTGTTGTTGCTACATTCACTTGGGGGACAGCCGTCGCCACCTACTGGTACTCCACCACCCAATACTTTTTTCATTTCAGCTTTGCTTAATAAATTTACTTTTTTCATGGTTTAAAATTTGATTTTTTTGTTTAGATTTTTTTCATCTTTCACGCAGGATGAATTAAGCGCCATTTATTTTGTAACGTTATGATCGTTAGCGGGTTATTTCGTTTGCAACCGTGTGCCCGTTTTTGTAATTACTGATGTAAGTTAAAATACTATAGAATTAAAAGCAAATTGGAAGTACCAACTGGAAAGTAACGAGGATGAAGTCGGGGGTAACGAGGACTAACGTGTTTTTTATTATCTATTTTTATTTAAGGTATGGTGGGCACCTTCAAAACACACTGTTGCTATGTTCTCGTAAACGGCGCCCTTGGCAAGCTCAGTTATTACATAACTTGCTTAGAATTAAACTTTTTGAGGAGCCACTCGGGGGCTGTCAACCGAGGCAAGGTGGCCTGGGGCCTAATGTTGACATTTATCGCATTACGATTCCCAGTCAAGCTGGGAATGACGTAGCTTGAAAGGCAAATCCCTCGGAACTCGGGATGACAAAGTCCGAATAAACGGATGACGGAGTGTAGGATAGAATAGCAAAATATATTGCAACACCCCGACGCTTTGGCAAACTCTTCCGTTCGCAATGACGGGAAAATGAGTGATGGGCAGTAAAATTTAGGCCGTGGCGGTGAACAGGCAAGGCGGCGTGGGGGCCTAATGTTGACATTTATCGCATTACGATTCCCAGTCAAGCTGGGAATGACGTAGCTTGAAACGCAGATCCCTCGAAACTCGGGATGAAAAAGTCTGAAGAAGGTGTGTGGATGGAATTACTGAAGAGATTGCTTCGGCTCGCTCAAACCTAGGCCTCGCAATGACGTGGTTTCGTTAGAATGTTGCTGAGCACGAAAGTACGGCCTAATAAGTATGGGTTAAGCATTGGCAGAAGCACTGTTTCGGCGTTCTACTAAACCCCGCCCTTGGCCAGTTCGTTTAAACAGAACTAGCCAACGCACAAACTTTAAAAGAGCTGGGCACAGGTGGCAGTTTTATTCGCACCTAGCTTATTGTTTTTAAATGTGCTTATGAGCTCGGCAAAGCCTCGGTTTGTTTCTTTTGTCTGTACAAAAGAAGGAGCCCCTCAACGGCGGTGAGTTGAGGCAAGGTGGCGTGGGGGCATAATGTTGACATTTATCGCATTACGATTCTTAGTCAAGCTGGGCATGACGTAGCTTGAAAGGCAGATCCCTCGAACTCGGGATGACAAAGTCCGAAAAAGGGGTGATGGAATAACTTAAGAGATTGCTTCGGCTTGCTCAACCCTAGGCCTCGCAATGACGTGATAATGAAAGGAAAGCGTGGAAGACGCGTCCTTTGCTCTGCTCGCTTGCCTACCTTAGGCATGGGGATGAGAAGACGACCGGCAAAAAACTAATATATAAATATTAGACTGCAACATCTCCTTTCTGTCGTTAATTGTTATTAAGCATTTTGGTGATGTTATAAACCAGCCGTTGCAACAGGGAACTTTCTCTGGTAATGATCTCCGCATCACCTATCATTCCATTTTTAAGGGTTATAGGTGTGGAATTGTTTTTATTTTCAAATTTGCCAAAATCAATCTTCGCTATAAACACACTGTCTTTTAGGGCAACATCGGTAATGAAGCTTACTTTACCATTTATGGCGCCAAACTCTTCGAAGGGAAAACTTCGCATTTTGATTAGCGTTTTTTGGCCAACACTTACCTTTCCCATGTTGTATTGGGGTATAGCAACTTCTCCAAAAAAATTGGTATTGCCCGGGTTAACGATAAACAGTTCCTGATTTAAGGCTACGTTTTGGTTCTCCTGCAGAATGCCGGCATATCCCACTCTACCAGAAAAGGGTGCAGACACTATGTAATTCCGTATCCATTCTTTTGTATCATTTAACATGCTATTTAAAGATTGTGAAAACTTGGCTTGCTGTTCTCGTATAGTATTATCGAGTGTAGCAATTTCCTTTTCTTTAGACAAGTAACTAGTATTGTTATTTAGCAAAGCAGTAGTGCTTTGTTGCAATGGATATTTACTTGATAGATACTTGTTTTCCTGTTGTTTGAATTCATTATTGGAGATTACATTTTTGCTTTTTAGGCTTTGGTAGGCACGGTATTCTTCTTCGGCATTAGCATATTCCTGTTGTTGAATTTTCTGTTGCTGATGAATCTGGCTTTGCAGTTTTTTTATCTCTGCCAAATCTCTTTGTAGGAAGGCTTTTTGGGTATGGTAAAAGCCATTATTTTGCGTGTTCAGAAATGCAATATATTCTTGGTGAAAGGATTGGTAGCTTCCCTGAAGTTCGCCCAGATTTAAATCATTCGTGGCAAGATCTTTCGCCACTATGGAAGTGCCACTGATAAGCTTTTTGTTCAATGCCTTCAATCGCTCTAAAAATAATATAACATCGTTATGGTCTGCCGTACTCTCGATGAATGCCAGGGGCTGGCTTACTTCAACCTGGGAATTTTCTTTAACCAATATTTTAATGAGCTTACCAGTTTGATGGGCCAACACAGTTTTGGGTGCATTTAATGAGTTTATCTTCACTGTGGCTTTAACCACGTCCGGATAGCGGATAAAGGACGATAGCAAAAGGATGCCTAGCAATATGGCAAATATTAAGGCAATACCCCAGCGAAGTATCCATGCAGGTACGGATGTAATGATATCCTTTATTTCTTCGCTATTATTTTGATTATCTATACGTGATGGCATATCGCTTTAAGCTAAGTTCCTAATTCGAGTTGGTTTTTTACTAAATGATAATATTCGCCTCTCTGCTGTGTCAATTGTTGATGGTTCCCTTGTTCGATAATTAGACCTTTATCTAATACGATAATATTGTCTGCATTTTTAACAGTGCTTAAGCGATGGGCCACTACCACTACCGTTTTTCCCTTAAAGAAATCTTCCAGGTTCTGCATAATGATGCTTTCATTTTTGGCATCCAAGGCATTTGTAGCTTCATCGAAGAAGATATAGGTAGGGTCTTTATAAACTGCACGTGCAATTAAGATTCTTTGCTTTTGGCCTTGGCTAATGCCATTACCTTCTGCACCAATTTTGGTATTCAAGCCTAAAGGTAAGCTGTCAATTAAATCATCAATGTTGGCCATTTTTATGGCATGCTGCAACTTTAGGGTATCAGGATACTCATCTGCTACCGCGATGTTTTTGGCGATGGTATCGGAGAAGATAAATCCATCCTGCATCACAATACCGCATTTACCTCTCCAATGTTTATAGCTAATCTGATCTATTGATGTTGCACCAACTTTAATATCACCTTTTTGAGGGATGTAAAAACGCAGCAATAATTTTAGAATAGTGGTTTTTCCACTTCCACTCATACCTACAATAGCGGTTGTTTTACCTTCTGGGATATGGATATCGATATTTTTGAGAACAGGCTCATTACCGGCCCCGGGATAGGTAAAACTTAAATTATTAATGCTGATGCTTTTATTGTTAGGCAATTCGTTTAGAAAAGTTCTATCCGTCGGTTCTTCATCATCCATTTGGTGGATTTCGTTCAAACGCTCCAAACTAATTTTCGCATCTTGAGATTGTTGTATAAATCCTAATAATTGTTCAACCGGACTGTTTACCTGGCCAACAATATATTGGATGGCCATCATCCCGCCTAAAGTTAACTGCCCGTCTATAACTGCTTTTGCTACCAAAAAAGTAATTAATATATTTTTCCCTTCATTAATAAAAAATGTGCCCGCTTGCTGTATTTGGCCTAATGAAAGGCTTCTTACGCTAAACTTAAAAAGGCCAGCCTGCAAGTGTTCCCACTCCCAGCGCTTTTGCTGTTCGCAGTTATTTAGTTTGATTTCCTGCATGCCACCAATTAGCTGTACAATACTGCTTTGGTTTTTTGAGGAAAGGTCAAAGCGTTTATGATCAAGTGTTCTTCTTTTTTTGAGGAATGCGATAACCCAAAGGGTGTACAGCACGCTACTGACCAAGAAGATAAAGAAGATGTTGATGTTGTAATAAGCGAGTACACCAGTAAAAATTACGAGATTGAACAGTGAAAAAATGGTGCTGAGTGTAGAGCCAGTCAAGAAACTCTCTATTCTTTTTTGGTCGTTCATCCTTTGCATAATATCACCCGTCATCTTGGTGTCGAAAAAGCTCATGGGCAATTTCATCAGTTTGATGAGGAAATCGGTAAGTATGGAAATATTAATTCTTGTACTTATGTGCAATAGGATCCAAGAACGGATAAAATCTACACTTATTCTGCCCAAAAACAGCATGGTCTGGGCAATGAGTATGATGTAAATAAAATTTAGGTTACGGGTATTGATGCCAATGTCTACTACAGATTGGGTAAGAAATGGAACTATAAGTTGTAATAAGCTACCTACACCCAAGCCCACAAATAATTGGATTACCAATTGTTTATATTGAAATAGATAGCGCAATAGGTAGCTCCAATTTAGCCCGTTTTCTTTATCACCTTCCTGAGCATATAATTCTGGCGTGGGAGAGAGTATCAACGCAATACCTTGGCTATGTCCATTGTTGTGTACGCTAAGCCATTTTTGAAGAAACTCTGCTTCCTTGTATTCAATTAAACCTTTGCTAGGGTCGGCTAGGTAATAAGTTGATCTTTTAACTTTGTATAGAATAACGAAGTGATTCTGGTTCCAGTGCAAAATGGCTGGCAAGTCAAGCTCTTGCAATTGTGTTAGGGTAACTTTGGTACCCATGGTTCTAAAGCCAATTTTTTCTGCAGCTTCGCTAATGCCCAATAGAGAGACACCTTCTTTATTAATGCCACTAATATCCCTTAAGCGTTGTAAACTAAAGTTTTTACCATAATGTTTGGCCACCATGCGCAGGCAGGTTGGGCCACAGTCCATACCATCGAGTTGTTTAAAATATGAAAACTTCATAATTAGTATATTCTAGTGGTACTTATGCGAAATTTTTCTGTGTCTTGTTTTAGATTTTTATGCTCGAAGCCATTTTTTTTGAACATGATTAAATGGTAGAGAAGGATCTCAAATTTATCTTTGTAATATAAGTGCCCTTTTTCCCAAGTAAGATGACCAGCAAGTCCTTCCACGACAAGAAAATCAAAATAAGGCTTCAATAAACCTTGATTCTCCAACCTTTTAACCACATGCATCATACTATCTATTTCGCAGATTATTAATGGAATAGGTACGTTATTTGTGAATTCTTTATGAGTAAAATTAGTTTCATCAAAACAAAAATGTCTATCTGAAGTAAATACCTTTTCGTAATCTTTACTATATCTGAACAAATTTCTTGTAAAATCATTGTTTTTAAAGAGCTGAAAATATCCTGTCAAAAAATCATGTCTAACACTTATTACATCATGATTATCGAGGAGGTCATCTGTTATGAAGCTTCTTATATTACCGAAAATAATGTCTAAATCTCCGTATCCCCAGAAATCGTATCGTTCGATGAGGTCTTCGAAAATTAAGCCATAAGCTGGCTTGAAATCGCAAAGTTTATAAGGAAAACTTAAGCTTATCCTCATTCCTATTTTTTTTTCGGCAGTGTTGCAAATTTCTTCTAGCGTTTTATTGATAATTTTTACATTGGCCGGTAATTCATATTTTTTTTGATTATCACATATTAAATAAAAATCCACATCAAGGTTATATCCGCATGTATAAAAAAAATATTTTGTGTACCAAGGAAGTTCTCCCATGTAACAGATTAAAATAGCAATTCTATTTCTAGGTTTCATATACAGTTAATTTTGCTGCTGTGATTCGAGCCTTGTGAAATTATATTCATTAATGTGAAAGGAATTAGGAATTATTTCCCAGTTTGGTATCTCAAGTTTTTCGTGGGTTTTGAACCAATTTAAGTGATAGAGTAAAACTTCATATTTGGAATCGTAAATGAGTTTCCCTTGATGATATAAAAGGTTACCTGGCGTAAATTCTACAACAAATAGATCAAAATGTGTTTTAATAACAAGTTCATGTGCTTGCTGGTGAATGACGTGTGTCATGCTACATATTTTTGTAGGCAAGCGGGATAATTCCTTTCCATCGATTAACTCGAAGCACAGTTCTGCACACTCATCGAACCCACAGTATGCATATTGCTGAAAAACATATTGCCAATCTGGGCTATTTAGGAATAAGCTATTAATAGAGGAATCATTTCGAAACAAGGCAAAGAAACCTGTTAAATATTCAGGACGAACACTTATTATATCAAATCGACCCAATAAATCTTCATCTATAAAATCTCTGATTTTACCATATATTACATCAATATCCGAATAACCCCAGAAGTCATATTCTATAATAAGATCTTTAAATATTAAGCCATATGCAGGCTTAAAATCACAAAGCTTGTAGGGGTAATTTAAGTTAACTTTAAATACCAATTTTTCTTCTGCAGCATCGCGAATTTCACTTAAGGATCTGTAGACGATTTTTACTTTAGCTGGTAATTCATGTTGTTTTTGTTGATCACATATCAAATAAACATCCACATCAAGATTGTGGTTGCATGTTAAAAAAAAGAAATCGCTATACCAAGGTAGCTCCCCCATATAACAAATTAGGATAGCAATGCTATTTTTAGGTTTCATCTATAGTTTTGTTTCTCCAACGACATTTGAGTTTTGCTTGATGCGAAACTGAATTCGTAATATGATAAAAGTTGCTTATTATTTTGGTGCTTAAAGCTCTAATTAATTTATATGGTTTTGCCTTCAAGTGGTTTAGGTCATTAATTTTCTGCAGTTATTAGCTGATTTATAACAGCTCATTTATCATTTTTTTAACTTTATTATTCTCGGGAAAGGCAGTAAATTTATTAATGAGCACACCTTGTTTATTAAATAATAAATAGGAGGGGATGGCTTCGAAGCCAAAATTGTTCATGGTAAATTCCCACTGAGAGTCGTTTAGGTAATAATGTTCACTTCCTATTCCCTTAATTTTTTCTTTCCATAACTTTAGAGGGGACGACCCGTTTGTTAAATACACAAATACAACATCCTTATCCCTAAATTCATTCTTCGTACTTCTAAATCGCTGTATTGCATCCAGACAAGGAACACACCAGGTGGCCCAAAAGTCAAATAAAATAACTTTGTTCTTGTATTTAGATATAATTGTTTCGATTATCTTATCGCTTGGAACGGATGGGATTTCATTTAGAACAGCTGGTGATTTTATTTTATCTAATTCAACAACCTTATCGTTTTTTCTGAACAGTATTTTCGTAATTTCTCCTTTACCCCAATAATTTAAAATATTCTCTTTCTGCTTTTTCGTTAATGGCCTTACTTCTTCGTTAAGTTGCCTAGCATAGGCGTTAGCTATTAAAATATCGTAGTATGGACCATCGTTAAACCCAACTAAATCTGATAGGATAACTTTCACATTTGCTAACCATGTACTGATATCGTTTTCCCCAATCTCCTGAATACCTAAAGTTTCATTTTGGAGAATTCTTTTTTGAAATTCCAGAAATTCAAAACAATGCAAATATTCTATATCATTAAGATTAAAATCTCTCAAAAAATGATAATAGTTTCTATCAATTTTTTGGATATCAGGCTGTTTGTTTTTATCACCACTTGTATTGCGATAATTAATTATCATCTCTCCTTCGTAATCAAAGACATGTACATTGTAAAGAATTAAACGATAATCTTTAGATAGAATTTCCTTTAATCCTTTTGATATCAATGTATCATTTTTTACAATCTCTAATCTTTCGTTTAACGCAGTTTTAGCAAAACTCAAAAAATATTCTGTGCTTTTATTATACATGGGTTGCGGTGCTCTGTTCGGTCTAAACCCGATCATTTTATCCCTAATCTCAAAGCCTCTAATCATATCGTTTTGATTCATTGCGGGCATAATGTCAATATTTCTGATGTCATCATCAGGGTTATAGGTAATATTGATAGTGGTAACGGCTCCACTTGTTAACTTAACAAGAAGATATTTCTCAGGCTTTAAACTTGTATTTAATGCGACTAACGAAATATTTGTTTCTACATCAATATTAATAGAAAACTTCCCAAATTGATCAACAGCCACTTTACTTTTAACATACTCCCCGGAGATTGGGTGTGGAACAGTAATGTTTATAAAGACGCTATCTTTGGTTTTTTCATTAGCCCTTATTATACTTCCAGTTATTCTAGCTGTACCTGCTTTTATTGAGGGATTGTTAAACATAGCACCAGACCCTTTAGATGGTAACAAGAACAACAGGAGAGAGAGGCAAAAAAGATTTAATTGAGATATTTTATACATAAATACTTTATTCTAATCTAGCAGATGTTTCAGGAACATCTGCTAGATAAATTGATTACATTATATAAGCGTTGAACAATACAATTCAGAAGCCATATGTGCGTCACATTTTCCCTCTACCGGAATGCCTTGATAATCAAAAAAACATTTGTCATATCTTGATTTATTTTTACAAGCTGCTACCTTAGGTGAATCACCATATTCATCACCACTGCCCGCCATAATCTTTTTCATCTCACTTCTTGTCAATTTTTGCATTGAAGCCAAGTTCATTTTTTCTAATTCCATTTTCGTAAATTTGAATCGTATTTAAGATTTTGTAATTCAGTCACGCCTGGATTACTTAAGCGTCATGTATTTTTGATAACTGCATGAACGTTATTGGGGTAGTTTCGTTGCAACCGTGCTACCCCTTTTTGTACAAAATTTTTAGGTTAAAAGGAATTTGATATCCTCTAAAAGATAAGGACTTGGTAGCTTGTAGCCATTTATTAAAATTGTAGGTGTGACAGTGATGTCGGCTAACTGGCACCATTCTTTTTGTTTTTCTGTAACGGTTTTCATTTCTCCGTTAAAGGTTACAGGATATTTTTCGGCCCAGGTTGCGTACTTTTTGCTTCCTTGTTTATACCAGTCGTTTAGCGCAGTTTCTAAAAGTTTAGTATCGTTGAGTAAACTAAGTGCAGTGGCGTGACGTGATACCTTTGTTTTTTCATCATCATCATGATCTGCTGTAGAAAAGATGATTTTTACTTTAAGGTCATCCCTTTTACTAAGCCATTGATCTAGGGTTTCATGGGCTTTAGCACAGGGGCCACAAAAAGGATTGCTCACCATAGTAATCGTTGTTTCGGCAGCTTGATTACCTAAAGTGATAGGCATGAGGTCGTCTGGTACTGCAAATTTTGGCTGATTAGTTAATGCTTGTTGAAATAAGTCGCTGTTGTACTTGAATTTTTTTAATTGTTGTTTAAGTGGTTGTAACTGCGCAGCTTTTAATAAGGATGGTTTAAGCGAAGACCAAATTGCTACAGGTACTAGAAATGCAATAGTTATTGAACTAAATAGAGGTATGCTAAATGTCGTTTGATCAATTGTCTTGAAGCTGTTATTCAAAATCAAGTTTATCGCAAACTCCAACACCAATAAAACCTGAACTGTACAACAGAGGATGCACCAATTCTTATTTTTAGCTTGATAACTTACAGAATAGATGGTATAGGGTAGGGCTAAGATATTAATTATGGCAATGAACGGCAATGTGGCTGGGTTGATTAATAAACTCAATGTTGATCCAGCGAAATAAAAAAATCCAACCTCACTCCAGCTAAGCCAACTATTAACTTTTGCAGCATCTGATTTAAGGATTGCGTTGCAGTCGTTTTTATTGCCCAAACTACATAAATTTTGAATCAGCGGATTGTTTGCGTTGATACTGTGAATAAGCAATAATATGCTAACACTTACACCAATTATTTTAGTTAAGATTAGCAAAGTATAGCCGATGTTTGAGGATGTACTAATTAATACAAATAATAAGCATGTGAAGCCAACAGCAATCAATAATGGTATTCTAATTTTATCAAAGAAATCTCTTACACTATTGTCTTTATAGTTTTTATCTCCGCTTTTTTCTGTAGTGGAAGCATGTAAGGCGATACCGCTCCAAAAGTCTAAGAAATCTTTCTCCGTTATGCTTTGATTAGTACCTTTATGGTCAGAATAATTAACACTGCCGTTTACAATCCTATTCACTAGCATAAATTGACCGCCATTTCCATTGCCATGTGCGATAAAGGGAAAAAATAGATCGTCAGGATTATACTCGTTTTTTTCTATTTTATAGGCTTGGTTTTCAATTTCCCAATCTGTTAAAATGTCGCTAATTGCGAGCAAGCTAGGGTAAGAGGGATGATCTTGAAGACCTTGTTCTCGGGAACTTTTACTTATTTTTACATTTAATGCGTTCAAGAGATGCTTTAATACGGCATCGATATTATTTTGCTTAGGTTGTAGCAAGTTGATCATAGCGTTAAAATTTAATGTAAGTTTAAATACCTAGTTTTTTGAAAGCAAATCGGAAGTACCAATTCTAAGGTAATGAGGACGAAGTAGGGGGTAACGAGGACTAACGTGTTTTTTATTATCTATTTTTATTTAAGGTATGGTGGGCACCTTCAAAACACACTGTTGCTATGTTCTCGTAAACGGCGCCCTTGGCAAGCTCAGTTATTACATGACTAGCTTAGGATTAAAGTTTTTGAGGAGCCACTCGGGGCCATGGAATGAGGCAATGCGGCGTGGGGTCCGAATGTTGGCATTTATCGCATTACGATTCCCAGTCAAGCTGGGCATGACGTAGCTTGAAAGGCAGATCCCTCGAAACTCGGGATGACAAAGTCTGACAAAGTCTGAAAAAGTCTGAAAAAGGTGTGTGATGGAATTATTGAAAAGATTGCTTCGGCTCGCTCAACCCTAGGCTTCGCAATGACGTGGTTGCGTTAGAATGTTGCTAAGCACGAAAGGACGGCCTAGCATATCACCGTAGCAGAAAGCCACAAACAGCATTGCTGTACCTACAGGGTTAGTACAAACGAGTAAGAAAGCAACGTGTGCGGAAGGTTGGGGTGTAGCAACGTCTTTTTCTTACGCAATAAAGCTGTTGTTAGCTTTATGCAAGGGGATTATGCCAGCCTTGAATTTTTGTTTCTTTTGGTTCAAGCCAAAAGAAAGAGCTACTCGGTGGCGGTGAGTTGAGGCAAGGTAGTGAGAGGGAAGTGTTAGCATAATAGGCAGATCCCTCGAAACTCGGGATGACAAAGTCCGAAAAAGGGATGATGGAATTCCTGAAGATTGCTTCGGCTCGCTCAAACCTAGGTCTCGCAATGACGTGGTTGTGTTAGATTTTAAAAGCGAAAACGCAAAAGTTTGAAATTAGCTATGAAAAGGCTATTTTGCTTGCTTCAAAGATAATCCCCTATGGTAAATAGATGTGTTTTAATAGATGATGAGCAATATGCGATTGATGCACTAACAAACTACATTGAAGCCATGCCCAATTTAGCAATTGTGGCAACATATACCGATCCTTTGTTGGCTTTAAGCGAATTAAATAAACAAGCCCAAATAGATTTTATTTTTTTGGATATAGAGATGCCTGGAATCTCTGGGCTAGAATTGGGCAAAGAGCTACGGGAAATCTGCAAATTTTTGATTTTTACAACTGGGCACCCTAGTTATGCGGTAGAGGCTTTTGATGTTAAGGCAGATCATTACCTGTTGAAGCCGATTACACTTTCTAAGTTTGCTTTAACTATTAATAAACTTTTGAGCCAAGAAGAACCGAAAGTTAAAGCGAAGCCCGAAAAGAGAAAACTTCAGTTTGTAAAGGGAGACCAAAAGCATAGTTATCATTTTATAGATGAGGATAATATAACGGCAATTATTGCCGACAGAAATAATGTTTATGTGCATACTTTGCAAGATGGTGTGCATGAGGTGCGCTTGAGCCTAAGTCAGGTGGAGAGTGCGTTGGGCGAAGAAAGCTTTATAAGAATTAACAAGTCTACCATTATTGCTAAGGCTCAAATAAGAAAAACAGAAGGCGACAAGGTTATGCTAAAAGATGGCAAAACATATGTGTTAGGTTCGATATTTAAAAAGGCATTTTTAGATTTTATGCAAGCGAATTTGCTTCGTTAATGCGATATTCATTCGCTAGTTGTCACATGTTTAATAATGTGGACAGTTTTTACACTTAGGTTTAACCCCGGGATTAGTTTGTTAAGGTGCCTATTGGATTGATAAAAGCAGAGACATTTGCAAAGTTGAGATAACTAGTAAATGAAGGCTAGTGAATGGTTAGCTCATTAGGATGCCCAATAGAGATGACGTGATAGGGGAAATGGTATTGCTAAGTATTAAATACAGTTTCCATAGTTCCTCCCCCTTGCCCCTCCAAAGGGGGAAATGGTTTGTGCATAAAAGCACTGACGTTGCTAACACGAAATAGTGGGCGGATGCCTGGAAATTCGGCTGTTTAATTTATAGCGATGGGTTTAATTCCCCGGCTTAGATTGTTATAGTGCATCATATGGATTGTTAACGTGGAATTTCCTAAAGTTGAGATAACTAGTAAATGAAGGCTAGTGCATGGTTAGCTCATTAGGATGCCCAGTAGAGATGACGTGATAGGGAAGTGGTATTGCTAGGTATAAAAATGCAGTTTGCATAGTTCCCCCCATTGCCCCCTCCAAAGGGGGCCAGGGTTTGTGCATAAAAGCACTGACGTTGCTAACACGAAATAGTGGGCGGATCCCTTTAAATTCGGCTATATAAAGTAGGGATGACAATTTTGTAATTAGATCACTTCTTCTTCTTAGCTTCCTGAAGGGAGCTCGAATTATAGCAACTCTACGCAAACAAAGTTGCGACTTGAAACAACTGAAACCACTTTTTCAGCTTCAAAATCACCTCCCTCTATTCTAAGGATCTTATCACAGTCTTCCAAGTCAAAGTTAATTCTGTAACTTGGGAAAAGTTGCATTAAACTATCTAGCACGTATTCTGCGAGCAAAGAATTGCCGATATCGGTCTTAAAAATCCTTACCATTGTATAATTTTTTAAATGTTGGGCGAAAGTAATCATTTATTACTAAATAGTAATCATTGATTACATTATTTTTTTGTACTTTTGTTAAGTGAAAGCAAAAGATATTGATGAGAAATTGGAGGAGATTGAGGGTCAGCAGTATAAGAATTGGCAACGTATCAGCTTTAATCTGCGTAAGCACCTAGATAATTGGTCGCACTGCAATGTAAAAGCTTCTTGGCGATTGATGAAACTCTCTTATTGGCCGGTAATTTGTAATATAGGAATTAAAGGTTCTACGGCATCGGAGCTTTCGAAAAAATCGATGATCAACAAACAGAACATCAGCAGAACCATAAAAGAGCTGGAAGAGCATAAGTTGATTACCACAAGGATGAACGAAAATGACAGAAGGAGTGAGGTGCTTGAACTGACAGAGGAAGGTAAACAACTGATTTTTGAAACCAATACTGAGGTGCTAAAAATGAATGACATTTATAGTAAACTGGTAGGCGAAAAAGATCTAAACATTGCCATTTCGGTGCTTAATAAAATACTCGACTATCATGAGCGACTGGAAAGTGATAAAATCGATTGAACCAATCGCTCTGCATGATTTATAAATCTAATTTTCTAGAAAATCCAATACCGCTTGGTTAAACAACTGCGAGATTTTCTTAGGTGCCTCATGGTCTGCTCCTTTAAAAATTAGCAATTTGCTATCCTGAATCTTTTCGGCTATTAGCTTAGTATGTTTTTCTTTCACCACATCGTATTGCCCAGCCATTACCAAAGTTGGTGCTTGTATTTTGTTTAGAGAATCTGGGTTGATGTTAGGTTCCGTTAGCAAAAGCATTTTTAACCTGTAATCCATATTTGATTCGGCTATGCCTTTGTCTTTCATTTCCTTTACCTGCTTGCGGATGAGCTTATTCGTTTCTGAAGTAACAGAACTATCGTCGTTGAAAAGTACTGTTCCCATAACTGCCATTTTTTTTACCTTGTCAGGATATTGCATCGCCAATATCAGTGCAATATTACCACCATCGCTCCAGCCCAAAATGTTTACATTTTTAAGCTGTAATTGTTGTAAAAAGGCGTTTACATCTTTCGCCATCAGCTCGTAGGTTATTTTGGTGCTGTCGCCAGTAGATTTCCCCTGTCCGCGACTATCGAGGGCGATTACTTTATATTTTTTGCTTAAGACATCCACTTGATTTTCAAAACTGGCAATGGAAGAGTTGTTGCCATGCAACAATAGCAGGGGTTCGCCATCGCCATAAATTTCGTAGTAAAGTTTAATTCCATTAACATCGATACTTTTTCCGGTGTTGGGGTTGTTGCCAAGACTTGGTGCCGATTGCACGGTTGAATTATCTACAAACAAAGATTGCTTTCCGGAGAATACTTTTTCTTTAGACAAAGTCAATTTAGTGTTTTTGTCTAGTCCCATTGATTGCCAGTTTAGCAGTGTGTCGTTTTCGAAACCGGCATTTTTTAAGGGTATTTCAATTTTATTTTTTCCATCATTTACAAAAAGCTTAAACTCATCTAGGTAATAGCTGGCGCTACCAGCAAAGGCGATACTAGGCGCTAAATATTTCGCCCCTTTCTCAATCTTTCCGGCTAATTGGTAAGTGCTCCATTCATCTTTTTTAAAATAGTCGCCGGCGTTGTCATTGTAAAGGGTCTGTTTAAGCTGTTTACCATCTTCATTTATCGATCGTGCACCCAATACTGCCCAAGAACCGTTGGTAATAGCATTAACATAAAATATCTTTCCCTCAAGAATAAAGTTTTTACCCTGGTATTTTTCTATATCCACAGCCTGATAGATTTCAAAAAACTGTGCGTATGATTTTGGGGAGGTTACGAAAAGAAGTATTGCAAAAGTGTATAGCTTAAATTTTAGCATGTCTATTTTATTCTGAAAAGGTTTTTTAAAATCGCAACGGCGAATTGGAGAAATTTAGTTTTTGGTATTTAGGTTCATTATTTTTTCTGAGAGTGCAATAAGTTCGTTCTGTGTGCTTGGGTCTGCTTGATTAGAAAGTAAAACAACACCCGAATTAAGTTCAGGGTAAAACACCATATAGCCACTAAAACCTAGACTTCCGCCCGTGTGCGAGATACTACGTTTGCCACCACTTGCTTGTTTCACTTTCCAGTTAAGGGCAATAGCTCCATCTTCAAGCTTTCCAAAAGTAGTTTTATGCGATAAATTGACTACATCATTCGTCTCATCTAATTGAAACGCCATATATTTTAACATGTCTGATGTTGATGAAGCAATGCTGGCTGCTACTTGTAAATCCTGCCAATCTATAAATGGCATTTCACGTCCTTTGCCATCATAACCCTTAGCTATTTGAGCTGGCAGTTTTCCAGGTTTTAAAAGATGAGTGTTTCTCATTTTAAGCGGTTTGCTGAAATGTTTATTCAACAGGTTATCAAAAGAATCTTGATAGACTCGCTCCATAATATAGCCTAAAAGTTGGGCGGCGGTATTACAATGCCGAGCAACGCTACCGGGTAAAACCTGTAATTTTACATCATGTAAATCTCTATAAAAATCTTGTCGGCTGTATTTTGTATGAACCGAATCTAGGATATAGGGAATGGAATCTGGATCTGCTTTTCCAAAGATATCTTTATCGGGCATCCAGTTAGGTAGTGCAGAGGTAAGGTTAGCTAAGTTAAGTAAGGTAATTGGTGTTCCGTTGTAAACCAAATTAGGGTAATCGTCATTTAAGTGCTTCCGAATATCGTCGTTTAGGCTTACTTTTTTATCGATAACGGCATGTGCCAGCAAAGTAGCGCTAAATGTTTTTGTGATTGATGCGAGCTCATAAACCGTATTTTTTGTGGGTAATAAAGATTTATTTATTTGTGTTGAGCCGTAGTTGTAGAAATAAGACTGACCGTTTTTTATGATTCCTATTGACAAACCAACTCGGGCAGTGTTTCCCATAAATGCAGTAACTGATTGTGACACCAAAGTATCAAGGGGCGTTTTTAGTTTATTATCAGAAGCGAACCTTTGAGCATAGCCGTTTGATAACTGGATTAGCAAGGCAAAAAATACAATTGCTTTTCTCATGGAGTTGATTGTTTGTTAGAAGACGAGGAGATAGTGGAAATGGTTGCATGTAGGAATGATAATTCTGCAACCACTATTTTTTGTTTATTGTAACTTCGTTGCTTTTCGATAATCAAATAGACAAAATTATTAATATATGAAAGTTGATGCCTACAAGTTTTTCGCCTTTGGCTTATTGTTCTTCTTAAGTTCGGCGGTATATGCACAAAAAACTCCTGTTCAAATTTTGCCTTCTGGACATCTAATTGCGAAGGCAACTGTAAACGGAAAAGAAGGAAGCTTTATTTTTGATACAGGAGGAGGTATAAATTTGTTCTTTGATAGTTTTGCTAAAGATCTGAAACAGAAAAGTTCTTATAATTTTCTGACAGCTCATCGAGCAACCGGCGAAAAGGTAGAAGTTCCGTTATTTGAAAGTGAGGAGATAAGCTTTGCAGGGAAAAAATTTAATAAAATACCCTATGCTACTTTTGATATGAAAATTAATGGGATAGATGGTTTAATCTCGCTCCAAATGTTTGCGGAAACGGATTTTGTTATCGATTTTGAAAAGAAAGAGATTGTGTTAATGGATTTAGCAAAGCTGAAAAACGCAAAGTCTTTTGATATACAATTGACTACACACGCCGATAAATCGACAGATATTTCTACTTATGTTATGCTTAATGGAAAATATAAAATACAGGTATTGCTTGATTCTGGCGCAGGTAACGATTCTTTTTGGTTAAGCGGCAAGCTTATTGAAACGCTTGGTTTAGATAAAGGCAAATTACAGTTTGTTGAACGAAAAAGTGAATTTGACGAAAACCTGAAAACAAAGTTTTATGCCGGTGAGATTGAATCTTTAGCCAACCCATTTGTAACTTTAAGCCGACCAAAAGTAACTTTTGTTGATGGATTGATCTACGAGGGTAAAACAAGTATCAATTGGTTAGGCAAAAAAATTGGGATAAGCCTAAAACAGAAGAAAATGTATATTCTTGATTAGCTTTAGGTTTCGATTGCTCAAATAGCTTTTAAGGTATGGTAACCTGACAGTATCGATGTAATTGTTAACTTTCTATTATTTACGATATAAAGGACTGCGTTTTAATAGATATTGCAAGGGGCTATTGTAGCCACCGTCTGTATTTGAGAAAAATGCTTTGTGCGTTTGATTATAAATACTAGCATTAGTGTCTGTATAGATAGTTAAACTTACAGCAACGTCATAACGTTGTTCTGCACTAGAAAAAGTAGAACCAGAAGACTTAACACCTGTAATTTTATCGTTCCCGTTTCTTTTAACTGTACTATTCGAGTTATCGCTGGCGTAGCTAGTTTGCGCCGCTTTATTCTGCTTTATTGAACCGTCTATTACATACTCAACCCCTAGCATATTACAAAGCTCGTTCATGGTAAATCCAGTAATGTTTTGTTTGGTTACATTAGCTTTTGCTAATAATGCATTGGTAGTTCTAGGATCTAGCAGGGTGTAGCCCGCCGAATGTTGCGAAAGAAACGCGTAAGTGTCTTGTTGCGCACTTAATCCAATTTCATCTGCCCCTGGCTGGTTCTCTATTACAAAATGAAAGGGTAAAACTGCAATACGATTATGGTGGTCTGCTGGCGTGCCTTTCATTACCACTTGATCATCTTTGCGTAGGTCGGATGGTAGGGCTACCTGATTTATAATTTCTACCCGGCCACTAGCGTGGGTAATTTTAAGGATATCAGATTTTTTTACGGTATACTCTAAAGTTTCTCCACTGTATATAAAAGTAAGTTCGCTATCGGCAATCTTCGTAATCTTGCCTTTCATCTCCTCGCCGTTTAGTTTAAGGATAACATCTGTTTTTTCTGTGCTAGCAGTTTGTGCATATACACCCGTAGTTAAAAGCGTAAGAAATAAAAATTTTAAAAAATGTTTCATGAGAGGATAGTTTTGTTATAAAATTAGGTCTTTTGAGGATAAAAACAGGTTTTTTAATAAAAAATTTCTATTTTCAAATTATTAACCTAAAGTTAATCGATTTCTCGTAAAATAAATAATTGAAAATGTCATCTCGCGTTTTTCGAGTACTAAAACTTACCATGTTGTTGCTTTTTATCAGCTATGCTGTTGGCGCACAACAAAAAGATACCGTTAAAAACGATACTGACCGCATTAAACCTGGTTTTGTAGAGCGGATGCAGCAATTTGCAAAGGCGTCTGAAAAAAGCAGTGCTGATGATATTGAGGCAGATAAGGCTGCTCAGAAACAAGAAGAAACCCTAGCGGAGATAAAAAAGAACCTTCAACGGGCAAAAATATATCTTAGAACTAGTTTAGATTCGCTATCGGCGAAAAGAGAATTAAAGCTAATTGCCAACCATACTAAAATTGCTGGCGATGGTGTTTTTAGCCATAAGGAATCGGTGCAAACGTTTAGAAATTTAGTTACAGCGCAAAAGTTGCTAAATACGCTATCCATAAGGTGTAAGTTGCAAAAAGATGAACTTGATAAGCAAAAAAGGCAACTTTCTAACTATAAATATCAAATCGATTCGCTATCGGGCATTAAGGCTTTGTTCCGTTTTCCTACGGATTCGGCTAAACTTCGAAAGTACATGGAGTCTTTGGTGGTAATGGCAAAAGAAGTATCGCCTGTAGATAGCCTGTTAAACCGTCGTATTTTGCAGGTTCAAGCGCTACAAAATCAAGCCAACCTACAACTATTCGAACTTGAGACCTATTTAGATGAGATAGAGCGCTATCAGAAAAAAATGTCTGATGATTTTTTTAAAAGTGAATACGATTTTATCTGGAAGCCAAACCAATACTCGAACAGTTTGGGTAAAATATTAAGCTATTCTATTCAAAAGACTAAACTTAATTTGAATTTTTTTACCCGTAGCAATATCGGTATCGTTTTTAGTTTGTTTTTGCTCGTTGCAGTTTGTTATGCCTTTATCATTACCCTAAAAAATGCCTATGTTAAAGAAGTAGGAAATAACGAAATTAAAGAAGATCAGCTGATTCTAAGGTACCCTTTAATTTCTGCTGTATTCCTAATAGCCAATCTTGGTCAGTTTCTCTTTAGCAATCCACCATTTGTATTCAGCTTAATCTTGTGGCTTACAGCTTCATGTTGCCTAGGTTCTTTAATGAGCGGTTATATTTCGCGGTTTTGGATGAAAGCTTGGTTGAGCATGTTTTTGTTGTTTGCCTTAGCTTGTCTAAATAATTTAATACTGCAGGGTTCTATGCCAGAACGCTGGTTTATACTTGTTTTGTCTGGCGCCGGGATTTTGGTTGGGTGTTGGATCTTTAAAGCGAAAAGACAAAATGAACTTAGAGAAAGCTTAATTATTTACGCCATAGGGCTAATGGTGGCTTTAGAAACCCTCGCATTTGTATTTATCATTTTTGGTAATTATAATTTGGCAAAGGCACTTTTGGTTGCAGGTTATGTTAACGTAATTATTGCTATTCTCTTTCTGTGGACTGTAAGGTTGATTAACCAGGGTTTACAACTTGCCTTTATCCTTTACACCAAACAAGATAAAAGCCTTTTCTTTATGAATTTTGACAAAGTTGGTCAGCGTGCACCCACTTTGCTTTATGTGTTGCTTGTATTGGGTTGGCTGATACTTTTTGGCAGAAATTTTCCTGCTTATGCTTTTATTGTAGAGCCTGTACGCAACTTCTTTTTCGATCAGCGGGCAATTGGCAGTTATAGTTTTAGCATTAGCAATTTAATTTTGTTCTTTTTTGTGGTTTCAACGGCTGTTGTAGTGTCAAAGGTCGTATCATTTTTTGCCGTAGATAAACGCATACTTACCCGCCAGCAAGGAATGACAAAAGGCATTGGAAGCTGGATATTGCTTATACGCATTACCATTATTTTAATTGGATTGTTTTTGGCCTTCGCCTCGGTAGGCATCCCGATAGATAAAATTGCAATTGTACTAGGCGCATTAGGCGTGGGTATCGGTTTCGGATTGCAATCGTTGGTAAATAATTTGGTAAGCGGTTTGGTTATCGCATTCGAGAAACCACTAAACCTAGACGACGAGGTTGAAGTGAGCGGAAAAATGGGCACTGTTAAGTCCATCGGTTTCCGGAGCAGTGTTATTTCTACGGTAGACGGAGCCGAAATTGTAATGCCCAACGGCGATTTACTGAATTCTCATCTCGTAAATTGGTCAAGTGGCTCGGCTAGGCGCAGGTTTACCATCGCCATTAATGTTGCTCACCATGCAGATCTAAAGTTAATAAAAGAAGAAATTATCGCCATTGCAATTGCCGATGAGCGCATTGCTAAACATCCTGAGCCTAGTGTTTTCTTTCAGGATATTAATGCCGATGCCCTAGAATTACGCTTAAATTGTTGGACAAAGCAGTCGAAGCAACTTACAGAGATCAAGAGCGATTTGATTTTGCTTATCAACCAGTTCTTTTTAGCGAATAACATTCCATTTGCACACCCTAAACAAGAGGTTTTTGTACACGATATTCCAAAAGATAAAAAGAATTTGAAACCTTAAAATCAAAATATTTTAAGCTCAGGCGAAAAAAAAATGCTAGCGCTTTTCTGCCTTCTATCGTTTTTCCTATTAATTAAACTCGCTTACTATTTTAAGCTAAAATTTATATCTTGGACAATCAAAATCAAACCGTATGAAAAAACTCTATTTTTTGCTTTTAATTAGTGCTTTTAGTTTAACTGTTTTTGCGCAAAGCGATGAGAACATGGGTATTATACCAGTTCCGGCAAGCATAAAAAAAAATAGTGGACAATTTGTATTAGACAAAACGGTGGTTTTAGTAAGCGCAGAAGCTACAAATGCAAAAAATGCCGATTTACTTAATGCCTTTATTGTAAGTAAAGGCGGTTTTGCATTAAGAACAGAAAAGGCTTTAACAAAAGGGCAAAAGGCAATTGTGCTTACTGCTGTTGGTGCAGATGAGTTGCCAGCAGAGGGATACTCGATTAACATAAGTACTAATGAAATTAAGGTTGTAGGTAAAGATGCAGGCTTGTTTTACGCCATACAATCGCTTATGCAGTTAATGCCTGAGAAAAAAAACGATAAAATTACAATACAGGCCGCCACGATAAAAGACTATCCAAGATTTGGCTATCGTGGTTTGCATTTAGATGTAGCCCGACATTTTTACCCTAGCTCTTTTGTTAAGAAATACATCGATAGGATGGCTGCTTATAAGTTAAATACTTTTCACTGGCATTTAACCGACGACCAGGGTTGGCGAATAGAAATTAAAAAATATCCGAAGTTAACAACCATTGGCGCTAGCAGAAATGGAACTATTGTAGGTAATTATCCGGGTACTGGAGGTACAGACGAAGTGCCGTATAAAGGGCATTACACACAAGAAGAAATTAAAGAGGTTGTTGCCTATGCAGCGAGTAAATATATCACGGTAGTGCCAGAAATAGAAATGCCGGGCCATGCTTCTGCAGCTATTGCCGCTTACCCAGAGTTAAGCTGTTTTCCCGAGCGTGATACTTGGGTGGGCGAAAACGCACCTTGGTCTGGTACTAGAAAAGGGAAACAAGTGCAACAAACTTGGGGCGTGTTTGATGATGTTTTCGTTCCCTCAGAAAATACATTTAAGTTTTTAGAAGGCGTTTTAGATGAAGTTATCACGTTGTTTCCTTCAAAATATATACACATAGGTGGCGATGAATGCCCGAAAGCGTATTGGAAAGAATCGGCTTTTTGCCAACAGCTAATTAAGGATTTAAACCTAAAAGACGAACATGGATTGCAAAGTTATTTTATCCAAAGGATGGAGAAATACCTGAACGCTAAAGGTAAGTCTATTATCGGTTGGGATGAGATTTTGGAAGGTGGATTAGCGCCAAATGCTACGGTTATGTCGTGGAGAGGTGTTGATGGAGGTATTGAAGCGGCAAAACTTAACCACGATGTAATTATGACCCCGGGTTCCATGGGCTTATATTTCGATCATAAGTCGTCGGCTTCGCCGGATGAGCCTTTAACCATAAGTGGTTTACAATCTGGCTTTTCAAACTATACTAAAGTTTACAATTACGATCCAGTTCCAAGCGTATTACCTGCCGAGCAGAAAAAATTTGTTAGAGGCGTGCAAGGAAATGTTTGGACCGAGTATATAGAAAGCGCCGAAAAAGTAGAATATATGATTTTGCCGAAAATGTTGGCCTTATCTGAAATTGCGTGGGGGCAATTGGACAGAAAGAACTTAACTAATTTTACTGAAGAACGCTTGCCTTTGCATTTGGCAAAGCTTGATGGCGCTGGAACTAATTACTGGGTTCCAACACCAATTGGGCAAACTGCAGGTATTTTAAATGGAAAAGAACATACAATATCTTTAAAAACACCGGTGGCAGGCGCCAAAATTTATTACACTTTGGATAATTATCGCCCAACAGAAACCGGTGCTTTGTACACAACCCCATTTAAGGTAAATGTTCCGGAAGGAAAGAAAAAGATTTTGAAAACGGTAGTAATTACGCCAAGTGGCAAAAGAAGTGTAGTGTTAGAAACTGTGCTTAACAATGGCGCAACGGATGTAAAAACAAAATAAAAATAGACGAACAAAACCCATGAAACTTATCAGCTTTAATAAAACTGCATCCCTGGCAATTGCCGGATTATTATTTTTAGTTGCTTGTACTAGTGAAGAAAAACCATCGCCTGTGGCAACTAACCCAACTGTTGCGGTTAAACAAGTTAATCCATTTCCTTTTTATAAAAACATGGAGATTAAGCCTGGGTTTAATTTTGAAGTAGTAAGTTGGGGTAAGGGGGTAGATAGTGTTGGCGGTTATTTAATTTTAATGTCTGATTCGGTTAAGAACAATTATAAATCTATTGCTGTAGAGCGAAAAGGGATTATTACCGATGCTTGGAATATGGATTTGGATAACGACGGAAATCCGGAGATTTATGTGCAGTATGTAGTAAGAAAAGACGTGAGCGACATGAATGTGTATGAATTCGCAGGAAATAGTTTTGATAAAATTAGTTTTCCGGGTTTAAATACAACAAAAGGATACGAAGGGAAAGATCAGTTCTTTGTTAAGAATGGGGAATTATTCAGGTCTGTTCCAATTGTGAGCGTAGACAGCGGAAAAACGACAACACTAGTTAAAACTTTACAGTATCGCTTAAGAGGCAACAGTTTTACGCCTAGCGAAGTTGGTAAATAAGTTGCCAGTTTCAGTTTGGCTTATCGGTTAACTATTTTTGGTCGAAAATAAGAGTCCAGACCTTGTTCTTCCGGTTTCTCAGCCTTCGGATTCCAGACTTTTACTCTTGGATAAATATTCCCTCAACTCGGAGTTTCAGCCTATTCGCGTTCACACCACTTACAACTTACAAGCTAGTGCGTAGAGCTTAAAACTTCGCCATTTCTTTACGCAAAAATTCATCCCAACGAGCTTGCACCTCATCGTCTGAGCCGTGTTTGGTTTCATCGTCGTAACGGTCTTGCATTTTGCTATAATAGTCGCTTACTTTATTCGCGGTAGCTTGAATTAAACGTTTATGATTTCCGATGGTGTAGCGCTGGTCTCTAATGGTTATTTCGCCATTTTTTAATAGTAGGAAATTGATGTAAACGTGGCCTTGCTCATGGTTTAGCAGTTTTCTGCTTGCGTTTTTATCTCTAATTCTGCTTCTTTTTACCCATGATTTTTCTGGTTCTACACCAGCTAAGAATTTAAAATCTATGGATAATTTATTGTTTCTGATTTTAGAGGTATAACTATATTGCCATTGAGTTGCAGTTACTGCAGCATAGGGCGAATGCTGATCTGGCTCTCCTTGAAAATGAGTATCCCAATCTAACTGTTCGGGTAAAGCATTTTGTGTTTTAAAAGCACTAAAAATTATAAATAATATAAAAGATGCTACGCCAATTTCTTTTCTCATCAGAAAATTAGAACGAAAGCTGTGCCAAGAAATTATACTTGTTCGTTAAATTGTGCGCTAATACGTTCAAATTTCTCAATTAGTAATGCAATGCGTTCTTTGTCGCGTTTTATAACTGCTTTTCTAACTAATGTCGAGCAGAAAATCATCCAGCCTAAACTAATGCCGATAAGCGTAATTTGCGCCCAGATTTGCATGTGATTTAAAATTTCTACGAAAAAGAAGGTCATACCTAAAGAAAGTGCAATGGTGTAAAACCAATACAGTTTATTATAAAGTGATAATCGATCTAATTGATAAAGTTTTAAGCTATTTAAAAATTGGTTCGGATTAGCGGTAATATCATTTTTAGCTATAATGCGATGGTTGTTGTATAAAATCAGCGTGTAAACAGCCACTACCAAAACAATAATGCTAATGCCAAGATGGGTTGTCCACGATTGGAAGTTAAAAAACCATAGGCAGGCAACAGCCAAAAAAGAAAGTACCATGCCTATAATGTTTAGCATAGATTTATTTCTTAAGGTGCTAACCTCTTTTTTAGCTTGCGAGAGCATTTCATCGGCAGATATTTTAACATCAACCGTATGCTTAGCCCAAAGGGCTTCTATTTGATCAAATTCTTGCATGTTGATTGTATAATTCTGTCAATTTTTGTTTTATGCGATGAATTTTAACTCTCAAATTTCCCTCGCTAATGCCAGAGATTTCTGCAATTTCGTTATATGGCAATTCATCTAATACCATTGTAATAATCAACCTATCGTTTTCTTCTAGTTTTGAAATTGATTTGTAAAGCAAGGCAACCTGTTCGTTTTTCTCAGAATATTCTTCTATTCTGTTTTCGATAATGTTGTCCGTTAATTCATCTTTAGCTTGGCGTTTTTCAGACCTTAGATACGTTAAACATGTGTTTACTGCAATGCGATAAATCCACGTAGAAATCAATGATTTATTTCTGAATTTATCTAGGTTCTGCCAAACTTTTAAGAAAGTTTCCTGCAGTAGGTCATTTGCCGCATCCTTATCGCCAGTGTAACCATAGCACAAATGGAAAATCTTCTTAGAGTTTTTATCGAATATTTCCTTAAATATGACGTCTTTTTGGCTCATTAATGATTGATGCTACTGTTTTTAGATAGCGATAGGCTACAGATGTTACACAGTTTTGTGCCCAAAAATAATATTTGTTTGCTTACTTTGCGCAATTATTTATTTTTGCCATTCTCGTTTGTACGGTAAATAGTCTTGCGACATGAGATTATGTAGAAAAATAGGTATCATTACAGCAATTTTTCTAAAATAAGTAACCAAATAAACCTACAAGTGCCCTAATTAATTAGGTGCTAAACAAATATTAGCTAAATGAAAAAAAACAAAGTTGGGCAAATTACCTTAGTAGTTATCACCATTGCCATACTGCTAACCGTACTGCATGAATTTAATATCGTTGCGGTTCCCGATCAATGGATGATGGCCATGCGTTGGCTCGTTGCCGCTGTTTTGTTTGTGTATGCAAGTGTTAAAAGAAATTTAACTACCTGGATTTTGGTTTGTATGATATTTGGCGTTTTTGTAGGGCTGGATTTTCCCAATGTGGCTGCCGCTTTACATCCTTTAAGCAAGGGTTTTATAAAATTAGTAAAAACAATTGTTGGCCCAATTCTTTTCGGAACCTTGGTGTTTGGTATTGCTGGTCATTCAGATTTAAAGCAGGTTGGTCGTATGGCTTGGAAATCGATGTTGTATTTCTTTTGTGCCACTTCTTGCGCTATTTTTATTGGTTTAGCAGTTATAAACATTACTCATGCAGGTGTTGGGGTAGATATAAGTCAGATGCCGCAAGAACAGTTGCCTACAGCAAAAATGGTAGACAAAGAGTTGGAGGCTTTACCAGAAAATGTTCATGGGATTTACAAGTTTACGCATTTTATTTACGAGTTATTTCCGGAGAATGTAGTTAAGTCTATGTACGAAAATAAGGTACTACAGATAGTAGTATTTTCAGTTTTGTTCGGTATAGGTTTAGCTATGGTAGAGGAGAAAAAACGTAAACCATTGGTAGATCTTGTGGAAAGTCTCTCCGAAGCCATGTTCAAGTTTACCAATATCATTATGTATTTTGCGCCTATTGGCGTAGGTGCAGCAATGGCTTACACGGTGGGGCATTTGGGTATAGATATTTTAAAAAATCTCTTCATGCTATTAGGTTCGCTTTACATCGCCCTAATTGTATTTATACTATTGGTTTTTGTACCGATAATGATTTTCCTAAAAATTCCAATCAAGAAATTTATACAATCTGTTAAAGAGCCCGTTTCTATCGCATTTGCAACTACCAGTTCAGACGCTGCCCTGCCAAAGGCGATGAGCAATATGGAGCGTTTCGGTGTGCCTCGTAAAATTGTTTCGTTTGTTATACCAACCGGTTATAGTTTTAACCTAGATGGTACCTCGTTATACTTATCGTTGGCGTCTATTTTTGTGGCTCAAGCTGCGGGTATGGATTTGAGCGTTGGTCAGCAATTAGCTATCGCATTTACCCTGATGATTACCAGTAAAGGCGTTGCTGCGGTTCCTAGAGCATCTTTAATTGTACTTATTGCTACGGCAGAGCAATTTGGTTTACCCGTATTTATTATAGCAGCTATTTTAGGTATAGATGAGCTAATGGATATGGCCAGAACATCTGTTAACGTAATAGGTAACTGTTTAGCTACCGTAGTTGTGGCAAAGTGGGAGGGTGAGTTTGATGAGGAAGCAGCCAAGAATTTCAAAGAAGATTAATAATGACAAGTAGAGGAAAGAAAATATTTTTAGCGTCAACGGTAATTATTCCATTTTTAATTTACGCAACCATATACTATGCGCCGATAATTAGAAATGCACCTTTTAAAGCCAAGGAATTTGTTTCTTTAGAATATAAATGGGGCGATGCAGGCTTAGAAAATACCTATAATTCTGCCACAGGCGAATACAAATATTTAAACGATAAAGATTCGTTAATTGTTAAAAACATTAAGCTAACGGAGGCCGATCAGAAATTTTTAGATGAGAATGCTGATGTGCAAGGTTTTTGGAATTTGCCAGATGTTGTTGCCAACGGCGAAGCTGATTTGGAAAATAAAAAAGCCTTACGTTATTTCATAAAATTCAACTACGAGAAAAAATCTAAACAAGTAACATACTTCCCTAGCTTTAACGGCAACGTTAGGATGAAGGCTGCAATTGGAAAAATGCAAAAGGTAATAGAGCAACGTATTACCGATGTAGAAGCCAGAACAAAAAACTAAAATGGCTATAGCTCTAAAGAAAAACCTTTCGTTAATAGCGACTATAGTTGTCATTTTATTGGTAGCTATTGTTGGTTATTATTTTTTAAGGCTTAAGCAAGGTCCATACCAGGTGGTAGATTTTGATAACCTAACCTATAAATGGGGTACAGGCGACACACTGGAAAACGTTTATGACGCTAAAACTGGCAACTACCAGTATCTTAACGCGAAAGATTCTTTAATTAAAACCAACGTAAAATTACGTTCAAATAATATCATTTACATCCACAACAAACTTAACGAAATTGGTTTTTGGAGTTTGCCCGCAGTTATAAAAAATAAAAGTGCAGCATCTAATAGTGTGTTACGTTATGAATTTGAGCTGGTGTATGGCAAAAATCGCAAGACAGTAATTTATTATACAGATTACGATGAAAACCAAGAGTTCAAAGCAAAAGCTAAAGAAGTGCAACAGCTTATATCACAGACGATAGAAGAGGTGGAAAGTAGATTTACCCGCTAATAAAATCTTGAAACTTTAGTAGCTTTAATTGTTTTAATTTCGTATGTTTACGATATATTCGTAATAAATGGAGAAGTTAACACAACAAGAAGAAGAGGCAATGCTTGCGGTTTGGCAAGTTGGTGCTGGTTTTATAAAAGATTTTATGGACGCCATGCCAGAGCCTAAGCCGGTTTATACCACCTTGGCATCTACCATAAAAAACCTTGAACGTAAAGGTTTTCTTAAAAGCGAACGTTATGCCAACGCAAATAGATATAGTGCCAAGGTAAAGGAAGAAGCTTATAAAAAGCGCTTCATGAGTGGTTTTGTAAATAACTATTTCCAGAGTTCATACAAAGAGTTAGTAGCATTTTTTGCTAAGGATAAAAAGATAAGTGCGGATGAATTGAAAGAGATAATCAACTTGATCGAAAACCCTGAAAAGAAATGATATGCCAGATTTTTTTGTCGTATTGCTGAAAATAAATATTGTGTTGTTGCTTTTTGGCGCAACCTATTATCTTGTTTTACGAAGGCTAACTTTTTATACGCTTAACCGTTTTTTTTTAGCCTTTGGGATACTTTTTGCTACAATTTATCCTTTCATAGACCTTACTGATTTCTTTTTAAATCAGAAAAATGAAGCCGTTGCCTTTGTACCACAGTTAAACCAAAAAGTTAGCGAGATGGTACCGTCGGATTTTATCGCTATTAATTGGCAAGTCATAATGGTGGTTTTTTATCTAGGCGTAGCTTTTATGGCATTTAGGTTAATTGTACAATTTGTGTCTTTGTACAAAATGCACAGAAAATCTAAACCAGGTTATGTAGCCAATCATCAAGTTAGGATTTTAGATGAGCCGGTTTCTCCATTTTCTTTTTGGCAAACGGTTTATATCAATCCGGCATTACACAAAAAAACCGAGCTAGATACCATTTTGGCACATGAGAATGTACATGTAAAACAATGGCATTCCTTAGATATTATTTTAGCAGAGCTAAGTGTAGTTTTTTATTGGTTTAATCCGGGTGTATGGCTGATGAAAAAGGCTGTAAAAGAAAATCTGGAGTTTATAACCGATCAGAAGATATTAAATAAAGGAGTTGATAGAAAGGTTTATCAATACAGCTTGTTAGATGTTGGCAACTTAACGCCAGCGGTAGAGATTGTAAATAATTTTAACCTATCCGACTTAAAAAAACGTATTAAAATGATGAACAGTAAGCGTTCGTCTAAATTAACTTTAAGTAGGTATTTGTTCGTATTGCCCGTTTTGTTGTTAACGACTTTAGCGTTTACGGTATCTAAAAAAGAGATTAAAGAAGGATTTGCACCAATAAATAGATTAGTGTCGAGTGTAGTTGAAAATAACGATAATCCTTCTGAGGAAATTGTAGTAATACCTGCTAAGAAGAAAATAAATAAAAAAGTTTCGAGGAATAGTGTTCCTAAGCAGCCGGAGCAAGATAATGTTAGCCAAACTTTACCAACTCTTGATATAAAAAGAGACACTACCGTATTAGTTTTAGTAAAACGTGGCGAAGAAGCTTCTACAGGAGACGAGATTCTTTCTAGATTAAAAGGCCGTGTTACTGGTGTGGCACTTTATAAAGATACCTTAATAACTAAAAAAGGAACGGCATCAGTAAAGATGAATTTTGGTTATAAAGCTGAGGCTATGCCAAACAAAATAACTACTATAAGCAATGTTGTTGTTAGAGGTTATCCTACAAAGGCTAAAGCTGACAGTGTAGCTTCTTTAAAAAATGTAAAATTCGTTTTTGAAGGCAAACAGATTTATCTTGATGAATTTAGTAAATTGGATGCAAACCAAATTGAGTCTATAAATATTGTAAAAGGTACATCAACAGGAGCAGGCACTATTACCGTTGTCGGTCGTAAAAAGGACTAGATTTTTCCTAGCATCACTTCATTCCCATAAAAAGAAAGTAGTCCTAAATGGTTAGGCTTAGCTGTCTGCTTTTAAATACCGTTAAGGTGCTCGTTCTATTTGTCTAAAATTCCCTTTGGAAATCCGACATCACATATCTTTTGATTTCTAAACATTGTTTTAGATCATATTTTCATTGCTTCGAACTTATGGGCGGTTGCTTCGCGAATAAGAGCAACAAACTTTAAATCGAACACCGTAACAAATTTTAAAAGCTTTTGGATTTTTCAGGTACTAATCAATAGTAAAAAGCCCTAACTGCTATTGCAGAAAGGGCTCGTCATTGTTTGGTTTATTAACTATTAACTATTAACTATTAACTATTTCGCCCATCCAGGCTAATTTCTCCTACTAAACTGCATTTACATACTGTAAAATCTTTGGAAGCCTTTATCGTACTATTGATTTTCTTGTCATTAAACAATTTGCAGCAGCATATCTTCATATTTAAAAATTGAATGTTGCTCTTAACATTGCAACTCGGCCAGGTATGTAATAAGTGCCAGAGGTTAAAGCGTTTGCTGTTAGATTAACTGCCTCGAACTTTTGTACATTTGCCAAGTTGGTAATGCCAAATTGTAAATCTGTTTTAAGCTTAACAAACTTATATCTTGCATTAAAATCGGCAAACAAATAGTTAAGGTTGTTTTGACTAGCTTGGTGCGTGTGAATATGTTCTCCTGCTAAGGTTAAAAACACCCTGTTAAACACTGTTGCTGTAACAGACGACTGTTGCCTTAATTGCTGAAATTGAGTAGATATCGCATTTGCTCCGGTAGTTTTGTTATCGGTAACGGCTAAGTTGGCATTGTAAGACCAGTTAATAAATTTGGTAATTTTAGTTTCTATACCTGCTTTATAAGTAAGTGTTTGTGCCGTAAAAGGTAACAAATCGTTATTTTGCAATTGCTCAAATTTTGTTTGAGAAAAGGCTATGCCGGCACTAACCGTACTTTTAAGTTTAAATAAATATTTGCTTGTATTTGCATTAAGTGATAGGCTTTCCATATCATTTGCCATAGGTAACACTACTCTTTGCTGTATGTTGTTGGTTAAAGTGTAAGAAGATATGGTGTTCAAGGTAGTTTTACTGTACGAGGCAGAAACATTAAAGAAAAACATCTGCATCGCTTTGCGAAAATTAAAACCTACACCCGCACTATGCGATTTGCTTTCCGATATCGGCGCATCGTTAGCAAAAAGCGATCTGTAATTTTTTAAAACCGTTCCCTGGTATACGTCATCCAAACTTCCCAAACTGTTTCTGAAAGCGTAGTTGGCAGTTACATAATTCTCAATTCCTGATTGATATTTAAGGTTAAATGCAGGATTTAAGAAGAAACGGTTTAAGCTGTTGTCTAGCGATTTTGTAGCGTCGTTATAGCTAATGTTATTATAGCTGAAAGGCAAGCTTAACGTAGCTCTTAGTTTTTCGCCACTGTACTCGTAGGTAGCATCTGCGTATACTTTTGATTTATCCCAGTTCAAATCGTTAATCATATCTGGAGATACAATTGATGTTGTTTGGTCGTTTTGCACGCTAAAAAGTTCGGTGTTCAATTGTTGGTTTTGTAAACTGAAACCAGTTTTGTAGCTGTGCATAAACTTGTTTTTTGTAAAACCGAAGCTCATGTAATTATGTGTATACAGGGTTGGCAACTTTACAAACTGATCTAAACCTGCATAAGGAACACCATTGTTCAGTATATCTTCATTTAACCCTGGTCTAATGTTTAGCAACTCGGGTTGTGTAGTACGATTTAAAACCGAGTAAAAATTTATCGTATTGCCTGATTTTATTTTCTTACGGTAATTAAATTCGTTACTAATGTCAAACGTTTTCTGGCTAAGCGACTGAAAGGCGCCGATGCCGTTTATGGTTACGCTAGAGTTCGTTGAGTAAGGCGCATAATCTAAGGCCAATGAATTATTTAAATAATGCTTTTCAGCGTTATTATTTACGTTGAAATTAGCTTTTAAACGTTGCGGATTAATAGCATTCTCTTGTACCTCGCTATAACGTATAGTTTGGTTGGGTAAATAAGTTTCAGAAAACTTGTTATATACTTGGTCTCGTTGATCGTATAAATAAGAAACGTTTGCTTTAACTTGTAAATCGCTACTAATTTTATACAGATTGTTTAAGTTAATCAATCCCGCTTTGTTAAATAAAGTTCTAGACTGCGGTAAGGTAGGAACGCCCGCTGCACCAGCAGATAGCAGGTTGCCAGGTCTCTCATTGCCTAATCTCCGCTCGTAATCGGCCATGTTAAAGCTAGTTAAATCGTTACCCGGATCAATCCCGATGTTGTTGCCCTTTATGTTATTGATAAACTTAACCTTGTCTTTAAACAGCATGGTATTCACGTTTCCATCAAAACGCTCTGGAGCGCCTAGTCCGGCCATAATTTCGCCCATCACTTTTAGTTTAGCCTCGTCTTTAAAAACAAGGTTTAGGGCTACATCTTCGCTCATGTTGTTTTTGCGAAGCATTTTGATAGGTTGGTCGTTTTCAATTACCTGAACCTTATCTACTGCGCCATGCGGTATTTTTGTGCCAAGGCTATACTTATCATCTAAAAGATTATCGCCTCCCATATAAAGATTTGAAATGCCTTTGCCGTTATAGCTTATTTTTCCATTGTCGGCCACTTCCATTCCTGGCATTTTTTTAATTACATCGCCTATAGTTCGGTCCTGCTTGTCGGCAAAATCGCTAGTTTTATAATTAAGTGTATCGCCATTTGTAGTTAATTGAGGTCTGTTTTTAACCTCAACAGTTTTAAGGTTAATTTCGCTTTCCTTTAAACTAATATCGTAGCTTTTGTTAAGCTCTGTAATTTGGATAATCTTCTTTTCGAAGCCAATGGTGGTTGCTTCAATGATAAGGTCTTTTGCATCTGCAGGCGCACTCAAACTAAATTCGCCTTTGTCATTAGTTCTGGTGAAGCTTAAAATGCTACCTTCTTTATCTTTTAGGTTGATATTTACCGAAACGATAGGAGCTCCTTTAATATCTTTTACTTTCCCTTTAATTTGTTGTTGCGCAGAGGCGGAAAAATAACAGCCAAAGAGCATAAATATAACTGTAATTAAATGACTTTTCATTTTGTTTCAGGTAGCTCAATAGGGTTGTTTAATTCAATTTTATTTGCGCTGAATGATGCAGTAGCCGGGCGGATAGATGTGCCTTGAGCAAACTTAACATTCATACCGCTTGCTGCCATTTGCGCCTGCATAAAGCCTTGTGGATCTTTGGCTCTTGCTTCTTTTAATTTATCTATTTCTTTTCTGCTGGTTTTGATAGCGTCTGCAGGTAATTTAATTTCAGGACCTAAATAACTGTTTCCGCTATCCATACCAATTATATTTACCATATTTAGACCACCATTTGGCGATGAAACTTTAAGTTCGTCGTCTTTTGTTTGCGCAACTTCTTCTACGTTATCTATCCCCGCAAAAGTAAACTGAACTTCTTTTTTATCGTCGTAGGCTTCTATAATTAATCCTGGCAAACCATTTAATTTCCAAGGACCGCTTTGAAACGGCATTTCTGGCGCATACCAAGCAATCCAGTTTCGTCCTTTAAAGTAGGCTGTTGCTTTTTGGCATTTTACGCCAGAGAAACTAGCCGTGTCTTTCGTTATTTTCCAATTTATGGTTGGTGCGGTTTCTTCAATTAAATAGTTGTTAAAAACACGTTCCTTGGTAATGAACTTATTTTCTTTAGCGAAAAAAAAGTAATCAAGCGGTGTAGTAGTTTTACTATCGGTTTTATCAATTTTTATGCTCATGTTTCCACTGCCAGCTTGCTCTTTTAATTGTTCTGCCAGCTTTTTTTTCATTTGCAACTCCTGATTAATTTTATCATAGCTAGTATAAACCGATGCGTTTTTGCCGATAACCAGCAACATGTTTTCTTTATGTGGTTTATCTTTTTGGGTAGTATCTTGAATATGGGTAAAGCTATATCTAACTCGGGCTAATGCTTTGTCTGTATTCTGTGCAAAAGTTAAGCTTGTAATACCAAGGGCGATAATGCTAAAAAAGAGTTTTTTCATAATTGTTTGTTTTAATTGTTTCGTAAATCTACGATTATTTCGTAATAAGTAAAATGATTTAACAAATTTTAACTTAATAATTTACACTATTAATTTTCAGCTTCTTTTAAAGATGATTTAAACTTAATTAAGTTCTCTTTAGTGGTTTTAACTGTGCTGTAAGGTAGCTTTATTATATTTTCGAAATATGCATTAGCCACATCTGTTCCCATCATTAAATCGACAGGATTTACATCGCCCGGTTCAGCGGTCATTTTCTTTGTAACATCTACTAGCCTTTTAACTGCATTTTCTTTAGCATTATCTATACCGCCGAAACTATAGCTAATTCTTTTGTCTTCATCGTAGGCCTCTATAACCAAACCCGGAAGATTGTGGAATTTATAAGGACCACTTGAAAAAGGAAGGCTGGGAGCAAACCACGCAATCCAATTCTTGTTTTCAAAAGAACCAATAGCTTTTTGACAGTTTATGCCCGAAAAACTTAAGGTGTCTTTTGTGATTTTCCATTCTATATTTGGATCTGGTTCTTCAATTAAATAATCCTGCGCATCTACGGTTTCTTTCGTGTAGTATTTATTTTCTGCCGGATAAGCGAAGTAGCTAGCCTGGTTGGCTTGATCTAAAGCGCTAACATCTAGACTTATAGTGGTTTTATGCGTATTGTTCATCATAGATCTAACTTTTTGATCTAGATTAATTGCAGCTCTGATTTTGCTGTAACTAACATATAACGATGCGTCCTTCCCTAAAAAAAGCATCATGTTTTCTGTTTTTGTTTTTCCGTTTTTTAAAGTGTCATTTCGGTTGGCGTACACGTAAGTAACTCTCGCTATTACAGGTGTTGCTTTTTGGGCGAATGCACTGTTTATCAAAATAAGAATTAACAGGGATAATATAATTGATTTCATGCAACATAAATTTGTGTTAATTTAATTATAAAAATTATGCTGTCTGAATGGTATGGTTCTAAAACTATTTTTTTAATGAAAATGACTTTGGGATTAAATAAAAAAAGTACTCTTCGGTAATTAAGATTGCAATTATTCTGAAGTTTATTTCTTTTCGGGAAGTTCTATAGGGTTGTTAATCACACTGTGGCTAACACCTGTGGTGCTTGTACCCATAGCAATTCTGTTTCTTGGTGTGCCACTTTCTGCAGAAATAAAACCAATTGGATCTTTTCTGTAAAGCTCCATCACTTTATCAAATTCGGCTCTGCTAGCCTTTTTTGCATCCTTTTGTAAGGCTATTTCTTTTCCGAAAAATAAGTCTTTTTGGTAGATTTTCGCTTTAAACATTTGCTCGGGGCTTAGGTTTTCTTGTTTAAGGTTATCTATCCCTGCCAAAGCAAAAATCACCTCCTTTTTATCATCGTAAGCTTCGATAATTAGGCCAGGCAAGCCATTTAATTTCCATGGGCCACTTTGAAAAGGCATTTCTGGTGCGTACCAAGCAATCCAATTTCTACCTTTGAAGTAGGTTGTAGCTTTTTGGCTCTTAATACCTGAAATGGTAGCGGTGTCATTTGTAATTTTCCATTTAATCTGCTGTTGTGGTTCATCAATCAAATAGTAAGAATTCATAAATCGTTCTCTTGTAATAGCTTTATTTGGCGAAGCGAAATAATAAAGGTCTACAAAGTTTACTGGCTTAAACGGCGCAGTTGGAGATGCTTTGGATTCCGCTAGCCCCAAATCGCGTTCAATTCTATCCAAACTAGTAAAAACAGAAGCATTTTTGCCTGTTACCAGCATCATCGTTTCTGTATAAGGGTTGTTTCTACTTAAGGTATCTCGCTGGTGCGTAAAATGATAAGTAATTCTGGCAAGCACAGGATCTGGGGCCTGAGCCGACGAAACAGACGAAATTAAAACAGTAAAGCAGATGGTTAAAAAAGTTTTCATGGTTTATTTTATTATTTAGTTTACGTAAATCTACGAAATATTCGTAATAATAAAAATTATTTTTTTTGGATTTTACTTCGTATGCCTTAAGGTTATAATATGTTTTTTGGCTTCAGCGAAACGCTTATCCTTGATGTGCTGATATTGCACTTACGCCAGTTCGTGGTTTAGTTGCGTTAATCTTCCAATAATCGCCTATGGTAGTTTATTTGCCCGAGGTGATAGGTTAGGTGTGTAGTTAAATGGACTAGCAAATACGAAGTGGATGTGATTTCTGAAAACTTAAGTATTGGATAATCTTTTTTTAAATCTTCTTCAGTTAGCGTGAGCAGAGAATCATTTACCATTTTTATTGTTTCTCTTATAGCCTCTATTAGGTGTGTTCTTGAAATGTTTTTCTGAGAGAATTCTAGATCCCTATTTCTTACATAGTTTGTATTACCGATTTCTTTGCCGATGAGCGCATTTAGATTACCGATTAAATGCAGAACCAAATTACCAGCCGAGTTAGACACTTGTTTCTCTATACGCCAAATATTAGCTTCGTTTTTGTAGCTTTCTATTTCTACGATTAACCTATTTAGGTCTCTTTCAAAAAACGATATCAATTCGGTAGCGTTCATGCTTTTAATTGTGCTGATGGTTTGTTTAAAGATACAGAAAGATTTAGGGTTATGGAAGCCGGCTATTATTTAAATAGGGCTGATGCGGCATCTTGCAACCCTAAATAGTAGCGAAGGCTTTTCTGATCTAGACCCGATTGCAGTGGGCATGAAGCGTAGCGTAATAAAACGGAAAGCGGGAGAGCATTGGCCGATGGAACACAAATCTGCTCTTCAAATCTTTTTTGAAAACTTTTTATGTTATTTTTACATGCCATTAGCTGTTATCTATTCATACAAACTGTAAAATATTTTCAAATGGCTATTGTGTTTGAATAGTATTTGTTCTATATTTGCACCTCGATAAAAAAATAAACAATTCTAATAAATAATTATTTAACAATGTACGCAATAGTAAATATAGCAGGGCAGCAATTTAAAGTTGCAAAAGACCAGCACCTTTTTGTACACCGTTTGCAAGGAGATGAAGGCGCTAGTATTGAATTTGACAATGTATTGTTGGTTGATAATGGTGGTAAAATTACAGTAGGAGTTCCTGCGGTAAAAGGTGCATCGGTTACAGCTAAAATCGTGTCTCATTTAAAAGGTGATAAAGTAATCGTTTTCAAGAAAAAACGTAGAAAAGGTTACAAAAAGAAAAATGGTCACCGCCAGTATTTCACCAAAATCCAGATTGAGAGTATCACTCTGTAGTTTAATTAATTAGTAAATTCACTAATTAGCTGATTAGCTAATTGTACAAATTATAAGAAAATGGCACATAAAAAAGGAGCCGGTAGTTCGAAGAACGGACGTGAATCGCATAGTAAGCGTTTAGGTATTAAGATCTTTGGTGGTCAAGAAGCTATCGCTGGTAACATCATCGTTCGTCAACGTGGTACTAAACACCACCCTGATAAAGGTGTAGGTATTGGTAAAGATCATACATTATTTGCTTTAGTACCAGGTATTGTTACTTTTAAAAAGAAACAAGATAACAAATCTTACGTTTCTGTATTACCTGCAGTAGTTGAAGATGCAGCACCTGTAAAAGTTGCTAAAGCACCAGCTGCTAAAGTGGCAAAAGAAACTGTAGCTAAAAAAGAAGCAGCACCTAAAGCAGCAAAAGCGCCTGCAAAAAAAGCAGCAAAGGCTGATGATGCAGCAGTAGCAGAATAATATTGTAATTTAATTTACATTTAAAAAAGTCTCGATTTATCGGGACTTTTTTTTGCATTAAGATTTAGGAATAGTTGCTTCAGTTTAATCCTTAGCAAATATTTGGGCCGTTTCCCAAAAGCTATTAAATCTATTTAAGTTTAATTTGTATGATAGACCCTGAAATAAATTCAGGGTGACAACCGCCATAAGTTAAGTCCGCGTTAAAATTAATATACGAATTGAATTAAGATTGTTCGGATCGATCGGTTGTGAGAAAATATTTTGAATTAGTTTGATTGATTTGCAGTTGTAGACTTTCTATGTACCCAAGATTGAAGCCGAATAATGAACTTGTTGGGCATAAAAAAAGCTTGATCTGTTTGGATCAAGCTTTTTTTATTGAGTTTTCTGAAGTTTACAATGCCTCAGAAACAACTTCTTTAACTTCTGGAACCATGCGTTGCAGTAAATTCTGAATGCCTGATTTTAAGGTAATTGTACTTGAAGGACAACCACTGCAACTGCCTCTTAATTCAACTGTTACAACACCTTCATCAAAAGATTTGTAGCTAATTGCGCCACCATCCTGTTCTACCGCAGGGCGAACGTAATCGTGCAAAATTTGTTGGATTTTGATTTCAAGTTCTGAACCTTCGAAGTTCGGTGCCTCATCGCTAGCAAGGTCTTTAATTTTTAACTCAGATTCTACTGCACCTTTAACAAATTCTTTTAAAATAGCTTCTATATCTGCCCACTCTGCATCGTCTGTTTTGGTAACGGTTACAAAGTTACTTGCAAAAAAGACACCATTTACGAAATTGAATTTGAACAATTCTTTCGCAAAAGGCGAGGCTTCTGCACTCTCTTTGGTTGCAAAATCTTCACTTCCGTTTATTAAAAGTTTATTTACCATAAACTTCATAGTAGCTGGATTCGGGGTTTGCTCTGTATATACGTTAATTGTCATGTCCTTTAATTTTATGCTACAAAAATAAATAAATCAATTACCAAAAGATTGTTACGGTTGTCTATTTTAGGTCATTTGTTCGTAGAAGCTTGAAGCTAAAAGCAGAAAGCTAAGTCGAGACTTATTCTGTGGAATTAAAAAATACCTGTATAATTAAATGGTGTAATAACTTTCAATTCGGCTTTAACGGCATCGTTTACATCTAATTCGTCAATAAAAACAGCCATTGTTTGCGCTGTGATTTTTTGATTAGTGCGTGTTAAAGCTTTTAAAGCCTCATAAGGGTTAGGATAGGCTTCGCGTCTTAATACAGTTTGGATTGCTTCGGCAACAACGGCCCAATTATTTTCCAGATCTGCATTTATAGCTTCTTCGTTAAGTAATATCTTGTTTAATCCTTTTAATGTAGAAGAAATAGCTATTATGGTATGTGCCATTGGCACTCCAATGTTTCTTAGTACAGTGCTGTCGGTTAAATCTCTTTGCAAACGAGAGATCGGCAATTTTGCTGCAAAGTGCTCGAATAAAGCGTTAGCAATTCCGGCGTTACCTTCTGCATTTTCAAAATCAATCGGATTAACTTTATGTGGCATAGCCGAAGAGCCAACTTCGCCTTCCTTAATTTTTTGCTTGAAGTAGTTTTTTGATATGTAAGCCCAAATATCTTTATCCAAATCCATCAAAATGTTATTGATGCGTTTTAGCGCATCACATTGTGCCGCAAACTGATCGTAATGTTCTATTTGTGTGGTATATTGTGCTCTTTTTAAACCTAATGTTTGATCTACAAATTGGTTAGAAAAGTTTACCCAATTTACTTGAGGATAAGCAATGTGGTGTGCGTTAAAATTACCCGTTGCACCGCCGAATTTAGCACTGTTGGGTAAATTCTTTAAGCTTTCTAATTGTACGCTTAAACGTTCTGCAAAAACTAAAAACTCTTTGCCAAGTTTAGTTGGCGAAGCAGGCTGACCGTGAGTGTGCGCTAGCAAAGACACGTCTTTCCAATCGTTAGCTAAGGCATTTATTTTTTCTATCAGTTCATTTACTGCAGGATAATAAACTTCTTCCAACCCTAATTTAAAAGTATAAGGAATGGCAGTGTTGTTAATATCTTGAGAAGTTAGCCCAAAATGGATAAACTCTTTAAATGGCTGAAGATTTAGCTCGTCGAATTTGGTTTTGATAAAATATTCTACCGCCTTAACATCGTGGTTGGTAATTGCTTCGGTAGCCTTCACCTGCTCGGCATCTTGATCTGTAAAGTTTTGGTAGATAGCTTTTAATTGCGGATACAAACTGCTATCGAAATTTTCTAAACCTGGAATTTTTGCTTCGCAAAGTGCAATGAAATATTCTATTTCTACAAAAATTCTGTATTTAATTAATGCTGCTTCAGAAAAGTAGTTAGCTAATTGCGCAGTTGTTTTTCTGTAACGTCCATCTACCGGAGATATGGCTTGGAGCGGGGATAAATTCATTTTATTGGAATAAATTGATACAGCCGCAAAGTTAACATTATAAAGGTATTTTCTGCTAAAGCAGGCCCGATAAAAACCTTATGCATAAAAAAAGTCTCGACCAATGGACGAGACTTTTTTTATTTTCAATTAATGACTAGTGTTTTACTACAGTAGTATCAGTTTTAACAACTGTATCAACAACGTTAGTATCAGCTTTAACAGTAGTATCTACAGTTACAGTAGTATCAGTACCAGTAGTGTCAGTTGAAGTACCTTTAGTTTCTGAGTTACAAGCTACAACTGATAAAGATAATGCTAAAGCTACAAAGCCTAATTTGAAGAAATTTTTCATTTTGATTTTCTGTTTAAATAATTAATTAATTTTCAATTTAATACCGCAAAGTTAAAAAGGTAACCCGCTAATTAGAAAAAAAGTGAAATTAATTTAAAAATTTTGGGTTTCCTGCGTTTAAATGCCAAATGAGGCAGTTTTTATTTGAAAATATTTTTTAAATAAAATGGTTACCTGCTTTAAATTGTTTTAAAAGTAAGTTTTTTCGACGAATTTTATTAGCGTTTTGAATTGTTTTGACTTTTAATTTTTCTACTACGCTCTAATATTTTGTTAATATGTAAAAAGGAAACTTGATAAGTCTTGTGTGCAATTATTGAAAACCTTGCAACGTTTAGAAAGGGTAGAAAATTAAACTTTGTAAGTCTTCTATCTGATGTAGAAAATATTTCTGTTAAGTAGGTTACCATTTTTTTATTTGCGTATTAACAAAGAAGTTTTTTGCGTTGGCCTGGGTAAACTAAACTCCGATAGGAGTCGGCATGTAGCGAAGCCTTTAGGCAAGCGTAATAAAGCGCATAGCGGGGCTTGCTTTAATACTTTTGCTTGTATTGCTTTACTATAAATTATATTTGTAGGAATAAAAGTATTTTTTTTACATATCATTGGGTTACCATTCACGTTTAAATGTATTAATTGGTGAGTATTAAGTTAAGCAGTTCAGTTCCAACAGATAGAGAGGTAGTATTAGGTATACTTAATAACTCTGAAGAAGCACTTAATAAGCTGTATGTTGCCTATTTTCCGATGGTGTTGCAGTTTATTCTGAATAATAATGGCGATGATGACGATGCAAAAGATGTTTATCAGGAAGCAATTATTGTTTTATACAACAAAATTAAAAGCGGAAGCTTTGAATTAAATAGTAAGTTAAAAACCTATATATATGCTGTTAGCAGACGTATTTGGTTAAAGAAGCTTACGCAACACAGCAAAAAAACTAATAACATTACAGATTTTGAGGATGTATTAGTAGTTGACGATGATGTTGAACAGCATGAGCAAAAAGACATGCAGTTTGATAAGATGAAAGTGGCGTTAGAAGGTTTGGGTGAACCTTGCAAGACAATTATTGAGGATTTTTATATTCATAGTTTGTCTATGCAGGATATTTGCGAAAAGTTTGGCTATACCAATACTGATAATGCAAAAACCCAAAAGTACAAGTGTTTGCAAAGGTTAAAAAAGATATTTTTTCAATCATAAAATGAGGAACGAGATAGAATTAGAGGCGATTATTGAAGATTACTTAAAAGGTAAGCTAACAGCTGATGAGCAACAAGCTTTTGAGCGGTTACGTGCTAACGATCCAATTGTTGATCACAGGGTTGTGGCGCACAAGGTTTTCTTAGAGTCTATGCAACAGTATGCTGATATTTTGCTTTTAAAAGAGCAAATGGATGCTGTTCATAAAACTATTGATGTTGATTCGCTTAGCGATGATTTGAAACCACACCCATCTAAAATTGTTAGAATGTGGCGTAATAACAAGTCTGCAATTGCTGTTGCGGCTTCGTTTTTAGTATTAGCCATGGTTATGTTATATTCTATACAAAGCCAAACTAAAAAAGATGGTTCTTTTGAGGCTTTAAGTAGAGAGGTTAATAAGATCAGTCGCTCACAAAATGATTTGATTAGAAACATAAAAAGTAATAACACTCCTAAAAGTTCGGCAACACCAGCTAAATTTGGCGGCAGTGGTTTTGCAATATCTAGCAATGGTTATATATTAACTAATTACCATGTTATAAAAGGAGCAGATTCTCTGTACGTTCAAAATAATAAAGGTGCTTCTTTTAAAGTTAAAGCGGCGTATACCGATCCGGTTAATGATATTGCGGTTTTAAAAATTAGCGATTTATCTTTCGAAAATTTAGGTAGTTTGCCTTACAGCATCAAAATGACTACCGCTGGCATTGGCGAAGCAGTTTATACCTTGGGCTACCCGAAAGATGATGTAGTTTTAGGCGATGGTTATGTAAGTTCTAAAACGGGCATCAACGGCGATACATTAGCTTACCAAGTTGCAATTCCGGTAAATCCGGGTAATAGTGGTGGTCCGCTAATTGACAATAATGGTAATATTGTTGGTGTTATTAATGGTAAACAAGATAAAGTTGATGGTGCTGCTTTCGCAGTAAAATCTAAATATATAATGGAGGCTTTAAATGCTATTCCGCAGGATTCTTTAAACAGAAGAGTTGCTTTTGGTAAGAAAAGTAGTTTAAAAGGCTTAAAACGTGATAAACAGGTTGCCAAAATTCAAGATTATGTTTTCATGATTAAAGTTTACAACTAAGCGTTAAAATATTAAATTTACAAACCCCGAAACTTAATGCAGTTATCGGGGTTTTTTATTGGCTAAATATATTGATATGGAATTTGGAAGAATTGCTCCCGAAGAAATTGCTACGACAGACTTTACCTTGCCGCCGGATGGCAAGCAGACTAAAACAACATTGGATGGCAAAAAAGCTAAGGATCCGCTATTTTATGTTGGTTGTGCAAAATGGGGCAGAAAGGAATGGAAAGAACTAATATATCCGAAGAAGACCAAAGAGGCTGATTTTTTAGGGGAGTATGTTAAACATTTTAACTCGATAGAACTTAATGCTGTTTTTTACAGCATACCAAAAGAAGAACAAATTCTAAAATGGAAAGAAACTGTTGATGCAAATGTAAAAGGAGATTTTATTTTCTGTCCGAAGTTTTCTAGAACCATTACCCATATAAAAAGACTAAAGGATACGGATTTTTTAACCGACGAATATATTAAAGCCATTAGTGCATTTGGACCATATTTAGGTCCTTGTTTTTTGCAGGTAAGCGATAATTTTGGGCCAAATAATATTGATGTTTTAGAGGCTTACTTGAAGAAATTGCCTAATGATTTAAAGGTTTTTATTGAAGTACGACATAAAGATTGGTTTATTGGCGAAGCCAGAACGCAATTATTTGCTATGTTGGCAAAGTTGGGTAAAGGTGCTGCTATAACTGATGCAAGCGGAAGAAGAGATTGCTTGCATATGGAGTTGCCTACCAAAGAAGCATTTATAAGATTTGTGGGTAACGGAGGAGAGTATTTAGATAGCGATAAAGCTAGGGTAGACGAGTGGGTTGTAAGAATTAAAAGTTGGCTAGCAAAAGGATTGGAAAACGTCTATTTCTTTTTGCACCAGCACGATGAAGCTGATACTCCACTTATAGCAGATTATACTTTAGAACAGTTTAACAAACATTTAGGTAGTGATTTGTCACGGATAAATTTTATTCCGAAAAGTAATCTACTACTTTAGTAGACTTTTTGTAACTTCATCTTATTATAATTTTATATAAAACAAATACATTATGAGTTTAAGAATTGGAGATACAGCGCCAAACTTTAAGGCAAAAACATCTGTAGGCGATATTGATTTTTACAATTTTTTAGGAGATAGTTGGGGAGTGCTATTTTCTCATCCGGCAGATTACACCCCGGTTTGTACTACCGAGTTGGGCAGAACAGCTTCTTTAAAACCAGAATTTGAGAAAAGAAATGTGAAGGTTCTAGCTTTGAGTGTTGATTCGCCCGAATCGCACAGTGGATGGATAAAAGATATTAACGAAACGCAAAATACAAATGTAGAATTTCCTATTATCGCTGATGAGGATAAATCTATTGCAGATTTGTATGATATGATTCATCCGAATGCTAGCGAGACGATGACGGTTAGGTCACTTTTTGTAATTTCTCCAGATAAAAAGGTTAAATTGATGATTACCTATCCGGCTTCTACGGGCAGAAACTTTACCGAGGTTTTAAGAGTAATAGATTCTTTACAGTTAACAGCAAATTATAGCGTTGCTACACCAGCAGATTGGAAAGATGGAGAGGATGTTATTGTAGTTAACAGCATTAAAACAGAAGATATTCCAGCAAAATTTCCGAAAGGGCATAAGGTTATTAAACCTTATTTAAGGACAACACCACAGCCCAACAAGTAAATATAAGGTGTTATTAATTTGATTTTATACGGAAAAATTGATTTATGAGATAAATTGTTCAAAAATTCATTTTATTTTAATCTTTTTATGATAACTTTATTTAACTAAAACTAAAATTAATTAATACAACAAGATTTTTATGAATACCGGAAAAGTAAAATGGTTTAACACCCAAAAAGGTTATGGTTTTATTGTTTATGATGGCAATAAAGAAATTTTCGTTCACTTTAAAGATGTTGCAGGCGGAATTGACGGGATTAAAGAGAATGACGATGTAGAATTTGAAATTGCTGAAGGCAAAAAAGGCTTACAAGCCGTAAACGTCCAAAAAGCTTAACCGGATCTCTATAAAATTTACAAAAAAAGTCCTTTTTTAACCAAAAAGGACTTTTTTATTAGCCTAAACTTTGCGTAAATCTATTATTATAATCTATAATTTTCTCGTTTAGAAGTTTGTGCAAAGAAGTTTGCTTGCTTTTGTCGGCAATTTCCTGTAAACTTTGCAAAACATACATTCCCCTTTTAATATCGTTTAAGAGATTTATCTGCTGCTCAGGGTTTAAAGATAAAATGTAATCGAATTCTTGAGCCACATATTTTGCAGTTTGCTGACTAATCTCAATAGCCTTCGCATCCATTTTCAGTTGGTTTAGGTTTGCTATTAGCGAAACCTTATTAACGGTATCGCTAATTGACCAATTTCTCAAAGGTAATTCTGACAAACTTTTATCGACTACTTTTTTAGCCATTGCTGTTTGATTCTCTTTAAGCAGATTTTCAGTTAATGTATTAGCGAAACTCCAAGTGCCTTGCAAAACGCGTCTGCTTTCTGGATCTATATATTTAGCAGTTTTGTAGCCTGCAAATTCAAAATTCTGATAGTGTTCAAATGCTAAGTTGTTATTGGTAAGCTCAAATTTGTTTGCCTCTGCTTTTGGTTGCAAGGGCAGTAAACGATAAGTTGAGCCTTCCATGTAAAGATATTTATCTAAGCCAATGTAGCTGTCGCTAGAAATACCTATGCTAAAATAAATAGGTCTCTTCCAATTATTAGTTTGAATAATATCCAACATCGCTAGGTCTGCCTTAAAAGCATTGTTTTTTGGGAAGGTCCACTCCATCTGCGAGGCAATTTTGTCTTCATCAGCTTTGCTAACCGTGTTTGTAGCTAAAATTTGTGCTTTATCAACGCTTAGTTTAAACTTTTTGGTGGGTAAGAAGTTTTCTAAAGTTCCGTCGTTCATTTCAATTTTATCGTCTTTATTGTCTGAGGTTAATACAGCTAATAAATCGCTTAACTCTACACTGTCCTTTAAGCCATAGTCTACATACCTAAAGTAATCTCTAGTACCATCTTTATATTGGTTGTTGGTCATTTTTATAGGTAGCGGAGCAGATTTATCCTGTTGCCTTTTCATTTGATTTAAGTAAGACTCAGAAGATAAGAACTGCAAGTTTACTACCCGAACGTCGGTTCTATAGCCTTCAACCTCTTGTATGTACCAAAGCGGATATGTGTCGTTATCTGCATTTACAAACAGAATTGCATTAGGCTCACAGCTGTTTAGGTAGTTTTTTGCCATTTCTAACGCGGTTGTTTTACCACTTCTATCATGGTCGTTCCAACCTTTAGCAGCCATTAAAACCGGCCCAGCTAATAAACAAACACTCGTTGCAACGGCTAGGCTTAGTTTATTTGAGGCTATTTTTCCCAGTAAATCTTTAACGGATAAAACACCCAAACCTATAAAAATTGCGAATGCATAAAACGAGCCAACATATGCGTAATCCCTTTCCCTAACTTGTAATGGATCTTGGTTGATGTATAGAATTATGGCTATGCCCGTACAGAAGAATAGCGTGGCTACAGTAAATGCGTCTTTTTTATTTTTTCTGTATAAGTGTACAATGCCCAGGATGCCTAAAATTAATGGTAATCCATAAAATAGGTTATAACCTTCGTTTTTGGTTATACTCTCTGGAAGTTTGTTCTGGTTACCTAATCGCATTGCATCTAAAGGTTTAATACCTGATAACCAGTTGCCATCTTGTATATTGCCGTGTCCTTGCACATCATTTTGACGGCCTACAAAATTCCAGAAGAAATAGCGCCAGTACATAAAGCCAACTTGGTAGGTATTAAAGAAGCCGACATTTTGCCAAAAGCTTGGTGTTTCGCCTTCTTCAAGTCCCATCCACGATTGGTAGAAGCGAACATGATCTGGTTTATCGCTGTAAGTTCTGGGGAAAAAGGTATTTTTGTCGTAAATAGATTTGTAGGTTTTTCCTATTTCCTCGTACTTTTTATCGCCTTTGCGGTAGGTTGTTCCCGTTTCTTTTGCATCAATTGGTTTTGACGTATAAAATTGTCCGTAGGCAAGAGGTTTGTCTTCATACTGTTCTCTACTCAGATAGCCGTAAAGCGACATTGGAGAATCTGGATTAGAGAGGTTAATATTTGGTTTTGCATTTGCTCTAATGATGATCATAAAGTAGGAGCTAAAACCGAATAATACAAATACTAAACTCAAAAGACCCAAGTTTAAATTATACTTTGCTTTTTTGATAGAATAATAAATGCCGTAGGCGATTGCCGAGAATAGCACAGCTAAAAAAGTGATGGCACCTATTCCGAAGCCAAATCCAAAATTGTTAACGAATAGCAAATCGCTTTTAGCAGCAAAAAGAACAACATATTGTATAACACCAAACTGAACTATGCCTAATACTAAACAACCAACCGCAAACGCCTTTAATACCCCAAAAAAATTAACTTTATTCGTTTTACGGAAATAATATACCAAAGTAATTGCTGGGATAGATAACAGACTTAACAAGTGCATACCTATAGAAATGCCCACAATAAACGAGATGAACAACAGCCACTTATCATTAAGTTGTTGTTCCCATTTTAAGATAGCCCAAAATACTATAGCAGTGCATAAAGTAGATATTGCATAAACTTCTGCCTCTACCGCCGAAAACCAAAACGTATCTGAAAAAGTATAGGCTAATGCACCAACAGTGCCTGTAGCCATAATCGTTAGGATTTGAACAATGTTCAACGACGCTTCTTTTTTAGTTACGATTTTTAGCGCTATAGCATTAATGCTCCAGAATAGAAACATAACTGTTGCGGCGCTAGATACTACCGAAACAAAGTTTGTCCAATAGGCAACATTGGTTGCATTGTTTCCAGCAAGGATAGAGAATAATCTGCCAATCATTAAGAATAAAGGTGCGCCCGGTTGGTGGCCGACTTCCATTTTAAAAGAAGCAGCGATAAACTCGCCACAATCCCAGAAACTAACAGTTGGCTCCATGCAAAGCCAGTAGACGATTAGTGAAATTGCAAAAACGCAAAAGCCACCGATAAGGTTAACTCGGGTAAAAATTTTCATTTGATTGGTTTTAGGTTAATCAAATGTAATTTAATAGCGTGGTGGCGTCTGTTAAAAGATGTTAAATAATGTTAAAATTAATTCTAACTATTTGATATTAATAGTGTTGCTTAATTTTTGCGAAGATTACAATATATCCATTTTCATTTTTTGTGAACAAGATAAAATTGCTGTCGTGAGGTTTTATTTTATATTTTTTTACCAAATTTTCAGCTCTTTCGGGGTAATTTCTAACGATGACGTTTCCGATGAGTTCTTTGGATTTTTTTAATTCGCTTACTGTAGAAATGTGTTCAATTTCAAATATTCTTCCCAAAAATTCATCATTAAAGTTCTCGCTGAAGTATAATTGGCTATGCTGATGTAGTTTTTGTAAATCAAATTTCTCTGCTACATAATTAAAAGCGCCACTTTTTAACAATGCCACGTCTGGCTCGTACAAAAATCCTTCGGGCACATTAGTTGCAATTTTAGTTGAGGTTTGTAGCGCAGCTATTGGAAAAGTAATTGTTTTAATGCTGTGGTTTAAGGTTGCACAAGTAATTTCTATTTCCCCAATTGGGTCGCGGTCTATTACCCAAAGTATTTCTTTGCACTCATTTTTAACGCTTACAATATGTATTTCGCTTACATTTTTTAATTCACTTAAGCCTGCGCTAATGTCTAATAAAGGAGCAGTTTTTATAACGATGCGCTTTGCTTTTTGTAACCATTCATCCAAATGAACAGTAACATCAGGCGTGCAGTCTTTTAACTTAAAAACTTTTGCGCTTTCGCTTCTCCTGGCGGGATCGATATAAATTGTATCGAAAATGATCTGAGTGTTTTTGAGAAAATCGATTCCATTTTCAGTTAGAACGGTTAGGTTTTCGGCTCCCAAGGTTTTTGCATTATGAGCCGAAATACTAGCTAATTCAGTATTAATCTCGCAACTGTAAACATGCTGGCAATTTTTAGCAAAGAAAAAACTATCTACCCCAAAGCCCGAAGTTAAATCTATTAAATTATCGCCTATGGCAAGATTTGCTTTATACATTGCTGTTTGCTCTGAGGAACACTGCTCGATAGACAACAGTACCGGATAATATATCTTTTCCTGATTGTACCAAGTTGGCAATTTATGTTTGCTTTTCTTTTTTGCCGTAATTTGCCCAGCTAACTCAGCAGAACTGACACCTTCAAAAATCGGCTTTGCCAATGCAATTTTATTAACATCATTATTTTGGTTGTTGTTAATGTAATCCTGTACCGAAGTTTGTAAAATAAGCAGGTTCATGAGTTTTCATTTTTCAATCGCAACGCGATAAGTAGGATCTTCGATAATATTTACTGCAATTACATCATCAGCATTTGCCAGCAACGTGCGGCAGTCGGGGCTTAAATGTGTTAGTTGTAACCTTTTACCAGCTTTTTTATAACGCTCTGTAAGTTTATTCAAGGCATCAATTGCAGACATGTCGCTTACTTTACTTTCTTTAAAATCGATAATAACTTCATCAGGGTCGTTATTTATATCAAATTTTTCGTTAAAAGTTGCAACAGATCCGAAAAACAGCGGTCCGTAAATTTGATAGTTTTTGATGCCCTTTTCGTCGATAAATGCTCTTGCTCTAATCCTTTTTGCGCTTTCCCATGCAAAAACCAGTGCCGAAATAATTACGCCTATTAATACAGCTAAAGCAAGGTTGTGTAGCCAAACCGTAATAACTGCCACGGTAATGCCTACAAAAATATCTTGTTTAGGCATCTTATTGATGATCCGAAAACTCGCCCATTCGAAAGTGCCTATTGCTACCATTATCATTACTCCCGTTAAAGCCGCAATGGGTAATTTGCCAATAAGCGGTGCGCCAAATAAAATGATTGCTAAGATGGTTAATGCAGCTATAATTCCAGATAATCTGGCTCTTGCCCCGGCAGAAAGATTTACAAGTGTTTGCGCAATCATCGGGCAACCGCCCATTCCGAAAAAGAAACCATTTAGCATGTTTGCACTTCCCTGTGCTATAGCTTCCCTGTTCCCATTTCCCTTTGTTCCGGTTATTTCATCTACTAAATTTAAGGTAAGCAAGCCTTCGGTTAAACCAACCGACGCCATAATTAAAGCATAAGGAAATAGGATTTGCAAGGTGTCTAAATTGAATGGTAAATTGGGCAAATGAAAGGGAGGGAAGCCACCACTTACAGATGCAATATCGCTTACCGTTTTAGTTTGGATATTGAAACCTATTACGATTAGAAAAACGACAATTATCGCAATTAGCGAAGAAGGAATAGCTTTACTGATTTTTGGAAATAACTTTACAATGAGGATAGTAAGCGCTACCAATCCAATCATGATATACAGCGGATTACCACTTAGCCATACACTTTCTCCATTAACCGTTGTTTTAAATTGAGAAATTTGCGCCATAAAAATAACAATGGCTAAGCCGTTCACAAAGCCGTACATTACGGGTTGAGGCACTAGTCTTATAAATTTTCCAAATTTAAAAACACCGACTAAAATTTGTAGCATACCAGCCAAGGCCACCGCCGCGAAAACATATTCTAAACCGTGAGATTTCATTAGCGCAATAAGAACAATTACGGTTGCGCCAGCACCGCCAGAAATTAAACCCGGCCTACCACCAAATATTGCAGTAACCAAGCCCATAATAAAAGCTGCATACAAACCCGTTAACGGCGGAAAACCGGCAAGAATTGCAAATGATAAAGATTCAGGCATCATTGTCATAGCAACGGTTAAGCCTGCTAAAATTTCTGTTTTATAGTTTATCTTCTGGCTAAAATCGAAAAAAGCACTTCGGGTTTTCATGCTTACTGAGCTAGGCTTTTGTCTTTCATTACAATTTGGCAGGTATGTCTGCTCTTTACCTCCAATAATACATCTTTATTTACGGTAACACGATCTATGGTTTGTTGGTTGTAGTACCGTATGGTTACCAGTTCTAATCCTTTATTGTATTTAACTTTAAAGGTTTCGGCTAAATCTTCTATTAGTTGTTTAAGTTTTTCCTCATCCAAATCAACACTAACCGAAAAACTGATAGCTGAGTTTAGCATGGTATTAACCTTCACTTTGTTTTTATGAAGGATGCTAAAAATGTGGCTTAAATTCTCTTCAATAATAAACGAAAAATCTTTTGGGAAGATAGAGATCAGCACCTGATTCACCTTGAAAATAAAGGAAGCTACAGGCAAGGGACTTTGAGTGTTTGTTATGGCCGTTCCAATCTCTTTTGGCTCTATAAATGAGCGTACGTAAAGCGGAATAGCTTTGTTTTGTATAGGTTTTATGGTTTTTGGATGGATAACGTTTGCGCCATAATAAGTGAGCTCTATCGCATCATGGTAAGAAAGCTCTTCAATCTTTTCTGTTTCATCAAACCATTTGGGGTCTGCATTTAACACACCTGGAACGTCTTTCCAAATGGTTAAGGAATCTGCATTTAAGCAGGCGCAGAATATAGCAGCCGAATAATCAGAACCATCTCTGCCCAAAGTACTCGTAAAGTTTTCGCTTGTACTGCCTATAAAACCTTGGGTTACCACAATTCCCTGCGCTAAGAAAGAGGGCAAGTGTTTTTGTATTTCCTGTTCTGTTTTTTCCCAAATTACATTTGCTTCGCGATAATTATTATCGGTGTGGATGTAATTTCTTGCGTCTGTCCAAATTGTAAAAATCCCCGTTAGGTTTAAATAAGCGGCAACAATTTTGGTAGACACTAATTCGCCTATGGACACGATTTGATCGTATAAATAAGCAGCAGTATCGTTTGCTTCTTCTTCCAAAAGCCATTCAATTTCAACAAATGTATTGGCTACATCATCGTAAATTGGGTTTTTAGCATCTTCAAACAACGTAGAGATTACATCGAAATGGAAGGCTTTCACTTCATCAAAAATTTCATGCACGCTTTCATCGCCTTTAACATAAGCCCAAGTTAATTCTTCTAACTTATTGGTTATCTTGCCCATTGCAGAAACCACAATCAACAAATTATTTGCAGGATAATCTTTTACAATTGTTGCTAAATTTTTAATACCTGATGCATCTTTTACAGAAGCACCGCCAAATTTGAATACTTGCATCTATTTTTGAGAACTTAAAATTGTATTTGGTTTTGCAATTTCTTTAATCGCCGCAAAGGGTATAACCAACTCTGTAGTGCCAAAAGCGTAGGCCTTAATTTCGTAGGGGTTGTAAAGAAAAACTAAGCCTTTATCGCTTACGTAATAATTTTCTGATAACGAAAATTTATCATCCAAGAAAAAATACTTTCCTGAAAGCGTTTCAGTAGGGCTTAATTTTTCATTTTTTCTGAAAATTCCTTCCGCTATGCTTAATAATTTAGCTCTATTGCTCTTATCAATTAACGAATCTAAAGTAATTTGCGTGTTTGTTTTCGGGTTGTAGTTAATATAGGAGATATTGGAATTTCCATGTGCACCGCCAACATAATCTGAATGCTGGTAACGCAAAGCGATATAATTTTCGGTTTGTTTAAGCACATTGATATCAATTAACAAAAACCAATGTTGTGGCGTATCCTTATTCTCTGCAAAGAAAGCGTCATATCCGCTAATAAAGCTTTTGGCAATTTCCGGGTAAGTAATTAGCTTTTCTTCCTTGCCATAAAAGTCAGTTACCTTGCGCTGTATTAGCGTATTAAGCGTGTCGTTTTTAAAAACAGGGTAGGTGACAACAGCTTTTGCAGTATCTACAATTTGCCGGGTATTGATTATATTTTTACTATAAACCTTTACAGAATCATAAGTATAGGTTAAGGTATCTGCAATTGCCGTTGTGCTGTTTTTTGTATCGGTGTCTTTTTTCTCGTTACGACAAGAAACAAGTACGCTAATTAACAAAACAAATAGGGTTATTTTTTTCATGATAGCTAGTTTAATTTTATCGGGCTAATTCAAAGCCATCGATCTGTTCTTTAGAAAAAGATGCATTTAGCCAACCTTCTTCAATTCTTGCTGCGTATTTATTATAGAAGTTTAAGGCTGGTTCGTTCCAGTCTAAAACTTGCCAAACCATACCGCTGTAATTACCATTTTTAGTCTCTTCCATTACTTTTTCGAAAAGCATTTTGCCAATTCCTTTACCTCGATACTCTTCCGTTACTATAAAATCTTCTAGATATAAACGACAGCCTTTCCAAGTTGAGTATCTGGTATAAAACAAAGCAAAGCCAACAATCTCACCGTCAAAGGTCTCTCCTAACGGAGAAGGGAGCTCCGCTACAAAGGCCTTCCAAACCGGATTATTGCCGAAACCAGCGTCAATAAATTGCGCTAACGTAACGGTAACCTCTTCTGGAGCTTTTTCATAAAGCGCCAATTCATTAATTAGCTCCAACAATCTTGCGCAATCTTCTTTCTTAGCAACTCGTATATTCATTTATTTAACTCTAAACTTCAATTTTTAGCTCTTAACTGTTACTCTTTCTCGGCTTTCCAATGTTTAATTACTCGTTTTCCGAATATGTTGCTTCCTATTCTAACCATTGTGCTTCCTTCTGCCACAGCAATTTTATAGTCTGCAGACATGCCCATTGATATTTCCTTAAACGAATCCTCTTTTCTAAAAAAGCTTAGTTTAATTCCATTAAAGAGCACCTTTAGTTCCTGAAACTCGGCACGGGTCTGTAGCTCTGATCCATTATTTGTGGCAATGCCCATTAAACCAACAATTCTAACATTTTTTAAACTTTCAAATTCTTCCGAACGAAGTAGCTCGATAGCTTCATCAAAGCCTAGGCCAAATTTGGTATCCTCATCAGCTATATAAATTTGTAACAAGCAATCTATTACTCGCTTATTTTTAGCAGCTTGTTTATCAATTTCCTTGAGCAGTTTTATACTATCAACTGATTCTATGAGTTTAACAAATGGAGCTATATATTTAACTTTATTCGTTTGTAAATGCCCAATTAAATGCCAGTCGATATCTGTAGGCAACTGCGCTTGTTTATCAACCATTTCTTGCACAAGGTTTTCGCCAAAAATCCTTTGCCCTGCATTGTAAGCTTCCAATGCGGCATCAGCCGGATGGTTTTTAGAGACAGCTACAAGTTTAACCCCCGCTGCGTCTAATTCATTTTTATATTTCAATAAGTTATCTGCAATGCTCATTTATCAGTATTTTTGGTAAAATTAACAACCTTAGCGCAAATTGGCTAAGAAATAGAAGAGTTTTATAAATAATGAAGAGATTTTTTGCTTTGGTTGCTGTAGTCACTTTGCTATATGCTTGCAAACCAGGTATTCCTAAAGATGTACTCCAGCCAGATAAAATGCAGTCGATTTTATATGATATGCATTTGGTTGATGGTTATATTACTGGTTTTTCTAGTCAGGACAGTGCGAAAAAAGTTGCTGCTACCTACTATAAAGCTATTTACAAAAAGTTTGGAGTAGATTCGGCACAATACAATAGAAGCTTAGACTACTATTACAAAAAGCCTACGTTGTTTAAGCAGATTTACGATAGCGTAACCGCTAAGCTTAGCGTACTTAAAGATGAGACGGTATCTTCGATATCAGCAGATGTAGAACACAACTTTAAAGGTGTTTTTGATGCAAGCGTAAAAGACAGCACGCAGTATGATCCTACTTTAAGTAGAAAATACAATTATCGTTACCTGGTTAGTCAGAAGTATGGTAACATCTATAAATCGCCAACGGTTTACAGCCAAATTAATATACAAAGTACTACAACGCCAACGGCAACAAACGGATCAACCGTTCCGGTAGCTACAGCAGATACTACATTAACCACGGTTACAGAGCCAGAGCTAAAACCAAAACAATAACAAATTATGTTATACCCTGAGAATTGCCAAGAAAGGTTAGGCTTTAACGAGGTTAGGCAAATGGTTCATCAACATTGTTTAAGTACAATGGGGCAAGCATTAGTTAATAAGATGCAGGTAATGACCAAGTTTGACCAAATTAATAAGTTTTTAAGGCAAACAAGTGAATTTAAAACCATACTCGAAAATCAAGAACCGCTACAGATAAGTACTTTTTTTGATATAAAAATACTTGCCGATAAAATTAAGGTAGAAGGCGCTTATTTAATGGAAGATGAACTCTTCCAAATTTACGCTTCGTTACAAACTGTTTTTTCTGTTATCAGATTTTTTGATGAGCGAAAAGAAATCTATCCAAATCTGGAAGCGCTTTTTGAACATCTTCCGATAGAAAAAGACATCCTTAAAAAGATAGAAAAAGTATTGGATGCCAAAGGTAAAATGAAACCAAATGCATCTGTCGAATTACAAAATATTACAAGCGAAATTGCCAAAGGCGAGCAGGATGTACGCAAAAGGATGGATTCCATTTACAAAATGGCTTTAGGTAAAAACTGGGTAGCCGATGGAAGCCTAACTATCAGAGATGGTAGAATGTGTATTCCGATTTTGGCAGAAAATAAACGTAAGCTTAAAGGTTTTATACATGATGAATCTGCCAGCGGACAAACGGTTTACCTAGAACCAGAAGAGGTTTTTACACTTAATAATAGGCTCCGGGATTTAGAGTTTGACAGGCGACGGGAAATAATTAAAATTTTAATTGCTTTAACAACCGAACTTAGACCATATACGCCGCTTTTGCTCTCTTACCATGGTTTTTTAACGAAGTTAGATTTTGTTAGGGCTAAAGCTTTGTTTGCAATCGATATACAGGCCAGTATGCCGAAGTTATTGAAAGAGCCCAAAACAAAGTTAATGAATGCTCGCCATCCGCTTTTATTACTTTCGTTTGCGAAAGAACAGAAATCGGTAGTTCCCTTAAATATTCAGTTAAATGAAAACGTAAGGGTTGTTCTGGTTTCGGGGCCAAATGCAGGTGGTAAATCTGTTTGTATGAAAACTGTTGGTTTGTTGCAAATGATGTTGCAGACTGGACTATTAGTTCCGGTTGATGAGAATAGCGAGATGGGTATTTTCGATCAGATTTTTGCAGATATAGGCGACGATCAATCGATTGAGTCTGATTTGAGTACTTACAGCGCTCATTTAACTAAAATGCGATATTTTGTTGCCCATGCAACACCAAAAACCTTGGTTTTAATTGACGAGTTTGGTACAGGCACAGATCCGCAGTTTGGTGGACCAATGGCCGAGGCAGTTTTAGAAGTGTTAAACACGAAAAAGGTTCGCGGTGTAATTACAACACATTATTCGAATCTTAAACTTTTTGCCGGCAGTACCGATGGATTGGAAAATGCATCAATGTTATTTGATAACAGTAAAATGAAACCGCTGTATGTATTAGACATTGGAAAACCAGGTAGCTCTTATGCATTTGAAATTGCGCAAAATATAGGCTTGCAAGACGAGGTACTTAAATTGGCAAAGGCTAAAACTGGTGCAAGCCAAAATAGCATAGATAGTTTGTTGGTTGATCTAGAAAAAGAAAAACGCCAGATTCACGAAAGTAAAATTCAACTTGCAAACCAACAGAACAAAGTTAAAAACCTGGTAAGCGAAAATGAAAAGCTCAAACTTTTCTTAGAGGAGAACAAAAAAGTATTAATTAAAGAAGCTAAGCTGGAAGCGCAAAACATTATTAAAGATGCGAATAAGCTAGTTGAAAACACAATAGCGGAAATTAAAGAGAAACAGGCTGATAAAGTTGTAACCAAACAGCTTCGTCAGAACTTGCAACAGAGTTTGATTAAAAATGAAGTTAGAGAGGAGAAAAAACCTGTAGTAAAGTTTGACGACTCGGCAATTGAAGTGGGGGATTGGGTACAGTTGAACAATGCTGAAACGACGGGGCAAGTTTTAGAAATTAATAGAGATAACTTGGTCTTAGCTTTAGGAGATCTTCGTTCTGTGGTAAAACGTAATCGAGTTAAAAAAATCAGTAACCGTCAAGCAAAAAAAGTTGTACAAAGCAATTCATTTTCAGGTAGAATGGTTGATGCAATTACAAACTTTAAAGCAGAGCTGGATTTAAGAGGAATGCGTGGCGAAAATGCGGTGCAAGAAGTAGAGAACTACATGGATAAAGCGATTATGCTGGGTTTTACCTCTATAAAATTAATCCACGGTAAAGGCGATGGTATTTTAAGGAAATTGATACGGGAGCATTTAAAAAAATACAAAGAGGTTAAAAGTTTAGAAGATGAGCATGCAGACAGGGGCGGCGACGGTATTACCTATGTTAATTTAGCCTAAAACCTTATAGCTGTAACGTTGTTATAATTAAAACGTTACAGCTATGAAAACACTGTTAAACTGCCTATTATTAGTTTTGTTATTTGCGGGTTGCAAAAAAGACAATAACAACGAAAATCCAGATTTGGGAGATGTTGAATTAAAAACGAGAGTTATTACTTCTAGTCTTGCTAATCCTTGGGAAATTATTTACGGACCCGATAATTTTATTTGGGTTACAGAAAAAGCTGGCAAAATAAGTAGAATTAATCCAGCAAACGGGCAGGTCAATAGCTTAATAACAATAAGCGAAGTTAGGGTTAGTGGCGAAGGAGGCTTACTTGGAATGGTGCTGCACCCAGATTTTCCGAATACACCTTTTCTTTATGTTTTTTATAACTATGGTACTTCATACAGAGGTAAAATAGTTCGTTATAGTTATAATAATGGCACGCTTATCAATCCTCAAATATTATTAGACAATATTCCAGCAGCTTCAACACATAATGGATCGAGGCTATTAATTAACGCAAATAAATTATACGTCACCACTGGTGATGCCGCGGATACTTCAACACCTCAAAATGTAAATTCTTTAGCGGGTAAAGTGTTACGACTAAATTTGGATGGCACAATACCCTCGGATAACCCCATTCCAAATAACGCAATGTGGTCGCTCGGACACCGCAATGCGCAAGGTCTTGTATTTGTTGGTAATAAATTATTTTCATCAGAACACGGCCCAGATTCAGATGATGAGATCAATATTATTGAAAAAGGAAGAAATTACGGATGGCCAACGGTAAAAGGTCTGTGTAACGAAACTAACGAAACAGGTTTTTGTAGCACAAATAATGTAGTAGAGCCGTTAATAGCTTGGACACCAACAATTGCACCTAGCGGAATGACTTTTTATAATTCAGACTATATTCCGCAATTCAAAAATTCGTTGTTGTTATCATTATTAAAAGATAGCAAACTTATGCAGTTAAAATTAAATGCTGATCAAAGCAAAATCGAATCAACCAAGAATTTTTACGTCAATGAATTTGGCAGATTGAGAGCTATTACGCAATCGCCAGAAGGTAAGATTTACATCTGCACTTCTAACGGAAGCAACGATAAAATTATAGAAATAAGTAAATAATATAAACAATGTTTTAAGGTGCTTCAATTAGTTTTGAGGTACCTTTTTTATTTCACTTAGTGTATTTTTTACATCTAACCAAAGGCCTCGCAAACTTGCAAAGCGCATATTATCTTCCTATTTTAGCCCAAAACAGTATAAAATGATTAATAAAGTTGTATCGAACGCCGACGAAGCGATTAAAGATATTGCTAACGGACACACACTTATGTTAGGTGGTTTCGGACTTTGCGGTATTCCTGAAAATTGTATCGCTGCTTTGGTTAAAAAAGGTGTTAAAGATTTAACCTGCATATCCAATAACGCTGGTGTAGACGGTTTCGGAATCGGATTAATGTTAGAAACCAGACAGGTGAAAAAAATGATTTCTTCGTATGTTGGAGAAAATGCCGAGTTTGAGCGCCAATTATTAAGTGGCGAACTTGAAGTGGAGCTTATACCACAAGGTACATTGGCGACACGTTGTTTGGCTGCTGGCTACGGTATTCCAGCAATATTTACACCGGCCGGTGTGGGTACAGAGGTAGCCGACGGAAAAGAAACCAGAAATTTTAGCGGTAAAGACTACTTGATGGAATATGCTTTTGATGCCGATTTCGCATTGGTGAAAGCTTGGAAGGGCGATACGGCCGGGAATCTTATTTTCCGTTCTACTAGTAGAAATTTTAATCCAATTATGGCTATGGCCGGAAAAGTTACCATTGCCGAAGTTGAAGAGTTGGTGCAAGCTGGCGAGCTAGATCCAGATCATATACATACACCGGGCGTTTACGTACACAGGATTTTTCAAGGTGAAGCCTATGAGAAAAGAATTGAACAGAGAACGGTTAGGAAAAAGGATTAAGGAATAAGGAACAAACATTAAAGATCGTTTTACAATTCACTTAGTGCCTTAATACCTTTGTGGTTAAAAAGAATAAAATGTTAGACAAAAACGGAATAGCGAAACGAATCGCTAAAGAAATAAAAGACGGTTACTACGTAAATTTAGGCATAGGCATACCAACCTTGGTTGCAAATTATATTCCTAACGGGATAAATGTAGAGTTGCAATCAGAAAATGGATTATTGGGTATGGGTCCATTTCCTTTTGAGGGAGAAGAAGATCCAGATTTGATAAATGCGGGCAAACAGACCATAACTACCTTGCCAGGCTCATCTATCTTCGATTCGGCAATGAGTTTCGGAATGATCAGAGCGCAGAAAATAGACCTGACAATTCTAGGAGCAATGGAAGTTTCTGAAAATGGGGATATCGCCAATTGGAAAATTCCGGGTAAAATGGTAAAAGGAATGGGGGGTGCAATGGATTTAGTGGCATCAGCTAAAAATATTATCGTAGCTATGCAACATATAAATAAAGCAGGCGAAAGTAAATTGTTGCCTGCCTGCACTTTGCCTTTAACCGGCGTAAAATGTATTAAGAAAATTGTTACGGAATTAGCCGTTTTAGATGTTTTGCCAGAGGGAGGTTTCAAATTGTTAGAAAGAGCACCTGGTGTGTCTGTAGATTTTATAAAGCAATCTACCGCTGGTAAACTTGTGGTAGAAGGCGAGATATTAGAAATGCTAATCGATTAGTCGTTTGTGCGAATCCTTATTTTTTGCTAAATTGGGTTTGCACAAATGTTATTAAATTTCCATGAAAAAAATCCTGCTGATTTTATGCTTCGCTATGTTAGTAAGTACGCTGAGCGCACAGGTTAAGCCACTATATTTTTACGGCGATTCTATAATTGCAGATTCTACAAAAGCGACTTCTTACGGCGTATTCGGTAAACTTAGTCAAGAAAATATTTATGTACTTAAGGTTTATGATTTCTTCGACAATTTAATTCAAACCGGAACATACAAAGATGATAGTCTAAAGGTGCCTCATGGAAAGTTCAATTATTACATGCAAGTTGATGATTTTAACGAAGAAAATGGAACTTTTTTTTATTTAAAAGAAAGTTCTCGGTTTTTAAGTGAACTAGGTTCTTTCAATAATGGATTTAAAACAGGCAGATGGATAAGCTTTTATCCAGATGGAAAAATTTTTGCTATTGTAAATTATGTAAATGGGCTTAAACAGGGCGAATATAAAAAGTTTGATAGAAAAGGGCGTACATTGGTGGAAGGTCAATATTTACTTGACCTAGAAGATGGAACCTGGAAATTGGGTAAATATAAACAGGTTAATTTTGTTGAAGGTAGAGTTAGGTCTGCCACAAACTAAATAAAATGATAAAAAAAATACTTTTAACTTTTGTGTTGGCGCTATCAGTAACACTTTGCATCGGGCAGGCAAAGCCGATCTATTTTTATGGCGACAAGATTACAACAGATAAAGATAAAATAACCTCTTATGGTATCTACGGCAAATTAAGTACAGAAGATATATGGACTTTTAAACGGTTTGACCTTTACGACAATTTGTTGCAAACCGGGTCTTACGCAGATTCGCTTTTAACTATTCCACATGGTAAATTTATTTTTTACGGAGATATCCAGGCCTTCAATAATTTAAATCTTACTACTTATAGAATAAAAAATAAATTTAGGTATACCGCTCAAGAGGGCAATTTCGTAAATGGATTGGAACAAGGTCCTTGGTATAACTATTATCCTGATGGTAACATCCTTAGTGTGCAAAATTTTAAAGACGGCAAATTAAATGGATTATTTGTTTCTAGAGACAGGTACGGAAAAGACATTATTACCGGCAACTTTGTTAATGGCGAAAAGGATGGCGAATGGCGTTTTGAAAAGGAAAAAAGATTAGATGTTTTTGAAGCAGGAATATTAAAATCCTCAACCTATATCAAAAAAGAAAAGAAATCGAACAATTAGTAAATCCATTTTTATGAAAAAATTGTTGTTTGTTTCTTTTCTCGCTACCGTATTTAACTATGCTTACGCTCAGAGCACTACACCTCAGATTCATGAAACTGCAGTTGTAGTAGATACACACGGCGATATTATGTTCAATCAGATAAAGTCTGGCATCGATATTGGCAAGTTGCAAAAAACCGGAAACTTTGACTTAGTAAGGGCGAAACAAGGCGGTTTAGATGTTCAGGTCTTCTCCATCTGGTGCGACCATCTTGGCGGTTATCCAATCGCAAACCAGCAAATAGATTCACTTTATAGTTTGATTAGCCGTTATCCATCAAAAATCACTTTAGTTTCAAATGCGCAAGAGCTAAGCAAAGCAGTTGCGGATGGCAAATTGGCTGCAATGATAGGGGTAGAAGGCGGGCACATGATCGAAAATAACCTCAGCTATATAGATAAATTAGCAAAGCGAGGAATGATTTACCTGACCCTTACTTGGAACAACAGTACTCCTTGGGCAAGTTCTGCAGCCGAAGAGACTTCTGGAAAAGTTAAGCGTGAAAATGCCGGGCTAAATGCTTTTGGCAAAAAGGTTGTGGCCAGATTGAATAAACTTCGTGTAATGGTAGATTTATCGCATGTAGGCGAAAAGACATTTTTCGATGCAATTACATTATCTAAAAAACCCGTATTAGTTTCTCATAGCTCTGTATATGCCTTAAATCCTGTTGCTCGAAATCTAAAAGACGAACAGATAAAGGCAGTTGGCAAAAATGGAGGATTAATTTCGTTGAATTTTTACAGCGGATTTTTAGACTCAACTTACAACACTAAACAAAAAGCCTTCTTTGCTAAATATAATGATGAACTTAAACTGCTGAGTTCTAAATATGGTCGTAGTAATGCGATAGACACTCTAATAGCGTTCCACCCAAAAGATGCTGATGCCACTCGTCCGAGTATTGAATTGCTAATCGATCACATCGATTACATTGTAAAATTAATTGGCATAGACCATGTTGGTTTAGGTGCAGATTTCGACGGTGCCGAATCTTTTCCGCTAGGCATTAACAGTATAGCCGACTATCCTAAAATAACTTCGGCTTTGCTAAAAAGAGGTTATAACGAAGCCGATATTAAAAAAATATTAGGCGAGAATTTTATTAGGGTTCTTAAAGCTAATCGAGGGTGATTTACTTCTTATAAAAGCTTATTTTTTATATTTTAAAATATTTCCTAGGGTTAAAAAACTTTTATCAATCATATTTATAATTTTAAAAATGATCGATAGGGATTCTAATTTATGATTTTGTTTTCAAAAGCCGTACACTACTATATATTTTCTAATTGATTTAACGATGTGATTTTTTAATACAATACTTAGTTTTGCTAAATTGTGTTAGGTTGTTTTTTAACAAAAACTAATAAAACGAAACCTAAACCTGCCAATCAATCGGAGTTAAACCTTGTTTCTCTAACAGCTGATTTGTGGTTGAAAAATGCTTTGAACCGAAAAAACCGTTATATGCAGAGAGAGGTGAAGGATGGGCGGTTTTAAGCACATAGTGTTTTTTAGTATCGATCAAAACTTCCTTTTGCTGTGCAAATCTTCCCCAAAGCAAAAAAACAATACCACTACGTTCTTTAGATAAAGTAGAAATTACCTGGTTGGTAAAAGTTTCCCATCCTCGTTTTTGGTGAGAAGCAGCTTCGTTTGCCCTAACGGTTAAAGTTGCATTTAACAACAAAACACCCTGATCAGCCCATGAAGTTAAATCGCCATGCAAAGGTGTTTTAAATCCGGAAAAATCCTCGGCCAATTCTTTGTACATATTCCTTAAAGATGGCGGAACTGGAATACCACGTTGTACCGAAAAGGATAAGCCATGAGCCTGACCTTGACCATGATAAGGATCTTGGCCTAAAATAACCACTTTTACCTTATTGAAAGGAGTGTGGTTAAACGCGTTAAAAATGTCAGCGTTTTTCGGATAAACAACAAATCCTTTTTGCTTTTCTTCCAGCAAAAAGGATTTTAAGTTTTTCATGTATGGTTTTTCGAGTTCATTTCCTAAAACTTTCAACCATCCAGGTTCTAAACTAGCCATGCTTACTTTGTTTTAGCTGTTGCAGTTTTTGGCTTTGCTGCCAAAGCTTTCAACATGTCTTTTTCTAAGGTTTCTGTAGGTCGTTCTGTAATTCTCCCAACTTCAACATCTTTTTTATCGTAGAAAATAAAGGTGGGAACACGAGTAATATTCAAACCATCAATTAAGCCGTTTTCAGCCTGTTTTGTTCCGTCAACAGCAATAATTCTAATTTTATCTTCGGCAACTTTTAAATCGTCCATAATTTTTAAAAAATTCGGAACCTGATATTTGCTATCTCCGCACCATGTGCCCAAAACAATGGTAACTTTTTTGCCTTTAATAAGTTTTCCTAACTCTTCCAAAGAAGTAGAATCGGTTTTATAGTTAGCATAGTTGGCATCGTAACTTGCTTTAAATTCTGGGAAAGTAACTAATCCTTCTCTTGTGCAATTATTTAGCATAACTTGTTTGTGTCTATTTGGGTCTTCAATTTTTTTGTTTAGTTCTTGTGCACCAGCATTTAACGCAAATAATAGCACCAATCCAGTAAGTATGTTTTTCATAAATAAATTTAATTTTGTTTAATAGACTAATCTAACGTCAAATAGTTTAAGCTATTAGGCATGATAACCTTTACCTATTTCAGCTCAATTTTTGATGAAATTATAAATTTAAAATCTAATTTTTAGTATATAAACACGATATTTGCACAAATATTATAAAACTATGCCAAATTTAATACGTCTAATAATAGGTTTCGCTTTTGTGGGTGCTGCAGTAGCATTAATGATCTTCGGTTTTTGGGGCTGGGGAAGCTTATTAATCTTTTTAAGTATCATCATCTTCGTAACCTTTTTCTATAACGAAAACATGCTAATTGCGCAATGGCACTTGCGTAAAGACAATATGGATAAAGCGGAGAAATCTTTAGCAAGAATTAAAAATTTCGAAAAAGAGCTTAATAAAACACAATATGGATATTATAACCTATTAATCGGTTTAATTCAATCCAGAACAGCTCCTATGAAATCTGAAAAATACTTTAAACAAGCTTTAAGCTATGGTTTGTACATGGACCATAACATAGCGTTGGCCAAATTAAGTTTAGCCGGTATTGCGATGGGGAAAAGAAACAAACGCGAAGCGACTATGTATTTGGCAGAAGCTAAAAAGGCCGATAAAAATAAATTATTGGCTGATCAGATTAAGCAAATGAAAGATCAGATGGGCTTAATGGATAAGCAGCAACAAGTTCGTTATAGCAATCGCTAAGAATCAGTAAAACATAAAAAATCCAGTTCTAAAAAATGAGCTGGATTTTTTTTTGACCTATAATTTTGAGTGTTGTTCTTTCGAAAAGCAATAGCCTACAGCTAGGCTAAATTCGTCCCACTGTGTAGTTTATTTGTGCTGGCTATCATTGGGATTAAGTAATAGTTTTCTGCTACTATTCACTTAGTAATGTATCCGAAAATAATTTTACTTGTCGTCAAGCCTGTCGAAGTTTTCTTCATACTCTGCAGAAGTTCTACTTATAATATCGTCTTCAAAGTCGTTTTGCTTTCTGCTAAAAAACAATTCTTCAGCTTGGATTCGCTTAATTAACTGACGCACTAAAGTCAAATCAAAAGTATCTTTATTTAATTTAATGCAGTATTGATTTTCCGTAATTTCTAAACTAGAACTATTCATAACATTAATTATTTTGAGTGAATTAAAATTAAAAAAGGCTTAGCATATTTTACTACGCTAAGCCTTAAGCTTTTGTTATGATTATGTTAAGTCCTCTTTACTGCTAATGCAAAAGATTTATAACTAACAATTATAAATGATTATTATCTACGCGATAAAAACAAACCTGTATCCGTTTTTTCAACTTTTAAGATGTTTCTACCAGTTAAACCTTTTAAAGTTGTGTCCCACTTTTTATTGCTCCAATCGGCAAGTTTCGCTTTAACGTCGGCTAAAAGAAGTTGTTCGCCCTCTTTAACCAAGTTATACAGTTCAGTTTCATCAGCGGTAAGCTCGATTTTTTTCTTTTCAGGGCGCATCTGCGGGAAGAACAACACCTCTTGTATGGTAGACTGGTTAGTCATTAACATTACCAAACGGTCTATTCCGATACCTAAGCCAGAAGTTGGAGGCATCCCATATTCTAGGGCACGGATAAAATCATCATCCATAGCCATGGCTTCATCATCGCCTCTGGCAGCCAATTTTAACTGATCTTCAAAACGTTCTTTTTGGTCAATCGGATCATTTAGCTCGGTGTAAGCATTGCCAATTTCCTTACCCATTACAAATAACTCAAAACGCTCTACTAAGCCTTCTTTAGTGCGGTGTTTCTTTGCTAACGGAGTCATTTCTATTGGGTAATCGGTAATGTAAGTAGGCTGAATTAAATTCGCTTCTACTTTTTCGCTAAATAACTCATCAACTAATTTACCACGGCCCATTGTATCGTCTGTAGCAATACCTAAATCTTTGCAGGTTTGTACCAATTCAGCTTCTGTCATTTCAGAAACATCAATTCCCGTATATTTTTGAATCGACTCGTACATGGTTAGTTTTTCGTAAGGGCCGGCAAAGTCAATCTCATGTTCGCCAACTTTTACTATAGGAGAACCATGAATAGCTACAGCAATTTTCTCCAAACATTCTTCTACCATGCCCATCATCCAAACGTAGTCTTTATAAGCTACGTAAATTTCCATAGAAGTAAACTCAGGGTTGTGTGTTCTATCCATCCCTTCGTTACGGAACATTTTACCAATTTCGTAAACACCATCAAAACCTGCTACAATTAGCCTTTTTAAATATAATTCATTCGCAATGCGAAGAAATAACGGCATATCTAAAGTATTGTGATGGGTGCCAAACGGACGAGCCGCTGCACCGCCATGTACAGCTTGTAAAATTGGCGTTTCAACTTCCATCCATCCTTGGCTATCAAAGTAACTACGCATGGTGTTAATTACTTTAGAGCGGTTAATGAAAATCTGTTTGTAATCTGGGTTAACAGTTAAATCTACATAACGCATTCTGTAGCGCAACTCCGGATTGGTAAAACCATCAAATACATTCCCTTCATCATCGCGTTTTACGATAGGTAAGGGGCGTAAAGACTTAGAAAGTACAGTGAACTTTGTTACGTGTATAGAAATCTCGCCGGTTTGCGTAGTAAAGGCATAACCTTCAATACCAATGAAATCGCCAATATCCAATAATTTCTTAAATACAGTATTGTAAAGTGTTTTATCATCACCAGGGCAAAGTTCATCACGTTTCAAATAAATCTGAATTCGGCCAGTGGCATCTTGTAACTCTGCAAAAGAAGCAGCGCCCATAATGTTACGCCCCATAATTCTACCAGCAAGGCTAATAGTCTTATAAGCAGTTTTATCCTTTTCGTAATTTGCTAATATGTCTGCAGCATTGGCGTTAATTGGGTACGCTTCTGCCGGATATGGATTGATACCCAATTCGCGAAGTTGTTTTAAAGAATCGCGACGTAATACTTCCAGGTCTGATAGTTCTACACTCATTAATGGTAATTTTTTTGCAAAAGTAGTAATTTTTTTGCGTCATTTCGAGGCACTACGCAATCTTAATGCAACAGCATTTTTGTTTTTTGAAAAGCAATAGAGAATTACTATTAACGCAAGCCGGGCTATCCGCTACAAGTCCTCATTTCGCTTTGCTTCATTCCGGGCTTTTCACTGCTATCCCGTTTATTAAGAAAGGCTTGTGCCAGTTGGTAGGTTTTGAACTACAGAAAACCTAATTGGTTAATATTTAAACTCTTTTTAGTGGTTGGGGCTTATTCAGCCTCAACCTCCTCTGCGTACATTTCATTAATCGCATCAGCATATTTTTTCTCTACCACTCTGCGTTTAACTTTCATAGTAGGCGTAATTTCTCCTTCATCCATGCTAAATGGATTACGTTTGATTTTGAAGTTTTTAATGCGCTCAAACTTCGCTAACTCATTAGAAATCTTTTTGATGTCTTTTTCAAACCATTCCTTAATTTCAGGATTTTCGATAAAATCTCCCGCTTCTTCAAAAAAGGCATTGGTAAGGTTAAAGGTTTCTTGTAAAGTCTCTCTGTTAGGGATGATTATTGCCGTGATAAATTCGCGTTTATCGCCAATTAAAAACAATTGTTCAATCTTCGGACTTTTTAAGTATATATTTTCAACTGGGGTTGGGTAAACATTCTTGCCATATGCATTAACAATCATGTTTTTTAAACGGTCGGTGATTTGCAAATTACCTTTGTAGAATCGGGCAATGTCACCTGTGTGAAACCATCTATCCTTATCAATTACCTCGGCCGTTTCTGCAGGTTTGTTATAATAACCCTTCATTACGCAATGTCCACGTACAATTAACTCGCCCTCTTCACTTTCAAAATTTTCGTTAAAGGTTTCGTGTGTTTGTATGGCTAAAATTTCCTTTGTATCGTAATTCTGTATACCAACTTCAATACCTGGAATTACACGGCCTACCGTGCCATACACCTGTCTGTGATATTCGGTAACCGACATTACCGGCGAAGTTTCTGTTAAACCAAAGCCTTCTAAAATCTTGATGCCTAAATCGCCGAAGAATTCACCCACATTTTTAGGTAAGGCTGCACCGCCCGAAAGCATAAATTTTAACCTGCCGCCGGTTTTTTCTTTTATCTTGCTAAATACTAGTTTTTCGGCAATTGCTTTTTTGGCGCTTAATAATAGACCAGGATTTTTCCCCGACTCCTTTTTAACTCGATAATCATTTCCTATGGTCAAAGCCCATGTAAAAATGTTTGCTTTTAAACCTCCGCCAGCTGTACCAGATTTAATTGCTTTATCATGTATACGCTCCAACAGACGCGGAACGCAAGACATAACGGTTGGTCTAACCTCGCCCATGTTTTTTGCTAATAACTCCAAGCTTTGTGCAAAAGCCATTTTACAACCTTGTGCACAGCATACATGGTAGGTTGCAGTACGTTCGAAAACGTGGGATAGGGGTAGGAACGATAAAAATGTCTCGGTTTCATCTATCACCGGAATCTGTTGCAAACAAACTTCTACATTTTTTACAAAGTTATAATGGGTAAGCATTACACCTTTTGGAGTTCCGGTAGTACCAGATGTATAAATTAAAGAGGAAACATCGCTAGGTAAAACTTCTCTTCTACGTAGGTTAATTAACTTTTGTTCATCTGCACTTACAGATTTAGAAAGTAAAATGTTATAACTAATTACTTCTGCTTTTAACCCTGATGGGATTGCAACTTTTTCAAAGCCTTCAAAGGCAGGAATGATGTATTTAAGCTCAGGACAACTATCAGCAATTTTCAAGATCTTTTTAAACAAGAAAGGATTGCCAATTAAAATTGCCTTGATTCCCGAATCATTGATAATATAAGCTACCTCTTGCTCAGATAAAGTAGGGTAGATTGATGTGTTTATAGCTCCAATTTGTTGTATTCCTTGATCATAATAAACGTACTCCGGAGAATTCTCGATCATCAATCCCAATCTGTCGCCTTTCTGTATACCTCTTTCCAGAAAAAAAGCAGAAATTGAATCCGCTCTCAGTAAAGTGTCTTTAAAAGAAATCTCCTCCCAATTAGCGTTTTTCTTATGGATTAAAAATGTTTCTTCGGGTTTATGGATATTTTCTACTACGTTACGTAATAAACTAGGAACTGTAGAAAACTCGTTAAATGATACCATAGCACAATATATTGGTTTGTATTTAGCTAACAATGATAATCTTTTAGCCTTAAAAATGCAAAGATGTGCATAAATAACAAACGCTATTTGCAATTGATTTAAAAAACAATGTTTAACTGTGTTTTAAAATAAAGCTTAACTCGGTAACATTAGGGTTAGAGTTAGCGAAACATAAAACAGCCTACTATAATATTTAATAGAAAAGCAATTGATTGCGATGCTTGAAGTCAGTCCGGCTGTACATTGCAAGTCCTCACTTCGTTTTCAACTACGTTGTGGGCTTTTCATTTCCATCCGGTTTATAATCTAAGGGTTTATGCGCTATACAACATTTGTTTGTTGCATAAACCGAAGTTTTTAAACCTTATTGGAGCGATATCCTTTGGCTTGCATCGCTTGAAGATTTAGCGGAAAGAAGGACATTCTTTGATTACTGAATTCATTTGCTTTTCAAATAAGAAGAGGTGTGCTATTTAAATACGCCGTAGGCATTTGAGTTTTTACTGCTGTAATTGCTCTCTATCGTGCCATCGGGCATTTTGATGATAAACTCTACATAGCCATTATTTTGAATAAAAGCGGCAACGTTACCCATTGATGTATAATTTTCTGTGCGAACAGTTGTTCCAACATCATAGCCTGCATCAACTTTGTTGGTATAAGTTTCGAACTTGTAAAAGAATTTTGGATGCAATATTGAACCATCTTTGTTAAAATAAGTTCCTGTGAATGTTTTGGCTAATAACTGGTTTTCGTCTGGTATTTTAATGAGTTCTGCTGTTTTGATATTGTCGCTAAAAGAGACAATTTTCTCATTTTCTATTTTGAAAACTAAGTCAATTCCATCATCATCAAGTATAAGCTGATCATTGCTTACGCGAAAAGATGCAATGCCGAGTGTATGAGTTCCGCCATAAGTAACTTTATTGCTTTCGTTAAATACAGCAATTGTTGTTGATGGCGAGACATTACGGTATTTGTAAATTATCGCATAGCCTTTTGGATTGTTAATGTCGAATGAGGATTTAATATTGTTTTTATCTTTCTTGCAGGAAAAAATTACAAGTGAAATGATCAGTACTAATAGTTTAATAGAGATTTTAAATGTTTTCATAAGAACATATTTTAAGTTAATATTTAACCTAATCTATTTAGAAAACAGTATTTTCGAATTGAGAGTGAGTGAGCTAACAGTTTAACTTAGTAAACTTATAGTTTGTATGATTGAAACAAAATATAGCGCAAACAAAAAGGCACCGTAAAACAGTGCCTTTGACTAATAATTTTTTAAAACCTAAACAGAAAAACTTTCTCCGCAACCGCAAGAACGGCTAGCATTAGGATTATTAAAAGCAAAACCTTTACCATTTAAACCGTCGGTAAAATCAAGCTCTGTTCCTGCTAAGTATAAAAATGATTTCATATCTAACGCAATGCGGATGCCTCTGTCTTCAAAAAACTGATCGCCTTTTTGCTCTTCGTTATCGAAATCTAAGTTATAAGACAAACCAGAGCAACCACCACCTTTTACAGAAACACGTAAAAAATAATCAGAGCCCATCGCAGAATCCTGCATTAGGTGATCTATTTTGCTTTTTGCTTTATCGGTTATTGTTATCATGATGTTTTAGTATTGCGTATTGCGATAAGCGTATTGAGTCTCAATACTCACTACGCATATCTGAATACTTTTTAGTGGTGTGATTTTGGCATTGCCAAAGCTTCTAATCCATTTTTAACACGGTAATCATTAATTGCAGATTTAATTGCATCTTCTGCTAATACCGAACAGTGGATTTTTACTGGTGGTAAAGCTAATTCTTCTACTAAATCCATGTTGTCGATAGCTAAAGCCTCATCAATAGATTTGCCTTTTAACCATTCTGTAGCTAATGAAGACGATGCAATAGCACTACCACAACCAAATGTTTTAAATTTAGCATCAGTAATTATGTTTTCGTCGTTAACCTCAATTTGCAAACGCATAACGTCTCCGCATTCTGGCGCACCAACTAAGCCGGTACCCACGTTTTTATTATCTTTATTTAAAGTACCAACGTTGCGAGGGTTGGTATAATGTTCCATTACTTTTTCTGAATATGCCATGTCTTTATTTTTTAATTAGCTAATTAGCTAATTGATTATTATCTAATTATTAATGTGTTGCCCACTCAATTTTATCTAAATCAACACCTTCTTTAAACATTTCCCAAAGTGGAGATAAATCTCTTAAATGGTTAACTGCTTTTTTAGTGTTTTCGATAGCATAATCAACTTCTTCTTCAGTAGTAAATCTACCTAAACCAAAGCGGATAGAAGAGTGCGCTAAATCATCAGATAAGCCTAAGCTTTTTAATACGTAAGATGGTTCTAAAGATGCCGATGTACAAGCAGAGCCAGAAGATACTGCTAAATCTTTCATAGCCATCATTAAACCTTCTCCCTCAACATACTTAAACGAGATATTAGCTACGTGTGGCAAACGGTGTTGTGTATTACCATTTACATAACTTTCTTCCATTGTATTTAAAGAAGATTCCAATTTATCACGCAAAGCGGATAAACGAACAGCTTCATCAGCCATTTCCAACCTGCAAAGTTCGCAAGCTTTACCTAAACCAACAATACCGGGAACGTTTAAAGTACCAGAACGCATACCACGCTCGTGACCGCCACCGTCAATTTGTGCCGTAACTTTAACTCTTGGATTTTTTCTACGTACATATAAAACACCTACACCTTTTGGTCCGTACATTTTGTGCGCACTAAAAGCCATTAAGTCTATACCGTCAGCATTTACATCAACAGGAATTTTACCAACCGCTTGTGTAGCATCTGTAAAAAATAAAGCACCATGTTTGTGCGCAATTGCAGAAATCTCTTTGATTGGCTGAATAACACCTATTTCGTTGTTACCATACATAATGGTTACTAAAATAGTTTGTGGAGTCATAGCAGCTTCAAGTTCTTGCAAATCAATTAACCCATCTTCTTTAACTTTAAGATAGGTAACTCTTGCACCTTGTTTCTCTAAGTGCTTGCAGGTATCTAAAACAGCTTTGTGTTCTGTTGTAGCAGTAATAATATGGTTACCTTTATCTTGGTACATTTCAAATACGCCTTTAATACCTAAATTATCAGCTTCTGTAGCACCAGAGGTAAAAATGATTTCTTTTTCAGTACAGCCAATTAATTTTGCCACTTGCTCACGAGCATAATCAACACCTTCTTCAGCTACCCAACCAAAAGCGTGGTTACGACTTGCTGCATTACCAAATTTATTGGTAAAATACGGAAGCATAGCCTCTAAAACTCTAGGGTCTAATGGGGTGGTAGCGTTGTTATCTAAGTAAATTGGAAGTTCCATTTTTTGTTTCTATCTTTTTAAAATCTTCAACCGAAGATGGGTTTTATTTAAGCTTACTGATCAAAGGACAAGGTGTTTTTAACAACAACTAATTCTTTTAACTTTTAGCTTTCATCTTTTCGCTTAGCAAAGATACAAAAAAACTTTCCTAACAATAATAGATATTGGCTATGATAGTATAGTTAAAACCTGCATTTTTACATTTGTTTAACTCTTTAAAGTATGATAGAAAAAGTAGAACACATTGGCATTGCTGTAAAGGATTTAGCATCGGCTTGTAAAGTGTACGAAAAATTGCTCAATACCGGTTGTTACAAAACCGAACATGTAGCCTCCGAACGGGTTGATACGGCTTTTTTCAACACTGGTGTCAACAAAATCGAATTGCTTGCCGGCACGAGCGAAGATAGTGCAATTACAAAATTTATCAATAAAAAAGGAGAGGGGATTCACCATATTGCGTTTGCGGTAGATGATATATATGCAGAAATGGATCGTCTTAAACAAGAAGGTTTTACACTACTTAATGAAACGCCAAAAAAAGGAGCCGATAATAAGTTAATTTGTTTTGTGCACCCAATAGATGCAAATGGTGTTTTAATAGAGCTTTGTCAGGAGATCGATTAATATCAATTGTTCATTAGTATCATTGGTTCATTTAGGCTAAGCTGGCATTAGGCTTTAGAGGATGTTGAAAATACTGATAAATCTTATATAAATTGATTATTATCATGTAATTATTTATTAAATGTAGATATGTTCCAGAGGGAAATAAAAAACACTTAAATCAAACTTCTTAGCTGGTAGATTTGAAATAATTTTTAAATTAGTTTACAAAATTTTTAATGAGCGATACAACACAGCTACTTCAACTTGTAGCTAAACATTTCGAAGTGCCCAATAACATTACCGAATCACATTTGCGTGAGGTATTGGTGAAAACTTTCGAGTATTTGGTAGAAGATGATTTTCAAAAATTACTTCAGGTTTTATATCGGGCGGATGTAGATCAATATAAGTTGAAGGATTTGTTAGAGAATACCGAAGGTAAAACTACCGCAGAAATTATTGCCGACGCTTATATAGAAAGACAAAAAGCGAAAGTGGCTACTTGGAAAAAATATAGTTCGCAAAGCTGAAACAGATCATTTTATGGCTGAAAATAAAACAAAAGAAACCAGTGAAAATGTACTTGCATTTATAAACGCAGTACCTGATTTGCAAAAACGCCAAGATAGTTTTGATCTAATTACTTGGATGGGAGAAATTACTGGTTCGCCTGCTATTATGTGGGGACCAAGTATAATCGGTTTTGGAAAGTACCATTATAAATATGCTAGCGGACATGAAGGCGATGCTCCCTTGCTTGGTTTCTCACCTCGTAAAGCTGCAATTTCTCTTTACATCTACAATTGTGAGGGAGAAGAAACTGCATTGCTATCAAAACTTGGTAAGTTTAAAATGGGTAAAGCCTGTATTTATATAAAAAGGTTAAGTGATATTGACCTTTCGATAGCTAAACAAATAGCTGAAGAATCAATAAAAAGCGTACAGGATAGGTATGGAAATGCGTAGTTGATTGGTAATTTGTTAATTTGAACTTTATTTTTCCAAACATCTATTCTCAGATTTCAAAAGAAAATACTGTAAAAAAGGCTTCAATTTACAGTTGAAGCCTTTTGCAATGATTTGGCATGATTATACTATCGTATAACCGCCATCTGAAATCCAATAACTTCCTGTGGTGAAAGACGATTTGTCTGAACTTAAAAAAGCAACAAGATCTGCTATTTCCTGTACGGTACCTAGCCTGTTCATCGGGCTTTTTGCAGCAACAGCTTTTAAGCCTGCTTCATCTAAATTAGCGGTTAGTAAAGGCGTTTCTATGTATCCTGGTCCAACAGCGTTACACCTGATATTTTTAGTAGCATATTCTGCCGCAATATTTTTAGTAAGGCCAACTACTGCATGTTTAGATGCGGTATAAGCAGGACTGTTTGGTGCTGCAACTTGCCCATGGATAGATGCAATGTTAATGATAGAGCCACCGCCATTTTTTTCCATTTGCTCCAATTGATATTTACAAGCATAAAATACGCCGCTTAAATTCAAAGCAATCACTTTATCCCATTCCTCTGGCTCGTAAGCTGCTGTAGGTTTGGCAGGGCCGCCCACGCCCGCGTTGTTGCAGGCGATGTCTAAACGGCCATATTTTTCTACAGCAAAATCTACTAGCTTTTTATTTTCATCTGCTTTAGACGAATCTGCCTTTATAGCAAATGCTTCGCCACCATTTTGTTTGATTAGGTTTGCCGTTTCATTGGCATGCTCTTCGTTAATATCTGCTACAACAACTTTGGCGCCCTCCTGTGCATAAGTTATTGCTATGGCACGACCAATTCCTGATCCTGCTCCGGAAACTACCGCTACTTTATTTTCTAATATTGACATGGTATATTTTTTTAATTTAACTTAAAAACGGAACGAACTTTTGAATGTTTGTTTAAACCTATCTTTTAACATTCAGTTTACAATGTGCTTTGTTGCCTCGGCACCCGCATTTGCTTGATTTACTAATTTTAAATACCTTAACAAAAAATAAGGCCATTCTAATCTTAAGGAGTTGGGCGAATAAATTGGATATGGAAAAAAATGGGATAGGAGACCTTCCATCAAAAAAGCATTTTGAAATACTTGATGGATTAAGAGGTATTGCAGCTTTAGCGGTGGTAGTGTTTCATTTTATGGAATGGGCCTATACTGATTTTAGTAAAAACTTTATAGCACACGGATTTTTGGCCGTAGATTTTTTCTTTTGCCTATCGGGATTTGTAATTGCTTATGCCTACGATGACCGCATTTCGAAAATGGGTATAATGGAGTTTTTTAAAGCGAGAATAATAAGGTTGCATCCACTGGTAATATTGGGTTCTGTTTTAGGTTTGCTGGCATTTTTATTTGATCCGTTCGGTGGACATCCGGAATTGTACAGTATCGGAAAAATAGTATTAACTTTTTTATGTTCAATGTTACTCATTCCTTTGCCGATTATAGAAGATAGGGGATTTAACTTATTCAGTTTTAATGCACCTTCTTGGTCGCTGTTTTGGGAATACATTGCGAATATTATTTATGCAGTTGTACTTTACAAAATAAAACGCAATTTGCTTTTGTTTTTAACCGTGGTTGCTGGGGTAGTACTTATTTTTGTGGCCAATCGTTCGGGAAATTTACTGGGTGGTTGGAGTGGGCCAACTTTTTTTGATGGTGCCGCCCGGATAGCCTACTCTTTTTTAGCCGGTTTACTTATCTATAGATCTAACTGGATTGTGAAAAACAACTTAGGTTTTTTGGGTATTGCAGTATTACTAATTTTAGCTTTTGTTATGCCTTTTTCTAAATGGAATTGGGTAACAGAACCCCTGGTTGTAATAATTTATTTTCCATTATTGGTGGCATTAGGAGCGGGGGCAACATTGAAGACCAGCTTTAGAAAACTTTGCCTTTTTTCTGGGAAAATTTCCTATCCATTATATATGACACATTATGCAGTATTATGGATGTTTGGAAATTATTATCTAAGCCACAAGCCAAACACCGAGCAATTGACTTATATAATTTTAATAGCGTTAGTGCTATTAGTTGCATTAGCCTATTTGGTAATGAAGTTTTATGATATCCCTGTTAGGAAATTTTTAAACCGAAAATGGATGAAAAAGTTTAGTGCCTAAATAACTTAAAAAGGGTTCAAAACTAAAATTTTGAACCCTTCCTTTTTTAAAGAATAGCTTCTATTTGATTTAATTCCGCTTCGCTAAAACTCAAATTATCTAACGTTTTAAGCGAATCTGCTAATTGTGCACTGCTGCTTGCGCCTACTAAAACAGAGGTAACTGCCGGTTGCCTTAAAACCCAAGCTAATGCCATTTGTGCCAAAGTTTGGCTTCTATTATTAGCAATGTCATTTAAACTATTAATTTGATTTAATCTCTCTGGAGTAATTGCTTCGGCTTGCAAAAAGCCGGTTGCTTTTGCTGCTCTAGATGTTGCCGGAATTCCTTTTAAGTATTTATTGGTTAGCATTCCTTGCGCCAAGGGCGAAAAAGGTATGCAGCCAACTTTTTCATCGGCCAGTAAATCTAACAAACCTTGTTCTGGCGTTCTTTCGAACATAGAGTATTTAGGTTGATGAATAATGCAAGGCGTACCCAATTCTTTTAAAATTTTAAAAGCCTCTTTTGCTTCGGCAGGTTTGTAATTTGATAAACCAACATACAACGCTTTTCCCTGCCTAACAATTAAATCCAAAGCTGTCATGGTTTCAATTAAGGGCGTTTCCGGATCTGGCCTGTGATGGTAAAATATATCGACATAAGGTATGCCCATGCGCTTTAAGCTTTGGTCTAAACTGGACACCAAATATTTTTTAGAGCCCCAATCGCCATAAGGTCCATCCCACATGGTATAGCCTGCTTTTGTAGAAATTACAAGCTCATCTCTATGCGATTTAAAATCTGTAGCGAGTATTTTTCCGAAGTTGGTTTCTGCTGAACCTGGAGGAGGTCCATAATTGTTGGCCAAATCAAAATGGGTAATGCCGCTATCGAACGCAAAATGTAAAATGTCTCTAAAGTTTTGTGGCTCGTCTACATCACCGAAGTTATGCCATAAACCTAAAGATATTGCAGGCAGTTTTAAACCGCTGTTGCCACATCTGTTGTATTGCATATTTTGGTATCTACTGGTTGAGGGATTGTAAGTCATTTCTAAATAAAATTGATGGCTCAATATAGTGAATATGGCAGAATAGAACTGCCAGAATTTTTTATATTTCTTTTAAATAATGTAATTTTTTAAAGTGCAAAAACCAAGCATTTTAGTTTCAGCATACTGGTTGTTCTTTATGTTTTTTAATTTGGCATGCGATGCGATTGAAAGGGTAAGCCTTGATGTAAACAAATAAAAACTTAACTGACGTTAGCAAATTTTTTAACTTGCATTTACCTTAGTAATTTAAACCCGACAGAAGCGAACACGAACGGAGTTTACGGAGTGAAGTAAAGTGGATGGGGGGACTTTCGGAACAAATGAAAAACGGACCTCGCTTTTCCAAAGCAAAAAAACACCTTTTGATTTAACATTTAATTTTGTAAAACTTTAGCTAGCTTTTTTTATTTTAGTTTTATGAAAAGCACTAGCGCACACGATGAACGTATTGCAAAAATGACATTTGCTTCGGTATACCCGCATTACGTTACAAAAGTTGAAAAAAAAAGCAGAACAGTTGCTGAGTTACATGATGTGATAATTTGGCTTACAGGTTTTAGCGAAGAGCAGTTGACACAACAAATTGAGCAAAAAACAAATTTCGAAGATTTTTTTAATTATGCTACATTAAATCCTAATGCAAATTTAATTACCGGTGTTATATGTGGTTATAGGGTAGAAGAAATAGAAAACCCGTTAACGCAAAAAGTACGTTATTTAGATAAGATTGTAGACGAGCTGGCAAAAGGTAAAAAAATTGAAAAAATAAAGAGATCGTAATTCGGCAACTAGGTTATCTAATCACTTCTTGTTGTTTTTCCAGTTTTTCTATCGTTTTTAACGCCTGCCTGTTTTCTAGATAGTAATAGATGGCAAAGCCTAAAAATATTTTACCAAGCACAAAAACTGCTGCAAAAACCCAGCGCCAAGCTTTGTGTATGCGCATGTAGCTACTGCTTGATTCTACTTCAATAAACTGGTTGTTCGCTTCGCGTTTGTTAAAGTTTTGATATTCATATTTTTCAAACGGGGGCCTATCGTCTGGCATCCTATCCTCCACTTTCACTAATCCGCCAATTGCATCTTCAATTTTCTCTAAAGTTCCTGGAGGTGGATTAATTGACATCTGTTGAGCAATGCGCTCTAAGTCCATTTCTAGTTCAAAAAGTGCATCTGCAACCTCTGGATATTTTGCCTTAAGTTTAAGTAACTCTGCTGTTTCAGTTTCTGAAGCCGAACCCATAACATAGGCTTCAAGTACACCGCTTGCTATGTAATTCTTAATTTCCATAATTTTGTTTCATTACAGCGAAAGCCTTTTTTAAAGTCTCCCTAATTGAATCTTCTGTTTGTTTTAGTTGCACTGCAATAGCCGAAACCGACTGCTTTTGGTAATATGCAATATTAAAAACTTGTTGCTCTTGTTCTGTTAAATGTTGTTTAATAACTGGCTTAGCCATTGATGGTTGCGTTATTGTTTTTACCGGCAAATAGGTTAACGCAAATTTACGCAACTCATTCCAACTTGTAACAACGGACGATTGTGTGGTTAAATTGTTCTTCAATCCGTTTTTTGCAAGTTCCTTAAAAATATTAATCATTTGCTGCTCTGCCTGAGATCTATCATCAATAATTTGAGAGATAAAGCCAAGTAGCATGCCCGAATATTTATTGTAAAGCAACCTAATGTCGGGTACTTTCAAAATCATATCGGCTTCGGTTTGTCCTTTTAGCATTTAGTTGGGGTTAGCATTAACAAAACTAATAAGTTTTTTATAACGACCTAATTTTAAGTGAACAATAAGCATTAAAACAGCTATTTGCTCGTTTAAATTAATTTTTTTAGCTAGCTATTTAATTTACTGCTTAAATTTTCTTCGTCAGTTAAATCTAAACGAAGCGGGGTTATCGATACAAAGCCTTCTTCTACAGCGTGGCGGTCGCTTCCTTCCTCGGCGGCTTCTAGTGGTTTAACCCAAATCCAGTAATTATCTCTGCCCATAGGATCTTTGCCCGGAAATACTTGCCCATCGTAAAGCCTAACCGATTGTCGGGTATATTTAATTCCCGTTGGTTCAGGCGGAAAATTTACATTGTATAGTGCTGGCGTTTCATCTTCAAAAAGCTGTGTGAGGCTTTGTGCCACAAAGGGTGCTAGCAGATCGAAGTTTGGTTCCGTTTTGCCTACCGGCGTACTTAATGCGATACCTTTAACACCAAGCAAAACGGCTTGTTTAGCTGCTGCCAAAGTGCCAGAATGCCACATGGAGTTACCTAGATTTGGCCCCATGTTTATGCCAGAAAGTACAACATCTGTATCAGGATACATATGCAAACCCAATGCAACGCAATCTGCCGGTGTACCGTTTACTCGATAGGCATCTATCCCGTTAAAGGTAATAGGCGATTTTTTATAAGTAAGTGGTCGTGAATGTGTAATAGCATGCCCCATTGATGATTGTTCAACATCTGGAGCTACAATTCGAACAGTGCCAAATTGCAAGGCCATTTGCGCAAGTGCAGCTATTCCCGGGCTATAAATTCCATCATCGTTGGTTATTAAAATGTTCATCGCTTAAAGTATTAGTGTGCAAGTAAAACCATATAGCTTACATTATTGTTGCATCAAAATGAAAATAGTTGCACAAAACGTAAGGTTAATACATAATCCCACAGCTGGAGATGAAGAACATAGTAAAAAACAATTGGTAAAATTGATAGAATCAAAAGGTTATTTGTGTAACTACTCGTCATCCAAAAGCAAGGTTTTAGATCAGATACAAACAGAAGAAGAAATTATTGCTGTTGCCGGTGGCGATGGTACGATTCGAAAAACGATACTTTACTTACTTAATAAGAAGTTAAAGTTTAAACGGCCAGTTGCAATTTTACCATTTGGTACCGCTAATAACATTGCAGGTTCATTTGGTATAGGTGCAAATTATGCTAGTTATATTTCGGGTTGGAAAAAAGCACCAAAACGTACCTTGGATGTTGGTTGTGCGCAAATGAATGAAAATGAACACTATTTTATTGAATCTTTCGGTTTAGGATTATTTCCGAAGCTGATGAAAGAAATGGATAGGATAGAAAATCCGCAAGAAGATCCTGAGAAAGAGATGGAATTTGCTTTGGCAAAGCTGATAGAATTGGTTAGCACCATGAAAGCTTTTGCTTGCAAGGTTGATTTGGGTGAAAAAAAAATAGAAGGCGATTTTATAATGGTAGAAGCAATGAACATACCACGGTTAGGCCCCCAGTTAGCTTTTGCGCCACACATAGATCCAAGCGATGGTTACTTGGACTTGGTAATGATTGCTGATAACCAACGTGAAGATTTGATCAAATACCTTAAAAAAATTGGATTGGGTAAAAAAGCAAAATTTCCGTTTAAAAGCGTTCAAATAAAAAAAGCGTCAATACAGTGGCAAACACCCGACGTTAGGTTAGATGATGAGTTGTTAGATTTGAAAAAAAAGAGCGAAACAACTATTTATGCGTTGCCGGCACTATTTAATATAATTTGCAACTCCTAGCAGTTTTCGTTTTTACCATTAGTTAAGGGAACAATCTTCTTTTTCGTATAATTGTTGTTGTAATTAAATCGTATAAAAATGAAGAGAAGAAATTTTATAAAAGGTGCCGCAACAGTTGCCTCGGTATCATTAATAGGAAATAACGTGATAGCTACAGAACATATAGATACAGAAGAGATTACGCATTATGTTTTGTTTTGGCTTAAGAAAGAGTTAAGTGAAAAACAAATCAAAGATTTTAGCGCTTTTTTTGAGCAGTTGAAGGCTATTCCGGTAGTGAAAACCTTACGCTACGGCCGACCAGCGAAAACAAATGCTAGAGAAGTTGTTGATAATTCTTTTAGTTACAACCTAGTAGCAACATTTAAAAATTTGCAAGACATTAACGTTTATGAAACTCATCCTATACATTTAGATGCTATCAAAAAATACAGTCACCTTTGGGAGAAAGTAGTAGTACACGATTCGGTTATTGGCTAAAATTCAATTTCCTGTTTTTAACATATTCGCAATTTGTTCCTTGTGTTATGTTTGAAAAATACATAATCCAATACCTTTCTTTATCTTTGGTTTCTGAACCGTAATTGATGTTAGAAAACGATGAATTTACAAACGATAAGCTCGATTTTGCTAAACTTGCCCCAATATTAAATGGAGACAAAAGCAACCTCGTTGCTGCAGTAAATGATTCGGCTAAAACCATTGTAATATTTAGTCGGCACCGTTATTACCGACATTTGGTGGTAGAGCTTGCAAACGTAACACTAACAAAGGCGGGCAAACTAAAAAATCCGCTACAGTTTTTAGATCCTTTAGATTTAATTTGGAAAACAGAAAAGCATGAAGAAATTAAATTTTTTTCAGGTGTTTCTCGTTTCAAAAACAATTACGATGAAGGTAAAACAGAGGCAGATTTAGCGGCGTTAAAAGCTGTAATTAGCAATCCTCTCAAATACGAATTTTATATGCACAACGAGCAAGAAAATGCTACGGTTAGTGCAACATCAATACTTCCTATAACAATGGAGGTGTTAAAACCCATATTAGAACTTAATGTTGATGAACGTGGCGATAGCTTTTCGATAGATGGAGCGTTAACTATTAACAACAAACGCTACTTTTTAGAAGATGTTGAGCTTCGTTATCAATACTTTGCAAAGATAAAAAATCAGTTTTACTTAATAGCAAGCCCATACGTTAGAAGCGTAATCGATTTTTTTAAGCAACACAGAAATAATTTAGTTTTAGATAGGTTTGTTTACGAAGATTTTCAGGAAAACATTCTTGCTAAAATCGAAGAAAAGGTTAAGATTAATTACGCTTATTTAAAACCTGCTACGCAAAAGCAAATTATAGAACAAGGTTTCGATTTAGATAACGAACAACTGCTTTACCTTACAGAATCTGAAGAGTATGTATTGTTAACGCCGGTAATGCGTTACGGTGGATTAGAAATCCCAGTTATTTCGCAGAAACAAATACATGCTAAAGATAAAAGAGGCAAACGTTTTACGTTAGACCGCGATAAGGAAAGGGAACTGCAATTTGTTACCAATATTGCCAAAATGCATCCCTTTTTTATGGAGCAGGTTGATGGGTTCGCCGAACAACTACATGCAGATTGCTTTTATATGCACCGCAAGCACTTTTTAAAACCCGAATGGTTTTTAGAGGCTTTTGAAGTTTGGAGGAATAAGGGAATTGCAATTTTAGGGTTTAACGAGCTAAAGGATAATAAGATAAACAGCCATAAAGCAGAAATTTCTATCCACGTTAACAGTGGTATGGATTGGTTCGAAACTGCCATTAAGGTTAAGTTTAATAAAGAAACAGTATCATTAAAACATCTGCACAAATCCATAAGAAATAAAAGCAAATTTGTACAATTGGATGATGGAACAACCGGTATTTTACCAAAAGAATGGTTGGAGAGATTTGAACATTATTTTTCTGCCGGTGTAATAGTTGATGATTTAATTAGAACGCCAAATATCAATTTTGCTACTGTCGCATCACTATTCGAAACGCATCAACTAGAGGGTGGGAGCAAAGATCGTTTGCAGTTATATCAGCAAAAACTTAATAATTTTGAAGCGATTGCCGACGTTCCTATACCAAAAGACCTAAACGCAAAACTTCGTGGATACCAAAAAGAAGGACTAAATTGGTTAAATTTTTTAGACGACTTTAATTTCGGCGCTTGTTTGGCAGATGATATGGGCTTAGGTAAGACGATACAGATCATCGCCTTTATACTTTCCCAGAAAGAGAAAATCGGTAAAAATACCAATCTTATCGTGGTGCCTGCATCTTTGGTTTTTAACTGGCAACAAGAGCTTGCTAAATTTGCGCCTACCTTAAAAGTTAAAATACTTTACGGGGCCGATAGGGCAAAAATTTTAGTAGAGTTTAATACTTATGATGTTATACTTACTTCTTACGGAACCATACTTTCGGATATTCGTTTCTTGAAAGATTACAGGTTTAACTATATTTTTCTAGATGAATCTCAGCATATTAAAAATCCAGATTCGCAACGTTTTAAAGCGGTTTGTTTACTTCAGTCTAGAAACAAGGTTGTTCTTACAGGTACGCCTGTAGAAAATAATACATTTGACTTGTTTGGGCAATTTTCTTTCGCTTGTCCAGGTTTGCTAGGCACTAGAGAACAGTTTAAGAGATTATATTCAGTTCCAATAGATCAGTTTAAAGATGCTAAGCGTGCGGAGGAACTGCAAAAACGCATAAATCCATTTATGTTGCGTAGAACGAAGGAGCAAGTGGCTAGTGAATTGCCCGACAAAACCGAGATGATTATTTATTGCGAAATGGGTAAGCAACAGCGGGAAATTTACGACAGCGCTCGAGACGATATTAGAGACTATTTAATGGGCGTGGCTGATGATGAATTGACTAAGAGTAGTATGCATGTTTTGCAGGGAATTACCAAATTAAGGCAGATTTGCAATTCGCCAGCAATATTGAGCAAGGAAAAATACTTCGGAAATGCATCTGCAAAAATGGATGTTTTGATGGAGCAAATCGAAAGCAAATCCACTCAACATAAAATATTGGTTTTTTCGCAGTTTGTGAGTATGCTCGATTTAGTTAGTGTAGAATTAGAAGACCGTAAAATACCATTTTCTTACTTAACAGGGCAGACAAAAGAGCGTAAAAAGGTGGTAGAATCTTTTCAGCAAAGCGATGAAATACGCGTGTTTCTAATCAGTTTAAAAGCTGGTGGGGTAGGGTTAAATTTAACGCAAGCAGATTACGTTTATCTGATAGATCCTTGGTGGAATCCAGCAGTGGAAAATCAGGCAATTGACAGGACGTATAGAATAGGGCAACATAAAAACGTAATGGCGGTGCGCTTGATTTGTCCCGATACGGTAGAAGAAAAAATAATGTTGATGCAAGCTGGTAAAAAAGATTTAGCGCAAGAATTGATCAAAACAGAATCGTCTGTTTTTAAATCGTTAAGTAAGAAAGACTTACTTAATCTTTTGTAAATCTATTTAGGAGATTTAGAATTTATATTTTCGTTTTGGTTAAATTTTAAAAATGCTTTAATATTTTTTTTATATTTGCCAAAGCACTTGAAACCGAACAAAGGCCTCTAATAGCTCTCTAATGCCATTTTTTGCTCGATTTGTTTGCGCATAATATTTACGGCATTATCATCCCAAAGGTTAAGTAATAAGCAATGTTTTTATTTGTTTCTCGGCGAGCTTCCGGAATTTTATCCCAACAGTTTTATTCAAAATTATTTTCACAGCCAACTCATTATTTAATCGCGATAACAGTATTATCCATTTTAAATTTTGCTTATCAATTAAACTACAACAGTTGGTCTATCGTTTTTGACGCCAATTTATGGAACCCTACTTGGCTATTGATGGGGCCAGTATTGTTATTGTTTCGCTACAGTAGAGAGGAGAAAGAGAATGGCTTTTCGGGTGCTATATTTCATCTATTTCCATTTTTGATTATGATGATGTTGTTTGCGGTTGCAAACTTACAAAACCTGATTTCCCAAGCTTTTGTATATGATTTTACTGATCTTTATCAAAAAACTTTCATTCTAGTTCCAATATCGCTATTTGGTTACGGTTTAGTAGCTTGTATGCCACTTAGGAAAAAGGCAACAGAATTAGTCTCCTTTGACGATCTACAACTTATAATCAGTGGATTTTATATACTTATTGCTGCGGTCTCGTTACTGATGTATATCTGTTGGGGATTTTTGAAAGTTGATATGGTAATCGACTATAGAATAATTATTTATGCATTGCTGTTATCGATGATAGCGGTAATTTTTTATCATTTATCTATACTAAAAAGACTGCCACAATCTACTGTAAGTGAGTCTGTTGAAGATGAAAGTACGCTAGTTTTAAGCTCAAAACAAATTGGCGATTATGAAAGTAAATTGAAAAAATATCTAATAGGCGAGCAAAAGTTCTTAAATCCAAATCTTTCTTTAGCTATACTTAGCGATAAATTGGAAATTCCAAAATATCACCTTTCGGTGCTTTTTAATCATCATTTAGGAAAGAGCTTTTATAGTTATTTAGCGGCTTTGCGTATTGATTATGCGCTATTAGAACTTGAGAAGGAAAATAATTACACGGTAGAATCACTTGCATATAAATGCGGTTTTAACTCTAAAACATCTTTTCATAAATATTTTAGAGATTACACCGGTTTAACTCCAATTGCTTATATCAATCAAAAAAGCAAGCTTGCATAGCGATTATTATGGCTAGTTTTCCGGTTTTAACCTATCTTTTGCTGGCTACTATTATTGTAACTTTTGTTAATTTCTATTTTTGGTTTAGAGCCGATAAACAAAAGGCCTTTAATTGGCTTATATTTTTTTTAAATATTTATCTCTTTATACATGCTGTTTTTGTTTTTACAGTAAGGCATTTTTTTACGGAAAATATTTATTTTAATACTGTTGCGCCGTTTGTGTTGGTTTACGGACCGCTTCTATATATAGCTATAGCCCTAATTAGGCGAAACACAATTTCAAAAAAGACAGTGTACACGCACCTAGCAATGCCCATTATTATTTGGCTTGCCTGCATCGTTTTAATTGTTTTTTATGGAGAGGGGCAGGTTTACTATTGGCAGTATAATATCATCCTTGCCATTCTTACACCCATCTCGCTTATTGGCTATGCTGCTTTTGGGGTGAAGTCTATTTTGTCAACAGACTCAAGTTTGAAACGTTACAAGTTAATGGTAATGCCCGCTACACTACTACTCATATTCATGAGTTTAATTAGCATAATTGTTCCGATATATGGCGAAAAGCTTTTGCGTAATGCTGAAGCCACGGATATAATTTCTATGATGATTTATTCGCTGATGTTTGCAACGTCTGTTTTAATTTTCAAATATAAAACGTCAATTATTTTCAATGAAGATGATGTTCACAAGACGAGCTCTCTAGAAACCGAAAAACCTTTAGTTTCTGATACTAAATACGAACGTTCTACTTTAACTTTAGCACAACTTGAACTATATCAACAGAAATTAACTGATTTTACGACTAAAAACCAACCATATTTAGATGCTACTTTGTCACTTGCAAAGTTGGCTAAAATGCTGAGAATGCCTAGTCACCATTTAACACAAGTTTTGAGTACAAGGCTTAACCAAAGCTTTTACACCTACATTAATGGATTTAGAATTGAGCACGCTATAAAATTATTAGCAGAAGACACTGAGTTAAGCATGACTGAGGTAGCTATGGTAAGTGGATTTAGTTCAAAAGTTTCTTTTTACAGGCAGTTTAAAAATTTTAAAGGCTGTACACCTGCAGTTTATAAAAGTCAATTTTTCGAAAAATAATTTCATTGAAATTTTTAATGATTGTGCTTCATAATCTAAAATGATGTTTAAACAACGTTATCTGCTATAAGGAAGCGATAAAAACTGCATTTTTGAATCATATTCTGAAAACACGCTTGGTAACACTACAGCGGCGTGAACTCCTTGCCGCTTGATTGCAACTCTTTTTTGTTTTGATTAATAGAGATTTGCGCCCAATCAAAAATCCCTATTTGTGTTTATCATGTTGCAACCTTGCAAACGGAACTTGATTAATTCAGGTTCGAAATTAATATTGGCAAAGCCGATGTTTTTTCTCATTTCCGCATGGCGGAATGACTTCCATTTTTCTTTTCGAGCAAATGCTGATTACGGAATTTTAAAGATTCTGAATTCAATAAAGCTGCACAATCGAACACCCGATTTACGGTTATCAAATTCTTAAACGAACTATCAGTACTAATATTATTCAAATACGAAAAAAAGCACATTTATGTTTAAACTGCTACGTTATTTTCTACCATTAGTTTTTATTTTCATCACTGGCGAAATTTATGCGCAAAACTGTACCATTAATGCGGGTATAGATCAAACAATCTGTCCCGGTACCCCTTTTGTTTTAAGAGGCACTAGTAGCAGTAGCGGAAATTTAACTTTGCAAAGTGTACCCGTATGGACGCAAATTGCAGGACCGGCAGTTACGGTGTCGCCTACAACAAACTCAGGTTCTAATGCTACCGCTACGGTAAGTAATTTCACCACAAATGTTCAATACACATTTCGTTTAACGGCAAAATGTCAAGATGGATCTACCGTTTTTCAAGATGTAAAGTACATTGTGTCTGATGTAAGCACAGCCACCGCTGGTTCCGACCAAACTGTATGCCCGGGCACATTTACTTTTCAAGGTTCTGCTTTAAAGACTGGAGAAACTGGAAGGTGGACTCGAATAAGTGGCTCAACGAACATGCCTTTGCCGGCGAACACCGCTACTCCTAATCCTAGTATAACTATTCCCACTTCTGCAAGCGTAATTAGCGCAACTTACAGATGGACAGTTACCAAAGGAGAATGTAGCACCTTTGCGGATGTGACATTAAGAAATTTGGGTGCACAGCCAATAAGCGCAGGACCTGATAGATTAGATTTAGCTTGTTACAATGTAAGTACTTCGACTACACTGGGCGGCTCGTTCGCAGCAAATGATCCCACTAGTGGTCAAAAAGGAACTTGGACTTTTGTAAGTGGCCCAACAGTCCCTGTTATTTCAAGTCCAAATGCCCACAATTCTAGCGTGTCAAATTTACGTGAGGGAACTTACACGTTGAGATGGACGGTTCAGGGACCATGTATAAATGGCTCTGATGAAATGCAAATTACTGTTAAACCAGCTACACAAAATATAACTCAAGCAGGAGGAAGAAATGATATCTATTGCGACGGGAGAACATCTGTTGTATTAACGGCACCTCGACCATCTTACACAGGGGAGACAGGAACATGGACCAAAATATCTGGCGCTGGAACACAGGTAATCCAAAACCCGACATCGAATGTAACAGTTGTGACAGGTTTAGTCCCTACAGAAGGCACTAACTATCAGTTTAGATATACGATTAATAATCCTAATACAGATTGTACAAGTATTGGTACTTACAATGTAAGTTTTAGCGCACCACCAACCTTAAATATTACCACAGCGAGTCCTTATTTTGCACCTTGTGGTGACGTAGCTGCTGCGATCAGTTATAATTTTGCCGGAGCTACAAATATAAGTTACGCTCTAATGAGTGCACCGGTAGGTTCCGCTTTACAAACTCAATTAGGCGGTTTAGGCGTATACTCAAATGCGCCAAGTTCTGGATCTAGCCTTACTGGCTTAAACAGAATAGGAACCTACGTTTTTCGTTATCGTGCAAGTACCAATAATACTACTGGTGGCTGTGATGACGTATACAAAGAGATTAGCGTAGTGATTTCGAACAATGCTACCACGTCTAATGCCGGAACTAGACAGGTATTAGCATGTAATGTGGTTACAACATCGCTTGCAGGTAATACACCTGCTACTGGTATAGGTACTTGGAGTCAGGTAAAAGGACCAAATACTGCCACATTTAACAATATTAATAGTCCAACGGCAGTGATTAGTGATCTTGTTAGCGGTGTCTACACCTTTAGATGGATTATATCTGGTGGAGATGGAGGCTGTACCAATACGCAACAAGATGTAGATGTAGTAGTATCTGCAGTAGTACCCGTTACTGCAGCTGCAGGTAACGCTAAGCAAACTTGTTATGGCACACCGGTAGCATTAGATGGAAGTGCTACTTTAGATAATGAAACCGGTACATGGACAGTAAGAAAACAGGGAAATATTGCTTCTGAAGTAACTTTCTCGAATATAAATGATCCTAAGGCTACTGCAAACGGGCTTCTGGCAAATACAGCGTATGTATTTAGATGGACTGTAGCCAATTCGTGTAACAGTAATTTTAGTGAGGTAACAATTACTACTACTGCTACAATGGGACCAAAACAAGCAACCGCAGGTCCAGATCAGTGTTTAGCAAGCAACATAAGTAGTTTTACACTGGCTGGTAATCAGCCTGCGGCTGGAGAAACCGGTTCTTGGATAAAAGTTTCCGGTCCTGCCAGTGGAAATATTACCAACTCAACTTTATACAACACCACCGTAACGGGAGCAGCAAATGGAACTTATGTTTTTGAATGGAGACTTAGCAATGGCCCATGTACGGAAACCACAGATCAAGTTCAAATTACAATTTCAGCAGCACCTACAACTGCAAATGCCGGACCGGATCAAAATATTTGTGGTAATACAGTTAGCCTAGCAGGAAACCAGCCAACTGTTGGTCAAGGAATTTGGACACAAACTGAAGGTGCAGGTGGTGTTACAATTACAGATCCCACGCTTCGCAACACAACAGTTAGTGGATTAAAACAAGGCAGATATAAATTTATTTGGACTATCACAAACGGCGCTTGTGTACCAACTACCAATTTCGATGAAGTAGTAATTAATGTATCTACTCCTCCTGAAGCTGCAGACGCTGGACCAGACCAAACCTTATGTAACCAAAATAGCACTACACTGGCTGCTAATGTAATTACTACAGGTATGGGTAGATGGGCAGCGGTTAGCGGACCAACGATTCCGACTTTCGCTAATATTAGCAATCCAGCTACGGTTGTTAGTGGTTTAACTTATGGAACTTATGTGTTGGAGTGGATTAGCAGCGGTGGTTTATATTGTGCACCAAGCACAGATCGTATGACCATTACTGTTACACAAAATGCTAATGCTGGTAATAATCAAACCCTTTGCGACGTAACTAGCATTGCCTTAAACGGTAACGCGAACAGCACAGGAACTTGGGCCCAAGTTAGTGGACCCATTGGTTCTACGATTACTCCAACTGAGAAAAATGGAGCAATTGTTACTGGTCTAACTACGGGAATTTATGTGTTTAGTTATACCATTGACGCAATCGGAAGTTGTCCAGCTACAAGTGCAAATGTAACTTATAACATTTCCGCTCCTCCAACAATAGCTAATGCGGGCGCAGATCAAAATATATGTGAGACAACCGGAGTAATTGCACCGATTCAGTTGAATGGAAATACGCCAACTGAAGGTAACGGCGTTTGGACAGTATTAGAAGGTCCATCCGGATATAGCCATACTTTTTCAAATTCAACACAAGGCAATACCACATTTACACCAACTATTCAAGGAACCTACTTTTTACAATGGCGTATTACTAATGGTAACTGTTCTGGCGCAAGTGCAAGTAGCGACTTAGTAAGGATTATAGTTTCTTTTCCACCAACGCCTTCAAATGCAGGTGCAAATCAAACTAACCAATGTTCTGGTAGTGTTAACTTGGCAGGAAATAATCCAACAAGCGGTTTGGGAACTTGGACTCAACTAAGCGGGCCAAATACTGCAACGATTAGCCAACCAAATTCACCAGCGACAGCAGTGTTAAATACTATTCCAGGAACCTACGTATTCACTTGGACGATTAGAAATGGTAGCGTTTGTTCTCCAAGTGCAAGTAATGTACAGGTAATAGTTACATCTAGCCCTCCAAAACTAGCAAACGCAGGTTCAGATTTTAGCGCATGTACAACTTCTGTGGGTGGAACAGGTACAGCTACGTTAGTCGGTAACCAGCCATCAGGAACTGAAACAGGTTTATGGACGGTATTCGCACAACCTAGTGGCGCAGCCCCAACTTTTACCAATGCATCACTTTATAATACAACCATTAATGGTCTTAGACAAGGTACTTATACTTTACGTTGGACATTAAACAACGGCAGTTGTTCATCATTCGATGATGTAGTGATTACGGTTGGAGATCCGCCATCACAAGCAACAATTACTTCGGGCAATCAAAGCGTTTGTTTATATCAAGCGGTTAATTTAATGGCTTCAGCAGTAACATCAGGTACTGGTACATGGAGTACATTAAGTAAACCTGCAAATACTGGAAATCCAATATTCGATAACGTAAACGGAACTTCAACAGGAGTTTTCGGTTTAGAGGTAGGTACTTATACATTTACTTTCACTACAAGAACTACTGCCACTTGTTCGCCAAGTGTAGCTACGGCAGTTGAAGTAGTGGTAAGTGCGCCACCAACGCCAGCAATTTCTGGTAGTGATAAAATTACCTGTTTTAATACACCTATTGCATTAACTGGAAATACGCCAACTTCAGGTACAGGAATTTGGACGGTAACAAGTGGACAAGCCGCTACTGACTACGAATTTTCTGCTCCTACTTCACCAACCTCAACTTTTACTGGAAAAGTAGCAGGTGTATTTACCGTAACTTGGACTATAAGTACTGGATCTGGAAGTTGTAGTTCTGCATCAAGCAGTAGAGTTACTGTTCAGCCAGAGTTATTGGGTAACCAAATTACTACAACTAATGCAACACTATGTTCTGGAAGCAGACCAGCTACAATAGCAATTAGTGCACCAACCGGAGGAGCGGGTGCCGGAAGCTATGCTTATCAATGGCAAACTTCTACCAATGGCACAACGTATACAAATGTAGCAACTACAGCTGCTTATCAACCGCCTACATTAACAAACACGGGTAATACAACTATCGTAAATTATTACAGACGTTTGGTAACATCTGGTAATTGTGCCGTGTCTACGAGTAACGTAGTTACATTTACTGTCGATCCTGCTTTAGGCAATAACACAGTTACCGCGGCAAATACAAATATTTGCTTTAGCGGCGCAACTGGTATAATTACTGGTAGCGCGGTAAGCGGCGGAACAGGAACCTATACTTATCAATGGGAACTGTCAACAGATGGGGGTACAACTTTTAACAGCATCCTTAATGCAACGGAAGTTAATTACGATCCTGGGGTATTAACCAATGCAGGGAACACCATTTTAACTTATCGCTACAGAAGAATTGTTACTTCGGGCGCTAGTTGTACAAATACAAGTAATGTGGCAACTATTACGATTAACCCAAGGCCAACATTAACTAGCTCAAACACAGCTACCACTTGTAGCAATAATTTATTTACTTACACACCAATATCGTTAGTAACAGGAACTACCTTTACTTGGACTAGGGCGGTGGCTGCCGGTATCAACAATACGACGGCTGGAGGAGTTGGCGTAATTAACGAAACTTTAATCAACACCACTACTGCACCTGTAAATGTAGTATATGTATATACGTTAACGGCTAATGGATGCCAAAACCCAACTACTTATAGTGTAACGGTAACGGTAAATCCTAGTCCGAGAGGGTTGAACGAAAGCCTAACTATTGCAGATTGTACTGGCAATTTTACTTATAACCTACAAACCAACATCAACAAAACTACTTCAATTCCATCAAATTTTACTTGGGCAATTGTGCCAAATGCAAATGTTTCTGGAATAGGAACCGGAACAGGTAGTGGCACAATAATCAATGGTGCGTTATTTAACAATACCAGCGTTCCGCAACAAGTAATTTATACTATTACGCCAACAGCAACCTCTGTCGGTTCTTGCACGGGCCAACCATTTACGCTAACAGTAAATGTTCCAGTTTGCCCGGGTATGACTATTACAAAAACAACCACTAGAACAACTCCGGTAACCGCGGCTGGAAATACAATTCCTTATACAATCGTGGTAACAAATACTGGCAATGCTAGCCAAAACAATGTGGTGGTTAGAGATCCGTTTTTAAGTACAAGTCCTTTAGTCGTATCTTCTAGAATTGGAAATAACGACAATGTTTTAGAAAGAGGCGAGAGTTGGACTTATACAGGTACGTATGTAGTAACCCAAGCCGATATAGATAACAACGGTAAACCCCAGATAAACAGTGGACAGCTTGTTAACACTGCAAGCGTAACTTCGACCGAACTTCCGGCTACGCAAACTTCTTCAACTACCGTGAATATTTTAGCGACAAGCTCTTACTCCGTTGCTAAAAACAGTTCGGTAACCGCCATTACAACTGCTGGTCAAGTGGTGCCATATGATATTGTGGTAACGAATACTGGTAATACAGCCATCAGTAATATTGTTGTAAGCGACCCAATGTTAACGAATATCATTTTATTTAGTGGCGATACAAACGCAAATCAAAAACTAGATCAAGGAGAGGTTTGGACTTACCGTGGTAGTCATACCGTATTACAGGCCGATTTGGATGCCAATAAAAATAGTTTAGCCACTACTGCAGGAACTATCAGAAACGTAGTAAGCGTTACTGGTAAAAAACCTAATGGAGATCCTGTGTACCTTACGCCAATTACAGCCGAAAAAATAATTGCAATTAATGCCGTAGGTTCCATCGGAGTAATAAAGAATAGTATCATTCCTTCTGTTGTTAAAGCAGGCCAAGTGATACCATACACTATTACAATTGCTAATACAGGCAAGGTTGCGGTTTCTAATATTTCAATTGCCGATCCTTTAATACCGATGGCGGCGCTATCACTTTACAGTGGCGACATCGCACCAGCCAATGGTAAATTGGATGTTAACGAAACTTGGACCTATCGTGGAGATTATACCGTTACTCAAGCTGATATTGATAACAATGGTAACGGTAGTCCAGTACTTCGCAATGGATTTTTAAGAAACACAGCTACAGTTACCGGACTGTATTCAAATGGTAACGTAGCTAGTGCCAACTCTAATGTGTTCGATATTCCAATTAATACATTCAGCGCTTATTCTATACAAAAAACAGCTAATCGCACTCAAATTACTGTTGCAGGACAAGTGGTAACTTATACAATTTCGGTAAAAAATACTGGAGACGCAGCATTGTCAAATATTGTGGTTACCGATCCAATGTTTACTGTATTAGGCGCTAGACAAGGAGATTTAAACAACAACAATAGGTTGGATCTTAATGAAACTTGGACTTATACACAAAATTATACTGTAACCCAAGCAATTCTAGATGCTAACGGTAACAATGTGGCTTCTCATCCAGGTATGCTGAGTAATACAGCTAGCGTTCGTGCTACTAATACAGCTGGAGCTGTAATGCCAGCGCAAACAAGTACATTATTAATCCCTTTAAATACTACTTCTTCATTCACTATAACCAAAACAGCAAATCAAACACAGATTACTGCGGCAGGGCAGGTAGTAACTTACACCTTAACGGTTAAGAATACTGGTACAAATGCAGTAAGATCTGTAGGGGTTACAGACCCGATGTTAAGTAGCATATCTGGGCCAACTGGAGATGCCGCACCAACGAGCATATTAGATTTAAACGAAACTTGGACCTACACCGGATCTTACACAGTTAAACAAAGTGATTTAGATAACAACGGCAACATCACTCCAAACGGACAGTTGAGCAATACGGTTAACGTAACAGCCAATAAGCCAGATGGCAGTAGTGCAGGTTCTGCAAGCGCTGTGTTAAATATTCCACTAAACCCATCAGCTAGTTTTAGCATAGCTAAATCAAGTAATGGAGTTACAAGCGTGAACAAAGCTGGAGATTTAATTCCTTACACTGCTACTATCAGAAACACAGGTGCAGTTGCTGTACAGTCGCTTATTATTAGCGATCCGATGGTAAACTTGGTTTACACCAATGGTGATGCAAATGCTAACGGTAAATTAGATTTAACTGAAGTTTGGATTTACTCTGGTACTTACAGCGTAACACAGGCCGATATTGATAATAACGGAAATGGCACAGCAGGAAAACTGATTAACGAAGTTAGCGCAACTGCAAGAACAATTAATGGAACTTTACTACCGGCGGTAAAAGCAACTAACACAGTTGATATTTTAGCTACTGCGGCTTATGCCATTTCAAAAGCTAGTCCTATGGTAAATATTACCAAGGCAGGTCAAGCTGTTCCATATATTATTACGGTAACTAATAAAGGTACGGTAGCGATAGAAAATGTACGTGTTACAGATCCGTTGTTAAGCGCAACGCCTTTGGTACTTACAACTGGCGACGCCAATTTAGATGGTAAGTTAGATGTGAACGAGACTTGGAACTACATCGGTACCTACACGGTAACGCAAAGTATGATTGACAGTCGCGGTAATGGTATTACTCTAGATAGACTTGTAAACACAGCTACCATTAACGGTAATTCCCCGAACGGCGCAATGTCACCTTTAAACAGTAACACAGTTTCTATTCCAATTATTCCTGTAAATGCGTTTGCTGTAGCAAAAACAAGTGCAACAATAAACATTACAGCACCAGGTCAAGTTGTGCCTTACACCATAACCGTAATAAATACTGGCGATGCTGCACTTTCGAACATTGTTGTAAACGATTCTATGTTGGCAAATGGCGCATTAACATTAACCACCGGCGACACTAACAATAATAGTAAATTAGATGTTGGCGAAACTTGGAACTATGTATATAATTACACTGTTACCCAGGCAGACATAGATCAAAACGGTAACACAGCTTTAAAAGGTGTGTTGAGCAATACGGCAACGGTTAGTGCAAACACTGCGGGCGGTACAGCTTTAACAAACCTAACTGCCACCAAGATAATCCCACTAAGCAGTAGCTCTTCATTTACGGTAGATAAATCGTCAGATAGAGCTTCCATTACCAAAGCTGGTGACGTAGTGAATTATACTATTACAGTAACCAATACTGGTAATACTTCAATTAATAATGTTGCGGTAATAGATCCGTTATTGGGCAACAGTACAAATACAGTAAATGGCGGTGATTTAAATGCAAATAACATTTTAGACGTTGCCGAAGTATGGACTTACAAAGGTTCATACACGGTTACTCAAGCCGACATTGACAACAATGGAAATTCATTAGCTGGAAGCAATATATCGTCATTAGGTAACCTAATTAATATTGCAACAGTTACAGGAAATAAGCCAGATGGTTCAACAGCCGGAACTGTAAGTGCAACCAATTTGGTTCCAATACAGCCAGTTGCCTCATTTGTTTTAACCAAAACGAGTGATGTAACACAGGTGAGCAAACTTGGCGATCAGGTAGTATATACCGTAACCGCAAAAAACACCGGTGCTGTTGCAATCAACACACTTATCATTAACGATCCGATGTTAAATCTTGGCTACCTCAGTGGAGATCTAAATGGTAATGGTAAACTTGATGTTAACGAAACTTGGACTTACAGAGGTGCTTACACCGTAAAACAGAGTGATATAGATAACAACGGTAACGGAATTACATTAGGAAAGCTTGTAAATCGCGTAACTGCAAACGGTAGGAAACCAGATGGTTCTTCAATTCCAGAAGTAGATGCGAACCATTCTTTAGATGTGAATTTTGTTGCAACCATGAATGTTCAAAAAACAACATCAACCAAACAAATTACTAAAGCAGGTCAGGTAGTAGATTATACCATTACTGTTGCCAATACAGGTAACGTAGCTATTGCTGATGTTGTTCTTAACGATCCATTATTACCATCAACCACCTTGTATAGCGGAGATGTAAATGGTAATGATATACTGGATGTAAGGGAAACATGGACTTACAATGGAAGTTATACTGTTACGCAAGGCGATATAGATGTACATGGTAAGCCAATAGCCAACTCTGGTAACTTGATAAATACGGCTAGCGTTGCAGGTAAATTGCCTAGCGGAACTGCTATCAACGGAACCAGTAACACCGTAACTATTCCAATCGAAGCAAATATCGCTTATAGTTTAACTAAGGAAAGTGCTACAACTGCTATACTTAATGCAGGTCAGCAAGTGCCTTACACCATCACAGTTAAAAACATCGGCGATGCCGGAATTAGCGACATTGTATTGAATGACCCAATGGTTAATCTAACTTTAAGCAGTGGCGATGTAAATACAAATGCAAAACTTGATGTAAACGAAACTTGGATTTACAATGGGGTTTATACCGTAACGCAAAGCGATATTGATAACAACGGAAACACTACATTAAGAGGAGTGTTGAGTAACACAGTTACCTTATCGGGTAAAAAGCCTAACGGAACAGCATTGCCAAGCATAACAGCTAGTAAAGTTATCCCGTTAAATACCACAAGTTTATTTACAGTTACAAAAACTGCTGATAGACCTTCGGTACAAAAAGCTGGAGATATTATTAACTACGCAATAACAATTAACAATACCGGCGTAACAGCAATTAGCAATTTAAAAGTTGATGATCCGTTGTTGGGTGGAATAATAGTTGTGCCAAGCCAAGGCGATGTTAACTCAAATAACAAACTCGATGTTGGCGAAACATGGACGTATCGCGGTGCTTACACCGTAACTCAAGCAGACATGGACAGAAACGGCAATTTGTTAGCTGGCCAATCTACTGCAAACGGACGTATTATAAACGTTGTAAATGTTAGTGGCGAAAAGCCAGATGCAACAACAGCCGGATCAATCACTTCGGTTAACGAAGTGCCAATTGCTCCAATTGCAACTTTCAGCTTAACAAAAACTGCCGATGTAACTCGCGTTAGCAAATTAGGCGATAAGATTACTTATACTGTTGTAGCTAAAAATACGGGTACGGTTGCCATTAGCACGTTTACAGTTACAGATCCGATGATGCCTTTAGGTACTCCGGTAGGTGATGTAAATAACAATGCTAAGTTGGATGTTAACGAAACTTGGACTTACAAAGGCGTGTATACCGTTAGCCAATCTGATATTGATAATAACGGAAATGGAATTATTGCTGGTAAATTGGTAAATACAGTAAACGCAGGTGGAAGAAGACCTGACGGAACCGCACTTACACCAGTTGTTACTATCGCCAATGTAGATGTACAGCCAGTTTCTACTGTCCGTTTAACAAAGGCAAGTGCTACTACGGCAATCAACGTTGCTGGCCAACAGGTGCCGTACACAATAACGTTGGTTAATACGGGTACCGTAGCAGTTTCTGACGTGGCAGTTGCCGATCCAATGTTGGCAAACCTTACATTCTCTAATGGTGATGTAAATGCAAATAACAAACTTGATGTTAACGAAACTTGGACTTATGTAGGTTCTTACACTGTTACGCAAGGCGACATCGATAATCAAGGTAATACATCTGCAAAAGGAAGCTTAATTAATACGGCTACAGCAAATGGTAAAAATCCTAACGGAACTGCTATTGCTACCATAAGCAGTACAAAAACAATTCCTGTACAGCAAACTATCAGCTTAAACTTTACAAAAGTAGTAACTGGGCAGGTAGGCTACATTGCTGGCCAAACGGTTACTTACGAGATTAAAGTAACCAATAGCGGTAATACTACCATGAGAAACATTGTAGTTAGCGATGCTAATGCGACCATAACTAGCGGTTCGCCAATTGCACAGCTAAACCCAGGTCAGGTAGCAACAATTACCGCTGTTCATACCCTAACTCAACCAGATGTTGACGCAGGAAAAGTAATTAACCAGGCAACCTTAACAGCAGTTGACGCCAACGGAGTTAATGTTAACCAAAGGTCAGATGATCCATCTACAGCTGCGGTTCAAGATGCAACGGTAACACAAATAGTTTCTCCGGGAAGTATTAGCTTAGTTAAAACAGCTTTACTGAGTGGCGATGGAAATACCATTACCTACAACTTTACAGTTAAAAATAGTGGTATTGTAACTTTAAGCGACGTGGTGATTAGCGATACCAAAATTAGAAACGCAATTACAGTAAATCCATCGGTATTGCCTCCTGGTGCAACTGGTACCGCTACCGCAACTTACACGATAACGGCTATAGAAAAAGCGGCAGAACAAGTAACCAACACAGCAATCGTTACAGCTACTAGTCCTAATGGATTTAAAGTTAATGACGTTTCTGGAACAACCGAGAATAATAACGAACCAACATTAGTTATTCTTCCTAAAATTACCGGTGCTAAATCAGTAGCTGATGCTAATGGAAATGGCATCATTGAAGAAGGAGAGGTTTTAACTTATACCATCACTATCAGCAATAACGGAAATGTAAATCGTACAGGCGTTAGCGCAAGCGATCAGCTTCCGGCAAATATGACGTATGTAAATGGTAGCGCAAGCAATGGTGGCGTATTAACTGCAGGAGTGGTTGAATGGAGTAACTTAACTATTCCGGCTAATGGAAGTCTTGCAGTTAACTTCAAAGCAACTGTTAATAATAACTTGCCACTTGGCTTAACTAGGATAACAAATATGGCTAGCATCAGCAATCCAGCTGAGCCAGCAACACCAGTTCTGGTAGAAACAAGCATGCCAACAGCAGGTAAGCTAGAAAGCACCAAAACTGTAAATGATGCTAAAGGTAATAAAGATGCTATTGCACAAGCAAATGAGACATTAACTTATCACATTGTGTTAAAAAATAGTGGCGGAAGCGTGTTGAGAGGAATAAGGGTTAGCGATATGCTACCTACCGGATTAACCTATCTTACCGGCACAGCAAGCAATGGCGGAGTTTACACGCAAACTGGTAACGTTTTAAACTGGACTTTAGATTTAGCACCAGGTGTTAGTGCAGATTTAGTATTCGATGCGAAAGTGGTTGATGATGTAAATGCAATACCATCGTTAAGAAACGTTGCAAATATTGTTAGTCCAACTGGGCAAACATTAACGCCAGAGATTATCATGGCTACAGATCCTTCTGCAGATTTGGTAATTACAAAAGAGCTTATTGCAACTGCTCCGGTAAGAACAGGCGATAGAATTGCTTATAAAATTACGGTTGCTAACGCTGGTCAGAACAAGGCTACAGGAGTATCGGTAAGCGATATTCTTCCGGGTTCGCTTGATGCACCTTACGATATTGTAGTTACTAAAGGTACATCAGCATTTGTAGCAAACAGTAAAACTTTAACTTGGACAATCGGTGACCTTGCTTTGAACGAACTGGTTACGGCAACCTTTAAAACTAGAGTGGTAGCTACCGGTAGTTTGGTAAACACTGCAACGGTTAAAGCAGATCAGCCAGATCCTATAGCCAACAGCAATACTGCATCTTCTGCAGGTTCGCCAATTGGTGGTAACGATTTGTTTATACCAAACTTGTTTACGCCAAACGGCGATGGCAATAATGACCGTTTCGAAATCCGCGGATTGGATCAATTCCCAGACAACGAACTTGTGATAGTGAATAGATGGGGTAACGAAGTTTTCAGAGCTAAAAACTACCAAAACAACTGGACAGGAGAAGGATTAAACGAGGGTACTTACTACTATTTGTTAAAGGCTAAAAACAATGCCGATACCGAATACAGAGTACTTAAAGGTTGGGTTACATTAATCAGAGCATTTAAAAAATAGTAGAACATTTCGGAAGGTTGATTAACCTAATCGCCTTCCGATTTATATAGCATTTAATAATTATGAAGAAATTACTTCTTGCCATCACAATAGCATTATTACTGTTTGATGTACCTGCAATGGCACAACAAGATGCCCAGTATAGCCAATATATTTTTAACGGTATATACATCAATCCGGCCTATGCGGGTTACAAAGAAAATCTCAATTTGCACATGTTTTATCGCAATCAATGGACTGGGATAGACGGTGCTCCAAAAAGTATGTCGCTTGCGGTTGATGCAATTGCCAACAATGGCAATGTGGGTTTGGCGTTTCAGGTATCTAGTGATAAATTAGGTGCGCAAAACAACCTGGCAGCTTACGGAAACTATGCTTATAGAATTAAACTTAACGATGAGGGAACATCTCGATTAGCACTTGGTGTTGGCTTGGGTGCTTTGCAGTTGGGAATAGACGGGTCAATGTTTAATCCGAACGATCCTGAACGTGATGCGCCAACGGGTAATCAAACGGCTATTGTTCCTGATGCAAGAGCCGGAGCTTATTTCTCAAATGAGCATTTCTTTGCTGGTTTTTCGGTTGATAATCTTATTTCGCAATACATAGAACTAGATAGGTACGCGTTCATTCCGCAACCTAAAGCACACTTTTATTTAACAGCAGGCGCTATGTTTAAACTTAGTGATGGCTTAAAATTAAAACCATCATTCTTGATAAAAGACGATCGTAAAGGCCCAACGAGTTTGGATTTAAACGCTTTCTTTTTATTTGGCGATAGATTATGGTTGGGCGGTTCTTATCGCACAGGAGTAAAACTGTACGAAAAAAATCACCTTCAAAACAACTTAAGTAATTTAAACTCGGCTATTGCTGCAGTTGAATTTTACGCTACTGATAAGTTAAGAATTGGTTATGCGCACGATTTTTCTGTAGGTCCTTTGAGAGGCTACTCCAGCGGTACTCACGAGATTTCTGTCGGCTTTACCTTCCTAAAACCAACAGTTAGAATGGCAACACCAAGGTTTTTTTAATTAACAAGAAGAATCAGATATCAAAAAATATACGTCATGATTAAAAGATTACGTCAGCTATTTATTATTTCTACACTGTTAATTTGTGTGTTAAGCGTAAATGCTCAAAACAGTTTAAAGCAAGGCGATAAACAATTTGAGCTTTATAACTACATAAAAGCAATTGATTTGTATGAACAAGCCTACAAAAAACAGAAAAGCCTACATGCTGCAGAGCGTTTAGCTGCAGCCTATAGCTTAACAAAAAATTATGTACAAGCCGAAAGTTGGGCAGCCGTAGCGGTTGACTTGCCAAATAGTAAACCAGAAAATGTTCTGGTTTATGCAAAAGCTTTACAACAAAACTCGAAATATACCGAGGCAAAAAATAATTTTGTTAAATATTTTGGTTTGCAAACAGGCCTTGATCCAAAACAAAAACAGCTTTGGATAGCTTCATGCGACTCTGCGCAGAAGTGGATGAAGTCTCCAGAAAGGTTGGATATTATTAACGAAAAGGCATTAAACAGCCAGCAGTCTGACTGGGCTGCGGTTAATTATAAGAACACTGTAGTTTTTACTTCTGATAGAGGAAAGGGCGAAACAAAAACAGAATCACGCAGACCGTTTTTGAAATTTGATGGTACGGTTTGGCCTCCAAAAAATGTGTACGGATGGACAGGTAATAGCTATTTAAAGTTATATGTTAAAGAAGCTGGTAAAGACAGTTTAAGCCTGTTTCCCTTAACATCTGTAAGCGATTACCACGTTGGTGCAACTAGTTTTACTTCCGACGGCAATACGGCTTATTTTACCTTAACCAGAATTCCTAAAAAGATTAAACGTCTTAAAAATAAGCCAAGTACCATAAACGTAGAATTGTACAGCAGCAAAAAAGATAGTGCTGGTAATTGGGCGGGTCCTATTGCATTTGCATTTAATAATGTAAATGAATATTCGGTTTCCGATCCATTTATTACTAATGATGGCTCTCGTTTGTACTTTACATCTAATATGCCTGGCGGTTTTGGAGGTAGCGATATTTATTACTGCGAAATTAGCAATGGTACATTTTCAAATCCTGTAAACGTAAAAGAATTAAATACGCCTGGTAACGAACGTAGTCCGGTTATTGCACCTAATGGCGATTTTTACTTTTCTACCGATGGAAGAGTTGGTATGGGAGGTTTGGATATTTTCTTGGCAAAATGGAAAGACAATCAGAATGTAGATATCCAAAACCTAAAATATCCTTTAAATTCTCCGCAAGACGATTTTGGCTTTAGTTTAGATCTAAACGGTAACATTGCTTTTTTCTCTTCTGATAGAACAGACGGTTTAGGCCAAGATGATATTTATAGTTTAAAAACGCTAGCAAGTGTTTCAGTAAAACTGATTGGTAAAGTTTTAAACGTGGATACGAAATTGCCAGTTGCCAATGCTTTGGTAATGCTTAGCAAAGAAAATGGTGGCATTTTAAAGGTAGAAACCGATGCAACTGGAGCTTATAGTTTTAACCTAAGTCCGTTATCAAAATATAAACTAGCTGGTATTAAAGCGGGTATGCTTACCGATTTGCAAGAGATAAGTGTCGGCAATGTAGATGCTTCGGAAGTTATAGAAAAAGATTTACACCTAAGGAATATAGAACTTAACAAGGGCATTAGAATAGAAAATATTTATTACGACTTTGATAAAGCTAACATCAGGCCAGATGCCGCAACAGAGTTGGATAAATTAGTTAAGGTTTTACAAAACAATCCTACCATTTGGATTGAATTAGGTTCGCACACCGATAGTCGCGGAAAGGATTCGTACAACCTTGGTTTGTCTCAACGCAGAGCTGATGCTGCAATTGCATACATAATAAGCAAAGGCATAAGCGCAAACCGTTTAACGGCCAAAGGTTACGGCGAAACGCAATTGGTTAATGCCTGCAAAAACGGCGAGAGTTGCACTGAAGAAGCACATCAGCAAAACAGGCGAACTGAATTTAAGATTGTTAAAATCTAACACAGCAAAACCACCTAAATAACGCTCCGGATGTCTCACAATAAATCACAAATTGTTAATTGTCAGACATCCGGTTTTTGTTTTTAATAAGATTGTAGACTGGTAGTCTGCCAAAAATGCAAGCCTTTTATTAATGCCGAGAGAAGAAAATTATAGTGGTTTATTGAGGCAGATTGTTTTAGATCGCTTAGTGCCGAAAAATATTTTACCACATGCAGACGGGAATTTATTTGTATTGGATAGGGGATGGTATTGTATTTTGGTAGAGTTTCAAAATTCGCAGTGGTCAAACGGAATTTATCTTAAAATTGGGGTAGATCTCAACTTCTATCCACGAGATTACTTTTTGTTTGGTTATGTAAAAAAGGAGACCAATTTTACTGTTTTCTCCGATGAAAAGCAATTAGGTGAGATTTTACATTCGCTCTGCGATATGGCACTTTGGGAGGTAAACGTTTTAGATCAGAAATTTAAAGATTTGCTTACCGCAAAGCGCACTTTAGATGCAGGTATAGATGTTTGGAGTTATTACGAAAAAGGGATACTTACTGCGTTAACAGGCAATTTTGAGAAAGCCCGCAATTATATCAGAAAAAAAGTGTCGCCACGCTCTTACGACAATGAAAAATGGGAGCTAGTGGGTTTCGCAAAAGATATGTTAACCTGGATGGATGATGAAGCGCATTTTGCACAACATACCATTAACTTGGTTAACAAATGTAGGGAATTGAAGAAAATGCCTTTTTTCGGTCACCCGCAACTGAATTTAATTTACAGAAAAAAGAATTCTTCGCTTCTATCAACTCTTAAGAAGCTCTTTAGCTTTGCAAAAAACAAGCGTTAATTTTTTGAGATTAACGCTTGACTTTTAATCATCTATAGTTTACTTCAAAACCACCATAGGTTAACATTTCTGCATTATGCGATACGAAAAGGTTTAGGTTTAAACTTTCAATAATTTGTTTCGCTTCTAAAATGTCTCTGTGCAAGTTGTTAACGCCTCTAATATCGATGCCTTTATCTAACATTTTAAATTTGCTGGGCTGAAATTTATCGATGAATTGCTGTAAATCCTTGCCAATTTTTTTGTTGTTGTTTTCCATTGTAGTTGTAAATTAACTCAACAAAAAAAGCAATATCGTTTTAAGTTAGTGCGTAGCTTATGTTAAGCTATTTGTTGTAGAAAGATTATTTTTTTAACCTTAAAACCGAAACAATTGGTAAATGATCTGATGCATATCTTTCATGAACAACTTGATGAGACACAACTTCGATTTCGCTGTTTTTTGTAAACGAAATAAAATCGATTGCAAATTTAGGGTTTACAACGGGGATGGTAAATTCGCAATCTTGGCAGGTTCTAGTAAAAAAAGCATCCAAAATTTTAACTGTTTCGCTCTCGGGTTTAGCATTCCAATCGCCTGCCATAATAAAAGGATAATATTGTCTTTTTCCAATTTCTACCAAAGCTCTTGCCTGCATTAGGCGATTAGTTTCCGCTTTTTGGGCATCTAAATGTGTAGCGCCAAATCTTATCTTTTTACCGTTGGGAAGTAATAGCGTTGCGATTGCCAAAATTCGAGGTTCGCCTTTTAAATCTTCTGCAGAAGGTAGTTTGAGTGTGGCGGTATCTTCTATTTTAAATTTCGAAAGTATGGCTACCCCGTAGTCGCCACCATCGTGGTCTATCGCCTTGGCAAAAAAGACTTCCATATTTAGTTTTTCAGCTAACAATTTTGCTTGGTTGATGTTGCCCGATCTTTTCGTGTTTACGTCTACTTCTTGCAAGGCAATAATATCTGGGTTTTGGCTGGCAATAGTTTTTGCAATGGCATCAACATCTATTAGGCCAGGTTTAGATGGTGGATTAGCATGATGGATGTTGTATGACATCACTTTTAGCTCTGTGGGTTGGGCAATGCCTATCAGTTTTTTTGTGCAACTAACTAATAATGTAATTGCAATTAGAAGCAACAAGCATCTTGATTTGTTCATGTTTTTGTTTTATGGGTGAAACTGCATTTTACCAAATTTTATTAAGCTAATTTTAATTTGATGTTAAATTATTGAATCCTTCGTTCAAACATCAATTTTTTGTCATCTCTCAAATGTTAATAGGTATATCGGGAAATTCCGATATATATTTGTCGGGGATTTCAAATCATCCTAATTAGATTTAAATATTATGAATACAGATAGCTTGTTTAAGCCATTTAACTTAAAATCGCTAAACATAAAAAACCGAATAGTAATGGCGCCGATGACGCGTTCATTTTCTCCGAATGGAGTACCTACAAATGATGTAGCCGATTATTACCAAAAAAGGGCAGAGGGAGAAGTTGGATTAATTTTATCAGAAGGTACAGTTATAGATAGAGTTTCTTCATCAAATGATGCTAACGTGCCACATTTTTACGGCGACAAAGCTTTAGCCGGTTGGAAAAACGTAATCGATAAAGTACATAGTGCTGGCGGTGCAATGGCGCCACAAATTTGGCACATGGGTATTATGGACAACCATCAATCTGGATGGGTACCATCACAACCTTTCGAGGGTCCGTCTGGTTTAAACAGACCAGGCAATAACAATGGTAAAACCATGACCGAAAAAGATATCGAAGATGCAATTATCGCCTATGGCAAAGCAGCTGCAGATGCAAAACGTTTAGGTTTTAACAGTGTAGAAATTCATGGCGCACACGGTTACCTAATAGACCAATTTTTTTGGGAGGGAACTAATGAACGTACTGATGTTTATGGTGGCAAAACTTTAGCAGACCGTACTCGTTTCGGTGTGGATGTAGTAAAAGAAGTTCGCAAACAAGTAGGGGAAGATTTTGCGGTAATTATACGTTTATCTCAATTTAAACCTTCTGCCTATACTAACCAATTAGCTAAAACACCTCAAGAAATGGAAGCATGGTTAAATCCGCTTGCTGATGCCGGTGTAGATATTTTCCATTGTTCGCAACGCCGTTTCTGGGAGCCAGAATTTGAGGGTTCTGATTTGAATTTTGCTGGTTGGGCTAAAAAACTAAGTGGCAAGCCAACTATTACCGTAGGTTCGGTAGGTTTAACAGGCGAGTTTTTAGCCGCTTTTGCCGGCGAAAGTTCTGAACCAAGTTCTTTAGAAGAACTGCTAAGACGTATGGATCGTGGAGATTTCGATTTAGTTGCTGTTGGTCGCCCGTTATTGTCAGATCCAAATTGGGTTAAGAAAATTAAAGAAGGTAAAACCGACGAATTAAAGGGTTTTACCAAAGAAGCGCTTGGCGAATTGGTAATGAGCTAACCAATTTAAAATATAAAGCCTCGGCATATTTGTCGGGGCTTTTTTGTACTATTAACTCAATTTATTTTGATTTAATATGGGCAAACAAATGGTCGCAATTGTTCCTCTATTATTAATTCCCGGAGATATGGTTAAGCTAGCCATATCACTTTTAGTTTGTGCATTTATCATTTCTAACCTTTCTTTTATAGAAGAAATACCAATGGATTGTTGTTTAAGCATTTTCTGAGTAGGTGTTTTTACTTTATCAGAAATGCCGATGCCATTATCGCTTACGGTTATACAAATTCCGTTTTCTAGTTGTGCCAAGCTCACTTCTAAATGCGAATCTGGTTTCGGTTCTACAATTAATCCGTGTAAAATGGCATTTTCTATTAAAGGCTGTATAAGCATTGGCGGTAACAAAATATGTTGCAATTGCAGGTTTTCGTCTACGTTAAAACTATAGGTAAATGAGTCGCTATAACGCATAGCTTCTAGTTCGGTATAAAGTTTTAAAGCCTTCCATTCACGGTCGGCAGTTACTAAACTTTTAGTAGAGTTTTCTAAAATTAACCTGCTCAAACCAGCAAATTTTTGTATTAACCTAGAGGCTATCACCTTTTCGTTATCCATTATATACGATTCGATGGAATTGAGCACATTAAAAATAAAATGCGGATTCATTTGCGATCGTATGGCCTTAAGTTCGCTCTCCGAAAGTTTGTATTGATAGGTTAGTTGCAGTTCGTTCTGCGTAGCTTCTTGTTGTTGTAATTTGTTTTTTAGTCTGAGTTGTTTGTTACTGTAAAAGGCAATGAGCAATAAGCCTAAAATAATGGCGCCCACTAATAAAACGACGAAGTTTCGTTGTCTTTCTTCAGCCTTAACATCTGCCAAAGCCAACTTTTGCTTGCTGATGTAAAGGCTGTCTTGCTGTTGCCTTAACTCGTATTTGGCGGTCATTTCTGCAACGGCATTTCCAATACTTTCGGTATTGATACTGTCTTTAGTTAAATTTTCTAAGTTTTTGTAGTAAAAAGCTTTATAGTAGTCTTTTTGTTGGTTGTAAACAAATGCAAAGTTGTGATACAAAGAAGATTTATTCGAGAGACTGATAGCAGATGTTATATAATTTTTTGCTTTTTGTAAAGCAACTATACTTTCATCAAATCTTTTCAGCTGCATAAGGCAATCGCCTTTATTAGCAAATGCTATACATAAGCTTGAACTATCCTTTGATAGGCTGAATAAGCTGATCGCTTTATCGTAATTACTTAAAGCTAAATCAAAACGTCTTTGTTTGGAATAGGTATCTGCGGTAAGTAATAACGCTGCATTTTTAGATTGATTATGTATAGAGTTGTTTTCAGCGACTTTGTTGAAGTAAAACAAAGCTGAATCGTTAATTTTTAAACTTTTGTAAGCTAAGCCGATATTATTCAAACAGTCAAACAGGCTAACACTGTCCTTTTGTGTTTTTTCACAAGCAAGCTGTTTTTTAAAATAATCAACAGCATTAGCATATCTATGCGTAAAACTCAATTCAATATTTCCCAACCTACTATACAGAAAAGATAGCGACGCAATATTTTTTTTACGTTCATTGAATTTTACCGCTTCCCCATAATAGAAAATACTCGAATCTATTTTATTAAGCGCTTCGTAATTATTTCCTAAATATAGATTTACGTTTTCATTATAACCAGTGTCTTTTCCTTTTAATGATTTTGCTTCTTGTAGTAACTTAATAGCATCTTTATATTTCTCTTTTTTCGTATTTTCCTGTGCAAGGAGAAGTAATGATCGGTACTCTTGTGAAAAGCCCAAGAAATGGATAAGCAAGAAAATTCCTGTAAGTAAAAATCTTGGGCTTAACATGCTATTTTTTTATAAGTTTTTTATAAGTTAAATTAAGCTTCAGTCTGTTAATAGCTTTGATAACATCATCTGTTACGGGTGGTGGCGTAGGTTTTGGTTTAACTAGTAGAAGCTGTTCCAGCTCCGCAACTCCTTTAACAAAAACCTTAGCTACAATTTCGTTTCCTCTTACTGTAATTCTAATTTCCAGGTCGTTAACATCGATATTTTTGTCAATAGGGAAGTTAATATTTAAGGATTTGCTTAGCTTTTTTGTTAAGGTAGATTTACTTGCCGTAGTAGCTTTTGCGCCTGTTAATTTGGCAATGGTTTTTTGCGGTGATTTCATGAAATTTTTTTTAATGGTTAGATGCTTTTTAAACTCTATTGAAATTACAGTTTATTGTTTGCTATTGCAACGTGTTTACTCATTTAAACTCGGGTTTTGCTAAGTGATATGGGTGTTTTTTGCTTGACTTGGTTCTTAGTTGCCAAAAAATTTATTCTCTGCTTTACTTAACCGCTAGTGGAGGACATGATATTTAAACATTTCTTTCGAATTATCTAATACCTTCGTCATTGCCAGCTCGACTGGCAATCGTAATGCAATTAGTAGGTGAAAAGGCTTAAAATGCTTTAAGGCCTGTGTTAACTAGCCCCTACAGTAGCGGAAATACTTTTTTGTTAATAAAACAAAAAAGATTGAAGCGAATGGAGGGACTAACGCCTAATAGTAGTACTGCAAATGCGCTTCAAATAAAAATAAACACTATGTTTTTTCGCTCTGTTTTTTTGCTTAGTTTTAATTAAAAAACAACATTATGAAAATTGTAAAAAATGTATTAAGTATCCTCTTCGGAATTATGTTCTTGAATGCTGGTTTAGACAAATTTTTCCATTATATGCCCATGCCCGAAAACATGCCGGCAGAGTTGATAAAGGCTGGAGAAGCATTTATGGCTATAGTTTGGCTAATGCCTTTGGTTGCAGTAATTGAGATAGTAGGAGGAATTTTATTTGCAATACCTAAAACTAGAGCATTGGGCGCAATTGTTATTTTTCCGGTAATGGTGGGTATTGTATTGCACAATGCCGTTTTTTTTACAACAACAGGTTTAGCAATATCTGGCGTTATGCTTTTAATAAATATTTGGATTATTGCCGATAATACCCATAAGTATAAAGCTATGATAGCTTAAATTTTATAAAAATATCCCTTATGATTAGAAAATTAACCCTTGGTTTTTTGTTGTTTGCTTCTGTTGTAGGTTATACCCAAGAGAACTTAAATTTTAACCAACAGAAAGAAATCGTATCGCCACAAATAAATGCCGATAAAACCGTGACGTTTAGGTTAATGGCACCTAACGCCACTAAAGTAGAATTGCAAGGGGATTTGTTGGAGAAAGGCACAGCGCCAATGGTTAAACAAACAGATGGCGTTTGGACTTTTACCACCACGCCATTAGCTTCTGAGCTTTACAGTTATTCTTTTATTGTAGATGGACTAAAGATGAGGGACGCAAACAATGTTTATCAGATTAGAGATGTAGCTTCGGTGGTAAATGTTTTAATTGTGGGTGCTGGCAAAGCCGACAATTATTTGGTTGCCAATATACCGCACGGCACAGTTGCTAAACGATGGTATAACTCGCCGGGTAACAATGGCAAGCAAAGAAGATTGACCGTTTATACGCCTCCAGGTTACGAAAGTAGTCAACAGAAATACCCAGTTTTGTATTTATTGCATGGCATGGGTGGCGATGAAGAGGCTTGGAGTGCTTTGGGCAGAACGGCACAAATTTTAGATAATTTAATAGCGCAAGGTAAGGCAAAGCCGATGATTGTTATAATGCCAAATGGAAATGTGTCACAACAAGCGGCACCAGGCGAAGATGCCAAAGGTTTGTACAAGCCAACCATGCAATTACCAAATACTATGGATGGTAAAATGGAAGAAACCTTTACTGACATTATAAAATTTGTAGAAAGTAATTATCGAGTTAATGCAACTGCAAATCAGCGGGCTATTGCAGGTTTGTCTATGGGTGGTTTTCATTCCTTGCATACCTCTAGATTTTATCCAAAAACGTTCGATTATGTTGGCTTGTTTTCGCCTGCCATTATGCCTTTTGGTAAAACTACATCGCCAGTTTACGAGAATTTTGATGCCACTTTAAAAAATCAATTTAACAATGGCTTAAAATTGTATTGGATTGCGATAGGTAAAACCGATTTTCTGTATAAAAACGTAGCTGATTACCGAAAAAAGTTAGATGGCTTAGGCGTAAAATATACTTATGTAGAAAGTGAGGGAGGCCATACTTGGGCAAATTGGAGAGATTATTTGATGCTTTTTGCGCCTCAGCTTTTTAAGTAGCTATTTTTGCGATTTGTCATTCCGACTAAGGAGGAATCTGTTTTGACGGTTTTTAAAATAGATTCTTCACTTGTTTCTGAATGACAAAATTTCGAGGGAATTTCATTCCGATTTCAGAGTAATCTGCAAACTTGTATAGAAAAGATGTAAACAGATTGCTCGCTCTCGAAATGCGGGACAGGTTAGCTTAAATGTAAATTAAAAAATGGATATTAAATCAATAGTAAATAAATGGATTAGCGTGAGCAATGCTTACGATGTAGAAAAATATTTGTCGTTCTTTTGGGAAGATGCCGTTTTGAATGATCCTTCCGTAGGTAGAAAATTTGTTGGTCACAAAGGGATAAGGGAATATTTTACCAGTTATTTTATAGGTTATAAAACACAAAGCGAGCTCGTTAAAATAGAAGTTAACCAGAATGTGGCATATATAGAATTAGCTTTTACAGGAGAGTTTCCTGAAGGGAAAATTAACGGAACGTTTGAATTAAAATTTAAAGAAGGAAAAATAGCAGGAGCTAAAGCAGATTTATTATAACTATGGAAAACGATTTGGATGAAATAATCCGTCGCTCTTTGGAGCTCAGAAAAAAATATCATCAATTAGAAATGCAACATCACGGTAGCGAATGGACTGTTAGCGAAGATGCACTTGCATTTTTAACAGACGCAGGTTTAGTAGGCAGACATGTAATGTCGCAACAAGAACGTTGGCCAAAAGCTGATACAGATAGAGAACTTGAACATAAATTGGGCGAAAGTATTTGGTGGTTGATAATTTTAGCCGATAGGATGAATATCGACATTAAACAGGCCTTGACCAATTTTTTAACCAAAACAGAGCAACAATTAAAATGAAATGGATTTTAGAACAATCCATTTGAGGCTTTTATTTTGAGATTATAGTAGAAGCTTTTTGCTACTTTTGCAGGCTAAAAATAAAATTTAATTCATCATCCCTAAAAAACGAACATTATACAAAACAGACAAAAAAATTAATGCACACCTTACTACCTTTTTTTCTGGCCATGATTGCGGCAATTGTATTGCTAAACATGTGGGCCAACAAGTTAAAGATTGCTTATCCTATTTTGCTGGTAATAGCTGGATTAGCAGTAAGTTTTATTCCCGGTTTACCAGTAATCAAAATAGACCCGGATTTAATATTTTTCATCTTTCTTCCGCCACTTTTGTTTGAGGCAACTTGGTCGGTTTCTTTTAAAGAAATGAAAAAATGGTATCGCATTATAACCAGTTTTGCATTTTTGGTGGTGTTTTTTACTGCGCTTTTAGTAGCTGTAGTCACAAATTATTTTATCCCCGGGTTTACGATCGTTTTGGGCTTTCTTTTGGGCGGAATAGTTTCTCCGCCAGATGCGGTAAGTACCGGCGCAATTACAAAATTTGTTAAAATTCCCAAATCTACATCGGCGATATTAGAGGGCGAAAGTTTGCTTAATGATGCTTCTTCATTAATCATATTCCGATTTGCGATGGTGGCTGTAGGCACTGGACAATTCATTTGGCACGAAGCTGCATTAAGTTTTGTTTGGATGGTAATTGGAGGTGCCGCAATAGGGCTTGCACTAGCTTGGTTTTTTGTACAGGCGCAGAAACGTTTGCCAACAGATGCGCCATCGGATATAGCTTTAACCTTAGTACAGCCGTATTTTATGTATTGGGTGGCAGAGCAATTACATAGCTCTGGCGTGCTGGCCGTTGTGGCAGGTGGCTTATACATGTCTACCCAACGTTTAGTTTTTTTAAACAGTGCAAGCCGAATTATGGGCTATAGCGTTTGGCAAAGTTTCGTGTTTATTTTAAATGGAATCGTATTTCTCATTATCGGTTTAGAACTGCCAGAAATTGTAAGCGGAATACGTTCTGCAGGTATTCCGTTAAGTACTGCTATTGGATATGGGGTATTGGTAACCGGAGTTTTAATTTTTGCCAGAATGCTAAGCAGTTATGCTGCATTAGTAGCCACAATGATTTTTAGGCCTCAAAATACGCCAAGGGCAATTTCTAAGAAAAGACGCTGGTTAATGCCTGCACTATTAGGTTGGACAGGTATGCGAGGCGTAGTTTCATTAGCGGCGGCTTTATCTATTCCCGTTACTTTAGATAACGGAACTTTATTTCCCCAAAGGGATTTAATATTGTTTATCACCTTTGTAGCAATTCTTTTAACCTTGTTGGTACAAGGTTTAACCTTACCTTACATAATTAACAAAACCGGTTTGTTTGAAGGTATTTTTGATGAAACCGACGAGGAGGTTACTCGCAAAAAGATGAAACAAGGGCTTAAAACTCATATTTACGAATATTTAAAAGAGAAATATGCAGATGAAATAGGAGGAAATACAGTAATTGCTAAACTTTTACAACAGTGGGAAGAGCGTGCAAAAGCAGCGGATGATACGTGGATGAGTGAAAAGTCAAAACTCATATTTGTAGAATTACTAGAAATTCAGCGTCAATATCTAACCGAACTTAATAAAGATCCAAAAATTAACGAAGAGATTATTCGTCAGCAGTTGTATCAAATTGATTTAGAAGAGGAAAGATTGAAAATGATCTAGCAAGAAACCATCTGAAGGCTTTTTAAAAATCACTTGAACTGAGTATATTATTAAGGCCGGCATTACTAGCTCTACATACGTTTTTTGTTTAAGCAAACTGTTTGAACGGATAAAAAACATAAGTGCTTTTCCCTATATTTATTAAATGAGAAAAGCGCTACTCGTATTTTTGATTTTGTTGCCTTGTATTGTATTTGGCCAGCGTGTTAAAAACCAGCAACCAGATGCCGATCAGAAATTTATACTAGATGCTTTTACCAAGGCAGATGAGTATATGAATACCGATCATTACGACTCAGCGCAGGTTTGGCTCAACAAAATCTATTTAAAAGTTAGCTATCGTAAACCATCCTTATTTTCTTACTTTTTAACTACCAGGCAGGCAGAAGTTTATTATTATAATAATTTGCATGAGCTTGGCATGCAAGAGGCTTTAAAAGCAGAAAATATTGCCCGTGTTTTAAAAGACAGCATATTAATTGCCGACGCTTGCAACTTTATTGGACTATTTTATCTGAATGGTCAGAAGTTGACAGCTGCCGAAAAGTATTTTAAACAAGGTCTTAAGTATACGATCCAGCCACCATATAAAAAAGAGTATATAGAGTTATCTAAACCGCATCATATTTATGGAAATTTGGCCGAAACCTTCGAAAAAATGAAGGAGCCGGATAGCGCCATCTATTATTGCAGAATCTCCTTAAAAAAGGCAACGGAAATAAATTCACTACGTGGTATCGCAACTGGCAATTTAAATTTGGGAAGTGCATTTATTTTAAAACACGAAATTGATAGTGCGTATAAATACTTTGAGCAAACTAGAATTAAGGCCATAAAAAGCGAAGACTTTGACGTAGAGTTAACCAGTTATAGTGGTTTGGCAGATTGCGCATCCGATAGATTAGATAAAATAACTGCATTTGCGCAATTAGATAAAGGCTTCGCTCTGCTTTCTAAATATCCCCAACTAAATGATTTTTATGGTGCCATGTTTTTAGAAACCGCCATTAAAATTTACAGAAGATATGATGTAAAACCTCTGCTAATAAAAACGTTAGATCTTAAATCAAGTATACAAACAGCAACCTATAATAGAAATAACACGCAGATCCAAACCCTGCTTTTAATGGGTTTAAAAAATGAAAAGACCATTTTTAACCTAGAGATCGAAGAATCGAGAAATAAACAAAGTCTGGCCAATACCAGAATGTATGTTTTGTTATTAGCACTTTTAACTGTGGTTGTAGCCTTTGTAGCCTACCGGTATTACGCCTTACAACGTTTACGCTTAGCAAATTTAAGAACTAAAATTAGCCAGGATTTGCATGATGAGGTTGGCGCAACATTAAGCGGAATTGCAATGTACAGTTACATCACCAAAAGCCAGCTGGAAGGAGGCGACAAACAATCGGTTAACCAATCTTTAGATATTATAAAAGATAATGCTAGCGAAATGGTGGCTAAATTAAATGATATTGTTTGGGCGGTTAATCCCTTAGAAGATAATTTATTTGCCTTAACACAACGTTTAAAAGAGTTTGCGCTACAAATTGCTACAGCTAAAAACCTTCGCCTAGAGTTTACCGCAAATCCAAACCTAGAAAGCGTAAAACTTAGTATGGAACAAAGAAAAAACATCTATCTTATTTGTAAAGAAGCAATAAATAATGCGGTAAAATATAGCGAAGCTTCATTGCTTAAAATTGAAGTTACAGTTGCTCAAAAAGATTTATCTGTGCTCATTGCCGACAATGGAATAGGTTTTCAATCTGCCTCTGCAAGTAAAGGTAATGGGTTAATAAATATGGCCAGTAGAGCTAAAGAAATTAATGCAGAACTTAAAATTGATGGACTAGGCGAAGCCGGAACTACCGTAACTTTATTTTGCAAAATCACCTAAAAGGGGATAGCCCAAAAGCTTAAAAAGTAGCATTTTTGTTTAAACTGAAAATAATGGAAATCAACGTTGCAATTTTCGAAGACAATAAACTAATACGGGAAGCATTGCAAACCATTATAAATGGAACTTCTGGTTTTAGGTGTACCGGAACTTTCGCAAACGTAAATCAGGTAGAAGCCGATGTTTTGTTTAGCAAGCCCGATGTAGTTTTAATGGATATCGAGATGCCAGGTAGAAGCGGTATAGAGGCAACAAAAATAATTAAGGCTAAATTTCCCGATATTAAAGTTTTAATACAGACGGTTTTTAACGATAACGATAAAATATTTAACGCACTTTGTGCCGGCGCATCTGGCTATATTTTAAAAACAGATTCGCCAATGAAACAGCTACAAGCTTTAGAAGAAGTGTTTAATGGTGGCGCTTCCATGTCATCGGCAATAGCGCATAAAGTATTGCAGTTTTTCGTAAGGCAAAACGTAATATTGGTGCAACCGCAAGAAACAGATTTTAACCTCAGTGCCCGCGAAAAAGAAATTCTCTCTTTAATGGTAGATGGAAATAATTATAGAAATATAGCAGATAAGGCATTCATCAGCTATGAAACTGTTCGTACGCACATAAAGCATATTTATAAAAAACTGCACGTAGCTTCTCGGTCAGAAGCCATTATGAAAGCTAAACAGCAGGGTTTGTTGTAAGCTAATTTTATATTTATCTCTAGCGTGGCTCAAATATTTAAGCTTTTTTTTAGAAAAGCAATTGTTTTTCTCCGTCGGTTCTTTCTGTCCCGCTTTCCGCTCCAATCTTTTAACCTTATATTCCCTAAAGGGAAATGGTTAAAAGTATTTCCACTACAATCGGGTTTAAAAAACGCATTGCTTTGCTACTATTTAATAATTAAGCCCACGCCGTAACTAAACAGAATAAAAGGCACAAGTTAATCAGCGGTTTTAATCGGTACAAAATACCTCAACCAACATCTTTTTATCCAAATAATCACTCATTGTGGTATTGTCGGGTCATCTTTTATAAGGCAATTTTGAGATAGAAATTAAATTTAAAATCCTAAAAATTAAAAAGATGAAAACAAATACTAAAAGTATGAAATGGTTAATGGTTGTTTTGGTAGCCCTAAGTTTTATGGCTTGTAAAAAAGACAAAAAAGAAATTGTAGATGAAATCGTTAGGCTCGATATTCAAAAAAAACAAATACAGAATATTATTCCCGATCAGTATTTGGATTCGTTAAAAAAGCTTGGTTTAAACATAAACACAGGTATTGATCCTGTAAATTTGGAGGGCTACTATGCCATAAATCCTTTAATACTGCAAGCCACCAACATTGTAAAAGATTTTCCTATCGGTCACCGTTTTACCGATGCTCGTTTAAAGTTGTTCAATCAGGATGAAAATTTTGGCATTAAACTGATCGGCAAAGGTTTTCTTGCAACAGCAGACACCAGTATTGTTACGGCTATTTCTGGCTCAGGTAAGGATTTTACCGTTTACGGTAAAGTTAAATCGCAAAGAAACGGTAAGGAGGCAGATTTTGCTATTCTTGTTTCTGGAACCATGGAAAACAATACGATACGTAACTTCAAGTATGGTCTAATCTGTATCTCCAATAAAAATAATTCGACAGATGCGAATTTTATTCGCGAGGGGCAAGCACGTGTTGTAATAGAAAGTGACCAATTATCAAATAGGATTAATGAAACCGATTTCCTAGCTTCTAAAAATCCCGAGAGCAAATTGCAGTTGTTAAGCCCGGGATTTGTAAAGCCTTAAAATAGAGTTATCTTTTAAAAAAAGTAGATCTAAATGTTTTAACATTTCTGGGTATTTTTACGGATATAAATCAATACCAAAATAATAATACATTTTTTCAGTCATCTATTGCATATCAAAAATAAAATTAAGATATTTGCATCCTCTAAAATAGAGATAAAAAAGATTAATAGGAGCCGTCATCAGCTTTGTTGCCCGCAAAACGCAATCAAGTCATTGGCCCTCCACACAGATAACTTAAAATAATATTCAAATGAAAAAAGATTTGCATCCATCAAGCTACAGATTCGTTGTTTTTAAAGATATGTCTAACGAGTATCAGTTTTTAACTAAATCATGTGTAGAAACTAAAGAAACTATCAAATGGGAAGATGGAAATGAATATCCATTATACAAATTAGAGATTTCTCACACTTCTCACCCTTTTTACACTGGTAAAATGAAGTTAGTTGATACTGCTGGTCGTATCGATAAATTTAAAACTCGTTACGCAAAAAAATAATTTTGCAAAAACAATATATTTTCGAAGTCCCGAAGCCATAAGCTCGGGACTTTTTTTATTTTTGTAGCTTATGATGATCAATCTATTTGATGATGTTTCTTGGCTCTCGCTTAGACCACTAACATTTACCAGGCCCGTGGCCGATTTACGCGTTGGTATCCTTACCATTGCAGAAAAGTGGGCAAAGTACCTAAATGCCGATGCCGGATTTATAACACAAACATATTTAAGCGTAAAATATCCCGCTAAGCCGGCCAAACTTTTTATTAATGGCTCGGTTTGCCCCAATAACGACTTGCTTACTGCTATAAACAGGTTAAATGAAGGCGAGGTGTTAGTTATAGATGAAATTGTTCTTGCTTATGCAGTTAACACAACGCTGACTTACGAGAAAGCCATAAGTGAACTAAAACAAATCGTTTTCGATGGCAGTTTTACCCATATTCAATTTCCTGAAGATATTTTTAAAAACAACGATAAGGAATTAAGATTGGATTTTGCCTTGCTTACCGAAGGCAGAACATCGGCTACGCTACACGAAAGCAACATAATAATTGGCGATAATCTATTTGTAGAAGAGGGCGCAAGTGCCTACTGCTCTACTTTTAATACTTTGCAAGGCCCAATTTACATTGGCAAAAACAGTCAGGTTTGGGAAGGATGTAATATTCGTGGCTCCTTTGCGCTTTGCGATAACTCGCAGGTTAAAATGGGCGCAAAAATTTACGGACAAACTACCATAGGCCCGTTTTGCAGGGTAGGTGGCGAGATTAATAATGCGGTAATTTGGGGTTACTCGTCTAAAGGTCATGATGGTTATTTGGGTAATGCAGTAATGGGTGCCTGGTGTAACATTGGCGCAGATAGTAATAACTCAAATCTTAAAAATAACTATGCTGAAGTTAGACTATGGGATTACGAAAAAGAGAGTTTCCGTAAAACGGGCTTGCAATTTTGTGGTTTAATTATGGCCGATCATGCAAAATGCGCCATTAATACCGCTTTTAATACTGGTACAGTTGCGGGGGTTAGTGCTAATATATTCGGTGCTGGTTTTCCGCGTAACTTTATCCCGGATTTCTCTTGGGGTGGTGCACATGGTTATGAAGTTTACGGACTGAAAAAAATGTTGGAAACTGCAAAATTGGTACTGGCCAGAAGAGATATGGAACTTGACGATATGGAGGTTGATATTTTAACCGAGGTTTTTGAAAGAACGCAGCAACACCGAAGATTTTAAGGCTGTATAAATATTAATATAACACGAACGGTTCTATAAACGTTCAATAAATAAAAATTATGAGAAAGAAAATTGTAGCAGGTAACTGGAAAATGAATTTAGATTATAATGAAGGAATTTCATTGTTTTCTGAGATTGTAAACATGGTAAGAGACGAAAAAAAAGGTGATCAAATTGCTGTAATTTGTGCACCTTATATTCATATCAATAGCCTTGCGCAATTGGCATCTGGTGTGGTAAAAATTGGGGCGCAAAATTGCCATCAAAACGAAAGCGGTGCTTATACTGGCGAAATTTCTGCTAAAATGGTAAAATCCACCGGTTCAGAATATGTAATTATCGGTCACTCAGAACGTAGACAATATTTTGCAGAATCTGACGAATTATTAGCAGCCAAAACAGTAATTGCTTTGGAAAATAACTTAACTCCATTATTCTGTATCGGCGAAACTTTAGATGAACGTAATAACGGAAGCTATTACCAAGTTTTAGAATCGCAGTTAGAAAATGGTGTGTTTAACTTAAGTGCTGCGGATTTTGGTAAGTTGGTTTTGGCTTACGAGCCAGTTTGGGCTATAGGTACGGGCTTAACCGCAACACCTGAGCAGGCACAAGATATCCACGCATTTATTAGAGCTAAAGTAGAAGCTAAATACGGCGTAAACGTGGCCGACGATGTAACTATTCTTTATGGTGGAAGCTGTAATCCGAAAAACGCTGCGGAATTGTTTGCACAGCCAGATATCGATGGTGGTTTAATTGGTGGTGCTTCCTTAAAATCTCGTGATTTTGTAGATATCGTTAAAACTTTCAACTCATAATGGAGTATAAAAAAGTTGCTTTTAGCTTTGCTAGTATAGAAGAATATCAGCACGACTTACTTATTGCGGCATTGGCCGATGTTGGTTTTGATACATTTGAGGATACGGTAGAAGGCTTTGATGCGTTTGTGGTTGCAACAGAATTTAACGAAACCGATTTTAATAACGTACTAATGGATTTCGGGGATGAACTTCAATATACTTATGTTATTAGCGATATTGAACCGGAAAACTGGAATGAGGAATGGGAGAAAAATTTCTCTCCGTTAATTATTACCGACGAATGTTATGTAAGGGCTACATTTCATGATGAGCAACCTCAGTATAAATACGAGATCGTAATCGACCCTAAAATGGCATTCGGAACTGGTCATCATCAAACTACAACTATGATGATGCAATATATTCTAGAAAATAATTTTGTTGGTAAACTAGTTTTGGATATGGGAGCTGGAACCGGAATTTTAGGGATTTTGGCATCGAAAAGAGGAGCAACTGAAATCATTGCAATTGATAATGATGAAGTTTGTTATCGCAGTGCGATAGAAAATGCTGCTTTAAACGAAATAACAAACCTAACTTCACTTTGTGGGAGCAAGGAGGAAATACCAATAAAAGCTTACGATATTATTTTGGCAAATATTAACAGAAATATCTTGCTTGATCAGATAGAGACCTATGCCAAAGTTTTAAAAAGTGGTGGGCAAATTTATTTTAGTGGTTTTTACGAAGAGCCAGATTTAAATATGATTAAAAATCATGCTGCTGATTTTGGACTAAACTACGTGAGCCATAAAAAAATAAATGACTGGGTTGCCACAAAGTTTGAAAAGATAAAAAATTAATATTGCAATAAAGGTAAAAGGGTTGTTCTGCAATCCTTTTATCATTTGTTGCTTTTTGTAATAGAGATATGCGTATACATTTTATAGCTATTGGTGGTAGTGCAATGCACAATTTAGCCATTGCGTTACACAAAAAAGGATTTAAGGTTACTGGTTCTGATGATGTTATTTTTGAACCGTCTAGTGGCAGGTTGGCTAAATATGGTTTATTGCCACAAAAAATGGGCTGGGATGATGACCGTATCACATCCGATTTGGATGCAGTGATTCTTGGTATGCATGCTCGGTTAGATAATCCAGAACTATTAAAAGCGCAAGAATTAGGGCTAAAGATTTACTCTTATCCAGAATATATTTACGAACAATCTAAAGACAAGTTAAGGGTAGTTATTGGTGGTAGTCATGGAAAAACGACCATTACCTCTATGATACTCCACGTGCTTAATTATTACCAGAAAGATTTTGATTATTTGGTTGGCGCACAGTTAGCTGGTTTTGAAACAATGGTAAAAATCACTAACGAGGCACCGGTAATTATTATTGAGGGTGACGAATATTTAGCATCGCCTATCGACCGCCGACCAAAGTTCCACCTATATAAAGCTAACATTGCGGTAATTAGTGGGATTGCTTGGGACCATATAAACGTTTTTCCCACATTTGGGGATTATGTTGCACAGTTCGATAAATTTATTGATACGATAATTCCCGGTGGAAAATTAATTTATTGTGAAAATGATTTAGAATTAAGAAATATTGTTGTTAACTCTAAAGCAAAAATTGAGAAACTAGCGTACACAGTTCCGGGACATCAGGTAATAGATGGTGTAACATATCTTTTGCCACAACATACAGCTCTAAAGGTGTTTGGCGATCATAATTTAATGAATTTAAATGCAGCAAGATTGGTGTGTGCTCAGTTAGGTATTGATGAAGAGAAATTTGCTAATGCGATAGCATCTTTTACTGGCGCAGCTAAGCGTTTAGAGCTTTTAAGCAGTAATCATTCTACCAATGTCTATAAAGACTTTGCTCACTCACCATCTAAGTTAAAAGCCACTTTAGATGCAGTTAAAGCACAATTTAAAGATAGGAAACTTGTTGCTTGTATAGAACTGCATACCTTCAGCAGCTTAAACAAAACCTTCTTGGCAGAGTATAGAAACACTATGGACGAAGCCGATGTGAAGATAGTTTACATAGACGAAAAAACGTTTAAGCAGAAGAAAATGGAGCCGTTAAATGAAAGGGATGTTCAAACATCTTTTAACGATGAAAATATTTTGTTTTTTAATGAAGCTGAGCAATTGGAAGCTTATTTAAGAGGATTGAATTTTGAAGATACGAACTTGCTGTTGATGAGTTCGGGTATCTTTGGCGGAATGGATTTGATAAAATTGGCATCAGAGTTGGATAAATAAAAGCATCACAGCAATACATTGTTATGCTTAAACCAAAATCTGAACAAATGAATGTTATAGGAATCAACATTAGACAATTGCGCCAAAAAAATGGCTGGAGCCAGGGAGAGGTTGCTAAAAGATTACAAATCTCAATACCTGCATTTTCAAAAATTGAAACGGGAATTACAGATATCAATATTTCCAGACTAGAGCAAATTGCCAATTTGTTCGAAGTTTCAACGATGCAAATTATCTCTAAAGATATTGAGAATATACACGCAGGAAGTTTTACCGAAGTTGGGATATTAAAACAAAAGGTTTCGGTACAGGAAGATGAGATTATCAGCCTGCAGAAAAAAGTTATAGATCTTTACGAAGAAATAAGAAATAGAAACTAAAAAGTTTTACGCATAGTCAGGTGTCGCTTTCCAAAAGTGGCACCTGTTGCTTCGTGTATAGCGATCATTTTCTCATTAAAATCGCCCACCCAGCTTAATTCAAGCTCTTTATACTGGTTTTTTGGCAATACGTACTCGCCAAGTTTTATAAATAAGGCCGACTCTAAGCCAAGCTTCTGGAAGCTAGTTTTAGTGCCCATCACAATTGCCCGCATCCTCGTAACACCAAGCCATCTTCTGTAGGCAAACTTTAATTTTTGTATTAGGCCTAATTTCCCATTTAATCCTTTTATCATTTGGTTAGCATCTGGTATAATTACAACAAAGGCTGCAGGTTCTCCATTTGCGTATGCAAACCAAATAAGCTTTTCGTCCATTATAACTTCCATCTGCTTAAAACTCTCTTTAAGCGTTTCTTTTTTAATCGGCACAAAGTTCTCAAAATCCTGCCATCCATCATTGTAAATTTCCATTAAATGATTGATGTATTTGTCTGCTTCTGCCTTTTTAAAATGTTCGAAACTATAATCTGGCTTAGCTGCAACCCAATTTGCAATTTTGGTAAAACGTGCCGGGAAAGGAATAGTAAGATTGATATGATTTGTAAGCTGTTCGTATGCAGTTTCGAAACCATAGTTTTCAAATAATGAGCGGTAATAAGGGCGATGGTAGTTCATACCGTAAGATGGGGGAGTAAAACCCTCTACCAGTAATCCCCAAAACGTATCATTTTCTCCAAAATTAATAGGGCCTTCAACTGCTTTCATCCCTTTATGCTGTAACCAGCTTTTGGCTGTATCAAACAATAAAGTTGATGCCTGTAAATCATCTAGACACTCAAAAAAACCAATTCCTCCAGTTGGAACATCGTAATTGTGTGCCTTTTTTTCGTTAATAAAAGCTGCGATCCTACCTATGGTTTGATTTTGATCGTTTTTTAAAATCCATCTGATGCATTGTCCGTGCTTAAAAAATGGGTTGCTTTTTTCGTCAAAAACTTTTTCAATATCTGCGTCTAATGGTCTAATCCAGTTAACATCATCTTTATAGATGAAATTTACAACTTCTAAAAACTCTTTTTTTGATGCGTTATCGTTTACTGGCAGTATGTTCATTTGTAGGATACAGTTGTTTAAAATAAAAAGCATCCTTATAAAAGGATGCTTTTAAGTATAATTTTTAGCTGATATTAATATCTATCATCGTCGTCATCGTCGTCGTCAAAATCGCCGAACGTGTCTAGGTCATCCAAAGGCACATCAAAATCATCTTCATCTTCATCTACCTCTTTAGGATCTTGGATATCATCCTCATCTTCATCAGATTCCTTTTTACTAGAAATCGGTTTGCTTACAGGATTTTTCTGGGTTGGTTTTTTCGGCGTTTTCATTACACAAAAAATTGTTAAATAATAGGAAATTATAAACGATGATCTAAAATACACAAAATCTTTTTAAATAGAAAACGACCTGTTTTTTTAGATTTTTATCTGATTCAAAATTAAAATAAAAACGTTTTTTATAAAAGTTTTTTTAAAAATTTTGAGGTGCTGAGAAGCAATAGTTTAGCATCGGAAACCAGAAAATTAAGCAAGAATATACATAGCCTAAACAAAAAAAAGCGTCTCAATATTATTGGGACGCTTTTAACACACAAATGAAACCTGAATTGAGATATAGTTTTAGGTTAGGTTAAAAAATATCTTTTGTCAATCCTATAAGAACGTTTTTTAAACAAGAACTTTGCTTGTTTTAATATCTTATAACAAGTTTAATGCTATTTAACATGCCAATTATTATTACTTAGTAAGTGGTATGTATAATTGAGTAAACGGTAAATTTTAGTTTAAAGGTACCAGAATAGTGATGGTTGTGCCACTATCTCCGTTCTGTTCTATAAAAAGTTGTATAGGTTTTGCTTCAATTTTATTGAGCAGATTTATGCGTTCTTGAGTTAAGCCCATTCCCTTGCTCTGGTGAGAGCCATTTTTATTAGCTAGCGAGTTTTTAATACCGATACCATTATCTATGATTTTTATCCACAAGTAGGTTTCGTCTTTTTGCTCTATAGATATCTTTAAATCTCCACCGTCTTCTATTGGCATTATTCCATGCCAAATAGCATTTTCTATGTAAGGTTGTAGCAACATGGAAGGTAATTGGGTTTCATCCTTATCTAATTTAGGATCTACATCTATCGTATAATTGAACTTATCTCCAAATCTGTTTTTCTCTAAAGTAAGATATAATTTAAGGTAGGCTAACTCTTCTTCTAAGCTGATGTAACTCTTGGTGCATATTTCTAGATTTTTTCTTATCAGCTTTGCGAAACCGGTTAAAACCCTGTTGGCCGATGAGGTATTTTGTGTATTAATGTAATGTTGAATGGAATTCATTACGTTAAAAACAAAGTGAGGATTCATCATAGCTTGTAAAGCTTGCTGTTCTAGCATTAGTATTTTGTTTTTAAGCAACAACTGCTCTTGTTCTTTATTTTTTTGGCGTTTAGTAATTTTTACCGTCATTATATAAAGAAGGTATGCGCCACTTGCTAACGCAATGAGAATAAACCACCACTTTTGCCAAAAATGTTTTTCTATAATAAATTTAATTTTTGCAGGTTGGCTCCAATCGCTATCCTGGCTTTTGGCGCTAATTTCGAAACAATAATTTCCTGGTTCTAAAGAAGATAGTTCAAGTCGTCTGTTTCGGGTTTCAGACCAATTCGCGTCGTCTTTTAAACGGTAGCGGTACAAGATCTGTCGATTTTTAAAATCTATTGCGCTATAGTTGAATGTAATGCTTTGCTGTTTTGGTTTTAATACAAAGCTAGCAGCGCCTAAATCTAAAGGTTCTCTATTAATGCTAACCGAGGTAATATATATTTTTGGCGGTTTCTTTTCTCTAATTATTTGGTTGTAGGCGAAATATACAAGCCCATTGTTTGTAGCAAAATAAGCAGTGTCTTTGTCTACATAAATATCATTTACGTCTTCGTTCAGCAAATCATTTGCGTAATCAAATGCATTAACAGAAAAATGATTGTTGGCATAACGGATTCTGTTAACACCAGCATTGCTAACAGACCAAAGAAAATCGTCTTTAAAATAGAGCTTGTTGATAATGTTGCTATTTAACCCATCGGCTTTTGTAAGTTGTTTGATTAACTGCCCGTTTTTTAAAAATGCGATGCCATAACCATCTGTAGCCATGGCGTAAACGTTGTTTTTAAGTTGTTTTATGTCGTTTATCCTCTTGTTTAATAGCGTGTTTTTTTCAAAATATTTATATTCTTTACGGTTATCAAACTGTGTAAGTCCATTGATGTTGGCAAACCATAAATGCTGATTATCATCATAAAAAACCCGATAGGCACGGTCTTTAAAGTAATCCTTACGTTCGTTGTAATGTAAGGAAGAGAACTCGAATTTCTTAATCCTTTCTTCTAGAACTACAACACCAGAAGACAAAGCCAAGGCTAATTTGCTGGTAGTGTCTAAACTGAAGTTTTTAATTACAAAAACAGAATTATTGCTCTCTTTCAGGTAGTTTACTTTTTGATCTGCAGGATAGGATGATGATATAGAGCCTAGGCCGTAATCTGAAGCGAAATAAACTAATCCATCCTTGCGATCGAAACACAATTGTTTGATGACATTATATTTTTCGGTATCATTAAAACTTAGCTTTTGAACCGTTTTTTTGTTAGTGCTAAGGATGTTGATGTTACTATTGTTTAGGCCAAGCCAGAATCGGTTGTTTTGGTCTTTAGTAATACTTTTTACAAAATCGCTCGTTAATCCGTTTTCTTTGGTAAAGATAAAAAGCCTTTCCTTTAATTCCGGTAAACGGTATATGCCGTTTTTTGTAGTAAACCACATATTATTGTCGCTGTCTTTTACTACCTGATTTACATCGATATTATTTAATAGGTGATTAATTTTTCCCTTATAGTCAATAATATAAACACCGTTGTTGTTGGTTAACCAAAGTTCCTTTTCGTCGGCGTAAATATAGCCCGGACTATTATTGAGCAATTTTTCGTTAACCTTGATTAAAAGCTGATCTTCAGTGCCTTTTTTCAAATTTAAACCATTTTTATCTAAGTAGTAAATGGAGCCGTTATTCGCCGTGTGGAAGGTTTTATAAGAAAGTGGGGTCATTTTCTCGTTTACCAAAACGAAATTGTTTCTAATAAAAATAAAAACTGCATCTGTACAGTAAGCCCAAATATTACCCTGTTTATCTTGGTGGATATAGGCATTAGCATACTGATTTTTCTGCGTTGGCGACGTGTGTTTCATTAGCGTTTCTCCGTCCCAAATTCCAATAATATTCTTATTCGTTCCGAACCAAATTTTGCCACTTTTATCTTCAAAAAAAGAAACAATTACTGCGTTAAAATTTAACTTTTTAAGTCCTTTATCATTCGATGGGTTGTAAATCTTGCCGTTGTAGAAATAACTTAGCTGGCCGTTTAAAGATAAAAACCAAATTCTACCTTTACTATCTTCCCTAACTTGTAATACCTGGTTATCAGGTAGTCCGTCATCAACTGTAAAAGTTTCAAACGCCGTACCATCAAATCTGCTTACACCAGCATCTGTACAAACCCAGATATAGCCTTTTCTATCTTGCAATAAATAATAGCAATTATTGCTTGCCAAACCATTTTTAGTAGTATAGTGCGGTAAATAAGAAGTTTGCGAAAAACCATTAAAGGAAAATCCTAAAATTAGGGTTAGAAGTATTATTAGGGTATGTAATGGTTTATATCTCACGTTGGAAATTTGTATAAGCCTTAATCTTGTCAAAAAAATCGCTTGCCCGTCTTCTAGAAACAATAATAATTTCACCATTGTTCAAAACAACTTGTAAGCCATTTTTTGAATTATATTCCTTAACAAATTTTAAATTTACAATACTTGATTTATGCACCCGAACAAATCTATTTTCGGGTAAAATTTCTTCGTAATCCTTTAAAACCTTTGCAACAACAATTTTTTCTAAATTAATTAGGTTAAATATAGAGTAATTGCTATCTGCCTCTATGTGTACAATATCATCAATATCAATTAGCCTAAAACCTTGGCTGCTGGGCAAAGTTATTTTTTTTACAGCTTGGCTATCTTGTAAATCATTTGCTAAATTTTTAAGGCTTTCGTTTCTGTTGTTTTCAACTTTGTTAAAAGTACTGTATTTAACGGCTTTTCCTACAGCTTCTTTTAATTCATCAATATCAATTGGCTTTAGAAGGTAATCTAAGGCATTTGCTTTTATGGCTTTTAACGCATACTGATCATAAGCTGTAGTAAATATTACGTTGGCGTTTGATTGTTGCACTTGTGGAATTAACTCGAAACCATTTTCGCCGGGCATGGCAATGTCTAAAAATATCAAGTCTACGCTGTGTTGCGTAAGCAAGTTGCGAGCCTCACTAACAGACTTTGCGATGCCTACAACTTGTATCTCTTGACAATTTTGCTGTATTAAAAAATATAATGATGAGCGAGCAAACTCCTCATCATCTACAATAATCGCGTTTAGCACAGTTTTTTATCGATTTAGTTGGGCTCAATTTATTAAAAAATGAGGGCATACTGAAATTTTTATTAATAGTTAAAAACCAAAGTAAATTTTACATCGTAATTGCATACATATAAGACCTTTTGACTAAACCCTAATTAAAAAATTATTCTTATGGAAAATTTAAACGATCAAAAACAAGATTTGCTAGCGGAGGACAGTAGCTTTATGCAAGCAAAACTACAACGTCGTTCTTTCTTGCAATTTGCAGGTGCTGGAGCAGCTGTTGTAGCACTTACTGCAGCAGGATGTAGAAAAGATAGAATCAATACCCCGTTGCCTAGTGGCGTTACGCTAGATTTTAAAGATGATTTTGGTGTACTTAATTACGCCTACGCTTTAGAGCAACTAGAAGCAGCATTTTATATTCAAGTGGCTTCAAATCCGCCTTCTGCTTTTTCAAGTGCAGAAAGAACCTATTTTCAAGATATACAATTTCATGAAATTGCCCACAGAGAATTTTTTAAGAGAGCGCTTAGCACTGCAGCAATTGGCAGCTTAGAGGTAGATTTTTCGAGCATTAATTTCTCAGACCGTATGAGTGTTTTAAATGCAGCTAAAGCGTTTGAAGATTTAGGCGTTGCAGCCTACAATGGTGCAGGTGTTAGGTTAACAAATACTAATTTCTTGGTAGTTGCTGGTCAAATCGTTTCTGTAGAGGCTCGCCACGCAGCTTATGTTCGTGATATGATTTCTAACGGAAGTTTTGCCGATTTAGGTGATGCCGGATTTGCTGGTTTAAATGCTAATGCGAGTGCAGGTTTAGATGCATCGCTTACTCCTGATAAAGTATTAGCTATTGCAGGCAAGTTTGTAAAAACAAAAATTAACGTAATCAATCTTTAATCCTTAAAAAAAGCAATCATGAATATCTTAAATATATTAGACGAAATTGAAAAAGTTGATGGCGAAATCTATGAAAGATTAAGTCCGAGACGTTCAGCAATGAAAGATTTTTTTAACGTTGGTAAAAAAATATCATTAGCTGCATTACCATTAGCGTTAGGTTCTATGTTCCAAAAAGCTTACGGACAAACCAACCCAGCAAATGTTAACGAAGTTTTAAACTTTGCATTAACTTTAGAATACCTAGAGTATCACTTCTACAACCACGCACTAACAAACTCTACTATAACTTTCCCTAACGCGGCATCTCGCCAAGCAATCACAACCATTCGCGACCATGAATTGGCTCACGTAACGTTGCTTAGAACAGCACTAGGTGCAAATGCCGTTACTCCGTTTGTAGATGGCGATTTTGATTTTACTGGTGCGGCTACTTTTGGAACTGCGTTTGCAGATGTTTTCAGTAACTATCAAACTTTCTTAAAAGTTGCTACAGCATTCGAAGATACAGGCGTTAGAGCTTACAAAGGCCAGGCTCCAGTGTTAAAAGGCATGCAAGTTTTAACTACAGCATTACAAATTCACTCTGTTGAAGCTCGCCACGCAGCGCATTTGCGTCAAATGACGGCAGCTTCGTTAAACGTTCCGCTAAAACCTTGGATCGCTTACGCAGCAAATGGTAACGATACAGGTATTGCTCAAGTAAACGCAGTTTACGCAGGTGAGCAGAACACGAAAATTCTTGATATAGAAATTACTGGAATTAACGGTACTGCTGTAACACAAACAGCAGCAGCAGAATCTTTCGATGAGTTTTTAACTGGAAGCGCTGTTAAAACTATCGCAAACATATTCATCAGAACAAGAAAATTGGCATAGTTTCAATTGGTTTAAGTTAAGGGAAGGGAGCGAAAGTTTTCTTCCCTTTTTTTGTAAATCAATTTTGTGTTACTATCTAAGCTAGCCCAGCTTTCCATTATATTCCCAATTCTAGGCTCATCGCGAGCCTTACAAGAATTGGGAGATGCCATTTCAATCTGGTTTATTTTTCAGCGTTTTTGCAACAAAAATGCATAACGCCTATTTATCTCGTTCTAAAATTTGCTGAACCAAGGTTGTAAACTGTTCTTTTTTGCTTTCTGAAACGGGTAAGTCGGCTAGTGCCTTATTAGCAACCGATAAATATTTGTCCATTTCATTATTAGCAAGATTTTGTATGTCGTACTTGTCGTAAAGTGCAGTAACAGCTTGTATTTTTTCTTCTTGTGCTAAATCTGTCGCTGTTAAACAAATTGCTTCGTCACCCTGTGCCAAAGCCAAGGCTTTAAGGTGTAAGAATGTTTTTTTGTTGGCAATAATGTCACCGCCAACTTGTTTGCCAAATTTTTCTGGGTTGCCATAAACGTCTAAAATGTCGTCCTGCAGTTGAAAAGCTACGCCTAAGTTTTCTCCAAATTTGTAAAGTAAAGCAGATTCTGTTTCGTTTGCGCCACCAACTATTGCGCCCAATTTCATGGCGCCACCCAATAACACCGCAGTTTTCAGCCTAATCATTTCAATATATTCTGCTATGCTTACATCACTTCTTTGCTCAAATTCCATATCCAATTGCTGACCTTCGCACACACCTTGAGCAGTAGCATTGAATGTATCTAAAACTGGCTTTAATACACTAATGGCAACTTTAGAAAGATGCTTGTTAGATTCTACCATCATCACATCGCCACTTAAAATAGCATTATTTACGCCCCATTTTTCGTGTACGGTTTGTTTACCTCGCCTTAGTGGTGCATTGTCCATAATATCATCATGCACCAAAGTAAAATTGTGGAAGGTTTCTATGGCCAGTGCAACATCCAACGCACTTTTAACATTTTCGGTAAATAATTCTGTAGCCATTAAAACCATTACCGGCCTAATACGCTTGCCACCCAAACTCATAATATATTTTATAGGTTCGTAAAGGTTGTTAGGATGTGTGGGATAAACTATTTGCTTAATCGCTTCTTCTAATATTGCTTGTAATTGGGTAGGAGTGTGCATGCTATTTTTTCTGTTGTTGCGCTGCTTCTAATGTTTGTATTGCTTGCTCTTCTTTCGCAGTGCGTTTTATGGTTTGGTTTTCATTCCAAAAATTTGCATTGAAATTTATGCCTTTGGTAGTATTAATATCATTGGTTTTGGCATTTAATTCTTGCAAATCCTTATTAAAAACATCATTATAATCTACCATAAACAATGTAGATGCAAAAGTAGTAGTTTTTGCGCCAATGCCTAATACTTTAAGTCTACTTGTTACACTAAATGTAGAAAAGTCTAAAACATTCGCCCCATTTTTATCTATTTTAAACTGTGCCATTAATTTTAAGCCATCGTTTTTAATACCCATTATACCAGAACTACTTAAGTTGAAATTAAATACTGTTCCTTCTAGTTTTAATACTTCGAAAGTACTTGTATTAATAAAATAATCACCTTCAAAATACATTCTCGTAATTTTAACTTTAGGCGTACTGCTAATAATGGCGATTTCCTGGTCGCCGAGTTGGTATGTGCCTTTCAGTTTAAAACTGTAAAGAGAATCTAATTTCTCTACTAAACCTTTATGGTGTACGCTATTGGCCAGAAAACCTGACATGGCTAGCGTGAAAAAGCTAAAATTTGTATAGGAAACAGTTGCCCTATCTCGCAGGTATCTAGCTTCTAACGGACGCCATTTAATCATTCCATAGTTTCTCCAGTTGCCATTAAAATACATTTCGTTTAAATAGGTTGGTCTATCTGCTTCATAGGCAATTTGTCTTAAAAAACCTTTTGCATAATTATCAGATTCTTTATTTTCTTTGCCTTTTTCGTAGGCATTTTTCATTAGCATAGTTGCGTAGTCGCCAATTACTACCTCTTTCAAAGTTACCGTTAAAGGCTTGAGCTTAATGTTCAAAACACTCTCGTCAACTTTGTTAACTTTTACAGCTTCGTAACTAACGTGAGAAATAAAAACAGTTGCGGGTAAAGAGGCAATGTTTAACTCAAATTCGCCGCTTTCATTGGTAATGGTTTTGGTTTTTTCATTAACCATTATGGTTACAAACTGTATTGCGGTGCCGGTTAAATCGTCTGTTATTTTACCTTTAATTATGTTTTGAGCTAGGCTTAAAAACGGTAGGACAAGAGCTGTTAAAAGTAGAAGTGTTTTTTTCATTGTTATGGATTAGTCATTGTGCCGAAAGCCTTTTTGTTTTCCATCATCTTTATAAACGAATCTTCTAAACTTGTTTGTTTTACGATTGGATTATCGGCCCAAAATTTAGCATCATAAGCTATTGATTGAATAACTGCCTTATCTTTTGTTTTTTTACTGAGGGTTACAAAATTTTTGTCGGATATTTTATTGTCTACTGAGAAAACAGTAAGCAAGGAACTTACCGATAGGCGAAGTTCCTGTCCTGATCCTTTAGCTGTACCATTTAATAGGAATTTTGTAGAAACACTTTCCAAAACAGTTACACCATCTCCATAGTTTTTAAAAGTGGCAACCGTATTACATGCTGGCGGGTAGGTGGCTTTAGCATCTGATAAGGCTACAGGAACATTGTAAACATTATTTTCCAAACGATAGATGTTCGAATCGTCCATGCCGATGTAATAGGTGGAGTTTACGTAATATTGGTTCTTTTTAGCCTTGTTATATTTGCAAGACACCACCGCAACACGCTGGTCTGCCTGTTCTATGTAACGCTCTATGTTGATGGTAAAATCGGCTAAGTTGTCTAAAGTTATATATTTGCAACCTTTTTCCTGTAGCAAATATCCGCTGTAAGAAAAAGTTAGATAAGATTGATTATTCATCGAAAAACTGAGTCCATCATTCATCTCTGCAAAACGGCTATGTTTCGCCGACCATCCTTGCACACGTTTAGGATTCCATTTTAAATCGTAAAATAGTTCGAAAATCTGGTTAGGCTTGTCGTTTAATGTAGATAACTGCCTGTAAAATGCATTCGTGTAATAGTTTCTGTCACTATTTGCGGTCGCTTTTTCCAATGCACCTTTTACAATTCTTTGGCCCAAATACGGATCGATTGTTACCGTATTTAAGCTAAGGGTTGCAGGAACTAATTGGATAGAAAGTTTTTCTCCACGTTGCGATAAATTAATTTCGCTTTGCAAATAACTGATATGCGATACGCGAAGTTTTATTGGGTAGGTAAAACCAGAAAGAATAAACTCTCCGTTTTCATTGGTTACCGTTGCAATATTTGCATCTATAATGGTTACAGAAGCAAAAGGAATAGGTTGACCGTTACTCTGATCGGTAACCTTTCCGATTATGTTTTGAGCATGTAAACTAACGCTAGCCAAGAGCATCATTAGGCTAAAAAATAGTTTTTTCATATTAATCTTGCAGCAATGTAAAATCAATTTGGCGTTTAGATAAATCTACTTTTTTAACCTTAATCTGCACTTCATCTCCCAATTGGTACTTTTTATGTTTTCTTTGGCCAACTATGCAAAAGTTTTTTTCGTCTAATACATAAAAATCGTCGGTAATATCCCGCAACCTAATCATGCCTTCGCATTTGTTTTCATTTAGCTCAACGTACATTCCCCATTCGGTAACGCCAGAAATAATACCGGTGTAGGTGTTTCCTATATTATCTTCCAGGTATTCTGCTTGTTTATATTTTATAGAAGCTCTCTCGGCATCGGCAGCACGCTTTTCCATAGCCGATGAATGCGAGCTTGCGTTTTCATATTCGTCGGCATTTGCCGATTTTCCGCCATCTAAATAATGCGCTAATAATCTATGCACCATTACATCAGGATAACGTCTGATAGGAGAGGTGAAGTGGGTGTAATAATCGAATGCTAAACCGTAGTGACTAGTTTTTTTAGTGGTATAAATAGCTTTGGCCATAGATCTAATAGCCAGTTGCGTAAGCATGTTTTGCTCTTTTTTGCCTTCCACGTCTTCCATCAAAAAGTTAAGGGATTTTGCAATTTCCTTATCAGATTTTGTGTTGATTTTATAACCAAATCTTGCTGCAAAGGTTGCGAAGTTGCCTAAATTCTCAAGGTTAGGCGAATCGTGAGAACGGTAAACGAAAGTATATTTATCTTTCCCTTTACCTTTTTTTGCAATAAACTCAGCTACTTTTTTGTTTGCCAAAAGCATAAAATCTTCAATAAGTTTATGTGCATCCTTACGTTCTTTTACATAAACGCCAATAGGTTTTCCTCGCTCATCAAGCTTAAATTTAACTTCGGTACTTTCAAAGCTAATGGCTCCGTTTTTAAACTTTCTATCTCTTAAAATGTAGGCTAATTCGTTCAGTTTCAAAATTTCTGCTGCAAAATCACCTTGTTTTGTTTCAATTACTTCCTGTGCTTCTTCGTAACTAAAGCGCCTGTCAGAGTGTATGGCCGTTCTCCCAAACCATTGCTCAACTATATTTGCTTCTTCATCTAGTTCGAACACGGCAGCAAAGCATAATTTATCTTCATTAGGGCGTAAAGAACAAACGCCATTACTCAAACGCTCCGGTAGCATAGGTATAACCCGATCTACCAAATAAACAGAAGTAGCACGTTCATAAGCTTCTTTATCTAATGAGGTTTTTGGTTTTACATAATGAGAAACATCGGCAATATGTACACCAATTTCGTAATTTCCGTTGGGAAGTTGTTTAAATGAAATGGCATCATCAAAATCTTTCGCATCGGCTGGGTCTATGGTAAAAGTAACCGTATTTCTAAAATCTCTCCGGCCTGCAATTTCCGCCTCGCTCACTACTTCTGGTATAGCATTGGCTTCGTGTTCAACTTCCTCTGGGAAACTTAACGGAAAACCATATTGCGCTAAAATGGCATTCATTTCCGTATCGTTTTCGCCCTGCGTACCTAAAACATTAAGGATTTTACCAATAGGATTTTTAGCACCTTCAGGCCAGTCGGTAATGCCCACTAATACTTTTTGGCCATTTTTTGCCCCGTTTAAATCACTAAGCGGTACAAAAATGTCATGCGCCATCTTACGGTCGTCTGGAATTATAAACGCAAAACGATCGCTCACTTTTGCTACGCCAATAAAATCGGTCTTAACTCTCGAGATAATCTCTACTACTTCGCCCTCTTTTTTACGACCACTGGTTTTTTTAGCATACACGTAAACTTTAACCTTATCGCCGTTTAAAGCATTGCGCAATTTTCGTGGCGCCACAAAAATATCTTTCTCAAATTCATCGTCCGGTATAATAAAGGCAGAGCCATCGGCAGTCATATCAACTGTTCCGGTTAAAAATGTTTTAAGCTCTTTCAGTCTGAACTTTCCGCGTTCTGGCCTAATAAATATGCCTTTTTCAGTTTGTTCTACCAATATTTCTAAAATCGTATCTGCAGATGCACCATCAGTTAAGTTTAATTTAGCCGCAACCTGTTTGTGGTTTAGCGCCACATTATTGTTTTTCTCGAAAATATCAGTAATCAGTTGGGTTAGAACAAGTTTAACCTGCGCATTTTTATTTTTTGCCATAGCACTTTTTGTATAAAAACTAAGATAACAAATCAACCCCAAGCTTTGTCATATTTTTACATTAATTAACGTTTCTATAACAAAATAATAAAGGTTTTCTGGTAAAACAGTGGCAGCAACAATAGGTTTTGCAGTCCCGCTTTTGTTTCAATCTTTTTGTTCTTCAGTACACAAAACTCACAGTTTATTTTTAACTATTGTCATTAAATCTATGGGCTTTTCTTCCTAAACAAAAAGTATTTTCACGCAATCGGGTTTGTTTAATTCCAGCTTGTGGGTTATCGCTTTTGTAGTTAGGCGCAAACCAAAGAGTGTTTGGTTTAAGAAAAATCATCACATCGGGCGGATGGTTTGTACTATTGACAAGATTTTTTTCTAACCTTCCAAATCTTAGTAGAGTTTTTAAATCAATTCTTTTTTGCCAGGGATTGCATCAATTAGTTTCTTAGTGTAGGCCGCTTTCGGGGCGTTGTAAATGATTTCAGGGAAGCCTTCTTCTTCAATTTTTCCTTTATTCATCACAATCATTCTGTCAGAAATGTGTTTTACTACCGCTAAATCATGCGAAATAAATATATAGGTTAAGCCAAACTCTTGTTGTAGTTCTCGCAATAAGTTTAACACTTGCGCTTGCACCGAAACATCTAATGCAGATACTGATTCATCGCAAATGATAAACCTAGGTTTTAACGCCAATGCTCTTGCAATTACAATTCTTTGTCGTTGTCCGCCAGAAAATTCGTGCGGGTAACGATCAAAATGATCAACATTTAGGTTAACTTTTTCGAGTAACGAAAGTACGTGAGCTTTACGCTCTTTATCATTTTTGAATATGCCATGTACTTGCAAAGGCTCCATAATGGCATTGCCCACCGTAACTTTTGGATTTAACGAAGAGTAAGGGTCTTGAAAAATAATTTGAACATCTTTGCGCATCTTTCTCAAGTCGGCCTTTCCTAATTCGCTCAGGTTTTCTCCATCAAAAATAATATTCCCCGAAGTTGGTTCTACCAGTCGCAAAATACTTCTGCCTAAGGTAGTTTTTCCACAGCCAGATTCGCCCACTAAGCCCAAGGTTTCTCCTGGAAATACATCAAAGGAAATATTGTCAACTGCTTTTACATAATCGGTAGTTTTACCAAATAAACCTTTTTTAATAGGGTACCAAGTACACAAGTTCTGCACTTGCAATAAAGGTGGTTGCGAATATAATTCGTGTCGTCTTTGCGCTATTTCCTGATCTGTAAAACTGTTGATGTCCAGCAAATGTTTAACGCCGATGGCTTTGTCTTCATTTAAGAAATCGGCAACTACAGGTAGCCTTTTTAGCCTACGTTGTGGAGCTGGCCTACAAGCTAATAGCCCTTTTGTATATGGGTGTTGCGGATTTTCAAACAATTGCTTCGCTGGGCCTTGCTCTACAATATTGCCCTTGTACATTACCAAAAGTTCATCGGCAATCTCACTGATTACTGCTAAATCATGTGTAATGAAAATAAGGCCCATGTTGCGTTCGTCTTTTAAGCGCAACAGCAGTTCTAATATTGTTTTTTGTACCGTTACATCTAGTGCGGTTGTGGGTTCATCGGCAATCAAGAGTTCAGGATTGCAACTTAATGCCATAGCAATCATTACCCGTTGTTTTTGCCCGCCAGAGAGTTGGTGCGGATAACTTTCAAAAATATTTTCTGGTCTTGGTAATTGTACTTCGTTAAAGAGCGCTATAGTTTGCGCTTTTGCAACGTCTTTACCAACCTTTTGGTGCAACATGATAGCTTCCTGAACCTGGAAACCACAGGTAAACACGGGGTTTAGCGAGGTCATGGGTTCTTGGAAAATCATCGCCATTTTATTGCCACGATAATTTCTTATTTCGTTATCGCTAAGTTTTAAAATGCTGATGTTATCTAATTCGATTGTACCCTTTATGTCGGTATTTTTCGAATCGTGCAAGCGCATAATAGAAAAGGAAGTAACGGATTTGCCTGATCCACTTTCGCCTACGATACCTAAAACTTTACCTTTTGCAAGTTTAAAGCTTACTTTGTGTACGGCCTCGCTCCAAGTTTTTTCTTCTCGGCTGTAAAATGATATGGCAAGTTCTTTAACTTCTAACATTAATTACTAAGGTAGCATTTATACCTGATTTTAGCATTCTTTGCTTTAATTTTTGGTTGAAGCTATAGAAATGTGTTCCTCTAATATTGAATCCAATCCTTTAAAACGTAATAGAATTTGTGCGGTGGTAATTACATCTTTTTGGCAGTAGCTTACAATTCTAGGAAGATCGTTTTCTAAATAATACACATCCTTAACCATGCTGCCATCAATATCATCTTTAGGTGTTGGGATGTTAAAAATAGCGGCTAATAAATTTAATGAGGTGTAGTTTTTATGATCACCAAACTTCCAGAGCTCCATAGTATCGATGTGGTTAATTTCCCATGGTTTTTTGCCTGCTATTTGCAACTGCGTTGGAATTGTAACTTTGTTAACCAGCATCCGTCTACACAAATAGGGAAAATCAAATTCTTTACCATTATGTGCACACAAAATTTGGTCGTTAGGTTGCTGTTGCAAGAGTTTACTAAATTGGCTTAATACTTCAACTTCGTTATTGCCTGAATAGGAGTTTACCCTAAAATGCAATTGGTCCTCTACCAAGTGAAATAAGCCTACACTAATGCAAATGATTTTGCCAAACTCCGACCAAATGCCTGCACGTTCGTAAAATTCTGCAGGCGTTTTATTATCCTTTCGCTGAAACTCTGTTTTGTTATCCCAAAGGGATTGCATGTGTTCGGGCATTTCTTCGAAATATTGATACAGCGGAACGGTTTCTATATCAATAACAAATACTTTATTTAAATTAACTTCTTTAAGCATACGAGAAATATGTATCGTTATTTTAAATAGGGATAATGGAAGTTAGTGAAAATATTGCGAATTAGCCAAATGATAGTATTACAAGCCTATTTTATTTAAACCCGACTTAGCGAAAATACTTTTTTGTTAAAACATTATGCTTGGTATTCTCAGCTTGTTCCAGACGTTGAAAGTTTTAAAAAACAAAAAAGATTGTAGCGAGGGCGGGACTGAATTTACCGATTAGCTGTTTTTTGCTTTTCTAATTTAAACGTCCAGATTTGCAATAAAAGCAGAGAATTCTTTTTACTAAGTACCATCGATAGGAAGATTAATAAATAAAAAATCCCTCCCGAATACCGGGAAGGATTAATAGTCTTATCTCTTTTATCTTTGCTATTTTAAGAAGTATAACCCAGGATTTTTAAAACCTGTTTACTATTTTGCTCTTCGCCGAAAACCTCAAAATTGAAAGTTTCATCTCTGTTTCTGCGAATAATTACGTGTTTAGGGCTAGGTAATAAACAGTGGTGGATACCGCCATAACCGCTTAAAACCTCTTGATAAGCACCCGTGTTAAAGAAACCTAAATATTGTACCTTACGGGTTTTAGGCATGAAAACACTGTTCATGTGTGCTTCTTGGTTGTAATAATCCTGACCGTCGCAGGTGATACCGCCTAAGTTTACACGTTCGTATTCTGCATCCCAGTTATTAATTGGCAGTAAAATGTATTTCTGATTTAATGCCCAAACATCTGGTAGGTTGGTAATAAAAGAACCGTCTAACATTAGCCACTTTTCGCGGTCGTTTTGTTGTTTACGGCCTAAAACCTTGTATAAAATACCCGATGCTTCTGCAACTGTATATTTTCCAAATTCTGTGATGATATCTGGCTCTATTACATCGTGCTCGGCACAAATTTCCTTAATCCTTTTTACAATTTCATTAACCATGTATTCGTAATCGAAATCGAATACCAAGCTATCTTTAAATGGCATACCGCCACCAATATCTAACGTATCTAATTCTGGATTAATTTTTTTGAATTTGCAGTATAGCGTTACATATTTCTCCAATTCGTTCCAATAATAAGGAGAATCTGTAATGCCTGAATTGATGAAGAAGTGTAACAACTTAACTCTAAAGTTAGGGTTGCCGGCGATTTTGTTGTTGTAGAAATCTATAACATCTTCCATACGTACACCTAAACGAGAGGTGTAAAATTGAGAATCTGGTTGTTCTTCTGCCGCTATACGGATACCCAAGTTGCAAGGCGTATCCATTTCAATTTCATCATCGTAAAGGTTAAATTCTTCTTTGTTGTCTAAAACCGGAATGATGTTTTTATAACCGTCGTGCAACATATCTATAATATATTGCTTGTATTGATAGGTTTTAAAGCCGTTGCAGATAACTGTGATATCTTTGGTTAATGCACCTTTTTTCTCCAAAGCTTCAATCATTGGCATATCAAATGCCGAAGAAGTTTCTAAGTGGATGCCGTTCTTTAAAGCTTCCTCTACAATGTGGCGGAAGTGCGAACTTTTTGTGCAGTAACAATACTTATAATCGCCACGGTAATTATTTTTGATAATAGCCGTTTGAAACAACAACTTTGCTTGCTGAATCTTTTTGGTAACCATAGGTAAGTAGGTGAAACGCAATGGCGTGCCATAGGTTTCAATCATTTCCATTAAATTAAGGTCTTGGAAGTACAATTCGTCGTCTATAACGCTGTAACCTTCTTGTGGAAAACCAACACTTAAGTCAAGAAATTCTGAGTAACTCTGCATTTATATCAAATAATTTTTTGCAAAAATGTAATTAAAAATCGAGAATTGATGTAGTAGTTTAAAATTATTCGATTAATAACTTAATTTTACTTTAGCTAAATAATTTAAAATTTTAGAGCGTTGGTTTTAACAACAAACGGCAAGCGCAAAAGTTAGGTAAAATAACTACAGCTAAAATAAACGTGTTTTAACTAATGTTATCCATGAGTTTAGTTTTTTTCGTTTTGTTTAACTTCTTGCCATTCTAGCAATCGCAAGGGCGATGATGGATGGAGGTATATATTCTTAGCAAAATCGGGATCGTTTACTGGCGTAATTACAATTTGATAACCAACTTTGCCATTATTGTATCGGTAATCGCTTACAGTATATTTTAACGCCTGCTTTTTTCTTTCATCTACCGCATAGCGGATGTCTTGATCGTTAGAATTTGCCAAATAGAACGCGACCAAATCACCCAATAGTAAAGTTTTTTCGTCAAAAATTCTTTCTTGTTCAAAAAAAGCGGTTAACGGTGGCATGCCTTTTTCAATTAAAATGGATAGTTTTCCTTTTTTATAGCGTTCGGTTCTTATTGCAATAAGTATTTGTTTAGTAGTTGATGTGCCGTCTTTTTTATATGATACCACGTCTGCATTTCGCCATCGTACCTTTATCAAATCGCCCTGCGAATAAGTTTCTGGCAACTTGTTTTGGCTAACAAAGCCTAAACTATCTTTGAGTTTGTGAACGAGGAGCATTTCTTGCTGGCCAATTTTTTGTTGCGTTATATAGGTATAAATGCCATTAAAAATACCGTCGGTAGCTTCTTCATTACCAAAACTTAAGCTTGCATTTATTTCATCTCGCTCGGTATTGCTAATTTTGTTGTACATGCGTTGCATATAAGCGGTCTGATCTTCTTCATTTTCCTTCGGAAAAACTTCCCAATTTGGGTCATGGGTTTTTGCAGTAAACTTTTGTATTTCTTGAAGGCCTTTCGTACCCTTGGCCCAAAGTATAAATTCCCCTTTGGGTGCCAAACCAACGATAAGCTGTTTACCATTGGCGGTTCTAAAAATACTATCCAATTTTTTGGCCGGCAATTTAACCGATGTTTTGTAAAAAAGCTTTTCTCTTATAGAAAGCCATTCTAAATTTAAGCTTACCGGCAGTGGAGCCAACGTTCCAATGGTATCACCATTGCCAACGCCCCATTTGCCACCCAACGGTTCAAACTGTTCCTTGCCAAAATCGCTAATGCCCAAGGTAACCCCATCAGGACTGATGAAATTTGCGTTAACTACTACCATAGGCCATAAGTATTTATCGCTAATAGCACTGCCCCAAGTATATTCAGGCAAAGCCGATTTAGCCTTTTTCGGAAATAAAAAATCACATGCTGATAATAAGGCAATTGCCGTAATTGCCATCAAGAGCGCTAAATTTTTCTTTTGCTTTTCCATATTATTTCTTCGGAATAATTATGTAACAACCATCTAGCTGATGAACATGATCATTGTCGTAACCCACAGTAATTAATTTAAAACTGTACTCTGGTGCCTCAAAAAAGTCTAATTGTCCCCATTGATAATTGTTGTAATAGGGTGCAAAACCTGAATTTTCTTCTGGGTAGAAATTGATGGTGTGCTTAAATTTAAGCGTATCGTTTTTTATAGGAACGTGAAAATAAGCCATCCCTTCCCAATTAGCTGGTCTGCTCGTTGGCGCTGGCGCAAAAGGCGATGGCGAGGTTGCCGAATTATAATGTTGCTTTAAAAAGTAATCGATGTAGATAGGAGATTTTTTATTCTGCCAGTCGTAAAAAACGCCATCTATATATTCGTTCACTCTTGGTAATAATAAAAAGTTAGTTTGAAATTTATACTCCACCGCCACGTCCATATCATTTGGAGTATAAATTTTTTCAACCAATCCATTAATAAATGCCGTGTAGATTATAGAATCACCTTCGTTATCTACTTTTAATGCTACAGATTTTTCTCGCGTTTGGCTTAAGAGCATAGTTAGTGCATCTTTGCCCATGCTCAAATCCTGGTTAATTATTTTGTATGGGATTTTGTCTGTTTTTCCATTCTGTAAATAAGTACTATATGTATTTTCATAAAGAATAAATCCAGCGTGTTCATAGCCAAAATCTTCGTCGCTACGCGTGGTAATACTGTCCAGCAACTTTCCAGATTTGTCTAATCTATAATACGTAGATGAAAGTAGGTTATTTTCGTTATCGCTTTTAGCTTTAAACTCTTCAAGTTTTTCTATAATCAACACATCATTTACCGTGTCTTTGTAAATCTGTTTTGGTCTGGCACCGGTAAACAGTGTAATAACCTTGAAATTTTCAGATTCTATTTTTTCGTTTAACGATGGGTAGGTTTTATATTTTTGAGGGAGTTTAGACAGAAAATAACCTTCGCTTCTAAAATACGCACGCACAAGAAAAAATGCCACGATGCTTAAAACGGCAATCAATAAAACACTAAACATTTGTTTCTTTTTCATTTGGGTTTATGGTTTAATGCGTTAACTACAAACTAAAATAATATTAAGTTTTAAGCAAAACACCGTGTTTTATTATTAGCCTGTTTTCAATCTTTATTTGCGTGTTTTGCTTTATTATTTGAATGCAACATGATTTCGCTTTGCGAATAATAAAAGAAATTAGACGAATATAAACGCTACTTTAACGGATAGTTAAATGATGTGTTTTTTTAATAGTGTAAATGTATTTTAGTATATCATTTTAAAAAAAGGATGAAAAGATCAACGATTTACCTTGTCATTTTTGGAATTTCCCTATTGCCTAATTTTCTGTTGGCGCAAATGAAATTCAAGTCTATTGGAGAAAAGAAACCAATATATTTTCAGTTGGGCTATTCGGGTACAAAAGGTGCTTTCGTTTGGTATAAAGGCCAAACTCAACCCATTCCTTTAAAATTAAAATCGCTAGATATCGATAGTAGTGATAGAGATTCTGGTCAGCCTAATTTTAATACTTACAAATGGACAGAGGTTTATAATGGGAAAGTTACTGGCGAGTACGGTTTTACCGAATGGCCAAGAAACGTAGAGGATATTTATTATAAGCGATATAGCGATGGGAGAGTGTTTAAATTTAAAGTTGATGAAAGCGAAGAATACGATGGCAAAAGCATGGCGCTGCTACACAATGTTCAATTTCATTTTTATTCGTTTTATCAAGATAGCCTGCGCATAGTTTACCCTAACGGGATTAAAAAAAACTTTTTGTTAAATCCTTTGCCTGAAGATAAGGATAGAGCGAGGTATGTTTATGTAGAAGATTATAATTTTGATGGAATAGACGATATAGCCTTTTCTGTAACTGACGGAGAGGGTTTGGTTGTTGCTTATGATGTTTTTATCTACAATAAAGTAACTAAGCAATTTACGAAGCTGACAGCTCCGGCCGGTGCAAAGGGCTGTGGAGAATTTACCAATTTGAAAATAAATGCTGAGCGAAAAGAATTGAGCACAACTTGTAAATCGGGGCCGAGATGGCTCGGATACACTTATAAATTTAACAGCGCTGGAAAGCTGTATTTATTGAAAAACGAGGAATGAAGAAGCTATCAGGTTTCGTTTGTATGTATTTGATGGTTCAGCTCTGCTATGCACAAAACCATATTTATCATAGTTTGGCGTCAGAAATCAAAAAGAGCATCAGCTTTGCTGCGACTTATAGCTACAACAATGAACCAGATTATAATATAGATAGTTTGTGTTTGGCTACCGCGAAAAAATCTGTAAAACTATTGGCTAATACCAATTGGACGAATGTCAATTACAAAGCATTGGGTTTACGATTATCGTTAACCAGCGGCGATAGGACCGAAATAAAGATTTTTAATTTCGGTTACGATTGTGGCGGAACCCGGAGGATTATTACTCACCCTATTATTCAATGGAAAAACACTTCCGGTAAAACTTTTGCTTACAATTTATCGAGTAATATTAATTGTGATTTTAATGAAATTTATAAATTAAAAAGCCCAGGGAAAAATCGTTATTTATTAATTGGACAGGAATCTGGAGACGGGAATTGCTACCAAAGTGTTGCTTATGTAATAGAAATTAGAGGAGATCACTTAATAATTGATCAACCGGCATTTGCTGATCTCGGATATATTAACCTATGCAATATGGAGTTTGATTTTGACTCAAAAACACAAATTCTACGCGGATTATTGGCGCATGCATCACTTCGTAGTGATCTTGATGCACTTATGCCGGGTGTGAAAACTGAAAAACTGAAAACATTAATCGGCAAAGGTTACTATAGCGAACCTAGCGAGTTTAGCTTAAGATTTGACGGACAAAAATTTGTAAAAATAGAACGATGAAAGTTATAATTAAACATCTTTTAATACGCTTGGCTATTTTAGCAGTACCCTTATTTAGCCTGTTTTTACTTTACTATTTTCTTTATGATCCTCATACCTTGTGTGTAGGAGACTATCACAGGCATACCGGCGGACCATTTGGTTACGTGTTATTGGCCGGCGCAATAGTTGTTTTTTGGGGTATTGCCCTAATAGCCGAAATAATTTTGCGATTAGTTAAGAAAGATAGAACGAGCTCTCTTATTAATTTGTTTTTATTGATTTTTGTGGTACTATTTTTACTCTTCTTTTTATAAGAAAATAGGATTTGTACTAGCCTTTTCTCAGGTATTTTGTTAAAATAACGATGGTTTGGCCTTCAACCTTTCCTTCAATTTGTTCGGTATTGTCATGCACCAAGCGTATGTTTTTTACAACGGTGCCCAATTTAGCGCTAATGGTAGAGCCTTTCACATCTAGCGTTTTAATTAAAACAACGGTGTCGCCTTCTAATAGTCTTGCGCCATTGCTATCTTGATGAAATTCTACCGTACCATCTTGTTCATGGTCGCCGGTTTTCTTTGCCCATTCTAAAGTAGCTTCATCTAAATATAAAATATCCAAACTATCGGCAGCCCAACCTTCGTTTCTCAACCTACTTAACATTCTCCAAGCAACAACTTGTACTGGCGCAAATTCGCTCCACATGGTTTCTGTTAAAACCTTCCAATGTTCTGGGTTAATCTGTTCGCTTTTTTCAATTTGATCTAAGCAAGTTTTGCAAACTAAAACGCAATTATCGGCATTAGCATTATCAGTTGGTGGAACTTCGTAAACAGATAGGTTGCCTTCTGAAGTACATAATTCGCATTTATTGCCTGATCGATCTTGAAGTTGTTGCGCTAAAGACATATTTAGTTTTGATTTTCGGCGAAAGTAGCGAAATAAATTTTAGTGGCTGGATATTTTTTAGTGATTTTCATCATATTTAGCATACGTAAAGCTAGTGTGCCGTGGCTCGTTTAAGTCTTCGACTGTACCAGGACTGACACGGTAAATTGGCTCCATTTGGTAAACTGCATCTGATTTTCCTACGCCATTTAATGAGATTCTCATCGGCCGCTGGTTCGAAATGTCGGTTTGTTTGAGAACTACTTTATAGGCAAATGTACTTCTGCTAACATGCACCTTGCGCTACCACCACCGTTTTGTTCTATCATGTATAAAGGTGCATGAATCAACTTTGCGTATTTAGAAAGCGAAGTAATTTGTGTTTCATTTAGCACTTTATAAGCTTGCTCAGACATGACCAGTAAACTATCTTCATTTGCGTTTTTAACTTGCAGCATATTTCCCGCAAAGTGGTTCATTTGATCGAGACTAATTTTGATAATTTCTTTGCCAGAAAGAGTTAATACTTTCTGTACAAAATCACGTTCGTATAAATTTGGGATTGAATCAAGACAGATTACTGCAAATTTATCGCCAATACACATCATCACATTGGTATGGTAAATTGGGTAATTTGTGGCGTCTACTGCATTAAATATTACCGATTTATATCCGGCCAACTGACAAAAATTATTAAATGCTTCTACCTCCGTACGCACACTTAAACAAGCATAGGCAATTTTATTTGCTCTATCTAAAACCATGCTCCCTGTACCTTCTAAAAAAATATTTCCATTTTCGTAAAAGCTTAAATCATTAATATGGCTTATTTCGAAATTCTTTTCTAAAATTTCTAATATTTCTTCTCTTCTTTCTAACCTACGGTTTTCAGAGAACATTGGATAAAGAAAAACAGCGCCATCTTCGTGAAAAGAAACCCAGTTATTTGGGAAAATAGAGTCTGGAGTAGATGGTTCTAAAGTATCATTAATTACCGTTACATCTACTCCGTTTGAACGCAGCATTGTTACAAAACCATCAAACTCTTGTAAAGCTTGCTGTTGTACATCTCTCTGCTCACTAGCTTGCTGAAATTTATTGTTGCCTGCCGTTTGTTCGTTGAACTTAAAATCAACAGGGCGAATCATTAAGATGTGGGAAGTTGTTTGCATTTAAGGTAAAAGCTAAAAGGCGAAAGGTTTAAGGTAGCAAAACGCCTAAAATAAAAAAAAATCTTTATGTTGGCGTTAACATAAGCACCAGGGCCCTCTACCTTATGCCTTTCACCCTTAATATTACAAATTGTCTCTTAATATCGGCAAACTCATACAATGGAAACCACCTCTTGCTCTAGATAATTCTGCCGAAGGCATTAAAACTAGGGTGTCGGTAATGGTCTCAATATCGGCTTTGCCACTTTCTAAATCCTTAATTAAATCCTTAACGTCTACAATGTTAAAACCAGCTTCTTTAAAGGCTTCTACAGTTTTGTCGTTCCTGTCGTAGCCTAAAACAACGCCTTCTTTTAGGGCTAATAAATTACAAGAATCTGTCCATTGCTCTCTCGAATCGTAAGGGAAAGTATTATTTCCGCTGTAAATGATTTTTGTAGGTTCGCTGCTATTTAAATCGTTCTTACTAATATCATTTAACAACGCTTCTACATGTTCAAAATATTTCGGTTCTCCGGGTTTGTCTTTGTGAAATTGAATGGCAGTTGTAGCTTCTAACTGCTCTGGCTCTTTTAAAAAATTAATCGGCTCATTCGGATTAAACTTAGGCGAGTGTGCAATTGAATTTAAAATAACCCAAGTATTACGTTTAACCTGTGTAAAAACCGTATCTAGGTGCATATAGTCTCGTTTTGCTGGAATTTTTACCACCGTAACTTTCTCTACTACATTGTTTTCGAACAACAATTTTATAGCTTCGTTTGCACCGTGTTCAGAGGTGCGTTCGCTACAGCCAATTAAAACGTGGTTCTTGCTAACCATCATTACATCACCACCTTCTAGCGTGGTGCTAAAAGCTGGTTCATCACCAGGTCTTAAAAAGTGCATGGTAACATCAGGTATTTCTAAAATGTTGTTTTTATAATTTGCAAAAATAGGGTGATTAAAAAAGATGTATCGCATTAAAAGCGTTTCGCGAACACGAGCTTTTTTTGCTGGTTTATTTAGTAAAATATGATTGTTAATAGTGGTGCCAACATCTCTGGTGAAAATTAGATTCGGAATTGGAGCAAAAATCATCGTATCATTTGCCAAGGTGCCAGAAATAAAAATTTCGGCAAGTTCCTTAGGGTTGGTATCTGCCAATTGCATTTGCACTTTATAGGTACATCCTTCTATTGCTGCCACCGCTGCTACCAATTTTTTTCTGATAGATTCGTTTTCCAAAACCTCGCTCAAAAGGTTTTGCACCTCGATAACGGCTTTGGAATTATGAAAATCTGCGTGATTTGGCTTGAAGAAATTTCTATTTGCTTCTTCGCTATCAATTTCTGCTAGTTTACCTCTAATCTTATCAGGATCTAAGAAATACATTAACAATTTAAGGTAATAATCGTATTCGCCTTTGCGGATGGTATCTAAATGAACAATGTCTTCAAAAAGCCAATCTTGCGCTTTAGAGGGCACAACTTTTCCTAAACCGCTGTCGGGGCTGTGGATAAGTAACTTTCTAAGTCGGCCAATTTCTGTATTTACACTAACGTTAAAGTTTTCTTGTGCTTCGCTCATATATTTGGTTTGTTGTGTTACAAAGCTATCAGATTTTTTCAAAGTCCGAAAGGCTGAAAGATTAGGAAGAATGGTTTATGGGTATAGTTGGCTCTTTAGTGATTGCGTTAGGGATAGGAGCGGCATCCTTTTAGCCCGAGCGTAGCGAAGGAAAGCTAAAAGATATAGCGGATAGCCCGCCCGAACGCCCAAATTATTATTTTTAAAGCATCAATATGTTTCTTTCAGCTTTAGTGTTTAATCGCTATTTTTGCTTCATGAATTTTATAACTACCGCCACTATAGATGCCGTAAAGCAACTTTACAACCAAAGCATTGAAGAAAGTGTGCTTAATATACAGGAAACGCGTAAAGAATTTGAAGGACAGGTTACTATCGTAGTTTTTCCGATTACAAAAATATCTAAACAATCTCCGGAGCAAACGGCTACGGCAATTGGCGAATATTTAGTTGCAAATGTAGCGGAAGTTACTGCGTTTAATGTAGTTAAGGGATTTTTGAATTTAAGCATAGCTGATAGCTATTGGTTAAATTTATTTAATAATGAATTGCTGAGCGATGATTTTGGTAAGCCTAAACCGAACGGTAAAAAAGTGATGGTAGAATATTCATCGCCAAATACCAACAAGCCACTTCACCTGGGCCACGTTAGGAACAATTTACTAGGTTATTCGGTTGCAGAACTGTTGAAAGCTGATGGCTACGAAGTTTTTAAGGTAAACTTGGTAAACGATAGAGGTATACACATTTGCAAATCGATGTTGGCTTGGGAAAAATGGGGCAATGGAGAAACGCCAGAAAGTTCTGGATTGAAAGGCGACCATTTGGTAGGCAAATACTATGTAATTTTCGATAAAGAATATAAAAAGGAAATTGATGCTTTAAAAGCCGAAGGGCAAACTGAAGATGAGGCGAAGAAAAATGCGCCTTTAATCAAAGAAGCGCAACAAATGCTTTTAGCTTGGGAAGCTGGCGATAAGGAAGTTATCGATCTTTGGAAAAAAATGAATGGCTGGGTTTACGACGGTTTTGCGGTAAGTTACAAAAACCTGGGTGTAGATTTTGACAAATATTATTACGAAAGCAATACCTATTTGTTAGGAAAAGATACGGTAGATGAAGGGTTGGCAAAAGGGGTTTTCTTTAAAAAAGAAGATGGTTCTGTATGGATTGATTTAACTGCTGATGGCTTGGATCAAAAACTGGTTTTACGTGCGGATGGTACTTCGGTTTACATTACCCAAGATTTAGGTACCGCCCAGATGAAATACGATGATTTTGGCATGGACCAATCTATTTATGTAGTAGGTAACGAGCAAGATTATCATTTCAAGGTGTTATTCTTGATTTTAGAAAAATTAGGCAAGAGCTGGGCGAAAGGTTTGCATCACCTAAGTTATGGGATGGTTGATTTACCTAGCGGAAAGATGAAAAGTAGGGAAGGAACCGTTGTAGATGCTGATGATTTGATAGCGGAAATGATTGAAACCGCAAAGCAAAAAACCGAAGCTTTAGGTAAAACGAACGATTTCGCAGAGGCGGATAAAGCTGAATTGTATTACAACATTGGCCTGGGCGCCTTGAAATATTTCTTACTAAAAGTTGAACCGAAAAAACGTTTGTTGTTCGATCCAAACGAAAGTATTGATTTTCAAGGAAATACTGGTCCGTTTATTCAATACACACATGCTAGGATAAAATCGCTGTTAGCAAAAGCAAACTTCCAGTTGGATGTAAAGCAAAGCGAAGTAGCTGGATTGGAAGCAACCGAATTAGAAATGATTATGCTTTTAGCTAAATATCCGGCTGAGTTAAGCAATGCGGCTAAAGCTTATAGTCCGGCATTTTTAGCCAATTATTTATATGAGGTGGCTAAGCTTTTCAATAAGTTTTATCACGAAGTACCGCCAATTGTAAAAGAAGAAAATCAAGTTGTAAAAGAACATCGCTTAAACATTTGTAAAGTAACTGCAGACGTACTTAAAGCCGGAACAGCTATTTTAGGCATAAACGTGCCGGAACGGATGTAAAACAAAATTTGTTTTGGTTATTTCTAGCTAAAAAAGTGGCTAAAACACTTTGCATCGTTCAGTTTTTTTATCACAATAAAACTTACGAAGTTCAAGCATGAAAATGTTGGAGACTTCGTAAGTCTACATCAGCTGTGCTCGGGCGTAAATCATGTATTTTAATTATGAAGCAAGTAGCGTTTTAATGACAAACTTCATCCAAGAACTTATACTGCTTTGTACAGTAGCCTTTTGTGCTGGTTTTGTAGATGCCATAGTTGGTGGCGGTGGATTGCTGCAAACGCCGGCAACATTATTAATTTTACCTCACTATCCGGTAGCTAGCATTTTCGGTACTACAAAAATACCATCGCTTGCTGGTACGAGTGTTGCAGCCTATAAATACGCTAAACAGGTTAAATTAAACTATAAAGTTTTAATAGCATGTGTATTGGCAGCGTTTTTTGCCGCATTGTTGGGTGCGTATTGTGTTAGCTTAATTGATAACGCTGTAATTAAACCCGTAATTCTCTGTATTTTAATTGCGGTGGCTATTTATACTTTTTTTAACAAACAGTTTGGCATACAACAACATAAAGCACATTCTGTTAAGAACCAAGTTTTGTTGGCGGCATTATTTGGATTTATTATTGGCTTTTACGATGGATTAATAGGACCCGGAACAGGTTCGTTTTTGATTTTAGTATTTGTTGCGGTATTGGGATTCGATTTTATTGGTGCCAGCGCACATGCTAAAATCGTAAATATTGCTACAAACGTGGCAGCTTTAATCTACTTTGGATCTACTGGTCACGTATTATTTGAATATGCCATGCCAATGGCGATATTTAACGTAGCTGGTTCTTATTTTGGTGCGAAACTCGCTTTGCTTAAAGGGAATAAGTTCGTCAGGATATTCTTTTTAATCGTAGTTTTTGGGACGATACTGAGATTTGCATGGGATGTTTTGAAATTTAACTGATCATTCGTTTTAACTTGATATTAATTTTGCCGTTATAATTACTTCATTAAACCGCTTAGGATATTCTAGAGGCTATCGATTTTTAGCTTTCGTTCTTGCTCTTTATTTTCCTCTGGTTATTAAAAACAAAACCATTTATGCAATCTGCTGTTGTTTTAAATATATAACAATCGTAAAACGGAAGGGTAGCCATTTGTTGGTTGCCCTTTTTCATTTAAAAACTATGGATGATTTAAGTAAGGCAATATTAGGCGTTACATGTTGCCTAATCGGGATTATTATTTTCTATTTTATTTTTAGAAAAAGTCCCAGCAAATAAAAAAGGCGAACAAGTTTTTAAACTTTGTTCGCCTTTTTAGTATTTTTCAAAATACTATTTCTTTGAAATTACGCCACTTCTTGTATCAATAGCTTTCTTTCTTCTAAAACTTGGGAACTGCATTGGGCTTTTCTCAGGTCGCTCATCGCCAAGTAAAACTCCCCACTGCTTAAACTGTTCGGTACGGTCGAAAATGATTTTAAGCACCGCAATAATCGGTAATGATAAAAACATACCGGAGACGCCCGCAATGGTACCTCCCAGTAAAACCCCGAGAATAGAGAATAGTGCATTTATTTTTACTTTAGAGCCTACAATGCGAGGCATTAAAATGTTATTGTCTAAAAACTGCACAACCGCGATTACCCCTAGAACAGTAATTACGGGCCACAATTCTGTAGATGAAGTTAGCGTAAGCAATACACCAATGATGTTACCTACCAAAGCACCTACGTAAGGAATTAAGTTTAGGATAGCGAAGATTACGCCAATTAACAAAGCATGTTTAATACCAATAATCATCAAAATACCGCCCAATAAAACGGTCATGTAAGATACCTGAATCAGCAAGCCGATTAGGTAACTTTTAATGATTGATTCTGTCTCATATACAGCTTCTTTAACTTTAGGGTGATCATCTGTCTTGAACCACATAAAAGTGAAACGCAACAAAATATCCTTATAAAAAAGAATTAAATAAATATAGATTGGCAGCAAACCTACGAAAATGAATACTCCGCTCAATGTTACCGCGGCGCCACTGGCAACCTTACCACCCATAGAAAGCAGGTCGTCACTCTTTTCGTTTATGAAATCGGTTTGTTTTTTAGTTTCAATGCCTGTTAAATTTGTAATCCACTCTTGCAATGAGTGCAGGTGTTTTGCTACATTCTGTTTTATCTGCGGAAAATCATCAACCAAGGTGCCGATTTGAGCAGAGAAAAACCAAACTATCCCAGCTATAAAAATAGCTACCATTAAAATTGGTAAAATAATAGACAGCGATTCGGGTACTTTATATTTTCGCAAAAAGCGATAAATAGGCAGTAGCATAATGCTTACAAAAAATGCCATTATAATTGGCATAATAATGTCTCTACCTACCACTAAAATGGCAATGGCAAGCACTAAACCCAATAATTCTATTGATCTTTTAACGGTTAGTGGAAGTTCTTTCATGGAAGTTGTTCGTTTATTAAGCAGATTAACATTAATGTAACGATTTTGTTTGTTTTCGTTTGGCGTTTTTTCGCTTATCGTCTACGCCTTGTAGTTTTAGCGTTTCCACTTTACGTTTACAATCTTAAAGCTTTGTCCCTAACGAAATCTAAAACTTAAAACCTACAACCCTAAAACGTACTACTTAAAACTTACAACCTAAAACTTATAACTTAAAACTTACAACCTACAAACTAAAACTCATAACTTTGCAAAATGTACAACCAAGATACCATTGTTGCTTTATCAACTCCTCCAGGAAGTGGCGCTATAGGCGTTATCCGTTTATCAGGACCAGAGGCCATAAATTTAACCAATTCAGTTTTTGCAGGTAAGGATTTAAGCAAACAAGCTTCGCATACTTTGCATTTCGGCCTAATTAAAGAAGATGATTTGATTATCGATGAAGTGGTGGCAGGTTTGTACGTTGCGCCTAGATCTTATACAAAAGAAAATGTGGTTGAAATTTCTTGCCATGGTTCTAATTATATCATTCAGCAGATTTTAAACTTGCTAATTAAAAAAGGAGCGAGAGCTGCTAAACCCGGCGAATTTACTTTGCGTGCTTTCCTAAACGGAGCGTTTGATTTAAGTCAGGCAGAGGCCGTGGCCGATCTAATAGCGTCTGATAGCAAGGCATCTCACGATGTGGCACTACAACAAATGCGTGGTGGTTTTTCTACGGAGTTAGCCGGTTTACGAGAGCAATTAATTCATTTTGCTTCGATGATAGAATTGGAACTCGATTTTGCGGAGGAAGACGTAGAATTCGCTAATCGCGATCAATTAAAAGCATTGATTCTTAAAATAAACAATGTTTTACACCGATTGATTTCTTCTTTTGAAATGGGCAATGTGCTTAAAAATGGCGTACCAATTGTTATTGCCGGTAAGCCGAACGTAGGTAAATCAACCTTGTTGAATGCACTTTTAAATGAAGATAGAGCCATTGTTTCTGATATAGCCGGAACAACGAGGGATACCATTGAAGACGAATTGAATATTAATGGTATTATCTTCAGGTTTATTGATACAGCCGGCATTAGAGATACTGCAGATATAATTGAAGCTAAAGGAGTGGAGCGCACGCTAGAGCGAATGAAACAAGCCAAACTCATCTTGTACATGGTTGACGCACTGCAAACGCCTGATGAATTGGAAGAACAATTGACTGATTTAAAGAAAATAGAAATTCCTTATTTAGCCATTGTTAATAAAGCCGATTTGTTTACAAGCGAACAAAAAGAAGGCTTTGCAAAACAAGAAGTTTTATTCTTGTCGGCCAAGGAAAACATAGGAGTGGATGAGTTGAAGGAAGCTTTATTAGCAAAGGTTAACCTACACGCCATCAATACCAGCGAAACTCTCGTGTCAAATATTCGCCATGTAGAAGCCCTAAAAAATACGAAGCAGGCCTTAGCCAATGTACTAAACAATATTGATAACCCTGTAACTTCAGATTTTTTAGCAATGGACATTAAACAGGCCTTACATTATCTTGGTGAGATTACTGGCATGGTTACTACAGATGATTTGTTGGAAAATATATTTAGCAAGTTTTGCATCGGCAAATAGGTGCACAAAATAAATCAAAAAAAATCAAATTAAAACAAAGTAAACCATTTAACTTCAATTAGTTAGATGGTTTTTTGTTTGACTGGATATTTGGATTTTTGCCGGTATTTTGATTAAATTTGTCCCTAGATTGTTCGCCGCAGAACAGTTTGTCCCCTGTTGTCAAAATGCCGGGTGACTTAACTTGACAAAACAGTACACTTTTAACTAAAATTAACCAGAACTGGGCGTAATTATGCCCGATGGTCGATTTCTTCGAAAAGCCTCATCCTAGAGAGAAAAAAGTGTTATTGGCGGTTGGGACAAAAATTAATAAATATTTTTTTTACTGGGATCATCGGTTGTTACCGATCCCATAAACGATCCAGAGATGAGTTCAAACATCACCGTTATTCGCGTGTGCGATTATTGTTGCGACAGTTTCGAGGCAAAGACCACTGTCACCAAATTCTGCTCTACCAAATGTAGGAGCGCATACTATAAGCGAAAAATCCGAAACCAGAAGATCGATGTCAGCAACAAAAAGACTGCATCGCTATTGCCAAGCCATTTCGACCTGGTCCAATCTAAGGAATTTCTTACCGTTAAGGATCTTTCCATCATGCTCAACAGTTCAAGGCAGACTATCTACAACCTCATCAATTCCGGTAAGCTAAGGGCAGCTAACATCTATATGAAAAAGACGCTCGTTGCAAGGTCCGAGGTAGATAAGCTATTCCTGCCTCCAGATATTTTGCCAGCGATACCAGATATCCAGAGCGTGATGAAGATAGAGGCCTGCTATACAATCGGCGAAGTGGAGGCGAAATTTAGTGTTCCCGGCAAGACCCTTTACGACATTATCAAACGACAGGGCATACCAAAGCTGAAGGTTGGCAAGTTTACCTATGTACCCAAATCGCGAATTCACGAAATCTTCAATCGTTAAAAACAATGTAGCCATGTCAAAAGTAACCTTAAGAAAAAAAGAGCTTGCATCGGGAAGAATCAGTTTCTTCCTGGACTATTATCCGCCAATTCCTCATCCCAGCAATGGAAGGCCGATCCGTAAGGAATACCTGAAGTTGTATATGGTCAAAGACCCGAACAACCAAGTCGATAGGAACTTCAACAAGCAGACCGAGTTGATCGCACAGAACATTAGGGCAAAGCGCCAGCTTGATATCCAGAACCGCCAGTATGGATTCCTGTCCGCCGAAAGGTTGATGGGCAGCTTCATCGATTTTTTCAGGAATGTTGTCAGAAAGAAAACCGGTACAAACTCGGACGTCTGGTACATGGCACTTCGTTACCTAACCGATTACGCGGGCCATGATGTCAGATTTGCCGACCTCAATGTCCACTTCTGCGATGAGTACAAGGAATACCTCCTTTCCGCACCTGGGATCAGCGCAAGGAAAACGCCAATTTCCAACAATACCGCACTCAGCTACTATAACAAGTTTAGGCATGTGCTCAAACTCGCCTACAAGGCAGATTTTTTGACAGTAAACATTTATGACAAGACGGATGCAATTAAGGAGTATGATACCCAACGTGAATTTTTGACGATTTTCGAGTTCCAGCGTTTGGCAGACGTAAAGATTAATCCGGAGATGATGAAGAATGCGGGATTGGTGTCAGGGTTGACCGGCCTTCGCTTTTCCGATGTAAAGGCACTTAAATGGAGTGATTTGAGGGGCCAATCCGGAGAATATTATATCCACTTCCGCCAACAGAAAACCAAGGGCGTACAGGTTCTTCCGATCTCCGATCAGACCTTTTCGCTCTTTGGGGAGCGAAGGAATCCCGATGAGCACGTTTTCCCGGATCTCAGGTACGCCAGGCTTCGCGCCTTTATGGACAAATGGCTGGGGCTGGCAGGGATTGAGAAGCATATAACCTTTCATTGTTTCAGGCACACATTTGCCACCTTGCAACTTTCAATGGGAACCGATATCTATACCGTTTCCAAGCTGCTGGGGCATAGGGACATCAAGACAACACAGATTTATACAAAGATTATCGATTCGAAAAAAAGGGAAGCGGCAACAAGGATTACCTTGGAGCTCTAGTAAATATATTTTCTGGTCTTTGGAAGATGGCGGATCCTGAGTTCCGCCTCTTTCTGCAACTGATAGACGCTCGTTTTATTGTTCGCCTGCATCAGCTCTATCAGCTCCTGCCTGTTGAAGAGCAGGCGTTTACCTGATTTAAACGCTGGAAGCTCGCCCCGGCTCACCTTGGTGTAAATCGTGGAAATTTTCAGCTTCAGAAGTTTCCCAGCCTCGGCGACATCCAAAACTTGCGGAAGCTCGTCCTTTTCCTTTTCATTAGGTGCGAGAAGCTGCTCTATACTTCTCAGTCTTTGAAGAATTTCCTCAATGGCTTCTGGTAGTTTCTCGAAAGTTAATTTTTCCATTTATTAGTCCGCTAGCACGAATATTGGAAAATGCCTTTCGGATTCTGGACAATCACAATGGGAATGCCTACATAGAACTTTTGAAGGCGCGTGCTCGGCTGGCACCGACTGGCCGGTATTTATTCCCTACGCTATTGTGAACAATTGAACAATTTTTAGCCTTCGATGTTTTTTATCCAACCGGCATGTTGCCGGGTAGCTTAATGAAAAACATGAAAAAAGATTTGATGAACAGACGTCAGGCGGTAGCTGGTCTTGGCGCCGGCATAGCTGGACTTGCAATTTCTCCAGTTTTCGGATCGGAAGGAATTTCTTTCGAGCAAGATAACCTTGCTCCGCTACAGGATCCAACAACCAAATATCCGAGGCCTCCGTTCAAACCACAGCAACAACCGTTTCCAGGTTTGGCGTCCAAGATGGATCCAAAACCTGACCACGGAGAACAAACCTATAAGGGCTCGGGACGTTTGGCCGGCAGGAAAGCGCTTATAACTGGCGGGGATTCGGGTATGGGCCGAGCTGCGGCGATTGCATTTGCAAGGGAAGGCGCAGATGTAGTGATCAACTACCTTCCTGCCGAAGAAGAGGACGCAAGGGAAGTAATCGAATGGATAAAAAAGGCTGGCAGAAAAGGCTATGCCATACCAGGCGATCTTAGGGACGAATCATTCTGCAAAAGCCTGGTGGCCCAAAGCGTTCAGAAATTAGGAGGACTTGACATTGTGGTAAGCAATGCGGCAAGGCAACAGACCAAACCGTCCATATTGGATATTACCACCGAGGATTTCGATGCAACCATGAAAACAAATATATATGGCCCTTTTTGGCTTCTGAAGGCATCAATTCCGCATCTAAAACCAGGTTCCAGCATTATCGTTACCACTTCTGAACAGGCCAACGATCCCAGCCCAGAGCTTTTTGACTATGCGCAGACCAAGGCTGCCAATACCAGCACCGTGCGTTCTCTTGCCAAGTTCCTGACGCCAAAAGGGGTAAGGGTGAACGGCGTAGCTCCAGGCCCAATTTGGACACCTTTGCAGGTTGGCGGAGGAGCAACAGACGAAAAGTTGAAGGAGTTTGGAAAGGCTACCCCGATGGGACGACCTGGACAGCCGGCAGAATTGGCCTCGATATATGTGCAGCTGGCCGATAACGGCGCAAGCTACTCTACAGGCCAGATCTATGGGGCCATGGGTGGAGGCGGTCAACCCTAAAAAGCCTCCATTAAATCTTAAATGGGTTTAAGGCTTTATCCATCGTTCTTGCAGGGAAGGCGGGACCGATTTACTTTTGATGCGGGCAACGGGAAGAAGAGAGTCTCAAGCCCTTTGGATTATTGCCCGTCCTTCGCCGGTCAAGTTTTCCGATTGGCTTTCCTGCTCAATATTTAGCAATGGAGTCCCGTGGAGGATAAACGGGGCTCCTTGTATCCATCAGCTATCGCTTTGTTTTTTATGCTGCCTCCCTTTGACCATTGTCAACTCATCCTGATGCTATCCGCCATTTTTGAACCCTAAATCATAGGGTCATGGACAGAAAATCATTCAAAAATACTACAGTTTCACATCGTCGGCCTGGGCAATGGGTGCGCCCAAAACCTGCATTTATGCGGCTAAGGATCAGACAGCTTTTAAAGTCTTTTACGCCAGTTCTTTGGTCCACGAGCAGATGTAAATCGAAATTGAACGCGAACGGTTCAATCAGCATAGGTAAGGGTTTGGAGGGAGGGGATCCGGCAAACACCTGTTTGCAGCAAGATGTATTTTTGTGCACAAAAATATCTTGCTCCGACACGTCGGAGGGCTGTTGCTCGGAACTCGCAAAGCCTGGAAAACATCCAATGTAAAGCAGACCAGATGGCAAGAAAACCTAAGGAAGACAAAGAGGAACTGCTGATGCACCTGTTAACTGTCAGGGTTACGGGTACGACGCTCAAGCGGCTTGAAAAACTGTTGGCAGAGTCCAATTGCCGGAGCATTGGCGAGGTTGCACGGAAGCTGCTTAACAGGGAGCGAATCAACTGCTTCTACAGGGACGCTTCCATGTCCGGACCAATGGAGGAACTCGCCCTGATCCGAAAGGAGCTCAAATCGATCGGGATCAATATTAACCAGCAGACCCGTTATTTCAACGCCGTGAAATCGGCAGCGGAGAAATCATTTCATTTTGACCGCACCATGGCGCTCTGCCTTAAACTTGACGGCAAAATTGAAAGGCTGTTTTCCGTTATATCCAGACTTGCAGAAAGATGGTTGCCAAGATCTTAAGCGGGAAATCGATCCGGGGAATTCTGGTCTACAACGAGCAGAAGGTGGAAAAGGGCGTTGCGTCAATTTTGTTGGCAAGTGGATTTGCAACCGACATCCACCGGCTGAACCTTCTTCAGAAGCTGTCCAGGTTCCAGCGGCTGACCGAACTAAATCCCAGGGCCAGGACCAATGCACTGCACATTTCGCTTAATTTCCATGCAGAGGACAAGCTTGATGATGAAACACTGCAGGGCATTGCCCTGCGGTACATGGAAAAATTGGGCTTCGGCGAACAGCCTTTTATCGCCTATCGGCATTTTGATACAGCGCACACCCATCTTCACATCGCTACGGTCAACATTCAAAGGGATGGAAGCAGGATTGATCTCCATGATATCGGCAGGAAGGTTTCCGAGCCGATAAGGAAAGAGCTGGAGGTCGAATACGGTCTGGTCAGGGCCGAAGGCAGGCGTCTAGCTGTCCAACCGTATTTAAAAGTTGCCGAGTATGGTGCAGTTCCCACCAAAAAGGTGTTGGCCAACATCACCAAAGCTGTGATGCAGGACTATGCCTATACTTCCTTTGCCGAATACAAGGCGGTACTGTCGCAGTTCAATGTCCAGGTGGAAAGGGGATCCGAAAATTCGGTAATGTTCCAGAAGAAAGGTTTGCTCTACTCCATCGCCGATGTAAACGGAAATCCGGTCGGCGTGCCCATCAAGGCGAGTGCTTTTTACAACGGTGCGACGATGCGGAACCTGGAAAAACACTTCCAGCGCAACACTGAAAGACGAAAGCCCTTCAGGCAAGACCTGATGGAAAGGATAAAACGCGTACTTGATAACTACAGCACCATGCGAAAGGACACAATGCTAAGGCTGTTGGCTATCGAACAGGTAGCTCTTGTGCTCAGGAGAAACCAAACCGGACTAATCTATGGACTGACCTTTATCGACCATAGGCATCGCACTGTTTTCAATGGCAGCGATCTGGGAAGGGCGTATGCTGCAAAGGCCATCACCGGAATGTTTTCAGAAAGCGACGTACCGAAACGATATTTGGTGCAAGGGGAATCGAGCAATTATCTGCAACGCAATGAGGAGGGCAGAGATGATTATAGAAAAAGCCAGCAAGGTTTAATAGAGGGGCTTTTGGGCAGGGCGGACTACCAGTTTCCATCGGTTATCGGCCGTAAAAGGAAAAGAAGGAAAGGGAAGGGGAAAATACAAAATCTTAGCATATGAGCACTGGAGAGGACTTGCAAGGCCTTAGGAAAATTGTCGATTTTACTAGGCTTCTCAGCATTTTTATATTGGTAATCCATTTTTACATCTGCTGTTATCGGGCATTTGAAGCATGGCGCTGGACGTCGGGGATAACCGACAAAATAATAGGCGGCATTGCAAGGAACGTGCTGTTCGAGGGACTGTTCGGCGCAAAGCTGGCAGCGCTCCTGTTGCTTGCGGTATCGTTGCTGGGCGTGAAGGGAAGGAAGGACGAGAATTTGGAACCTAAGCCTATAATTTTTTATCTGGTGGCGGGGATGGGGCTGTATTTTGCAGCAGCACTCTGCCTATTTTTTCCCGCTGCAATCAGCGTTGTTGCCATTTGCTACATGGCGCTGACCACTACAGGATATCTTTTGATTCTCGCCGGTGGGGGCCGGCTGTCCCGTCTTTTAAAGGACCGGTTGCGAAAGGATATCTTTAACGAACTCAACGAGACCTTCCCCCAGGAGGAGCGGCTGCTGGATAACGAGTATTCGGTGAACCTGCCCGCAAGGTACAGGCTCGGGGAGCTCTCGCGCAGCAGTTGGATCAATATCATCAACCCGTTTAGGGGACTGCTTGTGGCCGGAACGCCCGGAGCTGGCAAGAGTTATTTCGTCATCCGCCACATCATCGACCAGCATATCAGAAAGGGATTTTCCATGTTCATTTACGACTTTAAGTTCGATGACCTTTCAAGGATTGCCTACAACAAGCTGCTGCAGTATTCCGCTAACTATCAGGTTAGCCCAAAGTTCTACGTAATCAATTTTGATGACCTTAACCGTACCCACCGATGCAATCCACTCGACCCTTTGTCAATGGAGGACATCACCGATGCTACCGAGGCCTCACGTACGATCATGATGGGGCTGAACAGGGACTGGATAAAAAAGCAGGGTGATTTCTTTGTTGAATCGCCTATCAACTTCCTGACCGCATGCATATGGTACCTGCGTAAATACCAGGATGGCAAGTATTGTACCCTGCCACACGTAATAGAACTGATGCAAAGCGAGTATGATCCGCTTTTTGCGGTGCTGCAGTCCTGCGAGGAGATAAAAGTTCTGATCAATCCCTTTGTATCGGCCTACCGCAACAATGCCATGGCGCAGCTCGAGGGGCAGATTGCCTCGGCGAAGATCGGGCTTGCAAGGCTTTCCTCCCCCCAGCTGTACTATGTGCTGAACGGAAACGACTTTACCCTTGATATCAACAGTCCCGATGAACCCAAGGTGGTATGCCTGGGCAACAACCCCCAGAAGCTGCAGGTCTACGGGGCAGTACTCTCGCTGTACATTTCCAGAATGATAAAACTGGTAAACCAAAAAGGAAAGCTGAAGTCTTCGCTGATCTTCGATGAGTTTCCCACGATCTATTTCAACAGTATGGACAGCCTGATTGCGACTGCAAGGAGCAACAAAGTGGCAACCTGCCTTGCAGTGCAGGACTTTTCGCAACTGAAAAAGGACTATGGCGCAGAACAGGCCGAAGTGATCACCGGAATTGTCGGCAACCTGATATCCGGACAGGTGACCGGATCGACGGCAAAGACCCTTTCGGAGAATTTTGGAAAGATCTCCCAGCAGAAAGACTCGATGAACATCAATTCATCGGACACCTCCATTACCCGGGCAACCCAGCTTGACCATGCCATTCCCGCCAGTAGGATTGCAACACTTTCCTCGGGGGAATTTGTAGGGGTTGTCGCGGACAATCCCGAGCAGAAGATTAGATTGAAGATGTTCCACTGCGAAATCCAGAACGACCATAAAGCTATCGCTGCGGAGGAAACAAGCTACAGGGAAATTCCATTGGTGAAGAAGGTTTCAGCGGAAGACGTCGAGGAAAACTATAAGCGTATCAAGAGCGAGGTTTTTGAACTGCTCCGCGAGGAGTGCGGCAAGCTGGCAGGCATGCAGCACAAAAAAGAGAAGCAAGCGACCGAAACGAACAGGTCGGTTTCCCTCTAGCAAACTAGTTAGGGCCGACTGGATTTTATCAGTATGATTTGCCTTTCCGTGCTACAGTTCAAAGCTCAACTGCTCAAACGGACCTTTCGTGGCGGAAATTTCAGATGTTAGCGCGGGCTGGCCAAACTTGCACAGCGCAACGGTTGGAAAGTTCATAAACACCGTTTCACTTTCTACCGCACCGGGCAGGTAATTGGCTATTCCTTTCCTGAAGAGCGACAATAGCTCAGCGGAAGCTTTTCCGATTTTTGCAGCCTCTGCTATCAGCGCAAGCTCACTGTCATATTCTGCAATCAGCTCAACCCGTGCGGAGTTTTTAGAGACAAACTGGTAATGGTATTTCATGATGGTATTCGCAGTCCCAAAGGTAGCGATTCAAACACATATTCCGCTATGAATAAGAGCGTGAATCTGCTGATTATTCCGCACTGAGATTGAGATTGGGTCAAATGGGCCATTTAATACAACTACCGGCGATCTGTCGGTAAATCGCTAAATATCTCCCTTACCTCATAGGATAAAATGGTTTACAGGATTTCGCTATTTGTGCCCAATTAGCTTTTATTTGCCAGTGTCAGCCCGGTAACGAATCAAATGAGTCGTACCATCGCTTGCACTTACTTAAACCAGGATAGGCAATTCTGCCTATCCTTAGCAGCTTAGGGTACTTTTACCTAAATGCGTTTTTAAGCTGCATTGCAGCGTACGCCTGTGCATCCTTCGCCTGCGGTACGATTGCAGCCATGCCGAAGAATTCATGGGTGACGCCGGTATAGTTCTTATGGTCAATTTTTACGCCGGCAGCTTTCAGCTTTTCGGCCAGCATTGTTCCGTCGTCATGCAAGGGGTCGATTTCTGCGGTTATGATGGTAGTTGCCGGAAGTCCTTTAAGGTTTGCATTGACAAGGGCAATCCTCGGATCCTTTGCCTGGGCGGGATTGCTCAGGTAGTTGTTGGTAAACCAGCCCATCATAGCTTTGTTAAGAGGCTTGGCATTGGCGTATTCGTTATAGGAATTGGTGTTCATATCAGACTGGGCGATGGGATAGACCAGCACCTGATGGAGCGGCATGGTAATTTTTGCTTCCCTTGCCATGATCGCAACGTTGGAAGCCAGGTTTCCGCCCGCACTTTCGCCGACCAATGCTACTTTCAGCGGATTTGCATTAAGGCTCTCCGCATTCTTCAATACCCACTGGTAGGCCGCAAAAGCGTCATTGTGCGCAGTAGGGAACTTATGCTCCGGGGCTTGCCTGTAGGCAACCGATACCACAACTGCACCCACCTGTTCGGCCAGTCCCTGTGCCGATGAATTGTAAACATCCAGGTCGGCAATAACAAACCCTCCGCCGTGGTAATAGACGATTACTGGCAGTGGCCCCGATGCAGATTTCGGTGTATATATTCTTGCATGGATCCGTGCGCCGGAAACCTCGATGTCGCGGCCTACAGTATCCACCATCGCAGCAGGCTGCTCGATCCCGTTTTCCCGGATAAGGTCCATGACCGCATCGCTAGGGGTATGGTTCTTGCGTGCCTGCTCGGCGGTCAGGTTTTCGATGGGCTGGTCCTTGTAGCTGGCCAGTTTTTCCATTACCGCCAGCATTTCAGGTCTGATCGATTTGCCCCACTGCGGTGCAGGGCCTTTAGGAGCGACCACCACTTTCTGCGCCGTGGTATCGCTGGCAGTGGTATCGGTTGCCTGTTTTTTTTTCTGCTCGCTACCGCAACCTGTGGCGGCAAAGGCAATGGTAAAAGCTACCATTGATAGCTTAGTCTTAATGTTTTTCATAGGAGATAGATTTACTGATAAACACGCGCTGAAATAAAAGGTTCGAAAGTGTGCACAACCCTAGGGAATGAGGAACCTGCTGCGTTATGGGTAGGTTTGCCGATGCACGGGAAAAACAATTTTTGGGATAGGCTGTTGTAGTTTGTATATGCAATAATGTTGCATTTTAATTTGGGGAACATGTCAGAGATCAATAAAAAATTGCTAATCATGGGCAACAGCGCAATAGCCCGCGGGGATTACCAAACCTTCCTTTCCATTTGTAGCGATGATACGGTTTGGGAATTTGTGGGCGACCGAACCCTTCGCGGCAAAGCGGAGGTAAGGGCCTATATGGCGGAAAGCTATCTTGCGCCGCCGGTTTTCAAGGTGTCGCACCTGATTGCAGAGGGCGAGATGCTTACTGCGGTAGGGGAAATATCACTCCTTGGTCGGGACGGGAAATGGACGGAATACCACTACTGCGACGTATGGGAATTTAGGGACGGCCTGTTGGAAACATTAAAGGCTTTTGTGGTTGAAAAAATCAAGTGAGAATCGGCAAGCGGGACTGGTTTTTACGCATGAGGTGTGTTTTATATGCAGTCGAATGCTTTGGGTAAGGTCGGAACGTTCGGAAGCTTCGCTGTATCCAGAGATGTGCCCGCCATCCGGACCAGCTAGGCCATTTGGCAAAAATGAACAATACCATTGGTGTTGAAAATTTATTGATGCCGGGATAGCGTATCTTTGATCAAAGCGCAGAATTCGTCCAAATCGAAAGGTTTTTGGATAAAGGCATCAGCTCCGGCCGTTTGGCTTATCGAGGAAAGGTTGGCATTGGTGGAGCTCATAATCACCGGGATGTTCCTGGTTTCCGGCTCGTGCTTTATTTTCCTGCAGATGGTTATGCCCTTGCCGTCAAGCCCGTTGTGGAGGATGATCAGAGCTGGACTTGCGCCAAGGAGCTCCGAGAGATCGAAGGGCTTAGAGGCGATTACGGTCCTATAGCCTTCATCGGCCAGCATAAGTGCTATCACATCAATTACTGCGGGATCCTTGTCGATCAGGTAAACTGTCTTTTGCATTTTCTATCGGGATGAATCGCTAATATAGCGATAAAATCAAAGTTTTTCCCAATCCATCAACCAGCCATGGATGGATGCCGAGCCATGTGCAAAACTGATGGATGCCGGCTTAGAACAATAGCAGCTAAAATTTGTTCTGCATGCAGTCTATGGTTTCAGAAAAGAATGTCCTTGTTATCGGAGGCGGCCTTGCCGGGCTGACCGCTGCCCTGCACCTGAACAAATCAGGAATGGAGGTGACCGTGGTCGAGCGGCACGGCTATCCACGTCACAAGGTCTGCGGGGAATATGTCTCCAACGAGGTACTGCCTTACTTTGACTGGCTTGGCATAAACTTTCAGGCGCTTTCACCATCCAATCTGCGTACTTTGCGTTATACCACCCTTTCGGGCCGCGTACTTGAATCCCAACTCCCGTTGGGAGGTTTCGGGCTGAGCCGCTATGCGATGGACGAACTGTTGTACAGGGTTCTGCTTTCCCGCGGAGTAAAGGTGGTTTTCGATGCGGTCAGGGAGGTCAGCTACCATAACGAGCGCTTTTCCGTAACCACCGCTTCGGGAAGCATTTTCAGGGCAGCGGTTGTAATTGGAGCGTTCGGAAAGCTTTCCGCACTTTCCAAAAAGGGCAAAAACGTGGCTAGGGCTTCTTCGCCGGCAGTAGCGGTCAAAGCGCATTACCGGTACGATGGGGATTTTCCTGCCGAGGAGGTTTCCCTGCACAATTTTTCCGGCGGATATTGCGGGGTTTCCATGGTAGAAAACCACCAGCTGAACATCTGCTATCTGGCCGATTACGCCAGCTTCAAAAAAAGCGGTAACATCAAAACCTTTCAGCAAAATGTGCTGAAGGGCAATAGGTTCCTTAAAGAAGTGCTGGAGCGTTCCACCATCATTGGGGAAGGTCCGGTTAGTGTCGGGCAACTCTCCTTCGGCAGGCAGCCGGCAGTCCAGGACCATATGCTGATGATCGGCGATACCGCCGGGCTGATCCATCCCCTGTGCGGGAACGGGATGGCAATGGCAGTTGGCAGCGCCAAGGTGTCCTGCGAGCTGATAGTCGCTTTTCTAAGGGACGGGCTGCTAAGACGCAAGGAAATGGAATCTCGCTACCAGAAGGCCTGGAACGAGGCATTTGGAAACAGGATGTGGGCTGCAAGAATGCTTTCGGCCCTTGGGAAAAGTACGGTGCTGCAGGGACTGGCAATGGAGTCCCTTGGGAGATTTCCGTTGCTGTTTAAAAAGATGATAGAAAGCACACACGGTAAACCAATCAGCATTAAAGGCTTATGAGAATAGATACCAGCAACAGAAGCACCAGCAGCGAAATGATGGACGATTTCTCCATGCAGGGTCCGGTACTTACCGATGCGCTGGACAAGATCGCTGCGGTAAACCGTTTTCTGGGAGGAAACAGGGTAACTTTGGAAGGCATTGCCGCTCTGCTTGGCAGCATTGCCCCGGGCGGGGTGCTTCGGATTGTGGATGTGGGATGCGGGAACGGAGATATGCTTCGGACCCTGGCCAGATATCCTGCCTTCAAAAGCCTCAAGCTCGAGCTGATAGGCATCGATGCCAACCAGGCAAGCGTAGAGCATGCAAGGAAGCTGTCCGCCGGTTTTCCTGATATAAGCTACCGTTGCATGGACATATTTGATCCTTTGGAAGAAGGATGGACCTGCGATATCATGCTTTTCACCCTTACCCTGCACCACTTTAGCGATCGGCAGATCCTGACGCTTCTCGGCAGGCTTAAAAATCACGTGCGGACTGGCATTGTTGTGAACGACCTGCAAAGGAGCACAACTGCCTACAGGCTCTTTCAGGCATTGAGTTTTGTCTTTGGCCTTAGCGATATGTCCCGCGAGGACGGACTGGTGTCGATTTTACGGGGCTTCAAAAAAAGGGACCTTCTGGCCTACGACAAAAAGCTGGGCAGGGTTCAGGGAACCATAAAATGGAGATGGGCATTTAGATACCTTTGGATAATCAGGATATGAAAGTTAGAATAAAAACGGTGGCAAAGGCCTTGCCGGAATACTGCTGCACTACAGCTGAGACCTTGCCCTTTGTAAGGGACTGGCTCAAGGGAAAGGAAGACCGCTTTGTAAGGAAGGTCATCAAGATTTTTGAGAACGCAGGTGTGCAGAAGCGCTACGCGATCATGCCTCCCGAAAAGGTTTTCAGCAACATGGGATTTGCGGAGCGAAACCGTCTGTATGCCAAGGCGGCCATTGCCCTTGGGGAGCAGTGCCTTTCCGATGCGCTTGCCAAGGCGGGATGGAAGGCCGACCAGCTGGACTATATCATTACGGTCAGCTGCACCGGCATCATGATCCCCTCGCTTGATGCCTACCTGATCAATCGGCTCGGCCTACGTCAGGACATCATCCGTCTGCCGGTGACCGAGATGGGTTGCGCAGCCGGCGTATCTGGACTGATCTATGCCAAAAACTTCCTAAAGGAAAATCCGGGAAAAAGGGCTGCGCTGGTTTCAGTGGAATCCCCGTCCGCTACTTTCCAGTACCAGGACTTTTCCATGGCCAACATTGTGAGCGCTGCGATCTTCGGGGACGGGGCGGCCTGCGTGCTGCTCAGCTCGGATCCTGGCGAGGACGGTCCGCAGATCCTAGACCAGGGCATGTACCACTTCTACGACGCCGAACAGCTGATGGGCTTTGAGCTCACCGACACCGGCCTGCAGATGGTGCTGGACGTTGCGGTTCCGGAAAGGATTGCGGATCATTTCGGACAGGTCATCCATCCTTTTTTGGAAGCTAACGGAATTGCGATAAAGGACATCGACCATTTGGTCTTCCATCCGGGCGGCAAGAAAATCATCCAGGTGGTGGAAAGCCTTTTCGGCGAGCTGGGCAAGGATCTTGAGCTGACCAAGACGGTACTGGGCGAGTACGGGAACATGAGCAGCGCAACGGTGCTGTACGTTTTGGAAAAGTTTATCGAACGCAGTCCCAAGGAAGGCGATCGGGGGCTCATGCTCAGTTTTGGTCCAGGGTTTTCGGCACAAAGAATACTTTTGCAATGGTAGTCTTATCAGCTGGACAGATTTTGGAAAGGCTGCCCTATGGCGAGGCTTTCCGCTTTGTGGATGAAATCCTGGAAATCAGCCAGGACGGTATCGGTGGCTGCTATACCTATGACAGCGCGCTGTTTTTCTATGACGGGCATTTCAGGGACTTTCCGGTAACCCCGGCCGCGATACTGACCGAAACCATGGCGCAGATCGGGCTGGTATGTCTGGGAATATACCTGATGGGCGGGAAGGTTCCTCCGGGAAAGGCAAGCGTAGCGATGACTTCCTCATCGCTTGATTTTTTAAAGCCGGTTTATCCCGGGGAAAAGGTTTTCGTTACCGGAACAAAAAACTATTTTAGGTTCAACAAGCTTTCCTGCAAGGTGCAGATGCATGATGCAGGCGGGGAGCTGATTGCAAAGGGAACGATATCTGGCATGTTAATCTCAAGAACGGATGAAAGCGGCAAATAGGGTAGTTATAACCGGACTCGGGGTATGTGCCCCCAATGGCACCGGTGTGGAAGATTTCGCAAGGGCGATCAAATCCGGTACTTCCGGGATCAGGTTTGATCCGGCCCTGCAGGCGCTTGGGTTTTCCTGCCAGGTTTCCGGCAGGCCTGAAATATCCAGGCAAACGATGGATGTCTGTTTCAGCGAGCTGGAACAGAGGGTATTGGCAAGTACGGGAATTCAGTACGGGGTGGTAGCGGCGATGGAAGCCTGGTCGGGCGCTGGGCTGCTTCCCGCAGGGGAATCCCAACCGGACTGGGACAGCGGAACTTTTTTTGGAACCGGTACCTCCGGTATCGACAAGTTCCGTTGGGCGATCCAGCAGATCGACCAGCAGCAGGTACGCAAGCTCGGCAGTACGGTGGTGGGACAGACCATGGCCAGCGGGGTAAGCGCCTACATCGCGGGCAAACTCGGGCTGGGAAACCAGGTTACGACAAACTCCTCGGCCTGCGCAACAGGAACCGAAAGCATACTTATGGCCTACGAACATATCAGATGGGGCAAGGCCAAGCGGATGCTGGCCGGCAGCACCAGTGACAGCGGTCCATATATCTGGGGCGGCTTCGATGCGATGAAGGTTTGCACCTATAAACACAACGATTCGCCGCAGGATGCCAGCAGGCCGATGAGCGCCACTGCCAGCGGCTTTGTGCCGGGAAGTGGTGCGGGTGCGCTGGTGCTGGAATCCCTGGAGAGCGCAGTTTCGCGCAACGCCAGGATTTACTGCGAGGTGATCGGCGGGCATGCCAATTCCGGAGGCCAGCGGGGACTTGGAACCATGACCGCTCCCAATCCCGAGGCGGTAAAGCGCTGCATTGCCCAGGCGGTTTCCGGTGCCGGCATCCGCCCCGAACAGGTGGAGGTAATAAACGGGCACCTGACCGCAACGGCAAAGGATGCACTTGAGATCGCAAACTGGAAGCAGGCGCTGGGACGCGGAAGGGAGGACTTCCCCTACATCAATTCCCTGAAGGGAATGACTGGGCACTGCATCAGTGCCTCGGGCAGCATAGAATGCGTTGCATCGGTGATGCAGCTCAGTGGCGGATTTGTTTTTCCCAACATCAACTGCCAGGACCTGAACCCGGAAATCGCAGCGCTGGTGGATCCCTCGCGCATACCCGGGAAACTTTTGGCCTTGGATTTCGAGGTGCTTGCCAAGGCAAGTTTTGGATTTGGGGATGTGAACGCGTGTTTGATATTTAAAAGGTTTAAAAATGGATAGATTACTTATTATTGGGGAACTGAAGGCAATAGTTTCACCCTACACCGAAGAGCGCAGCAAGCTCGAGGAGCTTTCCGAGGATACCGATTTTCTAAAGGACCTGAAGATCAATTCGGCCAACCTGGTGGACATTGTACTGGACATAGAGGAAAAGTTTGGTATCGAAGTGGACAACGATTCGATGGCAAAAATGCTGACCGTTCGTGCAACGGTCGAAGTGGTGGCGCAAAAACTTTCTGGCGATGCTGGGCAATGACCTGATCGACCTTCAGCTTGCCCAGGTGCAGAGCGACTGGAAAAGAAAAGGCTACCTCAGCAAGCTCTTCAATGATGATGAGCAGCGGGCCATTGCGCTTGCGCAGGATCCCGGCCTTTTGGTGTGGATGATGTGGAGCATGAAGGAGGCTGCCTACAAAGTGCACAACCGGAACTCCGGCATACGGCTATACGAGCCCTTGGCCTACAGCTGCATGCTGGAAATGAATGGCGTTTCCACGGCGCAGGGCGCAGTGATGAAAGGCAACGAATCGTTCCCTTGCAGATCGTCAGTTTATCAAGGGATGCTGCATACCGTAGCCCTTGGCCGGGGAGCTGTTTACGGCGAGGTAAAAACGGTGCATATGAAAAACCAGCAGGACTACCGGCAGGCCTTCAGTTCGCAGAGCGGCCTGGTTCTGGCAAAGTGCCCAAAGGGACTGCCGATGGTTTATGATCCGGCCAGCGGCCGGACGGGCCCTGCAAGCGTGAGCCATCATGGCAGGGGGCTGTGCGTTGTGTACTTACAAGGTAATGAATATAGGTAACCATTTTTCAGTCCCGAAAAACGTCCAGCGAAGCTTTTGCTATAGGGGTTTAGCCCAAGTCAATCTAGCAATGCCCCCAGGGGCTAAGCCTACACTGCAGGGATTCGGTTGCTTTCAGGGCTATCCTTTGCAGCGCCACATCCGTGATCCACGCTTTCGGCGAAGGAGATTTTTCTTCCTTTCCATTCCAGATCCCTGCGCACGGTTCCAAGAATGGCTAAATAGCCTACCACCGCTAAGCTAAGCTGCTGAAAGGGGTGCAGGATAATGTTAAGGGCCAGGCTCTGTCCGCAAACCTTTGACACGGCAGCACGGGTAAGCAATATGGTAAGGGCGAGGGCGAGTATCAGATAGGGGCTTGCCAGCAGCATAACGCTTGCCGGGCCGATGACAGAAAGGGAAAGGAAGGTTGAAAAAAGCCAGATTTTTCCATCGAAAGGAGCCAGAAAGTTTTTGGAGAAGCCGGTAACCGCCTGCAGGTAGCCGCTGTACATGCGGCAAGTGACCAATCCTCCGGCCAAAAGGCCCTGGCCTTTACAGGCCAATTTTTTGACAAGCTTCATAATGCTCAGGTCTTCGGCGATGTCCGCCTTGACCGCCATGTGGAATTGGTGTTTTTTATAGCAACAGGCGCGGAAAAGCATAAACTGCCCACTGGCAGCGGAGAATATGGGCATTGGATGCTTCAAGATCAATCGGATGGGAAGTAGCGTCAGCAGCAGATAGTTCATCAGCGGAACGACAAGTTTTTCGCCAAGGCTTTCCATTTGCTGGTCGGGAAATAGGCTGAGCAGGTCGAGCTTTCCATTGTGCATCCTTTGCACAGCAGCGTTCAGCAGCTGCCGATGGACGGTCGTATCGGCATCAAGAAACAACAGAAAGCTGCCCTTTGCAAGTTGGGCAAGCTGATGGCAGGCATGGTTTTTTCCAAGCCATCCCTGTGGAAGCGCCTGGCCCCTAACTACCGAAAAGCGCTGGTCCCGGCCAGCATAACTCTCGCATATTTCAAAGGTGCGGTCCGATGAATGGTCGTCGAGCACGATCAGTTCAAAATTTCCGTAGTCCAAAAGGGAAACCGAATCGAGCAGCTTGGCAATGCTTTCCTGCTCGTTCCTTGCCGGAACGAGTATCGAGACAAGGTCGTTATGCCTTTTTTTGCAAACCCTCAGCACCGGCTCCGAGGCAAAATTGTAGACCGCTACGCCCAGTCGGGCAAGGCAAAAGGCAAAAACGACCAAGAACAGTATTTCCATGCCACTCAAACACCTTCGAGCTTGCTTTGTTTTGGCTGCTTTTTTTAGTTTTCCGTGGTGCTTGGCGCAGGCGTCGGGCAGAGGCTAAACAGGCTCCTATTACTGAGATCCGGAAATGTACTTCGTTTGCATCATCGCTAGAGCGGGTTAGGATGTTGCCAGCGACGTGGCGTTTTTACGCCTGGGTAATGTCCAGGCCATTGATCAATGAAAATTCCGTTCACCAAAGGTTACGGGCGTTGAGGACTGGACGGGCCAGGGTAGTGGTGGGGTCCATCGATGCGGGCAGCTTCAGGTCGCCCGAAAACCCAAGGCCCCCTGCGGGACCTTGGGTTTGAAATAATCTTTTACTCCGATTTTCCCGTGCCGCTCTTTTTTGCAGCTCCGCTTAGGTTTTTCAGCACGCTCTGCGCATGGGCAAGGTGTGCCTTCAGCGTTGGCAGGTGCTTGGATGCAAATGCCTTCAGTGCGGGGTTGGGCTCGCTCTGGCCAGCAGATGAAAACATTGAGACCGCCTGCTCGTGCTCCCTTACCATCAACTCGGCATAGGCAAGGTTCTGCGCTTCTTCGGACATTGATTCGATATCAGCTATGGCCTGCAGCTTTTCCTGGGGAAGTGCCTGAGGGAGGTTCATCTTTTCCTTTTTGGCAATTGCCTTCAGCTCCGCATTTGCGGCCCCGTGGTCCTTGACCATCATGACCGCCATGGTCTGTATTTCCGGGTTTTCGGTGCGCTTGATCATTTTTGCGCTCGATTCCACCTCGGTCATTCCGCCAATTGCGGCCTGGGCGGCAAATTCGCTGCTGTTGGGAGCTCCGACCAGGGCGGTGTCCACCGGATCCTTTGCAATCTGGGTGGTGTCGTTCTGGCTTGAGGTCGAGGGTTTGGGGTTGCAGGCATAAACGGTGGCGCCTAGTGCCATCGCCGCAAATAATAGTTTTTTGTTCATGGTCTGGGTTCTTTGTTCGAAAATAGAACACCTTGCTGCCATTTTGGTTTCCGCTAATTGGATCCTTGCCAAAAAGCAGGGTGAAAGACAACCACTTGCCGGAAACCTATGACTGCTTATATGAAACTTTAGGTTTTAGCTTGGTTCGGAAAAAAAACATTCAATGCCCAGTAAAGGGATTTTTGAATACATTTGTGGCGAGAGCGTTAATTTAAATGGGGGTAGGGCTTAGGCGCTATCCCTATTTTCTTTTCGCGGTCTTTGTTCAGATTAATCTCCTGTTTAACGACATAAAAGATGTAGTTAAATTACTAGGTAGGGTTTTGTAACGTACAAATATTTAGGTGCCTATGCAACTAGATTTGCGATCCGCTTGAGCAGATTGTCGATGTCAAACGGCTTTTCGACAAAATCATCGGCGGCGCATCCTTTCATTACACTGTTGCGGTCCTGGTGAGCGGACATCATCACTACTGGAATTTTTAAATATCTTGCATCGGATTTTAGGTCATTGCAGACCGCCCGTCCATCCCCATCGGGAAGCATAATATCAAGAAGGAAAATATCCGGCTTGGTGCCAGCGTTGATGAAACTGGTTATATCCCTAAAGCCGTTTACCAGATAGCCTTCTTGGATAAATAGAAAAGTGCATATTTCCCGGATGTCCGAGTCGTCCTCCAGGATAGTAATTTGTTTCATAAGGTTTCGTTTGTGTGTGACGTTATCTACGCAAATGCCCTGCCAAGAGATGTACGATTTGTGAGTTCAGGTACTTATTGCAAGACGGCTAAGTATTTATTGCAGAGAAAGTTTCCGTTTTATAGCTCGAACCTATTTGTTCAAGTTGAGCATGATCGAACTTGCCGGTTTTTGCGGCATCGACTTATTTTGCTGCAATTCAATATTTGAATTTACAATGCGGAAAATGATTTGCTAACCGCAATGATTGTGCTTGACCTTGCAAGAAATTACGGTATTTTACATGAATCGTCGTTGTTTTACGGATTCCCGTAACATATCCCAACCATTAATTAAGTCTTTTGCTAAATGAATGGCACGACATTATGCAATTTAACAGTAGGTCAACGGTTTGTTTTTGGTAGAGTTATTTTTAGGGTTAAAGCGTTCAACGATGATAAAACAGTTAGCTGTTCCGTTGGTGACTCGAACAATACGGTTTTGATAATGGCCTACTCCTGGGTCTATATCTATAAAAACAGATTCAAATCCACGATTGATTGGTTACGGAATTATTTCTAGATTCAAAAAACTAAAGGAAGATGTTGCCATAGAAAATTTCAGCGACAAAATGGTCGAAAAGTTTGAACCACTAGTTGATTTTATATCGCCCATGTATCTAATGTTCTACAACCATGCTCAACCATTATTAGTTAAGGGTGCATTTGCCTGTTTCAATGGGGTTATCCAAGCAATTTATAAATATTGCCTATGGCCTTGGCCCGTTTTACTTAAGTAAATAAGGTAACTAATAAAACTCCCGAAGGTTTTGTAGGATATGATGATTTGGATAGTTATGCAACCAGATTTGCGATGCGCTTGAGCAGATTTTCGATATCAAATGGCTTTTCGATAAAATCATCGGCTGCGCATCAAGTCATTACACCATTGCGGTCTATGTGGGCGGACATTATTGATACCGGAATTTTTTGAACATCTGGGATCGGATTTTAGGTGATTGCAGACCGCGCGTCCGTCCCCCTTGGAAAGCATGACGTCCAGAAGGAAAATATCCGGTTTTGTGCCGGCGTTGATGAAACTGGTAATATTGCTAAACTCGTTTACAAGGTAGCCTTCTTCGATAAATAGCAAAGTGCATACATTTCATGATAGTAGTGGTAGCATTAAAACGGTCAGGTTGCCACCGGTATTTCTCGGAAATTAAGGCATAACTTGGTAATGGATGCGAAATAGAATTTAAGATAGTATCAAATGCCGCGTTTACGGGATATTTTAAACCAAGCAGGGCCGGGTTTGTTTAATGGATGATTTAAGCGGATTTAATACCATGGAAAAATTATTCGTTAGCGAAATAGGGCTATCCCCTAAAAGCATTTTAAGTTTTGGCCTAGAAGTGATATAACAGTTAGAAATGTATTGATCTGCCGATAACATTAGCAGAGAATAAAGAGCCACATAAATATAGAGAACATGAAAAGCAACAGACGAAAAAAAGATGGTTTTTTTGAAAGGACTGCTACAGCGATAACTTGCTGGACAGGCAGTTCAATTGCATTTCTTTGCGCATTTGCAACAGTTCTGTTTTGGGGGATATCGGGTCCGTTGTTTGATTTTTCTGACACCTGGCAACTGGTCATTAACACAGGAACGACAATTATCACCTTTTTGATGGTTTTTCTGATTCAGAAATCCCAGAACAAGGATGGCAAGGCGATACAGCTGAAGCTTAACGAGCTGATTGCTGCCAGCAGGTTTGCCAGCAACCGGATGGTAGATATTGAGGACCTGACCGAAGCGGAACTTGACGTGATCCACAAATATTACCAATTGCTTGCCGATAAGGCCGAAAACGATGAGGATATCCATTCCTCGCATTCGATTGATGCTGCCACAAAGGTCAACCAATTGAAAAAAAAGGCACGATCAGCTTCTAAGTTGCAATCACAAAAGACGAGTGACTCGAGCCAGTAGCACAACTCCCAATCGAAAACAAAGCCTTGGGAAAAGGGCTTTTCCGGCTATGTTGGGGTTTAAATCAACTTTGTTAAAACCTTAGGGAGTAGGGATTGTTCCAGCTATAAAAACTAATATTATCATTATGGCTAAACAGAACAACAACCAGGATATGCCCAACGGGCACCTGCACGAGCTATTCGTAGATGAACTTAGGGATATCCTAGGTGCGGAAAGACAATTGCTGAAAGGACTGAAAAAAATGGCGTCGGCAGCTGAGAGCGAAACACTGAGAGCCGCTTTCGAGACCCACCATGTACAGACCGAAGGACAGATTGAACGTCTAAAAGAGGTGTTCGGTTCCATCGGACTTGCTGCAAGGGGCAAGAAATGCAAAGCAATGGAAGGGCTGCTCGAAGAAGCCGAGGAGATCGCAGAAAGTTTCCAGGATCAGCCGGAAGTGATCGATGCCGCATTGATCTCCGCAGCACAGAAAGTTGAACATTATGAAATTGCAAGCTACGGATGCCTGGTAACCTTCGCGAAAATGATGGGGCACAGCGAAGCAGAAGAACTGCTGGCAGCGACATTGGCCGAAGAAAAGGATACGGACAGCCTGCTGACGGACATTGCGATGAGCGAAGCCAATGCTGGTGCCGCAATGTAAGCCTACAGGGAACAAAAACTACCCATAAAAAGATCCTTCAAGGGTCTTTGTGGTGGAGACTAGAGGTTCGGAAACTACAAGGCCCGTTCAAGATTGAAATATTTTCTAATATCATGGATGTGGTCTGTGGGATATCCTTTAAGGAGCGACTTTGGAGCCTGTTCAGGAACGATGGGTGGAAAAAGCCTTAGGATTTTGATTAGTACAATATTTTCTAAGGCCACCATAAATCCTACCATTGAACCGAGAGCGTTAACTTAAATGGGGAAGTGGACTTCGGTTGCTTTCCCGTTTTGCGTTATGCTTTACAGAAAGCAAGGCAGTTCTGGCATGTAATTTTCCTACTTTCTTTTCACTGGATTTGTGTCTTAGGTTCCTTTCAGTGCCATAATCGGCATAGTAGGATCATTCAATTATTACCGGGAAGGACAAAGCCGGGTAATGATGGCACTCGATCCTGCTTGTTAAAAATATTCCAAACATAATAATAGGTTAATTTGTCGCATATTGGATTTTCAATTTAATCAACTTTAGTAGAATGCTGGTGGTCTTGTTACTGTCTGCATTTTTTGTTTAAGGTAGTCCGGAACTATCATCAATTAAAACTTACTTTATTTGCCATATGAAAAAGAAGGCGTAACTACGCTGTACAAACTCGAAAATTTGGATTTTGGGGCGATTGTAAAGTAGAGGCTCCGATGTGGACGGGAGCTTGGGCTCCCTAAAGGGGGAACACCAGGGATGCGGCAAACAGGATGGCCTAATCATGGGTATACTGCCCAAGCAGCCAGATCCTTTTTTAATAGGTTTTAAGTCCTATTTTGTCTTGTCGATCAATCGGTATAATTAAATGGCCTCCCAGAGGCTGGTACAGTAACGCGCATGCATTTCTTGGAAGAATCTCAGAAGAATCGATCGTTAATGATAATGTGGCCTCGATGTGCATGACCCTAAGTTTCTTTCCGACTCCATTAACCTAGCCATTTAATTTCATCCTAAGATTAAGAGCGATATGATCAGCCTTGAGGTCTGATGGACCTGTTCACGCAAGCTACTGTCTTTATACATAAAAGTAAAGATGCTTTTTTATTGGGGCTACTGTATTTCGGATTTAATAAAAAAACTAGAATGAGTTTGGTATTTTGGGTATCGCGTAAAGATAAGTCTGCTGGTCACGCCAACTCAGCTTATTCCGATCGGAATAAGGATAACCAAAGCGACAAGGGAAGCAAATTCTCGAATTGATGCGAGCTAGGATCGAAGCATCATTTTAAAAATGTAGAAATTCCTACTTGCAGACACTCTTGAAATGCTCTAACTGCATATTAATTAGCGTCTTTCAAAGTTATCATCGACGTTACGCACGCATGTTTTTACCCTCGATTAGGACGGTCGATAAATTCTCATATAAACGGAATTTGGTTTTTTATCTTAGTTTTTTTCTCTTAGTCGGCATGCCTAATATGATTTCGGCCACGAATTTATCTGTCAAATTGTTATCCCTATCTAATGCTTCTTTTGAAAAATGAAGTTTGTGAATACTGGTCACGAGCCGGGGAATTTCCTTAAGATGGAAAAGTTCACTGCTCATCGCATTTATCTTTTCAATCATCTCAATATTTTTTTGAGCAATTGCTGTAAAATTTGCTCACTTAATGGATTATCTCCTTTTTTCATTTTTTATTGTGCTTTAATAAATCAGTATTTAGAACCAATAGCTTGGGGTAAAATTTATTTCCGTAGTAATAATATAGCATCCGAGGATTGTACTGAACTTACGTTACTCTGAAAAAAAAATAATTTTAAGCCCGAGGAAGGCTTATTCCAAATATTTTAAAGATGTAGGCATTTTCGAAAACCATTATCTTATCCACGTTGTTCCAAAATTATTGGACCTTAAAAATTTAGACATGGAAAATATACGGCCAACTGTGCTTATAACGGGCGCGACGAGCGGCATTGGTCTGGAACTCGCCAGGCTGTTTGCAAAAGATAACTATAAAATATTGTTGGTGGCTAGAAACGAGAGGGAACTGGAAGCTACATCGGCAACGCTAAGACAGAATGGCTCCCCTGAGGTAAAGGTGTTTGCAACCGATCTTTTTGAACGGGATGCAGCTATAGAACTGTACCAAGAGATTTCGGGCATGGGCATTCAGGTCGATATTTTGGTGAACAATGCCGGCCAGGGGGCCTATGGGAAATTCATCGATATAGATCTCGCGGATGAACTGTCCATTATCCAGTTGAACATTAGTTCGCTTGTGAGTTTGACCAAGTTCTTTGCCAGGGGCATGGTGGCCCGCGGCAACGGCAGGATACTGAACGTCGCTTCCATTGCGGGAAAGACACCCGGGCCGTGGCAAGCGGTCTACCATGGGACAAAGGCATTTGTGCATTCCTTTAACGTTGCGTTGAACAATGAACTAAAAGGTATAGGGGTGACGGTGACATCACTGCTACCGGGCGCGACAGATACAGATTTCTTCCACAAGGCTGGAATGGAGTCGTCAAAAGTTGTTGTGGAGGGCGAACTGGCCAATCCGGCCGATGTTGCAAAAGACGGCTACGACGCGCTCATGGCCAGGAAGGATATGGTAGTATCTGGCTTTAAGAACAAGCTAAACGTGGCAATGGGGAATGTTACCCCGGATAGTGCCCAGGCTTCGATGATGGAAAAGCAGCAGCGACCGGCCGACCACAAGCGCTAATGAAAAACTTAAATTCCAGCGGTTGCTTTCCCCTTGTTGTCCCAATGGTCTTTTATGATGTTCCCATTTTTGTCTAGGAGCAGTCTACGGGCATACCTTTCTCCCCTTATCTTTCCATTTTCATCTTTTAAGCCAATGAAAAGCAGTATCGGATTTCCCTTTTCATCCGTACGGAATGCAATATCATACCGGCCGAAACGGTGTTCGACTAGGCTGAGCGGCTGGTAGGTTTTGCCCAGGATGTTCAGTATCGGTGCTTTGAGTCCTGACATAGACTATTTTTTTTCTTTTGACTTTCTTTGCGCTTCCCTTGCCCGCTTAAGCCCGGTGGCGATGGCAAGGCCTTCGTCTCCGGATTCTTCCAAAATTGCGTTCGCGATCTCTACCGCCTTTTCCCTCAGTTTTTTCGGCAGGTTTTTATAGGATGGTGGATATTCTCCTTTTGGCCACGGCATAAGTTTTTGCTTTTTTGCTTAACAAGCTGGTTGTTGTTTGGTTTTTATTTTTGTTGTTTGGAAAGAAATCTTTTTTGATAAAGTTCTTATCGTGCTAATTGATTCTACTGTTATGCAAACGATAAAAGAGAAACCAAGGAACGGCGCTTTCCCGCCTTCCCATGGCTTCTCCCTCCTGCATATAGGGATACATTATGCGATGTAGTATTTGCGAACTAGTTACAGTGGTGATGCGGGTGTCAAATGACTATGGGATTGAACCGTTGGTGGTCCCAACGAATATCTATCTTTAGCCTTCTTCTGCATAGGACAATGTTGACCGGGTGAGTGAGCAAAAATCCTCTAGATTGAACCGTTTCAAGATATATGCTTCCGCACCGGCATCCTGCTAAGTTCGGGCAGGTTATTGCGGGTAGAACTCATGATTTCCGTTATCTTTGAAGTTTCAGTGTCTTCTTTTAACTTCGAGCAAATCTCCAGGTCCATATCGTCCAGCCCATTATGCAAAAGAATCAGTTCTGGTACCACGCTCCGGACCTCACAAATCCTAAAAGGCTTAGCGGCGATGAAAGTACGGTATCTTTTGTCTTTGTGCATAAGACTGATCAATTCGATTACTGCCGGATCTTTATCGACAAGGTAAACTGTTTTCGGCACCTGGTAGTATGTTATCCAATTCAGATAGTGATTTCCCCACCTTAAAACTGTTGCTCACCTGGCTTTTTTTAAGGTACTCCTGAAGCAGAAAGGCCGTACGGTTAATGGTGCCTTCAATGATATCGTGTTGATCCCCTGCGTAGTTGGAACGGTCCTGGAATATTGTCTGCCCGTTATGGATCCCGTGAATGAACATGGTGCCCACTGGCTTGTCCCTTGTCTCGCTGCCTCCCGGACAGGTAAGTCCGGTGCATCCAATGAGCAGATCGGCCTGGAAAAGTTTGCCCAGCCCTTGGGTAATGGCCAAGGTCACCTCCGGGGATTCCGGGGTAAATTGTTTGATCAGCTGAGGGTCTACATCCAAAAGGTTTTCCTTGATAAATGCGTTGTAGCAGCCAAGTCCTCCCATCAAAAACTTTCCTGCATCACTTGCCAGTGAAAAATCCGCGGCGATTCTTCCGCAGGTAGCGCTTTCGGCGAAGGCAAGGGTAAGCCCTTTTGCAATGAGTAGTTCCGCGCAGGTGCTGATGTAGTCTGAAGTTTTTTCGCTCATGTGTTTTCAGTGTTGCCGATTCGGTTTTCCAACACCCCTAACAACTTATGGTTTTGGAAAAGTTGAAATGGGCGGAACGATCGCGGTCGATGCAGAACACAGGTGATAGGGATGCCTGCATTCTGGTCAATTACTAAACAATGGGACTTGCGGTATTGGAGTCTGCCCTCCGAGGGCTAATTACTATTCGCCGTGACTAGCAGCCTTGCCGGGTTTTACGATCATTCTCAAAGGCTGGTCTTTGGTAAAATAGGCCTGCAGCCAGTTAAGGAAGGTAGTCAGTTTGTTACGTATGTTGATAAGGGACATCAGGTGGACAAATATCCAGGCAAGCCAAGCAACAAAACCGTCCAAGTTCCTTACCGTTCCCGGCAAATCGGCTACAGCCTTGTTCCTGCTTATGATTGCCATAGAGCCTTTGTCCTTATATATAAATGGTGCAGGTTTTTCCCCGTTGTTGATAAGCAGCAGGTTCTTTGCCAATCGGCTTCCCTGCTGCATGGCAACCTGGGCCAGCTGCGGATGTCCGTAAGGAAATCCAGGGTCGGCGGTAGTAATGCAGGTATCGCCGATGACATAGATGTTACTGTAACGATAGAGCCTGTTGAACGGATCCACAAAAAGTCGTTTTCCCTTTCCATAGTCGTCCGGTTCAAGTCCGGCAAACGTCATGCCGGTCACGCCGGCAGTCCTAATAAGTGTCTTGGCTGGGATCACCGAACCGTCGGCCAGTATAACGGTGTCATCAAGGTAATCCTTTACCAGGTGTCCAAGCCTTATCTTTACGCCCATGTTCCTCAGCTACTTTTCGGCATAACGCTGCGAGTTTTCGCTCATCGGGGAGAGAAGCGTCGGCAACCCATCAATAAGATGGATGTCAAGCGGAAGGTCCCGCAGGGCTGGGAACTCCCTGAAGAAAACGTTTTTTTTAAGCTCGCTCAACATTCCAGCTATTTCAACGCCCGTAGGTCCGCCACCTGCAATAACAATGTTGGTAAGCTTCCTCCTCATGTTCAGGTCGGTAGTCCTTGAAGCCTCTTCGAACCGCTCAAGTATTGTGTTCTTGAGCAGCAGCGCATCGCTTATGGTCTTCATCGGCAAAGAATTTTTTTTGATGTTTTCGTTGCCGAAATAATTGCTTGTAGTTCCCGTAGCGATAATGAGCTTGGAATAAGGAAGCTCGCCATTATTAAGCACTACCAGGTTTTGCTCGTGAACAATCTCTCGCAGCTCACCCATTCTGAACGAGAAATTGGAGAATTTGCCAAAGTACTTTCTGAATGGATAGCTGATATTTGAAACATCGAGAAAGCCTGTAGCTACCTGATAGATTAACGGGGGAAAGAAATTATAGTTATTCTTATCCACCAGTGTGACATTTATCTCTTTATTCTGCTTAAGAAGTGATTTCGAAAGCTGTATCCCGGCGAATCCGCCACCGATGATGACAATGTTCTCCTTATCTTTTTCCATTGTTGTTCGTTTGTTCCTAGCTTTCAAACCCCGGCGAACCAAAATAGTTTTGACTTGGTCACGTTTGGTCGGATGCGGCTGTAGGGTTATAAGTGTGCTTGTGGAAGGATTAGCAGCTGTTTTAACCGGCCATAGGCAATGCCTTTCCAGCGCAGTGCTTACTGCGCAGACCAACGTTGGGCACGAAAGCAGAATGGCCCAAGGGACCATTCTGCAAATAACCTCATGACCTAAGCTTTCCTAAAGCAGACCGGCAAGTCCGTTCTTTGGGTAACTGTAGACGATGTGCTGGATCTTTGCATCGTTTTTCTGGCCTGCGGTTGCTTTGGTTTTGGTGCTGACGGCACCGTACCGATGCCTGATAGGCAAGGTGCCTGCCTGCATTTTTTTTGAAGGAGTATGTTCTAGCGTTTCCATGTATAATGATTTATGAATGTTGCAAATGAGCGGTAATGCAAGCTTTTACATTGGTGTTCGATACTTCCGATAGACTGAACAGCTAACTTGAGTCTTTTGCGCTTGCTCCGGTTTTTTTCTTCAGGGATATCCTAAACTTATCTGATTCTGCTTTCTTCATCGAATACCTTTTATATGCAACCCGTGAGGCCAAAGTTTGGTTTTCGCCAGGATGTAATTGGGTATAAGTCCGCTAGTATTTGCGTATTTCTGTCGGACAGCCAAAAGGTACGCCGACGTGGCATGCGGCTGATGCGTTCGTATTATGATCAGTTTAGGCGTACATCTCAAGGTTGAGAAGTCGGGCCATCGTAATTCTTTTTGAAACAAAAACCTGTTTGTGTTGTGCTTAGGAGATACCGGTTACTTGATTTCACTACTGACAAGCAAAAGTTAATCTTGGTAAATGTGATCAAAATCGAAAAAAAAAGACGCTATGAAACACCAGGCCAACTATAGACCGCAAGCTGGAAAGCCCTATCCCCTTGGAGCAACACTAGAAAATGGGGGGGTAAACTTTGCATTTTATTCCGCAAATGCGACAAGGGTTGAGCTGCATTTGTACGATACAGGGGACTTGCATACCGGTACAGTGGAAGTGCTGGAACGCACAAGGCAGATCTGGCATGTATTCATACCCGGATTGGACGCCTTACAACGCTATAGCTAACGGGTTTGGGGACTGCATGAACCTGAGAACGGTTCCCGATTCAATCCCAACAAACTTCTCATTGACCCCTATGCAAAAGCCATTTCCGGAAGGATCCAATGGCACGATGCGCTATTTGGCTATGTGATCGGAGAAAACGACCTGTCGTATAGTCTGCTGGATAGTGCGCCGTTTCTCCCAGGGAGCATAGTGATAGATTCCAGTTATGACTGGGAAGGGGTAAGGCAACCAAGAATTCCCTACCTGAAAGTATTATTTACGAGGCGCATGTAAAAGGACTGACTTTTCGGCACCCCGGTTTGCCCGAAGATCTTAGGTGTACGTACGCCGGAATAGCCCATCCCATAATTGTGGACCATCTCAAGTCGCCCGGCATAACGGCAATTGAGCTGATGCCCGTCCAGCATTTTGTAAACAACCGCCACCTCGTAGAAAAAGGCCTCACCAATTATTGGGGCTATAACACTATCGGTTTTTTTGCTCCGGACTGCAGGTATGCCTCGGGGAGCAAGGAGGGCGGTCAGGTCGCAGAATTCAAGGGTATGGTCAAAGCCTTGCACAGGGCCGGTATCGAGGTTATTCTGGACGTGGTCTATAACCACACAGCGGAGGGTAACCACCTTGGCCCAACGCTCTGTTTCAAGGGCGCCGACAACCAGGAATATTACAGGCTCTGCGAGGACAGGCGCTATTATATGGATTTCACAGGTACGGGAAATACCCTGAACGCGCACTTTCCTCCCGTGCTTAGGCTGATAATGGATAGCCTGCGCTACTGGATTACCAAGATGCATGTGGACGGTTTCCGCTTTGACCTTGCCTCCGCCTTGGCCAGGGGACTGGAAGAGGTGAACATGCTGGGCTCATTTTTCAGCATTATGCACCAGGATCCGATCATATCACAGGTTAAATTCATCGCAGAGCCTTGGGATCTGGGAGAGGGCGGATACCAGGTCGGGAATTTCCCGCAGAATGGGCGGAGTGGAACGGCAGGTACAGGGACTGCGTTCGGGACTTTTGGCGAGGGGAGGATAGCATGATGAGCGAATTTGCATCCAGAATTACCGGAAGCCCGGACCTTTACAGCGACAGCAACCGGACTCCTTTTGCAAGCATTAACCTGATTACTGCCCACGACGGTTTTACATTGCATGATTTGGTGAGCTACGGCCAAAAGCATAACCAGGCGAACGGAGAGGACAATGGCGACGGCGAATCTTACAACCGTTCCTCTAATTATGGGGTGGAGGGGGAAACATCAGATCCGGACATCGTCCGACTCAGGAAACGATAGAAAAGGAACCTGCTGGCAACGCTGATACTCTCCCAGGGTGTGCCCATGCTACTTTCCGGGGATGAGCTCGGCCGTAGCCAAGGAGGTAGCAATAATGCATATTGCCAGGACAACGAGATTTCCTGGCTGAACTGGGCGGATGCTGACCTGGAGCTTTTTGCATTTGTAAAAACACTAATATCGCTACGGAAGCAGCATCCGGTCTTTTCCAGGAAAAAGTGGTTCCGGGGGGAACCGATAAGGGGACTTGGCGTGAAGGACATTCAGTGGTTCCAGCCCGATGGGACCGAAATGGAAGACCATAATTGGGACAAGGACTTTGCCCGCTCGTTAGGAGTGTTTCTCAGTGGGGATACGGCGAAACCATATTTCGCGGTAGCGGACAGGCTGGCCGACAGCAGATTTTACCTGATTTTTAATGCCCATAGCGGTCCGCTGGATTTTCATCTTCCCCATCAGAACCACGGATTGAAATGGGAACTGGTGCTTACTACATGCGACAGGCTGCCTGGGGGGCATTATCTTGCCTCGGATTCGCTTTGCGTCAGCGATAGGAGCATTGCCGTACTTAAATCATTTTAGACCAAAACCCTGAAGCCAAATTCAAGGCGGTTAATTTAGCGTCAGGAGAAATTAACATGAGCCAGCAGTCCTGGCTATCGATCTGAATAGGCGCAGTGCCGGAAGAATAGGAAAGTAACTTGTTTGTAACGGTGTGGAAGCCAACAGGTTCAGCAAATTCTTTCACGGGCATGCAGAACACTGCCGGGGTTAGTACAAAAACCGAACCCTAGTGTCTGTTGCAACGTAATTCTCGCTTGCATCAGTGCGTGATATACGGATTTTGTTTTGCCGTCCAACCTTTGCCGGTTTAGAATTGTTTGTTTTGCATAATACTTACTGGTAAGATGCCGGGGAGGATTACTCAAATTGTGGTTTAACTTAATTTGATGCAATGGAGACAATCAACAAGACATTGAACTTCGAAAGCCTTATTGGCCCGTACCATTCAAAATTGAAGGCCTATGCGCTTAATTTCACACATGACGAGGATAGCGCAGCCGATCTGGTCCAGGATACCCTATTAAAAGCCTATAGATACTACGACAAGTTCAAGCCGGAAACAAATTTTAGGGCCTGGCTGTTCACGATAATGAAGAATACCTTTATAAACAACTATAGAAGAAATACACGTGTACAGCGTGTAGTCAGTGTGGAGGAGGAACTTTCCTCGCAGCAGCTGGCCTTCAGTTGTAGCAGGAACAACGGGGAGCTTAAGTTTATCAACGAGGATATTGCAAAGGCTCTAAAGGCTTTGCCAGATAACCTTTATGATCCATTTATGCGCTATTTTGAGGGCTACAAGTACCATGAGATTGCCGAGGAGTTTGATTTGCCCATTGGAACGGTAAAAACCAGGATTCACCATGCACGGCTGCACCTGAAAAAATTCCTAAAGATTTATTCGCAATCCAAAGGAAAACCCGATCAGCCGTAGCACATCGATAGAATAGAGTCCCGGAAATCAACTTACTGTTGACTGGCTAACCGGAGATTCGTTCCGGTTGATCGGGGAAGCCCCCATGTAGAAGATATAATTGGCTATTCGGTGGAAGATGTTCGGAACGATGCCCATATATGGATCAAGGCGATTCATCCCGATGACCTGATTCAAATGCGGGATACCACCCGTGAAATGTTCAGGTCAAAAATACCCGGAAAAAGGGTTTATAGATTCAAACACAAGCACAGGGACGAATACGTGTGGCTGGAAGACTATCTTGTTCCTATAATGGACGATACGGGGTGGATAAAGGAATTCTATGCGTCTGCACATATCCGGGCTAAGGACTGCCGAGCTTGAGCAGGAGCGGCTACTTTTGGAATTGGGCAGAAGGCATGACGAGTTGATGCAGTTCCAGCCATATCGTATCGCACAATCTGCGTTCCCCGGTGGCAAGTATCCTGGGACTAGCAGAACTGTTGAGCGGACAGCCAATGCCGGAGGAATCGTCCCAGACATGTAAATATATCCTGCAGGCAGCCCGATCGATGGACAATCTGCTTAGGGATCTGAACAATGTGCTTTCGGTACGGGCCACGCTTGAAGAGAAAAAACAGATTTTTAGTATCAGGGATGTCGTTTACAACATATCCATCAACCTGAAACGGGAAATTGAGGAAACGAAAACCGAGCTTCACGTGGTAATTGATCAACGGGCCGATGAGCTCAACACTATTAAAAGCTATGTTCAGAGCTCGCTGTACAATTTGGTAAGCAATGCGATCAAATACCGATGCGAGCACCGGAGGCCAATCGTGAAGATTGACGTATCGAAGCGGGACAATCGGACTGTTGTTATTGTCACCGATAATGGCACGGGCATTAATCTTGAAGCACATAAAGATAGGATCTTCTCACTTTACGGCAGACTTCATAGCAACAGGGATGGGCAAGGACTCGGGCTGTACATGACCAAAACGCAGATCGAATCCCTGAATGGAACGATTGCAGTTGAAAGCGAAGTAGGAAAAGGGACCGTCTTTACAATCATCCTATAGTTGAGCGGAATCGAATACTGGATCTGCGGATCCGGTATGCTAGGGTTACTAGGATGATTAATTAGACATGAAGTAGGGATGGACCTCAGCGCGGAATGCCCGCAAATGCAGGCAATTTACCATTTCAGCACGCTTGTCAAAAAAGGAAAAGAATGTACGAAATTAAGGGGACATATGGAAACCTCTTTCAATATCGTAGGGACCAATCCGTGCTCTAAGAGTTGTCGTCCGGGATATGTAGCGGCCAACAATGGAACAATCCGGAAACAGATGGTAGTCTCATAAATATGGCACAAATTACTTTGTTGGCAACTTCAAAATATATTAGTAATTTCCGTTGCTGTTACGGAAACGCGACATTTTTTTATAGCGTCAAGCAGAATAGTGGAACTACTGTTTCTAATATGGTATAGCTTTGTAGCTACTACAATACTTTTTTATAAACAAATTGATCATGGAAGCGTTTAAGCTTGATCATTCAGAGGCCAAATATTAGGTATAATGACAAAACTTATCTACGTCCTTGAGGACGGCGAACAAATCCAGCAAACTGTACGCCCTGTACCGGAGGTAAATCAGGCGCGGTACGCCATTACTGGTGACCAGCATCGAGGTGAGCTATGTTTGCCAGTAAGTTACCCGAAAAACAAAAGCGCTTTCTGATGGAACACTCGAAAAGGCTCAACGCTGCGGCCAAACTTGACATTCTAGAAAAGGTGGAGATGGCAACTGCCATTTATTCGGGAAAGGATATATTCATAGAGTTCGCCAATTCGGCGATGCTTACAGCATGGGGAAAGTGCCCGCAGGTCATTGGCATGGCCCTTAGCGACGCAATTCCTGAGCTGGAAGGCCAGCCCTTCATAGCTATGTTAAAGACAGTATGGGAAACCGGCGTTGATGATGTCGGAGAGGCTATCCCTGCTAAACTTATGTACCAGGGCAGGCTAAAGCTTTTCTATTTTGACTATGCTTATCGGGCGGTAAAAGACGATCAGGGAAAAGTATATGCTCTGCTGCACACTGCTACCGATGTGACCGATAAGGTAAATGGGCTCATAGAGTTGGAGCGTGCTAAAGAGCGGGAGCATATGATTCAGAATCAACTAATGGTCAACGAAAAGCTGTCTGCGACAAATGCGCAACTCTTAGCGGCAAACGAGGAGCTCGAATCACTCAAGATGCGTTTGGAGGGAATGAACAGAGAGCTGCAAGGCCACATACAGTCCCGAACTTTGGCACTCTCCACGTCCGAAAGCCGTTTACGATACCTATTGGCTGATGCGCCGATCGCGATAGCTGTGCTTAGCGGACGCGAACTGGTTGTGGAATCGGCAAACAAAAAGGTGCTTGAAGCCTGGGGTAAAACCGTGGATGTGATCGGCAAGCCACTCCGACTGGCCCTTCCCGAGCTCCCTGGACAGGATTATTTAAGTATACTAGACGATGTCTACGTCACTGGACGACCTTATTACGTTTATGAAGCGAAAGCGTTGATGGAGCATAATGGTAAGGTGGAGGAGGTTTATTCCAATTTCGTATACCAGCCTTTGACAGGATCGGATGGCAAGGTCAATGGCATTATGCTGACTGCACAAATGGTGACCGAGCAGGTTACAAGCAGGCTGAGGGTTCAGCAACTCAACGAGAAGCTAAATGCTATCAATCAAGAATTGCATGAGTCTCAGGAGCGACTAACCGATAAGCACGAAGAGCTCATGCAGAGCGAGAACAGACTAGGCAGGATCCTTAGCGAGCTGCCTGTTCCAGTAGTGGCCTTGCTGGGAAAGGAACATCGGATCGCGACAACAAATTCCGCGCTACTGAGGCTGTGGGACAGGACAGCAGAGGAAGTTGTAGGCAGAACGATGCTGGAGGTATTTCCAGAATTGCAGGGACAGCAATATCCACGGCTTTGGAAAGAGGTCCTGCAAAGCGGAACGCCATTCATGCAACGCGAGGCCCGTGTAGTGTACAAGGATAGAAAAGGGGGAGACAGATCCTTTTATATAGACTATTTCTGCCAGCCCCTTGAAGACGCCAAAGGCCGACGCATAGGGGTAATATCGACAGTGTTTGACGTCACCGACAAGGTTCGCTCCAGAAAAAAGATTGAGGAAACGGAATCTCGTTTAAGGCTAGCTATAGATTCGGCAGCCTTGGGCACTTGGTTCATAGATGTGGATTCAAGGGAATTCCGGATGTCAGCAAAGCTTCGGAAGATTTTCGGACTTCCTACGGATCGAAGGCTAGAACTGGCTGATGCTACGGACAGGATTTTGGAAAGCCACAGAATAGATGTTGTAGACCGTATAGAAAGGGCCATAAATACCGGCGAACATTTCAGTATGGAATATCCCATCAGGGGATCAAGCATTGGGCAGGTGCGATGGGTTCATGCCACGGGTAAAACTTATGGTGGTTTGGGGGAGAGAAGAAATTTTTCTGGCGTAGTTCAGGATATCACGCAAAGAAAGACAGAGGAGCAGCGGAAAGATGATTTTCTGAGTATAGCCAGTCACGAGCTCAAGACACCCGTGACGACCTTGAAAGGGTCACTGCAGATATTGGAACGCAAAAGAAATGATTTGGCTCACCCAATTGTTCCCAAGTTGATCGACCAGGCTATCGTGAGCGTGGAAAAAATCACCGATCTAATTGATGACCTTCTTAATACAACAAGAACTAATGCAGGTCAGCTTCATCTAAACTATTCCGAATTTAGGATATGTGATATGCTGGAACAGTCTTGCCAGCATATCCGATTGGGCGGCAAGCATGATCTAGTCCTCACTGGTGATTTGGAACTCCGGATATGGGCTGACCATGCAAGGATAGATCAGGTAGTTGTCAATTTAGTGAACAATGCTGCCAAATACGCTCCAGAACAGAGAACGATCTATCTGGAGGTTGAAAAACTAAACCAAAATGTTAAGTTATCGGTGCGGGATACCGGGCCGGGAATTCCACAAGACAAGTTGGACAAAATTTTCGACAGGTATTACCGGGTAGACCATGGGGGCGCCCAGTATTCGGGACTGGGACTCGGCTTGTACATAAGCGCCGAAATCATAAAAAGACACGGTGGTGAGATCGGCGTTAAAAGCGAACTTGGAAAGGGTAGTACTTTTTGGTTCACTTTACCTTTTTTAAGAAAGGTTGATTAGCCGGCATTTGGTTTCGACATGATAGCAATATGGGGTGGGTAGTGTATATGGGGAACAAAAGTAGATAGCTATTTTCCGACGTCTTGTTGCCATTTTATCGAGCAAACTGAACTGTGATTGTTGGATAACTTTGCGAGGGCGCGGATTCAAAAAGGAATGTGAAAACTTTAGCTATCGTGATGACCCGATAAGGAATTACAAATATTATTTTCGTGCCGAGTCGTTCCACTATGAAAGCTGAACTGCGCAATATTCAAGGAGAAGCTTTGAGTGCCGATTTTTGTAGACGTTATAGGGTGGAACCCATTCAGTATTCCTTTAGAGCGAATTAATGCTTTGAGCTCTCGGTGGCATTGGTTTTTATTGATAAAAACGGTTTTAACCGCGTGATCGTCCGGTTTGCTAAGGTGATGAAGACTATTTTTTATATTTACAAAAAATAATGACTTAATTTGAATTATGCGGAGAATACTCATTGCAGATGATTATTACGACAATGCCGAAGTTTTGGAAATATTGTTAATCTGGGAAGGTTTCGACACAAAGATAGTTTCCAGCCGGGGAGAACTCCTAATGGAACTAGACTCCTATCGCCCCGATCTTGCGATCATTGATGTCCACTTGGGCGATAGCGATGGCAGGGATATCGCAAAGGAGTTGAAAAATGAACAAAGATATTCAGAGCTTAAGATCATATTGATGACCGCTGGGACGGCATCAGGGCAAGCCGAATTACCTTCGGAATACTGCAATGGATTCTTTAAAAAACCATTCGATCTAGAAAAAATCCTTTATACGATCAGAGGATTGTTAGGTGAGGATAGTGATAATAAACAATGATGGCTAAAGTGGATTTAGGCCCTGGAGCGGATTCAATTCACCCTGCGTTGCCACCCTTGCCCCAATTAATTATAATGCTCTAACTCTCGTGTGGTATAGTTACCCTCCAGACAGGTTTTCCTTTATATCCTGAACACCTAACCCATACTTCTTACGACCAAGTGGATCATGAATGTGAGCTAAAATTTTTAAATCTTCCAAAAATTGGTTTGAACGGCATAAATCATAGAGCACTTAGCGCAGCATAATCAGCGGTTCTAGATTTGATTGTTTTTAATGATACACCATATGCGGTACATAAGGAGATTGATGGGGATGGAACGTCCATCAAAAGAACTGGTGATGGGAAAATAATCGATGCATTCCCAAGTGCCGTCGAAAAATACCTAGTACAAGGTGAGAATTAATTGATTTTCTACCACCTATAAACCTATTATTCTACAACAATTCTCAAGCATTATCCGTTAACGTTGCATTTGCTTGTTTCGACGGGAGTTACCCCAAATATTAGCATTTTCTTAGTGTAGTTTGCAGATACTAGCGCTAGTTCTTGACTGCTGTCGTTAAAAGCCTATTATTTTACACAAATATGGAATATTTGATTTCAAAACTAAAAATGTTAGTATTTTATTGTATTTATACTAATATTATTAGTATAAATTTGTAGCTGTTTAAACTTATGGATTATGAAAGAGCTCACACTTTACGCCAAGGGGGAGGCGCAAACCCTCATACCGCTGTTCAACGAAAGGGTTCATGCCGGTTTTGAAAGCCCTGCGGCCGATTACGAGGAATCCAGGATCGACCTGAACGACTACGTTTCCAAATATCCCGAAGCCACGTTTTTTGCCAGGGTCGAGGGCGACTGCATGATCGGTTCGGGAATATTTCCAGATGATATGCTGGTGGTGGACCGTTCGCTGGACCAGCAGAACGGTGACGTGGTGGTGGGCGAGCTGAACGGGGAATTTGTGCTGCGTTCGTACTTCAGGGACGGCAACCGTGTTTTTCTGATGCCCGACAACAAGCATTATAGGCCAATAGAACTGAACGAAACCACTACCTTCTCTATCTGGGGGGTCGTGCCGCATACGATCTACAACCAAAGGAGGAGGAACAGTGCTCGCATTAATCGATTCGAACAATTTCTACGTCAGCGCTGAACGGGTATTCCAGCCCGAGCTCAACGGCCGCGCCGGATGCGTGCTGTCGAACAATGACGGCTGCGCGATTTCCCGTTCGGACGAGGCGAAGCAGGAACTGGACATAAAGATGGGCACGCCCTATTTTATGATGCGCGAACTGCAGCAGGCGGGAAAGATTTGGTGGCGTTCCTCCAACTATACCCTTTACCAGGACATGATGCGCCGGATTACGGCAATAGTGGCAAGGAGCTTTCCCGACCAGGAGATCTATTCGATCGACGAATGCTTCTGCGACCTTACGGGGCACAAGTACGCGGATCTGGAAAGCGAAGCGGTCGCCCTGCGGGAAAGGATCCTGAAATGGACCGGGGTTCCGGTATGCATCGGCATAGGGCCAACGCGGACGCTTGCAAAGATAGCCAACAAGCTGGCCAAAAAGCAGGGGCGTACCACCGGTGTGTTTCTGATGGATAGCGCCGAAAAGATCTACCAAGCGCTGAAAGATACCGAGGTGGACCAGGTTTGGGGAATCGGACCTGCCTATGCGGTCAAACTGATGCGGGAAGGGATATATACGGCCTACGATTTTATCCGTCTGCCGGAGGATTACGTGCTGAAAACGATGACCATACAGGGACGAAGGACCTATCGTGAGCTTCGTGGCCAGCGCTGCATCCCTATGGAATATGTCCGGGCGGACAAGGAAGGGATTTGCACGGCAAGGAGCTTCGGGGGCTTTGAGACCGAACTGTTGCCGATGGAGGAGGCGCTGGCGACCTATGTGGCCAATGCGGCGCTGAAGCTCAGGTCGCAGGGCTCGGTCTGTTCGAAGCTGTTCGTTTTTGCCCACACCTCAAGGTTTGCGGTGGTGAGCGACCGATACAGTGCCGGACTGGAGGTCAAGCTGGATATGGCCACCGATGATACGGCGGTGCTGATCTCCAATGCGCTTTCGGCGCTAAGGCGTTTTTTCGTTCGGGGATACCGTTACCAGAAAGTGGGCGTGGAGCTCAAGGGCCTCAAACCTGCATCGCAGGTGCAGGCATCCATGTTCGATCAGCTGGGCGACGAAAAAAGGCAGAAAATGAAAAACGCACTGGCAGCAGTGGACAGTATGAACGCCGCCTACGGTAAGGATAAGGTGCGCTACGCGGTGATGGGCTATGAAAAAAAATGGTTCATGCGGCAGCAGTTCCTCTCCCGGAAGTTCACCACCAGGATTTCGGACGTGATCGTGGTAAAGGCAAAATAAAAAAGGATGAAACAGGGCAGGAAAAAAAATGTTAATTTAGGATATAGAATGATGAGTATGCAACAGATAGATGTAGCGCCGATGGACCTGCTTTGCCAAAGGCTGAAGGCAAACTTCCCGGAAATTACCGCCTGCTCGGCAACCACAGGAAACGAATTCTTCTGGGTGACCATTGCGGAAGAAACGAAGGACGCCCCTTTTATGAAGGCCTTCGACCAGTTTGTAAAATCTTATATAGAGGCCTACGGTAACAGGGAGACTGGTTATGGATTCCGCATCGGACGCAGCAACCAGCTGGTGAACATCATATCCTACAATCAGGGACTTGGGTACCTGGTGGACGCAAAGCTCGGCGGAAGGATGCAGAGCCTGTTCGTGGTGGATGTGCAGGGAGCTACCGGTAACTTTACGGTTTTCGACGATGATTTCAATACCGTAGGTTACATGTGGATGAGGGAAGCCGATGCGCAGGGCGCCGAAGGGGATATGGAAGGCGAGCCTCCGCATCCGGATTTCACGGACGGGAGCTTATGGACCGCATCCAACGATATGCTCCGTGCGGTACTTTACCAGATCGTAACGCAGGTCGCTGAGCAGATCAAGGATTCAGGAGGAGCTTGCGATGAATAGCCCTAAGCTTGTCGCGGCATCTTATGGGCCGGAGCAGCTGCCCCTGGAGCGCAATGTTTTTTTTGCTATAGTTAAACCGGTAGGCTGATGTGCGCAAGATATACCCTTACGGCAGAGGAAAAGGAACTGATCAAGCAGGGCAACTATACCATCCAGGGGCCTTATGTCGCCGACCCCAATATTGCGGTGACCGATATTGGCTATGTGGTGACTACAGAAGAGCCATCGGTCGTGCAGCGCATGTTCTGGGGAATCGACAAGTCCTTTGCCTCTTTCAACATCCGAAGCGAAGACGTTATGCAGACGCCCAACTTCAAAAAGCTGCTGGATGCAGGGAACTTCTGTATTATCCTTGCCGACGGTTTTTACGAATCAGAGGAGCTGACAAGGGAGGACAAAAGGCCATGGCGTTTTGTTACCGAGCGAAAGGTGTTCGCTTTTCTGGGCCTGTGGACCGAAGTGCCAAGTACGGTTCCAGGGGAAACCCAGAGACGCTATGCGATCTTTACCTGCAAGGCTAACAAGACCGTTGGGGAAATCCACCCCTATGACCGCATGCCGGTGATTTTGAGCAAAGCGGACGAGGATTTTGTGCTGCGCAGAAAACCGACCGTTGAACAGCTGCTGGCCCTTTGCGTACCCTATCCGGACCGGCTGATGAACCGTTACCGTGTCAGCAAACAGGTGCTGCCTGTCTCCACCAAGGAGAAATGGAACAAATCGATGGAACTGCTGAACGAAGTGCCCGACGAGCCGCGTACGGGCAACCTTTTCGGTGAAGCGATGCCGCCTGCGGATGTTTCGAAAAGAATCTATAAAAATACAGGCAGGAAAAAGCCAAAGGCCGGCGGTCCGAATAATCCGCCACCGGACCTGTTCAATTCCGGGTAATGTTTTTTGCCCGATCGGTTTTATAGATCAAACGATCTGTATTTAGAGTTAGGATCGGTAGGTTGCAGGCCGGTTAAAAGGAAATAAATCATTAGTTTTACCAAAGCATATGGAAGAAAATATCATGGAGCCCTTCGAGGTCAGAGTAACCTTGCAGGGAGAGTCGCAGACCCTTCGCGTAGAACCGGAATCCCCCCAGGAAGACAAGCACCAGTACAGGATCTACAATGATGGCGCATTTCTGGGAACGGTGTGGCCGGACTGCCTGGACCACGGGGTGTGCTGGTTTTCCAGCGATGAAATTGCGGAGGATACCCTGCTTAAAATCGGGGATGCGATCGAAAGGCATGAAAGCTAACCTGGAGAGATGGAGTTTGGAAGAGTTGAACCGGAAGCGATCAAGGATATTGACTTTCTGCTGCCGCCCGATGGAAGGATTACAAGGAATTCACTGAAGGGCATTCCTTCGGCGAAGCCATGCAGGTTCAGTGTTGGAATGGCGAAATGGGGAAGAAAGCAATGGGCCGGTCCGTTCTATCCGCCAGGGACAAAGCAGCGTGATTTTTTGGAGTCGTATGCACGGCGATTGGATTCGATCGAACTCAATGCAACTTTTTTTTCAGTTCCTGGGCCAGAGGAGATAGGCAGATGGAAGCAGCAGGTCGAGGCTTCTGAAAACCGTAACTTTCTGTTCTTTCCAAAGGTTTCAAGAATGATCAGCCACATCAAAAGGTTGCAGGACTGTGATTTACTGACCAGAATGTACCTGGATGCGGTTGCCGGACTGGGGAAATTCGAAGGTCCCTCGCTTCTGCAGCTGGGCGGCAGCTTTGGTCCGAAAGATTTTCAGCACCTGGCCAGCTTTCTGGAGAGCTGGCCAGCAGAAAAGCGCCTTTTTGCGGAAGTCCGTCACCAGGACTGGTTTTCGCAGGAACAGATCCGAATTAAACTTTTTGATCTGCTGGCCAAACTTAATATAGGATCCGCAATGACCGATTCAAGTGGACGCAGGGACTGCCTGCACATGGAACTGCCGACACCGGATCTTTTTGTCCGTTTTGTTGGAAACGGGGGCGGTCATGAAAGGTCGGATTTTGCCAGGGTGGACAACTGGGTGGAAAGGATTTCCGAATGGATGGATAGGGGACTGGAGACGGTAAGTTTCTTCTGCCACCACCACGATGAACAAGATACCTACGCGCTCGCTTCATACGTGACCGAGCAGTTCAATAAAAATCTGGGTGCCGGTCTGCGCGAGATAACTTATTCCTAGGCTAGATCTCCGCTAGCGGATCCCAGAATACTTTGCCGAAGTGCTGGACCTGATCGTCCTTAACGATGATGCCTTCGGCTTCCAGCAGCTGCTCCATTTGTGTTGGGGAATCAAAGTGATGCTTGCCGGTAAGCATTCCATTGCTGTTTACGACGCGGTGGCCGGGTACCCCAAGTCTCGGGTCATGGGCATGGGCCATGGCATTACCGACCATTCTCGAGGAGCTTGAGACGCCCAGCGCCTTTGCAATGGCACCATAGGTCGTAACCCTTCCCTTTGGGATCAGCCTTGCGATCTGGTGGACCTGTTCATAGAAGCTGCTGTCTTTGTACATAAAAGCAAAGTTACTTATTTATTGGGGCTACTGGATTACTGTTCAGTAAAAGCTTACATGCTTTCTTGCCGGAAATCAATGCTTTTGCTGGTACAGGCTTGCACGGAATTATGCAGGAGGGGAAAACGCCAGCAACATATTGATGGAAGAAGAACATTTCACTGCAAAGCATGCGGAAATGCATGAACCAGCATCCATGGCTAGGCTAGAATGACCGAAGGCTTTTTATCACGTACATTTCGGTCAGGTTTTTTTTCCGGGTATGCCTATGATATGAGTCGTTTTGCAGCTCGTCCAGCTATATTTACCAGAACCTATAAATGCCGATCGATGGCTGTCAAACAAAAAAATAATTGCTGTTGGCTATAATTGCTTTGGGTTTTTGTAGGCTATTGAATGCCTGCCCTGGTATGTGCGCAGGTATCTGTCCAGCTTTCTCCTTCCAATGGTCATTCCATCCAGTTCAAAATCAATATAAACGTTATCTGCCCAGTACCTCAAATGGAAAGTACGGTAACGCCCATTGCCGCTGGGAACGATCCTCAGGTCGCGAATCTGCGACCAGCTGCAGAATCCGGAACCGGCGGTTTCCAACCCGTAGGAATTCATGACAAGCTGCGCCTTTCGGTTGATGAGCTGCTTTAAGGACTCGTAAAATAGCCAACCTCCCAAACTGACAAAGAATATTCCTACTACGCACTGCCAGACCAGGCTGGCAAGGGAGCGGTCATGGTCAAGGAAAAAATAGGGCAGTGCGCCAAATCCCAGCGTGATCAGCGCCAGCAGCATTACCCATAGCTTTTTGTACCAGGCAAAATATACCCTGGTTTCGGCGGGAACTTCCGGACGTTCAACAAAAATGTCCTGCGCATCAAATTTTTTTTCGATCCCGAGCCACGCCTGTTTCTGTTCGCCGGTCCAACGCTCAAACTTTCTGATGCCTGCATTTTCTTCATTTGGCATCAGCCATGCGAACTCGGCACGTCTTTTCAGTTCATGGACATTTCTTACCTTGGAAAATGCCCATATCTTCCATCGGGGAACCGCATAAGCACGATAGATCGCTGCCAGAGCTGCGCCAAGCAACAGGATCATGGGGGCGAGCATCATTGCGTACGCATGCCGGGTAATTAAATAGATAGCCATAGCCGGCCCGAACAGCATAAGCAGGCAGGGAAGCAGGATCGTCCTTCGACCCTTAGCTATGGCCTGCTCGACGGTTATATTTTCGGTCTCGTAGTGCACTGGATGAACGATCAATATTTTAGAAAGCAGATTCCGATCAATAGGATGCCTCCGGTATAGAAAAACAGATGGAACCCTTTTTTGATAATGCTTTGCCGGTCGATAACGTACCTGACAGGATTCAGGTCAGGCCTGCCATAGCTTTTATGAAAGCCCACCTGTGCATCAACCATCAGGTTTATAACACCATAGAAAAAATTGAAAAGGGTAAATCCTGCCAGGCTCATCAGGATGATCTTTAGCCAGCTTTCTGAGAAAGCGTTGCCATAGACAGGACGGACCGCGCCAAACCATATTTTGATGGGGTAGATCGCAGCAACAAATATTAAAGGATACATTATTAGGATCCACTTGTTGGACATCTTCCTGTTCAGGAAATAGTAGCAGTAGGTGAAAAGCATAACGTAAAGTATATACCCAGTAATTTTAAGTGCCATAAGCAATAATTGAATAAATCAGCTGTCCTGACTTGCATCAAACAACATCCTGCGGAGCGATATTGTTTAGTGCAAAAAGAGAAATTGGCAGGCCACCTGTTGATAGCCTTGCAAGGGTTCAACTATACCCGGGCGAGATATTAGAGGAACGTGGACAGTTGCTAGGGAAGACCATCCAAGCAGATTTCGATGGCTTATGTCCTAGCGCACCATTTATTTGGCTGGTTCAGCGTAAGGCCCATTCTATAGATTGTTCTCTAGGCTAATTGCTAGTAATAATTTATATGCTGCAAGATCGATTCGTCCCAATACCCTTTTCGATCGCTATCGAATCTATTGCGTTACGATCATAATCTTAACCAACAGAAAGATCCGAATCTTACTGTATTCCCTGCAAAAGGTATAAGTTCAAACGCCCTTGAGCACGAATATCCATTTGCGTCTTTTATGCAGTAGTACATACCATTGATTGCTGGGAAGTTAGTTAAGGAAAATGAGGATGTTTACAGCCCTGTTCCGTTATGGATCTTTAGCAACGCTTAGCGAGGAAAGTAGCATTTGTGGTTTGCCAAATGCCGCTCGCCTTACATCTTCTTTCTATACTACTTGCTACTTGTTGTCTCAGGACAATTTGGTTTATTTGAAATCTACGATTTTAAGCTGAGCAATGAGTAGCATAAATCTGTGCTGTTCACTAAAAGATTGGTAACTATGAAAACCTGGTTAGCTCGGTGGGTGAATAACCGAACTGCTTTTTAAAGGCATAGGAGAAATGGGATAGACTCTCAAAGCCTAGCTCCAAATAAATTGAGGATGGTTTTTTGTTTCTTTTTTCCAATTCATCGTGGGCTGCCGTAAGTCGTTTTTGCTGCAGCCATCGCCTGGGAGACATGCCAAATGATTTTGAAAAATCACGTTTGAAACCGGCAAGGCTCCGCCCGGTCAATTTCGCAAATTTGTCGATCGGGACATTGAACCGGAAATTAGCTAGCATAAACTTTTCCAGATCAATTTTATGCGGCACGGAAAAGTCAAAAAGAAAGGCCTTGAGCTCTGGTTTTCCCAACAGCAGAAGTTCGATTGCCTCTCTCACTTTCAAAATGCTCAACGGGTCGGCAAGTGTCTTGGGATGCTGAACATGGGGAAGCAGCGAGTCGAAAAATCCCTTTAGATAGGCATTTTCTGCTAGACGTATGCTTTTTCTGCCCTGGTAGTTTGCGCTAGTCCCCAGCTGCTTTTCTAGGGCGTACTCGCGAAGTATTTCCTCTTTCAGGATAAACATCAGGGCATTGTACTGCCCGTTGCTTTTTGGCGTCTTGGTGGTTTTTACGAACTGGTGCTTTCTAACCAGGTATACCTCGCCTGGTCTTGCAGTAATCCTATCGCCAGAGGTTTCAAAGGTCATCTCGCCCGAGAGCTGCATCAACAGGACGCTTTCCAAAAGCAGGTTGTCGTATTCGGTGGCCTTTGCCGTAGCCAGGGAATAGACGATGGATTCCGAAAATAGGTTTTCTGTATGCTTTTTCATCTTTTGATTGCTATATATCAAGGCCTACCATCGCCGCGCTTTCCTTCCATAACCGATCTTGGGCATCCTTGTCCTGGGCAAGCTGCGAAGGGTTGGGGAAGGTAAGTCTTCCCCGTACCAGCGAGGCATAGATCCTTCCCTTGGGAAGTGCAGCTATGCCTAGCGCAAGTTCGGCCAAAGCCTTTCCGGAACGTTTTGCCGTCCCCATAAAAAATGCAGGCTTAAAGATGCCTATCATTTGAAACAAAGGGCGGATAATCGGTACCATCAGTTTCAAAGGTACGGATTGTTTGCCCATCAAAGAAGTATTTCCGGTCAGCCCCGGATTGAAGGCGATTACCCCGATATCGCTTTGCGTCGCTAATTTGTCCTGCAGCGAAATTGCGGTCAGCAGGTTGCAGAGTTTTGTTGCGCCATAGAACGCCATTCCTTTCGGACTCTCTTCGGTAGGACGGGCCAATGCGCCAATGTCTAATGTTTTAGGGCCAAAGTGAACAACAGCAGGGTTGTGTGCGTCACTTGTGGTGATCACAATTTTGCTGCCGTCCGCCATATTGGAAAGCAGCAACCTTGCAAGCAGGTAGTGTGCCAGATGGTTTGTGGCAAATGTCAATTCAAAACCCTCCGCGCTCCGCTGTTTGTTGTCGGCAGCCCTAATGCCTGCATTTAACACCAGTATGTCGATCTTTCTGTCTCCCAATTGTTTTTGAATGCTAGTGCTAAATGCACGGACGCTTTCCAGGGAGGAAAGGTCCAGTGGCAGCTGCTGCTTTCCTTGGCCAAGGTGGTCTCCAACCGCCCGGGCACCTATGAATATGTTCGTGTCTGGTAATGCCATAAAATGCTTTAATGCAGCTGCACCAATCCCTGATGTTGCCCCGGTCATAACTATTGTCCTCATATGTGTTATTTTAAATTCATACAAAGCTATGTGCGCAAAACGGAAAAAACTTTCCTGTATAGCTCAATTAACTGTCTTGCATGGCTCATCAAAAAAGCGACGGAAACTATCGGTTCAGCGCGGCCGAGTGTTGGGGGCACTGGATATGGTTTTGCCGAACACAATTTAACCTATACGCAATTTTTTTGCTGCAAATCCCATGGCTGGGTTGCATAGGTTATATTGCGTTTTAGTTATGGAAAGTTTTGAGCCCCTAAGGAATCTGCTGGACAATTCCAGTACGTTCTATCTGATAAGCGTCGGTATGGATAGTACCTACCAGTACGTAAACAGCCTTTACAGTAAAGTTTTTGAGCCTCAACATGGCAACCTTCTGGGCAAGAACTACGCAATCACCATGCATCCCGAAGACACCGTTGTCTGCCAGGCTGTTGGGGCGCAGTGCTTCAGGTATCCTAATTTGGTTTTTCCGGCGAAGGTGAGGAAACATGATGGAAGGGGTGGCTATATTGCTACCCAATGGGACTACAGGGCGCTGATGGACAAGAGCGGTAATCCTTCGGGCATTTTTTGTATCGGTTACGATATCACTACACTGGTGCAGACCACCAGCGCACTGGAGCACATCGAGCACATCCAGTCCCATGTAATAAGAAAACCGATCGCAAACCTTCAGGGACTGGTCGAACTTTTCGAAAGGGCAGTATCCCGGGAAGAGCAGCTCGGTCTGATGGGAATGATCAGGTCTTCGGTTGATGAACTGGATCTGGTAGTCAGGTCCAAGCATTCCGGTCGATAGGTTTTCGATTTACGGCCTGCGCAATGTTGCACTCCGCGATGCTCAATACTCCGCTGGCATAGGGAATATCGGATAGTTTTAACCGATTGAAAACCTCTTAATCCAATTGATTTCTTTCCTCCGATCCTATGGCACCGTGGTCCTGATCATCAGCAGGATGCTATAGCGATTGGACAATTACGATCGCCTTCAAGGGTTTCTTTTTTCAAAGATTTTCGATATTTTGGCTATTTTGATTATTTTGCAATAAAAGTTAGTTTGCAAAGATGAGTGAAGGAATAGCTATTGCGGAACGTTTTAGGGCACTGGTTAGCGCAACATCAGATGTTATATATCGCATGAGCGCTGATTGGGAGATAATGCACGAGCTGGACGGTCGCGGTTTTTTAAAGAGCAGCGACAGGCCGGTTAAGGATTGGCGCGAACGCAATGTACATCCGCTGGACATAGCGCTGGTCAACTCTGCCATATCCAAAGCTTTGGCTACCAAAGGAGTTTTTGAGTTGGAGCATAGGGTGCTTAGGGCGGACGGCTCAACGGGATGGACAGCCTCTAGGGCAGTCCCTATCCTTGATGCGGATGGCGGAATCGTCGAATGGTTTGGTGCGGCAAGTGATATCTCCCAGCGAAAATCCGCACTTGAACATGCCGAAAGGCTGCAGCAGATGTATGAAACGATAACATCCAACACGCCCGACCTTATTTATGTTTTCGCGCTGGACTATACATTTACCTATGCCAACAGGGCGCTTCTGGAGATGTGGGGCAAAACATGGGACGATGCGATTGGCAAAAGCCTGTTGGAAAATGGCTACGAACCTTGGCATGCGCAGATGCACGAGCGTGAAATCGATGCTATTATTGCAACTGGAAAGCCTGTCCGTGGCGAAGTTTCCTTTCCTCACGCGACCCTGGGGAAACGCGTCTATGATTATATTCTAATGCCCGTCTTCGACGCGCTGGGAAAAGTAACCGCAGTATCTGGCACCACCCGCGACGTTACCGAACATAGGCAACAGGAACGGGAAAAACTCAGGCTTTCGCATGATTTGGAAATATTGAACGGGGAAGTGGAAGCGGCTAATAAAGAACTTGTTAGCTCAAATGAGGAGCTGATAGCTTCGCAGGACTTGCTGGGAGCTGCGTTGGAAAAACTGAACCTTAGCGAAACCAAGCTCCGTTATATGATCGCCAATGCACCGGTAGCTATAGCGCTACTGGTTGGTAGGGGAATGATCATCGACACCGCAAACGCGAAGATCCTAGACCTGTGGGGCAAAAATATAAATGTGATAGGAATGCCGTTGATAGAGGCCCTTCCAGAATTAGCAGGCCAGCTTTTTCCGGCAATTTTGGATAACGTATTTACCTCCGGGGAAACCTACACGGGTAACGAGGTGCGGTCAGTGCTGCAGGGCAGGGAGCTGTTCGTGAATTTCGTCTACCAGCCGTTGCTCGACAAGGATGGCCAAGTTGACAGCATATTGGTGACTGCCACAGACATCACAGAGCTTGTATTCTCTCGTCAAAAGGTAGAACAGGCCGAAAGTGCCTTAAGGCTTGCCATCGAAGCTGCGGATTTTGGGACCTGGTGGATCAATGCCGAGACCAGGAAACTGGTCGCATCCGACAGATTAAAGGAACTTTTCGGATTCCTACCATCGGATACGGTCACAATTCCTGGCCTGATAGCGCAGATCGGTGAGGAGCATAGGAAAGAAGTTGAAAGACACCTGGAAGCAACGATTGCCTCGGGCGGCCATTATGATATCAGTTATCCGGTGATCGGCAAACGTGATAAAAGATTACGGTGGTTGCGTGCGGTAGGTAACCTGAAGCAGGACCGCTCCGGAGAATATATGGACTTTACAGGAGTGATAATGGACATAACCGATCCTTATCTGTCGATGAAAAAAGTTGAACGGGCCGAGGAGAGCCTTCGCATGGCCATCGACGCTGCCGAACTTGGCTCTTTCTATATTACTGTCAGGGACAAGGTTTTTATGCCTTCGGCAAAACTAAAAGAGCTTTTTGGATTCCATGCAGATGAGCAAATGACCTATGAGGCTACCATTGGTCAAATTCATGAAGATTACCGTCAACAAGTAGCACAGCAGGTCGAGTATGCGATTGCAAATGGAACCCGTTTCGATAGCGAATACCCGGTAGTAGGTTTTCGGGACCAGAAATTGAGGTGGCTAAGGGGAATCGGAACCGTACAATTGGACAACAATGGCATCGACAGCTACTTTACCGGGGTTATGCACGAGATTACCGAGCGGAAATTGGATGAACTGAGGAAAAATGATTTCATAGGCATGGTAAGCCATGAGCTAAAAACACCATTGACCTCCTTAAAAGGGCACGTTCAACTCCTTCGTAAAACCGCAGAAAAGGGACAGAACCAACGGTTAATGGACTCGCTTGACATTGCCGCCCGACAAGTAGATAAAATGTCGCGAATGATCAACGGTTTTCTGAATATTTCCCGCCTGGAGTCGGGCAAGATAGTATTGGATAAATCCGCTTTTGATCTCCAGGACCTTATCGTAGAAATAGTTGCGGATATGGAACACCAGCAGTCGAGCCACAGGATCTTATACGGGCAATGTAGGGGAATAACGGTGTTCGCCGACAAGGACAAGATAGGGAATGTACTATCGAACCTTTTAAGCAATGCAATCAAATATTCCAATGACAGGTCAGAAGTGCTCCTAAAGTGCACCATTGTCGGCAATATGGCCAGGGTTAGTGTTGCCGATCAAGTGCAGGGCCTTAAGCCTGGCGACCTTAAGAAGGTTTTTGAGCGCTATTACCGTGTGCATGGCAACAGCAACATTTCAGGATTTGGAATCGGACTTTACCTGAGTGCCGAAATTATCGAAAGGCATGGAGGTAAAATCTGGGCAGAGAGCGAATTCGGTAAAGGATCAAGTTTTTATTTTGAAATCCCGCTGCACCACGAAGCTTATTAGATTGTAGTTCGCACCTTAACAATCAGCATTTCCGTAGGCCAGGTTTTGGAAGAAAGAATACCAGGTGGCATCTTACTTGAAATTGTTTTCTCCAGGGGCTTTTTCTAATCAGATCGTGGTCCGGGCGTTGTACCGCCATCTCGTTCATGGTTTAACCCGTCAAATACCCGGTGCAAAAATACGTCGAGTTTCGTTTTTTGGTAAGCGGGTCTGAAAAAATGTCAACCAGGAACTGAAATTTTTTCGTTTTTCCTGAACTTTTTTCAGCTTGGAACAGCTCTTTTTGCATTGGCATGCGGGTTGATGAACCGATTTCGGGACAGGGTTCCCGTTTTAATTAATCATAGTTTCAATCATTAAAAAACAATTAAGGAGGAAAAACCGATGACACTGGTTAAATTCAATTCAGACAAACCAAACAACAACCTAAGAGCGATGGTGCCGACTTTCGGCGGGGTATTCGATTCCATCTTTACCGATAGCTTTTTTTCCGGAGGGGATATGGCACTTGTACCGGCGGTGAACATCTGCGAAACGGCCGATAATTTCCAGGTCGAGCTGGCGGCTCCAGGTCTTGCAAAGGAAGATTTCAGGATCAATCTTGAACGCGGGATGATGACCGTTTCCGTTCAGAAGGAAGACTCGAACGAAGATCAGGGAAAAAACTTCACGAGAAAGGAGTTCAGCTACGGCTCATTCAACCGTACTTTTACCCTTCCGGACAGCGCTGACCATGACGCGATCCACGCGAAATATATCGACGGGATACTCCGTATTGAGATCGCGAAACTTCAAGAGGCCAAAAATGTGGTCCGCCAGATTTCAATAAGCTAAGTTTCCGCTGGAAAAACCAAAAAAAAGGGTCGCGCTACAGTGGCCCTTTTTTGTTAATAGCGCGTTTGTTTGACCTGTGGTCCTGTTCGGATCTTTAAGGAAACTATTTCTTCGGCTGCGTGTTAGCTTATCATGAACAAGCTTGGGAAGACCTTAATCTCCGGTGCCACCGGAACTTCGTTTATGACTGCTGCCAGTGCGCTGATGTCGCTGATCCCAAAAGAGGAATTCAGGGAGCCCGATCAGCTTGAAAAGCTGGTGGGAAGGATTTTGCCCTCTTTTTCGCCGAGGGCAAAAGTGATCGCCGGCTGGTCGGCACATTACGGAATGGGGATGGTTTTCGCAGCGGTCTACGTGGATCTTTGGGAAAAGGGGCAGATCGACAGGAGCATAAGGAACGGACTTGTACTGGGCGCCATCAGCGGCCTTGCAGGTATGTTGATCTGGAAGGCGACCTTTAAGCTACATCCCCTGCCGCCCAACAACAGAAAGCTCGACTTCTATCTCCAGCGGATACCAGCGCACATTGTTTTTGCCGTAGCTTCGACGATTGCCTACCGTTTGACTACACCGCATAAAAAGGACGGCAGATCATTAAATCATTCCAAAGGTTAAGGTCCTTTCCACTTAATTGCCTTCCCGTTGCGGCCTTTAACTCGTTTTTTGGCTGGTGCGTTCAGCATCATCGCTGGGAGCATCCATCATTGGCTTATAATTTTCCTCAGGTGCATAAGTTTTTACTGCACGCTTTCTTCTACAGGAAAGAGTTATTGGCATTATGCAGGCAGATGGCACTTATAGCCAAGCTACTGCCGATATTTCCATAAAAACTAAACAAAGAAGCTGCGAAGTAGTTCCTAGTGGGCGTGCGTTGGATCGAAGGTATGGCTAATACCCAGCCTTGTTTCTTGAAGCACAGAAATTACAAATCACTGTTCACCCATTAACTCTAAAGCTATGGAAAAAAGCAATAAGACCATTCCCAGGGATTCGTGTACCATAAGTCCCTGGCAAACCCTAAAAGAACCTTTCGTCGCAATAGCCGATGGCTCGAAAACGGAGACAGTTTATGATGTGATCATAGTTGGCGCGGGCATTACAGGGCTTACTACCGCACTGCTGCTGCAGCAGGCCGGGAAAAGGTGCGTTGTGGTCGAAGCTGGAAAAATAGGCTTTGGTACCACCGGGGGAACAAGTGCGCACCTGAACACCTTTTTTGATGCCACCTACCCGGAGGTCGAACGCGACTTTGGAAAGCAGGCGGCCAAGGAACTTGCCGAGGCCGGGAAGGAAGCCAGATCTATAATAGCTTCGCTTGCCGGGGAGTATGGAATTGACTGCGAGCTGGAATACAAGGATGGCTATCTCTTCTCCGAGACCGGCAAACAGACCGACCAGTTGGAGCAGATCCTGCAGGCATCCCTACGTGCTGGCATTGCCGTAGGCGAATCGCAGACCAACGACGTACCCGTGCCGTTTGAAAGGGCAATAAGGTTTTCCCGGCAGGGGCAGTTTCATCCATTGAAATATATACAGGGGCTGGCCGGCGCATTTCAAAAACTGGGCGGAGAAATCCTGGAGGAAAGCTTTGTTGGCGACCATGGACAAGCGGAAGGGAATATCGATGTCCATATTGAAGGCCGTAGCCTTCGTGGGCGGAATCTAGTTTACGCAACGCATATCCCCCCGGGCATTACTTCCTTCAGTTTTCGATGCGCTCCCTACAGAAGCTACGTGCTGGGCATAGAACTGAAGGACGATAATTACCCTTCCGGTCTTGCCTATGATATGCAGGAACCCTACCATTACTTCCGAACGCACAAAATCGACGGAAGCAAGTACCTGATTCTTGGCGGAGCGGACCATAAAACCGGACATGGAGATCCCGAGCAGGCATTTTCAGATCTAGAGTCGTACGCAAGGAAATATTATGGCGTAAAATCCATACCCTTTAGGTGGTCGTCGCAGTACTACGTCCCGGTGGATGGGCTTCCCTATATCGGTTTGCTAAACGAGCAGGTCTATATCGCAACTGGATTCAACGGAAACGGGATGATGTTCGGCACGATCGCAGCCAAGATTATAGCCGACATGGTTTTAGGGATACAGAACAGGTTCGAAAGGCTCTTTTCCCCGTCACGGCTTAAGCCCGTTGCCGGCTTTTCGGAATTTGTGAAGGAAAACGCGGACGTGGCCTGGCGCTTTGTAGCCGATCGTTTCGGCATACAGGAACTCGAAAAACTCTCGCAGCTTAGCACAGGGGAGGGCAGAATTGCCGAATTTGACGGCAAAAAACTGGCGCTGTACAAGGACGTGAACGGAAAGGTTACAGCCCTGAATCCGATTTGCAGCCATGCGGGATGCACGGTCATATTCAATGCCGCCGAAAAAAGCTGGGACTGCCCCTGCCATGGCGGGCGCTTTGACCTATCGGGAAAGGTTGTCTGCGGGCCGCCCCGGACAGATCTGGAAAAGGTGGAATTCAAAGGGAATAAATCATAAATGGAAAAGGCAGGTAGATTGCCAAATACCTATGGACAATATATACTATGATAGCTTACTATAATGATGCTTGCTGGCATTTTGTTACCCAGCGTTCCCATGGACTTTTGGCAGCCCAGCTTTGCGCAAGGTGGAAGCTGGCAGACCAGCCCGGCAGGTGGGTGGACACCCTGATCGCTACCGCCGAACATGACGATGTCTACAACGAGTTTCAGCGTAACCCGCTGATCGACGCAAACGGCGCACCAAAAAATTTCAAGGACATGGTCTTTGAACAGGATGCCAGCGAGCAGCTCATGGATATGGCTTTGACCAAGAGCCGTTTTATTGCATTGCTGCTTTCCAGGCATATTCACTTTACGCATGGAAAGGAGCCTGCCGCGGGACCATTCCTGAAGGCGCTGAAGGGCAAGGAAAAAAAATGGACAAAGGAAGCTGGCACCAGTAAGGCCGAAGTTGACAGCGCCTATGCGCTGCTGGAGTTCTGCGATGCCTTTTCGCTTTTGATCTGCCAGGAAATCCTTCCCCCGCAGGGGCGTGCGGCTGAAATCAGCAACGGACCAAACGGGACGGTGCATACGGTGAGGTGCTGCGGAGCGCTGGTAGTGGAGCCATGGCCTTTTGAAACAGAAAGATTTGAGGTCAGCTATGAAAAAAGGACGGTTGCAAAGCTCAGCTTCGCTTCCGACGCCGAGCTTAGAACCGCATTGGCCGATGCACCTGTACAGACCGTTGTCCTGAGCGTTGAGCGGGCAAAAGGCAATTGAAAAAGTTGAGCAGCAGCTATGTTTTATCGCCATTGCGATCGAAGCCTTAGAGCTGGTTCGGATACCGAAAATGCCGATTTTGCAACCGTTCGTGACCGACCTGGGTACCGCTTTGCCTTTATAGCCTTTGCCCGTTATGGCCTGCTTTGGGGATTGGCGAGAGCAAATTGGTAAGTTTGAATCATTGCCGTTATTAAAACGGAAAGGCAGCTTTTTAGCTGCCTTTCCGTTTTAATTAGGATGGTAATCAGTTCTTTGGTTTTGGAAGTGGCTTGAAGACCACTTTCTGTATTGCAAAGTTTTTCGAAGGTACGCTGTTGCTGTCCACCAATTCGGAAAACTTGGCATTCATTACCCAGGTGCTGTTCTGGAACCTGGTGGCGGTGGAAGGGTAGGTAAACCTGTCGGATGCAAGCGTGCTGGCCGAGAGCTTCGCCGACTGCCAGTTGTCGGTACTTTCCAGGCGGAAGATCTTGTCGGTCCCGCCGTTCACAACCACGCTCAGATGGGAACTGTCATCCAGCAAAAGTCCGTCGGCTCCAAGGAAGAACTGATCGATGCTTACTTTACGTACGTTTTCAGGGTTTTGGATATCCACTTTGTAGAACTGTCCTGTGCTGCTGCTGCAGGCAACAAGGTAGCCTTCGGGATGGTAGACAATACCGTTAAGCCCAACGCCCATGGTCTGGAAAAGCTTGCTTTTTGCAAAAACACTGGCCTTGCCCTCGGGACTCACCTTGTAGATCGCATGGGCGAAACTGTCGGTGACGTACATGTTGCCCTGAGGGTCGATGGCAATGTCGTTTGGAAAATGTTTTCCCGGAACAAGCTGGGAAAGGTCCACATCCATCAGTTTGCTGCCGGTTCGGGTATCTACCGCTAGCAGCCTTGCCATTTTGGTTCTGGTATCGGGCGAGGTAAATTTGCTGTAGTTGGCATCCCCTGCACAAAAGATCAGTTTGTTGCCGTGGACCTTTACGCCATAGGTTGATTTAAGGCTGTTGTCCTGGTAAAGGACCGAATAGCTTCCCTGGGGGCTAACCTTGCCGATCGTACCAAGCCTTGCCGAGGAAACGTAATAGACATTGGCTGTGCTGTCAAAGGCGATGCCTTCGGGATAGGCCTCATCGGCCATGAAGGAGATGCGCTCGGTGGGTTTTTGGGCAATGCAGCCAAAAACGAGCATTGCTATTGCTGCTAGGGAGATGTATTTGTTGGTTGCTTTCATGTTATCTGGTTTTTTTTACTGCGTAAATCACTCCGTTGGCGTCATCGGAAACATAGGTAACCCCCTGTGGAGTCACTGTAACGCCTGCAGGCCGTCCGAACCTAGTCTTTCTGTGGAAGATAGGGAATCCCGGCCTTAGGAAACCGGTTAGAAAATCCTCCGTTGCTACCGCCGTTCCGTTTTCAAAAATGATACGCTGCACTTTAAAGCCCACCGGTTTTGAAGCGTTCCATGATCCGTGCCAGGCGACAAGGCCATCGTCTCCCCATCCCGATGGAAGGTTCGATGCGTTGTTGATAAAACTAAAACCGATCGGAGCCTGGTGGGCGGTGAGTTCCAGTACAGAGGGCTTGGTCATTTTGGCAACCTCCTCCTTGGTGTTGCCGGCCGGATCTTCCCGGGTCCTGTCCACTTCCTGCTTTCCATAGGCGTAGGGGAAGCCGTAATCCCCGCCCATTTCTATTTTGTTCACTTCTTCGGGAGGCCATTTGCTTCCCTTGCCGTCCCCTCCGTTGTCGATGCCCCACATCTCTCCGGTGGCTGGGTGGAAGCCAAAACCTATCGTATTTCTAAGGCCGCTCGCAAAAATTTTTCTCTTCCAGGTCTTTGGATCCACCTGTAGCATGGTGGCTGCCTCCTTATCGCTTTCCTTGCAGTCGTTGCAAAGTGTACCCACACTGATGTAGAGCATTCCATCGGGTCCGAAAGCTATGGTGCGGTTGGGATGCTGGCCACCGTTTGGAAGATCGCTTATCAACAGTTCCATATCTCCGAGCATGCCGTCGGGATTCATTGGATATCTTCTTAGCTGGGTGTTGTTTGCAAGGTACATGTAGCCGTCTTTTAAGGCGATGCCGTGAACGCCCTTAAAGTCGGACAGCACTGTTACCAGGTCTTCGAACCTGCCGTCTCCGTCGCCGTCCTTTAACATCAGTACGTCGCCCGCATCGCGCCTTGTTACATACAGTGAACCATCTGGTCCCTGTTGCAGCATACGGGGCTTGCCCAGGCCGGAGGCTGCGATACTGACCTGGAATCCGGATGGCGCTTTCAGGAGCTTCACCATTTCGGGAAGAAAGTCCAGGTGCTGGGGATACTTGGTGACCAGGGTCTGCCGGGTGGATTCCTTGGGCGGCAGTCCGCGCTGGGCGCTTGCCGCTATGGGCAGTACGCCAATCAGAATAAGGTAATAGATTGCTTTTTTCATATCTCTGGGTTAGTGTTAGGTTTTTTAAGGTAGTCCTGTAGCAGTAAGGCCGTGCGCTCAATGGTGCTTCCAATGATATCGTGCTGGTCCCCTTAAAATGTGGAACGGTCCTGGAATATCTTTTCCCTTTATGGATACCGTGAATGAACATGGTACCCACTGGCTTGTCCCTTGTCTCGCTGCCTCCCGGACAGGTGTCCGGTGCAGCCTATGAGTATATCGGCGTGGAAAAGTTTGTCCAGTCCCTGGGTAATGGCAAAGGTCACTTCCGGTGATTCTGGAGTAAAATATTTGATCAGCAAGGGGTCAACGTCCAAAAGCTTTTCCTTTATATAGGCATTGTAGCAGCCAAGTCCCCCCAACAGAAACTTGCCCGCATCGGTTGCCATGGAAAACTCGGCGGCGATCCTGCCGCAGGTAGCGCTTTCGGCGAAGGCAAGGGTAAGCCTTTTTGCAGTGAGTAGATCTGCGCAGGTGCGGACATACGCTGAAATTTTTTCGCTCATGTGTTTTAAAGGTTGCTGATTCGAGGTTGGAACACCGGTATCCCAATAAGGTTTTCGAAAAGGTGAAATGGGCGAAACGGCCGCTGCTTATGCAAAAGCCGGAGAAAGCAAAGGCGGCATTGAACTCATTTTCCAAAGAAACAGGCAGCTAGGATACCGATTAATCAGGAGCGGCCAATCGGCTATCGGTTCCGTCATTCCGCTTTGCCGGGCGTTCGGATCATCCCTACAACATGGTTTGTTATCAAAATAGGCTCAGCTGCCAGCATGCTCGCCCTTTTCGTGCGCCTGCATGGTTCGCCAATAGTTGCTCCGGGAAGCAATACCTGTATTTGGTTTCCGCTGAAACTTTTTCGAAACGGCGATGTTCCACTCCTGCAGAACGGTTGAGCGTTGGGACTGAAAATGCGAACTAAACCGCGATTTTTCAAAGACCTGCCAGCCCAAGGACGCGAAAGGGCGGCGATTCGGCCAAACTAAGGTTGTGATCCGGGATCATCATGCTTTTCGCCACCATTGCGAATTTCATTTGGATGGGAGGGCGTGCAGAAAATCCGCGTGTGCCAAGGCAGGGCGGTACAAGTTTTACCCGTGCGTAGGATGGAGGACCTTAGGATATCGATGCGATCGATCGGCTAAAGCTCTAAGGCGCTATCTTCAGCGGTACGCCTGGAAAAGGGCTTGATCATAAAACGGCAATCCTAAAGTAGAATGAATTTTTTTGATATAAAAATGCACCTTATAAAATAAAGATGGAAGAGAACAAGGATGATTTTGGCTTCGGGGAAAACATCCCTGATACCGAACAAACAGAAAAGCAGTTTTCGATCGAGGACGATGCCGATACGCTCGAGCCTTTTGTGGACCAGGATGAGCACCGCGAGATAAATGCCGATGATCCGGCGGACATTGCCCGTTGGGCGCAGGAGTTCCAGCTCTCGGAGCAGGATCTGAAGGATGCAATCGTTCTGAACGGAAATTCGGTGAAGCAGATCAAGAAATATTTGAGCGTATAATATTTAAAGCTATGGCAGAACTACCGGACTTGACCGTATTTGCGGAGATTTTATCCCGAAGGTTTTTGGGAAAGAACCTTAAGGAAATCGATTTCATCGTATCAAATAAGCTGAAGGTTCCCACTGAGCGGGCGAAAAAGGCCTTGGAGGGAGAAAGGCTGGCCGAGGTCCGCCGGGAGGGAAAGACCCTGCAGCTCAGGTTTGGCGAGCATGTGCTGGGAATCCACCTGATGCTGCGGGGGGAACTCCAGCATCTGGAAAAGGGATCGGAACTTCCCAGGTTCACCGTTTTCACCTTCCGTTTTTCCGGTGGCGAAGGTTTTGCGGTAGTGGATATCCTCAAACAGGCAACCCCGACCCTGGATCCGGAAAAACCCAAGGCTCCCGATGCGCTCGATATCTCTCACGCCGAGTTCGTCGCCCTGCTTTTAAAGCGGAAAAAAATGATAAAGGAAGTGTTGATGGACCAAAAGGCAATTCGCGGAATTGGGAATTCCTATGCCGACGAAATACTCTGGCAGGCCAGGATTTCACCATTTTCGATTGCCTCGGCTATCCCAAAGGCCCAAATGAAAAAGCTGTACGGCAGCATGGCCTTGGTTCTAAAGGAAGCCATTGAATTTATTGCAAAGGAGAACGGGGAGCAACTCAAAGGCGAACTGCGCGATGCGATGAAGATCCACGGTGCCAAGATCCAGGAGAGCCCGACCGGCAAAAAAATCCTTTCGGAAAAAATCGGTGGACGGCCGGCCTATTATACAAAAGAGCAGCGGTTATATTCCTGAAACATTCGTGGATTTGTGATGTTTAACAAAAAAAGCTGTCCATTGGGAGGCTTTGGACAAATAATTACCTTGACAACCTAAACTAAAAAAATAAATTATGGCAAAGACAGGACCAAGCGACAGAAAGAAGGTGAATTCCTCACAGGACTATGAGCTTTCGCACGTAGCGGCAAAAATGAAGGTGAGCATCCAGCAGGTTGTCGGGGCAAAACGCGCAACCGGCTCCAATGAAAGGACGGTGATCGAAAAGTACATTGCCGACAAGGCTGGCAAGGCTACCAAAAAAAAGTAATTCAATCGGAGCTTTCATCAAGGCCTTTCCTTTGGAAGGGCCTTTTTACCGATTGCAGATATGGTTTCAAATGCCATTATAAATTCTTGGTACTATGGCTTGCTACAAGTATCTTTCCCGATCCAGCGCTCCAGCTATGCGGGTATAGCTTATTTTGGTCGAAGAAAGCTTCCATCTCAATGAGTGAAACTGTAAGTATGTAGTGAAGTCCGTGTGTTGCATCAATTCGCCGATCAATATCTCGTGACTTACTTTTTGGCTTATAGGTCAAAATTCCGCATGATTCAATTTTGGGCCAGCCTGGTGCAAAACCTATTCCCTTCGTTTGCGGATTTCAAATATATTTGGAGCGTAAAGGCAATTTGCAATTTCATTTAACCTAAAATCCAGGGTGTCGATGTTGGCCGCTTCAATTGATAGAATGAGATTATGAAAACTAAAAATGTTAGTATTTTGTTGATAATACACTAATATATTTAGTATAAATTTGTAATCCCAATCAACTATTAAAATTATGTCTGGCGATAAACACATCATCCATATGGACCAGGATGCTTTTTTTGTGTCCGTTGAGGTACGCAAAGATCCATCCCTGGCCGGCAAGCCCGTCATAATCGGAGGTAGCTCCGATCGCGGGGTGGTGGCCTCGTGCAGTTACGAGGCCAGGAAGTTTGGAATACATTCTGCCATGCCCTCAAGGATGGCCAAACTATTATGCCCGCATGCTGTATTTGTTCGCGGGAATATGGACGAGTACTCCAAGGCCTCGCTGGAGATTACCGATATCCTTCGTGAACGTGTACCATTGATTGAAAAGGCAAGTATCGATGAGCATTATATCGATATGACCGGAATGGACCGTTTCCATGGAGTAATGAAATATGCGCACGAGCTGCGGGCAACGGTGATAAAGGAAACCGGGCTGCCGATTTCCTTCGGCCTTTCGGTGAATAAAACCGTTTCCAAGATGGCTACCAATGAATGCAAGCCCAACGGCGAGCTGAACATAGAGCAACCTGGGGTGGTTCCCTTTTTGAATCCGCTATCGATCAAAAAAATTCCGGGTCTTGGGGAGAAGACCTTTGTCAAGCTCTCGGATATGGGCATTCGGAGGATCATCAACCTTTCGCAGGTACATCCAGATATGATGGTTTCGGTGCTGGGAAAAAATGGACTGGTGCTGCTCAACAAGGCAAAAGGCATAGACCATTCGCCTGTTGTCCCTTATACCGAACAGAAGAGCATTGGAACCCAAAGTACCTTTAAGGCGGATACCATCGACGTGGAAGCGATCAACCAAATGCTGACCGCAATGGTCATGGATCTGGGCTTTGAATTGCGGGAAAAGCAGAAACTGACCGCCTGCGTGACCGTAACGATCCGCTATTCCAATTTCGAGACGGTGACCAAGCAGGCCATGATCCCTTACACTTCCCTGGACAAGGTGCTGCTGCTGAAGACCAAGGAGCTTTTCAAATCACTGTATGCTAAACGGATGCTTTTGCGGCTGGTAGGCGTGCGCTTTTCCCACCTTGTATCTGGTTTTGAGCAGATGGATATGTATTCCTCTTCCAAGCAGGCCTATTCCCTGTGCCAGGCAATGGACAGGATCAGAAGACGCTTCGGCCAGGATTCCATAGCACTTGCCTCGACCTTGAACCTCAATATGTAAGGCTATGTATATCAATGTCCACTCCCGGTACAGCCTGCGTTATGGTACGATGTCCATTGAAAAAATTGTATCAGAGGCCATCGGCCATGGCATCACCCAACTTGCGCTGACCGATGTCAATAACTCTACAGGTGTGATGGAGTTTTTTCGCGAGTGCAGCGATAACGGCCTAAAGCCGATCGCGGGCATCGAATTTCGGCGGGATAAAAAATTGCTGTTCATCGGCATTGCCCGCAACAGGGAGGGCATGAAGGAACTTAACGACTTTCTGACCTACCATAACCTCGAGCAGCTGGAACTTCCAGATAGGGCTCCGGCCTTTTCTGATGCCAAGGTGATTTACCCTTTCGGCTATTTGGGCGAACTGCGTTCAAACGAGTACCTGGGAATCCATTTCTCCCAGCTGCATGAACTGTTCGCTATCGATATTTCATTAATTAAATCTAAGCTAGTTGCCCTGCAGCCGGTTTTTGTGGCGGATAGGATCGAGTACCGTCTGCACGAATACCTTCGGGGAATTGATCTAAATACCCTACTGACCATGGTAGGGCCGATGGAAAAATGCAGGCCGACCGACAGCTTTTTAAAGGCTGGGGAAATGGAGGCCAGGTTTGCCAAGCACAGTTTTATTCTGGACAATACCCGGGCAATGATGAATGACTGCCTGATGGATTATCCGTTGGGCAGGATCAATTTGAACCGTAAAACCTTTACGGGCTCGAAAAAGGACGATAAGGCGCTGCTGGAAAAACTGGCGATGAAGGGAATGGTCTACCGTTACGGAAACAAGAACAAGGAGGCTTTGGCCAAGGTGAGGCAGGAGCTGAAGGTGATTGTGGATCTGGACTTTTGCGCCTACTTTCTAATTACCTGGGACATCATCCGTTATGCCAAGGACCAGGGCTATAACCATGTCGGCAGGGGCTCAGGCGCTAATTCGACCGTTGCCTACTGTTTGTGCATTACCGATGTCGATCCGATCGAACTTGACCTTTATTTCGAGCGTTTCCTGAATGCGGAACGTACCTCGCCGCCGGATTTCGACCTTGATTTTTCCTGGGACGAAAGGGAAGACGTGCAGGATTATATCTTTAAGCGCTACGGAAGGGAACATACGGCGCTACTGGGTACGATGTCAACCTTTAAGGATCGCTCGGTCATCCGGGAAATAGGGAAGGTAATGGGGCTGCCGAAATCAGAGATCGATGGCTTTACCGATCCCAGTAGGGCTGCTATCAACAGGGACAATTCCACTTTCAAAAAAATAATGGCCATCTATAGCCTGATGCAGGATATGCCCAACCAAAGGAGCATCCACGCGGGCGGGGTACTGATTTCGGAAGAGCCGATAACCTATTATACCGCTTTGGATCTGCCTCCAAAGGGAATGCCTACCGTGCAGTGGGACATGTACGAAGCGGAGAAGATCGGCTACGATAAATACGATATCCTCTCGCAAAGGGGCATCGGACATATCAAGGAAGCCGTACGGCTGGTGGAACAGAACCAGAACCTCAAGATCGATATCCATAAGGTAAAGGATTTTATGAAAGATCCGAACCTGAACGCAAGGCTGAAGGTGGGCAATACCATTGGCTGTTTCTATATCGAATCGCCAGCCATGCGGCAGCTGTTGACCAAGCTGACCTGCGACAACTATCTTAACCTGGTTGCAGCAAGCTCGATCATCAGGCCCGGGGTTGCCAGTTCTGGGATGATGAAAACCTATATCGAGAGTTTTCATGCGCCTGAAAAAGTCGTGTACCTGCACCCTGTGATGGAAGAGCGGCTGAAGGAGACTTATGGTGTCATGGTCTATCAGGAAGACGTGATCAAGATCTGCATCCATTTTGCGGGGATGGACGGAACCGATGCGGATATACTTCGCCGCGGGATGAGCGGGAAATACCGCTCCAAAAAGGAATTTGATCGTCTGGTGGAACGGTTCTTCGAACTGGCCGAGGGTCTGGGCAGGCCAAAGGAGATCGTTTCGGAAGTTTGGCGCCAGGTTTCCAGTTTTGCGGGCTACAGTTTTTCCAAGGCGCACTCTGCTTCCTTTGCCGTGGAGAGCTACCAAAGTTTGTATCTGAAGACCTATCACCCCAGGGAGTTTATGGTGGCGGTACTGAACAACTACGGAGGTTTTTATTCCAGGTGGCTGTATGTGCATGAACTTGCAAAGGCTGGGGCCAAGGTGCACCTGCCCTGCGTAAACCGTAGTTTTGGGGTGGTGGCCATCTTTGGCGATGATGCCTATTTGGGCTTTATCGGGATACAGGGGTTTGAAGCAAAGTACATCGAGCTCATTACCGAGCAACGGCGCTTCAACGGACACTTTGCTTCTTTGGAAGATTTTGTCAAACGCGTGGGCATTACCTTGGAACAGTGCATCATCCTGATCCGTGTTGGTGCACTGAGGTTTACCGGAAGGAGCAAAAAGGAACTGCTGTGGGAAGTGCATCTGCTGCTTGGCTCAAAGGTAAAACCAAGCAGCCATGCCGAGCTTTTTGCAGTTGAGCATAAAAGTTACGCCATGCCCGAACTGACAGGTACCGCTTTGGAAGATGCCTACCATGAACTGGAACTGCTGGGATTTCCGCTGTCGCTTTCGATGTTCGACCTGCTTAAAACACGGTACCGTGGTGCCGCAACGGCAAAGCAATTGCCGATGTTTGTCGGCACCTCGGTACGTATGGTGGGCCTTTACGTCACAGAAAAAACGGTATATACCAAAAACAATAAAAAGATGTGGTTCGGCACCTTTTTGGACACCGAAGGAAATTTCTTTGATACTACGCATTTTCCAAACTCGGCCCCTTCCTATCCCTTTCGCGGTGCAGGTTGCTATCTGATCGAGGGCAGGGTGGTCGAGGACTTTGGGTTTCCCAGCATCGAGGTACAGAAGTTTGCCAAGCTTCCCATTGCGGATAACCCAATCATGGCCTAGTGATAGCTAGTATTGCCAAGCTAGGTTTTGCATAGCGCCCTAAAATTACCGTGTATGGCCTTTTTTGCTCGTTTGAGATAAACTGTTTCCGAAATCCATTCCTGAACCTGCATCAGCATTTGCAGCGGATGTGACGCGGTCGAAACAAACCTGCGACTTTGTCCGTTGCCTAGTATGACGATCTTAATCAAGTTCTGTGTTTAAAGATTTTTAAACTACAAATCCGAACCTCTTGGAGGGTAGCTGACGTTGAGAATTCAGGCAATATTTATGAAAAAGAAAATTACTTTCCGCAATTTCCTGGTGTCGCTCATAACAGCAACGTTATGTTTCTCCGTATTTTATTTTTTTGAATCGAAAAAAGAAATACACTGGGCAATAATGGCAATCATGTTTGTAGTTTTTTTCCTAATCATCTTTTTCTTTAGAAGTCCTTACAGCTATATTTCCGAAGCGCGTGAAAAAGTTAATAACACCGAGAAAAAATGTGATTAGGATAATACTATTTGTCCAATTGCCATCATCCCACAAAATGGCTATGGTTATTGATAAGTCTATGTTTGATGAAATTGCCCGCAGTATAATTTTGCGCTATTTCCTGGATGGTTCTTTTGCTTAGGTTACAATAGCAGGACAGCTGGTATGGTTATTCTTGAAAGCCCAGCATAAAATGTTAACCAAATTGCTCTGAAAAACAAAATAACCATGAATTAAATTAAAATTGGCATTACAGAATAGGTGAAGATATACTATCTTTTAATTTAATAACGTATTGATTATGAAGCGCTTATTATTTAATCGTTGCTTGTTTGTGACAAATCTTACTTACGATTATGGCATTGCCGGGTTTATTATGACTTACTTTACCAATCTATTTAAACCGAATATCCGGTTTGCGGTAAAAAAATTTCGATGGAATTTGATGCACAAAAATATATAAAGAGCGGTATGCTTGAGCGCTATGCCAGCGGCGAGCTGGAAGGCAAGGAGTTTGATGAAGTGCAAAGATTGCTTTCGATTCATTTGGAGCTGGGAGAGGAGCTTGAACATATATATACCATGCTGGAAGGTTAGCTTCCTCCAATAGCCCATTGCACTAATCAATTACGTGGTGTAATGCCGGCAAAGAATATCATTTAAGATTTTCGATTTGTTTAGTTCAGGGAAGACCAAAGGATAACTAATAAGCTAGAACGGCCTCATCTCAAGGGTTACATGCTCATTGTAGCTTGTCTTTTCCACGACGAACGAAAGCACTAAACAATTCTCTCGTAATTGGTATTGGTAGTGCCCGGCATCTTCGGCAATCGTGTAGGTGATTGTTGGGCCGGTTCGCGTATAACTCCCCATTCCCTGGTAAGTCAAAAATTGGCCTTGTCGACTAAATTCGAAGAACATTTCCCTATCGTCTATGATGTTCGACCAGGATTTGAAATTCCGGTCCGCATTGCCGGATTTGTCGGTGTAGTGTTTTTCGATTTTGTAAACGAACCATCTTTTGTAAAGTGGGTCTTTGTTTGCCTCGCCCTCTTTTTTACAGGCTGTAGCTAATACAGCAAGCAGGAAGAGGTAGGATAGGATTCTTTTCATGATATCTAGTCCTACAAACATGGATTTGCACGAATTGTTCTCGGAAAAGCTTTTTAAGCGTCTTTTAACGAGTCTTGGTTATACTGAGCAAGAAGGACTTTATGCTTAATAGTCTGAAGCTAGGAAACCAATCGATCCATGGCAAAAAATGAGTTGGGCAGGAGCTCAACATCATTATTCTCCGGGTTTTAGATCCGGTAGATCTTCGGCGTGCTGAAAACCGACGATGAGCATCATAGGTAGATTTGCAATACAATTGCTTTATCGGTATCAGTAGTTGGTATACTGTAGTTTGAAGTTGCCATTGGTGATATCTGCGGTGGCGGCTGTCGATTGCTCTTTGGCAATAAAACTAAACCTGCCCTGTACCGTATTTGTTGCTTTGTCCAGCTTTAGGATTTCAAGGGTACCAGTGGAGCCGATCTGCGTCTTGAATTTTAGCCCTTTGCCTGCATCCATGAATTCCGCTGTCTGCTTGCCAGCTTCCAATGTGTATATTCCTGGAGATACTTCACGATCAAGCATTATAGATAATGATACGGTCTGTCTGGTCACTTCCTGGTAAGCGTCCAGATAAAATGTTTTTCCCTCATCGATCAGGTGTGCGCTCACGTCGCGACCATATTTGAGATCCGAATTGGCAGGCTTCCAGGTTTTTCCGTTTACGTTGCACACGAACCTGTCATTTGACCTGTCTTGTTTTTCGCAGGAATTGAATGCTAACAATGCGTATAGCAATAGGGAAAGGGCTATCAGGTTCCCCATCTTTATTTTTGTAAACATATGTCTGTCATTTACTAACCAAGATAGAAAAAATCTGCTATACTATTTTTCTAACTACAACTTTTACTTGATAATAAATCAATTGTCAATTCTGAAAATGTGATATTAATATTTGTATATGCATTAATCAACCTAAGCATATATTTTTCATCGGGAAGCTTTTCTTAGGTTAACTCGTCGGTGTCAAATTCTAGAATAAATCAAGTCACACTTATTCCATAATTCAAAGCCACCTGCTTTTGTCCAAATTTCGTTGAACAAATTTAATTCACTTTCTTTTAATGTCTTGTCGTTGGATACAAATTTGTAAAATGTCCACGGTTGTGACCAATTTTCAAAGTTTAATATTTTTTCTTCAAGTGTTTCCATAAAATGACGTACAACGTTTCGGGGCTTTGCGGTGTTAGGGCAATCGAAGCACAAATATTCAACCAATTCGTCCACAAAGTGGTTCGAATTATGCATCTTCGATGACCCCGATGTGGAGAATATTGCAATTAATATTGTTTTGCGTTAAAGTGCTGATTGTAAATTATTAACCCACCAAGTTTGTTTTTTTTTGTGCAGAAAGTCGGGCACGGTCAATAGAGAACTTTTTTCTGAAATATCAAAGTGAATACTGATTGACTAAGTACCTGCTCACAGGCAAAGATTAGCCCGTGAGCGGGAATGCATTTATTTGTGGTTGGCCGAGGCTATAAGCAGCTCTTTGTTTTCAGCTAAAAACTCCCTAACTGTTTTCGCTGGCCTTCCCAATATGTATGGTATATCATTCTGTACCATCGACATATAGGACATCCTTGCATCGAGCATTTGCTTGACAAATTCAATGTTGGCGCTGGCGTACCAACGGTCCGCACCTTCCGCTATCCACGCTTCAATCAATTGCTTGAATTCTTCAAGGCCTTTTTCGTCAGATATGATTTCTAATCCAGTTATCTCACTCATCAATTGGGCGATTTCCTTTCCACTATAGCTTTCAACACTCAACCAATAATCTTTACCAGCATGCCTATCAGGGCCATCTACAAGAACTTTTGCCGCAACAGCCGCAATGTCACTGGCGGCAATGTAGCCCACCCTTCGATCTTCCCAATAGGTGGTGAAAGTAAGGTTCTTAGGGAGGTAAGCTCCTGTAAGGGCTTCCATGAACATATTCGGATGCAGGTGTGTCCATGCCATGCCACTCGTTTCAATGTATTTTTCAATCATCTGGTGCCATGCAAAATGTGCATCAGTTGTATCCCATTCAGCGAATACCCCAACATGTACGATATGGCCAACGCCCGCTTTTTTAGCCGCATCCACTAAAGTTTTACTCTGGGTGAGCATACCCACGGTATAACCGGTCAATAGAAAGATTCGATCCACTCCGGCAAGGGCAAGCGCAAAAGTCGTTGGATCATCGAGGTCTAGAAACTTGCAGTCTTTTCCTTCGCTGCAAAGTTGCTCAACTTCGTTCTGCCTACGGGAAGTGATACGGATATCAACAGGTTGGTCTTCGAGCTCTTTTGCGAGTTTACTACCGATTGTTCCGCTGGCACCTAGGATGAGCACCGTAGGATTTTGCTTTTCCATATTTAATTCTTTTAAATTCTATATATAATGATTCAGCTCAGGTTCATAGCCCTAATCTTAGCTATTTGTGGTAACAAGGCTCACCTGGATATTATTTCTGGTGGCATTGGAATAGGGACATACCTGATGTGCCCGTTCAGTAAGTCGCTTGGCTTCTTCAATGGATATTTCTGATATGTTTACCACTAGTTCCACAGCCAGTCCAAATACGCCTCCCTCAAGTGGTCCAATTGAAACTTTTGCAGTAACAGATGTTCGACCAGTTTTTACCTTTTCCAGACGAATGGTATGGTTTAGGGCACTATCAAAACAGGCTGCGTAACCTGCTGCGAACAACTGTTCGGGATTAGTGTAATCATCGCTGGCACCGCCCATTGCTTTCGGGGCTTACCTGCAGGTCCAAAACTCCGTTATCGCTTCTTACATTGCCATTTCTGCCTCCGTTTGCGGTCGCCTCTGCCGTGTATAATACTTTCATTGCTACTTGTTTTAAATGTTGTCTATTTGCTTTTTCCCATCTCATGTAAGCGATTGCCCGCTAAAATTTCTTCGTATGAAGGCCATTGGTCTTTTTTCATCAGGTTGTCCATGATAAAGTCCCGGATTGCGGGGGCTTTTCCTTTTTCAGCAACGGCAAGTGCCTGTTTAAGTTCCGCCTCGTTCAGTTCGGTACAGTAGGCTGGTGTCCCAGGCTGCTGTCTCCAGGAATCTGCCAAATCTCCGCCGTCAACGGTATTAAAGCCTGTAAGATCGACAAGATGAGCGACTACTTTTTTATGTTCGGGATTATCGCCAGCTATGGAAATAGCTACCCTGTCTGCTGCGCCGGATGGTCTGCCCTTGTATTTTAAGGTACCTTCCAGCATATTGTTGAACACCTTTACAAGCGGGCGGTCTAATATGCCTGAAATATATTCGCTTTCGGTTACCTGTTGCAGTTCTGCAATCTCGCCGTCCCTAAAGGGATAATAGTTGGAAGTATCCATTACTACCACATCCTGGGGGACATTTTTCAACAGGTCCTTCGGCAGATCTTTGTAGGTATTGAAGGGCATAGAAAAAATAATTGCATCTACACCTTTCACTACATCGTATATGCTTGCTGGGGTTGCACCCAAAGCGCTCGCAATTTTTTCCAATTCAGGCATTGCCTTGGTATTGGTAACTTTTACCTGGTATCCGGCCCCAGCTAATTTTTCTGCTAAAAGGCTTCCTATTGAGCCGGTTCCAATAATTCCTATTTTCATAATTCTATATTTTAATCTGTTCTCATTTTATGTTAAACCCGAGGGTCTATTCCGTATTGTTCTGGAACACCGATATGCTCCCTTAGCGTGGTACCTTCGTAGTCTCGATGGAAAAGTCCGCGTTCCTGTAAAATAGGAACTACTTTATCAACAAAAGCGTCAATTCCATCATCCAGTACATCTGGTGAAATCCAAAAACCGTCACAAGCTCCTGCCTCGAACCATGACTGCATATGATCGGCAGCTTCAATGCCCGGACCGACGATCGCGGGATGGTAATCAATAATTCCATGCGCTATAATATCCTTTAAACTCCAGCCTTGCTTTGCAATTTTTAGGGCGTTGGAAGAACGTGGGTCGTAAGGTGAGGGGCGTGCTGCTTCCAATTGCGCTTGGAAAAGAGGTTCGTTCAAATTGTTACCGTCCAGTCTGATACCCAGCATCTGCTGGAGGTAAGCTACGCGTTGGGGAATAAGATGTCCCATTAGATTTATTCGGCGGTCCAGCGCTGTTCGCCTATCCTTAACGATGGTCGTCATCATACCTGCGATAAATTTGATTTCATCAGGATCACGTCCATATTTTACCGCTGCTTCACGAAAGGCGTTGCGTTGCTGTATGCCGTCCTCAATGGTGAAAGCAGCACCAATAACCACATTGGCAAAGCGACCGGCAAGCTCATGCGCATTGGGACTTCCCCCGGCATGAAAGACTATCGGCTGTCCCTGCGGCGACGGAGGGATATAAAGCGTGCCTCTGGCATTTACATATTCGCCATTATAGTTAACAGTAGAAATTTTCTCATGTCTTGCAAAATGTCCGGTTTGCTGGTTATGTACCCAAGCCTGTTTGCCCCAGCTGCCCCAAAAGGCCTGAACCAAAGGGATCACCTCGTGTGCACGTCCATAGCGGTCCTTGCTGGAGGGAATGGTCTGACCATATATTGCTGCCACCTCATTGCTGGTGGAAGTTATGGCGTTCCATCCGGCCCGCCCATGGCTCATGATATCCAATGCCTTGAACTGTTTGGCCAAGGTGTAGGGTGCATTAAAGGTGGTGGAACCAGTAGCTACGAGGCCTATGTACTTGGTTTCCCGCGCCACGGCGGCAAGGGTCATCATCACATCGAGGTTGAAGTTTGGCGCTTCGGTTTCAAGAAGAGAACTATGATCTGCAAAGGGGCCATCGGGCAGAAATATAAACTGGAATTTACCTCGCTCTGCTGCCTGAGCATGTCTAACACGTGCATCATAACTCGTATAGCTTTTAGGATCGACACCTGGCATTCGCCATGCGCCTGGCTGGAAGCCGTATCCGTTGCCCGAAGTTAATCCGATGAGCATTTTTTTATGTTCTGGATTTTTCATTTATCAATCTTATTGGTGGAATATGACATTGCTGGAAATCGGGTCCCTTCCCAACTTAAATGAATTGCCAGGCGCATTTGGATCTGCATAACCGAATGAAATCCCGAACAACATTTTTAGTTCGTTTGGTATGTCCAGTATTTCCCTTATCCTGCCTGCGAAAAACCCCAACGCTGTCTGTGGGATACCCGCCAGTCCATGTGCTGTGAGTGATAAAAGAAAGGTTTGCCCATACATCCCTATGTCGCCACCCACCCGTACATTATCCCCAAATGAAGGCATGAACGGGATGGCAATATGTGGGGCGTTAAAGAATTTATAATTTAGATCAGCAACTTCTTTTCGGCCTTGCCTATCCTCGCGTTTAATTCCGTATGCTCCATAATTGGTCCTGGCCAGATGATGATAGCGTTCCTGGTATCGCCCGTGGTATTCCTGCACGTCAAAGCTAAAATCGGGAGAAAATCTTTCTGCGTTGTTATCTTGTATGAGCGCCTGGGATAGTTCTTTCAGTTTGTTGCCAGATACGATATGGGTTTGCCAAGGCTGGGTATTGCAGTTTGAGGGAGCCCAAGTAGCATCTTCTAAAACCGATGTGATAATGTTTTGCGACACAGGAGTATCTAAGAAGCCACGTGAGGATCTTCGTGAACGGAGTATTTCTTTAAATATAGGGGTGCTCGGACTTATTTGTTCTAGAGCTTCTTTTTCCATTTTGACTAGTGTTTCTTTAATTAGGAATACAAACTTCCAAATAATATGCTTTACTTTGTATAGCTCTTTCCTAAAGGAAAGCGGCTTATTATTTTCAAAAGACAATTATGGCAGTAAAAAGGGGATATAACGATTGCATAAGTACCATAAAGCCGGTACGGGATTTTTTGGACGTAATGAGCGGCAAGTGGAAATTTCCGATAATTGTCTCAATTGGGGTGGGTAACGACAGATTTGTCGATATCCAGGAAAGTATCCCAGGCATTACTCCTAAGGTTCTGGCTAAGGAGCTAAAAGAGCTGGAACAGCACCAGCTAATCAAAAGAACTGTGCTAGGTGAACATCCGGTCAAAATCCTATATACGCACGAGCCATATGCGGATACGTTGACGCCCATAATTTATGCAATGAAAGACTGGGGAGTCAATCATAGAAAGAAAATTTTTAGTGATATCGAAAAGAAGTAAATGAGGCGACATATATTCAGGTATATCCCCCAATGGGCTGTCCGAAACTCAACCATTGGAAATCTAATATGCCGGTGAAATCTGTAGATAAAAATATCTGATTTCTAGATCGCTTAAAATAAAAAACATGCATTAATGATTTTGTAGTTATTTGGAAGATTCGGTCCTGTTTTGTGAATTTGAGAGCACGAAAACATATAACCCCGATGAAATAACATCTAATGGGAGTTTTTGAAGGTTTTTAATTTTGAAAGCTTGCCCAAATTATAGATGACCCCCTCATTTTAGAGCGTCCAAACATCGTTTACAGTTCGCAATCGATAAAATATTCGCTCCGATACTCTTTCTCTTTAACTCCTTAGCCTAAATGCACAATTTTTCGATGGTTAAGATAGCGGTAGTGCGAAGGTGAATTTGGCGCCCCCTTGGCTTTCCTCAAGATAAATATGCCCCCCATGGCGTTCGATGATTTCACGGCACAGGTAAAGTCCGATTCCGAAGCCAGCGATAATTCCCGATTCATTGTTTTTTGCCCTGTAATAACGGTCAAATATATTTTCCCGGTCCTCGAGTGCAATGCCTGGACCTTCGTCCTGCACACTTACCTTCAGCCATTCTCCATCTCGCCTGTAGTTCAGACTTATTATTGTTTGCGATGGCGCATACTTTACTGCATTGGACACCAGGTTCTGCACCACTTGGGCTATTTTTTGCATGTCCGCGTTGACAATAATGCTTTCGGTTCGTTTAACCTCGATTCTATGGGTCTCAACGGTAGCCCGATACTCTTCATCTAACGTTGCTAATAGTGCAGCAATATCGAATCGGCTTACATTGAGTACAAGTTTGCCCGATTCCAGCCTTGATACATCGAGGAACCCGTGAATCATCGACTTCATGTTGGCAATTTGTTTGACCGCCTTTTCGAGGAGATTTTGCATAGGAGCATCTTCGGAACTGATGGCCCTGCGCTGCATGAGTTGCATATAGCCGTTTATGGACGTTAACGGGGTCTTAAGCTCATGGCTTACCATGCTGATAAAATCATCTTTGCGCTGCTGGTCCTTTTTCTGCTCGGTGATGTCCCGAAGCGTTCCATTTAGGCTAACGGCCGTTCCATGTCCGTCGAAAATTGTCCTACCGATCGCCTCCACCATCCTTATTTCTTCATGTTCGGAAGCTTTAATTCTGTATTCCACAAAATAATCGCCTTTGGAATTTGGATCTAATGCGTCCGATATGGCCTGGGCCACGAGTGGACGATCTTCCGGATAGATGGATTCTATAGCTTTGGAAAGCTCCATACTTTCACCTGACGATAGTCCAAACCAGCTTTTGAGCGTGTCATTGCCGGAAAAAAGGCCTGTGTCCGGCTCATAAAAAAAAGTTCCGAGCCCGGCTGCTTCTACCGCCATGGCAAACATATGGGCAGACTTCTGATATTCTCGATGCCGAGCCAATTGCTCGGTAACCTCTTCCAATATGATCAGCACACCGGTAATATTACCTTTGGAAGAACGTATGGGCTTATATATGGAATTGACAAATGCTTCACGGCGCCCAGTTTTATCATGCAGTAGTACCCTCAGCTCTGTATTCGTCCTAGCTATACCAGTATCATACACCGCCCGAAGCCAGTCGTTCATAGGTTGGTCATGCAGTTCAGGCCTTGCGGATTGGTGGCTTTTTCCGACTACCTCCGCCTCTGATCTTCCCCAGATCCGGAGAATCTCCGCATTGGCCAGCTCTATTCTGAGTTCTCGTCCTTGAAGCATGCAGATGCCGATCGGTGCCTGTTCAATGATGGTGCGCACATGTTCCCTGCTATCGGCAAGCATGGCAAGGGATTGGTTGAGCTCTTCGTTGGTAGAGAGAAGTTCTTCCAGTGTAGCGGCCATCTCTTCGTTCAGTACCTGTGCTTCCTCTTCCTTTTCCTCCAGACGCAACATATGCTGACGGCGCTGGGTGACATCCCGGGCAGCATGTATGATGCATACGGTTTTTTGAAATTCGTTCTGTATTGCACGATACTCAAAATCAAAATAAAATGTTTGCAACTTGTCGTCCACCACCAGTTGAGCGGGCGTGTCGAAACCAGCAGAGGTCACGCCGGTGTCCCATACCCGTTGCAAAAGATCGATAAACGGTTGCCCGGCCAGTTCCGGCAATGCGTCATCAAGATTCATTCCAATTGGCGAAGCACCTTTTCCCCAAATCTTGAGCATGGCATCATTGGCAAACCTGATACGGAGCTCTCGGGTGGTATAGATGGCAGTAGCTTCATTAGCGGTTTGCAAGGCGGCTAAAAGTAGGGTCTGATCAGAGTCTTCACTGTCTATTTGTTGGTATGGTAGCATAATGGGCATAAAGATAGGAATCGGAAGTTTATCATCAACAGCTTAATGCCTGATCATGAAAAATTACAGCATTATTTTCGCGAATCTCCAGAGCGTTTATGCCTTTTGCGTAAAAATGCGGTGAACTTTCTTCAATTGACAAATAAGTAGTTTGTAAATTCTAGATACTATCATATTGACATCATGTTTGTCCCTTGAAGCAAAACGCAGTCAGGATCCGTAATTGGTTAAGAACAGGCCGAAAGCGCATAAGTTTTGTAAACCTATGCCAATAAGGGGATCCCAGATATTGAGTTCTTTCTTTCATTCTTTCCTTTTTTCTTTTGACAAACATGTGAATAAAATGTTGGACTACGCATCTACCATTTTGTTGAACGAAGTTGCGAGTGGACGCATACCTTGATGCTCTTTATCGCGTTTTTTTGCTTTGGCTCTGGGAGTCTTTGCAAAATGTGGTTCTTTGGACTATGTTATTTGGGCCAAGGTGTCAAAGATCAGGAAATAGGCTGTTTGTTTTCAGTAATTTCTGAACTATTTGTCCTGATGATTTTGGGCATCCAAGGCGATTACCTTTTGGAAGCAAGATTTCTCTTGATGCGGCTAAGCGTTTCTGGAGCTATACCAAGATAGGATGCGACCATGTTCTGTGGTATCCTGGCAATGATTTCGGGATTGGAACCCAATAGTTGGATATACTTCTGCGCTGCTGTGTGGGTGATGGAACTCATCAGTCTACGCTCCTTCGTAACCAGGCTGTTTTGGAACAATATCCTAAAGTACCGGTCCATAATGGGCACCTGAAGGGTGAGCTTTTCGTAATCGGCTCTGGAAATCATCAATAGACTTGAATCTTCAATTGCATCGATGTTAAAAACCGCAGGTTCCAGCGATAGAAAACTATTGAAATCTGAAATCCACCAACCTTCCCAGCCAAAAACGCTCATGTGCTCGTCGCCCTTTTCATCCACGTTATAGGTTCTCAGTAGTCCATCGGCAACAAAACAGAGGTGCCTGCAAACCTCTCCCTCCTGAAGCAGGTACTGCTTTTTGCGCAATCTTTTGCCAACAAAAAAAGTACCGATCATTTCTTTTTCGGCCGGGCTAAGATTTACCTTCTGTTCGATATGCTTAAATAGGATTTCGATCATCGTAGAATTCTTGTGCCCAAAGATAGTTTTTTCGCCGGTACATCGGTATCTAAAATGACTTGACCTAAATCAAGTGTAGGAGTTGATGCAGGTCATTTGGGGATAGTTGCGCCATCGCTATTTTTGTAACACTTAGAAGCGCATGTGAACTAAAACAGATAAAATGAAAAAAATAGCATTAATAGTGGGTTCCAGTGGTATCATCGGAAGCAATCTTGCAACAGAGCTGATTGCTTCCGGATGGGAAACCTATGGTCTTGCCAGAAATCCAAATACCGAAAATAGCGGTCTTAGGCCGATAGCAGCCGATCTTTTGGATTTGGAAAACCTGAAGCTGGCTTTAAAGGAGGTGAGGCCCACCCATGTATACATTACAACCTGGATGCGCAATGAAACCGAAAAAGAGAATATCCGGGTGAATGGTTTAATGGTTCGGAATATTCTCGATGCGCTCTCTGCCAATGGATCGGTAGAACATGTTGCACTGGTTACAGGCCTGAAACATTATTTGGGTCCCTTTGAGGCTTATGCGAAAGAGGGATTTCTTCCCGAGACGCCACTAAGGGAGGACCATCCGAGATTGGATATCGAAAATTTTTATTATGCGCAGGAAGACGAGGTGTATGCCGCTGCCAAAAGGGACGGCTTTACCTGGAGCATCCACCGTCCGCATACGGTGATTGGAAAAGTTGTAGGTAACGCGATGAATATGGGGACTACCTTGGCAGTTTATGCCTCAATTTGTAAAGAGCAGGGGCGTCCTTTCATTTGGCCCGGATCTGCTGCGCAATGGAATGGCCTGTCTGATGTGACCGATGCAAGGTTACTGGCCAAGCACCTGATATGGGCATCCACTTCCGATGCTGCAAGGAATGAAGCTTTCAACGTGGTTAACGGTGACGTTTTTAGGTGGAGCAGGTTATGGAAACGTATAGCGGACTATTTTGGTGTGGAAGCCGTAGGATATGGCACTCACATTGAACCACTGGAAAGAGAAATGGCGAATGATGCAGCAACTTGGCATAAAATTGCCGATAAATACAAACTAAAGGAGAACCAGTTAAGTAGGGTGGCAACTGCTTGGCATACAGATTTAGATCTCGGGCGGCCGATAGAGGTGATGACCAATATGTCCAAGAGTAGAAAACTTGGTTTCCTCGTTTATCAGGATACGGAAGATACATTTTATGAGCTCTTTGAGCAGCTTAAGGAAGCCAGCATAATTCCTAAGGATAAGTAGCGTATTGGATTTTAGTGGGCCAGGTTAACGGCCTAGTCGAGCAGAACCGATAGATGGAAGTATATTCCGCAGGAACCACAGATTAGATTAACTATGCTAGAATGGTTTCATCTCAAAGGTTACAAGTTCGTTTTAGCCCGTATTTTCTATGACAAATGAAAGGAACAGCAGGTTTACCTGCAACCGGTATTGGTACTCACCGGCATTTTCAGCAAGCGTATAGCTGATTGTTGGGTTGTCCCGCTGGTGCTGCCCGTGCCCTGGTAAGTCAAAAATTGGCATTGCTACTTGAATTCGAAGAACATTTGCCTATCATCTATGATGTTCGACCATAACTTGAAATTCCGGTGAGGGTTGCCGGATTGATCTGTTTAATGTTTTTCGATTTTGTAGACGAACCATCTTTTGTACAATGGATCGTTGTTCGTCTGGTCTTCTTTTTTACATCCTATCGCGAGTATATTAAGCAGCAGGAGGTAAGATAGAATTCTTTTCATATTATGTGTATTCGTACAAACATGGATTTACAGGAATTGATCTTGGAAGAACAGCCCAAGCAACCCTGAAATTTGACCACACGGCATGGGTTATTTTTTGTTGGAACTTGGATAGGGTTGCAGTATATGTCTTGCTTAAAGGAACTCCGCTAGGTATTCCAAGGGAACGGGTGGGTGTTTGAGGCCGTAATCACCTGCTGGGCAAACCGAAAACGCGTTAAACGATTTTCTGATAAGGGGTATCGATTTACCAGGAGATTTTGTTATTTATGTTTTATAATCAGTTAATCGCTCAATTGCTACTGGCAACAAAACCGGGAAAGTACTTTTCTGGGACAGCGGCTAGGCTAAACCATTTGGTAGGATAGAACGAATTGGTTCCTTGATGATAGATAGTTCCTCTTCAGAAGTTTGATGCTTCTATTCTTCCGTTTTTAAATTGGGAAAATCTTCGGAAGAGCTACCTGTACCGCTTTCGGTTTCCCCTTTGTTTTCCGCTGGCTTTTTGGAGCTTCCTGTGTAGGCATCATCCGTTAGGGAATCATAGCCTTGCGTGCCTGTATTGTCGTAGCCGTCCCTGGGCGCTACCGTTTCGGGTGATATTTCTTTTTTCTTTGACATGATGTTAGTTTTAGGCTTTAACACTGGAACCTAAAAAAAGTTTTCGGTATCCACGTGGCTGCAGGTAATTGGGCTGGGTTGAACATGTTTTGGAAGCTGATGGATTTTGTTTGCCACAATGCTGTTCAATGTTGCAGAGCCACATTTTTAGTTCAAGTCACTGTAGGTTACCGGGCTGCACTGGGCAAATTTCACATCGGCACTCAGTTTGAACTGGTAGTTTTTGATAAAGGACGATAGGAGTTTTTCAAACTTTATGCGCTTTTCTTCGCTAATGGGATTGGGGTCGCTAGGTTTGGGAATAAAGTTATAAAGGAAATAGTCTATTTTGCCTTCCGGGGCAAAATAGATTCTGTTGAAGCACCTGGTCGGTTTTTCCCATTTGAACCCGTTTGCGGCCAGATGCTTTTGTAGCTCAGCCAGCAGATCACCGTAAGCTGCCTGCAAATCCTTTTGTCCTGCAGGGGATTTAAAGACCGCTTTTTCAGGGTTGGCATCTACAGCACTTTTGTAGGTGCTGTCCAGTTTTGCTATGGTTACACCTTGTTTTTCGGCCTGCTGGAAAGTAATCGCCAAAGGCTGTTTTTGGGCGCTAGAGGTACCATAAGCAAATAGGAACAGGATGAAGCTGAGTCTGAAAATCATATTACTAAGATATTAGTTATAGATCGGCTTTCCAAATAAATGTGGCAGTTTTTGCTTTGTGCTGTTCGAGCGGATTTTTATCCAATGCGTTTGCAAATGCTTTACTTTCCAACTTATCAGATTGGAAGAGTAGGCTATTTGGAAATGATCGCGGTAGCTTTTTAATACTTCAATCAGTCAAGTTGCCGACCGGTAAATCGTCGTTTGATGCACTAGCAACCGATTCATTAGCCAGCGTACTTATATATATATTGTAATTCATCAGCGTTTGGGCTTTGGGTGGTCAGGATTTAAGTTTATCCCTACAAATCTTAGGTCTTCGTTGGCCATACTAATGGAAGGATCAGGTTTGGCGTTGCTGGTGAAAATCTTGTGGTCTGGTACAATTAGCTATGTATAGAATTACTTAATTCCATTATAGCGCAAACTAAAAGATGGTTCTGGTAAACGATTACTACTTCTTGAAAGCAGGCGAACAAGGTGCCTTTTCGTAGGAGACTTTTTTAGAAACGAATTTAAAATTGGCAATAGGTTCTGCATTTGGGCTTTAAATGGGTATCAATAGTTGGTGTACTGCAGCTTGAAGCTGCCCTCGGTGATTTCGGCGGTAGCGGCTGTCGACTGCTCTTTGGCAGTGAAACTGAACCTGCCCTGTGCCGTGTTTGTAGCCTTGTCCAGCTTTAGGATTTCAAGGGTGCCCGTGTAGCCGGTCTGCGTCCTGAATTTTAGCCCTTTGCCGGCATCCAGGAATTCCGCTGTCTGCTTGCCACCATCCAATGTGTATATTCCTTGCGATACTTCACGGTCGAGCAATAAGGATAATGATACGGTCTGTCTGGTCCCTTCCTGGTAGGCGTCCAGATAAAATATTTTCCCCTCATCGATCAGGTGTGCGCTTACGTCGCGACCATATTTGGGATCCGAATCGGCCGGCTTCCAGGTTTTTCCGTTTACCTTGCACAACAACCTTTCATTTGACCGGTCTTCTTTCTTGCAGGAACTGAACGCCAATAAGGCGTATAGCAAAAGGGCAAAGGCTTTCAAGTTCTTCATTTTCGTTTTTGTAAACATAGGTCAGACTTCGATTAACCAAGGTAGGGAAAAATCTATTATTATTTTGCTTGACAATGTTGAGGACTTTTAGAAAATGGTTCAGGCGGGGCTGCTGAGCCTTTTGCCGGAGAAGGGTGGTTTAGAGGATTTGGTAGCTGGTGTGGCGGAACTTGTGGAAGACGAAAAAGAGGTTTTGGTTAGAGGGGCTTGTTCGATAAACCCAAAATAAAATTTAAGAGCCTAAAATCCCCAAGGAAAATCGAATTTCAGAGGCTGCACGGTTGATGCTTCTGAAGCCTCTTGTTTTTACGTTGAATGATTGTATTAGGTGTTTAAGTTGACCTTTGAGGATGTGAAAAATATTTCCAGCCGATACAGCGCCTTTGCATTGAAGGAGAACCTTGTTGCAGAATTAGAAATGTTATCTTTATTTCAGCACACAATTTGCAATAGTAAATAGTTTATTGCAACTTTGTGGCAATTGATGCATAACTCTCCACTAACAAAAGCCTATCGCATTCTGGCTGCTGCCGTACTCATCCTTCTGCTGGGCCTGCAGGTAGTGGTCTTTGCGCATGCGCATAGGTTGGCTTTCTACCTAGGCGATCAGGAGCAGAAACAGCTAGTTTCAGATTCCTCCTGCGGCATATGCGAATTTATTGCGCAGCTTCAAAAGCAGGAATATGTAGCTGCAGCAAATACTCAGGTTGCTGTACTTTTTTCCGAGCAAATTAATCCACCAATCCGGTACGGTGATTGCCTGGTCCTGTCGGGACTGGTCAAAGTAGTCAATAAAGGACCGCCTGGTTCTTAAGTCCATAGGATTTCTTCGTTCAGGTAAGCCGCTAATACCTATGTGCCAATCTGTGGTACTGGTACGGGGCTTTGCCACGGGATAATATTACCGCTTAACAATTTCAAACGTCCAACATTCAATTATGATTACTACAGAAAAAAATAAGATAAAAAAGCTGCTTCCTTCTATATTACTGTTCCTTGGAGCGTCGGTTCTAACAATCGGCTGCGAAAAAGATAACAACCCCCTTCCGGAGCAAGGAGCAAAACCGACCATCGACAACATAGAACTTGGCCTGGGCAATGCAGGTCTGGCCATGATCGGCGAGGATTTTCATTTCAATTCCGACATAGTCGCAGCGGAAAGGCTCGACAAGGTGGAGATCAGGATTTCGCAGAAAAAAGGGGAAACCTACAGTAAGCCCTGGGAACATGCAATAGTCTGGGCCCAGTACAGGGATCTGAAGAATACGACCGTCCACAAACATTTCACTATACCAAAGGATGCGGTTGAAGGCAGGTACGATTTTCTGATCACTGTTTATGACCAAAGCGGATCAAGGCTGGAAGTTAGACGTGATTTCGCTATTTACAAAAAGGAGACCATGCCGGTAACCCCGATCATCACCCAGCACAACCTGTCAAAAAACTGGGAACCTGTCTACGACTCCCACGGGATGACAGACAACCCTAAAGAGAAATTTTTCAAAGGTGATACGCTGAGAAGCCAGGTGAGCATCTCCTTTGTCAAAGGAGATGGGATTGTCTATATGCTGCTGATCAAAAAATCGGCAAACCATAATCCCAAAACAATCGAAGAGATTGACTTTAGCAAGTCCATCGTATATGACATGTACGAGCATAGGAGCAAGCCGAGCATCTATACTTTTGGCAATGCGGAATTTGACCTGACTACCAGCCCCTTCACGGTAATCAAGGACCTGCCGGAACTGAAAATTGGTGCGGCAAACGATTTTAAAAGCCCGGTTGCCAACAAAATTGACGGCAGCAAGGCCTGGGAATCGGGCGAGTACAACCTGGTGGTGATCTACAAAAATACCACAGAGAACAAAACCGTCAGCAAATCGATTCCTTTTAGCATCGATTTCAGATAAACCAGAACATGATGTGCATACTTAAAGTTTCAATCGGGATAGGTCAGCTTTGCAGCCCAGGCCGAAGTTTCATGGCATCTTTTTGCCTTATGGTCCTACAGGTCTTTTTTTTCTCGCCAGTAAAGGCCCAGGACAACGAATATGAAAAGGCACTGTCCAGATTCACAGGACCCAATAAATACGATATAGAGCGGCCGGGCGCCATGGTCGGGGTAGCAGCTCCAGACTTCGAAGGAAAGACCCTTGATGGGAAAAAAATCAGTCTGGGCTCGTTAAAGGGGAAGGTAGTTGTCCTTAACTTCTGGTTCATCGCCTGTGCGCCCTGTAAAACCGAAGTGGCTCCGTTCAACGAACTGATAGAAAAGTACAGAAAGGAAAAAGACCTTGTGTTTGTTTCCATTGCAAAGGAAAAAAAACAGGACCTGGCGGAATACCTGGCAAAACATCCCTTTCTTTTCCAAACTATTGCCGACCCTGATGCCAGCCTTTCAAACCAGCGCTTCCACGTCCTGGGATATCCCACTACGATGGTGATAGATAGGCAGGGCAAGATAAGCTACTACAGTCTGGGCGGCAAAATCCTGGAAGATGCTGTAAGGAAGGAATTTGAGGAAAAGCTCGTTCCGGTCATCCAAAGCGAGCTCAGGAAAAAATAGGAGGCAACCTCCCTTTGGTATCCCGGGCGGTTTCGCCGTCCGGGATATTTTATCTTTTAATTTGCCGGTGAGTTCTATGACCGAAGTTGGCGAGAATCCGCAGGTGTCGGTGAAGATGGTGCTGAAAAACTTTCATAGGTATGCTTAAACCCTAAAAATGGCATCGCTCTTACACTGCTAACTGTGAATAATAGTTTATGCAACTTTGTTGCTTTTGTTTGATTGTTTTTGTATTTTTATCGCCAATGAGGGGTTTGTTTAATTAGTAGTTATGCGACGGGTGGTTCCCGTCGCTTTTTTTTTAGCTCAGCAGAATAAGGATAGTGTACCCGTTTACCAAAAGAAAGATCGATGGTGCAATGAGCCTTGCTTTTGGAACATTGTTCTTGGGTCTAAAAAGTATGGCTACCGATAGGCAGGAGCAAAGTGCAAGCAAGACCCCTGCCGATATTAAAATCTGTTGGAATGTTTCGGTGAGCAGCAGCGATATGGTAACTGCATACTGTAAAGCTATCGCCCGAAGTGGTACGCTCGGTTTTTCATCACCATATGGATCTATCCTTTTCCAGTCCATCATCTTCGCCATTACCCTGGGGCCAACCCATACCATCGCACTAATGCTCGAAACCAGGAGCACAGCAATCAGCATGGCCATCCGTTTGCCACCTGTACTTCCGAAAATTACGTTTGCCGAAACAGCGCCGACTTCTAGCACTCCATCCAGTGAAGCCATGGAAACCGTTTTCAGAAATACAAAATTCAACAGGATGTACAGCAGCGTAACCAATAGCGTTCCTGTGATGATAGATCGAGCAATGTTTTTTGATGGATTGCTGATTTCGCCAAATATGTACACGCAGGCGTTCCATCCGGAATAGGCAAAGGAAACATAAACGAGCGAAACCGCAAATCCTCGGCTGGTCACCATTTGCACTTCGCTGCCATCTGGCATAAATGAATTGGCCATTCCCGGGGTGCCCAGTCCATAAAAAACAAACGCCAAAAGCGAGATTACCTTGACCGCTGTGGTCAGCAGCTGAAATCTGCTGGCTAAGCTAATGGTAAAGCAGTGGAACAGGGTGATCTGGCTTATAATGACAAGTGCCAGCCATTTTTGGCCGATAGCCGGAAAAAACCTGGCGAAATAGCTGCTGAATGTTATGGCAGCAAGCGCAACTGGTGCTGCAAAGCCTGCAATTATGGATACCAAGCCGGCAAAATAGGCAATCAGCCTTGGATAGGCATCACGGATATAACTGTACTCGCCCCCGGACTGGGGATACAGTTTGGCCAGCTCTACGTAGCTTAGCCCTCCGCAAAGTGCGACCAGTCCGCCGCACAGCCAGAGGAAAAGCAGTACCAATGGCGATGGGGTTGATCCGACCTGAAAACCCAGACTTGAGAAAACGCCAGTGCCCACCATATTGGCTATGACCAGTGCACAGGCAGTCAGAAAACCTATTTTTTTATCTTCCATTTATTTTCAATAGGCTTAACAGCAGTTCATAGTAGCGGACCGAGCCATCTTTTCTCGCATATCTGCTTCGCTCTGCCTGGTAGCTGGCAAGGGCGTATTTTGCCCTGTTAGCTATATTATGGTCCACTATTGCGGCTTTGTACCCTTTGGGTACCGCATAAACAAAGCGCCCTGTTTGGGAACTGAACACCGGAAGCTGCAAAAAGTCGCGCTTGACAAATTCCCCCGTTCTCGATTCGCTGATGGATGCCTCGGTAAAGAAGCTGACCGCATGCTCGGGATAGCCAAACAGGTGTCCGTAGGCCCTGAACCGGTTATGTTTGTGTTCGTACTCGGTTGTATTGATCAGTATTTCCGGACTTGTTCCAGGTACAAAGCCAAACTGTCCAAAAAACGACTGGTCAGCCAGCAATAGTGAATCTACCAACGATTTTCGGTGTACGGATATTTGCATGGTACGTTGCTTTTTCTGATGTGCCCTATAGGGGCTGATCATGAACCTCAGGTCGCCAAAATTCAGCGTGTTTACAATGCGCTGGTAACGTTTGAGTTTTTTTAAATCTTCGCTTGCAGTATCGGTTATCTTTGCATTGCCCCTCAATAAGGTATCAACAGCTGCAATGTCGAGATAGAGTTCGGTAACGCTGCTCATGGGCTTAAGGCCGCTTATAACGGTATAAATTCCCTCATTGTCCAGTACTTTTTTGATTAAGGTATCAGCCAACTGTTTGTCCTGCTGCGAAAGGTTAGCGTATGAACTATTGTCGAATTTTTGTGCTGAGAACCTAGTGCTGCTGCAAGACGCCGCTAACATTCCAGTCATCACTAAAACGAGTAGTTTTTGATATTTTTTGATGTTTTTCATTTCTAGAAAATTAAGTTCAGTGATAGGTTCGCATTGTTCCTGCTGCCCAAATCGGTTGCCTGTATCCTATCAATGCCCATTTTCAACTGATAGGATAGGCTGCTAGCTTGAAAGGTAAGCCCTACATCGGCAGCGCCTTTCAGGTAGTCAGCGCTGGCAAATCGATAATGGGGGGCTACAAGAACAGGCGATAGTTGGGTTGGGCGGTTAACGACGATGTCCTTTTGGAGATTGAAGTGGTAGCCCAGTTTTAGTTCGCCGCTAAAGGTGGTTTTTTTTGAAAACGGTTTGATTATGGAAAATCCCGCATCCTGGTTCAGCATCACACTTGTCCAATTGGTCTTGGCAATACCTTCGTAATAGTTGGTATAGCTTAATGCGGGATAGAATGCAAAAATGAGCAGGTCCCGATCCCGCTTTTTCCAGTAGGATACTTTTGCATCCAGGCCGGAGAAATAGAAAGCCGGATTAATGGCATTGAAAATCGGATCAAAACCCGTTCCATTCCTGAACCATGCTTTTGCGCTTGCCGCAAATCCCTGTTTTTCAGGTCCGCTTGTAAACAGGGCGAAGACCTCTCCTTTATGTTCATCAAAGCTACCGACAAAAATGGGCTTCGCTATTCCGTCGCTTACATCCTGGGTCTGACGTCCAAACCTGGCGCCAAACAGAAGTTCCACCTTGTTTTTGTAAAGGTAATCAGCTCCCAGCTGATAGCCCTGGCCTTTGGTGAACCGCTGCGCCGTAACGACGGGGCCAGCTGTAAATTCACCGTATCCTCTTATGCTGTAGATGATAGGGTTTTGATCCGAATAGTAGCCTGTTTCAACTGCTTCGTCCATGAAGCTATATCCTGCCAAAATAGACAGGGTATGGTTTGGACTGAATTTATAAGCTACAGATGGCTGCACTGCATAGCTAAGTAACCTGTTTAATGGTTTTGGATCATTGTCGCGGGCATTCTGCTGGGTTGAATAATCGAGCTTAAGGCCAGCCTGCCAACGGCCGGTCTTGGGCATTATAAGCTGCAGGCTGGCATCAAGCCCATCTCCGCGCCAATTTCCGCCTACCCCATCGCCAGTAACAAAAGGATTTCCCTGGTAAGGGTTGGCAACATTTGCGTATCTGATGCTGTCGCGGTAGTTTTTTCCGTAGGCGAAGGAACCAAAAAAAAGCCAGTCCTTAACCTTGCTTAATCCTGTCGCACCAAATCCAAAATTAAGTTGCCGTTTAAAATCCTGAGGCCGTTTGAAACCGCCACTGGTAAGCTGGGCCGATGCACCGAGCTGGGCAAAGGCTGGCACTGCTGTGCCGCGAAGAAATATCGGGTTGGCGGACAATGACCAGCTATTGCTCAGTGCAGCTTGGGAAAGTACAAGTAAACTGTCCGTTTTTGATTGGGCCTCGGCTTTCCGGATGCTGCCGGCATTGATCACCAACAAAAAAAGGCCGATTGTTTTTAGTGCGCCAGGATTTAGCTTCGCTGGTAATCTTAAACTTAAAAAACACGCCGTAACAACAAGGCAAATCAACAGGGCTGGCCAAAGGACCAATCCTGTTTGAAGGTTGGATAACAAATCGATCATTGCCGTTAAAATCCCCTAGGAGTTGGTGTGCTCAACTTCTGAAAATCCTCGCCACTGTTGTTGGTGTCCTGCAGCACTCTTCTTCCATTGATTGTAGTGCTTATTTTTCTTCTAAAGCTTTCGCCGGTGTAGGTATCGGTTGCAAAGACAAAGCCCGCGTCGATGGCCACAGGTAAACGTTTGAAGCTTCCGCTTGATGCATCTTTCAATGCCTGGAAACTGTCGATTACCAAAGCGTTCGGAATTTTGACATAGGTTGTAGCGCTGGTGCTGCCAGGGATGTTGGACAGGGTCAGTTTACTGAAATCGTCTGTTCTGAAGATGACCAAGCTAGGTCCGAAAACGCTTAGCAGCCAATCAAAGCCACCAGTAAAATACAGCTTTTCAAGGTTTGGAACACCAGGTGCATCGGCGTCGCGGTTGTCGGGTCTTTCGTTGTAGGTTTCCCAGTCGGCTTTGGAGAGGTCTACCGGAGAGTTAGGGTTGAGGGTTGCCTCCCTGTGGTTTACCCCGTCCTGGGCGATGATTATACTTTCGCCCGGAGCCAAAGGGCGCTGCTTTCCCGTTCCTGGAATTCTCCAGACATTGCCTGCATAGCTGCTGGTATTGTCGGTATTGAAAGCGGTGGGCAGCGAACTTGGGTTGATCAGCCCGGCGTTGCCATAAATATCAGCTATGCAAAGTCCATCAAGATAAATTACCTCGGTGGAGTTGTTGTAGAGCTCTACAAACTGGTCGGAAAAGTACGTTCCTCCGGCAGGCGTTTTAGAGCCCGTGTAGTAAACTTCCTTGATGACCAGATTCCCTGCGACAGATCCGGAAAGCTGCAGGGTTATTTCTGGGGATTGCGGAGCTGAAACCACTGCATCGCTTTTAGCTGCATTGAGTACAATTGCCTGAGATACGCCGGTGAGGGTAAGCGACTCGGCGGCGCTAAGGGACTTGTTTACGGAAATGTCGTAAGTACCTGGAATTACGTCCGAAAAAGTGGCTACACCGGTGGCATTGGTAAAACCCGAAACCACACTTCCGTTACCTTTATTGGTCAGCTTTACTTCGGTATTGGCCGCTGGCTTTAGGCTATAGGTTTCCGGATAGCTGACATTGATTTTTACCGTAGCTGTCTGTACAAGGTTGCCTTCCCGCTTTTTGCAGCCCCAAATGGTAGTGGCCAAGGCCAAAAATAGAATAAGTGTAAATCTCTGTGTTTTCATTTTATATATTTAATTGTTAAAGACTAATTGTGAATTCTGCTCCGAAAAACAGGTTTTGGTTACGGTTTGTATAGGATTGGGTAATTGCGTTAAAATAATTGCCCCTGTCGGATAATACGTTGTTTACGTAAAAGGAGAGGTCGCTTCCACCTCTGAATTCCTTGGTTACCCTCAGGTTGAACAGCCATAGTGCCGGTGGATGATCGGTTAGCGAATTATTGGCGGAAAAGGATCGGCGCAGGTCCGCGTATTGTTCCTCCATCGCCTGCTGGGCATCTAGGTAGGTAACCAATCCTTGCTGATCGATGTAACCGACAGGGTAAGGACTGAGATTTAAGTTCCTATTGGTGTCCTTCCAAATGGTCTGAATCAGGCCGCTTACCATAAACCTGAGTTTGGGTATGCGTGTAATGAACCTTGCGCTGGTATTGAAGCGCTCTCCCTTGTTGCCAAAGCCGGAACGGAAAATGGGAATTCTTTTCGGCGTCGTACTGGTGAATACGGCCCTGTCCGCATCTGCTACATCTCCGTCGTCATAGCTTTGCGTCTGGATCCAGGCACCTGTAAAATTAAAGCGGGTATTTAACTGCGCCATCGGCGGGGTATCAAACTGGAATTCTATTCCCGTGCTGCTTATCCTTCGGTTATTGCTGGTCATATCCATCGCAGCATAAAAAGGGTCGTACCTTACAGGCACCGGATGTAGTACCGGTACTTGCCCGGTAGGGAATCCCGTTGCCTCAAATTTGGCAACGGTTAAAGGGACAACCTTTCGGTCGGTACCAAATGCACCTGTAGTCACCTCGCGGAAACCAGTAAGGAAACCGGTAAAACCCTTGTGGTGGTAATCAAGTCCGAGCTCAAATTTTTCTGCTTGGTAGGACTTAAGCTTTTCGTTCCTTGCATCCAGTACAACGGTCGTTATTACAACCAGGCGTTCTGCCGGATTTGCAGCATAATAATTATAGTTCACAAGATCGAAGTACCTGTCGCCCGGATACATGTAGGAAAGGGTGGGGGCTTTTGCGGTTATTCCATAACCTGCTTTCAGCCTTAGGCTTTTAAAGGTTTCGATGGCAATGTTCAGCCTTGGCGCTAATATATTTCCGTAACTGCCCCTGAAAGGGCTTTGCGGCTGTACATTGTCGTATCTTAATCCTGCATTGAGATTGACCTCTTTGCCAGCTACATCTGTAGTTAACCTGTTTTCTGCATAGTATGAAAGCTGTGACAGGGAAGGAATGTCCGAATAGCTCCTTGGCCGGTCGCCCATGCTGTAGTTCTGCCGTGGCGGCCGGGTCGGGTCGAACAATCGACCTGCTCCATTGTTTCCATCATATCGGTATTCGGTTCCGATTACCAGTTGGTTCGCAAATTGGTTTTCCGATCTATTTAATGGGCCGGAACGGAAAATAGTACCCTCCAACCTTCCGTACAAAGAAATCGGCTTTCCTTCTGTACTTACAATGCTTAGATACTCTGATTCTCCATACCGGCCAACCTGGGTGGTGTTGGTGGTGGCATCGCTTACCGGGAAAAGGTCTCTGGTAACCAGCTCCTGCACCAGGCTTTTCTGGTTGGCATAGGTCAGTCCCATATCATAGCTCAGCAGCGAGAACCACGAATTTGCCATGTTAAGCTTGCCGCTGCTGGAAAACCTGATTCCCTTGTCGCTGCTGTACAGCTTTCTTTGGTAGCGGAGGTCGCTGGGATTTTGCTTTGCATCATCAAGGCTGCTGAACAGCGCAATCCTGCTGGTTGTGAACAATTGCTCTTTTAGCCAGGGCCTGCTCCAGGTAAGCTGCGTGTTTATTCTTGTGTAATGGGACAGCGTATTTCTTGGATCCTGTTCCGAATAGCTGATATTGCCATCGAAACTTAAAATACCTTGGTTGCCTTTCAGTTTTGTACCAAACCCGGCCGATTGTTCTACAAGGTTTGGATTGATACGTGTGGTAAGCTGGGGCCTGAAAACTCCGGCTCTGGTATTGACAAGGATGGCGCCCGTTGTCAGATCGCCGTACCTTGCCGAAGGCACGCCTCTTATAACTTCTATGCTCTCGATCTGATCTGCCGGAATCTGCCTCAGGTCGTTTCCCCTGCCTGCTACCGAGGAGAAAGGGGCGAGTGCTCCAGGTGATGAATTTAGGATATTGACATTGGTCTGCAGGTTGGCATTGTTGGAAAAGGGTATCCCATCCAGTATAAGTGCGGTACCAAGTGCATTCGCCCTGGAAGCATCGGTATTTGAGGGTACTTGCCTGATGTTGATCTGCTGGGCCGAAGACAGGTCCGGGTTCAATGCCAATTGACCGGGCAGCAGCTGCAGGGCGTCAGCCAGGCTTGTCGGCTGGGTGCTTTTGATGGCCGTTCTGTCTATTACCGATGAGGAGCCGATCCTTCTCCTGGTTGCCGTTACCGCTACTTCCTCCAGTGCAAGTGAAAGCGTTTCCATATAGATGACAATATTGGTATCGGCTTTAATGAGGAAAGATGATTGTACAGGCTTTTTTCCAAGCAGCGAAAAGCTTAGGGAGATATTTTCTCCTTGCCTAGCCTTAAGTTCAAAGGAGCCCTCATCGCCCGAAAAGCTGAAGCTTTGAGTGCCAAGAACCTGTACGGCTACGCCCGATAGAGGTTTGGAGCTGGACTGCTCGATTATTTTTCCTTTGACGATACTGGTCTTGCCCTTTTGGGAGAGCGCAGTTAGGGGCATTGCGAAAAATACAATGCACATGAAGATTTTCTGCATAGTTTTATAAAAGGACTTCTCCCTTTGCTGAAATTGAAAAAATTAGGAAAGGACACCTTCGGAAGAGGCGTCGCGTATTGGGTCAGCTGATGCTCGGAGGCCCTCTGCTGCTGACAGAAGCTGCTACTTTATCATAAAGTGGAAAAGACACGGTACTTAATATGGGCTCGCCCTTAGGCTGAAAATAGGTTTGTGCAGTATGGTCTGAAACAAAGTGCTCGTGTTTTTTCTGACCTGAAAGGTATTCGCAAATACTGCAGTTTTCTGCCTTCTTTTGATAGGAGGTTTTGTGCCGGGGATGTTTTGCATCACAGTTTCCATGATGATGGAAGACCTGTACAGCCATAACGGAAAAAATAGCGCATAGCAAAAGCATAGCGACCATCTGTTTGATGGCACCAAATCGCTTTTGGTATGTCTTTTTGCTATTGATCATTATTTGGTCCCGAGAGTTTATGTGGCCTGGCTAATCATTTCCAGTTTTGCCTCAGGCCAATTGCCCGCTTTAAAGATTGCGAGTTCATTTTCGTTAAGAAGGCAGGAATTCAGCTCTTTTGTCAAAAGGGCTTTATCCATTTGTTGGCCAATAAATACCAGTTCGTTCATTCTGTCTCCAAAATTTCTGTCCCATCTGGCTTCTATTGCGAGCTGTTTCATCGCAAAATCACTGTATTGCATTCTTTCGGCAAAAGGCATGCTGCACCACCACAGGCCAGCGGATTCGAGTTTTGAAGAACCACCTGCCTGTGAAAAATTCATAGCCTGGTATTGCTGGTCCGCGGTATAGAACAATCCCTTGGACCTGATGATGTTTGAGGGGAAATCTTGCTGCAAAAACCGCATAAACCGCTTGGCATGGAAGGGTCGCCTACTCCTGAAAACCAAAGAGGATATACCGTACGCCTCGGTTTCGGGTACATGTGCCCCTTGCAGTTCTTTTATCCAGCCTGCTGACTGCGATGCGGCATCAAAATCAAAAAGCCCTGTACTGATAATCTCTTTGACCGGGATATCGCAATAGCTGCTCTGTATGATTTTTGCACCGGGATTGAGCCTGGTAACCACAGCTTGGAGCAGGCCGAGTTCGGTTTTGCTGACCAAATCCGTTTTGTTAAGAAGAATTACGTTTGCAAACTCCAGTTGTTCGGTTAGGAGATTGACGATTGTCCTGTCGTCACCTGCCATATCGGTCAGTTCCCTATCGGACAAACGCTCGTCGGTTCCAAAATCCCTGGAAAAGTTAAAGCAGTCCACTACGGTGACCATAGTATCCACGTAACTGAATCCAGATAGGTCTATTCCGTTTTCCTGATCGAGAAAAGAAAAGCTTTGGGCAACAGGGATGGGTTCGGAAATCCCGCTGCTTTCTATCAGGATGTAATCAAAACGGTTTTCCTTCGCCAGTTTTTCCACCTCGGCCATCAGGTCTTCGCGCAGGGTGCAGCAGATGCATCCATTGCTCATTTCTACCAGTTTTTCCTCTGTCCTGGATAATGCGCCGCCATTGTTTATTGTATTTGCATCGATATTGACTTCGCTCATATCGTTCACGATAACAGCAACCTTAAGTCCGGCTTTGTTATGCAGGATATGGTTGAGCAGGGTTGTCTTTCCGCTTCCCAAAAAGCCGCTTAGTACGGTAACAGGTAATTTTTTCATATCAGGCTCGGTTCTAAATTGTTTCCAGGTACAGTTTTTGGACATCTGTTGCCATCAGGTTTGAAGTTGGCATCTGGTGGATCAATTCCCCACGTCTCATAATGCCTATCGTTGTTCCAAGCTCAACCGCATTAAAAATATCGTGAGTGGCCATCAGTACGGCCTTACCTTCCTTGCCTAAATCCTTGACCAGTTCGGTAAATTCGGCAGTGGCTTTCGGGTCCAGTCCGGAAGTAGGCTCATCCATCAATAGCACATCGGCGTTTTTGGCCAGTGCAATGGCAATGCCTACCTTTTGGCGCATTCCCTTTGAATGCCCGCCCATTCTTTTCTCGAACGCTTCATGCTGCAGGCCAACCCGCGCCAAAAAATCCTGCAGCTGTTTCGGTGTATATTCAAATCCGGCAAGGCGGCTAAAAAAGTCCAGGTTTTCCATGCTCGATAGGTGAGGATAGAGCATCACTACTTCTGGAATGTAGGCCAGGTGCTTCCTTGCCTGCTCGGCATTATTGGCTACTTCTATGCCGTTCACCAGCGCCTGTCCGCTGGTCGGTGAGGCAAAGCCAAGAAAAAGGTTTATCGTAGTTGTCTTGCCCGCTCCGTTTTGCCCCAGAAGACAAAATACTTCTCCTTTATCGATATTTAGGTCAAGGCTGCTTAGAGCGGTGTGGCTGTTGTATGTTTTGGTAAGATTTATCGCTTGTAACATAGTTTTTTATTTAGAAATTAAAGATTGATGGATGAAGATTCCCTTTTGCCGTTCCAATTGGCAAGAAGCAAAAACAGCATCAGCCCTGCCCAAATGCTAAGGCTACCTTTTAGGATTTCGGTGCTGCTGGTTGGGTTGGCTTTAGTGAATTTCGGCAGGTCTTTGAGTTCCTCCCTGGTGAAGTTCACTTCCGCGAGTTGCCTGCTATAGATATGGTGTTTCCATTTCTTCTGAAAGACGCTAAGCTGCCTTTGGAAATCCATGTGGCCATCTCTTCCGCTCTGCGCAATGGCATTGTACAGGTATTGCATGGTAACGCTAGGGCTGAATTTCGCCAGCAGCTGCGCCTGAGCATTTCTAGCCTCAATTTCATCGTTTATTGCCTTGGCGTAGCCGGATACTTTTCTTTCCAGTAAATCGTAATAGCCAACTATAAACCTTTGCCCATTCTGGGTACTGTCCTTCGCGGGATTTATGGAGCTGTTGTACTGCGGGTTGTTCTTGTTGAACAAAGCTGCAAGCGCTGCGGGTTTGGTCTCCCAAACCTCTTCGGCTGCATGCCTGGCAAAGGAAGCCAGGTCTGCCCTTAAAGGAACAGGATTAGCAAGGGACAAATAGGCATTAGTGATAGAGGGAAGCGCGATGAGAAAAAATAGCCAAACGCCCACCAATTTTAAAGCGGTCGCAATGGAACTGTTCTTCAGCTGTATAAAAAAGTAGCAGACAGCGAACCAAAAGGCAATATACATCAAGGTGATGTAGCTCCACAGTAAAATATCGCTTAAACTGGTAGCTCCGATGATCTCAGCAGCAATAAAAGCTATCGAACTAAGCAGACCAGTCACAACCAGCACTACAGCAGCTCTGAACAGCAGCTTGTAGATCATAATCCTAGAGATACTTGCAGATTGTATGGTCAAAAGGGCATAGGTTCCCTGTTCCTTTTCTTCTGCATAGCTGCCATAGCAAAGGGTGATGATCAATAAAGGCAGAAGGTAGACCAGTACAAAGGAGAGATCGAAATTACCGGCAGACAAAGTCGATGGGTTGCTTAGTTCCATGTTCCCGTTATCCAAAAAGTCAACCTGCGACCTTACTTTCTGGTAATAGGGATTTACGTCGCGTTGGCCAACAGCAAGTGAAGCGAAGCCTTTGGGCTGGTTGGAAGCAACTGGCGGTAACCTAAAATCAATTGCCTGTGGCACCCCTGCATTCGCTGCCTGTGCTTTGCTTTCGGGCGTTAAGGTGTCGGTAAATTTTCTGACCGCCAGCTCGTAGTCGCTATTGTACTGCTGGTTCAAGGTGTCAATTACTGTTTTTTGATGTTTGATAACACTGCTGCCCGAATATACCGCGTAGCAGCCTATGATCAGGAAAAGTGCAAGCGCGAAAAGTTGCGCGTACTGCCTTTTTAGCTGTATCCATTCGAAACGAAAGATGGTTTTAAATAAGTTCATATCAGTTGATGGCTATTTTTTTTGAAATCAGACCAATGGCTAAAGCCGTTATTCCCAGCCAGAACAGCAGCGCATAAAGAGAAAGCTGGTGCTTGCAGCCAGCCCAATTTGCCTCGGGCTGGCTATAGCTGAAATCCTCCATGGTTTTAAAAAAAGCTGGACCAACCTTGTAATCGGACCTTAAATTGTTCCTGTCCTCATATGCCATATTGAGGTTCAGCTTGCGGATAAACTCATCCCTGTACACTTGCGCTTGTTTGTGAAAATGGATATGGTGATTGTAGTCCGTACCGGCCAAAGCCCTGGAAAGCTGCTGCATGGCGATAAAAGGGTCCAGAAAACCAAAAAGGCGTTCGATATGCTGTTGCTTGCCGATACTTTCTTCAACCTGTCCATTAATCGTCAAATAGACTTTCGATAGGTAATCTTCTCCGTACTGCATTCTCAGTCCATTGAAATTTAACGGTAGCTGACTTACGCTATCCACCTTGTACCTTGATAGCACTTCCTTTAGGTAGTCCTTTTGACGTTCCGTTCTGTCTTTGTCGCCTTGAAGCCCTTTTGAATTTGCAGTCTCGATCATTTTGTTGAATTCCCCACGGGACGGGAGGGGATAAAGCCGGGAAGAAAAGCCGGCAACCAGCCTTGGAGCCATCACAAAACATAAGACCCATACGCCTAGACTAGAAATTAACGCGTTTTTTGAGCTTTTGGCCAAGGCCGATATCCCAACGAAAACAGCGGTTAGGATAAGGAAATAGAGCAGGTAGCCTAGGTTGAAATAGCTCATCCTTGCAAGCATGCCTGGTTCCCTTATCGCTGTGGCAATTAGCATCATAAGCATTGCCGGAAGTATGATGGCTGTAACAAGCAGGTAATTGCCGGTAATTTTGCCACATAATAGAGTTGATGGTTTGAGCCCTTGGGCAAACAGCAGTTTTATGGTCTGGTTTTCCCTTTCGGCGGATACAGATCGGAAGCATAGGAATATGATCAAAAGTGGCATGAAAAGCTGGAACAGGCTGGCAATGGTCAGCTCGCCAAAGCGCATTTCGGTATCTGAGTCCTGAGCTACGGCATGGTTCATTTCGGCCTGGTTGTGTGCTTCGACCCTATAGGTATTTCCCGTATAATTGTTTAGGCCCGTATCAAAAAGGCTGATGAATGTGAACGGTTTGAAAAGGTAGGTCCCAAAATGCGCAGCGGAATGCGGGTTGGCCTGTTGTTCCACCCATTGGTGCCTGAACATTTCCTTGGCCTGCCGCCGCTGCTGGGTTGCGGTGCTAAAGTTCTTCCATCCGCCAAGTGCGGCCACGATAGCCAGCAGGTAGAAGATGATGGCCAGCCATAGAGCCGTTTTGTTGCGAAAAGCCGATATAATTTCGTTTTTTGCTATTGTTCTGATCATAGCGTATTGTTTTTGGATTTAAGGCGAGTGAAAAGATGGGGCATGGGCGTTGATCAAATTGCATCGCATAAAAAATACGTGCGCATTAATAACACTGCATGATGCGTAGAATTTCTTTAGAATACATTATCCCAAGGGCAAATACCATGGAATGTCCTATGCACAAGAAATAAGAATAATAGGTAGGCAGAATGCCCTAAATAACAGCAGGTGGCCCCTTGTTATCGGTCAGTATTTGATAGGCACCGTCCCAATTTGTGCTATAGACAAAACTGTTTGTACTGATCTGGCGGGAGGAAACTTCAGGGATGCTTAGTGTAGTATGTGCGGTAAAATTGTTTTGCTTACTGGTTATAAGGTCGCAGATCTCGCATTTCTGCGAGAGCGAAGCGGCACCTGGGGTCTTGCTTTCCGTATGGGGTTTATCGTGGTGGTGATGGAACTGAAAAACCTGAAAACCGGTAAAAAACAACAGCAGGCATAACGCAATGGCATGCCTTGTCAGGGTTTTACGGGTGTTAAACAGCGATTCTTTCACAATTGCATCAAAGTTGCATTTAAAATTTGTGATTTGAAGTATTTTTTTGAATAATTATTTTGAAAAATAGCTGATAGGGTGCAATGTCGGTTTAAAAATGGTTTTTTGTGTTAGAAGCTGAAGCAAACAGGGGTGCCCAAAAGGCACTTGTCTGGAAGTAATGGAAATCTTAATGATATGATGTTTTTCGGGTTAAAAGCATTGCTATCAATTTGCAAATACCGGTCGAAAACGCTAGCTTGTAGCCGTTTAGATCCTTTTGGTCATCTTTTTTGTGTTGTTATGAGTGCTTTTGCGCGTTTGGTTGATTATTTTATGCCTGCTGGCTTAAAAGGCCAGCAGCAAAGCCCCAGTTACGAGGAGTTTTCCGCAGTAGTTTCCACTGTACTGGTGGCCTTGCCGCTGGTGTGCCTTTTCCCTTTTTTTTTGGCTATTTTGGATAGGCCGGTAACCGGGTATGTGATCAATGCGGTGATGATCGCTTCGATCCTGTGGTCGGTGAAGCTATTTGGTCATTACCGGATCCCGATGAGCTTGACCGCGGCGGTTACCTATGTGATCATCTACGGCTGGATTGCCGAATCGGGGATGATCTATTCGCCAAACCTGAGCATATTGCACATGTACCTTTTGGGGGCGGTGCTGGCCGATAAGCGCTACGGCTGGGTAGGGGTTTTGGGCAATCTTGGAATGCTCGGGCTGATCTATTACAAGAGTGTTTCTTCGGGTGTTGTTGCCCCGTTGGGTGTACTGGGCAGTCCGGGGTATACCGCAGGGCTGCATGGACTATTTACGATATTTTTTGGGGGATTTCTAAGTTATCTGCTGTACGACCAGCGTCAGTCCCGCAAAAGGATCCAGGATTTGCAAAACGAGCGGATCTCGGGTCTGGATCTTGCCGTAAGGCAGCGGACGGCCCAATTGAGCACAATTCGGCAAACCATTGCCAGCGATTTTCACGACCAGACCGGGAACCTACTTTCCGGAATCACCCGGCAGGCGACCGTACTTGAACTGATGCTGAAGGATCAGGACAAGGCCTTGCCGCTGGCCTCGGGCATTATTGCAGCCAGTAGGGAACTGTATGCCTCCAGCAAGGATTTTTTGTGGAATTTGAACCATGACAGTGATGATCCGCTAGAGCTGCTGGATTACCTGGCTTCCTACGGTCAGCATTTTTTTGAGCAGTTTGCCATTGGTTTTTCGGTGGAGCTGACTGGCGGAAGGCAGACGGGCCTGCGCTTTAGCACAGAAGGGGCGCTTGGGCTGATCCTGATTTTCAAGGAGTCGATGAACAACGCCGCCCGGCATTCGGGTGCGACCGAGGTACTGCTGCAGTTCGGTTATGCCGGCAGCCATGTGGTGTTCTCGCTAGCGGACAATGGCAAGTGGAAACCCTTCAGCGGTTCGGACGGCCATTATGGGCTGGCAAATATTGATTCTCGCTGCAGAAAGGGTGGGTTTATCTGGTGCCTGGATAATTGTTCCGGTACCAGGATTTCAGTTGGTGCAAGGGTTGAAGAGCTAAAATAATAGCATATGAAAAAAAGGATTGTTATCATAGAAGACAATGCGTCGATCAGGGACTCTTTCGCCCAGGTGATTTCCCTTGAAGGAAGCTATCAGCTTGCAGGAGCCTATGGGAGCTGCGAACATGCGCTGGAGAAACTTTCCAGCGATATGGCCGACGTATATTTAATGGATGTCGGACTTCCGGGCATTGATGGCATCGAGGGTACTTTAAGGATCAAGAAAATGCTGCCGGATGCCGTAGTACTGATCATTACCGTGCAGGAGGACAGCGAAAGGGTTTTCAGTTCGCTGTGCGCAGGGGCAGACGGTTATATCGTAAAGGAGACAGGAACCCCGGAGCTGATCAAGGCCATCGGGGAGGCGTTATCCGGAGGTGCTCCGATGAGCCTGCAGATTGCAAAGATGGTGGTGCAGTCCTTTAAGCGCAATCCCAGTTCGCCGCTTTCCGGACGTGAGCGGGAGGTGCTGCAGGGGATTTCCGAAGGAAAGAGTTATACCAAGATCGCAGCTGATCTCTTCGTCAGTAGGGAAACGGTGAAAAGCCACATCAAAAATATCTACCATAAGCTCTCGGTGGGAAGTAAGGCGGAAGCGCTAAAAATAGCTGCCGAAAACCGCTGGATCAACCGATAGGTTGTGAATTGGGTGTCCTGGTTTGGATATTTTGGATCGTTCATCAGTCCTATCGATTAGTATTTCCAGCTGGCTGAGCCAACTGGAAAGGAGCGGAAATCAATAGTTCATATAGAAGGATCCTTCGGTTACCGGTTTTTTTGCAGCCGAGCCTGTAGTGCTGTTCAGTATCCCTGAAAAGCTGCCTCGGATGGTTCTGGCCACAGGATCCATCGCAAGGATCTCTAGTTCCCCAGTGGCATTTCCACTGATGTTCCAAGTATTCAGGCTAGCCGGACTGCTTATTTTTTCCGACAAGGTCATATTCGAACTTGCTGTTCCCGAAAAGGTATACTTGCCAGGTCCTGTGATCTGATCGATACTGATCTGCAGGGTGGTGGTGGTGGTTTTGAAGTTTTGGGTCGGGGTCTGTCCAAAGGTAACGTAGCTGAGGGAAAAGTTCAGTACACCACCTGATAAGGTACAGGCAGGATTATACCTGGATACCGCTCTGCCGTTGAGCTTGGCGGATAGGATGCGGATATCCGTATTGTAGGGAAAGGTGATTGTTCCCATGTCCAGCTGCTGCCTGGCAGAGACTGTTACGGTCTGTTCTGCTGCCGGCAAATAGGGTGTATAGGCGGTAAAGCTGATTTTGTAGGCTCCCGGAATGAGGACGGGGAAGCTGAAAGTTCCGCTGCTGCGGTTGATGATGGCGTTGATCTGATCACCGGAACCGACACTGGTGGCCTTGATGGTTTCCGCTGCGCTGCCCGGGCCGAACTTGCCAGTGATGGATGCGGAATTGTTGTCCGCGCAGATCAGCGCTCCAAGGTCCAGAGGTTTTCCCGTAATAGCAAATTCCTGGTCTGCTGGCGGGGTGGCTGGCGCATTTGCGCTAACGCTGATTTGGTAGTTGCCGTTTGGCAGTATGATGGTAAATTGCCCTGTTGTTGAAGAGGGTACTGCAGTGTAGCTTTTTCTGGAACTTATTTCGGTTACAGTGACCAGTTTGCCGTAGCCAAGGGGAAGCACGCTTCCGCTAACATTACCCGTTGCGGTGCTAACGGGTTCAAGCTGGATCTGTCCGAGGTTGAGCTGCTGGGAGGTTTGTAGGGTAATGGGCATTTTAAGCTCGCCTATAAATGCGGGGCTAGCGGGCACGGTTAAGGTATAGGTTCCTTTAGGCAGGTCTTTGAAAGAGAATTCGCCAGTGTTGCTGTTGACCTGGGCCGAATAGGTTCTGCCGTCGGACCCTACCAGAGCGAGCTGGTTTACCTTCCAGGCTGGAGCTATCGAGCCTGAGATTGAGGCGGTTGAGGCTGGCTGAATTTCACCTTTATTTTTCTTGCACCCGATCAGTGCCGTAAGGATGCATAGGACAAGCAGATATCTTTTCATGGAATCAATTTAATGAGCCAAACCTAACACTATTTCCAAATGCTTGCAATCCCCCAATCTGGGGGATTTGTATGGGGCTGAATTTTTGGTAGCTTATATTCTAAAATATAAAATACCAGGTTGGTTTATCAATTATAGCACCCTGCCGCCAAAGAGCAGGATTTGATCGGTGTCCTGGATTTTGGTTTTAGATCTGGAAAACTGTTTGAGCAGATCCAGTTCGGGACCGAAAGCAAAAAACGAAAATGCATTTCCGAGCTCGTTTAAATAGTTTTGCAGGGCAGGGATGCAACAGTTTAGGCCATTTTGCGACTTACATAAAAACATTTGATATCTATGATCCGTAAACTAACGCTGCTCGTGTGCCTGCTTTCAAGCTCCGAGCTATTTTCGCAAAACATATTTGGACAAAAACTGGACAGCGTGTTCAGCATGATGCATACGCAAAACCAATTAAAAAGCTATAAGCTGAGAACGCTATTTTTTGCGCTGCTTTGTTTTTTTGGAACACTGCAAGTCGCCGGACAGACCTTAACGGTTTCGCCCGAACATCCCAAGCCTGGTGACCTCATAGAAATAGTTTATAGCCCTAAGGGAGGTGCCTTGGAAAAACAGGAGCGGATCTTCTGTTCCGCTATTCTGTTCGACCGTCTGTTGCCCTCGCAGGTCCAGCTAAAGCTTGACAGGCAAGGTGAGGCCTATACCGCAAGTATCCCTACTTCCAAAGAAACTCAGCTTGTCGCATTCAAGTTCTTTAACGGGCAGGTCAGCGACGTAAAATCCTCCAGCTACCAGTATGTGCTGTATGATGAAAAAAAGCAGCCCGTCGTTGGCGCAAGGTATGCACAGGCAAGCCTGCTGACGGAAGTCCGCGATATGCGTTTCTATGGACTTAAAGTGCCCGATTACCAAAGGGCGTTTGAACTATTGAGGCAGGAAAAAAGAGGAAGCATCGAAAACAGGTTCCAGGTTTCAATCGTTAAGGCGTATTATACCTGCCTGCTGAAAATCGACGGACCACTTGCCGAAAAGCAGCTGTTGCAATATTTGGCTAGCCTGGACCAGCAGAACAAAACCGAGAAGTTCTACATCCTGAATTTTTGGCTTTACAGGATCCTGAACAGACAGGAACTTTCGCAGCGGTCGCTAGCCGGACTGAAGCTGGACTTTCCCAATAGCGCAATGTTTTTTACCGAACGCTACAGTGCCATAGAGAGCGCAAAATCGGGTAATGAAATGGAAAGGATGCTGCGCAAGCTGACTGATGACTACAACGATGCCGGCAACGAAGAAGGCAAGCTGATTCTGGCCGATTTTGCCATGCTGTTCAACCGTAAGCTCAGTGTCGCCTTCGGTAAGGACTACAACTTTGAAAAGTTCTATTCCTATCTAAAAAAAGACACTAGTCTGCTTTACAGGTCAATAACGGCAAATGAGATAGCAGGCTATTTATCCTCAAGAAATGTTTGTCTGCCCGAAGCGGAAAAAATCAGTCTGCTGAGCATAAAATACCTTGATTCTGCAATTAATGTGGTGCCGTTGGAAGAAAATTTGGAGCTACTAAAGCTTAATAAATTCAAGTCCAGCGCATGCTATGGCAAGGTACTGTACCAGAACAAGAAATATACGCAGGCATTGGCGGTATTTGAGGATTTGATTGCTAAAGGTGGAGAAAAGGACATTGAGTTAAAAACCTGGTATGCGTTGGCCCTTGCCAAAAATAAACAGTTTGCAAAAGCCTTGCCTTTCCTAGAGGAGGCGATTTCCGGAGGAGCTGCTAACCAGGACATATCGGAAGCTTTTAGGGAGAGCTTTATGGCATTGGGGGGGACAGTCCAAAACTACGAAGTTAGATTGGCAACCCTTTATGACAAGGCGGGCAAGCGAGAAACTTCAGAGCTGCATAGCAGGATGATCAACGAGCCCATGCCTGATTTTATTCTTACGGACGCCAACGGAAAAAAGGTTAGCCTGGGAAACCTCAAAGGAAAAACGGTGGTGATGGACTTTTGGGCAATGTGGTGCTTTCCCTGTAAGCAGTCATTTCCCGGAATGCAGAAACTGGTGGATAAATATGCAGGCCAGGATGTAGTGTTTCTTTTTGTAAACACGGCGGAGAAGAATCGCAATGGCCTCACGGCAAGGGTTTCCGGTTATATGAAGGAGAACAAGTATAGTTTCAACGTACTATTTGATCAGCCCAAAACGAACAGTCCGGAAGCATTTGAACTGTTTTCCCTACTGAAGCTGCAGAGCCTTCCGACCAAGATCGTAGTAGACAAAAATGGCAGGATGAGGTTTAAGTCCACAGGATATCTGGGCAGTGATGAGGCGGTTGTAAAAGAGCTGTCCGACCAGATCGAATTGGTCAGATGAGATATTAGAGCATGATCGTTCTTGTGCTTAGATTTAGTTTCCGGGTCTGGCACAGCTTTGAATGATAAACAGTGAATATTGCCGACTGTACACATATAGGGGGAATTAATAGTTCTAACCCTTTGATGAAATAAGAAAAGTGTAAAATTTTTGTGCGTCAGTTGACCATCTTGAATTGTATAAGTCTATGAGCTGAACGGTTAATTATTTTACGTAAGTTAAAAACTCAAAAATCATGAAAAAAATCATCTCTGTTACTGCTCTTCTATTCCTTACTGTAATTATTTGTAAAGCTCAGCTTTCATCGTTGGTCGGCAAGCCTGCTCCTCCCGTCATCTTTCAGCAGAATATGGGAAAAGTCGCTGATCCAGGATTTTATAAAGGAAAAATTCTCGTGCTGGATTTTTGGGCAACCTGGTGTGCGCCTTGTATTGCAAACTTCCCGCATTATAATCAACTAGCTGCCACCTATCAAAATAACGATGTAGTATTTGCTCTTATCACGGACGAACCTCAAAGTACAGTGAAAAAGTTTTTTGCCCGTACAAAGAAACAGGTGCAAGGTTTGAATCTATTGGATACAACCGGTACAACAAAAAAAGGATTTGGGGTTGTTTTTATCCCTTACAGCGTAGTTATCGATCAGAATAATATCGTAAGGTGGGCAGGCTTAGGTCAGGATTTAAGTGCGGAGATTCTATCGGCCATCATAAAGGGTGATTCATCCGCTACAGGTTCAAAGGCGGACCTATCCAAAACTGCTGTTAAGAACGTACCTTTAAAATCTGTTGTTCCGGTATTTACCTTTAGTGTGGGCCCAACGGGAGGAGGAAGCATGACCGGAAGTGCTTCCACCAACAAGGGTGGCGATTTGGTAAGTGTTTCCAGACGCAATACACCGTTGGGAGATGTATTGAACTACCTCACAGACTACAGTCGAAACGTTCGTTTCATTAGTAATGATATGGCTCGGCTGGATCAGACTATAGACTTTAATTTCGATGCAAAATCCGATACCCTTCTGTTTAGAAAATACGCCAATACGATTATTCCCAACAAGCCTCGCCGGAATATGATAATGGAACTTATGGGGGATGCAATGAAATTTAATGCGAAAGTGATTAAAAGGAAAGGAAGCTATCTGGAGCTGGTCGTAGTAGATCACGCTAGGCTAAATACCTTCAAGCCATTGCAGGACAAGCATTCCAGTATATCGGCGGACAATTTTCCGCATTTTGAGATTGTAGGCTACAACCTTAAAAAAATGGTTGGATACCTGGAAGATAGTGCTAAAATGATCATCACTACTGATCTTGCTGGTCCAGAGGAATACGACCTTTCCTTAGATGTAACCGACCTTGCCTCATTGCGAAAGTCATTAGGTTTTCATGGGCTTGGACTAGTGGAAAAAATAGGCGAGGTGGAATATTTGGACATCCGATTTTATTAAGATTTATAGTCAATGCGTTTCGCTGATGCATCGGCTTCCCCATTAGTTGTCGTCTTTAATACGCGTACTGGAAATCTCTAATGAGTCTTTTGTGCATTGACTCGGTGTGAAATTGGCACTAGGTACCTGAATTGTTGTCCGAAGAAGGCTTTATCCTACTGAAGCATCGGTTTATTCGAAAGTGAGCTTATTAAGAGATATGAAGATACTGGGCAAGGTTTGTGTTAGAAAATTGGTTGCACGGTGTAATGGTTAATTTATTGTAGCGGGTTATTGCAGGGCAGAAGGACACTGACAGGACTTTGGCCAGGGAGATGCTCGGTTTTTGGCGGGTGATGCTTTCGGACAGGGACCATCGGAGGTTTTGCTGTATGCAGAGATGAGGTCGCCGGGTGGCCTGGCTGGAGTTCTGCATCGATGAAAAGGGATGCGTGCACCAGAAGGCTTCCTTAGGCCACTTGGGATTTCGGGCAGGCTGTACTGGATGGCGATGTTGCGGGTAATAAATCACCGTCGCTATGAAAAACACTCGTTGTGCCTTCATTATTCCAAAACCATAGGTCCCCGTGTTTCACTCCAAATGAATCCTATCGACACAATGATTAATCGAATTTAAAAATTAAGATCCGGTTAGCCTGACCGGAAAGAAAAATTGGATTTCTCGAATCTCCAACTAAAATTTATATATTTGCTTCTGTTGCACGGGGTGCTTTTGACCAAGGTTGGAGGCTGAGATGAATACCCGCGAACCTGACACGGATAATACCGGCGTAGGGATGCATTTGCTCAAATGATTGCGGTCGCCTGGCTGTTTGATTTTTTGGTGTCTGCTGCCTGTAAACCGGTCAGCTGAAAATCCACTAAACTATTAAACATATGCAATTAGAACAAAAGAGTTTCAACGTCCTTTCGGAAAAACTTAGCAACTGGCAAGGGCGGAAGGAGTGGTTCTTCAACCGCGAGCATACCGATACCTACGAACAGTGGTACGAGGGACGTTACAAAAGGGCCGAAGTCTGGCAAAAAAAGATCATGGCTCAGCTTGTAGGAAAAGATCCTGGCATCAAAGAACTCCTGGAATTTGGCTGCGGTACCACCCGGTTTACCAGGTGGTGGAAGGAAATTGGAATAGAGGCTACCGGAGGAGATCTATCGCCTTTCATGCTCGGCCAGGCCGTACACCTGTTTGACGGGGATCTGGTCAATGCGGACTCGCACTATATGCCTTTTAAGGACGATAGCTTTGATGTGGTTGCATTTATTACAACGTTCGAATACTACCGTGATCCGGTTCAGGTGATAAGGGAAGCGGCTCGTGTAGGCAAAAGGGGGATGGCCTTTGGAATGATGAACAGAAATTCGCCTAAAGTATTGCGAAGACGGGTCCAGGAGCTATTCGGCAAAAACCCATTCTATCTTACTGCTACATTCTACACGCCGCATCTGCTTACCCAAAAAGTCCATGAGGCGCTAAACGGCCGAAAATACACGATCGAGTGGACCTGTACCGGTCTTCCGAAATGGTTTCCGCTGCAGCAGTGGAGCCTTCCGATAGGTGATTTTTTTGGTCTATACGTACGGTTCGATGATTAACCAAAATTCCATGGGTTCAGGAAAAATCAGTAATCAGCAATTTGAAGCTATCATTCTTAAAAAAACCGGTCGCATGCGCAGCGAAGTTCATTGCGGGCCAGGCTTTGGCGTAGATGTATCGGTTGTAAATCTGCCCAATGGTTTGTCTTTGGCAATGACCAGCGATCCGCTAAGCCTCATACCTTCACTTGGTTTACAGGAATCTGCATGGCTTTCAGTGCACCTGATGGCCAATGACATGGCTACTACCGGATTTGCCCCTATGTACGCACAAATGGTTTTGAACCTGCCCACTTCGCTCAGCGAGAAGGATTTCCAGACCTATTGGGACTTTGTCCACCAATACTGTAATGCAATTGGGGTTTCGATCACCGGAGGCCATACCGGAAGGATCGAAGGCCAAAATTCTACCGTTGCCGGTGGCGGAACGATGTTGCTCACCGCTGCTTCAAAGGACATTCTGCTGAGCAGCTATGCCGAGCAGGATAACCTGATCATGGTAACAAAAGAATGTGCAATATCCTCATCTGCAATTTTGGCGATGAGCTTTCCGCAAACGGTAAAAAATAAGCTTGGCAAGGAGAGCTATGAGCAGGCCTGCAAATCCTTTTACCAAACTTCGAGTTTACCAGAGGCACTGATTGCAAAACAGGATGTAGACGGAGCGGTCAGGGCTATGCACGATGTAACCGAGGGCGGAGTTTTAGGCGCAGTCTACGAAATGGCGATTGCATCGGGAAACGGTGTTGAAATCGATAACAATGCAATTCCAATAGGAGAAAACATCAAAGGCATCTGTGATTTATTTGGCATTGATCCCAGGTTCAGTATTGGTGCCGGCAGCATGGTGATGGCCGTGGAAAAATCCCGGTCGGCAGCTTTGGTGCAAAAGCTTGCGGGCCAAAACATCCAGGCCAGCATTATCGGAAAGTTTACTTCGAAGGAAAGCGGCTACAAACTTATTGAGAACGAACAGTCGACCGAGCTGCCCTACCATCCAACGGATGCCTACTGGAACGCATTTTTTACTTCGCAAAATAAAGCTTGGAAATGAGTGAAATGATTCAGAAAACAATCAAAAGAGGGCTTTACCTAGTGGTAGATCCAGCCCTTGAGCTAAACATGCTGCTTGAAAAACTCAAATCAGCATTGTCCGGCGGAATACAGGTACTGCAGATATGGAACAATTTTCGGAAAGAAAGCGACAGGTTGTTTATAGTAGAGGAGATCTCCAGACTTTGCAAACCCTACTCAATTCCGGTCCTGATCAATGAAGACTGGTCCTTGCTTCTGCAGACAAAGGATATTGACGGGGTACATTTTGATTGTCTACCTGATGATTTGCAGTCGATAAGGGATGTAATCGGCAGGCCGATAATTACCGGAGTAACCTGTTCAGGCAATCTGGACATTGTTTCTCTGGCCAATAAAAATGGGTTGGATTATATTTCGTTCTGTTCGATGTTTCCTTCAAGCTCTGCCGGAAGCTGTAGTTTGGTGCCATCGGAAACAGTTTTACAGGCCGGCAAACTCACCAGGCTTCCGATTTTTATCTCTGGCGGCATGACGCCCGAAAACACCGCTTCACTGAAAAAGGAAATACCATTTGATGGAGTTGCCGCCATATCGGGAATTTTGAATGCAGCAAACCCGAGACAGGAAGTAGAAGCTTATCAAATTGCATTAAAACAAAAAAATAACTACTATGAGACTTAAAACAATAGAAAAATTATGCTGTCCTTTTGATAAGGGAGATCTTCAGATGGAGGTTTTTACAAAGGATACTGGAATGAATGTGCTGGAGGGAATCCTCTCCTGCACGGTGTGTAGAAGAAAATATCCCATTGTGCATGGTGTACCGATTATGACTCCGGATGAATATCGCCAGGAGGCACTTGAAAAACCATTTTTTGAACCCCAAAAACTGATGCAGGAGTTCCAGGATGACACCGCACTTTCCTAAACATGCAGACAGTTTTCGGGAGTTGAATCCGGCATGGAGAACGAGCATAAAAGATGGGAGAGCTGTTTGCAGCAGCCTTCCATCGATTTAATTTCGATAGCTTTTTGATAAGGGGAGTCGTTACAGAGCTTTTGGTCCGATTGGCTGAAGGAAAAATCCGTCCGTACTAGGCCTAATATGTATGCTACGAAATCGGTCTGACGAGGTATTGCTGGCGAAGCGAAGCTTTGCATAAACCTTCATTTTCAGGTGGCAGTGGATTTAAAACTGATTTTTAGGTTGCTAACTCAGTAATGTTTACTAATTTAGTGCAGGTGCACTCTTATCTAGCCTGGCACTTAAATCATTACCAATGCCGAATGCAATTTGAAATGCTCAAATAATGGTAGCTGTGATCGGGTCGGCTTTGGCTAGGTTTGGTAAATGCTGGCTGGCTGCTGCAATCGCTTGAAAAGGGAAGGCGGCTTTGGAACAGGCGCTATGTCGTGATAGGAAATATATGATGAACTAAACCGGTGTCAGATCATTGATGCCCTAAATTTAAATGTAGCTATGCGAGCAGTATTTACGCTATTGTTTTTTGCGGTGATGGGCCATGTCTGTGCGCAGGATGGCAGGTTGTACAAAGGTGCGATCAATAAAAAAATGAATGTGGTTTTCTATCTGGAGGGATTGGACGAAGGAACGTATGCGGATCCAATTGTTGGGAGCTATAGATATGATAATCAAAAGAACTACATCCTGCTGAACGGTTACCGGAACAATGCTGGAAATATCAGTTTGGTTGAACAGTCCACCGCTAACTTTTCCGGAACTTTTCTTGGTAAGATAATAAAAAATAAAATTATCGGTAGCTGGATTAGTGCAGATGGAAAAAGCAGCTATACCTTTGAGCTTACCGAAGTTGTTCCCGCCGGCCCGCAGGTGGACAAGTTCAAAAATGCAATCAAAGAAAAAGCAGACGAATTCAGAGCTTATTGATATCTTCCGGACCTTTCCGGCACTGAATTCCTTGAAAGGCGCCCAGGGAGAAAGGTCTTGCAGAAAGGCTGTGGATAGTGTTTTTTATGTTCTATTTTGCGATTCAATGTAGGCTACCGGCTTTTTCTTTTGGGGCAGTGACTGAAGGTTTGCCTTGGTAAGAAGCCGGGCTATTTTTTGGCGGAATAAGATTAAGTTCTTGGTAAAAATGGGTAAAACCGCTTGGCTTGAATAATGTTTCGGAATAAATTAAACTGTCATACTCAGCATTTCGACATTAGAATTCGGTGGGATTTCTTCTACTAAGTTATTTTCAAGGTGAGATGATTAATAACTTGATTTGAATTCGCAAACGAAAAAGCGATTCCAGCAATTAGTAAAGTTCCGATATCAAATGTCAACTTTTTCATCTTTCCTGTTAGGTTCGTGTTTCTAAAATATCTGCTAATGTTTAGGGGCTTGGCGATAGTAGGGAAATCGAAGCGTAAATCTTCAATTTTGTATAAAAGTTCAACCCAAGACCTGCTATTGAACTTTGCAGTCTCGCCCCAATATTGCAGAGCTCTTGTTATAAACCAGCATTTTCAACCTATAATATCTTCATTGATAAAGTCGTACCCTTTGTCGACTAGTTTTTTCAAATACTCATCAAAGTTTTCGGCTATCACCTTAAATTCGTCGGGATCGTGTAAAAATCTGATTATTTGACCTCCTTTTCCTTTTTCTGATGGTGTGAAATCTATAAATAGCTGCGAAGTTCCACCGTTGTTCATACAATCTGAAAAATGCAACCATTTTAGACTATTGGTTTTACTTGTGATTTTTTCGTCAACATCAACTTCGTCATACTTTCTTTCAATGTAATCTGAATAGTATTCGACAGCTTGATTTTGGTTTTCTATAATTTGTTTCGCTGATAATAAATAATATGGATATGCTTCAATATCTGAACCCAGAAGGTAGAAAATTATTTCTTCTTCTTTGAATTTTCTCCAATATGTCCCGTCAACATATTTTAGCAAATCGATTAATGTTTGTGGTATTTCAGGGTATATTTTTTGTAATTGTTCAATTTCTCCTTCACTGACTCCTTCCTTCACGCTTTCAAAATGCTCCCAATCTTTACCTGCACCCCTGTCAATATATGATTTTTTAAGGCCTGAAATATAGTTTTCTGTGTTATTCATTGCTTGGTTTTTGGTCATCAATTATTGGTTTATGTCTGGCACCTAACGGTTTGGGGCTTTCCGATGGTGGGCTTTTGAAACCGAAAACTGTCTGCCAGCACCAGTGTTTTTTAATTGCTCAAATGTTTCTATTCGCATTGTCCGAACACTAACGCAAAACCCGTGTTAATGGCAGTATTTATTGTCCTAATAATTTTTTGCAGTTCATGAAATTGTCAATTAGTCTTGATGGGTTTGTATCGTCAAACTTGTCAAACCCTAAAATGAATGATGGTTCCGGCATTATAAATCTTGTCAGATTAGTTATTTGTCCCACGTAGTCAGAGGCATTTCCCTTGGTTGCCATTCCTAATGCTATTTCAATGTCCCAATTCAATTCTTCTGTCGGTTTGTAAACTAAGAATGGAATTACAAAGGGAACATATTTACTAAAAATTGGATTTTCGTCATTTGTCAAACGAGTGTCTGGCCAAATCATTATATCTTTAAATGCTGATGATGGATCTACTAACAAAAGTCCGTTGTCATTTATTATTGCATCAAACGCTTCGTCTTTTTTATTGTTTAAATACAATTGAACATAACCAGCTTGCCATGCGGACGTCCCTTTTGGATTTACAAGTTGATAAGGATGAAATGAACTACCAATAACAATTCCGCCTTTTGTTCCGATTACTTTTTTATAAAGTTCTCCGAATGATTTGAAGTCATTTGATTGTCGAAAAGGATTATCAGTTAAACCGTAAATGTAATAACAGTCAAAATTTGCCAAAGCGTCGTTTTGAACTGTCTGAGTTGTGTGAGAAGTTGCCGTTTGTCTGGCTTTGCTTTTAAATATGTCGAATAGTCCCATTGTCTTTGTTTGTCTTTTTAATATTGCCACGAACGATTTGGGGCTTTGCGTTCGGGCGGGTTTCGCAGCGCAAATGTTCAATTTATTACTAAAGTTTATTAGAAGCACAATGCTCGAAGTTTGCACGTCAGCCCGCCTGACGCAAAACCTGTGTTACCAGCAATATTTTCTCTATTGACGTTTTTTGTATCCAATATAGTCAGATGTTTTTTTCCATAGGTTCGGGTCAGTTGTTTTTGCCATAAGTTCATTGAGCCACATTTCACTTTGTTTGTCACCGTATTTAGCAAACTGTTTTAATTCCCAAACTATTAATTCTGTTGTCTGTGGTAAAACTCCTTTAAATTCTCTCCATCCGTTGTCAATCGGTTTTAAGTCATATTGCTGAATTTTGCTTTCTATTTTTTTAAAGTTTTCAAGTCTGTCAACACTAAACCATTTTAAATTACTAAACTTTAATGTCAAGTTTTGCGGTTTTGTAAAGTGTCGGGTTGGGTATTTATTATTTTCTGTTCTTTCAGGTATTTGGTCCTCCGAAAATTCAATTTCAATTTTGTCGTTATAGCATTTAGCTTCCAAAACCCAAACATTTGAAAACACAACTACAGAAAATCTTTTTGTCTTTGTGTCCACTATTAAAAAACAGTCAAATGGGTTTCCAATAGACAGCGAAAAGTAGTTTGAATTATCCGACCAAGAAGTAATACGTCCTTTGTATCCGAGTGTCCAAATACCTGAAAATTTTATTTTCTCCTTATTCAACAAATCAGTCCATGAAAATTTACTTATTGTCATTCCCATTCTCGGCTCAATGGAGTCGTAGAAATGCAACTTTTGTTTTTTGTCTGGGGATAATATTTCGGTTGTTTCGGTCATTTAATATTACTTGTAACGTTTGGCAGGTTTAAGTTGAGCCTAACTTCTTGCGCTAATTACCCGCAGCACTAATCTAAATACATGGCTTCAAATTTTCGTGTCTTTGCTACTCCCGAGCCTTAACTTAAACCTGTGGTTAGCTGTAGTTTTTATAGTTTTAAATGAGTGTCCACTTGATTATTGTCCCGTATTTGTATAAAGTCAATTGTCTCATTTTTCGCTTCGTAATCGATACTTATTGCAAGATTATCAATTTTATAATGATCAATCATCATATGTTTGTTTAAAAAACACTTTCATAATCAACTATCTTTATCGGTTTTCCAGCTTTCCCTCTAACCATAGTTCGTGTATCGGAAAATTTAATGTCGAATGGCATTAATTTTAAAAGTTTGCAAGTAGCAATGCTAAGATTAATAACAGAAAATACTGGATTTCCTTTTTCGAAAACGGTTTGGTCATCTTCGTCATAAACTGCTTCCTCGTCTTTAAATCCAACTCCAAGTCCATTTTCCTCTGATAAAATATACTGACTTTTTGATACATTATATTTTGTCGGGTCGCAAGATATGTTCTTGAGAAAAGCCTGAAAGTCGAGATCTGACAAATTAGTTCCAAAATATTTTGTTACATCGGAATAATTCATTTTCTGTCTTCTTTAAAAATTTCACCTAACGTTTCGGGGCTTTGCGATGGTGGGGCAATCGAAGCGAAAATCTTCAATTTTGTACAAAAGTTGAATCGAAGAACTGCCGTTGAACTTTGCAGTTTCGCCCCACTATCGCAAAACCCTTGTTAGGCACAGTTTAAATTATCGTCACTACAAAAGGAAAATTTCCATCTCCAATTTTTATAGGATTTTGGTCTCCTTTTGATAAATTGTTTACTTGTTTTTCTACGTGTTCAAAAATTTCCGAAATGTTGTAAATGCTATTTCTGTAATATTCGTGTATGTAAATGGATATGTCAACCAAAACTTGTAAAAAGAAATAACTATACGCGCTTTCGTCAATGTTACAAGCAAAAATGTAAACTGTTTCTTTGGCCGATTTAGACAAAGCTTCATTAAATTTAAGTAAAGCTTCTTCTCTTGTTAGAGGTCTTTTTACAACACCTCCATATTTATATTTAGGTATAAGTCTATTTATTCTTTTTATATCAAGTTCAAAATCAATTATGTTTCTACAAGTCTCAATAATATGAAGTTGGCGTTCGCAGTCAAATTGTAATTGTCCAGGTTGAATTAGAACGTCCTTGTTTAGTTGAAAAATTTGTATTCCGTCCTTATTTGCACCGTGACCAACTAACAAAACAATTAGATAATCTTTTGCATTTAGAAAATCTATCGTTTTAAGTTCTTCAAGTTCAGGTTCTTCAAGTATGACAAAGTCAGTATCAAAGTCAAAACAACCTCCCGCATTACTCGTGAAAAAGTCAATATACAATTGTATAATTTTTCTATCGTTAATTAGTTCAACATCTGTTTTGCTGTAACCTTTAATTATTAAAACTGATTTGTTCATTTTGCTATCGTTGTTGTCAATAAATTGTGCCTAACTCGTTTATAGGTCTAACACTGTCAGACCTATCCATCCTTTTTTCCATGGATAGGTCTTACAAGTTCAGTCCTGTTTGATAAAAGTATTAAGAAAAATCTGTAAATCCTTGAACGTTCTTCTGCACATTGGTTTTGCTTGGTTCCGCTTAGCTGTTGGTAGTTAAACGAAGTGGAAATTGTTGCATTGTTTATATTAGCGGGGATACAGATTCACTGGAAATGGAAAGATGTACTCAAACCTATTCTGGAAAATTCCTGGTGACCGTCGTGCCTCCACAGGCTGGGCAATCCGTTTAATGTGCTGTAGGGCAAAGTTGAATAATATGGCGCACTGCTAATGTACGCCTTAACTCACAACTACGCTCTGTAGGGGACTGCTAGGGACCTGATAGGGGCCAAATAGGGGACTGCTAGCGCAAAAGCGCATCAAAACGCATTGTAAATGCATGTGAAACCAGTTTTTTGGACGTTTTTGCCTAAAAGAGTGCTAGAAAGGTGGTTTTTTTGAAGTTGGAAGACGTGTGATGAAATTGGTTGGTATTAATTTTAGATGAATAAGATCTTATTATACACTAAGATGTGCAAAGTACATAATTCGAAATCTTTATCCCGTAAAAGGTTTTAGAGGATCAACTTAATTGTAGTTTAATGTCAAATAGAGTTTAGTAGTGCTAGTCACAACAAATATTTTTTATATCTTCAACCCAAAAAACTATCCTGTCTTGCTCAACCCGATACTCCAAAAATACGGCAAAGCCTTTAGCTCATTAAAAAGGGGAGGCACAAAGTATGGTTTAGCGCCACATAAACCCGTACTGCTTATCAGTTTAATAGAATTAATAGAAAAAGGTCTGGTAACTGAAAACAAAATTAGCGTTAATGCCGATCTTGTAGGTACCTTTAAAGAAAACTGGCAACTGCTTGTACCAACCCTGTATCAGCCAGATTTCACACAACCCTTTTATTATTTGCAGAGCGAAAAGGCACAAGGTAATGCTTATTGGTTTTTACAACCAAAACCGGGTTGCCAAATCAATGCGCACATCAAATCTGTAAATACATTGCAGGCCGTTTGTGCCTATGGTTATTTTGGTGCAGAACTTTTCCTCTTGCTTTCCATTGCCCAAGAGCGAAACATTTTACTGCAAAATTTGCTAGACACTTATTTCCCACAGCAAAAGGCAAGTTTTTTACAAGCAAAAAATAGGGGTGATGGATATTTGCATGAACAAGTAAATTATGTTTTAAATGAGCCCGAAGCCATATACAAGCACGTTAGCAAATACACCGAAGAAGATGTGTTTGTACGCAATGGTTTATTTAAAAAGCTAGTACCTAAACTATATCAAAACCAATGCAGTTTTACCGGCATGGCCCTTACCAGTATTTATAACTACAACTTTATAGATGCCTGCCACATCGTTCCCTTTAGCGTAAGCCATAACGATAAAGTAGCCAATGGCATTGCGCTTTGCCCTAACATGCACCGTGCTTTCGATCGTGGCTTGCTTAGTATCGATGAGAACTATTGCATCTTAGTGTCAGAAAATCTAACAGAAGATAAAAGCCACCCATATGCGTTAGGGCAATTGAAAGGCAAAAATATTTTATTGCCTCAACAACAAAACCATTACCCAGCACAAGAGGCTTTGGCTTGGCATAGGGTGCATAGATTTAAAACTTGAAATAAAATTTCTGGTTGCATCTAAACGTTAGTAATTGATTTTGCATAGCCATAGTGGTTGAAGAAAATTTGCAAAATTTATAATATTCTGCTAAGTTGTAAGCTGATATAAATATACCTCTCATGAATAAATTTGTACAAGGAAGTGAACTGAATGCTTCGCTAGAAAAATTAATCAAAAATGCTGAAAGCATTTTGTTGCTAATATCTCCTTACATTAAACTCCACAGTAGAATAAGAGACCAGCTTAAACTAAAAAAAACAACCCAAATCTCAAAATATCCATTGTTTATGGAAAGTCTGAAAATGGAGCTGACAAGCTAAGTTTAGAAGATTTAGCGTTGTTTAAGGAATTTCCAAATATCGAAATCCGCTATGAAAAGAATCTACATGCAAAAACTATGCTAATGAAAACATGGGATGATTACTTCAATGAATCTTTACGATTTCTCCCAAAATAACAATATAGAAGCAGGTATTTTGATTGAAGCATCAAATAGGTTTATTGGCGGTTTAACAAGTGTGGTGGGTGCAACAGATTTAGATAATGATGCTTATAGTTACTTTGCAGGTGTAATTTAAAATGCAGACCTTCTTTATCATAGAGCTCCTGAGTTCGGAAAATTTATGTTTGGAATGCAAAGTAAATATCTTTCCTCTAAAGTACTGGTTGATAAAATAGATGAGTATCATAAGGCCGACAAGCTTGTTGGTTTTAAGTCTTATGAGAAACAGATGCCGGAGAAACGCGAACAAAAACATCAAACAGGTTTTTGCATCCGTTATGGCATCGAAATCCCTTTTTACATGGATAAGCCTTATAGCGAAAAAGCCTACAATAGTTGGGCAAAAAGGGGGCAATGAAGTATAAAGAGAAATATTGCCATTTTTCGGGCGAAGAATCAGATGCATACACATGTTATATTAACCCGGTATTAAAAAAGAATTGGAGAGAGGCGAAAAAAGTATTTAACTTTTAAATAGGTCCAGGTTTTCCAAATCGGCTTTCAAAGTAAATATTTGAGTTTCTGCTTGCCGAGGTGTTAATGGTTGTTATTTGATTTGTGCACCATCAAACCTGATCACCAATAGTATGATGACTTTGCATTACGGTTCTTCCATCGTTTCATCTTCTTGGCGCAAGAGCAAATGAATGAAGTAAACCTTAGTTTTCCAATTCGAGATATAAATATACCTTAACCGAATACGCTCTACAATTAGAAAAGATATTGCAGTATATTCGGATTGTTAAAAAAACTTTACGGGAAACCGTAAAGTGCTCATTTATAGTTTTTAAAGTTGTTAACACACATTGCATTCTGCTAAGTGCTCAAAAAGAAATAATTAGCTTATTTACCTTTTGTTTCTGACAAAATTCTGATTCAAATTTACGTGTTGTCCCACAATATGTTAACAACTTTAAAACGCAAAAAATTGCTTAGCATTTATATTTGTGTGTTATAACGGTTTAACAAATAATTATCTATAAGCCGTAACAAGAAAATATTATAAATAGGTTTGAAATAAAAAAGCACTTAAGAAGTGGAGTTCCTAAGTGCTGTAATAAATATTTCAAACGCCCAGGTTGAGTGGACGAATGATTGAGTGTGACCTCGTTTTTATGAACGCAAATGTAAACATTGTTATTGTTTACACAAGTAAAAATCTCATTATCCTTCCTGCTTAATCTGAGCCTTGGGTTTGCCAGCATGCTATTTTCTGGGATTAATAATAACTGCTAGAACTGTTCTACGGTGGTGGTGGTTTATGGTTTAATTTAAACGTTTAAATTTCAAAAATGGAAGAAGAATTAGAAGTTAAGGTCGGTAAAATTGTAGAAGATCCTAAGATTTCGTTAAAGCAGTTTTCGAGGTATAGCAGTGCCACAGTAAATGCTAAAAATACTATTGTAGTTAATAGTAAGTACCCTAGTGGCTACATCCCCAAGTTTTACGAAATAGCTAAAAAGATTGTTTGTGATACTTTCAGTGCCAATTTTGAAGATACTGAGCTCTATTTTGAGGAGTTCATCACGCAAGCGCAAAGGCTAAAAAGTGAAGCAATACCATTTCCAACAAACAAAGATAATTATAAGAACAGAACCTTGTCTGCTGAAGGCTTAATCGCTTTAACTCATATGCAAAGCCAATTGAACACTATCTTAAAGCCTTATGTACTGAATAGTAATATAAAAAATAAGAGACAATCAGTTAGTATTGAAGAAGTAAAGATTGGTGCAGCGGCCGATATGTTATTATATGAAGATGCCGGAGCAACTCACGTGGGTTTACTAAAATTCAACTTTACCAAAAAGAAAATGAGCAGGCTAGAAGCCGAATATATGCTGTATGTATTATGGCTTTTCTACAAAGAAAAAGGCGTAGAACTAGATTTGAATAAATGCTTTCTTGTAGATGCTTTTGCTGGCAAAATTTATCGTGCAACCGATCCTGTTTTTGTTGAAGAGCCAGCTCGTAAGTCTTGTAGAGAGATTAAGGAGCAATGGAAACTGATATAGCTTTATGATGGAGATTTTTAGCTTCGATAACTTTTTAGGGTTTATATTTCTATTTCTCCCCGGCTTTATTTCTATAAAAGTTTACCACTCTATGGTAGCGAGTGATAAGTATGATTTATCAAAAGATTTATTGGAACTAATTGGATATAGTTTGCTAAATCTAATATTAAACATTTGGTTGATATTATTAAATATTGGCGCTGGCTGGGTTTTCCAAGAAGGCTTATTGTTTTATTTTTCATGTATTTGGATACTGCTAATAAGCCCAATTATTTGGCCATTATGTGTTAAGTGGATTTTATGTTCAAAATTTGCCAAACGTTATTTCTTGGGAAATAAAAAAACTGCTTGGGATTTTTATTTCAGTCAAAGAAAAGGTATATGGGTAATTATTACGTTAAAAAACGGGCAAAGGATTGGTGGTAGTTATAGTGAGAACTCTTTTGCTACCAGTTATCCTTGTAAAGAATCTATTTACTTGGAAGAGCAATGGGAGTTATGGGACGATGAACGAAAGTTTAAAAATAAAACTGAAAGTACCGGGGGGGTACTTATTCTTGGTGATAATATCGAAAAAATCGAGTTTTACAATTAACTAAATATAAAATTATGTCAGAAAAAAAAGGTAACGGAAACGGTTCAAGTCCAAATCAGAAAGAAAAGGTTGAATTAAATATTCCTTCAAAAGAGAGGGGTGCTTTTGAAAAAGGCCGTGTCAATGGAGGGGTCTCAGAAGGATATCAACCAACCCGAAATGTGAATCCTAATCCGCCGGGTTCAACACCATCGGAAGAAAAAAAGTAAATTCTGGTCAAATGACCTATTCCTCTAATAATTGGAATGGGTTGTTTTTCTATACTTTAGACTAAGTAATAGCATATTATATAAATGGATGCTCATTTTTAAAACAGAATATATTCATTCCCAAATGAGTCACACGATCTTTAAATAGCTCGTAATTTGATGTTTTAGGCCCCCAATATATAGTGTTTAAATATGATTTATCGTCATTATGAAATGGTAAATAATTCACGTACATACGGCTATTGTCATCAGTTACTATAATGTTAGAGTTATTTATCAATGGTTCTACTTGTATTATTCTACATTCCTGCTCCTCTTTAAAATCATAATGTTTCACCAAGTATCGCAAATGGATTAATAGCAATGGGATGATCTTAATAGCTTCATTCCGCTTATCAAATTCATCATTTATTCTGTTATATGCATTACTCACCTCGTTATTAAGTTGATTTAGTGCGTTCTCAACTTTAATCTTTTGTTCATTTATAAAACCTAAATATTTATTTACTTCTCCATCCATAACTTCCTTGCTTTTGGTTGTGTTTTCCCTATAAAAAACACATGCTTCTCTATGTGCTAATGAGATTACACGCTTGGAAAGGGGGTCCAAATATATACAACGAAATAACGGTTGTTTGGCAACAGATGACATTGGTTTTGTAGGTCTAACTATCGCGTGATTAATGTTTGCATTCTCCCCAAAATAATTGAACGATAAATTAAGACTTACTCCAGTACCTTCTATATTGTTGTCTTTCCCATAAAGCCGGAATTGATTCAAGCTATCGAGGTTAAAAGTAAAGCTTCCAACAAAAGCTTGGTAAATATTAGGAGAGAATGACCCAGTAAAACCTAGGAAATTCAAAAGAGGGTTACCTTCTTTCGGATCGTTAGCTGTGGTTACCGAATGTAACCTAAATGGCGAGTTATTAAAAATTAGTGCATTGGCTGTTTCTTGTGTAGTGTAATGAGCAAATTCGAATTCTACAGACTCTGATGCATCTAATAAGGCAACAATTTCTAGTGACATTTGATATATAGTCGAATAAATATCTTTTTCAACTTTACAATTGCGTGTAGTTTCTGCATAAAATGCATCAACGGCAATCATACCACTAATGATTTGATCTTTTTCTTCTTTTGATAAAATTTCTGTAGTGTTTAAGTCAATGATTGCATCAATTGTTGACAAATTTGCTCGGCAAAGAAAATATCCAACATCCTTAAAGCCTCCCTTTGCCTCATTGCCTAATTTTAAAAGCGATATCAAAATTTCTGCTTTGTTTTTCCAGAATTCTGATATTTCAGCATTCTTGAGTGTAGCAAGTTCAGCAAACTCCCATGCACCTAAAAAATCAGATTTTTTATGATATAGCAAGCCCATATTATTATAGGCATAAGCATTTTCATGATCTAACGATATAGATTTATTTAGATTTTTCTCTGCTTTTGGAATATTTTCAACTAGCAAATAAGTATATCCCAAATTACTATAGAACATGCTGTTAGAATCATAAATATTTATTAGATGCTCAAAAAGGTTTATTGCTTCTTCATATTTTTTATGGTACACATAAAGTAAACCCTTGGTATTTAACGCGCTTACGTTTTTGTCATCTATACTTAACGTTTTTTCTACATATAGAGCTGATTTCTCATATTCTTCAGTGCTGTAATAATAGTAGGCAATTTGAGAGTGGCTAAGTTCATTTCCATCAAGTTTTTCGACTTTCTTAAAGCATTGATGTGCATTTTCGATATCCTGCACTGAAAGATAATAGGTGCCTAAATAGGCCCAGTTTTCAGCCTTGGTGTCGTTAATTTTTAGCGACCGTTCAAAGCAAAGTTTTGCTTCATCTGTTTTTTTTAAAGTCAAGAGACAGTAGCCCTTGTTGTTTATAGCTTCTGTGTTCGTTGGATTTATGGAAATTTCTTTATCAAAACATTTTATAGCTTCTTCAACTTTACCTAATTTAAAAAGGTTTTCACCATCTTGAATTAATGACACTGATTTTTTTTTCTTCGCCATATTTAATAGAGTTTGCTAATGCCTAATAACATAACCATTCCTTTAATAATCATATAGGCACATAGCCTAATATTTTCCAAATAACAATAAAATTAACCGATGTTTTAGGCAGTGGTATCGTTGCGGAAAAAATAAGCTTCCCGCGTTTATTACTTTCTTCACATTGTTGGTTTATGGCCTTGTTATTTATTTGTCTCAAGCTTATACTTTTTGTCATGTTAATTTTTATAATGCGAAAATCATCCAAACTATTCCAAATTTCTATTCCAATAATCGTCTACAGCGAGTTGAACACATGCATCCTGAAATTGAGCCGGAGTTTCGTCTCCCCTTTTATCAATATCTTTTAGAATCGCTTGTAATTGACCATAGGAATCTTTCAATATCCGTTCCGCAAGAATTTTCTTATCTTCTGGTCGCATATAACCAAGCTTAATTGCTTTATCTATGCGCCCAGGTCTGGTCGAAACAAAATTAAGAATGCCGTCTGATGTTTCGACAGGCTTTCCTATCGCTTCATCAATTTTTGTAATATCATTAGTTGTGATGATGGTAAACACGCCATCGCTTTTATCTACTCCATCTAGACAGTTTAAAAAACAATCAAATGTTAATGGAACGAATGTGGTACTACTATCTTCTTCATGACCATCTTGTTTATCATCTTCGGTTTTCATGAAAGGAGAAGGAAATCGTTGAGAAATATTTTTTCTTCCATGAAAAACGTTGTCAATGTCTTCAAATAAGGCTATACATGGGATATTTGATTGCATTCGTTTCCATGCATTTGTAAGAGATTTATTGTTAAGTTGTGATAATGAAAAAACATAAATAGGCATGTTGAGGTCTTCTGCAAATGCTCGGGCCAAAGCCGTTTTTCCAACTCCAGGAACACCATAAAGCAACCAACCTCTCTTCCATGGTATACCTTTTTCTTCATACCATTTTCTACTTTTTACCCATAGCTGCATACTGGTGATAAGTTTTTTTATTTCGTCAGGAAAAACCAAGTTGGTTAATGCACTTCCCTTACCAAGTCTAGGCCTACCAATTTCATCTCTAGTAAAATTTAACAATCGATAATGATCTTGTTGATACCATGGAATATTGGAGTGCGAATGGCGATGAAAATGCTCATGCTCAGAATCGTTGTCGGGGAAGTAGTAGATATTAAAACGTGAGCTTTCTTCTTCTTCTTTATCTTGCTTCGTTACCTGCCACAATTTTTCATTACGCCGCATTACAGCCTCTGCAATCAATGTGTCAAAATCTACAGTTCCACGAATACATAGCAAAGTAGAAAATACTTTATCTGCCTCGGCACTCCCGTGATATTGTTCTTGATTTCCAGTAGGTGTGTCCGTATGTCTATTAAAGGAAAGAAAAAGTTTGATGAATCTTTTAGAACCTTTTTTATGGAAAAACATAGTGGAGTGTTTCCCAAAAACCTCATAAGGAACAGCCCCAGTATTTCCATTTGTGAAGGATTCAAAGTTTGCACCATAAATTTTATCATAGATTCTAGATCGATCGGCAGTGGTGATAAGATAGGAAATTACAGCATCATGCAATTCCTCAGTTGAAAGTTCAACTTTTTGAACAACCAAAGAAATAAATTTCCAGATAAATTCCTTAATCTTATCCCACAGGCCTACTATAATGCCAAAAATGGCACCTCCTTTTAAAAAATCCATAATATTTAATTTAAGCTGTAGTTGACATTGAAAGAGAATTGAATATTTTTTAACTATCCTATTAGAGACAGCATACATCATTTATGAACGCTAATTACTTAACAAAATGAAAACAACGCTTTTTTTATATTGAATAAGATATGATACCGTTTGTCATTAACAAAGAGGTTATTATTTACGAACTATGCTGGTCATCTTCTTTAGTTGCAAAATATGTAAAAAGTTGACTGAAATCAAATATGTTGATAGCATTTTGGATGAGCAATACAACAGAGTATAATGTGAAAAAGAAAATTAATAAGAATACAATTATGTTGATAAATAGCACGCTTTCAATTCCGTATACACAGAAGCTAAATGACGGAATGCTCAATTCAAGAAAAATTTTCAATAAAAAAGAGCATAAAAGAGTAAAGGCTTGAGCGATAATATTTATTGCGAATACACCGCTTATTCTCTGCAATCGATCGAAACGATCGGTATCATTTTTTGTTACTAGTGCATTTAATAGATTTTTATTAGATAGAAAACCAATGATAAGAGCGTATGCTCCTAAATTAAATCCCAGTAATGTAGGCATGATTGCATTACATACCTCGACAACCTTAGTTATAATCGAATATGTAGTGCTTTCTGCAAAAAATAGTAATATTGTTGCAATAGCGCTTACAGTCCAAGAAAAATAAAAAAGCCTATTCTTTCGGTTAAAAAGCTCTTTCCAGCCATATAATGCCCATATTTGTTTCCAGCCAACTTCCATTAATTATTTTTATTTCTTTTAGGCCATTTCTGGCGTATTCTTGCAATAAAATTACTCCAGAGTAATATCGAATTCGAGTCAAAAAAGAATTTCTCAGGAAAACGTTTAGTGCTAATCTCTACCAAGTTTCCTGAAGAATCAATAACTTTAGCTTTCGCATCGCCATCTTCTTGAGCTAATTCTAGAGCTCCTTGAATAATATCACTTTCATCAATAAGTAGTCCTTCATTTGGTTTTGCGGTTATTACTAATGAAGCACTTTTAGGGTTAACACTTTTCAAATCATCATCTAATATCTCTTTAGTTATGGAGCCAATTCCTGAATTAGAGTAGTTCAAATCTATCTCGAGCCTCCGTATTTGCCTAGCGTCTTTTAATAGTTTTTGAAAATTGTCGCCCGTTACGACATCAACATGTACAAATTCGTCTTCATTTTTTACAGCATTTAATGCTTCTTCCCAAAAGTTGCGTATTGGATATGGCGAAATTGAAATATTGGATTTTTTAATGTATGAAAATTTATGACTATACGGGTCGAAAATAAAATCAGCATCTACTGAATCGGGGAAAAGTCCATCCCTAAGTTGAAATTCTTTATCTAAATCTAAAGTTCCGATATCAAACCAGTTCTTATTATCAAAATATGAGAACTGTGTGATTTGACCATACATAAAATCTACCTTTTTCCCTTCGCTTTTCTCAATAAGAAATTTTATTATGCAATGTTTTCCGGGGGAGGAAGGCTTGTGTATTTTTTTTTGTTGTACCTTTTTTATTATTGCAATATATTCTTCAGGAGTCGCATCTCTGTTATTATTGTTTTTTCTTAGTTTGATATTTATTGTAAAGAATGCGAAAGAGCGTATTTTGTCAATTTGAGCCATCAAGTTTATAATTTTAATATGTTTGAGAGGTTAGATTATTTAATAAGGTTTCTTATGTACTAATTAGATTTTTCGTGGATTATATATCTAAATCTTGGTCAGCAATATATCGGTTGGTGTCAAGAATTTAATCTCAATTTGGTCTCCAATATCTGCATTGATATGAGCGTACCATAAACCTAATAGTTTCAAGTTGCCTTTTCCATGGAATTGCTTCGCAAATTTGTAGCCTTTCTTGCTAGAGCCAGAGGCAAGTAGAGGCTTATTCTTTATGAATCCATCTGCAGTACTAACGTTATAGATTGGGCTTTGATAGATAGCATTTGAATTTGTGAGATTCAAGGCTCTTGCAATAGGCGCTGGTATCTGTAAGTATCCTTCTTTAGATCTTTTTGTTCGTGTATTGGTGTGTCTATGAGTTCCCCATCTTGCATGAGATAATTTTAATGTTGTAATAAATTTGTCGCCTGATTTTGCCATGTTGCTAGAATCTAAATAATTTATAATATGTATGTTTTTTATCTATCTAGGTTACTTAAAATTATTTTTTTTAATGAATCTGTAGTATAATAAGACTTATCATCTTTCATACGATGTAGCATTCTATGGCAATTTGAACACACTAATGCTAAATCTTCTAAATAAGTTTTTCTCTCTCCTCCTGTAGCTATTGGTACACGGTGATGGCATTCGATAAAGTTAGTTCCAATTGAACCATAAATTTTTTTGAAATCGAAGTCGCAACATTCACAATGCAAATTTCCATTCTCAATAGCCCTTGTTTTACAAAGATTAATTATCGCAGGTGAGCGTTCTCGCCAAATGTGTCTTCTAAAAGCCTCTCGTTCTTTTCCCTCCAATTTGCCATGATCAAAATCCGAGCTGTACTTTTTCTCTTGCGCAACATCTATCGCAGCGAAAATGTCTGCATTAAATTGCCCTTCAAAAAGCCCCCATACTTCATTTTGTATTTCTTCGATCGATTTGGTTTCGCTTAATAGAGATATTGAGCAGACTTTACCCCAGTTAGGTTTAAAAAAGCTTAAATTTTTTGCATGGGTGAATATCATATCATCCAAAGATGCTTTTGCTACAACTGCTACTTCTCTTTCCCACCTGTAATCATGCTGTAAAAATGGGTTTTCTACCGCTTTGCTATAATCTACAGGAGTGACAAGATGAGTTAGGTACGTTCTTGGAGCAATACCAGGTATTTTATCGACTTTTTGAAATAACAGAATAATCTCGCCCGGCTTTACTAAGTTAGCTTGCTTTGTTTGGGTTCGTGAGAAATTGAGATTAAATCTTTGATCAGTATTCTCTTCATAATAAGCCCACCCGGTGCCATTTTCTCGTTTAACATTTTTGACCCATAAAAGGTCTGTAGGTTTGAAAATCATTTTTGAGCGTTAATTTGTTGAGCTAATCTTTCTTCTTTTTGGCAAATGGCTCGGTAGTGCTGTTACGCCAATCACTTGGATACAATAGCTCTCTAATATCTACCCTCAAAAATTCAGCAATTTTATTTAAAGTGCCAAGCGGAGGTTGTTGCTTATTATTTACCCATCTAGAAACAGTTGACTTTTTAACATCTAAGAATTTTATCAAATCCTTATTGCCCGCACCTTTCTCTTTTAAAACCTCTCCAATCCTATTTAGCATAAAATAATTAAATAAAAAGTTGCTTTATTTAGTCAACTTAATTATATTTGATTCAGTTATTTATAGCGACAAATAGAGTAGGGCTAAAACCTTGCTTTTTACGATGTCACTCATGGCAGAAAACCGTCAAACTTTCACATGAGCGTCGTGAGTTCGCTTTCTATTGGATTTTGTATCTTTGCATACTTATTCAATAGGGCGGACTTCATGTAGCTTTTGTGGAATCAGATTTCGATCTGAACGGTTCTTGACGGTACCGCTGCCAAAAGCTTTTGGAGTTCGCCCTATTGGTTTCTCACCAATTCGGTTTCCTTCTCGTTGCTTTTTGGGTACACATCGTTACATAACCAAAAAATAAACCGTTATGCCAACGAAAAAATTAAGCCTCGCCAATTACCGTCGCCTCAAGGAGGTTGGGTATGGCTATTCCCTGTTACTCTTAATAAAGAACGTTATCCGTTCGCCGTCATAGTATTTGCTTGATACTCCAAATAAAAAAAGGCCAATAAAAAAAGGAGGTTGCTTGAGAGCGCTCGATTTTTTTGGATCGGTTGAATTTTGTTTGGTACCAGCCCTTGTGCTAGGCAAAAGGTTATACTAATTAGGTGTCGCAAACCCAAGGTAGGAATCTTTTTGCTTAAATCAAATTATGGTTTTCCGTAAACTGCTCCTAATGGGGTGGCAAGGGCTGGTTATTGTCTATTTATTTTTCAACATGTCTGTTCGTCATGAAAAAACTAACCAAAATCCGAGAGCTGAAGGCTTGCCAATTATCGGCAATGTATTGTTGCGGGTTTTGGTTTTCGTTTTATATTCCCTTTTTGCTGTTTTTGTTGTATCCCTTTGATAGGCTTTATGCGTTAAAGCCGAAGAATCCGGTGTAATGGTTTTTAGCGGGGGCCGTTGGATTTAGGTTAATGGTTAATAAGTTTTCCGCCTTGTTGTGTTGCCGGATGGTGGGCAGGGGGCTTGGCTTCCGCTTCCGCCTTTGGGCGGGTGGCTGTTTGTATTGTTTTTTTCTTTTTTGTGGTTCTGGGGCTGTCTGCTTGGTATTTGCGGGGTTCCGGGGCTGATTCATATTTATTTTATGGGATTTAAAAAATTTGCGGCTTTGGTCGTGGTGGCTGTGCTTTGCCTTTTTTTTGGGGCTTTTGGACAGGGGAAGGATGATGTTGGCGGTACAGGTTTCGGTGCCGAATCCGGTGTTGGGCTGATGGTGGGGGATAGCGTGCCGGAGGGTTTTTGGGAGCAGGAGCATAGTGTGTATAAAGGGGGCAGGGTGTTTAGGGAAAATCTGTCGGCCTATAAGGGCAGGTTGCTGCTGGTTGATTTTTGGGCAAGCTGGTGCGGGCCCTGCATGGCGATGCTGCCCAAGGTGGCCGGACTGTCGGAGCGTTTTTCGGATGGCTTTTCGGTGCTGCTGGTGAATGCCGAGGATGCGGGGGTGGCTGGTGCCGCTTTGCAGCGGGCGGGGATAGGAATGGGATCTGTGGTTGGGGACAGGTCGATTGCCAGGGTGTTTCCGCACAGGCTGGTACCGCACTATGCCTGGATCGGCAGGGACGGAAGGGTGATCGGGACCTCCGGGGCGGATGAGGTTACCGCAGAGCGGATTGCCAGCTATCTGTCGGGCGGTTCGCCGGCGATGAAGGTGAAGGTGGACAGGGACCGGTCGGACTGGCTGTTTGCAGCTGGCGAGGAAATTGAAAGGGTAGTGTACCGCTCGGTATTGGGCAAGGGAAGGCTTTCCGGAACGGGCAGCAGCTTTGAGCTGGGTGCATGGAAGGGCGGCAGAAGGGTGCTGCTTACCAATACTTCCCTGCAGGGGATTTACGAAATCTGTTTTAGGGGACTGGATCCCAGCTACGATGTAAGCAGGCTGGAATTGTCGGTTCCGGATAGGAATGGTTTTGGTTATAGGGGTGATCCCGCAGGCAGGACGGCCTGGACGGATAGCAATGCCTACAGTCTGGACCTTTCTATGGGAGAGGCAAGCGACAGGGAGCTCTACGGGCATATGCTAGGCCAACTGAACAGGGCAACGGGGCTAAACGGAAGGCTGGAGGCTAGGATGGAACGTTGCCTTTTGCTCCGGGTTAAGGATAGGGAATTGCTGGAGAAACGTAGCGCTGCCAGGTTTGGGATCATGGGCAGGCTGGTTTCCCAGCTGAACGGTCTGGGCCTGCCGAAGCTTGTGGTGGACCAGACCGGGGCGGGCTACGGTATCGACCTGTCGCCGGATGGGAACTGGGACAGGAAAAAACTGGATGCGGCCCTTGCCGATTTTGGGCTGGAACTGGTTTCGGGAAAGGCACTGGTTAACTATTTTTTGGTAGGGGATGCCGGAAAGGAGCTGCGAAATGCAAAATAGGATGTTAATGTTGCTACTGATGCTGTTTTCGGGAATGGGGACCGCTTTCGGGCAGCTGACCGAGATAAGGGTGTTCGACAGGGAAGGTAGGCCGCTTCCGGCAGCGGTAGTGGAACTGCGATCGGTGAGGCTTTCCTATCTTGCCGACAGTTCGGGCAGGCTGAGGCTTAAAGTTTCGGGAAGGGATACGCTGATGGTGAGTTTTATGGGCTATAGCCGGCAGCTGCGTGCTGTGGATGGAAGGACAGGAAAACTGCAGGAGTTTTTTATGGAGGAGTCGGCGGGTACGCTAGAGGTGGTAACGGTGTCTACGGGATATCAGCGGATTCCACGCGAACGCAGTACGGGCGCTTTTGGGCTGGTGGACGAAAAGCTGCTTTCCCAGCAGATCGGAACAAATGTAATGGACAGGCTCCCGTACCTTTCCTCGGCACTGAACCTGGACAGAAGGGGCGCCGGGGGAAGCCAGCTTTCGGTTCGCGGACTAAGCACCATACAGGGCCCTTCGGCGCCACTGGTGGTGGTGGACAATTTCCCCTACCAGGGAGAACTCGAAAATATCAATCCCAATGATGTGGAGAGTGTTACCATACTCAAGGATGCCGCGGCCACTTCCATCTGGGGGGCAAAGGCGGGCAACGGGGTAATTGTAATCACGACAAAAAAAGGGGCGCTTGGAAAACCGTTTTCGGTTTCCTTTGGTGCCAGTACGATGATGACGGCAAAGCCGGACCTTTTCGGCCTGCAGCAAATGTCGCCTTCGGAAATGGTGGACGTGGAGCTGATGCTTTTTGAAAGGGGGCGTTTCGATGCGGTTTCCCCGGCTGCGCTGATGGCGCCGGTAAGTCCTCTGGTAGCGGTTTTGCGCCGCCACCGCTTGGGAGCAGTGGATGATGCGCAGCTAGCCGAAGCGGTGCAGGGCTTTCGGGACAGTGATGTGAGGAACGAGTTTTCAAGGTATTTCTACCGCAACGGACTGAACCAGCAGTACAGCCTGCAGCTGAGTGGCAGTGCGGACAAACTGGCCTGGAGGACTTCCTTCGGGCATGACCGCAATTCCAGCGAACTGGGTGCGGGCTACCAGCGGACAAACCTTAACATCAGTGCTCTGCTGACGCCCTTAAAGGGTTTGGAGGTTTCCCTTGGCCTGTTGCTGACCCGGAGCCTTTCCACTGGGGGCAGGCCCGGCTACGGAAGCGTTTCGGTGCCTGGCGGCGAGCTGCCGATGTACACGCGTTTTGCCGGTAATGATGGCAGGCCCCTGGCAGTGGCAAAGGACTATTCGCTGGCTTATCTGCAGGGCTTGCCGGCAGCGCTTCTGGACTGGAAATACTATCCGTTGGAGGATTACAGGCATACCGATGTATCGAGCAGGCTGGATGATGTGCTGCTGGACATAGGCCTTCGCCAGAAATTTGCAAAGGGACTACAGGGGGAGCTGAACTACCGCAACCAGCAGCAAAGGACCGATGGGGAAAACCTGTATGGCCAGCAGAGCTATTTTGTGCGCAACCTGGTCAACAATTTTTCGCAGCTAAATGCCCAGAGCGGGGCGTTGAGCTATAAGGTGCCGCTGGGTGCTGTTCTGGATAAATCCTTTGGCAGAAGGCCAAGCTATAACCTGCGTGGGCAGCTCAATTACAACGCTACCATTGGCAGGCATGGCCTTGCGCTAATGGCGGGAGGGGAAATGTCCCAGGACAGGACAACGGTGCAACGGTCCAGGACCTACGGGATGGATCCCGAAGTGCTCACTTTTTCGCAGGTCGATTTTACGGCCCGCTATCCGCAGTATGCCACCGGCGCATTGGGGCTTATACCGAACAACCAGGCGATGCTGGAGCGGACCAACCGTTTTGTGTCTGCCTACTTTAATGGTTCCTATACCTATTTGGGGCGCTATACCTTTAGCGCCAGCGCAAGAAGGGACGGCTCGAACCTGTTTGGTGTACTGCCCAACAACAGGTTCAATCCGCTGGGATCGTTGGGGCTGAAGTGGAACCTGGGAGCCGAACGATTTTTTAAGGCGGGCTGGGTGGACGGCCTGCAGCTGAAAGGCACGCTGGGCATCAGCGGCAATACCGACCAGAACAGGAGTGCCTATGCCACGCTGGCTTTTCCGGCAAGCTCTCCGTACACCAATACGCCCTATGCCCAGATTGGCAGCTTTGCCAATCCCGAGCTGAGGTGGGAGCGGGTGATGATGCTGAATTTGGGAGCGGATTTTTCGCTGCTCAAGGGAAGGATTGCCGGAAACGCAGCCTATTACCGAAAATCGGCCAGGGATCTTTTTGGCAGGGCGCAGATCGACTATACCGGGGGAGCCGGGGAGAGCATCATCAAAAACGTGGGCAGGATGACAGGCAGCGGTCTGGAGCTTGAACTGCGGACCAAAGCGAGCTTCCTTGGTATCGATTGGGAGGCGGGGCTGGACCTGACCCGTTACCGTGACAAGGTTACGGCCTACTATAATCCCAATACAGATGGGAGCGCTTTTGTGGGCAAGGAGATTCCGGTGGTGACCGGACTGGTGGGCAAACCGGTTTTTGGGGTTTTCTCCTACAGATGGGCCGGACTTGATCCACTGACCGGAGATCCGGTGGGCATACTTGCCGGAGCGCAAAGCAAGGACTACAATGCGATCATCGGCAGGGGGACTTCGATCGACCAGCTGGTTTACCACGGGTCGGCCATGCCCACCCTTTTCGGGAATTTTCGCCATACATTTAGTTATGGAAACTTCAGTCTTACCGCCGTGCTGAACTACAAGCTGGGGTATTTTTTTACCAAAAGGTCCATCAGCTATAATTCACTGTACAATTTCAGGACAGGCCATTCTGATTTTTCAAGGCGCTGGCAGAAGCCCGGCGACGAGCAGTTTACCCAGGTGCCGTCGATGGTCTATCCCGAAAATGCGTCAAGGGACGCGTTCTATGCCAGATCGGAAGCGAACGTGATCAGTGGCGACCACCTCAGGTTGCAGTACCTGTCGATGGCCTGGTCGCTGGCAAAGCAGCGCCAAAGATGGCTGCCGGTACGTACCGCCAGTCTGCAGCTGAACATGAACAACCTTGGCATCCTTTGGCGTGCCAACAGCCATGGAGTGGACCCCGACTATCCGATCGGGAGTTTGACCAATCCCTTTAACGTGGCTATCGGCCTTAAAACAAATTTTTGATCAAATGAAAAAACAACCTATAAAGAATTTGGCCTGGCGCTGCATGTTTGCGATGGCCGTTATGCTGGCATTCTCCTGCGACAAGTTCCTGGATGAAAAGCCCAACAAGAACCAGGTGGTCCCTGCCGGGATCCGGGATGCGCAGGCGCTGCTGGATTATCATCCTACGATGAACCAGCAGGACATTGGCGCAGGCGAGGCCTCCGCCGACACCTACTATATCACCCCGGCAAGGCTTGCATCCATCGCCGAGAATTTCAGGCGCATGTACACTTTTGAAAAGGACTACCTTTTTGCCCCTGGCTATAACGATTGGACCAACCTTTACAGTAATATCCATGTCGCGAATCTGGCGCTGGAGACCCTGGATAAGGCGGGTGATCCGGCCGGTAGCGCAAACGTGAGGGGACAGGCGCTGTTTTTTAGGGCGCACCTGCTTTTCCAGGGTGCGCTTGTATGGTGCAGTGTTTACGATAAGGCCGATTCTAAGGTGCAGATGGGCATGCCGCTGAGGCTCAATACCAATTTCAACGCCCCCAGTACAAGGGCTGACCTGGAGCAGACCTTTGCCCAGGTACTGTCCGATCTCCGGTTGGCAGTGCAGCTGCTGGAGGTGCAGCAGGTTGCTCCAACCCGTCCGTCCAAAGCGGCTGCACTGGGCCTTTTGGCAAGGGTGCAGCTGTACATGGGCGAATATGGCGAAGCCTATAAAAACGCGTTGGGGGGACTGGAGCTGAAGGGGGAACTTATGGATTTCGCGGGGTTGAACGCTTCGGCTGCCTTTCCGATAAGGCAGCTCAACGAGGAAGTGCTTTTTGAAAGCAGGCTTGCTACGCCACCTCCGATGAGCAATGCGAACAGCTTTGTGCCCGCGTCGCTTTTGGCGCTCTACGATGCCGATGACCTGCGTAAAGTGGTGCTGTTCAGGACCAACGCGGATGGGAGCATTGGGTTCAAGGGGAGTTACGAGGGCAGCAATACTTATTTCAGCGGGGTGTCAACCAATGAGCTCTACCTGATTGCGGCCGAAACCAGTGCAAGGGTTGGTGGACTGGAACAGGCGGGCAGGTACCTGGACAGGCTGCTGGAGAAAAGATGGCGCAGGGATGCATCCGGCCGTTCGCTGCATGTACCGGTCACGGTTTCCAACAGGGAAGGATTGATAGACAGGATCCTCTTGGAAAGAAAAAAGGAACTTCTCTTTCGGGGAATTAGGTGGATGGATATCAAGCGGCTGAACAGGGATGGTGCGGGAATACAGGTGAGAAGGAGCATCGGTGGGGTGGAGTACCTGCTGGAAGCTGCTGATAAGCGGTTTGCGCTGCCCATCCCGGAGGATGTGATTGCCATCAGCGGCATGCCCCAGAACCCGAGGTAGGTCAAAAACCAGACCGGTGAGCCGGTCTGGTTTGGACTAGAGAGCTTAGTTGCCTCTTTTGATATAGGCCGAAGAAGCAATGGCCGCATCGTTAGGGAATCCTGCCAGATAAGAGGCAAGGTTGGGCGTTGATGGATTGTCGATGTCCACTCTTACGATGCAAGGTAGCACCTCGTCGTTGTCGCATCCCTGTGGCGGATCGGTAACAGGCTCGTAGGCGCTGGTCTGGTCGGCGTCGCCCAACATCTGACCGGTTTTGAAATGCCAGTACTGGTAGTTGACTTTTTCGGTACTGGTGAACGCACTGAATGCGAAAGCGATGATGGCTACCATTAGCCCCAAAGCTGTTTTTTTAAATTTTTCCATTGTTTTTGGATTTAAATAGTGATGAATTTTTTGGTTGCTTTTTGAGCCAGGCTGCAACTATGGCCAGGGCGATAAAGCCTATGTTGAACCAGATGTGCTGGTTCCAGCTCAGATTTTCGATTGCGCCGCCGCAGCTGCAGGGCAGCTTTTCCGCCCACAAAAGCATCGATGCGATGTAAAGGGTGAAGATGGCCATGACTGCAGCGAAGAGCAGCAGTCCAAGCCTTTGCGTTCCTGGGACAATCAACAGCAAGGCAATGCACAACTCGGTTATGGGTACCAGCCAGCTGATCGTCTCGGCATAGCGCTCGATATAAGGAATGGCATGCATGGAATCCTGGAAACTTTCCCGTTCCAGGAGTTTGGCCTGCGCTGTATAGACGAACAGGAAAATACATGCGAGGGTGGTGCCGGTGACCAGGGTCGTTCTGGCGATGGATGTTGCTTTTGCTTTTGTTGCTGCTGTCTGGCTGTACATGGCTGCTTTGTTTTGGTGGGCGGATCGGTGTTCTGGACGGCTGTCCGTGCTGGCCTTTGGCCGGCATTGCTGATGGTCTGCTTTTTTTTCTGCCTCCTTTCTTTTTGGTTGGTACCAAGTTAGGTCGGCTTTTGCCGCTTGAAGGATGCTGTTTGGCATAAAAAAAGATGTCCATGGACATCTTTTTTGCTTGTTGTTTTGCTTTTCGGGTGCTTTTGGAATGATGCTTAGGAGTCGTTCCAGATGTGCAGCAGGTAGCTGTAGCTCAGGTTGAGGTAGTTGGCGATGTCCTTTTTCTTGAGGTAGGCGATAATGGGGCGGTTGGGTTCGCGGAAGGCGGGAAGTCGATGCCTTGGGGGAAGTTCCAGAAAGATAGCTCGCTGGGCGATGGTCTGATCGTAGCTGGAGCAGAGCGCATCGTAGCTGTTTTTCAGTTCTGGGTAGCTTTGGTGGAGCTGGTTCAGCGCATCCCTGTTCCACTGGTTGATGGTGGAGGGCTGGATGGCCTTGAAATATTGGCGCTGGTTGTGCCGGCGGGTGGTAAAGCATTGGCCTTGGGCCAGGAAGTTGATGATTGCTGGACGCGACCTTTGCTCGGGATCGTATTCCTTGAGGACACCCTCGGCAAGGAAGGAAAAACTGCCTTCGGTCCTGGGCAGGCTGTCGCCCGAGCCCAGGCTGATGGTCTGCATGTTCTGCTGGATGTCCAGCCAGGCCTCCGGCCGAAGGGCGCCGTGGGACTGCAGGGTGGTTTTCAGGTTCTGGTTCATTCTTGGATAATTGGTTGGATGGGATTTTTTACTTTTAACTTTTTACTTTCCACTTTAAATTTTTCCCTTTTCAATTATTGCCTTTTGCTCGCGAATCAGCCTGCCCAGGTGCTTTCGGCTGAGGGCAAGGTAGCTGGCTAGGACCTGTCTGGGGATTTTGCCCAGGTAGTCTCCAAGGTTTTCGCTCATCACCTGCTGGCGTCTGCCGGCGGGCTGCAGGTGGAGCATTTCGATGAGCCGGAGCTGGTTTTGCAGGGTGGCCTGCTGGATGGCAAAGAGGAGCTGGCTGGCGTCGGGATCCAGTAGGCAGTGGCCCTGGAGCTTGAGCTGGCTGGTGGCCAGCAGGATGCTGGGGCCTAGGGCGGTGACGTAGTCCAGCTGGGATGGGGCAAGGAGCCTTGCGGGGCTGCCGATATAGCTACCGGGAAGGTAGATGTTCAGGGTCTGGTTGCTTTGGGCCTTGTCGTGAGTGGGGTCCTGGTGGATGTTGTCGTTTTCGGCCTGGCTTTCAGCTGATTTTCGGTAATGGTGCAGGAGGCCACGGGTCAATAGGTAAATGGAACGGCCGTTCTGCCCGGGGCCGCAGAGCACCTGGTTTCTGTCCAGCTCGATGGGCTGAAAGAGCCGGGCGAATCCCTGGATGCTTTCCTGGGCTATACCGGTAAGGTGCGCGAGGCTGCTGGGGATGTCGTGCCGTTCCATTTCTTGGACCTTTGCTTTGGGTCTGTTATTTTATGTGCAGCGGATTAGCTGCCGTTTGGTCCAAGGGTCTGTCCGTAGCTGACCAGGATGGTCATTTCCCCGGAGGCCAGGGTCTGGCCCAGGTTGTCGGTGGCAAAGGAGAAACGGCTTTTTGGGGTGAAGAGCTTGCCTTCGTCCTCTTTGGGAGGATCGCCGTTCTTTTGCAGGGTTACGGGCAGCTGGTGGGCGATGGCAAAGCTTCCCTGGTCGCCTAGGAAGGCGAGGGTGGCTACGGGCATCTGGTCTAGGAAGGCCTGTTGTTTAACGTCTAGGTCAAAGTGGGTCTGGATCCAGGTCTTTGGATCGGCCAAAAGATTCTGGCTTTGGGTCTGCAGTTCTGCAGGGGGAAGTGCGTAGAGTTCGGCGAGCAGCTGCTGCAGACCGGTCTCATCAAAGGGATGTTTTTCCATTTGTCTTTCTGTTTTAGGTTAGTGGTAGTAATGGTTAAGGAGGCTAATTTATAGGGGCATTTTTTGCCTGTCAAGGCCTGCCGTGCTTAGCTTTCCTGAGTGGCGCCTTGTTTTTTCCTGAGTGGCTCTTGGCGGGTCGCTTTCGGTATGATCCGCATTTGTCCTGAATTTTTCCGCGTTTTTTTAACTTGTTTCCGGTGGAAGAAGATAGCGCCTGGTAGGTAAGGATTATTTTACGCATAAAAGTTGTATGAGTGCTCTTTTTTTGGTAATTTGGGCTTATTTAGCTCATTGGGCGTTTGTTCAACCAAATATTTTCCGTTATGATGCTAGCACTCAGTTCGCATTTCCGTTCCAGGTACTTTTGGCGTAACCTGGCTGTGAGTGTCCTGGTTTCGATAATAGCAGGGCACTTGATCGTGGCCTACGATAAGCCATATTCCTGGCTGGAACTCTGGGGGATGTCCCGATATTATTATTCCCTTGCGCTGAGTTCCACGGCAGCCCTGATCCAGATCGAGTTTATGCACATGGTCAGCAGGAGGCTCTACAGGCGTTTCAAGGATACCGGCCTTGGCGCCAAGTGGTTTGCCTTGCAGCTGTTGCTGGGCTTTGGGGCGACGGTGCTGCTGGAGCTTGCCATTGCGACCTTTCTTTTCCACCTCCACGACAGGTGGATACTGGATACCTATTTTTTCCGGAAGCTTTTTCTGCTGGTGTTGATGTTCATTGGGATGGTCAACCTGTTTTTTGTGGTGTTCTATTACCGCAAGGAACCGGTGGTAAAGGTAAAGGTGCGCTCAAGGCTGGTCAGCTCGCATCCTTCCGGGCTGAGTGTTGTCGAAGTGCCCGGAGGGGAAACGGCGCTTTATAGGGTTAACGGCCACGACTGCTTTGCGGTTTCCTTTAAAGGGGAGGAGCTGGTGGTGAAGGGCACGCTGGATTACTGGGAGGGGCAGCTGGATAGGGCGGTCTACTTTCGGGGACAAAGGGAGTGGATGGTGCACCGCTCGGCGATTATCAGTGTAAAAAGGCTCGGAAACAAAATGCTGGAACTGGATACCGCTGTAAAGTTTGGCTTCAAGCTGCTGGTTTCCAGAAGGCGCACACCACATTTTCTATCCTGGTGGAATGGAGAAATTACAGAGCAGAGCGAATAATGGACCGGCCTTCTCAGTTGATTACAGGTAATTTGGCATTGGTTTTAAGAATCTTGCTCCTGGTCCGGCTGAGGGTTTCTCGGTTGATGCCAAGGTAGGAGGCAATGTGGGCAGTGGTGGTGAGCTGCTCGATATTGGGGTGCTGGCAAAGCAGCTGCTGGTAGCGTTGCTGTGGACTTTTGTAGCGCAGTATACGCGAGCGGCTTTCGGCCTGTGCAAAATGCCTTTCCACCAGGACCCTTCCAATCAGGTTGCCCTGGGGAAAATCTGCATAGTAGGACTGGAGCTGATGGTAGCTGATCGAGAGCAGTTCCGCCTCGGCGAGCACCTGGACGTACTCGTCGGCAGGCTGCTGGAGCAGAAAGCTGGCCGTTGAGGTGAGCAGCTGGTTTTCCCCGGCAAAACCGGTGGTATGCTCCCTGCCTTCCCCGTCAAGGAAATAGCTCCTTATAAATCCTTTTTTGATGTAGTAGACGCGCCTTGCGGTCTGGCCGGGACGGAGCATGAGCGTCTTTGCGGGCAGGCGCTCGGCTTTGAGCTGGCTTGCGATGCGCTGCTGGAAGGGTTCGGGGAGCGGGGCGATCTGGCCCATGAGCTGCAGTACGCCCTCGATGTAGGTTGAGCTTTCCATGTTCTGCGGTTTGGATGGTCGGTTGTTAGCTTGCCGGTCGGCGTGTTCCGGACCTTGGACGGCAGCCGGCAGGGGATAAAACCCGCCCGTCGGAAAAATGTTTTTTTGTCCCATCGTTTTGGGACATTTGGGCAATTTGTCCCCTTGGAACAGGTAATGTTTCGGGTCGTCCAGGCTTTGGAAGCATGGTTGGCAGGTTAGAATATTTTTATTTTGCAAGCTTGAAACCTTTTTTCCCGATGGGCGTTTGAGTACGTACACCAACATGACCATACCATGCGAACAATGCAGCGCGCCGAACTTTACGATTACCAGCAGCAGGACCTTGAGCTGCTTTTTGAAAAACTTGCGGGCCATCCCGGCGGAAAGGCCAGGCTGCTCTACCAGCTGGCAACCGGAGGGGGCAAAACGGTGGTATTCTCCGAAATCGCCCGAAGGTTCATCGAACTTACCGGCAAAAAGGTGATTGTGCTTACCCACCGGATCGAGCTTTGCCGTCAGACCACAACTGCCCTTAAGGGCAGGGGCGTTCGCAACAAGGTAATCGACAGTACGGTAAAAAAGCTGTCAAGGGACAGCTACAACTGCTACGTAGCGATGGTGGAAACCCTGAAGCGGCGCATCCGCGACGGCTTGGTTTCAACTGCCGATGTGGGCCTTGTGATCGTGGACGAGGCGCACCACAATTCCTTTCATAAGCTGCTGGGCAGGTTCGAGAACGCAGCGGTGGTAGGGGTGACGGCGACCCCGTTTTCTTCGGACGCCGAGCTGCCGATGAACCGTTTCTACCAGGAGCTGATCCTGGGCCAGGACATTTCATCGCTCATCGAGCGGGGCTTTCTGGCAAGGCCAAAGATCCACAGCTACGATGTGGAGCTCAATTCGCTGGCAACCGGGATCAAAGGGGACTTTACCGTAAACACGTCCGATGCGCTGTACGGTTCGCAGGTGATGCTGGATTTGCTGTTGCACGCCTACCGCTCGCATTCGCTGGGCAAAAAGACGCTGATTTTCAACAACGGTATTTTTTCCTCGAAAATGGTGCAGGATGCCTTTACAAAAGCAGGCCACGCGATTCGCCATTTGGATAACACCACCTCGGCAGAGGAAAGAAAGCAGATCCTGGACTGGTTCAAGCGGACAAAGGGAGCCATCCTTACCTCGGTATCGATCCTGACCACAGGATTTGACGAGCCTTCGATCCAGTCGGTGATCCTCTACCGGGCGACCACTTCGCTTACCCTTTTCCATCAGATGGTGGGGCGCGGGGCAAGGCGTCTGCCTGGCAAGAAGACCTTTTCGATCATAGACCTGGGAAACAACAACGAAAGGTTCGGCAACTGGAACAGCGAGCTGGACTGGAAGCATATCTTCGAGCATCCGGAAATCTACCACCAGAGCATGCAGCAGGCCGAGCGGGACACCCATGTGATACCACTGGAAATGCGAAGCGCTTTCGCCAACAGCCTGGAAGTGGCATTCGATGTGCAGGCTGCCTACCAGCAGTGCGTGGATAGCGCCCTGAAGGCAAAGCTGGTCATACGCGATTCCATCCGCCAGCATGCGCTGATGTGCGTGGATAACGCTGAGGACGAAGTCCAGGCGATGGAACTGATCGCTTTGCTGGACAGGGAGATCGACTACCGGATCAAGCAGTACGGCAAATGCCTTGGCAAGGTGACAAGGGACTACCTGAAGTGGCTGGGAGAGGACTACCGGAGCAGGCTGAAAAAACTGGTCCACAGGATTTTGGCAAAAAGGAAACTGATGGCCGTTGCCAGTTAAAAGGCCGGTTAGTCAATTTTTCGAAATACAGCCTTTGATGGGCTTGCCTAAAATCCTTCGGTGTGATAAATGCTGGTTGAATTGGAATTTTCGTTCCGGGCTGTCAGAGTTTTTGCGCTTCAACGATTTGCACCCACTGGTTCTCGGGATATTGGCTCAGGTCCACATCTGGAATGATACCGGTTTTGTCTATCGGACGATTGTCGGTCCAAAATGATTTTGTGGTGGGTACCATAAAGGAATAGCCTTTGCAGCTGAGCGGCTCGGGTCCCAGCAGCTCGCTGTAGTCCAGCGTTCCTGCGGTGGGCCTTCCGTAAATCTTTACCTTTGAACTCAACCTGGAGATGACCAGCAGGTATTCGGTGCTGCTCGCGCAGTTGTCGTTAACGATTATGGAGACCTGCTGTGGATAGGTAAGCGATTCTTTCAGAAAGTATCTTGTAGAATCCCTTTGTACGAACTTTCCCGGGCCAGCGACAAGTCCAGGCAGCATTTTCTGGTGCAGCGGATTTTTCGAGCGCGTATACCTTGCAATCATCTTCGGCGTGGAATACACGTAGTCCCCCGCAAGAGCAATAGGCTTTTGGTAGACTAGCCTTATAAGCGATAGAAAGGAACTGTTTCCGCCAAAGTTGTTGCGCAGATCCAGGATCAGGTGACGGGTTCTGCCAGCTGAGATTGCCGGAATAATATCGTTTACCACAATCGAATCAAACTTTAACGGATCCATGCTGAATTCAGGTATTGCCATGTAATAGGTTCCCGGACCGAGCTTGTGATGGCTGAAATTTTTGTTCCAGGCATCCGTGTAGTTTGCTGGCTTTTGAAATGGTTTCCCTTTGACCTTCCTGGTCCAAGTACCGCCTGGCTCGATAAGGGTATTGCCCATCACGCGTCCGCGCATTAAATCGGTAGTCAAAAAACTGTCGTAGCGCCTGATCCTGAACTGGTCCCTGTCTCCCAGAAGATCAAAATAGCTGCTTGATATTCTGGTTTGCTCATTGGCGGAATCCATTACAAATGCGCGATAGGTATTTTTTTGTATCCGGCGTATTGCTACGCTAAAACCGTCGCTATCCCTTCTCCAGGTTCCCTCGATACCGCTTTGACCATTGCTGGCCTTATGTGCCGTTTCACCGTTCATCAGATGAGGTTTAGGTTTTGTGGTACGGTCGCTAAGAAGAAGGTGGTTGTCGCCGAAGTAACTTAGGTATTTTTCCAGCAGGTAAAAACAGTTTTCCCTGTCGCTTATATTGGCTGCCTTGGATACAAGCAATTGTTTATGGATTAGGTATGCTTTAGGATTGGAGCTGGTTTTGGACGGGAAGCCCGGATAGCTGGTTTCTATATCGTGGACAATTTCCGAGAGGACCGAAGTGCAACGGCAGCTGCTGTCTTGCTGGGCAGGCAGTTTGGTGAACCAGAAAATTATCAGGGCAGCAATAAGAAAGGTTTTCATTCGGAAATTTATTAAAGGACACCGGAATTGCTGTAGACGTTGCATGGGAACTTCCTTAAAATTTTAAAAATTGCCCGATTTATTAGTGTGCTTTAGATGTATGCTTTTCCTGGGTGCTTTTTATAGATCGTTGATCAACTGTTTGAGTCTGTTGGTCTCTTCAGTGATTTTATCAAATTTGATTATTCGATAAATCTTCGAAACCAGCGCGAGAATGACATAAATGCTTTCAAAAACAATAATAACCTAAATCTCCGGCTGGGCGGTTCTCCAATATTATTTGCAGGCATGACAGCAGAAAAATCCATGTTTAAGTATTTGAACCTATCTTGATCATGATAATGCAAACATCAGCTGGGCGTTCCGGGTGGTAATCACATGTGCCTTGCCACTGTTTTGCTGTTATCGAATTTTCGTATTCCAATAACAGCAGGGGGCAGGCAACTAATATTAGAGGTTGGATTCGATCAGCAGCTTCAGGTCCAAAAGGCGGTCGAGCAGAGGCTGGTTGATCTTGTTGGAAGGATCGAGCTTAAGGGGGTAAAAATGGCTTTCCAAAAAATGCTGTATACTGTTGATCTTCGTGGCCGGATTTAACATTACCGGTTCTGAAGGCATAGGGTTGGCTTTAAACCAGTTTTCAAGTTCGCTGATGGTCATGTGGCGAAGGTAGCAAATCCATCGGTCGGGCAGGAAGGTTTCTGTTTTCCGCCGGCCAAAAGGGCTGCCGTACAGCGCTTTCTTTTTTCCACAGGCTTTCAGTAAAAATGCCCCGCCGGCCACAAAGGCTGCCGGGACCATAACTTTTAGAAGGGCTTCATGGTAAAAGTGGAGCTTTCGTTGTAGGTATTGCCTTCAACCTTGCTTGAAAGGATAAGCTCGTCGCTGGATAAACGGTAGTTGTATTCCCCGGAAACATGCGGCAGCTCGAAAAGTATCCTGTCCCTGTCAAGGCGATAGCTGCCGTTGCCTTCATAGGTCAAAAAGGCGCCCTGGGAGGTGAACTCGAAAAACATCTGCCTATCCTCCACTACCTCAGAACGGGGCTTGAAGTCGGGATGCGGATTGCCCAATTTGTCGGTGTACTGCCTTTCGATTTTATAAAGGTACCATCTTTGGTGCAGCGGGTCGCTTTGCGGGCCGTCTTTTTTCTTGCATCCGGTGAGGGCCGCAAGCAGAAGAAATAGGACAAGGATTCTGTTCATATAAATACGTTTTGCAGAAAAACAGCGCAGCTTGGAATTTGTTCTTGAGGGCTAAAAATAATTTCTGACCATAGGAGCCTTGCTTTCCGGCTTGTAACGATGACCTATTGCCGGCCGGAAGTTCCGACCCGCAGGCATTTATGCGGGTTATATGCCTAATAGGCCGAAAGGAGTTCCGCGCATCTTTCCTTTCCCCAGCCGGGCTGAAGCTTGTCAGAGTTGGCCGATGATGCAAATTTTTCCTTGGCCATCAAAAGGCTTTTCTTGGCTTCCTCCCTGCTCCCTCCGAACATTTCGGGAATGTAAAAACTGGTCTGGCCTTTAAGCAGGTAGGCCCTAGGGTTTTCCGGGTCCAGGGCGATTGCCTTTTCCAGCAGCGCGTTCGACTGCGGGATCATCTCCATTGCCCTCTTTGTTGGATAAACGGCCATCTGCATAAAGACAACGTAGGCCTTGCGGGCCTTTAGATTTGTTAGGTGATTCGTTATAAGTATTTATCAAGTGACGTTTTATATAAAAGTTAACAGAGTCGGAGGCGATCTAACTTGCGGGCAAGATGTAATGATCTACTTTATGATTTAGGCCTCCGACTTATTTTTAAACAAGCTTCAAATAGAAATTAGGGCACAAGGCTCATTAGTAAGGTATTGACCGTTTTTAAAAGCGTTGAATGAAACGACTAACCCTTAATTTATGAACTGGAAGTATTTTATTGGCATTGACATCTCAAAAGCTATATTGGATGTATGTGTCCTCAATGGAAAAGAAAAGAACCGAAGCTTTGAAATCGAGAATAAGCCGACGGGATTGGCTGCTTTCTGGAAGGTTTTGGCTAAACAGATTCCCGACCTTTCAAAGAAAATGCGGTTTTCTGTATGGAACATACAGGAATCTATAACGAACATGTTTTAGGTTTCCTGCATAAAAAGAATGTAGCTATATGTCTGGAACATCCAGCACACCTTAAGCTTTGTGTAGGCCTTACTAGGGGGAAGAACGATAAGGTAGATGGGGAAAGGATAGCAACCTATGCCTACAAGGAAAGGGAATCCATACGTTTGTGGGAGCCACCAAGAGCAATTATCAAAAAGCTATAACAGCTTAGTACGTTACGAAACAGGCTTGGACGGATAAAAAAAGCACTAACTGTTCCCGTAAAGGAAATCAAGTCCTTTGACAGGGCTGGCGGAAAGGTCATTGAAGAAATCTGCAAGGGAACACTAAGGCACATTGCTAAGGATCTGGAGGCAGTAGAAAAACTTATTCTTGATACCATCAAGTCAGATTCTAATTTAAAAAGGCTTTTTCAAGTATCTACATCTGTAAGTGGAATCGGAACTGTTACGGCAATTGAGGTCATCATTTCCACCAATGAGTTCAAAAACATTCGTGACGCTAAAAAATTTGCGTGCTACGCTGGTATCGTACCTTTTGAACACTATTCGGGGACTAGTACTTCGTGGAAGACCGCGAGTCTCCCACAAAGCTAATAAAAGGGTAAAGGCGCTATTGCACATGGCTGCTATGGCTTCATTGATAAGTGGCGATATGAAGCGGTATTTTGAACGAAAGACACGCAGTGCAAAAATAAAATGAGTGTGGTCAATGCCGTAAGAAACAAACTGATCCAGCGCCTATTCAGCTGTATAAAGGAGGATAGGCTCTATCGGCCAAGAGACGAAAGAAGCATTGTTCCGCTAATTGTAGGAGAGCCAAACCAGCCATTTTCAATAGTTGTTTAACTATAATACTTTTTTCTGAACCAGAAAGCGAGGTTTACCAATGCAATAAGTGCAGGTACCTCGACCAAAGGCCCGATTACACCCACGAATGCCTGACCGGAATTGATGCCAAAAACTCCGATAGCTACCGCTATGGCTAGTTCGAAGTTATTGCCAGCGGCAGTAAAGGCAATGGATGTGCTCTGCGAATAATCGGCACCCATCTTTTTCCCTGCAAAAAAGCTGACGATAAACATAATTGCGAAATAGATGACCAATGGGATGGCAATGCGGACTACATCCATCGGTATCTGCACAATAAGTTCGCCTTTAAGACTGAACATCACCACAATGGTAAACAATAGGGCAATCAGGGTTATTGGTGAAATAAATGGCACATATTTTTGCTGGAACCATTGCTCGCCCTTAAGTTTGATTAGCGCATAACGGCTGATTATCCCTGCGGCAAATGGAACCCCCAGGTAAAGACCTACACTTTTTGCAATTTCGGCAATGGTAATGTTTACCGACAGTCCATTTATACCAAATAGTGTCGGAAGTACCGTAATAAAAAGATAGGCGTAAACGCTATAGAGCAATACCTGAAAAATACTGTTCAGCGCAATCAGACCAGCTGCATATTCCCTGTTACCCTCTGCCAGTTCATTCCATACTACCACCATTGCGATACAACGGGCAAGACCGATCAGTATCAGTCCGACCATATACTCTGGATAGCCCTGTAAAAATACTATGGCCAGTATGAACATGAGTACGGGACCGAAGATCCAGTTCAAGGCCAGCGAAGTGCCAAGTACCTTAGTGTTGCGGAATACTTCGCCCATTTTTTCATACCTGACCTTGGCCAGCGGTGGGTACATCATCAATATCAGTCCAATGGCCAATGGAATATTGGTTGTACCGCTAGAAAAAGAATTGATAAGACCTGATGAGGACGGAATAAAAAAGCCAATTGATACACCAACGGCCATCGCCAGAAATATCCACAAAGTTAGATAACGGTCTAAAAACCCTAATTTTTTACGTTCTACCGTAGGGGCACAGGTATTAGCTGACATATTATTTGATTTGTGAGAAGACGTAAAACATTTCGGTTGCAATCTGCAAACTTCTTTCTTGGTACTTTTCTGCCTGCTGAGGTGTATAGTCAAATGCCTTTGGGTCTTCAAAGGTTATCGGGATACGTTTTTCAGCCCCTGCAATAAATGGACAGCCACCGTCAGCCTGAGAACAGGTCATAATTGCTGCAAATGATTCTGAAGGATTAAATTCATTATCATAGGTCTTCGAGAAGCCTATAACAGGATGCTCATTGTCGCTATATTTTATGGCATATACTGGGTTACTTCCTTCTGAAATAACCTGTACCTTAAACCCCGTTTGCGTTAATGTTTCCGCAACTACAGGAAACAAGGCAGTAGCTTCGGTACCACCTGAATAGCAAAAGACATTTTTAATGCCATAATAGGCTGCTGCTGTCTGTGCCCAAACCTGTGACAGGTGGCTTCTACGTGAATTATGTGTACAGATCAAATGAAGGCGTACCTCACTGTGATTACTGTGCTTGGCCTGAATATAGTCGACTAGTGGCTTTAATATCGCTTTACGATCTGCGATGATGCTGTCAAATTTGAAAGTACCGGCCAGAATTTCAAGTTCCTGAAAAAGTTTTGTGTTCATTTATTTATTGGGATTAGAAATTAGCAGCACCCTCCACCTGGGGTACAGGATGAAGCTGAAGTCAGATTTACCATTTCAATTTTTTGTTTTTCGGCCGGAACACCACATTTGTCCATTGCAAGGCAAGCGGTTTTCTTGGCCATTAAAAGAAAGTTTTCCCCATCAAATCCTAGGTCATACTTGCCAATGGTTTCTGCTTGATATTCCACTTCAATCTCCAGATCTTCCATTCCCAAGACCTTTTTCGAAAGTGAAATGATGTGTAGCAATTTTTCAGCTTTTAAGCGGTGTTCATAATCATCGGCATCCCATAATTGGAAATTGGCAACTTTTTCATGGCGTACGGTTCCACCGCAGTCGATAAAGTCCTTTTTGATAATTCCGACCTCCGTTACATGGAAATGTTCTGGCACCGAATTACCATTTTCCAATTTAAAATTCATTCCTTCAGCCGTAGCAAGGATTTCTTTTATTTCTGATAGTTTCATGATTTAGGTATTAATAGTATTATTGCAATTTAACGATTGATATAGATAAAAAAAATGGTTAACAGCAGGTAGTTTCGCCTTTATAAGAAGCCAAAAACCCACCAAGTTGTTCTTCCAACAGTTTCCAGGTCTTAGGGTTGATGCAATAGCAAACGCTTACACCTTCTATTGTTCCCTGTATGATACCAGCTAATTTCAATTCCTTCAAATGCTGGGAAATGGTTGCCTGTGCCAATCCAAGCTCACCTACCAAATCCCCACAAATGCAGGTGTTGGATATGATTATCCTTTGCAGTATAGCAATACGGGCAGGGTGTGCAATTGCTTTCAGCAACGTGGAAAGCTGGTTCTGCTCGTCTGTGAATATTTCTGATCTTGTAAGTCCCATGATTATATATTGCAATTTTACGATGTAATTATTAGAACGCAAAATAAATTTGATTTTTATTTGGTTCAACCATAGAAATCATAAACCTCGCTGCTTTTTGGGTGAAGCGAATCTGGCCAGGCCAAAATTACGCTTGCCCAGCAGGGGGAGTCCAGATTGAAGATCCAGCTGTCCATTGACAAGGGAGGGAAAAAGATAGTAACCGAGCTGACAAGCGTAAGTACCTCAGTAGCCCGCTACGGCGAGGAGGCGACAAAAGCGATTCCCCTGAATCCAAAGGATACCCTGTCTGCCCGGGCAAACCTTTCATCCCCGGTGTACAATTCCGGCCAGCTGTACTTTTCGATAGATTCCCAGAAGTTCGGCGATGAGCTCCTGCAGGTGTTCGCCAAGAGAACGGGCACCTTCGACGGGGTGATTACCATTGTGGACGCCTACAACAAGCTGCCCACAAGGACCATCGCCTTCCGCCAGGCGAGCCTGACATCCTACAGCGACCAGGTCTCTGCGGGCATTTACGGGGATTCCTACGGGGCAGCCTCGGTGTCGATAAGCTGCAAGACACTTTCGATAAACAATATCCTGATCGAGCAATAGTACCCTGCCATTCCAGGGCCCGACCTGCAACCGTCCTGTTCCTGCGAAAGGTTTCGAGCTGTACATGGAGATCAAGCTCCCAAGTACAGTACCTAGCGGGGAATTTAGTTTAGGTTCCTAGTTGGTATTTGGACTGCGGAGGTACACTGCACTGGAAACCGACCAGGGTAGCCTGGTTAGGTGTAGTTTGCTATGGCTAATTAGGTACTGTCGCAGGATCGATATGATGATGGAAATGCTAACTTTTCACAGGATGGGTCTTGGATATGGGCTGGTATGCAACCTTCCTTTTGCGTTTGGCTTTAATTGCAACCGGCCGGCTTTCGCTAGGGCTGGCTGGATGCTGGTCCTTGGTTTCTGCAACCAAAGCGGCACGGATTTCCCTTTTGCCGATCGTTGCGCCGTTGAGCGCATCTACGGCCTGCTGGGCGGCCTGCGGACTGCGCATTTCAACAAAGCCAAAGCCTTTTGCTTTTTTTGTAGTCCTATCGTAAACGATTTTTACCGTCAGGATTTCTCCGTGTATGGCGACAAGTTCGGCCAGTTGCAGTTCAGTGAATTGGGAGCCGATACCTCCGATGTATATTTTGGGCATTGCAGGATGTATTTTAGCCTCTTGGCTAGCAAATCTGAAGCCATAATTGGTTCAAATGCCGTATTCTGTAATATCTTAACACAAAGATAACTTTCCCAGGCAGCTGCAAGCGGGTTGCAGATAGGAGCAAGCAAGCAGGCGTCAGCCTTCGGCAAATTGGTTCCGTGGAAAACTTTTTTAACCCGAAGGCGGTTTAGTCCTTATGGAAAATCTGGAAACCATCGGGTTTGGAGGCAGCTGCCACTGGTGCACCGAGGCGGTCTTTCAATCTGTCCTCGGCGTTGCCAAGGTGGAGCAGGGCTGGATCGCGCCCTTGGGGAACCAGAAGTATTCCGAAGCGGTGCTTGTGCACTTTGATCCGCAAACGGTAGCACTGGAGGTACTGGTCGCCGTCCACCTGCACAGCCACAGCGCCACTTCCGGACATTCCATGCGGGAAAAGTACCGCTCGGCGGTATACGTGTTTTCCCAGCATCAGGCCGATAAGGTTATGAAGGCGATCAAAGGACTGAAACAGGATTTCAGTGCCGAACTGGTAACCCAGATTCTGGGCTTTGGGAGCTTCAGGCTCAACAGCGATGAACTGCTGGACTACTATGCCACCGACCCGCAAAGGCCGTTCTGCAAGACCTACATCGAGCCGAAACTTAAATTGCTCCTGCAACGTTTCGGTAGCGGATTGTTCAGTCCGGTAAAAAAGAAATGAGCCATTATTAGATCCAGGGCAAGGCCTGGATTCCGGGCAGGGGATATTTTGAGAATGCCTGGGAGGCTGGCGCTGCAGTTCGAAGGCAGATGCTCGAAAGGACCTGTGGTCTTTCCCAACCTGATGTCACTGCCTGTTCTGGAACGACCTTTTGTATTCTACCGGATCCCATTTGGAGGGCTGCAGGTACTGGGACATCGGCTCCAGGCCCACATTAAATCGTCTGATATCCACATTTTTTGGATCCTTTAGCCTTATGGGGTAGCTATGGCCATCTACGGTCTTCATTTGGGAACCATAGATCTGCATCCTGCCCTGCCTTATCAAAACCCGGTCTTCCAAAAAGGCCAGGTCATCCATGGAGGCATTCCCTAGTTTTGCCGCCTTTCGCATCAGCGGCAAATATTTTTCCTGAACGTGCAGGCCGGCATGCTGAACAACCAGATAAATCGCCCTGCTTCCCCTGAAGCCTACCTTTCTTGGTCCCATCCAACCGTACTTGGCGATAAGACCTTCAATCTGGATGATGTTTAACGAATCCTGATGCCTTGTTTGGGCGGCAGCGGCTTTATACTCTTGGGACTCCCTTCCAAACTCCTTGGCTTTTTTTGCCGAAAGATTCCGATACTTTTGGTCCTTGTCATACAAGCTGTCCAGTTCCTTTTTAAGGGCCATGTCCACTCCGGACTCGAAAAAAGATTTGTGCCTTTCAATTTTTGAAATCAAAGGGGACCATCGGCTGTCGCCGTGAAGTGGCCTAAGGTCGCCATCGGTCAAAATATGAGGGTACTGGCTAAGGAACAAATCCTGTTCGGCAACTTTGTCCAGTATAATGAAGGCGGAATCTGCCTTGTTCTGCAAAGCCCAGCAACAGGCTGCGTTATAAGCCGCATCAATGGTGTTGATGTTATATAATTTCTGCTGTATGCTTTGTTCCAAAACGGAGGTGTACAGGACCGCGGCCTGGGCATAGTTTTTACTTTGGTACATTTGGTATGCCTTTTCGGGCAATTGATAAAGTTTCAGTTTTTTCGTCTGTGAAAAAACATTGACGCTCAGCACAACTACCAGGGAAAGGCAAAAAAATAGGTGTTTCATGTATGCATTCTAGATGGACCTAAAGCTAGTGATTATTTGCGTACCAAATCACCTGCATGCTGGGATTTTCCATAAAAGGGGAGCCGATAGCTAGCAAGTCAGGTCGACCTGCGTGAGGATCCTAACTGAAGACGGTGCAGCTAGGGACCAAGTGGAATCCGATGAAGGAAGTTAGCTATTAAGACTTGGCCTTCATTGCCGTGGGCACGGGTTTCTATTTTGCTTTAAGGATCAGGCTGTAGTCGATATCGACAATGCAGTTGCTGGCAGGGCACATGGCATACCTGTCCTGAAGTTTTACGCTGTAGCCATTGCTGAAATCCACCACTCCGATAAAGTGCAGGGTTTCGCTCCGTTTGTCCTTTCCGCAGTTAAACTGCCTCACCTGGGTAAAACGCATAACCCTTATATTGGATTTGCTCAGCACTTCCCCGGACCAGGCAATATCCTGCTTTTTTTCGAAATTGCCTTTTTCGTTTTTCCAGAATTACTCCATGGCAATCCTGCCTGTCTTTTGATCGATGTCCAGTGTGATTTTTACTTCAAAGGGGTCGGATGCCATCCTACAGTCACCCGCTTGGCTGAAGCTGCAGGTGCCGTTCATTTCAAACTTGCTTTGCTGGGCGAACAGCCTTAAGGTTGCCAGCATACTGATAGCGAAAATTATTAGGGTTAGGATTGGTTTTTTCATAATATTTGCTTAATAATAGTTCTTTTCTCGCTTTAGGGTTTCGCTTAGATTTTATGATTGCAAGGGATACGGTGGGTAGAAAGCGTATAAATTTTCCTGCTAGTAAAGCTATAGATTAGTCCCGTTAGCGGCAATACCTAAAATTAGGTATATTGGGAATAATCCGCCTATGCTGTCCATGTTTTGTACATTACTCTAGTAGCCATGGAAGTTAGTTTAGCCAATAGGGTTTGGGCAAAAAAAGCATACTGAAGCCGTATCCGCCTGCAAAAACAATTGTAACATTTGGCTGTAACTAATTGCTTTTACGTTCTAATTTTCTAGTTTTGCGACATTGAAAAAAGCGCTGCACATATTGCTACTTGGTTTTTATTTGCTTTCCTGTACAGAGCTGCAGGAACTCGCCAAGTTGCCTGTGCTGGTACAGCATTATTTCGAACATAAAAGCCTGGACAGCGGCATCACCTTTTCAAGCTATATTGTGCACCATTACAACGATGTGCCGCACACCGATAACGACGAGGCGAGGGACAACCAACTTCCTTTCAAAACGCATGATGTCTGCGCAGCAAGCGGGCTAAGTCCTGCATTGCCCGCTTCCTTCGGTATCTCGCTCAGAAAGATGTACCAGGTGCTTCCAAAGCAAAAAATTCTGATCGACAACGATCATATCCCAGGTTCGGCCTTTGCAGGAAAGATCTGGCAACCGCCAAAAACTATCCTTTCCTAAACATTTTTAACGGCATCAGCTGCCGTAGATCATTTTTTAGAATCGATATACGCATTTTTCATGTTGAACAGAATCATTGAGTTTTCCATCAGGAACAAACTCATTATAGGGCTATTTACCGTCGCCCTTATCATTTATGGCAGCTTTGAGCTGACCAAACTTCCAATTGACGCAGTGCCGGACATCACAAATAACCAGGTGCAGATTATTACCACGGCTCCTTCGTACGGAGCTACCGATATCGAGCGGCTGGTTACCTTTCCGGTGGAACAGGCTAACAGCAATATTGCAGGGATAAAAGAAATTAGAAGTTACAGCCGTTTTGGCCTGTCGCTGGTTACATTGGTTTTCGACGATGATGTCGATGTTTACTGGGCAAGACAACAGGTTGCCGAGCGCCTGCTGGTGGTACAGGAACAGATACCAAAAGGGATAGGCAAGCCGGAAATGGGGCCTATATCGACCGGATTGGGCGAAATCTACCAGTATGCGGTAAAGGCCAAAAAAGGGTACGAAAACCGTTACGACATTACCGAGCTGCGTACACTTCAGGACTGGGTGGTGAGGCGCCAGCTGCTGGGCGTAAAAGGTGTTGCCGAGGTAAGCAGTTTCGGGGGTAAGCTGAAGCAGTACCAGGTGACCATCGATCCTGGTAAACTGGTGGCGAACAAGCTCACCATCAGCGAAATTTTTGATGCGCTGGAAAACAACAACCAAAATACCGGAGGTGCCTATATCGAAAAACAGGCTACCGTCCAGTACATCAGGACCGAAGGGCTGATCGGAGCTAAAGAGGATATTGAAAACGTAGTGGTGAGAAGCAGCGAGGGTGCTTCCCCGCTGCTGATCAGGGACGTGGCCAATGTGGAAACCGGCTTTGCCACCAGGTACGGTGCATTGACCTTTAACGATGAAGGGGAGGTTTCCGGTGCCATTGTGATGATGCTTAAAGGGGCCAACAGCAATGTGGTGATCGAAAACATCAAAGCCAAAATAAGCCAGATTGCCGAAACCCTGCCGGAGGGCGTCGAGATTGTACCATTTCTGGACCGGACAAGCATGGTAAACAATGCCATCAAAACCGTAGAAACCAATCTGCTCGAAGGAGCACTGATCGTGGTTTTTGTACTGGTAATATTTCTGGGCAACCTTCGTGCAGGATTTATAGTAGCCTCTGTTATTCCGCTGGCCATGTTGTTTGCCATTATCATGATGAACCTGTTCGGGGTAAGCGGCAACTTGATGAGTCTTGGGGCATTGGACTTCGGACTGATCGTGGATGGGGCGGTCATCATAGTGGAAGCGGTGATGCACCAGCTTGGACATAGCAGGAGATTTGCCGGTATACCCTTTCTTAAGCAGGAGCAGATGGATCTTGAAGTAAAAAGCGCCTCCTCGAAAATGATGAACAGTGCGGTATTTGGCCAAATCATTATCCTTATTGTCTACCTGCCGATTTTTAGCCTGCAGGGAATAGAGGGCAAGATGTTCAAGCCAATGGCTCAAACTGTTTCCTTTGCGCTGCTGGGCGCATTTATACTTTCGCTAACCTACATCCCTATGATGTCGAGCCTGTTTTTGAGCAGGAAAATAAAAACAGCGCCGAATATTTCCGACAGGGCAATGTCGAAAGTGGAAAATCGCTATGGGAAATTGCTTCAAAAAGTATTGGGCTTTCCCCGAACGGTGATTGCAATCGTGGTGGCGCTTTTCGTGGTTGCGGTAGCGGTTTTGGCCAACCTGGGAGGCGAGTTTATTCCTTCCATCGAAGAAGGGGACTATGCGGTGGAAACCCGGGTGCTTTCCGGTAGCAACCTGAACACTTCCATTGAGAACATGCAGAAGGTAGCGGGAATCCTCAAGGCAAGATTTCCCGAGGTGAAGAACATCGTTACCAAAATAGGGAGCAGCGAAGTGCCTACAGAGCCCCTGCCTATGGATATGGGGGACATGATCATTAACCTTAAGCCCAAAAAAGAATGGACATCGGCCAAGAGCTTTGACGAGCTTTCCCAGAAGATGGGGGAGGCGGCAAGTGAAGTTCCAGGGGTAACCACCAGTTTCCAGTTTCCGGTGCAAATGCGTTTTAACGAGCTGATGACCGGAGCCCGGCAGGATGTGGTGTGCAAGATCTTCGGGGAGGATTTTGATACGCTGGCATTATATTCCAAAAAATTGGGGAATCTGGTAAGATCGGTAGAAGGCGCAACGGAGATGTACGTGGAGCAGATTGCCGGAACGCCGCAGATTGTGGTTGCATACAACAGGGCCGCAATTGCCCAACATGGACTGAACGTGGCGGAGATCAATAGGAACGTAAATACCGCTTTTGCTGGACAAAGTACCGGACTGGTATTTGAAGGTGAAAAGCGTTTTGATCTTGTGGTGCGTTTGCAGAACGATAAACGCAAAAGTATTGCCGATGTACAAAACCTTTTGATACCCGCACCCAACGGCAACGAGATCCCGCTATCTCAGCTGGCCGATGTCTCCTTGGTAAACAGTCCAAGCCAGATCCAGCGGGAAGATACCAAACGCAGGATATTGGTAGGCTTCAACGTCAGCGGAAGGGATGTGGAAAGTATCGTAACCGAACTGCAGGAAAAAGTTAAGAGCGGGATGAGGTTGCCCACGGGTTATACCATTACCTATGGTGGCTCGTTCGAGAACCTGAACGAAGCCAAATCGAGGCTGATGGTCGCCGTTCCTGTGTCGCTGATGTTGATTTTTCTCCTGCTGTATTTCGCCTTTGGTTCGATAAAGTACGGGCTGCTGATCTATACCGCGATCCCCTTATCGGCCATTGGAGGTATTTTTCTATTGGCATTACGCGGACTGCCGTTCAGTATCAGTGCCGGAGTCGGGTTTATCGCCTTGTTCGGTATTGCCGTACTGAACGGAATCGTACTGGTTGCAGAGTTCAACAACATAAAAAAAACAGGAGAACATGACATGAAAAAGGTGGTGCTAAAGGGAACAAAGACCCGTTTAAGACCCGTGCTGATGACGGCCTTTGTGGCCTCGTTAGGATTTTTGCCCATGGCTATCAGTAATGGTGCCGGTGCTTCGGTGCAGCGTCCCCTGGCCACGGTGGTAATTGGAGGTTTGATGATAGCCACCCTATTGACGCTTTTCGTATTGCCAATTCTATATGTGAGCCTTGAAAAAGGAATCTTTGGAAAAAAGAAACTGCCAAAGCTACCGGCCGTGATCTTTCTGTTGATCCCGTTTATGGTTGCCTCGGCGCATGGGCAGACACCTATCAAACTTAGCGCCGCCCTAGATAGCCTTTACAAGAACAATATCAGTTTAAAGCGTGGCCAGCTAAAGGCAGACTATAATAGACAGTTGACGAGGACTGCAACGAACATTGCGCCGCTGGACCTTAGCGGGGAACATGGCAGATACAATAGCGCTCTTACAGACAATAGGTTAAGCGTCAGCCAAACTTTTAATGTACCGAGCGTGTACGCAAGGCAGAAGGAAAAACTGCTGGAGGAATGGAGGACGTCGCTGCTGCAGCGGGAGCTGAGCAAAGCGGAACTGGCCAAAGTCGCTACACAGGTATTTTACGACCTGGCGGTGAATGAAAAACTTAAGGAGCTTTATCTGGGGGCGGACAGTTCCTTCAGGCAATTGAGGCGATTGGCCTTACAACGGCTGAAAAGCGGAGAAAGTAGCGTCCTGGAAAAGGCCAGTGCTGAAAATCAGCTGCTGCAGGTAGGCACAAAGTTGCAGAACCTCAGGATCCAGGAGCTGGTATTGCAGCAGCAACTGGCTTACCTATTGAATACCAGCCAGCAGCTGCGACCGGAAGTCGACGCTCTAGTGGTAAGGCCTGCATTTACAGATACTTCAGCCTGGGCTGACCATCCCCAGCTGAAACTGTTGCGGCAGCAGGAGAAAGCAGCGGTAGCTGCGACAAAGGTGGAGCAGTCAAAACTTCTTCCGGAGATCAACGTAGGATACAACAGTACCACTTTAAGAGATGATATCAAATTTGATCGCAGTGATCGCTTCCAGTCGCTTCAACTGGGTATCAGCATTCCGCTTTTTGGAGGATCCCAACGCAATAAGGTAAGATCTGCCAAAACCTACCAGGAATTAACAAAGCTGGAAACGGCAGATGTGGCCAGACAGGTTCACACCGGACTGCGGTCTGCCTATATGCAATACCGGCAGCAGTTGGACTTGGTAGAGAGCCTGGAAAAAGAAGGATTGTGTACTGCGTGGGAGATCACCTCGACCTTGAGCAAGCAGCTCGCCAACGGAGAGATTAATTACCTGGAGTGGACGATGCTGAACAACGAGGCCATCAACATACGGGAAAGCTATTTTACAGCCATCCAGCAATTGAACAAAACTATAACAGAATTGAATTACCTTTTAGCGCAATAATATGAAGTACTATTTATATATGGGAGGCTTGGCCATTTCAATGGCATTTGGTTGCAACAGCAGCGAAACAGGACAGGAGAAAGTAGTGGTCACAAATGAAAATGAAGTGAGCCTGACTGCCAAGCAGGCCAACAATGTCGGTCTGCAGATTGGAGAGGTGGCTTTTGGGGAGATAAGCGAAACCCTAAAGCTGCAGGGAAAGATCGATGTACCGCCCCAAAACCTGGCTTCAGTAAGCATACCTTTGGGCGGATACCTGAAATCGACCACCATGTTGCCCGGTACAAAAGTGGTTAAGGGACAGCTGATCGCTGTAATGGAAGATCCCCAGTACATACAGCTGCAGCAGGATTATCTTGGCATCCACAATAGGCTGGATTACGCAGCTAAGGAACTCGCGCGTCAAAGGGAGCTTAATGTGAGCAAGGCCAATAGCGATAAGACTCTGCAGCAAACCGAAACGGAATATCAAAACCTGAGGATAGAACATGCCGCGCTGATTGAAAAACTAAAGCTGATCAATATCAGTGCGGGTAGTTTAAATGGTGGAAGGATTTCCAAATCTGTAAATATTTATTCGCCCATCAACGGCTATGTAAGCAAAGTGAATGTTAATATCGGCAAATATGTTACGCCCTCGGACGTGATTTTCGAACTTATCAATCCCAGTGACATCCATTTGAACCTGACGGTTTTTGAGAAGGACCTAAATAGGATCAGCATAGGCCAGCAGGTATTGGCCTACACCAACGCAGTGCCCGACAAAAAATACCAAACAGAGGTTATCTTGTTTAGCCACAATGTGGAGGGCGGCAGAAGCGAAGTGCACTGCCATTTTGAGCAATATGATAAAAGGCTGGTTCCGGGAATGTACATTAATGCCGAGCTTCAGTTCAAGAAGCGACAGGCGCAGTTGGTGCCAGAAGATGCGGTAGTTAGTTTTGAAAACAGGGACTACGTTTTTCTTGCTTCCTCAGCACTGAAGTTTGCAATGACGGAAGTCAGAACGGGAGAGGCTGCCGACGGAAAAATAGCAGTGGTTAACGATCTGAAAGGAAAAAAGATAGTATTGAAGGGCGCTTACTCGCTGTTGATGAAACTGAAGAATACCACAGAGGAAGAATAAGGGTTTTGCTGATCCGTCTTAGGATCAAGGGCCGAACAAATTTCCTGGCCATTACTTAATGCAAGAGTTTATGAGTTCTGCGGGCAAGGTTGCAAGAGTGGCATTGCCGGGTAATCTGCAAATACAATCTTAGATAGACCACGCATTCAAATCAATAAGTGCTCGATGCGTCCAAGTTTGATTATCGGTCGCTCGTGGCTGTCAGGCACAAGGATGCCACTCGATTTGTTCACGTTATTTTGAAAAGATATTAGGCCTGGTGTATTGCGGGCGAGGCAGCTTTTGTTCCGCGATTCACTTTTGAACCTTTGGGTCCATTGTGATCCTGGGCACAGGGGAGTTGCTGTTTTATCTTAGGTTTATTGGGCCGGGCAACAGGTTTACTAAAGTTGCCTTGGTGATTAAGGTCACCTCCGCCGGTCTTTTGCTGGGCTAGTTTTGGGTACCGGAAATGGTTCCGGAAATTAAAGCTACCTTATGGAAAAGAAATATGAAGCGATGCTCCGCACCCTGGAGCGCGAATTGGAAAAGTTTGCGGGCCTGTCGCCCCTGGAGCGGATGCGCTCGGAGCTTGCCGCTGTAAGGGCCAGCCTTATGGCCTTGCAGGCGATGGTACAGGAAAATGGGTTCGGTTCGCAGGCTGAGGAGATCGAATTTTTCCGCTCGGTAAAGCCAAAATTCTACTCCCTGCTGGTTTATGCACTGGAACGCTACAGCATGGAAATGGGAAGGCCGCTGGTAAAGGGCAAGGGAATGCTGCGCTACCTGCGTGGCCAGTTGGAGTACATCGACAGGTTTTTTGCGGTGAACGGGTTTTTCTACCAGTACTTTAAGTTGGGGGTGAGGGAACTGGATGCGCTGTACTTTGTTAGGGGCGCGGGCAGCGACCTGCTACTGGGAAGCGATCTTCCGGCGCTGGAAGGGTCGTTCTCAACTGCAGGAGACTACCTGTTCGCAAAGTTCATGGCCCTGGAGCGTCTGCGGATATTGGTAGTGGGCGAGCTGGAGGTGCCGGTGGTGGCCGGCAGCGCGGCTATCCGCTCTAAAAAGGGGCGGGAGCTGCGCTGGACCGGGGACAGCTGCAATTTGATAGAGCTGGTCTACGGAATATTCGACTGCAGGCAGGTGAACAACGGGGAGGTGGACCTTTCCGATCTGATGGACGTGTTCGAGCAGTGCTTCCAGGTCAATTTGTCCCGTTATTTTAGGAGGTTTACAGAAATCAAGAGAAGAAAGTCGATCAGCAAGACCAGGTTCCTGGACGAGATGGCAAGGGCGGTGAACAAGCGCATCGAGGACGGGGATGCCTATGTGCCCATGTCGATGCGCTAGAAGGAAAATCCGGATGATTTTTCGAGCCCTTCAGCTGAGAAATTACTATCTCGGTAAAAGCGTCTGGTCGGGCTTTAAGGGGCGCGTCAACCACCAGTACATCAGCGCGGTGTTGAAGAAAAAGCAGGGGAAGTGTAAGATTCCACCATGTAGGCTGCCCATATAGTTGCCGGGGGCAACGCCAAACAGATTCGCCCAATCCTATTACAGGAATCAAACAGTACAACTGGATCATCTTTTACAGGAAACACAAGCTATATCATCTGCGTTCATAAAAAAATCCCTATTACCATAAACTTTTAATCTTTGAGGCGGTTGCCGTACTGAAAATTTCTGAAACATTGCGGGCCACTTTCCGTTTATCCATTGGCCTGCAGCGCAGGTCGCAACATATTTTTAAAACCAGGATTATGGAAAACGGACAGCACAAGGACCAGAAAAAAGCGGAGCAGCAAACAGCCTATCAGGAACTGTACGGAAAGGACAGTGAAGGCGGCGTGGAAAAGGGCAAATCGAAGTCGGATCCCGAGGGACCCGGCGATTTTGGCGGAGCAGCAGCCTCTCCCGGTGCGGGGGAGGAATCAGCTGATGATAACGAAAAGAAAAAAAAGCAGGATTACCGGTTATAAGCCGAACTCCGGGAAGCTGCAGGCGCTTTGATAGCACTGCAGCTTTTTTGTTGGTACGCTATGCTGCCGGCTGGGCTGAAAAATGCTATTCGGTTGTCGGTCAATCCTTTCGGCAGTTTCGCTAGGCCGATCATACAGGGAAGTCCATGCCCAGCAGCATCGAGCGGATCCTTTGCCCTGCGGCCTTTCTGCCTACCATTTCGGTCTGGTTGCGGGATGTGCTGACCAGCTGCTGCGCAAATGGACCGGGCTGGTCGGAAAGCAGCAGAATTTTGCATAACCCGCCTGTCGATATTCTGGAAAGGGCCTCAAGGAGACCGATCACCTCAAGGGCATCGGCATCCAGGTCGATCACAACGATGGTCGGCTGCAATGTCGTTGAAGGTTGTTCCTGTATCACCTGTAGCGCCTTCAATGGGCTTGGTACGCTAATCAGCTCGGTTTGGGGATGGTCGTTTTCCAGGCTTGTTTTTATCGATGGTCTGCGCTGGTCTTTGTTTTCCAGTATTAGGATACGTTTTTTTGACATAGTTAGGGATGTAGCTACGGCTGTGCAATAGTCGCGCCGAAAATCTTGCCTTCAGAGAAGTTGGCCCGGCAGCGTCAAGTGCGGGCGTGGCCGATTTAGCTTTTAACCGATAGTTGCTGTGATTGCAGAGGGGCAGACCCTGAACGTTGCAGAGCTGGCCATGCCAGCGAGGGGAAGTCCGGGATAATATTCGCATCTAAGTGGTTAAATTTCAGGAGCAGGTGCCCGAAATTGGATGCTAAATTTAATTTTTGAAACTAATGTCGGTTATGATATACAATTTCTCGATCAAAAATACTGGTTCACTGGCCCTGCTGCTATGTTTGGGAGCTTTGCTTGCCAAATCCTCAACCTTGCATAGCGCCGATCCGCAGGCGGATACTGCCGGAAAAAAAAACGGCAAGCAGACCTATATTCCAGCTAAAGTCTGGCGTGTTCCGGACAACAATGATTACAGCAGCAACGAAAGCGAGTACAGCCATAAGAGAAAAATGGAATCGGATAACATCGTTGTATTTTGGGCCAAGGAATTTGGGGATGATCCGATGGCAAATCCCATTGCAAATAAACGTTTTGATGTAAGGCAGGCGATCAAGGAATGTGAGCGCTATTATAATTTCTATGTGGATTCGCTGAAGATCGTCCAAAAAGGAAAATCCCTTACCGACAAGTACAAAATACTGTTCTATGTCATAGGCGGGGACGAGCAGACCGCCTTCGGAGGAGGTGCGGATGACAAGGTCGGTATCCTGTGGACACCGGCGGTCAGGATGGGCAAAGCGCCATATGGTGCCTTGGCACATGAACTTGGCCATGCCTTCCAGTATCTGGCCAGTAGCGACAACGGTACCGGAATGCGGGGGGCTATCATGGAAATGTCGGCTCAATATATGTTATGGCAGGTATATCCCGAATGGATGACTTTCGAGAACTACCATTTGGTGAGTTTTATGAAGAAAAACCATTATGCCTTCCTGCATCCGACCAATATGTACCATAGCCCTTATGTCATAGAGTATTGGTCCGGTAAGCACGGCATAGACTTTTTTGGCAGGCTGCTTCGCGAAGTGAAAAAAGGGGAGGATCCGGTTATGGTCTACAAAAGGGTAACTGGGATCAGCCAGGAGCAGTTCAACGATGAAATTTTTGATGCCTCGCGAAGGTTCGTCACCTGGGACATGAAGCGGATCGAAAAAGTCGCCGGCAGATATGCCAATCAGCACGTTGCTAAATTGAACGCTACAGCAGACGGCTGGTATAGGGTCGATGCGGACAACTGCCCGCAGAACTACGGCTACAACGGTATCAGGCTAGATGTACCGGCCTCCGGAGAAAGCATCAAACTGGATTTTAAAGGTTTGGCAGGTAGTGAAGGCTTCAGGGATATTAAGGTCGATAAGGCAGGATGGAGATATGGATTTTTGGCTGTCAAGGAAGATGGAAGCAGGGTGTACGGCCAGGCTCATCGGGCGGCCGAAGGTAGGGCGAGTTTCAAGGTGCCAAAAGGCACCAAGTATTTGTGGCTGGTGGTAAGTGGTGCGCCAAGCGAACATTGGGAGGTATCGGCCAAGGATGAAAACAATGAGCAGTGGCCCTACCAGATTAAGCTTACGGGTACAACCTTGAGCGCATTGTAAGCACTAAAGACTATTTGGTTAATAAAGTAGGGGTGTCTGATGGATTTCGGATGCCCTTCGTTGTTTTGGTTGAATGTTCAGCATTTCGCCAGCTAAACCCGCCGTTCGGGGGATGAACTTTTAGGTAGCCTTGTGCCTTAGGTGATAGGACGTACCGCTATAGCGGATTATTTGCCAGGGTAGTTTTGCTATAAATCGCTGCAGAAAAAAACCGGCAGAGATGGGCCTGCCGGTACTGAAGATCCTTCTGTTTATTCAACTGGAGTAAGGATGGCCGTCCAGCCGCCGCCTTGATCCATTTTGATGTCAATCTGGTCGTTCCTTGTTACAGTGGAGCTAGTAACTTTATAATCGGCTGCGTGTCTTTTGGCATTTGCCCCATCGCTTAGCACATCCATTTTGTAGCGCTGGCTGTCCAAAAAATCCAAAGCGGTCCTGAATTCCCTTTCTTTCCAATCCGTCATGCCCGAGATGTACCAGTTCTTGCCGTTCTTTCTGGCAACTATGGCATATTCGCCTACTTTGCCTTCCAGGGCAACGGTTTTCTCCCAAACAGTCGGGATACGTGAAATAAATCTTGTACAGGTACTATCCTTCAGGTAGTTGGAAGGATTGTCGGCCAGCATCTGCAGGGGACTTTCGTACATTACGAACATGGCTACCTGGTGCGCCCTTGTGCCCATGCTCATCGGCTCGCTGTAAACGATGCTGAAATTCTTCTTGTTGGCGTTTTTCATTGCCCCGGGGGTATAGTCCATCGGTCCGGCCGCCATTCTGATAAAAGGCAGGCTAAGGTTGTGCCTTGGGGTGATTTCCGCACTCCATTTATGGTTTTCCAGGCCTCTGACTCCCTCATAGGTCAGTACGTTGGGATACTTGCGGTTAAGGCCAACGGGCTTATAGGCGCCATGAAGGTCGACCATGAGCTTGTATTTTGCAGCGGTTGAGGCGGTACGTTCGTAGAAGTTGACCATGTACTGTTCGGCACGGGCCATAAAATCCACCTTTATGCCTTTGGCGCCCCATTTGGCGTACTGGGAAAGGATGTTCTCCATATCCTTGTCAAGCGGTTCCCATAAGGTCCACAGCCAGACGCCCACGTTCCTGGTTTTTCCATAAGCAATGATTGCTTCAATGTCAATGTCCTTTGCGGTATGCAAAAGGTCGGTTGTGGTCCTGGTCCAGCCTTCGTCAAGCATAATATATTCCAGGCCGTATGCCGCTGCAAAATCGATGTAGTATTTGTAGGTCTGCGTATTGATGCCCGAAGCAAAGTCCACTCCATAGATATTGTTGTCGTTCCACCAGTCCCAGGCTACCTTGCCGGGCTTGATCCAATCGGTCTGCGCAATTAGGCAAGGTGTGGAAAGCTTGTAGGTCAGGTTGTTCACCAGCAGGTCCTTGTCCTTTGGGGCGATGGCAATGCTGCGCCACGGATAGCTTCTTTTGCCGGTGGTACTGGCGATGTACCCGGCGAGCTCCTCGATCCTGATTCCCCGGTCCCTTACAGGGCTGCTTTTGGCAATCACCTTTGGGAAACCGGCAGTGAGCCTGTTGGCCGAGGTTCCGAAAAGGAACAGGTTGGGGTAATCGTAAAGGTCAGCTTCGCTTATCAGCAACTGTGCTGGCCCGGTGGAGACCAGCATGGGAAGCGCCGCATGCTGCCCGGTGCCGAATGCGCTCAGCACCGAATCCTTGTAAAGGCTCTCGAAATGCGAAAGAAAATCCTTGTTGGTTTCCTCCGGCCAGAATACGCGGTGGTTGCCCGCGAAATTGAAATCGGCGGTTTCTCCGATTACCTCAACGATCGGCTGGGTGAAACCGGTCTGGAACCTGTAGGCCACCCCATCGTTGTAGGCCCTGAAAAGGACAGTGTAGCCACCCTTGAAATTTAGCTTAAGCTCGTTGTAGCTGTCCATGATGCTCCGCTCCTTGATGGGTACGACGGCGGTCAGTAGCTCGTTATGGGAGGTGAGTTCCCGGCTGAGCAGTAACGGATCTATCCCCGGTTGCACAGGTCCGCTTACCCGAAGGGAAATTTCACTGGGCAGCAACAGGGGCTGGTTCCTGAACTTCAGCTGCCAGGTGATCTTGGTGTTGATGTTGACCGTTAGTAAGATCTGACGGTCGGGAGAGTGTAGCTGATAGTCCTTTGCCCAGGTCGTAAGGCCAATTAGCATGGCAATAAGTAGTCCGCTGAATTTTAGCTTCATAATGATATCGAAAGTTTTTGGTCTGTCAGGTTTTGTCCGTCAACGCAGGCTTCGCTTTTCTCCCGCTGCTGTTAATGGTTGCGGAATATCCAAGCAAAGGGCTTGATGGTCCATAAAATTAGGCATTCCCGCTGCTAGCTAAGGCCATTTAATTAGCAGGTACTTCTTGGATTTTGTCATTTTTAAATTCCGGAATAAAAACTCTGGCGTTTGAGGAATTTTTTAATTTGGCATAACCGGGCAATCGGAAAGTTTTATTTCATGTTTTTGCGCTTAGGCTAAAGGTTAAGTTGCGTTTGTAGGGAAAGGGGCTACTTTGTAATGTTTCTGTTTCCCAACTTGAGCTTTTTTGCCCAATGTTTAACAGATTTTAACAAATGCGTGTTTGCACTTTCAAATATCAGTTGATTGTTCCTAATTTAAAACAACCAAATATTTAAAACCAAGGAAATTATGAAAGTGCTACCCTTTACCATGCTCGTGCCAAAAGATAGAAGCGTTATATCTGAGGTTGTGGAACATCCGCATTTCTACCAGTACCTGCACCGCCACATCGAGTGGCAGATTACCTGGGTGCAACAGGGGTCGGGCACCCTTATTGCCGGCAGCAATATGTACCCGTTTTCCCCAGGGGATATTTTTCTGATCGGGCCCAACCTGCCGCACCTTTTTAAAAGCAATCCGGAGTATTTCGAAAAGGACAGCACGCTGACCATTAAGGCCTGTTCGCTGTACTTTAATCCTTCTGGGGCACTTGGGCCACTGTTCGATCTCCCGGAAATGCTTACTGCAAAGTCTTTTTTGCAGCAGCATAAACATGGCTTCAAAATACCGTTTTTGGACCAAAGGTCGATCTCTGCGCTGATGCTGAAGTTGGCCGGATCTTCGGGAAAGCTGCTGCTGCATTACATGATGGAGTTCCTGGATGCTTTGCAAAGCCTTGAAGGCACCATCGATCCACTTTGCTCGGCCATGTATACCACCGATATATCCGAGACAGAAGGAAGGAAGCTGAGCGAAACGCTGAGTTTTATCATGGCCAACTACAACAACCAGATCACCCTGGAGGATGCCGCAAATGTGGCCAATATGACTCCGCAGGCCTTCTGCAGGTATTTTAAAAAGCATACCGGGCACACCTTTGTCTCTTTTCTGAACGAGGTTAGGATTAACGATGCCTGCAAAAGCCTGCTGTACGGAAACAGTGCCGATTGTATTTCAGGTGCTGCCTACAAGGCGGGATTCAATAGCATTACCAATTTCAACAGGGTCTTTAAGAACATCATCGGCAAATCGCCAAGACTGTACGTGGAGACCTATCATAACATCAGCAGCACTGCGGCAATGGCCGGCTGATCGAAAGATGCCAAACCAGCTCAAACCAATTTTCACCCCAATAATCGCCAAAGCACCAAAATGACAAATGCAAGCTACCACAGATCCGCTAAAAGGGTTTTCTTTACCATCAATTTTGTCCTAGCAATTTCTTTTTCGGGTGTGCAGGCGCAAAACGGCGTTGCGAAGTCCCTGTATGAGCAGACCAGCGAAATGGGCACCACCATTACAGGCTATCTGAGGGATGTGGACGCCGTACAGGACTTCTATTCTCCCTACCAGATCAACCAGAACAACGGCTATCCTTACAAGGCCAATACCTACCATTCGCCCCAACAACGATATAGGCTCATTACGCTGCATCAAGATTACCTGCAAAAACTAAAACAATTAGAATTCGATAAATTTAGTGTTTATGGGAAGGTAGACTACATTCTTCTTAAAAAGAAAATTGATGCCCGACTAGCCGATTTATTGAGCGAAGCGGAAGGCTATCGGTCAGTAGAGAAGAATATCCCTTTTGCTAAAGAAATTTACGAGTTGGAGCAACAACGCAGAAGAGGGAAAAAGCTGGATGCGGTAAAAGTGGCGGCGCAACTTAATCAGTTAAACAAAACAATAGATTCTATTATTAGGGCAGATAAAAAGGTGGGCGAACTTTCTGTACTAAGTATTTCAAATACTAACCGTGCGGTAGTCGGGCTAAAAGCAAGGCTGAAAGGTGTAACGGATTTCTACCTCAACTACGACCCTGATTTTACTTGGTGGGTACAGAAACCTGCGGAAGATTTAGCTGAGACGTTGACAAGGTATGGAGCAAAGTTTGTTGTTACAGCAGAAAAACCAGACCCGAAAAAAATCAATGGCAAGCCGATCGGTAAAGTTGAATTGCAACGCCAACTGAATGCGGAGATGATTCCATATACACCGGAGCAGTTGATAGCCCTGGCGGAAAAGGAATTTGCCTTTTGCGATAAAGAGCTCTTAAAGGCGAGCGGGGAAATGGGATTTGGAAAGGATTGGCGAAAAGCGCAGGAGAAGATAAAAAACAGTTACGTGCCACTAGGAGAGCAGCCCGAACTGATCGTGCGTCTGCAGAACGATGCAACCGAGTTCATCAGGAAAAACAAGCTGATCGAGATCCCGGCATTGGCAGAGGAAACCTGGGGCATGGTGATGATGTCTGCGCAGCGGCAATTGGTAAATCCGTTTTTTACGGGGGGAAAGGAGATCAGTATTTCCTATCCGACACAGGCTATGGCCCATGAAGACAAGCTGATGAGTATGCGGGGCAATAACCCTTATTTCTCAAGGGCTACCGTACAGCACGAGCTTTTGCCGGGGCATCATTACCAATACTTTTTTAACAGCAGGTACAAAAATTATAGGAATATTTTTTCCACCTCGTTCAGCGGGGAAGGATGGGCGCTGTATTGGGAATTGCTGCTTTACGATAAAGGCTTTGCAAAAACCCCTGAAGAGAAAATGGGCATGCTGTTTTGGCGCATGCACCGCTGTGCTCGGATCTTATTCTCCTTAAATTACCACATGGGCAATTGGACGCCGCAACAGAGCATAGATTTTCTGGTGGACAGGGTGGGGCACGAACGGGCCAATGCAGAAGGCGAGGTAAGAAGATCTTTCGAAGGGGGGTACAGCCCGCTGTACCAGATTGCCTATCTGGTTGGGGGCCTGCAGATTATGGCACTCAAAAACGAGCTGGTGGAAAGCGGCAAAATGGATTATGCCACTTTTCACGATCTGGTGATAAAGGAAAATGCCATTCCGATAGAAATGTTAAGGGCAACCCTGACCAACCAGGCACTAACCAGGGATTTCACCACCAAATGGAAATTTTACGATTTTAATAAATAGATCAACCAAACAACCAACCAACCAACCAACCAAACAACCAAACAACCAACTTTATGGAGGAAAAAGACATACAGTTTAAGCCCTCGCTTAAGCTAATGGATGCTACGATGCTTGTTGCAGGCAGTATGATAGGCTCAGGCATATTTATTGTCAGTGCCGATATTACAAGAAACGTAGGAAGCTCTGGCTGGCTATTGGTGGTCTGGCTCATTACCGGCTTTATGACCCTTACCGCTGCCTTGAGTTACGGCGAACTCAGTGCCATGTTCCCGAAGGCCGGCGGACAGTACGTGTACCTTAAGGAAGCCTATAATCCCTTGGTGAGCTTCTTGTATGGCTGGAGTTTTTTTACCGTGATACAAACTGCAACTATTGCAGCGGTGGGTGTGGCCTTCGCCAAGTTTACCGCCTATCTGGTCCCGGCCTTCAGCGAGGACCTGGTGGTGCTCGATCTGGGTTTTTTGTCCATTTCCTCGGCACAGCTGCTGGCCATTGCCGTAATTGTGCTGTTAACCTATATCAACTCTAGAGGGGTTAAAAGCGGCAAGACCATCCAGACTACTTTTACGCTGACCAAACTGATCAGCCTTTTTGGACTCATCGTTTTTGGCCTGTTCTTTTTGGATAGGAGCATATGGGCCAGCAATTGGGAAAACATGTGGCAGTTGGGCAGCCTATCGGCCGACGGCACTATTGCTTCCTACACGACTTTAGCTGCGTTTGGAGCAATAGCAGCTGCGATGGTAGGCTCTATTTTTAGTAGCGATTCTTGGCACAACGTAACCTTCATTGCCGGAGAAATCAAAAATCCGGCTAGGAATATCGGCCTCAGTTTAGCCCTTGGCACCATCATCGTAACGGTGCTTTACCTGCTTACCAATGTCATGTATACCGGCGTACTGTCCCTTCACGATATGGCTTACGCGGACAAGGACCGGGTAGCGGTTTCGGCCGCCAATGTGATTTTCGGTACTTGGGGAACCATCATTATTGCACTGATGATCATGGTTTCCACTTTCGGCTGCAACAACGGACTGATCATGGCCGGCGCCAGGGTATATTATTCAATGGCCAAGGATGGCCTATTCTTTAAAAAAGTTGGAACCCTTAACCAAAATGCGGTACCGGGTGTAGGTTTGTGGGTACAATGCCTGTTTGCCTGCCTATGGTGCCTGAGCGGTAAATATGGCGACCTGTTGGACATGATTTCCTTCGTTGTGGTGATGTTTTACATGCTGACCATCTTTGGCATATTCATTCTGCGCAAAAAACGCCCGGAAACACCTAGGCCCTATAGGGCGTTCGGCTATCCGGTTCTGCCGATTGTTTACATTTTGATGGGTTTTGCCTTCTGTACACTTCTGATCATTTACAAGCCGAAATTTACCTGGCCGGGCCTAATTATAACGCTGATAGGCATTCCGGTTTATTATTTGATTAAAAAATCTGTAGTCAAAAACGAAATCGATTCTTAGACCTCCTTTAACATGTTAATACCGTACCATTATCCGTTAATATGCAGGCTTCTACAGCGTTCGGGGTGCGCTATATTTATATTTTATCATACGTAATCTAATGAAGTTAAAATCTTTTCTACATGCTGCCGCTTTCATGTGCTGGCTTTCGCTTGGTGCAAATGCGCAAATGGCAAATCTGGTAGCCTATAAGCCCAGTCAACAGGAGCTTTTAGCCAGTTTTGCCAAAGCTGCTGCGCTGGATACGGTGCTCAGGAACGTGGTTTCCAATAACGACATATCGCCGGTATGGCATTCAGGCGGCAATTCCTTTTGGTACAGGAAAAATATGCCGGAAAGAACATGGCAGTTTGTGTATGTAGATGCAATGACAGGAACATCCAAAACTGCGTTCGATCATCAGCTACTGGCTACAGCGTTAACTAGAGCTACGGGAAAAACTCAAACCCCAGGCAGACTGAACCTGATGGAAATGTTTTTTAACGATAATGGCAATGCGGTAACCCTAAAAGCAGATGGTAAATGGTACAAAGTCAACTTGGCGGACTACCAGTACCAGCAGGCTACCGATACCACTTATCTGCGTCACAACATCAGAAGACCGCTGCAAAACAAAAGATCCAGGTGGGCAGGGTTTAGAACGCCCCGCAAATCGCCCGACGGCAAACAGGAAATTTCGATAAAAGATGGAAACCTGATTGTAAAAAACCTGGCCGATCAGACCGAAACTGCCCTGACCAGCGATGGTACTACGGCCCGACCTTATGGCGAAGCAACCTGGTCGCCAGATGGCAAGACCATTGTGGCCTATTTGATCGATCCAAAAAAGACAAAACAGGTCCATCATATTTTAAGCTCGGTAACCGGTACCACCAGAGGCGAACTGAAATCACAGGACTATGTCCAGCCGGGCGATGAATTTACCAGCTACCAACCCTATGTTTTTGAAGTGGCTTCAAAAAAGCAGACCAAAGTAGCTACCGATGTGATAGATTTTTTTGGCGCCCCGGTAATTAACTGGCGTGATAAGGATAACAGGTACTATACTTTTGAGAAAGTTGACCGTGGCCACCAGCGTTTCCGCGTAGTCGAGGTTGATGTTGCTACAGGTAAGACGCGAAACATCATTGATGAAAAAACGAAAACCTTTATCTATGAGAATAGGATTTATACGAGATATCTGCCAAAAACCAACGAGATTGTTTGGACCAGCGAGCAAAATGGCTGGCAGCATCTTTATTTGGTAAACAGCTTAACTGGTAAGCAGCAACAAATTACCAAGGGCAATTGGGTAGTTAGGGAGGTAGATAGCGTAGACATTGTAAAGAGACAAATTTGGTTCAGGGCCAGTGGAGTTAATGCAAATGAAGATCCTTATTTTATCCACTACTATAGAATCGGTTTTGATGGTAAGGGTATGATCGATTTAACGCCAGAAAAAGGAAACCATAGCCTTACTTTTTCGCCCGATAGGAGATTTTACATCGATACCTATTCTCAGGTAAACGTACCTCCGGTCATCGAACTGAGAAAAACTGCCGATGGCAAAAAAATAAAAGAACTGGAAAGGGTTGATGCGGAACGGTATTTGAAAAAAGGCATTAAATTGCCAGAAGTTTTTGTTGCTAAAGGAAGAGATGGGGTAACCGATATTTGGGGTGTAATTTGTTTCCCAACCAATATGGATAAAGACAAAACCTACCCGATTATAGAGAATATTTATGCGGGTCCGCAAGATAGCTTTGTGCCTAAAAACTTTATGCCGAACAGCGAGATGCAGAATATTGCCGAACTTGGTTTTATTGTCGTGCAAATTGATGGAATGGGTACAGCCAACAGGTCTAAAGCGTTTCATGACGTTTGTTGGAAAAATTTGGCAGATGCTGGTTTTCCAGATCGTATTTTGTGGATGAAAGCCATGGCTAAAAAATATCCGAATGCCGATATTGACCGTGTTGGTTTGTACGGCACATCTGCAGGCGGACAAAATGCGGCTGGTGCCTTGTTGTTTCATCCCGAATTTTATAAAGCTGGTGTTGCTGCCTGCGGTTGCCACGATAACAGGGTGGACAAGCAATGGTGGAACGAGCAATGGATGGGCTTTCCGGTAGGAGATCATTATGCCAAACAATCCAACGTAACCAATGCGCACAATTTGCTGGGCAACCTTTTATTAATTGTTGGCGAAGCGGATACCAATGTGCCGCCAGAATCTACCTATCGCATGGCGGACGCCTTGATCAAGGCAAACAAGGATTTTGAAATATTAAGTATTCCGGGGATGGGGCATAGCGATGGCGGAACTTACGGCAGACGAAAGAAGAAGGATTTCTTTGTAAAACACTTATTGCTGGTCGATCCGCCTTCGCGTAACAATTCCAATAGCCAAACCAAGTAAGTCAACCGATAAAACATGGAAAAAAAAATAGTTTGTTTTCTCTTCCTTTTATTTGCCCTAGCTATTCAGACTGTTGCGCAGCAACATCAAAAAGCAGGTAATGGCAACCCGTTGATTCCGGGCTACTTTGCCGATCCAACGATTAAAAAGTTTGGAGATACCTACTATATCTATGCAACTACAGATGGCAATGGCGGCGGCTATGGTCCATCGCAGGTTTGGCTATCAAAAGACTTTGTAAACTGGTCGTTGCAGGATATGAACTGGCCAACCACCCGCAATTACTGGGCACCAGATGTAGCTAAAGGCAATGATGGTAAATTTTATTTGTACTATAGTCAGCCTGTGGAGATCTTCGGCGCCTCGTCGGATTCACCGGTTGGGCCGTGGACCTCTTTACTTCCAGCGGGTAAAGCTGTTGTGCCTAATTTTTTGGTGCCAAATGTAATTACGCTTGATGCACAAACTTTCAGGGATGATGACGGCAAATTTTATATGCACTGGGGTACTTGGGGGATTTATCCCGACCATGGTGCTGGCGTTGGGTTGTTGAATGCCGATATGAAATCGTTCTCAAAACTGGCTCAAATTCCTAATACCGTTGCCAAGGAGTTTTTTGAGGCACCATTTATGTTCAAGCGCAATGGCATCTATTACCTAACCTATTCTTCTGGAAGGTGCGAAGATGGCACTTACCGTGTACAGTATGCAATGAGTAAAACCGGACCGATGGGACCATTTACTTTCGGTAAAAATAATCCAATTATCGCTACCAATGCCGATGGCTCTGTTCATGGCCCAGGCCATCAATCTGTACTACAAGAAGGAAACAGGTTTTACATGATTTACCACAGGCATAACAATCCAAATTCTGAAGGTGGCTATCATAGGCAAGTTGTAGCTGATGAAATGCATTTTGATGCCGAAGGAAATATCCTAAAAATAGAACCTAGCCACAATGGCATAGGTTATTTGGGCAAGAACGAAAATCCGTCGCGTGATTTGGCTTACATGTCAAAAACTACAGCATCTTCTTTCTACAGTGCAGATTTTAAGTCCAGCTTTGCTACAGATAACAACAACGGAACGTTATGGAAACCAAAAGACAATGTTAGCGAAGCTTGGCTGCAATTGGATTTAGGCAAGGTTAGCATGGTTAAAAGTGTGCACACGCAATTTGAGTATGCTACTTGGTTTTATCAGTATAAAATCTCTACGTCTGTGGATGGAAAAACTTGGAAAACCTTTGCAGATAGAACCAAAAATACCATACATGGTAGCCCGATGATTGACGCTGGAGATGTAAAAGCCAGATTTATTAAGATCACGATAACAGGTACCGAATATCCGGGTATAAATAAAGCAATTTGGAATATTAAGGTATTCGACAACAATGCGTACAAGCCTTTGGCACAGGTTAATGCGCAGAAAAACAACCGCCAGCCAGTTAGTAAACCTTATGGTTTGGCGGTAGATTTAGATGCAAGGAACTTAGCTATCGGCAGCAGTGTAGCGCAGTGGAAAAATGCCGGTAGTTTAAATGGCGGTTTTGTGCCAAGTGGGTCGCAAGCACCATTAGTTTCAATGATTGGAGGTAAAAAGGCTGTTTTGTTTTCGGGTAAAACGGTGCTGAGGTCTGATTTTTTAGCACCATCGTCTCTGAAAGGCAATAGCAGCTTTACGGTGGCAACCTGGGTATACAATCCCACGGTAGAAGACGAAGAACCTATTGTTTGCTGGACAAAACGTGGCGGCAATGACCTGAGCAACGGTGGTTTAGGCTACGGAAGCAATAAAAAATGGGGCGCTGCCACACATTGGGGCTGGGCGGATATGGGCTTTAAAAAAGTGCCCGAAGCGGGAAAGTGGCATCACCTAGCATTGGTTTTCGATGGCACAATGGAGCGGCTTTACGTAGACGGTGTTTTGGAAAAGCAAGAGCGGAAAATGTTGTTCATAGCTAATTTGGACAGGATGTTATTGGGAAGCACGACAGATGGCAACGCTTATTTCTCCGGAGCACTCGCTTCCTTGAAACTTTACGATATGCCCCTTGCAGCCGATGAGATCAAACAAATGGCGAGGCCAAGTTTTGAGGCTAAAAGTCCCTATTATTTTGCCACCGGCGATCTGCCTTACGGCAAATTGACATCATGGAAAAACGAGGGCGAACGAAGTGGTGGTTTAACGGGCAATGCACAATTGAAGGCTGTGGAGGATCTAGCAGCAGTAAGTGTGGAGCCTGGGGAGTTTTTAGTATTTGACAAAACCGCCCCAGTGGCCAAATCAGGCAAAGCCTACACCATCATTACCCAGTTTTGCGCAGCCGAAAGCGCTTCCGCGCAAATCACCTGGCCGGCGGATAAAAATAACCAACTGCGTTTGAACGGAAACGGGAAGTGGCAACATGTGGTGCATGTTTTTGACGGTACAAAACATCAAACCTATTTCAACGGCTTGCCGCAAGGTAAATCTTCGGTCGAAACTGTTAAAGGTGGGATTCCGAAATTGACTATAAAAGCGGTCAAGGGAGCTATTGCAATCGCCTCTCTTGTTGTTTATGATTATGCCTACCTGCCCAATGTGGCATCGGCAAGCTATCAAAACTGGAAAAGCGAACGCCCCATGGGCGCTTACGCGCTAGAGTTCATTAAAAAACCACTTGCAATCACACCTCATATTGCCGTGATGTCCGCCAGGGCTAGCGGACTGCCGGGAAAAGTTATCAAATATGCCTTTGCCGAACAGGGCGGGGATCTTGCCGGATGGAATGAAGACCAGCAGTATTATGCTTTTGGCCTAAACGCGGACCAAAGCTATTCATACCAAGTTCTAGCAAAGGATAACTTCGGCAATATTGCAGCCTCCAAACCAGGGGCTTCTGTAAATACCTCGAGAAATCAGTTTGTTGTTTTTGAAAGCAAGGTTGGCAGAGATTACAATGCTGTAATTGATGGAATCAAGGATACCGGCTGGGATGGTACCCTGGGTAGTGCGACGGAACTTGTGCAAAAAAATGGCCTGTTAAAATTAGCATCATCGGATACTTATTGGGACGGTACCGCTGGAAAAGGGCCTTTTATTTTTAAAAAGGTCAAAGGTGATTTTGTTGCCGAAGTAAATGTTGTGGACCTAAGTGGCCTGGCCGAAAATAAAGTTAAGGGTGCCAATGATGCCGGACTAATGATTAAGTCAACCAATAAAGAATTTGACTTGATCCAAAACAGCGTGCTGCTGGGTTGGGGGATTGGCAACATGGTTACCGATTTTGGAGCAGAAGGACGCAAGCAGACCAACAATAATACTGCATTCAAATTCTATAAGCACCTGCAGATTGAGCGTTCGGGAAATGTTTTTTATGCTAGGGCGAGCAACGACGGTAAAGCTTGGCAGGTGTTGCCCGGCGGAGTGATCGATAGGCCAGATATGGAAGGACAGTCGGTTGAAGTAGGGGTTTACCAGGCCAGCTATGGCAAGCAGGATGGTTTTGCCACCTTCAAGAACTTTACGGTTTTTCAAAAAGACCACCACAAATAAGCAAGCTGCCACTGTAGGCTGCCAGAGCCAATTTGCCCAACATCTTCCTTTTCACGTTTCCTCTTCAGCTGATACTGCTATCGATCAGGTGAAATCCGGTGCGTTGTTTACTAGGCTGTTTATGCTTTTTTCTGCCTAAAAATATTAGGGTTAAGATTTAGTTGGTATATGGTAAAATATTCATTAATAAACAGGATTTGCCTCGCTAAATTTATGAATGTTAATCTGACGATTAATATTAAACGAACCACAATCCTAAACGTTATGAAACTATCAGTCAAGCAATTTGCCAATTGTCCCGTCCAGAAGACAGTCGCATTAACCATCTCATCGCTCACGCCAGAAAACGAAGTCTACCCGGCAATTAGAATAGGGCAGGATTAACCTTTCCTAACGAGCTTAACAGATACTAACCCAAACAAAAAAAGAATGAAAAAAAGACACCTGTTTTTAGCCGCCGCATTGGCGATGCTATCGTTGTCCTGTGAAAAGGATAAAGCTAACCAAGAACCAGAGGTGGTGGACATTGTAGAGGATTTTGGGCCAGAACCCGTAGCACAAGATCCTTTGGCAATTCCGGAGAGCGAAATCACACTTTTTAAGCTCTCAAGAGATTACTACAAAAAATATGTGATGTTAGGCACCACACTAGAAAATAGTATCGCTATTGTAGCGGGCAAAAACGTATCAGATAATGCCCTGATGCAAGCCAAGCTGCAGTGCAGCTACATTGCCAATACGCCGGCCCTGCTGAACATGCTCAGGCAGCAAAGGATACATGTCGTAATTTTCGGCAACGAGGAATATCCAGATGTAATTCCGGGCTGGGATCCCGCCTGGGATGCGACCAGGTATGCAGGAGGTTATGGTCCTAATGCGCCCGGGGCGAGCTGCGGGATACATATGGGCGATATCCTGAACAATACCTTTGACCGGTATCCGACAGAGAATATTGTGATCCATGAGTTCGGCCATGCGGTTATCGACTTTGGACTGGACAAGCTTTATCCAGGATTCAAGGCTAACATCGCTGCTATCTGGGGCAGGGCGAAAGCCAAAGGTTTGTGGACCAACACCTACGCCATTTCCAATGCGAGCGAATATTGGGCGGAGGGCGTGCAGAGTTATTTCAACCTGAACGGGAGAGGTCCTGAGACAGGGGATGGGACGCATAACCATGTAAATACCAGAGCGCTGCTGAAAACCTACGATCCTGAATTCTACCAAGTGCTGCATAGCGTTTACGGTGATGCGGTGATGCCTCCCACTGTAAAATAAAAACCAACACAACCAATAAAACTATATAAAAATGACTACTAACCTTATTTACATCGCCAAGGCGATTAAACCAAAATTTGACAATTTATGAAACACAAATACTTTATTGTACTGATAATAGGTTGTTTGCTCAGCTTTACTGCCTATGGACAGAACATTACGGTGACTGGTGTGGTAAATGACGATACCAACCAACCTGTAGGCGGTGTTTCTGTCGTGGTAAAAGGAACAAAAAATGGTACTTCAACCGGTGCCAATGGTGCTTTCTCGCTTTCTGCTCCGGCTGATGGCACTTTGGTGTTTACTTTTATGGGCTTTAAAGCCCAAGAGATTAAAATTGATGGCAAAAAGACCATTAATGTTAAACTGGAAGAAAACATGAGCAACTTGAATGATGTGGTAATCATTGGTTATCAGCAAACTACCAGAAAGAAAAGTACGGGTGCTATTTCAAGTATATCTGGAAAGGAATTGGCCAACTTGCCAGCTGCCAGCTTTGACCAGTTGCTGCAGGGCCGTTTGGCAGGGGTAAACGTACAGAACTTTTCGGGTATGCCCGGCGGTTCGCCAACCGTATCTGTGCGTGGATCAAGTGCGGTCAACCTAAATTATAGTGACGACGCTATCAATGTCCTGAGCTCTCCGCTTTACGTAATTGATGGTGTTCCGCAACCTACAGATCTATATGTGTCGCCAGGGGTCGGAACCGGTGCCAATTATTTGGCTGGATTAAACCCGAATGATATTGAATCTATCGACGTACTAAAAGACGCTTCGGCTACTGCTATCTATGGTGCTACAGCGGCTAACGGCGTAATCTTAATTACTACTAAAAAAGGAACCAATAGCGAGCCTAGGGTTGCCATATCAAGTTGGGCTGGGCTAAACCAAAGACCAGAACTTAGAGATGTAACTTTAGGTTCGGTAGAGCGTAGACAAAAAATGGCCATTTTGGAGGCGCAGCTGGACTATTCGCAGATTAGGGATTTGCCATTTTTGTTAACGGACAGTTTGAATCCTGCGTTTAACGGAAATACCAACTGGCAGGATATGTTTTACCAAACGGGTTTTATCAGAAGTACGGATGTGAGCCTGGCCGGAGGTGGGCTAGGAGGTATGACCTATCGTTTTAGCGGAAACTATTATGATGAAGACGGTATTATTAAAGCTACTGGTTTTACGCGTTACAGTACACGTTTAAATTTGCAGGCAAGGGCACTAAAGGAGAAGTTGCTTATTAATCCTATTTTATATTTCTCAAGGGCGAATAGGGCCAGGGGTAACGGGAGCAACAGCAGCCCAGTAAATTTAGGGGCTGGCGATATGCCATCCTCTTTACTCAATTTATCTAATGCGAAGAGGGATTTGTTTTTAGGTCGCTACAACGCTAATAACGACGAGAATGTTGATAACCAATTGAATGTAGGATTAAACCTAGGTTATGAGTTTAGCAAGAAATTCCAGTTTACCTCGCAGTCTAATTATGTTGGTACCAATGCCAGAAGAGATCTCAGCGTAGCCAGTGCTTTAGAAAACTATAATGGTAACTCCGCATCTAGTTTCTCGAGCAATGTATTGAATTTACGTACTAACAACTATTTGAGTTACATCGATAATTATGGTAAGCATAACTTAAATGTGGTGGTGGGGCAAGAAGCAAGTTTCAATCAAACTAGAATCTCGCAAATGAGCGCTTACCAAGGCGTTTCTGATGCCATACAAGTAGTAACTGGTTTTCAGCAAAGAAATACCTATGCTTCTAGTGATTATCAGTCTAATGGATTTGCTTCGTTTTATGGGCGACTGTCATACGACTTCGATAGCAAATATATCATAGGTTTAACTGGAAGGGCAGATGGTTCTTCTCGATTTGGAAGCAATAGCAAGTGGGGCTTTTTCCCATCAGCCTCAGCTGCTTGGTTATTATCTGAAGAGAATTTCTTCAAAGACAGATTTAAAGCTTTCTCTTTAGTGAAGATAAGAGGCAGTATTGGTTTAACAGGTAATAGTAACATGCCGAACTATTTGCAATATAGCTTATATAATGTTAATGCGGGCAACTATCCTGGCAATGATGGTGCGACGTCATATAATGGCGTGACTGCCATTACGCCAAACTTTTACGATGGTGTAGCGCAGAATAACATTAGTTGGGAGCGTTCTATGCAATGGAACTTTGGTACCGATATGGAACTGAACAACGGTAAATATACCATGTCTTTCGACGTATATAACAAAGAGAACACCTTGCAGCTTTTTAGCGTGGCGTTGCCAGTAACCACCGGTTATGATAGAGCACTTACCAATTCTATTGGTGTAAGAAACAGCGGTGCCGAAATTGCATTCTCTGCAAATCCTTTACCATCAAAAAGTTTAATTAAATGGAACACGAGATTTAATATTTCTTATAACAAAAATGCCATTATGAGTTTGCCGAATGGAGGCAGAGATTTGGTTTTACAGCAAGGCAGATTTGATAAATCACATATTTTAAGTGTTGGGTCGCCGATTAATGCTTTTTACTTGTATAGAACTAGAGGTGTTTTTGCCACTGATAGCGATGTGCCTGTTAATCCGCATACTGGTGAACGATACGGTGCATCAGGAAATGCTTTTAGAGCTGGCGATTTTTATTTAGCGGATTTGGATGGTGATTATAATATTGATCCATTTAATGACGGTATTAATCCAGATAAAGTGCCGATGGGCGACCCAAATCCAAAATGGACTGGGGGTTTTACTAATAACATCAGCTATAAAAATTTCACCCTAAATGTCTTCTGTACATTTACTTTCGATAGAGATGTATTGAACTTGTTTGAGTCAGACAGGTTTTCAACCTCTGCATCAAGCAGAAACAATTTTGCAAATTTTTCTATTGCCGACTTAGACCGATTGAATATTTGGAGGCAGCAGGGCGACCAAGCTCAATATGCCAAATATGATATTGATAGCCGTAGGTATTACTATGTGAGCTCGCAGAGTTTTTTTCTAGAAAAAGGTGGATATTTTAGAATCAAGAGTGTAATGCTGAATTACCAGCTGAATCCAAATGTCGTTAAGAGGCTCGGTTTAGGTGCTGTTAAATTCTATGCGGTAGCAGATAATGTGGCGATGTTCCAACAATCTAAGCGCTTACCTGATGCGGAAGCCGTTAATGCTTATGGGGAATACAGTGGCGCAGGTTACCCAATTCCTAAAAAATACACCTTTGGTTTAGATATCAACTTTTAAACTTATGAAAATGAAAGCTAAAAAAATACTATATATCGGTTTATGCCTAGTTGTTGGCGCCTTTATATTTAGTTCTTGCAAAAAACTTTTGGACCAGGAGCCGCGAAATTCTACTTACGACCAAGCTTTTTGGCAAAACGGACGTGATGCTAAAGCTGCCATGGCGGGTAATTATGCTCTGTTGAGGGATGTTTTGTCTAGCGGAAATTGGTTGGCAAGACCACGTCATTATATCTATGGAGATGCGATGGTTCCGGCTTACATGACAATAGAATCGGAGGGTGATGGTATCGAAGCCATACAAAGAGGCGATCTATCCGGCAATTACACTTTGCAAAATTTTGCTGATTGGACCAAATATTATAAAGTAATTGCGATGTCTAACATTATCTTAGCCAAGATGCCTAAAATGACTGATCAACAGTTAAATGATGTTAACAATCCTATCCGATTTAGGAAGGAAATCATTGGTCAAGCTTATTTTGTTAGGGCGCTTTCTTATTTTATGCTAAGCCGTGTTTGGGGAGATGTACCTTTAGTAACCAACAGCGATGATCCGATCAACGCGCCTCATCTAGCTCGTACCCCTAAGGCAGACATTTTAAAACAGGTGGAGAACGATTGCCATGAAGCGGCAAAAAACTTAAATTGGGGTTACTTATCGGCATCAGATGCCGCTGTAACGGCTAACAAGGGTTCTGTTTACGCTTTGTTATCGCACCTTTATTTATGGCGTGCTACCATGACAAATGTGGCATCGAATACGCCAATTATGGCGGATGTGAATAGTGCAGATACTACTTTGCAACAATTGGTTGAAAAGGGCGGTTACCGATTAAACGATACCACGAATTACTATAAAACCTTTATCGGCAAATCAACCGAAGGCATTTTCGAAATTGCTGCCAGTGAAGACAATTTAGAGGGTTCTAATAGAAGTGTCGGCAAAATGTTTTTAAAACAAGAATATTGGAACAATAATATTCCATACGCTTTTGTGCCGGGCAGTTATTTGAGTTCCCACTTTGCGGTTACTACCACTACAATGGGTTGGGTGTGGAATGAAGTTGCATGGGCCTGGGAATGGAAAACTATCACCACCACCGTAACGGATACCAAGGATATCAGGTATCGTAAAAACTTTACCGATGTTAATACTGCTAAACCTACGACGATTAAATACAGCAATGTAGTTTATAGAAATCCGACGCAAAAGACAGATGCTTATTTAAGCAATAACATTATCATTTTTAGGTTGGCAGATATGAATTTATTAAGGGCGGAGGTCGCTTTGTATAAAAATGATTTGCCTACGGCTATCAGGATTATCAATGACTCTAAAAAACATAATGGAGCCGATGCGAGTACCATGTTGGCGGCTAGTTTAACCAAAGATCAGGTGATGAACGGTTATGTAATGGAACGAGGCAGAGAGTTGTTTTTAGAAGGCCATCTTTTTTATGACCTTTTGAGGACGAGAAAATATGGTGATTATGCGCCTTGGCTAAGTACTTCTAGGTTTAATCAAGAAGGCTTTTACTGGCCAGTATTTCCAAATTTATTTAGTAATAACAACCTGTTAACTCAAACCACTTATTGGAGAGGTAAAATATAATAAACAGCAAAAATATGAAGATTAAATATGTATATGGCATTTGTATAATAGCAATCTTGGCTTTAGTCACTATCAGCTCTTGCCAAAAAGATGATTACGTTAATGATGGTGGCAAGATTTTAAGTGGCAGGGTAAATATGACCACTTACGATTACCTCAAGAGCAATAAAAAATTTGATTCCTTGGTTAAAATCATCGACCAAGCGGGGATGAAAGATGAGATAAATGGCAACATTACCTTTTTTGCAACGACGAACTACGGTGCTGCAGATTACGTGTCTGCCAAAAAGCAGGAGAAGATTACTCAAGTTGGGGATGAAAACATCAAATTTTCTATCGCCGATATCAATCCAGCTGAATTGAAAGATTCTCTAAAGATGTACATGTTTGCTGGTAAAATTACGCGAAACCAGTTAAATACTGAAGGAAGGTTGTTTAATAGCCTACTTGGCCCTATGAATGGAATCACCTGGTTGATTAAATTAAGGAGAGCTAATGATTATGGTACTTACTTAGATTATGTAGATTATGTAAATTTTACTAAGGTAATTGGTACAAGAGATGATTTAGAAGCTAACCCATCAGCCATTGCACAAGATCGAAGAGATATTTCGATAGATTGCCAGACTTCCAACATCATTACTACCACTGGGGTACTGCATGTATTGAGAGATGGCCCACGTTTATTTTTTAATGCTGGTAAAATGGCCAACTAAAACTTATTGCTATGAAAAAAAAATACAGTATATACATGCTTTTCGCCCTAATAGTAATGGCTTTTGCGTGTAAGAAATTAGAAACCGGTTTTTTAAGCGATACCATTAGGTATAAGGATCGTATAATTAATGCTAAAAGAGGGATGCCGTTGACCCTATCTGACCGAATTAACGCAGATGGTTCGACCCCACCTTTCACGTTTAAAATGTTAAACTTACGTAATAAAGCCACGGGAGCACCAGCTCCTGCCGAATTTACTAAACAATATGAAATTTTGGTTTTTAAACCCGGTATGACTTTTAATCCGGAAACGGATGTCACGGTTGATTTGCTAAATGCCAAACGTGAAAAAGTAGTGAAGGCCCCAATGGAATTTAACGAAGTTAGTGGACAAATAGCCTTTAATCGTGCTTCTGCTAATTTGCCACTAGGTGAATATGAATTCGATTTAGAGGTGACGAATAGCTGGGGAACAAAGTTTTATCCAGCATTTGCTCAAATCAATGTGATTGAACCTAGTGTGGACGATGTTTTCGAGGTAACCTACCAGGCTTCCAACGGATCCACTGATGCTGAGGTTTTTACTGCCATGAAGGCTCCGGTAATCACCTGTAAAAAGGTGGGCAACGATGGAGCCAGGGTCATCCTAAAGATAACCGACAAAAACGGAAAGGCTTTCAATCCCAAGGCGGGAGCGGTGATCAAGCGTGGCGACAGACCAACCTTTGAGACCCATGCGAAATTCAATCCGGTGACCAGTACCGAGGATGCATTGATCTGCGACTACGAGGTGGCGCCATTTCCATTGGTCAAATATATCACTCCTACCACCGATTGGGGCTACCTGATCTATTATAGGATTCCAAAGGCATTCATCAACATAGATGGCATGCCCAACCAGAATGCCAATCCGGCCTTTGGCTTTAGGGTTAAGATGGAAGGGACCTACGAAGTTGAAGTAAAGTTGATGGACGCAACCGTAAAATAACCGTCCGCTGGAGCGGAAAGTCCCCATCCTTTAAGGGTGGGGACTTTTTTTTTGCACTTTCCTGAATTTCCAGCATCGCCGTTCCGCTCTGGAACGCGTTAAAAGACCTGCTTATTTCCTGCCTGAAAGAAAATTACTGGTAGCCGTAGTGCCATGCGCTCACGCCCATTCCGATTAGCGACCTTTTCCTTTCTTTAACATACCTTCCTTTGCCTCGCCCAGTGAATTCGTTGGGGATGGGCTAGGGGATTGTCACATCCGGACCCCGCGTCATTGCACCTTTGCTTCTGTTCCGGGGGCAATAGGGCTGCCGGGTTGATTTCAATGTTATGTTTCAAGAATTTTCCTGGGGGCAGTTTTTGCTCTTTTCAGCGCTGCTGAGTTTTTTGTGGTACCTGCTTGTAGCACTGCTGTGCTACAGGCCTGAACTAAACGCCCTGCTGAAAGGTTCCCCGGTTTCCTCCAGCGTTGACCAAAACGTTACCGGCCGGCTGGATGACGGTCGCAAAGGTAGTGAAAAGGGTCATGGACAATCGGCGGGGGAAACGGGCCGATCGCTGATGGGCGGGTCCAGGCTTCCCCCAGGTGTAGGGATGCTGTCCAGTTCGGAACTTACCTTTTCTCCAAGGGACGATGGGGAGCGCTACGAGCAGATCGGGCTTGTGGCCGATGTGCTGGAGGAACTTAAAATCCTTTTCGCCGAGCTGGCCGAGTCTGGCGGGGGAAAGCCGGAGTTCTTCGCAAAACTCGAAAGGGTCAGCCAACGGTATGGCCCGCTCGCTGGGCATCCATCCATCGGGAGGATCAACGGATTTATCCGCGACGCCGCGCTATTTCCCATATCGCAGGCGGAACTGGACGAGCTTTGGTATTAGTTTATTTATGGTCTTAAAATATTGGATATGAATTTTACAGGTTTATCGAGGTTTCTTCTGGCTTCGTTTTTTATAGGGCTTTTGATGGCCTTTTGTCTTGCCAACGGTGCCTTTGCCCAGGACGGCAATGCCGGTATTCAGGAGGCGACCAACAAGGTGAAAAGCTATTTTGATACAGGCTGCGACCTGATGTACGCGATCGGCGCGGTAGTGGGGATCATTGGTGCGGTAAAGGTGTTCAACAAGTGGAACGCTGGGGAGCCGGACACCAACAAGGTGGCCGCGGCCTGGTTTGGTTCCTGCATCTTTCTGGTGGTGGTGGCTACGGTGCTCAAGTCATTCTTCGGGATTTAATAGGGAGGACTGGCAATGGCAACTGTTTATCAGGTTAACAAGGGCGTTTCCAGGCCCATCGAGTTCAAGGGGCTCAAGGGGGTCTATATCGTGGTGATGGCATCCGGGCTGGTCTCGCTGCTGGTGCTGTTTGCGGCACTGTACATCATAGGGACGGCGATTTTTGTGCTGGCGCCGATGGTGCTGGTATTGGGGACGGGCCTTTTTTTGGTGGTGGGAAGGCTTTCCAAAAGGTTCGGGGCGTCAGGGCTGGGCAAGTACCTGGCCAAAAGGGGAGTTCCCCGGTACATCCGCTTTTGCTCGCGAAGGATATTTACCGGTTTGAAGGGAGGTGGGCATGGTAGAGGCTAGAACGGTGCTGCCGGTATATAAGATCGAGCATAACTGCATCCTTTCCAGAAAGGGGGACCTGACGGTGGGCTTTAAGGTCGCCCTGCCGGAAATCTTCAGCCTTTCGGACAGGGAATACGAGGCCTACCACCAAAGCTGGGTAAAGGCGATTCGCCTTCTGCCGGAAGGATCGGTGTTCCACAAGCAGGACTGGTTTACCAAGGGAAGCTTCAGGGCTGATTTTGAAGCATGCCCGGACAGCTTTCTGTCCAGGAGTTCCGAGCGGTTCTTCAGCGAGCGGGAATGCATGGACCACCACTGCCATATCTATCTGACCAAAAGAGCAGTAAACGGCAGGCTTTCAAGTTCCGCTTTAAGCAACGTGCTGAGAAGGAACCTCTCACCCCTGCAGCTTACCAGTAGGGATCTGTCCGAGCGGTTTTTGGATTCGGTGGGGCAGTTGGTGCGTGTGATGGAGGATTCGGGCTTTGTGAAAATGCAAAGGCTGGACGATGACGCACTTGCAGGAACGGCCAACAGTCCGGGGGTCCTGGAACGCTACTGTTTCCTTTTGGCAGAGGGCGAGGCTTCGCTGCTGAACGACATCCACCTGCGCGAAGGGATCAGGGTCGGGGAAAAGCATTGCCAGCTGTTCAGCCTGGCCGATGCCCAGGAGCTTCCCCCGATGGTAGGTCCGCGGATCAACTACGAGAAGTATTCCAGCGACAGGAGCAGGTTCTCGATCGGCTTCGCATCGCCCCTTGGCCAGTTGCTGCCGGTGAACCATATCTATAACCAGTACGTTTTTTTGGGCGACGTGGGAGCGACGCTTAAGAAACTGGAGGCCAAGAAATTAAGGTTGCACTCCTTAAGCGGCTATTCAAGGGAGAATGCAGTCTCAAGGGATGCGGTGAACGACTACCTGAACGAAGCGGCGGCAGCTGGAAGGCTTCCGGTGAAAGCGCACTTCAACGTGCTGTGCTGGTCGGAGGATCCTGCAGAGCGCAAGGAGCTGGGCAATATGGTCTCATCGGCCATGGCGCAGCTGGATGCGGTAGCCAAACTCGAGACCGACGGCCAGGCGCAGGTCTGGTTCGCGGGACTTCCGGGCAACCAGGCGGATTTTCCGATGAACGATACCTTCGACACCTTTCTGGAACAGGCCAGCTGCATGTTCAATCTGGAAAGCAACGAGCGGTCCTCGGTTTCGCCCTTTGGCATCCGCTTGGGCGACAGGCTCTCTGGAAGGCCCCTGCACGTGGACATCTCCGACGAGCCGCTGGCGCTGGGTATAGCGACCAACAGGAACAAGTTCATTCTTGGCCCCTCCGGTTCGGGAAAGTCCTTTCTGACCAACCACCTGATGCGCAGCTACGCCGAGCAGGGCGCGCACGTTGTGATCGTGGACGTGGGGCACAGTTATGCCGGGCTATGCGAGCTGATGGGCGGCTACTATTTTACCTATAGCGAGCAAAGCCCGATCGCCTTTAATCCTTTTTACCTAGGCGAAGGGGAGGTGATGGACACCGAGAAGAGGGAATCGATCAAAACGCTCCTTCTGGCGCTGTGGAAAAAGGACGATGAAAGCTTCCGCCGTTCGGAATATGTGGCCCTGAGCAATGCCTTGAGCCTGTATTTCGGGTTTCTTGAGCATAGGGCCGATGTCTTTCCGTGCTTTGATTCCTTTTATGAGTTTTTGCAGAGCGGCTTCGCCGCGGAAATGGACAGGCTAGGGGTAAAGGACAAGGATTTCGATTTTAGGAACTTTCTCTATGTGCTCTCCCCGTTCTACCGGGGAGGGGAATTCGACTACCTGCTCAACGCAAGGGAGAACCTGGACCTGTTGTCCCAGCCCTTTATCGTTTTCGAGCTGGACAACATCAAGGATCATCCGATACTTTTTCCGGTGGTGACGCTGATCGTTATGGAGGTTTTTATTTCAAAGATGAGAAAGCTCAAGGGAACAAGAAAGGTGTTTTTGTGCGAGGAAGCATGGAAGGCGATTGCAAAGGAAGGGATGGCAGAGCAGCTCAAATACCTCTTTAAGACCGTGCGCAAGCACTTTGGGGAGGCGATCGTGGTCACCCAGGAGGTGGAGGACATCATATCCTCGCCCATCGTCAAACAGGCGATCATCAACAACTCGGACTGCAAGATCCTGCTCGACCAGCGCAAGTACCAGAACAAGTTCGATATGATCCAGGAGCTGCTGGGACTGACCGACAAGGAAAAGGCGCAGGTGCTCTCGCTCAACCGGGCGAACGATCCCAAAGGAAAATACAAGGAGGTGTTCGTTTCCATCGGCGGACAGGCCAGCAAGGTCTATAGAACGGAGGTGTCCCTGGAGGAATACCTGTGCTACACGACCGAGGAAAAGGAAAAGATGCAGGTAAGGGAATACGCCCGCAGGTACGGCTCGATGCAAAAGGGCATTGCCGTACTGGCAGGGGAGCTCAGGGAGAGGGGCCGTTAGCGGCCGCCTGATCCGGACGTTACATGGACTATTCAGTTAGGAATAATTAAATATTTGAAATAATGGGAACTATGAAAAAATTTATGGTCATCCTGCCGATTTCCGCGATGACCCTTTTTGTGTCCTTGCCCAAGGGCGCAAATGCGCAGGTGGCCTTTCTGGAGGTGATCAAGGCAGGGGTTAAAAAAGTGATCAAGGCGATGGACCTCAAGGTGCAGCGGCTGCAGAACGAGACGATCTGGCTGCAGAATGCGCAGAAGGTACTGGAAAACCAGCTCTCCAAGCTGAAACTTGGGGAGATCGCCGAGTGGACCGGCAGGCAGAAGGAGCTGTACGGACAGTACTATGAGGAGCTGTGGAAGGTGAAATCGGCCATCGTCCAGTACAGAAGGCTCGGTGAGCTGGCAAGGCTGCAGGCGCGGATCGTAGAGGAGTACCGCTGGGCCTGGAACCTATTTTCAAGGTCCGGGCATTTTTCCGCCCAGGAGCTGCTGGTAATGGAAAAGGTATATGCAGGGATCCTGGAGCAGAGCGTGAAGAATGTGGACGGGATACTCTCGGTGGTGGGCTCCTTCAAGACCCAGATGTCCGACGGGGAGCGGCTGGTGCTGATCGTGCAGGCCGGGGAGACGATGGAGCAGAACTGGCAGGACCTGAAAAGGTTCAACAGGGAAAGCGGCCTATTGAGCATCCAAAGGGCAAGGTCGCTGGAGGAGGCCGCCAAACTAAAGGAATTGTATGGAATCGATGATTAAGCATTTGTTCAGGTCAACATTGCCTTTTTGGCTGCTGGTCTGCGGTCTATCCTTGAAAGTTCAGTCCTGCTGGGCGCAGACCTACGCCGAATTCTTTAGGCAGCAAAGGACACAGGAGAAATACCTGCTCAAGCAGCTTGCCTACCTGAAGCTCTATGCCGATCAGGCATGGAAAGGATACAAGCTGGTAAGTGGAGGACTGGAAACGATCAACGGTTTTACTTCCGGGGAAATGGCGCTGCACGAGGCGTTCCTTTCCGCGCTGTCAAAAGTCGGCGCTGCTGTCGGCAAGGATTACAGGGTAGGGGAAATTATAGCCTTTCAGCTGGAGATCAATGGACGCTTTAGGGCACTGCTGAAAAGCTCGGCCCTGTCGCCGGCCTCAAACAGGGCTTACTACAGCTCGGTTGAGCAAAAGATCGCAGAGGAATGCAAGGCCGACTTGGACGAACTGATGGCTGTCATAGGCTCGGGCAAGCTGGAAATGAACGATGCCCAGCGGCTGTCAAGGCTGGGCAGGATCCATCTGGCGATGAGGGAAAAGCGGGACTTTGCCAGATGGCTCTCCAGCGAGGCGCGTCTGCTGCTGGAGAGCCAGCGCAGGGAAAAAACGGAAATCGAAAAACTGGGGAGGCTTTATGGAGACAATTAAAAGATATGGAATATTGGTTTGGGTGGCAATGCTTTTTTGGACGGGCAGCTTTGCCCAGTCCCATGAGGCAAAGCAGCTGATGCTGAACGTGGAGAAGCTCTCCCAGCTGAAAAACATCCTTTCGGACATGAAAAAAGGCTACAGCATGGTGGCCGACGGCTACAAAAAGGTGAAGGACGTTGCCTCGGGAAACTTCTCCCTGCACCAGGTTTTTCTGGACGGGCTGCTGGTGGTCTCCCCGGAGGTGAAAAAATACCGCCGGGTCGCGGGGATCATATCCGACCAGCAGAAGCTGGTGTCGGAATACAAAAATGCGTTGAAGGTGTTTCGGGCCGCAGATGTTTTCAGCTCCCGGGAGCTTGAATATGTCCAGCGCGTCTACAGCTCGCTTTTTGACCGCTCGCTGCAGCACCTGGAGGACCTGGCAATGGTGATAACCTCAAGCAAGCTACGCATGGGCGACCAGGAGCGACTGGAAGCGATAGACCGCATTTTTATGGACACCTCCGCAGAGCTGGAGTTTCTGCGGGACTTTACAAGGCAGGCAGCTGTGCTGGTTCGCCAAAAGCAGAGCGCGCAGCGGGAGACCGCGCAACTGGGCAGGTTTTACGGAAAATAAACAGGGAAAATATGGAAAAGAGATTTTTGGCAGGGCCTGCGGCGCTGCTGGCAGGGGTGCTTTTGCCCGGCGGTCTGCAGGCGCAGGGCTTATCGGGCTCGCTTCAGGGCATGCAGCCGGTGCTGGAAAAGGTATACCAGGACATGGTTCCGCTCTGCGGGCAGCTGATAGACGTGTCCAGGGGTATTGCCGGCTTTGGAGCCTTGTGGTATATCGCTTCGCGGGTATGGAGGCAGCTGGCGGCGGCCGAGGCAATCGATTTTTACCCCTTGCTCCGTCCCTTCGCACTGGGAATGGCGATTGTGATGTTCCCGCTGGTGATGGCGCTGTTCAACGGGCTGCTGCAGCCTACCGTTCTGGCCACGGGAGCAATGGTAAAGGACAGCAATAGGGCAATAGAGGTGCTGCTCGAGCAGAAGCAGGCAGCGCTGAAGAAAACGACCCAGTGGCAGCTGTACGTGGGCGATGATGGCAAGGGGGACAGGGAACGCTGGTACAAATACCTGCACCCGGATGATCCGGACGGTTCGGGGGAAAGCATGCTGGAAACGGTTTCCAACGATATCAGCTTCTTTATGGAAAAGCAGGGCTACAGCTTCCGCAATTCGGTTAAGCAGTGGATGGCAGAAGTGCTCGAGGTGCTCTACGCTGCGGCTGCCCTGTGCATAAACGTTGTGCGCACCTTTGTACTGATCGTACTGACCATTTTGGGTCCCTTGGTACTGGGCTTTGCGGTGTTCGACGGCTTTCAGCAGAGCCTTACGGTTTGGATTGCGCGTTATGTGAACATTTTCATGTGGCTGCCCATCGCCAACATACTGGGGAGCATACTGGGCAAGATACAGGAAAATATGCTCAAGCTGGACATTTCCCAGATCGCAGAAGAAGGGCATACTTTTTTTTCCTCGAGCGATGTCGCCTACCTGATCTTTATGGTTATCGGGATTGTGTCCTATTTCTGCGTGCCGACGGTTGCCAACTATATCGTCCATGCCGGCGGAGGGAATACCATCCTCCAGAAGGTGAACATGATCGTGTCCAGTTCTTCGCGTTCCGTGGTGCATGCAGGGTCGGCCGGGGCTGGCATGGCTGCGGACAAGTTGGGGGACGGGGCAAGGCTGCTGTCCCAGGGCTACGCAGCCGCCTCGCAGGGCGATTATTTTCCGGAGGGAAAGTCCCCCGGAAGCTCCCATCAGCAAGACAAGCTGGCCGGAAAGTAGGCGCAATGGGCCCTGGCGGCATTTGCCGGTAGCCCGCCGGCCCGAAAATTATTCAATTCGAACTTAAAAAACATTAGGAAATGTTTACGCAATTCAGAAACATAGATACCGCCTTCTCGCACATCAAGACCTTTAGCCTTTACCTGATCGCAGCATGAGTGCTGGTATCGGGCTTTGCGCTATGGAAGAGTTTTGAAATGGTGCGGGAGATGAGCGCAAAGGTTTACATTTTGGCCAATGGAAAGGCATTGGAGGCCTTGTCGGCCGAACGAAGGGACAACCTGGCCGTTGAGATCCGCGACCATGTGAAGATGTTCCACTACTGGTTCTTTACCCTGGATCCCGATGAGAAGGTCATCGCATCCAATATCGGAAAGGCGCTTTACCTGGCAGACGGTTCGGCAAAAAGGGCCTATGACAACCTCAGGGAACAGGGGTATTTTACCGGCCTGGTCTCGGCAAACGTGTCCCAGAGCATAACCGTGGATTCGGTGGTGCTGGACATGCGTCAGGAGCCTTTCGGTTTTACCTGTCATGCCTCCCAGCAGCTGGTGCGTTCCAGTTCAACGGTTTACAGGAAACTGGTCACCCGCGGGCAGCTGCGCAACGTCTCCCGCTCGGACAACAATCCGCACGGCTTTCTGATCCAGCGCTGGGAGACGGTACTGAACCAGGATATCTCAAAACCATAGCAGATGGCAACCAAAAGGTTTTCAGGTCCAAAGCCAAAGGCGGGCGCTTCCGACAGGCTGGCTGAAAGGATCGCAGGCGGGATTATAGCCCTGCAGCGGAGGGTGGCATCACGGCTGAACGGGCTTGCGTCAAGGATGGGAACGGCCAGCGTTAAAATCCTGCTTTCGGCCCTGCTGCTGGCTTTCGCAGGCTACTGCGGCTATCTGGTGCTAGGGGTGTTTATTTAGCCCCAACAATAAATTCTTAACGATCAAACCAAATCATATGGAAACAAAAATAACCGACAAAAGAAAAATCCTATTGTTTCTGCCGCTGCTGGTGCTGCCGTTTTTGGCCCTTGGGTTCTACGCAGGGGGCGGGGGAAGGGCCAAGGCCAGCGGAGCGCTAAAGGAAAAGGGGATCAGCACCGAACTGCCCCAGGCCAGTTTCAAGGTGGCCGAACCGGTGGACAAGATGGGCTTTTACGCCAAGGGCGAAAAGGATACTTCCCGGTCGAATGGGTTGTGGGCAATGGCCGAAAGCATCGGCCTTGGCAGCAGCGGTGCGGATGAAAAAACAATGGAGATCAATGCCAGACTACAAGCTTTGAACAGGGAGATCAATCTTCCGGCAAGCGATCCCAAGCTTTCGGGCGGCGTGGTCGAACACCCCGGGCATCAAAGGGCGGAACAGCCCGGAATTTCCAGGGACGTGGACCGGCTGGAAGCGCTGATGGATGCCATCAAGGCCGACAAGGGGAGCGATCCGGAAATGGAGCAGCTCAACCAGGTGCTGGAAAAGCTACTGGATGTGCAGCAGCCCATGCGGTCGCAGCAAAAGAACAGCTCGGCCCTAGAGGATGAAAGCACCGAAAGGAGTTTTCTTGCCCTACCGGCCGAGCTTGCTGAAGGGGGAAAGGTAGTGCATGGAGCTACCCTAAAGCTCAGGCTGCTGGACTCGGCCACCATAAAGGGCGTTCTTATTCCCAAGGGGCATTTTGTCTTCGGGCTTTGCAGGCTGGTGAACCAGCGCCTGCTGCTGGACATTAAAAATATCCGTTTGGGCGAAATGATCATTCCGGTGGAACTGACGATGTATGCCTTGGACGGTATGCCCGGAATTCCCGCTCCGGAAGCGGTGTTTAACCAGGCTGCGGGCTCCGGGGCGGTGGATGCCAGCAGCGGCATTTCGCTCTACGGAATGGACGGGATCGCCGGTCAGGTGGCCGGAGCTGGAATCGATGCCGCCAAAAAGCTGTTCTCCGGGAAAATGAAACTGGTCAGGGTAAAGCTCAAGGCCGGGCAAAAGGTACTGCTGCGCAACAACCGCCCCTGAACTTTTCTCTCCGGGCGAAGACGAAAACATTTGAGTGTTAACCGGGACAGACCGTCCCATAAAATCAAAAATCATGGATGCAAAAAATCTAGAGAAGCTGAAGGCGGAAATGGAAAGGTTGGGATTTTCCGACACGCTCACCGGGCGGATGGAGGAGAAGATGGCTGCCAACGAACCCAGGTTCATCTTGTACGACAAGCTGGAAAGCGACAAGGGAAGGGTGGAGCTGGCCCTTCACTTTAACCAGTCAAGGAGCTCGGAGTTTTATTACTTTAACAAGTTTGACGTGGTGATCGAGGTGCAGCCTCCGCTTATGGCGGGCGAAAAGTACTTTGTCGCTTCCCAGCGCCAGGGAAAGGAGCCGTCACTAAGGGAGTTTGAGATGGCTTGGCTTGCCGTAAAAGAGTTCAGGGCCAGTATGCCGGGCGCGGAGGATACCAGGCGTTCCGCCCAGCTCTACGCCGGCACGGAACTGGCTTCCTCAAAACAGCTGGCCAGCCATGTCGATGGGCAGATAATCGAGCTGGACAAGGGATTCTACAAGACTTTGATGACCCCCGCGCCCGGCCAGACGGTCTATCTGGAAAAAGGTACCGGATTTACCCTTTCCCAGACGCTGAACCTGCTTTCCGGCAGATCGGTCTATCGTGAGGATATGCTGAACATCCAGAAGAACGAGTATTCGGCATGGGTAAAGCTGGAACTTGATTCCAAGGATAAGGGAGGCAATTTTCCGATGAAGACATTTACCCATGGCTATGGCTATGACCTTTCGGCTGTACTTGACAGGTTTGAGTTCAAGGAGCTTGCCAATCCGCAGTGGAGGGCAGAACTGGAGGCCACCCTAAAAAACGGGGACAGGGGAGTGGTGAACGTGGATATCGATGGTAAGGCCACAAAGCTCCTTGTGGAGGCGGTCCCGGAATTCAAGCAGCTCAACCTGTATTCGCTGGAAGGAAAATCGATCAGGCGTGAGCAGCACCAGAAGGCCGAGCCGCTGGCAGAAGTGTCACTGGGAAAGGGGAAAGTAGCGAAAAAGGACAAGGACCAGGAACTTTCGGTCTAAGGGATAGTCCAAGGGCATTCGCCAATGCCGGTTCAGCAAAAAAAAATGCCCATCAATAATCAAATTGATGGGCTTTTTTGCTTTAGATACAGTTATTTCAGCGATTACGCTGCAAACTACGAAAGTTCTGAAAGACCTGCAAAGTGCTTGAATTCCTCCTGTTCGGCGTAATGCTTGAACTGCTGTATGTCGGCCCTGATCATTTTTTCAAACACCCCGGTGAACATCGAAGCGATTCCCCTGCCAACGCTTCCTGCCGGCGGAAAGTAATTGATCTCAACGTGGAGCTGGGTACCGATGGTGTTCAGCGTATCGGTGAATTCCACCTTGCCCGCATTTTCGATCATTGATCCTGCAGTGGATTGCCAGCCAAGGTACTTTCCGGACTCCTCGTGGGTAATTTCCGCGTTCCAGCTCAACGGGACTATTCCCCCGGGCGTATTTGCCGTCCAGTGCGAATCTTTCTCGCTGGTCTCGGTTACTTCCTTAAGGTGGTCCATGAACTTGGGAAGATTGGAAAGTTCGCGCCAGAATGCATAGACCGTTTCCCTGGGCGCATTAACGGTAATGGTTTCCGTTATGTTGATCGCCTGGGGATCGGTAGTATCTACGCCCAGTCTTTGGTAAAGCGGGCATACCCCGGTAGCGCCCCGGTAGATCAAAAGTCCTGCTGCGGCTGCGCCCTGCACGCCCAGCAAAGGATGCTTAACGATGTTGCGTAGTGACTTGTAGAGCAGGTAGCTGCCGGCAAGTACGGAAAGGGCGCGTTCGCCGTTGTCGATGTTTGGTGCGGCAGCTGGCATAAGTTCGCTGCCTTCGATTTTCTCGATCATGTTCTTTATTGGTAAGGTATCCATATTTTGCGTAGTTGGTGTGCTAGGTGAACATAATCAAAGCATGAATGTTTCAGCTATTTTCAAGCGGAACCAAAGGCCTCATCCTCAAAGGTACTGTGATCGCGTGGTGGAGTTGCAGCGAAGTAGGCTAAGGATTGATGCCGGGCAGCTTACCGGAAAACAAATGCCGGTCAGTGAAAGCTCTGGTCACCCCGAATGTGCACCGGAAGCAGGAAATAAAATGTGGAACCTTTTCCGAGGCTGCTATCTACGCAAAGATCGCTATCGTGGTAGCGAAGGATTTCCGAGGCCAGGTACAGTCGGATCCCCAAGCCTGAGATATGCCGGTGCTTTCCGTCTGCGCCATGTAGAAACGTTCAAATAGATGCTTCTGGTCAGCCTTGCTGATTCCAACACCCTGTTCCTTTACGTATACCCTAACCTGGTTTCCCTGCTGCTGGTAGCCGATAACGATTTTGGTTTTTTTAGTTGTCTATTTAATGGCATTGCCAATGAGATTTACCAGCACATGGGCAATTTTGGACCTGTCGGCATATAGGTAGATCTGGCCGTCATGCTGCAACTGCAGGTCGTGATGGCCTTTTAGGAGCTGGAAGTCCTGTATAAGCTCGTTTAATAATATATGTAGCTCGAAAACTTCCCTTCGCAGTTCAAGTTTTGCTTCCTCGAGCCTAGAGATGATCAAAAAGTCCTCGATCATGCGCTTCATGCCTTTTGCCTGTTTTCGGTTTTGGCCAGCGCCTGGGTAAAAAAGGCATCCCCAAACTTGGCAGACTTGGAAACCATCAGCTGAAGGTAGCCAAGGATGGAGGTAAGCGGGGTTTTGAGCTCGTGGCTCACCATCGATACAAAATCGTTCCTGCGCTGCTCTTCAAGCACCATTGCGGTAATGTCCCTGGTAAAGCACCTGGTATGCACAAACGTTTCCTCCTTTCGCAGCACGTTGGAACTGATCAGCACATGTTTGATGGTGCCATCCTTGCACTTTAGCCTTGCCCGGTAGTTGTGCAGGGTCTGGTTATCCTTCAGCCTGGCAAGGATGTCGTCAATGGTGGGCTGGTCGGCGTGGAAGTTGGCGATCGGCTGGCCGATGTATTCCTCCCGCTCAAAGCCCAGGGCGGTCAGCTCGGCCTGGTTGGCCCAGGTTATAATCCCTTCGGAATTTACCCAGTGCAGGGGAAGGGCAGCGTTTTCTATAAAGTCGCTGAGTTCTTCGTTGGCAAGGGTCATCTGCTGGAGCTGCGCTTTCAGCGTCGCGATCTCGTCCTGCTGGTCTGTAAGGGTATCGTTTTTCAAGGTTTTTTTAGCCAAGCTACGCTATTTGCTCCTCAAAAACAAGCAAAATCTCCATAAATAAGCCATTATCGTTACATTCTCTGGGCTTATCGTGCGTCGGCAAAGAGCGGTAAGGGGAGTTTTGCACAGGCCTGAGGGAAGATTTCGCGGAGGTTTATTTTGATCGGGTTTTTTGTGCACCTTGTCTTCGGGAGGTGGCAGTTTTTGGAACAGGTTTTCTGCCTTTCTTTTTTCGGGCGCTTTTTATCCTGTATTCCAGCAGGTAAAGCCTGGTCTGCCATTTTTCAATCGACGGATCTTCCTTTACAGGGGTGCCGTCTGCCTCCAGCAGTCCCAGAACGCCGGCAAGTTCCCTGCTGCTGTCCGCTTTTTCCCGGTTTTGTTCCAGCCAGCTCTGGTGCTCGGTCCTTATTGCCTTCTGGTAAGCGGAAATGGCGGTTTTGATCAGCTTTGCCTCCTGCAAAGGCGTTTTCGATTTTCTGTAAAGGATCATTTGCCTGTTCCAGGCTTTGGCATTGGCGGGATCAGCGCTGACCGCCTGCTGGTAGCGTTTGAGCGCTACTGGCAGATCGCCCGATTTTTCAAGCGAAAGCGCCTGCTGAAAGAGCCTGGAGGACCTCATGTGTTTTGTGCTGGCCATTTAGCTTTGAACAAAGTTCCGTGTCGATTGTTTGCTTTTGGTAAACAGGAATGGAACGCGCGAGACTGGAGGTGGTTTAAGTTGTTTAGAAAAGTATTGTCATGAGAAAAAGAATCTATTTGCTGGTCCTGCTTAGTGTGGGCATAGCGTCAATGGCCCGCTCCCAGCAGCAAGCCGATACCGGCAAACGTTACATCAAGGTGCCATCGGGCTATCTTATGGTGCTTCGCCAGGGGGACGATGTGTTCTCAGCGCTGGAAAAGCTTGCCCTTGCCGAGCAGATCCCGTCCGCGCAGCTCAGCGGGCTGGGGTTTCTGCATACCAGGTTTGGTTTTTTCGATGCGAAGAAAAAAGCCTTCAAGGAGAAGGAACTGAAGGATCTGGAAATGGGAAGCTTTACGGGAAGCATTGCCTGGCAGGATGGCAAGCCCTCGCTCCACATCCACGGCATTGGAGCGGACAGCAAGTTCACGGCGTACGGCGGTCATCTGCTGGGAGCGACGGTCAGTACCGGATCCCTCGAGATTCTGGTCACCGTCTTTCAAGGCAGGCTGCAACGTAAAAAAGAGGAGTCCATAGGTGCCAACGTCCTGCAATTGGAGCATAGGTAGAACCGTCCGCTAAAATGCACAAAGGCCCGCAGTTTGCAGGCCACTGTACTTTTTTTAAAGATCGTCCGGTGAAAGTATAGCTATGGTTTGCTATTGTTTGCCGAGGGTTGACATATCGATCACATAGCGGAACCTTACCTCCTCATCCTTAAGCTTGTCGAATGCGCTATTGATATCCTTGATGTCTATCATTTCGGTGTCCGGCAGGATCTGATGCTGTGCGCAGAAGTCCAGCACTTCCTGGGTTTCGGTAGTTCCGCCGATCAGCGATCCGCCAACAGTGGTGGAAAGCTTTGCCACTTCCATGTTATTGGTCGGTGACTTGTAGGGACCGAGCAGTCCTACGGTCACCAGTGCGCCCCTTCTGCGCAGCAGGGGGGTATAGTCGTTCAGCTCAAAGGCATAGGGAATGGTGGCCAGCAGAAAATCGTATTTTGCGCAGGCGCTTTCCATTTCCTGCTGGTTGGTGGAAACGATTACCTGGTCAGCGCCCAGTTCCAGTGCGGCCGAACGTTTTTCTTCGCTGGTGGTAATAGCCGTAACCGATGCGCCCATGGCCTTGGCGATTTTTATGCCCATGTGGCCTAGTCCTCCGATGCCGATTATCCCTACCTTGTGGCCGGCCTTTACACCGAATCTTTTCAGCGGGGAGTAAGTGGTTATGCCAGCGCAGAGAATAGGCGCTGCAGCTTTGATGTCAAGGTTTTCGGGTATGCGCATCACGAACTTTTCCTGTGCGACAATGTTGCTCGAGTAGCCTCCAAAGGTATTGTACCCCGGATCGGGTTTCCAGTAGCCATTATAGGTCATGGTCTGACCATGCGGACCTTCGCAGAACTGTTCTTCCCCTTCTGTGCATGGGGCGCAGGTCCTGCAGGAGTCAATCATGCAGCCTACGCCTACAATATCCCCGGCCTTGAACCTGATGACTGAAGGCCCGGTACTGATGACCTTCCCGATGATCTCGTGCCCAGGAACACATGGGTATATCGTATTTTTCCAGTCATTGTTGACCTGGTGGAGGTCCGAGTGGCAGACCCCGCAATAAAGTACCGCTATCAGCAGTTCGTCCGCTTTGGGCTGATCGCGTTCAAATTCCATTGGTTCCAAGGTTTTTCCTCCGATCAGCGAGCCCGATGCGCCGTAGCCTTTTGTTGTTATTTTTTCCATGGTTGATGTTTTTGTTTGCTAAGCTTAACAACAAGCATCATCAATGGTTTACCCGGCCGTACTCCCGCAGTGTTTAACGCAGGTGGCCAAGTTGTTTAGGCACTCACCGGCGGTTAATAGAAGGCGCTGTTGTTTTACGTGGTGATTTTTGTTCCGCCTCAAGACCATTTGCGGAGGGAGGTGTTTTCCATCCCTACAGATTACTTATTAATCCAATCGGTACTAGATGAGTAAGTTATGAAACTTAAATAATTAATATGGGCACCAAGTTGTGCACAGGTGTAAAATTTTATCAATTACTGTTAAAAATTTAGATACGAAAATCTTCGTATGTAAGTGTAACATCTTAGCTCTCCTTCGCTCTAATCGATATCTTTTTAAGACACCTATATGAGACTGAGAAAAAAATATTCCCAAAAAAATACCGCCTTAATTTTTTTACTGTTAATAATAACAACTTTTACAGCTCAGGCTCAAACCAAATTGGATTCCATCAGGTCTTTTATTAAATCAGAAATGATTATTAGAAAAATACCTGGGATTCAGGCAGTATTGATTAAGGATGGAAAAATTATATTTTCCGAAGCTTACGGCTTGGCCAATATTGAACACAAGGTTGGTGTAGATAAGCAAACGTTGTTTTCCATTAACTCGGCCACCAAATCGTTTACGGGCGTAGCTGTCATGCAGCTGGTAGAGGATGGCAAACTAGATATTACGAAGCCTGTAGGGGACTATTTGGATAGTTTGCCTCTAGGATGGAGGAATATCAAGGTTAAAAGTCTGCTTAACCACACCTCGGGTATTCCCAATTTTATAGATACCAGGCGTGGGGGTTTTGTAATGGGACTCAAATTTGAGGAGGCTTGGCAGAAAACAAAGGAGATGCCAATGGAATTTAAGGAAGGCGGGCAAACTTCCTATAATCAAACTAATTACGTACTTCTTGGTCAAATCATAGAAAAAATTAGCAGACTTCCTTTTGAAGAGTTTGTTAAACAGCGACAATTCAAACCCAGTGGAATGTTGCATGCCTCTTTCGGAGATTCGAGAGATATTATTATCAACAAGGCCCCAACCTATACCATCTCTAAAACCAATAGTCGCAATTTTGTCAAAGGGCAGACCTTGGAGCGTACTTGGGAAGAGTTTCCTGAAATACGAGCAACCTCGGGCATTAATTGTTCGGCCGATGAGCTGGCGAAATGGCTAGTGGCACTGCAAACTGGAAAGCTGCTAAATTCTAACAAGTCAATTGATGAGATGTGGACTCCTGAAAAACTTAACGATGGCACAGTAGGTGCGTGGGCTTTGGGCTGGGTTGCAAAGAGAAATATAACCCCAAAGGCCATTGCAGGAATAGGAGGTTCACGATCTTGGTTCTATATTTACCCAGAGAAAGGGCTTTCTGTAATCGTACTTACCAATATGAAATCTATCGGTCCGGAAAACTTAGCATCTGAGATTGCAGGATTTTTCTACCCCGTGTTAAAGGCATCGAACGGTGGAAATTTGCCCGAATCGATAATTCCACTTTATCAGTTATCTAAGCCTAAAGATTTTGCAAACGTAAGTGAAGTATTTGACGCCATTCTATCTAAAAATCCAAACTACAAAATTGCTGAGCGAGATTTGGTCAATTGGGCTTATACAGCTTTGCTGATAGACAGGCGTCCTATTGAGGCAATTCCCTTGTTCAAATTTTTGTTGAGGCTATATCCCGATAGCGAAGATGGTAAATCTGGCCTTCAAGCAGCGATCAAATCGAGTTCAGCTAATCAATAATTCTTATTAATAGCCAATTTCCATTAAAAAACGCTAGATATGGATTTGATGGCGAGATGTTTTAGAAAGTCAATTTAAATGGTCATAGACGAGGATATGTTGGCAAGGTTTTCTTTTTGCTCCCATATTTTCTAAAACAAGTGACGACCTTGTCTAATAACTGGTTTAAAAATTTTAGAATTGAACCGAAAAGATATTTTGCTATCCTATTTATATACCGAAGTTGGCAAAATGATAGTGATGCGTGCAAAGCGAGCAACTGCGATGATGCTAACTGGCTGACTTAATCGTTCATGAAAATTTCCTCGATCGAATTGATTTTCATCTATTTACGCCCTTCGATTTTTTTCAAAATAGTTACGCCATTTATATACTCCTAAGCACAGCAACCAAAACAGATACAGTAACCGAGTGGGGTTTGGATGGTGTACAACTAATCCGCCAGCTTTCTGATAAACCGCTGGTAGCCATAGGAAGTATAAAAAAATAAAACGTCCGGTCGATCATTGGTGCTGGAGCGGACTGTATAGGCGTTATTTCTGCAATCTGCCAGGCGGATAATCCTCAAAAGGCAGCTTATGAGCTAAAAAATGAAATTTTAAAATGAAAACATATCATTGTCCATCGGTCCTAACCATAGCCGGTTTCGACGGAAGTGGGGGGCATTCAGGCAGATATTAATACGATCTCTGATTTGGGCTGCTATGCTACATCGGTATTAACTGCATTGCCAGTACAGAATACCCAGAGTGTTAGAAAAATTTATGCTCTTGATGTATCGGCCTTAGTGGAACAAATAGAAGCAATAATGGAAGATGTAGTTCCTGATGCGATCAAGATTGGAATGGTACATACCCCAGAACTTGTAAGTGCCATAGTTCAGACATTATCCAAATATGAAAGGCGGACTATCGTTTTTGATCCGGTAATGGTTGCCACCAGTGAGCATCGTGTAATTGAAGAAGATACGATCTCTTCCTGTACAACTTAAACCTCAGGCTGTAACGCTTGTGAAGCTTGATTGGTAAGGCGACAAAAACTTTTCATAGTCTTGCGGGTTTGGGCCGATTTGCTGTAACCCTAAAAGGGGTAAAAGATTTTGGAGTCTTTTGCCTTTTTATTATCCTGTAATTAATGGCCTATTAGGTACAGATCAGGAACTTTTCGCTTAGCTTAGGGATATTTCCTTTTCTGGCGCAAAGAATCGTAGCTACTAGACCGCCTGTGGCAACTGCAGGATATGGTTATCGATAATCATTGCTGTTTCAGGGGACAAATTGGCCTTTCGGTGTTCAAGGCTATGCTGCCCGGAGTTGAACTTTTCGATATAGGTTCCAGAAGTAGAGCTGTATTTCAGGAAGCCCTGATCAAAATAGCATTCCCTGATCTCATGCGAGGAATCGATTGAACGCAATGCCAATGGACAAAGCTCATTAGTTGCTTTGTTGATGCTGAACCACCTGTTGGCATATGTACCGGTGCTTCCGCCAACCGAAATAAACTTCAGTTCTATGATGGACAGCAGCTCGCTGTCCAAGAATAAAATACATTCGTAGGATGGCATAACGTTTTGTTTTGGTTTTGCTAATTTAACAAGGCGAAGTGAATTTTGTTCGCGAAATTATCAACATTGGGCGGTGGAATTCATATTTGGGGGAAGTCATCGTAGACCGGGACGCGGTAGGACTGAGCCGGATTATAATTCTGCATGCCTTTCCCGGGACGATTCGCTTAAGAATAACAGTTTGGAGGCCGTTTGGCATCGAATGGGGCGGATACCCAAGCGTGGGAACGGTAGAATTACAATACCACTGCCCGGTTCGGATCGAACTGTTACCTTTGCAGGTTTTCGATCCGGTGAGGAGAACAAGGTGTACCGACAGTATCGCTATATCTTTTTCGGCTCAGCCTCTTGTACCTTTCCAGTCCTTTTTCATTTGGGCATAAACAGGATCCGCCTCCGCTTTTTTATAGCTTTCGTAGAATATTTTCGCTGCTTGGGCCTTTTGCTCCGAACCTGTGCCGCGTTGCAGGAGATCGTAATTATTTTCCTTATCATATTTCCGGCCTCCTTTATAATTGGCATATCTTCTGGCCCTGGTATAACCCATCTGCAGGTATTTTCTTGCAATGTCAGCGCCGACGAAATCACCCTCACCTAAATACCGGAGAAACATTGCCATTATGGTCTGGCTGCTCTTGCTGGCAATTTCAGGTGTGCGGAACCGCCAATGCTGGCCTATTTCGCTTTTATATGGTTCGCAGATCAGCACGCCTTGTTCGCCCTTGCCGACCTGGTATCGTTCCGGGTGTTTTCTGTAGTCGATGTCAGCTTTCCATGGGTAATTGGAGGCATCGAAATCAAGGTAGGAGGGTTTTGTCGAATTTGGCATATCCTGTCAACAAATCAACCCGGAAGTATGTTTCTGAAAATAAGGTTGCCAGCCTCAGCGGCCTAAAAAACATCGGCGTGGCGTTCAGGTTTTTTAAACGCACCTGTGCTAAACTTTATCTCCCGCGCTTTGTTGTCCTTCTGTATGGAAAAACTTGGCCTGTCGGTAAATACCCTGTTGCTTTTTGTGCTCGCATTTGCCGGCCTTTATTTCGCATCACCTTTTTTGATACCGGTTGCCCTGGCTGCCGTGCTTTCCATGGTCTTTATCAGGCTGAGCAATTTTTTTGAGCGCAAGGGGATATCAAGACCCTATGCCTCGCTGCTTTGCATTCTTGTGTTTGTGCTGGCCATGGGGCTTATCGTGCTGCTGCTTACCATACAGCTCGGTAGCCTTGCCGAAAATCTGGAAAGCATGGAGCAGCGCATGGTAGGGATGCTGGAATCGCTGAAAGCCTGGATCAACCAGACCATTGGGATCGAAAAGGATACCCAGCAGCAGGCAATAGAGCAGGGTACCAAGGGTAAGTCGGGAACCATGATCCTGTCTTTCGCCGCGGGACTGGTAGGGATTCTGGTAAACACGGTACTGGTACTGGTTTATATGTTCCTGTTTCTTTCCATGAGGGGGCATATCAAGAAGTTTATCCTTAAGCTGGTATCCAAAAAGGAGGGACCGGATATGGCAATGCTGGTCCACGATGCAGGAAAGGTGTCGCAGAAGTACCTCAGCGGGATGGCCGCAATGATCGGGATACTATGGCTGATGTACGGTATCGGTTTTAGCATCGTAGGGGTCAAGAGTGCGATTTTCTTTGCCGTGCTTTGCGGCCTGCTGGAAATTGTCCCGTTTGTCGGGAACCTGACCGGGACGAGCCTTACCGTGCTTGCCGTTGTCGCCCAGGGAGGCGACAGCAAAATGATTGTCGGTGTGCTGGTCACTTATTTTCTGGTCCAGTTTATCCAAACCTACGTACTCGAGCCGATAGTTGTCGGTGAGCAGGTGAACATCAATCCGCTGTTCACCATAATGGCAATCGTGCTTGGCGAACTGGTATGGGGGATCGCTGGGATGATACTGGCCGTTCCGCTTTTGGGCATGGCAAAGATCATCTGCGACAGCTATCCCCATCTGCAGCCCTATGGCTTCTTGATAGGGCCGGAAAACCCTAAAAAACCAAAGACGTCATTGCTGGATTACATCAAGGCGAGGTTCTCCCGGACAAGCAAAAGGGGGTAACCAGTAGCAGCTTAGTTCAGGTAGCGGTCGAACCAAGCGTTAAATTCCTTTTCGTCCTTATTCATATCCTTCCATCCATGCCCTGCGCCTGATTTTACAACCAGCCTGACTGGAACCTGTAGGTTTTGGAGTTTGCTGGCCAGTGCCTGTGATTGTTGGATGGGTACCAGCTGATCCTTATCTCCATGGATCAGCAAGGCAGGCGGGGCGTGCTTTTCGGCCACCTGCCCAGGGGACATCAATGAGTCTATTCTTCTGAGCTGGCCACGTTCGTTGATCGGCAGATAGGTACGCGTAACGCTGTCCCAATAACGATAGCTGAAAGCGCCGAGTACGCCGATTTCGACAAGGGCGGGCCTGTCCGCGGGAAGATGGTAGCCGGCACTGCCAAAGTTCAACAGGTCGGTGGGAGGACAGAAGACCGCTACGGCCTGCAGTTTAGCGGAAACCTTCGCAATTGGATCTTTGCTGGCCGGGTCGGCTATGTCCTTGCTCATCGCAGCGAGCAGCGCCAGGTGTCCACCAGATGATGTACCGGTTATGCCAAGGTGCGCGGGATCGATGCGGTACCTTGCTGCATTGTGGCGGACAAACTGTACGGCGCGTTGCACATCTTCAAGCATATCAGGGAGTGCAAAACGAGGGGCAGACCGGTGCATTACAAGAAATACCGTATAGCCGTGATTGACCAGCGGCAGGGCGCGGTCCCGGTATAGTCCAAACAAGTTATGATCGGAAACAAAATTTCCGCTGAGCAGACTGATGATGCCTTTTCCATTTGCTTTTTTTGGCTTCAGTACAGTAAGGGTTAGCGAAGTGCCGTCGCGGCGATCGTAGGTTATTTCTGTTTGGCTAAAGGTGGTGTCGGTTTGCCCGAATTGGCCGGCATTGGTCAGCGCTAGTAACACCGACAGGATAATAGTTTTCATAGGCAGCATATCGTTGATCTAAAATATGCAAAAAATCCCATTAAAATACTTTTGTACTATGTGACTGCTGGGCAAAATCCAAGTTCCGGAATACTAAAATGATAGTTTCATGCCGACGGTATGGGCAAGATAGGTTTTTTGCCGGTAAGCCAAACGGACCGACCATTCCTCGTATGTTGCAAGTAGCGCAAGCGAGGCGTTGTTGCGGTCGGTTGGTTTGGGGGGGGGAAGGAGATTGACCTGCGTGCTGCGTATCGGGAACATTACGCCTGTGGGTGGTCGGTGTTGATCTGCAGATTAATTTAAATATGTTTTGGCATTGTCGGCAAGACCGTCGATTTTCTTTTTATTTTGTTTTGGGAGATATTGGTGGGGCACATTGGTTTTCATCCCGTAGGCAGGCTTTTTAGGTTTAGGTCTTAGAGTTCTGCCTGCTTTGGATTCATGACAACCATGATTTTCCCGTCGTCCAGTTCTCGCCAGCCATGGTCATAGATGAAATGGTAGGTGCCGGAACTTGTGGTGAGAATGCTCGTGTAGTATTTGAAGCTGAAGTTTTTGTCGACAAGGTAAAACCTGCCAACCGAAGTAGGTCCGCTGTGCCTGATCACTTCGGTTTTTAGTATCTTGTAGTTCCTTTTGAGGATGGTGTTGATCTGTGCGACGAACAGCGGCTCGTACCAGGTCTCACTTCGCACCCGTTTTCTGTTCCCTGCATTCCGGCAGGTATCGTTGCAATATTTCTTGTCCCGCCTGCCGTGCAGTTCCTTGCCGCATTGTAGGCATTCGAACGGAAGATAGTGTGGGTTGAATGCGTTCATGTCTGTATATCAGTTTTTTATCCATTTTAAAAACGTTTTAAACGTTTAAATCGTTTTTGTCCCGAGTAATTTTTTTATTCCTTTCGACCTTTGCTGTTCACCAAATTACAATCGTTATGGAAACTACAATGATGTACAGCGAGGCCTTTCCTTCAAATCCGATGAGGCATTATTTCTTTGATCTGAAACAGGGTATGAAAGGCCATAATTTTCTTCAGATTAGCTGCAGCGAAAGGCAGAGGGACGGATCCTTTCTACGAAACCGGATCATAATTTTTCTAAGGGACCTGCCTATGGCAATAGAGGCGCTAACCTCGGTCTGCCATCACGCCGCCTACCTTAAATTAGATCAGCCTGAGCAAACTGCAGTGCAAGCACAAGAATCCCAGCAACGGAGATTATCCGCCGCCTTAGCTTCAGACGCGAGCATGGCTGCGATCGATCGTCTAAAGAAAAACGGCGCATCCTCTCTGGCCGACGAAGAACTGGTCTCCTTGCTTTTCAGCGCAGGACTTAGCAGCGGGCAGTCGGTAGAACTGGCGAAAAAACTGCTCAAGGAATGCGGAGGTGTAATTGGGCTTTCCAAGGCGCCCGCAACGCAGTTAAAAAGCCTGCCGGATATCGGGGATGTTCGTTCCAGTGCGATTTTAGCGGTCGCAGAAATTGCAAGGCGCATAAACGCATGCTAAGCGCATAGCGTTCAAATAATTTCCCGTTGGCGATCAGGCCTAGGCATTGGTCCATTCTATCTGGGCAGGATAACTTTTACAAGTATAGGTTAGCACCTGGATTTCCGATCGAGGGGACAAAAAGAAATGCAAGTCTCGTGAGTTCGGACTGGTACCGCACGCATAATGTCCGGCGGGGCCGGCCACCCTTCGGGACTTATAGTGCCGGCCTGCATCCTGAACTCACGGCAACAGACTGCTGTTCTTTTTGTCCCCTTCCTCCGGAAAAATATATGGGGGATTGGCTGAAAGGGCAGCAGTTGTTCAATTTTTTATTTAAAAGCCAGTTAAGATGGAAATTATCACAGGAAGACTGACCGCGGACGCGGAAGTCAGGGAGGTATCCCAGGATGCCAGAGTAGTAGGGTTTACCCTAGCTGTAAACCACAGTTATTTGATCGGGGAAAAACGAAAGGAGGTGGCCAGGTTTTTTGAATGCAGTTATTGGAGGGGGGCTGGCATTGCCGATTTTCTGAAAAAAGGGGACATCGTGCAGGTGTTCGGTCATGTGGGCTGCAGGGCGTACGTTACCAAGGATGCGGAAGCGGCGGCGGCGATGACCTTTCGCGTTTCGGAGATAAAGCTTTTCAGTTCCGGCGCAAAGCGCAACAATTCCGTAGAATCCGAAGAGCAAGCCGGCGACCTACCATTTTAAGCAACCCAATTATTTAAGCATCAAATATTATTGTTATGGCACATAACTTGAATTTCAACAGCGATACGCAAAAGCACGCTTTTTTTTCCGTTAAGGAAAAAGCTTGGCACGGACTGGGAACCAGCGTAGATACTTACCCGACTTCGGCCGAGGCGCTGAAGTTTGCAGGACTGGATTATACGGTTGTAAAACGTCCGCTCTTTACGCTGGACAACCTTAACAACGAATTTAGACAGGGAGAGGTCCTTCCGGCAGAGGCAGGCGTGGAAGTTCCCAATTTCTTTGCCACCATGCGGACAGACTCCGAGCAGGTACTCGGGGTAGTAGGCAGGGACTACAGCGTGGTGCAGAACGTCGACGCCTTTTCGTTTTTCGATAGCATCGTAGGCGGAGGGGAGGGCATCAAGTACGAGACGGCCGGCGCACTGGGAAAAGGCGAACGTATTTTTATTACCGCAAAACTGCCTTCCTATATCCGCGTGGGAAACGATGACCTGATAGAGCAGTATCTTTTTTTGACCACATCGCATGACGGAGGCGGAAGCATTACCGCTGCCTTTACGCCCGTCAGGATTGTCTGCAACAATACCTTGAATGCTGCAATGCGCAACCACAAAAATGCCATAAGAGTCCGCCACAGTTCGGGGGCCGGGGAAAGGCTTAAGCAGGCGCATTTGCTAATGGGCATCTCCAGCAGATCTTCCACCCAACTGCAGGAAGTTTTTAACCATTGGGCAAAGGTGCGTATTTCGGACGCCCAAGTTAAAAAACTGGTACAGCTGGCCATGGCGCCCAATAAAGAAGTTCTGCAGCAACTGCAAAACGGTACCGACGATGTGCATTCGAGCATTTACCGCAATATCGTAAACGATGTTTACGCCTACGCAATGGGCGATCAGAGCCAGCAGATGGAAACTACTGCGGGAACTGTCTTTGGCGCCTACAATGCAGTGACGGGCTATTTTCAGAACGTGCGAAGGTACAAGGACGGGGAAGCAAAATTCAAGTCGATAATAGAAGGTACCGCCAGACAAAGGGCACAGGTTGCATTTGACCTTTGCGGCGATTTTGCGCATACAGGAATGCTAAATGTCAACTAAGCAGAACAGGGCGGGAAACCGCCCTGTCATAAACCAGCAAAAAAGATGAAAGACAGGATTATAAAGGAGCAAAGAGTGGTAAAAAAAATTGCACAGGCGCTGAGGCTTCTGCAGAGTCTTGAAGAAATGCCCCTTTGCAAACATCACGCCTTTGAGCTGCAACTCACAAAAGGGTTCCTTTTGGGCATTATCGAATTCGGCGGCCACAGGCGCAGATACCATTGGCTATTTGGAATCAGGCTTTTAAAGTCGCCAGCTGCCGCAAATAAATAGCATGGTAATTTAAGTTTAAAAGAAATGACACAGGAAATAAAGGTAAATCTCACTTTGACAATCGAAGGGGATATACAAAAATCAAAAACGGATATTGAAAATTTTGTAGGCGAGCTGGTAACTAACCTAGCAAATACCAAAAGTTTTTCGTTGATCGGGTACAGGATCAATAGAATTCAGGAAGAAGCCGAAATCTACCTGACCAATCCACAGGGTGAGGAGTCGCTCTGGGAGTTTGTGGCAAAATACTATCCGGCATATCATTGCTGCGATGAGATCCTGCGCAACGACGACCTTTGTAAGATCCTAGACGGAGAACGGAACGCCGATGCTGGAAAGATTTTTAAAGAGCAATTCTCGAGCGATCTGGATTCGGTAAGAATAGCCTTTGAAGAAAGTACCAGAAAAATTTTGGAACGTGCGATTTTAGGCTACCAGCAAAGCCAGCAAGAAAGCATAACAATCCATTGGGGAGTTATCGATGTAGAAGAAAGGGCTAGTTTTAACGGATACATGCTCAAAAAAGGCGAGGCTCAAAAAGTACTGGAAATGATCAGGAAAACGCACGATTGCAATGTCGGAATTACTTGGGAGCTGATCGACAGTTGCCTGAGCTATATAGTCCCCGATTCCTTGGAGGATGATGGCATTGAATGGACGCCGATTAGATTCAAGGGTAAGGAGTATTTAGCAAGGCTATTGCCGGATCCTCATTACAGCCATAGCATGATGCTTATAGCACCAATTACCCTTTACCAAGCCATGGACATTAGTTCAAATAAAGAGGCTGAATTGTTAGATGAATCAGTTGCCTATTATGCAAGCCAGGAGGAAATGGCGATGCCAGATGAGGAGCTGTTGATGCTCACATATGGCTAAGGTATCACTAAATAGCAGTTCAGAACGGCCTGCTATTTTTGGCTGCCCCACTTTCAAATGAGCTTGCGGACTACTGACAACTTTGTGTGTGTAATCTTTGGATCAGCTTAACGGTTGTAAAAAAGCACTAAAAATGGATAAATGCGGGAAGTCATTTGTCAAAAATGCGGCAAGTTAGACCCTTGGCTTCGGGGCGCAAATAATTGTTCGGCATAAACGCTCCCGTGGCATTTGCGCTCGGACCTATTTATTCCGCTGCAATTTTTGCTTGCTCGCCAACGGTCTTGTGGATGCGCATTATTAACAAAATGTCCATCCTTAAAACTTAATGTTATGAAAAATCAAACCAGTAATCCGCTAATGGTCATCTCTGAAATCAGCATCAGTTACCATCCCAAATTCCGCTCATGTGACCGTCCAAAAATCAGCAGTTCGTACGAAGCTTACCAATTGCTGCATGCTAACTGGGACCTGGACAGGATTGAGCTGAACGAAACATTTGCTGCGGTTCTTCTCAACAAGGCAAACAGGGTCATCGGCATAGCGGAAATATCATCAGGTGGTTTTTCCGGAACCTACGTGGATCCTAAAATGGTATTCTCGATCGCCCTGAAAGCCTGTTGCAGTTCTATCATCCTTTGCCATAACCACCCATCTGGAAACTTGAAACCTAGCGCCGCAGATATCAGCATTACCTCGCGTTTAGTTAAAGCAGGGGAGTTGCTTGATATAGAGGTTCTCGATCACCTGATCATTTCCAGGTACGGCTACCTTTCCTTAAAGGACGAATCGCTGATGACCGAGGTCGATTAGGCTACAGTTCCTCCAGAATAAGAACTACAGTGGCAAACACAATCTTCAGGGTGTATTCCGGATAACATATCGGCACCTGTTCTTATTGGCTGTAATTTTGCCATTTTCAGCTCGAAATGTTCGATACGCTACTGCATTTTATTGATTGACGATCCCTCTTAAATCCAATGATACTATTTTACAAATTATATGCTTTTGAATATAAAAACGTGTATTTATATAAAAGTATATTTTTTTGCATATAATATTATATATTTGTTTAAATTACGAGCAATTGCATATAATGAAATATTTAGCTGAGTTCATCAAAGAAAAAAGAAAAGAAGAAAAGCTTACCCAAGAAGAATTTGCCGATAGGGCAGGCGTTGCCCTAACTGTAATACGAAAAATAGAACAGGGCAAAGAAAATCTCAATATGTCTAGTATAAATCAGGTATTAAAAATGTTTGGCTATATACTTGCACCCATTGAAGCAAACCACGTTTCTAAAAATGATATGCCATGAGAAAGGCTGAAATATTCTATCAAGATATATTTGCAGGAATGCTCATTGAAACTAATGACGGCGAATATACATTTGAATACGAGTCGGATTATATCAAAAACTATCCAAATCAATTTATTACTTTTTCGATGCCGGTAGGCAAAGGTAAATTTAAGGATAATCGTTTATTTCCTTTCTTCGAAGGCTTGATTCCGGAAGGATGGCTTTTAGAAATCGCTTCTAAAAACTGGAAAATTAATACCAATGATAGGATGGGCCTACTTTTAGCCTGTTGCCAAAATTGTATTGGTGCTGTAAGTGTTAAACCAGTAAATTCAACCGATGAATAAGAACTGTTTATATTGTTATAATCATCTGCCAGAAGGAACAAAAGGAGATTTTCACGAGCATTGTAGTTTAGAATTTTTTGGTACCAAGGAACAGCCAGAATTTTCTTATTCTTTGGTGCAGATGGATGAACTGGCAAGGAATGTAATAGAAAGAAGTATTGCAGTTCCAGGAGTACAACCAAAATTATCCTTGACGATGGTTAATTCTGCCCTGGATGATGGCAAGAACGGTAGGCTCACTGTAGTTGGTGCCCTGGGAGGTAATTATATATTTAAACCACCTTCGTCAATATTTCAAGAGATGCCAGAAAATGAACATCTGACCATGCGAATGGCTGAAGCTTTTGGATTGAAGACAGCAAAATCTAGCTTGATCCGTTTAAGATCGGGTGAACTTTCTTATATCACTAAAAGATTTGACAGAAATGATTTAGGCGAAAAGAAACACATGATCGATATGTTTCAGATTTTGGAAGCTTTTGATAAATACAAAAGTTCAATGGAAAAGGTTGGCAAGGCTATTGGGCAATACTCAAATCGTTCTGCATTTGACCAACTTTACTATTTTGAATTAACTGTTTTCAGTTTTTTAACCGGCAATAATGATATGCACCTTAAAAATTTCTCATTGTTATTAGATGATGATAAATGGAGTTTATCCCCAGCTTATGATTTATTGAATGTGGCAATCGTAAATCCTGAAGATAAAGAAGAGCTTGCTTTAACATTAGACGGCAAAAAGAAAAAACTAGGCTTGGAGCATTTTCAATATTTGGGAGCAAAGCTCGAGCTCAATCAAAAGCAGATTAGGAGTGTTTTTAAACGATTCGAAAAATTTAAGCCAGTTGCTTTAGAATGGATACAGAACTCTTTTCTTTCTGAAGAATATAAAGAGAAGTATATCGATTTGTTAAATACAAGGTATCATATCTTGTACTCTTAAAAGCATTTTGCGGAGATTAGACTTTTATTCTCCGCAAATTATGCGGAGAATAATTTAATCTGCTAATTATAGTTTATAAGATATAATGAACAAAATTGTTTATATCAATTTGTGCTTGAAAAACTATCCATATTAAAAGATCTTCACCAAGGGCTTTTCTTGGAGCATGAGCTAAAGAAGCTAAAATTGTCTAAAACGCAATTCGCAATTTCTTTGGAAGAACATCCATAAACAATTGGTGCAATTACCAAAGGTAAAAGAGATATGAATACTACTCTCTAAAAGCTGAACAGCTTCTTTGTTAGAAAAACCAAAAGCCAAAACCCCCTGTCGCCAAAAACAAAAGCCTGCAACCCCTTATATTTCAGACAGGTCCTGTAAAGATAAAAATTGGCAAAGGGGGTCATACAAATTGGGTTATCCAATCAAGGAATAAAAACTTAACAGCAACGAGGAATTGAACTAAGCCTGATTAATCAAAAAGCAGGCAAAATATGGATCAAAACTAAATTTAGGATTGTTGGAAGTGTCTGATAGCCAAGTAGTTCTACTTTTTTCAGAAAGAAAGTAAAACTCATTGATAATCAAGTAGTTATGAGGGTGTTTTTTTGTCCTTAGATTGATACTTGTTTTGTGCAAACGTCTGTAAATAAGTAGTATTTACTTTCTGCATCGGCAAATAATAACCTAAAGGTTTTAAAGATGTGTAGAGATTAATTTCCTATTCTCCGCAAATTGGATTTGTACCGATTTTGTATCTTAAGCTATTTAATTTATCGATAATCGTTACTATTTAATTTTGCATCAACAGTTGCGCAAAATAAGTCTAAAAGTAATTAAACCATTTTACTTCAATAAGTTATATGGTTTTTTAGTTGGTTTAATATTTGGATTTTTAATAACGTTTTAAGTAAGTTTGTTCTTAGCGTGTTCTCCGCAGAACAGTTTGTCCTGCGTCGTCAAAATTTTAAAATCTCAAATGAAACAAATCAAATTTGCCCTGCTGGTTCTTATTTTAGTAAACTTCCAAGCTATTGCTCAAAAAAAATCCAAACATGTATTAATCTTAGGTTTTGACGGGTTCAGTACAGAAGCTTTTAAAGCTGTAAAACACCCTAACATAGATATGATGTTTGCGGATGGAACGCTATCCGTTACAACTCGCCCTGTAATGCCATCGGTAACCATGCCTAATTGGACGAGCCACCTAACCGGCTCTGGCCCCGAAGAACATGGTGTAACTGGAAATGATTGGACTTTGCAGAAACACTCTCTTTCTGCCGTAGAAACCGATGCGGATGGTTATTATCCATCCATCTTCAAGGTGCTGAAAGATAAGCAACCTAGTGCCAAAACAGCTTTTTATTATAACTGGAAGGAACTCATTTACCCTATCAACAAAAAATACTTGGATGAGGTATCTTTTGAGGATAAAGATGGTTATAGACAGAACTATAAAAAGGCAGTTGATTTTATGGACAATAACCGAAATAACGCAACACTTGTTTTTTTATACGATGTGCATACCGACCACGCTGGTCATAGCTTTGGATGGATGTCTCCGGAATACATTAAGGCTATCGAAGAGGCTGACCAAGCTGTTGGAGAAATGCTCGATAGCCTTGTAAAAAAAGATTTATATAAGGATACCCATATCCTGCTTATCACCGATCACGGTGGAATTAAAAAGGGTCACGGTGGAGTTTCCATGAGCGAAATGCAGGTTCCTTGGCTAATAACCGGTCCTGGCATAAAAAAGCAGGGGATAACAGAGTTTCAAAACAGCAACAAGAATACTTCGCTTGTATTGGCAAAAATATTCGGCATTAAAATTTACCCGGAGAGTTGGACTGGAACCGTTCCCAAAGGAATATTCAAGTAAATAGTAATAGGCTATTCCTTTAAACGGATTAAAAATTAATATAGCCGTTTGGTACATAACAGCATCTGTTGACAGCCGTGCCTCCCCATGTCGTGAGAAGAAAACGCATATTTTAAAACTCGGGAGCATGATGGTTTTCATGTTGGTCTCTTTCCAGCAGTTTGTTTCGTGTTTAAGTCATCTTGCATAAGCGTTGCAGTAATAACTCAATTTAAACGAACCAAGCAACAACCTCCGAGCATGGTAGCCATAATTCCCAAGTTAACCGTTATTCTTTTCTTAAGGATATCATTCCCATCACATTTTTCAAGAGGCAATTTTCCATAATATGCAATTGCAATTGATTGGTAGGTGTCTTAGTTAAGCGTTTTGTTAGCTATGGATTGAGAATAGCTACATCGTTTGGTCCAATTTTTCCAGAAAATCGTCTGCATTCAACAAATGTGCATGCTGTTTATTAAGTGGCATCTTATCGAAGGTGCCGATTAGCATGCCAAGGCGTGGGTTTTTGGTGAAAAAACCACGGTGGATATCCATAAAGCGCCAAAACAATCCGTCCCATACCGCCTGCCATTCGCCCTTTTCATAGTCGCCCATTTTCATCAGGTAGTTGCTGCCACTAATGTAGGGTTTGGTGGTCATCAGTCCACCATCTGCAAACTGCGTCATGCCATAAACGTTGGGTACCATCACCCAATCATAAGAATCAATAAACATCTCCATAAACCAGCGGTAAACATCATCCGGATTGAATTCGCAAAGCAGCATAAAATTGCCCAGCACCATAAGCCGTTCGATATGATGGCAATAGCCGGTCTGAATAATTTTTTTTATCGTGATGTCGATCGGTAAAATACCCGTGTCACCTGTCCAAAAGCTTCGTGGAATCTTTCTTTTGAATTTCCAATAGTTTTTGGTGCGCTGTTTAACACCTTCGCGTTCGTACACCAGATGGATAAATTCCCGCCATCCCACAACCTGTCTCAGAAATCCCTCAAGCGAATTGAGCGGGATATTATATTTTTTTTCGGCAATAAGCGCACCTTCTATAATTTGGAGCGGATTCAGCAGGCCGATATTTAGCATGGGAGTAAGGACAGAATGATGCAGCACATGCTCTTTCGCCACTATAGCATCCTCATAGCTACCAAAATTTTCAAAACGAGATTCGAAAAAGTTGTTGAGCCAGTCCAAGGCATCCTTAAAAGTAACTACAAATAGGCAGGTTGCATCCAAATCGCCATAATTGTCTGGAAATTTCGTACGCACATAGTTTTTGGCTTGAGTGATATAACTGTTCTCTTTTGCTATGTGCAGCGCCGGTATTTTTTCCTTTTTGGGGAATTTTTTCCGGTTGTCCTCATCAAAAGACCATTTTCCTCCGGTAGGACCACCATTGCTTTCTATAAGTAGGTTCCTTTGCTTTCGCTGCCAATTGTAAAAATCGGTCTGGAAGTAGGATTTCTTTTTGCTGAAATAAGCTTGGGTACTTTCCACAGTGTTCAGAAAGTTGGGGCTATCATAAACATGAAGTTCTATTTTGTACCTGCTGCAGGCCTCATGCATTCTTTTATTTAACCAGTCATCGGCCACTGCCACCATGTGGATTTCTTTTACCATCTGCTTGGCAAGTTGCGCTACCAGTATCCGGCAATCATTCTCAGGTTTATCGGTTTCGATGTAACTAACGGTATAACCCTGTTGCTCCAGCCAGTTCTCATAAAATTTCATGCTGGCACGGTGAAGCACAAGTTTTTGCCGATGAAAACGGTATTGCCTAAAAAACAACCATTCCTCAACTAGATAGACTATTCGTGAAGTGGATAGGGCGGGATGGTCTTCGAATAATTGATGCGGAAATATTAACGTTACGGATGTTTTCATAATTTGGGCTTAATCTGCCAGTCTAGGTCGGTAAAGCTTAAACATTGTGCCGCAAAAATTGTTAGCTTAAATCTTTCCACCATTTAAAAATGCCGACCTGGGTTTTAGCAAAAAACTTGGTTAATAATTAAATCAATATGATAAAAAGGGGCTTGGTCTGGTTTAAGAACGACCTGAGGATACATGACAATGAGACACTGGTTGTGGCGCAGAAGCAATGCAAGGAACTGGTTTTTTGTTACTGTATAGAAGAAAAGGGATTCCAAAAATCATCACTCGGTTTTCGCAGGGCGGATGTCAACCGCTTTAGGTTCATGGAGCAATCGGTAATTAATCTGGCGCATAATCTGGAAGTGCTGGGCGGACATCTGCTAATTGGAGACCAATCTGCACTGGTAACAATTCCTAAGCTTGTAAAAGAATACGGTATCACCGATATTTTTGCCGAGCAGGAATATGCACCGTATGAAACCGACTTGGTTGATGAGCTTGCCAATTCCTTGCCGGAAGTGGAATTTCATTTCTTCTGGGGTAAGACGCTATACCATATAGATGACATTCCTTTTGAAATCGCGAAGATTCCTTTGACCAGTAAAGCCTACCGGATCCCGGTGTCGAATGATTCGGAACCCCGGAAAGTTTTTGATATACCAGCAAAGTTGAACGGATTAAAAGATATTAAAACCAGCAAGTTTCCATCCTGCAAGCGCTACGGATTTACTAGAAAGGAGTATTTGGATGCACAGGTGTTTGTGGATGGAGGAGAGGATGCCGCCCTGGAAAGGCTGGAATATTACACTTTCAAATCGGAGTTGCTTACGGGCTACAGATGGAGCCGAAACAGATCGGACGGAATGGACTACAGCTCAAAACTTTCCCCTTACCTTGCATTAGGCTGCATCTCGCCAAGGGAAATTTATTTTAGGGTAAAAGATTACGAAAAAAAGGTAAAGAAAAACCAGAGTACTTGGTGGCTGGTTTTTGAACTGGTCTGGCGTGATTATTTTACGTTTAAGGGTATGCGGATGGGGCATTCCATGTTTTTGACCAAAGGTTTTAAGAACAAGAAGTTGGTATGGGAAAATGATCCCGATAAGTTCCAGCGATGGTGTGATGGCAGCACGGGGATTCCATTTGTTGATGCACACATGCGCCAGCTGAACCAAACTGGTTTTATGAGCAACCGTGGAAGGGTGAACTGTGCAAGTTATCTTGTGTTTGACCTAAAAATAGACTGGACCTGGGGCGCCGCGTACTTCGAATCTAGGCTTATTGATTACGATGTAAGTTCTAATTGGATGAACTGGCATATGCAGGCTTTTGAGATATGGTATACTAACCCGATACACCAGTCTAATAAATACAAGGCGCAGGATTTTATACGCAAATGGGTGCCAGAACTTGCCGACTTGGACGATACCCAGGTCTTAATCCCTTGGGAATTTGACCTTGCAACTTACATTAAGCCAATTGAAATTTATCCCAAGTGGGATAGGGCTATTAAGCTGATCAGGAAGCTAGATTAATTTTGAATTTAATTACAGTTGAAAAGCATTTGGGATTCAGATAAAAAATAAAATAAAATGGAAGACCTTTCGAAGCAGATATCTGAAACTATTTTAGCTGTGGCTACAAATAGGGGGACTTGTAAAAGTACCTGCCCATCGGAAATTGCCCGGATACTCTTCCCTGAGGATTGGCGGAAACACATGAAAGCTATTGTCGACATTGCTATTGATCTACAGCATCAGGGGAAAGTGCTCATTACACAAAAAGGATTGCCCATCGATGTGGATGATATCAAGGGACCAATCCGCATAAAAATAAGCTGATGGAGATAACAAGTACATTATATGAGCCAGCACTGATCTTAACTGTTCGGATGGATGAGGCCTCACAAAATTATTTTAACGTTTTGCGAACCCAATACTTTCCGCCTGAAAGAAATTTCTTAAATGCGCACCTCACCATGTTTCATAAGTTGCCAGATACCCCGGAAGTGCCTGCAAAACTTGCATCTGTTGTTGGTGCTCCCTTTACTATGCAGGTTACGGGTTTGATTAATCTAGGTGCTGGTGTAGCCTTCAGAATAGAATCCGAAATATTAAAACGGCTTCGTTCGGACTTGGTGATATTATTCATAGATGATCTGTCTGCACAGGACAGGCAGGGATTTCGAAGTCATATCACCGTATCAAATAAAACCAGTGCGGAGATTGCAAGGAAATTGTTGGAAGAATTGTATTCGGATTTTAAACCCTTTGAAGTAAGGGCGCTTGGTCTAGATATTTGGAGATATTTAGGAGGACCGTGGGAACACATTGATTTTATTGCTTTCAGATAGTGGTATGTTTTTTAGCTCGAGTTACTTTTACGCTGTCTTGTACACCGTTCATTTTTTAATCGCAGCTTGCAAGTGTTGATAGAATTTTGTTGCACTAGACATTGCACCCTCAATATGACCCATAAGGGATAAGTTTTAAAAGTGGGGTTAAAAAAACACAAAAATTACTTTTGGCTTCGAAAAAGTTTTTTGAATCATTTCGATAAAAGCATTTCGGGGCAATCCTAGTAAAATCCGTTTTTTTTTTAAGTGTCTACATTTCGACCTGTAGACACCTCTTAGAATAGACAAAAAATAAAATGAATTCGAGAGTGCTCTCCCACATTTATTGGGCACTAATGGGAACTACAACTATATCTCTTAGCAGCGCATCCGATTCACCATTAGTGAGCGAAACCGCTTTTCCATTTTTCCAATAAGTCGCCAAAGATCCTCTTCCGCTTTGCGGATTTTCCATGTAGCCAGCTACATAAACATCGTTTGTTAATACAAAGATTCCCATTGCAAAAGCACTCTGTTGGCCACTTGTTAAAGTTACCGAGCTACCATTTTTCCAGTATTTTGCTTGAATTGCACTATTTTGGTTACTAGTTCCCCAACCTGCAAGATAAATATCATTGCCAGAAACTGATATAGCATGGGAAGTTGCGTCATTTGTTCCATCGGTTATAAAAACGGGCGCTGTAAAATTCCTGGAATAGGCAGACTGTGATTGGCCTTGGCTATTGTAAGCGGCCGAGTAAGTGAGGTGTACTTCTCCCGCAGATTGTGTAATGGCCTGGTAAGATGGGGATGTAGAGCGGTTGGACAGGTCGCTCACTTGCCCGTTTTTCCAATAACAAGCTACTGGCGTTATCCAGCTACTTTCTCTACGGGTTCCTATCACGTACACATCACTCCCAATAACGGTAATTCCATTGGCAACCGCATTCTCGGTTGGGACAGATAGCGTTACGGGATTTCCGTTTTTCCAATATTTTGCCACCCAGCTTGCAGTTTGGCCGTTTGTTTCCTGGCCTGCAATGTAAACATCGCTTCCGATCACGAATACGTCATTTGCCACAGCGTCTTTGGTTCCGTCGCTTAAATCTATGGCTGTTCCGTTCTTCCAGTACTTTGCAATATATTTGTTATTTGAACCTATTTGGTAACCAGAAATATAAACATCCGTCCCCAATACGAAAATTGCATTAGCATCGGAACTTCCGGTAGAGCTGCCCAATCTGGTAGCTTTGCCATTTTGCCAATAAGTGGCAACGTAACCGTCCCTACCAACCGCATGTACGGTTTCGCTCGAAGCATTGGGGAACTCACCATTTGGTTTCTTCTTGCAGGCGGAAAATATAGATAGTAAGATTACGGCTAAAACACTTAAAAACAGATGATTTGTTTTCATTATCTTGAGTAGGAGTTCTGGTTGGATAAACGATTTTTATTTAAGCAAATCAATCAGTGCCTTGGCTACAGGGCCTGCTGAAAGCGGATTTTGCCCAGTAATCAGCAGACCGTCGGTTTCAACGTGCGATAGGAAAGGTACGAGTGCAGTTTTTACATCTGCTCCGTGCTCTTTCAGCTTGGTCTCGAGAAGATACGGAACATTGCCACTTCTGCCAACCAATGTTTCTTCTGTATCACTAAATGCGGAAAGAACTTTGCCCTTTAGAAAGCCAGGTTTCAAATTTTCAGCGCTGAGAAGCGCCGCTGGTCCGTGACATACTGCAGCTACAGGTTTACCTTGGTCCAAGAATGCATGGATTAAAAGACCACTTTCGTTATTCGTCGCAAGATCCCAGATCGGTCCATGACCGCCAGGATAAAATACTGCATCATAATCAGATGCGCTTATCTGACTAATAGGGCTTGTATGTGAGAAAGCATCTTTGGATTGTTGGTCGTCCTGAAACCTGCGATTTGATTCGGTAACGTTCTCTGTTAGCTCGCTCATTGGATCAACTGGCGGACGGCCACCTTTGGGACTGACTAGTTTAACTGTATAGCCAGCATCTAAGAATTCGTAATAAGGGTCTGTGAACTCGCCTAGCCATACGCCTGTCTTGCTATCTGTGTTTTCCATTTCGCTATGGGAGGTAAGTACCATCAATATTTTTTTCATGTCTTTCTTTTTGATGATGTACTAACAATCCAAAACTGAAATTGATTGCAATAAATGCGCATTTAGTACGCTTTGACTAAACTAAGCCGAAGTGGCTACTGCTAGTTATCTTTTTAAAATAATGTCTGTTGCAGCTAATTTAAAATTTTCCATTTGCAAAGATCAGGTTGTTAGCACAAATGGCGGAAATTTCTTAAGAAAAGTTGATTTATGTATTTTAAATCTGCACCATCCTAGCAACCGTGAAGAAGATAATTTTTTCTGCCATGTGCTTTGTGCAGTCAAATTAGCAATTTTTGCAAAATGCTCTGATCGATTAAAAAAATGCTAGTAAGGCCATTGCTTGGTATTTAATTGCGACTGAGGTATCGAAGAATCTAAGGCCTAATGCCTGTTTCCAGCTGATAGTGTTGTCTTTGATGGCCTTAAGTCATTCCACTCTGTTTTCACGTAGTGGAACTCCTTCGCATCCCCTAATCGAGCATCTTGTTGCAAATGGAATTCTAGGCTTGCAAATAGTGAAAACTAATTAGCTTAAGCCTTGTTCCCTTAACTACCAATCAGAAAAATTATGGCCAAAAAGACCTTAACACCAGAACAGTCGGCCTTGCCCGAAAACGACAAAACCAGCAAGCTAAAAGCACATACCGCAGACGCGACCGGCCAGCGCATGACGACCGATCATGGAGTTGGCATAAACGATGACCAGAACTCCCTTAAAGCGGGCGATAGGGCGTCAACCCTGTTAGAGGATTTTATCCTTCGTGAAAAGATTACGCACTTTGATCATGAAAGGATACCTGAGCGAGTGGTGCATGCAAGAGGTTCGGGTGCACACGGTGTATTCAAACTATACCAGCCAATTCCAGAGTTTAGTAAGGCAGCTTTTCTAAACGATACGGAGATCGAAACACCTGTATTCGTCCGATTTTCAACGGTAGCGGGGTCTAGAGGTTCGACAGATTTGGCTAGGGATGTTCGAGGATTTGCGGTAAAGTTCTATACACAAGAAGGTAACTTCGATCTTGTAGGTAACAATATGCCTGTGTTCTTTATTCAGGATGCAATGAAATTCCCCGATCTTATCCACGCAGTAAAACCCGAGCCGGACAATGAAATGCCACAGGCAGCTTCTGCACACGATACTTTTTGGGATTTTATCTCACTAATGCCAGAGTCAACGCATATGATCATGTGGGCAATGAGCGATAGAGCTCTTCCAAGAAGTTATAGAATGATGGAAGGCTTTGGAGTGCACACATTCAGGCTTATCAACGATAAAGGGGAGTCGCATTTTGTCAAGTTCCATTGGAAACCGTTACTTGGAGTCCATTCGGTTGCTTGGGACGAAGCGCAGACCATTTCTGGCAAAGATCCGGATTTTCATAGGAGGGATTTATGGGAGGCCATCCAGTCTGGAAGTTTTCCGGAATGGGAGTTCGGAATTCAAGTTGTTCCTGAGGCTGACGAACACAAATTCGATTTTGATCTTTTGGATCCTACCAAGCTCATTCCAGAGGAACTTGTACCGGTACAGAGAATAGGTAAGCTAACCTTAAACCGCAATACAGACAACTTCTTTGCCGAAACAGAACAAGTAGCGTTCCATGTTGGGCATGTTGTTCCGGGAATAGATTTTACCAACGATCCCCTTATGCAGGGACGACTGTTCTCCTACACCGATACCCAACTGATTAGGCTGGGCGGACCCAACTTCCACGAAATTCCAATTAACAGGCCCGTAGTTCCGGTACATAATAACCAGAGGGATGGCTTTATGAGACAGACCATTAATAAAGGTAAGGTAAGCTATAATCCCAATTCCTTGGTATCAAATGACCCTTTACAGGTTAAAGCCGAATCTGGTGGATTCGTTTCGTACAACGAGAGGATAGATTCGAGAAAGATAAGAGCGAGGAGCGAAAGCTACTTTGATCACTTCTCGCAGGCTAAGCTATTTTATGCAAGCCAATCTCTTGCCGAAAAGGAGCACATCATCAATGCATTCAGTTTCGAGCTAGGTAAGGTGAAAAATTTAACTATTCGTGAGCGAATGCTTGGACTGCTTACCCATGTAGATATGGATCTTGTTGCAAGCATTGCATCTAATCTTGGCATGCCTTCGCCCAAAAAGCCTGTTTCAGTTGTAAACGGAAGTGTACCTGCCGACGGAAATCCAAACGATTTTGCTTCGGTGGATGCTGAGCCTTCGATCGCAAAATCCGAAGCATTAAGCATGGCCGGCACGATAAAGGATTCCGTCAGTACTAGGAAAATAGCGTTTTTGGTGGCAGATGGGGTAAGTGCTTCATCGGTAGATGCCATGAAAAAGGCGCTAGTCGATCAAGGTGCAGTCGTTGAACTGGTAGGTACCCACGGTGGTGCAGTAAAAGGCGATAAGAAAACCGCAATAGAGGTAGAGGAAAGCTTTTTGACCGCTTGTTCGGTGCTCTACGATGCAGTTTTTGTACCCTCCGGAGCGAATCATATTGACGCACTTTCTGCCGATGCAGACGCATTACATTTTCTAAACGAGGCCTTTAAGCACTGTAAGGCCATTTGTTTTGATGCGGGAGCGGAAAAGCTAGCCGAGAGAACTTATTTTCACGGAAAATTGAATGCGAAAGCTTCAGATCCCGGATTATTAACGGGAAGTGGTAAAGCATTAGCCGATTCATTTATAAAAGCGATTTCCGCCCACAGAGTTTGGGAAAGGGAAAAACCAAGAATGGTACCGGCATAGTCTGGAAAATGAGAATAAAAAAAGTCCCTTTAAAGGGACTTTTTTTATGGTATGATTTCGATAGTAAAATAATCGGATGAAGATAATTTAAGCGCAATGGATGGCCTCGTCGCCTAAGCGGAAAGCAATTGGATTGCCTCTTGGTTACCTTGCTGCGCAGCAAGGTCGGTTGCCCTAAGACCCCTTGAATCACATATGCTCGCATCCGCACCGTGTAGCAATAGCAACTTCACCATATCATTGCGACCGAACATGGTTGCGAACATCAAAGCCGTTCCGCCGTTGCCATGTTGCAAGTTTAGGTCTGCGCCGTTGTTTATTAAAAGTTCTGCAATGTCTGGGTATCCCTTAAACGCTGCGCCCATCAGTGCGGTATTTCCACCAGCGTCGGTTGCGTTTATGTTAGCGCCATGTTCGATCAGTATTTTCGCCGCCTCGTACTGGTTATTGTAGCAGGCGATTATGAGCGGAGTATAGCCTTTTGGGTCGTGCACATCAAGTTTGGCTTTGCCCTTTATAAGTTCCTTTAGCACGTCAATGTTTCCAATTCGCGAAGCGTGGATAAGCATTTCTGGTTCTAGTTCCATGTATTGTCTGATTGTTTGTAGTTAAACAACATTTAGAGTTTTTAGTTTTGCCGTTATATCGTCATGGCTTCGTTCTGCGATTGTGGAATCTAAAAAGAGTTACGAAGAGTTAATTCGTAGCATTTATAAAGATAATCACGTTTTGTAAAGTTGGGGAGGATGACAACCCAGTACATCCATCTCGGATAACAGAATTGTTTTTGGCGAGGGCGAAGGAGTTTATGATAGGGAATATAAAAACTTTTGAGTATTACTCGATGTTCTAATCGTGAAAAGAATATTCACTCAATATGTTGATAAAGGCCTTAATCATTAATTTACTAGTGTTAGCGATTTACTGCGCACTAATCATAACGGGATCAGCGGCGTCAGACAGGGGATTCAATCTTGCTATTGGTGCGGGTGTATGTATAGCATTGCATGCCGGATTTAACGTGGTTATTGGACTTGTGCTGTTGGCGATAGGAAAACGGGAAATTGCAAAAGCCCTTTTGATTAGTGCTGCTGTTCTTGCACCGGTAGGGTTCTGCACTTGGCTCATCCTGCTCAGTATCTACGGATAGCATCCGACAGGCGATTATTACAGCTAGCAAAAATTGCTTTTTTTTTATATGGCTTTTATTGGGGTATTTTCAACTTTCATAAATGCTCATGTATTTTATTGTTGCTTACTAAATCAGATTTAAAAAACCATCTATTATATTATAATGTCATTACGAACAAGCAATTATCGTTTTAAAAACAACTTTAACAATTTGTTGTTATTGTTTCGCTAAAAATCGGTTTCAAAAACGTGTTAACCTATGCTTTTAAAAATGGACAACTTGCCGGGATATTTCGTTAATAGTTGTAGAGAATTACGCAACGCGAAGGAACTTGACGAATGGATGAATACTCTTCCCATAGACGGGTTGTTGATGATGCGCTTGATGGAGCACTTAAAGTATGGAGTTAACCACTATGGTTGCGACCGAGACATGGAACTTACTGGTAGATTTTTGCAACTCAACCTTCCGGAAGATAAGAAAGAAGTAATGGATTGGTTAATTGACCAAGGCATAGCGTGTGATTGTGATGCATTTGCATTTGTATCAAAACTAGCTTCTATGGCACACAATCAGTTAAGGGTGCACAACAATGCGTTGTAAAATTTTAAAAAACTACGAGCGCAATTAAATTGTTAATATCAATGGTGAATATGCGATTATGAGAATTTGCATACACCCTATTGTTCACTAAAAAAATAACGTTTGCACGAGTTTAAAAAAGGACGATTCAATCTCTCAGGAGATTCGGTAAAAGATAACTTTGATTTGCTTACCCAAGCGCTTGATTCATCGATATCTGGAATAATCATAACAGACAATAACCAGCGAGATAATCCCATTGTGTACTGCAACAATGCCTTCGAGTTGATTAGTGGCTATCGTCGTAATGAGATAATCGGACATAATTGTCGGTTTCTACAAGCAGACGACCGCGATCAGCCTGCAAGGGCAATATTAGCTGAATCAATTTCGAAAGGAGTTGAATGCAAGGTAGAGATAAGAAATTATCGTAAGAACGGTGATTTGTTCTGGAACGAGCTTTTCATGGCTCCCGTAAGGGACGAAAAAGGAGCAATCAGCCATTTTATTGGTGTTCAGAATGATGTTACAGAAAGAAAAAAAACAGAGCACGATCTGCGACAGCAGAAGTTGCTGATGGAACAAAAGATTGTAGAACGCACCTCCGCTTTAAAGGAAAGTGAAGCTTTTCTGACGAGTATCATAGAGACTATGCGGGAAGGCTTGTTGGTGCTCGACCCAAACTTCGTTGTACTTAGTGCAAACTATCATTTTTTAAGAACCTTTAAGGTAAACCTTGAGGATACTTTGGGAAAAAATCTATATGCCTTGGGTAATAACCAATGGGATATCCCCCAACTCAAGGAATTGCTGGTTAAAATTTTGCCAACCAATAATCCGGTTGTAGATTTTGAGGTAGAACACGACTTCCCACATATCGGTAAAAAACTGATGTTGCTAAATGCCTATCGGGTAGAGCTCGAAGGCCAATTTAAAGACCAAATTCTTTTGGCTATTGAGGATATAACTGAAAAGAGGGAAATAGAACGACGTAAGGATGATTTCCTTTCTATTGCCAGCCATGAACTCAAAACCCCACTAACCACCATAAAAGGATTTATGCAGGTGTTGGAACGTAGCGTGCCTAAAGATGCCTCGGAAAAATTTCTATCGACACTTTCAAAGGTTTCCACCAACGTAGATAGGTTGAACAACCTTATAGGCGAACTATTGGACGTATCGAAGATTCAGACGGGCAATATTACGTTGCACAAGTCTAATTTCGACTTCGATAAAATGGTAATGGATGCAGTTGATGCAATGCAGTCATCAACAAATACCCATAAAATCATTGTGCAGGGTAAAACAAATGCCGTGGTAGAGGCTGATGAATCGCACATCATACAGGTTCTGAACAACCTTCTTTCCAATGCGGTAAAATATGCGCCGGATGGCGGAAATATTCTGGTTGAAATCAACAATGTAAGCGAGTATGTTAAGCTTTCGGTAAAGGATGATGGTTTGGGTATGAATGCAGAAGATGCGAAAAGAGTTTTTGAAAGATTCTACAGGAGCAGCGAAATACAGAAGCATTTTCCAGGCATGGGTATCGGACTTTACATTTGTGACCAGATTATCAAAAACCACAAGGGTACATTATGGGTAGAAAGTGAAAAGGGAAAAGGATCCACTTTCAGCTTTACCCTTCCTAAAGGCGGGAGCGAAGATGAATAGAAAAAAAATTTTAATATGCGATGATGATGCAGGCATAATGGATCTTATGGAGATTATTCTGGATGAGCAGGGTTACCACGTAATAGCCGAAATGGATAGTCTAAAAGTTAAGTTACTTATCGAAAAAGAGTGCCCGGATTTGGTGGTGCTCGATCTTTGGATGCCAGTTCTTTCAGGTGATATGATTCTGCAAACAATCCGCGGAATGCCGACTTTCAAAAATCTCCCGGTTGTGGCAGTTTCAGCCAGTAATGAAGGACGCAAAATAGCGATGGCTGCCGGAGCAACCGCGTTTGTTGCAAAACCATTTGACATTGATCATTTGTTGGAAGTCATAGCTCGTCCGCTTGATTACTGTTAGTTGGAAAGAGTACTACAATCTGCTTTTGCGAAGCGGAAGCCAAGTATGAAATTTTAGCGTTTAGGTTTAATAATTTACATATACTTTGCGTCAGTTGTTGGCTCAACTGTAGGGTTGTTGTACATAAAAATTTATTCTAACTAGCGATGATTTCCTTTTTGAAACTTTGGGTTTATTTAGGATTAGTGAAACATTGCTACTATCTGTTCGTTTTTAAAACAGACGAATTAATACATTATGAAATATCTTAGGTTAATTGTTATATGTTTTCTTGTTTCTTCCGTTATCAGCTTGCTGGGCGTATTTGTTTTATCCTCGCTTAGATATATTGGAGCGGATGATAGCGACTTCGGTAATCTACCTTATGGTATTGCAATAGGTATTAACCTTTGTCTTTCTTTTATGACTATACCTATTTTTTTCAACCTTAACGATCGGGTTAGATCTAGAGCTATTTGGAGTGCACTAAGTTTTTTTATGTTGCCTATTGTTTTTGTGTTTTTTTCGTTGCTGGCAATGTGGGACCAACCTTGGCCTGGAATTCTGTTTTGCATGCCTTATTTGGTAGTGCTAACAGTTTTATTCTTTTATTTTCGGAAAAATATAGATAGCCATCTGCAATAGAAGACAGAAATTCCTTAATTTTTTTAGCCTATCGTGTTTGTTTGTCGAATAACGATCCGCTATTTTTAAAAAGTGCTGGAAAACATTCTACAAAGTCATTTTCAACTACGTTAATAATATTCGCAACAATATACCTGAGATGTTGTTTGTTAACTAAAATACAACGTTATGGAAGAGAAAACCGAATTCAACCAGAAAACAACAGGGAATGAGAGGTTGTTGCAACAATTTAGGATAGAGGTAGTAGATGGAGATAAGGGGAGATTTTTTTCGATCCGCCCATTGGGCCAGCAACGGTATGAGATTTTTGACGAGGATGGAAGCATCGGAACGGTGTTGTTGGACGAGAAAGACCATGCGCATTGCGAAAGCCAAGGCTGTGAGTTAGACCTGCCCTTACTGCACAGTATTCGCGACCAAATCAGGTTTCATAATAAAATGCACGGTGATTCCATTTAGCATGACCAAACCCTGTGGTTTAATAGCAGCATGCAATTAAAATGTAGCATTTAAGCTTAGCAAATAGGCAAATCCGGGAATAATCTTGCGAAATTCTGAAAGCTGATATCATCGCTATTTATTAAAATTTTATTATGTGGCTTAACAATGGTAACTTACGGGCTAATTAACAGAATACTGACTGAAAGGGATAACCTAAGAATTTAAACTGCTCATTCGACATGCCATTTAATATTGCAAAATTGCTAGAAAATCAAAAAAAAAACATCCTTGAACTTTGGATGAAAAACCAGTTGGAAGACGAAGGGCTTCGTGAAGACCTGATTACCAACGAAGAACTCCGAGCGCAGTCTGAGGAGCTGGTAGGCTCATTGGTAGCTAACATCGGTGCCGGAGGATCTACGGACCTTGATGGGGACAATTGGAGCCCGGTTATAGAAATCTTAGGAGGAATTGCCATTACCCGTGCAAGGCAGGGATTTTCTCCACGCGAGACGGGAAAATTTGTGTATTCTTTGAAGGAGGCGATACTTGAGGTGTTGCAGGAACAGATTGGTGATGATCCCAAAATGCTTTTTGAAGAAAGCAGGAAAATTAACCGTATAATGGATGGGCTTACGGTGGTAACCTTTGAAACATTTATCAAGGGACGTGAAGAAGTAATTCTTCGCCAAACTGATGAAATAGCCGAGATTTCCACACCAGTGATCAGAGTATGGGACGGTATTTTAGCACTTCCAATTATAGGAACACTTGATAGCCAGCGTACGCAGATTGTAATGGAGAATTTACTACAAGAGATTGTAGACACGGGATCTTCTATTGCTATTCTGGATATATCTGGAGTTCCGGCAGTAGATTCGCTGGTAGCTCAACATCTTATAAAAACCGTTAGTGCAACAAGACTGATGGGTGCTGAATGCATTATCAGTGGTATACGCCCAGAAATTGCTCAGACAGTTGTGCATTTAGGAATTGATCTTTCAAGCATCATTACCAAGTCTTCTTTAGCAAGTGCTTTGGCTTATGCATTTAGAACATTGCGACTAGAAGTGAGAAAACAGGTGGTTCAAAACAAATAGGAAGATGGATAAAATACCTATTTTAAGGATGGGCAACTTTTTGCTGGTGACCATCCAGGTTGATCTTTATGATCGTTTGGCACTAAACCTCGAGGCAGACTTGGTGCAGATGGTAAATAAGACCAGTGCACGAGGTGTACTTATAGACATATCAGCGGTTTCAATCGTAGATTCGTTTATGGGGCGCATCATTGGCAATATTGCCAGCATGTCTAAAATCCTAGATGCAGAAACAGTTGTGGTAGGCATGCAACCTGCTGTAGCCATTACACTTATTGAACTTGGCCTTCCGCTAAATGGAGTGCATACCGCCTTAAACGTTGAACGAGGGATGAAACGGCTACAGGAAATGATTGGACCGGTTCAGGAAGACGATGACGAAATAGCACCAGAAGATGATTCTTTCGCTGAGTAAAGATAACATACAGGTCCAGAGAGAACAGGACGTGGTGCTGCTAAGAAACAGGGTAAAAGAAGTTGCGGTTAAGATTAAAATGGGACTTCTGAACCAGACCAAATTAATCACCGCGGCCAGTGAACTCCTTAGAAATATGCTACGTTACGGCAACGGAGGTACCTGTCTGGTGGAGATTGTATCACGAGGTAGGGATAATGGAGTTCGGCTCACTTTTGCCGACAAGGGGCCTGGTATTGCCGATATTCCTCAAGCTATGCGTGACGGATTCTCTACAGGCCGCAGCTTGGGCTTAGGCTTGCCTGGAGCTAAAAGATTGGTAAACGAATTCGACATCAAGAGTAAGGTGGGCGAGGGTACAACGGTAATGATTCTAAAATGGGCCAATGGTTGACGCAACACACACCAAATTTTCTGCTGGTGACAGAAGCTATTTTTCGCTGATAAAAAAAGAAATCCACCAAAAGGCTGTCGAACTAGGCATACCACAAAAAAGAGTGGCGGAAGTAGATTTGATTGTTGCCGAAATAACGAGTAATCTTTATAAATATGCAAATGATGGAGAAATACTGGTAGGGAGTTTTTATGAAGAGGGAAATCCCTATCTCGAAATCATATGCATTGACAATGGGCCTGGTATTGCAAACCCATCAAAGATGATTCTGGACGGATTTTCCTCCAGCAATACCTTGGGCCATGGACTGGGAAGCATAAAACGTCTTTCCGATACTTTTGATCTATATTCCCTTACGGATTGGGGTACAATATTGCTTAGCAGGGTTTATGCCACTACGCCTGCAAAAAATGCTAAAGGAGTATTCATTAGGCCCATCGTACTGAGCAAGCCAGGTGAAACTACAAGTGGCGATGGTTTTTTTTACAAATCATCTAAAGATGTGATAAAACTGATGCTTTGCGACGGTCTAGGGCACGGGCCAGAAGCAAACTTAGCTGTTAATGAAGCCGAAAAGAATTTTCGCGTTTGTCCGGATAACGACCCAGTACAAACCTTGAGGTTTTTGCATGGTACAATTAAACGAACTAGGGGAATGGTTGCTAACATGGTTTGCTTGGACCTGAAAAATCGCACATGGACTTCTGCTGGAATTGGTAATATCGGCGTAAGATGGTTAGGACCCAATCTGGCAAAAAATCACATGTCCTACAATGGCATTGTCGGACACAACATTCCAAATACAATGAATTCGCAACAATATTCTGTAGATGAATATAACCAAGTGGTAATGGCATCAGATGGTATCAAAACGCGTTGGGAGCTGTCAAAATATCCTATGATACAGAAATGTGATCCTTCGATACTTGCAGCGGCAATTTATAAAGATCATGCAAGACAAACAGATGATATGTCGGTTGTTGTAATCAGATATAAATAATTATGACCGAGATTATCAATATAACGCTTGAAAACGAAATGGACCTTGTGCTGGCTCATAGGCGCTGTATGGCAGTGGGCGAGCGTATTGGTTTAACTATTGCTACTCAAACTTCTTTTTCAACAGCGGTTTCTGAGGTGGCAAGAACGGTTATCGAACATACCAACACGGGTAATCTACAATTAGGCATAGGTGGTAGCCATCCGCGTTTCACCATGGCGGCAACCATAGTATTTGAGGAAGTGGATGGACTTGATAGAGGTGATAACGGCTTTTTCTATGCCCAAAAACTAGTTCCCGAATTTCTTTTTAAAAGAAGTGAGGGAAGCTGTATAATAGAGATGGCCATCGGTATTCCTCGCTCGCTGAAAATAGACCGAACAAGGATTGCCGACATCAAAAAATATTTCCTTGCCGACGGGCCAGTAAACGCTTATGAAGAAATCAAAAACCAGAAAAACCATCTTTACAAAGTTACCGGGCAACAAGAGTTAGAAATACAGCACGAGAAACTAATAAACGAAAAGAAGAATGAATTTATTTCGATAGCCAGCCATGAGATGAAAACGCCACTCACCATTCTTAAAGCATACACTCAGATGCTGGTAAAAGAAAGGGAGGGTTTTGAGCCGAGGTTTGCAAACGTTATTGACAAGCTTGATCTGCAAACTAGCAAACTTACAGCCCTTGTAAAACAGCTGATGGATGTTTCTCAGATGGAAAACGGCTCTTTCGGATATAGACGTGAACAGGTTCCTTTCCGTCCGTTTCTTTCTGAAGTAATAGACATGCTCTCGCAAGCTTACAGCGCACATGCTATTTCTTTGTCTGTTGATTCGGACAGTGTGGTAAATATAGACCGTTTGCGTATGGAGCAGGTGTTGACTAACCTTTTGGGCAATGCTACTAAATATTCGCCTTTGGGTAGTGCTATTGATGTTCGCTGCAGTGTGGTAGAATCAACAGTCACTGTATCGGTTCGTGATAAAGGCCTTGGTATAAGCACCGAGGCACTAGCATCCATTTTCGAAAAGTTCTATCGTGATAAAAGCGTAATGACCACACATCCGGGACTGGGCATGGGGTTGTATATAACTTCCAAAATAGTAGTTGACCATGGCGGGAAAATCTGGGCCGAGAGTGTAGAGGGAATAGGTTCTACTTTTTACTTTAGCCTACCTTGCAGTAGCGTAATCAGCGAGTAAATCTGCTTAGCTAAACTTTAGCAATTATAGATGAAATTAAAAAGTCAAGCCTGTTGATTGAAATTCAATATTCCGTCTGACGGTTTTTTAAAAAATGGAGAGTATGTTTAGTGGCTTGCTAATTTGCTCACAAAACTAAACATCAAACTAATCTTTAAGAGGAGGTGCGTAATGCGGTGCTGTATAAGTCTCTTTTAATTACTTGAAATAAAATCAAGCTTATCTCAAACGTTTCAGTGCTCCCGTACTCCACAATGCCCAAATAATAAGTACCGGTTGAAAGAACAAGCGTGCCAATCTAGCCTGATCGGTGTTCAAACCAAATGCGTCGCGATGATTTAAGTATTGTGCGATATTACCAGGAAAAACCGCAATGTAAAATAAGGCTAGTGCGATCCCAGCTTTGGAACGGTTTTTTTTAGCCAAGACTAGAGCTAATCCTAAAGCAATTTCGGCAATTCCAGACAAGAGCACGGTAGCATCTTTATTTATGGGCACCCAATCTGGTACTTGTGCTTGAAACTCCCGACGTTGAAACGTAAGATGACCGACACCTGCCAAAACCATAAAAAGTCCTAAAACGATTCGAGCACCTTTTTGTAAACTACTGGTTTTTGAATAAGGTTTGATTTGCTGGATTTCCATGCCCAATAAACCTAAAGAAATAGTAATTGTTTTAAAAAGTATCGATGCTTAATGGAAGTAATTCGTTAAATGGTAAACCACTTAATATAGTTTATTCTTCATGCAACCTTTAATCAGTTGTTATCGTCACAACTATATAAACAATTACTTAAAATTTAATAAAATTTCAAAAAATGAAAAAAATCATCTACCTATTTATTATTCCGCTTTGCGTATTTACGAGTTCTTGCACTATGATGGTTAAAGGAATTGCCAAACTGGTGGTTAAAGATTATAATGATTACACGCATACAAATGTTTCCAACATACAACTCGTAGATGCCAAGGGCAGTACCCAAACGTTTGGTGATTTATACAACGGAAAAACCGTTTATTTGTATGTTTGGGATAGCAAAGAATTAACTGCCGAACAAGAACAATCTTTTCAGTCGTTGAAACAACGTTTTGCTAAATATCCTGACGTGGTTTTTGCAAATTTATATTTGGGTTCTGATACTGTAGCCAATGCCAATAAATTGGCTAGCAATGCATCTTCTAATGAATTTAAGGAAATTGTTAAAGTAAGTGATCCTGCACCTTTTATCATCGGGAAGGATGGATCTATATTAGCTTACAAGGGACCTAAGCCAAACGATAAAATTGTGGTAGACTATGTGCTTTACCAGGCAAGAACGGGTGAGAACGGAACCAAAGCCGCCAAACGCTTAATTAGGGGAGTGGATAGAAATGAGCAATTTAAGTCTGACCAACTTGTAGATTGGTATACTAATCACTTTGGGAAAGTCCCGGGAGATAAACTATCCTTCTCTTTATCTTCTACAAATTAAAACAGCTATCTTTTTTATTCAATATCACGATGTTTAGCGCAGAAGAAAATTCGATATTCCTTTCGGTATAATTTCGTTGCGCAGCTTTCAGCTCGTCTTATCTACCGCAGTTAACGAAATATATGATGCAAACCGAATAAAGTAAAAACAGCAGGCGTATAGAACTTTAAAATTGGATGCTTAAATTAGCCCAGATTTAATTTAAAAGAAATGACATTAGGTACAGGTGGTTCTTCCGCATCAGTAGAACTTGATAAAATACAAGACAGAACGCTTGGCGTACAGCCAATTGCTTTGCAGGAATATAAAGCTCGTTTAAAAAAGGCGACAGATTTGATGGCACAGCATTCGGTTAGTGCATTGTACATTAACGCTGGCACAAACTTGTATTATTTTACAGGAACACATTGGAATGCATCTGAAAGAATGGTTGGTGCGCTTTTGTTTGGTGACGGTACATTGCAATATATTGTGCCAAAATTTGAGGAAGGAACCTTTAAAAAGTATAGGAAAGTGGAGGCCGACATCAACTGTTGGGAAGAGCACGAATCGCCTTATGTTTTAATTAGCCAGCTTTTACATCATAATAGTGTAAGCGAAGGAATTTTTGCAATAGACGAATCTGCTCCTTATTTTCTGGTGGATGGAATTTCGAAAGTAAATTCAAACTTTCATTTTATAAATGCACAAGAAATTACCGCTGGATGCCGAATGCAGAAAACGGAAAATGAAATTGCTATTATCCAAAAGGCGAAAGACATTACCATGGAAGTTCAACGAGCTGCGGCTAAGATACTAAGACCAGGAATTTCGGCGAAGGAAGTGGAAGACTTTATCAATAAAGCGCATATCAAAGCTGGAATTGCTTCGGGTTCTTACTTTTGTATAGTGCTTTTTGCAGACGATACACAGTACCCACACGGAGTTGCGGTACCTCAGCCGTTGAAGGAAAATGATGCGGTTATTATAGACACAGGTTGCAGACTAGAAGGATACCTTTCTGATATTACAAGATCTTACGTATACGGCGTGCCTTCTGATGAATACAGGACTATCTGGGATTTGGAGAAGAAAACACAGCTTGCCGCTTTTGAAGCTGCGCAAATTGGTCGTTCTTGCGGTTCGGTTGATGATGCAGCCAGAGAAACATTGGCACAGGCTGGTCTCAGTGCAAACTATGATTTGCCGGGTTTACCACACAGGGTAGGTCATGGCACCGGACTAGATATACACGAATATCCGTATTTGGTTCGCGGAAGCGAGATAAAACTGGCCGAAGGGATGGTAGTAAGCAACGAACCTATGATTTGTGTTCCTGGAAAATTTGGGATTAGGCACGAAGATCATTTTTACATGACCGAAAATGGACCGAAATGGTTTACCTCTCCAATGCTTAGTCTTGATAACCCTTTTGGCTATTAGTATTTATTATCATTTGGAAGATTTAACAGGGTTAGATGGCAATCGTAAAGCGATAGTTTGTAAAAAACATATCTGTTGTTTCGCGATTGCCGTTCGCTCAATAGTGATGTACGTTTCGTATTTGTAGACGGGATAGTGATTGTAGAGAAAAAGCAACGAAAACGAAGTTACATATAACAAGCTTTGGGTGTTTTTTTAAGCTGACGTATGAAGTTATTGGATGTTAAATAAAGTTAATTTTTTCGTTACGGTTAACCGATTAATGATATTTGGCCATCAATCCTTATTATGTGCCAATCCACTTTGTATTTATTAAAAATATTGCGCTTCTTTTTACTTTTAACCATTTTACTCATTTTGGAGGGCAAAGTTGCGCATTCCCAATCTTCAATTATAAACGGCATAGTAACTGAAGAGCGGACCAATCTTCCAGTGCTATATGTCAGTATAGGAATTAAGAACAAACCTATAGGCACCGTTTCCGACGCTGTCGGAAGATATTCGCTAACCTATAACAGAACGGATATTGCCAATAGTGATTCAATAATTTTTTCGGCAGTTGGTTACCGTAGCTTAAAGCTTAGCTGGGCTGACTTTTTAAAAACGGAAAAAAATGTTAAGCTATCAGAGTCGCCACAACTACTTGAAACGGTAAATATCAAGGCGCAACCCAGTCAGATAAAAAATTATGGTCGATCGAGAGCCAGTCTGGTTTTCTTTCCGGCTATGTATAAAAATATACCAAAACATAGTGATGAAAAGGGACGCGAACAGGCAACTATTCTGAAGATAGATCAGAACGTTTTTTTGAGAAAGCTGAGTTTCGGAATAAATAGGAGGGGATTTAAAAAGATCAAACTAAGAATGAATATTTATAGTGTTAAGCAGGGCATTCCTGATCAATCTATACTTGGCAAGGATGTAGTGTTTGATATTCAAGGAACGACAGAGATAGGAATGCCTCGTGCTGAAACTATTGACCTTCTACCTTACCAAATTCATATAAAAGGGCAAAAGGAAATAGCTGTTTCCTTAGCTGTTTTAGATTTGGAACCCTTAACCGCAGATAGTACCAAGCCAGCATTTTTTATACCTTCCTTTCCAGTGCCACTAAAATCTAGCCTGTTCAGGATTAAAGGCGAAGCAGAGTGGCAAAAAGTTTCTGCTTCTTATTTACTCGTTGCGCTTGAAGTATCTTCTATTAAGAACGGTAAAAATAAGGAAACAAAGAAATTAGAAGATAGCGATACAGCTATTATACAGGAAAATACCACTTTATCTAGCTTAATGTACGGCAACAACAATGGTAAACGTATAAAAGTAAATGAAGGTGAGATATATTACGAAACATACGGTAAGGGTAGTCCTTTGTTCTTGTTACATGGAAATAACGAGCAAATCAATTCATTTAGGGAACAGATAGGTTTTTTGTCTAAAAATTTCAAGGTAATTGCATTAGATACAAGAGGGCAAGGTAATAGCGTAAATCATAAAGTTTCTCCATATACTTACGAACAATTTGCCGAAGACCTCTCGACAGTAATGGATGCACTGTCCATAAAAAAGGCAAGCTTGCTAGGATGGAGCGATGGTGGAAATACCGCACTTATTTTTGCTTTAAAACATCCTGAAAAGGTTGATAAAATGGTACTTATGGGGGCGAATTTGTTCCCAGGTAATGAGGCGATTGAAGAGGGTGTGTTACGCTTATTCGAAAATCGTAGAGATAGTTTAATGAAACAAACTGATCCAGCATCTCAAAACCAGCTTCGGCTAACGGAGTTAGTGCTAAAAGAACCGCACATAAATCCCTCCGACCTAAAATCGATAGCGACGCCTGTTATGGTTGTTGCAGGAGAATCTGACGTGATAAAAAGGGAGCATACCATGTTAATCCATTCCAGTATCAAAAATTCGAAGCTTGAGATCATCAAAGGGGGAGATCATTACGTTCCGCTGAAAAATCCGAATGTTTTTAATAAAATGGTGCTTGAATTTCTATCATCTGGTAACGGCGAGCGTTGATTACAAGTTTGTATTGAGCGTTAGTATTTGGGAAATTTTTGGAATTACTATTAACTTCTGCTAGCATACTGACGCGTTTTTATGTTTTCCCACATGATAAGTTTATCATCGATTCTATGAAAAGCACGAATTTCTCCATCTTGAGATATTACCATGCCTAATGCCGTTGGATGGTTCCAACAGTAGGCAATCATAGAACGATGCCGAGTTCCGTAGTGCTTTGGGTCTGCGGCGATTAAGGATTTGGGACTAGCGGTTGCAGCGCTCGAAACATATATTTTTCGAGGCATACGTTTCGACCTCAATACTGTTCCGAAACCAGAGGCAACCAAATTTGTGTCGAACAATACTACCCCATCTACACATGTTTGCGAAGCAATAAAACTAATTGCTCCAGTTATTTCATCGGCAGTACCTGCCTTGGCATAAAAAGCTCGAGACTCCTGATGGTATAACGATTTGCCAACCGCACGTTTTCCGGAGTCGAGCGTTTCTTCAACCTTTGCTTCTAGCATTGCGTTATCTATGCATGCCTTGGCATGGGCAATCATTGCATTAAGTAATCTATTGTAACTAATTTGGTATTTAATGTCTAGGTCAACATGATCAGAATGGATAAGTATAGCTCCACCATGTTGATAATACTGTATTTTTAGTAATAGCCTAGAAAGTGTTTGTATCCAAAGGTTATCTAAAAAATCTTCCCATTCGGTATAAGTAGCATTTGGATATCTTTCGCGAAGATATTGCTTTAAAGTAGTTTTTAGTGTAGTTGCATTTTGACGAAGTATTTTGGAGATTGGACCAATGGTCATCACATCTAAATAGCGTTGTACCAGTACGTGTTGTTTAAGTGTGGCAAGTAATTGGTAGTCGAAAAGTACACTAAGGGTACCAATATCATCTATAGAAACTTGAAACAGGCCAGGTTGCTCTGAATCAATATCAGATTCGTAGTTTAGAAAATTCTCGTAATGCATTGCTTGGTCAATCATTCCCCAAATGAAAATCCCTTTCTCGTTGTAGTAAACCGCAAGAGATGAACTGCAGGGGTCGGCCGCTTTGGAAAGTTTCGCCAGCGACTTTGCATTCATTTTTATGGGTTTGCTAAATGGAATATAGCTCCATCTTTCTGGCACATGTTGCTTCGGCGGATGAGGATCTGGATTTGCCGGATCTATCATCGTTACAGTTACTTTAATTAGATCGCTTTCTTCTCTGCACATGCTAGTAAAAAACAGGCAATCGAAAAGATTTTCTAAAACCGCAAGTGCGGGCAAATCCGGATGTTGTCGGCTTACCTTTAGCTTGTTATATACAAGATTTGCGAGATGTTTAGGGCGTGCGTTTTCCAAAATTTAAGCTGTGGCGATATAACAAACTCTCAAGAAGATTGTTTGGGTATAAAGGCTTGATATCGTTTTTGCCGATATAATTTTATTGCTGTATTCACGCAACAAAGGTTACCAAATAGCATTGCCCGTATTAATAGATGAATTAAAGTTACCCGAATGCAATACCGTTTCAGAAATCTGTTGTCGCCCCTTTTTATATGTTGCCTTTTGTTGCTGATATTGAACGATTTCTTTTTCAAAGAATTGTTTCATAATATGATTACAGGCAAACTTTCTGACTTTTGCGGTCTGTTTATTTTTCCTATTTTTTGGTCGGCTATTTTCCACCGCTCAAAACCATTAGTGTATATTTTAACAGGTCTGCTATTTGTTTATTGGAAAAGCGAATATTCATCAGGATTAATTGAAATGGTAAATACTGTTTTTAACATCCATCGTACCGTAGATCTTTCTGATTTAATAGCTTTGCCGGTTTTGCTATTGGCGTGGCTCTATACTAAAGACAGCCCAAAACTGTTAATTGATCGCTCCATGTTTAGCCGGTTATCGGCGATGTTTGTAGGTCTTGTAGCATTTTTCTCTTTCTGCGCCACCTCTCAAGAAAGATATGTACAATTTTTTGACCAACCACAATTTGTGCTTTTGAGTGGCAGTGCAACTCTAGATAGTAATTCGAACTACGGGCTTGAGCTTTACAAAAAAGATTCCTTGCTCGTTGTAAAGGTCAACGAGCTGGGAATCAGCAAGCCTGTAATAAATGATGATTTTAATAAAAACAAGTCCGTTGAGGAACTTGACAAGAATGTATTGGAATTGATATCAGGAAATCTAAGTTTGGTTCCTTCTGGAACAGTAACTGCACTGAGCATCAGCACGCCAGAGGGTACCGACTCGCTTAGGTTTAACGGCGGACGTTTAGATGGCAGATTTAGTAGGACAAAAAACGGTAAAATCATCCTAGAAGGATTTTACAAAATGGGATTAGAAGATGCTACATGGACTTCTAGGGATAGTACCAATAACCACGTTGTGGTACAGACGTTTGTAAATGGCGAGCGGACAAGTATTAAGCAGTTTGACGGTAAAAAGCTTATATCATCAAAGGGCATCAATACTCGTTTAGATACCATTCGAATTAAATACATACATGCAGGAATACTTGTTTTGTGTGTTGTAGGAATAATTGTAATGTTGGTGAGGAATTTTAGAAGTACAGCACCACATCAGCTCAAAGTTAAAACAATTTGGAAGTGGCTGTTCTGCTTTGTATCGCCACTATTTGTATGGTTAATTTATTTCGGAATCCAGTTGTTGCTTATGGATTACAATAGCTATATTTTCGCAATGCTGGCATCTATTATTTTTATCGCTATAGCTACTTTTCCAATTATGGTTATTGTAGTATTTTTGATTAAACTTAGAAAGGAAATTGATGTTCTTTTCTATTGCCTCTTGCTTGGTTTGCTGTGTAGTATATGGACAACTTACGGAACCATTCTCCAACTTTCTGCTTAGCTGGTTTTTGACCGAAAAAATCATCAATACAGCAGTGTTTTGTTTTGAAACTGCCTTTGTTAGTTGTTTTTAAAGGGTAGTGTGTTAAAAATTAGAGATACTGCGGTAGAGGCGCCGAAGGCTGATTTGGGTTGCTGTTCTGGCGTTCTAGTGGCCCATCTGGTATGAATTAAATTTTGAGCGTTTCGGTTGTTGTAGGCAACTTTAGCATTCAAAAGCAACCAATCAACTAAATCTGTTTTTTTAGTTTCTGTGGTGTATAGTCGAGCATATCTTGCAAAAATTCCTTTAAATCCGGGCAAATCATTTCCGCCATCCTCATTGTTCATTGTTTTTTCATGGTACATATCTTCCCTTATATATTTTGCAATTTGTTCGGCATCGAGCAGATAATTTGCTTCTTTTGTATGTTTATAGAGTAAAACAGCAGACCCTAGAAAAGTACCTTGGTTGTAGGTTGAACTCCATGTAGATACCTTTATTAAACCGGTTTTTTCGTCGAGGTCTATATTATCGTTTACCTTTCCGGTTTTCTGGTCGAACAGATAAATTTTTGACCAACTATATAAGGCTATCGCTTTATCATAATAACTTTTATCACCAGTTGCTTCGGCTAAATAGCAAGATGCAACTATAGCCGGACCTTGTATGCATGCATTTTTTGAAGTTTTAGTTTCAAACCAGTTTAAGCCACCACCATATTTGTTTGTAAAAGCCCTCGCATACATTTTGTCAAATTGATCTTTGCTCTTTTGGAGATAAATTTTGTTTCCTGTATGCTTATAAGCTCTAATACAAAAAATGGCTGCCCATGCAATGTCATCATTAAACTTGTTGTACATCCAATCTTCTTTATGCTGAAGTATAAAGTTATCGTACATCAAATCAAATTTTTCTAGATATTTTCTATCCTTTGTTACTTCATAGGCATCCAAAATAATTTCCATCATTTCAGCTCTATCCCAAAAGCCTTTAAATGTTTCAATGTTATACTGGTGATACCAAGCGTTAAAAACTTTATCAGCTATGGCAACGCTTGGTGACACTTCTTGAGGTTCTTCTTTGTTAAAAATCCATTGCTGTTGATCGATTCTCGAAGATTTTTTTAAACTAACTCTTGCGCCATCGGCATGGTTGTCAGAAATAACGCTTAAAAAGTATTCTGGAGAATCAGCTGATGTCAAGTTGTAAATACCCTTAGCAGACTTTTTTATAATCCATGTAACGCCACCAGTAACATTATCCTCCACTTGATCTACAACTGCGGAATCTACGGTAACATTCGAAGTATGGAGAAGTTTTCCGCTTCCAAGGTTCGTTAAAGTATACCGATCCTTAGTAATTTGTTTAATTACCCAACGTTGAGCATCAGATTGGGTATTGGTCCATGTGTTTACAAGGTCCTTGTTTTCCATTGATGCGTTATGTACATCAAGTAGTTTGTTGCTGGTTTTGGACTTTATAGTATATATGCTACCAGAGCTAATGCCAGAGGTTTGGGCGAGACAGTTAATTGAATTAAAAATGAAAATTAGCAATGTCGTTGATATTAGAAGCTTTTTCATATTGTTTTTATGCTGCATATCTCGTTTTTAAGCTGTTCGCGTTAGTTGAAAACCAAATTTACCGCCTTGCGTTGGGTTAATCTTTCTAGAGCTTTAACGCTAAATTTATTAAAAATATAGTGAAATTACATTAACCGCTTCTTAGTTTTGTATCACATCAATTAACACAGCACCACATACCGCATTCAGTATCGCAAAAAGAACTTTTTTCAGTAACTTTCTTACGGCTATATTAATGTGTTTATGTTTTTAGACGGAGATTGCAGCGTTTGCCTATAGAGGCCCAATTTCAAATAACATCCACGGCGAATCCCATCATTTAGTCGGCGAATACCAATGCGCTAAACCTTAGGGCTAAAAACTTATACTTACTTTTGCGTGGTACTAAATTCTGGTACAGAAACTTTATATGGCAAGACAGCAATTGAATAGTGGTAATGCAGCGAGGATAGAATTACCAAAGGCAAAACTAAATAGAGAAACATTAAGTCATGTAGCTAAATTGCTAAGCTACCTAAAACCCTACCGAGGTAAATTTATAGCGGCGTTATTCTTTTTGTTGTTATCCAGTTTGGTTGGGTTAGCTTTTCCCTCATTTGTAGGAGCACTTATAGACACTGCTCAAGGTAAACGTACCAACGATTTTTTGCCAGAAACTATACCTGGAATATTGCTGTTGGCATTTGTGGTGTTAGTTCTACAGGCCATCATTTCTTTTTTTCGCATTTTATGGTTTGTAGGTGTTGGCGAAAGAGCATTGGCAGATATTAGAAAAGATACATATTTAAAACTGATTACATTGCCGATGGACTTCTTTTCGGGAAGAAGAGTTGGAGAGCTGAACAGCAGGATATCTGCAGATCTCTCGCAGGTGCAAGACACTTTAACTACCACCATAGCTGAAATGATTAGGCAGGCAGTGCTGTTAATCGGTGGCGTTGTTTTCATGTCTATTATTTCTAAGAAATTGGTTTTTACCTTGTTAATTGTTCTTCCGGTATTAATTGTAGCGGCCGTTTTCTTTGGCAGGTTTATCAAGAAAATTTCTCGTCAGGCACAAGACAAACTAGCAGAATCAAATACTATTGTAGATGAAACGCTGATGGGGATTGCTAACGTAAAAGCGTTTGTAAACGAGCCATTTGAAGCTGGTCGTTACAGTAGCGCTATCCGCGAAGTTGCCAATATAGCCATTAAAGGAGCAAAATTTAGAGGAATGTTTTCTTCATTTATAGTGTTGTGTTTGTTTGGCGGTATTTTGGGTGTAATTGGTTACGGCTGTGTGTTGGTTAGCGAAGGCGAAATTACTTTCGGTCAGCTGTTACAATTTTCGCTTTATGCTATGTTTTTAGCAAGCTCATTGGGTAGTTTTCCCGAAATGTTTGCCAACGTACAAAAAACTGTTGGGGCTAGCGAAAGGGTATTGGAAATATTAGCAGAACAAGGAGAAGAAGTATCAATAGTAACTAATGTTGATCATGTTGAGCAAAAAATAGTTGGTAATCTAGCTTTTCGTGATGTTGGATTTTCTTATCCATCCCGTAAAGAAACTGAAGTTTTAAGTAATGTTTCCTTTGAAGCCAAAGCTGGAGAACGGGTAGCTATCGTTGGTCCGAGTGGTTCCGGGAAATCAACAACAGCTGCGCTAATTTTACAGTTTTACAAACCGCAAACTGGCGAAATACTGTTTGATGGCAAACCAGCAAATCTATATTCATTAACAGATATCAGAAATCAGGTGGCTATCGTTCCGCAGGATGTAATGTTGTTTGGTGGCACTATTTTAGAAAACATCGCCTATGGCAGATTAAACGCTAACGAAGAAGAAATTATTAAAGCAGCACAACGGGCAAATGCACACCAGTTCATTACATCTTTTCCTGAGGGATATGCAACAGTCGTGGGCGAACGTGGCGTAAAATTATCGGGTGGCCAGCGTCAACGTATTGCCATTGCCAGAGCGTTGTTAAAAAACCCGTCTATATTGATTTTAGATGAGGCAACTTCGTCACTTGACTCTGAATCTGAGCGTTTGGTACAGGAGGCTTTAGAGGAACTTATGAAAGGTCGTACTTCAATTATTATCGCACACCGCTTATCTACCATAAGGGAAGCAGATCGCATTATCGTTATGGAAAAAGGTAAACTCCTAGAGTCAGGAACACATAAAGAGTTGATGGAAAACCAAGAGGGACTTTATCGTTATTTAAGTGGTTTGCAGTTCGAAGTTGGGTAGTTTTTGGCTAGGCTTAAATGTTAGAATTTAATAAAACCGAAAAACTACTTGGTTGCTACCCAAGTTCTTTGTTAAAAGAAATTGAAATGTGTTAGCAACGTTAATCTCGTTTAACCTCTTCTTAGCTGATTAAAATGAGCTGACTATATGTCCCGAGTAAGCGCTATCGCGGTAATTACTTGTTTATTCGCTAAATCAGCATTATTTTTAGCGAATACAATTATCCTTTTAATATGCTTTACAGAATTTCTATACTTAGCAGTTTCCTTTTTTTACTTTTTATTAATGTAGTAACAGCTCAAAATTCGTTAAGGCTTTGGTATGATAAGCCTGCAGTTAATTGGATGACATCGGCTTTGCCCATTGGAAATGGAGAACTTGGAGCAATGTTTTTTGGAGGCGTAGCGAAAGAACAATTACAGTTTAATGAAAAAACACTGTGGACAGGCAGTACGACAATTAGAGGTGCTTATCAGAATTTTGGTGATGTCTACATAGATTTTCCTGGGCACGAAAATTATACTGAGTACCGGAGAGAATTAACTTTAAATAATGCAATTGGCAGTGTTAGTTACAAAATTAACGGTGTTGTTTATAATAGAACATATTTTGCGAGCAGGCCCGATGGCGTAATTGTTATGCATGTAAAAACACCGGGTAAAAAAGGCAAAATTTCTTTTTCTATAGGCTTAAAAGATGCACATTCTGGTGTAACCGAATTGGTTAAAAATATGCTTACAATTAGCGGTAAGCTTGATTTGTTAAATTACAAAGGACAAGTTAAAGTGCTTAATGCCGGAGGAACCTTATCTTCTTCGAATGGAAAAATAACCGTGGCAAATGCCGATGCTGTTACCATTTTAATTGCGGGAGCAACAAATTATAAAATAGAAAGTGCAAACTATATTGGCGAAACAAAGGGGGAGTTGGACCAACGTTTAACTAAAGTACTTTCTAAAGCTAGCGCTAAAAATTACCAAGAATTAAAAGCCAGGCATATACAAGATTATCAAACATTATTTAATCGTGTAAAATTTGACTTGAATACAACTGAGCCTAAGGTTACAACAGATTTGTTGCTTAAATCCCAAAGAGAAAATAATTATCTAGATGTACTTTATTTCCAATATGGCAGGTATTTGATGATTTCCTCGTCTAGAGGGATGCAATTGCCAAATAATCTACAGGGAATCTGGAATAATAGCAATACACCGCCTTGGGAATCTGATATTCATACAAATATTAATATTCAAATGAATTATTGGCCAGCAGAAAGCACCAATCTTTCCGAATGCCATATGCCTTTTCTCTATTATGTAAAAACTGAAGCATTGCGAGACAATGGCTCATTTATGAAATTGGCTAAAAGCGAAAATAACAGAGGATGGACAGTAAATACACAGAGCAATATTTTTGGACATACAGATTGGAATATCAATCGCCCTGCAAATGCTTGGTATGCTACACACCTTTGGCAACATTACGCCTATACAAAAGATTTGGCTTACTTGAAAAATACAGCTTTCCCAGTGTTAAAAAGTACCTGCGAATATTGGTTTGATAGATTGGTGAGTAATGCGGATGGAAAACTGGTTGCACCTAAAGAATGGTCGCCGGAGCATGGCCCTTGGGAAGACGGAGTTGCCTATGCACAGCAATTGGTATGGGAATTATTCGATCAAACACTTAGAGCTTCGGAGGTTTTAAATGCGGATGCAAAGTTTGTGGCCGAGTTAAAAGATAAATTTGCCCGTTTAGATAATGGATTGGAAATAGGCAAATGGGGACAAATTAAGGAATGGAAAATTGATGCTCAGAATCTTGATAAGCAGGGTTACGACCATCGGCATTTATCTCAATTGATTGCCTTGTATCCGGGTAGTCAAATTTCATATCTTAAAGATGCTAAGTTTGCAGAAGCAGCAAGAGTAACTTTAGAATCTAGAGGCGATGAGGGTATGGGATGGAGTAGAGCCTGGAAAATAGCTTGTTGGGCAAGATTATTTGATAGTGATCGTGCACATAAACTATTAAAGCAAGCGCTAAACTTAACCTATAAAACCGAGTTGAGTATGAATGTGGCAGATGGTGGCGTTTATGAGAACTTGTTCGATGCACATCCACCATTTCAAATTGACGGAAATTTTGGTGCTACTGCCAGCATAGCCGAAATGCTTTTGCAAAGCCATTTGAACGAATTACATTTATTGCCTTCTCTGCCTAAGGCTTGGCCCGATGGCTCGATAAACGGGCTAAAGGCACAAGGTAACTTTGAAGTTAACCTGCAATGGAATAAGGGGTTGTTACAGAGAGCATCCTTGATTTCTTTGTCTGGGTCGAAGTGTAAAATTCGTACGCTAACGCCAATAATAATTAAAAATCAGCAGTACAAAACCGAAAAAGATGGTAAATATTTTGTTTACATTTTTGATACGGTAAAGGGCAAGCAATATGAGATAGTTTCTTCTCTTTAGGGTTTAATGTGCATTGTAGATATGTGTTTAACAATAACTCAAATTATTACATACGCCTAAAGCTTAGGTTTGTTCTATACTTAAAATACGCACTGGCATTTTTTTACCTTTTAGCAAAATTGTTCCAAGTTCTTCTGTGGTAAAAAGCCCAGCCCAGTTAGCTGAGTTAATAAAGCTTGAGGAAGCCAGTATTTTTTTGTCGTATTCGTTGCACATACTTTGTATACGAGCGGCAGTATTCAATGTGTCGCCATGGTAGGCGATATCTCTTTTTACTTCTCCAATTTCCACTGCGGTAACCTTGCCCAAATGTAAACCAGCTTTAAATAACGGAACTACTCCGTAGTTTTTTAAATAATGATCTCTTCTGCTATTAAATTGTGCTTGGCATGCAAAAAAGAACTGAACACAGCATTTATTATCCATTTTGTCTGTCACTTTCCAGCTAATTACAATTTCATCACCCACGTATTGGTATATTTCTGCATCGTAGCTATTAAGCATAAGGTTAATATCCATGAAACTGTCTCTTATAAATTTGCTGTATTTTATATGGCCTAATTCTTCGGCGATAGCGGTCGATGATTTTAAATCCATAAACATAAAAATTCGTTCCTCCTCCTTAGGCTCCCTATATTTTCCCAGAAGGAGCGGTATAAGTATGCCAGGGCCATATTTCTTGTTAACCTGTATAATGAAAGTGATAACAAAAGTCATAACAAAGCTATAGATAAGTATAATCACAAAGAGGTTAATCCATACCGCTTCGTTCATTGTTGGCGAATATTTGTTGAAAGAGGGAGCAAGAATTGCTTTATATAAAACGAATCGTAAAAAGTTGAAAATAAAAACCAATAGCACAAGGGAAATAAGAGATTTGATTACAATTATTTTGCCCAAAGGTTTGTTTCGGAAAAACTGCCTATCGAAGAAATAGTCTAAAAGTCCTAATGCAAAACCGTATAAAAAGCCGGTTATAGTGCCGACTAAAATGGTTGGCCAAATACTTGTTTCAATGGCGATTGACATTGATAACGCCATGTTTTTACTCGCTAAATGAATTATTATTGCTAGTAAGGTATAAGCAGCGAGCCAAAATCCCGCTTGTGTAAAAGCGTGGCTTAATATTGGGTGTTCGATGGCGAATCTTCTCGCTCCGGTCGTATAATCTATTTTTGCTTTCATTTAGGTTAACCAATATACAATTATTCTATTAGTACATTCTAAAAACAATAACCTAATAATGCTCGAACCGCGTAATTACAATTACGAAAAGTTATAAATACCAACTCGAAATAACCTCGAGTTACTTTTGTCAATTTTGGTAGTTTGGAGGGTTTTGATTGTTTAATTTAAAAATAATAAACTACTGTATTTCTCAAGGAGTTTTCTAAATGTAATATCAGAACTGAAACATTTTGATCGTCAACAAATCTACCCTTGAAAAACTGTTTGATAGGCATCAACTATAACTGTTAATTTGATCCGGCTTTTTAACGGACGCCTACAACGATTTATTTTTTTTGATCTGCAAAAACAAAATTGCGTGCTGTATTTTTACGACTAAGACATCGCTTAATATTAACTATTGGTTGAATATCACGAATTTAAGCTCGAAATATTAATCATTAGTTAATTGTGTAAAAAAAATTGCTTTTTAGAATATCGTGAATTAGTTTTAAGTAAATTTTCTTAATTCTATGTTAAAAGTCAATCAATTAGATCGACTTTAATTTTGTGCGGAAAGGCCATGAAATAGACCTAAACGCTCATGTAGCATTTAAAAAAATTACCTATTTAACCTATTGTTTTTGTTTTATCGTTATCTCAACTGTTATGAGATCCATCTGGATTATTAAACGCGAAGTTCTCGTACTTATTGCATGTGTATGCATTTTTTTTTCATCAGCCTTCGCAGAGGGTTCTAAAGATTTTTATCCATCCGGAGTACAAGGTAATAGAGCTTTTTTAGGGTCGGCAACTAATAATGGTGCATTAACAGCCTCTTCATTTCCTTTTATTACGGAAGGAACGCATTTTGCTTATGTTAGAGCAGGCGAGTCAATAACAGCCGCATCGAGTGTTCAAAATATATCCGCCGGAAGGATTAGGTTTACAGCTCCGGATGGAACTATTTACCTTTCAACAACGGATAATATTGGAAGGATTTACCAACATGCTGTAAATCAACCAGTAGCTGGATTAGCCGCAATGGCAACTAACAGAGCGTCAGAATTGGCGGGTGCAAGAATAGGTTACAAGCCATTTGAACGAGTTGCTACTGCTGCGCAAGAAGGGGTGTGGAAAATTGATTTTATCGCGGCCGCTTCTCCGGCTTATGGTGGCTTACCAAGTTTGGCTGCAGATGCAAATTGGTCTCAAGGTACAAATCAGTTAATCGCGGCTTGGGATGTTTCGGTTTTCGCAAATACTACAACCACAACTCCTATAAGCGGTAGGGTATATGTAAACGTGTTCAACTTACTCATTGATGATAACTTTACGAATGGAGGCTTTTACGGCACTCATTATGTGCTAACAAAAGACGGCTATTCTTATAAAGTTAGCGAAAATGGCAGTAATGGTGTAGGTTTTACATTTTTGGTTAACAATAAGGGGTTCACTAACGGTACAAATGGATCTGGTACGGCAACATATAAGAGTTTTAATACGGTTACAGGATTAAGCATAAAAGATCCGAGAACAGCAGATAACGCAGATGCGATAACCCATAAGATATTTTACACAAAGCCTAACAGTCAACTTCCAGCAACGGCAAATATTCAAGGAGGCAGTACCTGGTTTGTGCCGGCGACCACAATTTTGCCTACTGCATCCAATATCACATTCATGGGGGTAGAAGGATCGCCAACAAGCCTAAGTTCTAAAGGAGCATATATTTCTTTTGATTCGAACATTACCGGAACTTACAAGATAATTATTCCAGGAAATGGGAATTTTGTAGATAGAATTTTAACGGGCCCAGCAAGTCAGGGAGCTAATACTATATTCTGGGATGGAAAAGCAGGGGTTTCTGCCGCCAATCCGGTTGATCCAGGCAATAATCTTAGCTCAGGTAATACCAATTTTGATATCAAGATTCAATTGTTTGGAGGCGAGGTTCACTTTCCGTTTATAGACATGGAGAGTAATCCAAATGGGTTAATTATCGAGCAGCTTACGGTTGATGGTAACTACAATATTATTCCAGGCTCAGACGTAGTTTATTGGGATGATTCGGATATCACAAATACGGGTACACCAGCTAATCCTAAAGTAGCAAAATTCCCAATCAATACCATATCTAGTAATAGTAATGGACATAAATTTGGTGCAAAACCTGGCGCTGGATTGAGTGATTATGGTAATAACAGAGCGTTAGATACCTACACCTTCGTTCCTGGTGCAGAGAGTGTAAAATCCGTTTCTGTTTCAATAAATGTTGCAGATCTAGAGGTAACTAGCATCAGCACGCCTGCCAGTCAGATAAGGCAAGGACAACAAGTAGTTTATACAGTAGTTGTTAAAAATCTTAACAATTCCACCAGTATCTCTAACGTTACTGGTGCACAATTTGCGTTCGAATTTCCTTTAGGCTTTAACGTAACTTCTGCGGTATTAACCCAAAACGCAGGAACAGTTACAGCCTCTTCGCCAGCAACTACTTCAACAAGTTTTACATCGCTCCTAAATATGACATCGGGTTCTCAAGCAACCTATGTAATTACAGGTACTGCGGGCGCATCTTTGGTTAACACTACCATCACTCCAAGAGCAACTATTCTGCGTCCTAAAGATGTAGAAGATCCAGATGCTACGGATAAAGTTAATTTGGCTTACTCTAACAATGCAGATACAGAATGTAATGCAAGTCCGAGTGGTGTGGGTTGTAATAATATTAAAACGGCAAGCGGCGTATTAGTAAGTCCAGATGCAGATGGCGATGGAATTATTGATCCGCTTGATTTGGATGATGATAACGATGGTATTCTGGATGTTTTGGAAACAAGTTGTACGGCCACAAATCCTTTAGATACTTATACAAATCAAGAGAATAGCGCAACATTTTTCCAAAATAATATTATCAAACTGGGAGAATCCAGAATTACGGTAACGCACCAATTATTCGGTAATGCGGTAAAAAATGTTGATCAAATAAGCGACACACATTTTGCTGGCGAAAGAGGAGTAAGGATTGGGCACAGTGATAACACAACCGGAAGCTTCGCAAATCGTATTCAAAGTACCTTCGACTTTTCTTTACCTTTACAGACATTAAAATTTAGATTAAATGATATAGATGCTGGAGACAGAATTCAAGTTGATGCATACGATCAAAATAATAATCTAATCACGCTTCAAGCCTCTAATGTTTCACTTTATACAGGTACTTCAGGTTATCAGGTAACTAGAAGCGGTAATTTATTTTCGAGTAGTAGCACTGATGTGCCTTCAGGTACTAGAAGAGGAAGCGTTGAGATAAATCTCGATGGGCTATCCATAAAAAAACTTGTGATCAGCTATTACGATCTTGAAAGTGATGGAACTTACACCTTAGCCTTTATAACAAGTTGTTCTGATTTAGATACCGATGGCGATGGAATTGTGAACCGCCTTGATGTAGACTCTGATAACGATGGTATCACAGATGCTGTTGAAGCCAATGGTAATAAAGCAAACGATCCTAATTTTGATGGTCGTTATGGTGCAGCAGGTAGTTTTGTAGATTCGAACAATAATGGTGTTCATGATGCGGTTGATGCGGCATTAGGCAATACAGCTTTAACTCCTCAAGACAAAGACGGAGACGGAAAACCAAACTACCTAGATCTAGACAGTGATGCCGATGGTATTCCGGATACTTTCGAGGCAGCGTTTTACATTGTAGATGGCGAAAATGATGGTAGAATTGGTACCGGTGCAATTGTAGACGCCGATAAGGACGGCCTTTCAGATTTAATAGACCCTGATTTTGTAACTGTTGATGCTGTATTATTTAATCAAGACCGTGATGGCGATGGCTTATCAAACTATTTGGATATTGATTCTGATAACGATGGTATTATAGATCTTATTGAAGGATTACCTACTGCCAGCTTTAGAGTGCCTACAGGTTTAGACACCGATGGAGATGGAATTGATAATGCTTTCGACGTAAATAATGGGGGTATTGCAAGTGGCTATTCAAATATTGATGGTGGTAGTGCGCCAGATTATGTTGATACTGATGCCGATAACGACGGCATAAGAGATTGGCTTGAAAATAATGTTGTAAGTGCATTAGAAGTAGACAACGTAAATAATGCCACAGGTGCAGCAGGTGCTGATGGCGTTATGGACGTTCTTCCTGATTCTGACAACGATGGTTTAGCAAATATTTACGATTTAGTGCCAACAAATCCGCTTGGTGCAAACTATGCAAGAAATGGTACGCAAACCCCAGCGTCAATGCCAGATGTACAATTGCCAGGTGGCGATAGAGATTGGAGACAGGCACCAGATTCAGATCGTGATGGTATACCTGATGATATTGACCTTGATGATGATAATGATGGTATACTCGATACAGTTGAGGGAACAGCTGATTTGGATGGAGATGGAATACCTAATTACCTCGACCTCGACTCTGATGGCGATGGTCTTCCGGATATTTTAGAAGTTGGTGGAACATCATTAAATAACGACGGAAGAGTTGGAGGTTCGGTAGGCGCAAATGGAGTTCCTACTGCTGCCGGTGCTGGATATATACCTATCAATAGTGATGGCGATGCAAATCCAGACTTTTTGGATTTGGACTCTGACAACGACGGTATTTTCGATGTAATTGAAAACGGAGGCACAGACCCGGATAACGACGGAAAAATTGGTTCTGGTGTTATTAATGATGTTGATGCTGATGGAATTTCAGATCTGGTGGATAACTACAACAACCAAACGAATACACTAGTAGGCGATCCGGCAGGAATACCTCTAACAGCTAGGGACACCGATGGAGACGGTAAACCAAACTACAGGGATTTAGATTCTGACAATGATGGAATTTTAGACAGCATTGAAGGGGGAACAGATGCCGATGCCGACGGTAAGCCAAATTACTTGGATATTGACAGCGATGGCGATGGTATAGTTGATAATATCGAAGCACAAACTACAGCTGGTTATATTGCGCCAAGTGGTACAGATACAGATGGTGATGGACTGGATAATGCTTATGATACCAACAACGGTGGTGTTGCAATTACTCCGGTAAATACAGATGGAACAGACTTGCCCGATTACCTTGATCTAGACAGTGATAATGACGGTTTCAGCGATATGATTGAAGCTTACGATACCGATAATAATGGCGTAGCAAATACAGTTCCGGCAGGTGCCGATACAGATAACGATGGACTTGATAATGCGTTTGATACCAACAATGCAGTCTTCAATCCAACAAACGGACAAACCCCAAATTCATTCCCAGATCTAGATAACCCTGGTGGAGACAGAGATTGGAGACAGGGGCTTGATAGTGATAATGACGGTATTCCAAACACCACTGATCAAGATGATGACAATGATGGTATTCCGGATGCAATTGAAGGTTCGGGCGACTTTGATGGAGATGGCATTCCAAATAGTTTAGATTTAGATAGTGATGGCGATGGTATCGCTGACGTGATAGAAGCTGGTGGCACAGATCCAGACGGCGATGGCAGAATTGGCACTGGACCAATTACCGATACCGATGGCGACGGCTTGAGCAACATAGTTGATTTAAACAATGGCGGAACTGCGCTACCTTTACCAAATACAGATGGTACAGGTGGAGCAAACTACCTTGATATTGATAGTGATGGAGACGGAATAGTGGATAATATCGAAGCGCAAACCACAGCTGGTTACCGTGCTCCAACAGGGTTGGATACCGATAAAGACGGTATAGATAATGCATACGATAAAGATGTGGCAGGTAACATCGTGCCAACAAATACCGATGGCGCAGACCAGCCAGATTATTTAGATTTAGACAGTGATAACGACGGTTTCAGTGATACAATTGAAGCTTACGATACCGATAACAATGGCGTAGCGAATACGGTTCCGGCAGGTTCCGATGCGGATAATGACGGACTTGACGATGCATTTGACGCCAACGATGCGCTTATTAATCCAACTAACGGTCAAACACCGTCTTCTTTCCCAGACCTAGACAACCCTGGTGGTGATAGGGATTGGAGACAAGGTTTTGATACCGATGGAGATGGTGTTCCAGATACTGTAGACCAAGATGATGATAATGATGGTATTCCAGATGCTGTTGAGGGATTGGGCGATTTTGATGGCGATGGTATTCCTAACAGCTTGGACTTAGACAGCGATGGCGATGGTATACCCGATGTAATTGAAGCAGGGGGGGCAGATCCTGACGGCGATGGAAGAATTGGCACTGGACCAATCGTAGATACCGATGGCGATGGTCTGAGCAACATAGTTGATTTAAATAATGGCGGCACAGTGCTTCCACTGCCAAATACCGATGGTACAGGCGGAGCAAATTACCTGGATATTGACAGCGACGGCGATGGCATTGTAGATAACATCGAAGCACAAACCACAGCGGGTTACCGTTCTCCAACGGGATTGGATACCGATAAAGATGGTATAGATAATGCATATGATAAAGATATAGCGGGTAATATCGTGCCAACAAATACAGATGGAACCGATTTGCCAGATTACTTGGATCTGGATAGTGATAACGATACGTTTAGCGATACCATTGAAGCCTACGATACGGATAACAATGGCGTTGCAAACATTGTACCTTCAAATATCGATGCGGATAATGACGGACTTGATGACGCTTTCGACAGCAACACATCTGTTGTTAATCCTTCAAATGCTCAAACACCTGCTTCATTCCCTGATTTGGATAACCCGGGTGGCGATAGAGATTGGAGGCAAGGGCTTGATAGTGATAGAGATGGCATAGTTGATACGATTGATCTTGATGATGATAATGACGGAATTTTAGATTCGATTGAAGGCAATATTGATACAGATGGCGATGGAATTCCGAACCGTTTAGATGTTGATAGCGACAATGATGGTATTACCGATGCAGTTGAGGCCAATGGCAACAAAGCAAACGACCCTAATTTCGATGGTCGTTATGGTGCGGCAGGAAGTTTTGTAGATACAAACGCAAACGGTGTTCACGATGAGGTTGATGCTGCGTTGGGCAACCCGGCTTTAGTTCCTCAAGATAAAGATGGCGATGGAAAACCTAACTATCTAGACTTAGATAGTGATGCAGACGGAATTCCGGACACATTTGAAGCGGCATTTTATATAGTAGATGGAGAGAACGATGGTAGAATTGGTACAGGTGCAATTGTAGATGCAGACAGGGATGGACTATCGGATCTAATCGATCCTGATTTTGTAACTGTTGATGCTGTATTGTTTAACCAAGATCGTGATAACGATGGCTTATCGAATTATCTGGATATCGATTCGGATAACGATGGAATTATTGACAACATCGAAGGCTTGCCAACAAGTACCTACAGAGCTCCAACCGGCTTAGATACCGATGGCGACGGTATAGACAATGCTTACGACGTAAATAACGGTGGCATTGCAAGTGGATATTCGAACATAGATGGGGGAAGTGCGCCAGATTATGTAGATACCGATGCTGATAACGACGGCATAAGAGACTGGTTAGAAAATAACGTTACCAATACGTTAGAAGTTGATGTAAAAAACAATGTAACAGGTGCTGCAGGTGCCGATGGCATTATGGATATTCTTCCAGATGCTGATAATGATGGTTTGGCAGATATTTTCGATACCGTTCCAACAAATCCGGCAGGTGCTGCGTATGCAACAAACGGCGGACAAACGCCTAGCACTATGCCACGTACTTTAGCTACTGGCGATAGAGATTGGAGAACTATTGCCGATTTTGACAAAGATGGTGTGCCAGATGGAATCGATAAGGATGATGATAACGACGGTATTCCAGATACGGTAGAAGGCACCGGAGATGCAGATGGCGACGGTATTCCGAATTATTTAGATCTTGATAGTGATGGCGATGGCGTCCCAGATGTAATTGAAGCTGGTGGCTCAGATCCTGATGGCGATGGAAGAATTGGCACAGGTGCAACCATAACCGATACCGATGGCGATGGTTTGAGCAACCTAGTTGATCCAGATAATGGCGGTACACCGCTTGCCGCACCTGATAGCGATGGCGACGGAAAACCAAATTTCTTAGACCTTGATTCTGATAACGACGGTATATATGATGTTACCGAAAATGGTGGCCCAGATCCAGATGGTGATGGAAAAATTGGTTCTGGTGTAATAAACGATATCGATGCAGACGGTATCTCGGATATCGTAGATAATTATAATAACCAAACAAATACTTTGGTTGGCGATCCGGCTGGAGTGCCTTTAACCGTTAGAGATACCGATGGCGACGGTAAACCAAATTACATAGATATAGATTCTGATAACGATGGAATTTATGATGTGCTTGAAGCTGGCGGAGTTGATCCGGATAAAGATGGAAGGATAGGAACCGGAGCAATTACCGATACAGATGGTGATGGAGCAAGTAATATCATTGATAAAAACAACGGCGGAACTCCACTTGCTGTTCCAGATACCGATGCCGATGGCAAACCAAATTACCTTGATATTGATAGTGATGGCGATGGTATTGTTGATAATATCGAGGCGCAAACAACTGCGGGCTACATTGCACCAAGCGGAACAGATACCGATGGCGATGGATTGGATAATGCTTATGACACTAACAACGGTGGACAAGCAATTACACCAACAAATACAGACGGAGTTGACCTGCCTGATTACCTAGACTTAGATAGTGATAATGATGGTTTTAGCGATACAATCGAAGCTTACGATACCGATAATAATGGCGTAGCAAATACAGTTCCGGCAGGAGCAGATGCAGATAATGATGGTTTAGATGATGCGTTCGACGTAAATGATGCCTTATTTAACCCAACAAACGGACAAACTCCTGCATCGTTCCCAGATCTGGACAACCCAGGGGGAGATAGGGATTGGAGACAGGGATTTGATACAGACGGCGATGGTATTCCAAATACAATAGACCAAGATGATGATAATGATGGTATTCCGGATGCGGTTGAGGGAACGGGCGATTTTGATGGAGATGGCATACCAAACAGCTTAGATTTGGATAGCGATGGTGATGGTATACCTGACGTAATTGAGGCAGGTGGCATAGATCCAGACGGCGACGGAAGGATTGGCACCGGACCAATTACAGATACCGATGGTGATGGTCTGAGCAACATAGTTGATGCTAACAATGGTGGTACGCCACTTCCATTACCAAATACAGATGGTACTGGTGGAGCAAACTATCTAGATATTGATAGCGACGGCGATGGCATAGTTGATAACATTGAGGCACAAACTACAACTGGTTACCGTGCACCAACAGGTTTAGATACAGATAAGGATGGTATCGATAACGCTTACGATAAAGATGTTGCGGGTAACATCGTGCCAACAAATACTGATGGTGCAGACTTGCCAGATTACTTAGATTTAGACAGTGATAACGACGGTTTCAGCGATACAATCGAAGCTTATGATACTGACAATAATGGTATAGCAAACATTGTCCCTTCTAATTTAGATGCTGATAATGATGGATTAGATGATGCGTTTGATGCAGATGCTTCTGCTGTAAATCCAACTAATGGACAAACTCCAACATCATTCCCAGATTTAGATAATCCGGGAGGTGATAGAGATTGGAGACAAGGTTTTGATACCGATGGAGATGGTATTCCAAATTCGATAGACCAGGATGATGATAACGATGGTATTCCTGATACTGTTGAAGGTAATGGCGATTTTGATGGTGATGGTATTCCAAATAGCTTAGACCTCGACAGCGATGGCGATGGTATTCCTGACGTAATCGAAGCTGGTGGATCAGATCCTGACGGAGATGGTAGAATTGGAACAGGTCCAATAACCGATACAGATGGCGATGGTTTAAGCAACATAGTGGATACCAATAATGGCGGTACACCACTTCCATTACCAAATACAGATGGTAAAGGCGGACCTAATTATTTGGATATAGACAGCGATGGCGATGGTATTGTAGATAATATTGAAGCGCAGACCACAACTGGTTATCGTGCTCCAACTGGGTTAGATACAGATAAAGATGGTATTGATAACGCCTACGATAAAGATGTGGCAGGTAACATCGTACCAATAAATACCGATGGGGCCGACATGCCGGATTACCTAGATTTTGACAGTGATAATGATGGCATTGCCGACTCGGTTGAGGCCTACGATACAGATAATAATGGCGTAGCCAACAAAATCCCATCGAATAATGATTTTGATAATGATGGACTTGATGACGCATTTGATAATGATCTGTCAACATTTAAACCAGCAAATAATCAAACGCCAACATCATTCCCAGATTTAGATAATCCTGGTGGTGATAGAGATTGGAGACAGGGATTGGACAGCGACCGAGATGGTGTGGTTGACACGATAGACCTTGATGATGATAACGATGGTATTTTAGATACAGCAGAAAATAACTGCGTAAATACAATTATAGCCGGATATCCTGGATCTACTATTCAATTAACTTCTTTAGATTTCGGAATTTCATCCAACGGAACTCCACAAACTAACCTTACGTTAACAAAAGACATTAGTAATAAATTTGGTTACGCAGCAAATTCGGGTGCTGTTATCGTAACAATTATTAATGCACACGTGCACCCAACGGCCAATGATTTTTATGTAAGAGGCGATCTGCCTAAAACCTTATGGCAAATTTCTGGTTCGGTTGCTTCATTGGTAGGTATAGAGCATGGTGCGCAATACTTCCCAGGTCAAAGAAGAACAATTGATTTACTTGGTAGTACAAACACAACTATTGCTCAAACAGGTTCAAGTGCTATTTGGAACAGTGGCAGTACTGGTAATTCTTATTACTTAGAAAATATATCAGGCGCTGTGCGTTCAGATGGTTTACTGCATCATGCACTTATAGACTACACCGTGGGCAAAATGTTCGAGCTGTCAACAAATGAATCTGGGCCAAATCGTTGGAGTACTTATTTTGTAAGAATACAGACAGAGTGCGATACAGATAAAGATGGCATTCCTAATCGTTTAGATGTTGATAGCGATAACGACGGTATAACCGACGCTGTAGAATCTAATGGCAATAAAGCAAACGATCCAGATTTTGATGGTCGTTATGGTACCGCTGCAAGCTTTGTAGATGCAAATGGCAATGGTGTAAATGATGCCGTTGATGCTGCCCTTGGAAACCCTGCGCTTATTTTGCAAGACAAAGATAAAGACGGAAAACCTAACTATTTAGATTTAGACAGCGATGCTGATGGTATTCCAGATACGTTTGAAGCTGCCTTCTTTATTCCAGACGGAGAAAACGATGGTGTAATTGGTACAGGACCAATTGTTGATGTCGACAGAGACGGACTCTCGGATTTAATTGATCCGGATTTTGTAACTGTTGATGCTACATTGTTCAATCAAGATCGTGATAACGATGGTTTATCAAATTACCTCGACATCGATTCGGATAACGATGGAATTATAGATAATATCGAAGGCTTGCCAACAGCTTCTTATAGAGCGCCAACAGGCTTGGATACAGACGGCGACGGTATAGACGATGCCTACGATGTAAATAATGGTGGTATTGCATCCGGATATTCGAATATTGATGGGGGTAGTGCGCCCGATTATGTAGATACTGACGCAGAGGGCGATGGGAAAAGAGATTGGCTTGAAAATGCGGTAACAAGTACATTGGAAGTAGATCTTGTTAATAATTTTACCGGAGTAGCTGTGCCAGATGGAATTATGGACTTGCTTCCAGATGCTGATAACGACGGTTTAGCCGATATTTTTGATACTGTGCCAACAAATCCGGCAGGAGCAAATTATGCTACAAACGGTGGACAAACACCAGCATCTATGCCAGATGTTGATGAGCCAGGGGGAGATAGGGATTGGAGAAGTTCGCAAGATAGAGATGGAGACGGCATTCCCGATGGATTGGATAAGGATAACGATAATGATGGAATTCCAGACTTAATAGAAGGTACTGGAGATTTAGATGGCGACGGTATTCCAAATCACTTCGATTTAGATAGCGATGGCGATGGTATTCCAGATGTAATTGAAGCAGGCGGATCTGATCCGGATGGCGATGGCAGAATTGGTACCGGACAAATTACCGACACCGATGGTGATGGATTAAGTGATATTGTTGATCCGGATAATGGAGGAACGGTTCTTCCAACACCAGATAGCGATGGCGACGGCAAACCAAATTTCCTTGATATTGATTCTGATAACGATGGAATATTTGATGTCATCGAGAATGGCGGAACAGATCCAGATGGTGATGGAAAAGTTGGCACTGGATTAAATAACGATGTTGATGCGGATGGTATTGCAGATATTGTAGATAACTACAACAATATCACCAACACTTTAACGGGCGATCCGGCAGGTGTACCATTAACCTTAAAAGATACCGATGGAGATGGCAAGCCTAATTACATTGATTTAGATAGTGATAACGATGGTATCTATGATGTTATCGAAGCTGGCGGTGTAGACGGCGACGGTGATGGCAGAATTGGAACCGGTGCAATAGTAGACACCGACGGCGATGGTGCAAGCAATATTATAGATAAAGATAATGGTGGTACGGCATTGGTAATTAGAGATACCGATACCGATGGCAAACCTAATTTCTTAGATATTGATAGTGATGGCGATGGTATCGTGGATAACATTGAAGCGCAAACAACTGCAGGTTATATTGCGCCAAGTGGTGTAGATACCGATGGCGATGGTATGGATAATGCCTACGATACCAATAATGGTGGCGTAACTATTATTCCAACAAATACAGATGGCGATGCAGATCCAGATTATCTGGATATAGATGCAGATAACGATGGTGATAAAGATGCGGTTGAAGGTTGGGATACAAATAATGACAGGGTTGCTAATATTGTTCCATCTGGAGTAGATATTGACAACGATGGTTTGGATGATGCTTACGATGCCAATACCGCATTGTTAAATCCAACCAACGGACAAACACCTACATCATTCCCTAATCTGGATACACCAGGAACACCGGAAAGAGATTGGAGGGAAGACTACAATTTACCTCCTGCAATTACTGTTTTGGGCAATACAACTATTCAGGAAGATGTTGCCGGTGTGGTGAAAAGCTTCTCGGTAAGGGATGAAGATGCAGGAAACGCAAATAATATTACGGTTACTTTAACTGTGCCACAAGGTGTAATAACTTCTGTTAATGCTGCGGGCGTAACGGTAACAGGTAGCGGAACAGCTTCGGTTGTTTTAACAGGTAGCATTGCTAACCTAAACGCGTTTATCTCAAATGGCAATGTGTTTTACCAACCGGTGCTTAACGCAAATGGAACCATCCCGATGAACGTTGTTGTAGATGATAAAGGCAACACCGGCGGGCCAGCTCTACAAGACACGAAAACGGTGGATATCATTATTTCTCCGGTTAATGATAACCCAACACCTGCTACGGATATCAACACTGTTGCAGAAGATGTAAGTTTAAATGTTTTGGCTGGTCAAGGTTTACTGGCTAATGATACGGATATTGATGGCGATGCTTTATCAGTTTCTAAATTTACAATAGCTGGTGTAACTGGCGATATAGCTGTGGGCACTCCATACACTATCCCGGCAGGTACCATTACCATTAATGCAGATGGCAGTTACGTTTTTGTACCTGCAAATAACTTTAACGGTGCTGTACCAACCATAACTTATACAGTTGTTGATGTTAATGGAGGTTCGGCAACATCAACCTTAAACATTACGGTAACTGCGGTAAATGATATCCCTCTGGTTACAGATGTTACCAAAACTGGTACAGAAGATAATGCAATCTCATTTGCAAGTTCAGATTTTGTTTCTCAATACACCGATATCGATAACAATCCGTTAACCAAAATTCAAATCGTTACTTTACCTCCTGCAAATCAGGGTGTGTTACAGTTAAACGGTACGCCAATAACAGCAGGAACGGAAATTAATACCGCAGATATTGTAAATCTTAAATTTGTGCCGGCAAGTAATTACAACGGCGCATCAACATTTACATGGAACGGTAGCGATGGTACTGCCTACGCTACAACACCGGCCAACGTAAATATTACAATTACCGGGATTAACGATGTACCAACAGGTACAGGTGATGCTAAAACAACCAATGAAGATACGCCTGTAAATGGTGCGGTAACGGCTACAGATGTAGACGGCGATCCGCTTGTGTACACATTAGCAAGCGCTCCGGCAAAAGGTACGGTTGTGGTAAATGCCGATGGAACTTACACCTACACTCCAAATAGCAATGCTAATGGCTCAGATAATTTCACCATCAAGGTGGATGACGGACAGGGCAACTCAATCATACTTCCGGTAGTAATTACAATTACACCGGTAAATGATGCGCCTACCATTGCTATGCCGGCCGACAGCAAGACTACACCAGAAGAGGTAGCTGTTAGCGGTGCGGTGGTAGCTTCTGATGTTGAGGGCGATGCCTTAACTTATAGCAAAGCAACAGACCCGGCAAATGGTACGGTTGTGGTAAATGCAAATGGTACCTATACCTATACACCAAATGCCAATTACAATGGTCCAGATACATTTAACATTTTAGTTACCGATGGTAACGGAGGTTCGGTAACGGCAGTTGTAAATATTACTGTTACCCCGGTAAACGACGTGCCAACAGGTACGGGTGATACCAAAACAACCAATGAGGACACGCCAGTAAATGGTAGTGTTAGCGCAACTGATGCGGATGGTGATGCTCTAACTTATACTAAAGCAACAGATCCAGCCCATGGTTCGGTTGTGGTAAATGCAGATGGTACTTATACCTACACGCCAAATGCAAATTACAATGGCCCAGATACGTTTAACATCAGCGTAAACGATGGCAACGGTGGCATTACAATTTTAACGGTAAACATTACGGTTTCTCCGGTAAATGATGTACCAACTGGAACAGGCGATAGTAAAACAACTAACGAAGACACGCCTGTAAATGGTGCGGTAACGGCAACTGATCTGGATGGAGATGCTTTAGCCTACACTTTAGGTTCTACAGTACCAACAAAAGGTACGGTAACTATAAATCCAACAACTGGAGCTTACGTTTACACGCCAAATGCAAATGCAAACGGTTCAGATAATTTCACCATCAAGGTGGATGACGGTAAGGGCGGAACAATAGAACTTCCCGTAGCCATCACCATCACGCCGGTAAATGACGTGCCTACCGGAACAGGCGATAGTAAAACAACTAACGAAGACACGCCTGTAAACGGTACTGTAACAGCAACAGATTTGGACGGCGATGCATTGACTTATACGTTAAATACTACACCAACAAAAGGTAGCGTAACTGTAAACCCAACAACTGGAGCTTACGTTTACACGCCAAATGCAAACGCAAATGGTTCAGATAGTTTCACCATCAAGGTGGATGACGGCAAGGGTGGAACAATCAATCTTCCGGTAACCATTACCATCACGCCAGTAAATGACGTGCCAACCGGAACAGGAGATAGCAAAACTACCAACGAGGACACACCAGTAAATGGTAGTGTAAATGCAATTGATGCAGATGGCGATGTGTTAACCTACACGCTAAACACCGCACCAACTAAAGGTAGCGTAACTGTAAATCCGGCAACTGGAACTTATACTTATACTCCAAATGCAAACGCAAATGGTACGGATAGTTTCACCATCAAGGTGGATGACGGCAAGGGCGGAACAATAGATCTCCCTGTAACCGTAACCATTACACCTGCAAATGATGCGCCAACCGGAACGGGAGATAGCAAAACGACCAACGAAGATACGCCTGTTAATGGTAGCGTTAGCGGTGCAGATCTGGACGGCGATGCGATTACCTTTACCAAAGCAACCGATCCGGCAAACGGAACAGTTGTGGTAAACGCAAACGGCACCTACACCTACACACCAAATCCAAACTATAATGGTAGCGACAGTTTCACTATTAAATTAGATGATGGAAATGGTGGCACAACAACCGTAACGGTAAATATTACGGTTACCGCGGTAAATGATGCGCCAACGGTGGCCAGTCCTGCAGATAGCAAAACTACACCAGAAGATGTTCCGGTAAGTGGTTCTGTTGTGGCGTTCGATGTTGAGAACGATCCATTGACTTATACCAAAGCGACCGATCCGGCAAATGGAACGGTGGTTGTAAATCCAGATGGAACCTATACCTATACGCCAACATTAGATTACACTGGTCCAGATAGCTTTACCGTTTTGGTAAGCGATGGCAAGGGAGGAACAGTGATAGCTGTAGTAAATATTATTGTCGGTTCTGACAACGATGCTCCAGTAGGCACTGGAGATAGCAAAACAACCAACGAAGACACTGCGGTAAGTGGTGCAGTTAGTGCAACCGATGTAGATGGCGACGCATTAACGTTTAGCAAAGCAAGCGATCCTTCGCATGGTACAGTGGTTGTAAATGCAAACGGAACTTACACCTATACACCAATAACAAATTATAACGGTTCGGATAGCTTTAGTATCAAGGTAGATGACGGAAATGGCGGTAGCACAACCGTAACGGTAAACATTACGGTTAATCCGATAAATGATATCCCGGTAGGAACTGGTGATGCCAAAACTACCAATGAGGATACTGCTGTAAACGGTGCTGTAACGGCAACCGATGTTGATGGCGATGCCTTGATATTTACCAAGGCAACCGACCCAACAAACGGAACAGTTGTAGTAAATGCAAATGGTACTTACACTTACACGCCAAATGCAAATTACAATGGTTCAGATAGTTTCACCATCAAGGTGGATGACGGAAAGGGCGGAGTGATCAATCTTCCAGTAAACATTATTGTAAATGCAGTAAACGATGCACCAACTGGAGCAGGAGACACAAAAACCACCAACGAAGATACGCCTGTAAACGGCGCAGTAACTGCAACCGATATCGATGGCGATGCGCTGACATTTACAAAGGCTACAAACCCGGCAAACGGTACGGTTGTAGTAAACGCAGATGGTACTTACACCTATACGCCAAATGCGAACTTTAACGGTACAGATAGTTTCACCATCAAGGTTGATGATGGTAAAGGTGGCAGTGTTCTGTTACCGGTAAACATTACGGTAACTTCGGTAAATGATATCCCGGTAGGTACTGGCGATAGCAAAACTACCAGCGAGGATACGCCTGTAAGCGGAACAGTAACTGCAACAGATACCGATGGAGATGCACTAGGATTTACTTTGGATACTGCACCAACAAAAGGTACGGTAACCGTTAACCCGACTACTGGCGCTTATGTATACACGCCGAATGCGAACGCAAATGGTACGGATAACTTCACCATCAAGGTAGATGACGGCAAAGGCGGTGTAATTTCATTGCCGGTAACCATAAATATTACACCAGTAAATGATGCACCTACTGGTACGGGTGATACCAAAACAACCAATGAAGATACTCCGGTGAACGGCAGTGTTGCGGGTAGCGATGTTGATGGCGATCCATTAACATTTACCAAAGCAACCGACCCAACTAACGGAACAGTAGTTGTAAATGCAAATGGAACCTATACCTATACGCCAAACAGCAACTTTAACGGTACGGATAGTTTCAATATCCTGATCAGCGATGGCAATGGAGGCTCAGTGACGGTTCCGGTAAACATAACAGTTACTCCGCAGAACGATGCGCCTGTAGTGCCAAGCGCAACAATTACTAGGTCTACACCAGAGGATAACGTGCTGAACGGAACAATTACCGCAACAGATGTAGATGGCGATCCGTTGACCTATGCGGTAACTACCAGCCCAACAAAAGGTACAGTGGTTATCGATCCAACAACTGGCGCATACACCTACACACCAAATCCAAATTATAACGGACCAGATAGCTTTACCGTAACAGTGAGCGATGGAAAAGGTGGTACGACAACGGTAACTGTAAATGTAAATGTTACCCCTGTAAATGATGCGCCAACAGGAACTGGAGATACCAGAACTACCAGCGAAGATACCCCGGTAAACGGAGCGGTCGTAGCAACAGATGTTGACGGCGATGTACTGGCCTACACCAAGGCTACCGATCCAGCAAACGGTACGGTTGTGGTAAATGCAGATGGTACCTACACCTACACGCCAAATCCAAACTACAGTGGTACAGATAGTTTCACCATTAAGGTGGACGACAACAGGGGAGGTAGCACCACGCTTACGGTAAATATTACGGTAAATGCTGTTAATGATATCCCTGCAGGAACTGGCGATAACAAAACTACCAACGAAGATGTTGCGGTAAGTGGTTCTGTAACTGCAACCGATGTAGATGGTGATGCCTTAACATTTAGCAAAGCAACAGATCCATCAAACGGTACGGTCGTGGTAAATGCGGATGGTACATATACGTATACACCAGAGGTAAACTTTAATGGTAGCGATAGCTTCACCATCAGGGTGGATGACGGCAAGGGCGGTACAATCAATCTTCCGGTAAACATTACGGTAACACCGGTTAATGATATCCCGGTAGGTAATAATGATACCAGAACAACCGCCGAAGATACCCCGGTAAACGGTGTTGTAACTGCAACCGATATTGATGGCGATGCCCTTACGTTTACAAAAGCTACCAACCCGACAAACGGTACAGCTGTAGTAAATGCCGATGGTACATACACTTACACGCCAAATGCAAACTACAATGGTAGCGATAGTTTCACTATTCGAGTAAGCGATGGCAAAGGTGGTACGGCTATCATCACGGTCAACATTACCGTTACTGATGTTAATGATAACCCTACAGGTACGGGAGATACAAAAACAACTCCTGAAGATGTAGCGGTTGCTGGCAGTGTATCGGCAAGTGATCCAGACGGCAATACCTTAACCTTTACACAAGGTACAGCACCTGCTAAAGGTACAGTTGTAATTAATCCAGCAACTGGCGCCTATGTCTATACGCCAAATGCAAATGTAAACGGTAGCGATAGCTTTAGCATTAAGGTTGATGACGGCAATGGCGGAGTAATCGTTTTACCTGTAACCATTACCATAACTCCTGTAAACGATGCGCCAACAGGAACTGGAGATAATAAAAACACAGACGAAGATGTGCCTGTTAGCGGAAGAGTTAACGGTACAGATGTAGATGGCGATGCTTTAACCTATAGCAAAGCGACCGATCCTACTAATGGAACAGTAGTTGTGAATGCCAACGGTACCTACACCTATACGCCAAACCTAGACTACAATGGGTCTGATAGTTTTACAATTACCATTAGCGATGGCAAGGGCGGTACGGTTACTGTACCGGTAACCATAACCATTGGTTCGTTAAATGATGCACCAGTAGTGCCTAGTACAACTATAAATAGAACTACCCCGGAAGACACCAGCTTCAGCGGACAGCTGACCGCCACAGATAACGACGGCGATCCGTTAACTTTTACAGTTGGTGCTAATCCTGGCAAGGGAGCAGTTACAATAGATCCAACTACAGGCCTGTTTACCTACACGCCAAATGCAAATGCCACGGGTACGGACAGCTTTACCGTAAATGTAAGCGATGGCAAGGGCGGTATAACTACTGTAACAATTAATGTAAACATCACGCCAGTAAACGATGCGCCAACTGGAACGGGAGATAATAGAACTACACCGGAAGATACGCCAGCAACAGGTGTGGTATTTGGTAACGATGTAGAGGGAGATGTGTTAACGTTTAGCTTGGATCCTGCAAACGTACCTGCAAATGGTACGGTAACGGTAAGCTCGAACGGTAGCTACGTATATACACCGAATACCAATTACAACGGTCCGGATGCATTCAGTATCATCATCAGCGATGGCAATGGCGGTATGGTATCCGTTCCGGTTACCATTACCGTTACCCCTGTAAACGATGCACCGACCGGTACTGGCGATGCCAAAACTACCAACGAAAATACACCGGTAAACGGTGCGGTTACCGCGGTAGACTTGGATGGCGATGCTCTGACATTCAGTAAGGCGACCGATCCGGCAAATGGTATCGCAGTAGTAAATGCGGATGGCACCTATACCTACACGCCAAACGCAAACTTCAACGGTACGGATAGTTTCACTATTAAAGTAGATGACGGCAAGGGTGGTACAATAAACCTAACGGTTACCATTACGGTTAATTCGGTAAACGATGCACCAACAGGTACAGGCGATACCAAAACAACCAACGAAGATACTCCGGTGAACGGTGCAGTGATTGCTACCGATGTAGACGGCGATCTGTTGACCTTTACAAAAGCTACAGATCCTGCAAACGGTTCGGTAGTTGTAAATGTTGATGGTACGTATACCTATACGCCAAATGCAAATTATTTTGGTGCAGATAGTTTCACCATCAAGGTGGATGATGGTAAGGGAGGCATAATCACACTTCCTGTAAACATTACGGTAACGGCTGTAAATGATATCCCGGTAGGTAACGGCGATAGCAAGACTACCAATGAGGATATACCTGTAAATGGAAACGTAACGGTAACTGATGCAGATGGCGATCCGTTAACGTATACGGTAAATAATCAGCCGAGCAAGGGAACAGTAACGGTTAATCCAACAACCGGCGCTTACGTCTACACGCCAAATCCAAATGCAACTGGTACAGATAGTTTCACCATCAAGGTGGATGACGGCAAGGTTGGAACAATAACGCTTACCGTAAATATTACCATAACCCCGGTAAACGATGCACCAACTGCAACAGCTGATAATAAGACCACTAACGAGGATACGCCGGTTAGCGGTGCGATAACGGCTACAGATGTAGATGGAGATCCGCTTACCTTTACCAAAGGCACCGATCCTGCAAATGGTACGGTTGTGGTAAATCCGGATGGTACATATACCTACACGCCAAATCCTAACTTCAATGGAACGGATAGTTTCACCATTAGGGTAGATGACGGAAAAGGTGGTGTGATTAATGTTCCAGTAAATATAACTGTAGGCGCAGTAAATGATATCCCGACAGGTACAGGAGATAACAAAACAACTGCAGAAGACACGCCAGTAAACGGAGCAGTAACTGCAACCGATGTAGATGGCGATGTACTAACTTACAGCTTAAACAACGCACCAAGCAAAGGTACGGTAACCGTAAATCCAACCACTGGAGCTTATGTTTACACGCCAAATGCAAATGCAACGGGTACAGATAATTTCACCATCAAGGTGGATGACGGTAAAGGCGGAACAGTAAATCTTCCTGTTACCATAAACATCACGGCAGTAAATGATATCCCGGTAGGAACTGGCGATAGCAAAACTACCAGTGAAGATACACCAGTAAATGGTTCGGTAACTGCAACAGATGTAGATGGAGATCCACTTACATTCAGCAAGGGAACTGATCCTGCAAATGGTACGGTTGTAGTAAATCCAGATGGAACTTACACTTACACACCAAACCCTAACTTTAATGGTACAGATAGTTTCACCATCAAGGTGGATGACGGTAAAGGTGGCGTAACAAACGTTACAGTAACTATTACTGTTGGTGCGGTAAATGATCTGCCTACGGCAACTGCGCCTGCAGTTACAACAGCAGAAGATACACCGGTAAGTGGCAAGGTAACGGGTAGCGACATAGATGGCGATGCATTAACTTATGCAATCGGCACCAATCCGGTAAACGGAACGGTAACGATAGATCCAACTACTGGAAACTACGTGTACACACCAAAACCAAACTTTAACAGTAGCGATAACTTTACGGTTACTGTTGATGATGGAAAAGGCGGTAAAGTAACGATAACGGTAAATGTTACGGTAACAGGAGTAAACGATGCACCTGTAATTACAAGTCCGCCGGTTGCAATAACCATAAACGAGGACTTTAACTACAGTGGTAACGTTATCGCAACAGATCCGGATGGCGATGCACTTACTTACACCGTAAAAACTCAGCCTGCAAACGGCACCGTTTCACTTAATGCTACAACAGGTGCCTACGTTTATACGCCAAATGCAAATTACAACGGTACAGATAGTTTTGTGCTTACCGTTAGCGATGGCAAAGGCGGAACAGTAGATGTTACAATTAACATTACCGTGGCGCCCGTTAACGATGCACCAAGTTTCACTAAAGGATTAAATGAAAGCATTCCTGTTAATTCTGGAGCAAGGACCATTAACAACTGGGCGACCAACATAAACAAAGGTCCGGCAGATGAAAATGCACAGGTACTAAACTTTGTGGTAACCAATAATAATCCTGGTTTGTTCGCTGTGGCACCTTCAATTGCTCCAAACGGAACATTAACTTATACGCCAGCAACTGGTGCAGTAGGTAGGGCAGTGGTTACGGTTGTGCTAAGGGATAATGGCGGTACTGCTTTAGGCGGAGTTGATGCTTCATCGCCACAGACTTTCATCATCGAAATTAAACCGGTAGGTGTAGCTGATAATATTACAACGCCAATTAATACGCCAATTACTACAGATGTAAAAGCAAATGATGGTCCGTCGGCAACCAATACGACAGTTGTAGCTGGTGGCACAAATCCAACTAACGGAACAATAGTTATTAATGCTAACGGCACTATTACTTATACGCCAAATAACGGTTTTACCGGAACAGATACTTACACCTACAGACTAAAAACTGTAGATGATGTACTTTCTGATCCGATTACGGTAACCGTAAACGTAGTAAGTTCTGGTATTGAGCTGACCAAAGTGGCAAGTAGCACTCCGGTAACTAAAGCTGGCGATGTTATCAACTACACGTTAACGGTTAGAAACACTGGAACTTCTGCTTTAACAAATGTGGTGGTTACAGATGCTGGAGCAGATGCAGGCTCGATTACTCCGGCAAGTATTGCTACGCTGGCGCCAGGCGCCAGCGCAACCGTAACAGCTAGGCATACGCTTACACAAGCCGAGGTTAATTCTGGCTCGTTCAGTAACCAAGCAAGCGTTAGCGGTAGAAATACATTGAACGAAATCGTTAGCGATCTTTTGTCCGATGATCCGAATACGCCGGCACCGAACGATGCGACTGTGGTTGCAATAAACGGAGTAGCTAGTCTAACACTTGTAAAAACAGGAGTGCTAAGTGCAGACGGAAATACCATCACTTACACCTTTACGATTACAAATAATGGTAGCGTGGCTATTAGTAATGTGGTATTGGCAGATGCTAAACTTGGGTTAAACAGAACCATTAATGGTACAATGGCTCCTGGAGCTGTGGTAACAGAAACGGTAACTTATACATTAACCCAGGCAGATAAAAATGCTGGTACGGTAACCAATACGGCACGTGTTGACGGTAGAACGCCTAGCAATGCGCCTGTGGGTGATGCTTCTGGTACATCGGGTACAAACGACACGCCTACGGTTACCGCTCTTGCAAAACCTCCGGTTGCAACAGATGATAATGGCACAACCAAAGTAAATACGCCAATTGTAATTCCGGTAACGGGCAATGACGTAAATGGAAATGCAACTATAGACAAAGCAAGCATCGAGATTGTAACCCAGCCAGCAAATGGAAGGGTAACCGTTAATGCAGATGGAACGATTACCTACACACCAAACAATGGTTATGTTGGTGTAGATAAGTTTACATATCGCGTTAAAGATAACAGTGGATATTACAGTAATGTAGCTACCGTTACTATCGACGTAAATTATGTAGATGTAAAAGTTCCAAATGTGTTTACGCCAAATGGCGATGGTGAAAATGACACTTTCGAAATTAGAGGGCTTGACCAATACGCAGAAAATGAGCTATCTATAGTGAACAGATGGGGTAACGAAGTGTTCAACAGAAAAGGTTATAGAAATGATTGGACAGGGGATGGCTTGAACGAGGGAACCTATTATTATCTGTTGAAGGTTAAGAAAAGAGGCAGCAACGAATGGGAGGTCAAAAAAGGATTTATCACTTTAATTAGAAATTTCAGAAACTAACTAGCAATGAAACAATATATGAAAAAGATAATATCGATACTTACGTTTTTGCTACTTGGTAGTACAATTTCGAAAGCCCAACAAGATGCACAATACAGCCAATACATTTTTAACGGCATTTACATAAACCCAGCCTATGCAGGTTACAAAGAGGTTCTTAACCTGCATAGCTTTTACCGTACGCAATGGACAGGCGTAACTGGAGCTCCAAAAAGTTTCAGCTTTGCTGCAGATGCCATTGCTAATAATGGTAATGTTGGTCTTGCATTCCAAGTTGCTAGTGATGTTTTGGGCGCTCAAAAAAACCTTATGGCCTATGCTAGTTATGCCTACCGACTAAAGTTAAATGACGAAGGTTCGTCGCGTTTAGCTTTGGGAGTTAGCGCCGGGATAATGCAATTAGGATTGGATGGCTCGATATTAGATCCAAATGATAGGGAAAGTCGACAGCCGTTTGGCATGGAAAGAGCATTACTGCCCGATGCCCGTTTTGGTGTGTTTTTCTCTAACGACAGGTATTTTGCCGGATTTTCTGCAGATAACCTAATCTCGAGTGCCATAGATGTAACAAGATACGCTTACGTACCACAGCCAGCGGTTCATTACTATCTTACCGCCGGAGCATTGGTGCCAATAAATGAAAGCATACAGTTGCGACCTTCATTTTTAATTAAAGATGATAAAAAAGGACCAACTAGTTTAGATTTAAACATGTTCATGATTTTGTCTGAAAGGTTTTGGCTTGGGGGCTCTTATCGCTCTGCAATAAAGTTATACGAAAAGAATAATTTGCAGGATAATCTAAATGCGAGAAACTCTGTAGTTGGTGCTTTGCAACTATTTCCAACCAGAAATTTAAGAATTGGTTATGCTTATGATTTTGCAACTGGACCTTTACAAGGTTATGCAAGTGGCACACATGAGATCTCGGTAGGCTACTCATTTGATAAAAATAAAGTAAGAATGGTTTCACCTAGGCAGTTTTAAGGCATAGTTATGATTAATAGAATTAAAATTTTTACGCTGATGTTTGCCGGGATAACGTTGTTGTTTGTTTCTAATGTTGGGGCGCAATACGCTGTTAAATTAGCAGATAGTGAGTTTGAATTATACAATTACAGCAAAGCCATTGATGTTTATAAAAAGGCGTACAAACAGAAACAAACTTTGCATACAGCGCAACAACTTGCAAAATCATATGCTGTAATTAGAGATTATGAACAGGCAGAAGAATGGTATGCCAAAGCCCTAACACTACCGAATAGCAGTTCAGAAAATTTGCTTGGCTACGCAAAAGCACTACAAAGTAATGGGAAATTTGCTGAGGCCAAAACTAAATTCGAAGCCTATTTTGCTGCGGATAAAAATGCTTCGGCTGTACAACGGGAACTATACCTAGCTTCTTGCGATTTTGCCATAAAAGCTATGGCAAACCCCAAAAATGTTACGGTAGAAAACCATGCTCACCTTAACTCCGAAAACTCAGATTGGGGTCCGTTTGACTACAAAGATGGTGTGAGTTTTACTTCTGATAGATCTGCGAAAGTTCATGTAAATAATGAAACAGCTCGTTCTTTTTTAAAATTTGATAGAAGGTTGGAACTGCCTAGCGAAGATTATAACGGCTGGACGGGCACGAAATATTTAAGATGGTTTTTTAAAGATGGCCAAGATGATCTCAAACTTTTTCCGGTAAAAACCAACACCAATTACCATGTTGGTTCGGCTAGTTTTACAGCAAATGCTGATCAGGTTTATTTTACGTTAACCAGAATACCAGAAACCATTACAAAAGTTAAAAACGAACCAAGTACAATTCATGTAGAAACTTACTTTGCTGTTAGAGATAAGGATGGCAATTGGTCTGAACCGGTATCTTTTCCGTTAAATAATGTAAATGAATACTGTATCGCCGACCCATTTATCAGTCCAGACGGGAATACCTTATATTTCTCATCTGACATGCCTGGCGGAAAAGGTGGTAATGATATTTATCTGGTTAAGAAGAATGCCGACGGGACATGGGGAATACCACAAAATCAAACTGCTATAAATACCATTGGAAACGAACGTAGTCCTGCGCTGGATGCAAACGGTAAGCTCTTTTTTGCTAGCGATGGCCGAGTTGGTTTGGGCGGATTGGATATTTATTTTTTAGAAACCAGTGGTGATATAGTAAATTTAGGTTTCCCTGTAAACTCACCAAGGGATGATTTTGCCTTTTTCTTAAATGCTAACGGCAACATTAAATATTTATCATCCGACAGAAGTGGTGGTGCCGGAAGCGATGATATATACTTTGTAGAAGATAAAAAACAGATACTTCCTGTTAAAGAAGATTTGGTAGCTAAGCCGGCTCCAGATAGAGTAAAAGTAGAAAGGCCGAAAGACCAATTTATCATCAAAAACATCTACTATGATTTTAATAAGTTTAACATCAGGCCAGATGCCGCAATAGAATTAGATAAGATTGTAACTATTCTAGAAGATTATCCGGAACTGAATATAGAATTGGGCTCGCATACCGATAGTAGAGCAAACGATGCCTATAACTTATGGCTTTCTAACCAAAGAGCTAAAGCTGCGGTAGAATATTTGATAGAAAAAGGTATTGCCAAAAACAGATTGACTTGGAAAGGTTACGGCGAAACCCAATTGCTAAACAGATGTGCAAATGACGTAAATTGTCCTGCAGAAGACCATCAGGTTAACAGGAGGACAGAGTTTAAGGTGATTAGATAGATGTAATGGTTAAGCGAGATTTCGTTTTAGAAGTCTCGCTCACCTTAAAATACCGATTTATCAATAATTATTAGTTTTCGTATTTCTGAATATTGATTATTTAAGTATTGAAATATATTTCATTAGTAAATCATTATCTTTGATTTTTGCAAGTTAATGAGTTCGATAACCATCAAAGAATTTTATAAGGATATTTTAGGAGAAAGCTGTCCAGATATCAATCAATTCCTTAATGATAATATTAATAAGGATGTGGGGCACTTCAATGTTTTCGATATTTCGGAGATTTACAAAACGTGTTCATCGAAAACTGGAATGCCTTATAACAGGAGAACTTATTATAAAATAAGTTTGATTAATGGCAAGAACAAGGTAGAATATGCAGATAAAACTGTCGATATCGAAGATTGTGCGGTTCTATTTGCTTCTCCAAAAATCCCTTACAATTACACGCACCTTGATGCGGAACAGTCTGGACAGTTTTGTGTGTTCACCAAAGATTTTTTACCAACTTCTAAAACCGGGTTTGAAATAGACAATCTTCCTGTTTTTTCGCCACATAGTGATTTTGTGTATCAAATCTCCACCGAACAATTCAAAAAATTTGAAGATATTTTCTTGAAAATGCACGACGAGATTCAATCTGATTATATGTACAAATATGATTTATTGAGGAATTATCTGATGGAATTGATTCATCTAGGTCAGAAATTAAAACCAATTCTTCCCGTAGAAAATAATAAAACCGCCGCTTCTAGAACTACAACGCTGTTTATCGAATTATTAGAAAGGCAATTTCCCATTGAAAATATTAGTCACCTTTTAAGATTAAAAACACCAGCGGATTTTGCAGGCATTCTGGGCGTTCATGTTAACCATTTGAATAAGGTTTTAAAAGACACAACCGGAAAAACAACTGGAGAAATTATTGGAAGCCGTGTGTTTCAGGAAGCTAAAATGCTACTTACACAAACTAAATGGAACATTTCTGAAATTGCATTTACCTTGGGATTCGAAGAAGTGGCGCACTTTTCTAATTTCTTTAAAAAGCACAGTAAGCAATCTCCACAACATTATAGAGAATTATCGGTTGTTTGATTTTTACAAATATTCATTTGATTTGTGCAAATTACCGAACATGTTAAATTTCCAACTTTGTTTTATCATTTAAAAAAATAAAAATGGCAAATAAAATAGCATTAGTAACTGGCGCAAGCCGTGGTTTAGGTAAAGATTCGGTTATCGCACTAGCGAACAAAGGATTTGATATCATTTTAACCTATCAAACAAAAAAAGAATTTGCAGACGAAGTTGTAAAAGAAATTGAAACCATTGGGCAGAAAGCTTTTGCATTGTCTCTGGATATTTCTTCAATAGCAGGTTTCGACGCTTTTGTAAGTGAAGTTAACAACGTTTTAGAAACTCAATTTTCATCTGCAAAATTAGATGCCTTAGTTAACAACGCAGGAATCGGCATTAACGAAAGTTTCGAATCTACAACTGAGGAGACTTTGGATGCAATGACAAATATCCATTTCAAAGGACCTTTTTTCCTTACTCAAAAATTGTTACCATTACTTAATGACGGAAGCAGTATTGTAAACACTTCTTCTGGGTTGGCTAGATTTTCATTCGCAGGATATTCTGCTTATGGCGCAATGAAAGCAGCAATTGATTCGCTATCAAGATACCAAGCTGTAGAATTAGGGGCAAGGAAAATCAGAGTAAATTCTATAGCGCCGGGTGCAATTGAAACAGATTTTGGTGGTGGAGCAGTTCGTGACAGTGCAGATTACAACAAGTTGGTTTCTTCTCAAACTGCTTTAGGAAGAGTTGGTTTGCCAGATGATATTGGATCGGTAGTTGCATTTCTTTGTTCAGACGAATCTAAATGGATTAATGCGCAAAGAATAGAAGTTTCTGGAGGATTTAGAATTTAATTTTCCTCAAAATAGTTACTAAAAATCCCATTTGATTAAATATCGAATGGGATTTTTAATTGTGATTATTTAATGTGTACTGGCTCACGATATTTTTGTTAGCCATTACGATAAATTCGTTATTCACTTGCACTATTATGGTCTGTGATTAATTCGCCAAGTTGTTGCACGAAATCGTCAGGCAATTCATCCTGTGTCGACCAGCCAACTTTACCATTGTCTATAGTGGCATAAACTACACCAATTTTCTCTTCGTTTTCCATTACTCGGTAAACGCCATTTTCCTGCGGGTCTATGATAAGTTGTTTGCCCTCTAACTGTAGTTCGAATTTCGCCATTTTCTTGTTGTTCTGTCTAGGGGGAACAAAAGAATTACAATTTGGTTTTTGAAAAACGGGAGCATCAGGCGTAAACTTGAGCTTTATTAAAATTTATCGATAACTTTTTATTGCTTTACAGTTAAATACACGCATTAAAAACCTCAGTTTTAGTGCATATCTGAGATTTAAAGTTAGCTAAAAGTTAAATCTCAGAACATTTTCTATTTAATTGTGTTAATTGACCAAAAATGAAGATGGAAAATTTCGAAATTGAGTTAAGGGGTGTGAGCTATTTAGTTTTTCCGCTACAAAATGGCACATTTAAAATCAGTGAGCAAAATGTCGATTTAGGTATAATCTCTCCACAAGCTGGTACGTTAAGTATCGAATGGAAAGGTGAGGGTGCCATATCTGATGAACTAGCAGCCGATTTGGGCGACTTGATTTCTCAAGAAATTATAGATAAGTCAAATCTTTAGCTATTCACTTCAGTTAGTTGTGTGATGATAATTAATAGCATGCTAAACCAAAATGGTATTGTATTAAGGTATTTTGTAAATCAAATATTGTTAGCGCCTGTTGCTGAAATTGCCGGAGCGGATAGATAAATAGTATAATGATTAGATTCGGCTCAGGTACTCGGCGGTTTACGTGTTTTAAGTTTTTGCCTATACTTTTAATCAGTTTGGGATTGATAGGTTGCAGGCAAAGTGTTGCAGGTAAATTATATCCTCCAATTAACAAATCCCAAATCTGGGTAAATTATCCGCTACGATTTACATATTTGTTATACAATAATAATAATGCAGTTAGCCGGCAAGACATACCAGCAATTGTTAGTGGGAATAAAAAAGTAACTAATCTTTATTTCATAGGTACCGCTTTAGCGATATTTATAAGTCTCTTTTTTATTGTTTACATGTTAAGAACATTGCGCAAATCAAAAGCTAATGTTGCAAAACTAAACCGTTTAAACCTGCAACTTTCTGATACCGTAGGCGAGCTTAGACAAATGCAACAAGAAAATCAGGCATTATTAAAGGTTGTAACCCACGATTTGAGAAATCCAATTGGTGGTATAAATACGATTATAGGTTTAATGATGGAAGAGTCTGGGCGTGATGCTGATGACCTAGAGACCTTACAAATCATAAAATCGTCTGGAGAAGTTGCGCTATCGTTAATAGAAAAGCTTTTGGAGACAAACCCTGAGGTTAGTATGACCTGTACAAATGTTAGGTTAGATCTGGTACTGTTAGAATGTATTGCGCTTTTTGACTACAAGGCAACGCTGAAGGGTCAAATTATCGTACATCAACTAGACGAAGCAACAGTTTATGCTAACAGAAGCGAATTAATTAGAGTTGTTGGCAATCTGTTGGCCAACGCCATTAAATTTAGTCCATTTGAGTCGAAAATTTTTCTTTCTATGGATGTTTTTGAAGAGGAAATTGAAGTGGCTGTGAGAGATCAAGGTGCGGGCATTCCAAAAGATAAGCGTAAAACCATTTTTGATATGGATAGTGGACCCGGCGAACTCGGCACCGACGGAGAAAAATCTTTTGGGATAGGGCTCTCCATCTCTAAAAAAATTCTCAGAGCGTATAACGGAACAATCGGTTTTAGGGATGTTGAAGGTGGTGGAACTGAATTTTACTTTGTATTGCCACTAGTAAACGAGCAAATTTTCGACTAATATATTTTTCTAATGGCGTTGTCCAAATCGATGGTGCATTGCTCAATCATTTTTGCGACGTGTTTTAGTGCCTTGGCATTATCGCTTTCTGCTATCACACGTCCTAAGCCTAAAAGATTTGCAACATGTTTCCGCACTTCGTGCGAATGACTGTTCCTAATTTCCTCTAAGTCTGTGTTTGCTCTGGTAAGTTCGGTGATGTCATGCCCAATGCAAAAAATCCCATTCGGGTTACCCAACTCATCAAACATAGCCTTAAATTCCCACTTGGTCATAACAAAACCGCCGTTTCCGTCCATTTTTCTAAGTACTGCAGGAAATACCGAATCAGGATTAGCAAATGCTTGCATACTTACTTGCTCGCAAACAAGCTGATCGTCGGGATGCATCGTGATCGAGAAATTTTTGCCAACCAAATCGCCGTGTATAGGTTCGAACCATAAAGCGTAACGACGGTTTAAATAGCTATAATTTGAATTCATATCAACGCTTACCAAATAATAGGTTTGCGACTCGGCAAGTACAGACTTAACATCATCAAATTGTTGCATCTAATAGGTTTTGTTTTAGCCGTAGTTTAGTTTTGAAAAGTGTAAAAAAGGTTTTGTGTACCCGCTTATCACTTATGTCATCACTACATCCTAATAAACTTGAAAAGGATTTTTTTGTTTAATAAAATTGTGTTGTAACATATGTTTTATGCAGCGCCATACATTTTTTCAACTAGTTGAAAAGTTAATAAAACAATTTGATGTTGATTTATATTATAGTGGCATTATTATATAAAATATGCAACAAACAGACATTAAACTTACACAAGACTTGCAGAAATTCATTGACAAATTTGAACCTAACAAATTTAAAGTTCTTAAACGAGGGATAGAAATTAGAGGCAATGCAGATTTGCATAGAGCAATAACGCTCGCTAACGCATTGATAGAAAAATTAAAACTTAAACTTTCAGTACATTCATCTGCTGATATGGCTAGTTATGGTTGCTTTGAAGTATTAAATGCATAGAACGCGGAACTAAAAGATTGTAATCTTCTCTGTCGTTTTGTTATAAATTTTAGATAGCTGAAACATTTCTGCTTACAAGTGGTTAGCTGGTTATATAACCTAATTAAAACCAAAGCAATGACACAAGAAAATAATTTTAGCAATGCTAAAAATGGTGCAGCCCAAGCTTCTGATGGAGTGATAACTCGGAAAACAAATAATGAAGACGATGTAAAGGAAGGAAATGCCGAAGCCCAAAGACCTGAGCATGGAGGTGAAGGCGGAACAAATACATCGAGCCGAGAAGATCAATTGCCATTATTAAATGATGGCGCAACGCCTAAGAATCAAACCGGTAATCAAGCAGATAATGATTCTGAAGAAAAATTAGGTAGTGATGCAGATGTTGATAGAGCAGGAGAGCCGTCAATATAGTAGAGTAAAAATTCAATAAATCATGGCAGACAAAAATCTGCCATGATTTTAGTTTCTATTGATGAAGAAAAATCTATCCTGCATCTTGTTCTGGGTTTTCCCTAACCTTTTCATCAGGTGCTTCGGTAGGAAATTCTTCCGCTAAAGCGGTACCCTTACCATCGGCATATTCATTTTCCTCAGAAGTATAATTGCTATCATCGTTATCCGACGACTTATCTATATCTGCTTCCGTTTGCTTATTGATTTCGATATTGTTTAGTTGCCCATCTTTAGGGTTTGAAGCGTTTTTGCTTTCTTGATTTTCCATGATATCTTTCTTTTAGTTACGAGGTGAATGTAAAATGTAAACAAGGTTTTGTTGGTTTATGTTTTATACCGATGTACTAAGTTTACAACTTGAATTTCCTAATCGCTAAACAATTTTTAACAAATAGTGTTCAATAGCGAAACAACAATATGGGAACTTTCGAAATAAGATTTATGGGTACAGCGTACTGGGTTGATGCACTTACTAATGGTAAGTTTAATGTTTGGGAAGGGACGCAGCGAGTTGGCATGGTTTTTCCCTATACAACAAGATTTGAGGTACAATGGAAAGGGCAAGACGGAATAAAAGATGATTTTGCTGCAAAGCTAGGTAGCTTGATCGCTAAAAAATTTAAAATCTCATAACCTTGAAGACAAACCTTTCGTAATTATTCCCAGAAACTAGCTCGAAAGCATTTTAAGTTTTTGTAATTGTTTAATCTTTTATTGGAGAAAAATTTTTGACTAGCGGAAAGTTGAACTTCGTTGCAAGATTTGCCGAAATACAAAACATTTTATATTGGCTAGTGTTGTTTAAACGAATCCAAAAGAAACTATTAATTGGATCGTAAATAAAACCTAAAATATCATCACTATGGAAAATGTAACTAACACTGTAAGTGTTTTAAATGATTTAATTGAGATTAACAATGATCGCGTAGCTGGTTTTGAAAAAGCCCTAGCCGATATCAATGACGAAAACATTGATTTGAAAGCGCTGTTTCAAACCTATACAGCCCAAAGTCGTAAATTTAGCCAAGAATTAACCGTTTTAAGTGCACAGCACGGTGGCGATGGCGAAACTGGAAACAGTATAGCTGGTACATTGCACAGAGCTTGGATAGATGTAAAAGCTTTGTTCGGTGGCAGTGATAGAGAAAGTATACTTAACGAGGCAGAAAGAGGTGAGGACGCGATTAAAGCTGCTTATAGGCAAGCAATAGCTAGTGGTTCTTTAACTGCCGATACGCTGGACACGGTTACCACACAAGCGAGCGAAATAAATGATGCGCATGACAAAATTAAAGCATTAAGAGACCTTTCGAAATAAGAAAGTCAATATTTAAGAACCACCTTCGGGTGGTTTTTTTATTTAATTTAACTTGATAAGTGGGTTGTAGTTAGCTAGGGGACGATTTATGACGGTATTTAAAGAAAAACTTAAAAAATAAACTTTTATTTAATTGAATTTCAATAAATTATGTTACATTTGTACTTTATTTAAATACAATATAATGCAACAAGGAACAGTAAAATTTTTCAATGAGACAAAAGGTTTTGGGTTTATCGTACCAGCTAATGGTGATAACGAAATTTTTGTACACTCATCAGGTTTAATCGATAGCATCCGCGAGAATGATTCGGTTAGCTACGATGTAGAACAAGGCAAAAAAGGCCTAAACGCAATTAATGTTAAGATAGCTTAAGAGTTTTCCTTCATAAATGGAGAGTCCCGACCTAGGTCGGGATTTTTTTTTGCCATTTTTAAAACATGCTGTTCGCCAAATCAATCTATTAAGCTCCTTATAAAAAGTTATCAACTTCTCTGTAAGCGCTAATTACAGCTAGCTCGCCTGCTTTGTCGGGTTTAGAGTTTCCATGTTCCATTCCCATAACACCTTTATAACCTTTTTTGTGCAGGTGTTTAAATAGGTTCTTGTAGTTAATTTCGCCAGTTGTTGGTTCTTTTCTGCCAGGATTATCACCGATTTGAATATATGCAATTTCATCCCAACAACGATCTATGGTTTTAATTAAATCGCCTTCTGTGCGTTGCATATGGTAAATGTCATATAAAATTTTACATGACGGGCTTTGGACAGCTTTGCAAACTGCATAAGTCTCATTCGTTTTTTGTAAAAATAGTTCAGGCGTATCACTCAATGTTTCTAAAACCATAATTAAACCATGCGGTTCAAATATTTCGGCACCTGCACGCATTGCATCTATAACATGGGCAAACTGATTTCCGTAAGGGAGGTTACGTTCGTAGAAGCCTGGAACTACCGTAAGCCACTTCGCATTACATCGCTTTGCAGCTTCTACAGATTTTTTGCAGGTTTCTATAAACTTATCTTTAAACTCTTTTTTTCCTGTTGCTAAAGATGGTTTCCAATTATCGCCACCGTCTACAACAAATACACCCATTTTCATACCTAGTTTTGATAACAGGTTGCCTACTTTTTCCTGCTCTTCTACAGTTCGGTTTAAATAGCCATTGTCTTCAATCGATCTAAAGCCGTTATCATACATGAATTGAATTTGATCTAAAAAGTTTTTACCAGCGTGGTGGGCAAACATACCTTGATGTGGCGCATAGTCCATATTAAAAGGTTTATTGCTGAGATTATCTTGCTTATTTTCTAAAGCAAATGCATTATTTAGTCCGGCTCCAGTTGTAATAGCGCCTGCGGTAAGCAAGGTGCTCTTTAAAAAATCACTTCTTTTCATTCGTTAATAGTTTTCAGGTATAGTTTCTTCGGTAATTTAGTTGATTAACGAAAGATACAAAATAAGCGCATAGGTAATCTTTCAGTATCAAATTTAGTACTTCTAGGATGAAGGTATTAAGTAGAATTAAACTGCATTGGTAAATCCGGTAAAAATAAAAATGCCCACTTCTTTTGGAAATGGACATTAATTAGTCTGTTTGTTGTATTTTTTTACTACAGATTATTCAGCAACAGCTTGCTCATTTACAAAACCTTCTGCTACTGTAGTCAACGCTACATCTGTTGCTTTTTCGTTATCTAATACCTGTGTAAGTAGTTCTGCAATGTCATCTCTTCCCATTGTGCGAGCAAAGACAGCTAGCGTTCCGTAAGTTGCTATCTCATAATGCTCAACCTTTTGGGCAGCTAAAATTAATGCAGCATCACGAATCATCGTGCCGTCTTCAGTTTCTTCAATAATGCCATCTGCTTCTTCTAACAGACCTTCCATTGCATCGCATTTTTTTGCTGTAGCTTTTTCTTCCAATAATCCAAATACTTGCTCAAGAATTTCGGCATGTTGCTTTGTTTCTTGTGTGTGTTTTTCGAATGCCATAGCCAATTCTTCGCTAGTAGCTGCTTTTTGCATTTTGGGTAGGGCTTTAGCTAGATGTTTTTCTGCCCAATAAATATCTTTAAGTCCATCAATAAAAAAATCCTTAAATTCATTATTTTCAGAGTTTTCTTTTTTTGTTGAGGATGTTTTAGACGCTGCTTTTGTAGCAGGTTTTTTAGTTGCTGTTTTTGCAGCGGTTTTAGTTGTTGCCATAATTATGATTTTTAGGGTTTGATTGTGTTATTTAACGTTAATGCTATTTATTAGTTAATCTTCTTTTTCAGACTCATCGTAGTCACTCCATTGCGCTGTTCCTTCTGGCTCTGAATCAATTACCTCATTGCTTTTAACCTCACTATTTTCTATATCTAACTTTTTGGCTTCCTCTATTTCATCGTCCATGTCTTCTGGTTGAGTAGATAAGCCTTGGGTATCTTTTATATGATCAATTGGGTCTTCGATATATTCCCACTCTTTTCCCATTCCCGGCATTTGGCCCTCATTCCACGGACCTCTGAAATTATTTCCGTTGGATAGATTGAAATATTGTTGCGTAAAACGCGGATCGGCTTGCAAAACAGCAGGTGGAAAGTTGGGCTCGATTGTGGCTAAAGCTGCTTCAAACATTTTATAATGGGCAACTTCTCTAGTCATTAAGAAAGATAGTGTCTCTTTAACGTAGGGATCATCTGTGAATTTCATCAAATGCTCGTACACCAATTTTGCTCTAGATTCGGATGCAAGATTACTTCTCAAATCCACCGTTAAATCTCCGTTAGAATGGATGTAAGAGCCACACCAAGGAATTCCTTGACTATTTGCAAGTCGCGGTCCGCCAGTAGATAGGACAGGGAAGTGCGGATTCGCAGTAAGTGCTGCGTGGATGATAGACTCTCGTTTTTCGCTACCTTCCATTACTTGCATAATTTCTTCTGAATCTGCAGCGTATTTCATTTCTCCATTAACGCCTTTTAAAAGCATCTGAATGGTTGCGCCAACAATTTCTAAGTGCGAAAACTCTTCCGTTGCAATGTCCATTAGCATGTCGTACTTATCAGGATGTGGCATTTTAGCACCGAAGGCCTGAGTAAAGTATTGCATGGCTGCAGCAAGTTCGCCATTCTCTCCGCCAAACTGCTCTAGCAAGATATTGGCAAATCTTGGATCAGGACGTGATACTCTTGCATTAAATTGTAAATCTTTTACATGGTAGAACATAATATTTTAATTAATTGGTTTTTATTTTAGATAAGATGTTCTGTTACTGAACTCCGGGACTATAAGCATATCGGCGACCGATTGTTTAAGTTATTTCGCGAATTACCTTAAGTTTATCATTTTGCGTATTTACCTTGCGGTTTGTACGCTGTTTTTTAATGTAATTTATTGCAAATGTGAAGTTTATGCTGGTTTATTGTTTGCTGATTATATGCAAGAACGTTAAACATTAGGCTTGCTAGTAAAACTGTTTTTACATTTCGTAAAAACTTGAAGTTTAAATATATTCTAAACGAAAAAAGGGCAAAACAGTTAACTGTTTTGCCCTTTCTTAAGGTATGCCGTTTGGGCTTTATTATTTTATTTTTACAATAGCTGGTTTAAGCCATGGAGAACTTAAACGCACCGTTACTTCTCCAGCAGTTTTATCTTTAGTTTGTATATAAACAATCATTTTTCCGTGGAAAGCACGTTGTTTATTATCTGTATAATCACCTTTATCTGCATTATCTCCAGCTTCCATTCCTAATAATCTGGCACCGCCAATAATTTCACAGGTAATTTCATCATCAGCAGTTGCTACCGGAATGCCATCTTCGTCAATTAGCTGTAATTCAATTTGAGCCACTCCTTCTTTTCCTGCTACTGTTACTTCTTCACCTTGCAATACTTTAATTGCGCTAGGGCGTTTGCTCGACTGCAATTGGTGGCGAACGGTTTCTTTTCCGCTGGCATCCATACCAACAACTTCTAACTTACCAGCAGCAAAAGGAATATCCCAATAAATGATACCATTTTTCTGATCGTAAACTTTTGTTTGCCCAACTTCTTTACCATTTAATTCTAAACGTGCCTTAGCAGCATTTGTGTAAGTTACCACACGTATAATTTGTCCGTTTTGATAGTTCCAAATTGGCCAAGCATCCATAGAAGGGGTTTCATTTTTCTGTTGCCCCTGCTCAGATTCTAGCACAGACCAAACATCGGTAGCAGCACCACCACCTTTAAGGGCATAAGTACCTATGTAAGCCATAGGTTTTTCAGACCATAAAGATTGGCGGAAATACCCTCTAGGCTTAATAAAGCCAGCAAAATCTAATAAACCTGAATAAAAACCACGCGATGGCCATCGACCAGATTCACCCAGATAATCGATACCGGTCCACAAGAATTGTCCAAAGATATGTTCATTATCAGTAACTGCTTTCCAAGCAGCATAGTCATGGCGGTTTTCACTGCCAAAAATAACACGTTTAGGGTAAGTTTTATGATCTTGGATATATCTGCTCTCAGTATAATTATAACCTGCAATATCCAATGCGCCAGGATATTCAGTCTCGTTAGACATAGCAACTCCAGCCAAACCCGCAGTTACTGGGCGACTAGTGTCGTATTTTCTAACTACTGCGGCTAATGTTTTAGCAATGTCGCCTAAACGTTTTGCATCTGGCGCATCTTTTTTATAACCTCCAAAAATTGGCTGTGTAAACCCACCTTCGCGGTTACCAGCAAGCACAGGGTGCGAGTAAGGGTCATTCGGATAATCAACTTCGTTACCAATACTCCATGCAAAAATAGAAAGGTGGTTACGATCTCTTTTTACCATATCAGCAAGGTCTCTTTCTCCCCATTCTTTAAAAGTGTCGAAAGAACCTTGATAGCCGGGTGTACCAACGTTCCAACCCTGTAGCCATTTACGTTTCGGAAATTCCCATTCGTCAAATGCTTCGTCCATTACTAAAAGACCTAGTTCGTCGCATAAATCGTATAGCGAAGAAGCTTGAGGATTATGGCTGGTACGAATAGCATTTACACCCAGAGATTTTAACGCCAGCAATCGACGACGCCATACTTCTGGATAAACTTCGGCACCTAAAACACCAGAGTCATGGTGTAAACAAACACCTTTCACTTTAGTATTTTTGCCATTTAGTGCAAAGCCTTTATTGGCATCAAACGTGTACGTACGGAAACCTGTAGCAACAGTTGAGCTGTCTATAATTTTATTGTTTTGGCTAACAGTGGTGCGCAAACGGTAAAGGTTAGGTTCATCTATACTCCAAAGTTTTGGGCTTTTTACATTTAGATCAGTTTTTAATTCTTGATTTGCGTTACCTGCAAGTGTTACTTTAGTAGATTTTTTTGCAACGACTGCGCCACTTTTATCCAAAATTTCGCTCAAAACTGTTAACTGCACTGCAGATGTCGACTCATTTTTCAACGCAGTTTGCGTATGCAGAATTCCGTCTTTTCCTTTTACTTCAGGATATGCGTATACGCCCCATTGCTCTAAATGAACCGGATTTGCACGTACTAGATAAACGTCGCGGTAAATTCCGGATCCTGTATACCATCTAGAATCTGCATCCTGGCTATGATCTACACGCACAGTAAGTTTATTTTCTGCCCCGTATTTTACGTAAGGTGTAATATCATAATTAAATGAGATATATCCGTTAGGACGTTTACCTAAAGACTTTCCATTTAAAAAAACTTCACTTCGGTTATAAACGCCTTCGAAATATACGTATAGCTTCTTTCCTTCATCCTCTTTAGCAATAGTTAATTTTTTTTGATACCAGCCTATTCCTCCAGGCAAATATCCGGTAGCGCTTGCAAGAGACGGATTATAAGTTTGTTTAATAGTCCAATCGTGAGGAAGTTGAACGGGGCGCCACGATCTGTCGCGAGCATCTATTGTTTTTTTCGCGTCTATATCACCAAGGTGAAAACGCCAATTTGCATTGATCTTTTCTGCAGCGCCAAAGCCTGGTTGGGCATACAAATTTGCCGTTGCAAGCAAACTTAAGGCTAATGCAAAAATCGAATTCTTAAATTTTATCATGTTTTTTTGTGTATTTAGGCTATTAGGGTTCGCTTGTTAAAGCTTTGAAGCCGAAAAATAGGTAAAACTTTTTAAATGTTAATAAGACGGTTATAAAATTGTTGCGTAAGATGCCTTATTATCAAAATAGAAAATGATTTTTTGATTTAACTTTAAATTCTAAGTAGGGTTGGTACAATGCCTATGTACATCTTTGTTTGATGAATCTAATTTGGCGATGGTATTGTAAAAATAAAACGGCTCCCCTTGGTAAGTTCTGATTCTACTGAGATTTTACCACCCAGCTTTTCCAATAATACCCTAACAGTGTGTAAACCAATGCCCGTACTACTCTGTTTAAACCTATCGGACTGATTTAGTGTTACATTTCTGTCGAAAATTCTCTCTAGCTCGTTGTTTGCAATGCCTATACCGTTGTCTTCTACAATAAATTGAGTGTGCATTTCATTTTGAGCACACGATATTTTAATACAACAAGTCTGTTTATCGTTATAACGAATGGCATTTGTAAGAAGGTTTATAAAAAGTTGCTGTAAAGCAATTTCAGATGTAGTTATATGCAAACCATTTTCTGGATAGGAAATCTTCACGTTTTTAGGCATTGTGATCATCGAAACTACCTTTTGTAAAAAAATAATTATTGGGAACGAATGATGGTTCTGTGTGAGAATTTCGGGTCTAAGAGAATAAGCGAGCATGTCGCTAACGAGTTTAGCTAAATGTTTTGCTGCATTTAAATTGGTGTTTGCGAATTTTAATCCTTTATCGTCGTCGTTTTTTTTCAAATGCCTGATCAATAATTCGGCACTTAGCGAGATATTACTGAGTGGATTTTTTATGTCGTGGGCAGCAGTGGTGGCAAACCGTTGCATAAATTCATTTGTTTCTGAAAGTTGCTTGTTTAACTCTTTTAGGCCTGCTAACTGCTTTCGAAGTTCCATTTGAGCCATAACTTGTTTGGCCAAAATTTTCATAGCGTTAAGTTGCCTATCCGTTAGTTCTTTTGGAACCCTGTCTATAACGCAAAGTGTTCCAAGCGGCATTCCGTCTTGTGCAAGCAATGATATACCTGCGTAAAAAACAATGTTTGGTGCTGATGTAACTAAAGGATTGTTTGAAAATCGAAGGTCGGTTCTGGCATCGCGAATCTGCATGAATCCTGACGAGTCAACAATAGTATGTGCGCAAAAGGCTTGTTCTTTGGGCGTCTGGTTAACTTCCAAACCAACTTTACTCTTAAACCACTGTCGTGTATCGTCTACTAAGGTGATTAATGCTATAGGTGTGCCACAGATTTCTGAAGCTAGTTGAACAAGTTCTTCAAAATCCGCCTCAGGCGCCGTGTCCATCATTTTGTAAGACTCCAGTGATGCCAAGCGTTGACTTTCGAACTGGGTTTGAGGGGTGATTTTTTGCAATTTGCTGATGCTATAAGTGTTATCTGTGTTGTTTTGGTAGATGTTAAACTTGCTTGATCACTAACTTCAAGAAAACATGATCGTAATAATTAAACGCTGTAATATTAAAATGTTGATAGTAGCTCTATTAGCATCGGCAAATTTTGAAGTTGTTAGTTTCACTAATTTGTGACTTATTAAACAACAAAAAATTAATTTGGTTTTTTTTGGTACACGATTATTGCGACTTTGCAATCAAATTAAAACAGCTATTTAAATGAATATTGTTTTAAACTGTAATCCAAACTTAAATCAGGTGTTTTTGTTAGAGATTTGTTCTATAAATTGAAAATGTTATTTATGAAAAATTATATAAGGCCATCGATAGCAACGCTTGAGGCACTAGAAACTGCTCCAAGTATGTTTTTGGTACTATCGCCAGACCTGTATATTTTAACCGCCAGTGATAAATATTTAGAAGCCACACAAAATAAAAGAGAGTTACTTGTTGGAAAACATATTTTCGAAGCTTTTCCCGATAACCCAGAACTGCCTGATGCAAACGGTGTTAAAAATATTAACGATTCGTTACAAATAGTTTTGAGAACAAAAAAACCTCATTCAATGCGATTTCAGCGTTACGATGTTCCTGATATATCTAATCCAGGAAAATTTATTGTTCGTTATTGGGATCCTAGTCATACGCCAGTATTAGACAAAAATGGTGATATTAGTTATATCATTCAGCTGGCAACAAATGTTACAGATCAGGTATTGGTCAGACAAGAACTTTTAGAACGCGAAGAAGCGCAGGCCGAGTCCGCAATAGAGCTTAGCGCATTAGCATCCAAACTAGATTTAGCAGAACAAGAACTTTTAATTCTTAATATAACCTTAGAGAAGCAAATACAGCAACGGACAGTGGATTTGGAGGAAAGCAATAAGGCTTTATTTTCTACTGTACAATTACTTGAGCAATCTAATTCCCTTCTGCGCTTAAGCGAGGAGAATTTACAAGCAGCTTTTAATGCTGGAGATCTTGGCAGTTGTAGCTTGGATTTAAAAACAGGTAGGGCAGAGATGTCTGCGAGATATCGATCGCTTTATGGGCTACCGCTAACTGGAGAAATAACCTGGGAGATGGTAACAGCAGCAGTTGAGCCCGAGTTTTTGGCGGAAGTTGATATGGCGATGAAAAATGCGTTAAATTACGGCACTCCTGTTGATAGCACCTACGCTATTCGACATTTGGAAACTAAAGAAAGAAGGTGGATGCGAGTTGCCGGAAAGGTAAGAAAAGATGAAGCCGGCTCTTTTTCTCATATTTACGCCATAGTAATGGATGTAACCATTGCAAAACAAGATGAGCAACGAAAAAATGATTTCATTGCGATGGTTTCTCATGAACTAAAAACCCCGCTAACTTCAATTAATGGATATTCACAACTTCTTAATAGATTGTCTAAACTAAAGGAAGACAGTGCTATATCCGGATTGTTGGAGAAAATGGAGCGACAGGTTAAGAAAATGTCGATAATGGTAGATGGATTTTTAAACATCTCGCGACTAGAATCAGGGAAAATTCAAATAGAGGCAAAAGAATTTGATCTTTCATCACTTATCTCGGAAGTAGCAGAAGAATTTTCAGCAATGGTTTCTTCGCATAAAATAGTCGTTGCAGAAGTTTCCGAATTTAAGGTAATGGCAGATAGGGACAAAATTGGACATGTGATTAATAATTTTTTGTCGAATGCCGTAAAATACTCGCCACAGGGAACAGATATAATCTTAAAATGTGGTAGTGATGAAAATGTTGTAATACTTAGCGTAGCTGATAGTGGTATAGGAATTAATAAAATGGACTTGCCGAAAATTTTCGATAGGTATTATCGAGTGCAAGGCACACAAATAGATTTAGTATCTGGTTTCGGTATAGGACTATACTTATCTGCTGAAATAATAAAGCGACATAATGGTAAAATATGGGCCGAAAGTGAATTAGGAAAAGGTTCTGTATTCTATTTTTCTCTTCCGCTCAATCCGTAAAATTACTTAGTTCGGTAGCCAAAGTTCTTTTAACCCAGGTTGATGTTGCAGTATTTTCAGCTATGCATTGCTCAATTATTTGGCCAGCCGTTTCAATTTTTAAAGTGTCAACAAGTTTGGCTAAAAATTGATATTGGCTAAGTTTGTTCTCTTGAAGCTGGAGTATGTGGCAACTAATATAGATATCTTGGATTAGACTTTTTTCTTTTTTAAGTTTAATAGGATTGATGCTCAGAATATCTGCCGATTGGTTTGGTTTCTCTCCTAAAAGTTTTTTTACCAAACCTAGTCGCTTAACATGGTTGTTTATTTCTGTTTGCTCCGGATGTATGGCTTTTGCTAGTTCAGGCGTCAGTACTACACGATACATTTTTAGGTACGTTTTTGCACAAGATTTTTCGAATTCTATAAGGGCATCAGTCACTCCATGTAGCAATTTTTCCAGCTCATTACATTTTCCCATAACTAACTTACAAATGGCGATGAATCTGAATTGTTACTTTTCGCCTCTATTTTTCTTCCTTCGTTATGATGGCTATTTGTCCCAGTCTCATCATCTGCTGCGTGTAGATTGTCATTCAAAGAATTTGTAATCAATTTTGTAACAGTCTCCCGCTGTTCAACCCTTTGCTCAGGCATCTCGCCAGTACTTGCCGATTTTCTGCTATAAAAATTGCTTTCGTTAAAATGATGGTGAGCATAAAATTGTTGCTGATCGTATTCGGCAACGGTCTCCTCTAAACGCAAAGCTGCCGGACTACCAATTATATTCCTTATTAACTGTTCGGTGCTGTTGCTAATTTCTTCTGCCACATAATTAGGTAGTAAATTAAACTGATCTGCGTGTATGTTAGGTAAAATTATCTCATTATTGCTGGGATGAAGAGTAGCAAGACCAACGGGGATCATAATGCTTTTGCCGTTTAAATTCATCCCGTTTTCAGTCAAATCTATTATTAGGTAGCGAACCGTCATTGCATTCGTGTCGTAAAGAAGATCAGCTACAAAACCTACGTACGCTCCACCCTCGGTTTTCACTTCCCAATTTAATACATCCTGCTTCGCATTCAGAGTACCTAAATTGTCGTTTTTAAGAGAAGCCAAGTGTTTATTTGTGTTTTCCATTTTTAAGGTTTTAAAAGCTTTAACTATATCGATCTAAATTAAATCGATTGAGCTAGGAGAACACGCCTGATGGCGATTTGTTTTGTCGCCTAAAAAATGCACGCTAGCTTTTTATAGTGAATTTTGTTAAGTAATTTGTACGATGGATTTTGGTTGTCAAAATCTATCTAATCTCTGTGAATGAAAATAAGCTAAGCTACGCTACCGGTAATTCTTTTGGAAATCTGCTGGCTTAGATTTTCAATATCAAATGGTTTTGAAATAAAATCGGCAGTAGGACATTGGAGCTTTACGTCGGCTATGTCTTTGTGTGCTGATACCATGATAATTGGTACATTGCTCGTTAAGGGGTTTTGCATTAGTTCTGAGCAGAGCTGGATCCCATCGCCATCTGGCAGCATTACATCTAACAGATATAGGTCAGGTATTTCTTTCTCAAATTCCTTAAATTCTGCAATGGTAGCAAATGTGCTAATGTCATAATCTTCACCTTCTAGTATGTAGCAGTAAAGCTCACGTAGGTCATCGTTATCTTCGAGTATAAAAATTAGCTTTGCCATATAAAAGTTTTTCAGGGTATATGTAAATTCTAACCTAAAAAGCTGGCATTTGTTTCAGAAATCGTTTTATTATAAGCTAATAAATAATTAACTACTTATTTTTGGCACGATTAGGCTGATCAAGGTATACGTTAATTTTAAAATTTAAAGCCGAGGAGATATTCTTATCCTTTTCAACTACTAACTGATGCTGTGCCGAATTGTATTTTTCGATAAAGGTAGCCGTATTAGCATTAAATTTTAGAAAACCTTCGTCAAAATAACGTTCTTCAATCTCATCCGACGAATCCATAGATGAAAATGTAAGAGGGCTGATGAAACTTGTTTCATTAAGTACTTTTAACCAGTGAAATTTCTCTGAAGGAGATGCATGCTCTGATAAATCAGTTCTTTTAATTTCCACTATAGAAATTTCAGAATTCTGCATTAGATAAAGACATTCAAAAGAAGGCATAGCGATAATTGTTTCGGCTACAAATATAGTTCATCGTTTTAATACCTTTATTTAGACTTTTCCACAGCGTCAGTTTATTTTGAATGTATTTTGCAGAATGGTAAAAATATTTTTTTTCGTAAAACATTTAGGTTATTGCTACGTTTAATACAAGAGAGCGTTAATTTAGATGAGCGGGAAGAGCCTTTGGTTTTTCCCGCTTTCTTTTTTATACCTACTGTTTTGTTTGCCAAACTGAGCTATGGTTTGCCAAAATTTTAACAAACTGTTAATAGTTGTAAATATTTTGCTTTTAACAAGCTGATAAGCCCTAGCTTTGCAAAGAAAAATAGATAAGATTTAGACTTAAATACCTTGAACGGAAAAATTATCGCTCTGCGATTAAACAACCAAGACCTGGTTGATGCGTTGCGTAATACGTTAACTGTTATTACCCCAATTGCACTTTTGTATTTTTACGGGTTTTCTGCTGCAGCTTTCGGCATAGGTACTGGCGCACTATTAATTTGTCTTACAGATTTGCCAGGTAATCGTTCAAACAAATTATTTAGTGCTTGGAGTAGCATCTCAACTTTTTTTCTCGTTGCGACTATTACTGCATTTTCAAATTTTAATAAAATCGCTTTACCATTTGTGGCTGGGTTGCTAACTTTTTTGTTAGTAATGATGGCGTCTTTTGGTCAGCGTATGGCTGCCATAGGTAGTATGGGTTTGGCGGTTGTTGCTTTCACAATTGGCTTACAACCTGGTAATCCGCTAGAATACGGCGTTTTTATAGTTGCAGGAGGGGTGTGGTATTTTATTGTGAGCTTGGCACTAGCTTGGCTTTTTCCCTATCATTCTCTTGAAAGGGCTTTAAGTAAAACTAGAAAAGATACAGCTAAAATGATGCGTCTAAGAGCATTAGGCTATGACGCAAGTGCCTCTTTAACAGGTTTTAATGCTAACAACATTAAGCTACATTTAAAACTTACAGCCAGCCATGAGTTAGTTAGACAACTTTTATTGGGCGATAAATTTAATATTGGTTTTGAAAAGGAAACTCCAAAACGACTTTTAAAGCAAAGCATTATACTGATAGACCTGTATGAGCAAGTAAGCGCCCTACACTACGATTATAAAGAAATGCGTAAGCAGTTGCAAAATACGGGCGCATTAGAATTTATTAAAAGAGCAATAGAAATAACCGCTGATAGGTTAGATGGGACTAATTGCAATAAAGTTGAGTTTGATAATTTGGTTTTGGAAATCGAAAAGATAGCATCTCGACCCCCAAAAAACAATCAATTGATTACTGGTATTTTATTAAACCTTAAAGAAACAGGTTTGCTTGCATTTGCTTTAGACGATAAACACGAGTTGGACACCAAAATGCAGGTTGGGCAGTTTGCAGCATTTTTAACCGAAGGCAATCTTTCTGTCGATAAACTTAAATCTCAACTGAATTTTGGCTCACAGCTTTACAGATTTGCGCTACGTATGTCGTTTTTGATCACTGTAGTAGTTATTTTGATAGGTTATCTTCCAAATGGAAATTACGGCTATTGGTTGCCCTTGACAATAATCGTAATTAGCAGGCCAAGTTATGGGATGACATTGAAACGAAACAAAGAACGCATTATAGGTACATTTGCTGGGTTAATTTTAGGTTGGTTTTTAGTTAAGGCTAATTTGGGAGATACGCTACAGATAAGTCTCGCAATTTTGTTTTTGTTCGTGTTTTTCGCTTTTCTTTTAGTGCGCTATTGGGTTAGCGCAACCGGAATAACTTTAGCGGTGGTATTATTCCTTTCAATTTATAATGGCTTTCCAGAACAGATTCTAGCAGAGCGATTAATTTTTACCATATTGGGTTGCGCTCTAGGTCTTGGCGCCACATTTCTGTTTCCAGTAAGGCACTTGTCCAACCTAAAAATATCGGTGCAAAATGCTGTGGCAACAAATAAAAACTATCTACTAGCAGTTGTAGAAGGCGTTAATGAAGATGTGATTGATGTGAAGTTAGCTAGAAAACAATCTTATCTTTCGTTGTCGGCACTGGCAGAAAATATTTCGTTAGTTAAAAACGAACCTAAATGGAAGAGAAAAGAATACAGGGCCTTAAAACAAATTGAGCTTCTGTGTTTCCAGTTAAATGCGTTAACGGCAGCGTTGCCCATAGGAGATGGTTTAAACAAAAAACACTTGCTAACTACCATATCAGATTTGGATTACAGTTTACAAATGTTTTCTAATCTGCACCATGGAAACCTTTTTTCTATACAGCCACTTGAACAACTTTCTGGAGAATTGACCATAACCAATGTAGCCTCTAAGCTCAAGGCGATTCTCGTTTCCTAAATTTTTATTGAATTATAGTTTTACGGTATTTAGCTTCCGCAATTTAAATTCGCGTTGTTTTTTTCAGCTAATTCAATTGGCGTATAGTCTGATAATATTAGTGCTTTGCCTTTCTTAACACACACATCGTGTTCAAAATGCACAGAAGGTTTACCATCTAAAGTTCTCACCGTCCATCCGTCTTTTGCTATAAAAACATCTTTTTTACCAAGATTAATCATAGGCTCAATGGCCATAACAAGGTTTTCTTTAAGCATAAGTCCAGAGCCGCGTTTGCCGTAATTTGGCACTTGAGGATCTTCGTGCATGTTTTTACCTAAGCCATGTCCTACAAAATCTCTAACTACGCCGTAACCTTTTTTCTCGCAATGTTGTTGTATAGCGGCGCCAATATCACCTAGTCTTTTTCCAACTACCGCTTCGTTTATTCCAATAAATAACGACTCTTTAGTGGTTTTAACCAGTTCCAAAACCTCTTTGCTCGCATCACCAATTACAAATGTGTACGCATGGTCCCCATGATATTCATTTTTAATCACACCCACATCCACAGAAATAATATCTCCGTCTTTTAGAATCTCTTTGCCAGGAAAACCATGCACCACAACATCATTAACCGATGTAATGATATGATGCGGAAAGCCTTGGTATTTATAGAAAGATGGAACAGCTCCATTATCTAAAATATATTCATTGGCTAGTTTGTCAATTTCAATTGTTGCTAAGCCCGGACGTAATATTTTGGCTATTTCTGAAAGAGTTTGGCTTACTAAAAGTGCACTGATTTGCATCAGTTCTACTTGCTCATCGGTTTTGTAGATTATCATCGGCGCAAAATTACAAATAAGTTTTATAAAGTTTTTGTTAAAATATTTCGCTAAAAGCGCATCAAAACCAAGGGCTGGTTTTAAATAGTATTAGAGAATGATTAATAAACTTCCAATCCAAAATACTCTCATCAATTTAAAAAGATAATCGTCCCATTTTCGAATAGTAAACTAATTCAAGCGAATCTTTGCCCATATCCAGCGAATTTAAATTTCCAGGTATTTAAATCAGATAGCTATAGTATTTTACGTAACGAAACGTAATTGTTGCTTTTTATCAAATCAAAAGAAATTAAATATTATGGGTTGGGACATTAGCTATCATCCAATTGATGAAGAACAAATGAAGGCTTGGTACTTCGATGTATTGGAAAAGAAGGCACTAGTTAATACATTGGCAAGCCAGCACGGCATTGAAGATTTTTATCAGCAAAAATACATCGATACCATAAATGTGGCTTTAGAAACTGGTTCGGATGATAATTTCGAACATACACACGGCTATTACATTGCGGTTATTCAAGGTTTCTTCGAAAAATATTTTTACGTACGCGGAGGTGCATTGTCTTTTGCAGATAGCGATGTGTTTCAAAAATATTTCAAGCCGTGGGAAGCGATTATTCCCGAACATAGATTTGCCCAAAAAATTCATAACCGTATTGTAGAAAACTATAGTTCGGGGGTTTACATTCCTAAGGAGAAAGTAACACAGTTATTAAATGATTATAAAAATGATGCGCTTATTAAAACAGCATTGGACGAACTTTTTTCGCATGGGCGCATTGCAGTGTTTTTAAAAGCTTTAGCTTACGCTGATGGAAAAGGTTTAGGGCTGTTAGAAGCAACAGAAGTATTAGAGCCTAATCCGCTAGATTTAAACAGTTCTGCTTGCTATTCTAATTTGTTTAATTGCGATCCTGAGGGAGCACGCCTTTATCAAGAAACGGCAATGGCTCAGTTTGCAGAAATTGAAAAACGGGAAGGTTTGGCAGAAGGAACCATAATAAACAACGCAGAACACGTGGTAAACCATATCCAACCTGCAGAACCAAAAGAGGAAAAAGGATTTTGGAAAAAATTATTCGGTAAATAAATCTGCAGATATGCTTATCGATAAAAATAATTCAGAAAAAGAGTTAAATACAGCAAAGTTAGAGGCTGATGGTATGATGTACATCCAAACCAATCAATGGCTTTTGGCTTACTCGGCTTTTCTTTATTTATACAAAAAGGCAAAAGATAAATCGGTAGCCTTATTATACAATATGGCGCTATGCCATTACTCAGCCAAAGAATATTCAAAAGCTATCGCGATGTTGGGAGAGGCGCAGATGAAAATCGCTACGCCATCAGCTTTGCAAAATGCTACAAATCATTTACCAGATAATTTATTAACGGATGAATATGACAACCGCTTGTATCGCCTTGCGTTGAACGAAACCGCAGTTGCCTTAATCAATAGTATTATCAAATTACGCATCCGCAGGTTGCTGGTCGATTTAAATTTGGAACTCGAAAACTGGCAGGAAATCATTCGTTTATCGGCTTTGCCTGATATGGAAAAATGTAAAAACGTACAGGAAGCGTTGGCTATCGCAAAATCTAAAACAAACACCTAAGAAAACAAATGAATTTGTATCAAATTGAACAAGCTTATATCCAGGGAAGAGACCTTGCCAAGATAAACGAATTATACAAAACCGAAATTGCCGATATTACCGAAGAACAGCAAGTGGAAGTTTGGAGGCAGGTTTGTGGTTTCGCCAATGTAGAAATGATTGATTACCTGATTGCGAAAGGTTGGCGAACCGCAGGTGTAGAAGATAGTAACGGCGATACGCTGTTGCACTTTTTAGCTACGCCACTGCGTAGTTATGATTACTTTATTGCTGAAAAGAGGGTTTACGAATGCACCAAAAAATTATTGGAAGCTAAGGTTAGTCCGCTCAGAAAAAATAGCCAGGGTGAAACCGCTTTAATGTTGGCCGCAAGAGTAGGTTATACAGAAATGCTGGAAGCATATGCCGAAACTGGTGCCAAAATAGATTTTACCGACCGTAATGGAAATACGATACTGCATATTTTAGCATCAAATTCTTCTTCTGCAATTTCTGATTATGAAAAATCCTTGGAACGTTTAATGATCCATCAGAGAGACGGAAACTATGATGAAAACAATCAGCGTTATCTTCAAGAGCGAAGACAATTAGAATGGAGGCACCATGTAGACAAAGCGAGGTTCAACCAATTTATCACATTTGCTATTGTAGGTAAAGAATTTGGGATAGACCCTTTACAGCGCAACAACGAGAAAAGAACGGCGGTTGATGTGGCTATTGGTCAGAAAGCTAAAACCATAGCAGCCATTTTAAAAGGTCTAGATTTTAACGACCAAGAAAAGGTATCGCTATATTTTAACGCTGGCGGAATGGATTTACATCAAGCTTGTGCTGAAAAAGATTTAGAGGCTATTGATGCGTTAATTAAACTTGGCGAAGATGTAAACGATATTTACGATAAAGAGGGCGATCGGTTTAACGGAATGACGCCTTTAGCCATTGCAATGCAAAAACATTCTGTAGAGATCACGGATTTGTTATTGAAAAATGGAGCAGACGCCACAACTGTAGATAGCAAGGGCTGGCATCCTTTTAGGCATTTGTACGATATAAATTCTACCATTGCTGTTCACATCGACCTTTTCCATAACAAAGTATTCCAAAAAATATTAAAAGCCTATCTCGATGCAGGCTTCGATATCAATTCGTTTTTAGATGATGAGGAGAACACGCTTTTAACCCTATCTGCCAAATACGCCGACCGTTTGATGATGCACAACAGCTATACGATTTCGAAAGTATTGCTTGATGAGGCAACTTATGCTGGCGCTGATGTTAATAAAACCAATCGCGATGGTATTTCTGCTTTAATGTATTTATGCGCAACCGGATTGGAACGTGGCGAAAAAAGCTTACTTACACTTTTGGAGCAGGGCGCATCTACAGAACTCATCGATAAAAATGGCAAAACAGCCTTGATTTATGCGGTGAATAATGATAGAAAATCGGATGCGCAAACCTATTGCGAACTGATGGCAGAATTTGGAAATCTGCTGATTGATGCTAAAGATAATACCGAACAATCTGCCTTAGATTATGCCGTAGCCAAAGATAATGAAGCGCTTGTGGCCTGGTTAGTCGGAAAAATGTAATTCAAAAAATCAAAATTAACATCAACATAAAATGGATACGATATTTTTAAATGCCTGTAAAAATAACCAAAAAGCAATTGTACAAACTTTATTAAAAAAGGGTGGGATAAATTTCGATAAACGTGATGCAATGGGCAATACGCCTTTGTTTTATTCTTGCCAGAAAGGGGCAAGAGACATCGTTAAAATTTTAATAGAAGGCGGTGCTGATGTAAATCTGGCCAACAACCAAAGTGCCACACCTTTGCATATTGTTTCGCAAAGCGGAAATAAAGAAATTGTAGCCTTGTTATTGGATAATGGAGCGGATATTAATGTAACTGATAAAGAAGGAAAAACCGCCTTGATTTATTCGCTGGCAGAAGGAAGAACAGAATTTACGAAGTTTTTATTATCTAAAGGAGCGGATAAAAGCATTAAGGATAACGAGGGCCATAGCGCATTGGATTATGCTACGAGCAGAGGTTTGCGAGATACGGTAGCGTTGCTGGCTGGTCAAGGTGATGATAAAAATAGTTCAGGTAACACGCCTTTGCATCAGGCGGTTTGGAACAATGAAGCGGAAGTGGTTGGTGCATTATTGAAAATTAACACAATCGATATCAATGCGATCAACGATCAGGGTGACAGTGCTTTGGTGTTGGCGTGTATGCAAAATAATCTACGAATTGCCCAACAACTAATTAATGCTGATGCTGACATGTTGCTAAAACGATTGGATGGCAATTCGGTTTTGCACTACAGCACCGGCCGGGGAAACAAAGAAATCGCCAAACTATTGGTGGAGAAGGGAATGGATATCAACACTAAAAATAATGAAGGCGAAACACCGTTAATTGTAGCTTCTATTTGCGGTTTTAATGAAATTTCAGCTTTGCTGATTGACAATGGCGCTGATGTAAATGAGAAAGATAACGATGAACATTCTGCTTTGCATTATGCTTCAGAAAAAGGCTACAATGAAATTGTAGAGCAGTTAATTATGGCCGGAGCCAATTCGTAAAATAAACTTATTTATATGCCATGGCGAAGAAAAAGAAAACACTTCCTAAAGATTTCCGTGAAATACTGGACGCAAAAGACTTCGAAAGTTTTAAAAAAGTATTTGATACTTGCGAAATAGATGCCCGGGGAGGTTATGGGAAAACGACGGCACTCAGTTTTTATCGCATTCCGAATGATTTTGTGCGTTGGTTGGTAGCGCAAGGCGCTGATTTAGAAGCTGTAGATAATTATCAACGTACGGCACTTCATGAACAAGCCAGCATTAGGGGTGGCGATGTGAGTGTTTTTTTAGAGCTTGGAGCGAATGTAAATGCCGTTGATACGTATGGTGCGACACCCTTACACTTTGCAACAGGACACGGTTTTAATGTAGATGCGGTTAAAAAGCTGATTGAATACGGTGCAAATGTTAAAGCAGTAGATGATTATGAGCAGACGCCACTCGAAAGTGCGCTCAGTAATGCCAGAAACATGGACCTTCAGGCACTGGCGAAAATTTCAAGCATACTTCTTAGTGCAGACAATAACATTACGCAAAAAATGAAAGATGCGTTAGTTAAAAAGGGAGAGGATTTTGAATTTCATCGGGAAAATTTTAATAAAGATTACCTGCAAGAAACCGAACAAGCACTCGATCAACTCTATAAAATTTTTGATGTTCCACCTGTAAAAAGGCGTTTGATGCATGACGGCATATCACCAATTAAAGTAAATGGAACTACCTGGCAAGAACAGTATGAAGCGTTGTGGGAACTTTTAATACCGTCTAGCGGTAGTGCTAAAACGGTGCAGGGCGAAGTGGTGCGTATTGCCGGAAAAGTGAGAGATGAAATACATCGGAATGGTGGTGGAAACTGGAACGCAGATTTTAAAAAGATGTTGGATGCCTTTGGCCTACATCTTAAAACAGAAAATTCTCTTGCTACCGCTGATTTGGAAAAAGCTGATCTGATTATAAAAGATATTCGAAAAAATGGAGATGGTGACGACGATGAACTTCATTTTTTATGCGAGTTGGCTACCAAGTGGGTGCTAAAAAATCCAAATCCAGTTAAGTTAGAAAAACCTGCTTATAAAAGATAAACAGCAATACATCAATCAAATACCTTAAGAAAAACGTCATGATTATTTTTGGAACACGATCAAAACTTTTAAATGCATTTGGTACACAACAAACTTGCAACCATTGCAATACTGGTAAGTTAAGTGTAGCCTACACAATAAACTACTTCCATATTTTCTGGATACCAATGTTTCCCATTGGTAAAAAAGGCATGACCCAATGCCCACACTGTAAACAGACGCTAACCGAACGGGAACTTGATTCGCAAAGTCGCAATTACCTACAAAGTCAAAAAGGTAATGCTAAAACACCATTAAGATACTTTGCCGGCTTAATTATAATCGGCTTACTAGTCTTTTCGGTAATTACAATTAATTTCTTAGATAAAAAGGGAGGCTATATCCGAAACCCTGAAATTGGCGACGTATACCAGGTAAAAGGCTTTGATGAAAATCAGTTTGTATTATGGAAGGTAACGGCCGTAGAAGGCGACAGCGTGGTGTTTGCAACCCACAAAAACAATGCCCTCAGTCAGGCTGAAATAAATGATGAAACTGTGTTTGGAAAACTTGATGCAGATTTCACGCCTAGCACTTTGAAAATGTCCAAAAGCAACATCAAAAGTATGACTAAAAACAACAAAAATCTGGTGGCGATATTTAGGAAATAAAGCGCTAAACAAAGCTTGTTAATCAATATGCTTAACCTGATATCAATTTAGAATAAAAGAACATGAGTTACGATTTAGCCATTTGGAAACGCTCTGACAGGACGAAAACCGCCATGCTTTTTGAATGTTATGATGCCATAATTGAAGATAATAGCCATACTGCTATGGAGTTTTTTAATGAAAATGAATTTTTAAATGGCTTTGAAGAAGAGTTTGGCAAAAGACAAAAAGGATACTTTGGAAAGGAGATAGACGATTGCCCATTTTTATTTTCTACAGGAACTGGAGAATTTGGCAACTGGGTATTGATGCACCTTAATTCGTCTTCACAGCAAATTACTACCAATAAAATTATTGCTGTTGCCTTAAAACACGGACTTATGGTTTACGACCCTCAACGAAAAGCTGTTTGGGGTAATAAGAGACCAGTTAAAAAAATAAGTTGATATAAAAAACGAACAACAAAATCAATAAGATCACAATGGATAACAAACCTAAAAAAGATCTCATGAATGGTATTGCTGGAAACTTTAAGCCACTGATGATACTTTTGGTGGTGTTAATTTATTTTGGCATTACGATAAAACGCTACGCTGACAAACACAACAAAAGCTATGAGCAGGTTTCCATTACAAAACTTACAGGCATTGATGATAAAGAGGAGTTTGAACTTACCGGTTTTAAAATTAAGGAAACCGAAATAAAGGGACAAGAAGAAGGAGGTATCGGGCTTTATGTTAATGAAACTGATGCTAAACCCAAAGCTACGATTGTCGTAAAAGATGTAGAGAATTTTTTAACAAGCTTTAAAACTAAAAACAAAATTATAGCGAAGCCTTTTAGAGGAATACATCAGGGTTCGCCTAAATTTTTGCAAAATTACATTATAAATTATGGTGTAGAAGATGAAAATAACGAATTGAAAACCTTGCTGGTTCATGAGGAGTATTTCAGTTGGAAATCTGTGCTTTTGGAGTTGTCACTCTATTTAGCGGTCATTTTATTTCTGATAATCATGCTCCTGTCGAGAATAAAGTTTTACTAATAGCAACACAATTAATCAATAAAAAATATCAATATGAAAACAATTAAAACCATCTTAGCCGTAGTAGTAGTGCTATTTATCGGGGTCGTATTTTTCTATACCAGTAGCAGTGTTAAAATTGCAAAGGAAATCGAAACTGGTTATACCCACCACAACCAGACCATTACGTTGGAAGGAAAATTTAAGGCGCCATTTCTTACACGAACCGGCAATTCAATTTCTATGGAATTTGAAGTTTACAACGATTTCTTTATCATCCAAACCGGAAATAAAACAATTACCGGTGTGAAAGTAAATTATGGAGAAGGAAAAAATTCAGTATTAATTGATGTTCCTGAAGATAGCCGAAAATTCGAACAAAAAGATGTGGTGATCTTTGATAAGGATGGTAATAAGTTAACCACCAGTGACAAAGTGAAAATAACAGCACAAATTGTTTACCCGAATAAAGGCGTTAAAAAATCATCAACTGTAAAAGATTACAGCACCGGCAAGGTAACAGTTAAAGATGAAGGTGAAGATTTTGGTTACGAAATATCAAACGTAGTGATCGAGAAAATTTAATCATTACTGGTACGGGTGCTAAGCTCGTACCAGTTTCATTTAGTTTATAAATTGTGGCTAAAAACCTATTTATATTAATTGTTTTTTTAATGTGCGCCAGTTTAGGGAGGGCACAAAATCAACCTTTTCCAAAAAAAGCTTTCGCTGGTACCTGGGAGCATGAACAGAGCCATCACAACTTAGTTCTGATTATCAAATTTGAAAAAGGCAAAAATTATGCAACGGTTGTAGATGTTGGAACGGGAGAGGCGCCAGCTTTTCAATTGAAAGCACAAATGCAGGGCAATGAACTGCTCATTAATCCAGAAACACATGTAAATGATCTTTATATCCGATTATCTGTTAAAAACAATAAATTGCTATTTAAAACCCAAATAGCTATTTGGGGAAGGAATGGAAAACCACTGCCACCTAAAAAAGATGGTTACACGGTGCGGATTTATAAAAAGGTTAAATAAGCTTTTCGATTACAAAAGCTTTAATCCTTATATTTACGGTGAACCTAATCACTTCCCAATGTTTAAATCTAGGCTTACTTTATTTCTTATAGCAATTGTTTTTTCTGCAAATTTGGCTAGTGCGCAGTCCAAGAAATCTGCCAGTGGCGATACGGTTAAAATAATGCCAAAAAGCGAATGGAAAGGTGTGGAGGGAAGACCGTATAAGCAACACGTTCCAATCAAAATCACCGTCCATCATGAAGGTGGTAAAGTTTTAACTAAAAACGATGATGCCAAACAGCGATTAAAAAATATCCAAACTTGGGGTATGGGCCCCGATCGTAAATGGGCAGACGTTCCTTATCATTTATTAATTGCTCCAAACGGAACTGTCTACGAAGGCAGAAACCCGCTTACGGTTGGCGAAACGAACACCGAGTATGATCCAACTGGGCATTTGCTGATTTGTTTTTTGGGTAATTACAGTCAACAAAAACTGGATGAAAAACTGCTTAAGGTTTTAGTAAATCTATTGGCAGATCAATGCATAAAATATAATATCTCTGCTAAAGAAATCTCTACCCATCGCGATCATAGCCAACAAACCACTTGCCCCGGCGAAGACATTTACTCTTATTTTAAAAGCGGTTACATAGTAAAAGAGGTAAGAAAAATGCTTAAGAGGCGAAATTTTAATAACTAACCCAATAGTCTTTGCTGAATTTTTCAGTTGCTAGTATTGAGTTTTGCTTTCAAGAGAGCTCGCTGTCTATTTTAGCTCTTTTTAGCATGAAAGACTCTGACCTGCAGTGAAGCGGAAAGCTACACAGTAAAATAAATTCAGGGTGACGATCTGTTTCATCTAAATGTTAATATCGAGCATTTCTTTGCTAAAATAGATTAATACCTACTTCCATTTTCTTTTTAGATTTATAAAATTATCCAATCATCAACTGTGTTTAGTTTTCATTTAGCATAAAATACGATTGATGTAAATAGATTATATATGAAATGCTATAAAATTTTCTTGCGTATCTCGCTAATAACTTCAGTTTTAATTTCAGTTTTTAATAATGTTAAAGCACAAAGTGGAGACCAAATTTTAGATGGAATTGGCGAGACCGGAATGGTTGCCCGATACATTTTTGATGGCGAATTAAAAGATTGGTCCAGAAATAATTTGCATGCTAAATTTCAGGGCGGACAAGCAAAATTTGTAAACGATACAAGGTTCGGTAAAGTTTTATCACTTAATGGCGGAGCTAATGATTTTATTACGCTCCCAAAAGAAGCACTGACTGATTTAGAAACCATCAGCATTTCTGGATGGATTTTTTTACGCTCCAATCAAGCTAACCAATATCTATTCGATTTTGGTAAAGACGTCTCAAAGCATTTTTTTGCAACACCTACCGGAACAAATAACCAGGCAGGTTTTCAAGCATTAATAACTAAAGATAAAACTAGCCAAAACGGTGCTATTTCGCCAGCTTTAGAAGTAAATAAATGGGTACATGTAGCTGTGGTAATTGATGTTGCATCGAAATCAATCATCACCTATGTAGATGGAAAACCAGCGGGAGAAGCTAAAAACATGGCAATAGATTTAACTTCGGTTTTTGGTGCGCAGGGCGGTCAAACTAATACACTCTATATAGGAAAATCTTTCGCTCAAGGAAATAACAATCTTAATGCTTTACTTCGCGATTTTAGAATTTACAGAGTTGCCTTAAGTAGAAGGCAGGTTGCAGGCATTTACAACAATGCTACTGGTACACCAAATCAAAGTGCTGTAAATGTAGGTAAACGAGAAGACGATCTCCAAAAGTTTGATGCTAATCATCAACAACTTTATAATTCTTATTTAACTAGCGTAGCTGATGTAAAAGTGGAAACCGTAATTGGTAATTTGCCAAGGTTACCTAGCTATTTGCAAGGAACTTATAAGAATGGAATAAAAGATCAAAAAGTTCGTGTGCTTTGGCCAGAAGCAACAGACAATACGGCTGTTTTAAAAGCCGGAACTTACACAGTGGTGGGTCGTGTAGCAGGTACCAATTTTAAGCCAAAGGCGATTGTTACGGTTAAAAATTCCAATAAATCTGCTACTCCGGTTTCTAAATTAACTACCTTTCATTTAAGTCAGGTTGCTTTAAAAGCCGATGAACATGGGCATAACACAAAATTCATCGAAAACAGAAATAAGTTTGTAAACACCTTGGCAAAAACAGATCCTAACTCATTTTTGTACATGTTTCGCCATGCGTTTGGCCAAAAACAGCCTGCCGGCACAAAACCCTTGGGAGTTTGGGATACTGAAGATACGAAGTTAAGAGGCCATGCAACGGGGCATTACTTAACTGCAATTGCACAGGCCTATGCTGGTACGGGTTACGATAAAGTGCTTCAAGCCAATTTCGCCAATAAAATGGACATAATGGTTAATACGCTTTATGATTTATCCCAGTTATCTGGTAAACCACAAAAAGCAGGTGCCATTTCGGTTGCTGATCCTGCTTTGGTTCCATTTGGACCAGGTAAAACAGAATATAATTCAGATTTAAGTCAAGCTGGTATTCGTAACGATTACTGGAATTGGGGAAAAGGATTTATCAGTGCTTATCCGCCAGATCAATTTATCATGTTAGAAAATGGTGCCAAGTACGGCGGACAAAAAACTCAAATTTGGGCGCCATATTATACTTTGCATAAAATTTTAGCAGGGCTGATAGATGTTTACGAAGTTACAGGCAATAAAAAAGCACTTGCAATAGCAGAAGGAATGAACGAATGGGTTTACGCCAGACTGAGCAAACTCCCTAAGGAAACTTTAATAAAAATGTGGAATACCTACATAGCGGGCGAGTATGGAGGTATGAACGAGACATCTGCAAGGTTGTACAGAATTACCGGCAAACAAAATCACCTAGCTACCGCACAATTATTTGATAATACCAGAGTGTTTTTTGGTGATACCAACCATTCGCATGGTTTGGCAAAAAACGTAGATATTTTCCGTGGACTGCACGCCAATCAGCACATTCCGCAGATTGTGGGTAGTATCGAGATGTATCGCGTTTCTAACAAACCAGAATATTATAAAGTGGCCGATAACTTCTGGAACAAAGCGGTTAACGATTATTCTTACAGTATCGGCGGTGTAGCAGGTGCTCGTAATCCTGCAAATGCCGAATGTTTTGTCGGTCAGCCAGGTACCTTGTACGAAAATGGTTTCTCTGAGAGCGGACAAAATGAAACTTGCGCAACTTATAACATGCTTAAATTAACAAGTGATCTTTTTCTTTTCGATCAGCGAGCAGAGCTGATGGATTATTACGAACGTAGCTTGTACAACCATATTTTAGCATCGGTAGCCGAAAATACACCAGCAAATACTTATCACGTTTCGTTGCGTCCAGGCGCTATGAAACAGTTTGGTAATCCAGACATGACTGGTTTTACCTGTTGTAATGGTACCGCTATAGAAAGCAGTACAAAATTGCAAAACACCATTTACTTTAAAAGCAAAGATAACAAAGCACTTTATGTAAACCTGTTTATTCCATCAACGTTAGATTGGAAAGAACGAAAAGTAAAAATAGAGCAAACCACAAATTTTCCGAAAGAAGACCATACCAAGTTAACGATAAAAGGCAGTGGTAAATTTGATGTAAATGTGCGTGTGCCAGGTTGGGCAAAAAAGGGTTTTATCGTAAAAATTAATGGTAAGGAACAAAGTTATACGGCAACGCCAGGTAGCTACTTAAACATCAACCGTACTTGGAAAGATGGAGATGTAATAGAATTAAAAATGCCTTTTCAGTTTCACCTAAATCCAGTTATGGATCAACAGAACGTAGCGAGTTTATTCTATGGACCAATTTTGCTTGCAGCGCAAGAACCTGAGGCAAGAAAAGAGTGGCGTAAGATAACTTTAGATGCCGAGGACATCAGTAAAACTATAAAAGGAAATCCACAAGAATTAAAGTTTACAATTGACGATGTGGTTTTTAAACCGTTTTATGATAGTTACGGTCGCCATTCTGTTTATTTAGATGTAGAGTTGAAGTAATTAAAAACCTTATAGAATTGTTAATCAATTCTATAAGGTATCATTAACCGCACATTTCGCTGCGGTAATCCTTTTTAAGAAATAAGATAAGGTTTTGGCAAAAACTACATAACCTACAAAAATAATGTAGCCGGCTTGTAAAGAGCTATGGTTAACGGTATTTGTATATATTACGTCGTCTTTCATATTAAGCCCAGAAAGTTGACTTTCCAAAATTCCGTTTAATCCCATATAGGTCATTATAATGCCTACCACCATAACATCGGCCATATCCCATTTTCCAGATTCAAAAGTCAAATAACGAATTACTTTATTTTCTGAAATTGCTGGTTTACATAACATGTGCAAACCTCTTGCTGCCATTCTTAATAAAGGTAGTATAATCACAAACAGGATGATCAAAATTCCAACAGTAATAGAATCTGGTTTTGGCTGTTTGATAAGTACATCGGCTATGCCCACTATGCTTTTGCTTTGGTAAAATAAAACCTGATTATCAAACACAACTTTTTCACCCATCATACTAAATTCAAGTATGCTTAAACGTGCATCTACTTCTATAATAGATACGGTTGTACCAGTTATTAATAACGACAAGGCTTGAAGTAATGACATTATAAATAATGTGGTTTGTAATTGTAATTTGTTTCTTAAGGCAATCCATAAAAGAATGGTTGCAACCATGCAGGCAAGCATAGCATAAGCATAGTTGTAAGTAATTTTTCTGCTTTCTTCTAATTTAGATTCTATGCTTTTATTGTAAGCTTTTAAATCTTTAACTCCGTATTTACTAAAAAGTTGGTTAGTGGCCGAGTTGATAACAACTTTGGTGCTGTCGTATGTTTCGTTAGCAAGTTGCTCAAATTTTGATGTCGCAATGTTTTTTATCTTGTTGGTAGCTTTTGGGCTATTTAATCTATCTACAATAGTTTTAGCAAAAGATGGAACTTGTGCGTGCAGTTCTTTAGGGTCTACAAATTGTTTAAAGGCAAATTTTTTAAGTTTATCGCCAATGCTTTTTTGGGGCTTGGTAAAGTCTTTAGTAATTTGATTTACCATTGCGTGTAGTTCTTTCTCAATACTTTCACGCATATCTGCTTTCTGATCTTTGGTAACCTTAAAATCTTTTATCTTTTTGGTAACAATTGTTGAGAGTTTATCTCGCCATAAATCTACCGAGAACACCCCAAAAGTTATGCTGTTTACCGTGCTGTAATCTTCTTTTAGTTGCTCCTGAGCTTTAGAAATTGTATGAAGTTGGTAGCCGAAGTAGCACTGCGCAGCCAATAAAACACCTAACCCAATTATCAAGAGGATGTTGGCGATGGTAGCTTTTTTAGCTTTCGGTTTTTCTGATGCAGTTGTCAAGGCGTGAATATAATAGGGTTTGTAAAATGTGTTAGTTAAATCTTTAGTGCGAATCGTGTGGACTAATAAATTTTAAAATAGTAGAAAGTGTAAGTCCGAAAAGCACAAAAGCGATAAAAATTATAAAGCCTGGTTGTAATGCGGTGTTATGTGTAGAAATTAAAGCGAGCGAACTTGCAGGCACGTTAAGTTTGCTAAGTTGGCTTTCCAATAAGCCATTTAGTCCTATGTAAGCCATCAAAATTGCAATAACAATTACGTCGGCCATACTCCATTTACCAGACTGAAAAGCGAAATATTTAATGAATTTGTTTTCTGCTAAACTTTTTCTGCCCAAAAGATGAACGCCGGTAGAGCTTAATTTCATAATTGGAAATAGGATACTAAACACTAAAATTAATACGCCAACTAAAATTGACTCTGCACCAGAACCACCAAGTAGCACCAGAACTACATCTAATATGCTCTTACTCTGAAAGAACAATACTTGATCTCTAAATGTGATATGTTCGCCGAGAAGCACAAAATCCAAAGATCCAATTCTTGCATCTACTTCAATCATTGAGGCTGTAAGCCCAACGCCTAGTAATATAAATGCAAATAGTAAAGACATTATAAAGAGCGTAGAATGCAAGGGTTTTTGTTTGCGCAAAATCCACCATAAACTTAAAACTACCACTATGCAAATTAACATGGCGGTACTATAAGTGTAAGTTTGCTTCGTTACCTTATCTAGTTCTTCTTTTACCTTATTGTTTAGCTGCTGTATAGATGAAACATTATATTTTTTATAAACCTTGTTAATGGCAAGTGCGTTAGCCGTTAGAATGCTATCAATTTGATCAGTTTCTTCTACTTCTGCAAGCTTTGCCATAGCCAACGCACCTAATTGTTTTTTGGCACGTGGATTATCAAATTTCGCAATCATTTCTCTAGCTAAAATTGGCGCTTGTTTTTTAAAGGTATCTACGTCTACAAAGTTTTTAACTGCAAATTTTACTAGTTTTCCTCTAATCGATTTTTTTTCTGGTTTGGTAACCATTGCTTCTGCTTTGTTAATTAGCGCAAGAATTACCTGTTCTATTTCTTTTTGTAGTTGTTTCTTTTGTGCAGGAGTAATGTCAAGGTTTTTAACTTGTCTGTTAACGATGTCTTCAATTTTGTCATGCCACTGATCGAGAGAGAATAAGCCTAGACTGATATTATTCATGGCTGAATAGTCTGTTTTTAATTGCTCTTGCTTTTCAGAAAGCTCGTGCAAGCGATAACCAAAGAAACCTTCGGCTAATAACAGCAATCCTAAACCTAGGATGAGTAAAATTTTCGGGAAACTTGATCCCTTTTGCGGAGTTGGATTTTCTGGTGCGGACACGTGGCTTTTATTTAGCTTATAAATTCGATAACACTAATATTGGATGCTTTGTTTTAACACTGGGTTTAAATTAAATTAATTGTGCTAGATTTTTAAAAAATCGATTTGCTAGTTAGTTAATTTGCTTCAAAACGCTGTTTTAAAAAAGTTCGATCTTTGGTTAGTAATAGCCGGTACGGCATTGGCTTTTTAACCTATCTGCACAGTTTTAAGTTTAATAAACCCGATAGGAGTGAGCATGAAGCGAAGCGAAATAAAACGTATAGCGGGACCAAATTTGCCACAAATTACCATCGATGTTTTTCGAATTTAATTGCTTTATTGCCAGTTGTATTTATAGCACAACAATTTAACAATCAAACCATTTGATAACTTGTTTTTGAAATAAACTTAGCTTATCTTTGCGCTCAATTAATTAATTTATTAAACTTTAGTATCATTCAAGAATGTATTTAAGTAAAGAAAAGAAAGCCGAAATTTTTACAACACACGGCGAAGTAGCAACCAACACTGGTTCTGCAGAAGGTCAAGTAGCGTTATTTACATACCGTATTGCGCACTTAACAGAGCACTTAAAGAAAAATCGTAAAGATTTCTCTACACAGTTATCACTTCAAAAATTGGTAGGTAAACGCCGCGGTATTTTGGCTTACCTATACAAAAAAGATATTGAGCGCTACCGTGCTATCATCAAAGCTTTAGCGCTTCGTGATATCATTAAACAAAAATAAGCGCAGGTTTATCACTGAAAGCCATTCTTTAGGGAATGGCTTTTTGATTGCAAAACAAAAAGAAACTATATAAACAACGGTGTGTAGAAAGAGGAAAACGCACCATAATTCTATTTAAATGAATGTAATAAAAAAATCGTTCGATTTGGGCGATGGAAGAATTGTAGAAATTGAAACTGGTAAATTAGCTAAACAGGCTGATGGTTCGGTAGTAGTAAAAATGGGCGATACGATGTTGTTAGCAACGGTTGTATCTACTGTTGGTGCTAAGCCAGGTACTGATTTTTTACCTTTATCGGTTGATTATCAAGAGAAATATGCGGCTACTGGCCGTATTCCTGGAGGATTTTTACGTCGCGAGGCAAGATTATCTGATTATGAAGTGTTAATTTCTCGTTTGGTTGATAGAGCGTTACGCCCTATGTTCCCTTCAGATTACCACTCTGATACACAAGTAATGATTTCATTAATCTCGGCAGATAAGGATATTATGCCAGATTGTTTAGCTGGTTTAGCGGCATCTGCGGCTTTATCAGTTTCTGATATTCCTTTTAACGGTCCAATATCTGAAGTACGTGTAGCTAAAATTGATGGCAAATTGGTAATTAACCCATTAGCTAGCGAATTAGAACGTGCAACTTTAGAGTTTATGGTTGCTGGTTCTGCTAACGACATAGGCATGGTTGAAGGTGAGTGTGATGAAATTCAAGAAGATGAAATGGTTGAAGCTTTAAAATTTGCACACGAGGCAATTAAAGTTCAATGTGCTGTTCAAGTTGAATTAACTGAAGCTACAGGTAAAACTGTAAAACGTGAATATAACCACGAAGACCATAGCGAAATTTTAAAACAACAAGTTTATGCTGCAACTTACGATAAAGTTTATGCTGTAGCTAAATCTGGTTCTAATAAAGACGAGCGTAAAGTTGGTTTTACCAACATCATTAACGAGTTTTTTGAGGCTATGCCAGCAGAAACTGAAGATTTAACTAAAGCAATGGCTAAACATTATTACCATGATGTGCAGTACGATGCAATTAGAAATCTTTTATTAGATGAAGGTATTCGTTTAGATGGTCGTAAGACTACAGAAATACGCCCAATTTGGAGTGAAGTTGGTTATTTACCTGCAGCACACGGATCGGCAGTATTTACGCGTGGCGAAACCCAATCTTTAACGTCGGTTACTCTAGGTAGTAAAGATGATGAGCAAATGATTGATGGTGCTTTTATTAATGGTTATAACAAATTCTTATTGCACTATAATTTCCCTGGTTTCTCAACTGGCGAAGTTAGACCTAACAGAGGTGCTGGACGTAGAGAGATTGGTCACGGTGCTTTAGCACAACGTTCGTTAAAGAAAGTATTACCAGAAGGAGCAGATAATCCTTATACCATTCGTATCGTTTCTGATATTTTAGAATCTAACGGTTCATCATCAATGGCAACTGTTTGTGCGGCTACTTTAGCATTAATGGATGCAGGTATTAAAATCAAAGCGCCGGTTTCTGGTATAGCAATGGGTTTAATTACTGATGAGAAAACTGGTAAATATGCTATTCTTTCTGATATTTTGGGTGATGAAGATCATTTAGGTGATATGGACTTTAAAGTAACTGGTACTGAAAAAGGTATTGTTGCTTGTCAAATGGACTTAAAAATCAATGGTTTATCTTACGAAGTATTAACTAAAGCATTATTACAAGCTAAAGAAGGTCGTTTACATATCTTAGGCGAGATGAAGAAAACAATCGCTGAGCCTAATGCAGATATGAAACCACATGCTCCACGTATCGTTTCATTAACTATTGATAAAGAATTTATCGGTGCTGTAATAGGCCCAGGCGGTAAAATTATTCAAGAAATGCAACGTGAAACTGGTGCTTCAATTTCAATTGAAGAAGTTGGCAATAAAGGTATCGTTGAAATTTTTGCTGATAACAAAGCTGCAATTGATGCTGCTGTTGCACGTATTAGTGCAATTGCCGCTAAACCAGAAATTGGTGCTACTTACCAAGGTAAGGTAAAATCAATTATGCCTTTTGGTGCTTTTGTAGAAATTATGCCAGGTAAAGATGGTTTGCTGCACATTTCTGAGATTTCTTGGGAGCGTTTAGAAACTATGGATGGCGTTTTAAAAGAAGGCGATAAAATAGAAGTTAAATTGTTGGATGTAGATAAACAAGGCAAAATGAAACTTTCTCGTAAAGTTTTGTTGCCAAGACCAGAAAAACCTGCAGCTCCACAAGCATAATCCAATTCGCTAGGTCACTAATGTGACAATTAGCTAATTTTTAAAACCCTTTCAGTTTTTGCTGGAAGGGTTTTTTATTTTCCTTTTCTTCATTCCACCGAAAAGGTGGGATTCGTAACGCAAATAATGATAATTAATAACATTACGATTGCATTAAAGCTGACAATGACGAAAATACTTGTATTAACTTATTTTCTTGAAAAGCAATTTTAGTAAACAAATTTTCCGTTAGTCTGGCTTTCCGCTATATCTTTATTAATGTCCGCTACGCTAAAAAACAATTAATAAAGGATGTCGCTGCAATCCAGTTTATAAAAATAAGGCAATGCTAAAATTTTAAGCCTGCTACTACAAAGTTCCCTACTAGTTTTGTAACTTGCCTTTCTAAGAAGTCGAGTTATTGCGATGCACGAAGCGATCTAAAGCACCTTACTATTTTTGTAAGATTGCTTCGTGCCTCATAATAACGATACGATAATAAATTAGTAAAAAATGAAACACATTATAGCCCCATCCATACTTTCTGCCGATTTTGCCAATCTGCAACGCGATATTGAAATGATTAATAATAGCGAAGCTGATTGGTTTCATATTGATGTAATGGATGGTGTTTTCGTTCCAAATATTTCGTTCGGCTTTCCGGTTTTAAAGGCGGTTAGGCAATATGCAAAAAAGCCTTTAGATGTGCATTTAATGATCATAAATCCAGATCAATACATTGAAGAATTTGCAAAGAATGGAGCTGCCATAATTACAGTTCATTATGAAGCATGCACACATTTGCACAGAACTATTCAACTTATAAAAGCGAACGGATGCAAGGCAAGCGTAGCTTTAAACCCTCATACACCAGTAGAATTATTAAAAGATATTTTGGTTGATTTGGATATGGTTTTAATCATGTCTGTAAATCCGGGCTTTGGCGGACAACAGTTTATTCCGCAATCGCTAAACAAAATTGCTACCTTAAAGCAAATGGCTTTACATGTTAATCCTGATTTGATTATCGAAGTTGACGGTGGCGTGAGTACGGCAAATTTAGCGAGTTTAATTCATGCAGGTGCCAGTGCTTTTGTAGCAGGAAATGCAATTTTTGGAGCGCAAAGTCCGCCAGACATGATATCCTCAATGAAAAAAATTGATGCCAAATTATTAAATAGCTAATTTCTTGAATGCGAAAAGTATACCTGTTGCTTTTATTCGTTGTGCTGTGCATTGCTTCGGTAATTGCACAACCATTGGTTAGAGTTACAGGCAAAATACTCGATCAAAAATCTTTTCCACTTCAACAAGTAACAGTTGCTGTTTTAGGTCAGCAAGAATCTACTGTAACCGATGAGAATGGTGACTATACGATCTATTCAAAAACCACTCATTTTACTTTAAAATATAATCTGTTAGGTTACAAACCGATACTTTTAATTGTTAACGAAAATGTAGCTGGTAGAATTGTTCGGGATATTTCTCTCGTTCCAGATATTAACGAATTAGAGCAAGTTACAGTTACCAATAAACAAAACCAGTTAAGTAATACCAGCACCATTAACATTTCCGACCTTATTTCCAGGCCTTCGGTTTCTGGCAATTTCGAATCGATGTTAAAAACACTTCCGGGCGTTTCTACAAACAACGAACTTAGCTCTCAATACAGCGTTAGGGGAGGTAACTTTGATGAAAACTTGGTTTACATTAACGATGTTGAGATAAGCAGACCCGTTTTAATACGTAATGGGCAACAAGAAGGTCTCAGTTTCATCAATAGCGATTTGGTTACTAGGGCAAAGTTTTCTGCCGGTGGCTTTGAGTCTCGTTATGGAGATAAGCTATCGTCTGTATTAGACGTTAGATACGATAGGCCCGACAGCAACCACACCTTACTTACTGCAGGCTTAATGGGCGTTTCTCTTAGTACTAAAAATGTGTCAGATAAAAGCTTTTTATTAACAGGTTTACGCTATAAAAATAATGCTACGGTTTTAAATCGACAAGATAATAAAGGAAATTACAGGCCTAACTTTGGCGATGCGCAATTTCTTTATCAGTATAACGTTTCAGAAAAGTTCTCGCTAAGCGCACTCGGAAATTTAAATGTTGGCGAATTTAAGTTGATTCCCGAGGATAGAGAAACGCAGTTCGGTACACTTAATACCCAGCTTCGTTTAAATATAGATTACAACGGGCAGGAAATAGATAGTTACAGAACTTTTGGAGGGGCCATAACAGCAACCTTTAGCCCGCAGTCTAATTTGGTGGTTAAATGGATCAATAGTTATTTTAATACGAGGGAAAGAGAGCGTTTTGATATTGAAGGACGGTATGTTTTTGATGAACTAGAAACAGGTTTCAACTCTGTTGGTTTAAGCCCGGTTCGCATAAATAGGGGATTAGGTACTTACTTGAATTATGCTCGCAACAGCTTAAATTCTCAAATAATTAGTTCGGAAGTTAAGACTGACCAAAATTACGAAAACCACGTGTTTTCATGGGGTGCAAGGATAGAAAACCAAAGGTTTACAGATCAGCTCAACGAGTATCATTTAACAGATTCTGCCGGATATATTTTGCCTTACGAAGGTAAAAAATTTAACTTAGAGCAAACTATAAAGGTAAATAATGAGGTTAATTTTTTTAATTATTCTGCATTTATACAAGACAGTTACGCCTTAACTGATTACGCCGACTTACAATTAGGCGTTCGTGGTAGCTACAGTAGTTTATCTGATCAGTTGTTGATTAGCCCGAGGCTATTGCTGGCTTACAGACCATCAAGTAATAATAAAATTATTCGATTTACAGCCGGGATTTACCAGCAAGCGCCAAGTTACAGGAGTATTAGGGCTTATGATGGATTACTGAATTTAAAACAAAAGGCACAGCGCTCTTATAATGTTAGTGGTGGTTTGGATTACGCTTTCGACGGTCTTGGCACAAGGTTAAAGTTTACTTCTGAGGCATACTTTAAATATGCTGATCGACTTATCCCTTACGTTGTTGATAACGTTAGGATAAAATATTTAGCCAACGAATCTGCAAAAGGTAGAACTGTAGGAGCGGACTTTAGTATTGGTGGCGAGTTCGTTAAGGATCTGGTATCCTATTTTCGTATCTCATTTATGCATGCCGATCAGGATATTAGAAACGACTCTTATCAAAGAAAGAATAGCCTTGGGCAAATAGAAACCATTTATCCAGGTTACTTAAAGCGGCCAACAGATCAACGTGTAAATTTCTCGGTATTTTTTCAGGATAGGTTGCTAAAAAGCCCAACCTACAAAGTGCACCTAAATATGCTTTACGGTTCTAGGTTGCCAATAGGAGCACCCTTAAACGAAACGTACAGCGACGATTTTCAAATCCCCGCCTACAAAAGGGTCGATATTGGATTCTCAAAGGATTTTTTAGACGATGCAGCGTTAAGAAAGCCCAAGTTTTTAGATAAATATTTTAGCTCTTTTACAACTTATTTTGAAGTATTCAATTTACTTAACATAAACAATACGGTTTCTTACTTGTGGCTTAAAGACGTAGATAACGTGCATTATGCAATTCCCAACTATTTAACAGGGCGTCAATTTAATTTCAAATTAATATTAAAGTTTAAAAACCGCCCGTAAATTAAGTACAAAGTGTTAGATTTACACTTATAAAAACTTAATATACATGAGACATAATTTTGGTGCAGGACCCTGTATTTTACCACAGGAAGTGTTTAAACAAGCGTCTAGAGCTGTTTTAGATTTTAAAGACGGATTATCAATTTTAGAAATTTCGCATCGTAGCCCAGAGTTTGAGGAAGTGATGGCTGAAGCCAATAAATTGGTAAAAGAACTGTTAAACGTACCATCTGGTTATTCCGTTTTATTTTTGCAAGGGGGCGCAAGTTTGCAGTTTGCAATGGTGCCAATGAACTTGTTGCCTGAGGGAAAAACAGCAGCTTATTTAGAAACTGGTGTTTGGGCTAACAAAGCTATTAAAGAAGTTAAATTTTTTGGCAAAGCCGATGTTGTAGCATCATCAAAAGAAGCAAACTTTACCTATATCCCTAAAGATTTTTCTATTCCAGAAGATAGCGCATATTTTCATTATACTTCAAATAACACCATTTATGGTACAGAATTATTTGAAGTCCCGGTAACAAAAGTGCCCGTAGTTTGCGATATGTCTTCAGATATTATGAGCCGTGTAATTGATGTTTCTAAATTCGATTTGATTTATGCCGGTGCTCAAAAAAATATCGGCCCTGCCGGATTAACCATTGTTATAGTTAAGGATGAAATTTTAGGCAAAACAGGTCGTGCAATTCCCTCTATGTTAGATTATAATTCTTATAAGGATAACGATTCTATGTATAACACACCGCCCGTTTTCTCTATTTATACCGCTATGTTAAACTTAAACTGGCTAAAATCTAAAGGTGGTGTAGCCGAAATTGAGAAGGAAAATAAGGCAAAAGCCGATGCTTTGTACAGGGAGATAGACAGAAATCCTTTGTTTAAAGGTACTTGTGCTGTAGAAGATCGCTCAAGAATGAATGTTTGTTTTGTGATGGAGAATCCAGAATTAGAAAAACCATTTGCAAAATTTGCTGACGACCGAGGTTTCGAAGGTTTAAAAGGACATAGGAGCGTAGGTGGTTTTAGAGCATCGATGTATAATGCTTTGCCAATAACAAGCGTGCATGCATTAATAGATTTAATGCAGGAATTTGAAGAGAAAAACAAAAACAATTAGTTTTTTAATCTCAAATAAAATAAATATTTCTTACGAAGACTTTTAAAGGTTATGATAAAAATACTTGCCAATGATGGCATAGATCCAATAGGGAAGCAGTTACTGGAAGATGCGGGTTTTCAAGTTGATACGCAAACTATTCCGCAAGAACAATTGGCAGAAGCATTATTGAACTACGATGCAATTACAGTTCGTAGTGCTACAAAATTAAGAGCTGCATTAATTGATGCTTGTCCAAATATTAAATTAATTGGTCGCGGTGGTGTTGGTATGGATAATATTGATGTTGAATACGCTCGTGGCAAAGGTATAAATGTGGTTAATACACCGGCTGCTTCATCGCTTTCTGTGGCCGAGCTAGTTTTCTCTCATCTATTTACCGGAATTCGTTTTTTGCAGGACGCTAACAGAAAAATGCCTTTAGAAGGTAATACCAAATTCAACGACCTTAAAAAAGCCTATGCAAAAGGGGTAGAGCTACGTGGCAAAACCATTGGTATAATTGGATTTGGCAGAATTGGTCGCGAAACGGCAAGTGTAGCACTTGGTTTAGGCATGAATGTTTTAGCTTATGATTTACATCCGTTTAGTGGTAATATTACGCTAAATCTTCAGGGTGGTATAAAAGTAGATATTCCTGTTACTACGGTTAGTTTAGCAGAAGTAATTGCACAGAGTGATTTTATTTCTTTGCATACACCATTTGCGGATAAACCTATTTTAGGTAAGGATGAGTTTGATGCAATGAAGCCGGGCGTAGGTATTGTAAACTGCTCACGCGGTGGTACAATAGATGAATTGGCTTTAATAGAAGCTTTAAATTCTGGAAAGGTATCTTTTGCTGGTTTAGATGTTTTTGATAACGAGCCTACGCCACTGCAGGCAATTTTAGATCATCCAAAAATTTCACTTACGCCGCATATTGGAGCTTCTACAAACGAAGCGCAAGAGCGTATTGGCACGGAGTTGGCAAACTTGATCATCGATCATTTTAACAGAGCTTAGCTATAACAATATAAAGCCTAAAGCATTTGTAGCCTTAACGGTGTATTAAGCTTTAGGCTTTTTTATTTCGGCTCATTTTAAAGAATTTGTAAGCGCCCAATACCTAAAACCCAAAACAGCTTTCTGTAGGGTAGATAATTTCATAGGATCTTGTTTGTAGTAGCTCGGCAAAATCAAATTATTTAATTTCACCAATAATTTAAATGCTTGTTTTTTCATACGATTTAAGTGTTTGGTGTTTGCGGTAAAATAAGTAGCCTAAAATCGCACTAGCAATTAAAGAAAGCGAAAGTAAAAAGATTAAAATACCCTGCTTGTTATCAGCATTGTCACTGGCTTTCGTTAATAATTCATTTTGCTGCTGAAGTTCTTTAATCGTTTTTCTGTAATTCTCAATTCGTTCAGCATTATTGTTTACCGTGCTTTTAACCTGTTCTACCTGCAAATCCTTATAATCCATTAATACCTTTAGTTCCGTAAAAATATCATTGTCGGTTATTGCTATTTCCCTTAATATCTCGTTAGAATTTCTGATGTCTTTTTTGGTCTGTAAGCCGAAAATCCCGGTTTTTGAATTTAGGCTTTCGTCATATTGCCCAAACTTGGCACTTCTATTTGCCAAGAGCTGATTAACCTTGGCACGTTGTAATTCATAACTTGTACTATCTTGCGCAAGAGCAACTATATAGCTGGATAGCAAGCAGAAAAGAGCAATTTTTTTTATCATTTTATGAAATTGTTACTGTTCAATTAGGCTCCACGCTTCAGCCTTGCTGGCAAAATTTATCTTAACTTTTAGCCAAGTGTTTGTAAATAATGCAGAGTTTCTATATTTTTCCAAAGCCATTGCATTTTCCCAATAACTAATGGTGAAAAATATATCGCTTGCAGTCTCGTGTTGCAATAATTTAACACCTAAGCAGCCTTCAAAGTTTGCAATGAGTGGTTTTACTTCTTTAAATATGATTTTGAAATCTTCAGTAAAAGCACTTTCGAATTGCATTTTAACAATACGTGTAAGCATAATTTTCCTAAAAAATAAATAGTAAGATAATCGTTAAGAGACTTTGGTTGAATCGTTATCTAATTTTTATCTATGGATGGAATTCAACTCTAACAATATCGTTCAAGTGCAGTCCCAATAATCCACTTGCTTTGCCTTTGTTTATGGCAATTTCTAAATGGTTACTAATACCAAACAAACATAGCTTTTCCCCCTCTGGAACCTCGTTATAATGCCAGCTCAACTGAGTAATAGTTTCGCTCTTTCTAAAGTACAAAGTAAAGTCGCGGTTGCGCTGAATTTTGGTGAAAAGATCTTTTGTGATATTAGTAATTACGTTGCAGAAAGTATCAATATAAATTACGCTACCTCTAATTATATCTCTCTCAATTACAGGATGTAAAAGCATTCTTTGCTCAATATCTTCTGTAGGTAAACCAATGTCTTTTAATTTGCCACCTTTTGCTAAATGTATGGCTGCTTTTACAAAAATATCCACCAACGGAAAATGCAGATATTTCAAGTCTTGCATAATGTTTAGTTCTACCAACTCATCTGGTTTTTCGTCAAAAAGAAGCGAAAAAATTCCATTGTCGGCACCGACAAAAAAGTGGTCTTTGTAACGAAGGGCAACGTATTTTGTATTCTCATTAAAAACAGAATCAATACCAATTAAGTGTACAGTATTCTTAGGAAAATACGGATAGGCGTTTTTTAGAACAAAAGCCGCGTAAGAAATATTATAAGATGGAACTTCGTGAGTAATGTCTACAATATTAGCACTAGGCAAGATTGTCAGGATACTGCCTTTTAAAGCAGCCTGATAAAAATCTTTAGTACCTAGGTCTGTTGTTAATGTTATTATAGCCATTAAAAATTCAATATTTATTCTTATTCTTGTGTATAGGCAAATCGCCTACAAATATTCAATTTTTAAATCGAAATATACACTCCAAAATTAAAAATACAATATTTTGAACGAACTAAAGCTAACATTAGAAACAACAGACCAAGTACAATTTTGGGGTGCTAACAACGAACATTACGAGCTTATTAAAGCGGCTTTCCCTAAATTAAAGATTGTTGCCCGAGGCAATGATGTAAAAGCTTTAGGTGATGAGGCTGAATTAAAAGCATTTGAAGCGAAGTTTGAAGCCCTTATTGCTCATTTAGAAAAGTACAGAACACTTTCTCATAACGAAGTAGAAGCAATTCTTGGATCGAAGAAAAAATCTACAGAAACTACAGAGGCAACTTTGGCTCCAGTAAATTCTGGAGAAACGATTGTATTCGGCAATCATGGCTTAATGATAAAAGCCCGTACAGCCAATCAACGCAAAATGGTTGAGAGTATTGGTAAAAATGATATTCTCTTTGCCATCGGCCCTGCCGGAACTGGAAAAACTTATACCGCAGTAGCATTGGCAGTTAGAGCGCTAAAAAACAAAGAGATTAAACGTATCATTTTAACCAGACCTGCAGTAGAGGCAGGAGAGAGCTTAGGTTTTTTACCCGGTGATTTAAAGGAAAAAGTTGATCCATATTTACGTCCGCTTTATGACGCTTTGGACGATATGATTCCGCCAGATAAACTGAAATTGTATCTAGAAAACAGAACTATTGAGGTTGCTCCTTTGGCTTTTATGCGTGGAAGAACATTAGATAATTGTTTTGTGATTTTAGACGAGGCACAGAACTCTACTGATTTGCAACTGAAAATGTTCTTAACGCGAATGGGGCCAACTGCTAAGTTTATAGTAACCGGCGATATTACCCAGATAGATTTGCCCAAAAAAGCGCAATCTGGTTTACATAACGCATTACGTATTTTAGGCGATATAAAAGGGGTGGACATTATTTACCTAAGTGGCGATGACGTAGTTAGGCATAAGCTAGTAAAAGCAATTTTAAAAGCTTATGGCGATATTCAGTAATGCAACAACTCATCCTTAACGGTAAATATGTATTGGTTTTTGAGCCCTCTGGTAGCAAAATTAGAATTGTAGTTTTGGACGGTGGGCTTGAATCGGTTTGCAGAAAAGAGACGCTTAAGAATTTAACAAGGTTTTTAGTATCTGAGGAAATTAAAATTTTTAAAGGTCGACTGCAATTACGGAAAATAAACAATGCCATCGAAATCATAGTTAAGGGTAAGCCGATTGCTATAATTTCTTCTGCTAGTTTAGAAAGAATATTAAATAATTTACAATAATTTTAGCCCTGTAGCATCAAAATCGACAGGGTTTTTATTTAAAAATTGTATTTTTATAGCCTCATGAAAGCAATAAAAGAAACCAATTTTAATTTCCCAAAGCAAAGCAATTTTTACAAAGGTAAGGTTCGCGATGTGTATACAATTGACGATCAGTTAATGGCAATGGTGGTAACAGATAGAATCTCTGCATTTGATGTTGTTTTACCAGAAGCTATTCCATTTAAAGGACAAGTTTTAAATCAAATTGCAGCTAAATTTTTGGCAGCAACTAAAGATATTGTACCTAATTGGGTTTTGGCTACGCCAGATGAGATGGTTACTGTTGGTAGGATTTGTGAACCATTTAAAGTAGAGATGGTAATTAGAGGTTACCTTGCCGGGCATGCTTCGAGGGAGTATAGCTTGGGCAAACGTAGTGTTTGTGGGGTTGCTTTACCAGAAGGATTAAAGGAAAACGATAAATTGCCAACGCCAATTATTACGCCGACAACTAAAGCGGCGGTTGGCCATGATGAAGACATTTCTAAAGAAGACATTTTGGCTAAAGGAATTGTTTCTTTGGTTGATTATGAAAAATTGGAAGCTTATACGCAGGCATTATACAAACGCGGTACTGAAATGGCCGCAGAGCGAGGTTTGATTTTGGTAGATACGAAATATGAATTTGGTAAAGTTGGAGAAGATATTTATCTAATCGACGAAATTCATACACCAGATTCTTCTAGATATTTTTACGCAGAAGGCTACCAAGCAAGACAGGATGCCGGAGAACCTCAAAAACAACTGTCGAAGGAGTTTGTGCGTAAATGGTTAATCGAAAATGGATTTCAAGGTAAGGATGGTCAGGTTGTGCCAGAAATGACAGCAGAAATTGTAGATTCAATTTCTGAACGTTACATAGAACTATATGAGCAAATTACGGGCGAAAAATTTGTTAAAAACCCAGCAGAAAGTATTGCAGATAGGATAGAAAACAATGTTTTAAAAGCTATTGACCAATTATTGTCGAAGTAAATAGCTACTTTAGTAATTATATAAAAATAAAATTTATGAAGTTTTCTACAGATAAGCACGAAAAATATGTTGTTTTAAAGTTAGATGAACCTAGGTTTACCAACGATAATACACCGGCATTAAAATCGGAATTTATCTTGTTAAATACCGAGGGCTACCGCAACATTGTATTAGATTTATCGGAAGTTGAAGAGTGTAATGATTCTCAAGATTTAAGTTGCCTTTTAGTAGGTGACAGATTATGCAAAAGTGCCGGTGGAATTTTTGTGGTATGCTGTGTAAAAAACGCTATAGCAAGCATCATAAAAATGTCTAACCTTCATCAATCGGTTACTTTCGTAAATAAGCTAGATGAGGCAACGGATTTAATCTTTATGGAAGAAATAGAGAAAGAGTTACGTGGCGGTGTAGATAAAGGTTAATTTAATGACGTTTGAAGTTACTATTTTAGGGAGTAGTTCTGCTACCCCAATGTTTAACAGAAATCCTACGGCGCAACTTTTAAATTGTAACGAAAAATTTTATTTAATTGATTGCGCAGAAGGAACGCAACAACAACTTCTAAAATTTGGGCTTAAGGCGTCTAAAATAGATTATATATTTATTAGTCATTTGCATGGCGACCATTATTTTGGTTTGATCGGCTTGCTATCAAGTATGCACCTTAACGGTCGAATAAAGCCTTTGTATATTTATGCACCAGAGGCGATTAAGGAGATATTAGAATTACAGTTTAAATATTCTGATACTACGTTAAAGTACGAGTTGATTTATTTTGCAACCGATGCAACGAAATCTGAAGTTATTTTAGAAAATAATGATTTAAAGGTCGAAACCATCGTTTTAAACCACCGTATTCCTTGTACAGGTTTTAAGTTTACGGAAAAAAAGCGCTTGCGCAAATTGTTAATTGATAAACTGGAACAGGATAAAATTCCTGTTGAGTTATATCCGCTATTAAAACGAGGAGTAGACTTAGATTTGCCAGATGGAACCGTTATTAAAAACACGGATTATACGACAGATTCTGCTAAACCTAAAGCTTATGCTTATTGCTCTGATACTTTGTACGACGAGCGGTATTTCGATACGATTAAAGGTTGCGATACACTTTATCACGAAGCAACTTTCTTGCACGATATGTTAGATAGAGCTAAAGAAACACATCATACAACTGCGCTACAAGCTGCACAAGTTGCAGAAATAGTAGGGGCGAAGAAATTGTTGATTGGCCATTTTTCGTCACGCTACAAAACGTTGGGCGAATTGCTAGAAGAAGCTAAATCTAAGTTTTCGGCTACCGAACTTGCAATAGAAGGAAATACCTATCAGCTTTAAAAAAAATAATTCAGTCATAAAAAAACCGATTAGAAATTCTAATCGGTTTTTTTATGTCGTCTAATAGACCGCTTATTTATCTTTTTTGTTTCCTCCACCAAATACAGAGAAGTGTACGTAACGCTTCGGATTAGCTTTTAAATCTATCATTAACGCATCTAGATTTTTAGAAGCATTAGATAGGTTGTTGTAAAGTTCTTCATCATTAAGAAGCTTTCCTAAAGAACCTTTTCCAGCTTTTAAGTCAGCCATACTAGCTTGCAAATCAGACATAGCTGCATTTGCTTTATCTATAGTTTCTTTAAAGTTTATCGCGGCAACTTTATCAGACACGGTGTTTAGGTTGGTTAAAACTGCATCAATCTTAGCGCCGTTACTTTTAAAGTTTGCAGTAATTGCTTCTACGTTAGATAAAATTCCAGACAATTTAGCACTTTCTGATCCTACTAAAGCATCAACCTTTTTAGAAGTTGATTCTAATGAACCTAAAGTTGCAGCAATACTTGTAAAACTTTTATCAACGCTTTTCTGAAAGTTAGGATTCAAAATAGAGTTTACACTCGTTAAAATCGAATCCATTTTGGTGATAATCAGCTCTGCTTTTTTCTGAACCGGTTGCACAGACTCCATTAAGCTCTTTTCTACGTTTGCATTTAATACGTAGCCATCTTCAGCTATTTCAGTACTGTTACCTAAAACCATTACAATTGCCTTACCGCCTAATAAATCGGTGCTTTCTAAACGAGCTATGGTGTTTTTTGGAATAGCATATTCTGATTTTATTTTTACGGTAACCATAATGGTGCCATCAGGTTGTAATTCTAACTTATCAACTCTACCAATTTGAAAACCGTTAACTAATACAGGTTTTGATACGGTAAGACCATCAACCTGAGTGTATTTAGCATATAAAACTGTTTCGCTAGAAAAAATTGAATTACCTTTCAAAAAATTATATCCAATAATTAATAAGGCAATTGCTGCAGCCGCTAATACGCCTACTTTAGTTTCGTTTTTTATTTTCACGTAGTTTGTTGTTTGTTAATTCTCAATTTCTTTTTTGTACTGTTTTACTGCATCAACAATTGCTGTTACAATTTCGTCCTGGCCCGCGGCCGAGTTGATATATTCTTCTTCGCTAGGGTTAGAAATGAAACCGATTTCTGTAAGCACCGAAGGCATTGCAGCACGTTGCAAAATCAATAATCCTTGTTCTTTAACACCTCTGTTAACCCTTTTGTTTACGTCGGTATAGTTTTTTTGGATCATTTTAGCCAACGATAAGCTTTTTGTACGATAAAGCGAACGGTACAAAGATAACATAATTAATTCCTCAGGATCAGTTGGGTCGTAAGTACCTTTCTTTTTATAGTCTTTGTCTTGTAAAATTTCTTCATTTTCACGCAAACCAGCATCCATCTCGTTGATGCGTCTGTACGCACCAACAAAAGTTTCTGTGCCACTGGTTGTACTGTTTTTAACGTATTTGTATTGCGCAACTTTTTTGCCTTTTACTGTTTTGTATCCAGTAAGTACTCTTTTATCAGGCATGGAATTACAGTGTATGGAAATAAACAAATCCGCTTTTGCCTCATTCGCAATTTCCGCTCTGCGGTACCAATCTACATCAACATCTGTTTTGCGGGTTTGTATTATTTTAATGTTTGGCAGCTCTTCTTCAAACTTTTTGCCCAGCCTTAACGCTACTTGTAAGGCTACATTTTTCTCTAAAGAAAACGAACCTGCAGCGCCAGATCTAAAGCCACCATGGCCAGCATCTATTACAATGGTTTTAATTTTATAGCCTTGGGCAATTACATTACTTGAACTTAGAGAGATGATTAAAATAGATAAGAAAAGTAGTGTTTTTGTAAATCGCATTTTTGTGTGTTTGCTGCAAATTTATAATAATAATATTAAATTAGATTTCTACGCTTTGTTTATAACTCTGTATCGCCTTTAAGATACATTGCGTAATCTCTATTTGCCCATCTTCAGAGTTCATGTAATCTTCTTCTGCCGGATTGCTTAAAAAGCCAATTTCGGTTAAAATTGCTGGCATACTTGCACGAGCCAATACCGCTAGGCTTTTTTCTTGCACGCCACGGTTTACGCGACCAACTTTTACATATTCGTCTTGAACAAGTTTGGCAAGTTTTAAACTTTGGGTTCTAAAAGTATTTTTCATTAATGATAAAATAATTGCGCTCTCTGCATCATCTTTACCAAAACCATCGTAGTTTTCCTTGTAGTTATCTTCCAGAAATATCGATGCATTTTCTCTTTTGATGTACTCGTCTTGCTCATCTAAACGGCCACTACCCGATACAAAGGTTTCTACACCTCTGGTAGAAGTACTTTTTGCATACCGAGTTTTGTAAATAGGAACTTTTTTGCCTTTTTTATTCTTCGTATATCCGCTAATATATTTTGTAGGATAAACGGGCATGTCGTTGCAGTGGATAGAAATAAACAAATCTGCTTTTGCATTATTAGCAATTGCAATGCGCTCGTATAAGGGAACAAACGTGTCATCATTACGTGTGTAAATAACCTTAACGTCTTTCATGCTTTCTTCAATAAGCTTGCCTAAACGCAATGCTGTTCTGAGCGCAACTTCTTTTTCGGTAGAGTAGGCACCTCTAGTTGTGCCGTCTTTGCCACCATGACCTGCATCTATTACAATTGTTTTAATTTTGTATTCTTGCGCAACTAACTGATTTACTGATAGTAATGTTATTAGTGCAGAAATAAATAACATCAAAATACTATTTGACCTAAGCAATGGTATATTTTTCATTAATTTTGAACGTTTTGGGATAAACATTATTGCAAAAATAACATTCACACACGAAATTGAAACTTTTACGGGATATCATTTTTTTATTTTGCGCTCTTTTACTAACATCTGTTGGTAATAAAGTAAGTGCATCTTCTAATTTCGCCTTTCAGCAAACGAAGCCACAGCAAGATACGGTTAAGAGAGATACGACGCGTAAAATGAGAAAAGCTGGTGGCTTAAATGATAAGATGGAATATGCTTATGATGATTCTACCAGAGTTGATAGAAAAAATGGCATTCTTTATCTGTACGGAAACGCAAGGGTAATTTACGAAGGATTTGAATTAGATGCTGACTACATTAGGTACGACTCAAAAAATAACTTGATTTTTGCCAAAGGTTCTAAAGACGAAAAAGGAAAGTATGTTGGTCGTCCGATTTTTAAAATGGGCGCAGAAGGTTCATCAATGGCCGATTCCTTAACGTATAATACAAATACTAGTCAAGGTGTGGTTTTTAATGTGCAAACTGAACAAGAAGGTGGTTTCTTCTCTGGTGGAAAAACAAAGGTACAACCAGATAACGAGTTTCACGTATCGGGTACCACTTACAGTACCTGTAATTTGCCACATCCGCATAACCACTATGGTATTCACATCACTAAAGGTATTGCAACTGAAAACCAAATTATTACTGGGCCGGTTTACATGGAGTTTGAACAAGTTCCCTTGCCGATAGCCATTCCGTTTGCTTTTTTTCCCAAGCCTAATAAAAAATCGTCTGGTATTATTTTGCCAACGCCACAAGAAGATCAAACAAAAGGTTTCGCATTATTAAATGGAGGATATTACTTAGCGCTTAACGATTATTGGGACGCAAAAATGTTAGGGAACATTTTTACCAATGGTTCTTATGATTTGAGTTTGGCCACAAATTATTTAAAACGCTATAAGTTTGGTGGCAACTTTAATTTAGCTTATTCTAACACCAGAAACGGTTTGGAAGGTACACCAGAATTCGAACCGCAGAAAACCTTTAACATTGCCTGGTCGCACAGCCAAAACCCATTAGCCAGACCAGGAACAACCTTTAGCGCCTCAGTAAATGCAGGTACTAGTAGTTATTACAGAGTAACAGGCGCAAGAGCAACCAATGATTTTGATCAAATTGCCCGTAACACCATGAGTTCTAGTATTTCTTATGGTAAAGTTTTCGGTGATGGATTATTCAATTTTACATCCGCCTTAACGCACTCGCAAGAAACGCAGAACAAAACCATTAGTTTAACCTTGCCACAAGTGAGTTTAAATATGTCGACCATTAGTCCTTTCGATCCAAAAGACAGGGTGGGCGAGCAAAAATGGTATCAAAAGCTAACCATGGGCTATAGTATGGAGGCGAGTAACCGAGTAAACACCACAGAGGATCAGCTTTTTGATAAAAATGGATTAAACCGTTTTGTAAACGGTATGCAACATAATATACCAATCAGTTTGCCTTTTAACGTACTGCAATATTTAAATTTTAATGCCACCGCAAACTATTCGGAAAAATGGTACCTGCAAACCATTAATAAAAGAGCATTATTAGAAGATAATGGTTCTTATACTACTGCAATTGATACTGTAAATGGTTTTAAACGTGTAGGCGAATATAATTTAAGTATGGGTATGTCAACCAAATTGTATGCAAAAAAAGAATTTGCAAAACCCATTGGTAACATAAAAGCCATTAGGCACGTTTTAACGCCAAATATTAGTTTTAACTATCGCCCAGATTTTTCTCAAAGAAGTTATTACAAAGATCTACAATATTATACCAACGACTTAAGACCAGGGCAATCTGTACCAACGGAGTTTAACGGTTCTGGTTATGTTGTAAACAGTTTCACCGGCCAGCGTGAGCGATATTCTATTTTTGAAGGATCTCTATTCGGCGGCCCAGGTGCTGGAAGGCAGGCTGCTATTGGTTTTTCGGTAGATAATAATGTGGAGTTAAAAGTTCTTTCTAAAAAAGATACCACAGGAACTGGAGAGAAGAAAATTCCGATCATTCAAGGTTTAACTTTTTCTAGTTCGTATAATTTTGCTGCCATTGATAATAAAAAACTTGCGCCAATTAATTTCTCTGGACGTTCTCAGTTTACAGATAAATTAGGATTTAACTTCAGCGGATTGTTTAACCCTTACACAGTTGAATTAGTTGAAAATAAAAATAGTTTGGGGCAAGTTATCTCAACCCAATATCAAGAAACAGATCGCTTGGTTTTTAGGGATGGAAGATTGCCTCGTTTAACTTCATTTACTTTTTCTACCGACTATAGTTTGAATCCAGAGGCTTTAAAAAGCCGAAATGAGAATATGGATGTGTTGAAAGGTCAAAACCAAAATCAAAATATTGCTGGTAGAACGCAAGAGCAAATTGATGCATTAAATGCAGTAAGTCGAGATCCTAATGCCTTCGTAGATTTTAACATCCCTTGGAATATTTCTTTATCTTATAGTTTTAGCTACAATAATGCTTTAGGCAGAAGAGAAACCAGATCTATAAGTAATAGTTTAAACTTTAATGGCGATTTTAATTTAACGCCAAAATGGAAAGTTCAATTTAACTCTGGCTACGATTTTACCAGAAATCAGATTTCGCCGACATCATTTGCAATTTACAGAGATTTACACTGTTGGGATTTAAGTGCAAATTGGGTTCCGTTCGGCGCTTACCAAAGTTACTCAATCGATATAAAAGTAAAAGCTTCTGTATTACAAGATCTTAAATTGAGTAAGCGTAAAGGTTTTTACACGAGATACTAAAACACATTTTTATGTTTGCTGAAATCATCACCATTGGAGACGAAATTTTAATCGGACAGATTATAGATACAAATTCGGCCTGGATGGCCAAAGAACTGAATAAAATTGGTGTCCAAGTAAAGCAAATTACATCGGTTTCTGATGGTGCCGAGCATATTGTAAATGCCTTAATCGAGGCTAAAACAAGAGCTGATATTATTCTTATTACCGGAGGTTTAGGCCCAACAAAAGACGACATCACAAAACTTACTTTGGCCAAATATTTTAACATGCCTTTAAGGTCGGATGAAGCAACTTTAAAACATGTAGAATCTTTTTTCGCTCGTTTAAACCGCCCAATGTTAGACGTAAATATTAGACAAGCAGATGTTCCCGATGGATGTACGGTTATCCAAAATAAAAATGGTACAGCACCTTGCATGTGGTTTGATGTAGAAGGTAAGATATTTGTGTCTATGCCTGGCGTTCCATTTGAAATGATGTATTTAATGGAAGAAGAGATTTTACCAAGAATTACTGCAAGTTTTAAATTACCGTTTATAGTACACAAAACAATTCTAACAGTTGGTTTAGGCGAATCTTTTTTAGCAAAAGAAATTGAAGATATTGAAGACGCTTTGCCGAACCATATCAAGTTAGCTTATTTGCCACGACTTGGACAGCTTAGGCTGCGATTAAGTGCTGTTGGTAATAATGAAGCTATTTTAAAAGAGGAGATAGACGTAGAAGCACAAAAAATTATTGAGCGAATTAGACCGAATGTTGCAGCAGAGGAAGATTTGGCTTTGGAAAAGGCAATTTTAGATTTGATGCAAGCGAATAACCTCATGCTCTCTACTGCAGAAAGTTGTACCGGAGGTTATATATCTCATTTAATTACGCAGCATGCAGGTTCGTCTGCAGTTTTTGCCGGTGGAGCAGTTACGTATTCTTACGAGATGAAGGAATCTGTTTTGGGTGTTAAGCATGAAACTTTGACAACATTTGGTGCAGTGAGTGAAGAAACAGTTAGAGAAATGGCGCAAGGAGCTATAAATCATTTTAAAACAGATTATGCAATTGCTGTGAGTGGTATTGCGGGGCCAGACGGAGGTCTGCCTGGAAAACCCGTAGGTACGGTTTGGATTGCTGTTGCTTCTAAAAATACTGTGGTTAGTAAATTATTCACCTTTGGTAATAAAAGAATACAGAATATAGAACGTTCTGCTACAGCTGCTTTAGGCTTGTTACTCAATCTGTTAAAACAAGATTTAAAATAAATAGTTAAAAAGGTGTACTTTTGCGCCACGTTACCAATTATAAACACAGCTTTAATATATGGCACAATACGAATTATTGTTACCAAAAATGGGAGAAAGCGTTGCCGAAGCAACCATTATTAAATGGAGCAAGCAGCCGGGAGATACTATTCAGTTAGATGATACTATCTTAGAAATTGCCACAGATAAAGTAGATTCTGAGGTTCCGTCGCCTGTTGCAGGGAAGCTTATTAAACAACTTTTTGCTGCCGATGATGTAGTTCAAGTTGGAGCGGTAATTGCCATTATAGAAACTGATGCTAATGCAGAAAACGTTGAAGTTGCTGTAGAAGAATCAAAACCTGAGCCTGAAAAAGTTGAGCCCACAGCAGAAACTATTCCTGGAATTAGCCAACTGCCAGTACAGAATACCAACACTAATGCACCAGATTTTAAAAATACAGATCGTTTTTACTCGCCGTTGGTAAAAAGCATAGCTGCAGAAGAAAATATTTCTATAGAAGAACTTGCGGGGATTAAAGGAACAGGAGCTGAAGGTCGTGTAACCAAAGACGATCTTTTAAATTATATTCAAAATACTAAAGGCGGTGTAAGCGAGAAAAAAGTTGAAGTTGTACTGCAAGCCCCGCCACCTTTGCCACAACAAGAGAAATCTAAGCCAGCTCCAGCACCAAGTTTAAGTGGTGGTGATGAGATTATAGAAATGGACAGAATGCGTAAACTGATTGCCGAGCACATGGTAATGAGCAAGCATACTTCGCCTCACGTAACTTCTTTTGTAGAAGCTGACGTTACCAATATGGTGATGTGGAGAGACAAAGTGAAAAAATCTTTTGAGCAACGTGAGAATGAGAAAATTACTTTTACCCCAATTTTTATTGAGGCGGTAAGCAGAGCGATAAAAGATTTTCCGATGATTAACGTAACCGTTAACGGAACGCAAATTATTAAAAAGCGTGACATTAATATTGGGATGGCAGCGGCTTTACCAAGTGGAAACCTAATTGTTCCGGTAATTAAAAATGCAGATCAGCTTAACTTAGTTGGCTTAACAAAAGCAGTTAATGATTTAGCTTCTCGTGCTAGAAACTCTAAATTAAAACCAGACGAAACCCAAAATGGAACGTTCACTTTAACAAACGTAGGCTCTTTTGGTAATGTTATGGGTACTCCGATTATCAACCAGCCACAAGTTGCTATTTTAGCTGTAGGCGCTATTAAAAAGAAACCAGCAGTATTAGAAACTGAATTTGGTGATGTAATTGCTATTCGCCATATGATGTTTTTATCACTTTCTTATGACCATAGGGTAGTAGATGGTGCATTGGGGGGTTCATTTGTTCGCCGTGTGGCAGATTATTTGGAGAATTGGGATATTAACAGAGAGATTTCTTAAGATTCCGTCATTGCGACGAAGGACGCAATCTCATTTAAAAATTACAATTTTTATCAGGTTTGTGGCATACCGCAGACCTTTTTTTTTGAAAACGCCAATTGTTAAAAGTTATAGAAGATGTCATTTGAGCTTTCTTTATTGCTGTGAAAACGGGAATCGTAATGCAACAATTAACCAATTTAATCTTTGTTTAGCATTAAGATTGCCAATCGAATGGGCAATGAAGAATCAACTAAATTGAAAATAAGATTTTTTAAAAGCAAAAGCCTCGAAATCCATCGAGGCTTTTTGCAATCAAAACAAAAACAAAAAAATATTCTAGTTCGCAAAAACGCCTTCTTCGGCAATTGCTGCTATATCTTGTTGACTATAAGTTAACTTGCCGGTTTGTGCAATAAATACATCTTTATTTAAAAGTAGTTCTCGGTTTGCAATTAAATTTTTAAGACTAATGCTACCGATAACATATTTGTAGTCATTGCGAGAGAAACGCTCAGAAATATTTTCGATCTCCAACTTTTCTACAGTATATTCATGCACATAACGCAAGTACACTTCAATGCTAACTTTATCTGTATGTATTAAACCATTTTGTTGATGGTATTTTTTGTACTCGTAGCGGTAATCATACCTTAATGCCGCGATATCAGACAGAACAGCAGCGCCTGTAGGGTGGCCTCCTGCACCTTTTCCAAAGAAAAACTGTTTGTCGGCAAATGCAGCCTGAACAGTTACGCCATTATATTCGTTTTCTACATTGTAAAGGAAATCGTCGGCCTTTACAAATTTTGGCAAAACAAAAGTAACCACTTGTTTAGTGCTAATTTTTCTAGCAGTAGGTACTAATTTGATCTTAAAATTCTTCTCTCTAGCATATTGTATATCGGCTTCCGAAATGTTTTGTATACCAACGTTTAGGATTTTATCCGGATTTATAAATAAACCGTAAGCATGGGCTGTAGCTATAGTTAACTTGAATTTTGGATCGTAGCCGCCAACATCTAATATTGGATTTGTTTCGGCAAAACCTAAATCTTGAGCTTGCTTTAAAGCGGTATCATAAGCTAAACCTTCGTTAAAAATTTTAGACAAAATGTAATTCGACGAACCATTAAAAATTCCACTTATACCATGTAAAAGTTCATTGTCATAATATTCTTCCAAGTTTCTGATAATTGGAATACTTCCGCAAACCGCACCTTCGTAAAGCAATGATGTGCCGTGTTTTGCCTGCAGTTCAACTAACTCTGCCAAATGTGTAGCAATCATTTTCTTATTTGCAGAAACAACATTTTTTCCGCTTTGCAAAGCAGCTTTAGTGATATTAAATGCCGCATCCGCATCGTCAATTAATTCAACTATGGTATTTATTTCTGGATTGCTTAAAATTTCATTATGATCGGTTGTAAAAAGATGCGCATCTAAAGTCCTCTTTTTATCAGGGTTTTTAATTGCTATTTTAACAATTTCTAAATTTAGGTTCTGACCACGGATAATGTCATGCAAGCCTTGTCCCACAACGCCGAAGCCAAATAATCCGATTTTTAGTTTCTTACTCATTTTTTGTTGTTTATCGTTGTTCGCTTGTCGTTGTTAGTTTGAAACGCTACACGACTAACGAAAAACGTTTTATGCAGTTCTACTTAATTTTATAATTTTTTTGTTTGCACTCTCTTTTAAAAAGTTGCCTATGATATTGGTTAATTTATCGGTTTCAATTAAAAAACCATCATGTCCATAAGCGCAATTTATACTTGCAAATGTGGCATCGGTAATGTGTTTTGCCAGAAACTGCTGTTCGTTTATTGGAAATAAAACATCGTTTTCAATTCCGACCACCAAGGTATTTGCTTTCAATTTTGATAATGCATCTGTTATGCTTTTTCTACCCCGTCCTACATTATGGCTATCCATCGCTTTGCTTAAATACCAATAGCTATAGGCGTTAAAGCGTTTGCAAAGTTTTTCGCCTTGGTAGTTTTGATACGATGCAGCTCTATAATCGCCGGTTTTATCATTAATACTTTCCAATTGGGTATCATTATATGCTTGATAAGTTCTGTACGATAACAAAGCTATACTTCTAGCCACTTTTAAACCTTTTAAACCACCTGCTGGTTGGTTAGCGTAAAAAGTTCTGTCGGTACTAATTGCTAGGCGCTGGCTTTCGTTAAAAGCAATTCCCCAAGGAGAGTGGACCGCATTTGTAGCCACCAATATTAAGTTTTCAATTGTATTTGTGCCGGCTAATGACCATTCTAATACTTGCTGACCACCTAACGAACCGCCAATTAAGGTTTTAATTTGAGTTATGCCCAAGTGGGTTGCAAGCAAATGATGCGCTGCTGCTAAATCTCTAATCGTAAATTCTGGAAATGATAAATAATACGGCTGTTTTGTAATTGGATTTTCACTTAACGGATTTGTTGTGCCGTAGTTTGAGCCAATAATATTAGCGCAAATTATAAAATGATCCTTTGGATTGAACAAAGCATTTTCGCCAAATAAACCTTTCCACCAGTCTAACACATCTGCATTTGCCGTTAAAGCATGGCATGCCCAAACTACATTATCTTTATTGGCGTTTAATTTGCCGTAAGTTTGGTAGGCGATTTCCAGATTTCGTAGTTTTTTTCCACTCTCAAGCTTAAATATTTTTGGATATTTATAAACTTCAGATGCGGTGTTAAAATTTTCGGTATTTATATTTTTAGACATTTTTTTAGACTGTAGGTTGTAATGAATCGGTTGTAGTTTGACTTTCAATTAAAGCAAGCGATTGCTCGAAATCGGCTTTGATATCGTCAATATGCTCTATGCCGACAGAAACACGTAATTGATTTGGTGAAACACCAGCAAGTATTTGTTCAGCCTCGCTTAATTGCTGATGCGTGGTTGCAGATGGCTGAATGATTAACGTTTTTGCATCCCCAACATTTGCTAAATGGCTTACCAATTTTAAATTATCTACAAATGAAATCGCATTTTCTTTGCTTCCTTTTAGTTCGAAAGATAAAACTCCGCCAAAACCATTTCTTAAGTATTTTTTCGCATTAGCGTGATAAGGGCTACTTTCTAATCCTGGGTAGTTTACACTAGCAACAGCTGGGTGTTTTTCTAACCAAGTTGCTAGCGCCAATGCATTTTCTACATGGCGTTGCACGCGAAGCGATAAAGTCTCTAAACCTTGGATCAGCTGAAAAGAGTTGAAAGGAGAGATGGCAGGACCGAAATCTCTTAAACCTTCTACTCGAGCACGAATAATAAATTGAATGTTGCCGAAAGGTCCTTCCTGACCAAAAACATCTCCAAAAACTAAACCATGGTAGCCTTCAGATGGTTCGCTAAATTGAGGAAATTTTCCGTTTGCCCAATTGTAATTGCCACCATCTACTATTACACCGCCAATGCTTGTTCCATGTCCGCCAATCCATTTTGTTGCAGAAGCTACAACAATATGCGCACCATGCTCTAAAGGTTTAAACAGATAGCCTCCAGCTCCAAAGGTATTATCAACAACTAACGGTAGCTCATGCTTCTTTGCTAAAGCAGCAATTTTCTCAAAATCAGGAACGCTAAATGCAGGGTTGCCAATGGTTTCTAAATAAATTGCTTTGGTTTTCTCATCTATTTGTTCTTCAAAATCTTCTACACTATCTATACTAGCAAATTTAACCGCTATGCCTAAACGTTTAAAAGCAACTTTAAACTGATTGTAGCTACCGCCGTAAAGGTGTTTAGAAGAAACAAAATTGTCTCCAGCTTGCAAAATATTGTTTAGGGCAATAAACTGCGCTGCCTGACCAGAACCAACGGCCAAAGCTGCCACACCGCCTTCAAGTGCTGCAATTCTTTTTTCGAAAACATCTGTTGTTGGGTTCATCAATCGGGTATAAATATTACCAAACTCTTTTAAGCCGAAAAGATTTGCGCCGTGCTCAGAGTTTTTAAAACCGTAAGAAGTTGTTTGGTAAATTGGTACTGCTCTAGATCCTGTTGTTGGGTCTATTTCTTGGCCAGCGTGTAATTGTAATGTTTCGAATTTATATGTAGTTGACATAATTTAAATGTTTATTTTTTCTTGTAATTAATTTGAACTTTAGCAGATTGCATAAAGTAGGGCGTATCCCGCTTCGCGGGACCTTCAGAATTGAAAAGAAAACAAAGCCGAAGTTTTTTGAATTAGTACATGCAAATGCACATACAATTGCTTGCCTGGATATTACAGCAGAAAATATTTACATTAAAAAATGCAGTTGAACTGTTAGGTTCTGAAAAGAAGTTATCGCTTTGCGAAATTGGATTTACTGTTTTCATCTACTTAATTTATATTTCCAAACAACACCATGTTGAGTGGTCAGGAATTGGCACCTTCTCCGTTTGGGAGGGTTGCCAGTGGGTCAAAGAGCCTGTCTCTCGCCACTTCTTTATAAATCAAATCCTAATTAGGTTTGATTTTTACTTCGCTTTCGCCAAATAATATTTCAAATGTCAGAATTAAATTTCAATTAACAAAATTTTATTTTGAAAATTATAAAAATTATAATTTAGCCCTAATTTATTCTAATAATATGCAACTAGACTACATTAAGTGCTTGATCTATATCTGCAATTAGATCATCAATATGTTCTAAACCTACAGAAATTCTAATCAAGTTTTGAGGTGTTTTGGTTTCGGGACCTTCTACAGACGCTCTATGTTCTATTAAACTTTCAACGCCGCCTAAGCTAGTTGCTTGAGCAAATATTTTGACGGTATTTACTACATTTCGGGCATTCTGAGCATCTCCCTTAACTAAAATAGAAAGCATTCCGCCAAAACCGCTCATCTGCTTTTTAACGATTTCATGTTGTGGATGGCTAGATAACCCAGGATAATACACTGCTTCAATTTTTGGGTGTTTTTCTAGATGTTGTGCTAATTTGCTGGCGTTTTCGCAGTGTCCTTTCATTCGGTACGCCAGTGTTTTTAAACTACGTAACAATAAAAAACAATCGAAAGGAGATGGAACGGCTCCGCCAATTTGTTGGATGTTTCGGATTTTTGCCCAAAAGTCATTTGTAGCAGCTGTTGTCAACGAACCGCCAAGTACGTCGCTATGCCCGCCGATATACTTTGTTGTGGAGTGCATTACAATGTCGGCTCCCAGCAAAATAGGATTTTGCAAAATCGGCGAAGCAAAAGTACTATCTACAGCGAAAATCAAATTGTTTTTTTTGCAGATTTTACCAAGTTCCGCAATATCAGTTATTTTTAAAAGTGGGTTAGAAGGTGTTTCAGCCCAGATCATTACCGTGTTCGGGTTAATGTAATTTTCAACTTTACTTAAATCTGTAAGGTCTATAAAATCTAATGTTAACGTATCTTCAAAAATACTTTGTAATTGCTTTTTAAAACCCCAGTACATATCATCTGGTGCAATAATATGGCTTCCGGGTTTTAGTGCCTGAAAAACAGCCATGCCAGCTGTATTGCCTGAGGAAAACGCACAAGTTTCTGCACCGTGTTCCAATACTGAGATCACTTTTTCTAATGCATCTCTATTTGGGTTGCTCACTCTACTATACATGTGTCCACCCGGATAACCTCCTGTTTCGTCTCTAAAAAACGTTGTCGAAAGACTTATTGGAATGGTTACATCGCCTGTGGCAGATTTTACTAAGTTTAACGTATGTATAGCAGCGGTTTCTGGTTTCATCTTTTTTTAGCTTAAAAACAAGGATTTAAAACAAAGCTAAATTAAAATCTTATGCAATTTTTACGTTTTGGCAAGATTTATGTAATTAGCCTATCAAAAAACAAGTATATGAAAAGAATATTTTTAATAGCAGCCCTATTTTGTACTTCGCTAATAGTGTTACAAAGCTGCTCGCCGAAAACAACTACTGGAACTGTTGCCGCTAAACGTGGTGATGTAAGTGGTAACTGGGTTTTAAACGACATTACTTTTGATGGAATTCCTGAAATTGCGGTGAAGTCATTTTTGGGCGAAAGTTCTTACAAATGTTTTGTAGGTAGTACATGGAGCTTAACAAACAGTGGTAACGGTAGCTACAGTTTACCAACAAGTACTACTTGTGCAGCTAAAACTCAAACTATATTTTGGTCGGTAAGCACAGCCGATGAAACCTTCCAATTCAAAAAACTTTACGAAGGCGATAAAGCTAAAAATGTAACTGATGGCTACCGTTTAATGTTGGCTAGCGCTGATAAAACTAATATGGTAATTAAATCGCCAATTGAATATGGTAACAGAACAGCTTATATCGTTTTAAACTTTACTGCGGCCGCGAAATAGATTTTTAAACAAAAAGTATTTGCCTAAAGCTCCAATTTATTGGAGCTTTTGTTTTTTAAGGCGATTTAATATCTTTTTGTAAAATTTCTAAATAACCCATTTTTACAAGAAAATGATGTTCAATAACCTCAATATCGTACTTTTGCCTAAATAACAAAACCGTATCGTTGTGCAAACATTAGATCTTCTACTAAATAATCCAAATCTTTCGGCACCCTTAAAAGCTATCGCACAGAAAGTTGCTGGCGGTAATCGCATCAGTTTTGACGAAGGCGTTTACCTTTACGAGCATGCAGAACTTGCTTATTTAGGTGTTTTGGCTAATTATATTCGCGAGAAAAAACATGGCGATAAAACTTACTTCAACAGAAATTTCCATTTAGAACCTACAAATCTTTGTGTTTACGACTGTAAGTTTTGTTCGTACTCTCGTTTAATTAAGCAGAAAGAAGAAGGTTGGGCATTAACTTTAGAGGAGATGCTAGATGTAGTTAAAAAATACGATGGTGAGCCAGTAACAGAAGTTCATATTGTCGGCGGTGTTTTGCCTCAATACGATGTAGCTTTTTACAGTGCTTTGTTTACTGCAATTAAACAACATCGCCCAGAGTTACATGTTAAGGCACTTACACCTGTTGAGTATCATTATATCTTTAAAAAAGCAAAGATTGATTATGCAACTGGGATGAAGCTAATGAAAGATGCTGGTTTGGAATCTATTCCGGGTGGTGGTGCAGAAATTTTCGATCCAGAAATTAGGGTACAAATTGCTAAGGATAAATGTACCGGCGAACAATGGTTAGCTATACATGAAGAATGGCACAAATTAGGTATGCGATCTAATGCAACTATGCTTTATGGTCACATAGAGTCGTTTAAACACAGGGTAGACCACATGGAGCAATTACGTCAATTGCAAGATAAAACTGGCGGTTTTCAAACCTTTATTCCTTTAAAATTTAGAAACCAACATAATCAAATGAGCAATGTTCCGGAGGTTTCGGTAATTGAAGATTTGAGAAATTACGCGATTGGACGTATTTACTTAGATAATTTCGATCATGTAAAGGCGTATTGGGCTATGATTAGTAGGGAGACGGCACAAATGTCTTTAAACTTTGGTGTTGATGATATTGACGGAACTTTAGACGATACTACTAAAATTTATTCTATGGCAGGTGCCGAAGAACAAAATCCGGCAATGAGTACAAAAGAATTAGTTGATTTGATTAAACAGGTTGGTCGTAAGCCAATTGAAAGAGATACATTATATAACGTGGTAACAGATTATAGCGAAGTTGTCTTCGAAGAAGATGTAAAACCATCATACTATAAATTACCAGTGGTAAATTCCTAAAATCCAAAAACGGGAAATTATTGTAAAACAACATTAAGCATTAACAATTAAAATTAGAAAGCCCTTTAGGGTTGGGGTATGAAAGAAATTTACATCATCCGCCACGGCGAAACAGAGTTAAACAGACAAGGTATTGTTCAAGGTAGAGGTGTAAATAGTGATTTAAATGATACTGGTAGGGCACAAGCTGCTGCTTTTTATAATCGTTATAAAAATATAAAATTTGATAAGATATATACTTCTGAATTAAAACGTACCCACCAAACTGTTAACAGTTTTATAGAACTAGGCTTGCCTTGGCAAAAATTAGCTGGTTTAGATGAGTTGGCATGGGGAATTTGGGAAGGTAAGCCCAATACCGAAGAGGCGAGAACCGCTTTTAGAGAAGTTACCGAAATGTGGCAGGGTGGAAACTACGAAGTTGGTTTTGAAGGTGGCGAAAGCCCAAATCAGGTTAAAGCCCGTTTGCTAGAAGCTTTAGAAGTAATTACAAATAATACCGATGAAGAACTTGTTTTGGTTTGTATGCATGGTAGGGCTATGCGTTTGTTGCTTTGCTTGCTATTAGAAAGACCAATGTCTGATATGGGTGATTTCCCTCACCAAAATACAACACTATACAGAATGAGCTATGAAAAAGGCAAGTTTAATGTGATAGATTTTAACAATACCGACCATTTAAAAGACTTGAAAGATACCAGTGAAGAAGATTAAAATTTCAGCAGTTTCTTATACAAATACCAAACCATTTATTTACGGAATTGAGCATAGCGATATTATTAATGAGGTAGATTTAAGCTTAGATATCCCTTCAGATTGTGCTAATAAGTTAATTGATAATAAGGTAGATATAGGTTTAATTCCTGTAGCCACAATTCCATTAGTTTCAAATGCAAATATCATTACCAATTATTGTATCGGGTCTATCGGTGCAGTAAATTCTGTTTTTATTTTTTCTAACGTACCTGTTAACGAAATCAAAACAGTTAAGCTCGACGCTCATTCTAGGACATCAAATAACCTAGCAAAGGTTTTGCTGAAGTTTCATTTTAAGGTTGATGTTGAATTTACCACAAACCTTGAAGCGGAAACTGATGCATTTGTTTTAATTGGCGACAGGACTTTCGGAAAAAAAGGTGATTTTAAATTTGCTTATGATATGGGCGAGGAGTGGATGAAGTTTACAGGTTTACCTTTTGTTTACGCTGCTTGGGTTGCTAATAAAACCATTCCCGAAGAATTTGTGAAAGATTTTGATAAGGCGTTAGCACAAGGTTTGGCAAATAGAGAATCTGTTTTAAAAGAATTGCCCGTTCTACCAAATTTCGATTTGAAAGATTATCTGTTCGATAAACTAAACTTCGATTTAACAGATGATAAACGTAAAGCACTTAATTTGTTTTTAGACTATATAAAGCAATTAGATTAAATTTTGAAGAAAAAATTTAAAAAGCATGTTAGAAGAGCGAAATATGTTTTTTACAGAGAAACACTTATCGACTTTAAAGAGCATTTCTTCACCTTTATTGGTGCTTTTTTAGGTATAGGCTTAATTGGATTATTAAACAGTAAGTATTTTACTGCAAATGATAATCTTTTCTTGATTGGCTCTTTCGGTGCTTCGGCGGTATTAATTTACGGAATTATAAATAGCCCGTTAGCGCAACCCAGAAACGTAATTGGCGGACATGTACTTTCTGCCCTAGTTGGTGTTACTATTCACAAACTTATTCCGGGAGAACTTTGGCTTAGCGCTGCTTTATCTGTAGCTATCGCGATAGTTTTAATGCAAATGACTAAAACGCTACATCCGCCTGGTGGAGCGACTGCGCTCATTGCTAACATTGGCTCACCGAAAATACACGAACTTGGCTATATTTATGTGTTAAGTCCCGTTTTTACAGGAGTGTTGATCTTGATTTTAGTGGCGATAGCTTGTAATAACGCTACCGCCAAAAGGAGTTATCCTAAAAATAAGGAATGGTATAAAATTTGGAAACCGAGATATCGTAAGCGAAAAAAAGACGCTTAGTGTTTAACTGCAGTTTTCTTTTTAGTAGTTTTTTCCTTAACCTCAGCAGTTGCAGATTCCTTTTTTGTGCTAGTCTTTTTTACAGCAGGCGCTTTAACAGCTTTTTCTTTTGTCTCAGCAGTAGCTGTTTCCTTTTTAGTAGCAACTTTTTTTACAGCCGTAGCCTTAACAGTTTTTTCTGCAACTTCTTTAATTGCTGATGCTTTTTTAATTGGCTCTTTTTTCTCTACAGGAGCTTTTACAACCTCATCAGCAACTTCAGTAGTTTTTTCAACCAAAGAAGCGTTTTCAGAAAGGTACTTAGCTAGTAATTGTTCTAAATATAATGCTGGTTTCGGCATGTTTACAACAGTGCCAGGTTCTTTATCTTGCGATTGTTTAACATAGGCACTTTTGATTTTACCCCATTCTTTAGAATAAAGTTTTATAAACATTTCTACAAACTGTTCGGTAGTGTAATTTTTGTTCAGTCTGCCTAAAACTGCTTGTATCTTTTCTTCTTTGCGATGTAAAATTGCCATTGTTGTAATTTATTTGTGCAAATATAGTTATATTAAAAGTATGTTAAGCTTATGTTTTAGTGTTATGAGCCGATTAGAAAAATTATTCGGCTCAATAAAGTAGTGTTTTTTGAGCCGATAATTATTTATGGATATTTTAAAATTAACTTATGGATCAAATAGGAATAAAATATTCTGTAGTTATTACTCCAGACGACAAAGGAACCTTATATGTAGATGGGTTGAAGGATGAACTTTTTTCTGAAATCGGATGGTATAATAGCAGAAGTTCAAAAGCTCATGTAACCATTTGCGAATTTTTCGCTAGCGAACAAAAGCTTAATGCTGTCGTTAGGAAATTAAAGGAAATAGCATGTTTCGAGAAACCGATTTATTTAAACTTTGAAGGTGTTGATTCGTATCCAAACGGTGCGGTGTTTATAAAACCAACTGAGGATACTAAAGCTCCTTTAAAAGAATTGATGGTTAGGGTTCAGAAACAATTAAATATCAAAACCTCCTACAAAAGTAAAGATCCGCATATATCCATCGGGAGGCAACTGAGAACTGAAAATGTTCAAATTGCTTCAAAAATGTTTGAAGATGCTAAGTTGAGCTTTAACTGTTCAAATATTTTTTTGAGGAAATTTATTGGGGAGAAACAATTCGAATTATTTTCAACCGACTTTCCGTTTTTAGGTTTGCCACCGAAACCTGATGCCCAAACGAGTTTGTTTTAGGTAACCTTGCGTATTGTTTTTTGTAGCGAAGAGAGTTTTTAAACCCGATGGAAATTACAGCTCCCGATTTTTAAATCGGGATTACAATGAACAGCGGGACAGACGATAAAATTTGAACTGTATTTGCTTTTCGAAAAGAAAAAAAAGATTAATCTTGGCTACGAACGGTTTTACAGGTTTTAAGCTCTTAACATTTGGTGTTTTTTATCCACAAAAACTTCAACGCTAAGGCTCAAGATGCTATATTTACACTTTAGTAATTTAGATAGATTTTGGCCAAAGCAAAGGAAACCGTAACACCATTAATGCAACAGTATAACACCATAAAGGCGAAATATCCTGGGGCGTTATTGTTATTTAGAGTAGGAGATTTTTACGAAACATTTGGTGAAGATGCAGTTAAGACATCCCAAATTTTGGGTATCATTTTAACGAAGAGAGGTACCGGTCCAAACGGTGCTTTGGAATTGGCTGGCTTTCCGCATCATTCTTTAGAAAATTACCTTTCTAAATTGGTTAGGGCAGGTCAGCGGGTTGCAATTTGCGATCAACTTGAAGATCCAAAAACTACAAAAACGATTGTAAAACGTGGGGTTACAGAGCTGGTTACGCCAGGTGTTGCTTATAACGATAATATTTTAAGTCAGAAATCTAACAATTACCTGGCGGCCGTGTTTTTTGATAAACAAAGCATTGGTGTAGCGTTTTGCGATATTTCTACAGGCGAGTTTCTTGTTGCGCAAGGAAGTAGCGAGTATATAGACAAGCTTCTACAAGGTTTTAAACCTACGGAAGTTGTTTTTCAGAAAAGTAAACGACAAGATTTTTTAAATCTTTTTGGCGATAAATTTTATACTTATACGCTAGATGATTGGGCATTTACAAACGATTACGCTAACGAAATACTAACTAAACATTTCGAGGTTGCTTCTTTAAAAGGTTTTGGGGTTGATAAGCTACAGTCTGGCATTGTTGCAGCTGGGGTGGTTCTGTATTACTTAGGCGAAACCGAGCATAGAAATTTGCAACATATTTCTTCAATTTCAAGAGTCGAAGAAGATAGGTACATGTGGTTGGATCGTTTTACCATTCGAAATTTAGAATTGGTAAGTACTGCCAATGATAACGGCGTTACACTTTTCGATGTACTTGATCAAACGAGCACTCCGATGGGTGCCAGAATGTTGCATAAGTGGATTATTATGCCTTTAAAAGAACTCAAACCTATACAAGAGCGTTTGGGCATGGTAGAGTATTTTGTAAATGACGATAATTTATTACAAGAATTACTGTCGCATATTAAGCCGATTGGCGATTTAGAAAGATTGATTTCTAAAGTAGGTTTGCAAAAGGCTGGTCCGCGAGAATTGCTACAGTTAAAAAGGGCTTTAATCCATATAGAAGAAGTTAAAAAACTTGCAGAAAGCACTGGTAATCAGTTTTTAATTACCCTTGCTTCTCAGTTAAATCCATGCTTAAGCATAAAGGAAAAATTAGAGCGGGAGTTGCAAGAAGATCCTCCAGCTTTACTGATTAAAGGAAATGTTATTGCAGATGGGATAGATGATGAGTTGGATAGGTTAAGAAAAATCGCCTTTGGCGGCAAAGAATACTTAGTTGAAATACAAAAAAGGGAAGTTGCTACTACCGGAATTCCATCGTTAAAAATATCTTTTAACAACGTTTTTGGCTATTATCTGGAAGTTACGCATACGCATAAAGACAAAGTGCCTGAAGGTTGGATTAGAAAACAAACCTTGGTTAACGCAGAGCGATATATTACGCCAGAACTAAAAGAATACGAAGAGCAGATTTTAGGCGCCGAGGAAAAAATACAAGCCATAGAAGTGCGATTGTATAATGAATTGATGTATCAGGTATCGCATTACATTAAGCCAATTCAGCTAAATGCTTATCTAGTTGCACAATTAGATGTTTTGTTATGTTTTGCGCAATTAGCAGTAAAAAACCATTACGTAAAACCAGAAATTAACAATAAAAAGGAGCTTGATATTAAGGGTGGAAGGCATCCGGTAATAGAAAAACAATTGCCAATTGGGCAAGAATACATTACCAACGATGTTTTTCTGGATAACGATACACAGCAGATTATTATCATTACAGGTCCCAATATGTCGGGTAAGTCGGCTATTTTAAGACAAACCGGTTTAATCGTGTTAATGGCACAAATGGGCTGTTTTGTGCCTGCCAAATCGGTGAATATTGGTTTAACCGATAAGATTTTTACACGTGTAGGAGCATCGGACAACTTATCTAGTGGCGAAAGTACGTTCATGGTAGAGATGAATGAAACTGCAAGTATTCTGAATAATATTTCAGACAGGAGCTTAATACTATTAGATGAAATTGGTCGCGGTACCAGTACTTACGATGGAATTTCTATTGCCTGGGCTATTGCAGAGTTTTTGCATGAGCATCCAACGGCCAGACCAAAAACATTGTTTGCAACCCACTATCACGAGCTAAATGATTTGGAAAATACCATGTCTCGTATAAAAAACTACAATGTAACCAGTAAGGAGATGGCTAATAAGGTTATTTTCTTGCGTAAGTTGGTTCCTGGAGGTAGCGAGCATAGTTTTGGTATCCACGTTGCAAAGATGGCGGGCATGCCAGCAAAGCTGATTAATAGGGCAAACGAGATTTTAAAACGTTTAGAGATAGATAGAACCGAAGGCCAGAGTATAAAAGACAGCATCAAAAAAGTACAAAATCAGGCCTATCAGCTACAAATGTTTGCAATTGATGATCCGACGCTTGTGAAGATTAGAGATACGCTAAATAACTTGGATGTAAATATTTTAACACCAGTTGAAGCGTTATTAAAATTAGATGAAATCCAAAGACTGATTAAACAATAAGTCTTAGCAATCAATTTTATAATGACGAGAACTTTAAATTTCAGGTATTTTAATTTTTTCCTGATGGCAATGGTATTATTTCTAGCTTCTTGCGGATCTAGAAAATATACAGCGAAACCAGATACTAAAGCTAGTAAAGCTGCCGATGCAATGGCAGCGTTAAAAAGCAAAGATTTGTATAAGTTTATTACGGATTGGACGGGTGTCAAATATCGGCTAGGCGGTTTAGACAAAAGCGGGATCGATTGTTCAGGCTTTGCACTATTGCTTACCAAAAATATTTATGGTCAAACTTTACCACGTCGATCAAAAGATCAGGCAAACGCAGTTAAAAGTCGAAGTTTAAGTAATTTAAAAGAAGGAGATTTGATATTTTTTTCTTTCGGCGGTGGCGATGTAGATCATGTTGGCGTTTATTTAAATAACGATTTTTTTGTTCATGCATCTACCACTCGCGGGGTAATTGTAGATGATTTAAATATGCCTGTATATCAAAAAGCAATAGTAAAAACCGGCACTTTAAAATAGTTTAGGCTAATAAAAAAATCAATTAAAATTATCCCATATGGTTATAATAACACTTAGAGAAAGACCGGAAAACATTAACAACGTTAAATTAAACGGTCTATATTTACAGTTTGCAAATCTTTTAGCAGAGTTGAGAACCAAGCAGTTAAATTCCAATTTAATTAGCTCCATCAACTCGGATGTTGAGGAAATAAACGATTCTTTATTCGTTGGTGATGATTTAAAAAAACTTGTAAAACAGAAGCAAACAAGCATTTTAAAACGACTTGAAAAAGAGTTTAAGTTCACGCCCAGGAATTACTATAGAAACCTTTGGATGGTTTTAGGACTTAGTGCTTTTGGTTTGCCTATTGGAATGATTTTCGGGTTCAGTATCGGAAATATTGGTTTGATGGGAGTTGGTTTGCCAATAGGGATGGCCGTTGGTGCCGTTGTAGGTACTGCAATGGATAAAAAAGCGTTAGATAACGGAACGCAACTGGATTTGGAAATTAAATATTAGTGCTAAGCATCCAACTACCGTTTTTTAATAAATTACTGTTTTCGAATATTGAATATAAAATAAAACTATGCGTAAAATTTTTAGCTTAATTTTTCTGCTTTTCGCTCTTTCGTTAAATAGCTCTATCGCTCAAACAGCGTTGAAGGTTGGTCAAACTGTGCCAAATATTACCTTGCTAAGTACTAGCGGCGCCATGTACGATTTCAATTCTCAGAAAAATGCAAAAGGCTTTATTGTTATTTTTATGACTCCAACTTGTGATCATTGTATAGCCTACGAACCAAGAGTTATGGCTTTAGATAAAAAATACAAAGCTAAGGGATATCCGGTTGTTGCCATTGGACCGTATGGAGATAATCCCATAAAATATCCGCTGGATGCGATGCCTGAAATGAAAAAATTGGCATTAAACAAGGGTTTCACTTTTCCATATTTATCAGATACTAACTTTAAGTACACATTTATGTTGGGGATAAAAGAAACACCAACTGCAGCAATTTTACAAAAAACTTCTAAAGGTTTGTTAATCAAATATATTGGAAGAATAGATGATGAAAATAATCCGAAATTAACGCCTAAGAACAAATTTGTTGAGCAACAGGTTAGTAAACTGCTGTAAAAATTTACCAAACGCTAATTCATGAAAAAGTATATTGTAATTTTCTTTTTACTGTTTGTTTTTTTTGAAACAAAAGCACAAGTTAAATTGCTAACTTTAAAAGAGTTAGATGCCAGAGTAGCCAAAGGTAAAGATACTACATACGTTGTTAACTTTTGGGCCACTTGGTGTGGGCCTTGCGTTGAGGAGCTCCCAAATTTTGAGAAGTTGCAAAAAGACAGTATGGCAAAGCCGATAAAGGTTTTGCTAGTTAGCTTAGATTTTAAATCGAAATTGCAAAGCCAAGTAATACCATTTGTTAGTAAAAACAAATTGCAGAGCGAAGTTTTTGTGATTAACGAACCAGACCAACAAGCATTTATAGAAAAGGTAGACAAAAAATGGTCTGGTGCAATACCGGCCACTCTTTTTGTAAATAAAGACAAGAATAAACGTGCTTTTTTTGAGAAAGAATTTACTTATCAGGAACTGATAACAACATTAGAAAACTTAAAATAATTACGATGAGAAGAATTTTATTTGCTTGTTTTATAATGCTAGGCATTACAGCTCAGGCTCAAACTGGCTACCAAGTTGGCGATCTTACCACTGATTTTAACCTTAAGAACGTTGACGGCAGGAAGGTTTCTTTAGCTAATTACGCGGCTGCAAAAGGGTATATTGTTGTGTTTACTTGTAACACCTGCCCAGTTGCTAAAGCTTACCAAGATAGGGTTGAGGCCTTAAACAAAGAATTTGCACCAAAGGGATATCCGGTAATTGCCATAAATACAAATGACCCTGTAGCATCACCAGGTGATAGTTTTGAAAAAATGCAGGAACGAGCTAAAGAAAAGAGCTTCAGCTATGCTTATTTAGAAGATCCAGATCATATCTATACCAAAAAATTTGGTGCTACTAAAACACCACATACATTTGTATTGCAAAAAACTGCAAAAGGAAACGAAGTTGCCTACATTGGTGCAATAGATAACGACCAACAAGAAGAGAACGAAAGCAGAGAAGTTTATGTGAAAAATGCTGTTAACTCGTTGCTAAATGGTAAGAAACCTTCGGTTACCACTACAAAAGCGGTTGGTTGTTCAATTAAATGGAAGAAACAAAGTACTACAAAATAAGCTTTAATGGTTTTGCAAACTAACTTTGCAAAACCATTTTACCTATAAGAATGCCTGAGACTAAAGAAGATTATTCGTTCTGGACTAAATATAAAAAATTCGCCTCTACAGAAATTATAATGTATCTCGTTATGATTGTCGGGATAGCTTTAGGAATTATTTTTTTAAGCTAAGGATAATTTTTAAGTGGTCGGCTACGTTAACATCTGCCATAAATTTATGAAATAATTCATAGCTGCTTGCAGGGTAAGTGCCGTCGTTAACACTAAGTTTTCTATAATAAATAAGCTTGTTTTCATTTAGCGTAGCTGTACTTTCATATGTTCCAAAATCGGTTTTAAAAGTTTTGCTAATCGGGGTTATAAACGGAATTACATTTTCCGGCAACTGATAAATGACCGTATCTACATCGGTAAAACCTCTATTGATATAAACTGGCAAAATTCTATTTTTCGAGTCGGAAACTGCATTTTGAATGTTGAATGCGTTTAATTCAAAAAACATTTTGCCTTCATTTAAAGTAGCGTAATTTCTAATGTCGACAGTTAAATTTTCAGTTAATTGCGGATTTACATCCTTGTATTGCTGATATTCTATTTTATCGAACCTGATGTTGTTTACGTTGTAATCTTCTTGCAAGGCTTTTTGTTGTTCGGTAAAAGGCTTGTAAAGTATGTTTTGCCTATTGTCATATTGTGATCCCGAAAAATTAGTATTAAGCGTTCCGGAAATGTTTCCTTGAGCGTCTACTACTAAATCCGCTTTGCGAACTTGCAGGTTAGCCTTTGTAGTTAGTTTTGGCGTTCTTAGTAACTTTCCACCATCTTTTGTGCAGGCCAAAACAGTTCTGTCATCAGTAAAATCGCTCAAAAAGCCAAATGGAATTTTTTGATTAGTGCACTCTAGCCAAACCGTATCGGCTTTAAGTGGCAGACATAAAATTACGTGATTACCTTGATTCATGCTAGCGTAAGATGCATCCAAGTCTATTTTTTGCGTTCCTGCTTCTACAACGCAGTAATAAGATTCTATACCAACCACTGCAAGTAGGCTTTGCATATAATTAACCAGAGCTTTGCAGTCTCCATAGCCTAATCTATCCACGTCGGCAGCACTGTAGGGTTGAAATCCGCCAATGCCGATTTGTATGCTGATATAACGGGTTTTTTCTTGCAAGAATTGGTAGATTTTTTTTGCCTTAGCTTTATCGTCTTTTTCGTTTTTAACAAGATCTTTAATAGTTTCTACAGTTGCTACTGGTAGCGCTTGTCTGTCTTTTAACAATTCAGAATAATACCATTTGCCTAATTCTTGCCAATTATTATAACTGCCGTGATGTTTGAAATAGCTAAATTGTTGTGGTGCAATTTTAACGCTTGTTTGGTAAAAATGCTTTAGCGGACTGTAGGGTTCAGCCTTAACGGCTGGTAAATTATTAGCCTTCCATGTATAGGTTTTTTGCTTCTCATCTGCTGTTTCTTCGGCGTTAGCCAAGTGCTGGGCTTTTATGCGTAAAACTTCTGCAGGTTTGCAAATAAAGGTATAAGTGCTTTTTTCAACAGCTACGTCGTTAGCTGGCTTAGGTGTCCAATCGGGGATGATTAGATTTTGCTTAAACCTAATTTCGTAATTGTAAACCACAGTATAAGGGTAGGTATTAACCGATGGAAGAAAATGTTTGATTCTGCTATCTTCGAACAAGGAAAAATCTTGCACTGCGCTTTCATCTCTAAAATCGCTTTGCGAAAACTTGCCCATTAATTTACCAACTTCATTGTAAACTTCTCCTTTAATACTTTTGATAGCAGTATTTTTGTCGTAAAATAAAACCAGTCTTGCACTGTTTTCTCCATTTTTATTAAAAACAGTAATCGCCTGTTTTACACTGTACATTACATTATCAACGGCCTTCATGTCTACAAGGGTTTCTTGATTCCTGATAATTGCATTTGCACGAGGGCGTAAATTTGCAGGGATCAAGTCCACATCGTAATTATCTTGCGCAAGGCAGAAAACTGTATTTAATAGGAGTAGAAGTGGCAAGATTATCCGTTTCATTAGTTGCTAGCTTTTAACAATACATCAGTCTTTTGATTTTGGATAATCTTGCTGTAAAACTCCTTCAGGTACAAATATTCTTCGGCACCATAAATAGCCTTATTTAACTGTAACATTTGATTTACACTGAATTGGGTATCCGTTAGATTTGTTTGTAGCAAGTACCGGCCACCGTTATTTGGCAAGCCAATTGCCATGTCTTTAGGTTTTTCTTGCAGGTTTAATTTTTCTGGTAACTCGATATTTATTACAATTCGTTCATCGCTTGCAGCGCCCATATCAATAGGGTAAGTTCTATCATTTAAGTTAAATGGGTTTTTCGCAATGCGACTAACTATAAAAGGGCTAATATAAAATTGAGATTTGCTAGTGCCATCGTGGGCGGAGAACTCCACATCAAAAACTTCAACCAAAGGTTTCTCTACACTATCAACGGCAGAAATTTTATGATTTGAAATTTTTGTTTTGTTCAACCTCTCATCAACTTTCTCAAAATATTCATCAACAGAATTAAATTTTTTTATCTCCCTACGTTTATTAAATGCGGCGTAGCCGAAATAAGTTGTACTTAAATTTCCTATAATTTTTCCTTCGGCATTCAATTTTCCATTTAGTACAAAACTGGTTGTGCTTTTTTGATCTGCTTTTAAATCAATCCAATAACTAGGTTTTTTAAGGTTAATAACTCTTCCTTGATCGTTAATGCAACGCAAAGGCAGTAAGCCAAAAGGAAGTAGAGGTTCGGTAGCATCTAAAAGGTAACTTTTTTCGCCAATGTTCACTTTAGCAACAACATAATTAAAATCGGTTATTACCGGATAAAGTTTGTTCACTAAACCATTTTCCCTGGTTGATAAAATAACAGCTTCTGCATCTAAATTGGCGGCGCTTAAGGCTGCAATTAAGCTAAGGTTAATGTCTGCCACATTTCCCGATCGGCTATCGATTACATTTTTTATGTTTTCTTCGCTGTATTTTCCGTAATAATTGTTCCATTTAATTTGCTTTTTTATATAGTTGTAAATAGCTTTTGCTTTACTCAAATCATCTGGGCTTTCCTTTATCAAATCTGGAACAATTTCTTTAAAAACATCTTTACGTTTCATCTGCGAGCCTAATTTTTTATCTCCTACTAGATCAAAATCTACATCTTTCCAGGTTTTAGTATAACTCTTTTTACTGCCGTTTAGCATGTGTTCTTCAGCTAACTCAAAGTGCATTGCCGACATAAAGTTGCTCGCAGCAGTCATGTAATCTTCCTCAATAAACGCTGGTACATTTTTCATAATGTAGGTCATTTTAGAGCAATCTAAGGCCTGGCCACTTAATCGTAAGCACTCTCTGCTAACTTCCGCTTTTTGATCTGTTAGTTTATAAAACCCTCGTAAAGAAACATTGTAGTTGAAATTTGCGGGTATATAGGCTAAATACTCACTATGTAGTTTGGGTATATCGCTCTGAAAATACCAACTTCTAAAATTGAATATTAACGGCGATTGAATGCGATATTTGTATTCAATTATAGATCCTTCTTTAATGTTAGGAAGTGTAAATTTTGTTAATGATTGGTATTTGCTTCTGTTTTCGGTAAAAAGCGCTTTTCTATCCATAACCGTCTGTACAAAATTTTCATTAATATAGTTATGTGTAACCGCATTTACGTCTTGCACATACTCTTGTATATTATCGTCTTTGTAAGTCGGAATCACCACATCGGCATGTTTAAAACCTTCTTTGTTAAAAATTTTTATTTTAACGTGGTATTCAAAAAGGATAACTAGCCTTCCGGTAGCTTCATCTAATTGTAAACGAGCAGTTCCAAATTCTTTTAAAACAACAGCGTTAGCATTACTATCAATTGTTTTTCTGTCAAAGTCATTATCATTATGTGTTGCCGAACCGTAATTAAAGTCTTGAGAAAAACTGTTAAAGGCGATAAATACAAAACAGAGAGACAAGAGATATTTCATAAAATGAAGAGGTTAATTTGAGTTGTTAAATGGTTAGAGCCTAAAAATAGAAAAATTAATTCAATTAAAAATAAAAGGAAATTTGGCTAATTAGCCAATCATTTTTAGCACTTTTGAAGAAGCCGATGTAAGCAACATTTGGCTAGTATTACAGCTATATAAAATGAAATTAAATTTAAAACGTCCGCTAGCATTTTTTGATCTTGAAGCTACCGGAGTAAACGTTGGATCGGACAGAATAGTAGAAATTGCAGTTTTAAAGGCAATGCCAGATGGTTCAGAAGTTATTTTAACCAAAAGGATAAATCCTGAAATTCCGATTCCATTAGTAACCTCTCTAATACACGGTATTTACGATGAAGATATTAAAGATGCACCCACTTTTGCACAAGCTGCTGAGGAGATTGCAAGTTTTATTGGCGACGCCGATCTAGCTGGATATAACTCTAACAAGTTTGACATCCCAATGCTATTAGAGGAGTTTCTGCGTGTGGGAATAGATTTTGATATGAGCGACAGGAAATTTGTAGATGTGCAAAATATTTTTCACCAAATGGAACAGCGTACGTTGAAAGCTGCTTACAAATTTTACTGTGAAAAAGATATTATAAACGCACACTCTGCAGAGGCTGATATTAGAGCAACTTACGAAGTTCTACTGGCTCAGTTGGACAAATATGCAGACGCCGATTTTGAAGACAAACAAGGTGTAAAGTCAAAACCGGTACAAAATGATGTTGATGCCCTGCATCAGTTTACTAATTTGAACAAAGTGGTAGATTTTGCCGGAAGAATGGTTTATAATGAAAATGGTGAAGAGGTAATTAATTTTGGTAAGCACAAAGGACGCACCGTAGAGCAGGTTTTTGATGCTGAGCCAAGTTATTATGCTTGGATGAAACAAGGCGATTTTCCGCTTTACACTAAAAAGAAGTTAGAAGAAATTTGGAACCGTTGGAGTAAAAAGAAAGATGAGCAAAGGCAAAACCGTCAGCCTAATCAAGTAAGTAAGCATACGACAGCACAAAACAAACCTAAAGAAAAGCCCGCACAACCGATTAATAATGATATGTTGGAGCAGTTAAAGATGAAGTTCGGAAAATAGTATTTAGCCTTTTATATCTAAAAAAAATCTTAGTTAAGCTGATTTAAATAGGTTAATTGTTCTTAGGTAGTTTAATAATATAAAAATTCTTAAAGCGAGCGAGTCTTTTCGCCCTAAGTCGTTTTTAGTAAAAAATAATCCAAATATTAAATGATAAGTCAAAAAATTAGACAAACTTATTTCACACTTGCGGTAGCACTAACCGTATTTTCTGCTAGTTTCGAAAATGCCAAAGCCCAATTGCCCATTGATCCTATTTTTCAAAAAGCCTATCAAAACGGCACAAGAGATAAAAGTGGGGCGCCAGGTAAAAAATATTGGCAAAATAGTGCTAATTATAATATCAACATCGATTTTAATCCAGAAACAAGATTGATAAAAGGGCTTGTTGATATTACCTATTTCAATAACAGCCCAACCGCACTAGAAGAAATTTGGTTCAAGCTTTATCCAAACCTGTATAAAAAAGGTGTTCCTCGCAAATCGAAACTTAACGCAAGGGATTTGGGAGAAGGGGTAAAAATAAGTAGCATTTTGGTAGACGGAAAAGCGAAAGATACTTCGAGCTTAATTATCGATGGCACAAATATGCACACCGATATTCCTGCATTGGCTTCAGGAAAATCTGTAAATTTTAAAATCGCTTTTAGCTACACCTTAAACAAAGGCTCGCACCAAAGAACCGGACAAGTAGACGACGGCGCACATTTTGTGGCTTACTTTTTTCCGAGAGTAGCAGTTTACGACGATGTTGATGGTTGGAACAAAATCCCTTACAGTGGGGCAGAAGAGTTTTATAATGATTTTAGCAATTTTAAAGTTGCTATAACTGTACCGAAAAATCACGCTGTTTGGGCAACTGGCGATTTAACAAACGCCTCTGCGGTATTTACAAAAACTGTTGCCGACAAATTGGCTAAAGCCGAACAAACCGAAAACACAATTAACGTTATTGATAGCTTGGATTTAGCTCAAAATAAGGTAACCGCACCAAATGCTTTTAACACATTTAAATTTGATGCAAAAAATGTAGTGGATTTTGCTTTTGCAACCAGCAACCATTACCTTTGGAAATCTAACAGTTTGGTGGTAGACCCTAAAACAAAACGCAGAACTAGGATTGATGCAGTTTTTAACGCAAAACACAAAGATTACTATGAAGTAATAGATTTTGCCCACAAAACTGTTCATGCAATGAGCTATAAATTCCCTAAATGGCCTTTTCCATATAATCACATCACGGTTTTTGATGGATTAGATCAGATGGAATACCCAATGATGGTAAATGATAATCCGACAGAAAATAGATTTGATGCAATTACCTTAACCGACCACGAAATTTTCCATACCATGTTCCCATTTTATATGGGTATAAATGAAACTAAATACGGATGGATGGATGAAGGTTGGGCAACTATAGGCGAATGGTTAATCTCGCCAATGATCGACACAACAATTGTAGATGATTACGGTATTTTACCTACGGGTAGTAGCTCCGGAAATAAAGATGACAGCCCAATAGTAACCGTAACAACCGAATTAAAAGGAAGTGGAACGTTTACTAACTCTTATCCTAAACCGGCTTTGGGCTATTTGTTTGTTAAAGATTATTTAGGCGATGAACTTTTCACCAAAGCATTGCATCATTACATAAAAAACTGGAATGGTAAACATCCGATGCCTCACGATTTTTTTAATAGTATGAATACAGGCGCTGGAAAAAATCTAGATTGGTTCTGGAAACGCTGGTTTTTTGAAGAAGGGGTAATAGATATGGCTATTAAGAATGTAGCAAAAACTGATGCCGGATATGCAGTGGTTGTCGAAAACAAGAGTAATAAACCACTTCCTGTTGATTTAACGGTCACTTTTTCAGATAAAACTACAGCTCAACTGCACCATACAATTGGAGTTTGGGAAACAGGAAATAGCACTTTTAATGCTCCAGTGTCAACTACAAAAACAATTACAAAGGTTGTATTGGGCAGTACGCATGTTCCAGATAAAAACAGAAGCGATAATACCTTTAATGTGAAAAATTAGAAAAGCAAAAGCACAAGCCCGATTAACGTTAGTCGGGCTTTTTGCTACAATTTTTTGCCCAAAACCCTTTATTAAAACCGAGGGCAAAAAGATTTTCGCTACAATCCCGTTTAGTAATTAAGGAAAATGCAACAATTTAAGTTTTTAGGTCTGTGCAACATCATTAAACTTTAATTGTCTTTTAAAGCGATGAGAATATTTGAAACATTAAAGCCAGCGAATAAGGAAATTAGTAAATACGTCAGTTATTACTATTTGGATATTGCTACCGAAACAGACTATTGCAACGAATATATTTGCTATCCACATTATAATAATACGGTATCGCTCTACAAAAGTCACGGAGTAAGTTTTGATAATAAACATTCTCAAATCCGTTTCACGTTAGGTTCAAAACCTATACAAATATTCACGCCACTAAGAGAGCATACGCTTAAGGTTACCCAAATAGGACCGGTTCATAAAATAGGGATTGTCTTCGAACCATTTGGTATTAACCAATTTATATCATCTTCAATTGCAATAAACAATAGATTGACTTCACCAGAATTTACATTATTTGAACAATCGTTTTTAATAGACTTGTTTCAAGAAAATGACTTTTCAAAAATGGTGAGCAAACTAGATCAGTATTTACATTCTAGGTTTTCAGAAGTACAAAATCCGTATCTCAGCAAAGCTATTACGCTGCTACACGAAAGCACCGAAGAATTAAACATAGATGAACTTGCAGAAACCAAATTAGGCATTAGCAGAAAGCATCTTAACCGTATTTTTAAAAAATACATGGGCACTACTGCTCAAAAATATAAATCCATAGTAAGGTTTAGGCAGTTAATGAATTATAAACTGCAACATAAAAACAGCAATAATTTATCATCATTATCACATCAAGCCCATTACACTGATCAATCTCATTTTATAAAAGCTTGTAAACAATTAACTGGTTTAACGCCTTCTCAGTTTTTTAAAGACGGTAAAATTGTTGGCTCGGAAGATACCTTTTGGAAGTTTATTCGTTAAGGTCACAATTTTACAATTCTGTCGGTACTTAAACTAATAATTTTGGTTATTCAATAGCTTAAATTATGAAAAAATACATCATCCCAATTTTATTCTTGTTATCAGCTTTACAGGTTAATGCCCAATCCTATAAAAAACTAGCAGACAGTGCTTTAAAATTAATGTGGAGCGCAAAAGACGAAAGCGGTTATCGAAAATCTTTCGATTTGTACGAAAAAGCATTTAATTCTTATCCAAAAGATATAAATGAGTTAGGGTATTACAAGGCAGCGGTTTTAGCTGGTGAGTTAAATGAGTTCGACAAAGCCTTTATCTATTTGAACAGATTACTTGAATTAAATACCGACCTTAATACAACTTGGGGCTCGCTTGCTGGAAAATACACAAAATCTGAGTATAAAAATTTACTGAGCGATAAACGTTGGCCAGCTATTGAAGCAAGAGCACAAAAAATGAAGGCAGACTTTTTTAAAAAGTTAGCCGACAAACAAGCAGAATTTCAAATTTCGGCACTTAAAAGAATGGATTTTTCTAAGTTTAAAACTGGCGAAGAAATTTATCAAACGATCAAAAATTTCAATAATTATCAATCTAAAAAGGAAGCTGGCTATTCCATAAAATTTAAAGTAACCGATAGTTTATTTACATCATACTATGTGAGTTTGCCAAATAACTACGATCCGACCAAACGATACGCATTGATGTTTTTCTTGCACGGGGCAGTGCAGTCAAACGGTTTTTCTGATTATCAGAACGAAAGTATTTTAGAGGGATGGAATAGGTTTTACACCAAATATGCGAAGTTGAATGATGTAATAATGGTTTATCCGCAGGGTTCAAAAAAATATAATTGGATGAGTCCTGACGATGGATTTTTCATGATTCCGGCAATGCTTAAAGAAATTAAACAAGCCATTAATATAGATGATGATAAAGTTTTTATAACCGGCCACTCTAATGGCGCAACAGGGTCATTCTCTTACTTGATGAAACAGCAAAACCCATTTGCGGGTTTCTATGGTTTTAATACGCAACCGAAAGTAAGAAATGGCGGCACTTTTATTAGAAATATCGCTAATCGTTCTTATTTTAATGTTTCTACAGACGAAGATTATTATTATCCGCCAGATGCAAACGATAGCTTAAATGTAATTATGAAAGATTTGAAAGCTGACTACCAAGACCACCGTTACAATGGTTGGCCACATTGGTTTCCACAATTCGATGAATCGGAGCCCGTTTATCCTTTGATGTTTGCGGATATTAAGAAACGTAAACGTAATCCATTTCAGCCTAAAATTTATTGGGAAACAGATAACCTACAAAATGGTAAAGCTGATTGGCTGCAAATAACCGCTTTAGATACTTTAACAAAATCTGCAACGTGGCATCATAAAATTAATTTCAATATTTATAAACTTCTTTCGTACGATAAGAACGAAGATTTGGTTACGAAAGATACCTTGGTTAAGGCTTTTAATTTCCCAAGAAAATCTGGTGCGATAAAGGCGTCATATCAGAATAATAGGTTCAATGTAGAAACTTCAAACGTTACTGCGTTTAGTATTTTTATATCTCCAGAAATGGTTGATATTAAACAGCCGATAACTGTTTACGTTAACGGCGTGAAAAAGAAAACTCAAAACGCCATCTATAACAAAGAACTGATTATGCAAAACTTTAATGAGACGCTGGACAGAAAAGCTATTTGGATAGATAAAATTGATGTCAGTTTATAATAAATTAGTAAGAAGTAGGGTAGAACGGTTTTGCAATTAAACCTTCATCGCTAAGTAAGTAATTTTTGGTGTTGCTTTTTAAGACCTTTTGTATCGTAGTTTTATATTCAATTCCGTTATCGTTTACGATGAAGTTATTCTGTATTAATCTAACACCGTGACTGTAATCTGCCCAATTATTAGTGTGTTTGTTGTAAACTGGCTGTATCGGTTTTCCATCTAATTTATGCCAACCATAAATTACCACTCTTTTGGTCTTTTCACCATAAATTTTATTACTGATAATAATGTCTTTTTTGCTTCCAGCTGTTAATTCGCTTGCAATGTGCTTTAAAATATATGGGTTTAGTTGTAATTTAATGCTGTCGTTATGCGCAATAAAAATCGGTACTGTATTCATTAATTTAGATGGCGAAATTGGTTGTGGCGCAAGTTTGATTTTGGCATTTTTATAGATTTGATCCACCATTCTTTTGGTGGGTAAGCTTGTTTTTGTAAGCTTGGCAATTCTCTGTGCTAGCACAGGTGTCATCGGGATATAAAAGAAATCGTTGTCGTTACCGATACAGAAATAATCAGGCAGTACAAAATAAGTAATAGAAACTTTATCTGTGCCTAAATCCCAATCTGTACTATCCGTAACTTGTTGTAGAGAACGCAAAAAGTCTGGAACATTTCCACTTTTTATCTCCTTATAAATCTGTCTTTCGCGTTTTTTCAGAGTTATGGTACTATCGGAAATAGCTTTTGCAAAGGCGCTACCAGTCATAGCATCCGCTTTGCGTTGTTTTAACTGCAAAGTTTGGGCATTTAATTTTAATGTGAAAACTAGCAGTGGTATTAGGGTTAGGTATCTCAAGGTCCTTCGATTTTTTACTAAAGTTATAGAAATAGCTTCAAATCGGCCATGCCAAAAAAAATCCCAGTCAATATATAATTAACTGGGATTGTTATAAGATTTAGATTTGATTACAAACCAATCAAACTAACTGTATCTCCGTTGTTGTCAACAAATTTAGGATCATCTCTTTTAGATTGTGCTTTGTTGGTTACGTAAGCATTTCCAGATTTTTTGTCAACTATTACCGTATTAGGGTAAGTGCCAGTTTTTAAATCTGCCAATACCTTATAATCTTTCGCATCGATAATTGTAACTGTACCAGCTTGTCTGTTCGCAACATACACTCTGTTTTTAGCAGCATCTAAAGTAATACCTAAAGCACCTGCTCCAGTTTTAATGGTTTGCAAAACTTTACGAGTTTTTAAGTCAATTACCGTAACATCTGCAGACTTTTGGTTAGCAACAAAAACACGGTTATTTTTAAGGTCTAATGCCAAGTTCGTAGAACCTTCGCCACCAGTAGCAATAGAGTCTACTAACTTACCTTGCTTAATGTCTACAATACCGATTTGGTTAGAACCCATATTGGTGATATACAGTTTTTGTTCTTTTTTATCGATAGCGATACCTGTAGAAGTTTTTCCAGTATTTTCAATTACACTTTCTAATGCATTGGTTTTACCATCGATAACCCAAATTTTGCTACCACCACCTACATCGGTAACATAAACTTTGTTCAAATCTTCGTCTACAATTACTTCCCTTGTGTGAGATTTATCACTTGGTCCGGCGATAGTTTTAACCACTTTTTTTGTTTTAAGATCGATAGCACTAACCGAGTTTGTGCGTGTATTAGTGGTGTACAAAGTTTGCGTTTTTTCGTTAATACCTATACCGAAAGCAGGAGCATCAGTTACGGCAATACTATCTACAACTGCTAATGTTTTAGCATCTAATTTGTAAATAGCTTTAGTGCCAACAGAAGTTACATAAACTGCGTTTCCTGCTTCGCTGTAAACTAATTCGTAAATGCCTTTTCCAACTTTTGCGGTTTGCTTTACGGTTTGCGCTTGTACTGCATTTGTTGTAAATGTGCTAATTGCTAGCACTGCAGCAACTTTTGCGAGAGATTTTATTGTTGTCATAATTTATATGTATTTAGGGTTTAATTTGTTGTTAACCAATTATAGAATTCTGCAAATGCACTTCTCCAATACCAAGCACCATGTCTTCCTTCGGGATTTATGGATACTTTGATAGCTGCACCAGAAGCCTTAAATTCTGCAACTGCTTTGTTGATGTCGTCGTTCATTTTTACAAAACTGCCATCGGGTTTGGTTCTGTTTTCGTTACCACCGCCGTAAAAGAAGTAACGTTGTTTCTTTATGGCAGGTTGATTTAATTTAGTTGCGATTTCTTTGTTGATATTACCATGATCTAACCAAATAGAAGGGGAGAGCACACCCAAAGTTCCAAATACATCAGGGTAATTTAAGCCAGCATAAAATGTAATTAAACCACCCATTGAACTTCCAGACATAAAAGTATTTGCCTTGTCTGTTTTGGTTCTGTAGTTTTTATCGATGTAAGGTTTTAAAGTACTAACCATAAAATCGAGGTATTTTTTACCTTCAACATTTGCATTATCTGGGTTGTCTGTATAGAAATATTCCTGTACGCGTTTCAACTTATCTTCATCGTGTTCTACGGCTACTACAATAACTTTGTTCTTAGCTTTGTCAATAGTTTCATCAACTCCCCATTCCAACGGGCCAATTCTACCTTGTGAGGTTGCTTCATCAAAAAGATCCTGACCATCGTGCATGTAAAGTACAGGGTATTTCTCCTTAGATTTTTCATAACCCTCCGGAAGATAAATCCATATTTTACGCTTTAACCCAAGTTGCGGTACATCAAACTGATTCGATAATAAATGTACTTGGTTTGAAGCCGTGGAAGGTGGAAAATCATCTCTCCAACCTTCAATATTTACGTTAATCAAGGTATCTTTTGTAATTATCGCTTTGCGTGGTGCCACTAATCTACCATCTGTTGTACTTTCTAAAGTTGGCCAATTTCCTCGGGTAAACTTAAATTCAAGCAAGCCAGGTTTTACATTGTTTATGGTGAATTTTTGCTTGCCTCCAATTGCGTTGCTCAATAACGAAACACTATCGCCAGGTGCCCATTTATTAAAAGCACCTGTAATATAAATTGGGTCTTGTTGGTGTTGCTTCGGTTTTTGATGCAACACTACCTCAACCTTATATTGGCTTTTTGCAGTTAAGCTTGCGCTAATTAAAAGTAATATCAAAAAAGGTTTAAACATTTTTTACTGTGTGATTTTGTAAAATCCAGAGATAGAGCCACCTTCAGTTACATTAAATAATGAACTTGCCGAGGTTAAATCATTATTTAACTGATAGTAACCGTTAAGATTTGCAGATGGAGCATTAACGCGTAACAATAACTTGTCATCAACCTTAATGGTTCCAAACGCCGCACCAGGGTTGGTAACTTTCGGTACACCATTAATTTTTGTGCGTGTTTTGGTAGCTACATCAATAGTATAATATTCCCAAATTTCTGAGAAGTTGATATTGCCCGCTTGGCCACCTGTTAAAGCAGTTGAAGGAATTACGGTAATGATTTTTCCATTGGTTGCGAAAATGTTCACAAATTTGCCACCAGTCATGATATCATCCATTTTTAAATCCCAAGTCTTATCGATATCAGTTTCTGAAGCTTTGATACGAACAATTTTAGACTTGCCACCTAAAGCGCTTCTTCCTTGGGTAACGATGTATAAATCGCCATTAGTGTCGAAACTGTACATGTTGTTGTCATTTACGTAAGCAATACTGCCTGTATCTTCTATAGTAATTGTTTTTTCGTAAGTACCTGTTGCAATATCAATTACAGCGATATAAACGTCTGCGTAAAAATCATCCCAGAAACCTTTTTGAGTACCGTTGGTTTTCGCATAGGTGATGTTTGCGTAAAGCTTTCCGCCTTTAACTGCTAAAAATTTTTGACCGATAGATCTGTATAAAATACCAGCTTCGTTAGCCCCTCTAGCATTTACGGCAGTAGCCAAGTCAATTTCTCCAGTTCTTGATAGGGCAGTAGGATCAAATTTTTGAATTTTTAGTGGAGCGGAACCATCCCAATAAAAGCCAGTTGTTGCGTTTGCTACAACAAAATTTCCAGAACCATTAGTGGTATTGTCTAATGCTTTTAAGAATTTATCTGAAACAACTTTGTTAGATGCATTAACCGTTAAACGCTCAATACCTAATTCGTTAGCAGTAGAACCAAACATTTTTAGTAATGAATTACCGAAAGGTCTCCAACCGCCCATACCCATTCCTTGCAAAGAGGTTGAGTTAATATTTGATACATTACCAGTTGGAATAGCGTCAAAAGAAGTTGCGTAACCAGGCTTGGTAAGATTATTATCACTCATTGTAATCATTACGTATTTACTGGTTGGCGTTGGTTCAACAACACCCGGGCCTTTAGACTTGCTACAAGAAGATAAGCCAGTTATTGCAGCAATAGCTACAATTAATCCTTTGAAATATAATTTGTTCATTTTATGATGTAATTTAATTTTAAGTGAAAACTTCTACCTGCTTTTTGTACTCGGTAGTTGTCGTAAAGGTTATTGTCTAATAAGTTTTTTGCTTCTACACCTACAGAAAGCTGATTATCAAGAAAAGCGTAGTTTGCACCTACAGTTACCAAATGCTGATTTGGTATAAGGAGTAAACTATTAATATTGGCAGAGCTACCTAAGCCTAAAAATCCGCCAGATTCTAATCTTTTTGGAATGGTTTCTAAGTAATATTCCCTAACAAAACTGTAATATCCGTAAGCTTTAAATTTGTTTAAATTGTAGTTTAAGCCAGCATTGGCGAAAAAGTAAGGCGTGTTTCTTAACCTCGCATCGTTTTTTTCTGCGCCACCATCTGCTGTCGAAACATCAAAAAGTCTTAAATCCTGAAATGTAGCATTTGCGTTTACGATTAGATTTTTAGTTAGATAAATATTTCCATCAAGCTCAACACCATAACCTTTAACATTTTCTTGGTTTTCGAAATGTGCATAAGGCTGTTGTATAGGCACTAAAAGGATTAAATTTTTAGTTCGGCGATAAAAAGTATTTACTTCAAAAGTATAAGAAGAAGATTTGTTGTAACGATATCCTAAATTGAAATTTAAACTACGTTCTGGCTTAAGGTCGAAGTTTGGCACGACAAAAATAGCATCACCAAATAGCTCGTTTTGATCTGGTAATCGATTTGCATATTCTGCAGAAAATCTCACTAAACTTCTATTGTTGATTTCGTACTTAACCGCGTCGGCAATTCCCCAGCTGTTATCACTAATACTTTTAATCTCGTTGCTAAAAATGGGTCTAGCCTCGTAAGCTTCTACACCACTTGCAGAATAGTTAAAAAATTTGCCCATTAATACGTGGTTCAATTTTTTATCAAAGAAATCTGACGAAATACCGAGAGATGTTACCAGTTTTCTGTAAGATGATTTAATGCTTAAAATATCAATGTCCGTTCCTGAAAATCTTGCACCTAATGGATCGGAGCCATCTCTACTAGCACTTGTAAATACGTTATTTAGTTCTAAATTGTGGTTGTCGGCTAAACGAAATGACAGGTTTGTACGACTCGTAAAATTTCTGCTGTCGATATCAGAGTTTGAAGGTTGCCTGCTTTCACCAACTTTTAATGGGTTAGGGGTGAAGTTGCCAAACCAATCATATTGCCCGCGTAGAGTATCAATTCTGTTAATGTTTAAGTTGCTATAAGTTAAAAACTGATTGATGTTTAGCTTATCGTTAAACAACGACTTTTTATAATTTATAGATGGAATTATAGATGATTGCTTGCTTAAAACTGCCCCATACGGATCGGTCATTAAAGCTGGGTGCTGTTGCTCGCGACGATTGCTGAAGGTGCTCAATTCAAACTTAATTTCATCGGCCCAAGTTCTGTTACTTAAACCCGCGTAAAACTGTGCGAAATATCCAGTGTAAGCATTGTGAAACAGCGGTACATTAGCATCATATTGGTTTCTAGTAATGGGATCGGTTGCTCTAATTAAAGCCTCGTAATTATTGTCTGAGTGATTGAAAAAAGCATCAACTCCGGCAAACCATTTACTTGCAGTATCAGTATAAAATCCGTTTAAATTAAAACGATGCGTGTTAAAGGAAGCTAACTCATAACCCGTCTCCAAGTATTTTTTAGAAGGTTTTCTACTAATTAAATTTACAGCACCACCCAAAGCATCTGCACCTAATGCAACGGGTAAAACGCCTTTAAATACTTCGATACGTTGCAACATGTTTGCTGGTAAAGCCGATAGCGTAAAACCATCGCCCAAATAATCTAATGGAATTCCGTCTTTAAAATATTTAACAGATTTACCTTGGAAGCCATTTAAAGAAACATCTGATGAAGCACCAAGTCCGCCAGTCTGCCTAATTCTAACACCGGCAGTTCTGTTCATTAATTCTGTAACGGTTGCCGGTTTATTATAGGCATCCTGTAAATCAATAACTGTAGATTTTACAGCTTGTTCTTTTGCTTTATCAGTTTCTGTTTTGCCAACAATGGTTACGTTATCCAACGTATTTATACTTTCTTTCAATACAAAATCGAATACGCGTTCGCTGGCGGTAACTTTTATTTCCTTCTCTAGTTTTAGGTAGCCCACAGCATTAAGTATAATCTTATATATACCGTTTGCATTTAAACTTACGCTATAATCGCCTTGCGCATTCGTAGTTGTTTGCTTTGCATTGATAACTACAGTTGCGCCCGAAACAGTTTGCCCATGCTGATCGAGCACTTTGCCCTTAATATGTACATTGTTTTGTGCTTGCGACTGACTAACTAAGCAAAATGTCAATATAAACATTAAGGCGAAAAGCGTTTTATATAGGTTAAAATTATTCATCTAAGCATCAACCATTATTTGTAAATATCCATTAGAACAATTTTCAACCCTTGCTTCAACTTGGTAAACTTCTTTTAACATAGTTGGCGTAACAACCGCGAAAGCTTTGCCCGAACTATAAATTTTGGCATTATTTAAAACCACTAAAATATCTGCCCAACGAGAAGCCAAATTCAAATCATGCAATACCATAATTACAATATTTCCTTTACTAGCGTATTCTTTAATCATCTTCATTACCGTGATTTGGTGATTAAGATCTAGGGCACTTGTTGGTTCATCAAGCAACAGGATTTGTGGTTTTCTAACAATTGCCTGCGCCAAACTGGCCATTTGTCTTTGTCCGCCAGAAAGGTTGCTTAGAGGTTCTAAAGCAATGTCAATCAAATCCATTTGCTCCAAAACATCGAAAGCTTTGGTTTTTGTCTGCTCAGAATTATCATTATGATCTAATGTATACACTTTTAAAGCGGTAATTAATGCTTCCAGAACGGTCAATTCAACATCTGTTTTTTGATGTTGAGGCATATAGCCAACAATTTTTGATCTGTTCTCTTGCGAAAGTTGCACCAAATTGTCGTTGCCTAAATTAATTTCGCCTTGCACATTTATTAGTGAGGCAATAGATTTTAACAGAGTTGATTTTCCGGCGGCGTTGGGGCCTACTAGTGCAACAATATTGCCGGCATCAATATCGGTTACGTTAAAGTGCTCGAATATTCTTTTCTTCGGATAACCGGCAGACAGATTTTTGATGTTTAGCATTTCTTTCATTACTTTTTGCCCTTTCTGATAATTAAGTAAAGAAATACAGGGATTCCCACCAAAGAGGTAACCACACCAACTGGAACTAAAGCGCCCGGAACTAATAATTTACTAGCTACAGAGGCTAAAGACATTACCAAAGCGCCTGTGAGTAAACTTGCAGGGAACCAATATCTATGATCTTCGCCAATTAGCATTTTTGCAATATGCGGACCAACAAGCCCAATAAAACCGATAGTTCCTACAAAGGAAACCGCTGTTGCCGAGAGGAAACTGATTCTCAGCATTGAAAAAAATCGTAATCTTTTAACGTTTATGCCAAAACTTTGTGCTCGTTCCTCGCCTAACCGTAAAGCTGTCATTTTCCACGATGCCAGCATAGAAAATGGAATAATAATAGCCACAACAATAGAAAGTACTTGAACTTTATCCCAGTTAGATCTAGCTAAACTGCCCATATTCCAAAACACCAATTGCTGTAATGCTTCTGGTGTAGCAATAAAATGAAGTAATGCTACTAAAGCGTTAAAAGTGAAAACGAGTGCGATACCAAAAAGCACCAAAACATCTACACCTGCGCCACGCCATTTTGCTAATGCTTGCAAAAGCAAAACCGAGCCAAAGGCGAAAATAAAAGCATTTCCGGATACAATCCAGTTTTCTGATAGAAATGGAATGCCAATACCTAAAATAATTGCCAAACCTGCTCCAAGCGATGCTGCTGCAGATACACCTAAAGTAAATGGACTGGCCAATGGATTGTTAAGGATAGTTTGCATTTCTGCACCGGCTAATGAAAGTGCCATCCCCACTAAAACCGCCATTACAGCGTAGGGCATTCTTACTTTCCAGATAATAATACTAGTGCCTTTGGCTACTGAATCTGGCGTAAACAAAGCTTTTAAAACGTCAGAAAATTTAAGTAGGGAAGGACCTGTAGAAATATCTAGGCAAAAAGACAGCAAACATGCAATACCTAATGCAATTAACACCAGCCAACGTCTGCTTAGTTTTTTAGCATAAAGTTGCTCAACTTCTTTTCTTTTTGCCTTTAAAACAGGAATATGCTGATTTGTAACGCTCATTCTTATTTTAAGCTAATAAAGTAAGTTCCTGTCATTGGAACGGACAGGAATTTCTGGTTAAGTTCTTTTAGAGATGCTTCTGGTGTTACATCTTTAAACAACGTGGGATGTGACCATTTCGCTACCGCTTCCGCTGCCAAAATGTTAAATGGAGATGCGTAGAACAAATGCCATAAACCATAAACTTTACCTGTTTTTACCGCTGTTAGCTCTGATAGCACCGGGTCGGCAACACGTTTCGAAATACTTTGCCTTGCTTCTGTGGCCGGAATATCCTTACCTAAAACAACACCTTTTCCTCTAAAAGAATCTACTCCGGTTGCAATATAGATTTTAGGATCTGCGGTTAAAATATATTCTAAATTAAGCTGGCCAAGTGGTGCAGGAATTACATCTTCGCCAATGTTTTTCGCACCAGCAAGGCTGATGAATGGCGTCAAATTTCCTTTACCAGCCGTAGAGAACTGATTCTCGGTTGTGCCGGCTTTCATATCGATAAATACTTTTGGTCTCGCTGGTCTAGCTTTTGCTATTCTATCCGCTATGCGTTTTTTTCGAAATTCATAAAAAGCGATAAACTCGTTTGCTTTTTTTTCTTTGTTTAGTACTTTTCCTAAAATACGCATGCTAGGAACCGTATTTTTAAAGGGATCTGTCCTAAAATCTATAAAAATTACGGGGATGCCTGCACTTTGCAATGCCGAGATAATTTCTTTATGTGTTTGGCCTGGACCATGACCTTTAATACTAAAAATAGCAACTTCTGGTTTAGAAGCGATGGCTTTTTCAACGGAGAACGTTTCGGCATTTGTGCCCACAACAGGAACTTTATCTATGGCCGGAAATGCAGCTTTGTAATCTGCGTATTCAGAACCCTTTTTAAAATCAGCAGACCAAGATGCAATTAAATTTACGGGATTTGGATCTAATATATTCAAGGTAATTAAATCTCGACCTTCACCAAGTAACACTTTTTTAGCTGGCTTTTTTAATGTTACCGTTCTACCTAAAACATCTTTAATTATAACTTGTTGCGCATTGGCAGATAATGCTAGTAAAAATAGAATGCAAAATGATTTTAAAAACTTCATGCGACAAAATTAACATTATTTAGACTGATTAAAAATAATAAGGCGATTGTTTTTATTATTTATAGGTTAATGACAATATTGTTACTGAAACGAAATTAGTCTGCCCGTTTTGAGGAAATTGAGAAGGGATGTTATGAATAAAACCCAATCAATAACATAAGGTTAAATGATTGGGTTCAGTTAGTAATTAGACTAGACTTCGGCGCCTGCCGAATCTGAATTTATAGAATTTGTTTAGCTTTTGCTTAACAATGAGTTGATTATGAATACCTTTTAAAGCACCGCTAATTACAATAAAAAGCAATACCAATAGTGGTTTTAGCAGGATTAACGCTAATAAAATGATAAATATATCAACTACAATGATAAGCATGAAAGCAACTTTTAATAAGCGCATAACATGTTTAATTTAATTGTAAATGAATTTGTTTTGTCCCTATTCGCGGTTAGGCTAGGGATTAATGTATAAAGTCCTTGCTACTTTTAAGGTAAGCATCTCCTAAACTAAATTGTATAATTAGGAAAAGACGATATACCTGCAAGCTATTACGCAATTGCTGTTGAAGACAATGTTTGGATAATATGAGGTGTAAATCGCTTTGCATTTTAACTAATGTAGTGTTTTTAATATCCTTAAGCGAATTTTTGTTTAACCATGACATTTAAATGCCATAGCAGAATTACTGATGTAAGAAATCTATATTTCTTTTTAAGCCGTTAAATTTTGTCCTCTTAACTGCGGAACCTTTAAAAACTTTTTTAAAAATTTCATCCGTCATGTCTATTAAATCTTCTTTTTTTAGGTCCAACAATTCATGTGTTGGCTTAAATGCAGGTTCTTGATGAGGAGTAGCAAAACGATTCCATGGACAAACATCTTGGCAAATGTCGCAACCAAACATCCAGTTTTCCATTTTGCCTTTAAACGCTGTTGGTATTTCGTTTTTTAGTTCGATGGTTAAATAAGAGATGCATTTACTCCCATCAACGGTATAAGGGGCAATTATGGCGTCGGTAGGGCATGCATCAATACAGCGGGTACAAGAGCCGCAGTGGTCGGTAATAAAAGGGTTATCGTATTCCAACTCTAGATCGATAATCAGCTCTGCTAAAAAGAAAAAAGAGCCTGCATTTTTGCTGATCAGGTTTGAGTTTTTTCCTCGCCACCCCAAACCAGATTTTTGCGCCCAAGCTTTGTCCATCACAGGTGCAGAGTCTACAAAACATCTGCCACCAACCTCACCAATGTTCTGGTAAATGAAATACATCAACTCTTGTAATTTTTCCTTTATCACAGTGTGATAATCTTCTCCGTAAGCATATTTGGATATTTTCGGCGCAGTAGGGTCTGCTTGCTTTTGAGGTGTAAAATAGTTTAGCGTTAATGAAACTACCGATTTAGATCCTTCTACCAATAGCCTGGGGTCTAAACGTTTATCAAAATGATTAGCCATGTAGGCCATCTCGCCATGATGGTTGTTATTTAACCAATTTTCCAATCTTGGAGCTTCCTCTTCTAAAAATTCGGCTTTGCTAATGCCACAGGCCATAAAACCCAAGCGTAAAGCTTCGGCTTTTATCATTTGGCTGTATTTTGCATTGGTGCTGAACATTATTTTGCAAAGATAGCCTTTTAGCATAAAAACCATTTTACATTATTGATTGTTATAATGAAAACTAAAATCAAACGTCATGGAAAATTCAACGCCTAATAATAACGAACATACAGAAGACCCAAATAAAAAAGCGCCACCGATAGAAACTGATTACGAGGCGCATAAAAATAATCCCGGACCAGCGCCCACGGTTAACGAACCAGATAACAAAGGAGCGGGGCAAGCAATGAAATGGATTATTCCAATAATTGTGGTGATTTTGTTAATTATTTATTTCTTGTTTTTTAGAAATAATGTATCAAACTAGTTAATCTGAAAATTATAAATAAGAAAGGACCTTTTTAACAGGTCCTTTCTTATTTTACGTATTAGGGAACTTAGTTTTATGATTTTAATAACTTTACCTGATAAAGATCTTTTCTTCTGTCTTTTAGTATTTTAACTGTTCCGAAATGATGTAATTCGTCAAGCAAATGTAGGTCTACATCTACAACCAACATCATCTCTGTATTTGGTGTGGTTTCTGCTTTTACCGCATTTGTAGGAAAGGCGAAATCTGAAGGAGTGAACACTGCCGACTGTGCAAATTGGATATCCATATTATTTACTTTCGGCAGGTTACCTACGCAACCAGCAATGGCTACGTAACATTCATTTTCTATAGCTCTAGCCTGAGCACATCTTCTAACTCTTGTGTATCCGTTTTGCGTATCTGTTAAAAACGGAACAAATAAAATCTGCATCCCTTGGTCTGCGTATATTCTGCTCAATTCTGGGAATTCAACATCGTAGCAAATTAATATTCCGATTTTACCACAATCTGTATCGAATACGCCAATTTTATCGCCACCCGTCATTCCGTAATATTTTTGCTCATTCGGCGTGATGTGGATTTTACGATACTCTTCGGTTAATCCATTTCTATGGCATAAATATGTAGCATTATAGAGTTTGTTGTTCTCTAAAATCGGCATACTTCCTGAAATGATATTTACGTTGTAAGAAACAGCATATTCCTGAATTCTTTTAACAATTTCTTCTGTTTGCGCAGCTAACATTCGCATGGCTTCCATTTCTGGTAAATGGTTGTAAGGCTGCAGTAGGGGTGTATTGAAAAACTCCGGGAACATGATGAAATCAGACTTGTAACCGCTTACGGCATCTACAAAAAACTCTACTTGTTCATAAAAAGCATCAATATCAGGAAACAGACGCATTTGCCATTGTACCAACCCAATTCTAATTGTTTTTGCAGACCTGGCCGAAACATTATCTTGATAGTAGATATTATTCCACTCGATTAGCGTTGCGTACTCTTTCGACTCTAAATCTCCAGGAAGGTAATTCTTTAAAATTTTTCTAACGTGAAAATCGTTAGAAATCTGAAAACTTAAAGTTGGGTCGTAAATTTCCTTTGATTTAACTTTATCAATATACGCTCTTGGCGACAACTCATGCGCATGCTCATGGTAACCTGGAATTCTTCCACCAGCAATTATACTCTCCAAGCTTAAAAGTTCGCAAAGTTCTTTCCTGGCTTCATAAAGTCTTCTGGCCAATCTTAAACCGCGATAATCGGGATGTACGAATACTTCGATTCCGTAAAGTACGTTACCGCCAGAAGTATGTGTAGAAAAGGTGTATTTGCCTGTTATTTGTTCGTATGTATGGTTGTCGCCAAATATGTCATAATCAACAATTATTGAAAGTGAACAAGCTACAACTTTATTATCTACCGAGATACATAATTGGCCTTCTGGAAAGATGTTAAGCAAATTTTGTATATTGGCTTTGCTCCAAATGCCGTTTCCGCTAGCATCATAGGCTTGTACCATCGATTCACGTAAGTCTTTATAGTCCTCGATGGTGAGTTTTCGTATTTCTATATTCATAGAATGGGGTAAGGGCAAGAAAGAATTTTCGAGCCTCGATTTTTAATTAAATTTTGCTTTATCAACAGTCGAAAGCCTAAAAAAGTTTGCCTGTTTGCCCCAGTTTTATACGGTTAAGGTGTTTGTATGCGGCCTCTGTTACTTCTCTACCACGTGCCGTTCTCATCAAATAACCTTCTTGAATTAAGAATGGTTCATAAACTTCTTCAATTGTTCCATCATCTTCTCCAACTGCTGTAGCAATGGTTTTTAACCCCACCGGACCGCCTTTAAATTTATCGATAATAGCTAAAAGTATTTTATTGTCCATTTCATCCAAACCATGCTCATCAACATTTAAGGCAGTTAATGCGTAACGAGCAATTTCTGTATCTATACTTCCGTTACCTTTAATTTGGGCAAAATCTCTGGTTCTTCGTAGTAATGCGTTAGCTATACGTGGCGTACCTCTGCTTCTCCTGGCAATTTCGTAAGCTCCTTCTTCTGTTATAGGAGTATTTAATATAGACGATGAGCGTAAAACGATGGTCGTTAAAATTTTGGCATCATAATAAGCAAGACGAGAATTTATACCAAATCTTGCCCTTAATGGCGCAGTTAGCAAACCAGACCGGGTTGTAGCGCCCACCAAAGTAAATGGATTTAAGCCGATTTGCACCGAACGGGCATTTGGCCCGCTTTCTAGCATAATGTCTATCTTAAAATCCTCCATTGCAGAATATAGGTATTCTTCTACCAGAGGTGATAAACGATGTATTTCGTCTATAAAAAGGATGTCGCCGGTTTCTAGATTAGTTAGCAGCCCCGCCAAATCGCCTGGCTTGTCTAATACTGGTCCAGAGGTAATTTTAATGCCTACACCCATCTCATTTGCAATAATATGTGATAAGGTAGTTTTTCCTAATCCTGGAGGGCCATGTAGTAGAACATGATCTAAAGCTTCGCCTCGTAGTTTGGCCGCCTTAACGAAAATTTTCAAATTTTCTAAAATCTTATCCTGACCAGTAAAGTCTTCAAACTCTTGCGGGCGTAACACTTTTTCAATATCACGCTCTATTGGGTTTAGATTTTCTGAAGATGGATCGAGATTTTCGTTCATATTACAAAGATATATTTTTAAAGGTGTTATTAAATCTAATTCTGAAATTGAAAGATGACGATTTGAAAAGCAGTTGCATTGAAAATAGGATAAGAAAGCCCTGCTTTTTGTTCCAATCTTTTTACACACTAATCCCCTGAAGGGTAGTTGTAAAAAGTATTTCCACTTCAATCAGGTTTAAAATATGCAGATATATGCTACTATGAGTGTTTTTAATAGCACATGCCTAAGTATTTAGCCCCGACTGAAATGATAGCTCCCGATTGCTAAAAGCAAATTGGGACTAAAATGTAAGGCGGGACTAGCGGTAAATTTTAGTAGGAATTTGCGCTTCAAACAAGATTAACTAAACTTGGCAGCAACTTTTGCTTCTTTAACACCGTTACTATAATCGTAAAAACCTTCTCCAGATTTGACACCTTTTTTGCCAGCCATTACCATATTTACCAAAAGTGGGCAGGGTGCATATTTCGGATTGCCAAAACCATCGTGCAAAACATTTAAAATAGCCAAGCACACATCCAAACCTATAAAATCGGCGAGTTGTAAGGGGCCCATTGGGTGCGCCATGCCAAGTTTCATTACCGTATCTATTTCGTTAACGCCGGCAACGCCTTCATATAAAGTGTAAATAGCCTCATTAATCATAGGCATTAAAATTCTATTCGCAACAAAACCAGGGTAATCGTTAACCTCGACCGGAGTTTTTTCTAATTTCTTAGAAAATTCCATTACCAAATTAGTGGTTTCGTTGCTGGTAGCGTAACCTCTAATTACTTCAACCAATTTCATTACCGGGACTGGATTCATGAAATGCATTCCTATTACTTTGTCGCCACGATTTGTTGACGCTGCAATTTGCGTAATAGAGATAGAAGAGGTGTTACTTGCCAAAATTGCCTCTGGCTTAGCAAATTGATCTAAATCTTTAAAAATTTTAAGTTTAAGCGCTAGGTTCTCTGTTGCAGCCTCAACTACTAAATCTGCTTCGCCTACGCCTTTGTCAAGTTCGGTAATTGAAGTTATGTTCGTTAGTGTTTGCACTTTTTGTTCTTCTGTTAAAGTTCCTTTTGCAACTTGTCTATCTAAGTTTTTAGTAATTGTTGCAATTGCTTTTTCTAACGCAACAGTGTTGATATCTATCAGGTTTACTTTGAAGCCATATTGCGCAAATGTGTGCGCAATACCATTGCCCATAGTTCCAGAACCTATTACAGCTATGTTTTTCATTTGTTGATTTGATTAGGTTTCAAAACTACAGAAAGAAAACAAAAATGAAGGATAGAACTTGCCATTTTGTGGTGTCTTATATTTTAAATATTTTTTTGCAAAGTTATTTAGATGGATACGCTAAAAATGAGCTTGCGGAAAAACGATTTAATTTTATATTAAAAATGGTTTTAATAAGATTTTAACATTATTAAACGTTTATTTTACGTTAAATGTTTGTAATTATTTTGTTGCAAAAAAGTTTTATCGCTGTATATTGCAATTTAATTAACCAAGTATTTATTCAAACACATGTAAATGAGACAAAAATTACTAATGTTATTTGTTTTGAGTTTTTTGCTGATTAATGCAGCGTTTGCTCAAAGCAAAAAGGTTACTGGTAAAGTTTTAGGAGCGGAAGACAGTCTTCCGATTCCTGGAGTTTCAGTAAAAATTAAAGGAACCACAAATGCGGTCCAAACCGAGAACGACGGATCTTATTCCATTACAGTGCCAAATTCAAGTACAGTTTTAGTGTACTCTTATTTAGGTTTTGTAAATGTTGAAAAAACCGTGGGAAACCAATCCGTTTTAAATGTATCCCTACAATCAGACAGTAAAGTTTTAAATGAAGTTTTAGTTGTGGGTTATGGAACTACCACAAAAGGTGCGTTCACTGGTTCTGCAGCTAACATTAAATCCGAGGAATTGGCATTAAGACCAATTACTAACGTTAACACCGCTTTGGCTGGTGCCGCTCCTGGTATCCAAGTTAATGCTGGTAACGGTCAGCCTGGTTCTGGTCCTTCTATTAGAGTTCGTGGTTTTGGATCAATCTCGGCATCTAACGATCCGCTATACATCGTAGACGGTGTACAGTATTCGGGTAGTATTTCAAATATCAACGTAGACGATATTGAAAATATTTCTTTACTTAAGGATGCTGCTTCTTCCGCTTTATATGGTTCTAGTGCAGCGAATGGTGTAATTATCATCACCACTAAAAAAGGTAAACAAGGCGAGCCTAAACTTACTGTTAGAGGTGTGCAAGGTATCACTTCTAGAGGTATACCTGAGTACGAAACTGTTGATGCTTACCAATATTATCCATTGGCATGGCAAGCTTACAGAAACAGTTTAGTTTATCCGGTTTCTGGAACAGCACTTACTTTGCCTGCTGCCAATGCAAGAGCTACAGCAGACATCAAAGGATTGTTGGGTAATAATCCTTTTAATGTTGCTAATAATGCAATTGTTGGTACCGATGGATTACTAAATCCAAATGCAAGTTTATTATATAACGATTTAGATTGGAGAGAGCCACTTATTCGTACAGGAAATCGTGGAGACTATGGTATGAATTACAGTGCAGCTACCGAGAAGTCTGATTACTTTGTTTCTCTAGGTTATGTTACTGAAAAAGGCTACATAATCAGATCGGACTTTAACAGATTTAACGGTCGTATAAATTTGAATGCGAAACCAATGAGCTGGTTTAAAACCGGTTTAAACATTTCTGGTAACATCACTAAGAGTAATCAAGCAGATGCAGACGGGGCTGGAAGCATTGTAAACCCATTCAATTTCTCTCGTGGTATGGGACCAATTTATCCAGTTTATGCACATAATTCTACAACTGGAGATTTCTTGTTAGACGCTAATGGTAACCGTATTTTTGACACCGGAAACTTGTCTAGTTTAGGCATTCCTAACCGTCCGTCTGGAGCATATGCAGGCCGACACATTTTGCAAGAGACTTTGCTTAACCAAACGCAAATAAAGCGTAATGTTTTAGGTGCAAGAACTTATGGCGAGATTACTTTCTTAAAGGATTTTAAATTTACTACAAACGTTGCGGTTGATATTAGCAATTATCAGTTCGCAGATTATCAAAACAAAATTGTTGGAGATGGTGCGCCAAACGGTAGAGCAAGAAATACTAATTCAACAACAACTTCTTACACTATTGAGCAGTTGTTGAACTATAATAAAACTTTCGACAAGCACAATATTGGTGTGTTGTTAGGTCATAACAACTACGATTATGGTTACAAATATTTAACCGGAGCTCGTAATACGCAAGTTGTGGACGGTAACTACGAATTAATTAACTTTACTACTACTACTGATTTAAACTCTTATACAGATGATTATAGAAAAGAGGCCGTATTTGCTAGATTAAACTACGATTATGATGGAAAGTATTTTTTCTCAACGTCATTCCGTAGAGATGGATCTTCTAAATGGGCTCCAGGCAAACAGTGGGGTAATTTCTATTCATTTGGCGGAGCTTGGATTCTTAGTCAAGAGAAATTCTTAACTGATGTTAAGTTTTTAGATTATTTGAAATTGAGAACATCTTATGGTTCTTTGGGTAACGATGGTTTATCTGGATACTATAAATATCAGGCGTTTTATAATTTAGATAATAACAACGCTTCAGAACCAGGTATTATTTACAATAGTTTGCCAACACCAGATTTAACTTGGGAAACTAATACACAAGCTGATGTTGCTGTAGAATTTGCAATGTTTAAAAACCGATTAAGTGGTAGTGTAGAGGTTTTTGATAGAAGATCTAAAGATTTATTGTTCAATGTTCCGCTTCCGGTTTCTAATGGTATTGCAACTGTTGCGAGAAATATTGGAACCATGTGGAATAAGGGTATAGAGGTTCAACTAGCTGGTGATATTTTGAAATCAAAAGATTTTAAATGGGATGCAAATATTAACTGGACATTAACTCGGAATAAAATCACGAAAATGCCGACGGAAACTCCTGAGATTATCAGTGGAACTAAACAGTTGAAGGTTGGACATTCTTTATACGATTTCTGGTTACGTCAATGGGCCGGTGTTGATCCGGTTGATGGAGCAGGTTTATATTTAATTAATCCATTAAGCCCAGGTACTGCAGCAGATACAAGAACAATTGACGGCCAATCTTACACAGTTAACCCGAACAATGCGCTTTATGCATACAAGGGTTCTGCGATTCCGAAATTCTACGGTAGTTTTACCAATACGTTTACTTACAAAGCAATCTCTTTATCTGTATTGTTAAACTATCAAGTAGGAGGCAAATTTTACGATGGAAACTACCAATCGTTAATGAGTTATAGCGGATACGGAGGTTCTCTACATGTTGATGCATTAAATGCTTGGAAACAAGTTGGCGATCAAGCAAGTATCCCAAGGTTAGATGTGGGCAGATCTACAAACTATAACGCAACGTCTACACGTTTCTTAGTAGATGCATCTTACTTAAATATGAGATCTGCTACTTTAGCTTACACATTGCCAAGTACTTTTGTAGCTAAGGCTGGTATAAGCAATGCAAGAGTTTATGCTTCTGGAGAAAATCTTTTCATGCTATCTAAACGTAAAGGTTTAGATCCAACGGAATCATTCACTGGAACTAACTCAAATAACTACACGCCATCACGTATTGTTAGTTTTGGCTTAAACGTTACATTTTAATTAGGGTAATAATGAAAAAAATTAAAAAACTATATATCCCATTTGTTATTGTAGCATTAACATTTGGTTCTTGTAAAGACGATTATTTAGATACCAAGCCAACCGACAGAATTGCAAAAGCAGATGCTATTGCAACCACCACCAACTTAATGGCATCGATCAATGGTATCCACAGATCTTTGTACGTACAATATTCTAGACAAGAGGAAGGCGGCCAGGGTGCTGTAAACTTAAACATCGACTATATGGGCGATGATATTGTTAATACAGTTAGTACAACTGCGTATGGCGTACATAAATGGCAAACACATAGAAGTGCTTCGACCTTAAACAACGCGTTTATCTACACTTTCTATTACAAAATTATTGCTAACGCGAATATCATAATTGAGAACATAGATAATGCAACAGGACCTGAAGCTGATAAAAAAGCGATTAAAGGTGAAGCATTAGCTTATAGAGCCTGGGCGCATTTTGTATTAGTTCAAGTTTTTGGTAAGCGTTATGATGCTGCCGGAAATAACACCCAAGCAGGTATTCCGATAATGATTACTAGCGAAATTGGTGGAAAACCTAGATCTTCTGTAGAAGATGTTTATAAACAAATAAATCTAGACATTGATGCATCTATAGCTTCATTTGCAGGAGCAACTCCTAGGCTAAATAAATCGCATTTTAATTTGGCAGTTGCAAAAGGCTTAAAAGCACGTATTGCGCTTACACAAGGGAAATGGGCAATCGCTGCGCAATTTGCTAATGAAGCTAGAACAGGTTTGAATTTAATGACTAATGCAGAATATCTTGCAGGTTTTAACAGTTACGAAAATCAAGAGTGGATGTGGGGAAGTAAACAAGTAGAAGATCAAACCACATACTTCTACTCTTTCTTCGCCTATTTGGGAACCTTTAACTCATCTGCAAATAGAACTGTGCCAAAAAGAATGAACAGTTTGTTATATGCTCAAATTCCTGCAACAGATGTTCGTAAGCAACTATGGGATCCAACCGGTACCTCAACTTCATTTATTGCTTATAATCAACCTGTTGGCGTAGTTTCAAGTTCTGCGGCAAGTTTTAAGCAAGGTAAATTTAGAAATGCTGGAGCAACTAGTGTTGGCGATGTTGTAAATATGCGTGTTGGTGAGATGTTTTTAATAGAAGCGGAAGCAAGAGCTAGATTAGGAATAGCAGGAGCGGCAGCAGAAACCTCATTGGCTCAAAATGTTTTATTTACATTCGCTAAAAACCGTAATCCAAGTTATGTATTAACTACAAATACTGGAACAGCATTATTGAACGAGATCTTGATACAACGCAGAATCGATTTATGGGGCGAAGGTTTTAGATTTTTCGATTTAAAACGTCAAGATTTACCTCTTAATAGAACTGGAAGTAATCATACAACTGCTTTATCAGGTGTGTTATCGGTAGCTGCCGGAGGACCAGAATGGCAATGGGCTATTCCGCAAGATGAGATAAATTCAAATCCAGCAATTGGTCCAAGTGGTCAAAATCCATAATCTATTTACTAGATTGGCAAAACAAAAAATCCCGCTATACAGCGGGATTTTTTGTTTTATGGTGCTAACCTATTCACTTGCCATTTTCCGTTAATTAAATCGTATTTTAATCTGTCGTGCAAGCGACTAGACCGGCCTTGCCAAAACTCAATGGAAGTTGGTATAACAATGTAACCACCCCAATGTGCCGGCTTCGGAATAGTTTTACCTTGATATTGGGAAGTTAGTTCCTGGACCTTTTGCTCTAAAACAGCTCTGTTGCTAATTACTTGGCTTTGCGGAGAAACTATGGCACCAATTTGACTTCCTTGCGGACGAGAATGAAAATAGGCTTCTGAAGTTTCTTTGTCTAATTTCTCTACTTTTCCTTCAATTCTAACTTGTCTTTCTAACTCGCCCCAAAAAAATACCAGGCAAGCATACGGATTTCTTTTAAGTTCTTTTCCTTTTGTACTTAGGTAGTTTGTATAAAAGCTAAATCCATTTTCATCAGCGCCTTTTAAAAGTACGATACGAGCATTAGGTTTGCCACTTTTATCGGCTGTTGCTAATGTCATTGCATTGGGCTCAAATATTTGCGCATCTAAAGCTTCTTTAAACCATTTTTCAAACTGAATGATAGGGTTTTTATTCGCATCATTCTCTGTTAATTCTGCCGACTTATAGTCTTGTCTTAAGCTTTGCAACAGTTCTTTTGTTAACTCCATATTATGAAAATAGTCTAGTTTTAAATTTTTTGTTAAATTTCGTAAATGTTAAGTGAAGTACAACCATCATCTGGAAAATTATTAATTTCCGAACCCTTTTTAAATGATCCGAATTTTAAACGGTCTGTAGTTTTAATGACGGAACATGAACAAGAAGGAACGGTAGGTTTTATATTAAATCAGCCTAGTAATATGTTGCTTAAAGATTTGATACCTGATTTATGGCAAGCAGATTTTCGTGTTTTTATAGGCGGGCCGGTTGAGGTTGATACCGTACATTTTGTGCATAGGTGTTACGATAAGTTGAATAGCGGCGAAATTATCGGCGATGGGATTTATTGGGGAGGTAATTTTGAAACCTTAAAAATTTTATTGAATAACAATGCAATTGATGAAAGCGAAATCAAGTTTTTTCTAGGTTATTCTGGTTGGTCGGCTCCGCAATTAAAAGACGAAATTCAAGAAAATACTTGGATCGTGGCAAATGTTTATCACCCCGATATTATTTTTCAGCGCAACGAAGAAGAACTTTGGCGTGAGGTAATTATCAATTTAGGACCTCGTTATGCACATATCAGCAATTTTCCATCGGATCCAAGTCTGAATTAATTTGAGATTTTCAATTTTGATGCGGATTGAACGGATATAAAAATTAGGTAGGCTGATTAGTTAAATCTTTTACAATTGACAAAATTTGGCTCTTAAGCTCCGGAATATCCGTTATAACTACATCCCATACGATGTCATAATCAATCCCAAAATAGTTGTGTATAATCTTGTTTCTTAAATCAGACATTTCTCTCCATGCAACTAAAGGATATTTTATTTTTAAATCTGGATTTATCTTAGAACTGGCTTCACCAATAATTTCCAAGCTTCTACAAATTGCTTTAGATAAACGTTCATCATTGATAAAATCTTCGTAATCGTTCTCCTCACTTTCACTCCAGAGGTAATCGCATTCTTTTAGGATATGCTTTAAAAACTCAATTTGAGAGTGCAACATATTCAACTGAATTTAAAATATGGGGGCCAATATATGGACTAAGCGATTGTTTTGTTACCAAATCTACCTTTCGACCAAATAGTTTTTCGAGAAAATAATTTAAAGACATAAAATTTTTGAACGTTTTACTTTCCTTTTTTATGTCTACTAACAAATCGATATCACTGCTCGAATTAACGTCGTTGGTTAAAAAAGAACCAAAAAGTCCTATTTCTTTTACACCATAATCTAATAGTTGCTTTTCATTAGATTTAAGTTGTTTTAAGATTTCGGTTTTGGTAATCAATTTCTCCATAATTAAAAATAGGTAAATAAAATTTAACCAGCCATAGACGCGGCGCTCTCTTCAACTTTTTTTCTAAGCTCGTCTTTGTACGCTTGCATTTTAGCCACCAAACGCTCATCAGCGGTTGATAAAATTTGAACGGCTAGTAAACCAGCATTTTTAGCTGCGTTTAAAGCAACAGTAGCTACCGGAATACCATTTGGCATCTGTAGAATCGATAAGATAGAATCCCAACCATCAATAGAATTTGAAGACTTTACTGGGACGCCAATTACTGGAACAGTAGTAATTGAAGCAACCATGCCTGGCAAATGCGCTGCGCCGCCAGCACCAGCAATAATAACTTTGATTCCTCTCTGTGCCGCTTCTTTAGCATAATTAAACATGCGGTCTGGCGTTCGGTGGGCAGAAACAACCGTCATTTCAAATTCTACACCAAACTCTTTACAAATCTCAGCAGCATCGTTCATGATGTTTAAATCAGATTTGCTACCCATTATTATGCCTATTTTCATTCTATTAGTTTTTTGTTGGTTTTGATAATTAACCAACGTTTCGTATTTATTTTTGGTCCCTTATCTTTAGTCTTTGCTCTTAATTCTTTGCTCCTTTATCTTTGCTCTTTTCTTTGATTGCTTTACCCTTAAGATATAACTTTCAAAGTTTGTTGCACAAATCGGGCTTTTTCAATAGCATGGTCTCTGTTTTGATCTACAACGCTAACGTGCCCCATTTTACGAAACGGCTTAGTGTATTTTTTACCATATAAGTGAACATAAACACCATCAATGGCCATTATTTTTTCTAACCCATCATATTTGGCAACACCATCGTGTCCTTTTTCACCTAGTAGGTTAATCATTACAGCATTGCTAATTGAACGAGTATCGCCTAAAGGTAAATTAAAAATAGCACGCAAATGTTGCTCAAACTGCGAAACATAATTGCCTTCAATTGTTTGGTGACCACTGTTATGTGGACGTGGAGCCAATTCGTTAACCAAAATTTCTCCGTTTTTAGTCACAAACATTTCTACTGCTAAAATGCCTGTTATGTTTAAAGCTGTTGCAATGTCCACAGCAATTTTTTCTGCTCGTTCTTGTATCGATTCTGGGTAAGTAGAAGGCGAAATTAAAAATTCTACCAAGTTCGCCTCGGCATTAAATTCCATTTCAACCATCGGAAAGGTTTTCATATCGCCTTTGGCATTTCTAGCAACAATTACAGCAATTTCCTTGTCAAAATCTACCAATTCTTCAATTAGCGACGGAGCATCAAAAGCATTTTCAACATCAGCAGCAGTATTAATTTTCATTACACCTTTGCCATCGTAACCATCTCTACGTTGTTTTAAAATGTAAGGGTAAGAGAATGCCGAATTTAACATCTCTTCTTTGGAGTTTACCAATTGAAATGGCGCAGTTGGGATATCGTTTTCCTTAAAAAACTGCTTTTGTATACCTTTATCCTGAATTAACCGAATTACCCTAGCTTGCGGAAAAACCTGTTTTCCTTCTTTTTCAAGTTGTTCTAAAGCCTCGATATTTACTTTTTCAATTTCAATGGTAATAATGTCTGCCTTTTTGCCAAAGTTGTAAACCGTATCAAAATCAGTTATCGAACCACATTCAAATTTATTGGCAATGTGCTTGCAAGGTGCATCAGCATCTGGATCTAAAACCAGCGTAGTTAAGTTATAGTTAATTGCTTCCTGAATCAGCATTCTGCCCAGTTGTCCGCCACCTAATATACCCAGTTTTAATTCGCTTATCTGTTTTGCCATTGCTTAAAAAAGATTGTTATGTCGCAAAAATAGCAAAAAATAAGAGCCGAATGGGTTTTTATTGGTGTTTTTTACAGAAGCGCAAGTAAGGTGCAACTATCTATATTTGTTCCCGCCATTCGCTTTATCTTTTGGCAAAACTTAAAAAGTTTTTGTTGCCAAAAGTATACCGCTGCTGTCGGAGGCTATTAGCAATTAATTCTACAACTATTACCGACTAAACTTGCTAACTTTGGCGCTCTAAAGCTTTTGCGTTTTAGCCATAAGCTTCAATAAAAATGGATGCAATTATAATAGGGGCGGGTGCCTGCGGGTTAATGTGTGCTGTGCAAGCAGGCTATTTGGGAAAGAAGGTTGTTTTGTTAGAAAAAAACAGCAAGCCTGGTGCAAAAATCCTAATTTCTGGCGGTGGAAGATGCAATTATACTAACCAATGGGCTAGTGCCGACCAGTTTATTTCGGCTAACCCACATTTTCTAAAATCTGCTTTTAAACAATGGACGGTTGAAGATACCATCGGTTTTTTTGAAACCTACGGTATTATTGGAAAGGAGAAAACTTTAGGACAGCTATTTCCGGATGATAAAAATGCAAAAGACATTGTAGAAGTTTTTACTTCGCTTTGCGAGGAAATGGAACAAAAAATATTGTGCAACGCCGAGGTTAAAACAATTGAAAAAACTGCTAATGGTTTTAAAGTTTCTTATTTAATTGGTGATAAAACCAAAACGATTGAAGCACATAAAGTTGTAATTGCGAGTGGTGGCTTACCGATACCTAAAATGGGCGCTACTGATTTCGCTTTGCGTTTTGCAAGAAATAACGATTTAAATATTGTAGATACGGCGCCTGCCTTAGTTCCCTTAACCATTACTGGAAAAGACGAAGAATGGTATGCTCAACTGTCTGGCAACTCGGTTTTTTGCGAGGTAAGCAACGACGAAATTTCTTTCGAGGAAAATATTTTATTTACACACTGGGGCTTAAGTGGACCTGCTATTTTACAGATTTCTTCTTACTGGCGTAGGGGCGAGGCTTTTAACATCAATTTATTACCCAATCAAAACATAGTTGAAGTTATTGATACAGAAAGAGCAAACAATGGTAAAATACTTATATCAACCTTGTTAAACCGTTTTTATGCAAAGAAATTTACAGAAGCGCTAGGCAAGTTTTTACCTTTAAACAAAACTGTTGCAGATTTGACCAAACTTGAAATAGAATTGGTTAATCAAACCATACATTTTTTTAAAGTTAAGCCAGCCGGCGATAAGGGTTACGATAAGGCAGAGGTTATGCGTGGTGGAATTGACACCAATGAAGTGTCTTCTAAAAGCTTAGAATGTAAAAAAATACCAGGTTTGTACTTTGGTGGCGAGTGTATGGACGTTACAGGTTGGCTTGGTGGTTACAATTTTCAGTGGGCCTGGGCAAGCGGATTTGTAATTGCTCAAAATCTGTAGTTTATAAAAAGCTAACAGCCAACTAACGCTTGTAGTTTCTAAACCAACTGGTAATCTTCATTTGAATTACGCCTAAAAAGGCTTCTCTAAATATTCTTGTACTCATTTTAGAAGTTCCTTCGGTTCTGTCGGTAAAAATAATCGGTACTTCAACAACGTTAAAACCAAATTTGATGGCAGTAAATTTCATTTCTATCTGAAAAGCGTAACCTACAAATCTAATTCTATCCATCGGGATAGTTTCTAAAACGATTCTGCGATAACACTTAAAGCCGGCGGTAGCATCTTGAATGTTAATTCTTGTTATTAACCTAACGTACATTGATGCGAAATAAGACATCAGAACACGTCCCATTGGCCAATTTACAACGTTTACCCCTTTAACATATCTAGAACCTATTGCAACATCTGCACCGCCGTTTACAAATTCGCTAGTTGGTAAACAAGCACCACGCAACCTTACTAAATCTTCTGGGTTGTGCGAAAAATCGGCATCCATTTCAAAAATGTACTCGTAGCCTTTTGTTAAAGCCCACTTAAATCCGTGAATGTAAGCTGTACCTAATCCCAATTTGCCACTTCTTTCCTCTAAATGTAATTGAGTTGGGAATTCCTCCTGCAATCGCTTTACAATACCTGCCGTACCATCGGGAGAACCATCATCTATAATCAACAATTCAAAAGGAAAGGTTAAAGAAAACACCTTGCGAATAATCTTTTCGATATTTTCTTTTTCGTTATACGTAGGGATAATAACTAAGCTATCTGACACTTTAGATTTGGTTGTTGATTTTACGATTTCGGTTTGGATGGCGAAAATAGCTATTAAAAACCAAAAGCCCGAAATTTCTTTGCGGGCTTTTGGTTAAATGATGTTAAAATATTTTAATGAACACCGTTCATCCATTTTTTTAGTAGTGGGTTTAAAGCGAATAATAATAAACCTGCAACAATTGGAATAATGGTGAATATTAAGAAGAATGTTGATATAGAATATTCTGTGCTAATTTTATCAATTAAGCCACCAGTTTTACCAGCTAACCAATTACCTATAGCTGTACAGGTAAACCAAACACCAAACATTAAACCAACTAATTTAGCTGGTGCAAGTTTACTAACGTACGATAGCCCAACAGGAGAAACGCAAAGCTCACCAACTGTATGGAAGAAATACGCGAAGATTAACCAAAACATGCTAACCTGAGCAACTGATGCTCCAGCTGCGATATCTTTTCCGCCGTATGCTAAACCTGCAAACCCTAAACCTACAAATACCAACCCTAATCCAAATTTAACTGGTCCTGATGGATTGAATTTAGTTTCCCATAATTTAGAGAAGAATGGTGCTAAAGAGACAATGAAGAAAGAGTTAAGGATACCAAACCAAGATGCAGGTACTTCGGTTCCGACTGCTGTAAATTCTTTTTGCACTTTCCAAATGGCAAGACCCCAGATAATTACAAAACTTAGTGCTGTAAAAATAATCGTAGCCGGATACTTGGCAAAAATTTGTTTAGCTAGACCAAATAAAACTACCGATACTGCAAGAAGAGGGAAAATGGTTAATGCTGCGTCTGCCCATTTAAAAATAGTGCCTGCGCTACCATCTAATGTTCTCAAAGTATAATCCTTTGCAAAGATGGTCATAGAGCCACCAGCTTGTTCGAAAACCATCCAAAAGAAAATCGTAAATATCGACAATACGAAAATTACTAATAGCCTTTCGCTAACAACTTTTGCTGGTAATTCTTCTACTTTAGATTCTACTTTTTTAGTAACCGTATTTAATGCCGAACCTATCACGCCAAATATTTTTTGACCGAAATAGAACTGCAACATTCCAAAGAACATAAAAATGCCGGCTAAACCGAAGCCCCAGTGCCAGCCTATTTTTTCACCAACATAACCGCACATTAAAATACCTAAAAATGCGCCCGAATTAATACCCATGTAAAAAATGGTATATGCTGCGTCTTTTTTATCGCTAATAGCTGGGTACAATTGACCTACCATCGAGGAAATATTTGGTTTAAATAAACCATTTCCAGCCATCATCAACACAAGTCCTAGGTAAAAGAAGTTCATATTAATACCCTCCATTGCCATTGCAGCATGCCCCAATGTCATAATTAAAGCGCCTAAAATTACTGCTTTGCGGTAACCGGTCAATTTATCAGCAATTAAACCGCCCAGAATCGGAGTTAAATAAACCAATCCTGTATACCAAGCATATAAACTTAATGCTTCTGGTCTGGTCCAATTCCAACCGCCTTTACTGGCTTCGCTTACTAAGAAGAGTACTAATAAAGCTCTCATTCCGTAATAACTAAACCTTTCCCACATTTCTGTAAAGAAAAGTACAAATAAACCAACCGGGTGGTTAATCAGCTTGTCGGTTGCTACACCATTATTTTCTAGGTGTAAATCTAATACCTGATCTTGGCTCAGGCTGGAAGAGTTTTCTACTGCCATTTTTTTAGTTTAGGGTTTGTGTGTTATTATTTAGCTGCAAAAGCAGTTTATAAAAAATTATTTAATTCCGTATTCTTTCATTATTCCGTTAAGCCATTTCAACAAAACAAATCCTATAATTGCCGAACCCATCAATAAAGAGAAGTTTACCCAAAAGAAGTTTGCTTTGTCATCATAGGTATCCCACAAAGTGGATAAAACGCCAGAGAGCTTATTGCCAATTGAAGTTGCTAAAAACCAACCGCCCATCATTAATGAGGTAATTCTAACCGGACTAAGTTTTGATACTAAAGACAATCCCATCGGACTTAAAAATAATTCACCGATGGTAATAATTCCATAGGTTCCCATAAGCCAAAGTACAGATACTTTTTCTGCGCCGTTATTGCCTACGTAAACTGCGCTAACCATAACCAATACAGAAATTGCCGATATAAATACCCCAAAAATGATTTTGGTTGCTGTACTTGGTTCGCTATTTCGTCTACGTAGCCAAGTAAAAAATGCAACAACTAATGGTGTTAACAAAATTACCCAAGCCGGATTAATAGATTGCGTTAGGTTAGTAGCCCACAAATCAACTGTGCTATTTTCTTGAGGTAGTTTTTCTTGTGGTATGTTTTTAAAATAAGTAGGATAGTTAAACTCTTTTTGCACTACGCCATCTTGTTTTTGTAATCTAAAAGCTTCGTCGTACAAAGGAATACTATCTTTTTTATAAGTTAAAGTTTGAGATAAGCTTAAAGTTGAGAATGTTGCTTTAGCAGTTGGGTTGCTGACTTCTCTATCGGTATATCGATCAGCCCAAGTGGTTAAGGCAGTTCCGTTTTGTTTAAAAACTGCCCAGAAGAGAATTACTACTGCGAAAATTGTTAGCAGCGCTGCAATTGGTCTTTTTTCTTCCTTTTTGGCTTTGAAAAATAGCGTGCTATAGAAATAAATTACGGGTAAACAAGCAAATATAAATGCGTCAGTAGAAGTAGAACCAACTAATGGATGACCTAAAATTTTGCTTGGTAAAATCCAGCCTATAACGCCAGCAATAACAGAAGGGAGTAAGATTAACAACGTAATTTTCAAGAACGACATATCGCCTTCGGCGACTCCTTTTTTTACGTCAAAAGCTCTGTAGTGTTTTAAGCCTGATATAAAAACAATTACACCTATGAACATACCAACACCTGCTGCTAAAAATGCATATTCCCAACCCAGCATAATGTAAAGCGCTGCGCCAAAAAAGTTGCAAATAAAAGCACCAACATTAATACCCATGTAAAAAATGTTGTATCCGTCGTCTTTTTTATCTTGGTATTCTGGTGTAGAATAAATATTACCGAGTAGGGTAGAGATGTTAGGTTTAAAAAATCCGTTACCAAAAATTACCAGCGTCATTGCTAAATATAGCATTGGCAAGCTGTGTACACCCATTAGACAGTAACCAACCCCCATCATAACACCGCCAATGATGATGGATTTAGCGTAGCCTAAATATCTATCGGCAATTAAGCCACCTAGAAACGGTGTTAAAAATACTAGGGCAATGAAAGTTCCATAAAGGTCTGCAGATTCTGCTTCAGTCATTGCGAAGCCAGCTTTTACATCTTTAAGGTAAAGGGTAAAAATTCCAATCATCAGGTAGTATCCGAAACGTTCCCACATTTCTGAGAGGAAAAGAAACTTTAAACCTTTAGGATGTTTGGTAGAAGTTGCTGTTGGCATAGATTAAAAATTTGCAAGGCGCAATATAGGCACATCAACTTGTTCTCGCAAGTGTTAAAACCACGGCAAGTATCAAAATTAATTTCTCTTAAGGATAACTGTTGATGCTTTTACGGGTTTTCCATAGAAATCATCGTTAGCAGAAGGTTCGTTTTTAAGTTCTACATCTTCAACTAAAGTCAGCTTTCCCCAGTTAAGTTTATAGCCGTCAAAACTCAAATCTGCAGCGTAATACTCGAAATTGCCAACCATTTTAGGATCGTAAGGAGCCAAGTGGTCAAATACAATCATGTTAACATTTCTGTCAACCGTTAATGTCATTGTATTTTGTTTGTTGTATTCGAAAATCACTCTGTTTTTTAGTGGGCCATTTTTTACGGTTTGGAAAATGTTTTTGCCAAATACTGGTTCACCTTTTTCAAAAGATAGTACATCTATTACTTTTTTAGTGGTTTTAGTATTGTTTCCTTTCCAACCTAAAAAAATAAAATAAGGCGATTTACCATTTACTAAAACGGGAATCATTTCGTAATAACGTGCGCCCAACCAATTTTTATTGGTAGTAATCATATCAGTATCTGCCAAGCTAGAGCTGCCGTCGATTAATGGAAATAATTTAAGTGTTCCGTTAGCAGTGCCCATTTGTATGGCACCGTAATATTTATAAGTTCCTTCGTTTGTAGGTACAAACCAGGTAATAATACGAAAAGAGTTATCGGGCGATTTTAAAATGGAAATTCTTTGCAACGAATCGAAATCAAAATTGAAAGAATTATTGATTTTTAAAGCAACTGTAAGTTTTTTGATGAAAAGCGCATTTTTTTCAAAACGATCCATATCGTCGGTTGCATTTGCCACTTCGTTACTCAAAGCTTTTAAGGTATCTTGATATAGATTAAGCTGAGGTTTATTATCTACCGTAAAAGTATGCTGTGCATTTAATTTTGTATTTGCACAGCATACGATTAAAAATATAATGATTGAGCTTTTAATCGCTTTTAGCATTTATTTATTTTGATTTTTCTTATTAACGTAGGTTTTCGATAACTATTGCACTGGCACCTCCACCACCGTTGCAAATTCCTGCTACACCAATTTTGCCGTTGTTTTGTGCTAAAACAGAAAGTAAGGTAACCACTATACGAGCGCCAGAAGCACCAAGTGGGTGACCAATTGCCACAGCACCACCATTAACATTAACCTTATCTTCTTGTAAGCCTAGTTCTTTGTTGTTGGCTAAAGAAACTACCGAAAAGGCTTCGTTGATCTCGAAGTAATCTACGTCTGCTGTTGTTAAACCAGCTCTACTTAAGGCTAAGGGAATTGCTTTTGAAGGAGCAGTGGTAAACCATTCTGGCGCTTGTTGTGCATCAGCGTAAGCCAGAATTTTAGCCAATGGTTTTAAACCTAACTCTGCAGCTTTTTCTGCACTCATTAATACCAAAGCTGCTGCGCCATCATTTAAGGTTGATGCATTTGCCGCGGTTACTGTTCCGTCTTTTTTAAATACTGGTTTTAATCCAGGTATTTTATCAAATTTCACAGCGTTTGGTTCTTCATCCTTTTCAAAGAGTGTGATTTCGCCCTTTCTGTCCTTAATTTCAACCGCAATTATTTCATCATCGAACTTGCCATCTGCTTGCGCCGATTGCGCTCTTTTATACGAGCTAATTGCAAAATTATCTTGTTCTTCTCTACTAATGTTACATTCGCTTGCGCACAATTCGGCTGCAGAGCCCATGTGGTAATCGTTGTAAACATCCCATAAACCATCTTTTACTAAACCATCGGTAATTTGGCCGTGGCCCAAACGGTAGCCGTTACGAGCTTTATCTAAATAATAGGGAACATTGCTCATGCTTTCCATGCCACCGGCAACTACAATTTCGTTTTGGCCAAGGGCGATACTTTGTGCTGCTAGCATAATTGCTTTTGTGCCAGAGGCACATACTTTATTGATGGTGGTAGATGGCAAGTCTGGCAACCCTGCAAATTTTGCAGCTTGCGTAGCTGGTGCTTGGCCTAAGTTGGCCGAAAGCACGTTGCCCATGTAAACTTCTTGAATATGTTCTGGCTTTAAACCAGCTTTTTGTACTGCAGCTTTAATGGCAAAACCACCTAATTGAGTAGCCGAAAATGAGGCTAATGATCCACCGAAACTTCCGATGGGGGTTCTTACTGCGGCAACAATTACTACTTCTTTCATGATATATTATTTTTGATATTTGGTTGCCGCAAGTTATAAAATTGAAGCTTATTTAAAGCACAAAAGTTGATTTATGACTTGTAGCTGTGGCTTTGTAACCTAAACCCGACCGACAGCGTTCCCGTTTTCTTCGGGATTAGCAAAGGGCGGGGCAGCATTTGCCAAATGGTTGCTGACCTTGTTTTTCGAAAAGAAAAAAATAAGATTTGGGACGGAGTAAGTTATTCCTCAGTTTTTTTTCTGGCTTTACTTCTGCTTTTGGCTTTTATGGCCTCGTTTAGCAAATACTCAATTTGCCCGTTAGTGCTTCTAAATTCGGCGCTTGCCCAATGTTCTATCTCTTTCAATAGATCTTGGTTAATTCTTAACACGAAAGCTTTTTTATCTTTATCTGACATCTGTTTCTATGGCTCCTATGTGTTGTGTTGTTTTTAAATTAATAAGAAATAGGTTGAGAGAATCTATGTCTGCTATGCTGAAAAGTAATTTTTTTCCGCCTTTTAATTCTAATTGCAATCCTTTGTTTTTGTCGTTAAAAATAAAAGCTTTATCCTTTAATTTAAACCAAAGGCGATGTCTAGTTCCCCAGCCTCCATATTCGGCAAGCGCATCGTATTTTCTAATATACATTGCATCAATACTTGTAAATGGAATATGCTTTGTCTTTCTGGCAAATGGCCAAAATCTATAACTTACACCTTCCTTGCTAATTTCTAGGCAGAATCGGTTTTGCTGAACAATATATATAATGATGAAGGGGAGTAATACGCCCAATATAGGGACAAAATAAATTTCCTTTAGTTGTTGCCATGACATACCGCCCTTTGCAAGAAAAGTTATACTTAAAATAATGATGGCTTCTATACCAAAAAGGATATAGAGCCACCAAAGATTTAGTTTCTGTTCTTCTTTAAATATCATTAATTATACAATGTGCCTGTATTAACAACTGGTTGTACGTTTCTATCGCCACATAAAACCACTAATAAATTACTAACCATGGCAGCTTTTCTTTCTTCGTCAAGCTCAACAATGTTTTTTTCAGATAGTCTTTCTAAAGCCATTTCTACCATGCCAACAGCGCCTTCTACAATAAGTTTACGAGCTGCGATAACAGCTGTAGCTTGCTGACGTTGTAGCATTGCACTTGCAATTTCTTGCGCATAAGCTAGGTGAGAAATTCTAGCCTCTGAAACTTCAATACCGGCTCTAGACAAACGCTCATTTAGTTCTTGCTCTAAAAGGACGCTAACTTTGTCTGCACCATCTTTTAAAGTAATTTCGGTACTTTCATCGTCCATATGGTCATAAGCGAATGTGTTTGCCAAATGCCTAACTGCTGCTTCGCTCTGTATGTTTACATATTGCAAATAGTTTTCAACCGCAAACGTTGCTTTAGCGGTTTCGTTTACCTGCCAAACAATTACGGCTGCAATTTCTATTGGGTTACCCATTTTATCGTTAACCTTAAGCTGTTGGCCGTTTAAATTACGTGCTCTTAATGAGAGTTTTCTTTTTACAGTTAAAGGGTTAACCCAGAAAAAACCATCGGCTTTTACGGTGCCAACATATTTTCCAAACAGTGTTAAGACCTTGGATTCGTTAGGGTTAACGATAATTAATCCTGGTAAAACCAAAACAAAGTTTAGCAAAAGAGTTATGGCTCCCAGTAAAAAATACTCGGCAACTAATGCGCAAATACCGCCAACTAAAAGCAGTAAGAATAAAAATAAGGTTAAATAACCTGAAGGTGGTTTGATAATTTTTTCTGTATACATAATGATATTAATTTGATATCATAAAAAGACAAAATAATTTTTAGAAAAGCAAATGTTTTTGCGATAAAAAGTATTTCGAAAGTTGATGTTTTCTGTAGAAAGAGGTTTTTAAATGTTTAATCACCGTTAAACGCATATCTATTATTGTCGCAAATTTTTGCTGTTTAATAGGCTATTGATAAAATAATAGTAATTTTGAATATATCAACTTTTTAAGTTTTGGCTAAAATCAATAAGAATTCCCATAAAGTTCTCTACCGCAAATACTCATCTAACATTAAATATGTAATGATGGTGCTTTGCGTTCTCGTGATTACACTTTACCTGCCTAAGCAACCTCGATTTAGATACGAATTTGAAAAAGGAAAAACTTGGCTAAACAAAGATCTTGTGTCGCCCTTTAGTTACGCAATTTTAAAAACTAATCCGCAACTGGCAACTGATAAAAAAGATGCCTTAAATAATGTATTGCCAATTTATAAGTTTGAAGATGATGTTTTAACCGCACAAACCGAAGGATTTAACAACGAGTTTGATGTTAAATGGAAATCGAATGATTTAGCTGAGGGGGAGAAGCAACAGTACAAAGATCAGGCGTTAAAAATGCTGGAGACTGTTTACAAACGTGGAATTATAGGGCTAACAGCTAAACATCAGAAAAATGCAAAGCACTACGAATTTTCTCTTTTGCGCAATAATGTTTCAGAAAAAAGTAATTCTCAAGATGTATTTACGGCAGAAAGCGCATTAGATTTTTTCAAGAATAATTACAAAGCCATAGATTTAAAAGTAAAAGAAACCATTCTAGACTTGGTTGAAAGTCATTTAAAACCTAATTTAATTTTTGATGAAGAATTAACAAAAGTTGTAGAAAATAGCACTGTTAACAGTCTTTCCACTACAAAGGGAATGGTGCAAAAAGGCGAAATTATCGTTTCGAAAGGCATGTACGTTGACGATGAGGTTTATCAGAAGCTATTGTCTTTTAGAGAAACGTACGAAGCGCAAACCAAAAGTGTGGGCGATAATAAACTGGTTTTTTTAGGTCAGGTATTTTTGGTTGGGTTTGTTATTAGTCTATTAATGGTTTTCTTATATCTTTTTAGAAAAGATATTTTTGCAGACAACCGACAGCTTTTATTGATTTTGTTGGTTGTAACCTCGATGTTGTTGGCGCTAACTTGGGCTATAAAATTACAACTCGATAGTCTCTATCTTATTCCATTCTGTATTGTACCTATCATTATTAGAATTTTGTTTGATACGCGTTTAGCGCTGAACTTGCATTTGCTCGTAATTTTAATTGCAGGATTTTTTGTGCCCAACAGCTTCGAGTTTGTTTTCTATCAAACAACTGCAGGTATGGTAGCAATTTACAGCATTAAAAATCTAGTTAAACGAGAACAGTTATTAATTTCGGCATCTTTTATTTTAGGGGCATACTTTGTTTCGTTTGTTGGCATCGCTTTGCTTAGAGAAGGAGATTTCTCTCAAATAGAATGGACAAAATTTTTACCTTTTGTATTTAGTGTTTTACTTTCTTTACTAGCTTACCCGTTAATATATGCTTTCGAACGCGTTTTCGGTATAACGTCTGATGTGGCATTAATTGAGCTTACAAATACTAACAATAAGTTGCTTAGAGAACTGGCTTTTAAAGCTCCTGGTACATTTCAACATTCGTTGCAGGTAGCCAACCTTGCCGAAGCAGCCATCTTTAAAATTGGCGGTAATGCTTTACTGGTTAGGGCAGGCGCTTTATATCACGATGTGGGGAAAATGGAAAATCCCCAGTATTTTATCGAGAACCAAAATACGGCGCTAAGTCCGCATGATAAATTGCCTTACGAGCAAAGTGCGCAAATTATTATTAAGCATGTACACAAAGGTATTGAGATTACCAGAAAGCATAAGTTGCCAGAAAGTGTAATTGATTTTATCCGGACGCACCATGGTAATACCCGAGTTGATTATTTTTACCAATCTTTTCTTAAAAACTCACCAGAAAAATTCGTCGACGAAAACATTTTCCGCTATCCCGGGCCAATTCCTTTTTCTAAGGAAACGGGCGTTTTAATGTTGGCAGATTCGGTAGAAGCAGCATCGAGAAGCCTTAAAAATCCAGATGCACAAAGCATAAGTGATCTAGTAGAAAGGATAATTGATTACAAATTGGAGCAAAACCAGTTAGATGACTGTGATTTGACATTAAAAGATTTGGAGACTATAAAGCTGATTTTCAAGACGATGTTAATGAGCATCTATCATGTGCGAATAGATTATTTACAAAGTGTGTAATTTTTTTTTGTAAACATGATTGAATTACTATATTTGCAACCTCGAAACGGAGATTTCGAGAATAGGAGAGGTGCCTGAGTGGCCGAAAGGAACAGTTTGCTAAACTGTCGTACTGGTAACGGTACCGCGGGTTCGAATCCCGCCCTCTCCGCAAAGCAAAAAGCCCGAAATCAAATTGATTTCGGGCTTTTTGCTTTTGGCATTTTTTGAAAATGAACTTGTATCACGTTCATCAAATCCACTAATTTCAAGAAATGAACAAAATGATTTTTACCTACAGTTAAAAGAACGTAATCTTTTTATAACTTGAGCCACCTATTGTATTAATGTTATGAACGAGTCCCGAAAAAGAAATGATGGAGGTCGAGATAGCAATGTGGACTATCAGCAACAACTTTATCTGTACCAGCAAAGAATTTCGAACATTTTAGAGAGTTTTACTGATGCTTTTTTTGAGGTTACCAACGATTGGACAGTAACTTATTGGAATAAGCAAGCCGAAGTATTGCTAGAAATGCCCAGAGAAATGATTCTTGGTAAAAACCTTTGGGATATTTATCAGGATGCAATTTCTTTGAAATTCTATAAAGAGTATCATCGAGCAGTAAAGGAAAATGTATCAGTAAGATTTGAAGAATACTACCCATCAAAGAAATTGTGGTTCGAGGTAGCCTGCTTTCCATCTGGAGAAGGCTTATCCGTTTATTTTAAAGATATTACCGAGCGTAAGCGATCTACCAGGCTCTTGGAGCTGGAAAAGGAAAAGTACAGTAGCCTTTTTAATTTTAGCCCCTTGCCACAGTGGGTTTATGATTTGGAAAGCCTGAAATTTCTAGATGTTAACGAAGCCGCCATTAAACATTACGGTTATACTAGGCAGGAATTTATGGCAATGACTATTGTACAAATTCGACCTTTGAGCGAGATTCCAACACTGAGGAAATTGTTGGCATCGAATTTTTCTGAAGAATCTTCTGGCAGAAGCAATGTAAAACATCAAAAGAAAAATGGAGAAATTATAGATGTTTTTGTAGAAGGCAATACCGTAACATTCGATGAAAAAAAAGCCAGACTAGTTATGGCAATCGATCGTACCATCGAGGTTCAATCTAGAAAAACGATGGAAGAGAGCATAGCAAGATTTAACATTGTGTCTAAAGCTACCAGCGATGCTGTATGGGATTTGGATGTTAAAACCGGAGAGATGATATGGAACCAAGGGATAGAGAAAATTTTTGGATACTGTAAAACCAATTATGATTATGATTGGTGGCGTGGAAAAGTGCATCCCGATGATCTTGATGAGCTTTCGGATAAGTTTGATAGGCTAGCAAGGCAACATGAGGAAAGAGTTAGCCTCGAATATCGATTTTTACATGCAGATGGGACGTATCGGTGTGTTTTAGATCGGTCTTTTGTTTTATTTAATGAAGATGGTGAACCCAAAAGGGTAATTGGCTCTATACAAGATATTTCCGATAGAGTAAATCAACTTAAAGCAATTGAAGCGCAGAACGAAAAACTTAAGGAAATATCGTGGTTTCAGGCACATGCAGTTAGAGGTCCTTTATCTAGCATTATTGGTCTTACCGCTTTAATAGAAATTGAAGGAAAGGCCAACGACGAAGTTCGCGAAATTGCCATTCGTTTAAAGGCATCGGCAGATAGTTTGGACAGTGTATTAAGGGAAATATTGCAACGTACGTAATCTGTAAATTTTTGGAAAGCACTTCCGGGTCAATAAATAAGGCCAGTCCCGCTTTCCGTTACAATATTTTTGTTAATGTTACCACCACTCTTTTCATGCTAAGCTTGGTCAAAGTATCTACATGTCTACAAAAATCTTTCGCCAAGCTAAAGATAACATTAACAAAAAGTATTTTCATTGCAATCGGGTTTAATATGCAAATTCAGTACAGCTATAAATTGCAATCATATACTTATACATCCTAAGTTAAAATACATCAAATTCCTACCTTAGCCAATACCGAATCAAATTAGAAACTAAAATGAGTCAATCTAAAAATAGCATAGATGAAATTTGTCCAAATAATAGGGGAGAATGGCGGGCATGGCTTAAAGAAAACCATAGTTTACAAGAATCTGTATGGTTAATATATTATAAAAAGAAGAGTGTTTATTATTCCATGTCTTGGAGTGATGCAGTAGATGAAGCGCTATGCTTCGGTTGGATAGATAGTGTAAGAAAGTCGTTGGATGACGAACGTTTTCAGCAATTATTTACTAAGCGTAAGCCAAAAGGAACGTGGTCAAAAATCAATAAAGAAAAAATAGAACGCTTAATTAACGAAAACCTTATGGCAGACGCTGGTCTAGCCGTAATAAAAAGGTCAAAGGAAAACGGCTCGTGGGATAGCCTTAACGAAGTTGAAGAATTAAAAGTTCCAGACGATTTGTTCAATGTGCTACAAAGAAATTCTGAAGCCGAATTTTTCTTTAACGCTTTAAGCAAATCTACAAGAAAAGCAATGTTGCAATGGATAGCCTTGGCCAAGCGTCCCGAAACGAGAGAGAAAAGAATTGAAGAAATAGTAGAATTAGCGTCCAAAAGGCAAAAACCTAAGCAGTTTTAGGTGGTGTAGTATCGAAAATGGCATCATGTTTAAGTTTCTATCAAAATTAATAATTTGATAAACAGCTAGCTAACTAATAATGTGGTAAAAATAAAATCAAATTGCCGACTTAGAATTGTTTAAATGATATTTTTTTTATCTTTGCGCCACTGAAAAGCTGTTGTTAGAAATAAATCAGAATAAAATTTGAAATTATTTTTTAGCTAAGCACTTAGTATTTAATTAGATAAGATTGGTGTTAATTCTTTTCTAGCTTAAATTGAAATATTTTGCAATTAATTTAGGTTTTTGATAGAAAAACATTAAATTTGCACTCCCTGTTAAAGGGGTAAAGGTGATACCAAAGTTCGGGATGTAGCGTAGCCCGGTATCGCGCCACATTTGGGATGTGGAGGTCGTAGGTTCGAATCCTGCCATCCCGACTAATATAAAGCCTCTTTTACATTTGTAGAAGAGGCTTTATTGTTTTTTTATAATTTTTTCAGAATCAAATTTAATACATTGCTAAGTACGGGGTTGTGGTCATCTGCTCTCCAATTGATATATAAATCTGTTTCGAAAGGGAGTTTTATAAACCTTAGACCTGTACTTTCATGGTGCAAATAAGAATCTGGTAATATTGCAATACCCAAATGTTTTTTTACTAATGCAATAATAGTAGAGCCAAATTCTGATTGTAAATAAACCTCAGGAACTACATCGAATGATTTAAAAAAGTTTTGAATAATTAAACCGTAACTACTTCCTTCGTCAATAGTTGGTAGGATAAAACGTTGTTCAGCCAAAGACAATGTCGATACATCTTTAATAGTTTTGTAAGGATGGTCTTCTGGCACTACCAACGCTAAATTATCTGTGTAAATTTTGGTCGATTTTATTCCTGAAGTATTATTGGTATCTCTAGTAATAGCTAAATCAATTTTATAATTGCTAAGAAACGCTTGCTGATTTTCATAAAGAACCTGTACCAACTCAATTTGTAGTTTCGGAAACTCGCTTGAAATTGTAGCTAAAAGATCTGGCATTATCGAAGCCGAAATTGAATCTGGATGGGCAATTTTAATGGTGCCACGTTCACCTAAATGAATCTGCCTAGCAAAGTTGTGTATAAAATCAAGTTCATTTAATTCTACTTCCCATTTTTGTTTTAAAAAACTTCCTGCCGGAGTTAGCTTTACATTCCTTTTGTTTCGGTCAAATAAAACAACATTTAACTCGCTCTCTAACGATTGTATTTGCCTGCTAAGTGCAGATTGTGTTATATTCATTTTAGCAGCCGTGTTCCAATAGTGTAGTTCGTTTGCTAGCGCTATAAAATATTTTATCGATCGTAAATCCATTAATGCAAAATAATCATTAATAAATGAAAAAATAGCATTTCATAACATTTATTGTTGGCGTAGATTTGGCCTATGGAGAATATTGAAATAAAACAGATTACGATTGATGATATAGAAGCGCTACAAGGAATAAGTAAACAAACTTTTCTTGAAACTTTCTCGGCAACAAACGACGAGCATAATATGAGTAAATATCTTGAAGAAAATTTCTCAACAGATAAACTAATTGTAGAACTTGAAAACACTTGTTCGCAGTTTTATTTGGCTTATCTAAATGCTCAAGTTATCGGTTATCTGAAGCTTAATATTGGCAATGCCCAAAAGGAATTTCCTGATGAAAATGCTTTGGAAATAGAAAGGATTTACATTTTAAATGCTTTTCAAGGTAAAAAAATAGGGCAAATGCTTTACGCTAAAGCTATTGAAATTGCTGAAAGTTTGCAGGTAGATTATGTGTGGTTGGGCGTTTGGGAAAATAATTTGAAAGCGATTGGTTTTTACGAAAAAAACGGCTTTAGGCCATTTGATAAACATATTTTCAGACTAGGAAATGAAGAACAGACTGATATCTTGATGAAGAAAATTTTATTTGTAGCGCAAGTTAACCATTAGCCAAATGGAAAAAAAGAAATTATTACTGTTGTTATTAATTCTGGGAACAGCTTTTTGGGGAATTTCATTTTCTGTTACCAAATTGGCAATAGGGCAGGAATCTGCAGGTACATTTTTATTTTATAGGTTTTTGGTAGCCACTCTTGTGCTTTCGTTGGTTTTCTTGAAATACGTAAAACAGATGAGTTGGTCCGACATGAGAATAGGAGCAACTTTGGCCATACCCTTATTTTTGGGAATACATTTACAAACACTCGGTATAAAATTCAGTACTGCATCGCAAACTGCTTTTATTGCCGGAACTAGCGTAGTAATTGTACCGTTGCTTAAATTATTTTTTTATCGCATTGCGGCGCCTTCTAAAACTTGGTTTGCTGCATTAATTGCATTGGCGGGTTTATCTGTTATTTCAATAAAACAACATTTTGTAATAAATACTGGAGACTTGTACACACTTTTGGGTGCCGTAGCTTTTGCAGTATACTTAATCGTGGTAGAAAAAAAAGCAAGTTTAAAAAGTCTTGTTCCTACCATTGTGCCCATGTTTGCAACCTGCGCTTTGCTAACTTTTGGGTTAGCTTTAACAGACGGTGATGCAGTTTGGCTACCAGCGCAAAAAACATTTTGGCAAGGTGTTATTTTTTGTTCACTCTTTTCTACGGCATTTATGTACACTGTATCTAATATTGCACAACGTTATATTAGCGCCGAAAGAGTTTCGGTTATCTATCTTTTTGAACCTGTCTTTGGCGCAATAGCAGCGTTTTATATTTTAAGTGAGGATTTGTCCTGGAAACTGATTGTAGGAGGTGGATTAATTTTTCTAGCGACCTTAATTTCGGAGATAAGTTTTAAAAGCATTTTCTTTCGCAAAAAGTCGTTAGTTTAAGAATTTTGAAAAGGCGCATTTAGCATGAATGACGTATTCTACCTGAAAGCTTTTTTTCGTTGATGTCTGCCAAAGGCTAATGATATTTGTTAATAATATTTTATTGTTGATAAGAAAATTTGCCTCCTCTTGTAAATTGTCTAAACTTCGTACTTCACAAAAAAGTAAAAATGGAAGATTTAAACGCATTAAGCCAGGTTGCAGAGTTTCATAAAACATTTAAGCACCCAATTTTAGAACAAGCTACAATTCCTTCTAAAGAAAGAAGCCAGTTAAGGATAGATTTAATTGCCGAAGAACTTAAAGAGTTACAGGAGGCAGTTAACGATGCTAATATGGTAGAAATTGCTGATGCTCTTTGCGATTTACAATATGTTTTAGCAGGAGCAGTATTGGAGTTTGGCTTGGCAGATAAGTTTAAAGTGTTATTTGACGAGGTTCATCGCTCTAACATGAGCAAAGCATGTAAAACTTTAGCCGAGGCAGATGCAACTATTGCACATTATAAAGCTAACGGAAATGTAAACGCTTACCACAAAGAAATAGACGGATTGTTTTTGGTTTACAGAGATGGAGATCATAAAACATTAAAATCTATTAATTATTCTCCTGCAAACTTATCTGGATTATTAAAATAAATATTACTATAATTAACAAAATTTAAAAAAATAGTATGGTAGTAGTAGAAAGTTATCAGGAGTTTGAAGCTTACTTAGGTAAAGAAATAGGGGTGTCTCAATGGCATACAATTGATCAAGAGCAAATTACCAAATTTGCAGATGCAACGTTAGATCATCAATGGATACATATTGATGCAGAGAAAGCAAAAACAGACAGTCCTTTCAAAACTACAATAGCTCATGGTTACTTAACTTTATCGCTTATCCCATATTTATGGAAACAAATTGCTGATATCCGTAACATAAAAATGGAGATAAACTATGGTATAGAAAGCTTCAAATTTGGGCAGGCGGTTTTGGTAAACGATCAAGTTCAATTAAAAGCAAAATTAAAGAATATTGTAAATTTAAGAGGCGTTACCAAAGTAAATATCGAAGCAACGTTAGTAATTAAAGATCAGGCAAAACCTGCTTATGTTGGCGATGTGATGTTTCTTTATCACTTTATAACAGCGTAACAAGTTTCTTTATAGTTTAAAGGTCTTGCTTAGTAAGCAAGACCTTTTCTTTTTGCTATATAATTTGGGTATTTGTTAATATATTTAAGCATTGAAACTAACCAAATAATTTCATCGCTTTTATAACGCTTTATACCTATGTTTAATTGGCTACTACTTTTGCCATACGCTCGGTTACTAGTGTTGCCATTTGCTTCTGTTGATGGTTTAAGTATCGTATTATTGTTTCTTATTATTATTAGCGCTGTGTTGACTATTCGTTTTTGTCTTAAAGCGGAACGGAAAAGTAAGGCCGATAATAAAATCTTAACCAAAACAAAAGCCGAGCTTTGCGTCAAAAATCAAGTTGCAACCGATTTGGGAAATAAATTGACCGAGCGAAACAAAGAGCTTCGACAAAAATCTAAAGAACTTCTTCAAAAAACCATCCTTTTAGAAAAACAAACTTTAGAATTGTTGCATAAAAACACTGTTCTAAAACAGCAAGAAGAGCAAATTTTACGATTAAACGTTTTGCTAGAAATAGACCACTTTCCCACGATTGTAACCGCGTTTAAACATCCAGTAAAACTAATAGATGATGATTTAGAACATTTTGCGAAACAGTTTGCAGAAAAAGAAAGCTGTTATAAATTTTTAGCAGACGTTAAGTGGCAGGCAGGATATCACTGTAAAAAATGTAATAATACCAATTACTGTAATGGTAAAAACCCGTTTAATAGACGTTGCACAAAATGCACTTACGAAGAATCTGTATTGTGCCAAACGATATTTGAGAATAACAGAATCCCTATTCAAAAAGCATTTTATTTATTGTACTTAATTTATTGCTACAAAGGGAATATTTCCTCTCATCAACTTTCAGAAAAACTTGGTATTAGGCAAAGCACTTGTTGGACTTATGCTTCGAAAATTAAAAAAATAATGGAAGAACGTAAAAAGGAGTTAAAATGGTTGGATAAAAACGGTTGGAGTAAATTGGTCTTAACTAGTAATGTGGCATTAAAACAATAATTATGAAATTGAAAATTACAATGGTTGCGGTTTTATTTACGATTGCAAGCCTGGGCTATGCGCAAAAAGTAAACGTTAAAAAATCAATGCAAAGTGCTATGGCGCAAAGCGATGTTTTAATCAGCAAAGTCGATTCGGCCAGAAAAATTAAACCCGATCAAGTATCACCACGTACGGTAGAGAATGGTAAGTTTAAAATGGTATCATCTCGAGATTGGACAAGTGGCTTTTTTCCGGCACAACTTTGGTTTTACTATCAATTTACTAAAGATGAGAAATGGTTGTGGTTAGCAAAAAAGTATACTGAGGATATTAAAAAAGAACAATTTAATAAAACTACACACGATTTGGGATTTATGATTTATTGTCCGTTTGGGAATGGTTTTAAATTAACGCAGGACACAGTTTATAAATCGGTTGTCGTGCAGGCTGCCAAGTCGCTCTCATCAAGATTTAATGCAAAGGCTGGCGTAATAAAATCCTGGGATCATAATGGTGATAAATGGAAGTATGCCGTAATAATTGATAATATGATGAATTTAGAGTTGCTTTTTGAGGCTACTAAATTTACAAGAGACTCATCATTTTATAAAATTGCCGTAACCCATGCAAACAACACAATTAAAAATCATTTCCGCCCCGATTTTAGTTCCTATCACGTAGTGGATTATGATACAGTTTCTGGAAATGTACGTAATAAAGTAACAGCACAAGGTTACGCTAAAGAGTCTGCATGGTCTCGTGGCCAAGCTTGGGGCTTGTATGGTTATACGCTATGTTATCGCTACACAAAAAATCCTGTTTATTTAGAACAAGCAGACGCTATCGCGAACTACATTTTGAATAGTAAAATTACACCAGCAGACGGCATTCCATATTGGGATTATAATGATCCGGCAATCCCGGATGCACCGAGAGATGCTTCGGCCGCCGCAATTACAGCATCAGCACTTTACGAGTTAATGGATTATAGCAAGGATAAAAAGCGCTATAAAATGGCTGCAGATAAAATACTCTCATCATTAAGTACTAACAGTTACACAAATGCCATTGGTGAGAATTATGGTTTTATTTTAGCGCATAGTACAGGTCACCGCACGGCAAATTCTGAGGTAGATGTTCCAATTAATTATGCTGATTATTATTACATAGAAGCGCTATTGCGAAGTAAAAGGTAATGAGAATTGAAACTAAGTGCATTTAATGATATAAGCAACTCTAAAACGCGTTAAATTTAGTTTTATAACCATTTGTTAATCAATTGATAAATGATTTAGGTTTTGTATTTGCTATATATTTTTTTAAAATTTTATAAAAAATGCAATTGAAATTATATCTTTGCACCACTAAACCGATAATTCGTTTGTTTGTTTAGGGATGCCTCCATAGCTCAGCTGGATAGAGCACCGGTTTTCTAAACCGTAGGTCACAGGTTCGAATCCTGTTGGGGGTACAAAAGCCTTAGAGAAATCTAAGGCTTTTTTCGTTTAAAAAGTTCGACTCCGGCGCTGAGTACAAAAGATTGCAATAGATTTAGCTAAGATTAAGATTTTGTTGTATTTATTACAGTATTATAAATTTTTGGGTAATATTTTCTACGTAAATTGAAATTTGCAGAGTAATTATTTCTACAAATTGTAGAAATAATTACCTTAATCAAATATTGTTCCTATTTTAGTTGCAGATTATTACCTATTATGTTTTGTTTAGCGCAGTCACGCTTTTGCGGTGCATGCTCATTTTGAGATATGTATTGCATGAGGTTACTAAGTTTATTGAGGCTATCATTGTTGGCTTCACAGCTACCGCTGTGTTGTATAGCCTTTGTTTTACTTTCTTTATTTGCTGGCCCTAGTTATGCAGAGGGTAGCAAAGATTTTTACCCTGCTGACGCAAAGGGTAATAGGGCTTTTTTGTACGCAAACGTCGACCCAACTAATTATACAGATCGTTTTCCATTCAAAACCCGAGGTGCTCATTTTGTTTATGCAAAAGCAGGCGAAACAATTGCGGTTGCATCAAGTGCTATTGGTGTAAACAATGGAAGGATAATTGTAACATCACCGGATGGAATCAGCACCACTTACAATGTAAATAATAATGTAGGTCTTATTCCAAACAGATTTGCCGAGTTACAAGGACCGGGGCTGGGCTACACACCAATCAGTATTTCTGTCACAACGGCAAGAGAAGGGGTTTGGAGCGTAGAATTTTTAGCGCCTGTTGGAAATGGAACCAGTAGCGATATTACTCCACCGGATGTATTGGCAAATGGGAATTGGAATCAACAGACCAACACAAATTCAAATTACATAGCAGCTTGGGATGTTTCTGTAAGAAATGTTGCAGGATCGGCTTGGATAAATGGGCGTGTATATACCAATGTTTTGAATCTGGGGATTAGAAACAATTTTACCAATAGCTCAAAAGGTTTTTATGTAACTAATTATGTTCTTACCGAAGATGGAAGAGCTTACCGTGTACAAACCAATGGCAATAATGGCTATGCTTTCACTTTTTTTTCTAACAATAATGGTTTTGCTGTAAATGGGGTAGCTACTTACAAAAGTTTAAATGCCTCTACCAAGATTGCGCTTTCTGGTCTTCATGATCCAAGAACACTCGATAACACCTTAAACAAAACCCATAAGATTTTTTATAACAAGCCTAATGCAGATTTACCCGAAAGTGGAGCCGCTTATGTAACGGCGGCGAATCAATCTACTTGGCTAAAAAGAAATGCCGTACTGCCCATTATTACCGATTTGAAATTTGCTGGTGTAGAAGGTACAGAAGGGAAGATTGGTTATAAAGGAGCGAAAATTACTTTTACTGCTTCTTCACCTGGTAGTTATCAAATAACTATTCCAGTGGTAAACGGCGCCAATCGTATTATCAACGGCGCAGCAGTGCAAGGATATAATGAAGTATTTTGGGACGTAAAAGATGGCAATGGAAATTTGTTGCCACCTGGCCCCATTACGCCGTTGGTAGAAACTTTCTTAAGGTCGGCAGAAGTGCATTTTCCATACATTGATATGGAAATCAATCCTCAGGGAATTATTATTGAACTAACAGAGAACACCACCGCGTATGAAGTAAATCCATTAAATACCGTCCTATCAGAGTATAGCGATATTGTTTACTGGGATGATGTGAACATTACTAATGCGGGTGTGCCGGGGCGTAATAGTTCTAATCCGGTAACTAATTTAACAGGACAAAGCAGTAAGGTTAATGGGCATAAGTTTGGTGCTTATAGCGAAAACAATCAATTTGGCGACGAACGTTCCATGGACACTTGGACCTATATCGAGAGTGGTAAAACCACAAAAATGGTCAACATTGAAATTCGGCATGCAGATTTAAAAATAGAATCAATTAATCCAGATTTATCAAAATATTTTTCAGATCGAACGATTACTTACACCGTGCGGGTTCAGAATGACGGTCCTTCGGCTGTCGATAGAGCGCAATTAGCCATTGCTTTGCCGACTGGGTTAACCATTAATTCGGTTTCAACGAATAATCAAAGTACAGGAGTGGTAGTAAATAATGCAACTACTTTTGCGCAAAAATACACTGCTTTGCTCAACATTCCGAACCAAGGAACAATTGATGTATTAGTTGTCGCCAATTTTGCAGGTAATTATAATCAAATATTCGCAGATGTTAAAGCGAGCATCTTAAGGCCGGCAGATTTAAGCGATCCAGATGCAACAGGCAATAATCCGGCAGAATCGATAGATGCGGATGAAGAATGTTTAAATGGATCCTCGTCGGGCACGGGCTTATGCAACAACATTAAATATAATACGGTTAATGGCCAGGATTTATGCCAAGGAAGTGCCATCAATCCGGTTTTTTACCCGTTATCTGCGGATGGAACACAATTTGAAAACTCTGCGTTGCCTCCGGTATTAAGTTTACAAGATGTTTCTGGAATTCGAACAGTAAGCGGAACCCTATCTAGTACTGGTATTTACAACTTCTATATTAAAACGTTAAATACCAAAAGAACGCAAACCAATGTAATCGTAAGATCCAACACATTACCAGATGCTACCGCGACTGGTCCGTTAAATGTTTGTGTAGACGCTACTGATAACCCTGTAATCACATTTAAGGGTTCGAGCGCACTAAATGCCTTCGAATTTAGCTACAGTATTAACGATGGAGCGCCGCTCACGGTCTCAACAGTTACTGGTTCTGATACTGCAACAGTTACGGTACCATTAACAAGCGTGGGTGTATTCACATATAAATTGCTATCGGTTAAAGATTTAACCACGGGCTGTAGCCAAGCAAAAAGTCTATCAATTGCTGTGGATGTACAGCCGAAACCAACAAAAGCACATATTCAATTAAACAATTAATAAAAACAACAATGAAGATCATTATCAAATCAATCCTAGTAGCATTTAGCATTATCTTTGGTTTAAATGCAACAACCAAGGCGCAAACAACCTATTACCCAGTTTATTTATGTGATGGTGGAACAGCTACATTGCATACCCCTGAAGAAACTACGCTCGTAAATGGCGATAAAGTACACTGGTATTTGGAGGGAACCGAGGTTATTGTTAACACCTACAATGGTACGCCTAACTCAACAGATATTATTACCTCTACTTCTCTTAATCATGGTGTTAACAACTATACAAGTAGAATAGAATCTGTGGCGGGCTGTTTGGGCGATATGTCGGATGCATTTCAAGTATATAGACTACCTAGCAAAACACTTGCCTTAACTACAAATAAGGCAACTTATTGCGGAGAAGATGCTACTTTAAGTTCTATAATTACGGCAACCACTACACCACTTCATCCTCTACCAGCCGGCATTGAGTATGAATATGTTTGGTCGGCCACCAAAAATGGAGCAAATGTTACTCCGCTTTCAAGTATCGGCTCTGATAATGCCTCAAAAACAGATGTAAATAATTTTACGCTTACAACTACTGGCGCAGGTACCTACGTATTTAATGCTACGGTAAAGTATGTAAAAACTACTGCTAATACAGGCGTGCTAAAATCAGGAGATAATAAAGGTTGTGAAGTTACTGCAACAGCTACGCAAACCGTAACGGTAACGCCAAAGCCTGTTAAACCTACCATCGTTATACAATAATTTTAATTTTTGCAGACTAAAGTTTGAAACTTAACCGGTATATATTACTGGCATTTTTCGTACTGCATGTTAATTTAGTCTTTGCACAAGCAAAGCCTAATGTTGTTAGGATCCCTTTGGGTTCTTCAGTGAAATTTGCAGTAGGAGATCAGGCTGGATCTTACTCGTTCCAATGGTATCGAGATGGAAAGCCTATGCCTAATGGTACCGAAGCAGTATATGTTGCAAGCGTGGCAGGCTTATACCAGGTGGTTTCTATAAACGAATCGGGATGCAAATCAGATCTTTCGGATGGTTTTTTATTAATAATTGAATATGCGGACCTTGAAGTTCGCAAAGTATCAGAAGCCCGGTATGTTGGGCCTGGAGAAACTTTCGAATATCAAATTTCGATACATAATAATGGCAATAGCAATGCAACAGGAATTGAGGTGATAGATAGGTTGCCGGGTAACCTTAAATATTTGGGAGTTACCGGAGAACCGGCCGGAACATTGAATGTAGTCGGTCAGGATATTTCCTGGAAGATTCCGGCCTTGGCTAATAACGAGAAAATGGTATTGTCTATAAAAACTACAGCCATTAAAGCTGGAAGGGTAACTAACACAGCTAACGTAACAGCCGTTGAGCCTGACCCTAATTTAGCAAATAACTCATCAACAGATGTAAAGGAGATTATCGGAAAAGTGGCGGTACCTAATGTAATAACACCTAATGGCGATGGTAAAAATGATGTGTTGTACATAGATGGATTAGAAATTTATCCAGAACATAGCTTGTCTATTTTTAACCGATGGGGAAGTGAAGTGTACAGGAGCAAAGGTCCTTATAAAAACGACTGGAATGGAAACGGACTTAACGAGGGCACTTACTACTATTTATTAAAGGTGAAAGAAAAAGATGGTAAAGAAAGAAGCACAATAAGTTGGATTACATTGATAAAAGATTGATATGTGTAAATTAATCAAGTTTATTTTTTTACTGTTCATTGCGGGCCCATGTTCAGCTCAGCAGGATGCGCAGTATAGCCAATATATTTTCAACGGCATCTATATCAATCCTGCATATGCCGGATACCGAGAGCGTGTAAATATAAATGCAACCTACAGAAATCAGTGGGCTGGCGTTGAAGGAGCGCCAAGAAGTTTTTCTTTAGCTGCAGATGCACTTATGCCTAATGAAAGGGTGGGCTTATCGATGATTGTAAATGCAGAACAACTAGGTGCGCAGAAAAGTATATCGGCTTTTGCCAATTATGCGTACCGTTTACCGGTTAACGAAGATGGCACTTCGAGGCTAGCTTTTGGTCTAGGCTTGGGCATTGTGCAATCTACCTTAGATGGAAATATGTTAAATCCACGCGACCAGGGAGACAACTATGTACCTAATGGTGCAGTTAAGCAAGTTCTTCCAGATATTAATGCTGGTGTGTTTTTCTCTACTCGAAACATGTATGTTGGTGCATCAGTTAATAATTTGATTGGTAAATATGTGCTGGATAAAAAATCTTTAGATTACAACTTTCCGACACCAAGACCACATTTTTATTTAACCGGAGGCATGCTTATTCCTGTTGTAGATTACGTTGTGGATTTTAAACCTCTCTTCTTAATTAAAGACGATATAAAGGGGCCGACGTTGCTTGATGTAAATGCTTTTTTTCTATTTAAGCAAACCATTTGGTTGGGAATGGGATACAGAACCGGCATTAAATTGTATGAGAAACCTGCTCTAATTGGTAATATTGGTAGTAGCAATGCGCTAATTGGAATGACCGAAATATTTGTTAGTCAGAATTTGCGACTGGGCTATTCTTACGATCATAGCATGAGCAACTTATCTGGTTATGCTAATTCTACCCATGAAATTTCTATAAGCTGGAATTTTTTTACGGAGAAGGAGAGACGATTAAATTTCTGTTATTTCTAATTTCTCGCTAAAATCAATAAGCAATAATATTGGCCTTTAATTTGTATTCTCATTTATTACTGGAACTCTGAATCCATAAGTTGCTACATCACATCATCTAACTGTACAATTTTCTATTTTATCGTTGTTATAGAGGGAGTTTTAAGGTTTTTTAAAAGCTCACGCTGATACTGAATGCCGAAATTTGATGCTTATTGCCAATCTAATTTTAAAAAGGATAATAGAACTTAAGCTATATTTGTCCCAAACTGTTTATAATTATCATGGAAAATGTCGTACTCATTATCGACGATGAAATTAAGATTAGAAGTCTTTTGGCAAGGATAATCGAATTAGAAGGTTATAAAGTGCTGCAAGCGGCAACTGCCAAAGAAGGTTTAAAGCTTTTGAAGGAAAATGAGGTGATGGTGGTAATTAGTGACGTGAAACTGCCCGACGCTAATGGTGTTGAATTGGTTAGTGAACTAAAGAAAATTCGTCCCTACATCGAAATAATCAATCTAACAGCATTTGGCACAATAGCGGATGGAGTAAACGCCATGCGGAACGGTGCCTTTGATTATATTACTAAAGGCGATGATAATGATAAAATTATCCCCTTGGTGTATAAGGCAACTGAAAAAGCCAAACTTCAGGTTAGAGTTTTTGATTTAGAGAAAAAGGTAGCTCGAAAATACAGTTTTGACAGTATTCTTGGAAATTCACCAGCAATAAAAGAGGCTATTGCGCTGGCTCAACGTGTGTCTGCAACTGATACTACCGTTTTACTATTAGGGGAGACGGGCACCGGTAAAGAAGTATTTGCGCAGGCTATACACCACGCCGGATCAAGAAGGCTAAAACCTTTTGTTGCCCTTAATTGTAGTGGTTTTAATCCCGAACTGTTAGAAAGTGAGCTGTTTGGCTATAAACAAGGTGCTTTTACAGGTGCAAATAAAGATAAAAAAGGGTTACTGGAAGAGGCTAACGAAGGCACGCTATTTCTTGATGAGATTGGTGAAATGAATATCGATTTGCAAGCGAAACTTTTGCGAGTATTGGAAAGCCAAACTTTTATTAAAGTTGGAGATACACAAACCAGCAACGTTAATGTTAGGATTATTGCGGCCACCAATCGGGATCTGGGAGCAGATTCTGCAAGAGGAACATTTCGTTCAGACCTTTTCTACAGGCTTTCTGTATTTTCAATTGATCTGCCTAATTTGTCACAGCGTAAAGGAGATATTGCAACTATAGCCAAATATTATCTTAAGGAGTTTACTGCAAAGGTAAACCGATCGGAGGTTACCATGGATAGTGCATTCCTTGATTTTCTTTACGCCCATCAATGGAAAGGGAATGTCAGAGAATTAAAAAACATAATCGAGCGTGCAGTAATCCTAGCAACTGGCAATACGCTCGGTCCAGAACTGCTACCTTACGAGTTTCACAATCAACCGATACCTCAAAATTCTATGGAAATGGCAACAATTGAACGCCAGCATATTACAAAGGTACTTTCTTATACACGCGGAAACAAGACTGAAACGGCAAGGCTACTCGGAATCGGATTGACCACGCTTTACCGAAAGATTGAAGAATATCAGATATCTACATTTTAAGAGCTCAGCTCCAATATGAAAAAAACCCTTCCATTTTGGAAGGGTTTTTTTATGTCCTATTTTTTAAATCCGGGGTTAGATTTTATATCTAGCTGTTTCATAGATTTTTATAGAGGTTTCATGTTTTGTGGTACGTCGGTTGGTAAGTAGGTTTAAACATTTAAAATTATGACCATTATTCTAACTCTCGTAATCCTATTGCTCAGTTGGGCGATGTACAAATCAGTCGACTGGTTCGAGAAAATCTAACAGCACATGACCACATTATTCATCATCTCTGTACTTGTATTCCTGTATATGGTTTACGTACTAATCAAACCCGAAAAATTTTAACAGACGCTCTTTTCGAGCATTAAAAATTTAAAAAAAATGGACACAGAACTACTCGGCATCGTTGCCACGTTCCTACTTACAATGGTAATTGCAATCCCTATGGGAAAGTATCTTGCCAAAGTCTTTGCGGGAGAAAAGGTGTGGACGGATTTCCTTAAACCGCTTGAAAACGGAATTTATAAACTATCCGGCATCAATATTAAAGAACAGATGAATTGGAAACAGCATCTAAAGGCACTGCTTACCATTAATATCTTATGGCTGGTTTACGGCTTTTTTGTACTTATACTGCAAGGTAAATTACCTTTAAATCCGGATGGAAATCCCAGTATGGCTCCAGACCTAGCTTTCAATACCATCATCAGTTTCGTAGCGAATACCAATCTTCAGCATTACTCAGGAGAAAGTGGAGTGAGCTATTTAACGCAGCAATTTGTACTGATGTTTCTTCAGTTTGTTAGTGCAGCAACCGGAATTTCCGCGGCAGTGGTACTGTTTAAGGCATTTAGGGATAAAACTACCGTTGAACTGGGTAATTTCTGGGAGTTCTTTGTGCGATCCATCACTCGTCTTTTATTACCAGTTGCAATAATTGTTGCTTTACTGTTAACATTTAATGGCACACCAGCAAGCTACGATGGTAAGGATCAGTTTATCTCCATGCAGGGAGATACGGTTAATGTATCACGTGGTCCAGCTGCGCAAATGATAGCGATAAAACATCTAGGCACTAATGGCGGTGGATATTTCGGTGCAAATTCTGCGCACCCATTTGAAAATCCAAACTATTTAACCAACACAGTTGAGATAGTTGCACAAATGCTCATTCCCTTAGCAATGGTTATAGCTTTTGGCTTTTTTATAAGAAAGAGAAAATTTTCGTGGATGATTTTTGGAGTGATGACCATTGGTACTTTACTATTGCTTATACCCGCCATCACTTCTGAAATCGGCGGAAATCCTGCAATCGCCAAAATGGGTATATCCCAATCTACAGGAGCAATGGAAGGTAAGGAGGTTAGGATTGGGCCTACGGCAACCGCTTATTGGAGCATTATAACAACTGTAATTTCAACCGGTTCGGTAAATGGGATGCATGACAGTACTATGCCGCTTACCGGCATGTGGCAACTACTTGCAATGATGATAAATTCATTCTACGGTGGTTGCGGGGTAGGTTTGCTTAACTTTTTTATCTATTTGATTATCGCAGTATTTATATCGGGTCTGATGGTTGGTAGAACGCCCGAATTTTTAGGGCACAAGGTGGAAGCAAGAGAAATCAAAATTGCAGCAATTATAACCTTGCTCAGTCCATTTTTAATACTAACTGGAACGGCAATGTCCAGCTACGTTTTTACGAATGTTGCCGGTGCAGATTGGGCGGTACAGCCCAAATCCTGGCTCAATAATCCTGGCTTTCACGGATTTTCTGAAATGCTATATGAGGTAACTTCTGCCAACGCTAATAATGGTTCTGGTTTTGAAGGTCTTGGTGATAATAACGTTTTCTGGAACGTGCTTACAGGTGTGATTATCTTTCTCGGTAGATTTTTACCAATCATCGGACCCGTTGCTATTGCAGGTCTGCTTGCTTCCAAAAAGTTCATTCCAGAATCTGCAGGTACGCTAAAAACGGATACAAAAACCTTTGCCCTGATGACTTTTGCGGTAATCCTTGTGTTAAATGCTCTTTCCTATTTTCCTGCCTTAACACTTGGCCCTCTCGCAGAATATTTTACCATGATAAAGTAACCTAGAAATGAAAACTAACAATAAATTATTTGAACCCGCTTTGGTGCAAACTGCACTTAAACAATCGTTGGTTAAGCTCGACCCACGTATAATGATCAAAAACCCGGTAATGTTTACCGTTGAGATTGGTACCCTGATAATGGCTTATGTAACTATTTACTCCATCAGCAACGAAGGGCAAGGCTCATTTTTATACAACTTTTTTATCTTTTTAATACTGTTGCTAACTGTCTTGTTTGCAAACTTTGCCGAGGCCATTGCAGAGGCGAGGGGAAAGGCACAGGCAAATAGTTTACGCAGAACCCGTGAGGAAACGCCAGCGAAGTTGGTTTTGGAAAACGGAGAGACAGCGATTCGTTCTTCTAACCTGCTTAAAAAAGGCGATGTTTTTATTTGCGAAGCTGGTGATACTATCCCAACAGATGGAGAGATTATAGTAGGAATAGCAACAATTGACGAATCGGCAATTACTGGCGAATCTGCTCCAGTTATCAGAGAATCGGGGGGTGATAAATCATCAGTAACGGGGGGAACAAAAGTGCTGTCCGATCAGATTAAAGTAAGGGTAACTACCGAACCTGGCGAAAGCTTCTTAGACAAAATGATTGCCTTGGTTGAAGGTGCATCCCGACAAAAAACACCAAACGAGATTGCATTGACAATACTTTTGGCCAGCTTCACCTTAGTGTTCATTATTGTTTGCGTAACACTGAAACCCTTTGCCGATTATGCCAATACGCCTATCACCATCGCAGCATTACTATCTCTCTTCGTATGTCTTATTCCAACAACTATTGGCGGATTACTTTCGGCCATCGGTATTGCCGGAATGGATAGGGCGCTGAGAGCCAATGTTATTACCAAATCTGGTAAAGCTGTTGAAACTGCTGGCGACATTGATGTGCTATTATTAGACAAAACAGGGACAATAACTATCGGAAACCGAAAAGCAACTAGTTTTTATCCCACTAACGGCGTAACTATCGGAAGGTTTGCAGATGCTTGTGTACTGAGTTCACTAGCCGACGAGACGCCAGAAGGCAAGTCGATAATTGAGTTGGCCAAAGGCGAAGGACACATCGTTCTGGAAACTGCGCCTAATAGAGCTGAGTTCATCAAATTTACAGCCGAAACTCGTTCGAGTGGAATAAATACGACGGACGGTAGAAGAATTCGCAAGGGAGCTTACGATTCGATAAGAAATATTGTATTGGAAGCAGGAAACGATTTCCCTATGGATATAGAAGATCAGGTAAAAGCGATTTCTACCAATGGCGGAACACCTTTGGTAGTTTGCGAGAATGAAAAAGCATTAGGCGTAATAGAATTGCAGGACATCATTAAACCTGGTATCAGTGAGCGTTTTGAGCGTTTGCGCAAAATGGGCGTAAAAACGGTAATGGTTACTGGTGATAATCCACTGACGGCAAAATATATAGCCCAAAAAGCTGGTGTAGATGATTTTATCGCGGAAGCAAAGCCCGAGGACAAAATGAACTACATTAAGGAGGAACAAGCTCTTGGGAAATTAGTTGCCATGATGGGAGATGGAACCAACGATGCGCCGGCACTTGCGCAGGCAGATGTAGGTGTTGCAATGAACAGCGGTACGCAAGCTGCAAAAGAGGCTGGTAACATGGTAGATCTAGATAATGATCCTACCAAATTGATTGAGATTGTAGAAATTGGAAAACAACTTCTAATTACAAGAGGTACCTTAACTACTTTTTCTATTGCAAATGATGTTGCAAAATATTTCGCCATAGTTCCTGCACTTTTCATTGCCTCGATCCCTGCTTTGCAAACCTTAAACATCATGGGATTAAACAGCCCAGAAAGTGCAATCATGTCTGCTGTAATTTTTAATGCTATTATCATCCCCATACTTATCCCGTTGGCGTTAAAAGGTGTTGCCTACAAACCCATTGGTGCAACAGCACTATTAAGAAGAAATCTTTTTATCTATGGTATAGGTGGTGTGGTAGCTCCGTTTATCGGCATCAAATTAATTGATTTGTTTATTGGCCTTTTTGTTTAGGCTGTAAAATTTAAAAAAAATGAAAAAATATATCACGCAATCAATACGTCTAACATTAGTTCTAATGGTGCTTTTATGCATATTATATCCATTGAGCATTGCCTTGGCAGGAAAGATGAGCAGCGGAAATGGAGGTGGAGAAAAAATTACAAGAAACGGAAAAGTAATTGGCTATGCACTGCTCGGACAGTCCTTCACAAAACCTGAATATTTTTGGGGGCGACCTTCTTCAGTTGATTACAATGCTGCAGGATCGGCAGGCTCAAACAAAGGCCCTTCTAACGAGGATTACCTGAAATTGGTTTCTGACAGAATAGACACCTTATTGAAGTATAATCCTGGCATCAAAAAGTTAGATATTCCGGCTGATATGGTAACGGCATCTGGTAGTGGGCTTGATCCAAATATTTCTGAACAGGGTGCAATCATCCAAATTAAAAGAATAGCCACCATAAGAAAAATTGACGTTCGCAAAGTTGCCGAGTTGGTTGTTAAAAATACTAATAAACCAATTTTGGGATTGTTTGGACCAAGTTCTGTAAATGTACTTAAACTAAACCTGGCCCTCGACGAGCTTAACTAAAATTGATCTTGCGTGTCGAGCTTGGTTGCTATGCAGTTGCCTGCCATAATCCAGCGATAAAAATGCCACACCACAACTATTTTTAAAACATCCCATATATAATAAAAAGAAGATTAACATTATGAAAAAAATAATATTTACGGCGATAGCTATTGCCGTTTCGATATTTACTTATGCACAGGAAACTGCAAAAATTAAAGTTAGCGGGTATCTGGAAACTTACTACGGATATGATTTTAACAAGCCCTTGGATAACAATCGCCCAAGCTTTGTCTATTCGCACAACAGACATAACGAGGTTAACTTGAACCTTGGATTTATCAAAGCTGCCTACGATAGTGGCGGGGTACGGGCAAATGTGGCACTTATGGCAGGTACCTATACTAATGCAAACTTGGCTGCCGAACCTGGTGTTTTGAAAAATATTTTTGAGGCAAATGCTGGGCTAAGGCTAAGTGAAACACAAAACATATGGGTTGATGCAGGCATCTTTTCGTCTCACATCGGTTTCGAGAGTGCAATCTCAAAAGATTGCTGGGTACTTACAAGAAATATATCTTCTGAAAATACGCCCTACTATGAATCTGGTGCCAAAATTAGCTATGCGTCTGCAGACGGAGAATTTACAGCAACCTTACTTTACCTAAACGGTTGGCAAAAGATTAATAGAACTAATGGCAACAGCAAACCTGCTGGAGGAATGCAACTGAGTTATAAACCTACTGGAAAACTGACGTTAAACTATAGTAATTATTTAGGTAAAGAAGGTGAAAATGCAGTAGCAGTAGCCAGATTTTATCATAATTTTTATGCAATTGCACAGTTAACAGATCAGTTTGGGCTTACGGCTGGATTTGATTACGCCACGCAACAAAAGGTGAAAGGACAGTCCGAAAAAAGCGAGATCATATCTCCAGTGCTTATTGCACAGTATAAGTTAGACCCAAAATTTGCCGTTGCAGCAAGAGCTGAATATTATAAGGACCCCGACGGTATGCTTATCAACACCGGAACCGACAAAGGTTTCCGTACCACGGGTTACTCGCTAAACATAGACTATGCGCCCATTAGTAATGCAGTAGTTAGGTTAGAGGGTAAGGTTTACGACAGCAAAGACAGGATTTTTACAAGAGATTTGGGATTGGTTAACCATAATGCATCAATTACTGCGAGCATTGCGGTATCCTTCTAAATTTGTGGTTGCTAATAAAATAAATAGTGTCTTTACTAAACTTAAATTAATCGTGTAATTGTGATTAGCTTAGTGCCTTTAACGATTGCATCTGGCTCGTTGTTTTTGTAAAAAAACGTTTCAAATTTATAAGGTGATACCGATCTCGAAAAGCCGTAAAAAATATTGAAGCTCATTTTGTTTGTTCTTGTTGTTTTATTGATCCTTGGGCTTAGTATTATAAAATAGAACGATTTTTATGCAATAGTTAATGTAAACTCATGGAAGAGAATAGAGAAGAATCGGTCGGTAGGTTTCTAGACCTTGTAAAAAAATCAAGACGAGGAAAGCTAAAGATATACCTAGGCATGAGCCCAGGCGTTGGCAAAACTTACCGTATGCTCCAGGAAGCGCATGCACTTTTTAACAGTGGTTTAGATATATGTATTGGGTATGTGGAAACACATAAACGAGTTGAAACCGAGATGCTTGTAGATGGGATTCCGATTATTTCCAGGAAAAATATTTTCTATCGCGGTAAATTTTTAGAGGAGATGGATGTGCAAGCCATTATAAATAGACGCCCAGAGATTGTTATTGTTGATGAGCTTGCGCATACAAATGCAGAAGGAAGTAAGAATTCGAAACGCTGGCAGGATGTGTTTGATATTCTCGAGGCAGGTATCAGTGTAGTCTCGGCAGTAAATATTCAACACTTAGAAAGTATAAACGAGGAAGTAGAACAGATAACCGGCGTCACCATAACCGAGCGAATTCCAGATAAGATATTGGAAATAGCCGATGAGATTGTAAACATTGACCTAACAGCCGACGAGCTAATTACAAGACTTAAGGAAGGTAAGATATACGATAAAAGTAAGATAGCGCAAGCATTAGGAAATTTTTTCCAGCCCGATAAGATTCTTCAGCTAAGAGAATTGGCATTGAAAGAGGCAGTACATCAAATAGAGCGTAAAATCCACGTTGAAATTCCCAGATCGATCAAACTCCGTTCCGAGAAGTTCTTGGCCTGCATTTCATCAAATGCCCAAACAGCAGGCATCGTTATAAGAAAAACGGCAAGGTTGGCTTCTTACTATCACTCTCCGTGGATTGTTCTTTATGTGCAGAGCGATAGAGAGCGTTTGGATAAAATTCGGCTTGATAAGCAGCGCCATTTGATCAATCACTTTAAGTTGGCAACAGAGCTGGGAGCAGAAGTTGTAAAGGTTACCAATAACCATATTCCGCAGGCAATTATAGCTATGGTAGCCCAGCGAGATATTACTACGATCTGTATCGGAAAACCACATCTCAATATTTTTCAGATTATTCTTCGAACGGCTATCTTCAACCAATTGCTCCGTAGTATGGCAACTAGGGATGTTGATATAGTAGTTTTATCCTAGCATAAAATTAATGGTAATTTTAGAAATTAAAATATAAGACATGAAAATCAAAACCAAACTGCGTGCAGGATTCGGCTTTTTATTTATTATTATACTTGCATTCGGACTTATTGCACTTTTTTTTCTCAACTCTATATCCTCAAAGGCCAAGTTTATTTTAAAAGACAATTATGAATCTATAGGTTTCGTGTCTCAAATGAGAGAGGCGCTCGATAAGGGAGAACGACCATTGTCTAAGCAAAATGCAGAACTTTTCGAAAAAAATCTTAATCTGGAAAAGCGAAATATTACAGAACCGGGAGAGAAAGTGGCAGTAGAACGATTGGGAGTTGCTTACAGTAAATTCACTAACAATGCAATGTCCACAACTGCTAAAGAGTTAGAAAGGGAAATACGGTATGCGCTTAGGGATATCGAAGAGCTGAACATGAAAGCTATTAGTAATAAAAATGAATCTGCTAATAAAGAATATTCTCGTGCCGAGACTTTTATTGCCCTTTCAGCCTCTTGCTGTTTTGTAGTGCTGCTTACGTTTATCTTTAACTTTCCTGGCTTTGTCGCCAACCCTTTGGCTGAATTCAGTAGCGCAATAAAACAGGTAGGCAACGGAAACTATTTGCACAAACTTCATTTTAATAATAACGATGAGTTTTCTGAATTGGCTGTATCTTTCAACAGCATGGCAAAAAAGTTGCACGACTGGGAAAATAGTAATATTTCTAAACTAAAGTCCGAGAAATCAAGGATTGAAGCCATTATCGCTCAAATGCAGGATGCAATTATCGGTATTAATGAAAATGGAGAGGTGTTATTTCTTAACAAATTGGCGGCTCAACTTTTGGAAGTTAACGAGAAAGAAACCATTGGTCAGAATGTAGAAGAACTAGCGAAAAAGAACGATTTGCTAAGACGCGTCACTCAACTTAATCAGGATAACAAGCTCTTGAAAATATTTGCAGATGAGCGGGAATCCTATTTTGAGTTGGAATCAAGAGAAATAGTAATTCCGAATATCCAAAGCGATGAGGCTGAGCCCATCTCCACCTCGAGTAAGTCGGCGGGTAAAGTATATGTGCTTAAGAATATTACGCAGTTTAAAGAGCTTGACGAGGCAAAGACCAATTTTATAGCCACCGTGTCTCACGAGCTAAAAACGCCATTGTCTTCTATTAAGATGAGTTTGAAGTTGTTAACCGACAATAGAATTGGGGCGGTAAACAATGAGCAAATGGAACTGCTAACGCATATACAAGAAGATAGCGATAGGTTGCTAAAAATAACTAGCGAGCTGTTAGATCTTTCTCAGGTAGAAAGTGGTAATCTAAAACTCAATTTTGCGATGGCTAAACCGGAACATATTGCAAAGTTTGCAATTGATGCGGTAAATTTTCAAGCTGAGCAGAAATTGATCCAATTGGAACTTAAATCTGAAAGTAACCTCCCTGAGATAAATGTAGATGTTCAGAAAACGGTTTGGGTACTGGTTAATTTTCTCTCAAATGCGCTACGTTACAGTTCAGAACAATCTAAAGTGCTTATAAACGTCCTTTCTAAGGATAATTCAATCGAATTTTCGGTTAAGGATTTTGGAAAGGGAATTGAGGAGAAGTATTGTAAGCGTCTTTTTGATCGCTATTTTCAAGTACCTACCGATGGACAAAATAAATCTGGTTCTGGTTTAGGTCTGGCCATTTCAAAAGATTTTATAGAGGCAGAGGGAGGTGAAATTTGGGTAGAAAGTTCGGTTGGCGAAGGAAGCACTTTTGGATTCAGGTTGCCTAAAAGTTAATTTAAGTTGTTTCTGACTGCATTATTTGAGAATCGTACAGTTTATGTCTTAGTTTTGCAAAGGATTAATATTTTCCAATTCAACATTCAAATAAGCGTTAGCTATTGCAGATTAAATAATAAATTGCCGATTAAAAAATGAACAATCAAGTTAGTGAAAACCCGCAGGTGAGTATGGTTCCAACCTTTCATGAACTAATAAATACACCATTTCTGCAAACAGTAAATGCGATTTGTTGGCAAAGAAATCTGGTAGGGGATTTCAGAGAAATTGTTTCAAAACTTGAACTAAGAGATGATCTTACCAATATTTCGGTTGATGAGTTGCTAAACTTGTCCCTTACTGATAATGGTGAATTGGCAAGGAATATTATTCTAGAAGATTTAAGGTTATTGTCGGATGCAGGTGCATCACCATCACTTAATTTAATTAAAAATTATGAACGTGATACAGGTTTGGATTTCATTTCAACCGATGTGTATTCTTATCACGTAGATCGTTCGCCTGTAGAAACAGCTACTTTTTTATGCACTTATTATGGTGCCACAAGTGATATTTTGCCAAATGATCAGGCCGAACAGAAAATTCTGAATCCTGAAATTCGCCTTAAGCTAAAACAACTCTATGATGGTGCGGAAATTGGCTTTGAAAACTTTCTTAGCGAAAACTTTTTTGATCTTCACTATCTCCAAAAACCCGGCGCAAATCCGTATAATTTAGGATTAGGTAGTCTGTGGAAATTAGCAGTCGACCATCCGGGGCAAGTTGTTTTACCCTGTATCCACAGAGCACCTATAGAAAACCACGGTGAATACAGGCTGCTTTTGATTTGCTGAAATTTACAAAAGTAAGTTGAATCTTTCCCAATACAAATTTGAGAACGCATACGAGGATTAGCTAGAAATAGCTATTTAAAATCAATTACGTTTTTAGTTTGTTCAGTGGGTATGTTTACAAATACAATCATATCTAACAAGATCTTAGCGATTGCTCGAGAACGTGGATTGCTTAAAAGCGTATGCCCATCTGAAATTGCCAGAATGCTTTTTCAAAATGATTGGCATTCGCATATGGAACAAATACGTAAGGTAGCAATAGCTCTCGAAAAGCTCGGGAAAGTAATTATTACCCAAAATGGCATTCCGGTATCAACAGACTTTATAGAAGGTCCAATCAGAATAAAAATCAGCAAGCTTTAAGCTCAGCTAAATGTATTGCAAACTGGCTTTATCTTGCGCAAATTGATGATAGCATATTTCCATTTGACGACACTAGCCATTCAGTTTAAAAAAATCAATGGACGTAATCGAAACAAAATCAGCTTCAATATACTTTATTAATAACGATTATCTAGGTTGCTTAGGAACCTTAAAGAAGATGACTTAACTGTACGCAAAAGCGATGCGTATGCCGAAAATTACTTTAAGGTCTTGTTTGTGACAATTAATGATAAATTAAAGTTGCTTAAAGAATGATATAACAAAACAAATCCATTGAAAACTACCGATATGGACAGGAGAAAATTTTTATCACAATCAACCATTGCATCGGCAGGAATATTGGCCTCGGTCGCCATGCCGGCAATCGGTAGTACGTTTAATCAATTAATTATGGCAGAAAAAACAAATAAAGAACAGCGCTATCGTCCACTTACACTTTCAGGCTTTGGCGGGGTGGCGGCTGGGAATGGATTTCATGAAAATCCGGATAAGGACGTTTATGAGGCACTTGAGGCCGCATGGCAAGCTGGAGTGAGGTTCTACGATACCTCTCCATGGTATGGCCTCGGCTTAAGCGAGCGCCGTTTTGGACATTTCTTGCGTAATCAGAAACGTGAAGATTATACGCTCTCTACAAAAGTAGGTAGAATGCTTACTGCTGATAAGGATTTTGTACTGAAGCAAGGGATATGGAAAGGTAAGCTCAATTTCAACTATAAATATGATTATACTGCGGCCGGTGTTCGTAGAAGCGTTGAAGATAGTTTGCAGCGTTTAGGGCTACCGTACCTTGATATCGTATTCATCCATGACTTATCGCCAGACAACGGCGATATGAAAGAGAAATGGGTGGAATATTTCGATGTGGCCCTTAAGGGAGCAATGCCGGAACTTACTAAAATGCGTGAGGAAGGGCTTATTAAAGGCTGGGGGCTGGGTGTTAATACGCTGGAACCAGCAATTAAAACAATCGAAAAAGCAGATCCAGATATTTTTCTCTCTGCTACGCAGTATTCCTTGATCAAACATGAAGATGCACTTGAAAAACTGTTTCCGTTATGTGATGCCCGAGGAATTTCGGTAGTGGTAGGTGCACCGCTTAACGCCGGTTTTTTAGCTGGAGTAAACCGTTACGACTACAGTGGCGACTTCCCGGCTGGTTCCAGAGAAAAACTTGAAAAGCTAAAGAACATTGCTTCTAGGCATAATGTAGACCTTCGTACTGCGGCATTACAGTTTGCAGCAGCTCCAAAAGTAGTTTCTGGCGTTATTCCAGGTGCTTGGAATGCAGTGCAATCAAAAGCTAATGCAAATTCTTTCGAAGCTTCTATTCCAAAGCAATTTTGGGATGAACTTAAAAGGGAAAACCTTATCGCTTCATCGGCTGAAACACCGGGATAATCATACCTAGTTCATCAATAAACCGGCCGTAAGCCTTATTTACTTATTGTTTGAGTTTATCAAAACGATTAGGTTAACCGTGTTATGAGGTAGGCATAAAATGACCACGCAGAAATTGCTAACATATCTAATGATTTTGAGTAATGCTTGAAATGTCCTGATATTAATCGGGACATTTTTAATTTTTTAAATCTGCTGGTATACTTTTTAGTAAACAAAACTTCATCCTAGGGGTTAACATTCAGTGAAGATTGCTAGCTATAATATCAACGGAATTAATGGTAGGCTTGCGCTGCTATTGCGTTGGCTTAAGGAATCAAATCCTGATGTAGTTTGTTTGCAGGAACTTAAGTGTCAAGACAAAGACTTTCCTCAATCTGCGCTTTTAAAGGCTGGCTATCACTCTATTTTTCAAGGTCAAAAAAGCTGGAACGGAGTTGCCATTTTAGCTAAACAAGAAATAAAGGAAACTAAACGAGGATTGAATGGCGACCCAGCAGATGAGCAATCCCGCTACATTGAAGGATTTGTATTTGGCATGGTAATCGGTTGTATTTATATGCCAAATGGAAATCCGGCACCCGGACCAAAGTTTGATTATAAACTTAGTTGGTTTAAAAGATTCTCTTCCCATGCAAAAAAATTACTTGCATTTGATTTGCCCGTACTCCTTGTTGGCGACTTTAACGTAATCCCTACCGAACTTGATACGTACAAACCGGAAAAATATTTAGCTAATGCGCTCTTTTTTCCAGAGATAAGGAAAGCTTATGAGAAACTATTGAAACAAGGTTTTACAGACTCCATCAGAAAGCTTTATCCTGATGAGCGCATTTACACGTTCTACGATTATTTGCGAAATGCTTTTGATCGCGACGCCGGCCTACGTTTAGATCATTTATTACTTAACCAAACAGTTCTACAACGGTTATCCGCCGGAGGCATTGATAAGCATGTAAGGGGCTGGAAGAAATCCAGCGATCATTGTCCGGTGTGGATTGTACTTCGAGACGAGTAATTTTATCACTTTAATAGATGCAAATCAACTTTTGTTATGACTCATAGGTGACCAGCCAGCTAACTAAGGATGATTAACTTCGTATTAAATAGTAAAGAAATGAAAAATATAGGATTTCTATCTTTCGGCCATTGGTCCGATCATCCATCATACCAAGCCCGTACTGCTGGCGATACTTTGCTTCAATCTATTGACCTAGCCGTTGCTGCCGAGGAGATTGGTTTGGACGGCGCATATTTCCGGGTTCATCACTTTGCAAGGCAACTTGCCTCGCCCTTTCCCTTACTGTCGGCAATTGGGGCCAAAACAAACACCATTGAAATTGGCACTGGTGTAATCGATATGCGTTATGAAAACCCATTGTACATGGTAGAGGACGCTGGTGCTGCAGATTTGATTTCTGGAGGACGACTGCAATTGGGCATTAGCAGAGGGTCGCCAGAGCAGGTGGTTGATGGCTGGCGAAAATTTGGTTACGCACCCAGCGATGGCGAAACGGATGCCGATATGGGCCGTAAAAAAGCTTTAGAGTTTTTGAAGCATTTAGATGGAAAAGGTTTTGCCGAACCCAATCCAAACCCAATGTTTCCCAACCCTCCTGGATTGCTTCGTCTGGAACCGTATTCGAACGGTTTGAGAGAAAGAATCTGGTGGGGTGCAGCCTCTAATGCCACCGCTGTTTGGGCAGCTGAAAACGGGATGCACTTACAAAGTTCTACCCTTAAGTTTGACGAAAGCCGTAAGCCTTTTCATATTCAGCAGGCAGAACAAATAAGATTGTATAAAGAAGCTTGGAAAGGAGCAGGCCACCAACATGAACCTAGAGTATCGGTAAGTCGTTCTATTTTTGCATTAATGAACGACCAGGATAGGTATTATTTTGGTCAGCAAAGCAAAGGTGCCGATAGTTTCGGTTACATAGAGCCAACTCAACGGGCTGTATTTGGAAGGGGATATGCAGCGGAACCCGATCAGCTGATAAAGGAGCTTGCGCAAGATGAGGCAATAGCGGAAGCCGACACCTTGCTTTTGACGGTACCAAATACTTTAGGTGTAGACTACAACGTTCACGTTCTTTCTTCAATTTTAGAACATGTTGCTCCTGGGCTGGGATGGCGCTAGTTAAGAGTCGAACGAATCGGTATATGCGATAGCTTGTTATTTAGCGATGAAACTAATATAGAGTGTTAGTTAAAATGGTTTTTGTAAATATTTGAAAATTAATATTATAAAATTTATTAGGTTTCGTTTTGTTTCGGTTTATATGGTTAATAATTTGGGATTTCTAACTGCCTAGGGTTGATGGTCTTAGTTTTTTGAGCTGAAGCATCAAAATATTATGGGCTTTAAATATTCATCGCTTCTTATTTGATTTAAATATTTATGATACAAATATTTAAGTGATTTTATATAAACTAAAGATTTCCATAAATTTACTTTGCTGAATTTACATTTTGCTTAAGCTATAGACATTACCGTGTGCTACGCGACTATCCTTAGCAAAAAATATAAGTTGGGCAAGTTCTATTTTGAACTCAAGCTTCCGTAATTGCAAAAGGGATAGATATTTGGGTCCTTACTATTTTTCGCTTGTACGCTCATTTATCTTTTCATCTGCTAATTCTTTATCTTCTTGCGTTGCTACCGGAACATTGTTATGTTTTTCTGCTTTCGGGTTGTAGCATAAATCAACACACATAGAAAAATGGTCTGATCCACAGTTAGGCAATCTTTTTATAGAACTCAGCGCAAAATCTGCGGAACAAAAAATATGGTCTAAAGGGAAACGTAGAAAGAAATATTTTGCATTAAACGAGTTGAAAAATCCTCTGCCACGGCGTGGATCTAGCAAACCGCTAATTTTACCAAAAAGTTCTGTAGTATAACTCCAAGCAACATCGTTCAAATCGCCCATAACAATTACAGGGTACTTACTTTCCTTTGCCTTTTCGGCTATTAAAAGAATTTCCTTATCGCGTTCTGTAGAACGAGGATTTTCTTGCGGTACTGGCGGCTCTGGATGTAAGCAGTAAAGTTTAACCAATTGCCCAGACGGAAGGTCTATTAAAGTCTCTATGGAAGGAATATCGTTTTTAACCAAATATTTAACATTACCATCTAACAGCTCGAACTTCGAGTAAAAAATCATTCCGTATGTGTTACGCAAAGGTGCCTTAATTTGGTACGGATATTTTGGTATAAGCGCATCCATTTTACTTTCCCACCAATCGTCCGTTTCTACCATCAAAACTACATCAGGGTTATAAGTGTCAATCAGTTTCAAGTATTCCGTTGCTTTTTTATTTTCTTGGTAAACATTTGCAATAAATAACTTTAAATTGTTTTTGCTATTGGTGTCGCTTGTGCTAATTATTTGCTTTTTGCCGAAAATCGTAAACGGGAAGATTAAGAAAATTAAATAGCCAAGATTTACTAATAGGAGAGCTGAAACAATTTTGTCTGTTATTGTAACGGGGAAAGCAAATAAAAAAATCGCTAAAACCAAACCAACGTTTAATACCAATTTCTGCAAACGCGGATATTCGAAAACCCTGAAAATCCAAAAATCGTGTCGAATGAAGGGAATTAATGTAGATAGAATGGTGAAAATACTTGTATATAATAATATGTCGCGTATCATTTTCGGCAGATAGGTTTTATAGCGCTTTTAAAAGCTGCGCTAAGATAGTATTATCGCGATTAGGATACGAATAATAAGAAACTAAAACAACTGTAAATTAACCGACGAATTACTAGTTGCCGTACGATCTTGGGCTACGAGAGCCTGTTTTCTATGTTTTTCAATCCAAGAAACGTAATTTGTGGTATCCATTGGCACTGCTAGCAGATTTGCGCCAATTTGCATTACGTTAATTTTATGTTCTATGTGTTGTCTTAATTTTTGCAATTGATGCTGTAACTGCTGTTGGATTTTATTCTTTGGCTTAATTCTAATTAGTTTTAATATGGGGTTAATAGATTTTAAATTAAGCTCTTTTACAAAATATTCCTTCGCAGCCATAATGCGCTCATGTAAACTCGCTTGTTCTGCAAATCCACCTTGATGGTGTAATTGTTTAATTTGGGTTTGAAATTTTTCTAAAACAGCGGTCATCGTTATAATACTTTCTTCAAGTACCTTAAACTGGGCTTTTAATTCGGGATGCGCTTTCATCACATCATTATCTTTGCTAATTGACTCAAGTTCGTTGCCGATGCTAGTAAAAGAGAAATGGTCTAATACAATTTTAAGGATGAATTCTTCCTGCGATTTAATCAACAGCTCATCCAAATCTGCTAAACTCAATGGTTTTAAATAAGCAAGAACTTCTCTGTTAGAGCGTAAACTATCTTTATTTATTTTCGATTTTAAAATCAGTCCGTTTAATGTTTTAACCCGACTTAAAGCCACATAAACCTGACCGGCAATGAAAGATTTTCCGGCGTCGATAATTGCGTGATCAAAAGTTAAACCTTGGCTTTTATGGATGGTAACAGCCCAAGCCAATTTAATAGGGTATTGAGAAAATTCACCCACTTGCTGCTGTGAAACTACATCGTCTTCATTTATTTTGTATTCAAAAGATTGCCATGAACTTTTCTGCAACAGTAGAGAATCTTCACTCGGGAACGCAACAAAAATGTCTCCGTTTGTAATGGCTTCTATTTTGCCAATTTTTCCGTTGTAAAACTTTCTTTCTTCGCCGGTATCGTTCTTAATAAACATTACCTGTGCGCCAACTTTTAACCTAAGTTGTTGTTCGGCCTGTAAGCCTAGTTCTTTAAAATCGCCGTCTATTTCTGCATCCACAACAAATTCTTCCGCATCAATTTCGTCTAACTTTTTGTTGTTTATGGCAGTTGCTTCTGCATTATGAGAGGTGATGATGATTGGGTTTAAACCATCGCTACTTGCATGTTCCGGCTCGTAACGTTCGTTTAAAAGTTTCAAATCTTCCTCGTCAATTTGGTTGTTTCTTATGTCGTTTAGTATTTTTATAAAAGTTTCTTCGGTTTGTCGGTAAACAGTAGTAAGCTCTATTTGCAAAACCGGGTAATTTCTGATAACCAAAGAATCAAAAAAATAAGGAGAGGGATAGGCTCTGCTTAAAAAAGCCCAATCTTCTCTTTTAGTTACTGGCGGAAGTTGGTACAAATCACCGATTAGGAGCAATTGTATGCCTCCGAAAGGTAGGTTGTTTTTCCGAACCGAGCGAAGTATGGCATCAATTACATCCAACACATCACAACGAACCATAGAAACTTCGTCTATAACCAACAGCTCAAGCTCGTTAAAAAGTTTAAGCTTATCTCTATTATAGCTTAAATCTGACACGGTCGATTTTATAGATGTTATGCCAGATTGTAAATGCTGGAAACTGATATCGCCAGGAAAAAATGAACCCGGAGGAAGTTGAAAAAATGAATTTATTGTAGTTCCTTTTGCATTTATTGCCGCCACACCTGTAGGTGCGATTACTGCCATTTTTTTAGCGGTATTGGCTTTTATTTTTTTTAGCAGTGTTGTTTTACCAGTGCCGGCCTTTCCAGTTAAAAATACAGACTGATTAGTGTATTCTATAAATTCAAAAACTTTATCGGCTAAGGTATTTGGCGTGGCATCACTCATCATCTTACAAAAATAACCAAATTAAAAAGCGACTGGAAAATAGTTCTTAACAGAATTAAATTAACTTATTTCATCTTGGTCTGGCAACACCAGTAAAGGCAATTTCGTAAATCGGGCCAGTTTTTTGGTGTGGCTAATTTCAAAAATTTCGGCTAGCAATGTGTGGTTTCTATGGATCATGGCAATAATAGAAATCTGTGTGTTTTCAGTAATCCATTGTAAACCATTGTAGATATCACTATTGTTCAACTTCTTATAGTAAACACGATCATAGTTAATTTTATTGGTGATGCAGTTTAAAAAGTGCTTAGCCTTATTTCTGTCTTCTTTTTCTGGTTTTGCAACGTGCGCCAATAGTATATCGCTATTAAACGGGTAAAATAAAGAAATTAATTTATGCACTGCGTTTACATCGCTTTCACGTAAATCTGTCGCAAATGCAATCTTTTTCAAATGATCAAAACTACTTTGTTTTGGTATTAGCAATATTGGAGTTTTAGCTTTCTCAATTAGCATTTTGCTGTTGCTACCAATAATAAATTGCGTCAATTTTCCCGCCCCGGCTAATCCCATTACAATTAAATCTATATTTTGCGCTTCGCACAGCTTGTCTACAACTTCTTTTACAGCACCAATCTCAACACTATAGGTTATTGGCACGTCGCTGTTTTCTGTTAAAAATCGTTCTAAAAACAAAGCTAAGTTTCGGTCTGCTTCATTTTTAATGTCCGCATATTCTTCTAAAGGCCATACAATTAATCCAGACATAGGGTTATTAGCTGGAACTTTTATGGCATGGAAAAAATGTAAACTAGCAGGCAATATTTTTGCTAGAGCAATTGCGTATTTGCTGGCGTTGCTTGCATAGTCAGAAAAATCTATAGGGACTAAAATCTTTTTCATGGCTTTATTTTTCTTTAAAGAACTAGTTGTGGATTTTTAAAATCCTACTAATAAGTGAAATGCGGTTTGCATCAGCAATATGGCGATTCCTATAATCACATATTTCCTGCTACTTTCTTCAGCTACCTTTTCTGCAATATTTCGTTTTTTCATCTCTTTTTATTTCACCCAAAGTTAGTTTCGTATGCTTGCTATAAAACTGATAATCATCATATTATGTGATGATAATAAACATCGGTATTTTTTGGTTTAAATGGACTGCTAGCGAAGTTTGCTAGTTTAGTGCAGAGCAAAAGTGATAGAAATCATTTTTTAGCGTGATAGATACAACAGCATCATCATTGAGATATAGATAGTTTTGAGATTTAAAATTATATAAAAGTCAATGGCACATAATTTTCACATCCCGGTACTAGGTTTAGGTTTTTCTATAGATACACCGCTTAAAGTGGCTCGTTACGGCATATCATCTGTTGTTTCCATTGTTGATGATGAATTAACGGAGAGAATGAGGCAATTTCATTCTGAAAAAAATAATGCAGCCTACCAGCCAATTAAAAAAACAGAAAAGGATTACAGGGCTTTAAGGTTAACGGCTTATTTAAATTTGTTGGATGATTTGGTTGCAAAGCAATTCGAAGTGATCAAAAAATTACCTTTTGAGGAAGGAAATGACCTGTGCAAGTATTTTGAATTGATGCCGGAAGACTCGCAACTTAAACAAGGTTATGATTTAATGATGGAGTTTGAACCCGGAGAAAGGCGAACAATTTTCGAGAACATATTACGTGCGAAAATGAATCGTGGTAACATAGACGTAAACATTATGGCCAAGGTTGATAAGATGAACTATGTTAACGACGAATTTACAGGCGATGAAAATACTGATGCAATGGCAGCATTAAGGGGATTCGCAAAAAGTAAATTAACCTCTTCGTTAGTTTTATCTGCAGGAATGAATCCTCATTTGTATAGTTATTTAGCTAGTTTTGAAGATTTTTTTCCAAATGAACAGGGTGAGTTGCGCAAAAAAGTAATATTAAAAGTGAGCGATTTTCGCTCTGCGTTTATACAGGCGAAGTTTTTAGCGAAAAAAGGAATTTGGGTTTCTGAATTTAGAATTGAATCTGGTTTAAATTGTGGCGGACATGCCTTTGCTACCGATGGCTTTCTGCTCGGACCCATTTTAGAAGAATTTAAAACGCGAAGAAATGAGATGCTTGCAGAATTGTCTCAGCTTTACGTAACTAGTTTGGGCGGGCGAGCGAGTTTAACTAAGGTGCCACAGCAGAAAATTAGTGTGCAAGGCGGTATTGGTACTGCAGAAGAAAATAGATTTTTGTTAGACTATTATAAAGTGGATGGAACTGGCTGGGGAAGTCCATTTTTATTAGTGCCAGAAGTAACCAACGTAGATGTTGAGACGGTAGAAAATTTAAAGAATGCAACAGAAGACGATTACTACCTAAGCAATGCATCTCCACTGGGCATCTTGTTCAATAATTTTAGGCATAACAGTATAGAAAAAAAACGATTGGAGCGTATTGCGAAAGGCCGACCAGGAAGCGCATGTACAAAGAAATATCTGTGTAGCAATACAGAGTTTACAGATCAACCTATCTGTACGGCATCTAGAGAATATCAAAACCTTAAGATTAAACAATTGGAGACTGCCCATCTTTCTGAAGAAGAATTTAAGCATTGGTTCGATTTGATAACCGAGAAAACTTGTTTGTGCGAGGGTTTGTGCGCATCTGCTTATTTAAAAAACGATATGTTAAAGCCCAAAGAGAATAATGCTGTAGCAATTTGTCCGGGGCCGAATTTAGCCTATTTCTCTAATGTTTACTCTCTAGAGGAAATGGCAAAACATATTTATGGCAAGTTAAACCTGTTGGTTTCAGTTAAGCGACCGCACTTTTTTATAAAAGAACTAAACCTCTATATCGATTATCTTCAAACTGAACTAAAAAATCATATCGAAGATCTTAACGGTAAGAAAAAGAAATATTTAACTAATTTTAAAAACCAATTGCAAGAAGGAGTTAATTACTATAAAAAAATGTATAGCGAAACATCTGGCAAGGCCTTACTTATTCAAGAACTTGATTACAACGATTTGCTCGCATCAGAAAGTAAACTCCATAACACACTTATTTAATTTAGTGATTATTTTAATCGCTAAAAATGGCAAAAACAATATATTTGGCTTAAATGGAAAGAGCTAGACTACTAAATGCAATTATCGAAAATGCTATTGATGGAATTATTACCATTGACGATAAAGGAACGATAGAGCATATCAACTCAGCTGCGTTAACGCTTTTTGGATATGAAAAAGAAGAGTTAGTTGGCAAAAATGTATCCACGTTAATGCCCCAACCAGATAAAGAAAAGCACGATGGATATATTGGGAACTATAACCAAACTGGCAAAAAACACATTATAGGCATTGGCAGGGAAGTATACGGCCAGCGAAAGGATGGCAGTACTTTTCCGTTTAGGCTAGGTGTAAGTGAAGTAAAGTTTAGCGATAGAAAAATTTTTACAGGTTTCATTCATGATTTATCTCGCCAAAAGGATGATGAAATAAGAATCAAAAGTTATACGGAAGAGCTGGAGTTAAAAATTAAAGAACGTACGCAGGATTTAGTAAAACTGATTAACGAATTGGAGAGTGCTAAGGAGCATGTTAGCGCATTGTTCGAAAAGGAGCGAGAATTGAATCAGCTTAAAACTAGATTTGTTTCCATGGCATCTCACGAGTTTAGAACGCCGTTGAGCTCAATACAGTTATCTGCTTCATTGATAGATAAATATACAGTTAAGAATGATGTTGCTAGTGTAGAGAAACACACTGCTAAAATCAAAAATTCAATTAATAATTTAACCACCATATTAAATGATTTTTTGTCGCTAGAAAAGTTGGAAGCTGGTAGAGTAGAAGCTAATCCTACCTCATTTAATATCATAGCTTTTGCAGAAGAGATTACCGAGGAAATGCAGTTGATTAGTAAACAAAACCAGCTGATTGTATACGAACATAATGGTACTAAGGCCGATGTTTTTATTGACCAAAATCTCCTAAAAAACTGCATAATCAACCTTATTTCTAACGCTATTAAATATTCTGGCGAAAATACCATGATACAGTTTAACAGTACGGTTAGCGATAATGAGTTGATTATTGAAGTAATTGATAATGGAATCGGTATTCCGGATGTTGATCAAAATAATTTGTTTGAGCCGTTTTTTAGGGCACATAATACTGGCGATATTCCAGGTACAGGTTTGGGCTTAAACATCGTAAAACGATATGTTGGGTTAATGAATGGCACGGTTTCTTGCAAAAGTTCACAGAATGTAGGTACTACGTTTACATTGACTTTTAAATTTTAATTTACACTTGTAATGGCAAAGAAAGTTTTAATAATAGAAGATAACGACGATATTAGAGAGGGTACTGCGGAGATGCTTGATTTGGCCGGTTACGAAACCATTACCGCTAATAATGGAAAGATTGGTGTGGAGCTAGCGGTAAAAAATCTTCCTGATATCATTTTATGCGATATTATGATGCCCGAGCTTGATGGCTATGGTGTACTTTACCTATTGCATAAAAATCCAAAAACAGCTTCCATACCTTTTATTTTCATGACGGCCAAAGCCGAGCGGGCCGATATGCGTAAAGGCATGGAAATGGGAGCAGACGATTATTTAACCAAGCCATTTGATGACGTTGAGCTGTATAACGCTATAGAGAGTAGGTTAAAACGTAGAGTTAAACCAGAAGGATTTCAATCTACACCGGCTGATAAAGAGGCTTTATTTTTTGAATTGAAAGGTAAGGGTAAATCTCGTTCTTTCGCTAACAAACAAATTATTTTTGTTGAGGGCGATGAGCCAAACTACCTTTATTATTTAAAAAGTGGTCAGGTTAAAACCTATAAACGCTTCAAGGATGGAAGAGAATTGTCATCTACCTTGTATAACGATGGCGACTTTTTCGGTTATGAAAGTTTATGTAGTGGCTCTTCTTATGCAGATAATGCGGCAACGCTTTCGAACTGCGAAATCCTCTTGATCTCCAAGACTGATTTTATCGATTATTTACTTAATCATCAAGAGATTTCATCTGCATTTATAAATCTATTATCAACCAGCGTTAGGGCTAAAGAGGAACAAATGCTACAGCTGGCTTACTTCTCGGTGCGTAAACGTGTCGCTGAAGCCTTGATTCAAGTAGCCCATAAATTCGGCGACAAAGAATCTGATACTTGCACATTAAAAATTTCGAGAGACGATTTAGCTGCACTTGTGGGCACAGCTAGCGAAACGGTAAGTAGAATGCTAGCCGATTTTAAAGAAGAAAACTTGATAGAAAAAACAGGTAATGCTATTAATATCAAATCAATTAAGCGTTTGAAAGAGATAAAACAGTAGGTTGCTTGCGTTTGGCGTTGATCGTTATTCGTCGTTCGTTGTTGGTTTGCAGTTCGTCCTCACGTAGTTTTAACTGTCTACCATGTCGAACCAACTAAAACTTAATCGCACCCAAGATTTTTAGCTTGTAAAGCTAGGGTTTTTCCAATTTAAACTTTTTAAACGCTAATTCGGTATTCAGGGCTTAGGACTTTTTATTTTAAAGTTTCTGTGGCAGACTTTCTACCTGAACTTTTTACCTTTAACTTTCCACTTTTGACTTACCGTGATGAAGATCACTTTTTTGTCTAACCAACCTCATCTACGTTAGCGAAAGGCATAGGTAGTTTTGCATACACAATTATTCATCGTATGAAAGCTATTGCTTATAATATTAAACCTAATGAAAAAGAATGGTTGGTTTTGGCCAATTACAAAAAGCATGACATTACCATTATTGCTAATAGCTTAAGCAAAGAAACTTTGGCTTTTGTTAATGGAAAGGAAGCACTATTGGTTTTTAACCAAGACAAAGTGGATGCAGACTTAATTGCAGGTTTAAGGGCTAACGGCATTAAATACATTGCAACTACCTCTTTTACTACAGACCATATCGATTTAAATGCGGCAGCACTCGCTGGGGTAAAAATTGCAAATGTTCCGTTTGAAGATGGTGCAAACACCAGTTTTGAAGGTATGCAGCAGGTTATAAAAAACCTTGATCAATGGGCGGCAGGTATTTGCGTGGGTAGTGCATGTGCTTGTGCATTAAACTGTCGTGCACATAAAAAGGAGGGCTAAAAATGGAAACATTAAGTCTTTTAAAAAAATATAACGTGGCGGCGCCTCGCTACACAAGTTACCCAACTGTTCCGTATTGGGATATAGCGAAGTTTACAACAGAAAAATGGCTAAATGCCTTAAAAACAAATTATGCCAATAATAGCTCTGAAGGCATAAGTGTTTACATTCACTTGCCTTTTTGCGAGAGTTTATGTACTTATTGTGGTTGCAATACACGCATCACCAAAAATCATGGTGTAGAAGTTCCTTACATTGAAGCGGTTATTAAGGAGTGGGAGATGTACTGTGAAGTTTTGGGCGAAACACCTAAAATTAGAGAATTGCATTTGGGCGGCGGAACACCAACTTTTTTTAGCGCCAAAAATCTGAAAACTTTGTTGGATGCCATTTTAGGTAAGCAACATACCATCGATCAAATAGAATGTTCTTTCGAAGGGCATCCAGACAATACAACTGTTGACCACCTTCAAACACTTTACCAATTCGGTTTTAAACGTGTAAGCTTAGGCATTCAAGATTTTGATCCACATGTACAGCTGATGATTAATCGTTTTCAAACAGTTGAACAAGTTGCCACCATAACTAATAAGGCCAGAGAAATAGGTTATGATTCGGTTAATTTTGATTTGATCTATGGCCTACCTTTTCAAAATTTAAATGGTTTAGCTAATACAATTAAAGAGGTTATCAACCTAAAGCCAGATAGGATTGCATTTTATAGCTATGCCCATGTGCCTTGGTTAAAGCCTGGCCAGCGACGCTATACCGAAAGAGATATTCCCAAAGAGAACGAAAAGTTTGCGCTGTACCAATTAGGAAGAGAAATATTGTTGGATGCCGGGTACAAGGAGATTGGTATGGATCATTTTGCCCTAGGTAGCGATGCGCTTTTCAAAGCAAGTGAAAACAGAAAATTACATCGAAATTTTATGGGCTATACGCATCAGTATACCAGCATGCTTTTGGGTTTGGGCGTATCTTCGATAAGCGATAGCGGCAATGCTTTTGCACAAAACTTAAAAACCGTTGAAGCATACCTTAAAACTATAAATAAAGGAGATTTCGCTTTGGAAAAAGGTCATTTACTTACTGATTTAGACCTCTATATCCGTAAACACATACTTAATTTGATGTGCCAAAACGAGACGAAATTTAGCAATCAAATTCCTTTAATTATAAGCGAGCGATTAGCACCAATGGTTGCTGATAAAATTGTGAAACTGGACGATTACAGCGTTACAGTCTCTGAGATCGGAAAATCGTTTTTAAGAAATATATGTATGGCTTTCGACGAGCGGTTATGGCAAAAACAACCAGCCACAAAGGTTTTTAGTACAGCCATTTAAAACATCAACCCTTAACAGCTATGAAAGTTCAGGATACCATCACAGATTCGGTTTGTTACCACTGCGGAGAAACGCTGACCAATTATAAAATCGATTACGACGATAGGAAATTCTGTTGTGTTGGATGTAAAAGTGTTTACCAGATTTTATCTGAAAACAACATGTGCAATTATTACGCTTACAATCAAACACCCGGACAAAAACAACAAAGCAATGCACATTTCGAATATCTAGATGAAGCATCAATAGTTGCTCAATTAATTGATTATAAGGATAATGAAAATACAATCATTACATTTTATATGCCCGCTATACACTGTAGTTCATGTATTTGGTTGTTAGAGCATTTATATAAAATTAATCCTGCTATCTATAATTCTAGAATAGATTTTCTTAAAAAACAGGCTACTTTAAGTTTTAAGCATAGCGATATTTCTTTACGTGAGGTTGTAGAATGTTTGAGCCAGATTGGTTACGAACCCTTAATCAGTTTGCAAGACGTAGTTAAGGAGAAAAGTAAATCAGTTAACAAAGAGTTGATTTTAAAAATTGCGGTTGCTGGTTTTTGCATGAGTAATGTAATGCTATTCAGTTTTCCTGAATATTTTGGCTTATCAGGATTGGAAAAAAACTTCCAATATCTATTTGGTTGGATAAATCTTGCTTTTTGCATTCCGTCTACATTTTACTGCGGTAAAGAATATTTTACCTCGGCAATAACTAGCTTAAAACATAAACACGTTAATCTTGATACGCCTTTGGCATTAATTATTGCGGTTTTGTTTATCCGCACTGCTTATACTATAGTTTTTGATCAAGGTCCGGGTTTTGCTGATACGCTAACAGCACTGATATTTTTATTGTTGATGGGCAAATGGGTAAAACAGCGTACCTACCATCATATTTCTTTTGATAGAGATTACCGTTCGTATTTTCCTATTGCCATTACTACGCTTCAAGATGGGAAAGAAAAACCTGTTGCTATTAACGAATTGGCTATAGGTGATAGGTTATGGATTAGAAACGGAGAATTGATTCCGGCAGACGCCATTTTAATGAAAGGCGATGCATGGCTGGATATGAGCTTCGTAACCGGCGAAGCAGAGCCTCAACAAAAAGTTTTAGGCGAGATGGTTTACGCCGGTGGCCGACAAATGGGAGAGGCCATTGAAGTGGAAATTGTTAAGCTGGCTTCGCAGAGTTACTTAACGGGATTATGGAATAAGGATCATTACAAAACTAATTTCAAACGCAAAAACTTTAACGACGATATTGCGAAATACTTTAGTATAGGTGTTTTTGTAATTGCATTTAGTGCCCTAGCATATTGGTTTTATCAGGGAGATAGTACAAAAGCTTGGTCGGCATTTACCGCAGTAATTATTGTCGCTTGCCCTTGTGTTTTGGCATTAAGTACGCCTTTTACATTATCTGCAATTCTATCTGTATTTGACAAAAGAGGATTTTATGTAAAAAACACTGATGCAGTAGAGCAACTGGCAGATTGTGATACCATTATTTTTGATAAAACTGGAACATTAACTACTACAGAAACTGCAACCTTGCATTTCTCAGGCTTCTTAAATCACGAAGAGCAATTATTAGTGGCATCATTGCTCAGGAATTCTTCGCACCCATTAAGTCAGCATATTTTAAAAAATCTTGGCGCCAATAAGTCTTATCAAGTGGTTGATTATGTAGAAACGCCGGGTAAAGGTGTAAAAGGCTTGGTTAATCAGGTAATGGTTTATGCTGGTAGCAAAAACCTTTTGCCCTTGGGCATAGAGCATGATGATAGCAACGGAGTACACATTGTAATTGCAAATATTTACAAAGGTTGTTTTAAAATTCAGCAGGAGTGGAGAGATGGTTTACAGCCTTTAATTGCCGATTTAAAAAACGATTTTGATCTAAATATTCTTTCGGGGGATACAGAAAAAGACAAACAACAATTGCAACGATTTTTCCCAGCCCAAACCAAAATCCATTTTGAGCAAAGCCCAGTACAGAAGCTAAATGCCATTTTAGCTAAACAAGAAGAAGGTAAAAAGGTAATGATGCTTGGAGATGGTCTAAACGATGCCGGTGCACTAAAACAAAGTAATTTCGGTATTGCCCTAACAGATAACATTAACAATTTTACGCCAGGTTGCGATGCAATTTTAAAAGGAAGCTCGTTAAAATATCTGCCCAATTTCGTGAAGCTTAGCAGAGATGGGCTGACCATTATAAAAATAAGCTTTGCTATTGCATCTGCCTACAACTGCGTTGGCTTATATTATGCCGTACAAGGAACTTTGTATCCACTTGTTGCAGCGGTTTTAATGCCCCTAAGCACCATCACCATTATTAGCTTTACCAGTATAGCCACCAGATTATACGCACGTAAAAATAAACTTTTATGAACATCTTATATTTTTTAGTGGGTTGCAGTGTGGCTATGGCACTCATTTTCTTAGGTGCATTTATCTGGTCACTTAAATCAGGGCAACATGATGACGTTTACACTCCTGGCGTAAGAATTCTATTTGACGACGAGGTAGTTGATACTGTAGATACCCGAAAAGCAGATCCAAATCCGAAAAGTGACGATAATCACAATTAAGGGTAATAGCTGTCATCAGCTATGCTTGCCATGCTAAATACCTTTGCTTAATAACAAAACACAATATTTTCTATTTATGATGCAGCTAGAAAAATTTTCTTACGACAACAAAATCGTCCGCGACTTTGGTATTGCAACAATTGTTTGGGGCATTATAGGCATGACCGTAGGTTTGCTTGTAGCCATGCAATTGTTTAAGCCCGAAATGAATATGGGCAACCAATACACCACTTTTGGTAGAATTAGACCATTACACACAAATGCCGTAATTTTTGCCTTTGTGGGGAACGCTATTTTTATGGGTGTTTACTACTCTTTACAACGTTTGCTCAAAGCACGTATGTTTAGCACAGCCTTAAGTAAAATCCATTTTTGGGGCTGGCAATTAATTATCGTTTCGGCGGTAATCACACTCCCTTTAGGTTTTACATCATCTCATGAATATGCAGAATTAGAGTGGCCAATCGATATTGCCATTACCGTTATTTGGGTAGTTTTTGGTGTCAATATGTTCGGTACTATTTTTAAACGTAGGGAGCGTCATTTATACGTAGCCATTTGGTTTTACATCGCAACTTTTGTAACCATTGCTGTTTTGCATATTGTTAACTCGTTTCAGCTGCCAATATCGTTCTTAAAAAGTTATTATGTTTTCGCTGGCGTTCAAGATGCATTGGTGCAATGGTGGTATGGACATAATGCTGTAGCGTTTTTCTTAACTACGCCATATTTAGGTATGATGTATTACTTTTTGCCTAAAATGGCAAATCGTCCGGTGTATTCTTATAAATTAAGTATTCTTCACTTTTGGTCGTTAATATTTATCTACATCTGGGCTGGCCCCCACCACTTGCTATATACCTCTTTGCCAGGTTGGGCCCAATCTTTAGGCGTAGCTTTTTCAATAATGCTTATTGCACCAAGTTGGGGAGGTATGATTAACGGCTTGCTAACCTTACGTGGAGCTTGGGATAAAGTTAGGGAAGATGTAACCTTAAAGTTTATGGTGGTTGCGCTTACCGCTTATGGTATGGCAACATTTGAAGGTCCAATGCTTTCGTTGAAACAAATAAATGCTGTTGCTCACTTTACGGATTGGATTGTAGCCCATGTACATGTTGGTGCACTTGGCTGGAATGGTTTTTTAACCTTTGGTATTATGTATTGGTTGGTGCCAAGAATCTACAAAACTGAGCTATACTCTAAAAAAATGGCATCGTTCCATTTCTGGGTGGGCACATTAGGTATTTTGTTTTACGCAGTGCCAATGTATTGGGCAGGTTTTACACAAGGTTTAATGTGGAAAGAGTTTACCCAAGAAGGCTTGTTAAAATATCCTAACTTTTTAACTACAACATTGCAAATAATACCGATGCATGTTTTGCGTGGAATTGGTGGTGCACTATACTTATCTGGTGTAGTTGTTATGGCTTACAACTTAGGAAAAACTATGTTAAAGGGTAGTTTGGTAGCCGACGAAACTGCCGAAGCAATGCCTCTAGCGCCGGAAATTGAAGAAACTGATCCTGCAGATAAAAAATGGCACCGCGTTTTGGAGCGCAAGCCGATGAAGTTTATGGTGTTCTCTTTAATTGTAATCTTAATTGGAGGTATGATAGAGATGATGCCAACGTTTACTATCGAATCTAACATACCAACCATTGCATCTGTTAAACCTTACACACCTTTAGAGTTACAGGGTAGAGATTTATACATTAAAGAAGGATGTGTAAACTGCCATACCCAAACCGTTCGACCATTCCGTTCAGAAACTGAAAGATATGGCGAGTACAGCAAAGCTGGAGAATATGTTTACGATCATCCATTTTTATGGGGAAGTAAAAGAACCGGACCAGATTTGCACAGGTTAGGAGGGAAATACTCTAATGCTTGGCATTTTAACCACATGTTAGATCCCAATTCAATGTCGCCTGGAAGTATTATGCCTCCGTATCCTTGGCTAATTACACAAACCTTGGATATTTCTACTACAGAAGCCAAAATTAAAGCGATGCAAACTTTAGGTGTTCCGTATCGTAAAGGCTTTGAACTAGAAGCCAACGACAAGTTGAAACAACAGGCAGAAGAAATTTCGGCAGACCTGAAACAGAACAACATCAATGTTAAAAGCGACAAAGAAATTATTGCTTTAATTGCCTACTTACAGCGTTTAGGTGCAGATATCAAAGCTAACAAATCAACTATTCCATCAAATCAATAGTTATGTTTAAACAATTAAAAGACTTAGCAGGAGGCGAATTTTACTTAATTACTTCGCTTATCATCTTTATGGTTTTCTTCCTTATTGTGGCGGTTTATCTGTACAAAATGAGCAAGGGCCATATCCAAATTATGAGTAATCTACCTTTCGAAAACCAACAAAATAATACCGATGAAGAGGACTAAATTATTGCTTTCATTTATGTTTCTTGGCTTTGGCGCTTTTGCCCAAACCGAAGAAGTTGTTGCACCGACTATTCAAGCGCCTAGCTTAGGTTTAAGTACAACTGAAATATTAATCATCGCTCTGCTTTTATTTGCCATAGTTTTATTGCTGGTTTCGGTTACGTTGTTTAACGCATTTAAAATAATGTTGAAGGAAAAAACTAATCCGCAACCTTATATTAAATTTAAAGCAGATCCTTTACTAGATTACGATGAATGGCTTGTGCAGAATAAAACAAAGCCAAATATTTGGACAAAGCTACTTAGTTTAAGACCGATTGAGGAGGAGAAAGGTTTAGAGATTCCACATGCTTATGATGGAATTAAGGAGTTGAATAATCCGATACCAGCTTGGTTTAATGTGCTTTTTTATGGAACCTTGATTTTCGCAGCAGGCTACCTGTATTATTACCATGTTGGCGAATATGGAGAAAGGCAAGACGATGAGTATGCTACTGAGATCGCTAAAGCAGATGTTGCAAAACGTGCTTTTTTAGCAAAATCTACCACCAATTTCGATGAAAATACTGTAAAGATTGACGCCACTCAGGTTGCCAATGGTAAAATGGTTTTCGATGCTAACTGCATTGCTTGTCATGGCGATAAGGGCCAAGGATTGGTGGGGCCGAACCTAACAGATGAGTTTTGGTTGCACGGCGGAAGCGTAAGTGATGTTTTCAAGGTAGTTAAATATGGTGTGCCGGCAAAAGGAATGGTAAGCTGGGAGAAAAATTTAACCTCACAAAAAATAAGTGAGGTTACCAATTACATTTTGTCTTTGCAGGGTTCAAATCCGGCAGGTGCAAAAAGTGCACAAGGGGAGAAATATGTATCGAACAGTGCAGAAGGAACAGTAGCAAATGATACAACCGCAAAAAAATAGCAAAGAGAAAAAAGGACGTAACTTCCTTTATCCGAAAAAACCAGCTGGTAAGTTATACAACTATCGTAAATGGGTAAGTTATGTTCTTTTGCTATTTTTATTTGCTGCACCGCATCTAAAAATGGGTGGCGAACAAATGGTGTTAATCAATTTTATCGAACGCAAATTTGTATTCTTTGGATTGATATTTACACCGCAAGATTTTTATCTATTTGCATTGGCAATGTTGGTAGTGCTAATTTTTATAGTTTGCTTTACGGTAGTGCTAGGCAGATTATGGTGCGGATGGGTTTGTCCGCAAACCATTTTCATGGAGATGGTTTTTAGAAGAATCGAATATTGGATTGAAGGTGATGCAAATCAACAGAAAAAGTTAGATGCCCAACCTTGGACACGTGAAAAGGTTTTAAAAAAAGGTTTTAAGCACAGCATTTTCGTTTTTATATCATTCTTAATAGCTAATACTTTTTTAGCTTATCTAATTGGCTCGCAACAACTCTACAAAATTATTACCGAACCAATTAACCAACATGTTTCAGGGTTTCTGTCAATCTGGTTATTTACTGCTGTTTTCTATTTCGTTTTTGCCTACGTTAGGGAAGTTGTTTGTACGGTAATTTGTCCTTACGGAAGATTACAAGGCGTTTTATTGGATAACCAAAGCTTAATTGTAGCGTACGATGAAAACCGAGGTGAACCTAGGGGCAAATTACAAAAGGCGGTGATAGACTCAAGCAAAGGCGATTGCGTAGACTGCGGATTATGCGTTCAAGTTTGCCCAACTGGTATAGATATTAGAAAAGGTACGCAGTTGGAGTGTGTTAATTGCACGGCTTGTATCGATAGCTGTAACGAGGTAATGCTTAAAATACATAAACCCGAAAATTTAATTGGTTTTTACAGTCAGGATTTTATTGCTGAGAGGAAACCATTTAAGTTAGGTATTAAAGCATACGGTTATACGGCCGTTTTATTTGTGGTGATTCTGATATTCTCATCTCTAGTTTATAAACGAACCGAGGTACAAACAACAGTTTTACGTGCAAGTGGCACAACTTATCAGGCTAGGCCAGACGGAACTATTAGCAATCTATACAATGCAGAGTTGATTAACAAAACCAATAAAGACATCAACTTTGTTTTTAGATCTGATAACCCGGATGATAAAATAGAATTTATACAAAAGACCGGGATGTTGCCTAAGGAAGGGACAGTTAGCATCACTTTTTTCTTGATTAAAAATCCGAAGGATTTAAAGAGTTACAAGACAGATGTTAAGTTCGAAGTAAACTCAAATAATAGAATAGTTAGCTCGGCAGAGACCACGTTTTTTTCGCAACCACAATAAAAATAAAGCTTATGAATTGGGGCACAAAATTAGTTTTAGGGATGGCAACTTTTATGTTGTTTGTAATTGGTATGGTGGTTTATATGTTCAGCGTACATGGAAACGATTCTTTGGTTGAAGAAGACTATTATGAAAAAGGACTCGCTTACAATAAAGAATATGATGCTAAACGAAATACACTTTTAGACAAAGCAGAGCCAGTAATTAAGATTGAGGCCAGTAAAATTATAATTCAGCTTAAAGACAGCGCCACTTACCATTTAAAGATAAATAATGCTTCTAAAGCTAAAGAAGATAGGTCGTCAAAAGGGGAGACCATAGGCGAAGCCAATTTAATTATTGTAGATAGCCAACTATTTAATAAAGGCCTTTGGGCTCTGGATTTGAAGTGGACCAGCAAGGGCAAAAATTATCAATATAACAAAAACATCACCTTGTGAGCAGTTTACATTTAGCTTTTTTAATGGGTTTGTTGGGGAGTTTGCATTGCGCTGTTATGTGCGGCCCGTTGATGCTAAGTTTACCCTTGCAAAAAGCTAGCTTCTTAAAATCTGCTTTTCAGGTTATATCCTATCAATTAGGACGCATTTTAACCTACACGCTTTTAGGTATATTGGTAGGTTTTATTGGAAATAGCTTTAGCGTTTTCGCAAATCAGAAAACCTTAAGTTTTACCATTGGGATTGTATTGGTTGTTTTTGTTGGTTTACAATTAAGTGGTAGGTACAGTAAATCACTCAGCTATCTTCAATCTATAATGCTAATACCCGTAAGTAAATTAATGGGCAAAATATTTGGTATGCCATTGTGGGGGTTTCTTGCCGGTTTTTTAAACGGCTTAATCCCCTGCGGAATGGTGTACTTGGCGCTTGCTACTGCTTTAAATAGTGCAAGTGTTAGAGAGGGGGCAAGCTTTATGTTTTTGTTTGGTCTAGGTACAACACCATTAATGCTTTTAATTTCCTTTGGCGGTATCTATTTAAACAAATACATTCGTTTTAATACTCAAAAACTAGTGCCTTGGTTTATGTTGTTTATGGGAGCGTTATTTATTTTACGTTCTGCAGATTTGGGCGTCGCATTTTTATCGCCCGATACTAAAACACATAACCATCAGCATCAAAATGTAGTTGAATGTAAGTAGGTCGCTCAAAATGTATTTTAATAGAATTTAATTTTTATAATTAAATTGTTTGAGAAGGTTGCACAAGGGCAACCTTTTTTATGTCTTAACTTTCACTATGTAATTTTTCAAGGACATGATCAATCATTTTTGAATTTGTTAAAACTTTAGCTATAATTGTTTTGTTTAAATATTATTCAAAAAAGTTAAACATTGCGTTATTCCATTTCAGATTTAGAGCAACTTTCTGGCGTACATGCCCATACCATTCGTATGTGGGAACAGCGGTATAATGCGCTAGATCCTCATCGCTCTGCTGGTAATACGCGTTTTTACGATGATGAACACCTAAAACGCTTACTAAATATCGTAAGCATCAATAAAAAAGGACTAAAAATCTCTAAAATATGTGCGCTTTCAAATCAAGAAATCAAAGATTTGATAGACGAACAAATCTTAAGCACAAAAAATTCGGAAAAAGAGTTAGAGTTTTACATTTCTCAATTAATTAATGCAGGCTTAAATTACGACGAGAAGGAGTTTAGCTTGTTGTTGGATGAATGTATAAGTTTACACGGTTTGAGCAAAACCTATGTCGAAATCATTTACCCGTTATTAGTTCGTTTGGGTTTAATGTGGCAGAAGGATAGCATATGTACTGCTCAGGAACATTTTTTAACCCATATTATTCGCCAAAAAATTTTCCTAGCAATTGATGAAGTAGAATTTACCGATCAGTCTACCGAAAAATGGTTGCTGTTTTTACCAGAAAATGAAACCCATGAAATAGGTATTTTATTTGCCAATTATTTATTACGCAAAGCTGGAAAAAGAGTAATTTACTTGGGTGCTAATGTACCTTCTTCTGCAGTTAATGATGTGGTAAAAAGCACCAAGATAAACTGCTTACTTTTGTTTATGGTGCAAACAAAACTTGATGAACACCTCCAGACTTATTTAATGCAAATTAGCAATCAGTTTAGTCATTTAACAATTTATATAGCCGGCAGTTCGGCACTTTTTAAAGGTGTAGAGTTGCCCAAAAACATAATTCATATCGCTACCATCAATCAACTAGAATCTATGATAAATCCGCGTACCAATGTTCACTAGTGATAAAGAAAATATAGCTGTTATAGGTGCTGGTTTTGCAGGTTTGAGTGCGGCCGCTTATTTAGCAAAGCAAGGCTACGCAGTAGACGTTTTTGAAAAAAACGAAACTATTGGCGGTAGGGCAAGACAAATGGACGTTGTTGAAGGTTATAAATTTGATATGGGCCCAAGTTGGTATTGGATGCCTGATGTTTTTGAGAAATTTTTTAACGATTTTGGTTATACAGCCACCGATTTTTACAAGCTTACATTATTAAATCCTTCATTTTCTGTTGTTTTCGAGGGTGAGGTGCTGGATATTCCAGCAAATTACCAAGAGTTGAAAGATTTATTTGAATCTATTGAACCTAATAGTGGTAAAAAGTTAGATGCATTTATGCAAGAAGCCGAGTTTAAGTACAAGGTAGGAATGGAGAATTTGGTTTATAAACCTGGCTTGTCGCTAATGGAGTTTGCAGATTCTGATTTTTTAAAGGGCGTTTTTAAACTACAGGTTTTTACATCGTTTAGTACCCATGTTAAAAAGTATTTTAGTAATCCTAAATTAATTGCATTGATGGAATTTCCGGTGCTTTTTTTAGGCGCAACACCAGAGAATACACCTGCACTTTACTCGTTAATGAATTATGCTGGCTTAAAACTTGGTACATGGTATCCAGAAGGTGGTTTTGGCTCAGTAATACAAGCTATGAAAACGGTTTGTGTTAGTTTGGGTGTTAATTTTCACTTAAACGAAGCTGTTGAGAGTTTGAGCGTGGTTGGTAAAGATGTACAACAACTTAAAACTGCAAACGGATTTCATCAATTTGATGCAGTAATTGCCGCTGCGGACTACCAACATGTAGAATCTAAATTGTTGCCAGAGGAATTTAGAAATTATGATGCTAAATATTGGGACAAGAGAGTTTTAGCACCTTCTAGTTTAATTTTCTATTTAGGTGTAACCAAACGAATTGACAAGCTTAAACATCATACTTTGTTTTTTGATGAGGATTTGAAAGTTCATGCAGATGAAATATATTCAAACCCACAATGGCCAAGTAAACCTTTGTTTTACGTTTGTTGTCCTTCTAAAACAGATTCTACCGTTGCACCAGAAGGTCATGAAAATTTATTTATCTTGATGCCGATTGCTCCAAACTTGCAAGATACAGAAGCTTTGAGAGAGCAATACTTTAATTTAATTATGGATAGGTTAGAGGTTTACTGCCAGCAAGATATAATTAGTGCAATAGATTATAAAAAGAGTTATTGTGTTAAAGATTTTATAAGCGATTACAATTCTTATAAGGGTAATGCTTATGGTTTGGCTAACACTTTAATGCAAACGGCAAATCTAAAACCATCAATTAAAAACAAAAAACTAAACAACCTTTTTTACGCAGGTCAGTTAACCGTTCCAGGCCCGGGAGTTCCTCCTTCAATAATTTCGGGCAATGTTTCTGCAAATCAAGTTCATAAATACTTAACATCCCTAGTTCATGAAAGAAATATTTGATAAAATCTCGGCTGAATGTAGTAGAATTACTACTCAACGCTACAGCACCAGCTTCTCTTGGGGTATTTATTTGCTTCGAAAGCCTTTGCGTGCGCCCATTTACGCCATATACGGTTTTGTAAGGTTTGCTGATGAAATTGTAGATACTTTTCACGATTACGATAAAAAGTATTTGCTAGATAAATTTAAAAAAGATTGTTTTGAAGCTATAGAATTCGGTATCAGTTTAAATCCGGTTTTAAATTCTTTTCAAAAGGTTATTAACGAATATAAAATAGATCACGATCTGATAAATTTGTTTCTAGATAGTATGGAGATGGATTTAGAACCTGGAATATATAGTAACGATAAATATGAAAAGTACATTTTAGGCTCAGCGGAAGTAGTCGGCTTAATGTGTTTATATGTTTTTGTAAATGGCGATAAAGAGCAGTATGAAAAGCTAAAACCATATGCAATGAAACTTGGTTCGACCTTTCAAAAAGTGAATTTCTTACGAGATGTAAAGGCCGATTACCAACAACTAAATCGTAACTATTTTCCTAATGTAAGCTTGGCAGAATTTTCAGACTATCAAAAAGAAGCCATTGAGAAAGAAATCGAAGAGGAGTTTAAACAGTCTTTGATTGGTATTAAACAATTGCCTTTATCTAGCAGACAGGGCGTATATTTAGCGTACATTTATTACAAGTCTCTTTTCGCTAAAATAAAAAGGGTTAAGGCAGATGAAATCATGAGCAAAAGAATAAGAATTTCAAATGGCCACAAATTAGGCTTAATGCTAGATTCTATGATTAGATATAAGATTAACGTGCTATGATGAATGTTTGCTTTATTTTTATGCTAACCTTTAGTTTGTTATCTGCAGTTGATGAGATAAAACTGATAGAGCTTAGAAATTTATATGAGCAAGCAATAAACAATGAGAAAGCTAATTTAAGGTTAGCTAACCTCATCCATAGCGACAACAATAGTGCAACAATAATTGGCTATAAAGGTGCAGGTACAATGATTTTAGCAAACCATGTTTTTAGCCCAATAAGCAAGTTAAACAAATTTAATAGAGGCAAAAAGTTGCTCGAACAAGCGGTTAAACAAGATCCAACTAATTTAGAGTTACGCTATTTGAGATTAACCATACAAACCAACGTACCTAAGTTTTTAGGGTATAGTAAAGAAATTAATACAGATAAGACAATACTAATTAATGGTTTAGAACAGTTATCTGATAAGGATTTAAAAAATAGAATAGTCGATTATCTACTAAAATCTTCTATTTGCACTAACGATGAGCTTAAAAAAGTGAGTTTATGGAAGAACAAGTAATTTTGGTAGATAGGAACGATGTAGAAATCGGTATTATGGGCAAAATGGAAGCGCATTATAAAGGAGCGTTACATAGAGCATTTTCGGTATTTATTTTTAATTCTAAAGGAGAATTGCTACTGCAACAGCGGGCTTCAGATAAGTATCATTCTCCCGGACAGTGGACAAATACCTGTTGTAGCCATCCCAGACAAGGAGAGGTTACAATTGCTGCCGCGAAAAGACGTTTAAGAGAAGAAATGGGACTGGATTGTCAGTTAAACTATGGATTTAACTTTTTGTACAAAGCTTCGTTCGATAATAATTTGATTGAGCACGAGTTTGATCATGTTTTTTTTGGCATTAGCGATAGGTTGCCGATTATTAATAAAACTGAGGTTATGGCCTATAAGTATATGGACATGAGTTTACTTGGCGATGATTTGATGGTTAACCCATCGAATTATACAGCTTGGTTAAATATATGTTTTGATAAAGTTTTAGAATTTAAAAATACGGTTTATGTTTAATTGGATAATATATGTTTTGATAGTTGTCGCCACATTTATTACAATGGAGGCAGTTGCTTGGTTAACCCATAAATATATTATGCATGGTATATTTTGGTTTTTACATAAAGATCATCATCAAAAAGATCATCCCAGTTTTTTTGAGAGAAATGACTTTTTCTTTTTAATATTTGCTATTCCTGGTATTATTTGTTTGGCCTTAGGTTCATTTTACGGAAATAATATTGCGCTTGCTATAGGTATTGGTATAACAATTTACGGAGCGGCGTATTTCTTTGTCCATGATATTTTTATACATCAAAGATTTAAGGTGCTAAGAAATACAAATCATTGGTATTTTAAGGCGATTAGAAGAGCACATAAAATGCATCATAAACATGTTAACAAAGAATACGGAGAATGTTTCGGTATGTTGTGGGTGCCTTTTAAATACTACAGAGAAAACAAAGCGACCAAAACATCATGACGAAATACACCTACTTGCTGGTAAATTTTTTTACCATCATTGTTCCCTTTATCTTTTCATTCCATCCTAAATTAAAATTCTATAAAACTTGGAGAGCTTTTTTTCCCGCAGTTATAATTACCGCAGTTTTTTTCCTAGTATGGGACCAGTATTTTACCAGGTTAGGCGTTTGGGGATTTAACGATAGGTACGTAATAGGAATTTATTTCGGCCATTTGCCTCTAGAAGAACTGTTATTTTTCTTTTGTATTCCTTATGCTTGCGTTTACACCTACCACTGTTTGGATTTATTCATCAAAAGAGAATTTTCGATGTTTGTAGAAAAAGCTATAACCAATGTATTTATTGTAGTTTTTCTTGCGGTGTGCATATTGCTATATCATCAAACTTACACCTTATTCGCTTTTTTAACATCAGCTTTGCTTTTAATTTTAGCTAAATATGTGTTAAAAGTAAAATGGTTAACTAAATTTTATATTATTTACGGCGTGCTATTATTCCCATTTCTGATAGTTAACGGCGTGCTTACCGGTACGGGTATAGACGAACCCGTAGTTTGGTATAATGAGGCAGAAATAATAGGATTTAGAATATTAACCATTCCTTTTGAAGATGTTTTCTACGGCATGGCAATGGTGCTGATGAATATGTTAATTTACAAAAAACTTCTAAGAAAATTTTAGTGTAAAAAAAAAGCTGTTTTACAACAGCCCGTATAATCCATTTTTAGGATAACTTATTTTCATTTGTTGAATACCGACTTGCTCCGGTTGTGCTTTGATAACTTTGTTTTCGTTGAAAGTATTCTCCTTAACTGGCAAATCAACTAGTTGGTTAGAACTTGAAGTAACGGCTTTTTGCAAATCGGTAGAAATAGTAGTGTTTAACATAGGTAGATGGTATTAGAATTAGCAATTATTTTGTTTCAATTGTTTTAAATAGGATATTATCATTTCGCAATCCATGCTTCTTGTTGCTCGAATCGCCGATTTTAATTTCTCTGCACTCACATTTAGTCTGTTAGTCCAATAAGTTAAATCTTGTTCATCGGCTATTTCAATTATAGCCTGATTATTTTCGAAGATATACGACTGATTTACCATTAGCTTGTGATTTGAATATACTTGTAACAAAGTAGAATTGGTTTGGTTTTCAAATAGCTAATAAAAAAATAAAATATCATCAATTTCTACAAACAAAAGCGCTTAGCCTTGGTTTTTAAATGAGAAATCGTTGTTTTCAATCGAATTCAATCAAAAAATCAAATATTATGACAGAAAAAGTTTTAGGAGTTATACTTGGCGGGGGCCAGGGTTCCAGATTGGCGCCATTAACACATACAAGATCTAAGCCGGCAGTGCCAATTGCAGGTAAATATCGTTTAGTTGATATTCCTATTTCTAACTGTTTAAACTCGGGCATCCACAGAATGTTCGTATTAACGCAATTTAACTCTGCATCCTTAAATAGGCATATAAAAAACACCTACAACTTCAGCCATTTTAGCGCAGCCTTTGTCGATATTTTGGCTGCAGAGCAAACGGTTAACAATGCCGGATGGTTTCAAGGTACAGCAGATGCCGTTAGGCAATGTATGCACCACATTGTTAGCCATGAATTTGATTATATTTTAATTCTTTCTGGAGACCAGTTATATCAAATGGATTTTCAGAAAATGATAGCGGAACACATTGAAAAGCAAGCTGCTGTTTCAATTGCTACCATACCTGTAAACGCAAAGGATGCTCCAGATTTTGGCATTCTAAAGGCAGATGATGATAATATGATAACTTCGTTTATCGAAAAGCCGAAAACTGGTTTGGAAGATTGGGTTTCTGATACCGGCGCTGAGATGCAGGCGGAAGGAAGAAATTATCTAGCGTCGATGGGTATTTATGTTTTTAACCGCGAATATTTGATTTCAATCTTAGATAACAACCCGGAAGAGAAAGACTTCGGTAAGGAAATTTTGCCTAGAGCCATCGGTTCTACTAAAGTTCTCAGCTATCAGTATGAGGGTTACTGGACAGATATCGGTAACATAAGTTCATTTTTTGAAGCAAATTTAGGTTTAACCGACGACTTGCCGAAGTTTAATACCTTCGATCATACACACACTATATTTACTCGCCCTCGTATGTTGCCACCGTCTAAAATTACAAATACACTATTAGCAAAAACGGTAATTGCAGAGGGCTGTATCATCAATGCCGAAAAAATTGAACACGCAGTTTTGGGCATTAGGTCTAGAATTGGCGTAGGCACCGTTATAACCAATGCTTATATAATGGGTAGTGACAGGTATCAAAACCTTGAAGAAATACAGAACGAAACCAATGCAGGCAGACCATTGATTGGTGTGGGAGATAATTGCATTATCAACAATGCAATAGTTGATAAAAACTGTCGTATTGGGGATGGTGTAGAAATAAACGGTGGCACACATTTAGAAGATGGCGATTATCCACTTTACGCTGTTAAAGACGGAATTGTGGTAGTTAAAAAAGGGGCGGTTTTAGCCAGTGGAACAAAAATTTAAATATGACAGAAAAGCATTTATACGGTACAGGAATAGTTGGAAATTGCGCTTTTATAGCACACGTAAATTTAAATACGGATATATCTTGGTTATGCTGGCCACGTTTTGATAGTTCTTTTGTTTTTGGTAGTTTATTGGATACCGATAAAGAAAAAACCGGAGAGTTTTCTATATTACCACAAGGTGATTTTACAACAAAACAGTATTATATAGAGAATACCAATGTACTTAGAACCGAAATAACTGCTGAAGATGGCACTTATAGGGTAACTGATTTTGCGCCTAGGTTTAAAGAAAACGACAGGTATTTTAAGCCACTTATGTTAATTCGTAAGGTGGAGCCTATTGTTGGAAATCCGCGTATAAAAGTAAAATGCAAGCCTGTTTATGATTATGGAAAGCGTAAGATGAAAGCCACTATGGGCAGTAACCATATAAGCTTTACGGGCGACACTGAAAATATGCAACTTAGCACCAATATTTCGCTTAATTATATACTGGACGAGAAATATTTTGTACTAAATGAAGCGAAATATCTGATTTTAATTTATGGTTATGAGCTAAATAAACCGATTAACAGTACAGCTGAACGCTTTTTAAAGGATACCATTGCTTACTGGCGTTTATGGATAAAACACTCTTCAATTGCATCATTTTATCAACCCATTGTAATTCGCTCTGCGTTGGTTCTAAAAATTCATCAGTACGAAGATACAGGAGCTATTATTGCCGCTAGTACTACAAGTTTGCCAGAGCATCCGGGTAGTACCAGAAATTGGGATTATAGGTATTGTTGGCTTAGAGATTCATTTTACGTGCTAACATCGCTAAACCACATTGGGCATTTTGAGGAGATGGAAAAATACTTCAATTACCTCTCTGATATTTCTTTCGCTAACGATAAACGTTACCAACCTTTGTATGGCATAGCTGGTGAAAGAGATATAACCGAATATACGCTCGATCATTTAAGTGGGTATCAAGGTGAACAGCCAGTTAGGGTAGGTAATCAGGCTTCAGAACACATACAAAATGATATTTATGGTCAGGTGCTTATATCTATGTTGCCACTCTATACAGACCATCGCTTTGTTTTCTCAGAGCGAAGTGATTCGCTAAAATGGATAGATCATGTTCTTTCTAAAATTGAGAGTACCATCGATGAAAAAGATGCTGGTATTTGGGAGTTTAGAAATATTGCAAATATGCATTGTTATAGCAATTTGTTTCAGTGGGCAGGAGCACATGCCGCACTAAAAATGGCCAAGACAATAGGAAATAAAGATTTTGAAGATAGGGCGAATGTGCTCATTGAAAAAGCATCAGCTCATATTGAGGCTTGTTATGATCCCGTTAGAAAAGTTTATACCAACGGTGTCGGTAGTCCTCATTTAGATGCAAGTACATTACAGCTTATCGTAATGAATTACTTAGATCCTGCGTCGCAGAAAGCTAAAGATCATTTAATAGCCTTAGAGAAAGAGCTCAAAACTGAAGATGGATTATTCTACAGGTATCTACATGCAGATGATTTTGGAAAGCCTAAAACGACGTTTCTCATCTGTGCATTTTGGTATGTTGAAGCATTGGCCTGCGTTGGCAGAACTGATGAGGCTATAAAAGAGTTTGAGAACATCATTAAATATTGCAACCACCTAATGTTATTTAGCGAAGATGTGGATGCTAAATCTGGTAGCCAATGGGGTAATTTTCCACAAGCTTATAGCCATGTTGGATTAATGAATGCAGCTTATCGTATTGCGATTAAACTAGATAGACCAATATTTTTGTAAATTTACTGAGGTAAAAAAAAGCCCGTTTCATATGATAACGGGCTTTTTTTTTAAATATTTTTAACCTTTTCTGCAATTTTAGCAATCGCTTCGAACATATAAAGCGCTCCATTGATAGCTTTCGGGTGCTGATCTTCTGGAAGTTCGTTTAGCACAGCTACAAAATTCTTCCAGTTGGGCATTAGGTTATCTTTATAAATACCGTAGTAGTTAAACTTATAGCCTGTAGAGAAATTTGGATTTAAGTTGAGCTGTTTTATAATTACTGCACCCCCCATAGTTGCACCTTCTAAAACATACATCGCTCCTAAAGCTGTTGCTTCATCAAATTCGATAATGTTATTAAGCAAATGAAATTTCTCTGAAATGCTAGAAGCACCAATATTTGCATCTTGCAAATCAAGTTCGAGTGCGTTTAACTTGTAACGTTTATCAATATCTAATGCTTTTGCATTTTCCGCGTTAATTGCCTTGTGTATAGCGTCTTCGTAAAGCAGGTGAGTAATGTAGTTGGTGGTAAGTATTTGCCTGTATTGATCTTGATTTAGCGTTTTCCCCATAATGTTTTTTACAAACATTAATTCTTCTAACTGATCATGCTGTGTGCTAGTTGCTTCTTTAAGTTTCTGCTGTAACATTCTTTAATTAATATTCTTATTCTGATTGAACCAAAAATCGTGTAAGGATTTTACGCAATCAACTAAATTTGTGTAGCCTGAAGGTTTGGTTACAAAGGCGTTTGCGCCAAACTCATAAGACGCTTTAACATCTTTTGGGTTATCTGAAGTAGAAAATAGAATTACAGGAACGTATTTTAAAAATGGAGTTTCCTTTATCTTTTTTAAAACATCCAACCCAGACAAACCTGGCAGGTTTAAATCTAATAAAATAAGTTTTGGGCGCTGTTTGGTAACAACAAAATTGTTAAGCTGTTCAATTGCACTCATGCCATCTACTACAACGCCAAGGGTTAGCTCGTTTTTTACTTCCTTTACCGCATGCTCCAGTATAAACGCATAATCTGGATCATCTTCCACACAAAAAATATCCGGGGTAATCATATAATTATTTTTTTAATGCTATATAAAAAGTAGTTCCTTTTTCTAATTCACTTTCAAACCAGATCCTACCATTGTGTCTTTCAATAATTCTCTTTACTATCGCTAGTCCTACACCTGTACCTTCAAAGTCTTTAACATTTTCCATTCTTTTGAAAAGTTCAAAAACCTTATCATGGTGGTTTACATCAATACCAATGCCATTATCGCTAATAGAATAAATTACTTCTTCACCTCTTAACACTGCGTTGATTTTAACCGTTGGCTTTTCGGCTTTTGAAGAATATTTTACCGCGTTACCAATAATGTTTGAAAAAACCTGCCCTATCAAAGTTTGGTCTCCGCTTACTTGGGGGCATTCTGAGACTATAATTTCTGTATCGAACGCTTTATATGCTGCTACAGAAGTATTTACAGCTTCGTCAATTAACTCTTGCATATTAATTTTAGAAAGTTCGAACTCAGCCCTGCCAACGCGAGCTAGTTTCAGAATTTCGTCTATTAAAAACTGCATTTTATCTGCTCCACTCAACACTCTGCTTAACAGGTTCTTGCCTTGCTCATCTACTGTGTTGTTTTTAAGAAGAAACAATTCTGTATAACTTTTAATAGATGTTAATGGTGTTCTCAAGTCGTGAGAAATAGTATAGCTAAATGTATCTAATTCTTCGTAAGCAAGTTTTAAACGCTCATTTAGCAGTCTTATTTCGTTAGCGGTTTTGTTTATTGCATTGTTGATTTTCTCTCTTATTTTAAGTACTCCGCTAATTTCTGTATTGCTCCAACTTAAAGAGGTATTTGCAACAATTTGGGCCCAAGTTGCGAAAGAGTTTCTAGGAGAAATTTTAGCTTCTCCGTTCGGTAGCATTTCTATCTGCTTATCTGGATTACCAGCCCAATTGACTGTTTGCAACTGTTCTGGTTTAAACCATACAATTAATTCACCCATATCTTTAGATAACATGCATGCTAAAATGCCACTTCCGATATTTTTAAATGCAATGCCTGGTTTGTACAGCGTTGATAATTGCTTGGTATGGTAAATAGTTTCCGTCATGGTTAATTTTAACCAATCAAAAAGCTCTTTTAATTCTTCGTTGTTAGGTGTTTCGCCTTTCGTGTAGATTTTATCTTCGAAAACAAGCGCAACTCCTTTCGCATTTACAATGTCTAAAAGGGTAGTAGGATATGCGGTTAAAGCATTAACGATAACTTTATCACGTTCCAGATTTTCACTGAGTTCGTTTAACCTTGCCGTGTAATGATTTTGTAAATCTGTGTCTTCTTCAACCTGCCTATATTCTAAAGCAGATGAAAGTATATTTCCAATTAATTTACATCCTTCTCTAGCTTTAAAATCAATAAATTTAGGTGAGTAATTGTGGCAAGCAATTAAGCCCCATAGTTCGCCTTGCGATATTAAGGAGATGCTAAAACTACTTGCAACCCCCATGTTTTTTAAGTATTGTATATGTATCGGAGAAACTGCACGTAACGTAGATTGCGTTAAATCTAAATGATCAACGGTCGAATCTGCACTTATTGCAACACTTTCTACATTAACATCTGCAATAATGCGAGTTAAATTAAGTTTATATAATTCTCTCGCTTGTTTTGGTATATCTGAAGCAGGGTAGTGTAAACCGAAAAATGGTTCTAATTCATCATTCTTAACTTCACTTACAACTTCTCCGTGCCCATCCTCATGGAATTTATAAATCATGATACGATCGTACTCGATCATGTTTTTAACTTCCTGAGCGGCCTTCGTTAATAATTTATCTAAAGATTTGTTAATTAAAATTTCTGAAACAGCTTTTCCAATCACGTTCTGGATATCGTACTCCAAAGTTGCTGGCTCGAATTCTAATACAAAACTTCCGTTGGATTTATGAATAATTAAATAAAACGGTTGTTCATTTATTTTAATTTTATAAGGATTGATAATATCAAAACCAGCCTGTCTGGCACCAAGCGTAAGTAAGTTTTCAAGATCTACAACTTCCGCTTTATCCTGCAATACCTTGTTAAAAAAGGAAATATTCTTTCCTAAAATTTCTTTTGGTTCTACGCCTAAATGTTCTTCTATGTTATCGCTAACGTATTTTATAGCGAAGTTATTTGAGTTAACTGCAACTAAAAAACCGTGTGCCTGTATTTTTCCTGGGATATGGATTGGCTCTACATCACAGTTGGTAAGATTGGTTTCCGCCATTCGGATATTCGAAATAAATGTTTCGGTACAATAATAGTTAAATAAAAAAAGATTTTAAATAAAATCTATAAGGAGCGTTACAACCTAAAGTACTAAAACAAATTAAAAAGCCCCAAAGTTTTTAGCTAAGAGGCTTTTTATAGTAATTAAAAGTTAATTTATGTTATGCAATTTTGCACTTCAGTTCTTCGTAAACCTTCAAGAATTTTTTCAAATGCATTCTTGCATAATGAATACGGGTTTTTACAGTACCGATAGGCATATCAAATTCTTCGGCAATTTCATGGTATTTGTAACCTTCGAAATAACGCATAAACGGCTCGTACAAATTATCTGGTAATGTTTTTAATGCTTTGCTAATATCGCCGTTAATAAACTTTAGCTCACCTTCATTTCTTGTGCAACTTAGCATCAATTGTGCCGATGATATTTCTTCCTCCGTAGAAACAACGCGTTGCACCCTTGCATTTCTGCGGTAATTATTTATAAAAGTGTTTTTCATTATAGTAAACAACCAAGCTCTGAAATTAGTCTCGGGCTTAAATTTGCTAAAATAAGTAAAGGCTTTTAAGAGTGTGTCCTGCATTAAATCAGCTGCATTCTCTTCATCATTGGTAAATCCCATTGCGTAAGCTTTTAACTTAGCGTGGTATGGACTGATCATTGTGTCGAAGTTTAACGATTCTGTAGCCATGTCTTTCAATTGTTTAGGTTTAAGGATGATTTCCTAAACGAACTCAAACACTATACCATGTAAGTAGGATTAATTTTAGTGGTTTTACTTATAAAATTTAAGAAGTGCCTTTAATTAATAATAAAGTAACAATGTTTAGCAAGTGCTTTAAAAGATAGCAATAAATCACGTATTTATAACCATTAAATTTGGTATTTGCCACGTGCTTTAATTTATATGAATTGGTGGTGTTTGCTGTTTTATAAAGCTGGATTCTATTTTAATAGACAAATTTCTTTATTAATGATATTGTGAGTACAACATGATTTACTTTAAACGAGCAAAAAAAATAAGTGAGGTGGAAGACTAATTAATGTGGCGAGCAATTTGATTTTCCAAATCCTCCAGATCAAAAGGCTTTTCTATGTAGACATCGCATTTTGCATCTGTAATAACTTGAGGCTTTAAGATACTTGCCGAAAACATGATAACAGGGATATGCTGGGTAACTGGATTTTCCTTGATTAGCTTACACATCAAATCGCCATTTGTTTCGTGCAATAGATAATCCATTACAATTAGATCTGGTAATTCTTGGGCTAGATATGCCGACAATTTTTTAGGATGATCAAATAATTTTACATCGTAAATATTGGATAGTGCTACTTCCAAAATATCTAAAACCACCAAGTCATCGTCTAAAACAGCAATAGTTTTCATATTAATTAATTGGTAAAGTAAACCAAAATTCGCTCCCTTTTCCTACTTCACTTATTACACCAATGTTGCCATTGTGCCTTTTAACAATATCTGCTGAAATGTATAGCCCCAATCCCAATCCAGACACTTGGAAATTGCTTTCGTCTGCTCTGTAATAACGTTCAAACAGGTGCGGTATTTTCTCGGGTAAGATACCGTTTCCGCTATCCTTAACAGCAATGCGTATATCGTCATCAACTTTGTTAAAACTAATGTTTATCTCTTTAGAATCTGGAGCGTATTTTACCGCATTGTTTACAAAATTGCTTACCACCTGACTAATTCTATGCTCATCGGCAGTTAGGATTAAACTATGGTCGCCCTCTACAACAAGTTTATATTCAGCGGCAATTTTTATATGCTCGATGCTTTCTAAAATCATTTGGCCTACGTTAAAATCCGTTTTTCTGAGATTAATGTTTCCTTGGCCCATCTGACTGACATTTAATAAATCATCAATTAGTTCGGTTATTCTATCCATACTGCGTAATGACTGATCTATTAACCTAGGGAACATAGTTGGAGATGGGCTGTTTTTTATCCGCTCTAACAATTGTAAGGAAGCTTTTAAACTTGTGATTGGTGTTTTTAACTCATGACTTGCAATGGATATGAAATCATCTTTCTGCTGTTGAAGTTTTTTAAATTCTGTAATATCTAAAACTGTACCTAATAAACGTACGGGAACATCATCTCTATAATACACGTTTCCTTGAACCCTTATCCAGCGTATACTTTTATCGTTATGGATAACTCTTGCCTCATAAAATAGTTTACCCGTTTTACGGGCTAATTTTCTTGCTTCATAGCCAATATGCTTATCATCTGGGTGTATGGCATCTAATAATTGCTCACGTGTATAAGGTTTTTTAACGTCAAAAATTGCATCGAAACGCTCAGATGATACTACTTCGTTAGTAATCATGTTATGGTCATAAGTACCTATCTCTGCAGCTTCAACTGCTAACCTAATACGCTCTTCAACATCTTCAATATTTTTTCTGGCGGTAACTTTGTCTGTAACGTCCATACCTAAAACCATAATCATGGTAACGAGGCCTTTGCTATCAAAAATTGGGTCATATACAAAGTCTACAACAACCGACTCGGTTTTTCCATTTCTTAATAAGTGAAGCTCGTGCTCCTTTGCAAAAAAAGGTTTCCCGGTATTGATAACCGTATCCATTATGGGCTTGTATACTTCGGCTGCCTCTGGAACCGAGTTCCATATTGGCCTATCTTGTAAATCTTCCCTTTGTCTACCAACTAGTGATAAATAATTATCATTAACGTCTTGAACAATTAAATTAGACGCGTTTATAACACAAATTCCAACGGGTGCTTGTTTAATTAGGTTTTTAAACCGCCATTCGCTTTCCGTTAAATCTGCATTAATGATTTCTAGGTTGTGCTGATATTCAATTAACTCCTCGTTACTGGCTGTAAGCTCCTCATTAGTTGCCGCTAGTTCTTCGTTAATGATTTTAATTTCTTCGTTAAGTTCCTGCTCGTTTTTGTAGCTACGCTCTAGATTGTGCCTTGCAACTACGTTATCCGTAATATCTTCGGCAGAAACAATAAGCCCAACAACCTCCTTGTTATTATTAAGCAAAGGGTCGTAATAGAAACTTACGTATTTGGTAGCTGGGCCACTTGGGGAGTTGTAATGGAAAATCTGCTCTTTCTGTCCGTAACCAATGCCGGTATCGTAAACCTGACGTAAAAAAGCAGGGAAGGGTTGGTCTTCAATCTCCGGCAAAATATCCATTAATTTATTACCAGTAACCATCTCTATGGTTTTATCCCATAAATCTACTAGAGGTTGGTTTGCGATTTCGATAATCCAATCGCGTCCACGTAGTATCATTAAAGGATAATGGGCATTCATAACCAAACCTTTTAAACTAGCTACCGTTTCAGTTAAAACTCTAGTACGATCATTAACTTTTGCCTCTAAGCTATGGTTTAGCGTTTTTAATTCCCGCTGGGTTTCGCCTAGCTTCTCTATAGTATTTAGTAGCTGTTCGTTACTTGCAACAAGTTCTTCGTTCATAGAAGCCACTTCTTCTTTCCCAGCCGATAATTGCAAATTAAGATAATCCTCCTTGGCAATTGCATCAGCAAATTTTTGTTTTGCCAAAACATTATCGGTTACATTTTTTGTTGTAATTAGGAGAAAAAAATCATCGGTATGCACAGCTTTAACCGGAATAATTTCTAATTGCCACCAGCTTACGATCATATCATCGGTAGCAGATGGTAAATCATACCTGAAAACTGGTGTAAGAACAGTACTTTTGGTAGTCGATGCTTCTTCAAGCGACTGAGCTAAGGTGTTTACGCCATCTTGGCTATCGAGATTAGTGTGATACACATCCCAAATGCTTTTACCTTTTATATCTTTTTGTTCGGCATAGGTGGTTGCTACAAAAGCTTGGTTATATTCTAATATAGTATATGTAGGTGTATCAGCTTTAAGAATTATACGAGGAACTTCCGTATTAAATAGGGCTTGAAATAACGGTGCGTTGAAATAATCCATCAAGTAAAACTAAATAATTATGTGAAAATTATCAATGAAAACTACAAAATTTAGCTTTAAAACACACTATTTTAACTTTGGTTTGGTAAATCTATTTTTATTAATTCCGTGTGTTCCATCGTAAGTATATATACCGGTTCTACATTTAACACGTTGGCAATGGCATACAAACGTTCGAGGGAAATTTTACAATATCCCAATTCCAATTTACTATAAGCATTCTGAGAAATTTTCAGTTGCGAGGCCAAGTAATCTTGTGTATAATCTCTAAATTCTCTTAGTTTTCTAATATTACCGGCTACATTCTTAGCCTTTAATGCTAATTGATCTTCCATAATAATAAGGTTTTTTACACCATTTAATTACGGTCGAAAAGTAGATTTAGTTTTTTATCCTTAAAACGGGCTTATTTTTCAGTTGTTTTATTTCGATGAAAATCTAAGTTGTAAGGTTAGTACGGCCCGTGTTTTTATTTTCACACAACTGTATGCTTTATTATATTCTTTTCTGTTGTTTTAAAAATGGCCTTAAATAAATCCATTAGCGCAACAATGGCGTTAATGATAGCAAATGACCTTTTAATTCGTTATTGAGGGGAAGCTGAAAACCTAGAATAGAGTAGGCATGAGTAAATTGTAAGATTATGAAAATGCAAGAATTGAATTTAACAGAATTAAAAGAGATTAATGGTGGTGGTTTGTTTGGAAACAGTGATTCATCAAGTTCAAGTGGTTTAGGCGGTGCATTAAACATTGGTAACTTGTTATCTTTTTCTAACACAACTACAGACGGCGACGAATCTAGTAGTACCAGTTTCTCTTTAGGTAACAACATCGGCGGAAGTTTAGCTGGTATATTTGACAGTCTTAGAAGCTAATCTTAAATGAAAATTAATTTTCAAGGAAAGGGAGAGCTTATAAACTCTCCTTTTCTATTTTAAAATTTAAACTTTTTGCCATGGAAAATTTATCTGAGGATGAACTAGTACGAATTAATGGTGGTAGCGCATCAGTTTTAGGACCCTTGGGAATTAAACTATCCATTACAAGTTCAGTAAATAGTCTATTATCTATTACGGTTAATACCACTTTCGGAAGTAAACAGAGCGAGCATAAACTGACAGTTGGTGAAAACATAGATTTCGGTTTGACAACTGGCAACATCTCATAAACTAAATTTAAATAATAATAGAAAAGGCCAATTTTTGGTCTTTTTTTTTGTCCTTTAAAATCTAAATTTCATTCAAATCGTATATAAAAGTATGGACAGTAATAAATTTATTTTTCCGCAAGAGATAATTGAGAATACTGCAGAATATCATTTTCAATCTCATCACTCTATTACCAAAGTGGTTTACCAGCTTTTATTGGTAGCATTAGTTTTAGCGCTGTTTGCTTTATTTTTTGTTAAGGTTGATGTAAATGTTCGCAGTACAGGGATTTTTAGACCCATTGCCGAACGTAATGAAATTAAACCCTTGGTTACAGGTCGTATAGATTCGCTTTTTGTGAAAGAGAACATGTATGTAAAAGCCGGCCAAGTTTTGTTAACGATTAAAAAGGAGACTATTGAAGGACAGAATGAGCTTAATAAGTTTAGACAGAGCGATATAGATGCGCAATTGCAGGATTTAGAAAAACTGATTACTGCCTATAAAAAAAATGATTGGTCTAAAAAACTGATTTTGGTATCTGGTGTATACGGTCAACAATACAGCTTGTTTATGCAAAGGGTAGCCGAAGCAAAAACACGTTATCAAATGGCTTACAAAAATTATCAACGTTATTTAACACTTTACAGAAATCAAGCCGTTTCTGCAATAGAATACGATGAAGTTAAGCTTCGTAAGGATAACGTTTTTAATGAGTTATCTTTAATTGGCGAGGAGCAGGGGAGTAAGTGGCAGACCGAGCTAAATCAACTGATTATTCAAAACCAGCAACTAGGAACACAAAGTAAACAGTTTCAGGAAGAAGAAGAATTTTACACCATAAAAGCACCATTATCTGGTACGGTACAACAATTAAAAGGTATCCAAGCTGGTAGCTCAATTACCGCTAATGAAGTTTTAGGAGAAATTTCTCCCGATTCGGGATTAATTGCTGAAACCTATGTATTGCCAAAAGATATTGGTTTATTAAAAGTTGGTACAAAAGCGAGGTTTCAAATTGATGCTTACAATTATAACGAATGGGGCATGGTAACCGGAAAAGTTATTTCAGTTTCTAACGATATTTTTATGGATAAAGGTGCCCAACCATTCTTTAAAGTTAGGTGTTTGTTGGATAAAAATGCCCTAAAGCTAAAAAATGGTTATATAGGCAAAATAAAAAAAGGCATGACACTGCAGGCTCGATTTTTTGTAACCAGACGTACGTTATTTCAATTGCTATACGATAAAGCCGATGATTGGTTAAATCCAAATGTTATTCCCGATTCTAAAAATATGCAAGCTGGGTTATGAGTTTAAGAAGCACTTTCAATAATTTGTTCAAGCGGATAGGCTTTAATAAAAAGGCTGATAGAAAAATTGTTAAACAGCACGATGTTACCGATTGTGGCGCAGCTTGTTTAGCGTCTATAGCAATGCATTATGGTTTAGATTTGCCAATCGCCCGCATTCGGCAGTATGCTTCTACAGATAAGAAAGGAACAAATGTTTTAGGTTTAATGGAAGCTGCCAATCGCCTTGGATTTACTGCCAAAGGGGTGAGGGGAAGTTTTGAAAACCTCTTTGAAATTCCTTTGCCTGTTATTGCACACGTTAAACATCAAAATTTAGATCATTATGTTGTCTTGTATGCGGCTAACGAATCATACGTTGAGGTTATGGATCCAGCTTACGGCGAGCTGCAGCGCTTAACTCCCGATGAGTTTAGGCAAAAATGGACTGGAGTTTTGGTGCTACTTCTACCAGGCGACGATTTTACAGCAGGAACTGAGAAAATCTCTTTAGAACGTCGGTTCATTTACCTATTGATGCCCCACAAATCGGTATTGCTTCAGGTTTTAGTTGGAGCGATTTTTTATACCATTTTAGGTTTATCAACATCCATATTCCTTCAGAAAATCATCGATAATGTGTTGCCGGAGGCGAACACGAATTTGCTGAATTTAATGGGCACTGTAATGATTATCATCATTTTGCTGCAAGTATTCATTAATCATGCAAAAACATTATTAACTATAAAAACAGGACAGCAGATAGATGCACGCCTAATTTTAGGCTATTACAAACATCTTTTAAAATTACCTCAACAGTTTTTTGATAATATGCGTGTTGGCGAAATTATCTCAAGAATGAACGACGCCGTGAAGATTAGAGCATTTATTAACGATGTTTTGGTGGGCTTTGCTGTAAATATCTTTGTCCTTATTTTTTCGTTTGCATTAATGTTTACCTACTATTGGAAGCTAGCGCTAATTATGCTAACGGTTGTGCCATTATACGCACTTATTTATTACATCTCAAATAAAATTAATAAAGAAACGCAGCGTAAGCTGATGGAAAAAAGTGCTGAATTAGAAAATCAGCTTGTTGAATCCGTAAACGCGGTGAGCACAATAAAGAGATTCGGCCTGGAACATTTTGCTAACCTTAAAACAGAAATTAGATTTATTAACCTCTTAAAAACTGTTTATAAATCTGGTACCAACTCCTTATGGATTGGAAATGCAAGTGGTTTTATCTCCAGTTTATTTTCTGTTATATTACTATGGGTAGGCGCAAGCTTTGTACTAAAAAATCTAATCACACCTGGAGAACTGTTATCATTTTACGCTATTATTGGATATTTTACCGGGCCTGTAATTAGTTTAATCGGTATGAACAAGGTTTTTCAAGACGCTAGAATTGCAGCTGATAGACTTTTTGAGATAATGGATTTAGAGCGTGAAGAGAGCGACAATAAAACCGATATAACACCTGATATGGTTGGGGATATCAATTTCAAAAATGTAGATTTTAGGTATGGAACGAGAGTAACGGTTTTTGAGCAATTTAATCTATCGATACAAAAAGGCAAAATTACGGCGATAGTAGGAGAAAGCGGATCTGGTAAAACTACACTTCTTTCTTTGATGCAAAATATATATCCACTGCAGTCTGGGCATATCATGATTGGGGAATTTGATATCAACTATATTAATAATGAAAGTTTACGTAAGGTTGTTTCGGTAGTACCCCAAGACGTACATCTTTTTGCCGGAAATGTTATCGATAATATTGCTGTAGGTGATATGGAGCCAGACTTCAAGAAAATAATTAGCATCTGTACACAGCTAAATATAATAGATTTTATCGAGCGATTGCCAAATGGCTTCCAAACTTACTTGGGCGAGAACGCTACCAGCCTTTCTGGCGGACAAAGACAGCGATTGGCGATTGCTAGAGCGCTTTATCGAGACCCCGAAATTTTAATTTTAGACGAAGCTACTTCATCTTTAGATTCTACATCTGAAGAACATATCCATAAGGCAATAGAGATGTTACGAATGCAGGGCAAAACCATTATATTAATTGCTCATCGGTTAAGCACGGTGGTAAATGCTGATAAAATTGTTGTGTTAAAAGATGGAAAACTTGTAGAAGAGGGAACTCATAAAAAATTAATAAAAAATAAAAATGCGTATGCTGCCATGTGGCAAAAACAGTTTCCTATGATGGAAGTTTAAAGAAAATTTATGTAAACCTTATTATAAGCGAACTGTTAATAATAAAAAGATGCATATTATGGAACCACAAAATCAGCCACAGAACAATAAAGACGTTAAACCATCGGAAGAATTAGAAAAATTACTAAATGTTAGTGATGAAGAAGCAACCGAGTCTTTACCAGAAACTACCGGAACAGGAGGAAATAGGCCCGTTTTCAACGGCGATTCGTTAATCATTAAAAAAGAAGGAGAAGATAATTCTAAAGAAGAAGATTAATTGATTGTTGCAAGGATAAATAAACTAAAAACCCGCAAAATATGCGGGTTTTTTTATGGTGTGCCTGCCCTCCACGGATCGCCCGTTCACAGGACTTTTTTGTCTGCTTTAATTGATAACAATTTAGTAAATGCTTGGTTTTAATCAACGCAATATTTTTAAACATTGTGTTAATTACTAACAAACGAAATCTTAAAGTATTAAGAAAAAAGAATGGATTGGGCGGAGAGTAGAAATGTTATTAAAAAGAAAACGGAGATACAACCGTAGTCGCATCCCCGTTTAAATTAACGCTCTCACGACAAATATAGAAAGCTTTATCGTAACCCACAATTTTATTTTAATTTAATTGCGGTTTTTACCTTAAAGCGCTGTAAATGGGCGAGATTGTTTTAGCAATTATTTTAATTTATCTTTAATGGACTTAATCTTGTCCAAGTGTCCCTTAACAATAGGAGCTGTTTTTGCAGCAAAAGCTTTTAGATCTGAATCTGTACCATCTTTGGCTTGCTTATCTAACAAATCGTAGGTTTTTTGATGATCATCAACCATCATACTAGCATATTTTTTGTCAAAATCACTTCCACTTTTAGCACTTAAATCCGTCAACATTTTCTGATGCTCGTCATCTAGCATTCCGGGAAGGGTAATGTTTTTTACACCCGCCAGGGTTTTCAGATCTTCATTTACCTTTCCATGGTCGCTAACCATCATATCTGCAAATGACTTAAGTTCTACATTGGTTGCTTTTTGTACAGCAACTTTACTAAATTCAACTTCTGCCATGCCACCCATTGCAGCCTTAGTTGCAAAAGATGCATCATCTTCGTTAACGGCAATGCCGCCTGTTGTTGTACTATTAGAGGTAGTGTCTTTAGCTTCATTTAAACTATCGGCTACTTCTTTCGAATCTTTAGTTTCGTTGCTGCAGCTTTGAAATGTAAAAGCTGCTACAGCAATCATCGAGATTATTCCTAATTTTTTCATAGTTATATTGCTTTTGTTTAGATAGAAAGAACAAGGACTTTAATTAAAAGTTTAATTTTTTTCTTTTAGCTCTGTTTCTATTGCGAGCCCAACCTCAAAAATACTAATTTGGTGTAGTTCAGGTTTTTCTGGGTCGTTAACACCCATTTTGTACTCGTAAAGTGGCAATTCGCTAATTTCAATCTCGTGCTCGGGTACCCAGGCCCAACCCAATTCTTCCTTTTTTACAGCGCCTATTATACCGCCAAAATATGCAAGACGATAATAGTTTTCGGTAGGGATAACGGTTAGAGTTAAATCGCTTCCCAAATGATTAATTGTAATATTAAATGGTTCCATAATTTTTAAACTAAGTACAAGCGATTTTGTTTAGCTAAATATTTAAAACCTATAAACGTTAGCATGCAACCACAAAACCAAGAACCGAACGGCAAAGCCGAAAATGAAAAAAGAAATGATATTGATTTAAACAGCGAAGAAAAAACAGGCAAAAAAGAGATAGACGAATCTCAAAACGATATTGCCGGAAATGCAAATGCAAATGTTCCGGAAGAGGAGCAAGAAGATGCTGAAGATGAATCTGCAACCGATGAGCAAAACGATGCTTTTTCTGGCGATTTTGCAGAACCACAAAAAGAAGATTAACGCCAAATGAACGAAAAAGTAGAGGTTACTCGAATTGCAATTTTAGGCGGTGGACCAAGCGCCTTGTTTATGTTTAAAAGATTAGTTGAATCCAATCATCCAAATTTAGAGGTTACTATTTTCGAAAAGAAGAACCGATTAGGTGTTGGTATGCCCTACGGAACAGGCGGCGCTAATAGAGAACACATCACAAATGTGTCTGATAATGAGGTTCCTAATTTTGTATCTTCAATAGAAGAATGGTCGAAAATGGCCCCAGAACAGATGTTAGCTGAATTTAAAATAGATCCAGACAACTTTAATGAGTACAAGGTATTACCAAGATTATTTTTTGGCGAGTATTTAGCGGCCCAATTTGATCTATTACTTGCTTTGGCAAGTGATAAGGATATTGTAACCCACGTTAAATATAATTGTAGCATTGCCGATGTTGTTTTTTTAGATGATGACATTGTTAAAGTTATTGATGAAGATGGCACCAGCTATTTATTTAATAAGGTAATAATGGCCACAGGCCATTCGTGGCCGAGAAAGTTCGAGTCCGAAATTCCAAATTATTTTGATTCCCCATATCCACCAGCGAAACTAAAACTTAAATTAAACCACGAAGTTGCTATAAAGGGCGCATCGCTAACCGCAATTGATGCTGTTAGAACTTTGTCTAGAGCAAACGGAAAGTACTTTTACGAAAATGGAAAGCTGCATTACAGCTTGGATGATGGAAGTGAAGATTTTAGAATTGTGCTCCATTCTATAAGTGGTTTATTGCCTGCGGTAAGATTTCATTTGGAAGATTCGCGATTAAAGAACGATTCACTTTTAAGTATCGACGACATTAAAGCACACAAAGCAGAAAATGGTGGTTACGTTTCTTTGGATTTTATTTTTGAGAAAGACTTTAAAGAACCATTTCAGGAAAAAAATCCATCATTTTATGATTGGATAAAAGATATGCAATTGGAGGATTTTGTAGACGCAATGATGAATATGCGTGAAAAAATTGAACCATTTTTATTGTTAGGCGTAGAATATGATGAAGCAGAGCGATCGATAAGAAAACATGAATCAATCTACTGGAAAGAAATGTTGGCGATATTAAGTTTTTCTATGAACTACCCGGCAAAATATTTTAGTGCAGAAGACATGTTGCGCCTTAAAAAGAAGCTAATGCCTCTAGTATCGTTGGTTATCGCATTTGTTCCGCAAAGTTCTTGTGAGGAATTATTGGCTTTACACAATGCAGGTATTTTAGATTTAATTAGTGTTGGTGCAGATAGTGAAATTGAAACCTTAGTTGAAGGCGGTGTGATTTATCATTACAAAAATGATGATGGTGAGACAGTAGCAAAGAAATATAATACGTTTGTTGATGCTGTTGGGCAACCACATTTAGAATTTGAAGATTTTCCTTTTGCAAGTTTGCGTAATAACGGAAATATCAGCCCTGCTTTATTAAAATTTAAGCATCAGGATAAAGCCAAAGAGGTGCTTGATAGCGGGAATAAAAAGGTTAAACAAATAAATGGAAGCTACTACCTAGATGTACCCGGAATTGCGATAAACGATGACTTTCAGGTTATTGATGCCAACGGTAAAGAGAGCAAAAACTTTTTTATAATGGCTGTGCCGTATATAGGTGGTTTTAACCCAGATTATTCTGGTATAGATTTCTCTGAAGAAGCTTCGCAGAGAATAATGAACAGCTTGTTTTAATAAAGCTGTTCATTAACTCGGTTAACAAAGTCATCAATATCGAAGGGCTTATTAATAAAGTCCTCTGTTTCGCATTTTTTCTTTGCGTCGCTGTATATTGTGTTTGCCGACATCATAATAATTGGAATGTGTTGGGTTCTTCGGTTTTCCTTTAATTCGTCGCATATATCTAAACCGTTGCCATCCGTTAACATCACGTCAAGTATGATTAAATCTGGCTGTGCAAATTGAATACCCTTTCTAAAACTCTCTACGGTATCAAATCCACTAACTTCGTGCTGTTCTTCTTTTAAAATTTCTTCAATGATAGCTCTAATGTCATCATTGTCATCTAGTACAAAAATGTTCTTTCTCATCTGCTAAAACCCCATAAGTTGTTAAAGCATAACTGAATAAAATATTAATTGTTTAAAAATTTTTATAAAAACCAACTATGCTGGCAAAACTGCATTACTCATTTGTTTAACTTTTTTGTTATAGCTCCAATAAAATACAATAGGGTATACGAAAAGGTTAAAAATGGTATTTGTTATTAACCCGCCAATAACTACTACCGCTAATGGTTTCGATGCTTCAGAACCTATTCCGGTACTTAGAGCAGCAGGCATTAATCCTATTGCTGCCATTAAAGCTGTCATTAACACAGGTCTAAACCTAGTTGCAACTCCGTCTCTCATTGCATCGGTAAAAGTCCACTCTGCTTTATGCTTTAATGTAGCTATGTTAGATTTAAATTTGGTAAGAAGTATTACACCGTTTTGTACGCAAATACCAAATAACGCTATAAAGCCAATGCCTGCAGAAATATTGAAGTTTATGCCAACAATTAGCAGAGCTAAAATTCCTCCAATCATTGCAAAGGGCACATTATTCAATACTAAAAGCGCATCTTTAAAATTACCAAATAGGATAAACAGAATGAAGAAAATTAGCAACAAACTTACAGGCACAGCTTGGCTTAACCTTGCTGTAGCTCTTTGCTGGTTTTCGAAATCGCCTGCCCATTCTAGCTTGTAATCCTTTGGTAATTTGATTTCTGCATTAACTTTTTGCTGTGCTTCTTCAATTACACTTCCCATATCTCGGCCACGGATAGAGAATTTTATCGCTCCGTAACGTTTGTGCTTATCGCGGTAAATCATACTTGGGCCAGTAATTTTTTTAATGCTTGATATTTCTCCAAGCTGCACATTACTACCTCCAATTGTTGGCACGCGTAGTTGGCTTATTGAATTTTCATCGTTCCTAAAGTTCTCTGGATAGCGAATAATCAAATCAAATTTACGCTCACCTTCATAAATTTCTGTTGCTGCCTTACCGCCAATTGCCATTTCTATAACCGCATTTGCATCAGCTGTGCTTACGCCATAAAGTGCCATTTTTTTTTGATCGAGGTTTATTTGCAGTTCTGGCTGACCCAGATTTCTCAAAATACCCAAATCTTCAATACCATCTACAGTTTTTAAAATGGCTTCTATTTTTTCCTCTTGCTGTTCTATAAATTCAAAATTTTCGCCAAACATTTTAACAACAATAGATCCTTTTACACCAGATACTGCTTCTTCGACATTATCAGAAATAGGCTGAGAGAAATTTAAACTAATGCCCGGAAAGCCCTTTAGTTTCTCTTGCATACGCTCAATTAACTGTTCTTTGCTTTGCTTACGTTTCCATTCTTTTTTAGGAAAAATATCTACATGAAATTCCATATTGTAAAAACCAGTCGCATCTGTTCCGTCGTTAGGCCTTCCGGTTTGAGACATCACTTGTTTTACCTCATCAAAACTCAAAAATATTTTACGCATATCGTTCGATAGTTTTTTGGTTTCATCGAGCGAAATACTTAACGGACCAGTAGCACGAACGTAGATGGAACCTTCATCTAAATTTGGTAAGAACTCTGTGCCTAAAAACTTAAAGCAAAAAGCCCCGACAACAAGAATGATGATAGAAACTGAAAAAACTAATTTTTTTCGCTTAAAACAACGGTCGTAGAAACTTAATGTAGCTTTAGTAATCCATTGTAAAAATACGTTGTGTTTTTCTTTAACATTCTTTTTAAGCAGCAAACTCGCCATTGCCGGCACTAAAGTAAAGGTTAAAATTAAAGCGCCTAAAAGCGCAAAACTTAAGGTCCAGGCCAAAGGCGAAAACATTTTTCCTTCTACTTTTTCGAATGTGAAAATTGGTAGTAATCCCGTGATGATAATTAGTTTGGCAAATAAAATCCCTTTTCCGTTTTCTAAACAGGCTTCTTTAATAAAACCCAATTTGCTCACTTTGTTAAAGCGTTCCATACCAAGTTTTTTTGCCCGATAATCTAGGGTAACGAAAATTCCCTCTACCATTACAACCGCACCATCTATAATAATACCGAAATCTATAGCACCCATAGATAGCAAGTTGGCGGGCATTCCTTTTAGTTTAAGACATATAAATGCAAACAAGAGTGCCAGTGGAATAATTATGGAAACGATTAACGTTGTGCGCCAGTCGGCCATAAATAGAAACACGATTAATGTAACGAACAAAATTCCTTCGAACATATTCGTCATCACCGTGCTAATAGAGTAGTTAACTAAATCTTCTCTATCGTAAAACGGATTGATTTTTACATCATCTGGCAAAATATTGTTATTAATATCTTCGATTTTTTGTTTAAGCCTTTCAATTACTTCGCTTGGGTTGTTACCTTTTCGCATTACAACAATACCTTCAACCACATCTGGATCTAAATCTCTACCAACTTGCCCCAATCTAGGCAAAGCCGATTCAGCAACATCAGCAATGGTTTTTACATAAACAGGTGTTCCGTTTACGTTGTCGACCACCACGTTTCTAATTTCATCGATGTTGTTTAAAACCCCAATACCTCTAACCACATACGCTTGCCCGCTTTGTACTATCACATCGCCACCTACGTTAATGTTGCTTTTAGAAACTGCCTCAAAAAGTTCTGTAGCACTGACACCATATTGTATCGCTTTTTGCGGATCAACGGTAATTTGATAGGATTTAACCTCGCCCCCAAAACTAACAACATCGGCTATGCCGGCAACAGATAAAAGTTCTCTTTGTATAACCCAATCTTGTAGGGTTTTCAACTCTCTAACCGTTTTCTGATCGCTAGAAAGCGTATAACGAAAAATTTCGCCAGTCGGTCCGTACGGTGGTTGCACTTCTGGCTGTAAACCCTCGGGCAAATCGGCGTCTTCTAAATGGTTATTAACCTGAACCCTAGCTTCTGCATAATCCACATCGTCTTCGAAACTAACTTTTACAATAGAAAGCCCAAATAGGGAAGAAGAGCGAATACTGGTTCGCTTCTCTGTTGGGTTCATCGCTATTTCTAGCGGTCGGCTTACAAATTTTTCTACTTCCTCCGCACTTCTACCCGGCCATTGGGTAATTATGGTAATGTTGGTATTTGTAACATCCGGAAACGCATCAATAGTTGTGCTTTTAAAACTCAAATACCCTGCAAGAATTAAAACAAATGTGGAGAAAAATATAAAGTACTTATTCTTTAAAGAGAAGTTGATAATGCTTTTAATTAGCTTATTCATGTGTGCTGATTAATAATTTGAAAAAAGAAAAAGCGATTTGGCTTATTGGTTTTTGAGACTTTCGAAGAGAAAAACCTGTTTAGACGAAATCACTACATCGCCAGCTTCAAGTCCATTTTTTATAAAAACTTTGTCAGCAGTTTTACTACCCAATTCAACTTTCTGAACGCGTACTTTTTTATTTGCATCTAGCACCAAAACGTAGTTTTTATTATCATCAAAAATGATTGCCCTAGCACTTACCAATGGCAAATCTGTATTAGCTGAACCACTAACTTTTACGGTTCCGAGCATGCCTGGTTTTAGTAAAAATGAAGGATTTTGTATGGTTACCCTGGCATTCATAACTTTACTTTCCGGATCTATAAGATTGTAGATTTTATCAATTTTACCAGTAAATGTTTGATCTGGATAGGACAGGGCCGAAAGACTAACTTCATCGCCTGCTTTAATTTTAGAAATATCAGATTCGTAAATATTTATCATAGCCCAAACGTTTGATAAATCTGCAATGGTAAAAAGCCCAGTGCTGTAATCGCTACGCAACTGCATATTATTGGTTACATTTTTATCAATTACGAAACCACTTATCGGCGATTTTATAGTATACAAACCTGTTTTGCTACCTCCATTTAATTTTAGCACAGCGGATGCTCTTTTTAGCTCTGCACTTTTTATGTTAAATTCATTTTTAGCTTCCTCAAACTCTCTGGCAGAAGACAAACCACTTTCATACAGTTGTTCAGCTTGCTGTAAAGCTCTTTTGGCATTTTTAAGTTCTGCGTCTGCGGTTACTACCTCTTTATCAAAACCAGCCATTTCTGTACTTATAACCGTGGCTAAGGTTTGTCCGCTACTAACTTTATCTCCAAGTCTTACTGCTACGCGATTTACTGTACCGCTAACCATCGGAAAAAGCTCTGCTTTTCGTTCTTCATTTGCAGTAATCTTTGCCGAGAAAATTAAATCTGTTTTTCTGTTTGCTTGTTGTACGGTATCTTTAAGTAAACGATTAATTAATGAGTCTGTAATTGCAAATTTCTCTGGCTCAATACCGGGTTTTTTATCGCTACATGCGGTTGTTAATCCAATTAAGAAGATAGCAGTTGTAAAAAATGTATTTTTATATCTAGTAAGCATATTATTTAAAAATGTTTGATCCGGTAACAAAGTTGATTTCCTCTCTAGCGCTTAATCGCTGATATTTAAGTTGGTTAATTTGTAAAGTGGTTTCCTTGTAAGATTCGTACAGATCTAAAAACTCTATTAAACTGATATTGCGTTCTCTAAAATTTTTAATTAAACCATTTATAAGCCGATTGAAATTTTCACTAAAGGTTTCATCAATTTCTTTCGCCATATTCTCATTTCTAACTGCAGTTTTTAAACTGTTTGAAACCTCTAATTCTAATTGTAAACTTTGTTTTTTTAGCAAGGAGTTAGCTTCATCTATACTAAATTTTGCTTTTTTAATTTCGCCCTGATTGCGATTGAAAAGCGGAATTGGAACGCTAATGCCAATGCCTAGGTACTTTTCTGGATAGTTTCCCTTTAAATCGTAACTTAAATTAAGCTGTACATCTGGTATGGCCATTGCTTTTTGCAACTGCAGGTTATGCTCGTTGTAACGAACGTTGCTTTGCGCCAATTTTAAATCTGCTCTGTTTTGAATTGCTGAATCTAAAAGTTTAGCATAACTAAGATTTTGAAGCGCTTTGTTATCTAAATCGCTTTTATCCACCATTAATTTTATCGGCGTATTAGCCGAAATGCCCATCAGCAATTTTATATCTCGGTAGTCATCTTCCAAATCATTTAAGGCTGATGTTAACTCACTTTTTAAGCCAATTACTAGGGATTTTATTCGCATTAAATCTTTTAGAGCGATGTTTCCTTGATTTAATTGTGCTTCGTAAACCTTTTGTAAAGCTTCGCTTGATGCAATTTGCTGTTCGATAACCGATACAGAGTTTTGTGCAAAATAAATTTTATAAAAGGTATCTCTAAGCTCAAAGCGAAGCGATCTCATCAAATCAAAATATTGAAATTGAGCTAATTGCACGCCTGTTTTTGCTAACGCGATGTTTTTATTTCTCTTACCTGCAAGCTTAAATAACTGAGAAATGGAACCTGCGTACTGCCCATAAGCATAGGAGGTTTGTAAAAATTTCTTTGTTTCGTGGTTGTACAGTAAGTTCTCGTAACTCAATTCCGGGTTTTCGAAAAGTCTTGCGGTTATTACATCTGCTTCGGCAATATTTACTTGTTGGTTGCCTACCAGTAAATCGTAATTGTTTGCAATTAATAGCTCTGTAGCTTGATTAATGTTTAGGTGTAAACTGTCTGTTTGTGCTGAACTTTCAAAAGTGTAAAGGATAGAAAAAATGAAAATTAAGCTGTAAATTTTCTTCATGCGGCAAAGCTATCCTTGCCGAATTAAAGGCTAATTAAATCGAAATTAAAAGCGGATTAAAGTTTTGGAAGGAAGATGCTGAAGATGGTACCGTTGGGCTGATTGGTATTTATTTTTATATGACCCTTAAATAAATCGATGATTTTTGCTGTGAGATACAAACCCATTCCTTCGCCTTCTAAACCTTTTTCTTTAGAACGCGAATAAAAAGGTTTAAAGATTTCGACTTTAATATCATCGCTTATTCCAGTTCCATTGTCTGCAATTGATAAAATAAAAAATTCATCGCTTTGCCTAAGTGTGCAAGTAACCGATTGATTGTTTGAGAATTTAAAAGCATTTCCAATAACGTTATCTAACGCAATTTGTAAAAGGGTTGCATTTGCAAGTACATTTACTGAACTACCTTCATTGATTTGCAGGTTCAGAATTAATTCAAGATCATGTTTGTGTCTCCAATCCTCCATAATTTTGTCTAGCAAACTACTTAAGTTTACTGTTGAAAGTTGCGAGCTGGTAATTTCTAAATCCATTTTTGCCAGCGCCAAAAGCGCTGTAATAATATGATCTATTTTTTCTGTTTCTGCTAAAATTTCCTTTAGTTTTTGCTGATAATGATCTGTATCTCGATCTTTAGAAAGTGCCAGTTCAGTTGTCATCATTAATCGCGTAACTGGCGTGCGCAACTCATGCGAAGCATTATTAATAAAAGTTTTTTGAAGAATAAACGCCTGCTCTAGTTCTGCAATAAGATTGTTAAAACTATTGGCAAGTAAATTTATCTCATCTTTGTTTTTAGGTTGTTTAAATCTGAATGCTAAATTTTTCGCATTTAATTGTTCAACATCTGCGGTAAACAATTGCAAGGGCTTTAGCATTTTATTGGCAATCCATCGGGCAGAAATTAGTAGAACGACAACAATTGCCAAAAATGTTCCAACCATTATTTTTAGCAGTTTGGCTAAGCGATTATGCGAACCTTGGTCTGTGGCAGAAGCTAAAATCACAAAATCGCCCTGATTGTCTTTATAAAAAATACCTACTACTTGATTTTCGCCGTCGAGAAACTTTATTTTGCCAGTTTTCCGTACTTTTTCAATAACATTTTTGGTCCAAAACTGTGTCGAATCTCCTATAAACGTGGCTTTATCTTTTTCATCATAGATTCGTATAACCTCTCCATTTAATTTTTGCAAGTATTGCTGGCGAACAGTATTTAAAGCATCTCTGCTAATTTCATCGGCTTCGAGGTAAAGTTTCGCAGTAACCATCGTTCTGTCAGTTAATCGCTCAAAAAAATCCGCTTCCAAAAATTTCATAAAAGCAAAATAGATCATGCACAAAACACCAAACAACATGGTTGTACTTATTAGTGTAAAGTATAGTGCAATTCTATTTTTTATCTTCATTATTTAAAAATATAGCCCATATTAATTTTGGTATGGATTAATTTTCTGTCGAAATCCTTATCGATTTTCTTTCGTAAAAAATTGATGTAGACATCAATAACATTGGTGCCAGTTTCAAAGTTGATTTCCCAAGCTTGCTCTGCAATAAACTGTCGTGATAAAAGTCTGTTAGGATTTCTCATAAAGAGCTCTAGCAAAACGAATTCTTTAGCGCTTAAATTGATGAGTTTTCCGCTTCGCCAAACTTCCTTGCTGTAAGTGTTCAAAACCAAATCTTCGTAAACTAATTCATAAGATTGCTGTTTTTCCTCAATATTTTGTCGCCTAAGCAATGCGCTAACCCTTGCCAGCAACTCTTTTAAATGAAAAGGTTTTACCAAATAATCATCTGCACCAGCTTCAAGTCCGGTAACTTTATCGTCTACGGTGCCCATTGCTGTTAGCATTAAAATGGGAGTGGAGCTGTCTTTTTTTCTAATCTCCTTACACAACTGTAAACCATTTATGCCGGGTAGCATAATATCAATAATCAATAAGTTAAAGGCCGATTCTCTGAATACACCTAGCGCATCTAAACCATCGTTAACGGTAACTGCACTGTAACCATTTTCGGTTAAAGCTTCGCTTAAAAGCGATGCAATTTTAAAATCGTCTTCTGCGATACCAATCTTTAGCATATCAGCAAAAGTAGTTAACTGTATCAATTATTCAATTTAATAGGCTATATTTTGATCCAAAACACAATCAGTTTATGTTAAACTAAGGCAATTTGGTTTCGATTTCTGTACTTGCCCGGAGACGATCCTGTAACCTTTTTAAAGATTCTGAAAAAATAATTTACGGTTTCAAAACCAGTTGCGTAGGCAATTTCTTCGAACGTTGCATTTCCGGTAATCATCAAATACTGCGCTCTTTCAATTCGTTTTTCGTTTATATAACTTATTGGGCGTAAACCTACATACTGCAGAAACAATCTCGAAAAATAATCGATATGCAAGTTTGCACGCTCTGCCAATTGTTTTACTGTTAAATCGTCTTTTAAGTTAATTTGTATGAAACTCATTGCCTCTAGTATTTTAGATGGAATAACATTAGATGTGTTTTCCTTAAAATTTGGCATACTTAAAAATCTAGACAGCAACTGAAAAAGAATACCATTGGTTTCCATATTTTTGGCCAAAGTCTGAAAACTGTTTAATTCCAAATAACTTTTATAATACTCGTCTTTTTCATAAACTTTCGGATTGTCTGAGCGATTGATACCTCGCCCCGGATTAATCTCCATCATTCGCTTAAAATTTGTCAGGTCTATAGGCTCTGCTTTAACTTTTACCAGTTCTCTATTATTTGCAAAAAGCGATTTTCCGTCGGCAGATTCTTCTAAAAAATGTATAAAATACTGACTCAAATATTCATCGCATTTTAAGCTACAAAGCGTATAGCTAGGTATAATGTAAATAAAACCAGGTTCTAATTTGAGGTTAGTCTTCGCGTTAGAAAGCCATCCTTCGCCTTCATCTATAAAGTAAATCCTGTAATACGGACTTACGATATTACGGTAGTTCCATTTTTGATCTAATTTAACATAGTCGATATGTAATAGGGAAAAGTTGTATTTAAATAATCGCCGGTCCATTTTTCTAAAATAGTTAAATAAGTCTGATTTGTATAATATAAAGTCTTATTCATACAATTAAAAAAAATAAGCAGAAATTATATTTGTAGCTGTTGAAATAGATTGAACGCATAAATAAACCCACTTATCTGAATTTTGTAATAACCAATTTTACGGATAAGTATATAAATGATCTAAATGAAGAGACGAGAATTAATAAAAAGTTTGGCTACAGCCGTTCCGGCATTGGCAATAGCAAGCAAAGTAAATGCAACTTCTTTATTTGTAGAGCAAGGCATAGAGCCAGTAGCGGCAGGGCCGTTCTCTCCAAATTGGAATTCGCTTAGTAGTTACCAAACACCAGAATGGTTTCGTAATGCAAAGTTTGGCATTTGGGCACATTGGGGACCGCAATGCGAACCTGAATTTGGAGATTGGTACGCAAGAGAAATGTATATGGAGGGAAGCCGCCAGTACAAATATCATACAGAAAAATACGGGCATCCATCAAAATTTGGGTTTAAAGATGTAATTAACGAATGGAAGGCCGACCAATGGGATCCTGCTGTGTTGGTTTCAATGTACAAGAATGCTGGAGCTAAGTATTTTATGGCCTTAGCAAACCATCATGATAATTTAGATCTTTATAAAAGCAAATACCAGCCAAACTGGAATTCAACGAAAGTTGGGCCGAAGAAAGATCTGATTGCCGGATGGAAAAAAGAAGCTGAAAAAAATGGATTACACTTTGGTGTTAGTGTACATGCTGCACATGCTTGGAATTGGATGGAAACCGCACAACGTTCTGATAAAAGCGGACCTTTAGCTGGCGTTCCTTATGATGGTAAATTAACCAAAGCAGACGGAAAGGGAAAATGGTGGGAAGGATTAGATCCGCAGGAATTATATGAGCAAAACCATGCTTTAAGCGACGGCAGCTTAGATAACGGTAAAATTCATAGTCAATGGAACTGGGGAAATGGAGTTTCTGTACCAAGTAAAAAGTACATAGAGAAATTCTATAACCGAACTATGGATTTGATCAACAGTTATAACCCAGATTTAATTTATTTTGATGATACAGCGTTGCCGTTATGGCCAATAGATGATGCCGGACTTAGAATAGCTGCTCATTATTATAACAAAAGCGTTAAAAAACATGGAAAGGTAGAAACCGTTATTTTTGGTAAGATCCTAGATCAAATGCAACGTAAATGCATGGTTTGGGATATTGAACGCGGACAAAGCAATGAAATTGAGCCACTACCTTGGCAAACGTGTACTTGCATAGGAAGCTGGCACTACGAAAGAGGTGTCTACAACAACAAGCGATATAAATCTGCAAAAACTGTAGTGCACACTTTAATAGATGTGGTAAGTAAAAACGGAAATTTATTATTGAGTGTACCGGTTCGCGGTAACGGAACTATTGATGAGTTGGAAGTAGCAATAGTGGAAGAAATTGGCGAGTGGATGAAGGTTAACAGCGAAGGTATTTATGATACTAGACCTTGGAACGTCTTTGGAGAAGGGCCGGCGATTGCTTCGGCCGCAGCTTTATCTGCACAAGGTTTTAACGAGGGCAAAGGTAAACCGTTTACCGCAAACGACATTAGATTTACTACAAAAGAAAATATACTTTACGCATTTGTTTTAGGCTGGCCCGAAGATGGAGTGATCAGTATTATAAACCTAAGAAAAGGAAATCCGAATTTCAGCAGAACGATTAATAGTATTTCCGTTTTAGGTCTGGGAGATAATTTAGCCTTCACACAAACAGATACAGATTTAAGAGTAACCTTGCCTCAAAATAAGCCAAAACTTTCTTATGCATTAACTTTAAAAATAGCTTAACGAAATTGAAAAGGCTATCCATCCAGATAGCCTTTCTTACAAAACAAAAACTGATTAACCTCTTGGTTATAAAAATAATTGACGAGTCAATTGTGGTTTGGTAATGGATTCGAACCATTCTAAAAAGTTTATGAAACTCTGCCTCGCCACTCGGCCAACCAACCAATTAAGAGATAGCTCTATCCAGAAACTATCTCTTTCAAACCAAATATAAATGTGTATGAACACGCAACCTGAAAGGGTTGACGATGCAATAATAACAAAATTTTATTTTGTATACTAATTTAGTAGTCTTTATTTTTTTGATAATTTTATTTGGTTACATTTATTTTACAATTGGTCAGATACTGTAAATTGATGCTATTCACATACCTGAAAATCAGTGGGGTATTAGTCAATAATCTGCTAAAAATTAAACCTGATTTTTATGCGTAGCAACATTTAAGTTGCCTGTTAAGTAAAAAGATGTAACTTTGTTGCATCTGTGAGAATCGATTTGAACATATTAAGAGCAAGTAAAAGAATATTGGCGTCGTTTTTGGCGCTTATTCTCTTTGTAACTATCGTTGTTCAAGGTTTTCATTCGCATCATCAAATTGCTGAGAAAGATAATAGCGCCAAAACGCATTACGCTCTCGATGTAGAAAAATGTTTCTTATGCGATTTTCAACATCATCAACAAAAAGAGTTTTTTTTAAATTCGCCTCCAAATCTGGTTTTTGTAAATGAGTTGAATAGTTGTGTGCGCACTTATTTTGCTTTTGAGTTAGTTGAAACACTCATCCGCCAGAGCTCAGACAGAGGTCCGCCTGCTGTAAATAGCTTCCACAATTTCTAGAAAATAAACCTATCGGACTATTGTTATCCGACGCAGGTATATTTTAGTCTATTTAGATTTTTGCGCTTCGAGATTATGCCTCGAAACAAAAAAACAGCAATATTTTATTTGTCATTTTTTAGTAGAATGACGGCTTCAGCTATGTTAAGATATCTTTTACTATTTGTATTCTCGTGTTTTGTGTTGCAGGTTAAAGCCCAGAACTTCAACATCTCTGGTTTAATAACTGATGAATTTGACGTTCCAAAAAACAATGTTAATGTCCAGATTAAACGTCTTAACCGCGTAGTTCAATCTGATGAAAGCGGATTATTTTCGTTCCAAAATTTAGCTTCTGGTAAATATAAAATCTCTATTTCATCAGTGGGCTTTAAAACCAAAAATATAGAACTGGAACTTAAACAGGATACTAATTTAGGAACAATTAAATTGGTGCAATCGGCCAATTCATTGCAACAGGTAACCATAAGCGAAAAGTTGGGGGAAAGCAGAAAGAAGCAGGAATCTTTAAATGTTGAAACCGTTAATGCCGATTTTATAAAGCGTAATTTGGGTGGTAGCTTAATGAAATCATTAGAGCGAATGCCTGGAATTAAAACGATAGGTATTGGCTCTGGGCAGTCGAAACCATTAATCAGGGGTTTGGGTTTTAATCGCGTTGTAGTGGTAGAAAATGGTGTAAAACACGAAGGTCAACAATGGGGCGCAGATCACGGCTTAGAAATTGATCAGTTTGCTACAGATAGGATAGAGTTAATAAAGGGCGCTGCTTCATTTGTATACGGATCTGACGCGATTGCCGGCGCCATAGATATCAAACCTAAAGCTCAGCCAGAAAATAATAGTTTAGGCGGTTCGGTAGATCTAGTTGGCAAAAGCAACAATAACCTCTACGGTACATCAGTTAATTTGTTTGGCAGAGCCGATAAATGGTTTTTTGATGGCAGAGCAACATTGATGAACTATAGTGATTATCGTGTGCCAACGGACTTGGTACAAGTTTACAATTATCCGGTTGCATTAAAAGATAATTACGTAAGAAACAGTGCAGGGCGAGAAAACAACCTTCATTTTAATGCAGGTTATGTAACAGAAAAAATTAAATCTATTTTTTATGTAAGCAATACAAATAGTAAAAGCGGTTTTTTTGCAAATGCGCATGGTCTCGAACCCCGACAAGTAGATTTATCATTGCATGACGCCTCCAACAGAGACATCTTGATGCCCTATCAGCAGGTTAATCACCTTAAATTAATTAATAAAACGGGCATAACGTTAGACAATCATCAGGTAGACATTGAATTAGGCTATCAGCATAATTTTAGGGAAGAATACAGCATGTATGTAAACCATGGTTTTATGCCGGCTATTTATCCAAGTAGCATGTCAATTCCTCAAAATTTAGAAAGAGAATTTGATAAAAAGGTTGTGTCGGCAAATGTAAAAGATCGTGTCGCCTTTGGCAAACATCAATTGAGTTTTGGGCTAAATATAGAAAATCAACAGAATGGAATTAGCGGATGGAGCTTTTTAGTTCCTGCTTTCAAACAGTTTACAAGCGGCGCATTTTTGTATGATAAGCTGGAAGTTAACGAAAATTTAATTGTTCATGGTGCATTACGATACGACTATGGCCAAATCAACATCAGTCAATATACCGATTGGTTTGCATCTGATATGAATACTCCCAACGGCACGGTTTCTCAAAATTTAATCAGAGCTAATGCTTTAACCAGAAATTTTAACAGTTTCATTTGGTCGGCCGGTGTTAACTATAATCTTAACAAATTCGTGTTTAAAGGCAACCTAGGGAAAAGTTTTAGGATGCCAATTGCAAAGGAGCTTGCAGCCAACGGGGTAAACTATCATTACTTTAGTTATGAAAAAGGCGATCCGAATTTATCACCAGAAAAATCTTATCAACTTGATGTAAGTTTAGGCTACAACGAAGAAAAATGGTCAGTTCAACTCAGTCCGTTTTTCAACTATTTTCCAAACTACATTTACCTTAATCCAACAGCTCAGCTTGATTATTTTTACGGTGCAGGCAATCAGGTTTTCCAATATGCGCAAAGCGAGGTAATGAGATATGGTGCCGAATTGCAGTTTAAGTATCGTTTTACAGATAACCTAAGTTCGGAAGTTTTAGCTGAGTATCTCTATGCAGAACAACTTTCTGGCGATAAAAAAGGGTACACTTTACCTTTCTCGCCTCCGCCATCAGCTTTGCTAAATTTAACTTACGAGCCTAAGTTTAACAATAAGCTAACGGGAACCTACTTTGCTGTAGATTACCGAATTACAGGCAGACAAGACAACATTGTGCCGCCTGAGAAAAAAACAGCTGGCTACAGCATTTTTAACTTAGCCATTGGCACAAAACTTAAAACCGGAAAACAACAATTTGACATTAGCTTGCAAGCGCAAAATTTGTTTAATACCAAGTATTTAAATCATACCAGTTTTTACAGATTAATCGAATTGCCCGAAGTTGGTAGAAATTTGATTTTGTCACTTAAAATTCCATTCTCGTTTGTAAAAAATGATTAAAAAGCATCCAAAATATCGTTTTTTTAGCGTTTGGGCAATCTCGATTTTGTTCTTGGGAACTATGCTGGTTAATAGCCTCCATTATTTGGTTATTGCACACAGCGGTAGTATTGCGACAAATAAACCCCATGTGCAAAATGCAGATCATTGTTTGATTTGCGACTTTACTTTTGGCGCAAGTGAGTTGCCAAATCAGCATTGGTCAATATCCCTTTTTTATACTCCAATTAGTAAAGTTAAGCGTTATGTGATTGTTAATCGCGTTAGTAAAATAATTAACCAACAGTTTAAAAGAGGGCCACCTAGTGTGTAAGGTTTCGCATAAAAATTAATGTCTCAAAAACATATTATTAAACATTATCCCTCATTTAAAAACATGAAAAAATTAAACATAAAACCATTTTTTGCTATTCTATTTACAGTTATCATTCTTGCATCTTGTAAAAAAGATAAAGACGAATTTTCTCCAGCGCCAACAATTACAGGCTTGGAAATTGGATCTAATAACAGCAAAATAGGTTACCCAGGTAACGATATCCATATTGAAGGAGAAATTTTTGCGCCTGCAAATTTGGCAAGCGTTGCATTGGAAATTCACCCAAAAACTGGCACAGGTTGGAAATTTGAACAGGTATACACAGAAGGTTTTGTTGGGCTAAAAAATGCCGAATTCCATAAGCATATCGACATTCCAGCGAATGCGGTTTTAGGTTTATACCACATCCATATTAAAATAACCGACCAAGCTGGCCAAGTAACGGAAGTAGAAAGCGAATTGGAACTTAAAAAAGACGCAAGCTTACCAGTTGTTACAGGTTTTGAAGTTGGTGCAAACGCAACTGGTACAGATTTACATATGGAAGCAAACGTTACGGCGGTAAACAAAATTGCAAGAATTGTGGCAGAAGTTGAAGGAACAGCTTGGAAAAAAGAGTTTGTTTATACCGACGCAGCAATGGTTGGACAAACCACCTACAATTTCCACAAACATGTAAACATTACCGAAGCGCCAATAGGCCATTACCATGTACATTTAAAAGTGGTTGATCAAGCAGGAAAGGAAATAGAAGTTGAAGAACATTTCGATAAGAAATAAAGAGCTTTTTGGGCATAAGCCCAGATAGGAAAAGTTAATTAGTTTAGTTTTAGCCTGGTAACCTAGCGTTGCCAGGCTTCATAAAATTTATAATCATGAAAAATTATTTAAAAAACATAGGTTTCGTTGCTTTGGTTGTAATCGCGTTTTCTGCCTGTAAAAAAGACGAGGATGCAATAGATACTACTTATCCCGAAATTGATTTAACTATTGCCAACGCTTCCCCGGTACAATGCGCAACGTTGGTTAGAGGTGAGAAGTTTACGTTTAGAGCCAAGTTTACAGACAATGTTGCGCTTGGATCTTACAGTTTAGACGTGCACCATAACTTTGATCAGCATAATCACACTACAGAAGTAAACGCATGTGCCCAGGATGCAAAAAAAACTGCGGTTAAACCATTTTTATACATAAAGGACTTTAGTATTCCGACAGATTCAAAAGAATATGTTGCTACTGCAGAAATAGATATTCCAAGCGATGTAGATGCCGGTGACTATCATTTTTTAATTAGGTTAACAGATAAAGAAGGCTGGCAAACAATAAAAGGAGTAAGTATTAAAATTAAGTAGATTGATGTTTCTTCTTTTGAGCGGGCATCTAATTCATCCAGCTTTGGGACTGATTGTTTGGCCGGTTTTAACCCTCCTTGTTTGCGTTGGTGTAGCATTGCTATTGAAAAAAATCTTAGAAAAGTAAAGCATTTTAATAGCTTTGCAAATATTGAGATTGATAATTTATGTTGAGGACGAAGATATTTTTAGGAGCTGTTTTTTGTTTAAACGTAACATTTTGTTTCGCCCAACAGGTATTTGACTGCGAGAAGGTTTTAACTACTGAGCCGTATTTTGTAAAAAATGAGGTAAGCCAAAACGATAGTTTGTACTTAAAGGATTTATCAATTTTAAAACGTTGTGGCGGATTTGCCGATTCGGACAGTTTATTGTTTAAAGGCTCTATTTTTTTAGCCATTATGGATAAACAGCTAGAAGACACAAGCAATATTACTTACGCAAAGGTGGTAAAAGCCATAAACCAGTTTAAGCAAACCAATACTTATAAAGAATTTTTAGACGGGGTAACGCTTTACAGAAATTTAGAAAGCAAAACCGCAAACACCAAAACTTGGGAAACTGATAAAACCTTGTTTGTAAGATTAGGTTTTACCGAAGCGGATTTAGAAGATTTTAGAAACTTTATAGCAGAAGAAAAGCATCAAAAACTAACTTATAAACAAGCTTATATCTTGTATATGAAAGAAATTGATGCTTTAGAAGTTAAGCAAAATTGAGCTTAACGGTTTTTGAATAATCCTTTTAGGTATTTGCCGGCGTTACCGATGTTACCAATTTGCTCGCTAATGGTTTCAATTAAGTTACTATCTGCTTGTTCTATGTTACCCATGTTGATGCCAGATTCTAATTGTTTAGGGTATAGCATGATTAAACTTTGCGAAGCAAAATAATTGGCAAGATAATATGGTAATTTTGCCATTTGTGGTAAATAAGAGTTGTTTCCCTTACGTGAAGAAACGATAACAAATAGATCATTCTTTTTCAGTTCACTGCTAAAAATTAAAAAGTCGTCCCAGTTTTCAAAAGTTTTGTAATCTATAGTTGGTGCATCGGTGGTTCTTTCCGCTAATTTTTTAACCTCTAAATTAGTTCGGTTGGCACCGTAAAACATCATCGGTATACCGGCTTGCTTTGCCATGTTCATCAGCTTTCTTAACCAATGCGTAAAACCAGGATCACTTTCGGCATCTGCCGGAGTAACAACCAATATCCGTTTAAAGGTATTAATGGGTTGCGTTGGTTTATAAATGTAAATAGTCTCGTGAATTCGTCTAATGATATTTTCGGCCTTCGGACCTAAAAATGTATGTTGGTCTGCTCGTTTATGCAAACCGATAACTACGTCAGATACTTCATGTTCTTTTATGGTGTAGACAATACCGTTACTTATGCTGGAATCGTAACGCACTATAGGGACAAGGCTATTTTCAGATGCATTTGCTCTAGAAACAGCTTTTTCCATTATTTTTTTAGAAACTGAAGCTTTATTGGTTCCGTTTTGCTCATCGTCAATTACATTTAGCCCGTAAATAGAATTTACACTTCTGTGCGATTGCAACATCACACCGAAGTCTACTAATTCCTCTACCATATCTGGATGTGCTAAAGAAACCAAAATCTTCTCGTTGTTTTCTTGGCTTGGTTGCTCTTGTTGATCGCTTTCTAAAGCTAATTTTTTAGATGCACTTTCGGTTACGAAAGAACCAACCCCACAACTCACTAAAATTAATAGGATAGTACCGTTAAGTACATCTTCATTTAATAATCTAATGGGTTCACCACTGGCTGTTTCGCCAGTAATGATGTTGTAACCAACTAAAATGATAGCTAAGGTAGCAGCAGCGTGGGAGGTACTTAAACCAAAAATCATTTTACCCTCAGTGGCTGATAGCTTAAATATTTTCTGGGTTAAAAAGGCAGCGAAATATTTAGTAACCAGGGCGGCAGTAATAATTACACCGGCAACTTTTAGTGCACCCCAACCGTTTACAAGAACGGTAACGTCTACCAACATACCTACGCTTATTAGAAAGAACGGTATAAACAGCGCATTGCCTACAAAGTCTATACGGTTCATTAGTGCCGAACTGTGCGGTACAAATTTGTTTAGCACCAAACCCGAGAAAAATGCACCGATTATAGCTTCTACGCCTGCAACTTCGGCCAGAAAAGAAGCCAGAAAAACCATTGCCAAAACAAAAATATATTGCGAAATACTGTCTTCGAAATGTTTAAAAAACCATCTGATTATAAACGGAAAAACAGCAAACACAATCCCAACAAATATCATTGTAGATGCACCTAATTGAAACCAAAAAGATGCCGATACATTTTCCTTGGTCATACCTGCAATACCAGCAAGAATTAATAGTGCAAGAATATCGGTAATCATGGTACCGCCAACTGTCATGCTAACGGCTTTATTTCTAATCACACCATATTTACTTGCTATTGGATAAGAAACCAAGGTATGTGTAGAAAACATACTTGCTAGTAATAGCGAAGATAAAAAACTGTAACCGAGCAAGTAATAACTCGCCAAGCAACCGATAATTAACGGTAGCAAAAAAGTAAGTAATCCGAATACAGCAATCTGTTTTCTGTTCTTTTTAAATTCGGCCAAGTCTATTTCCAAACCGGCCAAAAACATAATGTAAAGTAACCCTACTGTACCAAATAGCACAATACTTGCGTCCCTTTTTAATAAATTTAGTCCGTAAGGACCAATTATAACACCGGCTATAATTAAACCAATAATATGCGGAACTTTAATTTTATTAAAAAGGATAGGAGCGAAGAGGATAATAAACAATACCAACGAAAAAATGATCACAGGATTTCGTAGAGGTAATGAAAAATCTAAGGTAGATAATAAAATCATAGTCATTTTATTTAGCACGAGTTGCTGAGAGCGAATAAACTATCTTACAGTCTTTTTGAATAACGTCTCTAGATCCATCCATTGCATTGTTTTTTGTTAGTTTAAGTACTGCATTTATAGTTGTGGTGGTGTTCGGATTTTCATCGGCAATTTTAATCGTATTGCCCTCTATTATGCCCAAATAAGTTCTAATTAAAGTTTTGCCAACGTAGGCTTTAACATTTATGTTCTGCTGATCGTTTGAGATCTCCCACCTTTCGGTTTTCGAATCGCCAATTGCCGAACCTTCGCAACTGGTTTCAACGCAGTTCATTTTAACGGTCCAGCTACCAACAACCTCATCAATGTAAATAGAAGCAGAATCGGTAAGGTCTGTGGTATCCACCTGTTTTTTCTTATCAAATTCTTGTTGCTCAATTTTTAAACGTTGTTCCCAAAGTAGTAACTCTTGTTCTTTTTTGGTGTTAGTAAGCTCACGTTCTCGAAGATTTTTCTCTCGTTCGCCAACGCCACAGGATTGTAAAATGAAGACGAAAAAGAATAGCAGTGCGTAAATAATTCTCATGGTTTATAGTTAGTTTATTAAGATCATTCTATGCAAAATAACAAAATTTTAACCGTTTTAGATTGTGTAAAGGCTAATAATTGATTTATTGTAAGATGAATTTATTTGCTTGGTTTGGGTATGTTAAGTGAATTAAATAACTGTTTTATAACAGGTTAATACTGCGTTTTTATATTAATTAAAACCTTTTCGTAAAAAGTCTTATTTATTAAATTAATAATCAACCTAAAAACAAAAACGATGAAAATTAAATTAATGACCCTAGTTATGCTTGCAGGTTTAGCATTAGCAAGTTGTAATAGTACGGATAGAAAGGACGCAAGTACGGCAGACTCTAACAGAATTGATACGAATAGAAATGCAGCATCCAGCAATGCTAATATGAACGATGGTTCAATGGGCGATACAACTGGAATGACTAATGATTCAACAGACACAACTTCAAAACAATAAGGTTATGAGCAACGAAAATAAAGATCCGATTGAACCTGAATCAACTGATAATCCAGGAGAAAGGCAAAGAAGTACAGATAGATCTGCGAGTTCTGGTGGCGTACCTGAAGAAAGTAAAGGCAATCATAAAAAACAAAATAAGGAAAGCCACAAACCTACTGCAGACAATGGATCGGAAGATAGTACCGATGCCACTGAACCGGAAAATGTGGATATCGAAAGCAGGCAAGACAATGAGCAGGACCAATTAGATGACAGCGGTAAAGACAAAGATGCACTAAACTAATTTATTCTTAAACCAGCCCTGAAACAACTAGTTTCGGGGCTTTATTTTTTCTGGCAATATGCAATAATGTTTAGCTATAAATATTTTAGTTGCTTAACTTAGGCTAAATCATTTTATGCCATGTTTAAAAAGCAATTATTAACAATACTATTTTATAGTTTTTTAGGGACTGTTCTAGCGCAACAAGATAAAGCTGAAAATGAAATAAAGAACATAATGAAAGATTTAGATGCAGTTGGACTGGCCGTTGCTGTTGTAAAAGACGGAAAATTAACTTACACAAAATCATTCGGTCTACAGGATAGAGAAAGCAAGAAAGCGCTTGAGACGGATGCCATTTTTCGAATTGCATCAATATCGAAATCTTTCTCTGCAACAGCAATAATGCAATTAGTACAAGATAAGAAATTTTCTCTAGAAGACGACTTTAGCGATTTGGTAGGTTTCAAGGTTAGAAACCCGAAATTTCCGAATACTAAAATCACTTTAAAAATGGTCTTGTCGCACCGATCGAGCATTAATGACAAAGAAGGCTATTTTAATTTAGACGCGATAAATCCTGATAAGAATAAAAATTGGGCAAATTGTTATAATGATTACGAACCTGGAAAGGGTTACCAATATTGTAACTTAAATTTTAACATGGTTGGTGCTGTAATCGAAAAATTCTCTGGTAAAAGGTTTGATAATTACATTAAGACAAATATTTTATCTCCTTTAAATTTATATGGGGGTTATTGTGTTGATTCTTTGGATGCTGCTCGCTTTGCCACTTTGTATGAATATGATGCCAACACTAAAAGTTTTACACCGGCAGTTGGTGCTTATAATCCAAGAAGAGAAGAGCTTAAAAACTATACTTTGGGTTACACAACGCCTATTTTCTCGCCAACTGGCGGAATGAAAATCTCAGCAACAGACCTAGCTAAGTATATGATAATGCACATGAATTATGGATCGGCAAATGGTACGCGGATTATCTCTAGAAAAAGTGCGAAGATAATGCAAACGAAATTATCTGAAGAAGAAGGATATGGATTGGCTATTACAACGGTCAAAAAATTAATCGAGGGCAAGACTTTGAAAGGTCATACTGGTTCTGCATACGGTTTATATAGTTCTATGTTTTTTGACCCAAAAGAGAAATTTGGATTTGTAGTAATTACAAACGGATGCAACCCAATTTACGTAGACGGAATGAATAGCCTAACAAGTAAGACTATAAATATATTATACAAACATTTTATTTCGAATTAGGGAATTTAAAATATAGCGTTTAAAAATTTTTTCGAAAAGTGCCATTGCGTAAAGTAATGGCACTTTTTGCATTTGTAGAATATCAAATTGGCCGTTAGATACGAAATTAATTATTAAGCAGTTTTATTAACTATAAAGAAATTAAATAATGAATAAAATGAATAAATAGCTATCACAGAGCAATTTATAATGAATGAAAGGAACAATGAAAAAGAGGTAATTGCTTACTACACTTGTAGAAGTAACGCAATTAAATCCCTATTGTATGAAGCTAATTTCTACTCAGAAAGTACGTCCAGCCATTCTGCACGCATTTATTTTTCAGTTCCTTTTAATAACGTTGGTTTTATCCAATTCGTATGCGCAGATTAGAAACTATGCAACCGAAGCATTTGTTAAATCTTTTAGAGTGGATCAGCCTTCTAACGCAACTAATGCGTCTAATACTGCTGCTGTTATCCACTCGTACGGTGGTGTGTTGCTAAACGTTGGCAGATACAGTGGCGAATTGGAATTGAAATTTCCAACAACATTGCCAGCTAACACCACCACATTCGTTAGGATAGATTTCGATCAAGCTATTTTAAACAATCTTTTAGGCGGCAGTTTAGGAAGCGCATTAGCAAATTTGTTAGGTAATGTGGTTTTAGGCGACCATTATTTTGAAGTTGGCGCCAGAAATAGTAATGGCGATTTAAAGGCATTTGGAAGAAGTAGCGTCGGTTTCACAGATCAAAGTATCCGTATAATTAGAGATAAAGATGGTCTTTTTTATGTAGCAATAACACCTACGGAAAGTTATGATCGGGTTTTTATAAAGGACGTAACTAATGCATTGTTAATTGGCGCTACAAATCAAATGCAAGTATTCAATGCTTTTTACATTACTGGGCAGGCCAACTGCGCAGATGCGTTTGCAACTTCTTTTGAAGGAACTGGATTAACGGTTGATGTTTTAGGTTTGGGTAAGGCAGGTGTTACAAATCCGCAAAATGCGATAGATGGTGTAGATGGAACATTTTCAGAAATTAGCTTGGGTGCGCTTGGCGTTGGCGGTTCTATAACTCAAAATGTGTTTTTTAACTCAAACTCTAAAGTAGGCGATGAATTTAGCCTGCGTATGCGCATAAATCAGGCTTTACTTAGCGCTAACGTTTTAAATAATATTGATGTAATTGCTTACGATGGTAATACGCCAGTTTTTCAACGTAGTTTAAATAGCTTAATTAATTTGGATTTGCTTGGTTTGCTAAATAACGGCCAAACAGCTAGTATTCCTTTTGCACCTACACAATCTTTTAATAGAGTTAGTATTACATTAAGATCTTTATTAAATGTTGGACTAACGCAAACCATTAGTTTAGATGGAATTGTGAGCTCTGCACCTCGACCGACGTTCACGGCTCCAAACACCAATAGCGTAAATATTTGCTATAACACAGGTGCAACGCTTTCTGCAAACACTACGGCAGACAACGAACTTGTATGGTATGACGTTGCCACAGGAGGAACAGCGTTGGCAACTACAGCATTTAATGTTGGATATCCAACTGGATCACTCACTGCAAACAAAACTTTTTACGTAGCAGCTAGGCGAATTAATTGCACAAGCGAATCTATTAGAGTTCCAATTGTTGTAACCGTAAATCCAGCTTTAGTTTTTAATACAACTGCTTTACCAAATGCAAACGAGGGTAATGCATACGCCAGGCAAATTGCAGTTGCCACTGGTGGTACTGCACCTTACACTTACGCTGTATCTGGTACAAATGCTTTACCAGCTGGCTTAACGCTATCTGCTAGCGGACAAATAACCGGAACGCCCACAGTAACAGGAGATTTCCCATTTAGCATTACCGTAACAGATGCTAAAAACTGTACTGCAACCTCTAGCTATAATATAAAAGTCACAGCCAGACTAGCTTTGGCAAGCACCACGCTTGCAAATGGAACTGTTGGCACTGCTTACACCATTCAGCAGATTCCGGTGGCTACAGGAGGAAGTTTATCCTACACTTACACTGCCGGTTCTCTGCCACCAGGATTGCTTTTTAATGAGACAACCAGAGAAATAACTGGAACACCAACTGTAGCGGGAACATATACATTTCCCATCACTGTAACTGATACAGACGGGAATGTAGTTACTACGAATTATACTATAGTGGTAGATCCTGCATTAGTAATTGCCTCGTCGCCACTTGTTGATGGTATCGTTGGAACTCCGTATCAAACACAAACTATTTTGGCTGCGAGTGGTGGCACAACACCCTACACTTATGCAGTTTCTGGATTACCTCCGGGTTTAACCTTTAATGAAGCTACCAGAGAAATAAGCGGAACTCCTACAACAATAGGTAATTATCCAATAATTGTAACTGTAACAGACGCGGCAGGAAGAAACGCAACCGCAAACTACAGCATAAATGTTTTAAGTCCTTTAGCACTTCCTGCAAAAACTTTAGCCAATGGAACAGTTTCAGTTGTTTATCCTACAGATTTTTTACCAGAAGCTACAGGTGGTGTAGGTCCGTATACGTACAATACATCAACACTTCCACCCGGACTAACCTTCGACGCCAACACCAGAGCGATAGGAGGAACCCCAACTCAAGCAGGAAATTACAATATCACTTTAACCGCAACAGATGCCAACAACAGAACGGTTAGTAGGATATATACTTTAGCGGTTAATGGAACTTTAACCTTGCCTACAGCATTACTTCCAGATGGTACTGTTAACACTACTTATCCAACCCAAACTTTGCCAGCTGTAACTGGCGGAACTGGACCTTACACTTATGTTGCCTCAAATTTGCCACCCGGATTAAACTTTAACGTAAACACAAGGGAGGTAACAGGCACGCCAACGCAAGGCGGATCATACACAATTTCTGTAGTTGCAACAGACGCAGTCGGAAATATTGTTAGAACGGATTATGTTATCATGATAAATGTTCCGTTGCCGATTGTAGCAAATACAAGTATTTGTAGCGGAGCAGCTGCAACATTAAATGTTACTAATTTACAACCAAATATAACTTATAACTGGTATGGTTCTACTGGTAATGCGCCGTTAGCAACTAATAATAATGGAAGCTTTACTACGCCAATAGTAACTTCGTCAACAACGTTTTATGTGGTTGCAGTTTCTGGTACAGCAACTAGCGAAAGAGTCGCGGTATCGGTAAATGCAAATCCATTACCAAATCCGCCAACAGCAATTACGCCAAACCCAGTAATTAGTACTGGTGAAAGCACGGTTTTACAAGCAACAACAAATGGTACAAATACAATACAATGGTATGATGCAGCTTCTGGCGGAAACCTTCTTTTCTCTGGAGCAAGCTATATAACGCCACCAATTACTACCAACACTACTTTTTACGCAGCTGCAGTTAGCTCAGAAAGTTGCGCAAGCGCTAACCGTACCGCGGTAACAGTAACCGTTACAAACAATACAACAAGCCCGAATTGTAACGCAGCTAATGTCCAAAGTACAGGTGTTAATGGTCTTTGTATTTTGTGCGGAATTGACGGTGCCGGAAATTCTACCGATGCTGATCTAAATAACTACACCAGAATTACTTTAGGTGTTGGCGTGGGGGCAACTGGATTTCAGCGCCTAACTTTTCCGCAGGCTGGTATAGCTACAGACAGCGTAAGGCTAGATTTAGCATTGCCTACCGGATTACTTGATTTAGGTTTGTTGAATGGAATTACCGTTAATATATTAAATGGAAACAATGTTGTTAAAATATCCCCATTAAATAGCTCATTACTTAATTTGAGGCTATTAGGCGGAAACAGGTTTCAAGTAACCATACCTGCAGATCAAGCATTTGATAGGGTTGAGGTTAGATTTGGTGGAACTGCCTCTGTATTAACTAGTCTAGATGTTTACGGTGCCGAAATTATTTATCCGAGACCTGCTGTTTCATCAACAGGAACAAATATTTGCGCTGGGTCTGTTGCCAATTTGAGCGCAACGCCAAACGGCGGAACATCAATTACATGGTTTGCTGTGCCAACAGGCGGAGTAGCGTTAGCTAGTGGCAATACCTTTACAACCCCAATATTAAATACAACAACAACTTATTATATTGAAACCAGCAGAAACAACTGCTCAAATTTAGAAAGGCTTCCCGTTTTAGTTAACGTTACACCAGCTTTAGCAGTACCAATTATTACAAATCCGGGAAATGTATGTGATGGCGCTGTTGCAACGGTTTCGGTGAGCAATCCAGATCCTTCTTTAACCTATAACTGGTTTGACGTAGCAACTGGCGGAACACCAATATTTACGGGGATAACTTTTACCACACCTGCACTCACCGCAAACAGAACTTATTACGTAGAGGCTGTTTCAGGCTTATGTACAAGTTCAACTAGAGCAACTGTAAACTTAAACGTAAACCCTCGTCCGCTTGCTGCAACAGTAACAGCTTCGGCGACTGCTGTAAATACTGGTCAAACGGCCGTATTAACTGCAAGTTCGGCAACAGTAGGGGTTAATTTTAATTGGTATACAAGTTTAACAGCAACAACGCCAATTTTTACTGGTGAAACATTCGTAACTCCACCGTTAACGTCTACAACTAATTATTATGTAGAATCGGTTATTGTTGCAACCGGATGTACATCTGTAAACAGAGTTCAAGTTACGGTTACTGTTAACAATAATAATAATCCAAATTTAGTTCCGTGCGAAGCCGCAGTATCACAAAATAACGGTGTTTCAGGTTTGCTAACTGTTCTAGCAGGCGTTTCAAATCCCGAACTAGCCGTAGATGACAATACGCAAACGGGATCAACTTTGTTAATGCCAGTAGGTGTAGCAGGTTACGTATATCAACGATTGAATTTCGGTACACCTTCTAACTTAGGTGATACAGTAAAAGTGTTAATAAGTTCGCCGGGAAGATTATTAGGCTTATCTATTTTGGGCGGCGTTCAAATATCAACAAGAAATGCTGGAACAAGCAATCCGGGTATTTTAAGCTTAAATAACCCTTTGGTGCGTTTAGAATTACTTAGTGGAACTAGTCAAGCACTAATAAGTTTTGTTCCCGGAGCTCAATTTGATGAAGTAGAAATAAGACTAAATTCAGGTTTGGCTGGTGCCTTAACTTCGCTAAACGTTAATTACGGACAACGAGTAATAGCTGCACCAACCGTGGCATCTGCTAACGTTACAGCTTGTGTTTCTCAACCATTAACTTTAGCGGTTACAAATGCTAGTCCTAGTTTAATCTACAAGTGGTACGATGAAGCTGGCACATACCAAACAGGTGCGGATGGCCCAACCTTTACAATTGCTAACGTGACAGGAAACACAAAATATTTTGTTGCTGCAAGTTCTGCTACTGGCTGTTTGAGTGCCAGAACAGAAATAAACGTAATTGCTAATCCAATACCACCAACTCCAGCTTTAGTAACAAATGCAGTAAATACTTGTAGTGGCAATACTGTGGTTTTACAAGTAAATAATCCGCAAAGCGGAATAACATATAGATGGTACGATGCGAGCAACACCTACTTAGCTGGTAGGGATGGGGTTAGTTTAACTGTAGCGACCGTTACTGCGAATACAAGTTTTTCAGTAGAAGCTGTTAACTCTTGTGGTGTTCCATCAACGCAGAAAGCAATAGCAACGATTTCAGTTGGAACAGTCGATCCGCCAATAGTTCCTCAAATAAATGTAAGCGTTAGTTCGGGAGCTAGAGCAGTTTTAGTTGCTAGTTCAAGTATCGATGGGGCAGTTTTCAATTGGTACACAGTACCTACTGGTGGCGTTTCTGTATTTAATGGCGCAACTTACGTAACCGATCCTATAACAGCATCTACAAGTTTTTACGTAGAAACTATAGTTCCAGGCCCTTGTCCACCATCTAGTAGGGTTAAAGTTGATGTTACGGTTGTTCCGAATGGCGGAACCGAAGTACTGCCTTGTGGTTTTGCAAGTACTAATTTAGCCGACGGAATAGTTGGTGGAGCTTTAGGTGGTGTTTCAAATCCTACTTTAGCAACAGATAATTTAGGTGAAACCGCTTCGTCTTTAGCGATATCACTTGGAATTTTAAATTCGTCGGTATTCCAAAGAGTTGGGTTTGATAGTGGGTTATCTAATATCGGAGACACCTTAATCGTTAAATTATCCTCACCTGGAAAACTACTTTCATTAGCGGTTTTACAATCCCTAACATTAACAACTTATCAAGGCGCCAATAGTAATAACGATCCATTAATAGTTACAAACCCGCTAATTAACCTTGAGTTGTTAAGTGATAATAGCGCAATTATACTAACCTATGTGCCAACCTCAAGGTTTGATGGAGTTGAAGTCAGACTTTCATCAGGTTTAATTGGAGCCTTAACTTCTATTGATTTTAATTATGCGCTTAGAAAAAATCTTTCGCCTCAAGTAGTAGCTACAACTGCAAATGCTTGTGTAGGTACACCTGCCATTTTAAGCGTAAGTAACTCAATCACTGGAGTAATTTACAAGTGGTATTTAGAAAACGATTATCAAACTGGAAAAGATGGAATATCTTTTTCTACACCTACAACGCTAAGTGCCGGTACTTACAATTATTTTGTGAGAGCTTTTTACAACGGATGTGAGAGCGCAGGCACCAGGGTTACCGTTACCGTTTTAGCTCCACCAGCTGCGCCAGTTATTTCAACAAATCCACCTACGGCATGCGGAAATGCCCCAGTAACGCTTTCTGTTGAGCCGGCTAACAACGTCAGCTTTAACTGGTATGATGTTAACGGAAATATTTTAGTTGTTAACAACAGAAGTTACACAACTCCAGCAAATTTGGCTCCGGGAACTTATCAGTTTTTTGTTGAAGCTGTAAATAGCAATAGTTGTGCTAGTGCTGCAAGAACTACGGTAACGTTAATTGTAAATCCGACAGCAACTGAAGCTGATATTACAATAGCCGGCATTACTAATCTTTGTGGAGCTACTACAACTTCATTAAGTGCTAGCAGTAGTACCATCGTTTCACCAGTATTTAAATGGTACACAGATGTTGCATTAGCAAATCTTGTATTTACCGGCGCTAATTTTTCACCTACCGGATTAACTGCTACCACAACTTATTACGTAACAGTTAGCGGAGCAGAAAAATGCGATAATTTGCCTGCGGATGCTAAACGCGTAACCGTATCCGTTAATCCAACTTCATCCGCTTCTGATATTACTTTAGCAGGAAATGGTTCAATTTGTGCGGGTTCTGCTACAACAATAACAGCAAGTAGCTTAACCGTAGATAATGCAATATTCAGTTGGTATAGCGATGCTAACTTAACCAACAAGGTTTTCGAAGGGGCAATTTTTACAACACCAGAATTAACCGCGACAACAACTTACTACGTTACAGTAAAAGGTTCTAACAAATGCGAAAATTCTCCGGCAAATGCAAGATCTGTTACCATCACAGTTAATCCCGCAGCAACTGCAAGCGATATTGTAGTTAGTGGAAACTTAGAACTTTGTTTTGGATCAACGGTTACTTTAACCGCAAGTTCTGCAACAATTACCAACCCTGTATTTACCTGGTATGCCGATGCAACATTAGCAACGCCATTATTTACCGGACCAGTATTTAATCCAGGCCCTGTAAATGTTACTACAACGTACTTTGTAACTGTTAAAGGCGACAACAGATGTGAAAATGGTGCAACAAATGCGAAAGCTGTTATTGTTGTAGTAAAACAATATGCAACAGCGGCAGATATAAACTTAAATAATGCAGATGTTTGTGCAGGAAGTGGCGCTACTTTGGCAGCATCTAGTTTTACAGTGACGAATCCAGTATTTACTTGGTATAGTGATGCGTCTTTAACCAATCCGATATTTACCGGACCAACATATTTAACTGGTCCACTTTCTGCAAATACAACATATTATGTTTCTGTTAGCGGAGATAATAAATGCGGTAACCGCGCTATAGACGCAAAAGTTGTTACTGTTACAGTTAACAGTTTGTCTACTAGTACAGATTTGATAGTTAATGGCCCTACAACAATTTGCGCAGGTGGAAGCATAACTTTAGAAGCAAGTAGTCCTTCCGTTAGCAATCCAATTTTTACTTGGTATGCTGATGCAGCATTAACAAATTTAGTTTTTGTAGGATCTACTTTCGTAAGTCAGCCATTGTTCGCTCCCGCAACATTTTACGTAACTGTTAAAGGTAGCAACAGATGCGAAAATAACTCAGCTACTGCAAAAATTGTATCGGTATCTGTTACATCAAGGCCAATTAACCCGATCGTTAGCATGGCCGGTCGTGATATTTGTAGCGGTGCTACAACAACACTTTCGGTTACTAACCCAGAAACTGGTGTAAATTACGAATGGTACGATTTAGCAACTGGCGGTGCGCCTGTTTTTACTGGTGCTTCTTTTACCACACCAATTTTAAATACTTCAGCAACTTATTATGTGCAAGCAACAAATGGTGGAAATTGCGTAAACACGAGTGGTAGAGTTACAGTAAATGTAACAGTAACCCCACGCCCAGCAAACCCAACGCTAAATTCAAATAATGTAACTGTATGTTCGGGTAACACTGTAGTGCTTATGGTAACTAATCCAGCAGCGGGAGCAACCTATAACTGGTTTACTTCTGCAACTGGTGGAACTGCAGTAGGTTCGGGTATTAACTTCACTACACCTGCTATAACTGCCAATATTGTTTATTACGTAGAAGCATCAAACGGTAGTTGTTTCGCTAGTGCTAGAACAGCTGTAAATATTACTAGCCAAGCATTGCCTTTGGCGCCTACAAATGTTGCTGCAACTAGTGCAACAATTTGTAGTGGATCTACTACAGCATTAAACATTGTAAATCCTGATGCAAACTTAACCTACAGATGGTATGCAAATAGCTCTGGCGGAACAATGTTAGCAGAAGGCATAAGTTATACGCCAACAGCTTTAACGGCTACAACGACTTTTTACGTTGAAAGCGTCGCAATTACTGGCGGATGTTCAAGCCCTACAAGAACTGCCGTAACAGTAACGGTTCTACCCGTACTTGCAACTCCTGTAGTACGCGTACAATCTGCTGATGCAGCAAGCGTAACGTTTGAATGGAACGCAGTAGATGGCGCAATAGCTTATGAAGTTTCTAGAGATGGAGGCGCAACTTGGACAACGCAAACTTCAACAACAATTACCATAGCCGGCCTTAAACCAGATCAATTGGTAAGTATCACCGTTAGGGCAAAAGGACAAATAGATTGCCAAACAAGTGCAAATGCTGGTCCTGTAGAAGGTAAGTCTGGTAATCCTTTTGCCGATGAACTTTACATACCAAATACTTTTACGCCAAACGGCGATGGTAAAAACGATATTTTCTTAGCCTACGGTAATTCTATTGCCAAATTCAGAATGAGAATCTATAATCAATGGGGAGAGTATTATTTCGAATCTACCTCGCTAGATAACGGATGGGATGGCAGATATAGAGGCAATTTGCAACCTAACGGTGTATATGTTTATTACATCGATGTAACCTTTAATAGTGGGGCGACTAAGCTTTACAAGGGCACCATAACCTTACTTAAATAATACCAAAAATTGCAACGAAATACCTAAAACGAATCAGATGAAACACAGACTTATAATTATCGCAATACTAGGATTAAGCTTAAGTACAAATTTGGCAAAGGCTCAAATCGATCCGCATTTTTCGCAATATTATGCCAATCCGTTATGGTTAAACCCTGCTTTAACTGGCGTAACAGATGGCGATTACAGGGTTAACGTAAATGCTAAGCAACAGTGGAGTAACTTAAATAATGGTTATTTAACTGCTGGTGCATCTTTTGATATGGCACCAGCCAAAAATCTCGCTTTAGGCGGCATGGTTATCAATCAGCGGGCAGGCGATATTGGTTTTAATCAATTAAATGCTGTCGCTTCTGCCGCATACCGAATCAGATTTGGTAGGGAAGGAGATCAGATTGTTAATTTCGGAATGCAGGTGGGTGTAATAAATAAAAGTATTGATCAATCAAAAATCACGTTAGGTAGCCAATATAACCCCGTTACAGGTTACGATCCGGGAATGGGATTTAATGAAAATATTAATGCCAACAACTTTCTTGCTCCAGATGTAAATGCAGGCATCATGTATTTCGATGGGAGCGGATATAAAACTGTTAATGTTTTTGGTGGTGCAAGCGTTTCGCATCTAACTCGTCCTAAAGATAAATTTATAGGTGGCGAAGAAAGATATCCTATGCGATTTACGGGGCACGGTGGAGCAAGAATAGTGATGAATCCGATGCTGAGTATTACACCAAATTTTATTTATTTAAAACAAGGTAATGCCCAAGAAATAGCTGGCGGCGCATATGCACAACTAATGCTCGGTACCGAATCAGATTTGTTGTTCGGTTCAAATTACAGAGTTGATGATGCCGCTATCGCTTTTTTAGGCCTTCATTTGAAAAGTATGGTTGTTGGTCTTAGTTATGATTTTAATACTTCTAACCTAAATAGAGCTACTGGCAGTCGGGGTGGTTTAGAAGTTTCCATATCGTTTACCAGTAGAAAAGGCATCGTAGGTCCAAATTTTTTCTGTCCACGTCTTTAATATCAAATCTATGCGCACTATCATCATTATATTTATCAGTTTAATAAACCTATCTGTGGTTAATGCACAGATGACAGCAGATTCTAAACGCGTTGCCGACGTATACTTTTTAAATAAAGAATATTACGCAGCAGCAGAGTATTACAAAAAAGCGTTGCAAATTTCTGCAGATAGTACAGGTTTCGTGGTTCCTCATGGCTTCGAAAAGAAAATACAAGAAGAAAGCCCAAAAAAGAATGATTACGAATATGCGGTTTATCAACTCGCTACATCATTACGCCTGTACAGAAACTTTCAGGATGCAGAGAAGTGGTATGCGATAGCCACGAGTTTTACTAATGCAAAGTATGCACAGAGCGAATTTTGGTATGCAACCTGTCTGCGTGCTAATTTTAGGTTTGATGAGGCCATATTAGCATTCAGCAACTTTGCCAAGAGGTACACACTGAATGATGGCTACAAGGAATTGGCAAAGTTTGAAATTGAATCTTGCAAATTTGCACTGGCCGAAATCAAGTATCCTAGATTGTTTAAGTTAGATCGATTAAGTGCAAATATTAATGAAAAAGGCTCAAATTATGCTCCAATTCTAATTGAAGATGATTTTTATTTCACATCATCAAGACCAACTGGCGGCAGTGGGAAGAGCGAAATTTTAACTAGCACAGCTTCAAATAATAAAGTTGTTAAAAAAGAAACGCCATATATTAATGCCATTTACGTTGCCGATAATGCAGAAAACGCCACATCTGTAAGTAAAGTAAATGTTAATCTTAAACAAATGGAATTGGCGGCAACAAGTTTTCATCCCAACGGAAATACAATGTATTTTACCGCATGGATTAATAAGGATGAGCGAACGAAAAGTATTTATCTGTCTAAAAAAATAGGTGAAAATAAGTGGACAGACCCAGTAGTTTTAGGAGGTGAGATAAATGTAAACGGATTTAACTCTATCCAACCCTCCGTTACTAAAGATGGAAAATACCTCATTTTTTCGTCTGATAGACCTGGCGGTTCTGGTAAATACGATTTATGGTATGCCATTATTAGAGCCGACGGAACTACAGGGAATGCTGTTAACATGGGAGAGAAGATTAACACCAAAGGCGATGAACAGGCTGCATATTATAACCCGAAAACTCAAAGGCTTTTGTTTAGTAGCAATGGGAGAGTTGGTATGGGGGGGTATGATTTTTTTGAAACTACTGGCGACTTTGCTGATTGGCAGGTACCAATAAATTTAGGCTATCCGTTTAACTCTGCCAAAGATGATATGTATTTTACTTCGTTAGATGATTTAGATACAGAGGGTTACATCAGTTCAGATCGAGAATCGCTTTGTTGTTTAGAAATTTTTAAGGTTAAAAGAGAAACACTTTTTATTAATGGGAAACTTATAGATTGCAAAACACAAAAACCGTTGGAAGGCGCAACGGTTACCCTAACTGGCAATGACATGCGAACACAAACTACGCAAACGAATGCCGATGGATTATATAATTTTGGCATAAATTCTAATAGAGGCTTTAAACTAAACGCAGTTAAGGATTTATATTTTGCTAAAAATTTAACTTACGGCTATGAGAAACTTGCAAGCGTTGATACATTAAAAAGTGATGAGCTTTGTTTAGTGCCTTTTATAGTTGATAAGCCTATTGTGCTGGAAAATATTTTGTACGAGTTTAACAGTGCCGAACTTACGCCATCATCACAAGCTACCCTTGATTATTTGTATAATTTGATGGTAGATAACAAAAATATTGAGATAGAACTTGGCGCACATACAGATAATATTGGCAAAGCAGATTACAATATGGATTTGTCTCATCGTAGAGCAAAATCATGTGTAGATTATTTGATAAATAAAGGAATAAACCCCGGACGTTTAGCAAGTAAAGGTTATGGTTTAACCATGCCGATTGCAGCAAACCAATTAAAAAATGGAGTTGATAACCCGGAAGGAAGGGCCTTGAATAGAAGAACGGAATTTAAAGTAACCAAAAAATAGTTTTAATTTTGTCTATATATACGATGTAGATCTGAATAAACCCAGGTCTACATTTTTGCTATCCAGCAAACTTATTTTCCTATAACTGTACTCTTCAACCTTATCTTGCTCTCCCAATTCTTTATAAATATTGATAATTAGATTGTACATAAAAATCTGATTTACGGTAATGTCATTCCTTTCGTAAATATCTAAGCATTCTTTCGCATATTTTAATGCCGAATCAAAATCTTTTCTATTTCTGCTTTGTTCTGCTTTGAGTGATAAAAAAACCGATTGGGTATATAAAGTTGGGCTCACCTTATTGTCCACAGCGTATAGCTTAGCCAGCAGATTTTCCATCTTATCAGTTGTTTCATCTGGTTGCACTCTGGCGCTTGCCTGTGCCAATAAATTTAACAGATAAAGAGAAAACGTTTTTCTGGATTTTAAAAGCTTTGGATGAAGTCTGGTTATGGTGTTAATAATCTTCTTCGTTTCAAACTGATTTCCGTAAAACAGATTTAAAACAAACATCATAAGATAACTTAATACCTGTCTGCTGTTGGGCAAATCGGTTGCTTCCTTTAGTTCGAAGTTACTGTCGTTTTTAAACCGCTCAATAGTTAAAATTTGTTCATCTTCACTTAGTGTAATTCCCTTTAACCGCAAATAAATTAATTTTGCAACTTTGTAAGGGTTAACTTCCCAAGCAGAACTGTGGCTTTTTAAACTTTTAAGTTGGTTTAATCTGTAAAGAATTTTGTCCTGATCTAAGCTCATGCAATCAAAAATTGCAAGTATAGACTCGTAAAACAACTTAATTTCCCCATCGTCTGCAACGTTTATTAAGGATGCGACTGCGTCTTTATAACTAGAATCTACAAAATCGAAATGAATGAGGTGTTTAATTAATAGGTTGTGTAAATTTTGCTGATTTATCGCTTTTTTAATTTCGGGATGGAATTTATTTCTGAAGTTTAAATTTTCGGCAATAAAGTAAACCAAATAGTTTTTTTCGTAATTATTCAGCTTTAAATGTAAAACTGCAGAGAGTTCTCTCAGTTGTCCCAAATTTATCATTAACCTGATTGCCCATTGCAATAGCTGAAAACGAACCTGGTTTCCGGTATACTCGCTATCTATTGCCCCAAAGAATTTCGCATCCGGATTTTTCTCGAAAAGGTCGTACAGCTCTATGAATAAAAAATACTCGAAAACGTGAGACTGTACAAAACGAACATGCTCTTCTATAAATCCATTCACCAATCGTTTCTCCTCAACAAGGATTCCATCTGCCAATAATTCCATATAGGCATTTTTAAAAACCGGAAATTCCTTTATTAAATCGGCTTTTAAAACAACATTTTCCTTTCGCCCGTAATTAGTAAGATGGATAAGTTTTTTGCAAAATGAAACCTTCTCGGTAGCATAGGTTGAATTGTAAACCTTTTCTTGTATAAACCTCGCAATTATTTCGAAAAAGACAATATTGGTGTAAGATTCGAAATTTGCATATTCTTCTTTAAGAAGGTAATACCATTGAATATGAAAAGGGAATTTTAGTTGGGATTTAAGTTTATTGCTAATAGAATCGAAGGGAACATCACTTAGTTGCTCAAATATTTGTTTTACTTCAACCTCATTTAAAGGAGGCACGTTTGAGCTATCTCTTAAATTAAAATAACTGCCGGTAAACCATTTCTTTTTTAAAAAGTGCGAGTATCGCATGCGTTCATAAAATCTGTTCCAAGTTGTGGAGCGCATGGTAAATATTAGCTTTATATTATCGCTTCCGTCAATTGCACCGATAAAGCCTAAAAGCCTGTCGAATATTTGAGGTTTATATATTTTCTTGATAATTAATTCAGAAAAACCATCTATTATAACTACAAATTTTGTGTATGAAGTTTTCCAATGTTCATCAAAGTATCTTATTAAATCTGTCTCTGGATTTAAGCCAAGTTTTTGTTTTATTCTATCTTCTAAACTAAGTTCAAAAAGCTCACTATTAAATATGTGATCGGCATTTATCAAAAGAACAATGTCGTTTTGATGTGGTGCATTTTTTTCAAAAAACATTTCTTGCACCAAATGGCTAATTAATATACTTTTTCCGTAGCCAGGTTGTGAAACAAAAGCTGTAAAATTGAAATTGCTGTTGTAGAAGAAATCGAAATCATGTCGGGCAAATTTACGCGGAACAGTCATCTCGTAAGGTACGGTACACCTGTTTTTTAAATTTTGCAAAGTGTATTGGGATATTCTTAGCGCTTTTGCTCTGATTTGGCTAAGATCCTCATTTGTTATGATAGTAGATACGGTAGAATCCTCCACTTGCTCTTCAAGCACACCAACATATTCTTTAAGTGTGTTAATGGTAAATTTAGAAAAGTCGTGTTTTATTTCAGCAAATCCGAAAAGACGTTTGATAGTTGTTTCGCTGATGTTCTTTCTTAACTCTTGTTGTATAGATATAGAAATGACCCTACAATCTGATGGGCTGATTATTTTTATTCCAGCTTTAGCTAAAATTAACCGTTTTAAATCTTGAAGGATTAACGTGTAGGGCATGTGTGGATGAGCTGCGTTTTAATTTAACTATTTTCTAAATATAGGCCATTAAATGAGAATTTTATAAACGTCATTTCGACGTAGGTTTTATGTAATATACAACTTTTTGTAATAATCTTCAGGTATACAGTTGATTATCTACGATATATATACATTTAATCATAGGTTAATTGTTTTAACTGAATGAACAATGAACAAAATGAACAACCCAAAGTTTTAAGATGTTATTTTCAGTTAATATTTTTGATATAAAATTGCTTTAATCAAGTATTTTCCGAAATACTAGCCCAAAAACTACTTTTCTGCCACTAATTGATTACTTAGATAATTATTTTTATTTTTTGAGTGTGTAATTTCCAGCTTAATTTTTTCGTTGAATTTATTCCACAACTATAAAGGGAATGCTTAGTGAATTTTTAAATCTAAAATTGCAAAATCGGAAATAAATTCCCCGTATTGGGGAATAATATCTCTTTGATGGGTAATTTATTGCTCGATTTTTAAAAATGGAATATTCTGTTAGGCTGAGGAATTGAGATTTGAGGAATTTTTTTCTCTACAACTTACATACTTTGGTCTACGTTAACATTTGTTTCTTATACTAATTTAGTTAAATAGACTTAAGATAACTTACCTGAAGATATCTTTTGGCTATAAATTTGCCTAAAGGTTAATAATTAATCGATAAACAAACTAAGCCATGATAAGAGAAAATAGAATAATGATTGTTGACGATAAACCGAAAACTAAAGGTTCAGCAAATCAAATGGTGGGAAATCAAAATCCGCACTGGGAGGTTATGGTTATGGGCAGTGCTCTTAAAGCGCTCAATTACCTAGATGCTAAACAGGACAAGATCGAAGAACTTCCATCGCTAATTATTTTAGACTTAGATATGCCAGCAGTAAATGGAATCGGTTTTCTAGAAAGGTTCTCTCACTACAACGATAAATTCAAGAACGCCTGTAAAATCGTTGTTTTAACAGAAGCTAACAATACCGAGGATATGGATTTTATAACTTCTGATCCATGTATCACTAAAACAATGCAAAGACCGTCTGGTAAAAGTCAGTGGGCGCCATTATTTGATATTGTAAACTAAGACTGCTGTTCTTCTAAGTTCTGCTCTTCCTTTTTTGCTATAATCTTTTGTTTCTTTAAATCTATCCTTATTAGGTTATAAAGACTCATATATACATTAGCGATCCAAACTATAGAGAAACCGGCAATTACATAGCCTCTCCAATCGCTGTATAGCAATTTATAATTAGTCATTACGAGCATTAAGATAGTTACGTAATGGCTAAAACAGTATTCGCAGGTAAATAAGTAAAAAAACTTCCGCTTATAAAGCTTATCGCAATTTTGCGATCTGTCTACGCAAAATTCTCTTGCCTCTCTAAATACTTCTTCTTTGGTAACTGTCCATGCCAAGCATGCAACTGGTATTGCTAAAATGAATAATGTTTGCATAAAGACACAACCACATTAAAAGCATTTGGTTTTCAGATTAGCGTTTTTATAAAACCATTTACGTTCTCAATCCTTTGTTATTAAATAGCAAAATTAAAATGGAAAATAAATCTACTAAGAAAACGCAAAAGCCAAAAATCAACCCTGTTGAACGAAAAACAAATGAGGAGATTGAAACCGATGAAAATGGAAATCTTTTTATCGGGGGCAAACAGGATGAAAACAATACTAAGAAAAGCAGTGATGAAAATTTTGAGGGGATAGAAGATTAATTTGTTCAAATTGTGTCACGTAATTAAAATAAATAGGAATATCGGAAAAAGTCGATATATATTTGTGCTATGGAGCAGATTGAAGTATTTAAAGCGCTAAGTAATAAGACTCGCTTGCAGATATTAGCTTGGCTTAAAGAACCCGAAAAGTTTTTTCCAGATTACAAGTTTGCAAATGAACCGGAGTGTTTAGGCGTTTGTGTTGGTCATATTCAGCAAAAGGCCGGATTAACACAATCTACGGTGTCAGAATACTTGGCAATTTTGCAAAGGGCAGGTTTAGTAACCGCAACCAGATCTGGCCAGTGGACTTACTACAAGCGTAACGAAGAAACGTTTGCGCTTTTAAGCAACCTTATAGCTTCAGATTTATAGCATTTATATTTATGGATAATAAAAAATTGACAGATTTAACTTACTCTGTGCTAGATCTGGCATCTGTAGTAGAAGGAAAAACTATTGCTGATACATTTAACAATAGCGTTATACTAGCGCAACATGTAGAGAACTTGGGTTACACCAGATATTGGTTTGCAGAACACCACAATATGATTAGTGTAGCAAGTTCTGCAACGTCGGTACTTATCGGTCACATTGCGGGTAAAACCGAAAAAATTAGAGTTGGTTCTGGCGGTATCATGTTGCCAAACCACTCGCCATTGATTATTGCAGAGCAATTTGGTACTTTGGCAACTTTGTATCCCGATAGGATAGACTTGGGTTTAGGAAGAGCACCTGGAACGGACCAATTAACTGCTATGGAAATTAGAGGTGGAAGAGTTAATATGCCTCACAGTTTTCCGCAGGATGTTTTGAAACTTCAAAAGTATCTATCGGCTAGCAATAGCGGGGCTAGCGTAAGGGCAATCCCGGGCGAAGGTACAGATGTACCTTTGTGGATTTTAGGTTCGAGTACAGAAAGTGCTCATTTGGCAGCATCTTATGGATTACCTTATGCATTTGCCACACACTTTGCACCTACCTATTTTATGGAAGCTATACAGATTTACAGGCAAAACTTCCGACCATCAGCTATGCTTAAAGAACCGTATGTAATGGCTTGCGTAAATGCCGTAATGGCCGATACTGATACAGAAGCAGAGAAATTATCGACTTCTTTAAAACAACTGTTTATGGGCATTGTAACAGGAAAACGACAACTATTGCAACCACCAGTTGATAATATGGATGATGTTTGGGACGTAATGCAGGAAGAAGCTGTAAACCAAATGTTAGCGGTTTCATTTATAGGAGGTCCGGCTAAAATTAAAGCGCAAATGCAATCTTTTTTAAATCAAACAGGGGTTAATGAAGTAATGGTAACTTCACACATTTACGATCATACCGCGAGACTTTATTCCTATCAATTATTTGCGGAAATGCTCTCCAAATAACTTGAAATAATATAAAAAAATGGCACTTGATCACATCGGGTGCCATTTTTTATGTTCAAAATTATTATCTTCCACAAAAATAGCTACCATGAAAAAACTAATCGTATTTCTTTTACTGCTGATAAACTTAAATGCTTTTGCCCAAAACTCATATTGGCAACAACAGGTAGATTTTCAGATTGATGTTGCTTTGAATGATATAGAAAAAACATTAAATGGAAATGCAAAAATCACATATAAAAATAACTCGCCTACAACCTTAGATTTTATTTGGTTTCATATTTATCCAAATGCCTACAAGCAAGAAACAACCGCTATGTTTCAACAAATTAAGAGTGATCCTTCCAGAAAAAAGAAAATGGCAAACTATACTTACGGCAGTATAGATGGATTAAGTTTTAAGCAAGATGGCAAAGTTGCTACTGTAGAACCACATAACAATCCGCAATATATAGACGTGGTTAAAGTGCTCTTGCCAAATCCTTTAAAGCCCGGAGAAACTGCAAATATTACAACCGATTTTAGCGTAAAATTGCCAAGCTATTTTTCTAGGTCTGGCTTTGCGGATGGCGAATTTATGGTAACGCAATGGTATCCAAAACCTGCAGTTTTTGATGTTAATGGGTGGCATGAGTTCCCATACTTAGACATGGGAGAATTTTACAATGACTATGGAAACTATAAAGTTAATATCACATTGCCATCGGCTTACGTAGTTGGCGCAACAGGTGTTTTAAAAACAGAAGACGAATTATCGCAATACAGAACTATAGGTGCAAAAAATAACGCAGAGCGAAATGATAAGCCTACACTTTACGTTGCAAAAAGTAATGCAACTAAAACACTAAGCTACGAGATGGAAAACGTGCCAGATTTTGCTTGGTTTGCTGATAAAAACTTTGTGATACAGTACGATACCGCAAAATTGGCGTCGGGTAAAGTGGTAGATGTTTTTACTTATTTTCATAACAAGAAAAAAAAAATTTGGACAGCTAGCGTAGATTATACAAAAGACGCTTTGAAGAAATATAGTAATTGGATAGGAGAGTACGAGTATCCAGTTGTACAAGTAGTAGAAGGTCCTAAAAACAACTCGAGTGGCGGTATGGAGTATCCGACAATTACATTAATTACAAGCCCTGATGCAAAACCAGCATCTTTAGATGCAGTTATTACACACGAGGTTGGTCATAATTGGTTTATGAGTATTTTAGGCAGTAATGAGCGTATGCATACTTGGCAAGATGAGGGTTTAAACACTTATTTTCAGTTTAGGTATGAAGCCGAAAAATATAAAACGAACGCTGTTTTTGGTAATGCAATTCCGGAGAATATTAAAGCTTTACCAGCCGATCAATTTTTGGCGTCCGTTTATAACGCAATGATTAATGTGCCAATTAAGCCAGCTATAGATACGCCAGCTGATAAATTTGCATCTGCACAGGATTATTCGATGACATCGTACGTGAAAACCGCACTTTGGCTTTACATTTTAGAATCTAATGTCGGAAGAGAGAAAATGGATCAGGCATTTAAAACCTATTTCAACGATTGGAAAAACAAACATCCTAGTCCTAATGATTTGAAGGCGAGTTTTGAGAAATCGCTTGGTGTAAATCTTGATGATTACTTTAAATTATTAAACAAAGAAGGCGATTTTAAAAATTAATTACAGAGACTCACGAAGCTTTTTTTATTTGTCTAAGCTTCGTAAGTCATAAATCTGAAGTTTATTCGATTTACCTTAAGCATGGCCTTTTTCGGCATCTTCATCTGTTTGTTCTTCATTCTTAACTGTCTCTTCAGCCTTTAGCTTATCTAAATCGGTAGGTCTGGTTTTATTTCCGTTACCACTATTTTGTATAGAACTGCCATAGCCAACTGGTTTTTTATCTTCGTTAGCGTTGTTTAACGCATCTTGCGAAGTTGTTTCACTTACATCTTCCATCTTAAAATTATTAAGGTTAAAACTTGTTAAATTACAGTTCAGAAGGCAAAATGTTTTATTATGCTGTTTCTATTTTAATGGGATTTGTTAATAATTTATGGATAGGACATTTGTCCGCTATAATCAATAAACGTTTTCTATCGTCATCGCTAATCGCTCCAATCAATTCAATTTTTCTAGTAATGGTTGTACTTTTGTCCATTTCGTCCTCCGGACAAATTGCTAAACTAATTTTAATTTCATCCAAAGGAATTTCTTTTCTATCAGCATACATTCTTACTGTTATTGCAGTACAGCTTCCCAAACTTGCTAATAATAAAGCACCTGGATTCATTCCTTCATCCGTACCACCTAGAGCTTCGGGCTCATCCGCATAAATAAAATGTCCGCCGGCGTAAACTTTGGTTTTGTAGTTGGATTTGTCTAATTCAGTTATTGCAGTAATTATCTCTTTGCTCATATCTTTTAGTTTAAATGGCTAATTTAGTGTAAACATTACATAAAATGGAAGAACAAAATAAACCACAAAGTGTATTAGAAAACTTCAAATTATTTACTGGCAAAGAAATTACACAGTCTCCATCGCCTTTTATGAATTGGTTAAAACCTACATTAATTCATGCTGAAAAAGGCAGTTTACATTGTAGTTACGTAATTAGAAAAGAGATGACTAATCCGCATAAAATTTTGCACGGTGGTATTACGGCTGGTATAATAGACGATTTAATTGGTGCTACAGTTTTTACTTTGGGTCTTTCTGCAAAATATACAACGGTAAATAACAACATAGATTATTTTGCGCCCGCCGTAGAAGGAGATATTATTACTGCAAAAACTACTATTGTTAAACAAGGTAGAACAATTATAAATTTGCAATGCGAAATCTACCTACCTGCAAAAAACAGATTAATAGCCAAGGGATATTCTAACATGCTTAATGTGGGTTAAGGAAATAAAATAATTTTATTTTAACATTGGTTAAACATTTGATTTACAGATTTGTTATTACATCACCCTAAAACCAAATTACCATGTTGAGCAATTATTTAAACCTCCAGTTTGACGTAAAAGGAAAAACCTTTAAAGGATTTTGCATGAGGATTCAAGATGATTTTCATCTAACTTATGCTGTAATTTTAGAAGATTGCCACTCGTTTTGCATTTGGCTTGATGAGAAATCTTCCAAATGGTATTCGTCTAAATTTACCAATTTAGACCAAAGCGTTTTAGATCAAATCATCGGTAGAATTGACAGCGAAACCCCTCCAAACTACGCTGTCTAATCTTCATTTGCTTATTTAGATTAATTTTTGTTCAAAATAACGAGCTGTTATAAGTTTTAGTTGATGTTTTTTGCTAAATTTCAAACAACTTAAACTTAATTAACAGAATATGAACAGAAAATCTATCTTAATCTTATTAGGATTTTTACTGTTTGCAACAGCTACCTATGCTCAAAAAACAATTAGAGGAAAAGTAACAGATGTTGCAGACGGTGTTGGAATCCCCGGTGTAAGCGTACTTGTTAAAGGTACAGCTGTTGGCACCACTACACAACCAGATGGTACGTACACGCTTAATCTTCCGACCGGAAGTACCACGTTGGTTTTTAAATATCTAGGTTATGAAACCAAAGAAGCTGTAATCGGAGCGGGCGATGTTAACGTATCGCTAAGTTCCTCGCAGCAAAACTTAGATGAAGTGTTAGTAGTAGCTTACGGAACAACTAAAAAAAGCACCTATACAGGATCGGCCGCTTCTATCAAGCCAAACAAAGATTTACCACTTACATCATTTGAAAATGCCTTAGCTGGAAGAACTCCAGGTGTACAAGTGACACAATCTTCTGGACAGGCTGGCGCAACTGCAAGTATTAGAATTAGAGGTATCGGCTCTATGAGTGCTTCAAACGAACCTTTGTATGTTATTGATGGTGTGCCAGTTGTTTCTGGTAACGCTGGGCAAATGAGCGATTATACGATGGCTACCAATAATATCATGAGTTCGCTAAATCCGGCCGATATTGAAACCGTTACAATATTAAAGGATGCAGCCGCCTCTTCTTTGTATGGTTCTAGAGCGGCCAATGGTGTAGTTATCATCACCACAAAAAAAGGAAAAAGTGGCAAGCCATCAATTACCGTTCGTTCTTCTGTTGGTTTTACACCAACTTGGGCTACCGATAATTACGAAACCGCTGGACCGCAAGAACAGATAAATATGTTATATAGCATACTTTACGATTCTCGTATTGCAGCGGGCAGAACTCCACAACAAGCTAACGAACAAACCTTGATGCGATTGAACTCTAGAAACTGGGCTCCTGGCACAACTTATGGCACGCCAACAACCGGCTATGGTTTTGGAATCCATGGTTACGAATTTTCGACTCAAGGAACTAGTATGTATGAAAATGTAACCATAAAAGGTAAGACAGACGGTGTCGAAAATCGTGATGGAAAATTTTACGACTGGGAAAATGCACTGTTTAGAACTGCAATTTATCAAACAAATGACGTAGCAGTAAGTGGTGGCGATGAAAATACGAAATATTATACGTCGTTTGCTTATACAAAAGACCAAAGTAGGGTTAGAGTTAACGATTTTGACAGGTTTTCAGGCAGGCTAAATCTCTCGCAGAATATAGGTAAATATGTAGAATTAGCCACAAATATCAACCTAGCAAGAACCAGTCAATCTGGATATAACGATACTAGGAACACAGGTTCTAATTACTTTTTACAAACTAGGAATCTTTTGTGGGGGTTCTATTGGCCTACAGATTATAAAACCGGTTTGCCTTTTACCGCTCGTTACAATAGTTTAGCGCAAAATGCTATTTATTATGATAATGAATGGGAAAACTCATCGGTTACTAAAAGGATAACCGCAAACGAAACGGTAACGGTTAAAATTTTGCCAGAGCTTAATTTAAAATCGATATTCTCTTACGATAATTCTCAAATTACCGACGATTTATATTACAGTGCACTGCATTTTAATGGCGTAGCCACAAAAGGAAGTGTAAATGCTTTTACAACAAATGTTAACAAACTGGTTTCATCAACTACTTTAAATTTTAACAAAAGTTTTGAGAAACATAACTTAGGTTTATTAGCAGGTTTTGAGGCTGAAAAAAATAAAACAGAATTTCAACGTTCTACAGGAACAGATTTACCATCAAGCGCTCTACATACAGTTGCTACCGCTGGTGTAACAAATGCATCTGCTTACGATTGGGGTAATTCAATTGTTTCATTTTTATCTCGTGCGGAGTATGATTACAACCAACAGTATTTCCTTTCGGGATCTTTCCGTAGAGATGGCTCATCAAGATTAGACCCACGGGTGCGTTGGGGTAATTTCTGGTCTATAGCTGGTGCTTGGAAAATAAACGGCGAAGAGTTTATGAAAGACCTTACCTACATAAGCAACCTACGTTTAAGGGCTTCTTATGGTACAAACGGTACAACACCTACTGCAAACTTTGGTTGGAGATCATTAACCGGTTACGGCTCTAAATACCTATCTCAACCCGGCGGTACCTTAACTCAAATCGCTGATCCGAATTTAACTTGGGAAACCAGCTATTCTACAAACTTTGCATTAGAATTTGGATTATTTAACAACAGAATTACAGGTTCAGTTGAGTATTTTAATAAAGATTCTAGAGATTTATTACAAGATGTACCAACGTCAATGATCACTGGTTTCAGCTCAACTTTAAGAAATGTCGGCGAAATGAATAACCGAGGCATTGAAGTTGATTTAGGGGGAGATATCATTAGCAAAAATGGTTGGAGATGGAGTGCAAATGTTAATGCAACTTTCATTAAATCAAAAGTAGCGAAGCTTAATGGTGGTAAAGATATTATTTGGACCGACCCAACTGGTGGCGATGCAAGAGCGCAATATATTTTTAAAGAAGGACAACCAACATATAGCTTTTATGGATTTGAGTGGGCAGGAACTAATCCGGCAGATGGTAAAAATGTATGGTATAAAAATGGAGCAACAGCAACAACTACAGATTTTGTGTACAACGGCAGACCAGCTACCAGTACATTTGGAAACGCCGCACAAATTATTTTGGGAGATGCTTCTCCTAAAGTTTATGGTGGTTTTAATACCGATGTTGAATATAAAGGAATTTCATTGGCGTTAAATTTCATCTATAAAATTGGTGGTAAAATTTACGATGGTGCCTCTAAAGACGTTGCAGACGATGGTTATTACTGGGAAAGAATTCGTTCTCAAGAATACTACGATAATATGTGGACTCCAGGAAATCCAAACGGTACATTACCAAAACTTAGTGGTTTAGATTTAACTGATGCTATACAGTACAGTAGCAGGAATTTGTATGATGCTAGTTTTATGCGTTTAAAAAATGTAACGGTAGCTTACCGTTTACCAACAAATATCATTAGCAAAATCGGTGCTTCAAATGCAAGAGTTTATTTTAATGGTTCAAACTTATTAACGTTTTCTAAGTTTAAAAATGCTGATCCCGAGGTTAACTCTTACGGTACGAGAGGATGGGAAACTCCATTTGGAAAAACCTACACGTTTGGTTTAGAGTTCGGTTTCTAATATTTAAAGAATTTAAAAATGAAAAAGATTAACATATTTTTATTGGGGTTGCTTATCATTGGGCTTTCCTCATGTAAAAAGTTTCTGGATGTAAAGCCAAGCAATTCTGGCGATTCAGACTTAGCAATACAAACTCCGGCAGATGCACAAGTAATGATTAATGGCATAATGAGAACTATGAGTAGTGCTGATTATTATGGCCGTAACTTTATGCTTTATGGAGATGCAAAAGGTGGCGATTTTACCATCTTTTCTCAAGGACGTGGACAAGATGGTTTATATACTTTCAATCATCAAGTAACAAGTGGTTCTAACGTGGGCTTTTGGTCGCAAATTTATTACGGTATTTTGCAGGCTAACAATTTGCTAGAGAACATTGCTAAACTCGAGGCAAATGGTGCAACCGGCTTTGGTAGTGCAAAAGGACAAGCTTTAACGGCACGTGCAATCATGTATTTCGATTTAGTGCGTTTATACGGTAAATCTTACGATGATGATAAAACATCTTTTGGCGTTCCCATTGTGTTAAATAAACTAACCTCAGATGCACAACCATTAAGAAGTACTGTAGAACAAACTTACACGCAAATTTTAAAAGATTTAAAAGATGCAGCGCCACTTCTTCCTAAAACTAAAACCAACGGTTACATCAACTATTACGGCAATTTAGCAACCCAAGCAAGAGTTTATCTAACCATGAAAGACAATGTAAATGCTTTGTCGGCAGCACAAGAAGTTATAGGGGCAACAAGTTTATATACCTTATATACTAATGCAAACTGGGTAACATCTTGGACAACTCAATTCGGATCAGAATCTATTTTCGAAATTGGTGTAGTTCCTTTGGAAAATGATCTTACAACTGGTTCGCTTGGTTTCTACCACAGACGTAGATCTCATGGCGCAACAACGGCGCTAGGTTGGTTTACAGCTAGTAGTTATTTTTTAACTAGACTTGGGCAAGATGCAAACGATGTGCGATGGGGTATTATGGCTTACGACGAGACTGCCGGTAACGCAAGACTTGGAGCTATATATAAATACAGCGGTAGCACTACCTTAGCTGGCGATGGAAAAGCGACGCCAACTGCTGTAAATCTTAAACTTATCAGACTTTCGGAAATGTACTTAATTGCTGCCGAAGCAATCTTACCTACAAATCCTGGGCAAGCTGCAACATACTTGAATAATATCCGTAAGAGATCACCAAATTTGGCACCTGCAACTGCCGCCACAGTTTCTGTAGATATGATTTTAGACGAAAGGAGCAAAGAATTTATAGGGGAGGGACAACGTTTCTTTGATATGATCCGTTTAAATAAATCAATTACATTTAACGATGAACTTGGCGCAATTCCTGCAAGTTTTAGAACTAAAACTATCGACAGAACTTTCTTTAGAACTCGCTTGCCAATTTCGCAAACAGAAATAAATGCAAATCCTGGAATAGGAGCGCAACAAAACCCTGGTTACTAAATAACCAACGTAATTAAAAAGTCCCGCTATTAACAACAGCGGGACTTTTTTATTTAGAAAAGATACTTAGTTGCTACTATCAACGGTTGCCCTGCACTTTGTTACAAATCCTCGTTTCGTACCTCAACTGCGGGTTTTTCACTTCGTTCAGGTTTATCAAATAAAGCACCTACTAAAAAACGAGTGTCCACTTTCTGAGCTACAAGAGTTTATAGACGTTCTGCTAAAAAACCTACAAACTACTTCCGAAAAATAAGTAAGCTAACCCGATAGCAGTACAAACTCCAACCAAATCGGCTAAAAGCATAGCACCAACTGCGTAACGAGTATTTTTAATGCTAACCGAGCCAAAGTAAACGGCAATTACATAAAAGGTAGTATCAGAAGCACCTTGGAAAATACCAGACAGTTTACTTGCGAAAGAATCTGCACCGTAGGCCGTCATGGTATCAACCATCATCCCTCTGGCAGCACCACCGCTTAAAGGTCTAATTAACGCGGTTGGCAGGGCTTCTACAAAACGTGTATCGGCACCTAAAAATGCAAACACATTCTTAATGCCCAAAATTACTACATCAAAAGTTCCACTAGTTCTAAGCATACTAATGGCCACCAACATACCTACTAAATATGGAATAATTTTTACCGCAGTTTCGAATCCATTTTTTGCACCATCAATAAAAGCATCAAATACATCAATCTTTTTATAAATCCCCCCTAAAACAATAGCAAAAAATACAAATAAGATAAGGCCGTTGCTTAGCATGCCAGAAAACGACTTTATACCACTTGCATCAAGAGAGGTTACGTACCAAACCAACATTGCAATTATTGCCGATATACTTAAAATCCAGCCTACAATAACTGGCTGAAATAAATTTATTTTTTGTTTGATAGATACAATTGTCATTGCTGCCATTGTGCCTACAAAGGTTACAATTAGGCAGGGAATAAAAATGTCGGTAGGATCTGAGGCATTTTGAGACGCACGAATAGCTATCACGCTTACCGGAATTAAACTCAAACCTGCCGCATGCAAACAAAGAAACATTAACTGAGAATTGCTGGCAGTTTCTTTATTCGGGTTTAACTCCTGCAAACTTTCCATCGCTTTTAAGCCAAAAGGAGTGGCCGCATTGTCTAAACCTAAAAGGTTAGCCGAAAAGTTCATAATCATATGTCCCATAGAAGGGTGTCCCTTCGGAATCTCAGGAAAAAGTTTGGAAAAAAACGGGCCAACGATTCTAGATAATAAACGAATTCCGCCAGCACGTTCGGCAATGCTCATAAATCCCATAAAAAGTGCCAGTATGCCAATCAATTTTAAGCAAAGTTCAACTGATGTCCAGCAAGTTTCTATAATACCATTTACTTTAGTTAAGTTGGTTGGGTCATCGGCTTTGCCAACTACCATCCAGCTAAAAATTTCTGATTGTCCGAAGAAAAAACATTTTATTGCAGCAACAACAATTGCCACAATTATAAAACCAGACCAAATTCTACTTAATGCCATTTAGTTTATAAAGATTAGAAGATTGAAAGTAATAATTTTTAAAACAATATTCCGTCTTGGAAGGATAAAATTGTACTATCGCCTTGCAAAAGACTAAAATGTGCACGTTTAAAAATTTCAATGTTGCCCTTAATTTTTAAGTTGGCTATCGAAAAAACTTTATAAGCATCGCAGAAACTCAAATCGCCAATATCTTCAATACTGTAAATTCTTTCTGTTGTTAAACCACATTTCGTTGGGCACTCTTCATAATTTATCCCAATGCTAACTTCAATGTCATTTAACATCACATTGTGTATTAAAACATGAAAAATTTGTTTGTTATTTTTAGGGATAGTAAAGTAGTTTGCTAATTTTTTTTGTTGATAGGATTTAGAACTTATAGCATTTAAACCGCTTAATATAGAACCGAAATAATACTTTCTTATCTGCTGTTTTTCCAAATCATCTTTAAAACCCCCAGCTTCAATTAGTATGGTAGAGGTTCCGGCTTTCTGGAAATTATCGCCAAAAGCTCTTGGTTCAAATTCGTCGTCAAACAATCCAATTTGCCCTGGCAAAAACGCATTAATCTCATCAAAAATCTTAGCTATAACCAACATCGCACTTTCTCTTGTTTCATTCACATTTAGCTCCTCATCGTAAGCAGGAGCTAGAAAAGACAGGGTAGCGGGCTTTATAGATTTAGATACACTCCATAACGTAGTCTGATCGTGCAAGTTAAAACCAAATTGAGGGTTAATTTCATCTCTAGTATTTTTTAAAATTTGAGCTTCCTTGCTGGCTTGTTTTAGGTAATCTCTGTTTATATCTATCTGCTGTGCATTTCTTCTTGTAAAAATCTCTGCGCCGTCAGGGTTTACCATCGGAATAATGAAAAGCTGGCAGTTTGTATTTAATTCCTTCACTAACTCGTTATCACTTTGCAAAAAATTAAACAAGTCAAATAAGGCCATCGTTCCCGTTGCTTCATCGCCGTGCATCTGGCTCCACAACATTACCTTTATCTTGCCATTTCCCCATTTAACAAGATTTATGCTTTTCCCATTGTAGGAATCTCCGAGTTTGCTAATCTGAAAATTTGCTGAAAGTTTACTAAGCAAATCCATCACATCGCTATGCTTAAAAAAGCGATCTTTTAATTGATGTGCTTTGAAAGTGTCATGATTAGAAAGAATTGAGTTGATATCCATGTTTTTTAAATAAAAATCGTCATTGCAAGTAATGCGAAGCAATCTTTTCTGTTAGGTAGATTGGCCTCGTAATAAACTCCTCGCAATGACGATCTGATTATTTTAGTTGAAAAATTTTAAGGTTTTTCGTCGGTTAATTCAAAACCCCAAGTTTTTCCTTTTTCAGTAGCTGGTACACCACTAACCATCCAAACTGGAGCTTTTGCACCTTTTAAATAGTAGTCGAAAAACTGTTGTTCTCTAATTTGTATATCTTTTCTGTTTTGGCGTTGCACTAAATTGTGTGCTTCGTTATTATAGTTTAACAACCAAACTGGTTTTCCTAAACGTTTTAAACCAGTAAACATCTCAATACCTTGATACCAAGGCACCGCTCCATCGGCATCGTTTGCCATAACCACAACTGGTGTATTTACTTTAGGAAAACTAAATAATGGAGAGTTTTCTATGTACAATTCAGGTTTTTCCCACAAAGTTGCACCAATTCTACTTTGAGTTTTTTCGTATTGGAATTGTCTGTTCATACCACTTTCCCAACGGATACCGCCATAAGCCGAAGTCATGTTTACAACCGGAGCACCAGCCCAAGCCGCCGCATACATATCTGTTCTGGTAATTAGGTGAGCCACTTGATAACCGCCCCAGCTTTGACCTTGGATACCAATTTTGGCACCATCAACCCAGGTATTTTTCTTTAAGCTCTCTACACCAGAATTAATAAATTCTTCGGCAGATTTACCTGGATAACCAGTTTCGTAGCTAATATCTGGTGCAAATACCAAATAGCCATTACTTACAAAAAACGGAATGTTTAAACGAGAAGGAGTAGGAGCTGGAGCTTGATAGCTATATAAACCATCAGAAAGTTTTTCGTAGAAATAAACAATCATTGGATATTTCTTAGTTGGATCGAAATTTTCTGGTTTGTATAAAATACCTTCAGATTTATAACCTTTTGGCGTAGTCCATTTTACCAATTCGGCAGTTCCCCAATTGTAGTTTGACTGCTGAGGATTTGTATTACTCAATTTCGTATTAGTTTTTAAATCTTTTGAAATGTAAACATCAGGAGAATTTACATAATCGCCTTTATCAAACATATACTGTTCGGCATCTTTAGCTTTAACTACATTGCTATATTTTGTTGGCGCCATAACCACCAACTCAGGAGCTTTATTATCGTTAATTGCCTTTTTATAAAATCCATTTTGTTTAGTAGCATTATCAAAAGCATCCAACAATAACACTTCTTTTTTACCAAAAAATCTAAAGTCAGGGTTATACCTTTCTACTCTAAAAGTAATGTTACTTGTTCTGCCCACACCGTTTGTTAAGTTTTTAGGCGCTGTTTTTCCGTCTGGAGAAAACTGCCAAATGTCGTAACGATCGTATAATAAAACACCTTTGTCATCCTCTAACCAACCGGCAATACCGTAACTGTTAGGCAACGCAGGAACATCATTTTCTTCGTTATAGAATTTTACAGACATACCGTTGTTAAGTACGGTAGTTTTGCCAGTGGCAACTTCATAGGTGCTCCATAACATGGTTTTGTCATTGTAATAAATAACAAAATTACCGTTAGGTGAAACAGAAGCATTGCCATCTAAACTTTCGATAATCTTTTTACGCGTACCAGTTTTAACATCAACCAAATAGTAATCTCTTATGCTACCGCCGGTCCATTGTGAGGGTATGCGATTACCATAATCTGTAGAGGCTAATACAAACGAAGCATTACCTTCGTTTACCATAGTTGCATCTGGAAGTTTTGCATCTGTTAAGGGTACAATTTTTGGATCTGCGCTGTAAATGTCAATGGCAGATAAATAACTTCTTTTCGATTCTCTGTCGGCATTTTTCAACTGCATTGGTTGCAGATAATCATCTTTATAACCCCAAATATCCAATTTGGCATTTTCAAAATCTACCAGCGTTGTATCCTTAGCTTTTTTAACAGGTGCTATACCAAAAAACAAACGGTTTCCATCTTTACTAAAAGTAATTCTGCCGTCGCCACTTACACTAAAACGTTCAGGCATTCCAGGCATATCACCGTCAACTAACACTTGCGCTGTATCTAAGGTTAACGAGTTGTAGTAGACGCTGTAATCCTTAACCTCTTGTTTTTCAGGACTGGTTTCGCCCAAAAACGCTAGGTGTTCGCTGTCATCGTCAAATGTAAAACTCTTAAAGTTTCCTTTTCCTTTAAACAAGGTTTTTAAAGTTCCTTTTTCTGTGTTGTACAAGAAAACACCTTGCTGTGCATCTTTATCTTTTTTACTGCCAGAACTTGCAAAAACCAATAGTTTACCGTTTTTGCTAAAACTATAGTCGGTTACATATTTAAAGATGCGATCTGTGCCTGCTGTTAAATTTTTAACAACCAAATCGGTCCCTTCTTTAGCTGCACCTCCCGCTGGCTCATCATCTGCAAAGAAATAATCGCCATCGTTTTTTTGCTCTGTAGCAGGAGTGGTAGGTTTAGCCTTTTTGCTAGTATCTAGCGGTTTTTCTAAGTTATAAGCCAAAATTGACGCACCATTTTCCGGAAATTTAAACGATTTAACTCTAGGAATTTTGGTTACAGCCAAAGTAGTTAAGTTAGCAATTCCTAAAGTATCCTTTGTCATTTCATCGGCTTTTTTCTTTTTGATTTTAGCCTGTCTTGTATCTTTAAAGAATGGTTTTATAGCAAATACCGCAAATTTTGCATCGGGACTAAACTGTGTAAAATTTGCTCTCGGAACCTTAAGTTTTTGTGTGCCCAAGGTTTGTTGAAAGAACAAATTAGCGTCACCTTCTTGCGGTACTACGCTGTAACTTGCCCAGGCTCCGTTGTTGCTGAGTTGTTTTGAGCCAATGGCTTCCCAAGCGTCGTAAACAGAATGATCTAATGGCTTTTTTTGTGCGTATGCAGAACTTGCAAGCACCAAAAGCGCAACGGTTAGTTTTTTATACATAATAGTTTTAGTGGTTTTTCGGAATTCGGTATTAAATTAACGTTAAAAATTGTAAAATTCTGCCAATATGCAGAAAATGTATATCAAATTTTACACAAAAAAAGATTGCCGTAATAGCACTGCACCTTTCCAAGAATTATAAAACTTGTTTTCTAATGATTTTGAAAAGCAGTGTCAGTAATAATATTTAAGTTACTCGGGCTTTACACTATAGTTAAGGCTACGCCTTAAGCTGCCGTTTCAATCCCGTTTATAATGCAATGTATTTGCCAGTTTTGAAAGTTGCAATACGCCTAAACGAGTTGAAGCTTCTTTATTAATCGGTTTTTTCTAATTCACAATGTAGCCTGTGTGTAGGTTTTACAATAGAGCTTGCAGGTTCCTCCAGTGTGGGAATGACAAAGTGCTTTTTGATTTGTCGTTCAGTTTTTTCTGTCATTCAGTGCGAAGCGAAGAATCTGGTTTCGTATATCTTAGATAGATTCCTCGTCCTTCGGAATGACAAATTAATATAAGAAGAAGCAAGTTAATGGGTAGCTGGTGCAGAAAAACCAACCAAAGAATTGCTTTGCGTTGTAATCTAAACCTGACTTAGCGAAAATCCTTTTACGATGAGGATTTCGTGAGAGTGGAGTAAAAGATTGAAGCGAGGGCAGGGCTACTATTGCCAAGCAATGCTTCCTTGCATTTTCAAACATCTTAAGCAAAAAAATAATACACAAAAAAACCGCAGAAGTTCAGCGTAAATCTGCGCATCTGCGGTTATTTTTTTTCAGTTGACAATTTGCAATTCTGCTTCTATAACAGTAAAACGAAAATTGAAAACTGCTAAATTATTTTCCTTTTTTCTCTTGGTTTTTTGCTTGCGCTTGTGCTCTCATGTAATCATCTAAACGAGCTTGAAACTTCGATTTTTGCTTTTCGCCCTCTGGTTTTGCTTTGTTTTCCTGTAAAATAGCGTGTATTTTATCGTCGTTAACCATTGTTCTGATTAAGTACTGTTGCAAGAAAGTTAGCATGTTAGCTAAGAAATAGTAATAGTTTAAGCCTGATGGATAACTGTTTAACACACCTAAGAAAATGATTGGCATAATGTAACCAATGTATTTCATTTGGCCCGTTGCGCCAGAAATTTGGTTGTTAAAGTAAGTGTAAATTAACGTAGATATTGTCATTAAAATACACATTAAGCTCAAGTGGTCACCGATAAACGGAATGGTGAAACCAAATTTGATAAAATCATCATAAGTAGAAAGGTCGTTCATCCAAAGAAAACTCTCGCCCCTTAACTCGAAAAGGTTAGGGAAGAAGAAGAAGAACGCCATTACAAATGGTAGTTGTAGCAACATTGGCAAACAACCACCTAAAGGATTTACACCTACTTTTTTATAAAGCTTTAAATATTCTTGCTGTAATAATGTTGCATTGTCTTCGCCAACTTTAGCTTTAATTTCATCCATCTCTGGCTTTAAAATTCTCATTTTAGCCATTGAAATGTACGATTTGTAAGTTAAAGGCGACATTGCTAACTTAAGCAAAATGGTTAATACCAAAATGATTAAGCCATAACCCCAACCGAAACTTTCTAAAAAGTTAAATACGGGTAATACGATCCATCTGTTGATGTATTTTAAAGGCCAATAACCCATATCAACCAATTTCTCGATCTCGTGACCTTGATCTTTTAGGTGAGAGAATTTATTGTCGCCAAAATAAAAAGTCATTGGATAACTTTGATTAGCCAATTGGTTAAACGACAACTTCATGTTAGCATTATACCATTTTATTTTACCGGGTTCTGTAGAAATTTTAACTTCTAAGTTACCTTTGTTAAAAGGAGTTTGAGGAAGTAGTACCGCCGAGAAAAAGTGTTGTTTAAAAGCAAACCATTCGATTTTGCCATCATTAAGCTCTTTCTTTTCTTCGGCACCCATACCTAAATGATCTGGGTTTTCATCTACATATTTATAGTATGGCGAAGAATGCTCTTGCTCTTTTTTTGCATCTTTTTCTTGCGCTAGCAAAGTTGTTTGCCAGTTTAAGTTAACGCTATCTCCTTGTACAACTTGGTTTAAACCGTTTAAGCTAATGTTAAATCCTACATTATTACTATTCGGTTTCAAATCGTAAATGAAATCAACATATTTATCTGCGCTGTAATTGGCACGCATAGTAATGTTGGTAGCAGTTTGTGTTGCTGTAAAGTATAAATCGTTGGTATTTACAATTTTACCGTTAATGTTTAAGTTTAAACCGAACTTATCATCGCTACCGTTAAACAACACAACTGGTTTATCGTAATAGGTTTTTAAGCCTTTTACTTCTACACTTTTAATTTTACCGCCAACATTTGTTAGGGTTAGTTTTAATTTATCGTTTTCTAAAACCGAAGTTTGTGCAGTTCCTGCTAAGTTTGCACCAAATGGACCAGCTAAAACTGCCGAATCTGGTTTAGTAGTTATTGCGGGAGCAACTGGGTTTTGAGTTGCAGGTTTTGCTCCAATTTTTTTAAGAGAGTCAGCTGTTATTCTTTCTCTTTCTTTTTTCATATCTGCCTCGCTAGGCTTCATGAAAAAAACAGCTCCTCCTAAAATAACCATGATCAGGAACAGACCTGTGAATGTATTTCTATCCATTATAAAGTATTAAACGCGTATTAGTTTGTTTTCTTTTTCGCGTGCTCCATTGCAGCGGCGACAAATTTAACAAAAAGTGGGTGAGGATTAGCAACTGTTGATTTTAATTCTGGGTGAAATTGTCCACCGACGAAAAACGGATGGTTTTTTAACTCCACAATTTCAACCAAATTGCTCTCAGGGTTAATTCCAGAAGCGATCATTCCAGCTTCTTCATATTGTTGTAAATATTTATTGTTAAACTCGTAACGGTGTCTGTGCCTTTCGGTAATATGTTGCTTGCCGTAAGCGCTAAAAGCTTTTGTACCTTTTTTAATATCGCAAGGATAAGCTCCTAAACGCATGGTACCGCCTTTTGCAGTTACGTTTTTCTGTTCTTCCATCATGTTAATTACCGGATGCGATGCGTTTTCGTCGATTTCGGTTGTATTAGCATTTTTCAATCCTAAAACGTTTCTTCCGTATTCAATAACAGCGCACTGCATACCTAAACAGATACCGAAGAATGGAATTTGGTTTTCTCTAACAAATTTAATTGCTTCGATTTTACCTTCAATACCTCTGCTACCAAAACCCGGTGCAACTAAAACCCCATGTAAATGACCTAATTTCTCTTTTACATTATCGGCGTAAATGCTTTCGGAAGGGATATACTCTACACGAACTTTACATTCGTTTTTAGCACCAGCATGTATAAAAGACTCGGTGATTGATTTGTAAGCGTCTGGCAGTTCTACATATTTACCAACTAAGCCAATTTTAATATCAGCAGTTGGGTTTTTTAAACGTCCCAAGAAATCTTTCCAGCTTTCCATGTCTGGTTCGTTTTTACTAGGTAGTTTTAATTTGCTTAAAACGGTTTTGTCTAACTGCTCTTTCATCATTAGCAGAGGCACGCTATAAATAGACGATGCATCTATCGATTCGACAACTGCATTGATGTTAACGTTACAAAACAACGCGATTTTTTTTCTGATTTCTGGACTAATGTGGTGTTCTGTACGACAAACCAAAATATCCGGCTGGATGCCGTACTCTAATAAGGCTTTTACTGAGTGTTGTGTAGGTTTTGTTTTTAACTCGCCTGCGGCTGCCAAATAAGGTACTAGCGTTAAGTGGATAACGATAGCGTTGTTTGCGCCTTCTTCCCATTTAAACTGACGAACGGCTTCTACAAATGGTAGAGATTCGATATCGCCAACTGTACCACCAATTTCTGTAATTACGATATCAAAATTGCCACTTTCGCCCAAAATACGCATGTTGCGTTTAATTTCGTCGGTAATGTGCGGAACAACTTGTACTGTTTTACCTAAGTAATCGCCTTGTCTTTCTTTGTTAATTACGTTCTGGTAAATGCGACCAGTTGTAATATTATTAGCCTGAGAAGTAGGGGTGTTTAGGAAACGTTCGTAGTGACCTAAATCTAAATCTGTTTCTGCACCATCTTCTGTAACAAAGCATTCGCCATGTTCGTAAGGGTTCAATGTTCCCGGATCGATGTTGATATACGGGTCGAATTTTTGGATGGTTACACGGTAACCTCTAGCTTGTAAAAGTTTGGCCAATGAAGCGGAGATGATGCCCTTACCTAAAGAGGAAGTAACACCGCCCGTAACAAAAATATACTTAGTCATGTTGTGAGTTTATGAAATTAAACAGGTTTTAACGCCTTTTTAATTGTTTTTGTACGGGATACAAAGGTAGGAAAATATCTGGGTTTTTAATTTATAGTTTTGATAATTTTATCCAAAGGTATTATACGCTTGATTTAGATGAGCTTAAAATGTAAAAAAAATGCCCAACTTTCGCTGGGCATTTATTAGGGATGAGCGTATTCTATTTGTCTATCATTTTGAAGTACCTTACGTAATCAATTTCCATTTTTTGAGGAAAAATGCTATCGTCTATTCCTTGAGCACCACCCCAATCGCCACCAACCGCAACGTTTAATAAGATATGAAACCTTTTATCGAATGGCCATACTTTGTAACCTGTACCTTCATTTACAAACTCGAAAACCTGGATATTATCAAAATAACCACGAATTGCATACGGGGTCCAATCTACACGGTAAGTATGAAATGATGTGCTTGCATCGGCAATTATTTTACTACTGGTTTTTGCTGTGTTTATTTTAAAATAATATGCTTCGGTATGCGTACTAAAATGAACTCTGTTCTGATCGTAGCCAACATGTTCCATGATATCAATTTCGCCAGACTTTGGCCAATCACCATACGAACGATCCGTCGGTAACATCCAAATGGCTGGCCAAGTGCCTCTTCCAGTTGGCAGTTTAGCCTTTACTTCGATTCTGCCGTAGGTTACGTCCAACTTATTTCTAGTTACCAAACGAGTACTGGTATAACTCATTCCGTTCATGTTTTCCTTCTTAGCAGTGATTGACAACATGCCGTTATCTACGCTTACATTAGAAAGCGCATTGGTGTAAAGTTGTTTTTCGTTGTTCCCCCATCCAGAGCCACCTAAATCGTAATCCCATTTTGTGGAAGAAGGCAAACCTGTGTAGTCAAACTCATCAGCCCATGTCGGATTTGCATCAAAGGCCCATTGTTTGTCTACAATTACAACAGGTGCAGGCGGAATAATAATGGCTTCTTCAACATCCTTACCAGAAGAACAAGATTGGCATGATAGGATAGAAGCAGTAGAGAGCGCAATTAAGAAATATCGTTTTTTTACTTTCTTTAAAAACATAATTAAGGATTTTAAAAACCGCCCAATTACAACTGGGCGGTTAATTAATTGCTATTTAAATTCGAAATCATCTAAATAGAAGATTCCTGGATTCTGATGGCCTTCGCCACCCAACTGAACTACAATTTTATCATAAAGTACTTGTGAAGCATTTGGACTGAAATCGAATTCTAGCTCAATCCATTTGTTGTATTGTGCCGAGGTTATCGTTTTCACAACTTCTAATTGTGTTTGCCAAGCATTACCGCCAAGTAAAGAGTTTTGCAGTTTTACTGCTACAGTCGGTTTTACTTTTGTAAAATCATTTTCTCCTGGAAAATAAACTTTCAATTTGATTTTGTTTTTTGTTGATAAATCAAAACGGTAAGGCATGGTAACGTTCAGGTTTCCATACTGACCAGCTTCGCCAGATAATTTTTCGTAATAACCCACTTTAGCTGAGGTGTTAATAGGGAATTTTGAAGGATTATCGTAAGACCTAACGTATGTTACGTTTTCGCTAGTCCAAGTAAATGATGATGCATTTTGAAAATCATCTGTTAAGTTAGCAGCTTGGATAGGTTTTAATACTGGAGGAACTATTGGCCTTTCAAATCCTTTTCTAATTAGCTTTAAATACCAAGCATTTCCAGAATTTGCTTTATCTAAACATCTTAACCACATTTCATCAGCAGTAATTGAAAGAATTTGATATTGAGATACGCCAAGGTAATAAGCAATAAATCCGTTTCCGCCAATTGCGATAGTCTTTTTACTTCCGTCTACTATTATGTTCCAGCTCATGGTTGCTGGTGGTGTATAATTAACTGTCGGATCGCTTGAACCGGCTGGTCCACCGATTCCAGGAGCGTTTGACGCGTTTGCAAAGGTAGTTCCGTTGTTTACGTACTTGTAATTTAGTGCAGCTGCCGTCATGGTAAAGGTCATTTCATCATCGTAGAAACCATTTGTAGCTTTTTCGTTCGGTCCAGCTTGGTACCATTCTGGCGTTGTTCCGGTAATTGGTCCGACACCCAAATGACCCGGCTGTGTTTTATCGATAACCCAAGTTTTCCCTGCAGGATTGCTTAGTCCGCCCGAAAGCAAGGTGTATGCCTCATCGCTTAGCATAGAAGCATTTGTTGTAGCGATGGTTACCGTCTTTGTAGTTTTAACTGGATCGCTTCCGGCGGCGATTAAGGTTAATGTAACCGTATAAGTTCCGGCAAAAGGATAGGAGCCTTTAGCTTCTAAGCCTGTTGCTGTTGCGCCATTTCCGAAATCCCAATGTGCGGTTATGCCTTTATATTGAGACTTAAAATCTAGTATATTTGGATTTGCGCTTGTAGGTGTGGCGCTAAACTGTACGTCTGCAGCATTCGGCATAACTCCCAGTTCTCCAGTTGTTTCGTCTTTTTTACAAGAAGAAAATATTGATGTTACCAATACCAGCAAAATACCGATTGATACGCTAATGTTTTTATTTAAAATTTTCATTGCTTTAAAAATTAGTTATAACCAGGGTTTTGTTTAATAATTCCTTTGGTAACGTCTATTTCTGCTTGCGGAATAGGAAGGTATTCGCTTTTTCCAGCCTTATAGCCCAACGGACCCAAAACTGTAACTGCTCTACCTGTACGCACTAAATCGAAAAATCTATGGCCTTCGGTAGCAAGTTCCAATCTACGTTCGTTATAGATATTGTCTAAAGTAGCAGGGACTGCTGTTAAACCAACTCTTCCTCTAACGGCATCTAACAGTGCTTGCGCTCTTGTAGGATTTGAACCCGATTTAACTAAAGCTTCTGCCTGCATTAGGTAAGTGTCTGCTAATCTTATTTCTATCTCATTTATTTGCCAGTTAAGCTCTGCTGTTCCTACTGTAGAACGATAAGCCTTTAAAGGCGCATATTTTTTAATAAAATAATCGGTGTTTTGATAACGTTGGTTGTAAGTTGCGCCTGCTGTTTTAAGCGCAGCGCCGTCAATAATTGTTGCGCTAAAACGAGGATCTGTTTTTAACGCATTTACCAAATCTAAGGTTACCGGGCAAAATCCCCAGCCACTAGAATAGGTATCGCCAACATAACTGTCCATACCAATAAATTGCGGCGCAACATTACCTTCACCACCGTTAATCCATCCCCAATCTCCCCATGCAGCGTTGTTAGAGTGGGGAATTTCTAATATCGATTCTGTATTAAACTTATTAGCTGGGTTAAAAATATCAGCATAAACTGGCATTAATTTATAGCCATAAATGTTGCCGTCTTTGTTAATATCTTCGAATAAAGTTGCAGCTTCTGCAAGTTTTGCATTGTCGTTTTGATATAAAAGCACTTTACCCAATTGCGCTTTTGCTGCACCTGCAGATATTCTACCTTTTTCTGCAGACGAAATTGTTGCGGGCAAACCAGCAACCGCTTCACGAAGATCTTTCTCTATTTGCGCATAAACCAATGCAGGAGTAGATTGCGTTTGCTTATACAATTGATCTGTAGGCAATACATCTACAATTAGAGGCACGTTTCCAAACCATCTAACTAAATCGAAATAAAAGTAAGCTCTTAGAAACTTTACTTCTGCCACAATTCTGGTTTTAAAAGCCGGAGTTAATACGGTTGATTGATCGATTTTGCTTAAAATTAAGTTAGCACGATTGATTCCACTGTAATTTTTGCTCCATAATCCACCTTGTGGGCCAACAAACGAATTCATATTAAAATTATCATATGCAACCCAACTTGGCTGATCTGATGCATTACTTCCGCCTGCCCAGCAATCATCAGAAGCTGCGCTAAGCAACGGTTGTTTCATGGTGTATCCACCAGTATTGCCCCATTGCATTACATCATACACAGCAATTACGCCCTGCATAAATTCCTTTTCGTTTTTATAGAAATTGTCTTCCAAAGTTGTGCCTTTAGGCTGTAACTCCAGAAAATCTTTTTTACACGATACAAAAATCTGCATTATCACAACTATTGCGACAGTGCTTTTTATATATTTCATTTTCATCATTATATGTAATTAGAAACCAACATTTATACCAGCAAAATATGTTCTTGCTTGAGGATAAAACCCACGATCTATACCAATGCTTCCACCTCCAATTTCTGGATCGAAACCTGTGTATTTTGTTAGCGTTAATAAGTTGTTAGCCATTAAATAGAACCTAATTTTGCTAATTCCAGCTTTCTGGGTTAGCCTGTTTGGTAGGGTGTAGCCAACTTGCAAAGTCTTAATTCTGAAATAAGACCCATCTTCGATAAACAAACTCGAAACCCTGTTATAATTTTCGTTCGTATCTTCTAAAGTTAATCTCGGAATTCTGTTACTCGTTCCTTCGCCAGTCCACCTACCTAAAATTGAAGTTTGGTAATTTGCAGTACTCAAATCAAATCTTCTGGTGGCATTAAAAATCTGGTTTCCGGTAACACCTTGTCCTAAAACTACCATATCAAAACCTTTATAAGCGGCATTAAAAGTTAAACCATAGGTGAAGTCAGGAGTTGGATCGCCTATAATTTCTCTATCGTTAGGATCGATTAAACCATTGCCATTTAAATCTCTAAATCTAATATCACCTGGTTTAGCATTTGGCTGAATTGGAGTACCAGCTTCGTTAACATAGCCATTTATTTCTGATTGATTTTGGAATAAACCATCACTTCTGTAGCCATAAAAAGAGCCAATGGCATAACCAACTTTGGTACGGGTTACTTCTAATCCCGGAGGACCAACTCGCTGTCCGTCAAGAAATTCTTTGTCATCACCTAAATAAACAATTTTGTTCTTAACGAACGAACCGTTAGCAGCCACTTTAAAAGAAAACTCGCCAATTGTTTTTCCGTAACCAAGTTCTAATTCGAAACCAGAGTTTTCTAAATCTGCAATGTTCCCGATTGGACCATTATTACCTACGTAGCCTGGTACAGCAATTTGCAATAACATACCGCTGGTTTTTTTCTTGTACCAGTTAGCAGTTAAACTTAAATTTCCGAACAAAGTTGCGTCTAAACCAATATCTGTTGAAGATGTTTCTTCCCATCTTAAATCTGGATTAGATAAGGCGTCTGGACTTACACCAATATTTAAACCGGCAGCAGTTCCTAAGGTATAATTACGTCCACCACTTACAGTAGAGATATATCTAAAATCGCCAATATTATCGTTACCTGTAACGCCGTAAGAACCCCTAATTTTTAAGAAGGTTAAGTATTTGTTTTGTGGAAAGAAATCTTCTTTAGTAACTACCCAACCAGCAGAGGCAGATGGGAAGTAACCAAATTTATTGTTTGAACCGAAACGAGAAGAACCATCTCTACGAATAATACCTGTAAATAGATATTTCTCGTCGTAATCATACGTTAATCTTGCAAACGATGAATTTAATGTATTTAGATATTCGCCTCCGCCAAAATCACGATTTTCTTTAGGCACTGAAAACCTTAAAGATGCATCTCTTAGATTTTCTACAGGTATGCCCTGCAACTGGCCGTTCTGAGATTCTCCTTTGTTTTTTTGTGCAGAGTATCCTAATAAAGCGGTAAAATTATGGTTCGATATTGATTTGTTATAGCTAACCGTATTTTCTAACGACCAAAATAAACCTCTATTTGCATTTCTGTTATAAGAGTTTACCAGCGCATTAAATGTTGAGCTTAAATAATGTACCGGCGTAAAGCTTTCTCCACCCCAAAAAGCTAAATCTACACCGCCTTGCGATCTGAATTTTAAACCTTTAAGTATTTCTGCTTCAACATAAACGTTTCCGACAATTTTATCAGACCAACTTTTGCCTTGCGCAACGGCTAAAGCTGCAACAGGATTTAATATTTCTGATTGAGCGATTGTAGAAATACCATAAGGCAAACCTTGTGCATTTCTTACCACTGGCTGATTACTGTAAGGTGGCAAATTAAACTTAGCTGGATCGGTCTCAATAAGCGGTGTAATCGGATCCATATTAATTGCTCTACCAAGAGGCGAGCCATATTCTGTATTGGTACCAACACCTACAGAATTTGTTCTGGTATAACCGATGGTTTGACCGAATTTAATAGCTTTTGTAATTTTGTGTTCGGAGTTAAAACGAGCGGTAAACCTTTTGTACTTAGAGTTGCTTGTTGCCACGATACCATCTTGATCGAAATAGCCGAAAGAACTATAGTAAGTAGAAACTTCGTTGCCTCCAGCAATGCTCAGCTCATGATTTTGAATTTTAGCGCTGTTATTAAAAACAGTTGCTTGCCAATCTGTACCTTCGCCGTATTGAGAAGGGTTTGGAAAGCGTGGCGTAGTTAAGGTAGGTGTTTTCGCATACTCAGCCTCGTTATAAATAGTGGCAAATTGCGTTGCATTCAATAAATCGAGCTTTCTTGCAGGTTCTTGCGTACCTAAATAAGTGTTGTAGTTAACACTCATTTTACCAGTTCTAGTACCTTTTTTAGTAGTTACAATGATAACACCATTTGCTGCTCTTGCACCATAGATTGCTGCAGAAGCCGCATCCTTTAAAACCTCAATAGATTCGATGTCTGCTTGGTTTAGGTAATCTATACCGCCGCCAACTTGAACACCATCTACAATATATAAGGCTTCGCTGTTGTTAATTGAAGTTGTACCGCGAATACGCAAGGTAGCGCCATCTCCTGGCTGGCCAGAACTTGTAGTAATGGTTAAACCAGATGTTCTGCCTTGTAACGATTGCTCAATACGTGTAACAGGCATATTTTCTAAATCAGAAGCTTTAACCTGAGAAATTGCACCGGTAACAACGCTTTTCTTTTGTGTACCGTAACCCACAACAACAACTTGATCCAAATCGTTTTGCGAGTCTAATAATACCACAGTAATTGCTTGCCCGTTGTTAACGGTAATAGTTTGAGAAGACATACCAATTAAGGTGAAAACCAATTGCGTTCCGGGTTTTGGGATTTTAATCCGGAAGTTCCCGTTTTGGTCTGTGGCCGTGCCTTGTTTGGTGTCTTTAATTAATACGGATACACCAGGAATTGGCAAGCCGTCGTTAGAAGTTACTTTTCCTGTCGCCTCAATTTCCTGGGCGCTTACACGCAAAGAAAAAATAACGGAAAACAGCAAAAGAATGAACGTAAATCTTCCTTTCATAACAATTGTTTTAAGTTTATATATTGGTTAGTTATGTAAGCAGAAGTAGAGCTGATAAACAGCCGTAATTTCGGCGAACATGTTAAAACAAATATAATTAGCTATTTAACCTTTACCTAAAAACAACCTACTACAATACCCATACAAAGCACCCTTTTTTCTTTATAATTAACTTGTTTACGCAATGTTTGCATACAACATGCATAATTTTATTATCTTCATAATAGATTATTCTTGTAATCGAAAAACCAAATATTTACTGAGCTATACTGAACGATATGAAAGCTACAAATACGCTTTTTTTATGGGTGATATTTCCTTTATTTCTTTTTGCGCAAGACCCGATTGGTTTGCCACAAGTGAGTAGCTACACGAGTATCGATTACAAAGCAGGTACACAAAACTGGGGCATCGCACAAGATGCGAACGGCGTTCTATATTTCGCCAATAATGAAGGTATGCTAACCTTTAATGGTGCTTACTGGAAATTACATGTAACACCAAATAAAACCAATGTTAGGTCTGTTAATATCGAAAAATCGGGCAAAATCTACATCGGAGGACAAGATGAGATTGGTTTTTTTGCACCCAATAAAAATGGCGTTCTAGTCTACCATTCTCTTAAACATCTCGTTCCCGAAGGAGAAAGGCAATTTGCTGATATTTGGGATATTAAGATTAATAAAGACGAAGTGTTCTTTAGAACCGTTAATAAGATTTTCAGACTTAAAAACAATAAAATTGATGTTTTTGTAACAAGGGATGCTTGGGTTTTTCTCGGTTTGGTTAATAATCAAATACTGGCCCACGAAAATAAAGTTGGGCTGAAAATATTTAAAGACAATCAGTGGATTTCCATCTGCAATGATAAAAGAATACAAAATGCTACCATTACATCGGTTTTACCATACAGCCAAGACACATTATTAATTACAACATTAAAAAGCGGAGTATTTCTTTTAGCTGGAGAAAAGCTAATCGATAAAAAAACTGTTAACGATAAAATTTTTATAAACGACAGGATTAATGGGGCAATTCAAATAAACAAGGACCTTTATGCAATTGGTACAACATCCGCTGCGCTTTTAATTATAGATAAAAAGGGAAATATAAAAAGACAATTTTCATATACGGAGGGATTGAATAATGCAAATATTAGAAGTGTTTTGGTAGATCAACATCAGAACTTATGGGTAGCGTTGGATGATGGAATTGCATTTATTGCTTTTAATAGTGCAATAAAACATATCTATCCGGATAAGAACAAGCAAGTTTCCAGTTATGCCAGTAGAATATTTGACGATAAACTCTATATCGGAACTTCTAATGGACTTTTGGCCGCCGATATAAATGTTAATCAGGCAGATATCAGCAACTCGCAAGCAATATTCAAAGAGGTTTCGAATACCAAAGGACAAACCTGGGGATTGGCAGAAATAAACAAACAACTACTTTTAGCTACTGAGGACGGAGGTTCGCTGGTAAAGAGTTACAACGCGACACAACTTTACGATGGTTTAGGCACATGGCTTTACCAACCTCTGTCAGATAAAAGCATAGTCGCAGGCACATATACCGGTTTACAACTTATCGAAAATAATACAAACCAGTTTAAGGTAATGGGTACTTTATCTGCTCTAAACGAACCGTTAAGGTTTGTAGTAGTAGATGCAACACGCAACTGTGTTTGGGCATCGCATCCTTATCGTGGTATTTATAAGTTAGACTTAGATCAATCAAAACAACGAATTATAAAAACCACACTTTTAACTAAAGACGACGGTTTGCCACTGACTTTGTACAATTATGTTTTTAAAGTTAAAAACAAGGTGGTTGTGGCAACTTTCCACGGAATTTATGAGTACGACGATAAAAAGAAGAAATTTTTTCCTAGCTTGTTTTTTAGTACGATTTTTAAAAAGCTCTCTATACAATTACTAAAAGAAGATAACGATGGAAATATTTGGTTTGTAAACCAAAAGCGGGTAGGTGTTGTAGATTTTAGAAAAAAAAGTGGAGGCAAAAATTTTACAATCGTAGAAATGCCAGAACTAACCACAAAAATTGTAGCAGGGTTTGAAAATATATATCCGTACAACGAACGCAATATATTTATTGCTGCCAACAAAGGATTAATTCACATAGATTATAAAAAATATGCTGCTAACCTTTATAAGCCTAATGCTTTGCTTGGCGAAATTAGAGTGGGCGATAATACCGATAGTATTATATTCGGTGGATATTTTTCGAAGACGAACAATATCAAACAGAAATTAGATTTTCGCTACAACTCTTTGCATTTTGAGTATGCATCAACTTTGTTTGAACAGAAAGAAAATATAGAGTACAGCTACCAGCTAAAGGGATTTGATCAGCACTGGTCTGCATGGAGCAATAAAAGTGAAAAAGACTATACCAATTTGCCACATGGCGATTACACTTTTTTGGTTAAAACGCGTAATAATTTAGGAAATGAATCTGCTCCGGTAAAGTATGAATTTAAAATTTTGCCGGCGTGGTATAGGAGTACCTTAGCTTACGTTATTTATTTTATGCTATTTGGGGTAGCTTTTTATCAACTCATTAAATTTCAGGAAAGAGCGCATAAGAAGCAGCAAGAAAAGCTAAGGCAAAAACATCAGGATGAAATAGAAAGAAACGAACAGCAAATTACTAAACTTCAAAAAAAGCAGTTGGAGGCTGATGTTGAGTTTAAAAATAAAGAGCTTGCAACTGCAACTATGCACCTGGTACAAAGAGGTAAGTTACTTTCTAAAATAGGAGACGAGCTCTTGCCATTAGTACAACAAACTACTAGTGTAGATACTGCAAATGATTTAAAGAAAGTAATTAGGCTTTTAAACGATGCGAAGAAATTGGATAATGATTGGAATCAGTTTGCGATACATTTTGATCATGTACACGCTAACTTTCTAAAAAATTTAAAAGATAAATTTCCAAATCTTAGCCCGAGCGATTTAAAATTATGTGCTTATCTAAAATTGAATTTATCTTCGAAAGAAATGGCGCAATTGTTAAACATTACGCCTAGGGCGGTTGAAGTGAGTAGGTATCGTTTAAGGAAAAAACTGAACCTAAAACCTGAGGTAAATCTTTTTGATTTTTTATTAAATGGTGCTACTAAAAGTTAACAGCACTTGTAGTAAACCTTAACTTTTTGCTCGGTTATAGAATAGGCGATATACATCTTTGTATCTTTACCAAGCCTATATCCAAAACCATTTAACTGACTTTCTTTTAATTCGTTATAGAATGCTAAATCAGGATTGTTCTTACTGGGCTCCTCGGTTTCTGTAACTGCAGGTTCTAAGAATTGTTCATCGTCTAAAAAATATGAAACTTCATTGGTAAGAAATTTCATTTTCTCGCTTTCCTTCTTCAAATCTTCGCTAGCTAGGTAGCTTTTTAAAAGAACTTGGGTATTTATTTCTTCCTTATAAATTTCTTTACCGTTATGGCTTTTAATGGTAAATACGAATTTCATATCATCGCTACTTTCTCCTAATAAAGCAACTTTAAAGGTATCTAATGCGATCGAATCAGAAAAAGCAGACAATTTGGTTTTCTCCAATTTGTCTTTTGGAATTTTTTCGCTGTTACATGCTGTAAATATTATACTTACCAATAAAAATAGGGGTAGGATATACTTCATAAAAACGAGATATTATTCTTATATAAAATTGCTTGTATTCTTATCGCAAAGCGAAGAACAAACAAGTTGCTATCTAGAACAAACCGTTTATTTCCGCTTCAATAGATTGAATTACGGCTCCTAAATCTTCCGGGTTATTAGTAAAATCCAACTTGTCCTTATCTAAAATTAATAACTTTCCTAAATCGTAACCTTTAATCCAAGCTTCGTATTTTTCGTTTAACTTAGATAGATAATCTATTCTTATGCTTGCTTCGTACTCGCGACCTCTACGCTGTATATTATTAACCAATGTAGGTACAGATGCACGTAAATAGACCAATAAATCTGGTGGTTTTATAAAGGAAGTAATGTTTCCAAAAATAGCTCTATAATTATCATGGTCTCTAGTGGTCATTAAGCCCATGTCGTGAAGATTTTCAGCAAAAATGTAGGCATCTTCATAAATGGTTCTATCCTGAATTACGTTACGAGCGTTATTTTCAATTTCTGTTAACTGCTGAAAACGACTATTTAAAAAGTAAATTTGAAGATTAAAGCTCCAGCGTTTCATATCGCTATAAAAATCTTCTAAATATGGGTTATTATCTACAGCCTCATATAAAGCTTCCCAACCGTAATTTTTTGCTAATAAACTGGTTAGAGTAGTTTTACCAGCGCCTATATTTCCAACAATTGCTATGTGCATATTTTATGAGTTTTGCGTTTGGGCAAAGGGTTAAGCTGTATTATAACTACAGTTGCTAACCGTTAACGCAATATAAATTAAAAACTTTTAAAACCTATTAATTCCCTTACTTCTCTAATTGTTTTTTGCGCACTTTCTCTTGCTTTTAAAGCACCATGTTTTGCAACCTGACGTAGATAAGAAGTATCTGCAGCAATTTCGTTGATACGTTCGCGAACAGGAGCAGTAGTTAGAATCATATCTTCCGCTAATTGTTTTTTGAAATCTCCGTAACGAATAGCCATTTTATTGTATTGCTCGTCGAAATGTGTCAATGTATCTTCAGAAGAAACAATTTTCATTAAATCGAACAAATTTTGAATTGCCTCTGGTTTTTCTTGAAATTCTGCTGTAGGACCACTATCTGTAACTGCTCTGCTTACTTTTTTACGGATAATTTCTGGTGTATCTGATAAATAAACCGCATTTCCTTCGCCTTCTGATTTACCCATTTTGCCTTTCCCGTCTAAACCTGGCACTTTAACCAAGTTTTTACCATAACTAAATGCGTAAGGCTCAGGGAAATATTCGTTGTTGTACAAACGATTGAAGCGATTACCAAAAGTACGAGCCATTTCTAAATGTTGCTCTTGATCTTTACCAACTGGAACTTTCGTTGCCTTATGGATTAAAATATCAGCAGCCATTAAAACAGGATATGTTAGTAAACCAGCATTTACATTATCAGGATTACCTCTAACTTTATCTTTAAACGATGCGCTACGTTCTAACTCGCCCATGTAGGCGTTCATGTTTAAGTACAAATATAACTCCGCAATTTCCGGAACATCAGACTGTATATAAATGGTAGATTCTTCTGGATCGATACCACAAGCAAGATATTCGACCAAAACATGTTTTACATTGCCATGCAAATCTGCCGGTGTTGGATGAGTAGTTAACGAGTGTAAATCGGCAATAAAAAAGTAGCAATTATAATCGTGTTGCATTTGCACGAAGTTTTTTACTGCACCATAATAATTTCCTATATGTAATCTGCCAGTAGAACGGATACCACTAACAACTGTTTCTTTATTCATGGGTCGAAATTAGCAAAAAACCTACAAATGGAATTCAATTTTTTGTCTTTTTGTTCAGGTTAAATTTTGTAGCGACTTTGAATTATGCGAGCGTGAGGGATAGACGCGAAAATCCTTTTATTTTCTTTCTACTGTTGCTTGAATTTTTGGCTAACCCGAAAATAAAAGGTTGTAGCAAATAGCCCGACCCTTGGGGCACGCCCAAATTTTGATTATTTGAGAATTATTTTAGAACGTTGGCGGGGACGCCTACGAATGAGCCTTCCAGCGTTGGCGTCCTCGTCAATACTCCTTCGTTAATTAAGAATTATTTAGAACGTTGGCGGGGACGCCAACGAATGAACGTTCCAGCATCACTCCGGCGTTGGCGTCCTCGCCAACGATTAATCCAATCACAATATACACGCCCAAATTAGTTAGCATTTAATGTGAGATTTTTCAAACCCGAAAATCCTTATCTTCGCCGAATGTTAGAAATTGTTTACCGAGACGAACATTTGATTGCGATTAATAAACCACATGGTTTGTTGGTTCATAGATCTAAAATTGCAAATGATGCGAAAGAATTTGCGCTTCAGATGCTACGAGATCAGATTGAGCGACATGTTAGTCCGGTGCATAGGCTAGACCGTAAAACCGGCGGATTATTGCTTTTTGCATTTGAGAAAGAGATAGAGGTTGCTATGCACAAACAATTTCAGGAAGGTTTAGTTGATAAGAAATATCTGGCTGTTTTGCGAGGTTATGCGCCAGATGAGGGGGAAATTGATTATCCCTTAGCAAAAGAAAATGGCAATATGCAAGATGCTTTTACAGCTTTTAAAACCCTGCAACGTAGTGAAATTGATGTTGCCTTTGGTAAACATGAAACATCGAGATATTCATTGGTAGAAGCAACGCCTACAACTGGCCGTATGCATCAGTTACGCAGGCATTTCGCACATATTTTCTACCCAATTATTGGCGATAGAAAGCACGGTTGCAATAAGCAAAACAGGTTTTTTAAAGAAGAATTTGAAATGACAACGATGCTTTTACACGCTTCTGAGCTAGCATTTAGCCATCCAGTAACTGGCGAAAGGATTGTTTTTGAGGCAAGTGTGCAACCTGAGTTTAAGCATGCATTGGAACTTTTAAAGTTCAGTTAATTGTTTTGTTTTTTGGTTTGTTAGTTTTTGAACCAGAACACAATAATTGGCTTAAATATTGAGTTTAAAAATAAATATGAAAAAAAATCTGTCTGCGCTTTTGATGCTCTCTGTTTTCTTAGCAAGTTGTTCTTCTATTTACATGCCAAGCGTACCAAATACACCAATGTTAACTACGCAGGGCGAGGTTGCTGCAGGTGCACACATATCTTTAAAAGGAAATTTCAATTTCAATTCTGCCTATGCGGTAACTAATCACGTTGCTGTTTTAGCTAATGGAGCGTTTATGAATAACGAACGCGATAAAAAAGACATTAAACATAAAATGATTGAATTTGGCGGTGGCTACTTTAACACCTTTGGGCCAGACAACAACAGGATCTTGGAGGTTTATGCAGGTTTAGGTAGTGGTAAAAGCGAACGTGTGTTTAGAGATTTTGATAATGATGTACTGGTTAGTACTGAATTTCAGGAAGCTAACTACAGTAAAAAGTTTATTCAAGTTAATTATAGCTCTAAAAAGAAAAACAATTTAAGACTGTTTGGTGTAAATTTTGGCTTAAACTATGGTACAGCTTTGAGAATGAGCTTTGTTAAAACAAACGACTTTTATAAAAACAATATTTTACAACCCAACGAAGACAATATTTTTCTTGAACCTGTATTTTTTACCCGAATGATTTTAAGCGAACAAGTTCAGTTGCAATATACCAGTGGCAGTAACATTGGATTAAAAAGCAGAAAGTTTTTAAATGCAGGAAATTCTGTTTTTAGTGTTGGTGCCGTTGTAAATTTAGGTAGAGCTCCTAAAAGATAATGCTAAAATTTGTAGCTTTACGCAAGCACATTTTTAATGAGTACCGACAAAATTCAGCATCGTAAAATTATCCATATTGATATGGATGCATTTTATGCGTCGGTAGAGCAAAGAGATTTTCCTCAATATAGAGGTAAGCCGATTGTAGTTGGCGGTTCGCCCGAAGGCCGTGGAGGTGTAGTAGCAACAGCCAGTTACGAAGCCAGAAAATTCGGCATAAAATCTGCAATGCCCAGTAAAAAAGCGCAACAACTTTGTCCGTATGTAATTTTTGTAAGACCCAGATTTGATGCATACAAAGACGTTTCTAGAAAGATTAGAGAAATTTTTAGTCGTTACACCGATTTGATTGAACCACTTTCTTTAGACGAAGCTTTTTTAGATGTGAGCGATGACAAATTGGGCATCGGCTCTGCCATAACCATTGCCGAGCAAATTAAACAAGCAATTAAAGATGAGCTTAATCTAAGCGCATCGGCGGGGGTTTCTATTAATAAATTTACCGCTAAAATAGCATCAGACATGAACAAACCTGATGGATTGACTTTCATTGGTCCATCTAAACTTGAAAGATTTATGGAGAAGCTTGCCGTTGAAAAATTCTTTGGCGTGGGGAAGGTAACGGCCGAAAAAATGAAACGGCAAGGCTTGCATACAGGCAAGGATTTAAAACAGCTTAGCGAACAGAGGCTGATGCAACTTTTTGGAAAAAGCGGAAAATTCTTTTACAACATTGTTCGTGGAATTGACAACAGACCTGTACAGCCGCATCATGAAATAAAATCGATTAGTGCAGAAGATACTTTTTCTTACGATTTAGAAAGGGGCGAAGAACTTGACGACTGGCTGGAGCAAATTTCTAAAACTGCCTTTAGACGATTGCAAAATTATAAGGTTTTTGGTCGCACATTGACTTTAAAAATTAAGTTCGAAGACTTTAAACAGATTACCAGAAGCATATCTTTTGCTACGCCGATAATGGATATAGAACAAACGCTGTTGGTAAGCAAATCGCTTTTAGCAAATGCAGATTTAGGTGGTAAAAAAATACGTTTACTTGGCGTAGGATTCTCCAATTTCGGAGAGAACAGAATGCGAGATAAATTTGAAGGCTACCAGCATTCTTTGTTTCCGCAATTTGATAACAATTAATCTATTGTTAACATTATACAAACAATAAACTTTTATTTTTATTTAATAGATAGTATTAATTAAACCTGTAAAGAATGAAAGTGAATATAGTTGTAATAGCAATATTAATTGTAGCCATTTTAGCCTTTGTTTATTTTGTGATAAAGAGGAATAAAAAAGATCAGAAAGATTTGGAGCAAGAGTTAAATGAAAAAGAAACTAGTATTAATAAAAACGACGGCCCAAAAATTTAACTAATAAATGTGCTGCCAAAATTGTTTGTTTCGTTAAAATATTTTCTGAGCGTAAGTATGGAAAGTCTAATTTTTGTTTTAACGGTTCCTAACGGGATGTTAAGATATTCGGCAACTTCCATTTGCGTATAGCCTTCAAAATAAACCAAATCCAAGATGTTCTTCTGATCAGGTTTAAGGTGTTGCATTAATTGTCTAACTCCAATAGTCTCTGCATTAAATGAAACATTGTTTCTGCGATCTATTAAATCAACTTTTGTATCTCCCAAGTCATCAGTTTTACTAGAATTAACGTAATTTTTGCTTCTAACTTGATCTATTGCTGCATTTTTCGCCAAATTTGCCATCCAAGTAAATAATCTGCCTTTACTACTGTCGTATTGAGCAATCGACTTCCATATTTTAACAAATGTATCTTGTAAAACGTCTTCAGCAACCTCATCAAACTTTACAATTCTGCTAATTATGCCCATTAAAGAACCTGCATACATTTTATAAAGTTTATCAATTGCGACTTTGTCTCCTCTTTTTAATCCATCTACTAAAAAGTTTTCTGGCTGATAAACTAAAGTAGGACTTTCAGTTCTTTTTTTGTTTATAAGAAAGGGCAGCACGTATGCAATCATTACATTTTTATTATGTTAAATGTTCTAACATACAAATCGATGTATTGTTCGCGGTATTCTTATAAGCTATGCGATTTTAAAAAAACAGTTAGTATACTTGAAAATTTAGGCGATTTGATCATCCAAGGTTTCCAATAAAAAATCAATATCGAATGGCTTTGCTATAACCTCGTCGGCGCAAACTTCTTTTACTTTTTCTATTTTTGGGTGTGTAGATAACACAATAACTGGGATATGCGTTGTGCCTTCAGCAGCCTTAATTTTACGACAAAGCTCTGTTCCTTCTATAGTTGGCTGCACAATATCTAACAGAATTGCATCAGGTTCAAACTGTATAACCTGCTCAAAAATATTTTTTTCATTAGTGTAAAGCCTGTATTCGTAACCGGCTTGCTCTAGAACTATAGCAATTACATCAAGGATCTCCTTATTGTTCTCCACCACCAAAATTCTTTTCTTCATACCTTGTTAAAGATTTGCGTTATCTAGGTTATTTCAGTTTAAAAACCGATGGCTAAATGTAATTAAATGACTGCGTTTACAAAACAAAAATTAAATTTATTTTGGCAATTCCTCTACACGTATAAGGACAGGTGCAGATGACAAAGAATGGAGAAAAGCAATTACGGCATCTTTTTCGGCATTACTTAATCTAATGCCTCTCAAAAGCTTATCATTTTTTGGTAATAACGGATCATTCATTTGCGCTGGTTTAACTCGCTGATCTGGCATACCAATGTTGTACATGTTCATTACCCCGTCTATATCGGCAAATAAACCGTTGTGGAACCAAGGTGCCGTACGCATTACATTTCGTAAGCCTGGAGTTTTAAACTTACCAACGTCTTCTGGTTTTTTGGTAACATTATACAAGCCTAAATCTTCGTACTTACGACCATAATAGGTTAAACCATCATTATGAAAATCGTTATCGGTAAAGAATGGCCCATTATGGCAATTCATACAACGGGCTTTGGTTCTAAACAAATGTAAGCCCAAAACTTGCTGATCTGTTAGTGCTTGCTTGTTATTCGCCAAAAATCTATCGAAATCTGTGCGTCGGCTACTTAAACTACGCTGAAAGGTAGCTAAACTGGAAGCTATCCGTTCGTTGGTAATATCTGTTGTGCCGAATGCTGCTTTAAAAAAAGGTGCATATCCTTTAATTTTTCTTAGTTTTTTTGGTAACGATTTAACATCTTGATGCATTTCGTTATGTGCCTCGACCGGCATTGAAGCTTGTTCTTCTAAACTGTTTGCCCTGCCATCCCAAAATAGCTTTTTAAAAAACCAAACATTTTCTAAAGAAGGCGCATTGCGGATGTTATTTTGATGATCGTGACCGACAGAAACCTGGCGACCATCGGCCCAGTTCAAATCCGGAACATGACAACTAGAGCATGATATTTGGTTAGAGCCAGATAGGCGAGGGTCGAAGAACAAAACCTTGCCAAGTTCTACTAGCTTTTTAACAGAATCGTTTTTTAAGTTTAATGGAGACGGTAGTAATTGGCCCAATTCTTCAAACTTAACGCCAGCATCAATGGTTGGTTTTGGCCATTGAGAAGTTGGTTTAGAATATAGTTTGCGTAGCGAATCTACCGGAATATCATCGCCCACCAAAAAATCGGTAGTTCTAAAAGAGAGCGACAATAAAAATGCGAACGTTACCGCCAGCGCAAACAATACTTTCTTCATGGGCTAAAAATACAGATTTAAGCTGATATTATTAAAAAACCTATCTTTTCCTGGAACACTAGTTAATGTTCTGTTGATGTTCTGTAACTCGCCTCTACGCATATACGTACTTGTAATTTTAACGCCAGCATGTATTTGTGTAAACAACGGAATATTATAATTAGCTGATAGTGAACCACCGTATCTGGCAGCGGTATTATATGCATAATCATGATAAATTACGTCTTTTGTAAAACTACCCTCATTAAGTAATAATACATTAAATTGAGAATCCAGGTATTGTGTGTAAAATCCACTAATACCTATTCCTAAGTTATGTGAGTTCTTGTCTGTGTGATTTATACTATAACCTAAATTGTAGTTTAAACGATTAAATTGGATGTTATTACCAGCAATCCCATCTATCTTTTGCTCTTCATATTTACTTAAACTGCCTACAAAGTTATGAATGTATTGGTTTTGTTTAAGTGTGTAAATTGCCTTTGCGTTAATATTATTATTTTTAAAAAGATAGCTGTTTGCTAAATATTTAAGAACATAGTTGTCACCTGTATTTGTTTGGTAACCTAGTTCTACACTCACGCTATTTTTTCCTAGATTCTTTAACCAAAGTAATCTATATTGCTCGTTAACGATGTTAAAGTTTACGAAATGTTCAATCCCAACGCTAGTTCTATAATTATAGTCCTGTTTTTCTTTAATACTTTGGTAGCTCAAGTTGAAATTTCCAAAATTATCGTTATTATATGTCAAGTAGGCATCTATTCCGTTTCTAGTTGAATTGTTCTGGAAAGTTCTTCTAGTGTTAAAAATTTCTGGTTCTCCGTAACCGCTAATTAAATAGTTATTGAACTCAGGAATTAAGCTTCCTTGTGATAGGCTAGCATTTTTATACGCAACATTTACTTTTTCAAGTCCATATCCATATCTATAACCGGCCCCAATGCTTAACTGTTTAGTAAAATGGTATCCAATTGTTCCGATAAGATTAAGTTGGTAGTCACCGATATCGCCACGTGGATCATTTGTTGAGTAATGATTTCCAATTCTGTAATCAACACCTAGTCCAATTGGTAGATTATTATTAATGAAATTTCTGCTAGCTAGTGCTTTTAAATTATAAAGTGCACGTTGGTAACTAACGCTTTTTTGAGATCCGAAATAATAAGGATTTGCTATATTATTTCTTGTTTGATGGGCAAAAGATACGCTATCTTCTACAACTCTTTGATAAGAAAATTGCCCCCAAATACTTACAGACTGCAATTGAGAGATGCCTTCTGTACTAAAATTGGTAAAATTTAACTTCTTTGGCATTTGCGCAAGAGTTAAACCACCTTTTTCAAAACTGTACGTTGCCGTTAAATTATTGAACTTTGAAGGCATTAGCGATTTGATGTAAAAAGGACTTGTCTTTGCAAAATTGTAACCAGCATAACTTGCTGAGTCGGTTACAAAATTTAGATTTGTTGTGCCAACGTTCGTCGTATCAATTTTCTGTGCAAAAGCAACAGTAATTGTGTTAAAAATGATAAGTATATAGATATGGATTTGCTTCATTTTATTTTTGCGGAAATTTTTGCTGGCTATTATTTAAATCCTCTTGGAAGAGCTAACGGTAAAAAATCAAAATCTTCTGCCGAGTTATTGGTGTCTTTCAGGATTCTTCGTCCATCTACTGTACGTTCTGTTTTTCTAATCACCGACTGAGATGAATATGCGCCATTTGGCACGTAACAGTAAAGTGCATCTAAAGCTGGGCCTAGTTTTTTTGGCACTCTAGCGGCAGCGGTATTTTGCTGAGTTTCTACAGCATCTATAATAAAGCTGTTAGGTATTTGGTAAAACTTGTCTGCTGTAGAAGATGGCGCAGCTATGCTCGGATAGGCGTAGCGATTTAAGTCTTTTATATCTATGCTTCCTTTATTTTTAAAAATTACATAACCCATTCTACCCGGATTGTCTAATATTAAATCAGTTCCGCTGTAGGATAAAACTTCTACATTAGGCACGTTAGGATTATCAATATCAGATGCAAGGGGTCTTGGAAGAAAAGGAGCGTAGTATGCTTCAAAATCAGCACCGCTTAAATCAACAGTTATAGAAGGGTCTCTAGCTGTAATCGTTTTTCCATCACTACCAACAAATGGCGCCTTATGATTAATTGCGGTTTGTGCCAAAACAATACTTTCGCCAGGTTTTACTGGGTATTGTTTACCTGTACCCGGTATCATTAGCAATGCTCTAGTGTAAATGTAATCGTTATTTGCATCTATATTCGCTGGCATTCCTTGAGATTTGCTCCAATCAAATTGGCTATTAGGTAGCCTATGCATATTAATGGCGGTAAAGTTTTGTATACCAATAGCTTCACCAATATAAAGACTGTCTGCATATAATACCGAATCGCTATTATTGTAAATTTCTATAAACTGATCTCGGAAACTAGACCCAGTTGTTGTATTTGAGCCCGCGTAATAAATCTGTTTAATTACCCATGGTCCAGTAACGCCTGAGATTAATTTTAAACTAATACTTTGCCTGTCTTCAATCGTTATCGTTTTTGCCTTTTCGGATGCGTTAAAGATAACTTCCTTATCAACAGTTTCTCCGGTTAAAGTGGTATATGTCGTGGCAGGTATTTTTATGGATGCCGAGATATCGTATTCACCTGGCGAAATGGAATCTAGCGCCAATACTCCATCAGCATTCGTGTAGTATTTTTGCTCTATGTTAGTTTTAATGTTTTTAAACTTTATTTCTATTTGCGCTTTAGGTAAAACTTTTCCTAATTCGTCAGACGAATAGGAGGTAGAAACCTGAAATCTGACTGGATGAATTCCAGTAGTATCTTCTTGGTATTTTTTGCACGCGTTAAAAACAATTGCAATTGAGATTATAACTATTGACGCAATTCTTGTAATTTTCATATGCTAAAGTTTTATAGATAGTTCTGCTCCGAAAGTGGGGGCGTTGTTTGGAAACTTATAGGTGTTAGCGGTAGTTAAATAATATGGCTGATAATTAAATACATTGTATACGTTAAAAGCGAATTTGAATCTTTTCTTTATCTCTTTTGCTATACTGAAATGGTAGTTTGAGATAATTTTTGGTAAATCATTTTCTTTCTGCTCTTCAGGCGTTATATACAAATGTCCATAAGAAGGATTACTCTGATCAAAATTTGTTATTGGAACATATTGATTAATTCTATCATAATAACCAAGTGGGATTCTAGAGCTTGCTGTATTAATTGTTTTGTTAAGGATATCAAACTCTGCAACAAATTGTACTACCAAGCTTAATTTTGGTATGTGGGTACTGCTAGTAATTCTACCGTTACTAAAATAAGCCTTTGTATTAGTCGGTTCGTAGACGCCAATAAACGCATAGTTAGGGTCAGTTGGAATTGTATTTGGAACTTTGCTGCTAAAACTATTCGATGTAGAACCATAGGATGTTCTAAATAAACCGCCACTTAGGTTAAAAGAGGTTTTAATCTCTTTGATTTCAGGTGTGTTTAAGATAACTTCGAACCCTTGATTATCGGAAGATAAATCGTTTTTAAACGTAAAGTAGTTCATAGCATAAGGTCTTAGACCTGTTTGTGTTACGGTTGGTTTTGCACCTGCATTTTGGGTGGCAGTATACATCGGCAACTCAATAGTCTGAAAATTTTGCACTGTTGAAATTCCATTTCTAGACTTTTTATTAAACGCCGCCACAGATAGATTAAATTTATCAAGCTTTATTTGTGCCGATAGTTCTATACTCTCACTTTTAGACGGTTTCAATCCGTCACTTGTAGGCTCATATCGTTCTACATAAACTAAATAAGTACTCTCATTAACTTTACCATTATAAGAATTTAGCAGTGGGATTTCGTAAAAAGTTGGTCCAGGATACCGCTGAGCTAAACCTGGCGATTTGAATGAAAGCCCATAAGCAACACCTAATCTAACGTGTTTGTTAAGTTCGTAATTAATATTTGTTCTCGGCGAAAGGGACGCGTAGCCATTCTGAATATCGGTTCTTACACCGGCTCTCACATTTAACGGTTTACCTAATAAATTAGCTGTGAATTGATCTTCTAAATAGAAGCCAACATCTTTCTGAGCTATTGCTAATCTAAAATCATAGAATCTTTCAGAGCTAGTTGCTCCTATAGAAGTGGTGGCAACTCTTGGGCCACTTCGTGGCTGATTTGGGTCTATTGTCTGCCCTAGTCCATTATTTGCGCTATAACTAAAGCTTGTACCAAATGATAGGTTATGAGCAAGATCTCCAGTTCTAAATCCACCAGTAAAATCTAAGTTTGCACCGGCATTTATTGGCTTACCATCAATTAAAGATTGAGCTGTGTAAACGCCAGTGTCGTAAGTCCCTTCATGTATACCTGTCGTGGTTGCCGTTGTGTATAAAATGTAAGGTTGGTTAACAAGTTCTTCTTTATAACTAACCTGATGCCCTGTTGAATATCTCAAGCTTAAACCTACGTTTTTCAAAAATCCTGTTTCAAAACGATAATTGCTTCTGTTTGCCATACTAAAACTCCAGCTATCAAACCTCGTTTTAGTACTTTTTTCGTCGTCTGGATCAAATCTAATCCCATCTAAATTTCTTCCGTAATCTATACTAAAAGTGTTTTTTAACTGATTTTTGTTGCCAAATGAGTTAGTCCACATGGCATTGGTATTTACTCTCCGATAAGCCTTTAATTTATCGCGATTATCTTCGTAAGAGTTAACATAATTTACGCCAACGTTTATAGCCCCATATTTCGGATTAAGTTCAAAACCTTTCGAAAAGCCGTATGAGGTAGCGTTGTCTCTTAGCTGCATTCGAACATAAGTAGGCGACTTACCAGCTTGCCTTTCAATAATTACTGCACCGTCTGTTAAATCGCCATATTTTGCTGGTGCAATACCTGCAATTACCTCTATGCTCTCGATATTATCTGCGGGTATTTGCCTTAAATCTGTACCTCCGAAGGTGTAATCGCCAGAATAAGAAGTAGAAGGAATACCATTTACCACCGGTGATGGTGCACCATTTAACCCATAATTGCCACTACTTACAAAAGATTGTCCTTGTCCAGCTCTACCTACATTAAAGCTTTGCATATTCGCGTTATTACTAATCACATTTCCATCCATAATTATAGCAATACCAAAAGCATTATTTAATTCAAAATCGCCCCGTCCGGTGCTTGTTGGTACATAAGCGGATCTTAAATTTAAATTCTGTACTCGTTGTAGAGAAGGTGGTTGTATTTTTCTGTTCGGTATCTGGTTTAATAAATCATTAACACTTAATGCTGGAGTTTGCTCAATCAAATCCCTGCTGATTATTAACGAAGAATTTGTGCTTCCAGAGTAGTTTCGTTTGGCATTGATTTCAATGCTTTCTAAACTTAAATCGAGCGTTTTTAATGCAATGTTGCCCATGTTATTCTCTCCTGATTTAATAATCAAAGGCATTTTAAGTGTTTGATAACCGATAATCGAGAACTGAATATTAACACTGGAGTTCGTTAGAATGCCAGTTATCTTAAAGACACCATTTTTATCGGTAACAGCGTATTGGTTTGTTTCAGTTACCTTAACGTTAACAAGTTCAATTGGCAAACCTTTCGCATCAACAACCCTAGCGGTAAGAAGATTAGCATTTTGCGCACTTCCCCTGTGCGCAAATAATAAGACGATGAGTAAAAAATATAACTGTTTCAATTTAGACTGATTCTAATTTGGCGCAAAGGTGTAAATTTTACACCAACTACGCAAGTTATTTAGAATAATTCTAAGTAGTGTTTAGAGTTAAGTGGTTTAACTAACTTTATATTAAATAATTACAGTGCATTATTGCTGGCGGAAATTAAAATGAGATGAGAATATTAAATCCCCTTAATCGCATTTTCCTCGATGAGCATTTTGGTTTTTTGCTGAAATCTATAGAAAAGTAGGATAGAAGCCGTAAGCAAACCAAAAGTTAAACCGTACCAGATACCTTTAACACCTACACCCAAATATATCCCTAAGAAATATCCTAGTGGGATACCAATAATCCAATAAGAAATAAAGGTGATAAACGTTGGAATATTAACATCGCCAACACCACGTAAAACGCCTAAACCTACTACTTGTGTTCCGTCAAAAAGTTGAAAAAAGCCAGCAATGATTAGAAGTTGGGCAGCTATATTAATCACTACTACATCATTAGTAAAAATATAAGGCAGTAAATTATTTGCCAGTATAAACAAAATCGCAGTTGCCGACATAAAGACCAGCACTACATGGTAACTCGCAATGGCCGATCTGCGTAAATCTGTAAAAGATTTTTTGCCCAGATTATTACCAGTTTTTATCGTTGCAGCCGAGGCTATTCCACTGGCTAACATATAAGTAAATGCTGCTAAAGACAACGCTGTAAAATGGGCCGCCTGCTCAATTTTTCCTATAGTACCAATTATAATTCCTGCTCCACTAAATGCGCTAATCTCGAAAGAGTATTGCATTGCAACTGGCGCACCTAATTTTATAATTTTATTGATTCGGAATTTCTCTATAAAAGCAAACTTGAATTCGGTAAGGTAAATTTTAAAATTCTTTGATCTAAAAACATATATGCCCATAACTAACGCCATTAAAACCCTATCAATAAGCGTGCTTAAGCCAACACCTTTAACACCCATCGGTGCTATACCAAACATTCCTTTTACAAAAATAATCCCAAAAATAACGTTGATAACGTTACCCCAAATAGAAATCATCATCGCTTGTTTAGTAAAACCTAAACCTTCGGTAAATTGCTTAAAGGCTTGGAAAATCATTAAAGGTATTATTGAGAAACCAAGAAAATTTAAGTAAGGTTTTGCATAAGCAACTACATCTGGAGATTGACCTAGATGGTCTATAACGCTAATTGAAACGCCGTAAACCAACGCATATAGTATGATGCTAAAACCAAAGTTAATAACCAAGCTATTGGCTAGCAGTTTGCCACATTCTTGGTAATTCTTACTTCCGTTAGCTTGTGCAATTAATGGTGTTAAACCATAAGAAATACCTAAGCCTAATACCAATATTAGCATAAACAAACTGTTTACTAAAGAAACTGCCGCAAGCTGTACTGTACCAGCAAAGTGCCCAACTATAATTCCATCTGCCAAGTGCACTAGTGTATGGCCTAATTGCGAAACCACAATGGGTAGGGCTAATGTTAAGTTTTCTTTGTAGTACGGTTTGTATTTGGTGTATAAGCTTTGTAACATAAGGCTACAAAAGTGATGTTTTTATTTCTAATTTATTATCATCAATTTGTCGAAGAGCAACAAATATTTAGGTAGATGTAGACCAGCCGATAAAATAAGAGTATTTATCCCGTTACGATACAGCCAACAGACTTTATTATTTTAACTGATTTGCTGTAAAATACTCTTCCTTTTCTGAAGTGTTAGGCGTTAAAATGCCTGCTAAAATAAAGCTGACAATTATTTTTTGCGCCTTTTTATAAGAACTCCGCGTTAGTTTGCTAAAGTCTTTCAGGGTAATTCTGCCATGTTCTGCCAAATAAGATAGTAATTTTTTCTCTTGATCAGAATAAAAAATAAGTTGACCAGATTCGTTGTTGTGCTCTTTTAAAACGTCTACAATAATTTTGCTGGCAAGAATACTTTTATCGTTAACTCTAAAGTAAACCCACCATTTTTTTTGTTCATCCAAAGCGTAGTGTGGTTTTATTTCACTTTGTGGTATATCTACAACCAACACAAGTTTATCATCTACATAAATTTCTTCGAATTTAGGTTCTATAGCTGGTTTGCAACAGGTATGCGCCGCTTTAGTAATCATATATCTTTCTTCATCTTCAGATTTCACCCCTTTTATGGTTCCATCATCGGCTACGCCAATTAAAAGTTTACCACCCTTATTGTTAGCAAATGCAACCAATGTTTTGGCAATTTTTTCTGCATTGCTGATGGTTTTCTTAAAATCTAGGCATACGTTTTCGCCTTCTAAAATTAATCTCTTAATATTCATTTACAAAGGCAATTAAATAGCTACACGTTGTTTTTCGCCAGGATATTTAGTACGCAAATAAACCTCGTTCATTACAGTAGCACATAAATCTCCATTTTTGTTAAAAAGCTCCATCGGAAAAGATTTCACAAATTTTCCAGTCTCGTTTAAAGCATGCTCCGCCTCCTCAATCATTTCATCCGTTATGCGTAAAGTAAAATATAAACTTGTTAAGCCAGGTTTTAGATATTGTATAGATGCACTTTTTAGCCAGACTCTAACTTTAAATCCTCTGCGTTGCATCAACTGATCGAACAAAATAGCATAAAATGGATCGGTGGCAGCATAAATTGTACCGCCAAAAATAGATCCATTATAGTTTCTATTTAAAAAGCTATTGCTAATTTTCACATCGACACCTCTAAAACCCGGATAAAATTTCTTAACCCAAATACGCTGAAAAAGTAAAGGTGGGTATAAACACATGGCCCATTTAAGGGTTCGTTCTGAAACTATCATTACCGTTAAATATCTGAAATACTATTGAGCTTTAAAAATCTATGCAGGTTAATAAATGATTAATCATCTTTAAAAACTTGTTTTCAACTTTACACTTAAAACATATTAAATGTTAAATTTCTGCTTTAACGCTTATTATTTATCCAACATTTAGGTGGTTGTAATCTCAATTGTTATTTTTGGTGAAAATCATATTTAAAATAAACCGTTTTGATTAAAGCTTTTTCCGTTAGAAGTCTATTTGCGCTCATTTTTTTCTATTTTGTAAGTCTATCCTTCGCATTTGCACAAAAGAACTATACCTTAAGTGGTGTGGTTAAAAGTAGTGCCACCGGCGAAACCCTAATTGGCGCAAGTGTTAAAATTGTAGGACTTGCACAAATAGGGGCATCAACAAATTCTTATGGTTTTTACTCGTTAAATCTGCCAGAAGGAAATTACAAAGTTGAGGTTTCTTACGTTGGCTATACTACTCTTGCAAAAGATTTGGCGATAAAAGCTAACGCAAAACAGGATTTTTCTCTAGAAGAATCGAACAATCTGAACGAAGTTGTAATTACAAACGTTAGAAGAAACGAAAATGTAATTAAAGCACAAATGGGCGTTGAGAAGCTTAATGTTAAAGATATTCAAAACATTCCGGTTCTTTTTGGCGAGAAAGATATTTTAAAAACCTTGCAACTTTTGCCGGGAATTAAATCTGCCGGCGAAGGTAATAGTGGCTTTTACGTAAGGGGCGGAGCAACCGACCAAAATTTGATCTTATTGGATGAAGCGCCTGTTTATAATGCTTCCCATTTGTTAGGATTCTTCTCTACTTTTAATTCTGATGCTATTAAGGATGTAACTGTTTATAAAGGCGGCATGCCGGCACAATACGGCGGAAGATTATCTTCTGTTTTAGATGTGCGGATGAATGATGGAAACAAAAAAGAGACGACCTTTGAAGGTGGTATAGGGCTGATTTCGTCTCGGTTAAAGGTTGAAGGACCATTTGTAAAAGATAAAAGCTCTTTTATGGTAAGTGGCAGAAGAACTTATGCCGATGCGTTTTTAGCATTTGCGCCAGATACATCTTTAAGAGGTAATACGCTCTTTTTTTACGATTTAAATGCAAAAGCAAATTATCAGTTAGATGAGAAAAATACCATTTACCTATCGGGATATTTTGGCAGAGATAAACTTGGGCTAAACAACACTTTTGGCTTTAATTGGGGTAATGCTACTGGAACCTTAAGATGGAACCATTTATTTAGTGATAAATTATTCTCCAATACCTCGTTAATTATGAGCAAGTACGATTACGAGATAGAAAACTTGCTTAACGGAAGTGAATTTAAGGTAAGTTCAAGCATTAAAGATTTTAATTTCAAACAAGATTTCTTGTATGCCTTGAATAACAAACACGAGTTAAAGTTTGGTTTTGAAGCTATTCATCATACTATTGCACCTGGAGAGATTTCTTCGCCTAGCACTTCGAGCGTAAACGAAATTAAGATTGAAAATAGAAAAGGCTTAGAAATTGCTACCTATTTTTCTGATGAGTTTGATGTAAGTGACCGAATAAAAATGGTATATGGTTTAAGGCTTTCGGCTTTTTCTGTATTGGGTGGCAGCACTTATAAAACATTTGATAACGATGGTTTTGAAACGAGTTCTGCTTTTTACGGCAATGGCGAATTTGTAAAAACTTATTTCAATCTAGAACCTCGTATTTCGGCAAGTTACCAGTTGGATGAAGACAAGTCTATTAAGGCATCTTACACTCGTAACGTACAAAATCTGCACTTAATGTCTAACTCTACGGCAACAACGCCAACCGATTTGTACATTATGAATAGTTTAAATACCAAACCAGAATTGGCTGATCAGTTTTCGTTTGGTTACTTTAACAATTTTAAAGATAACAATTACGAGTTTTCTGCCGAGGTGTATTACAAGCCAATGCAAAACCAAATAGAATATAGAAACGGAACGGATTTAAGGGGAAACCAAAATGTTGAGGCCGATTTGGTGTATGGTAAAGGCAGGGCTTATGGCTTGGAGTTATTCTTTAAAAAGAAGTTCGGAAAATTTAACGGTTGGGTAGGTTACACTATTTCTAAAACCGAGAGACAATTCGACCAAATTGAAAATGGCAATTGGTTTAATGCCAGACAGGATCGTCCGCATGATTTATCGCTGGTGGGTATTTACAAGCCGGGTAAAAGATGGATTTTCTCCTCAACTTTTGTTTACAGTAGTGGTAATGCAGTTACATTCCCTATCGGAAAATATAACCTGGATGGAAAAACAATTTTCTATTACGGCGAAAGAAATGGCAATAGAACACCAGCTTCGCATCGTTTAGATGTTTCGGCTACTTTAGAGGGCAAGCCAAACAGGAAATTTAAATCGAGCTGGAACTTTGGTATTTACAACCTATATAATAGAAAAAATCCGTTCTCGCTAGAATTTAAGGATAACCCCGATAATCCTTCTCAAACCCAGGCAATACAGAACTCACTTTTTGGCATTATTCCATCAGTTACTTGGAACTTTAAATTTTAAAAATGAACAAATTATCAATAAAATATAGCTTAACAATTATTGCAGTTTTTGGATTTTTATTCTCATCGTGCGAAAAAGTTGTAGACTTAAATTTAGATCAAACAGAACCTAAATTGGTGATAGAAGCCATATTAACAGATTTAGATGTTAGGCATATTGTTTCTTTATCAAACACTAAAAATTTTGATGAGGACAACACTAAAGTGCCGGTTACAGGAGCTTCCGTGTCAATTAAGGAAGAAAACGGGCCTACTATAACTTACACGGAACAAACGCCAGGCAACTATCTATCAACTAGATACAAAGGTGTTCCCGGTAAAAAATACGAGATAACTGTTGTAGTTAAAGGCGTAACTTATTCTGCCAGTTCTGTAATGCCAATGCCAGTTCGTATTAAATCGCTTAACCAGTTAGATTTAGATTTTTTCGGAGAGTTGAATAAAATAGTTCAGGTAAATTATAACGACCCGGCTGGCATTACAAATTACTACTACAACCGAGTTTTTGTAAACAACCTAAAACGCGATAGATTTTATTTAGAATCGGATAGGTTTAATGATGGAAGAGAAGTAAAAAACAATATATTTTTAGATGATCCAGAATTGGTTGCTGGCGATAAGGTTAAAGTTCAGTTGCTTACAATTGATGCGAACGTTTATAAATACTTATTTTCCATCAATCAAATTTCCGGCAGTGGTGGTCCGCCAACCACACCAGCAAATCCAGAATCTAACTTCAACAATGGTGCTTTAGGTTTTTTCAGCGCATCATCTTTTTCGGTCGATTCTTTAGTGATTAAATAAAGGTTATAAGTTAGACCGGTATTATTAGCAACTTTAAATTTGTTCTTATTCAGCGCAAAGCAAAGCGTCTATCTAAAAGTTTGCAGGGCGTGCAGATTCCTCCAAAGTCGGAATGACAAAGTGCTTTAGGTTTTGTCATTGAGTTTTTTGTCATTCAGAGCGAAGCGAAGAATCTGCTAAAAGGTTTTGCAGAACGTATAGGTTCCAAAAGTTATAATAACCTTGCAATTTAATTATAAACTCAATCCGACTTTATATCCTCATTCAAAAATCTCCAAAATTTATTCTCCGTCTCTATTAAAGCGTTTTTCTTGGCTCTAGACCAACCTTTAATTTCCTTTTCTCGATCTATGGCGTGATCCACATATTGAAATCTTTCAAAATATACTAGATAGAAACATTTATACTTTTTTGTAAATGAATAGGAGTTTTCACCAGCTCTATGCTGTTCCAATCTAATCTCTAAATCATTTGTTACGCCAGTGTATAAAACTGTTCGTTCAAAATTTGTAAGCATATAAACGAAGTAGTTGTGGCCAATCATTATACAAATTAATAAATACGTAAGCTATCTCAAAACGATTTGTTTATCAAACAATGATTTTGTTACTTAATTATTTTTGTCATTCAGAGCAGAGCGAAGAATCTGTCTAAAAGTTTGCAGGGCGTGCAGATTCCTCCAAAGTCGGAATGACAAAGTGCTTTAGGTTTTATCATTTAGGTTTTTTGTCATTCAGAGCAAAGCGAAGAATCTGCTCGATAGGATTGTATACTCAACAGATTGCTCCAAAGTTGGAATAACAAATCTATGCCTAACAAAGCAACTTATATCCTAAACCTCTAACATTAATTATCTCAACGGCTGGATCCTTTTTTAAGTGTTTACGCAGTTTTGTAATAAAAACATCCATTGTTCTGGTATTAAAGAAACTGTCGTCTCCCCAAAGAGACAAAAGTGTTAGTTTTCTATCGGTAAGTTTATTTTTGTTTTTATGCAGCAACAACAATAGCTCTGCCTCACGACTTGAGAGCTTCACAATCTCGTTAGCGTAAATTAACTCTTGTTTTTGAGGATAGAACTGATATTTCCCTATTGCTATTTGGGAAGACTGCACGTCTTTGAGTTTTCCGCTACGTTTTAAAAGTTCATCAACACGAAGAAATAGCTCATCTAAACTAAAAGGTTTTTTCAAATAATCGTTTCCGCCACTTTCGTAACCCTCTATTAAATCTTTGGTGTTGGTTTTAGCCGTTAAAAATAAAATCGGTGTATGTTCATCAACCTTTCTAATTTGTTTAGCTAACGTAAAGCCATCTACGGCAGGTAACATCACATCTAAAATCAATAAATCTATGTTGCCATTTAAAAACAAATTGTAACCTTTTTTACCATCGTTTGCATATACAACCTGATAGTTTTTTTGAACCAAGCTATCTTCAATTACTTTAGCCAAAAATGGCTCATCCTCAACCAACAAAATTTTACATTTATCCATTTTATGCAGGTAAGGTTAAAGAGAATATTGTTCCCGAAGGTTGGTTATCGACCACCGAAATTGAACCCTTGTGCTGCGAAATCACTTTTTTAACGTAACTCAAGCCTAAACCATAACCTTTAACATCGTGCATATTTCCAGTCGGGATGCGATAAAATTGATCAAATATTTTTGATTTGAATTCATCGGCTATGCCAGGTCCGTTATCTTTTATGCTGAGACAAATGTTTCCCCCAGCGTTAAATAAATTAATATTAATTGCGGGGTTAGCGCTAGTATTATACTTTACAGCATTTTCGATAAGGTTGGTAATTGATCGATAGAGATGGGATTTGTTTCCTAATATTTTAAATTCTCCTTCATCAAAATTAGTGCTTATCCTTAATTCTGTAGTAAAATCGGCCAAAACATCATTAATAACCTGTTTCAAGTCAACTTGTTCGTCCGTTTTAAAATTTAAGGTTTCCAATTTTGCATTTTCAAGAATCTCGTTAGATAACTCGTTTAGCTTTCGCGTTTGATACAGGATGATATCTAAGTATTTTGTAGAGGTTTCCTCATCAGGCTTAAACTTTTGCAATGCTTCGGCAGTAACTTGTATAGAAGAAAGTGGCGTGTTTATTTCATGCGTCATGTTGCTGATAAACTGGTTTTTGATATCCACCAATTTATGCTGGTTAAGTAAGGTTTTTATAGTGTAATAAAAGCAGAAAATGGTAATGCCAATCAATAGAACCGAACCAATAATTAGCCATTTCATCTCTCTTAAATAATACTGACTGGGATTTTCTAAACTTGCGAAAACCATTGAGTTAACGTACGGTTTTCTAAACGCGGTGTTAACTTTGTTGGTGATGAAATTTTTATTATTACCATTTCTCTCGTTAAGTTTAAACGAGGTTGATATTTGTCTTTTAGCTAATTCCTCTTTATAAATTTTCACAAAATTTTCGGAGTTCATTCTGCTTTCGCTAAATGATTTTTCTAATCTATGACCTATCCCTTGCGTGTAATAGTGCACGGTAGCATCATTTAAATCTGCTTTTACAATCTCCGCAAAATGATTAATAAAAGCTGCTTTAGCTTCTGGCGTAATTTTGCCAACTTTTTTATGAAATGAGCTTATGCCCATTGTAATCTGATCAGCCTTTTCGTCGGCATAGTAGGGAACAACATCTTTGATCGTAAAAGCAGTACTATGTTCTTTGTTATTCGTATCGCAGCTAATTTCAACTATCGCCGGATCGTTCATCCATTTTTTGACCTCAGTTACCAATTGCAATCGTCTTTGCTTCATTTCTCTATCAACCGCAACATCTAGAGCATTATTAGCATCCTTCTTAAAATTAGCAACCACAGATTCGTAGTTTTTATAATTCCAATAAAATTGTAGACCGGTAATACCCAGCACACAACAGCTCATCAATATTAAAACAAAAACTATCTTTTTTTGCATGTACAAACATAAGTCGCAAAAGTCGAAATCAGAACTGCGTTAACACTAATTAACTCAGCGTTAACTACGCTTAACTATCGTCTTTGTTTCTTCTTCCCACTTTTGTGTAAATATTTAAAATATGAAAAAAATACTTTTCGTCGCACTGCTACTATGTAATTATGCCATTGCTCAGATTAAAACTGGCGAGCAAGTTCCAGATATTGAATTTAAACAATTGTTAAATTCATCTTTAAAAACTGCAAAATTAAGCCAATTTAAAGGCAAAATTGTTTTTATAGAATTTTGGGCAACCTGGTGTTCGCCATGTGTTGCGGCAATGCCTCATTTACAAGAATTGCAAAAAAAGTATAAAAATCAATTACAGGTTATTACTGTAACGGCAGAAACAGATAAAAGGATTGAGCTATTCTTAAAAACACGACCATCAAATCTAATATTTGCAATAGATACAAGTTATAGCCTTGCCAAGTTATTTCCACATGCTACAATTCCACATTCAGTATTGATAGATGCTGATGGAAAGCTGATTGCAAACACTCTTCCTGATGAAATTAATGAAATAGTGATCGAAAAATTGCTAAGAAAACAAAAAGTTGCGTTAAAGGAAAAGGTTGACAACATGTCTGCCGATTTCATAAAGGATTATTTTTTTGCATCAGATACTGTAAAGTCTCGTTTGATGATCCAACCCGAAATTAAAGGTGGGCCGGGTATGTATATTCAGCACAAAAGTAGTTTAGCTTTTGCAGGCAGAAGGCTAACAATGATTAACCTAACCTTAGAAAGTATATATAGGCTAGCTTATGGAGATTTTGCATATGGAAGAGTAATGGATTTAACAGGAAATGAGGAAAAGAATAAAAAGGAGATGTTCTGTTTAGACATTATTACCGAGCGGAAGGAGGATTTATTGCCTACGCTAAAGACGGAGTTATTAAAACGTTTCGAGCTGCAAGCAAAAATTACATCGTTGTTAAAACCAGTTTATGTATTAAAAATTGCTGATATAAATAAAGTAAACAAAATTTTGTTAAGCGATAAATCTGAAAAGGAAGGATATGGTGGCGGCTCTGGAACTTTTTCTGGTGATGCAGTAGTTTTTGCAGATATAGCTGAATATCTGGAAAGTTTTGGAATAGTTAATTTACCAGTTGTTGATGAAACCAATACAAATAGAAAGTTTAATATCCAAATGGTTTACCAGCCTGAAAAGCCTGAAACATTAACCAAATCCTTAGCCGATTTAGGACTAAAGCTAGAGAAAAGCGAACGAAAAATAGAAATTTTAACCTTGTACAAATAAAATATCGAATGATCAAAAAAATAATTATAACCTATTTACTATTAGTGAATTGTGCTTTTGCCCAAAACACAAATCAAGGTTTAAAAATGACATCGACCTATGGTAGCGACAATAAAGAAATTTTAGATTTACAACGTTTTGAAGGGATTGATTTTTATCGCATAAAGTTCTCTGGCGATGAGCTAAAAGCAAAGACCTATAAAATTACCGTCAAGGAAATTTGGGGTGGAAAAGTAAAATCTGAGAAGACAGTAATAGATACTAAAGATTTAGCTAACGCGGGATTAGATAAAGTTGGCGATACTACATTAAATATGAAAGTTATGTCGAGAGTTATGCCAAACAACAAATTGAAAGTTTCGTTTATGTTTGATAGATTTTCGAACACCAAAGAATACAAAGCGCTAAAAACTAACGATTACAGCTTAAGGAATTTGGCCGATGAAAGTAAACTTCCGATAGGATATGGAGAGAAATTTTATTTTATGGCTAGCATACTTCCCTATGAGCGTGCAGATGGTTCTAAATCTTGGTGCGAAGTTGGCAGTAATGGAAAAGACATAGAAAACTGGGGCAAAAAATTTGGTGTTAAACATTATTTATTGTTCGAAATGAAATTTGAATAATTTTAACTTCAACCATTTATCTAAAAATTTTGTTGTATAGAAAACCATTTCAGGTTGCGCCTCGTAATTGATAAAAACTTACAAAACAAAAAACGAAATGAAAACAAAATTTTTAAACTTAGCATGCGCAGTTGCCCTAGTAGCTATGGTATCTGCATGTGGTGGTTCATCTAAAACAGACGATGCAAGCGGCGATACAACCGCGATGGATACAAATGTAGTTGCTGACGATATGTCTTCGGATACTACAGCCGGCGTTATGGTTGGTGGTGCTATGATGGTACCTTCTAAAAACATTGTAGAAAATGCAATGGGATCTAGCGATCATACAACTTTAGTTTCAGCGGTTAAGGCTGCTGGGTTAGTAGAAACCTTAAGTGGCGCCGGTCCATTCACCGTATTTGCGCCAACAAATGAGGCTTTTGCAGCGGTTCCTAAAGCTACGCTTGATAATTTAATGAAACCAGAAATGAAAGCTGACTTAACCAAAGTGCTTACTTACCATGTAGTACCTGGATCTTTTAAAGGCGCTGATTTAAAAGATGGTCAAGAATTAACTACTGTTCAGGGTCAGAAACTTAAAGTTTCTATTGCTAATGGTCAGGTTAAAATTAATGGTGCAAATGTTACCATAGCCGATGTAGTTTCTAGCAACGGTATTACACACGTTATCGACGGTGTTTTAATGCCTAAATAAGATTTTTAGTTAATAGTTATTTAATTTTTTAAGCCTTTTTCACATTGTGGAAAGGGCTTTTTTCATTTGTAGATTTTTCGTAGTTTAAACTTTTTAAAACCATTATAAACTTATGAATGCCTCCAACAAGCGAAACGTTGCGCTTATTATTCTTGTAGCCGCATTAGGCTACTTTGTAGATATCTACGATCTGATTTTATTTTCTGTTGTCCGTATTAAAAGTCTTAAAGATCTCGGCGTAGCCGATGATGATATGCTAAGTATTGGATCTACAATTATAAGTAGCCAGATGTTCGGGATGTTAGTGGGTGGTATTCTTTGGGGTGTTTTAGGCGATAAGAAGGGACGGTTAAGCGTTTTATTTGGTTCCATCATTTTATATTCAATAGCCAATATTGCAAATGGTTTTGTAACCTCGGTAACCGCCTATACTATAATCCGTTTTATTGCGGGTGTAGGTTTAGCAGGCGAATTAGGTGCCGGAATTACGCTGGTAACCGAGAGCATGAGCAAAGAAAATAGGGGATATGGTACCATGATTGTAGCAGGTGTTGGTTTGTTTGGTGCAGTTGCAGCTGCTTTAATTGGCGGTGGCGATTACTTTAGCTGGCGTACTAGTTATTTTATTGGAGGGGGAATGGGCTTATTACTTTTGTTACTTAGGGTTGGCTTGGCAGAATCGGGTATGTTTACCGAGGTTAAAAACTCCAATATAAAAAAAGGCAATATCTTAATGTTGTTTAATAACGCAGGGCGATTTAAGAAATACCTTTGTTGCATTTTAATTGGTTTGCCCTTATGGTTTGTAGTTGGCGTACTTATCACCTTTTCGCCAGAGTTCGGGAAAGCGCTAAATGCTAACGGAGTGTTAAACGCGGGTCAAGGTATAATGTATTGTTACATTGGTATTGCCATTGGCGATGTAGTTGCCGGATTTCTTTGCCAGATGCTTAAATCGAGAAAGAAAGTGATGCTGATTTTCTTGATGTTAACGGCAGTAGCTGTTTTAATCTATTTATATTCTTTTGGCCTTACGCCCGAAAGATTTATTTGGTTAAGCTTAATGCTTGGATTTGCTTCTGGGTATTGGGCAACTTTTGTAACCATCGCCTCAGAGCAGTTCGGTACTAATTTGCGTGCAACTGTAACCACTACTGTTCCAAATTTTGTGCGTGGTTCTTTAATACTCATCACATTTTCTTTTCAGTTTTTTAAGGATGAAATTGGAATCTTACAGAGTGCGATGTTGGTAGGCGCAATTTGTTTGGTAATTTCCTTAATCGCGTTGAGCCAACTTAAAGAAACCTTTAACAAGGATTTAGATTATGTTGAGGAATAGTAATTTTAAGTTTATTGGTAATCGTTGTTTGTTTTAGATAGGATGTTATTAGCATTGTCAAAAAAATGTACTTTATAACGATATGACATTTACAAACATTTGTTAAGCCATACCTTTACGTTGATATTTCGAGCCGTACTTGTTAGGTTGATGCTCGCAATCAGAATTTGAGTTTTTAGCTCCCGATTTTTCGGGAACCGTATTTAATCAGAAGCATAATGTTTAGGGAAAAAGTAGCAGAGGCGTACAAGCAAATTCAAGATAGTATTTGCGAAGGTTTGGTTTTAGCCGATGGAAAAGCAAAGTTTGAAGAAGAAATTTGGGAACGAGATGGTGGAGGTGGCGGAAGAACTAGAGTTATGCAAGCAGGTAACGTTATCGAAAAAGGTGGCGTAAATTTTTCGGCAGTTCATGGTACATTGCCAGAGGCCGTAAAAAAAGCTTTTAAGGTAGAAAGTGATGAGTTTTTTGCTACAGGTGTTTCTATCGTAATGCACCCTGAAAATCCTTTCGTGCCAATTATACATATGAATATTCGTTATTTCGAAATGGATGAACAAACCCGTTGGTTTGGTGGTGGAATAGATTTAACGCCACATTACGTTATCCCAACAGATGCACGTTTTTTTCATCATAGGTTAAAACAAAGTTGCGATACTTTTGATGCCTCATTCTATCCGAAATTTAAGGCAATTGCCGATGATTATTTCTTCATCAAACATCGTGAAGAGACTAGGGGAGTTGGTGGAATTTTTTATGATAGGCTAAAACCCGAAAATACAAGTTTAGAATTTGATCAGATTTTGGATTTCTCGTTAGCCATAGGCAATACATTTTTACCGGTTTATACTGAACTAATAGACAGAAATCGCGATGCTGAATTTACCGAAGAACACAAAGAATGGCAATATTTACGCCGTAGCCGTTATGCCGAGTTTAATTTAGTTTATGATGCAGGCACAAAATTTGGCTTGGAAACTAACGGTAGGATAGAAAGTATTTTGATGAGTTTGCCACCAACTGCGAAATGGAACTATAATCCGCAGGTTTTGCCAGAAAGCGAAGAAGAAAAGACGTTAAGCTTACTAAAAAAAGGAATTAATTGGGTTTAACCCAGTTAATGATTACTATTTTTTTAAGGATAGGGCAAATTGGAAATCCTGTAAATATAATCAAAAAGCCTCGCCGATTTAATGGCGAGGCTTTTTCGTTTAGTGCTCGATTGTAATTTCATCAAAAAATGTATGAGCCTTTCCACCAGCACCTTCATGCCAAGTTGGTAGTTCGCCGTAGTTTTTAGCTACAATTTTGATGTATCTGCAATCAACGCCAATTTTTGTAGCCAATTCATTAATTTGGATGGTATAATCTTTAGCATCTGTTGGTGCGTTAACCGTTCCAATTAATTTAAAGTTCATATCAGCTCCGGCTATATAAAACGATGTTTGTGGCGCAAAAACGATCCAAGCTTGCGTATCCTGCAAGGCGCCAATACTTACCGATTTTACAAACTGGGTTTTACCTAAATCTAAAATAGCTTCGAAATCTCTGCCCCAGAAACCCTGCCAACGGTTACCAACACGCCAATTTAAACTTCCTCTAACACCATCAATTAACGCGTCATTTCCTCCGCCAGTAAAACTCTTATTAATTTCGCTGTTAATTTTTATAGTATAGTTATTATCTATTTTCTTATAAGTTGCAGAACTTATAAAGCTAGTTTTAAAACCATTTTTATAAGCAATTGCTTTTACCGTCGTTCCATCATTTATAGTAAATTCCTTTGTGTACTTTATCGCGTTTTTATTGGGTTCTTTACCATCCAAAGTGTAAAAAATCTCTGTATTTGGCAAAGCCGAAGAAATATTTATAATTGCCTTGTCTTTAAAAGTTTCCTGCGGACCTTCGATAATAGGATTTGGCACAATAAGATTTTCGGTGATCTGCATGGTAGGCTTTTGCAAAGTATTAAGAAATTTTAAATCTGGCGTAGCCGACAAAGTAAAATCTATTTGAGCGCCGTTTCGCAAATCTTCAAAATCAAAAAACAGTTTTTTATGCTTCTTTCCATTCAAAGCAATTCCTTTTAGGTAATAGTTTGGAACATTTTTATTCGGAGCGTTTATTTCAATTTTCTTCCCATTCTCTAGACTAACGGTAATTTTTGTAAACCAAGGAGTACCTAAATTATATACGTTATTACCCGGCGAAACTGGATATATGCCCATTGCACTCATCACTAACCAAGCGCTCATCTGTCCACAATCTTCATTGCCAGATAAACCGTCAGGCTGATCGTGATATTGTTCGTTCATTATTTTATTAATGTAATATTGAGTTTTGTCTGGCCGAGAGGTGAAATTAAAAAGGTAAGCCATATGGTGGCTCGGCTCATTTCCATGCGCATATTGCCCGATTAACCCGGTAATATCGCTTTGGTCTCTGCCTGTTAATCCCTTATCTGTGGTAAATAATTCATTCAGCTTTGCTAAATATTTTTTTTCTCCACCCATTAATTGCATATGGCCATTAATATCTTGCTGGGTACTAAAACTATAGTGCCAAGAGTTACCTTCAGTATAATTGTTGTTTACTTCTGTTGGGTTAAATGGCTTCCACCACCCACCATTGTTCCTAGCTCTAATATGCCCGCTAACAGGATCGTAAACGTTTTTCCAATATTGTGCTCTAGTTATATAAGTTTTATACTCCTCATTAGCACCAATCATTTTCGCAAACTGTGCAATACTCCAATCATCGTAGGCGTATTCTACCGTTTTCGAAGCACTTTCATGTTCAATATCGGCCATTACAGCACCAAATTTTGCGTAAGTATCTAAACCAAACTGTTTGCGGTTAACAGACTGCACCATAGCTTTTAAAGCTTGTTTTGTATCGAAATTTCTAATTCCTTTAGCATAAGCGTCAGTTATTACCGGAATAGCATGGTTACCAATCATGCAAAAAGTTTCTTCATTGCCTAATGGCCAAACTGGAAGTTGCCCGGCTTGCTCATACATGGCCAAAAATGTTTTAACAAAGTCTAGCGTTTTCTTTCTATCCAATAAAGTTAACAGCGGATGCTCTGTTCTGTAAGTATCCCAAAGCGAAAAAACGCTGTAGTATTCAAAGTCTTTAGCAACGTGAATTTTATTATCCAATCCTCTATACCTGCCATCTACATCCATGTAAAGATTTGGATTTAGAAAGCTGTGGTAAAGTGCAGTATAAAATGTAGTTAACTGACCTTTCTTTCCATCTTTCACATCAATTTTCGACAGCATTTTATTCCATTCAGCCTCCGCTTTGCTTAATGTTAACCCAAAATCGAAACCAACTTTCTCACTTTCTAGGTTTTTTAGTGCACCTTCATCGTCTACAGCAGAAATAGCTACTTGAGACAAAATTTGCTCTTGTTCGGTAGTTGCAAACCTGATGTACATTTTGATGTTTTTACCGCTTGCTTTCTTAAGGCCAATTTGTAATTTATCATCAATTACAATTCCATAACTCTTAAATGGCTTATTGTATTTAACATGGAAATAAAGTTCTTGTCCTTTTGCCCATGCACTCGATTTTCTATAGCCTTTAATTTCCCTATCATTAACTACTTCAATCCAACTATCCAATACTTTATCCCTGTGTTTTAGGTCGATGATGATATTTGCTTCATCTGATTTTGGATAGGTAAACCTATATAGTCCAGCACGTTTGCTTGTAGTAATTTCTGCTTTAATTTGATATTTATCTAAAAAAGTATTGTAGTATCCCGGACTCGCTTTTTCGTTTTTTTTCTGAAACGGAGATGCATAGTCTTTATTAGCGAATTGTGGCTTCCCAATAGTTGGCATAAATAGAAAATCGCAGTAATCTTCTATTCCTGTACCACTTAAATGTGTTTGTGAAAATCCGTAAACGGTATTGTCTGAGTAATGATAACCTGAGCAACCGTCCCAACCGTCTAACCTCGTATCTGGTCCGGGTTGTATCATACCAAAAGGTAAAGCCGGACCGGGGTAGGTATGTCCATGTCCACCGGTTCCAATAAATGGATTTACAAATTTAGTGTAGTTCTTAGGGCCCTGTGCATGAGCTTTAGCAACAATTAAAAGAAATAGTAGGGAGATTTTTAGAAACTTCATCAGTTGGTACTTTTTAATTCAGTAATTTTCATTCTAGAAAATGGGTAACCGTTACAACCTTTTTTCGGATTTTTACGATCTACGTAAGCGGTTTCCTCAGCAACTTTATCGCTTTCCGCATCATAAACTGTCAAGCAAAAGCCCCATTTAAATGGTTCCATTCCAGTAAAGGTCATATAGTCAATTCGGGTATATTTATTTGCATCAGCTTTATTATTCGAGTCGTTTTTTGCAATCAAATACTGTAATTCTGGATTCCATTTTATGATATGATATTTAGTATTTGGATGCTGAATCCAAAGCGTGTCATTTACGGTATAGGTAATTTTATAGTCGTCGGTAAAGTTCCCCATAGCAAATTCTGGCGCCTTATTTTTCGTTGTTTGTGCAAAGCTTGAAACAAGAAAAAAGGAGAAAATTAAGGTCAGTATTAGTTTCATTTTTGTGTTTTTTGTTTTAAACGAATGAATAAGGTTAAAGAAATGATGAAAAAGCATGTAGCAAGCAATTTCAAGACAGATGAAACTGCTACCATATAGAATGTGTCAAACAATTCGAAAGAAGTTGTTTGATTAAAAATGTAAGATGCAATTAATAAACCAACTGCAATAACATTCGAATAGTTTGCGGTTTTCATTAGCTTGATGCTAGGTTCAGTACCATTTGTTCAACCAATTCTGCGGAAGTTTGTTCGTATTGGTACTCATCCTCAACCTTACCCATTTTACTTGTCACATTTCGATATTCCATTTTGCTGGCAACTTTTTTTCGAGCCGATGAATGAAAAACACTTGCATTAGTTTGGCGTTTAATGGCAACAATATTTTGCGGATTAATACCAGCTCCTGGCATAATCTCAATTCTGTCGTTTGCTTGTTTTACCAGTGTGTTAATAACCTGAGCGCCACTTAAAGCATTTTCTGCCCCGCCAGAAGTGAGCACGCGTAGAAAGCCTAGCTGAATTAAGTCTTCTAAAGCTTCCTGTAAATTATCGCTCATATCAAAAGCTCTATGAAAGGCTAGGGGCATTGGTTTAGCTAAATCTAACAGTATGGCACAACGTTCTTTATCAATTTTTCCATTTGCCAAAAGCAAACCTGTTACTGCACCTTCACAATTAAGTTCCTTGCATAAAATGATGTCTTGTTTCATGATTTCAAATTCATCATCGCTGTATAAAAAATCTCCGCCCCGTGGACGAATAATTGGCCAGACCTGCAAATTCAGATTCTTCTTGCAAAGTAAAATTTGTGCGTAGCTAGGTGTTGTACCACCTTCGGCCATATTTTCACAAAGTTCTACACGTATGGCGCCACCTTTTTGCGCTTCCTTTGCAGAAGCATAGGAGTTGGCACATATTTCAATGCCAGCTCCAATATTATTTAATGGAGAATGTTCTCCTTGCATATTCTTTTGTTAAATTTAATATTAATCTACCAAACCTACTACTTTCCAGCCAGTTGCAGTTTTAGAAGTGCCCAATTTTTGCACAGATTTTCCACCGTCCGGATACCAGCAAATTTCGGTAATAACCCAATAATCATCTGTTATTTTTTCTCTTAAAGGAAATGCCCTTTTTAAGGTTGAAAAGTTAGGCCATTCGGCTTCTGTAGTATGTTTAACAAAACTCAGTTCTAAAACTTCAGCTGTTTGCTTAATCATATCGTCATCTCCATCTAAATTCGGCATCTTTTGCAACATCAGCTTTGCTTCAGTGTAAAAATCCTTACAACTAACAGCCTTGTCTATGTCACGTTCATCATAGGCATTTTCTAAACAAAGAATTGCACCTTCAGGTGTGGTATTGTCCATTTTGAAATAATCTATTCCTTCATCAATATACATTCCTATACTTTGATCAAAATCGGTCTTGTCTTTATCAGGAATACCATCTCTAATTGCTCTCAAGGTGTATCCGCCAACTAATCTTCCACCTTCAATAATCATCCAATCAGATATAAAATCTCTATCTACACCAATTTTCTGATCAAGTTTAACCGTTTTTACGTCTACTGGATCATTACCCACTGTTCCAAATAGATTTCCTTCTTCATCAAAGTGGGGTTCTGTTAACCAAATATGTTCGCCGATTTCGCCATCCATAATTCTAACTTTAACAGAGAAATAGGATTGGTGCTCCTGCGGGCTTTTTAGACTTTCTTCAAAATGCCACAAAGTTAATCGGGCTTTTTCAATAGCCCAATTCATCCTTTCGTCTTCATTAGGCACATAAACCATATCTGGTTCGCCTTTGCGTTCGGCCACGTTTTTCTTGCCGAAAATTTTTGATAGTAATCCCATAGTTATTTGTTTTAGGTAAATGCAATTTAATGGGGAGATTGTTTTTAATGATTTAATAGTAACTTTTTCCTTTTATTACAAGGTCTTGTTTTTTAGTATCGCAAACTGCAAACGTAAAGCCTTGCTGAATGGCATATGCGCCGTATTCACCTTTTTTATTCATTGCCAAAAAACCTACCTGAATATTTTTAGCTGTTTCAGGTTTCTTTTTTATAATTCTCATTACAGCTTCCTTACAGGCTTCTTCAGGCGAGTATCCTTGGCGCATAAGCTCTACCACCAAAAAAGACCCTACGTTTCTAACCACTTCCTCGCCAACGCCGGTAGAGGTGGCACCGCCAACTTCATTATCTATAAACAAGCCTGCGCCAATAATTGGGCTGTCGCCAATTCGACCATGTAATTTATAAGCCATACCACTGGTGGTACATGCTCCAGATAAATTACCTTTTACATCCATAGCAATCATACCAATAGTATCATGATTATATTGGTTTCCAGGAAGTTTTTGTGGCGCAACCTTATCGTAAAGTTTATTTTCGATATTCATTACAGGTTGATATTTTGCTTCTTTAAGCCATTCCTTCCAAGCTTTTTCGCTAGATGGTGTTAACAAGTTCTCTTTTTTAAATCCTTGTTCCAAAGCAAATTGTAATGCACCATCTCCAGCAAGCATAACATGTGGGGTTTTTTCCATTACTTTTCTAGCAACAGAAATTGGATGTTTAATATGTTCTAGTGCTAATACAGCGCCAATATTGCCGTTTTCATCCATTATGCAGGCATCTAAAGTTACCTTGCCATCTCTGTCGGGTAAACCTCCATAACCAACAGACTGATTACTTTCATCCGCTTCTGGCACCCAAACTCCTTGTTCAACCGCATCTAAAGCCCGCCCATTATTTTTAAGAACTTTCCAAGCATCTGCATTTGCCGCTACGCCAAAATCCCAAGTAGAAATTACAATGGGTTTGTTTATAGCATCGCTGGAAACGTTTGAGATATTATTTGCAAATGATGTTTTAGTTACCGCTAACATGGCCGTAGAAACTGCCGATGCTTTAATAAATTTTCTTCTGTTAAACATGTTTTATTAGTTGGCGATTATAGATTAGGATAAAGTAAAATCATCAGCGTCTTTTAGAAACGGGAATTGTCTTCTTACTTTCTCAAGATCTGGGTAATTAATACTAAAAGTATACAAATCCTCATCTTCTGGTTTGTAATAAACCGTATTGCCATAAGGATCTATGCACATTGAGTGTCCGCTGTGATAGATTTGATTTCCGTCATGACCAACTCTATTTACACCTATTACATAACATTGGTTTTCTACGGCACGAGCATGAATAAGGGTACGCCAATGTGCAGAACGTTTATCTGGCCAACTCGCAACTAATAGCAAAATATCGTATTCGGCATTTTTATTACGCAACCAAACCGGAAAACGTAAATCATAGCAAATCGCTAATCTTATTTTCCAACCTTTAAGCTCAACTATAAGCTGTTCATTTCCGGCGTTAAAGGTTTCGTCTTCGTCGCCCAAACCAAATAAATGATGCTTGTCGTAATGCTGATATTCTCCGGTTGGAAGCATCCAAACCATTCTGTTATAATATTTGTCATTTTCTTTAATGATCAAACTTCCGGTAACTACACAATCGTAGGTTTTGGCAGTATTTGCCAACCACTGCATCGTTTTGCCGTCCATTTCTTCAGCAAGTTCCTCGGCTTTCATTGTAAAACCGGTATTAAACATTTCTGGTAACACAATTAGATCCGTTTTTTCGCGTACGCCACCAGATAAACGAAGCGAAATGTTTTGTAGGTTTTTGTCTATATTCTCCCAAAACAAATAGGCCTGAAAAACAGTAACCTTTAGGTTTTGAATATTGAGATATTGTGGACTTTCCATTTTTTATAATTTTATAAGGGATGAAAAATTATAGTTTTATCAATCGTTGTACAGCTTGCTCTAAGGTCGAATTTTCCTTTGCAAAGCAAAATCGTAGAATTTTCTCGTTGTTACTTCTGGTATAAAATGCCGAAACAGGAATACTCGCTACCCCATATTCGGTTACTAGTCTTTTAGCAAATTCTAAATCGTTCTCTTCGCTAATTTTTTCGTAGCTTACACATTGAAAGTAAGATCCTTTACATGGTAATAGGTCAAATTTTGTTTGTTTTAGCAGTTGCTGAAAATAATCTCTTTTCTCCTGAAAAAAAGTTGGCAGTTCATTATATATATCGCTTTGCGATAAATAGTTATATATACCAACCTGCATTGGTGTATTAACGCTAAAAACGTTAAACTGGTGTATTTTCCTAAATTCAGTAGACATCTTAGCTGGCGCTAGGCAATATCCTATTTTCCAACCGGTTGTATGAAGTAATTTACCGAAAGAAGCGACAATAAAGCTACGCTCTCGCAATTCTGGATATTTAGCTACACTATGGTGTTCTTCACCATCAAAAATAATGTGCTCGTAAACCTCATCGCTTAAAATTAACACATCGGTATCTTTAGTAAGTTTAACCAAGGCATCCATGTCAGCTTTGCTTAAAATACTCCCAGTTGGATTATGTGGGCTGTTTAAAATAATTAGCTTGGTGTTGGCAGAAAACATTTTTTTTACCATTTCCCAATCAATTTTATATTCTGGTGCGTGCAATTCAAATGGTTTAACCAAACCACCTAAAAGTTTTACCGTAGGTGAATAACAGTCGTAGGCGGGTTCAAAAATAATTACTTCATCACCAGGATTTATAATGGCGGCCAATGCAGTAAAAATTGCTTGCGTACCACCTGCCGTGATAGTAACTTCTGTATCTGGATCGTAACTTGCACCGTAGATCCTGTCGGTTTTATCAGCTATTAATGCTCTAAGTGAAGGCAAACCCGCCATAGGCGCATATTGATTATGGCCATCCTTTAACGCGTCGGTAACAAATTGTATTAATTTGGGGTTGGTTGCATAATCTGGGAAACCCTGCGAAAGGTTTATAGCGTTATGCGTTTGGGCTAAATTAGACATCACCGAAAAAATGGTAGTGCCGATAGTAGGTAGTTTAGAATTTAATATCATGTATTACGAAAATAGCAATAAAACATTAATTTCTATTCTATTAAAATAGTTGTATTTTAGCTATCATGACTTTTAAAACAAAAGAAAGCCGATTGCTTCTAGTTCTGGGAGCTTTTTTTGTGGCCAATGCCATACTATCAGAATTTATTGGGGTTAAAATTTTTTCCGTTGAGCAAACCTTGGGTTTTAAAAAGTTTGATATTAATCTTTTTGGCGTTCCTAATCTTTCATTTAACATGTCGGCAGGGGTACTTACTTGGCCAATCATTTTTATAATGACAGATATCATAAACGAATATTTTGGTGTAAAGCAAGTTCGGTTTTTATCAATTCTAACATCGGTTTTAATAGGTTTTGCATTTTTAGTTGTTTGGTTGGCAATGAAATTACAACCAGCTGATTTTTGGTTAGTGCAAAAACAAAATGGCCAAGAAGTTAATATGGTTTTAGCGTTCGATGCCATTTTTGGTCAGGGGATGTGGATTATTGTTGGTTCGATAATTGCCTTTTTAGTAGGGCAAATGGCTGATGTTTTGATTTTCCATCGTATAAAAAAGTTTACTGGAGAAAAAGCGCTTTGGTTAAGAGCAACTGGTTCTACGGTTTTTTCTCAATTGATAGATAGTTTTGTAGTAATTTATATCGCATTTTATTTAAACCCGGCGTTTAACTACAGTTGGCAAATGGTGGCGGCAATTGGTTTGGTAGGTTATACTTACAAGTTCATAATCGCGTTAGCTATGACACCAATTTTATACGTAGTACACGGTATTATAGACAGATATTTGGGAAAAGATTTGGCGCAAAGAATGATAAAAATGGCTGGCAGGGGTTAATATTCTTTATTTTGCAGAATTTAAAACACAAATAGGCATTATTAATGTTATTGCATAGCATATATCAAGCTATGGCGATCATTTTACAGCATTTTTTAAAAGATTTCGAGACTATATTATTGGGAGATAAGGACTGGAATTTTATTCCGGAAATTATGTTTCGTACGTTAGTAATGTACCTTATCGTGCTATTTAGTTTGCGCATTTTAGGTAAAAGGGGGGTAAAACAGCTCTCGGTATTTGAATTGGTTGTAATTATCAGTTTGGGTTCGGCCGCCGGTGATCCGATGTTTTATGAAGAGGTGGGAATACTTTCTGCCTTAGCAGTTTTTATGGTTGTAGTACTTGCCTACAAAACCACCTCTTATTTTGTAGGAAAAAGCAAAAAGGTAGAGAAACTTTTAGAAGGCAGTTGCACTTATTTGATTGAGGATGGCGTCTTTTCTATCGAAAACTTTAAAAAAGAGACGCTTGCACAGGATGAGTTTTTCTCCGAGTTACGCTTAAAAAGCGTTTCGCATTTAGGGCAGGTAAAATTAGCAATTATTGAAACATCTGGTAGTATAAGTGTGTTCTATTACAAAGATGAAGACGTTAAAATGGGTTTGCCTATCTTACCATCGTTATTTTGCGAAAAAACAAAGCTTATTTTAGATACGGGAATATATGCGTGTAGCTTCTGCGGCAAAACGGAAAAATTGAATGTCGGGACGAGTTTTTGCAAAGTTTGCGAAAAAGATGAATGGATTAAAGCTATTGATGAAAAACGGATAGCATAATATATTTGAAAACAATTACTTACAGATTACTTTAACCTGTACATAGGTATTGAAAAATGGTTATTTTTTGTTACCTTTGTGCAAATTTTAAAACATTAATGAAGATATTTATCACAGGTTTGCCAACTAATGTTGGAGAAGAAGAATTAACAGCTGTTTTTGGAGATTTCGGTCAAGTGAAGTCACTAAAAATTATTTTTGACCGCGAAACTGGCGAGAGCCGTGGTTTCGGTTTTGTAGAAATGCCAGTAGAAGAAGAAGCGAAAGAAGCAATTAAACGCATGAATGGTGGTGACTACAACGGAAATAGAATTAAAGTTGTTGAAGCTCAGGACAAACCAAAAGGAGAAGGTGGCCAATCTAACAATGGTGGTGGCTTTAAACGTAACAACAACAGAGAACGCAGTTACTAGTAACTAATCTTTGTTTTAATTAAAACGTGCAAGTTCAGTGAGCTTTAGCTTGCTGTATTTCAAATTTATATTATTGCGGGCATACGTCCGCATTTTTTTTGCCCAATTTTTCGGTGGATATTATTATCTTAGTTAACCAAATATTTAGCCGATGAAAGTTGATTATATAGCCTTATCGGTTCCTGTTTTCTTTATTTTAATAGGAATTGAACTTGCTTATAGTTTTTATAAAAAACTAGGATACTATCGATTAAATGATTCTATCTCAAACCTTAGCCAAGGCATAGGACAACAAGTTACCGGACTTTTTATGAAGACGGCTTTATTCTTCGGCTATACTTATATTTTCGAAAATTGGAGATTAGTAACCATGCCTAAAAACGTTTGGGTTTGGATAGCCTTGTTTATAGCCGTAGATTTCTTTTATTATTGGTTTCATAGGATGAGCCATCAAGTAAATGCACTTTGGGCAGCACACATCGTACATCATCAATCAGAAGATTATAATTTAACGGTAGCGCTTCGTCAATCCTGGTTTCAAGGTTGGTTTTCGTGGGTCTTCTACCTTCCTTTAGCTTGGTTCGGTTTTGATCCGGTTATGTTTTTAACCTTAAGCGCCTTTAATACCTTATACCAATTCTGGATACATACACAGGCGGTTAAAAGCATGGGAATTCTAGAACATATAATCAATACGCCATCGCATCATCGCGTACATCACGGTTCAAATCCAAAATATATTGATAAAAACCATGCTGGCTCTTTAATTATTTGGGATAAAATGTTTGGCACCTTTCAAAAAGAAGAAGAGCAGGTTTACTATGGAATTACAACACCTTTGGCAAGTTGGAATCCGGTTTGGGCAAATGTACACTATTGGAAAGAACTATTGGAAACTGCAAGTCGAAGCGATACGCTAAGCGATAAAGTTAATGTCTTTATCAAGCCTCCAGGCTGGTTTCCAACATCGCTGGGCGGATTTAAATCAGCGCCTGAGATTGATGAACATAACTACAAAAAGTATGATTCATCCTACAATCGCCAACTAATTAGTTACGTCTTGGTTCAATTTACTATTGCTTTAACAGCTGGTTCAGCTTTGCTATTTTTATACGAAAAAATGCCCCTTAGCCAAAATATGGTTATTGCTATTTTCACCATATCCACTCTGTTAAGCTGTGGTGCCTTACTAGATCATAAGAATTGGTTAAAGTATTTTGAATATGCCAGGTTAATATTAACCTTATTTGGGCTGTATTTATTTAGAGATTTAGCTATTTTTAAAACGCTTGCAATTTCGTTAGCAATTACCCAAATTATTTCGTTTTTTTGGTTTTACTACATCGATAAAAAAGCCCTACATGTTAAGGAGATACCTAGAGTTTAGCATTGCATTTGCATTTATTTTTATTGTTCAAATACTGATGCAAATTGCACCAGTAACCAGTAATGTGCTATTGGGTAATTTCGAGTTTGTTTTTAAGCCATTAATCGTAATCTCTTTAATGGTTTTCTATTTTTACCAAACCAAACTTAAAGGTAGATTTGCCAAACGCATATTTTTTGGATTATTTTTCGGCTTGGTGGGCGATGTTTTGTTGATGTTTAATCATATTAATCCTTCTTTTTTCATTTACGGATTGGTAGCCTTTCTTATTGGCCATTTACTTTATATCACCGCATTTTATCTCGATTATAAATATAATCCTTCAATAGAAAAAAAAGCAACCAGATGGGCATTGTTAATTTTTGGTGTTTTTTGTTTGGGCTTTTATATGTTATTGAGGCCTTATCTAGGCAATATGAAAATTCCTGTAATGGTTTATGCATTTGTAATTTCATTGATGGGGATAATGGCCGTAAATAGGAAAGGCAGGGTAGGTAGTGTGAGCTATAAATTAATTTTAACTGGTGCCGTATTATTTATCTGTTCTGATGGCATTTTAGCTTATAACAAATTTGTAGAAGGTTTTAGGTTCGCTGGTGTTGCAATTATGGCTACTTACATGCTGGCGCAATACCTAATTACCGTTGGGGCTATCGAAAGGAAATTGAAAAAGTCGGTTAGTAAGAAAAAAGGCGCATAAATATAAGTATGTGTTATAAATTTAAACAAGGATAAAAGCTAATTCTTCTTCTTATCTCTATCTAAAACGGTAAATACTTGTACCAAACGCTCGCCGTTTTCATCAACTAAAGTAAGTGAATGTTTGCCCGGCAAAGCATCAATAGCCATTTGATGAAAAGACTTTGTGCTCCCTATGTATTCCTTATCAATGTGCCAATAAATCTTACTTTCTTGATTTCGATGAGCCGCATTAAAAACAACTTTTCCTCGTGTACCATCTAGCTCGATTGGTATGTAAACCACCGCATTGTTTTTTGGGTAAATTAAGTCCATAACAGCAGTCGTTCCGCTTTCATTACAACCAGGCATAAAAGGAGGGAGTGTTCTATAATCGCTATTTTTAATTTTGTAATAATATTCCATTGACGGGGGTAATATAAACCATTTCTCATGTCGCATCTGAGATGGGTTTACGCAATTATCCGTTACCCTGTAACGACCAGTCTGATCTAAGTGGACTAATTTATGATAGGGGCAGGTAGCGGTTTTTTCGCCGGCAAAGGGTACTAACTCGTTAACTTTTGTAGAACAGAATTCGCCGGCTTTATAGCCACTTTCTCTACAAACCGCAATTGTTTTTAACTTGGTTTTAGGAGTTTGAAACCATTTGCCTGCAGGAAGTTGCTTAAAAATATCGAACATAACAGGAGCGGCGGTTTCTATACCGACTAAGCCTGGTCTACCTTCTCCATCGGCATTGCCTACCCAAACACAAACAACATAATTCGGCGTAACACCAACCGACCAAGCATCTCTAAAACCAAAACTTGTTCCAGTTTTCCAAGCAACACGCTGTGATGAAGAAAATTGCTCCCATAATCCTTCTTCCCCCGGACGCATCACTTCTTCCATTGCATTAAATGTGGCCCATAATGCACCATGATCTAAATACGAATTAGGTTCTGAATCTATTTTCTTTTTATTCTGATTTAAGTCCTTGATGTATTTAGGTGGGTCATAGTCCAAAGGGTTATAAGCTCCCTTAAAATCGTTAAAATGATTTAGTGTACGGCTCATTCCTAAGTAAGCTCTGGCCAAATCCCACATGGTAACTTCGCTACCGCCTAAAACTAAAGATAGACCATAATGGTCTGCCGGTTGATTAAGCGTAGTAAAATTCAGTTTCTTTAACTTGTCGTAAAAACGCTCGTACTTATATTGTTGCAACATTTTAACTGCGGGTATGTTTAACGATCTGCTTAAGGCCTTATCCGCCTTAATTGCGCCATCATAACCTAAATCATAGTTCTGTGGAGAGTATCCGCTTATTTGGGTTGGCACATCGGCTACTAATGTGTGTGGCAAAAGCATCCCATCGGTAAGCATACTTGCATAAAGTAAAGGTTTTAACGTACTACCCGGACTACGTGGCGCTTTAACCATATCCACGTGGGTTTCTAAGGCGGGTAAATCTGGTTGGTAGCAATTACCTATGTAACTGATTACATTGCCTGTTTTAACGTCTAATACTAAAGCAGCAATGTTGTTAATGTCGTTGGCTTTGTAGCGATTATTGTATCGCTTAAGCAAATCGTTTAGCTTTAGCTGTAAATCATAGTCTAAGGTAGATTTAAGCTCAGTTGTAGGGACTTTTAACTTTGAAAACTCTTCCTTAAAACGATTAAGCAAATGTGGTGCATTTTGAGGTAGCGGAAGCGGTTTGCCCGGAATTGGTTCTTGTTTGGATAAGTTAGCTGTGCTTTTATCTATAATTCGTAAAACGACCAATTTATCCAATAAGTCATTTCGCTTTTTTATAAGCTTTGCCGAATTTTTACCAGGATGCACTAGAGAAGGACTATTTGGCAGGACTGCTAAAGTTGCCATTTCTCCCCATGATAAATTTTCGGGCCTGCGACCAAAATATCGCCAACTGGCAGCTTCTAAACCAACTACATTACTGCCGAAAGGAGCGTTAGATGCGTACAAGCTGATGATTTCGTTTTTTGAATGCGTGAATTCTAATCTCGTTGCCAACCACATTTCGGTTAACTTTTGCCAAATATTTCTGTCTTGCTTACGCGATAAACGAATTACTTGCATCGTTAAAGTACTTCCGCCACTAACTACACTTTTAGATTTGATGTTTTGCCTCGTAGCTCTGGCCATTGCAACAGGATCTACGCCAAAGTGAAGAAAGAAACGCTGATCTTCAAAAGCCGTAATACATTTTATAAATTTATCTGGAATGGTATCGGCCACTGGAAAACGCCACTGACCATCTTTTGCAATTGCTGCACTTAACAAGCGACCGTCGTTAGCTTCAACCACAAAGGAAGTCGGGGACTTGAAGAGTTGATTGGGCAAACAAAAAATGAAAAACAAGAAAAACGCTAAGCATATGATATCTAAAGAAATTAATGTTTTTACTTTGCTACTCATCTATTATCTACGTTTTAATAGGATTATGTTAGAAAGAATTGTTATGTATTTCTTTATTTATTCTTTTTGCATTGCAGATTCTGGATAAATTCAGAATGACAATCAAAAATTACAGTTAAAAAGAAATCTCTGTCAGAGACCTAACAGAGATTTCTTTTTAGCAACAAAAAATTATTTAGTTACCTGAACCCATTTGCCTGCTAAAGTTGCGCTGATATTATTGTTGTACATCGCTTCGCATTGTACTGGCGCCAGATAATATTTACCTAGGTATGATGCATTTAACAGCACTTTATAAGTAACCGTTTCGTTTTCACGTAAGTTAAAATAAGTAAATACACGATCATCCCTAACATCGCGATAGGTGTAAGGCGATGATGCTAACATACTTTCGTTGTCGTTTAATCGCGTGTTTATGATTTCCCATCCCGAAGGAAAGATTTGAGTTAAAGCCATTTGCTCGTAATATCCTTGCTTACCAGGGTTTTTAACTACCACTTCTGCGTAAAAATCAGTGCCTTGCTTTAACGTAGTAGGATCTAAAACCCGTCCGTTTAAAGTTTTGTAACTCACATTCATTTCTAAAGCATCTGGATTATTAGGCAGATAGTTATTTTGACCAGGCAAAGGTTGACCTTGCAAAACTAAGCGAACAAATAACACGTTAGCTCCTGCGTTGGTAACACTTACAGCATTACCTTTAAAATTAACAGCGGTTTGATTTAAATATTGCTCGCTACTAACATTGCCTTTTGCACCATCTAAAATATAACTGTATTGCAACTTATTGCTACTGCTGTTTTGTCCGCAGAATTTAGCTATAGCTAATAAACTGTATGCGGTGGTTTGTGTACTATACCATGTATCCTGACCCAATCTCGATGCAACTTTTAACAGCAATTGCGCTGCCTTCGCCTTTTGTCCCATCAGGGTTAAGGTTTCCATAATCATTGCTTCGTCTCTTAAATCAGATCCGTAAGTTCCGCCTAGTTGAGTGTATGGCTCTACGTTTTGCGCTAAACCAGCAATTAAACCACTTGCTGCAGCAGATTGACCTGCAAGTTGATAAGCGGCCGCTAATCTCCATTTTGCTGCCACAGACAAATATTCAAATGCTCGTAATCTATTCATTGCAGCCATTTCTGGTTTTTTAGCCAATGCTAATACATATAGTCTATAAGCTTGGCTTAAATCGCCACCATAAAAATTATTGCTATTTGGAACCCAATTATTAGCTTTAGTTTTTTGGTAACGAATCAATTCATCAACCATACCAACCGGAATAGTGTAACCTTGGTTTTGGGCTTCGATTATAAAATGTCCGGCGTAGTTGGTTCCCCACTCATCAGATGAGCCTTCACCTGGCCAGTAACTTAAACCGCCTTCATTTGTTTGGAAGCCTTTCAAACGGTTAATTCCAGCTTTTATATTTCGCTCAATTTCGGTTTTCTTTTGTGCACTAACTTGCGTTAACCTATCCAGCATCAGTTGCGGGAAAATGCCAGAGGTAGTTTGTTCTACACAACCATGCGGATATTGGATCAAGTAGCTTAATCGTTTATCTAAATTTAACGATGGGATAGAAGATACCTCTAAAGTACCTTTATTCGTTCCAGCCATACCAATTGCACTGTAGTTAGCACGCCAAGTTTGTTTTGGCTGTACGGTAGCAGCAACCACATTTGTTATGTACGGATTTGGATTTCTAACATCCATCTCTACATCGTAAACGGTTTTTTCATTTCCGCTTTGCGCAATAATTTTAACTTTTGCTACGCCAACGGTATTTGGCGCTACAACTTGAAAGTAAGTCATTTGCTCGCCAGCTTTTGCAAATTGTAACTGCTGAACTTTAGTGCCCGCGACCATTAAATTACTACTTTGCAACTGTACCGAAACATTGCGTAAATTATTGTTGGTGGCAAAGATGTTAACTGGTAAAGTAAAACTTTCACCCGGACCAATTACCCTAGGCAAGGTTGCTAGAACCATGAGTGGCTTTTTAACCTCAACCGCTTTTTCGCCAAAACCATAAGCGCCATCTTGCGCTGCTACAACCATTGCTCTAACCGAGCCAATGTATTGTGGTAAGGTAAACTTATGTGTTTTGTTTTCGCCTTTGGCTAAGTAAAATGGCCCCAAGAATTTAACAACTGGCTTAAACCTATTTGCCTTAGCAGGATTTAAGTTTTTGTTAACCGAACCGTCTCCACCAATACTTAAAATTCGTTCCAAATTTCCACCCCAAGCGCCTAAAACCTGATCAAATAAATCCCAGGTTTTTACACCTAAACCTTCTCTAGCATAAAATACGCTGTGAGGATCTGGAGTTTTAAATCTAGTTAAATCCAATAAGCCCTCGTCAACCAAAGCAATGGTATAGGTCATCGCCTTTCCTTTTGCTTCGCTAACATTTATTGTGCTTTCAACCTCCGGTTTTAAGGTATTTGGCATTTTTATAATGGGCTTTAAAATCGTTTCTGGGTCTTCAATTTTCAACGGAATAGCGCCATACATTCTTATCGGTAAATCGTTTACGGTTTGAGCATGTGGTTGCAACAAAGTGATGTTTGCAAATACATTCGGAGCCATATTTTTCTCGGCCTTAAACTTAAACTGTGTCTGACCTTTATCGGTGTTAATCCAATAAGTTTTTAAAACGCGACTACCATTTTCTATTGATACTAAAGCTCTGCCATTTTCTCCTGTTGGGATGGTCAGGGTAATATCTTCGCCTACGTTATATTTCTCTTTGTTAGCTGTAAAAGATAACATCGAAGCTTCCGTTGGGTTGTTGCTTTGCTCACGTTGTGCCCATCCTGGCCAATCTATGTAAACGGATTTTCCGGTAGTATGACCGCCATTTTCATCGCGAACTAAAATTAAATATCGTCCCCATTCTGGTTCGTCTATTCTAAAGCTCCAACTACCTTTACCGTTACTTAACGAAATATTGTCTTTCTGAACCAATTTGTTGTACTGGTTTTGGGTAAAGTTAGCATAGCTATTTTGGTCATCTTGTTCCCACCACCAACGCCACTGCACTTTATACAATTCTACTTGTACCGATTTGCTCGATGCCAATAATTTTCCGTCTCTATTAACGTTTACAATATCAATTTTATGGTTTTGCCCAGTTAAAAGCATACCACTTAATTTATCGCCTTGCGGTGTTTTTATACCTAAATAATTACTATAAACATGGTATGGAATACTGAAGTTATCTATACTAAAATTCCCACCTGGTTCAAAAACCTTTGTGCTAAAGTTGGCACGCAATACGCCCGGAGCAGTATTGCTCTCACTTAAGTTTGTATTTACTACAGCATTCCCTTCGCCATTTAGAGTTCCCTCAAATATGGTTTTAATTTGAGATTCGAAAATTACCGTCGGATTGTCGAATGTATACTCGTCAAAGCCCTTAAATTTTGTTTGGGTAGTATTTAGGTTAACATCTACTTTTGCTTTAAGATTTTGCGCTGGTGTGCCAAATAACCACTTTGCAGACAAGGTTGTAGCAGATGAAGCGCCATTACCTAAATATGTTTTTCCACCTAAATCGAAGTTTATTTTCAATCTATTTGGCATAATGGTTTCAATCTTGATGGTTTTTGAAAACGATGCGCCACCAACTTTAACCTTTGCCAGCCAATTACCGGTAGGGGCAGTGTTATCGGTAGCAGTTTTAAAAGTATAAACCCCATTTAAGGCGTTTGCATTAATCATCCTTTTAACTAACTGACCTTTCGGGTTGTAAAACTCAAAAGTAGCTGGGTAATTTGCCGGTAATTTCTTTAGTTTATCTTCCAAAACAAAAGAAAGATATACGCTATCGCCAGGACGCCAAACGCCTCTTTCACCATAAATAAATCCTTTAATTCCTTCTTGAACCATATCGCCACTTACGTCAAAACGACTTAGTGGGAGCGAATTTCCATCATCCAGTTTTAGGTAACCGCGTTCCGTACCATTTTTAGCAATTAGCAAAAAGGGCTTACGTTTTAAATCAAAACTTGCTAATCCGTCTCCATCGGTTTTAACAGTTGTAAGTAGTTGACGTTGGTAATCTAAAAGCTCAATAGAGACACCGCTTAGGGGTTTTGCGCTAATCAAATCTGTAGCTACAACTAACATACTGTTATCGTTACCACGTTTTGCAACCAAACCAATGTTTGAAGCTAATAAATTTCTGCTTGCCCAACGTTCGTTAGTGTAGTAAGAATCTGTACACGGATTTTCTCTATCATCCCACCTATAGTTTCTTGGGTAATAACTATCGTAACGTTCCCAAAAATCATCGTCTTCATCTATCTTCTGGCCATAACCACCACCGTAGTAATCGCCCTCTTCACTATCAGTTTCCTCGCCATTTTCTGCACCTGATGTAGTACACTCATAAACGTTATATTCCTTTCTAAAACCAATAGTTACACGATACATTGCACCGGGTTCGGTTTTAATCAGCTTATCCAAATCTAACGTAAAACGAGTTTTTTTATGCAGGTTAACAGCTTTATCTTCGTCTAAGCGAATGGTTTTTTGCACTACAGGTTTGGCAACACGCCTTAACTCATTTCCTTCTTTGTAATTATTTACTTGGAAAAACTGCGGAATATTATTTTCGTAAATTTTGATGATGGTAACATCTACAGCTTTTAAATTTACCGACTCAAATGGCAAAACCAACTTCCCAGAATTCGGCAAAATAGTACCCGTTCCGGCAATGGTAACAGACGGCAATTTATCTTCGAAAACAATGTTTGCTGCTTTTGCGCTTTGTAGCGTTCTATTATCTATATCAATTATCGAGGCGTTTACACCTACGTTGTAATTGCCTTTAAGTTCATTAGGCGAATAAACTTTAATTTGGCTGGCATCTATGGTAAAACGTAGGTCTTGCAAATCGCCTAGAGAGATTAAACCGTTTAAATCTTGCGCCACATTTACAGGCATTGAGGTTTGTACCAATGCATAATCTTCCTGACCCTGAACTGCTTTAATATCAAGAACTTTGAAAACGTTCAAAGCAGGTACGGTAACGGTTTCCTCACCCTTATTATCATCAGCATCAATTACATCTCCATCCCATCTTAAAACTAAGGGTTGCTCTTTATTTTGTTTCTTAATGCTATCAATTACAAAAGTAGATTTGTTTTTTTCTGGCTGGTGCGACCATTTTACACGTAGTTTGTTTCCGAAATCCACCTCTAGCGCTTTCTCAATTTCCTTCTGCTCTTCATTATCGGCAGTATTAATCTCGCCACTTAATTTCATGTAAGTTTGCGAAGTATTGTTTTGAGAAACTAATCCATTTTGCGTTAAACTTAGTCCCGGTTTTATTACCTTAAAATCAAATTCAAACTCATCCAAACCTTTTTCGGTAGTTGTAATTAAACCTAAATTTAACGTTGCCTCGTATTTCTGATCAGGTTTTAAAGGCTCGTCTGGTCTAAACTCAATTGTTTGTGCATCAACCCAAAATGTTTTACCTTTTATATTGGGCGAGAAATCCAACAAATCTCTTTCATCGGCCTTGCCCATATCGCTTACACTTGTTACGGCGCTTGCCAAATGAATTTTAATGAAACTCTTTTTAGAAATAGTTCCCGAGGTATAAGACTCTACATATTTAGCATAAGCCTGCTTGTCTTGCTGTTTCCTCTTCCTAGTAAAAAAGTAGGTTGCTGTTCCTAATAAAATAACTGCTAAAATGCCAAAAATGATGTAGCGCCTATTTTGTTGAGCGAAAGATTTTACTGAGTTTTCCATGTAATTTGCACCGGTAAAAATGTTACTAAAACTAGCAAAAGAATTATTAAAACAACTTTATTAGTTTTCAACTAATAATTAAAATTGTTCACAACCAAAATATTTGGTGTAGTTTGAATAAAACTTTGTAATCTAATTTATATAAAACGAAATAACATTTTTGCACCGTTTATTATTTGTAGTAAATAGCACATTATTCGTTAGAAAAAAATAATTAATCGTTTTTACTTGTTTCGAAGGTTTTAATAGCAAAGAGTTCCAGCTATTCGACAAATGAGTTTTAGAAAAGCAATTGCGTACGTAATCGGTTCCGAAAGCCCGTCTTTCCGCTAAATCTTTTTACCTCTAAATCCCCTAAAGGGGAATTGGTAAAAAGGATATCGCTACAATACGGTTTAGGTGGCAAAACTTGTAAAGATTACAGAAATTAAGTGAGAGGTTAGGATACCTATTTAATCATTACACCCGGCTTGTTGAGTAGGGGAATGCGGATGAGATTACTATCAATAATGCTTTCTGGCAGAAAAATAAACTTTTTATCGAATATGTCCTTACCAATATAGTAGCTTAACCAATACTCATTCGTTAAGCCAAAAACTGCCGGATCAATTGCTTCTATTCCAGCTACAGACTGAGCCGGAACATCGCCAATAAAATGCCTTAGCAGAGATGTTTTCACTTGTTTGCCATCTTTTTCTCCATAACCTTTCGACGTAACAAAGACATTGGTTAGAGGCTCGTTTTTTAAATTGACTAAATAAACCGTCCAACTGCCAACTTCTGGTGTTTCGCCAACTAAGGCTACAGCAATGGCAATATCTTCTACAATATTTTCTGGTAAATCTGACTTCATTTAGAACAAGGATAAATGAGCAAAGAACAAGGAACTCATGTCTTTGATCTTGGTTCCTTGTTCTTTATACTTTCGTTATTTTTTCTTTGCTACCGCTTTTTTCTTAGCAGGTGCTTTTTTCTTTTTAGGTTCAAAAGCGTCTGGTACTTGCGCAACAATTAACTTTTTAACATCCTCTAAAGAAACCGCTGCCAATTCTTCGGCAGTATATTTTTGTTTGGTTGCAGGGTTGTTACCCAATTTTAGCATATCTTTTCCGAAACGGATAAATGGTCCCCAACGGCCGTTTTCAATGGCAATCTTTTCATCATTCCACTGTTGTATGAAACGATTATTTTCCTTTTCTATTTTCTTATCAATTAATTCTTTGATATCATTTTTTGAAAGGTTATCAAAATTGTAAGCTTTAGGAACGTTAATAAATAAGCTATTCCATTTTATAAAAGGACCAAATCTACCTGTACCTTTTGTAACCGGCAAACCTTCGTATTCTGCAACTGGTGCATCAGCAGTAATTTTCTCGCCAATAATTTCAATTGCTCTGGCTTGGTCAACAGTTAACGGATCTTCATTTTTAGGAATAGAAATGAAAGCATCGCCCCATTTTACATAAGGGCCAAATCTACCAACGCCTACAGAAACTTCTTTACCCTCATAATCTTCTAACTGAAACGGTAATTTGAATTGATCTAAAGCTTCTTCTAAAGATACAGTGCCAACAGATTGATTTTTATTTAAGCTAGCATAACGTGGCTTATCTTCTTCATCGTCACTAATTTCGCCAATCTGAACCAATGGGCCGTATCTGCCCACTTTTGCATAAACATTTTTTCCACTTACGGGGTCTACACCTAATAAACGTTCGCCGTTTGCACGCTCTGCATTTTCCAAAGTATCTTCAACCTCAGTGTGGAAAGGTTTATAGAAGGAGTGGAGCATTTTTGTCCATTCCTGCAAACCTTGAGCAATTTCATCAAACTGTTTTTCAACTTTTGCAGTAAAGTTAAAATCTACAATGCCTTTAAAATGTTCTACTAAGAAATCGTTTACAACTTCACCAATATCAGTTGGGAAAAGTTTTCCTTTTTCGGCACCAGTAATTTCAGATTTTATTTGTTTACTAATTTTACCACCGGATAAAACCATGCTTGTAAACTCCCGCTTCCTTCCATCACGTTCTTCTTTTACCACATAACCTCTATTTTGAACTGTAGAAATTGTCGGCGCATAAGTAGATGGTCTACCAATACCTAATTCTTCTAGTTTTTTTACCAAGCTCGCTTCAGTATATCTAGCCGGCGGACGAGAGAAACGTTCGGTAGCGGCTAATTCTTTCAAAGTTAACACTTGCCCTTTGGCTAACGGAGGTAGCAAATTGCTGTTTTCGCTATCTTCGTCTTCGTCGTCTGTAGATTCTAAATATACTTTTAAAAATCCATCAAACTTTAGCACTTCGCCTTCTGCTAAAAGCGCTTCTTTCCTAGTACTGATACTTATGTCGGCTGTCGTTTTTTCAAAAACAGCTTCGCTCATTTGAGATGCAATGGCACGTTTCCAGATTAAATCATATAAACGTTTTTCGGCATTGTCGCCATCTACACTATGTCTGTTAAAATAGGTAGGGCGAATTGCTTCGTGGGCTTCTTGCGCACCAGCAGATTTGGTTTTGTAAACCCTTGGCTGGTGGTATTTATCTCCCCATGCAGATTTGATTTCATCTGCAGCAGCTGCGATTGCAGTCTCAGAAAGATTAACAGAATCCGTTCTCATGTAAGTGATCTTACCACTTTCATATAGCTTCTGTGCTATTTGCATTGTTCTACCAACAGAATAACCTAATTTTCTAGAAGCTTCTTGCTGTAAGGTAGAAGTGGTAAACGGCGCTGCCGGATTTCTTTTAGCAGGCTTAACTTCTAAACTGCTCACCGTAAAATTTGCGTTAATACAGTCTTGTAAAAATTTTTCAGCTTCTGCTTCTTTTTCAAAACGCTGTAGCAGTTCTGCTTTTACGAGCTCTTTTCCCTTACCGGTGGTAAATTGTGCGGTAATTTTAAATGCAGCCGTGGCATTAAATTTATTTACTTCCCTTTCTCTATCAACAATTAAACGTACGGCTACAGACTGAACCCGGCCGGCAGATAAAGATGGTTTTACTTTTTTCCATAATACTGGAGAGAGCTCAAAACCCACCAAACGATCTAAAACACGTCGAGCTTGTTGAGCATTTACCAAGTTATAATCTATTGTTCTTGGTGTTTCTATCGCTTTTAATATAGCTGGTTTTGTAATTTCATGAAAAACGATGCGTTTGGTATTGCTTTCTTTTAAACCTAAGGTCTCGTACAAGTGCCAAGATATAGCTTCTCCTTCGCGGTCCTCATCGGATGCTAGCCATACCATTTCGGCACCTTTTGCTAATTTCTTAAGTTCGGCAACAAGCTGTTTTTTGTCAGCAGGCACTTCATAAGTTTGGGCGAAATTGTTATCAATATCAATTCCCATGTCTCCTTTTACCAAATCACGGATGTGACCATAACTAGACTTAACCAGAAAATCTTTTCCTAAATACCCCTCTATGGTTTTAGCTTTTGCAGGTGACTCGACGATCAGTAAATTTTTTGCCATTCAGAACGTTTTTCTGCAAATAAAACTATAAATTAGAGTAAAATCAAAATCGAGCTGGCATTTAATTTAAAAATACTATATAAAAAATCAAGCTAACTAACTCTTTTACATACCTTACCGTATCTAATCAGCATATTTTAAAAAAAAAATAAAATAATTTTATTTACGCTTGAATTATTTTATCAAACCAATTACGTGCTATCTTCGTTTCTAAAATCAAAAACAATATCATGATCAATACCTTATTAATTTTATTCGGCTTGTTAACTACGGTTGCGCCAGAAAAAACTATTTACGATTACAGCATTAAAACCATTGATGGTAAAACTGTAAAACTTTCCAAATTTAAAGGCAAGAAAGTGTTAATTGTAAACACTGCATCTAAATGCGGTTATACAAAACAATATGAGGATTTAGAGAAATTGCACAAACAGTATGGAAAAAATGTTGTGTTAATTGGTTTTCCGGCGGGTAATTTTGGCGGACAAGAACTAGCAACAAATACAGAAATACAGGATTTTTGTAAAAAGAATTTTGGAGTTACGTTTTTATTAAGTGAAAAAGTAAGCGTTAAGGGCGATGATATGACTCCTTTATTTAGTTATTTGACCAAAACCGCAAATCCTGATTTTACAGGAGATATTAAATGGAATTTCGAAAAATTTCTAATTAACGAAAAAGGACAGTTGGTTCATCGTTATCGCTCTGCGGTTAAACCCTTAGATGAAACTGTGGTTAAAAATTTCTAATCTCTATTTTAAACAATCTTTATCCCAAAGCTTAATCAGCTCTGGGATTTTTTTTAACCATAAACTTTGACATGAACTATACACCATTTTTTATTTTAGCGCTATTTTTATTAGTTGCGTTATATTTTATCTTTCGCAAGAAAAAAGTTATGCCTGTTGTATTAAGCAAAGCTGATATTAAATTACTAGAAACAAACGTTGAGTTTTATAGCAATTTGAATGCGCAGAAAAAAAAGAGATTTGAGCAAAAAGTGGCCAATTTTTTGGCTGTTGTGATAATAAAAGGTGTAGGATTTGAGGTTACTGCCCTAGATAAACTTTTAGTAGCTGCTAGTGCGGTTATTCCGATTTTCGGATTTGATGATTGGCAATACAAAAACCTGCAAAATGTGCTTTTATATCCTGATACTTTTAACAGCGATTTTGAATATGAAGGTGGTGACCGAAACATAATGGGAATGGTTGGCACAGGATATCTGAATGGTCAAATGGTTTTGTCTCAATCTGCTTTGCACCATGGTTTTTCATCAAGCGCAGGAAAAGGAAATACAGGCATACACGAATTTGTTCATCTTTTGGATAAATCTGACGGTGCAACAGACGGTGTGCCAGAGAATTTTTTAAAACATGAGTATGCCGAGCCATGGATAAAGATGATGCATGAAGAAATGGAACGGATAGCTGAAAACAAATCAGATATCAATCCATATGCTACAACCAACCAGGCAGAATTTTTTGCAGTAACAGCAGAATATTTTTTTGAAAAACCAGAACTGCTTAAGGAGAAACATCCAGCCATATATAATAAGTTAAGTAAAATTTTCGGTCAAGATTTGGCGCAATAATATTACATACATTTAATGTTCAGGCTTTGTATCTGTTTTAATTGCATTTATCTTCGCATTAAATAATAAATGTAATGCAGCATACTAAACGTCTTCTACTTTATACAATTTCCATCGCCTTGCTTAGTGCTTGCAGCTCAAAATATGCTTTGGTAAAATCAAATAGGGAAGAGTATAACATTAATAATAGTCTGGCGGTTGATAGTACAATTATTAAAACCTATTTGCCTTACAAAGCCGAACTTGATAAGGAAATGAACCAAGTAATTGGTTACACTGACGTTACATTATCCAAAAGTTCAAATCTTCCGGAGTCTGTTTTAGGTAATTTCTTTGCAGATGCAGTCTTAAATCAAGCAAAAAGGATAGATCCGAATATAGATTTTGCAATCCCTACCACCAATGGCGGAATAAGAAATGATATTGCCAAAGGCGAAATTACGGTATCAAAAGTTTTTGAATTAATGCCGTTTGAAAACGAGACAGTAATTTTTACCCTAAAAGGTAGTGATGTATTAGATGTACTAAAATTTATTGCATCTTCTGGCGGACAGCCGGTTGCTGGTGTTAAAATGAAAATAGATAATAAGCTTCCTAAAGACATTTTTATAGGTGATAAAGCATTTGATGTAAATAAAAATTATGTGGTGCTTACATCTGATTATATTGCAAGTGGAGGCGATGGAACGACGGGGTTTTCCAAACCAATTGCTAAAAAAGTTTTGGGTTTAAAGGTAAGAGACGCATTATTGCAAGAGATTAAACAGCTAAATGCAAATGGAAAGAGAGTTAATACAACATTAGATGGAAGAATTGCTAAAAATTAATCGCCGTAATTTTATTAGAACTGGTGGAATAGCTAGTGCTGCAGTTGCGTTGAGCATAAATTCTTTAGACGCATTTGCTAACGGCCGTTTGCAAAAATTAACCATTTTGCACACTAACGATGTTCACAGTAGGATAGAGCCTTTTCCGATGGACGGATCTCGGAATCAGGGTTTAGGTGGGAGCGCAAGAAGAGCCGCATTGATCAAAAAAATTAGAGCTGAGCAGGATAATGTGCTGTTACTTGATGCTGGAGATATTTTTCAAGGAACGCCCTACTTTAATAAATTTGGTGGCGAGCTAGAGATTAAATTGATGAGCCAGATGGGTTACGATGCAACTACGCTGGGCAACCATGATTTTGATAATGGTGTAGAAGGTTTTTATAAACAATTACCTCATGCTAATTTTCCTGTTCTAATCGCAAATTACGATCTTTCAAACACACAGTTATCAAAATCTACACAGCCGTTTAAAATCTTTAAAAAAGCCGGACTAAAAATTGGGGTATTTGGTTTAGGTATAGAACTAAAGGGCTTGGTAGATCCTAAAAACTATGGAGAAACGCAGTATTTAAATCCGATTGTAAAAGCGAATGAAACCGCCTCTATATTAAAGAATGGTTATAAGTGTGATCTTGTAATCTGCTTATCTCATTTAGGTTATCGATATAGAGACAACGCTGTTTCTGACCAAGTTTTGGCTAAAAACACAAGAAACATTGATTTGATTATTGGTGGACATACGCATTCGTTTATGGATGTTCCTGAAGATGTAAAAAACTTAGATAATAAAATAACTACCATTAATCAGGTAGGATTTGCGGGAATTAATCTAGGAAGAATCGATTATTATTTTGAAGCTTACAAGGATAAAAAAATGAAGTTCGGCACACCTTATTTGATCAATAATAAGCTAGATTCTTAATGTGTTCGTCATTCCCGTAAAAACGGGAATCTTAAAGTAAGCAATAGCATTTGCCAACTTTCGCATTACGATTGCCAGTCGAGCTGGCAATGACGCATCAAATAAGTGAATCGTAAAAGAGGAAATGGGTGTTCAGTATTTTGTCATTCACCGCAAAGCGAAGAATCTATTGTAAAGAATCCCGGTTATCAGATTCACCCAAAATCGGAATTGCAAATTTTAGTTTAAACTAAAAAACCACCGCCCAACAAATCTTTTCCTTCGTAAAATACAGCAGATTGACCTGGTGCAATTGCAGAAACGTTATGATCAAAAACCACACGCATTCTATCTTTCTCTTGCACAATAGTACTTAACATGCCAGCATCTTTGTAACGTATTTTAGTTATTACGTTGTCTAAAGGCTCGTTAATGTTCTCATACTTAATAAGATTTATATTTCTTACCATTGCCTCTTTACGCTCCAATTCATCGGCTCTGCCTAAAACTACCGTATTACTTTCTGGCAAAATTTGCGTAACAAACATAGGTTCGCCAAAAGCAACGCCCAAACCTTTACGCTGACCAATGGTATAAAAAGGGTAGCCTTTATGTTGCCCGATAATCATACCTTGGCTATTGATGAAATTTCCACCGGCAACTCGGTCTTCCAAATCTTCAACTTTGTGTTTTAAGAAGGCTCTGTAATCATTATCCGGAACGAAACAAATCTCGTAACTCTCGCTTTTTTTAGCAAGTTCCTCTTGCCCCATATCCATTGCCATTTGGCGAATATCTGATTTAGCAAAACTGCCCAAAGGGAATTTTGTACGGGCTAAATTCTCTTGAGATACACCCCAAAGTACATAAGATTGATCTTTATTCTCGTCTAATCCTTTAGAAATGACATATCTGCCAGAGTCTTGTTGGCGAATATTAGCATAATGACCTGTTGCAATAAACTCGCAATCTAGTTTGTTGGCACGTTTTAGCAATGCTTCCCATTTAATGTGCGTATTACACAAAACACAAGGGTTTGGCGTACGACCAGCCAAATATTCGTCTACAAAATTATCGATTACAAAATCGCCAAATTCATCTCTAATGTCTAAAATATAATGAGGAAAACCATAGTTTACGGCAAGCGTACGTGCGTCGTTTATACTATCTAAACTGCAACAGCCAGTTTCTTTGCTACTTCCACCAGACGTAGCATAGTCCCAGGTCTTCATGGTTAGGCCAATTACTTCATAACCTTGCTCATGCAACATTACTGCCGCTACCGAACTATCAACCCCGCCACTCATGGCCACCAAAATTCTACCGTGTTTGCTCATCTTTTTATTATACTGATGCAAAAGTACAGATTTTACGCCAATTCAATTATTTACGCAGTCTGCATAATGTAAAAAAGCCTAACAATGTTTAGTGTTCAATAGTAGTTCTAACTAGGATAAATTAAATTTAAAATGTAACAAATTAATTAATAAGGTTAACAGAAAGGCCTCTGATAGTGATTTACTAAATCCTTTTAGTTTATTCATAAATAAGTTTTCGCACTAGATGTTAATTTTATAACTTAGGTTTTTATTTCTATAGTATAAAGATAAAACATGAAGAAAATCTTAATCTATTCGTCGATTTTGTTAAGTGCAATTACTGTTAATGCGCAGCAAAATTTGGCCAAATATGTTAAACCAATAATTGGTACCGAAAAAATGGGACACACTTATCCTGGTCCAACGGTGCCATTTGGTGCGGTACAGTTAAGCCCCGAAACAGACACTATTCCGTACGAAATGAATGGAAAATATAACGGCGATGTTTACAAGTACTGTGCGGGTTATAGATATGAGGACAAAACAATAGTGGGCTTTAGCCATACGCATTTTAGCGGAACTGGGCACTCAGATTTAGGCGATTTTTTAATTATGCCTACACAAGGCAAATTGCAGATGAATCCCGGAACGGCAAAAGATACCAAATCTGGTTATCGCTCTGCGTTCTCTCATGCAAACGAAACAGCAGAAGCTGGCTACTATAAAGTAAAGTTAGATGACGATAACATTACTGCTGAACTAACAGCCACCAATCGTGTTGGTTTACATCAGTACACATTCCCAAAATCTGATCAGAGCCATATTATATTAGATTTAATGTCGGGTATTTACAACTACGATGATAAAACGGTTTGGACTTATGTACGCGTGGTTAATGATACTTTGGTTACGGGATATCGCCAAACTTACGGGTGGGCAAGAACACGTACAGTGTATTTCTCTATGAGTTTTTCTAAACCGTTTAAAGGTTATGGACAGAAAAATTACGATGCTAAGCAAGCTTACAGAGGTTTTTGGGGTAAATTTGATCAAACGAAAAACCACCCAGAAATTGCAGGCAGAAAAGTAAGAATGTACTTCGACTTTGACACAAATGAGGGCGAAAAAGTGAAAATTAAATTTGCTATATCTCCAGTAAGTCAAGAAAATGCATTGCAAAATATGCGCTCTGAAATTACCGGTTGGGATTTTGACAAGGTTAAAGCTCAGGCTAAAGCATCATGGAATAAGGAATTGAATAAAATTAACATCGATGCTTCTGAAGACGATAAGACCAATTTCTATACGGCAATGTACCATGCTTTTATCAATCCAACTACTTATATGGATGTTAATGGGCAGTATAAAGGATTAGATCAAGGCATACATACTGCAAACGGTTTTACAAACTATACCACATTTTCGTTGTGGGATACTTACCGGGCTTTACATCCATTTTTTAATATAATGCAACCTAGCCGCAGTAGTGATATGGTTAAATCTATGATGGCGCATTACGAACAGAATTCGTTAAAAATGTTGCCTATTTGGTCGCATTATGCCAACGATAATTGGTGCATGAGTGGTTATCACAGTGTATCAGTAATTGCTGATGCGGTTATAAAAGGGGTTTACTTGGGTGATGCAAACGCTGCTTTAGATGCCTGTATAGCGACGGCCAAAAAGCGTAATTACGAAGGAATTGGCTATTACATGGATATGGGTTACATTCCTGCAGAAAAAAGCGGTGTGTCGGTTTCAAATACGTTAGAGTATGCTTATGACGATTGGTGTATTGCTCAATTGGCCAAAAAGCTAAATAGGGAAGACGTTTACCAAGAGTTTATAAAACGTTCTGGAAATTGGAAGAACAACTTCGATCCATCAATTGGTTTTATGAGACCCAAAATGGCAGATGGAAGCTTTAAGAAAGATTTTGATGTTTTAAATACACATGGACAAGGTTTTATAGAAGGAAACAGCTGGAACTATAGTTTCTTCGTTCCTCATGATCCAACAGCGTTGATGAATGCAATGGGTGGTAAAAAGAAATTTACCGCTCGCTTAGATACCTTGTTTACCATGCATTTGCCTGATGAGTTTTTTAAGGATACAGAAGATATTACTCGTGAAGGTATTATAGGCGGTTATGTACACGGAAACGAGCCTGCACACCACGTGGCTTATTTCTATAATTGGACAGACCAGCCCTACAAAGGACAAGCACAAATTCGTAAAATCCTTAAAATGCAATACAAATCAACTCCAGATGGTTTAGGTGGAAATGACGATTGCGGACAGATGAGTGCGTGGTATATGTTTTCGTCTTTAGGCTTTTATCCTGTTTCGCCAGGTGGAGATGAATACGCCTTAGGCTCTCCTGCGGTAAAAAATGCGAGTTTGACGCTAGAAAACGGTAAAAAATTTACAGTAGAAGCGATTAACCAAAGCGATAAAAATGTTTATGTACAAAAGGTGCTTTTAAACGGTAAGCCTTTAAACAAACTATTTATTACACATGGTGATATTACCGGAGGTGGCAAACTGACTTTCTATATGGGTGCCAAACCTAAAAAAGTTTAGTTATAGTAAAGTACTTATTAAGAGCCATTGGTATAATACCAATGGCTTTTTTTATGTTGCTCAAATTCAAACACCTTCTTAATTGTGGATATTTAATTGAAGGTAGCTAAGGATATTTTTGAGATATTTAACCCGCAAAAGATTTGAAAATATAAGGATGAAAGTAATTATTGCTGAAAAACCTTCTGTGGGTAGAGAACTTGCAAAAGTATTTGGTGCAACCACTAGAAAAGATGGTTACATTGAAGGAACTGGCTATTCTTTTACCTGGGCTTTCGGTCATTTATTGCAATTGGCACCGCCACAAGAATATGGCTTTATTGGCTGGCGTAGGCAACATTTACCTATGTTACCTGCAAAATTTAAATTATCAATTCGTAAAATTAAAACCAAAGATGGTTTTGTAGAAGATCCCGGAGTTAGGAAGCAGTTAGATATAATTAAAAAGCTTTTTGATGAAGCTACAGAAATTATCGTAGCAACGGATGCTGGGCGAGAAGGTGAGTTAATTTTTAGGTACATCTATTATTTTCTTAAATGCAAAAAACCTTTTAAACGTCTGTGGATTTCATCCCAAACTGACGAGGCTATAAAAGACGGTTTTAGGAATTTAAAGCCTGGAACTGATTATGATACTTTATTTAACTCGGCACATGCCCGTTCGCAAAGCGATTGGCTCGTTGGTATGAATGCTACGCAGGCTTTAAGTCTCTCGGCTGGCAATAAAACCGTATTATCTTTAGGCAGGGTGCAAACGCCAACATTGGCTATGATTTGTGCTAGATTCTTGGAAAACAAAAATTTCGTACCGCAGATATATTATCAAATTGCCATTCAGCTGGACAAAGACGGACAGTTATTTAAAGCTATATCTGTAGCCAACTACAAAACGCAAACAGAAGCACAAGAGGTATTTGATAAAGTTGAAGATGTAACTTCTGGAAATGCTACCGGAGGTAATATTACGGCTGTTGAGGCGAAACCACGAAAAGAACCGCCACCACTTTTGCACGATCTAAGTTCATTGCAGCAAGAGGCAAACAAGAAAAATGGTTTTACAGCAGATCAAACCCTAAATTTGCTTCAGAATTTGTACGAAAGCAAATTAGTTTCGTATCCACGTACTGGAAGTAGATATATAGGTGATGATATATTTGCAACTGTACCTCAATTAATTACATCTCTTTTAGAGCATCCAATATTTGCCAATCAGGCAACGTTTTTGCAAACAGCTACTTTAAACAAACGCAGTGTAAATGCTAAAAAGGTTACAGATCACCATGCGGTTTTGCCAACTGGTGTTAAGCCTTATAACCTAAGCAAAGACCATCAAGCAGTATATGATATGGTTGCTGGTAGAATGCTCGAAGCATTCCATCAGGAATGCGTAAAGGAGATTACTAAAATCACTATCGAATCGGGAACTATTTTTGTAGCAAACGGTACGGTTATCCGCTCTGCGGGATGGAGATCTGTATTTAACGAAGTCGAAGACGAAAAAAAGGATGAAGAAAATCCGGCTTTGCCAAAAGTAAAAGTAGGCGAATTATTACCAATTGTAAATAAAGCCTTGCTAGAAAAACAAACCAAGCCTAAACCTCTATATAATGAAGCTTCTTTGCTTAAAGCTTTGGAAACTTCTGGTAAAGAAATTGAGGATGAAGAGCTTCGTTATGCAATGAAAGACAGTGGTTTAGGTACACCTGCAACTAGGGCAGCAATAATAGAAACCTTGCTGACGCGAGAATACATTAAACGCGAAAAACGGAATTTAGTACCTACAACTAAAGGTTTGGCTGTTTATGAAGTGGTTAAGGATAAAAAAATTGCCCAGGCAGAATTAACCGGACAATGGGAGAAACGATTAGAGGAAATTCGTTCAGGAGCATCTGTAGCAGATTTTCAGGCAGAAATTACTGATTACACGAAAACAATTACCGAAGAATTGCTCCTAGCCGGAATAAGTATTTCTGCCCAGATAAACGAGCTTACTGCCTAGCTTTTTTTAGCGCTTAAAAGTTTAGATTCTAGTTGCTTTCCAAATCGTTTTACAAAAAAACCTGCAATTAATTTGGTAATAAATCCTTCTTTTTTCAATAAGGTATTATTAATTGTTCTTGCTAAAAACTTTCCGGTAGGATTATAAACAAATGGCCTATTTTCTAAAATTTTCTGGTTCGATGATTTTCGCTGAAATATTTTAGCAGGCAAATTTTTAACTACAACGCCAGAATCTTTTTTCAGACCGCTCTCTCGTTGTTTTAGTTCTTTTTTAATTACTTTAATCTCTTCTAATAAAGCTTGATGGTTTGTAAAAGTTTGACATCTTTTCATAGGCGAAATAGTTTATTTTATATATTTCTAACACTATAAAGGCTATTGGGTTTTGATTTATTGACATTAGTACGCCTTTTTTGGATATTTAGTTATCTTTAAACTGTTTATGAATCGTAAGTATTTCTTGTCGTTAATTCCGGCATCGCTTCTGTTAAATCCTTTAAAATCTACTGCAAATCAGTTAGATGAATTACCATATAAGAGCGTAAAAATTCCTCCGTATTTAAAAAGTGGCGACACGATCGGTATAACTTGTCCGGCGGGTTATATTACGCTAAAAGAAATAGAACCGGCTATTGCGCAGATGAAAAGCTGGGGTTTTAATATTGTAATTGGCAACACGGTTGATAAAAGAGATTTTACTTTTGGCGGTACTGACCAGGAGCGGTTGGAGGATTTGCAACAAATGCTTAATGATAGAAGCATAAAGGCCATAATGTGTGCCAGAGGCGGTTATGGTGCAATCAGAATAATTGACAAATTAGATTTCGAAGGCTTTCGTGCTTCGCCTAAATGGCTAATAGGTTTTAGCGATATTACAATCCTGCATACGCATATTAATACCAATTGGCGTGTAGCAAGTATCCATTCTAAAATGTGCAATAGTTTTCCTAGCAATTGGTCTTTAGCAGAGCCGATACAGATAGACACTATAAATTCTATACAACAAGCGCTCAAAGGCGAAAAAATGAAATACAGCGCACCCTACAATGTAAATAACCGTATGGGAAAGGTAACAGGGGAGTTAATTGGTGGAAACTTACGTTGCATTGAAAACTTGGCAGGTAGCGATTCGGAAATTGATACTGCCGGCAAAATATTATTTGTTGAAGATACCGGAGAGTACTTGTACAGTATTGATAGGATGTTTTATAATTTGAAGCGAAGCAGAAAATTAAATAAACTGGCCGGTTTAATTATTGGCGGTTTCAAAATAAAAGAAGATACGGAAGGAGATAAGTTCGGTAAAAATCTTGCAGAAATTGTAATGGATAAAGTTGCCGGTTTTGATTTCCCTGTTTGTTTTGATTTTGCGGTTGGACACCAGAAAGCAAATTTCGCTTTAAAGTGTGGTGTTCAGCATCGGTTAGAAGTTTGGGAGAGCGGTACAAAATTAGAGGAAGCCTAGTATTACATCTAAATATCTATTTCCTATTAACAAATCACATCTAAGCGTCGATTCCAATTCAATATTTTTACAACGTATTGGAACTAGCGGTTGAGAAATAAAATTTATTTTTTGCAGGAAAAGTTCATGTTCAAAACATACTTGATACGCAATTTCTAATAGACCTGGGCCTAAACTTTTATGAACCTAAATTGCAGCTCCTACAATTCTATAAGTTAGATTATCTAAATTCTGTTTAGTCATTGCTTTATTATTCAAATTAGATTAAATAATAGAAATGATTAACTAAATATAGCTGTAATAAATTAAAAATCTTATGGAGAGAAAAACTATGTTTCCTTTGCTTCTATGTGGTAAACTTTTTAGGCCGATATATGATAAACCGCTGTTTCCTGTAATCTAGAAGCAACAATAATTTCGGTGCCGTTGGCGTGGGCGCCGAATAATTCCTTTACCAAATCTGGGCAATTGTTATCCTTACTTAAATGCGATAAAAATAGATGGCTCAAAAAGCTGGGCCTATGATTTATAAATAATTCTAGCGCTTGTTTATTAGAAAGATGGCCGTTTCCACCACGAATCCTGTGTTTTAGGAAATATGGATATCGTCCGTTTTCCAACATCTCCTCATCGTAATTGGCCTCTAAAAAAACTGCATTACATTTTCTAAAGTTGTCGATAAGATTTGCGCAATGTCCGCCAATATCAGTAAATACACCAACAGTTATCCCATTGCAAGTAATTGTAAAACTATGTGGTTCTGCAGCATCATGTAATTTTGGAAATGCATTAACTTCCAGATTGCCTATAAAAATTGGCTGATAAGCGTAAAATGCGTTAATTAGATTAACTTGGAGATTTTGCTTACCGCGTAATAGCGTTGGCTCCGTTATGTAAACCGGAAGCTGATACTTTTTTGCAATAACAGGTAAACCTTTAATATGGTCGCTGTGCTCGTGGGTAATAAAAATCGCTTTTACCTTTTGCATATCTAAGCCTAGTCTATTCATCCTAATTTCGGTTTCCTTGCAAGATAGGCCTGCATCAACCAAAATAGCTTCATCGGTATTGCCAATATAAAAGCAATTGCCGTTGCTGCCGGTGTTTAACGAACAAATAGAAAGCGACATGGTACAAAGGTAAATCAAATAGCAGTTTTTCTGAGTGATATTTATTCACATTTTTGCTTAAACAAGTTTCTAATTGAGGTGTTTTTAAACAAATGCAAAACGATGGAAGAGAAACACAATAATGCTACGCCACAGCGACCAGAAGGAGCTAGGCCTTTGGATGCAAATTTGATACCTATCAACATTGAAAAATTTGTTACGCAAATTAAAAACGAGGAAGCGTATGATAAAAATGGAAAGAACGCGATCACGGTTTTTAAAAGTGAAAACATAACCATTACAATTGTTGCACTAAAGGCTAATGAAGTTATCCATCCTGGCAAAGCAGAAAACTGCGATATTATAACTTTGCAAATATTAGCGGGACAAATATCGTTTTCTAGCGGAGATACCGAGCTACAAATAGGAGAGAAAGAATTGTTAACTATTCATCAACAATTATCGTTTAACGCAACTGCTAAAACAGACACAATATGCCTTCTAACGGTTGTGAGATAGGTTTTTTAACATTTTTTTATTTTTTTTTCAAATTGGTTGTTTTGCCTAACAACTTGAAATTTAGGGGCTTTTGTGTAAAAAGTGGCTTAGCGATATAATCAGAGCCATAAAAAACTTTGAAACTTACTTGTTTATTAGGTTTAAATGATATATTTGAATCAAATTAAAACTAATAAAAATGGAAAAATTCTCAAAAGTTAAAGAAGTAATTGCTTCAATTGAAGCTGATGTTGAAAAATTTTATAACGGTGGCAACTCTGCTGCTGGTACTAGAGTACGTAAAGCAATGCAAGATCTTAAAGGTTTAGCTCAAGATATTCGTACTGAAGTTACAGAAAAGAAAAACAGCGCAAAATAATTTTTGAGCTCAATCATTACGAAGAAAAGACCTCGCAATTGCTAGGTCTTTTTTTGTTGCCAGTATTTAACGTTCTCTGCAATTTTTATTATATTTAGTTAAATACATTTTGACATGATTTCTGTAAAAGTTAGTTACACTGTAAAACCAGCGTTCGTAGAACAAAATAAAAAAAACATCAGTGCGTTTTTAGATGATTTCAAAAAAATTAAAGATGCCAACTTTTTGTACAATGTATATTTGCAAGAAGATAATTTAACTTTTTTACATGTTTCTATGTACGAAGATGAGACAGTTCAAAATACAGTATTAAACACACCTTCCTTTTTAAAATTTCAATCAGAGAGAGACCAAAGTGGTTTAAATAATTCTCATCAATTAGAAAAACTTCAACTACTAGGCTCTTCTTTAAGCTTAATTCAATAACGCTACCCTCTATTACCTCCATCTATGATTCACGAAAATTTACTCTTGATCATGGCATTGTTTTTCGCCATGACCTTACTCTATCTATTAAGCCAAAAATTAAAAATATCCTATCCAATTTTATTGGTAATCGGCGGTTTGGGTATTTCTTTTTTTCCGGGCGTTCCCGTAATTAATATAGATCCGGATTTGGTTTTTCTAATTTTCTTGCCTCCTTTACTTATGGAAGCAGCTTGGTATACCTCGTGGAACAGCTTTTGGAAATGGAGAAGGTCTATAATGGTAATGGGTTTTGGTTTGGTATTTTTCACGTCAATAGCTATCGCGTATTTTTCTGTTAGCATTATTCCTGGTTTTACTTTAGCGCTGGGTTTTCTTTTAGGTGGAATAATTTCTCCGCCCGACGCAGTTGCAGCATCCTCCGTACTTAAAGGTATGAGCGTACCGAAAAGAGGAACAACTATTTTAGAAGGAGAGAGTTTAGTTAATGATGCAGCATCTTTAACCGTTTTTAAATTTGCATTGGTAGCGGTGTTAACTGGCGAGTTTGTAATGCAAAAAGCTGTTACCGATTTCATAGTATTATCTATAATGGGTGCTGTGGTAGGTTTGGCGATAGCTCACATCCTTTATTTCGTTTTACGCTACTGGGCAAAATCATCTAGCATTACAACGCCAATTACTTTAATAGCACCTTATTTAATGTATATTACTGCAGAACAATTTCACTGGTCGGGTGTGTTGGCAGTTGTAAGCGGGGGGTTATTTCTATCTTTCAGATCGAAAGACTTTTTTAACTATCATACCAGAATACAGAGTAAAGAGGTATGGGAAACGCTTGGCTTTCTACTGAATGGATTTGTTTTTATCTTAATAGGATTAGAGCTTCCGTTAATTGTAAATGGCTTAGAAGGTTATTCTATGAAAGAGGCTATTGTTTATGCATTGCTAATTAGCCTAATAATTATCGTTTTACGCATAATTTTAGTTTATGTTGCCGCATTTTTACCACGAATTTTATCTAAAAAAGTAAGAGAAAGAGAAAAGAGTCCGGGTTATAAACTGCCGTTTATTATTGGATGGGCAGGCATGCGTGGCGTAGTTTCCTTAGCATCTGCATTATCCATTCCATTAGCATTAGATAACGGTCAAGCTTTTCCACATCGCAATTTAATTCTCTTTATCACCTTCGTGGTAATTTTAGTTACGTTGGTTTTTCAGGGTTTAACTTTACCAATTTTCTTAAAAGTACTTAAGGTAAAAGAAGTTGATGAATTTAGGCCAACTCATGAACAGATAGAAGAAATTAGATTATCCTTAGCAAAAGATTCAGTAGCACATTTAGATGCAAACTACGCAAGCGAAATGGAGCAGTATGAAACCATTAAAAGAGTTAAGGAGCAACTTTTACGAAGTATTGGCGCTACAGAAAATGCCGCACAAAACAATACAAAAGATTCTTTGGGAGCAGTAAGAAAGCTATACGTTGAAGTAATGCTTGAACTTTTACAGCTAAGACGACAAGGCCTTTACAAATTTAGTAAAGAGAAGCGTTATGACGATGAAGTGATTAAAGAAATGGAAAATAGTTTAGATTTGGAAGAAGCTCGTTTAAAGAAAACGTAAAACGCTGTGCAAAAGCGTAATTTAACTTTGTGGTATATTGTTTGTTGTAATAGTTAAAAAATTAAATATTATGAAATATTCAATATTAGCACCAATAGCTTTCGTAGCTATATTTGTTATGCAAGGTTGTGTAAGTAATAAGAAATATCAAGAACTGCAAAGTAACAACTCCAAGTTGCAACAAAGTAACGAAGAACTCAATAAACGCTTGCAAGGAAGCGAACAAGATTTGAGCGGAAGCAGGGTAAGGGTTAAAAGTTTAGAAGAACAAATTGCTTCAGAAAAGGCAAATGTCGCCTCCCTACAAGCTGCGCTAGAGAAGTGCTTAAATTCTAGTACGCAGGGAAACGTTAACATATCTAAACTGGTTGACGAAATAAATTCTTCGAACAAATACATTCAGCAACTGGTGAATGCCAAAAACAAAAGCGACTCGCTTAACATGGTATTGACGAATAATTTAACCCGATCATTAAGTAGGGAAGAGATGACCGATGTAGATGTAAAAGTTCTTAAAGGAGTAGTTTACGTTTCGTTAGCGGATAATATGCTTTATAAATCTGGAAGTTATGAAATTGCAGATAAAGCGGGTGCAACTTTAGGTAAAATAGCTAAAATTATAAAAGACTATAATGGATACGATGTACTGATTGAAGGTAACACCGATAACGTACCAATTACGCAAACCAATATTAGAAACAATTGGGATTTAAGTGCTTTAAGAGCATCGTCTGTGGTATTATCTTTGCAAAATAATTACGGTATTGATCCGAAAAGATTAACAGCAGGTGGGCGAGGAGAGTACAATCCGGTTGCAAGTAATGACACGCCAGAAGGCAAAGCTAGAAATAGGAGAACCCAGATTATTATAACCCCTAAACTAGATCAGTTTATGGAGTTAATTGGAAAAGCTCCAGAAACCAGCAAACAGTAAGCTTGTTAAATATTAAAAAAAGGTGTTTATGGTTAAGCTATAAACACCTTTTTTTGTGGAATAAATATTTAACATTTATTTAATAGCTTATTTGTAGCTTGCATTATAGTTAACATAAAATGATAAAAAAATCTATAATCAATCTCTCAATATTTTCGCTATTAGCATTAAGCGTTCAGGCACAAGAAAGCAAGCTTAAAGTCAGTCAAACAACTAATTCTGATAAAAGCGTTCGCCTTAATTTCGAAAAAACGGATCCAGGCACGCAAACTTTAGTATTAAACTTTAGAGAGATAAATAACTCCAGCGGTAGCTTAACGCAAAGTTTTACGGTAAGTGGTTACAGTGGAAGTTTTTTAACCCTAAATCCAACAAATAAAAATCAAGGTATTGGTCTTTCCTATTCGTACCGTTACATTAGAGGTAAATTTAATCCGAAATATGATAATGCATTTGTTTATTTGTTGCCGTATGAAAATGATGTACAGGTAAAAGTTAGCGAATCGAGCTTTTTAGGCGCAACTTATTTTGGTAGTACCACACCAGAAGATTGGAAAGTTTATAGGTTTTACACAAAGGATGAAGAAAATGTTACCGCTGCAAGAAAAGGTGTGGTTGTAGAAATTGTAGATACTTTTGAAAGCGATAATGCCGGTGTTGCTTATACGAGTAAAACCAATCATTTAATAATTGAGCATAGCGATGGAACGCTAGCTACTTACAGAGGACTAAAAAAAGGCAGCTTTGTAGTTAAGTTAGGGCAAACAGTATTTCCTGGAACTGTTTTAGCAAAAAATAGCAAATATGGATCAAACGATAGGTATAATATTTCCTTTATGGTTTCTTACCTTAAATCTAAAGATTTAGAAGCAAATAACAGTCAAAACAATAAAACTTCAAAAAGCTATTATGGTTTTATCACACCACAGTTTTTTACATCAGAAAAACCGAATGTGGTTTTAGAAGCTGATGCTTTTTACACGGTTGCGCAAAGCAAAGATATTGTGCAAAAGGAGTTTACAAAAAAAGAGCTAAAAAATATAAAATAGAAAAAAAGCAGTCTCGATTAAAAGACTGCTTTTTAAATTTTATTTTTTTAGTGATGCCATATCTATTACGAAGCGATATTTCACATCGCTTTTAAGCATTCGCTCGTAAGCTTCATTAATATCTTGCATATTTATCAACTCAATATCAGAAACGATATTGTTAGCACCACAGAAATCTAACATTTCTTGTGTTTCGGCTATGCCGCCAATTACAGAACCAGCAACAGATTTTCTGCCCATTATCATTGGCACAGTCTGTAAAACAGGCTCCAACGCACCCAAATAGCCAACCAATACATGTGTACCGTTAATGTTTAGTGTTTCAACATAAGGGTTTACATCATGCACATAAGGTACGGTGTCAATAATTAGGTCAAATTTGCCACGTACTGATTTCATTTCATCTTTATTAGTAGAAATGATTACTTGATCTACTCCTAATGCCTTAGCATCGTCAGTTTTGCCAGGAGTTCTAGAAAACAAAGTCACTTCCGCACCTAAACCTTTAGCAAGTTTAATAGCCATGTGTCCTAATCCGCCCAAGCCTACAACCGCAACTTTAGAGCCTTTGGTTACATTCCAATGTCTTAATGGCGACCAAGTAGTAATTCCCGCACATAGAAGAGGGGCAACTGCAGCCAAATCTAAATTTTCTGGTACGGCTAAAACGTAATTTTCATCCACAACAACTTTTTCAGAATAGCCACCAAAAGTCTGTTGGTTCAGGTGTTTGTCTTTTCCATTGTAAGTGCCCACAAAACCGTTTAAGCAATATTGCTCTAAATCTTGTTGGCAACTGCTACAAGTTCTGCAAGAATCTACAATACATCCAACACCAGCTAAATCGCCTACTTTAAACTTGCTAACTGCAGAACCTACATTTGTAATTCTACCTACAATTTCATGACCTGGCACAGCTGGATAAATCGTTCCGCCCCAATCGTTTCTGGCCGTGTGTAAATCAGAGTGACAAACACCACAGTATAAAATTTCAATTTCTACATCGTTTGGTGTAACTGCTCTTCTATCTATTTGTATTAATTTTAAGTCTGCATCTACAGCCGCTGCTGCAAACGCCTTAACATTTGTTGTATTGCTCATCGTTATTTTTATTTATTACAAATCTATAAAAGGTAATAGAATGACGTGTTTCATATTCGTAAAAAATAGGTAAATAAACACATCAAAACTGGTAAGTATATGTTTTAACAACAGTATAACAAATTAGTTTTTTGTAATTCCTTTGGGTTTTAAAAAAAAATTATGTTTAATTTTTTTCTTTTTGATATTAGAAAAAACGTATAATGTATTTAATTTTTACAGCGCTAAGTTTGGTCACTTATGTATAAACAATAATAAATTGATCAATTTAAGTATACCTATTTAACAAGCAAACAAACACATTAATTTATTGTTGTTTTTTGAACAATTTATTTTACATGAATAATATGCCAATGCTCCTCGACACTGAGCAATTGCTCGGAATGATGAAGTTGATAAAAAATCCCATTTCGGTGCATGCAGGAGACGATGCTACGGTGCTATATGCCAACGATTATATGTTAGCGGTTTGGGGTAAAGACAGCTCGATTATTGGCAAGCCATTAGAAGTGGGTTTGCCAGAAATGAAAGGACAGCCTTTTAGAGAGATGTTTGCTACTTCGTTTAGAGAAGGTAAAACTTACACTGGAACAGAAACACCAGCAGATCTTGAGCTACAGGGAAAACTTGACACCTATTATTTCGATTTTAGCTACCAGCCGGTACGAAATTCAAACGGTGAAATTATAGCGGTGATGAACTCTGCAATTGACGTAACGGAAAGGGTGAAGCATAGGCAAACATTAGATAAAGCAAAACTTGATGCGCTTGTTTTGGAGAAAGAGCAAGCAATAAATGAACAACTTGTAGCAGACAAATTGGAACTTGAGTCTCAGGTTTTGCTACGTGCAAGAGAAGCTGTAGAAAACGCACAGCAATTTAAACGACTTGTAGAGCAGGCACCGGTAGCCATTGCAGTGTTTCGTACCGAGGAGCTTTTTGTAGATATTGCGAATGAATCTATATTGAAAATATGGGGCAAAGATTCATCTGCTATTGGTTTGCCACTTTATAAAGCAATGCCGGAGCTAGACGGACAACCTTTTATTGGCATACTAAAAAATGTAATTGTTTCTGGCAAGCCTTATTTTGGTAAAGAAAGCAAAGCTTTTGTAATGCACAGAGGAGTGTTAACCGAGGGTTATTATAACTTTATTTGCCAGCCTCTTAAAAATCCTGATGGTACGATTAGTAGTGTACTGCAAATGGTAACCGACGTTACCGCTCAGGTTGTTGCAAGGCTTGAAGTACAGCGTACGAAGGAGATGATGGACATGGCAATTGATGCTGCGAACCTCGGTTCTTGGAGAATCGATCCTGAAACGAAAAATTTGGAATATAACGATGCGCTTGCAAGGATGTATGGATACAGTGGAGATACCCCTATGACGTTCGACCAGGCTATTTCTCAGGTTACTGAAGAGCATAAGACTAGATTATTGTTAGAAATTGATAAGGCGTTAGATATGGGTGGATTATACGATGTTACTTTTGAACAGCGCCGTTTTGATAGTGATGAAATAATTTGGCTAAAATCTTTTGGAAAAGTAAATCTACATGAAAATGGGCAACCTGTTTTTACAGGTTTTGTAATGGATGTTACTGAAGCAAAAAAAGATGAGCAACGCAAACATGATTTTATAAGCATCGTAAGCCACGAGCTTAAAACTCCACTTACCTCGTTAAATGGATATCTGCAATTGTTGCAACGGATGTCGAAAAAATCAGAAGATTTGCAAACTGGCCGGATTGCAGATTCCGCTGTTCGACAACTAAAACGTATGAACGAGATGGTTAACGGATTTTTGGATCTTTCGAGGCTTGAAGCTGGAAAACTGATACTAGAAATGGTAACATTTGATTTTGAAAAACTGGTTAATGAAATGATTGCGGAGGCCGAACTAGTAGATTCTTCTCACCGATTTGAGTTGCTAAATTGTGATTCCGTACATATAACCGGAGACAGGTTGAAGATTGCAAGTGTAATATCAAACTTACTTAGCAACGCAGCGAAATATTCTCCGGGATCAGACTTAGTAACGATTAGTTGTGATAAAATCGGAGATCAAATTCATTTTTCTGTTAGCGATAGTGGAATCGGTATTGCTCCAGAACACATTGATAATTTATTTGATCGTTTTTATAGGGTAAATTCGTCGGGCCAGGTTTCTGGTTTCGGGATTGGACTTTACCTTAGCAAGGAAGTGATTACCAGACATCAAGGCAAAATATGGGTAGAGAGTAGGCTTGGAGAGGGCTCCACGTTTCACTTCTCTTTACCCGTAATTTAGTCATTTAATACAATCATTCGGTGAGTAAATCATAAACGTTTTGCGTTGCCCACCAAAGTTTTTTGAATCCATGCGAATTTTTGGCAATTCCATTAAAGCAAAAACCCTGCTAATCGTGCGATTGCAGGGTTTTATACGTTTTGATAGTCTTTGGTGTGATCCCGCTGGGATTCGAACCCAGGACCACTACATTAAAAGTGTAATGCTCTACCAGCTGAGCTACGGAATCATTCCTTTTGTTTAAGGAGGTGCAAATATAGAAATTAAAATTAATTAGCCCAATTTTTTATTAAAAAATATTGAGCCTATATTAAGCTTTATCTAAAAAAACATCTACGTTTTAAGATAATTAATTGATAATCAATTAATTTTTACAAGGCGCAGTTTCAAAAATAAATTTGATTTGTTCAAAATTAATAGGCTTATCCTTCGCAAAATAAGATCTACCCATTGAAGTCTCAATTACACCAACCCCTAAAGCCAGTTTGTTATCCTTCCTTAGAAAAGCTAATGGATTTTTATAAGTCTGGTCTTTTGAAGTGGATTGGTGAAACGTATAATCTACGAAGAGTGTGTCATTATTAAACTTACCTGCTACTGTACCTGTATTCGAAGCTTTTTCTGCATAATTAATTACTAAATCACCGTTAATATTTCCATTGTCTGAAATTCTTAAGTCTAGGTGCGCCGTATCTTTTCCGTCAATGGCAATATAACATTCTTTTGTTGCTGTGCTATCAACTAAACTAGCGTTAGTTTTTTGTTCACCATTACCACAACTGGCTAGAAATGGCAATAGGACAATGACCAAGTAAAGTTTTGAAATTCGTCTCATTGAAATAGAATTTAGTGTATAAATAAAATAGTTATCACGATGTTTGGATAATATAGGAATTATAAGCTCAATATAAGCTTTTGTAGCATTGCATTTACAAAAACGCAAACAATTTTGATGTTTTTTGTATTTCAATAGTATATAAATTTTATGCTATGGAAAATTTAAGTCAAGAGAATAAAGCAGGTAAAAGCCCTCAGCCAAACGATCAGGTTCAATTAGAAATTGAAACCGTAACGCCCGAAACCGAAAAAGATGTGGTTCCTACACAGCAGTCAGAAAAAACTGAAAATAATAATGAATCTCAAGATCATGTAGCTAATTCCAATCAGGCAGACGGAAACACTGAAACTGATGATGATCAGGTAGTTAACGACAATGAGGAAGATCAGGAGGAAGGAAGTAGTGAACAACAATTGCCTGCAGAAAATAAAAGCGACAATAAGGAATCTGCAGAAAAAGACGCTGATGCAGAAAACGACGAGGATGGTAGAGACAAAAAACAAGAGGGGAGCTCTACAGACCCAGTTTCAGATCAGATAGAGACAGTAACTCCGTAGTTAGCATAAAAAAGAGCCTTCCGAAATTTGGAGGGCTCTTTAATTATCTATGATTTTTGTACGTACTTTACTTCTTCATAAGGCTGAACCAAAACCCATCCTTCCCCAGCAAATTCGAGCTGAAATGATTCGCCACTTCCTCTGCCGATAAAAGAACCGAAAGTAATGTTGGTTTTTATTTTAGGCGATAAATGCTCAGACCATGCTACAGTTGCATTTGGATCAGTGAAAACCGGCTGGTTCGGAGTAACCTTTAGTAATATTGGCTCGCCGTGTGTAGTTATTGCAATGTAACCAGAACCAGATAATCTAACCTGAAATAATCCACCAGACATCATCCCGGCAACACTTTTAAGCATCTTAATATCGTTGCTAATTCCTTCTTCCAAGGCCAAAACATCATTTCCGTTTACAAAAATGGCTTCGTTTTGCAATTTTATTATTTTCACTTTTTTGCCTTCATCGGCGAGGTAAAGTTTCCCACTTCCAGAAGCAAACATAAGCGAAGTACCTTCTCCAGAGATTGCCTTTTTTAGCAGGCCACCTAAACCTTTGCTAAGCATTCCTTCTCTTTTAAAATCTATATTGCCAATGTATGCAACCATAGAGCCTGCTTTTGCCAGAATTTTTTGGTTTCGCATATTTATTTCTAGCATCGCCGGTTTTTCAAGCTCAAAAAAATCATTCTCACTTGGGTTTTCGGCAGATTCGTTAATGAATTCTGTTAAAGTATATTCTCTTTTTTCCATTTTCAAATATTTAAATCAAAGGTTTTTTTTATAAATATAACACATAAGCTTTCATATCAAATAAACATTTTCAATGCGTTTTTTATGAAGTTCTTAGCCGTTAAAACTTTTCAACATAAAGATGCATATTGAGGGTTATTTTGCTAAATTCGCAAGGTTATAGAAAAACCTAATTTAAAATTTGCGATTAGCGCATGTTGGTTGGCATTTTAAACGCTTAACACGATACGTTTAACGCAAAACAAAAAAGATTTATGGCAGAAGATTTAGAAAATCAAGAGAACGATAAAATAATTTCAATAAATATAGACGAGCAGATGAAATCTGCTTACATCGATTATTCGATGTCGGTTATCGTAAGTAGGGCTTTGCCTGATGTGCGAGATGGCCTAAAACCAGTGCACAGACGTGTTTTATACGGTATGTTGGATTTAGGTTTAGGTGCCGGAAAACCTTATAAAAAATCTGCCCGTATTGTGGGTGAGGTTTTAGGTAAGTATCACCCACATGGTGATTCATCTGTTTATATGACGATGGTACGTATGGCTCAAGAGTGGAGCTTACGTTATTTAATGGTCGACGGACAGGGAAACTATGGATCAGTGGATGGAGATTCACCTGCGGCAATGCGTTATACGGAGGCACGCTTTCAGAAAATTGCTGAGGAAATGTTGGCCGATATCAATAAGGATACTGTAGATTTCCAGTTGAACTTTGATGATTCGTTACAGGAACCAACCGTGCTTCCATCTAAAGTACCAAATCTTTTAATTAACGGTTCTTCGGGTATTGCCGTAGGTATGGCAACAAATATGGCTCCTCACAACTTAACGGAAGCTATCAATGCCACGGTTGCTTATATAGAAAATAACGAAATTACCATTCCTGAGTTGATGAAACACATCAAGGGACCAGATTTCCCGACAGGAGGTATCATCTACGGATATAACGGTGTTCAAGAAGCTTTTGAAACCGGCAGAGGCCGAATTGTAATGCGTGCCAAAGCAGAAATAGAAAGCACTAAAGATCGCGAGACAATTATTGTTACAGAAATACCTTATCAAGTAAATAAAGCTCAAATGATTGAGCGTACAGCCGAATTGATAGGAGAGAAGAAAATTGAAGGTATTTCTAACATAAAAGATGAATCGAACAAAGACGGTATTCGTATAGTTTATGAAATTAAACGCGATGCAAATGCGAGCATTGTATTAAATAACCTTTATAAACAAACTGCTTTACAAACTTCGTTTAGCGTTAATAATATTGCGTTGGTGCACGGACGCCCGCAAATGTTAAACCTAAAGGATCTAATACGCCACTTTGTTGATCACAGACATGAGGTTATAACACGTAGAACGAAATTTGAATTAGCAGAGGCTGAAAAACGTGCGCATATTTTAGAAGGTTTGTTGATTGCTCTTGATCATATTGAGGAAGTAATCAAGTTAATTCGTGCATCTAGCACTCCAGAAGAAGCCAGAACTGGTTTAATGGAGAAGTTTGGACTAACAGATATTCAAGCGAGAGCAATCTTAGACATGACGCTTCGTAGATTAACAGGTCTAGAGCGTGATAAGATCAAAGAGGAATATGCCGAGCTGATGAAAACTATCGAGTATTTGAAATCTATTTTAGCTGATGAAGGGCTAAGAATGAAGATTATCAAAGAAGAACTGACTGAAATGCTTGAAAAATATGGCGATGAAAGAAGAACGGAAATTGTTCATTCTGCCGAAGATATGAGCATGGAAGATTTCATCGTTGACGAAGAAGTTGTAATCACGATTTCTCATGAAGGTTATATTAAACGTACTCCAGCGTCAGAATATCGCACACAAGGTAGAGGCGGAAAAGGCGCAAAAGGTAGTGTTTCTAGAAATGAAGATTTTATTGAGCATTTACTAATTGCTACTAACCATAATTATATGTTGTTTTTTACAGAAGCAGGTCGTTGTTTCTGGTTAAGGGTTTACGAAATACCTGAGGGAAGCAGAACAAGTAAAGGAAGAGCGTTACAAAACATCATAAATATCCCTAAGGAAGAAAAAGTTAAAGCTTATATTAAAGTAAAAAATCTAAAAGACCAGGAGTATTTAGAGAACAACTTTATTATTATGTGTACTAAAAAGGGTACCATCAAGAAAACTTCTTTAGAGGCTTATTCTCGTCCACGTGTTAATGGTATTAATGCAATTAACATTAATGAAGGAGATCAATTACTAGAGGCAAGTTTAACTACAGGAAGTAGCGAAATTGTAATGGCACTACGCTCTGGAAGGGCAATTCGTTTTAACGAAAAAACCGTTAGACCAATGGGTAGAACTGCAACTGGTGTACGTGGTGTTACGTTGGCACACGACAAAGATGAAGTTGTAGGTATGATTGCAATTGATGATCCGGAAGCAACAGTATTAGTAGTTTCTGAAAAAGGTTACGGAAAACGTACCGATATCGAAGATTATCGCGTTACAAATAGAGGTGGTAAAGGTGTTAAAACTATTAATATTACCGAAAAAACTGGCGCATTAGTTGCTATAAAAAATGTAACAGATGCTGATGACTTGATGATTATCAATAGGTCTGGTATAGTTATTAGGATTGTAGTGAGCGAGTTACGTGTTATGGGAAGAGCAACACAAGGCGTTAGATTAATTACTTTAAAAGGTAATGATGAAATTGCTTCTGTAGCTAAAATAGAACACGAGGATGAAGAAGAAGAGATTGAAGAAGCAACTCTAGTAGAAGGAGAGGAAGCAGTTGAAGGCGATTATACTACCGAAAATAACAATCCTGATACGGAAGCTGAAACAGAAGAGAATTAATATAATTTCGAATAAAATAAAAGACAAAATGAAAAAATTACTTTTAAGTATATTAATTGTAGGTACTAGTGCTACACTTGCCAATGCTCAAAAAAGTGAAGTAACGGAAGCTAAAAAAGCTTGGGATATTTACGGTTTGACAGCTGGAAAGCAAACATTCGACAAATCAATGGCTGCGTTAAATGCTGGTTTAAAGCATACAGATAATGCCATTGCCAATGAGAAATCTGCTGTTATGCCAGAAGCTTGGGGCTACAGAGCATTATTTGCTTCTGCAATTGCCTATACAGATTCTGTAGATGCGGCAAATGCGTCAGCTAAAGAAAAAATTGCTGAAGAATCAATCGAAAAACTGAAAACTTTAGATGCGAAAGGTTCTCAAAAGGAAAACATAGAGCTTGCTAAGGTAAATATCCGCAATGCGATAAGTAATAGAGGTGTTAAGGCCTATAATGCAAAAGATTACAAAACAGCATTAACATCATTTAACCAGCTTATTGCTTTAAATCCGCAGGATACTGCAATGTACATGAACGCTGGTGTAGTTGCTAAGATGGATGGAAATTATCCAGAAGCAATTAAACATTTTAAGAAAATGACAGAGTTTAACGGTCCAGATGCTAAAAACTACCACATCGAACTTGTTAATATTTCGTTAACTAACTTAAAAGACACTACGGCAGCTTTAGAAGCTGTTAAAAATGCACTAGCAAAATATCCGGACGATCCTGATTTTGTTGGTTATGAAACTGATATTTACATTAATAGAGGTGACATTGCAAAATCTCAAGAAGCATTGAAAAAGCTTATCGCTAAAGATGATAAAAAAGCAATTTATCATTATTTAATGGGTGACACTTATTATAAACAAGCTTTGGCCTTGCAAACAGAGAGAAGTAAGCTAAGTGCTAAACAAACAAAAGAGTTTGATGCAATTTCGGCTAAAATGTTAGCTTTCATAGATCAATCGTTACCACACTACAAAAAGTCGGTTGAACTTGATCCAAAATTAGTTTCAGGCTTAGAAACATTGAAACAAATTTATGCATTTAAGAACGACACAGCTAACTACGAAGCTATAAAAAAGCAATTGGATGCACTTCCAGCAGCTAACTAATTTAAATTACTAAATATTTTAAGAGGGATGAATTTAATTTATCCCTCTTTTTTTTGTTATTTTGGCAATAAATATCCCATTAAAAATGAAATTTAGTTTATTATACTGTTTTGTATTTCTAGTAAGTATCAATTCATTTGCACAAAAAACGCAAGTTGTTGCTGCTCAAAATAGCGTAGGTAAATTGCAGGCAAGCATTACTAACAAAGAAGATTCAAAAAAACAGTTAGCTATTATAGGAGAGGGGATAAAAGCGGTTGAATTAGCAGAGAAGGATAAAAAAACTACAAATTGGCCGGAAACTTGGGCGGTAAAATCCTATCTGAGCTCTTATATAGCTGTTATCGACGATAATCAGAGTAATGCCGACAAATATTTTGACTTGGCAAAAACTGCGTTAGATAAAGCCATTAAACTCGATAAATACCAGGCAAATGCTGAGCTTATCAAAGCGTCAACCTATAACATCAATATTAAAAAGCAAACAGAGGGTAATTTAGCTTATAACAACAATGATTTTTCGACTGCGTTTGAGCTGCTAAAACAAGTGAGCGATTACTTTCCAAATGATACAACATTAGCTGTAAACGTTGGAATTTGCGCACAAAATATTAAAGCGTATGATGAAGCGCTAGAATATTTTAAACGTGCAAAGGAAAACGGAATCAGAAACCCTTTGGTTTTCCAAAACATTGCAAATATATACGCATCAAAATTCGAAAGTGAGCTAGCGATTAAAACTTTGCAAGATGGTCTACAAATTAATCCATACCATCCGTTTTTGACAAATGATTATATAAATTTATTGCTGGATAGCGAAAAATATGATCTGGCCTTAACTGCGATTGAAAGTTCTATAGCAGTTGATAAACGCAGTAAATTACTTTATTTCTTAGCTGGATATTTAAAACAGTCGCAACAGAAAAATAATACTACAGCAGAATTAGCCTACAATAAGGCATTAAATATTGATCAGAATTATTTTGACGCTTTATACCAATTAGGCTTAGTTTATATCAATAATGCTAACGACGCTTTAAAGAAAAAAGAAATTCAGAAATTTAATTCCTTTACCAATCGTGCGGAGTTTACTTTGCTTAGAGCGCATGAGATAAATATTAACGATAGAAATACTATCCAATTATTAACTGAAATTTACACTCGTAAAAATCAGTTGGAGAAAGTTCAAGATCTAAAACGTAAGCTTAACGAGTTTTAAATGTACTAAAGCCATAGGGAAGATTATACTTCTATTTGGATAACTTAACATAATGTTAATTATAAGACAATAAATAAGTTCGTTTCTAAGTCTTTTTTGGCCAAAACAATATCGTACAGATTCTAGTAATTATATAAGATTTACTGCTACTTTTGATAGTATGAAAAATCTGGAAGCTAAAAAATCAACCTTAGGTTTTATCTTTATCACAATTCTAATAGATTGTATAGGATTTGGAATTGTGATTCCGGTTTTACCAGATTTAATCAAAGAAATCTCCGGCAAATCAGTTGGTGAAGCTTCTGAATATGGAAGTTTACTCTTAGTTGCTTATTCCATAGCTCAATATTTATTTTCGCCAATTGTTGGTGGTTTGAGTGATAAATTTGGTCGTAGGCCAATTTTACTGATCTCGTTATTAGGTTTAGGAATTGACTACATATTTCTTTCGTTTGCTCCAACATTAGCTTGGTTGTTCATCGGTCGTGTAATTGCTGGTATTACTGGCGCAAGCTTTACTACGGCAATGGCGTATATAGCAGATATTAGCACACCAGAAAAAAAGGCGCAGAATTTCGGAATGATTGGCGTTGCATTTGGTATTGGATTTGTTGTTGGCCCGTTGCTAGGCGGACTATTTAGTAATATGGGATTAAGAGTTCCGTTTATGTTAGCTGCAGGTTTATCGCTAATAAATTTCTTGTATGGATATTTTATACTTCCAGAATCCCTTGCCGAAAATAAACGTAGAGATTTTTCTTGGAAACGAGCTAACCCAATCGGTTCGATTGTTAGTGCCTCAAAATACCCAGCCATAATTGGGTTGGTTTTTTCGTTATTTCTCCTTTACACAGCTAGTCATTCTGTACAATCAAATTGGGGTTATTATGTAATGGAAAAATTCAATTGGAATTCATCAATGATTGGTTATTCACTTGCGATTGTTGGTGTTGCAGTGGCAATTGTGCAAGGCGGATTAATTAGAATTGTAATCCCGAAAATTGGCAGTAAAAAGGCAATTATATTAGGTTTGAGTTTGTATATTGTTGGCTTTGCTTGTTTTGCTTTTGCGCCAAACGGATTAATGATGATGGTTTTTATTTTACCATACTGCCTAGCGGGAATCGGAAATCCAGCTATGCAAACTATAATTTCAAATCAAGTACCAGATAATGCGCAAGGCGAAATTCAAGGCATTGTAACGGCCATGCAAAGTGCCGGGGCTATATTAGGCCCAATTTCTATGGCTTTCATTTTCGCTCATTTTATAGATAAATCAAACAATGCGATCTATTTTCCGGGCGCACCGTTTATTTTTAGTGTAATTTTAACTTTGGGAGCATTAATAATTACAATTTTCACCCTCAGAAAACATCATTAAAGTAATTCGGTAGCCAAATTTGCTAGCTCACTCCTCTCCCCTTTTTGTAATGTTATGTGGGCGTACAGTGGATGTTTTTTAGCATTTTCGATCAAATAAGAAAGACCATTGCTTTCTGAATCCAAGTAAGGAGTATCTATTTGGTAGATGTCGCCCGTAAACACAATTTTTGTATGTTCTCCCGCTCTTGATATAATGGTTTTAACTTCGTGCGGAGTAAGGTTTTGAGCTTCGTCAATAATGAAAAATATCTTTGTAATTGTTCTTCCCCTAATAAAAGCTAGAGGCGCAATTTGAATTTTTTCAGTTCTAACAAGTTCGTCTATTTTTAACTGCATTTTCTCGTCGTCAGCAAACTGCTCTTTTATAAACTTCAAGTTATCCCAAATAGGCGCCATATACGGATCTACTTTGGCCTTAACATCACCAGGCAAAAAGCCAATATCCTTGTTACTAAGCGGCACAATTGGTCTTGTAATATAAATTTGGCGGTAGTCTTTACGTTGGGCAAGAGCGCTGGCCAGTGCTAATAATGTTTTACCGGTTCCGGCATTTCCCTGTATGCTAACTAACTTAATATCGGGGTTTAATAATGCATCTATAGCGAACGACTGTTCGGCATTTCTAGGTTCAATATTGAAAATATCTGAGTGCTTAATTAACCTCAATGTTTGATCTATCTTACTGTAAAAAGCGTTTAGTAATTTCTTTTTATTCTTTATCGAATAAAAATGGTTTGACAACGTGTAGGGCAAATCGATATCCTTAGTACTTAATATTCCATCTGCGATTAGGCTTTCTATCTTTGACTCAGGTAAATTATTAATCCCGCTTTTACCTGTATACAGTTCGTCGGCGTTTTTTATTTTGCCAGTTTCATAATCTTCGGCATTTAAACTAAGTGATTTTGCCTTTAACCGTAGGCATATGTCTTTAGAAACTAAGGTAACCTTACAATCGCTATTTTCCTCCTTTAGCACCAATGCGGTATTTAAAATTCTGTTATCAAATTTTCCTTCGCCAAATATTTTTTCGGCATCTTGTTTTTTAGGATGCTCATTTAATGCGATTTTAAATTTGCCTAAGTTGCTTTTTTTAAGTTTAAACCATTTGTTTATAGTATTATTTTTTGATGCCTGATCTATAATTCTGATGAAGTTTCTAGCCTCGAAATTTCTAGTATCATTTCCACTTTTAAAATTGTCCAATTCTTCCAATACTAAAACTGGTACGGCAACATCATGTTCTTGAAAGCTATTTACAGCATTATGGTCGTACAAGATAACAGAAGTATCGAGTACAAATATTTTCCTTAACAATTTATCAGCTAATTTTCGCTTTGCAACCATAATTTAAAAATACCTTTTAGCAGTCAAAATTTTATAGTTATTTATAAAAATGGGCTAAAAAAAAACGGAGCGCCTCTTCTTTCGATTTGGTTCTCCGTTTTAACCTTACATTAGCCATAGCTAAAAATAAAGCATCAATTGAATTTACTTTTCCAATATTCTAGCTCAGCTATTTTTTCAAAGGCTAAACTCGTATAAATTATAACTATTATATCATTCCGTAGATTTCCATAATTGTTATAATGCCTGATAGTTGATAAAATTTAGTTGGTTTTAAAACCGTTGCTTTCAAATTTCGTTATCCTTTCGGACATCGTAATTTTATGAGCTTCTAAATTACCATGTTCTTATCTTTCGATATTAACATTTCATCAATTTCATTTTTCAATAAAATTAATTTTATCGCTACAATCTCAAAAAATTTAATGTTTCCATCTCGTTTTTTGTTTTAGATTATCTATCTGACTGTCAAAGTACTTCGTTATTGATATGATCTAATTTAGCGCTATAATCAACATCCTGCAAGAAAAATCATTTTATTTTATAAACAAGTTTTAAACCAAAAGCAACCGGTTATTAACAAGTTTTTAACATCATTTTATGCGGTAAAAATTAAAATTTTGACGATTTGCTAATGTTGCTAACAAAGTCGTATTAAATTGCTTATCAACAATTTGTATTTAGAAATCAAATAATCTGTCAGTTATTTCTGCTTAAATTCTTATTTATATTTAAAAAGCTAAATTAAAATCGTCTTTTGGCAAACGTTCTTTCGGTAAAATTGTAGTTTTGTATATGCTCCATCGGCCAATTAGAAACATACAAGATTTTTTGCTCAGCACCTATTTTGCCGATGGTATTCGTATCACAATTGGTGTTCTTTGCCCTTCTCTAATAATGGCGCAATTTGGCATGCTTCAATACGGCATGACCTTATCTTTAGGCGCTTTATGTATTAGTGTTGTAGATTCTCCCGGACCAATTACGCACCGAAGAAACGCGATGTTAATTACTACGGCATTGTTGGCGATAGTTTCTATTCTTGTTGGTTTAACCAATCAGAGTATACTTGTAAGCGGTGTGCTATTGGTTTTTTGCAGTTTCTTTTTCTCCATGTTCTTTGTTTACGGCGTTAGAGCTGCATCAATAGGTACGGCAGTTTTGTTAATTATGGTTCTAAGTATTGATGATATTAGACCCTGGAAAGAAGTATTATTTTATACCTTACTAATTTTTCTTGGTAGTATTTGGTACACCCTACTCAGCTACTTGGTTTATCGTTTGCGCCCTTATAGACTTTTGCAACAAACCTTAAGTGAATCTATACAACAGATTAGCGAATTTTTAAGAGCTAAGGCTAAGTTTTATAAGGAAAATACAGACTATGAAAAAAACTATGCTGAACTGTTGCAACTGCAGGTACATGTGCACGAAAAGCAAGATGAGGTTAGGGAACTGTTATTTAAAACACGAGAGATAATTAGAGATGGTACGCCAGAAAGTAGGTTTCTATTATTAGTTTTTGTAGATACGGTTGATTTGTTTGAGCAAGTAATGTCCACCTACTACAATTACAAAGAATTGCATTTGCAGTTTGATTCAAGCGGTATTTTGAGAAGGTACGAACGATTGATCAATCAGATTGCTAGCTCATTGGAAAATGTTGCTTTTGCTTTAAAAAGTGGTGGCACACCGCATATTGAGAAGGATTTATTGCGTGGTGTAGAGAAACTAAAACATAGAATTTCTGTACTCGAGAAAAATAAAAACCAGCAGTATAATACGCTAGGTTTAATAGCACTCAAAAATATAGAGGTTAACATTGAGAATATTTTAGGGCGTGTTAAAACTATTACGGGCTATTTTAATAAAAGCGAAAAGAAGAATCTTAAGAATAGAGAAATTGATGTAGATAGGTTTGTAACTAAGCAAAATTTTGATTTTAAACTATTTTTTGAAAATTTAACCTTCAGTTCCTCTACATTTAGGCATTCTTTACGTGTGGCTATTGTTATGTTAATCGGCTTTGCCGTAGCTAAAATATTAGATTTTGATCACAGTTACTGGATTTTGTTAACGATTTTGGTAATCTCTAAACCTGGATTTAGCTTAACGAAACAGCGTAATTTTGAGCGTATAATTGGTACCGTAGTTGGTGCATTTATAGGAATGGGTATTTTGGTTTACATCCATGATAAAAATACGCTCTTTGTTATTTTGCTCGTATGTATGATCGGCAGCTATAGCTTTCAGCGGAAAAATTACGTGGTAAGTGTACTTTTTATGACGCCTTACATACTTGTTTTGTTCGACTTTTTAGGGATGGGAAGTTTATCTATTGCCAGAGAGCGGATTTATGACACGCTGATTGGCTCTGGCATCGCTCTGCTTGCAAGCTATTCGTTGTTTCCTAACTGGGAACATGAAAAATTAAAGCAGGCAATGACTGATATTATCAACGCAAATCGCAACTACTTTAATCAGGTAACTTTACTTTATTTTAATAAAAACGATCATAATTCTACAAACTACAAAGTAGCCAGAAAAGAAGTTTATGTAAGTACATCTAACCTGGCATCGTTATTTCAAAGAATGTTCTCTGAGCCGAAAAGCAAACAGTTGTACATAAAGGAATTACATCAATTCACTGTACTAAATCATTTACTTTCATCTTATATTGCAACCTTATCGCTATACAATAAGGAACATGATTTTCTATTTGAAAATTTTGAAGAGTTAAAACCTGTTTCAGAAAACACCATTTATCTACTTAATGAGGCTGCAGAAAATATAACCTTACATAAAGAAGAAATTAGAAATGTTCCGTTAATAAGAAGAAAAGCACAACCAGATGTTAAAGAAGATAGTCCGAGTGCTATTATCTCTGAGCAATTTACTTCGATACAGAAAGTAGCTTATGATATTTTCAAATTAGCTGAAAAACTTAAAATCTAACTTTTACTCGCCTCTTTTATTTTACAAGGCAAAATTGGCAATTCAATTTTATCTCCATTGTTTAAGTTGAAAACAATAAAGCCATCGCATTTTGTTGCATTAGCTAAAACTTTATCTAAGTTAAGTTTCACAGTAATACTTTTTAGATTTTTATCATCACTTAAAAAAGGTCTGTTAACTAGTTCGTAATTAATTTTATAGGCTTTTTCTTGTTGTCTTATCATTATCGAACTGATCTTCTCCAATGCTGTATTGCTAACAAGTTCAAATTCATAAGATGATTTTTTGCCGTCATTAACTAAAAAAACCGTGTATGCATTATAGGTTCCGCCATTTCGTTGATATTGATAATCTATATTTATGCGTTCATTTTTAATAAATGCTATAGAAAATACACAAAGGCAAAACAATAGATAAGGTATATATTTTTTCATATTAAAATTTACAGGTGTTTTTAAATTTGATAAAGTCTTTATCTCTAAGTATTAACGAAAGTTCGAAAGTTCTGGGTTGGTAATGCGCTATTTTATTTGCTATTACAGAATAATTAAGTCCCATTGAAATATTTGCTAAGTCGAAGCCCACGTACGGAAAGAACATTTTCTCGTTAGATTTATACCATAGGCCTGCATTTAATTTTACGCCGCTATCATAAGACGGTTTGAAACCTATAACGCTACCAAAAATATTATCTGTACTTTTCCCTTGTTTCATGTAATGGGCACCAAAATTAACCTCTATCAAGTCGTTAGAAAGATACCTGAAACTCAGATTAATAGTGTGCCGTAGTGGTTGTTTTACTCTTACATCTCCTAAAACAGATTGTTCTGGCCTAGTTAAATGGAACGCAGCGTAGCCTGCAGAGGCCGAAACTTTATCGGTAGATAATGCCAAATTTGCACCAACATTAAAATCCAGATATGATAATCTATCACTCCTTAAATCTAAATAATTAGGTAAAGCCATATTAAAGGAACCATTTTCAAACTGAGATGCAACTGTTAAAGCATCATAATCCAAAGCTTTTGTAACGTAAGATATTTGAGGTGCTAGAGCTATTTTAAATGTATGATCTGGATCGAGATATTTATAGTACGACATACTAATCCCAAAATGATTAGACTTTAAAACTTTATTAAAAGATTCGTCGAAAAGTCCGCTTAGGCCAATACTAAAAATGTCATCGTAATAGTATTCATCTTGTAGTTTGATTTCGGCGGAAGCACTATAGGTATTATAAGAGTCACCCACATTGGCCCATTGTTGCCTAACATTAACGGCTGCACGATATTTGCCTTCAAAATATCCTGTTAAGGCTGGATTGAGCGTTAACGGCGAAGCAAAATATTGAGAGAACTTTGGATCTTGCCCAAAAGAATTTTTACAAATGAGCAAACAAACAAAAATTAATAGTTTTTTCACGTTAGCAGGTTTTATTGGCGCACATTTTAAGGAATCAAAACTGTTTTGCCTTTATTCGTAAAGGTCTTACCAATTCTGCTAATACCTTCGGCAAACCAACTGTAGGTTTCAAAAGGTTGCAAATTATTTTTATAGGTTCCATCCCACCCGTCACTGTCCTTGGCACTACTTGTTTCGTAAACCAAATTTCCCCATTTATTATAAACTCTGAAACTAACTAGTTTTTGAATGCCATCTATAAAAGGAAAAAGTTTATTATTCGTTGATTTTAATGGTGTAAACGCTGTAGGAACTATAATTTTCGGTTCAGAAACTAATTCTACCTCAACCTCTCCTACTACATCGCAACCGCTAAGGTTACTTAATGAAATATAATATTTACCAGACTTTGTAATCTTATCAGGATTATCAAGTTTGTTTCGCATTTTATCATCAAACCAATAACCAACTTTAGTAAAGTGAGTGCTTCCTTTTGTTACCAAAGGCGAGGTTAAATCAATAGTTTGACCAATAAATGCCTTACTTGGCTGGTTTATAACAATGCTTGGTTTCTGATTTACGGTTGTAGTAATCTCTTTTGATACGCTACAGCCAGCGATGTTTGTGGCGGTTATAATAAAAGTTCCGCTACTGACTATTGCGTTGGGATTTTGAACTTTTAGACCCGTTAATTTATCAACAAATGAGAAATTTAATGCTTCTGTTGAGCCTTCGTATAACCCTTTATTAGTTAAATCAACTTTATTTGGTGCGCAAACTGCCACAGGATTTTTGACAACTAAAACAGGAAACGAAACAAATTCAACATAGATTTTATTAGAAACAATACAACCATTTTTATTCTTCGCAATGATGTAATAGTATCCAGTCTGGTCTACCGAGCTCGGGTTATCTAATATTATCTTAAAACTATCGTCCTTGAAATAAGAAAAGGTTAAATCTTCATCACTACCAACCTTGTATTTTTTATCGGTAATGTCTATAGTTTGTGTATTGCAGGCTAAAGCAGGATTAGTTATTTTCAGAACCGGTTTATCAAAAATTTGTACCATTACTGTTTTAATGAGCGTACAGGTTTCATTTTCAAATTGTATATAATAAGTTCCGTTTTTATTAATTGATTTTGGATCTGTAACTGCTTTCGTTAGTTCTATGTTTTCAAAATACCTAACCTTCACTCCACTAGGCACATTTTTTTGCACAAGGTGCGATGTTAAATCTATAGGGCTATTATCGCAACTATTAATACTTGCAAGCACCTCAGCTTTTAAACTTTCATTTAAAATTATATCTATAAATTTTACTTGGCTACAGCCGTTAGCTCCAATTGCTTTTATAAAGTACCTACCTGGCTTGTCGATTTTATTTGGTTCGGGAACAAGCGTAGTTAAAAGTTCGTTTGCGTAGAATTGATATGTAGTTGAGATAGATTTATTTAGTAGAATTTTATCTGTAGTTAAATCAATCGATGAACCTTCGCAAATAGTTGTTTTAGCTAGCAACTGGAAATCGAAATTTTCGTTCTTTATGACAGTAAAAACAGTGTTTTTACAACCAAAACCTTCGTACGGAATTAGGTCTAACAAAACCTTTTTGCCTGGTTGCAAGGCTGGTTTAACAACCAGTTTCTCCCCTTCTCCGTATTTAACAGATCTATCTTCGTTATACCAAAGGTACTTTTCGTAACCTGCAGGACCGGTTAAATTAATTTCATTGGATGAATCGCAGTACGAATTTCCCTGAATAATGTCATGACAATTTTCAATTACATCTACATAAGCATAACCAAAATGGCCACTTAGTGCACAATCTGCGGTTGTAAATTCGAGTACAATCGTTTTCCCCTTGTAGTCGCTTAAATTAATAAAAACAGAAGTCCAATCTTTATACAATACTCCTTCTTTTACAGGAGATTGCTTAAAGCCAGGGAGATTAGATGTAGCAACATACTCGAACGAAGCACATTTTATATAATTATTGGTGGATAGGTCTAAAACGTTTGCAGTAAACCTGGCTTGTTGGCTATGGCTATGTCCTGGCGGATTTTCGAATACAACCGCATACTGGTAAGTTATTCCAAAATTTTCGGCATTTGCCGGAACTTCGATGGTATACGTCAGTCGTTCTGCCTGCTTACCCGTTCCGTCATCACCTAACTTAACCGCATAATTACTTCCATTGGGAGAAATTGTCGAAAAACCGCCGTAATAATCCTTTTCTGTTTTCTTGCTAATAATTGTATGTCGGCCATTAATAGGAGTTATTTTGCCAACAGTTACAAGATTAGCTCCAGCCGCATCTAAAGTTACGGAGCCAGCAAATGACTGCCATTTACTAAAATCACCTTTCTCAAACCCGATATTATCCGGGCAAGTTTGGGCTACCGAGAAACCTACTCCAATAAATATTGAAATAAGGAACAAACAAAACAATTTAGGCATTTCAATTGGGAGATTGAATAGGTAATTCTAAAAATAATTTTCTTAATTATCAAAATTATTTCAGAATAAAACATTCGATATAATGTCTCAATTAAACATTTTAACTATTGGTTTGTTAAATGGTAAAACTAATAGGAATAGAAAATGGAAAAATTATATACAGCTAGTGTAATTGCCACTGGCGGACGAGATGGTCATGTAAAATCAAGCGACGGTATTTTAGATATTGAATTAAGACGACCTAAAGAAATGGGCGGCCAAGGCGGCGCTTCAAATCCTGAACAATTATTTGCAGCAGCTTGGGGAGCTTGTTATTTGGGAGCGTTGGGAAGTGTTGCAGATCACGAAGGGATTGACGCCAGTGAGGCTACAGTGAATGTACAAGTATCATTTAATGAAGATGGTAAAGCGTTTGCTTTGTCTGCAGAATTAGATATTCATATTCCAGGATTGGGGCACGACGAAACACAACGTATTGCCGAAATGGCCCATAAAACCTGTCCGTATTCTAAAGCAGTAAAAGGGAATATTGAAGTTAGAGTTTCTGCAGTTTAAGTTTTAAAGCAATAACTTGCTTGCCAAGCCTAACAAAAGTAAAAAGCCGAAAACATCTGTAAATGTTGTTATAATGATAGATGATGCAATTGCGGGATCGATGCCTACCCTTTTTAATATTAGCGGAATACTCGATCCTGTAATGCCGGCGATGACCAAATTTCCCGTCATAGCTAAAAATATAACTAAGCCTAACATAAAGTTAGAATCAAAAAAGTAAGCAAAAACTAACACGATTAATCCCGTAACTGCCCCGTTAATTAAACCTACAGTAAATTCTTTTAATACAGTTCGGTAGGCTTGGTTATCCGTTAAATCGTATAAAGAAATACGCCTTACCGTTACTGCCAGTGCCTGCGTTGCTGCATTACCACCCATACCAGCAATAATTACCATGTAAGCAGACAGTACGGCTAAAGAATCTAATGTTGATTCATAGTGCCTAATTACCGCAGAAGCTAGAAATGCTGTTGCAAGATTTATTATTAGCCACGGCAAACGAGATTTTACAGCTTCTACCCAGTTACCGCTTAGTTCCTCATCTTCAGATACACCAGAAATTTTTAATATATCTTCTGTATTCTCCTCTTCTAAAACATCTATAACGTCATCAAACGTAACGCGACCCAATAGCCGCATTTCGTTATCTACCACGGGTATACTGGTTAGATTATATTGGGAAATTAGTTTTGCTACCTCTTCCTGATCGGTATCCGCTTTAACAAATACCGCATCTGGATTAACCATTTCGGTAATTTTGGCATTACCTTTAGCCTTTATAATATCCTTTAAAGAAACAATACCTTTAAAAACGTTAAAATCATCAACAACGTTTACGGTATAAAACTCTTCAATTTCTTCGCTTTGTCTAATAATTTCATCAATAGCATCTTTTTTGGTGAGATTTAGGTTGATGCTAATAAATTGCGTATTCATCAAACCACCGGCAGAATCCTCTTCATAGCTCATTAAGTTTCTAATGCTCGAAGCATCATCGTCACTTAATTCTTCTAAAATTTCTTTCTGTTCGTGCTCGTCTAGCTGAGAGATAATGTCGGTCGCATCATCATAATCAAGTTCTTCAACAATTTCGGTACGTTTATCTGGATGCAATTGAAACAGTAACTCTTCTGGGTGAGTTTCTTCATGCATTTCAGAAATTACTTCCGATGCAGTTTCAACGTCGAGCAAATTGATGATTCTTTCCCTATCATCGCTACTTATACTTTCAAAAAGTATCGCAATTTCTGAAGCATGATATTCTGCAAGCGTAGCTTTAAGTAGCTCATCATTGCCACTTATAGCTTGCTTTATTTTTGAAATATCAGTTTTATCAAAGTCAAAAGATTGCATTGCGCTAAGTTAAAAATAATTTGATGTTGGGACGCTAAAATGTGTTTAGGCTTTGATTTATTTTGTAGCAAGGCTTGATGCCGGTTTTTGACGATAAACTTGAGTGAACTAAACCCGATAGCGTGAATGCCATTTTTTATGGCAGCAACAATAGCGGGACGGGACTTTTTATAGTAGCACAACTAGTGCTTTTCAAAAAAGTTACTTAAACCATCCTTTACGCCAAAAATAAACTACTTGAACCACAGCAATTATACCCATAACAATCATAGTATACAGGTAACCATGTTCCTGATATAGTTCTGGCATATTTTGCGGTAATACTTTGCCAGTAACTGGATCTTCCCTACTAAAATTCATTCCATAAATACCTGCAATAAAAGTTAATGGAATAAATATTGACGAAATGATTGTTAAAACCTTCATAATTTCGTTCATTCTGTTACTGATGATTGATAGATACATATCGATGTTACTTGCAGAAATCTCTTTAAGCGACTCTACCATATCAATTATCTGTATGCAATGATCGTAGGCATCTCTTAAAAACATCTTGGTCTGATCAGTAATTAACGGACTATCTGAACGCAACATGTCATTCATTTTGTCTCTTTCTGGCCAAGCAATACGCCTAACTGTAATTAACTGGCGCTTAATGGATTGTGTGTCAAACATAATAGAGCGTTCTGGCTTATCCAAAAGTCTATCTTCAATATCATCTAATTCGCCACTCCAAAAGCCTAAAACCGAGAAATACTCATCTACAATCATATCCATTAAGGCATACATTAAATAGCTGCTTCCTCCGGTTCTTATCGTTCCCTTACCTATTTCTAGCCTTTTTCTTACCGCATCTAAGCAATCTTCGTATTTATCCTGAAAGGTAAAAAGTGCGTTTTTAGTAAGCACAAAAGAAAGTTGCTCATTTTCTAATGAATTTTCCTCATCAAGATATAACATCCGGCTAACGGCGAAATCATAACTTCCATACTCTTCATATTTCGGTCGCTGATAGGTTCTGGTAATATCTTCTAAAACCAATTTATTAATGCCGAATTCTTCATTTAAAATTTCGAACATCTTTAAAGAGTCGAAGCCTTTAATTTCTACCCAATAGGTTTTGGCATCGTCAGTAATAAGTTGTTTCAGTTTGTTTATGTCCGAAAGCTCTGTTACTTCATAAACATCAGGATTATAAGCATGCAGCTTTATTATTGGCTTAAGCGAATGCTCATCTATGTAAACTAAACCAGGGCTACTACCCGGTAAAGGAATAGTGTAGTTATGTTTTTTGTGTTTATGTTTACGCGGTTTGGCCATTTTCTAAAAATAAATTTTTGATTGCGGACCTTGGTTAAAAAGTAAATCTACAATACTTAGGTTAGGGATAAATTCGTTTCTATCGCTAAACACTTGAAAGTAGTTTTTCGTTTCTACCAAATTATTTTCATTTTTAGCAAAGCTATTCCTAAGGTCTACTCCTTCAGTTAATTCTTTAAAATATTCATCGCTAAAATTTATTTGCGCATTAATTTTAAGTTGTTTAAAAAGCCAATGAAGCAACTCTAAATTGTAGTCGAATAAAAAGTCGAATTTCTTTTCGTAAAAATAGGCCAAGCCATCTTCGTAATACTCAAAATATGCAGAACTACGGTAACAAGTTTGCATACTTAGCCAATGCAGGCGTTGCCATTTAAAGTCGTAACTTATTTTAACGTCTTTAACGGGAGTATGCACTTTTGAGCCTTTTACAACTGGAATTGTTAAATCTAAAATACCATCTGGAGAAGCTATTTTAACTCTGTTTCTATAGGTTTGCTTTATAAAATGCTCGTGCTTCTCGATTGTGATGTTGAAGTTGTGTTCTTTTAATTTAGAGAAATAAGCTACCGGAGGCAGATAGAAAAGCGGAAATAGCGGAAGGTTTGGCATTGTTTACTTAGAATTTATATTTAACCGACGAAATTAACCATTAATATAGGCTTTTTAACAATCGACTTGTTCTTTTTATATAATTTAGCAAGCTCAAACTTTTTAAGGTTTAAATACTCTGTAAAACATGGAACCTCGCGTAGCTGTAGTAATACTAAATTGGAATGGAAAAGCACTTTTGGAACGCTTTTTACCCAGTGTCATAAAAACAGCCTATCCGAATTTAGAAATCGTATTGGGCGACAATGCCTCTACTGATAATTCTGTTGACTACGTAAGGAATAATTTTCCAACAGTTACAATCATAGAAAACGATAAAAACTATGGTTTCGCTGGCGGGTATAATCACATTTTAGAAAAGGTTAACGCTGATTATTTCGTTTTATTGAATTCTGACGTTGAAGTGCCGGAAAATTGGATATCTCCGGTAATTAATTTAATGCAAACCGATGAAAAGATTGCGGTTGCACAGCCCAAAATTAAATGGCAACAACAAAAACAACAGTTTGAATATGCTGGCGCAGCAGGTGGTTATTTAGATATGTATGCATTTCCTTTTTGCAGAGGAAGAATTTTTGATACTGTTGAAACCGATTTGAACCAATATAATGGCAGTAATGAGATTTTTTGGGCAAGTGGCGCAGCGTTTTTTATTAAAAGCAAGACTTGGTTTGAAGTGAAAGGACTGGATGCGGATTTGTTTGCACACATGGAAGAAATAGATTTGTGCTGGCGATTAAAAAACCTAGGTTATAAAATTGTTTGTTGCACTGATGCTGAAGTTTACCATTTGGGCGGAGGAACTTTAAATGCTAATAATCCGTATAAAACCTATTTAAATTTTAGAAATAACTTAATTATTATGCAAAAAAATCTTCCAAAAGAAGATGCATATTTTAGGATATTTATAAGAATGTGGATTGATTTAGCAGCTTGGTTTCAGTTTTTGCTTAAAGGAAAACCAAAATTTACGCTCGCTATCAGTAAGGCCCATTTCCATTTCTTAAAAGAGCTTAACAACACGGCAAATAAACGTGCTACAAAGCAAACTCCCCTATTAAAACATAGTGGAGTTTATAAAGGCAGTATTGTATATAGTTATTTCGCTAAGCGCATCAAAAAATTTAGCGATTTGAAATTTTAATGGTTTTACGGCGCTGAAAGTTCTTCCTTAACGGTTTTTTCTAACCAGTATATGGTATTTTGGGCGAAACCTAAAGTATGGAATTTTACTAATCCATCTTTACCAATTACAACATGGGTTGGATAAGCTGTAATTTTGTGCCTCTCTGCATAAAACCTTCCATTATCTACAATATTGTAAGAGAAAGGAGTTGTTTTTAGAAACTCTTTTAAATCATATCTATCATCCAAGGCAATACCTAAAAACAGAACATTCGTACTGTCTTTAAATTTCGCTTGTAGTTTGTTCAATTCGGGAATTTCTTGTTTACACGGCAGACAATTGATAAACCAAAAGTTAAGTACAACGATTTTACCCTTTGTATCTTTGATATCGTACTTGTTACCGTCAATATCAGTTAGCTTATAACCAGAAAATTTTTCTCCATCTTTAAAAGAAGTGGTTGGCCTTGGTTTTGGCAAGGTGGCGTTCATTGATTTTCTTCGTTCTTCTACAACCGACTTTTCCTGCTCAGTCATTTTATAAACTACAAATTCGGTTGAGCCAGCGCTTCTTTTTAGCTGGAAATCGCCGGTTTGCATTAACTTTTGCCAAATAGCGTATGGCAATACAGTACCTTCACCATCTTTTACAACGGTATTTTCATCTAACTTTGTAACAGTTCTTGTAACTTGTGCATAGCTGTTTAAAGCGAAAAGAACTAAAATAAGAGCAATTAACTTTTTCATTTTATTTTGATTTTAAGAAACTTTCCAATGCCAATCTGTATCCATCCAAACCAAATCCGGTTAAAACGCCTTTACAATTTTTACCTGTTAAAGATACGTGCCTATACTCTTCTCTAGCGTAAATATTTGAAACGTGAACTTCAACTACCGGAGTTTTAATAGCAGCAATAGCATCTGCAAGTGCCACTGAGGTATGCGTATATCCACCTGCGTTAATGATAATTCCGTCGTAAGAAAAGCCAACTTCATGCAGTTTATTAATTAATTCTCCTTCTACATTGCTTTGAAAATAATCAATTTCAATAATAGCATAGAGTTCACGTAGCTTTTCTATATAACTGTCAAAACCCTCAGAACCGTAAATACTTGGCTCTCTTAAACCCAAAAGATTTAAATTAGGCCCATTAATAATCTGTATTTTCATTTTTTAGCTTGAAATATTGTAACGTTGCAATGTTATAAAAAAAACTTAACAAAATAATGATTGCGTCTGCCCATTTAAAAGGATTTTCTGCTTACCTCAAACTAGAGCGTTCGCTTGCGGGAAACTCTGTTCAGGCTTACTTAAATGATGTAGAAAAATTAAACCAATATTATTTAGCGGTAGATAAACCACTTGTGCTTAAGAACGTAAAACTTAAAGATTTAAAAGATTTTGTAAGCTGGTTAAATGATTTGGGTGTGCAAGCCAATACGCAGGCTCGTGTAATTTCTGGATTAAAAGCATTTTTCTCTTACTTAATGCAAGAAGAAATAGTTAGCGATAACCCAACCTCTTTATTGGCAACTCCAAAAACCACCAGAAAATTACCAGACACTTTAAATATTATAGAAATAAATAAGCTTATTGACGCCATTGATGCATCTACCGCTGATGGGATGAGAAATAAAGCTATAATTGAGTTGTTGTATAGTTGTGGTTTGCGTGTTAGCGAGTTATCAGATTTAAAACGATCAAATATTTATCCCGACACTGAATTTATTAAAGTTGTTGGAAAAGGTACAAAAGAACGTCTAGTACCCATTGGAGGCACTGCACTTAAGTTATTACAGATTTATATCGAACAAATTAGAGTTCATCTACCTATAAAAAAAGGGCAAGAAGATTTCGTGTTCTTAAATAGATTTGGGAGCAGATTGTCTCGTATTTCTGTATTTAATTTGATTAAAACCTTGGCCGAAAAAATTGGATTGAACAAAAATGTAAGTCCGCATACTTTAAGGCACTCCTTTGCCACACACTTAATAGAAGGTGGCGCCGATTTAAGGGCTGTGCAAGAAATGCTTGGCCATGCAAGTATTACTACAACAGAAATTTATACGCATTTAGATAGAGATTACCTAAAAAGCGTAATTACCCAATTTCATCCCCGCTCTTAATCCTATAAAGAAGCTTTAACCATTCTATCCTTACCTTGCATGTCTTTCCTTAACTCTATGTTATTAAAACCCTTATGCTTTAATAAAGAGACTGTCTCTTTACCTAAATATTCGTTTATTTCGAAGAATAGTAAACCGTGATCAGCTAAATTTTCCATCGCGAACTCGGCAATTGCATTATAAAAAATCAATGGATTTTCATTAGTGACAAAAAGTGCCCTATGCGGCTCATTAGCTAACACATTTTGATGCATTGCTTGTTTTTCATCTTCTTTTATGTAAGGCGGGTTACTAACTATGATATTGATTTTCTTGTCGAATGATGTTTTTAGATTTAGTATATCATCAGTAATAAAAGAAATTTCGGCGTTGTTTAACAAAGCGTTCTCTTTAGCTGTGGCAATAGTATCTATAGCAATATCTAAGGCATAAACATTTGCCAGAGGCTGATTTCTTTTTAATGCTATGGCTATACATCCACTTCCAGTACCGATATCTAAAATATTTATTTCTAATGAATTATCTATTTCATCTAAAATCCATTCAACCAACTCTTCTGTTTCGGGCCTAGGAATTAACACAGCTTGATTAACCTTAAATTTTAAACCATAAAAATAGGCTTCTCCTAAAATATACTGAATTGGTTTCCCACTTTTTAATGACGATATTACATTCTCGAAGGCTGCAAATTCGGCATCGGTTACCAAGCGTTGTTTATTAACCAGAAACGCAGATCTATTGTAGTTTAATAGCGAATCTATTGTTATAAAAAATATTGATTGTGCTTCATCTTCATCATACAAATCGATTAAACTTTGTTTAAAATAATCAGATAGTTCTAATAGTTTCATGGCTGGTAAAATTAACCAAATAATTTTGGTTTAAATTATAGTTGCCAACCTAAAATTGAGCACTTAAATAGCTACTTTTGCAACAATGAGCGATCAAATTTATATGCAACGATGCCTGGATTTAGCAACTTTAGGTGAGGGTAACGTTAGTCCGAACCCAATGGTTGGTTGCGTAATAGTTAGCAATAATAAGATTGTTGGCGAAGGTTATCATCAAAAGTTTGGGGAAGCACATGCCGAGGTTAATGCAATAAAAAACGTATTTGACAATTATAACGGTACTGCAGAAGAATTATTAAAAGAATCTACTGTATATGTAAGTTTAGAGCCTTGTGCGCATTTTGGCAAAACTCCGCCCTGTGCAGACTTATTAGTTAAACACGAAGTTAAAAAAGTAATAATTTGCAATACAGATCCATTTGCTAGCGTAAACGGAAAAGGTATTGAAAAGTTAGAAAGAGCTGGAATTAACGTTGAAACAGGTTTACTGGCGGAAAAAGGTTTATTACTTAACAAAAGATTTTTTACCCGAATTTCTAAACAGCGACCATATTTAATTTTAAAATGGGCGCAAACATCTAATGGATTTTTCGCACCTGTAGATAAAAGCCAAAAATGGATTACCGGAAAAATTGCCAAAGATTTAGCGCACAAATGGCGTAGCGAAGAAGATGCTATTTTAGTTGGTAAACAAACCGCTTTGGCAGATAATCCGCGACTTACAAATAGAACAGGAACGGGAAAAAATCCTATCAGAATTTTAATAGATAAAAATCTGAGCATACCTACTAACTATAACCTGTACAACAACGAAGCGAAGACCATCATTTTTAATGAAGTTAAAACAGATGTAATTGGAAATATGCATTTTGTGCAAATGGAAGATATGCATTTTTATTTAGCTCAAAAAATTGCTTTTCAGCTTTATCTAATGGATATACAATCTGTTATCATAGAAGGTGGAGCTGTGATATTAAACCAGTTCATTACTGCTAATTTATGGGATGAAGCTAGAATTTTTACTGGCGGTGTAGAATGGGAAAATGGTATGCAAGCCCCGAAAATAATAGGTAATATTACAGAAGAGTACAAACTGGGTCCAGATACGCTAACTATTTATAAACCGAACAACCAAATATGATATTTTTAGCGCTAAGTATTGCCTGTAGTGTTACGGTAGGCGTGCTTTTCAAATTCGCAAAGCGATACCAAATAAACATTCTACAAGCCATTACTTGGAATTATCTTTTTGCTATAGCATTAAGCCTGTTCTTTTTCAAACCAGATTTTGGCGCTATAAATTTGAAAACCAACCTAACAATTTATTTAGTTTTAGGAGTTTTATTGCCATTAATATTTATTTTTCAAGGGCTGGCAGTTAAACAAGCTGGTTTAGCAAGAACAGATATAGCGCAACGTCTATCGTTATTTATATCGCTTTGCGCCGCTTATTTCTTATTTGATGAAAATTTTGATAGGTTGAAATATGCTGGGATTTTCTTCGGCTTTGCTGCCATAATACTAACAATGTATAAGAAATCTACAGGCATAAAATCGCAATACGGTTGGCTATATTTATTAATGGTTTTTTTAGGGTTTGGCGTTATTGACGTGCTGTTTAAGTTAGTTAGTAAAATTGATGCTGTACCTTATACAACTTCCTTATTTTTAATATTTTGTATATCATTTGTTTTAGCTATAGTTTATATTGTTTACTTAGCTGTAACTAAGAAAACCAAACTTCAACTTGTAAACTTTTTGTGTGGTTGTGTATTAGGTTTTTTCAACTTTGGCAACATTTTATTTTATCTAAAAGCGCACAGGTCAATGGCCGATAATCCGTCGACAGTATTTGCCGCAATGAATATGGCCGTAATTATTTTTGGCAGTTTAATAGGCATTATTGTCTTCAAAGAGAAGTTGAGTAAACTAAATTATGCCGGTTTGATTTTAGCGTTGGTAGCTATCATTTTAATAACTTTATCTAAATTACATGCTATTTGACGATACTTATAAAACTATAGAAAATCCATCAGAGGGTATTTTTAGAGACAAAGGCAGTAAGTTTATAAGTTACGCGTTTCCAATATCCAGCGAAGCTGAAGTAAAAAATATTATTACTTCTTTACGAACCGAACATGCCAAAGCACGACATTTTTGCTGGGCAATTAGATTAACTCCAGACAGAAACATCTTTAAACTAAATGATGACGGAGAACCATCCGGAACAGCAGGTAGACCGATTTTAAACACACTCCTCTCAGTAGACCTAACAAATATCCTCGTAGTGGTTGTTCGCTATTTTGGCGGTACGTTGTTAGGCGTGCCAGGATTAATTAACGCTTATAAAAGCGCTACTGTTGAAGCAATTAACGCAAACACGATTATAACCAAAACAGTTAACGAAGTTTACCAAGTTGAGTTTGATTATTTGGTGATGAATGATGTGATGCGAGTAGTAAAAGATGAACAACTAACCGTATTGTCGCAACAGTTTGATACAAATTGTTTATTGAAATTTGAAGTTAGAAAAGCTCAATTAAACACAGTTTTAGGAAAATTTGAAAAAGTATCCGCCATTAAATTGAAGTATTTGGCAACAGTTTAGCACTTGTTTTTAAGATATTTAGCTAAGTTTGCTTTAACCATTTGTAGTAAGTTATGCAAAAATTATCAGAAGCTGATTTAATCATCAACCCAGACGGGAGTATTTACCATTTAAATCTTTTACCGGAAGATATTGCCGACACAGTTATTACTGTTGGCGATTTAGATCGCGTTGCGGAAGTGAGTAAACATTTTGATAGCATTGAAGTAAAAAAAGGCAAACGCGAGTTCATTACACACACTGGTTACATTGGCAAAAAAAGAATTACAGTCCTATCAACTGGTATTGGAACTGATAATATAGATATTGTTTTTAATGAACTTGATGCGCTTGTAAATATTGATTTCGAATCTAGAACTGTTAAAAAAGAGCTCAAATCATTAGATATTATCAGAATTGGTACTTCTGGGGCAGTTCAAAAAGACATCCCTATGGGAACCATTTTGGCATCTAGTTTTGGTTTGGGTTTTGATTCATTAATGCATTACTATATACACCAAGTAAGTGGTGACGAACATACGTTGCTAGATAGTGTTAAGAGCCATTTCTCACATATTAAAAATATACATCCTTACATTACCGCTGCTGACCCATCTTTGTTAAATAGTATTGCTAGGGGTATGGAAACAGGAATTACGATAACTGCACCAGGTTTTTACGCTCCACAGGGGCGACAAGTACGGGCTAAAAATGCAGTTCCGAATTTTATTGAACTATTAAATTCTTTTAATGAAGGAAATAACCGGATAACAAACTTAGAAATGGAAACTGCTGGGATATACGCATTAGCGAAAGCACTTGGACATAAAGCGCTTTCGATAAATGCAATTTTAGCGAGTAGAGTTAATTTTGAATTTAGCACCGAGCCAAATAAAATTGTAGAAAAAGCTATAAAAATGGTTCTAGAAAGACTTTAAGCTAGCGAGCTGGAATATCTTCCACCACCATCTCGGCACCAGCAGTATCTAAATAAGTAACAGTCATTTTTTGAAGGTCAACAATCCACTTCTCTACTCCTGCCATTGCTGCTTGCTTGCAAAAAGTCTGATAGTCGCTTGCACCCTGTTGATGAACTTTTAGTGCTTCTTTCAAATCATCGACAGATGATTGTTCATCGATCATTAGTGTTTCGTACACAGCTTCTCCTTCGGCCGTATTATCGTTGGCACCGTAATAAACAGTCATGCCGTTCATTACAAATACGTCAAATCGTTGTACACCTAAATCCTTTAAATCCTTGGCCAACTGCGGAAAGTCCGCTCCCGTTTCTACTTTCTGCTCAGCGCTTTGTATTTGCTCTATGGTAAACATAATTTAGTTTGCGATTACTTTATAAATGGTTGTTTGGGTATATACTTCTTCGGGTTCTAAAACTGTATTCGGAAAATGAGGAATGTTTACAGCATTTGGGTGGTGTTGGGTTTCCACACAAAAAGCATCAAACTCGCCATACTCTTTTCCATTCTTACCATTTTTTACCGATAGGTGTTTTGCTGTATAAAAATGGGCTACAGGTTCGGTGCTATACACCAACAAAGACAAACCACTGTTTGTTTCAGTTGTTTTACTTGCAAGTGTTAACTCTCCATAAGTTTTATCTAAAACATACGATTGATCATATCCGGCAACCTTATCCCAATTCTCTTCTATGGTTCTCGCAACCGTAAAATCGTGTATAGAATCTTTTACCGGCAATAAATTTCCTGTTACTACGAAATTTTCATCTTGTTCCAAATAACTACTTGCATTCATTTGGTGTATGTGTTTGCCGATTTTATCGCCCGTTGTGGATAAATTGAAATAACTGTGATGCGTTAGATTTATTGGCGTTGCTTCATCTGTGTCAGCTTGGTAAGATAAAATAAGCTCATCATTATTGGTTAACTCGAACTTGAGTTGCACAGCTAAATCTCCGGGGAAATTTTCTTCGCCATCCAAACTAAAATGCTGAAATGTTACACTAGCGTGAGGTGCTTCGCTAGTTGAGGTTATATCCCAAACTTTCTTATCAAATCCTTCTAATCCACCATGCAAGCAGTCTTCACCGTTATTTTTTGCTAGCTGATAGTCCGCGCCATCAACAACAAACTCCCCCTTTCTTATTCTATTCGCATACCTACCGATAACAGCACCTAAATACGGGTAGTTTTTTAAATATTCCTTATCTACATAACTGGAAAAGTTATCGAACCCTAAAACTATGTCTTGCTGTACGCCAGCTTTATTGGTAACTACAAATTTATTAATTATGGTTCCGTAGTTAAATATGCTAACTAACGTACCCTTATCGTTAACTAACTCTACTGCAAATACTTCTTTATCGCCAATTTTATGTCCTGTTGTAATCTTATTAACCTTCATGTATCGTTCTAATATTGGGGTCTAAAATACAATTAAATGCCTTATTTGTCTTATTAAAATGGTAGCATTTTTATGCATGTTAATCATTTTTTTTAAGTTTGCTAAATGCAAAAACTAAAATTAGACGAATTAAACCGTGTAAGCGTGGCAGAATTTAAGGCGCAAGAGAAATTGCCTGTAGTAGTAGTGTTGGATAATGTAAGAAGTATGCATAACGTAGGCTCTATATTTAGAACTGGCGATGGATTTTCTATTGAAAAGGTTATTTTATGTGGTATTACCGCTCGCCCACCACACAGAGAAATCGAAAAAACCGCGTTGGGCGCTACGCAATCTGTAGATTGGGTGCATTTTGAGGATACTAACATGGCGATTAGCTCTTTAAGAAATCTGGGATACGAAATTATAGCTATTGAACAAGCTGCAAACAGTACAATGTTAAATACCTTTACGCCTACAACAGACAAGAAATACGCTTTGATTTTTGGAAACGAAGTTAATGGGGTTAGCGATGAGGTGATGAAAAACGTAGATAGCTGCATAGAAATACCGCAATTTGGTACTAAACATTCTTTTAATATTGTAATTTCTGCCGGTATAGTTTTATGGGATTTCTTTGCAAAAATGAAGCTTTAAACCCACCTATTTTCATACAACTGTATATTATTCTGTACAGTTTTTTAACATTTCGTTAACATTATAACCAGATTAAAATTCCTATATAATGCGCTGATAGCTTGCGCTTTGTAACAGAATTATTATTTTCTGGCATTGTTTTTCTAGGTACGCCGATATAGAGACTAAAAAATCTCACCTATTAAAACACAAAAAATATGAACTTTAAAATTACAAAATCTGCACTTTTAGTGGCCTTAGTAGGCATTTCAGGTTCAGTTATGGCACAAGAGACTCCATCAACTGATGGCTCTCGTTTTTCTACTCAACAGTTCCGTACATGGTCAGTAGGTGTTCACGCTGGCGTAACCACTCCTCGAACTTTGTTTGATGGAAAATTTAGAGACTTCCAAACCGCTAAAGAAAATTTAGGTTACGGAGGTTATGTTAAGAAACAGATTTTACCCTCTTTAGGTATCCAGGCTGAATTTTTAGCAGGTAAAGTAGAAGGCTTAAGAGCACAAACTGGCGTAGATGCTTCAGGCAACCCTACGTATTTAGCTGGTTCTGGCTTTGCTAGCAGAATGGAATGGGCTGGTGCTGTAACTGCGGTTTACAATATCGCAAACATCAGTATCAACCAAGAAAATGCAATGTTAATTCCTTACGTTAAAGCCGGTGCTGGTTACATGTCATCTAATGCTTCAACCTATAATACTGCAACAAGCACATATCAAGGTTATGATGAAAGATGGTACATACCAACAGGTATTGGTTTTAAATTAGGTATTGCTAAAGGTATCAACTTAGATTTAGGTTACGATATCAACTTTGTTAAATCATCTACGTTTGATGGAGTTAATAGAGCTACTAACGACAAGTTTACCTACGCTCACGCTGGTTTAGAGTTTGCGTTAGGAAGCAAAGAAAAACCTCAATTGCAAAACTACAGCTCATTAGCTGCTTTACGTATGCAATCTAAAGAAGAAAGCGAAGCGTTAAGAAGAGCTTTATCTACAGCAGAACAAAATGCACAGAGAGACAGAGATCAGTATGCGAAAGATATGGGCGATGACGATAATGATGGTGTAGCAAACAAATTTGACAAATGCCCAGGTACTGCAGCAAATACTGTTGTAGACGGTTCAGGTTGTCCGATTAAAGTACAGAGAGAAGTTGTTAAAGAAACTAAAGTAGTAGTAACAGAAGCAGATCGTAAAGTTGTTGATGAAGCTATTAAAAACTTAGAATTCGATTTAGGCAAATCTACAATTAGAGCTAAATCTTATACTACTTTAAACAGAGTTGCTGCTTTATTAGTAGAGAAAAACTTCAGCCTAAAATTAGCTGGTCACACAGACATTACTGGCTCTAGAGAATTAAACTTACGTTTATCTAAAGATAGAGCAGAATCTGTAAAAGCTTATTTAGTATCTCAAGGTGCTAACGCATCTCGTATTGAGGCTACAGGTTACGGTCCAGATCAACCAATTGCTAGTAATAAAACTGCAGATGGTCGTCAACAAAACCGTCGTGTAGAATTCAGTTTATTCTAATAAAATATAACAAGATAAAAGAAAAGGCCTTCAAGAAATTGGAGGCTTTTTCTTTTTTTATAACTTGACCAATTTTATACATTTGACATATATTTACCTATTATGAATAATCTTTTCTTGAAGAAGCTACAAATTAAAGAAGGTTTCAAAGTTCTGCTCGTTAATGCACCGCAAAATAGTGAGGAGATAATTGGATCTGCCGATCAAGTTGATGTAATAACTGTTGTAGATGAACCAGACGCAATTTTAATTTTTGCCAGAAATAAAGCCGATTTTAATCAACTATTAGGTGTGTATGCGAAAGAAATAAAATCAAAAACCATTTGTTGGATTTTTTATCCAAAAGCAAAATCTGCGTTGGCTAGCGATTTGAATCTTATGCAAAATTGGCATGATTTAAAAAAATACAGCCTTACTCCTTGCGGTTCTGCGGCCGTAGATGAAATTTGGACGGGTTTGAGGATTAAACCAGAAACCGAAATGAAAAAATCGGGATTAGGGAACAACGAAATTGCCAATAGCGATTTGGGTAAATACATCGATGTTACAAATAAAATAATTACGTTACCTTCTGATTTATTAGCTGAATTAGAAAAGAATGTATACGCTTTAAATTTCTACCACAAACTTTCTTACTCAAATCGTAAAGAATATGTGCTATGGGTAATTTCTGCGAAACAGGAAAAAACTAGAAATGAGCGGATTAAAAAAGCTTTAGAGAAGTTAGCTTTAGGCAAGAAAAATCCAAGTGAAAAATAAAACATAATTTCAATACGAGCCTGACGAGAAAATATTACAGGCTCGTAATGAAATGACTTAAGCTTCCAATACTTTATCTGGCGTAATTGGCAAACTTCTAATCCTTTTGCCGGTAGCGTTAAATACGGCGTTAGCTACAGCTCCGGCAAAGCCGATTAAAGCTATTTCTCCCATGCCTTTTGCACCCATCGGATTAACGATATAATCTGGTTTATCTATAAAAATCACATCAATTTCTGGTACATCTGCGTGAACCGGCACATGGTAGTCTGCAAAATTGTTATTTACATACTTTCCATAGCGATTATCCAACAATGCCTCCTCTGTCAAAGCCATACCAATACCTCCTACTGCTCCACCAACCATTTGGCTTCGTGCTGTCTTCGGACTGATAATCTTACCAGAATCACCGACAGATACAATTTTACTTACCTTGACCACGCCTGTAAGTTTGTGAACCTTTACTTGCACAAAGTGGATGGAAAAAGAGTACATAGAATATTCTTTGCCTTGTTGATTTGCCTGCGATTGTTTTGTAACCTCAATCATTGGCAGATTGTTTTTCTTCAATACCTCAACAAAGTTTGCGGTTGTGCTCATGTTAGCATTTGCGGCTAATTCTGCGATAGTAGATTTTAACGAAACGCATACATCATTAACAGCAGTACCCACGGTAGACAAAGTTGTAGATCCTCCTTGGCTTGGTGCCGGAGGTAGTGACGAGTCTCCCAGTTCAAAACTGATTTTTTCTACTGGAATATTCATCAGCTTACTTGCTATTAAAACCATTCCTGTTCCTGTACCTGGACCGATATCGCTCGTAGCACTTTGCAAAACCAATGTTCCATCAGCTTTTAAAATACCTTTTACAGTCGCCCTTCCTCTACTTGCGTTAAATACCCCAATACTAACGCCGTATCCAATTTGCCAAGCGCCTTCTGTAATACTGCCAGGTTTATTTTTTCTATTACTCCATCCTACCTTAGCCGAACCAAGCTTATAGGCCTCTTTAATATTTTTACTTGAAAAGGGAAGTTTTTTCTGAGGATCTTGTTCCGGGTCATTTTTCATTCTAAACTCCAGCGGATCCATATCCAACGCATGCGCCATTTCATCAATAGCACTTTCCAATGCAAATGCACCGGTTGCTTCTCCTGGTCCACGCATCCAAATTGGCACACTTAAATCCAACGGAACAACATAATAATTGGTATTAACATTGTCAGAGTCGTACATAAACTTTGTCATATTTACTACACCTTCTGTAAAGTTTTCGTAAACTGAAGTTTGCCCGAAAGCAGTATGCGTAATTCCTGTAATTTTCCCATCCTTTGTTGCGCCTAAGCCAACTTTTTGGTAAGCAGAAGGACGATTACCTACCATCGTAAACATCTGATCTCTGGTAATAACCAACTTTACCGGCCTTTTTAAATGTTTGGAAGCCATAACCGTGGCGATTTCGACAGGCCAGGTTTTTAATGCCATTCCGAATCCACCACCTACAAATTCAGACTTAACCTGAATATTTTCTTGTGGAATTTTAAAAACGTTAGCAATGGTTGCCTGTGCAGCTTTTACGCCTTGTGTTTTTGCGTAAACAGTTACTTGATCATTCGTGCGCCAATCTGCAATAATCCCGTGTAGTTCCATAGGGTTATGGGTTTCAATTGGCATTGTGTAAATCTGCTCAATTTTAACTTCGGCAGTTTTATAAGCATCGGCTGTGCCCCTAACATAAGGTGGCTGACCTTGAAGTTTTTTTGCGCTTGGGTTGTTAATACTTTTTACAAAGTCTGTGTTAAATGCGCTTTTTTCATAACTAACTTTAACTAGTGAAGCGGCATAAGTTGCACGCTCAAAAGAATCAGCAACGACTAAAGCAATGGGCTGACCGTTAAAAAATATTTCATCAGTATAAAATATTTTCATTGGCGAACCACCAGCTTGCTCATATCCGGGCGCCACTGGTTTATTTAAATGCGATAAAACATCTAATACACCGGGCGCATTTTTAGCAGCTTTTGTATCAATTCCTGTTATTTTCCCTTTGGTTATACTACTTGTAACCAAAACACCATAAGTTAATCCGGGTAACTGATACTCAGCGAAGTACTTTGCTTTTCCGGTTACTTTATCTATACCGTCTACGCGGTCGTTTTCATCTACAAAAAAGTTCATTAGGCTTTAGCTTTTGCAACAGTTAATGCTTCAATAATTGAATTAGGCGCTAATTTTAGCTTAAAATCATTTTCTCCAAATCCTTTTGCTCCGTACATGGCAATTCTTGCAGCGTCTTCAAAATTACTTGCATTTGCGGTTTTGCCTTTCAAAAAATTCTCTGCTTCAACCAAACGCCAGGGTTTGTGTGCAACACCGCCCATAGCTAAGCGAGCATTTTTAATAATACCTTGACTTATCTCTAACGCAGCAGCTACTGAAACTAATGCAAAAGCGTAAGATGAGCGATCTCTTACTTTCAAATAATGAAAATTCTTATATAAGTTATTAGTTGGAATTTCAAGCCTCACAATTAATTCGCCTTTTTGCAAATTATTATCTTTTTCTGGCGTACTTCCGGGTAAACGGTGAAAATCTGCAAAACTAATTTTTCTTTCGCCTTTGGCATTGGCAATTACCACTTGCGCATCTAAGGCTACCAAACCTACGCACATATCGCTCGGATGCACGGCAATGCAACTTTCTGAAGTTCCGAAAATAGCGTGCATTCTATTATAACCTCCAATAGCTCCACAACCAGTACCAGGTTGGCGCTTATTGCATGGCATAGTGGTGTCATAAAAATATCCGCAACGAGTTCGTTGCATCATATTTCCGCCAACAGTAGCCACATTTCTCAACTGTGCAGATGCGCCAGATTGCAACGCCAAAGCCAACAGCGGAAATTGTTCTTTAACTATACTATCTTCTGCTAATGCCGAGTTAGAAACCATGGCACCAATATGCAAAACATTGTTTTTAAGTTCAATTTGAGCTAGTGGCAGCTTATTTATGTCAATTAGTTTCTCTGGTGCAGTAACACCACGTTTCATCAAATCAATTAAGTTGGTTCCACCAGCGATAAAAGTTGCTTTCGGATCTTTAGAAACTAAGCTCAATGCAATTTTTACCACACTTGCCCTCAAATATTGGAAGTTGATCATATCGCGGTTCCCTTCTCCTTAACTTCTTGTATGGCATCAACTATGTTAGGGTAAGCCCCACACCTACAAATATTCCCGCTCATATATTCTCTAATTTCTTCCTTAGAATTTGCATGTCCTTCTCGAACACAAGCAACAGCGCTCATAATTTGTCCGGGTGTGCAATAGCCACATTGGAAACCATCATGTTTGATAAATGCTGCTTGCATTGGGTGAAGTTCATCGCCTTTAGCTAAACCTTCAATCGTGGTTATGCTTTTGCCCTCGTTCATAACTGCCAAACTTAGGCAAGAGTTCACTCGTTTGCCATCAACGTGTACTGTACAAGCGCCGCACTGACCATGGTCGCAACCTTTTTTTGTACCAGTTAAATGTAGCTGCTCACGCAGTAAATCCAAAAGTGTAGCTCTTGGTTCAACTTTTAGCACATAAGGCTTGTTGTTTACTTTTAAATTAAGTGGTATTTTCTCAAAAAGTTCTGCAAAACGCTCATCAACTTTTCCTTCTGCCGCCTTCAAAACGGTTAGCGGTGTTAAGGATAGCGCTGTAAAAAGCGAGCTTTTCTTCAAGAAATCACGACGTGTATCACCAGATTGGTTATTGTCAAGTTCGGCCATAGTGGGTTTAAATAACAAAAGACTTTGTCTAATATCGTTATTTAACATCCGTATTTTATACGCTATTAGCTATTTAGAAGGATTCTATTTATAAAATTTATAAGCGTTTTTGATAAATTTTTGCGCTCAGAATGTTTCAACATTATTTCAGCATTTGTGTCGTTTGTCTTTAGTAGCGTAGCGGAAAAATTATGGTCCAAATTGAAAAAATAAGTAGAAAAACAATGTCAGTAGCTTTTGGCTTATGCCTGCTGTCCATTTTAGCCCTTATTCTTCGGTGCTACGAACACCCTTAAGTTTAATAGTACAAAACTTGGTTCTTTTGGAAGGATGGTTTCCTTAGAGTCTGCAACTACCTCTCATTTATTTATTTAATTTTTTCGCACGGATACATATCACGAATGTAAAATATTCCATCAAAAACCTCGATCCAAACAGCCTCATTGTAACCATGGTGTTTGCCTTTCATGTTAAAATATTCCGTTGACTTTGGACTTAATCCTCTAATTTTTTTAAAGTCTATAAAAGCATATTTAGTATGATCATCTATCCAAGTTTCAAAACTATTTTTTTTCAGGGAAGATACATTATAAGTTTTTGGGTTCGTAATCCTTCCTGCTGTTCCTAATTTTGAGCTAAAACCTAATATATAAGTTTGTGAATTTAGCAGGCTATCTCTTGTGAAAAAATGCCCCATGTTTGTCCAATTTTCATTACTGAAAACAGGTTTAATTAAATTCTTATTTTTAAGTATATGCTCACTATGTGCCCAAACAATAATCTTTTGATTTGGAAATTTATTATTTACCAACCATTTTAAATTTTCAGCCATTTGCCGATCCCTTATTTCCATATAATCTTTTCCTTTAGTTAAAAAAGAAATACTACTCTTACAGCTTTCCTGTAAATTATGTAAAACCAAAAATTCAAAACTTCCTTCCAAACTTTTGGGAAGCTGATTAAATATGGTGTCAATTTGATTGATAAACAGTCGGTGCTTGGCTAAATCTTTACTTATTCTAGTTGAATCTATAAATGGCAAAAATGAACTTTGATAAGATTTTGCATTGACAAAGGAAATGCCTTTAGCTTTTAAGAAATCATCAATAAATATTTTAAGTGTATTGCTATGCTGCCCATGCACTTGACTATCAAAACCTGTGATAGTTATTGGATTTTTATCTTCAAAACTTTTAGGAATATAATTATAAAATAAATTATCACACTGCTTACAGTTAGTCCAAATAGAAAAAATATTCTTTTGCAAAAATGTGTCTATTTTTGCCTTTTGTTTTTCAAGTTTATCCCAGCCATTATTAAGTGCGAAAAAATCGCTTTCAAAAGCCAAAACATTAAATCCTTTCTTCTCATGCAGGTATTTAATTAAACGGGTTTTAGCTAAAAATGTTGGTGCATCTCCATGATCTTGTTCACCCAACATTACTATTTTCGAATCGTCAATAGCTTTTCCAAATACTTCAAGATCGCTAAAATCTAAAGAGTCTGGTTCAATGGTTCTAATTGTATTTATGTTTTTCTCAACAAAGTCTTTAATCTTCTTTTGCCCATAGGTTTGCAATGTAATAAAGATAAAAAATAGAACGAGTAAATTTTTAGACATGGATTTCATTTTGTTTAAATCTACACAGCAAGAATGATATACTAAAAATATTAACAAGCTTTAACAGAATCGATTTACTGTAAATAATTTGAAATAATAATTCATAAAGTGAGATTAACATTGCTCGCTCTAGTCCAACACGGCCTCGCAATGACGGATTATTGAACAAAAAATACCAAAGAAACTCAGATATAAAATCTGCGCATCTGCGACTATTAGTATTGATGTACTCATTCGACTACCCCACCGATTTCGGATCGGAACAAGTTAGGATGACAGCCAAAAAGGATGCCGCTTCAAGAAGGTTTATAGAACAAGGGCAGTGGTCCTTTTGCAATTAATTTTCCATAATTATATCTGTTAAAATTAACGCGTTAACAAATAGATTTTTCATCGGCGTGCTCTGTCTAAATGAAATAAACGCAAAAAGCCACAGAAAACTCAGACTTCAAATCTGCGCATCTGTGGCTAATTATTTTTGTCATTCCGAGCTTGCGAGGAATTTATAAGTGATTTATTAATAAACCCTTCGACTACCGTTAGGACGACAACCAAGTTAAAAACCTATATCGTCTATATATGTTAGAAAAACTAAGCGTAGGCAATCGCATCCTTAGATGGCAATTTGCTGTAACCCATCAAATATTCGTCAACCTTTCTAGCAGTTTCCCTTCCTTCAGAAATTGCCCAAACCACTAATGACTGCCCCCTGCGCATATCGCCTGCGGCAAAAACCTTAGGTATATTAGTTTGGAAATTGCCTTCAATCGCTTTAACATTTCCCCTTTCATCAAGCTCTACTCCTAGTTTGTCTAACAAACCTTGTTTTTGAGGATGCAAAAAACCCATCGCTAATAAAACTAAATCACATGGATAATCTTTTTCCGTTCCGGGAATTTCTTTAAAACCTAAAGCTCTTCCATTAGCATCAATTTCCCATTGTACTTCAATAACACTTAGCGATTTTAAATTACCATTTTCATCAGCATTAAACTTTTTAGTATTAACCGCCCAGTTTCTACTTGCTCCTTCCTCGTGTGATGAAGTTACCTTTAACAACATCGGATATTGAGGCCAAGGCATATTTGCTGTACGGTATTCTGGTGGCATAGGCATAATCTCAAACTGTGTAACCGATTTAGCACCCTGACGATTTGAGGTACCGATACAATCAGAACCGGTATCGCCACCACCTATTACAATAACATCTTTACCTGTAGCCAAAATCTGTTTACCTAAAAAGTAACTATTGCTTACACGTTTGTTTTGTTGCTTTAAAAAGTCCATTGCAAAATGAATACCTTCTAATTCTCTACCTGGTAAGTTTAGATCTCGAGGAATTGTTGACCCGCCAGCCAAAACGATGGCTTGATAATCACGCAAAAGCGTACTTAACTCAACGTTTTCGCCAACATTTGCATTACATTTAAAGACAACCCCCTCTTCTTCCATCATCTTTATACGACGAGCTACAACATCTTTTTGCAACTTAAAATCAGGAATTCCGTAACGTAATAATCCTCCAGGAACGTCATCACGTTCGAAAACTACTACTTCGTGCCCCGCTTTATTTAATTGCGCCGCTGCAGCCAAGCCTGCAGGCCCAGAACCTATTATGGCGACTTTTTTCCCTGTTCTAATTAAGGGTGCATTTGCTTTAATATAGCCTTTGTTAAATGCAATTTCAATAATATGTTTTTCAATTTCCTCAATAGAAACAGGTGATTTGTTAATGCCTAATACACAAGCGCTTTCGCAAGGTGCAGGACAAATTCTGCCGGTAAACTCTGGGAAATTATTAGTACTTAACAATATTTCTGCAGCGTTTAACCAATCACCTTTGTAAACTGCATCGTTAAACTCTGGAATTACATTGCCCAACGGGCAACCAGATTGGCAAAACGGAACACCACAATCCATGCAACGGCCAGCTTGTTTATTTAATTGGTCGTCTGCAAGTGGGTTTACAAACTCGTTATAATGCTCTAGGCGTTCGTTAGGTTGTTGTTTAGATGGCGAAACTCTTTCGTACTCTAAAAATCCTGTAACTTTTCCCATCTTAATTAATTTTAACTTGTTTACGTTTTAATAAAACTGCTTTATATTCTTTAGGGAAAACCTTTACAAAGTGCGAAGACTGATTTTCCCAATCGCTTAATATAAATTCTGCAACTCTACTGTTTGTTAGTCTAATATGGTTTTTTAGTAAGGTAGTAATTCTCGATTCGTCTTCTTCCTGCAAAGGATCCAGATCAACCATTTCCTTGTTACATTTTTTAGCAAATGTTTTGCTTACATCATATATCCATGCTATACCGCCACTCATTCCGGCGGCAAAATTGCTTCCAGTATCACCTAGAACCAAAACCTCTCCTCCGGTCATGTACTCGCAACCATGATCCCCAACACCTTCAACAACAGAAGTAGCACCAGAATTACGTACTGCAAAACGCTCACCCGCTTTACCCCTAATATATAATTCGCCAGATGTAGCTCCATAAAGCGCAACGTTGCCAATAATTATATTTTGCTCTGGTACGTAGTTAATATTGCTAAATGGATAAACAATTAGTTTCGCTCCAGACAAACCTTTTCCTACGTAATCATTTCCCTCGCCTTCTAGTGTAAGGGTTAAGCCTTTAGTTGCAAAGGCACCAAAACTTTGTCCGGCAGAACCCATGCACTTAAAGTTGATAGTATCTGGGGCTAAACCAGCACTTTTATGCACTTTAGAGATTTCGTTGGACAACATTGTACCTATAGCTCTATCGGTGTTTTTTACATCGAAACTAGCAAAAACAGGTTCGTTGTTAACAATTGCCGGCTGTGCTTTTTCAATCAGTTGATGATCTAAGACGGTATCTAGTCCATGATCTTGGAATTCGGTTTGATATAAAGGCAATCCATTATCTGGTTCTTTGTAAAGAATTGGAGCCAGGTTAACATACTTCAATTTCCAATCGGCATCTACAATTTCTCTAGTTTGCAAATATTGCGATTGACCAATCATCTCGTTAATAGTTCTAAAACCGAGTTCAGCCATAATTTCACGAAGTTCTTCGGCTAGGAAATGGAAAAGATTAACAACGTGTGCTGGATCACCAGTAAATAACTTTCTCAAGTTTGGATCTTGCGTAGCAACACCAACCGGACAAGTATTTAAGTGGCATTTACGCATCATAATACAACCTGTTGTAACCAGAGCTGCAGTTGCAACACCCCATTCTTCTGCACCTAACAAGGCCGCAATTGCTATATCTCTACCAGTCTTCAATTGACCATCTGTTTGCAAAACTACCCTGCTTCTTAACCTGTTTTTAACAAGGGTTTGATGTGCTTCTGCCAAACCTAATTCCCAAGGTAAGCCAGTGTGCTGAATAGAAGTTAGAGGAGACGCACCAGTTCCACCATCATATCCAGAAACTAAAATTACATCTGCGTGGGCCTTTGCAACACCTGCCGCAATGGTTCCTACACCTGCTTTAGAGACCAATTTAACGTTAATTCTGGCTGCTCTATTTGCGTTTTTAAGGTCGAAGATTAATTGGGCTAAATCTTCGATAGAATAAATATCGTGGTGTGGAGGCGGCGAAATTAATCCAACTCCCGGCGTAGCATGACGAACTTTTGCAATCCAATCATCTACTTTGTCACCAGGCAACTGTCCGCCCTCTCCAGGTTTCGCACCTTGTGCCATTTTAATCTGCAGCTCATCAGCATTCGTTAAATAATTACTGGTTACCCCAAAACGAGCAGAGGCTATTTGTTTAATTGAAGAACGCATCGAATCGCCGTTTTCCATTTTTTGGTAACGGATATCATCTTCTCCACCTTCTCCGGTATTACTCTTTCCGCCAATCCTATTCATCGCGATAGCTAAAGTAGAATGTGCCTCGTGAGAAATTGAACCAAATGACATCGCTCCCGTAGCAAAACGTTTTAAGATAGATTCAGTTGACTCAACTTCATCCAGTCCAATTGCTGGCCTCGAATAATTAAAAGTCAGCAAACCACGAATGGTATATGCCTGTTGCGTTTGCTCGTCTATTAATTTAGAGTAGCGCTTAAAAGTATTGTAATTATTTGTTCTAGTTGCGTTTTGTAGCAAGTGGATTGTTTCAGGATTGAACAAATGTTTTTCTCCCCTACGTCTCCATTTGTAAGTTCCACCTGCAGATAAAATTGGTTCTGCTTGTGTTTTAGGACCAAAACTACGGCGGTGTTTAATTAAGGTTTCTTGCGCAATTTCATCTAAACCTAATCCACCAATTCTAGAGACTGCACCTGTAAAATGTGTATTTACAACTTGTTGGTTAATTCCTAAAATCTCAAAGATTTGCGCACCATGGTAAGACTGTAAAGTTGAGATTCCCATTTTAGAGAAAATCTTTAACAAGCCGTTATTTACTGCATAGATATAGTTTGAGATTAATTTCTCTGGTTTTAGACCGCTTTCTTCATCAAAACCTCTGATAGTTTCTAATGCTAAATAAGGATTAACGGCTGTTGCGCCAAAACCGATCAAGGTTGCAAAGTGATGCACTTCCCAAACGTCGCCAGCCTCAACCACAATACCAACTGCACCACGGTAACCTTTTCTAATTAAGTGATGGTGTACCGAAGAAACCGCTAAAAGCGAAGGAATTGCAGCGTGTTCAGAGTCGATTGCCCTATCCGACAATACGATAACCTGAAAACCGTCTTCAACTGCATCTACGGCGTAACGACAAAGACGATCTAGCGCTTTCTGCATTGCACCTGGTTTGCCATCTGCTCTAAAATACATTTGTAGCGTTTTAGATTGGAACAAACCTGTATCTATACTTCGTAATTTCTCTAATTCTAAATTGGTTAATATTGGATGTTTAATACCTACACAATGACATTGCATCTGATTCTCTTCCAGCAAGTTACCATTGTTACCCATGAAACCAGCCAAGCTCATAACCACTTTCTCGCGGATTGGATCGATTGGTGGATTAGTTACTTGGGCAAACAATTGCTTAAAGTAAGATGATAGATGTTGAGGTTGCTTTGATAAAATAGCTAACGGCGTATCTGTTCCCATTGAACCAATGGCTTCCTTGCCTTCAATCGCCATCGGCTTTAATAGCAAGTCTATATCCTCTCTGGTGTAACCAAAAACCTGTTGATATTTAAAGATAGAATCATCGGCCAAGTTGGTGAACATTACACGTGGTTCTGGCAATTCTTCTAATTTAATTTGATATTGGTTAATCCAATCGGCATAAGGTCTGCGGCTACAAACTTGTTGCTTTATTTCATCATCGCTTATAATCCTGCCCTGCTCCATATCAACCACAAACATTTTGCCCGGTGTTAAGCGACCCTTTTTTATTACCGTACTTTGGTCAATTGCTAGGGCACCAGATTCAGAAGCCATAATTACTCTATCATCGCTTGTTAAGGCATAACGAGACGGACGTAAACCGTTACGATCTAGAGTTGCACCAATTAATCTACCATCTGTAAACGCAATAGCAGCCGGCCCGTCCCAAGGCTCCATTAGCGAAGCATGAAATTGATAGAATGCCTTTTTAATCGGATCCATATCTTCGTTTCCGTCCCAAGCTTCTGGAATTAACATCATTAAAACATGTGGCAATGAACGACCCGCATGCAATAGCAATTCTACTACGTTATCTAAACACCCCGAATCAGATTGCGTTTCGTCAATTACCGGAAGAATCATATTTAGTTCTTCTGGGGTAAAATATGGCGACGCAAATGATTTCACGCTACTTCTAAACCAGTTTAAATTTCCTTGCAAGGTATTTATTTCGCCGTTGTGGGCTATAAACCTAAACGGCTGTGCTAAGCGCCAAGAAGGGAAAGTGTTCGTTGCAAAACGCGAGTGCACTAGGCCAAATGCAGAAACCATGCGTTTATCGCTAAGTTCTGTAAAATAGCTTCTAACTTGTAAAGAAGTAAGCTGACCTTTATATATAATAGTGCGAGAAGAAAAAGATACAATATAAAAGTGATCCTTACTTCCGGCAACGGTGCTGTAAATAGTTTTGGTTAGATAGGTTTTTAAAACGAAAAGTTTACGTTCAAAATCTGCACCTTCGGCAATATGATAAGGTCTGGCTACAAATACTTGCTCAATTTCTGGTTCAACAGAAAGTGCCATATTACCAATGTCGGTAGTATCAACCTGCACTTTTCTAAAGCCTAAAACTTCTAGTCCGAGTTTTTCTGCAGTGCGATAAATAATCTCTCGGCATTCTTCTCTTTCGCGTATTTCTTTAGGTAAAAAAAGCTGTCCAACGCCATAATCGCCATAAGCTGGCAAACTAAAGCCCGCCCTTAAGCATTCATCAAATAAAAACTCATGCGGAACTTGAATCATAATCCCGGCTCCATCACCAGTGTTTGGTTCTGCGCCACAAGCGCCACGGTGATCTAGGTTTTCTAAAATGGTTACAGCATCAGAAATAATCTGATGGGATTTCCTCCCTTTTACGTGCGCAACGAACCCGATGCCGCATGCGTCGTGTTCGAAACTTTTTCTGTAAAGTCCTTGGTGTTCATTCAAGTGGTTCATTTATGTAGGTTAGTTAGTGTATAGAGAACACTAAGATAGTTAAAAGGAATTACAAATTACATTATCAGTAAAATTTTTAGGATACGTTAATTTATTTATCTCATACGCAAGCTATAATTACAATTTTAATAATTGTTAACGTTGTCAATTGCTAAATTGGCAATACTAAAAAATACTATTCACGCATAGTATAAGCGTTTTCATTTTTGTTAGAAAAGCCAAACACAGCTACAATAATCACGTCAGTCTGGCTTTACATTATATCTTTTGCTCACAAAGTGAGGCAAAAGGATGCCATTTCAATCCAGTTTATGAAGCAAAAGCTATACAACTATGAGTGGTTGAATTTTGCGAGAGAACTACTGCCTTAGAAATTATAAACCTTATTGCAATGGAAAGCCCGCAGGTGAGGTACGAACCGAGGACTTGTAATGAAAAGAAGGACCGAAATTGCCGATACACGCCAGCATTGTTTTTCGAAAAAGATAGTTGTTAGCTTATTTTATCGCCATTCTGGAATGTTTTCACAACAATTGAAATTCTAATCAACTAACTATCAATAGTATATATTTATTTATTATAATTAGCAAAATTTAGTTTTGTAAAACGCTTCCTTTTTCTACCTTTGTGCCGGGCAAGTCTTTTACGATCAGCTCCCTTTGAACTCCCCCAGGTTGGGAACAAAGCAAGGGTAGAAGGTTGTAGCGGTGCGATAAAAGTTGCTTGCCCATTTTTTTATTCCCTACCCCCTGAAGGGGGAATTTAAATTCTTCAGGGTTTTAACTCGAACCTTTTACACTAAGAATTAAATAAACATGAAATTTTTTATTGACACTGCTAATCTTGACCAGATTAAAGAAGCACAAGATTTAGGAATTTTAGATGGTGTTACCACCAACCCTAGTCTAATGGCTAAAGAAGGTATTACTGGCGAAGCCAATGTTACCGCTCATTATAAAGCTATATGCGATATTGTTGACGACAATGTAAGCGCAGAAGTTATTGCTACCACTTACGATGAGATTATTGCTGAAGGTAAAGCTTTAGCCGCTTTAAACCCTAAAATTGTGGTTAAAGTGCCAATGATTAAAGATGGTATTAAAGCAATTAAATATTTTACAGACAACGGAATTAAAACTAACTGTACTTTAATTTTCTCTGCCGGACAAGCATTACTTGCGGCTAAAGCTGGTGCTACTTATGTTTCGCCATTTTTAGGTCGTTTAGATGATATTTCTACAGATGGTTTAGCATTAATTGAAGATATCCGTCTGATTTTTGACAACTACGGCTATCCTACTCAGATTTTGGCAGCTTCTATCCGTGGCCCTTTGCATATTGTTGCTTGTGCTAAATTAGGTGCTGATGTGATTACGGCTCCATTGTCAGCGATTACTGCATTATTGAAACACCCACTAACCGATAGCGGTTTAGCTACCTTCTTGGCAGACCATGCTAAGGCTAGCGGAAAATAAGCCTTTTTGCAATATTAATATAAATGTAAATAGCCTCACAAATTTGTGAGGCTATTTTTTTGTTAAGCTTTTTTTTATAGCGTAGGCTTAGTTTACAGTCTGATTTACATCGGTGCATTTAGCTTTCGTATTAAAAACTGCTAACTCGCTAAAACAGCTTTAACGGCATCGTAATCAATTTGTTCATCGGGTTCAATCAAAATCCCCTTTACTCCTGCCCCATTAGCGGCTTCCACATCTCTAGGCTTATCACCAATCATTACTGATAAAGCTGGATCGATGTTATATTTCGCAATGGCATCTATCAACATTCCCGAACCTGGTTTTCTGCAAAGGCACGGATCATTAACTGTTGGGTGGTGCGGGCAATGATAAGCGTCTGTAAAGACTGCGCCTTCTTTTTTATATGCTTCAAATAAGATTTGATGCATTTCTGCTAATGTTTCTTCGGTATACCTTTTTAGTGCAATTCCACCTTGGTTTGTGATAACGATTAGCAAATAACCTTCATCGTAAAACTTTTTTAGGGGAGCTATTTGATAGGTTAAAACTTCAAAATCTTCTACCTTACAGATATAATCATATATCTCGTGATTTAAAACGCCATCTCGATCTAAGAAGATAGCTTTATTCTTTAAATTATCCATTGTAACAAATATAGTTTAACATCTTAAAAGTTGTAAGATTTATAAAACTTAAAATAAAAGTTTGCTGTTAAGTATTCAATTAAAAAGAAAACATATGCCTTTTATTGAAAATACAACAACAGATAGCAATAGCGTAAAAATTCATTATGAAGACTTTGGTACCGGCAAACCAGTAGTTTTAATCCATGGTTGGCCAGTATCTCACGAAATGTGGGAATATCAGGTTGCCGAAATTGTAAACAACGGTTTTAGATGCATCGCTTATGATCGACGTGGCTTTGGTCAGTCTGACAGACCTTGGAGCGGTTACGATTACGACCATTTGGCAAGCGATTTAAATGCATTAATAAATGAATTAGATTTGAACGAGGTAACGCTGGTAGGTTTTTCTATGGGCGGTGGAGAAGTAATTAGATACATTAGCACCTACGGAACAGCTAAAATTGCAAAGGCAGTTTTAATAAGTTCAATTATTCCATTGGTGCTAAAAACCAGCGACCACGAGGAAGGCGTGCCAAAAGAAATGTTCGACGATATTATCGCCAACATATTTAAAGATCGCCCTGCGTTTTTAACTACTTTTGGAAAGCAATTTTTTAATGAGGGCTTGCTAAACAAACCTGTAAGTAGCGAAATACAGGACTGGATGCACCATATGGCAATGATTAGCAGTCCAAAAGCAACAAGAGATTGTGTTAGATCTTTTTCTGAAACAGATTTTAGAGCAGAGTTGGCAAAGGTTAATGTTCCAACGTTGATTATCCATGGCGATGCGGATCAGACGGTGCCAATTGAGGCAACCAGTGATTTATCTGCGAAAGGAATCCCAAATGCGGAATACGTTATTTTTGAAAATGCGCCACATGGTTTATTTATAACGCATAAAGACGAACTGAATGAGCATTTAATAGCATTCTTAAAAAAATAACTTCAAATACCTATGAAATGTGAGCCTATCGACAATTGTTGATAGGCTTTTTTTGTGCTTAGCTTTGAGTTCAAAGAATGCTTAAAATAAATTACCTTTATTTTTTTAAATCATAAAATGAATAAAGAAGAATTTAAGCCATTTGTGTCGGCAGATAAAAACGTTGCGGAGTTTACTATAAAATCTATATTACTAGGTTGTATTGCGGGGATCATTTTTGGCGCTGCTACGGTATATTTAGCATTAAAAGCTGGTTTAACTGTTTCCGCATCTATCCCAATTGCAGTTCTTGCGATTACTTTAGGGAAGAAATTTTTCAAGACAACTATTTTAGAGAATAACATTATCCAAACTACTGGCTCTGCCGGTGAATCGATAGCAGCAGGTGTTGTATTTACCCTACCGGGATTTTTGTTTCTAAGTACCGGCATTGGTGGGCAAAGCTCCGGAGAAGCATTCTTTAATTACATGACTATTTTAATTCTTGCCATTTTAGGCGGGATTTTAGGAACGTTGATGATGATTCCTTTAAGGAGGTCGCTAATTGTAAAAGAACATGCCAACCTACCTTACCCAGAAGGAACTGCTTGCGCATCGGTTCTTCAGGCCGGCGAAAAAGGCGGAGATTTTGCCCGTACCGCATTTTGGGGTTTGGGTTTTTCGCTAGTTTACGCTATGTTGCAAAAGGTATTTCATGTAATTGCCGAGGCGCCAACCTGGGCAACCAAACAAGCCAACAAGTTTTTACCATCAGCACAAGTTAGTGGAGAAATTACACCAGAGTATTTAGGCGTTGGATATATTATCGGTCCGAAAATAGCTGGTGTTTTAGTTGCCGGTGGTGTTTTAGCTTGGTTGGCCCTAATCCCATTACTATCTACGTTAATTGATCCGTTAATTGCAGCCAAACAATTGGTTAAGCTAGGTTTGCTGGCAGATATTACAAAACCTGGTGGCTCCGGAAACTGGGATCCGATAACGCAAACTTTTGCCGATTACCCTAGGGCAATTTACCAAGCATTTGTTAAACAGATTGGAGCAGGCGCTGTAGCGGCAGGCGGATTTATAACTTTACTAAAAACCATTCCGACAATCATATCGTCGTTTAAAGAAAGTTTAGGTTCAATTAAAGAAAACAAGGCCGGTGGAACTATTAAACGCACCGATAGGGATTTATCTATAAAATTAGTTGGAATTGGCAGTTTGGTTTTAATTCTTTTGATGGCCATTTTACCACAAATCCCGGGCGATAGTATTGTAAATAAGTTGATTATTGGTGTGCTGGTAATCGTTTTTGGTGCCTTTTTTGTTACCGTTTCTAGTAGGATTGTAGGCTTAATTGGTTCTAGTAACAACCCAATTTCGGGTATGACCATAGCAACAATTATGGGCACCTGTTTGGTTTTTATAGCTGTTGGTTGGACAGGAAAAATTTATGAACCGATGGCTTTGGTTGTAGGTGGAATGATTTGCATTGCAGCAGCGAATGCAGGCGCAACATCACAAGATTTAAAAACGGGATATTTAATTGGAGCCACGCCAAAATACCAACAAATTGCACTATTTATTGGCGCAATCGTATCGTCTATTGTTATTGGTTTAACTGTTAAAATTTTAGATACGCCAACACAAGAAATGCTAAACCAAGGGATCCAACATGCTATCGGGACCGAAACTTACGCTGCACCGCAAGCAACTTTAATGGCGACACTTATTAAAGGAATGTTATCTTTTAACCTAGATTGGCAATATGTTTTGGTTGGTGTTTTTATTGCGATAACTATTGAGCTTTGCGGTATAAATGCACTTTCTTTTGCAGTTGGTGCCTACTTGCCTTTATCTACTACTTTGCCAATTTTTGCCGGTGGCGCTATAAAAGGTTTGGTCAATTGGAGAGAGAAAAACAAAAAGAAAACTGCCGAGGAAGAAGAAATTGCTCCCGGAAATTTATTTGCAACGGGTTTAGTTGCCGGCGGTGCAATTGCAGGCGTTATCGTGGCTATTTTAATGGTTATTCCTGCAGTTAGAGATAATTTAGGCAAGGTAAACGTAGAACCTCTATTTGCAAGCTGGTTTGGAGAGGGTGGCTACCAAATTTTAGGCGTTTTGTTTTTTCTACTGATGGGCTTTGTACTTTATAATATAAGCACAAAGAAACAAGATAAAATCGATTAAGGTTGCGTTATTAGAATTTGAAAAGCAGTTGAAGTACATTTATTTTGGCTCTGCCCTGCTGTAAATTACATCCCGATTTTGTTAATGCTCACGCCCATTGGCACGGAATGCGGGGTTCCATTTCCTTCGGATTTAGTAAACAGGATCAACTGCCTTGAACCAAGTGCTACTGGTTTGGTGCCATAAACCTGATTGAGTGGAATAGCCCGGAATTAGCGAAGCGAAATGAGGACTATAAGCGAAAGCAGGGCTAAAGTTGCAATGAAATGCTGACATTCATTTTCAAATAACAAAACTATTTAAGTGTAATATCTGCCGTTAATTCTGCTTTGCCAGAAGATTTGCCAACCAATAATTGAAGCTTGCCAGGGATAATTTCCATTTCTTCGGTGGCTTCGTTGTAATGCATAATATCTTTAGCATTAAGCTCAAAAGTTACCATTTTCCGTTCGCCTTTCTTTAGATTAATACGCGTAAAGCCTTTCAGCTCTTTAATCGGCATCGTGCTTCCAAATTGCTTTATGTACAATTGTACAACTTCATCGCCATCAAAATTACCAATATTATGGACGTTAAGGCTAACCTTTAAGGGCTTACTGCTATTTAGTTCAGTGGCAGACAACTTTAAATTACTGTAAGCGAACTTTGTAAAACTCAACCCATAACCGAAAGGGTATAAAACGGGTTTTGTAGTATAACGGTAAGTTCTTCCCTGCATACCGTAATCATCAAACTTAGGAATATCATTAACGGATTTGTAGAACGTTATAGGCAATCTTCCTGCTGGGTTATAATCTCCTGCCAGCACATCTGCCAAAGCCTCGCCACCCTTTTCTCCACCGTACCAAGTTTCTACAATAGCATCTAGCTCTTTTTCTTCCCAATTAATACTTAATGCGCTACCGTTTAGCAGTACCAAAACAATAGGCTTGCCAAGTTTTTTAAGCTCTTTAAGCAGTTCGGTTTGTACAATTGGCAAATCAAGATTGGTTTTATCGCCTCCTAAAAAACCTGGTACTTTTACTTTCAAATCTTCGCCTTCTAGCCTAGGCGAAATTCCCCCTATGAATACAATTAGCTCAGCTTGTTTTGCAGTTTTAATCGCTTCGTCATAGTCTGATTTTTTATCGTAACCTGGCGTATCTATCACGTTGCAACCTTTGGCGTATAAGATGTTGCTGGTTGAAAATTTATTCTTTATTCCTTCGAGCGGAGATATAACGTGTGCAGGTTCGCCATTATAGTTTCCAAGTAAAATTTCGGCATCATTTGCATTAGGTCCAATTACAGCAATATTCTTTAAATTGCGTTTTAACGGTAACGTTTGTTTTGCATTTTTAAGCAAAACGATACTTTCTCTAGCCATTTGCAACGCTTGTTGCTGATGTGCTTTATTGTTTACAACGCTATAAGGAATTTTAGAATAAGGATTATCGCTTTCGGCATCGAACACTCCAAGTTTAAATTTAGCTCTTAGCAATCTGGCCACTGCGGTGTCCAATTCGCTCTCTTTGAGCAAACCGCGTTTTATTGCAGGTATAACCGCCTTTGCATAACCCCAGCATTGGTTATCGGCACCAGCTTTAATCGCTTGCGCAACGGCTTCTACACTATCTGTCGCAGTTTTATGAAACATGTAGAAATCGTACAAGGCGCCACAATCAGTTGCTACGAAACCTTTAAAATTCCATTTTTTTCTAAGGATGTCATTCAGCAAAAATGAATCGCTACAGCAAGGTTTACCGTAAAGCCGATTGTATGCACACATAAATGAATAAACATGACCATCTTGAGCCAACATTTTAAACGCAGGAAGATAAGTTTCCCATAAATCGCGTTCGTTCGGTTTTGCATCAAACTCATGTCTTTGTGGCTCTGGCCCGCTATGTACAGCAAAATGTTTGGCTGTGGTTATGGTTTTAAAATAATTCGGATTATCGCCTTGCATACTTTTTACAAAGGCTACACTCAGTTTTCCTGTTAAATATGGGTCTTCGCCAAAAGTTTCGTGCCCTCTGCCCCATCTTGGGTCTCTAAAAATGTTTACGTTAGGCGAGTAGAAATTAAGTCCCATGTAGATCTCTCGTTTTCCTTCTCGAGCAAATTGATGGTGCTTGGCCCTCGCTTCGTCGCTTACCGCCGTACCCATTTCAAATATGCCTTTTTCGTTAAAAGTGGCCGCCAAGCCTATTGGTTGCGGAAACGAAGTAGCTAAGCCCGCTCTTGCCACACCATGTAAAGCTTCGTTCCACCAATCGTAAGCGGGTATCTTCAACCTTTCTACCGCCGGCGTAGCGTTATGCATTTGCATCGCTTTTTCCTCCAACGTCATTCGTTTTAACAAATCCTCAACCCTTGTCTCTAATGGCAATTTATTATTTAGGTAACGAAATTCTTGTGCACTGCAGAAACTAACCACAAGAAAAAAAGGTATGATTAAAAATTTTAGGCCTACTTTCATTTATTTGTACGCTACCGCGATTTGCTTACTAGATCCTAAACCATCAATTCCTAACTCAATTTCATCGCCAGGTTTCAAATACCACGGATGCGGTTTCTGACCTATACCTACCCCTGCAGGCGTTCCTGTAAAAATGATATCACCAGGCAATAACGTCATAAACTGGCTGATGTAGGCTACAATAGTTGGCACATTAAAGATAAGGTTAGCGGTATTACCATCTTGAACCAACTTTCCGTTAACCTTTAGCCAAAGGCGGAGATTACCAATTTCAGCAATTTCGTCTTTAGTTGCTAGATACGGGCCTATCGGAGCAAAACTATCGCATCCCTTGCCCTTTGTCCACTGTCCGTTTCTTTCCATTTGGAAAGCACGTTCGCTATAATCGTTTGCCAAACAATACCCGGCAATATAATCTTCAGCTTCCTCTAATGAAATGTAACTTGCCTTTTTCGAAATAACGATAGCAAGTTCTACCTCCCAATCTGTTTTTTCGCTTCCTTTCGGGATAATTAAGTTATCATTTGGCCCTACAATTGCCGTTGTAGATTTAAAAAATAAGATTGGCTCTTTTGGTATAGGAGAATTAGTTTCTTGCGCATGATCTACATAATTTAAACCCACGCATACTATTTTAGAAGGCCTCGCAATTGGGCAACCCAAACGTACATTAATAGCAACTTGCTTAAGTTGATTATTTTCTACTACCGATTCGAGTTTCGACAGACCATCGTTATCAAAAAAATCTTCATTATAATCTTGTACAAATTCAGAAACATCAAAATAATCGTCGTTAATAATTACCCCGGGTTTTTCTTTTCCGGGCTCGCCGTATCTAATTAGTTTCATAAATTTTATCGTTTGCGATTATTTTAGCTTTTTTGCAGTATCCAATTTTACAAAAAATAAGGCTAAAGACAGCACACAACCGCAATATTTTGGTGTTTTTAAGTTTATTTTGAAAGCTCAAAATAATTAATTCCCTTATAAATCAATAAACTACGTTCGTAAACAAAAAAAACTTTGCATTAAGTTGATGTTAACCCTATATTTGCATCACTTTAAAGGGAAACGCACAGCGAAAAACTTTAAATGATTCCGTAGCTCAGCTGGTAGAGCATTACACTTTTAATGTAGTGGTCCTGGGTTCGAATCCCAGCGGGATCACACCAAAGACTATCAAAACGTATAAAACCCTGCAATCGCACGATTAGCAGGGTTTTTGCTTTTAGGGAACTGCCAAAAATCGCATGGATTCACAAAACTTTGGTGAGTGATTCGGTGAGTAAGGCGAAACGGTTAAATTTGACTCACCGAATTGTACATAATCAATTATTGTACAGGTTGTTACATACTGAACATCTTGCGTATTTTAAGAAGCAAAGCTATGTTTGTTTAACTAAAATCGATAGATTATGAAGACCAATTTTAGCCTGCTTTTCTACCTTAAAAAGCAAAAGAACTATGTAAGTGGAAATGTGCCGATCTACATGAGGATTACCGTAGAGGGAAACCGTGCGGAAATGGCCACCAATCGGGATTGCGACCCCAAACGATGGAACGCGAAGGGCGGCCGAGCCGTAGGAACAAAAGAAGACGTCAGGATGCTGAATACACATCTAGACCAATTGCAGAATGCGGTCTACTTTGCCCATCAGTCCGTTTTTGATCTCGGGATGCCGATTACAGCAGGGTTGATCAAATCCAGTTATCTTGGAACACTCTCAAATTCCCATACACTTCTTGAAGCCGTGGCAGACCACAACATGAAAATGGAACAACTTGTCGGCAAAGATTATGTTCGTGGTACGTTGAACCGCTATAAGGTTCTGGAAACGCACCTAAAGGTTTTTATCCGCTTAAGATATGGCGTAGCTGATATGGACATCAGAACTATAAATCAAACTTTTCTAAACGGATTTGACCACTATTTGAGGTCTGATAAGAAATGTGCGAATAACTATGTGGTAAAGAACATCAAGAACTTAGGAAAGATCCTTCGCATTTGTTTGGAGAAAGAATGGATAGATAAATCGCCATTCACAGCTTATAAGGGCAAGACTAAGAACGTCGACCGCTTTTTCCTGAACAAAGAGGAATTGGCAAACATCGCAGGAAAAGAGTTCCAATCGGAAAGATTAAAACAGGTTAGGGATGTATTTATATTCTGCTGTTTTACGGGCTTGGCCTATGTGGATGTTTTTAAACTGAAACATGAAAATATCAGAAAGGGAATTGATGGAGATCGATGGATTTTCACCAATAGGCAGAAAACGAAAACAAGGTCGTCAGTTCCGCTCCTTCCAACGGCAGTCGAAATCATTGATAGATATGCCACCAACAAAGTTTGCCTCAACAAAGGTTTGCTCCTTCCCGTTCCTACTAACCAAAAGATGAATGAATACCTAAAGGAAATCGCCGACCTATGTGGAATTGAAAACAAACTGACCTCGCATATTGCACGCCACACTTTCGCTACAACGGTTACGCTTTTGAACGGTGTGCCGATTGAAAGCGTTTCAAAAATGCTCGGGCACACCAATATTAGGACTACACAGCACTATGCGAAGATCTTGGATATGAAGGTAAGCGAAGACATGGCACTGTTGAAAAAGAGATTAGCAATTATTTAATATTGGACATAAATTAAGCCAGTCATCCACAAGAATATTGAGCTTATTATTTATAAAAAATCAAACGATGTGAGTGGAGAAACTAATGGATTATTAGTTCCTGACGAGATTATAATGAATAAAATCTATTATATCAGGGGTCAAAAAGTTATGCTGGACAGTGATCTTTCAGAATTATACGGGTAGAGAACAGACGGTTAAACGACAGGTAGCAAGGAATGCAGACAGGTTTCCCGAAGATTTTATGTTTCGTTTAAATGATAATGAGTTTGAAAGTTTGATGTCGGAAATTGCGACATCAAAGCGAGGTGGTAGAAGAAAGCTCCCTTACATGTTTTCTGAACATTGCCTCTTAATGCTTTCTAATATATTGAACAGCAAACAGGCAATTCAGGTCAATATCTAGGTTATGCGCATATTTACCCGTATCCGCCAAATGTTTGTGGATAATACAGAAATCCGTTTAGAGATTGAAAAAATAAAGAATAAGCTGGATAATCAGACAAGAATATGGAAATCTTATTTCGTTCTCTTGACGAACTCTTAGAAAACGGGAACAGCTAAATCTTCCCAGAAAACGGATTGGATATATGCCTGATGATCTTTAAGCATCACGTTAAATTCAAGGAACCAATTGGCTCATTGAATTTAACTTATTTGAATTGCAAAAGTTACACAATTAAAAAAGGCATGCGCCCCGAATTAGCAGATAATGAAGGTATAGTGGTAACTGTCCGATAAAAGCTTAAAATGCCCGATAAATGTCCGTTAAACTTTAAAAGCAAAAGTGGATGGGCAAACCACTCCAACCCGTTTGGCAAATCAAATTTCAAGGTGCCGAATTGGCACCTTGAATATTATGGTATTTTTAATTGGCTTGTAATTGGCTCACAAGACAAAATGGTTTGTTCTATTGGTTGATAACATTAATTGCTCGTTCAAGCACTTCGTCTTTTCCATTTTTAATCCCTTTTATGGTTGGCTTTACCACAATATCAGGAACAATCCCAACACGTTGTGTTTCCTTTCCGTTGGGATAGTATATACCAATGCCAGAAATCATTGTTCTAAGACCACCTGGCAATACGATAGTAGAAACGTTTCCATCGGCACCTGCTGTGGTGCTTCCTACTATGGTTGCATTTTTAACCGCATGGAAGGCCATTGCAGTATATTCGGCCTGGCTTTGCGAATTTTCGTTCAAAAGTACCACTAGCTTTCCCTTGTAACCGTTATCACTGTTGTATTTGTTATTGCCACTGGTAATTTTTGGTCCCTCCACAAACGAAAATTCTCCCGGATTGTTTGGATTTCCAATCGTAAACTTTACAAAGGATGTGGGTTCGTCTACAAAATAGCCGCCAAGAGAAAATGGAACAAACGTACTCGGATAGTTACGGATATCGATGATAATACCTTTTGTCTCTTTAAAAGCCTTCTTTATTTCTGGGATGTTTTCTGGTTTAATATTGGCAAGGGTGATATAGCCAATATTTCCAGGCAACAACTTATAACATTTTTGGCTGCCATCTACTTTGTACCAATGGTACATGCGTAGATCTTTCCGCTCATAGGTGGGCACATTAACTTGTCGTTTCTGACCCTCAGACAGGTAATTCAAGGAAATCGTATTGTTGGGGCTACGCAAAAGGTCTATAGACATATCTCTAAGCCTAGCTGCGCTATTGGAAGCAGGATAATAAGTTTTTAAACTATCGACCAGTGAATTAATCGTCTTGCCATTAACATGCGTGATTACGTCACCGATTTTCACTTTTGCCAATCCTGAAAATTCTGGATTAAAGTAATCAACAACCACCAATTGGTTCTCCACGAATTCTGCCTTGAAGGCCGCAAATCTGGTCCCTTTTAGCGCATTACTTTTCTCGCGTCCTCCCCATAAGTTTGCGTGGGTGTCGTTCACCTCTCCTATCAGCTGTGTGGCGGCAAGTTCATATGCGAGCCTGTCTTTTGCATTCAGGAATTTTGGAATATACTCCCCCAATACGGTATCCCATTTTTGATCTGTAAGATGCCTGTAGGGGAAAAAATAATTGATCATGTTCCAGTATCGATAAAGAGATAATAACCTAAAGCCAGCATCTGGATTGGTCATTTCTAAATAAGGCTTCTCATTAGAGAAGTTCGGATTTCCCACACCAGGTTCAAGTGCTATATAATAGTTCTTGCCTTGGTTTCGGTTATTGTATAGATCAGTAAGTTGGCTTTTTAAGTTAGCCGATAAACCGGCATTATTGATCCAAGATATATCAGGTTTTAATACGGCCTCGGCTGGAGTATGTTTGCAGGTGTTGCATGCCGACAGCACACCATAATTTTTAATCCAGTTTGTAATAAGATTATCTCGTTGCTGTTTGTCTTTTACTTTGATGTAATCTGGTAGGAACCTAAAAAGTTCGTAGTCCCAGTTATATTTGCCCTTTGCAATTTCTGGATGATGATACTTCATTAGTCCCCAAACTTTTCCTAAAAGCTCAAGGTTATGAATTAAATCTTGATTTAATGTAGGAAAAATAATTTTCGAGCCACCGTCAAAAGCTTTATCTGCTTGGGCTGCAAATATTTCTTTTTGGAAAGTTTTTATTTTTGGATCGCCTAACTCCATTCCATCGATTGTTATCTTCAGATCGTCCAGCCACATTTTTCCTTTACCTACCAATAGACCTCCGAAAACTATTTGTTCGGTTTCCTTTGGTTTAAGTGCCAAATTTATTTCAAAAGTAGCCCAATCTTTAGTTCCCGAAACACCTCTGTTAGACATATTATCAAAGCCGATCTGCGGATCTATACGAATCCATAGGCCAGCATAGCCCTCAGTTACATTTTCTGTCTTGATGAAACCAGATAGGCGAATGGATTTGCCCTCGTAGTTGGCGGGAAGGCTTATCGACAGCGCTCTGTATTCCTTTTTGCTACCAGTATTTTCTATAACAGCGGAAAATTTTCCGCTTTTCTTGTGCACCGAGTCTACATAAACTTTGTACTCTTTATCTCCAAATGCTGTCCACTGTGATGGGAAACCATTTCGGTGCTGTTCGAAATCAAGGTTTAGTGCTTGTGTCAGCTTGGCTTGGGAACAAGCACTCTGTACAAATGAAAATGCAAGAAGTGTCGCAATAGTTAGTTTACTCGTTTTGGATAGCATTAAGTTTTTAGTCGTAGTCTTACGCCTCATTAAAGATATTATAGTTCTCATGATCAATCTGAATTCTATTTTCATAAAGTTGGTTCCAATTATTATAAATTTCAACAATCGGCCACTTTCCCCCTTCGTCAGTATTTTCTGACCAAGTCAAATGTACAACAGCAAAGGTGAACTCTGCATTCATTACATTGAAAAGCACGTCGTCATTATCTTCTCGTCGCGCTAAAGTCCTAACTTTTTTCCCATATAATATATGCCCTGGACTCAGTTCCGATGCAAGTTGGTCATTTAAGTTTTGGTCAGTCCAATACCAAGGTTCAGGTAATGCTTCGGTTTGATTAAAGTTATTCATGGTTTCTAGGCTTGCAACTAACTTAAAAAATAGGTATAACTTAACGGACATCGACCATTTTCAAGCAGATATGTATCATAATTATAATTCTTTTTAAAAGTATAAATAAATTAATATTTATGGATACCCGACCTTAAGAATGGTTTAATAAATATGACTAGCTGTAAATTTAAAATCTCATATTTGGGTTAAATCAACAAGCTCATATGACTAAATTTTATCTCAGTGTTTGTTTATCTTTATTTATAGCTGTTTCAGCTAAGGGTCAAAGCCAATATAAAATTAGTATAGCGTTATTTCACTAATCAATTCCTAATTCCTTATGCATTTGGTGCCAAGCTTTACCTAACTCAATAGTTTCTAAGGCTATCTTTTTCTTATCTTCTGGCAGACATTGAATACAGGTTTGGAACTGAATACCCTTATAATGCTCTTTACACTTTGGACATAACTCCATCCTTTTAATATCGTAACTAAATGCACATTTCTTGCATGCAGTTATCGTATCTTCAAAAGAGAGATATTTAATATTGTCATTTAAATAAAGTAAAAATGCTTCTTTCTCTATTGCTCCTGCATTATCACTTTTTACTCCATCTCTTTGCAACCAATATCTTACGCTTGATAAGTTGTGCTTATTCCTCCATTTTCTAGACACAAAACATTTATCTTTTACCTCAATAGCATCTTCATTCTGATGAAAAATAGAGACAAGATCTTCCACTGACTTGTAATGTGCTTCATCAAATTCGTGACGACATGCTGTACAAAGATATTGGGGACGCTTCGTAACTCTTTTATTAGGGTTGCTAAACTTGCAATTCGGGCAAAATGGAACAGGGAGGTAATCGTAATTGTTATTTATATACTTAATAAAATCAAGCGTAATGATGTTAGAGTTAGCATCTATATTTTCTCTTGCATAAGCCCTAGTTACTTCCAGTATATATTCGGGAAATCTTCTAGGGTGTGACAAATGCTGTAAGGTCAAAACTTTTTTACTGTCACATATTTGGCATTTGTCTTTTATGACTTTAGCCCTTCGCTCTTTCCAATCCTTTGTGTGCCATGATTGTTTTCCCTCTTTGAAGTCTTTCCAATATAACTCCTTAGCAAGTTCTACTTCAATCTTCCCATTTGTCAAATTTTCTCTTAATTCTATAAGCTCATTATACGTCAACATATTATCAGTTGTTAATCCAAATCTAAGCTATACGAACAAATAAGAACTTATTCGTTAGCATTTTAAAATTGGCGTGACGATGTTATCGACGCCTGTATTTTCGTTTTCTGATAGGCGTTGGCTGAAAATACTTATAAAGCAGATATCCGCCAATTCCAAAGCCTAGCAACTTTAGTAAATCTGTTTTATCATTGGCATTTTTAGAGTGTGATATACCTTTTTTAAAACCATAGATCATACGCTTTAAATCTTTGCCTTCTAGAACATCTAACTTTAGTTGTTCAACATCAAAGTCTCTAAGATAATAACTCAGGTCTATAATTAAACAATCTTGCATCTTCTTGCTAAAAGTCAGCTCTTTATCCCAGCTTATTGGATTAGAAACAATTACTTCTACAAATAAGGTTTTGTCATTACTTTTCAGAGTAATATCTGGCTTGTATTTATCCCACTTCTTTTCAAGTAACACCTCCACATATTCAAACTCTAGACCATCCGGAAGTTTTATTTTGCTATTTTGAGCGATGATTTCTTTAACTGTAATGTGCAGTAATGTCTCAGAGGTTGCATTGCAAGTTAAAGTGCGATGCTTGAAATGCTTAGTATCTGCAGAAACATTCAAAACACAGGTCAATTGTTTACCACAATCCAAACAAATGAAATCATGCTTATTCTCGGGGTTAACACTTTTTATGTGAATTGGTCCATTAGTAAACTTATGCCTACCTAAAACAAAGTGAGCGCTCATAATGTAATTATAATAAAAAAGAGCCATAATCTTTATGGCTCTTTCAAATCTAACGTTATTATTAATAATGTTTGAAGCCGGACGGCAATATGGGTGGACTCTATATTTCAAAGAAACTTAATATCCCAAAAACCGCTGATGCTGTCTAGCTTCTTCTTCTTCTTCTTCTAGGTAGTCTTCATAGTAAATGTAATTCCTTTATATGCATTTCCTAATAAGAAACTGAAATCAATTCATTACATAATGCGCCACTCTGGATATTTTCTGGATTATATTTCTTAAGTGGCAGTATTCTTGTCTTGTTATACCTCCTCATATTTAATCACCAATACTTATTGTTAAGTTTGTATTCTAGTTATCATCTGAAGTCTCCTTTTTAAATAAATTTTCAGCCTTGCCAGATACCAGTTTCCCAACCACATTATGTCCATGCAAATTGGGACTTAGAGACGCATCTTCTACATTTATAGCCTCTTTAAAAAAAATGAGTTTATTAAACGGATGTCATTAACTACATTTAATTAAAATTAAGATTGCCAAAATTAAAATTTTAAAGTTAGACGACAACCTGTTATTACCAATCGCTGTGGGAATCACAGAATTCAAGTCAAGATAATGCAATACTCATCGCTATGATAAATATCGATCTGGTAATTATGGCTTTAAATATTATAACTATGAAAAATCAAAGGAAAACAATTCAGTTGTCAGTAATAATGATGCTGATCTCTACTTTTTCGATAGCACAGACTATTTCACCTAGAGATAGGATATACAATGCTTTGGGAATGAATCAAAAACTTTATGAATCAGAGGATTACAAAGGAAGGAGCTTTGTGTTTGCTGTATGGCTTTCCGTAGACAGTAAAGGCATGGTAGACGATGTAATATTTTCAGATAATAGCATTCTTTATTTAGGTTTACTAATTGATTTTAAAGCTATGAAAAGGAAACTTTTAGGTACCGAGATCATTGCACACAAGAACGAAATGCTAACCCAACTTTTTACATTGAACAGAGGAGATCAGGACTTAATTAGCAACGGGGACGAATTAATTAAATGTTGGGCAGGAATAGACAGGACTTCCAGCATTCTGTCCGAAAACAAAAGAACACAAGTCTTTCTGAGGCCCATTACAATAGTTGGCCCAGGAAAAAAAAACATAAATTAGCACTGCAGAAACTTGAGGTTCGCTAATGCTTTTGACATTGTTCAAACTTCAACTTGGACTACTTTTCCAGCTTTAAGTCCTTATACAGAAACTTAAGCATATCACAAGGATCGACATCTATCGCCAATGCTACGAGATATAATTCTGAGGCTCTCAGGAACGAGTTGCGCTTTGTTGTTAGCCGGGTCATCCGGGTTTTACTAATGCCGGTTTTGAGGCTAACCTGGGACTTGTTAACCGACCTTTGAGCCAAAAACAGCCCAAACTCCGTGAGTGTATCGTTATCGTTAGTTGCCAATTGAATTTTATTTAACTCCTAAAATACTGCGTTTTTGCAGGCCGCAAATGCGCGGGGGGAAATCCGAAGCTACCGCCCAGGACGTTGGTTTTGTTGCGCCTGCCGCCTACGCCTTTTCCTTTCTGCAAGCTCCAATGGACTTACCTCGGGTTCGATCGACTGCACTGGTTCTAGCATGGCCTCGATAAAGCTACCGATCGATTCCCCTCTCTCTTTTACCATATCGGCAACCGAGTGAAAATGGCCATCTGCTATATTTCTTGCCAGTCCATTAACATGCTCAAAATTATGGTGCTGATTTCTGGACATTTCAAGAATATCCATCTGTTCCCTCTGTGCGGTGGTGCCGTTCTTCTGGACGTTGGCATGCGCAAAAGTCTCCCTTAGCCCCCTATCAAAGTCAAAAAGCCTATCAAAGATGGTTTCGCCCGATTGCTTGAAAGCCACTCGGTTGAACTGCCCCAGCTTTTTGGAATGTTCCTCATTTTTCCCCTTCGAATTGTTCATGGGGCTCAGCTTGATTTTGTTGGTGGCATCCTTCCGGCTTACGATGATGTGGACGTGCATCTGGTTGCCCTCCTTTTGCTCGCCACGTTTCCTTTCACCGCTTATTACCTCTTTGTCCCTGTGGCCATAGTAGCGGTGGTTCTCGATCTTGCCGAACCACATCAGGTCTTTCGCGGAACTGATGCCGTCACGTTTGAAGTTCCTGGCATATTCGCACATTACCTCTTCGGCATATTGTTTCAGCTGTTTCTCCATTTCCGTTTTGCCATAGCTTTCTTCAAGGTGTTTCAGTTCCTTTTGGCTGGGGCTGATGTTGATCAGAAAGAACTTTGCATCTGCCTTGCCCAGTTTGGCAATGTTGCTGTCCAGGGCATTACGCACCTCATAGGGCTCGACAATGCTGCCTGTATGATTGAACCAAAGTTCGGGCTTCAGCTTATCATCGAGTCTGTTTTCCTTTTCAAGATAGTGTACAAGTCCCCTGCTGCTTCCCTTGTTGCTTGCCGTTGCGCTGTCGGTAATATTGATGTACATATCAGAGCAGTGCTATCTGTTTGCGTGCCTGGTCGCCCAGTTCCTCTTTTTCCTTGCCCGATGTCATCATGCCCATACGTTCCCGTTCTTTGATGTAGCTGTTTAGTATCAGCATGAAATTCTTTTTTAGCCTTTCCTTGGTGCCTATTTTCATTTCGATACTTCCCATTACCTCGGTCAACGTCAACAGTTTTTTCGCCTGTGCCAACTGGTTAGCCAGCACATCGTCATTTTGTTTCAGCACCCGACCATTAAAGGAATCAACTATCTTTCCCATAGCTTCAAGCATCCTGGCCAAATCACGTTTGATGGGAATGAGCAGTTCGGTCTCCTGTGTCTTGATGAAGCCGATGTATTCCTTCTGCCCTTTAAGGATGGTGTTCTTCAAAAGTTCGTCGTTCAGGTCGGTTGGATCTTTTTTGCTCCGGTAGAAATAATCGAGCATCTGGGAAAATACCAAACGCTTTGACCTTCCCAATTTCAGGGCTATCTTCTCGAACTTTACATCGTCCTGCACAGAATATTTTACCGTTCTCAATGTTTCCCGCATATCTGTATATCTTTATAACCAGTTATCTCGGACCCTTAAGGGGGTTCCAATTTTGACTCCTATGCCACTTTCGCAATGGACGAGAACCCCTGGAGGGTTCTCGAAACCCCCACGACGTAGCGTGGGGCAAGCAAAGTAGGGCTCCGCCCAACTTCCGCTTGCTCCTTTGACTCGTCCTAAAATACGTTTACGGTTTATCACTCTTGATCCTGCAATAGATTGACAGCAGCATCGTACTCCTGATATGGATTTACAATAGTACTGTTTTTGTTGTAATAATTCTTCCATAATTGCGTGGGTGTAGTATTGCCTCTATGCACCACCTCGGGAGTTAGATTTCCAATGCTCATATGTGGCCTTTCCTCGTTGTAAAGCTTGATAACAAAGTCAAGAACCTGCTTCCCCTCCTCTAGGTCGTTGACCGTGTAGCTGCTCAGGTATTCGTTCTTGATAATGCCATTGAGTCTTTCGGCAACTGCATTGTCCCTTGGATCGCCAGTTTCGGTCATGCTAATCTTTACCTCACTTTCCTCAATGATCTGAACATATTCATTGCAGCAGTACTGAAGGCCCCTGTCTGAATGGTGGCAGAGAAATTCAGTATCCTGGGCATCCAGCAGGGCCATCTTCAGCGCCTTGACCGTTTCAATAGACAAAAGGTTATCAGCAACGTTGTATCCCAGAATTTTTCTTGAAAAGGCATCAGTAATGAAGCTGATGTACAAAAATTTGTCGCTGATCTTCCAATAGGTAATATCACTGACCCATAACTGGTTGGGATGAGTGGGCACGAAACTCTTGATCAGGTTCGGAAATTTTCTGTACATGTGGAAGGAATTGGTTGTTGAAACCCATCTTTTATACCTTTTCACAAGCAGTCCATGCGTGGATAATAGTTCGAACAGGGCATCCCTACCCATTTTTATCTGATGTTCCAGCAGAAATGGCTGGATCAGTTCATAAAGTTTTCTTGTTTCCATGTGTCTATGATCTTTCTTCATGTTGATGATTTGTTTTAGTACAAGCTCTTGCTCAATGGTGGTACTTTCATTGCGCCACCAATGCTGATAATAGGCCTGTCTGCTCATTCCAAGTACTCGACAGATGCGTGCTAGGCTGATATTCCTATTTCTGTCCTTCATTTCATAGATTACTTGGTGAACGACTTTTTTCTTATATCGATCTTAAGGTCGCGTTCGGCTATCTGGATCATGACCAGATAGGCCTGTTCCCGCAGGTGGCTATCTTTTAGCTCCTGTTCGAGTTGATTTGTCCTGAGAATGGTTTCATTTCTGACAGGTGCCGCCTGTGGTTTGCTGGTGGTTGGTAGATCCATAAAGAAGGAGACTGGTTTTTTAACAATATCACCCTCAATGTACCCTAATTGCCTCATAAACTTCAGCAGCTTCCCTTTTCCTTCTTGTCACCGGTATATTTTTCCCAGATCTTTTGCTTTGGAAGACCACTGGACAGGTAATCCTTAATGATTGTGTGTTTCTGCTTCACGCTGAAGTAGATCGAAGGCTTTGCCGTTTTCCTGATTTTTGTTTCCATTTTTTTAAATTTTTAATGTAAACGCATCTTAGGACAAGACACTTTTTTCCGAAGATGGAAAAGGACCTTTCTGCATAACGCCGGTCCCTCATCTTTCATAGGAATCCAACAAAGTCACCCCGCTGCCAAGGCTCGGATGATAGGAAGGCTCATACGCGATATAACCCCCTTCCACCAGATCCGTAATGCATTTGTGATAGGTTGCAAAGGAACGGATCGCAGAATGTTCCATCAGTTCCCGCCTTGAGATCCTGAAGGGGTTTTCTCCCCCGGCGCGTTCGTGACCGACCAGTAGCGCCGAATAAAGGCTTCGGTGCGATTGGCGGAAAGCCCTGTTCCCGCTCACCGACCTCACGAAACCGGCCAATCTTTCTGCCACCCCAATCATCTGTTGCCTATCCTTTCCAACAGACCGGCAACATCGGAGTACGCGTAGTAGAATATTCCCCCGATCTTATCGTGTGGAAGCGTGCCCTTGATCCGCAGGTTCTGCAATGTCCCTGGAGATATCTTCAGCAGATGCCTCACTTCCGAACTTCGGAGCCACTGTTTTGATTCCATTTTACTCTCTTCCTGTTTTCTCGACTTTCTGATCTCCTCGATCAGTTCTATTTTCAATTGTTGTAGATCCTCCACCGTGACCAGGTTCAAATTCGCCATAATACCTCCAATTAATCCAACAGTGACACAAATACAATTGATCGTTATATATATTGCATCTGCATTTCGTTCAAATTTCAAGAATCGATATGTTAGTCTATAGGGCTTTTGTTGGAGAGTGTCAATGATTTTTCGTCAGATTGGAGTAACTTAACCATACTATTATGGTTCGCTGACTTATCTGGAATAGAACAACTCATTGGAGAGATCAGTGGATTTCCTGCATCAATCCCGGAGCAGTTTGGCCATGGCATTAATGGCGTACTGCAACTACTGAGAACCGACCTCTCTCCTCAGGATTGCCATGGTTTTTGTAATGTGCTTCTGGAAAGTACTAACCGGGATGGATAAGGAGCTTTTGGGTACCATCAAAAGCCCAAGGTGGAACGACAGGGTCAGAAATATGGCCGTAAAGGTATGGCTGGCCACTGCTCCCCAGCCAAAAGAGATCCATGGGATTATTTGTGAACTATCTTTCATAGGCCAAAAGTGGCATTGGCGGCTGGTCTGCTACTAGGAGAACCAGACCGGCAACATCGGACACTACATCAATCTGGCCGAGAAACAACTTCCCATCGATATCCTGGAAATGGAGAAATGGCAGTCAGAACTGGTCGAATATGGACTGGAACAGGGTTCTGAAACTTTCTTGCAGTGGTTTTTCGATCAGTTGAAGATGGAGAGGAACTTTGACTGCAACGATCAGAAAGCGGAAACCTGGACACAGCTGATCTCCGAGAACGCAAGGGATGTGGATTGGGTGCTGGAGAGCGCACTTGGCTGCCTGGATGCTGTAGTGATCAAACCGGAAACATCTATGTGGAGCAAAAGGAAAAAAATCGTCCAGTCGCTACTGTCCCAAAATATACGGGGAATTGCCGAACGTTTCGAACGGGTAAAGGTTGTTTATCAAGAGCGCATCTCCTTTCATAAGGTCAAATACCCTGCTGCAAAAGAACATCTTAGGTTCCTAAGGGCCTTCGAGGATGCCTATTATCTGGAAAAGTCCGAGGATTTCGAGCCAGGGCTGATCGCCCAGGTGCTGGCAGTGGTATAGTCGGAAAGCAACCAAGGCCCGCCCGCATCCGTTACCGATTAGACAATAATTTTTTTCCTCGCATCTGAATAGACATGCTGCTCCGCTAGCGGCATTTACCAGCGCAGGTAGCGATAACCCAAAATAAAAATGGCTCCCGGCAGGTTTAAAAAACCGGATATTTTAGTTAATTTTCGCAATGGATCAGACTCTCGAAAAATTTTTCTGCCAGGGGTGCGGAGGCGAACGCAAGCATGTGGTACTCTTTGAAAAAAAGACCAGCGGTTCGGAAGACGAATATAATTTCCAGTGGATAAACCGGTTCCGTATCATCGAATGTGCGGGCTACGAGAACATTTCCTTTCTGAAAATGTACGGGGACAATTTCATGATGCGGGAAGACCAGGATGGCGAAATGGAGTACTATGAGGATGCCGACGTCTATCCGCCCTATCTGGAGCAGGGCGAGGAGCTCAGCGGAATCCACCAGTTGCCCGAGAATATCAAGAGCATCTATAGGGAAACCATCAATGCACTCAAGGTCGGTTCGCTGCTGCTGACGGCAGCAGGCTTCAGGGCGGTGATCGAGGCCACCTGCAATCACCTGAAGATCAAACAGGCGAATCTGGCGGAAAGGATCGATCTGTTACACAGCAATGGATACCTGAGCAAAGCCGAATCCCGCAGGCTGCATTCCATTAGGTTCCTGGGCAATAGCGCATTGCACGAGATCCAGACGCCAAAGGCAGAACAGTTGGTGATCCTGCTCGGCATTGTCAACCATTTGCTGAGCAACCTGTTCATCAGCGATAAGCTGATCAAGGGAAAACTGGATATCCCACTGGATAACTACGACGATTTCGTCAACGTCATCAAACGATCGGTGAGTAAAGAGCTCATCGGAAAAGAGGTTACGCTCGACGCCCTGCTAGACAAGGCCAAGCGGCTCATATCCACCAAAGACTATAAGTCCTTCCGGACATCCTTTGTAGAGGAATCCGGAAAAGGCAGTTTTGATTTCCTTGAAGTCGCAGATGCCGAAAGCGCCAAATTCAAGATCATCAAACTGCCCAGGGTGGTCAACACCTTTGATTTTTAACCTCTAGCAAATAGGCAATAAACTGATCATAACCTAAGACAAATACCGATGAGGATATACTTGGATACCAATATATTGACCAAGCTCGATGACCATCCCCAACTGAAAGGGATTTTAGATCAGTATAGCGAATATTTGAACATCGTCTACTCCGAAGCGCACATCGACGACCTCAGCCGGAGCGGTAACCGAGAAAAGACGATTGAGGATCTCACTAAAATCCGTGAGCTGACCCATGGTCAGTGTATGTCAAAATACCTCAAACAGCAGCATGTTACCTACCAGAAAAGAGATCCAGTTGAATTTTATGAGACCACCCTGGAAACCAGTTTCAGTGCGGCAAACCTGGAGGGCCTTGACCAGATTTTTGCTGGGGTCGACTTTGCAGCATTGGGGATGCAGGATCCCATTGAAACACTGAATTCGGCGCTGGCAACGTTTAAAGAGACGGTCCTCGACAATCTTTCCAGTCCAGAATACGACTATTCTACCTTATTTAAACAATCTGGCCAACAGCTTTCCATGCAGTCGCTGATCGCCGACTTGATGAATTTGGTCAATGGTTCTCCGGAATCGAAAGCCTTCTTTAAGCACGCGAGAAAATTGATGGATGAACATGTCGAACAGCGCAAGTCGCTGAGCAATCAGACCGATCCCATTGCACATCTCAACAGCATATTGCCCAGTTCTGCCATGGGGCGCAGTTTTGAAGATTTCAACGCCATGGCGATGGAAATCGGAAAGACGAACTTTACAGATCAGGGCGAAAAAGAGCGGTTTGTGACCAGTTATTCCAATCTCGATCTGATGGGGTTCAGAGCGGACAGCAAAATGTCCGTACAAAATATCAACACCGACGCCACGCACGCCTATTTCGCCGGGCATTGTGAACTCTTCATTACCCAGGACCAGAAACTGAGCGCAAAAGCCCAGGCGGTATACCGAGAATTTGGCACCGATACAATCATCGTAGATGTAGCAAAGGCGGTCAAATTGATCACGGAACTGATTCCCCTTACTGGCACCCTCGAAGATCTGATAGCTGAAATCGGTACTCACCCCCGGGCAGGTATAGTCGAGTGCCACTCTGAGGTGGCGACTAGAATCACCAGTACCGTAAGTTACCTGGATAAGTTCATGCTCGGCTTTTTTGATGAATACCTCGAGCACAGCTATCCAGATGGAGGCTTCCTCACCGTCTATTACAAATCGATCCCAACCTTCAACAAATGGTTATACAGTCGGGAATACGCGCTGTTGACCAACAAACTGGTTGCTGTCTTGGGCCATGACAACTATGGAAATGGAGAATTCGGGAAGTGGTCCAGCGAATTTCCGGCAGAAGAGCAATTGTGGAGGGGAAGGTACTGGGGTAATAAGAACGTCCAAATTGTACTCAAACAGACAGAAGAGTATGGTATAAGCCTGTTTATCGATAGCCCTTCGGTAACAGAAGAGCAAAATCCAGGAGCCCCCTCAACCGGACCAGATGAGCCTCATAAATAGCAGAAGAAAAAATCAAGTGTTATAGATACTATGTGAAAACTGTTCCTTTATTCAAGGAAGAGACTGGTGTGACGGAACTGAATTTGTGGTCAACCTTCCCGAAAAGTACCGCAAACAGCACGAAGAATTGTATCCCATATACTGGGAAATTATAGATATTCATCATCCAATTAAAACGAAAACAGACATCTAGGAATTCTCGAAGATTGTCCATTGAGTCGTCAAATGTCCAGAATATCAAGTTATCCGATATATTGAGACATTTTATCCTTGAGTGTTGAGATCAGCGATTAATCCTCCTCTAGTTTCCTGATAGTCGTCCCTTCCCAGGCTGCTTTCAATATTGAATAACACGTGACTACCATGATTTTGCGAAAAAATATCTCCCAACTTAATTATGTACTAAAGATCGAGAGCTTTGCGATGCTGGCGGATATCAAAAGGGAGACTGCCGATGCGATGTAGTAAAATGCTACTTTTTTTATCCACATTCTTTAAAAGAAATGGAAGCTAAACAAAAAACCTAGTATTTTAGGATTGCAATAGTAGATAACCCACTGATTCATCTGAGAATATTTACGGAAAACTGCACTGCACAACCAATGCTCAACCCTATGGACTATCTCAAGCACCTTAAGGACCTTCGCACCAAACTTGCCGGACAGCAGATGTCCCTTTTGATCGGTTCGGGTCTCAGTAAAAATGTAAGTGAAAAATTCCCGTTATGGAATGAGATGCTGGTAGACTTAGCCTATGAACTTCATCAAGATGGTATCGACAGGGACTATCTATCATACAAATCCAATTTGGCTACCCCATTGGGAGAAGCCGAGTTCAGGAAAGCCGCCTGCGGAAAGATAATCTCAACAAAGGGCTCTTTGGAAATAGTTTCTGAATACATCCGAGTAAAGGGAATTCCCGAAAGTATCGTTAGCTACATCGAAGATAAGGTGCCCTGCGCATACCGCAAGGATGGGAAATACTTTATGGAACTCAATGGAGACATCGAAGAAATCCCCAAGGAAAAACTTGCGCTACATCGTGCCCTTATCGAACTTCCCTGGAACAACATTTTTACTACCAATTATGACCATTTGCTAGATATCTGCATCGACGACAATCGATACGAAAGGCTTTCGGACGAAATCGACACTCTTTACTTTGAAATTTTGCAGTTACAGCAAAAGATTGCAAACAATGAAAGTGAGCTTGAATCCATCGAGGCTCCAGAGCTAACATATAAACCTACGGGCGACCCATCAAAGGCGCTCGAGCAGAATATCCCAGAACCAACCGAAGAAAATCAAAGCAGAACCAACAGACGCAACGAACTTTTCTATGCAATTCATCAAGGGAAAATGGACCTCAAAAATCTTGAGGATATCTCAAAGGATAAAATTTTCGAGCTAAACGGGTGCTACAGGATTGTGACCAGCGCACAAGGACTCAGCACAAAAAAGCAGAAGAATATTGTCAAATTGCATGGATCGCTCCGCAGTTTAGAGCAGAGAGAATCACATCTTTTTGGTTTTGACAACGATTCCAGGAAGCACTATATAATTTCAAAGGAACATTATGATTCCTACCCAGAACTTCACGAAGCATTCACCCAGGTGATGAGGATCTCACTGCTACAAGAATCATTTTGTCTTATCGGATTCTCCGGTGTCGACCCAAACTTTCTAGGATGGATCAACTGGGTAAGGGATATACTTTCAAAATCTGCAAGAACGGCGGAGGGCAAAAAGACCTATAAGATATATCTAGTCGAAACTTCATGCTCTACGGTGCCAAAGGATAGGCAACTTTTTTTCGAGAACCACAATATTATCAGGATCCCCCTACTTGATCCCGTTGTAATCTCTGCAATGCAGGCAGACGTGGGTAGGTCGTCGGAGGTCAAAGACAGGAGTACATCACTCGAACTGTTTTTGGCCTTTTTGAACAATGACGACCACCTGAAACCAGACCTTCCAACTGCCAACCTCGCCGTCCGCAGGGAACAGCGGCAGCTGTGGGACCGTTTGCCGGTAATAGACCCTTTGAAAATAGCGGATCTGCCCGATTTAAGCTCTACCCTTTCAAAACTAGAGAAAATCAGTGGAGAAATCTGGATTCCGGATCTTGGTTATGCTTCGATGCACAACCAACACTCCCTTACTGGTTTTTCGCATACGAAAAATTTCTTTCCGGTTCTGTTGGAACGTGATGATATACAGCAAATGGTCACCTTAGCGATCCAACAGCTGTATATACCCATACGGAACATAGTGACATCCGAACTTGTAGAACAGCTCCTAAAAAATCCTTTGACCAGCACAGCTATAGTTCGTATGATTCAGCGCAATGATGTCCTTGAGGCAGTTTCGGACCGACATATGGTGGATATTCACGATGAAATGCTACGGCTGGCATATTCATTCCAGTTCGATACGCTACTGGCCCAGCTACAAAATTGGGAACCAGAAGGAAAAGACGTCATCCTGCGGGCTGGATTATTCTCGTTATTCAATCAAAAAGATGCAAGGGAAGGACTGGAAAGGGCCATACTTGAAGACAAACTGGAACGAGGAGAGCAGATGCTGTACGGACTGGAAATGCTCAACCATATCCCAAAAGGCTCGTTCGGAGGAGACAAGCGAATCATGAGGATGATTGCCAGCTACGAACAAACGGGCTACCGTCCGTTACAGGAGACCATAAAAAGACTGTACGGCCAGATAGATAAGCAGCAGTCTAAGGTAAGACCCTATGGACAGAACAGGTATTCAAGATCTAGGTCGATGCAGATGACCCGTACTTCCGAAGCGGAGGCGTCAATCCAGATCCTGATGCTACTTGCAGAATCGGGTTTCCAGATGATGATACGCAACATCTATCTTTTGCCAAACGAAAGCTGGCACAAGATCTTCAAGGCTGGATTCGACTACTACCCGATGCCATTTCTTTTTTATAGCCTGCAGTACAACAACAAGGACCTACTCAAAAAAATTGGTCAGGAGTATGCCTTCTCCACCGACGAAAAGATTACTTCAAGGCTAACTGAGATTTGCACTGCACTTTTCGGACTCTTGGACCAAAAGTATTCCCAGTTCACCAATGCCAGCAGTCATGTCCTCTCAACAATGATCATCGGAGTTTCACCGCATATTTGGCAGGAATATTTTTCTGCATTGTGGAAAAAACTGATTGAATTGGGAATTGCATTTGACAAAGAACACGATGATCATCATGTCGGATTGGTCAATACCGCAATCAAATTCATCAATTCACCTGAATTGCTTGTTTCGATCATTTCGGATTGCATTCAACAGGCCGCTCAGGGACCTGCAGACCAAGCCATTGGCTACCTTTACCACCTCAACCGAAACTTTTACTTCAAAAAGCTCGATAAAAACCCTTTACATCGCGATTTTATCAGCCAAAAACTCGAAAAGATAATTGAGGATCTCAGCGTAGAACGCATAGAGTTGATGTTCATATTGGGCAACTTGCACGACTTCCTCAATAAGAAACAGCTGTGGGCGATACCAGATAAATTGGCGGGCTTTGAACTTGAAAAGATCGATACGGCAAGGGTATGGAGGATCATAACCTATTTCTCACAGAACCATCCCGAATTGAAAAAAAAGAGCAGGACCTGCATCCTCGGTCATCGGCTGCTGTGGCATACCGGGATTAACGGCAACAGTATCGCTGGCGGAATTGATGAGCACATTCCACTGACGGCAATTTCCTCACCCTCACTGGGAGAGAAAAGTCTCCGATGGGAGCCCCATGAGATTGAGGCCATCTATAACCGACTTGTACCAACGCTCAATGATATCGACCGCTTCGACCTGCAAGATAGCTGGATCAGCTTTACCGATGTACTGGAAGAAATGTGCGAATTCCTCGATACCAATGCTCAAGTCCTTGAAAAATTTCCTGATTATGTTCAGGTTGCCGAAATGGCAAAACTTGCCCTTGCCAAAAACAGGAATTTTGAGGATATCGGGGAAGGACTGACCAGCAGCGACCATAATGAATTCCTAACTGCCATTTCAGAAATGAGTGAGCAGGTTTACGCCGGACAGATGGACAGCGAATTGGTAACGGTGCTACTGAACAAGTTGCTACTGCAATCCGAGCCTGGAATTGAAGCTACCTTGAGCTACATAGCAAGCTGGGCATCAGATAAGGACAGGCCAGACAGGTTTAGGATCTTTCAAGGGCTAATTACCAAAATACTTGTCAAGTACGACCGTCAGATGCTGGAAGATTGCGACATCGCCTTTGTTGAGGAATATCTCATTAGATTGGCATTTATGCTCTATAAATGGGGAGTTGAAGACCCAATCGTAGAAACTTGGCTTCAACGCGGTCGTGCTTCAAGTTTCAACAACGTTATACAGTTCCTTCTCAAGGCCGAAATCGGCAACGAGATTGATCAATGGGATTAAGGTTCATAATGTGCATTCTATCCGGATACTGGATGTATTGGTATTTGTTGTGTGGCAGTCAATAAAGTTGGAAATCAGTTGCCGTTTTAAATTTTTATCGCACAAAGCTATGGCTATTGAGCGAAGAAAGCTAGCTTCACATCTAACCAAAAATTGGCACTATTGAATAGACTTGTTTTAATCGGAAATGGCTTCGATCTTGCGCATGGGCTGAAAACCGCCTACACCGATTTTTTGCTATGTTACCTCAAAAGATCTTTCACTTACGCCGGAAAGGACCAGGAACTATGAGGACAAACTCATCAGCATACAGTTTAAAAATCCCAATCTTTTTGGAAGCAGCTACTGGGGTAAACCAGGGATTATCGAACTGATCGACTGGCTTTATATGCACGGGAAGCTTTACGAATTTTTGACGGTGAGTTCAAATTAACGGAGGAACATAATTTTGTGTTTGGTGCATGCCATGCGGAAACAAATCCTTTCCTGATGAAACTCATCGAAAACTGTTCCATTACCACTTGGGTAGAGATCGAAAACATCTTTTACGAGGAGCTAAAAAAGATATTGATAGCTGAAGATATCAAAGAGCAACAAAATATTCCTAATATATGTAAAAAGCACCCACTTACTCCTGTTAAAAAAAATGAACCGAAGAATTCTAGATACCCAAGGCACTGGTAAATTTGTGGCCGTACTGCAACGTGGTATAAACAAAAAATCGCATGCTCAACATACGTTAGGTGATTTTGTACCCAGTGATGAAGTCGAACCTGTACCAAAAAAGCCACTCAACTCTAAGTGGGTTTTCTTTTTATTTGACAATCCTGTTGAAAGGCATTAACGATTCGTACCCCGGAAGGATCAAATCCGAACCACTTATTGGAAGATTAAAGGCTTCTAGCTTCGTTTGACGACTTTGCAAGCTACCGGATAGTTACCATTGCCGAACCAAACGGATTTGCCAGCAAGCGCTTGACACACATAATGCAAGGCGACACTCGTGTTGACCTGCACGAACCTTAAAATTGGCTGGATGGTGTAATTTCTATTTTGGTAAAGCTATGGGTTCACCATTCATCATTCCAATGCCATAGCTATGTCCAACGCCTTCCAGCACATATTCAGATACAAATATATTATAGTCTAGTCTAAAGCGCTTACATGGCTTTCAAGGATTTTAGGGATCTCAGGATATTTCGTATATTTGCATCAATAAAAACTGTTAATCTAAGATCGTAGTTAATTAACACAAATACTATGAAACATAGATTTCATGTTAAAGGAAATCCGATCACGGTTTCCCATTTTTATGCCGAGCTGACGGATAATATCCTCGCTGGCCAATCAGTAACCCTTATCAGTCCAAGAAATGGCTCCATTGCGGTTCGCACCGTCTGGCGGGTGATCGAATGGAACGGTAATGTCAGGTTTATCGACCTGAGGTAACTGACGAAAAAGGTTCGGCACATGTGCCAAACCTTTTTTAACCTTCTGCCCCGTTAAAAAGCCCATTCTCGATCTGCTGGTTCAAAACCAATGTTGCATCCTTCAGGTCTTCTGCTAAATCGGCGACTATTGCATTTTCAGGATCAATAGCTACGCTACCTCCCAAGATACCGAGCATTGCATCTTCTAGAAGTCCGATGGCAGCTTCAATGTTGAACTGCTCAGTTCCGCCATAGCCTTTTGCCTCGAAAAGAACATTCGCCCTGCCCTGGTCCTGTATTGCTGTTTCCATGTGCCTGTAGATCAACCTGTGTTGCGGGAGCTCAAGGAGCCTTGCCAACGCACCCGCTAATCTTTCAATTTTTCTCATGGGCACTGGACTACAAATGCCACACCGAAAAAAAACACCTAATGCCGATAGTGGAATATAAATGAATTTATCTGAATTAAGAAATAATTATGACCTATACGATGTAAAATCGAACTTTCGACCCGATAAATTCTCTAAAAATATTTTTCTGCCCTGAAGTTTCGCCCTGGTCTGACATCAGAATTACTGTAGCCTGCCCAGCACACCCACTGTCCCAATTGGCAGACCGGCAGAAAACGAATGTTAACAACATTGTGGAAAACAAATCTCGCCAGCAGGAGATTTTTTGGCCACATTTACATTAGATTATATTTTGTAATTTCGCAGGGAACTTAACGCCAGCAATGTACACCAGTCCAAACGTCAACCGCATTGAACACCAATTGAACCTCTTCGGGATCTCTAGGGGCGAACTATTGGATATGCTGAACCAGGACAGGGTCAAACTGCTCGGTCAGGAAGACGTGTTCGGCGAGAACATCAAGATCAGTACGCTCAAAAAGATCGATGAGATATTTGGAAAGGGTCTGGGCTACTATACAGATCCTAAGGATCCCATCCAGTCCAAGGACGAGAGTATTTTTTTCCGTAAGGACCATTTCAATGCAGACCTTAACCTGGGTGCAAGACAGATAGTCAACAGGTTCGAACAAGAAAAACTCTCCTTTTCGGTGCTGGCCAAACTTTCGGACTTCAATATTAAAAGACAGCTCAAGGTATACAGTACCAAGCAGGATCCAAAGCTGGCAGCAGAGGAGATTAGACCGATTTTATACCCGCGGTTCGTAAAGGATCGGAAAAAATTCCTGGAAAACTTTATCGCAAAGCTGGGCGAGCATAACATCATCGTTTTTGAATTTGTCGAAACGCACAATAAGAAGAACAAGGCGAACATCAACGGATTCTATCTCTCTCCCAATGTGATCGTGCTCAAGCGCAACCAAAAATCACTAAAGCGGGAAATTTTCACTCTGGCGCATGAACTGGGACATTACCTGCTCAATGAGGAAGAGATCGATGACAACATCAGTGAGGAAATGTCTGCAAAGGGAAACAAGCTGAGCGATATCGAGCGTTGGTGTAATGATTTTGCCTATTATTTCCTGGTAGGCGAATACGAAAAGGAGATTGCCGCGATCCAGACCGCAAGCGAGGCCAACGATTATTATACCGATCTGATCGAGCAGGTCTCCGAGCGCACCCATCTAAGTACGCTTTCGCTCTACACCAGACTACTACTGTCCCATAAGATCTCCCCGGTGAGCTACAAGACGGTCACCGATAATATCCTATCGAGTATACGCGAGTGGGAAGAAACTGAGAAAAAGCGGATGGAGGCAGAAAAGATCAAGGCACTAGCTGAAGGTAGAAAAGCGCCGGGCGGCAGTCCCAAGCCGATTATCTCGCCGATGTTTCTTGAAACGATAAAAAGCGCGCTGTATACCGGGCTGATCAACGAAGCGGAATTCTGCAAGAGGCTCAACATCAAGAGCGAAAAAATAAACAGCTACCTATGATCAGGGCGATAATGGACACCTCTTCCCTGCTGGCCATTGTCAGATACTATCTTCCTTTCGACAAGGAGGACCAGCTAAAAACGCTGCTACAACAGAAATTCGAATCAGGTGAACTCATCATCACCGATAAGGTACTCCAGGAATGCAAACAGACCGCCAAGGGAATAGTCGTCGAGGAACTGGATTTCATAACGGCCAAACCTGCACTTATAGCAAAGACTAGCGACCTATTGCCTGGAAAGAAATTCCATAATATGGTGGACAACCAGTTCTGCAACAAATTCCTGGTAAAGCAAAAGGGGATCACAGAAGTCGAGTTCGAAAACGAAAAAGGAAGGTTCCTGGCAAGCGCTGATGCATCCCTGATTTTGTATGCATTAAACCTTAAGTCGGCCGATGCAGTCGTGGTCACTGAAGAAACAAAAACTGCAAACGATGGCAAGATATTCAAAAAAATACCTGATAACTGTTCTTCGATCGGCGTAAACTGCATGAGCCTACCTAATTACCTCAAAGACCACATCAGATTGGGTACTGAACATCAATTTTCGCTATTTAGCTAAGGTCTAACTTTAAATGAGTGGGAAGAGAGACTAACTTAATATTCCCAGTTCTGCCAAAACATCTTTCTTTAACTTGCTCAGTGGTCTTTTGATCAACCATTGGTCTTCATAATATACCCCAAATGCTAGGCGATATATCTCCGAATTAGTCACAGAAGTTCTTAATATCGCTTTTAGCGAAGCTAAATATGTTTCTGAGTAAGCTTTTTTTAGGTAAATCAATTCTCTAATTTCTTCCCTGTGCGCTTGATATATATCATTTAGCTTCAACGATTCGATACTGTCCAATGTGAAATTATTGGCGCTAACAATCTTGCAATGAGCATTCAGGTGATCTTCAAGTGTATAGGAAAACTTAAAATCCAAAACCTTGTTGATATTAGTGTGCTTAAAATAAGGATGAAAAATATCCCTCAGTGCACTGGAATTGGCACCTTTAACACTGCTATTGCATACATTGCAGCTAGGTATAAGATTAAAGAAAGACAAGGCCAATAAAGGATATTCCGATTTTAGAAACCAATGATCAAAAGTAGGTCTCACGATAAAGTCTCTGGCAATAGTGATAATGGTATTGGTATACAACCGGTTGCAGTAAACGCAGGTCTGTATATCAAGATTTTCAGCCAAATTGTATGCATTATAAAACCCAAACGTATTGTCCAAATTCTTATTGATAAACGCATCATATCTAAACAATTTCTTGATGCTTGCTATTTCTCTTTTGCTCTTGAACTTGCTTTTTAACCTATCTAAAACGTCTGGATATCCATCGATAAGATCGCGGAGGTTTTTGTCATCGTTTAAAAACTTGGAAACATTTGAATGGATCCCTGTAACCAATCTGATTTTCCGGTCAAGCCCTTTTGGATGGGCTTCTATAAAATGCTCCCCAAGAAGTTTCTTTTTAATAATATATCTGATGTTCGACAAATGCTCTTCCCTGGCATGTTGGAATTGAGTAGTGCTTTGATCAATATAAAACATTAGATTCGTTTCCTCCTTTCTTCGAGCCTCTGTATTTCCAAATCCAAAAGATCCTTTTCGAAATCCTTGTTCCCTGTGCAGTCCGATAGCATCTCTGCAAGCTTGAACTTGATAATAGGCTCATCGATAGTATAAATCAGTCTTTCGATATCCTCAATATTCTGTCTTGACAACTGGTTTTTTAGCATTGCATTTATGGCCCAGTCGATTGCTCCAGCAACGAAACTTCCAATCTGACCATCTTGGATAAAAAATGAATCCTTCAACAAGTCTGAAATATTAGCGCCAAACGTGCGAATTCCAGACGACTCCTTGATACGCGATACAAAGCCATTCTTTTCCAGAAAAACGACATTGTTTTTGGGAAAATCAGAAAGCGTTAAGGGGTCATGGGTTGAAATGGTTACTTGAATTTCATACCCTCTGAAAATTATTGGAATAACTTCCCTGATATATTTGATGTATTCCTTCTTCCACTGGGGATGGAAAGCATTGTCCCCCTCATCCAAGAGAAGAAATATATTTTTTCCGATCTTAGAGAGCGAATCAGATGAATGGAAATCTATGTCGATCTTGTTTTTTATATTCTCCGAGTGCGAATAAAGCGTACTGAATAGATCTAGGAACCCTTCCTCGCCAGAACTTGGCACGATATCCGGGACATAGGTAAACATTGGTCGTTTATCATATACAAACCAGTCGTTTATAAATGACTGGTTGAATTTATCATAGATGGTTATAATCTCAAATGCCTGTTCCTCCGTAACCCATATATGTCGCCAATTGTCGTTATCAAGTATTTCTGGAGATACTATTTTCATTATGTAATCTATGAATTCTATAAGGGAGATGTGCTCACTAAAACTGTACTTTTCCTTAGTGACCACCCCTGCGTTCTCTAAAAACCATAACATAGAATCCCTCACCGTTCTGTTCTGGATTTCATGTTCGTAACCAGCAGCGATAAAACCTTCTTCCAGATATCGGTTTCCTCTTGCTTCCAGCACATTCACCAGCTTGCCCAGCGCGACTTCGTAGAGGTCATATTCAAAACGGATCAATCTCTCAATAGCCTCTTTTTGTTCATCCTCGAGATCGTCACGCTCAAAGTATTCTGCGAATTTGGCGTCCTGCTCAACAGGCATCTTCTCGAAAATTTGGCTAATGGCGGGCCTCAACTGCGATGAGGTTTGGTGAAACGCATGAGTGTTATGAACATCTGCATCAAAATGGTTCAGTTCCATTCTAACATATCCGAAAACTGGCAATGGTACTTTCTTAGCTTCCAACTGTCGATAAAAGTGGTTGAACTTTATCCATCGCTTTACTTTTTCGGAATTATGGGCTTTTAAAAAGTCTGCCAATTGTCCACTACTACCATGATTATCAAGTGTAATAACCGCAAACTTTGAAAGATCTTTCCCATTAGTCCTCACCGCGTCTTCAGTCCGGTCGTGCAGGTATGGTGTGTAATAGATCCTGTGTATACTTTCTATGTTGTCGGTGATTTCATAAGTACCGTCTGCTTTTTCCAGAACATATTTACAGTGATAAGAGTTTGCAAGGGCACGCATGAGAGTGGTTTTGCCACTTCCATTGTTACCGACAACAGATGAAACCAGTGAAATCCCCTTTTTACTGAAAATATCGTCGATATAGAACTTGTTCGGTTCTACCTTGGATAGTTGGCCACCTTCAAAAGTATATAGGTTTTTACCCCCGAAGTTGATGGTCAACGGAGGATGTGACTCACCGAAAACATTCGGCAAATAACCTTTAGGAATGTGAAAAGCTGCAATTACCATAACCGAAATATTATCAACACCATCTAAAGGTTAATATGATCCAATTTAGATCTTGAATAAAACTAACAATAAAAAATTAAACTTTACCACAAGTAAAAAATATGAACATTCCGCTCATTGGTAGCGATGGAAATCGTCATCCCTTATCCCAAGGAAACTGGCTATGTCCTTATGCTTGCCCACATTGAAAGCCCCTTGTGCGCGGCAAAGAACTTCTGGTAGCGCTCACTGGCATTCAAATTCACCAGTTCAGCCGCATGGCTCACCTTCATCTTTTCGTAATACGCCCTGATCTTCTCCACAAGCAGCTGCACTTTGATGCAATTCTCCCTCAAGGTCGTAAAGTCACCATAGGAAATTTCCAATAGTAAACTGTCCTCCGCCCACTGGCGCAAGTCTTAAGCGCAGCATTACTTGTGCATATTAAAAAAATAAAGACAACCAAAAAAGCCAATTATGTCTAAGCGGGTTTCTCTTTACTTGACAATCCGGTTGACAAGACTAACCCAATTGTACTCCCAACGTGATTCGAACTCAGAAAAAAGGTGTATTTTTTTGACTTATGAAATAAAAGGTTTATATTTAAATAATAGCAATTGCAACTAAAAAATACAGACAAAAAGGTGAGTGATTCGGTGAGTCGCTTTTCAAAAACCTTCCAGATAGCCCTTAAACGCTGAAAAATGAACGTAGTTCACATCCCAGCGGGATCACATAAAGCCTCAGAGAAATCTGAGGCTTTTTCGTTTAAACAACGTAAAGAATTGCAAGTCTTTTGCATTCTTAATCCGATTGAGACGCTATGTTTTTGGGATTTCTGTGAAATTAAAGTTAATTGAATTTACTTGGTTGTATAACTGGTTAATTTAATAAATACATCCAAAAAAGCATAGCATAAAACCAAACTATGCTATACTCTTGCAGCATGTAGCTTTTTAAAATATTTTGAATGGAATTGTGCGTGTGCTGACCTTATATTTTACCTTTTCCATTTTACCTTTAAAAGCATATCTTTGCACAAAGATGAAGAACATACGTAATTTCTGCATAATTGCACATATCGACCACGGTAAAAGTACTTTAGCCGATAGGTTATTAGAATATACAGCCACAATTTCTCAGCGTGAGGCACAAGCACAATTGCTTGATAATATGGATTTGGAACGTGAGCGTGGAATAACGATTAAAAGTCATGCTATACAGATGAACTTTAAAGTTGAAGATGTAGAGTATGTTTTTAACTTAATCGACACTCCGGGTCACGTAGATTTTTCTTACGAAGTTTCTCGTTCTATTGCTGCGTGTGAAGGCGCATTGCTAATTGTAGATGCTTCGCAAGGTATACAAGCCCAAACAATTTCTAACTTGTACTTGGCTCTAGAGCATGATTTAGAAATTATACCTATTTTAAATAAAATGGATTTGCCAGGCGCAATGCCAGAGGAAGTTAAAGACCAAATTATTGATTTAATTGGGTGTAAACGCGATGAAATTATTCCCGCTTCCGGCAAAACAGGCATGGGCATTCCAGAAATCCTACAAGCTATTGTAGATAGGGTTCCTGCACCGGTTGGCGACCCCGAAGCACCTTTGCAAGCCTTAATTTTCGATAGTGTTTTTAACTCGTTCAGAGGAATTATTGCTTATTATAAAGTAGTTAATGGCGAAATTAAAAAAGGCGACAAGGTAAAATTCATCAATACTGGCAAGGAATACTTAGCAGATGAGGTTGGTATTTTGAAATTAGATATGTCGCCACGAAGTTCTGTTAAAACGGGAGATGTTGGTTATATCATTTCTGGAATTAAAGAAGCTCGTGAAGTAAAAGTTGGTGATACGATTACCACTACCGCAAGACCATCATTAGATGCAATTCAAGGATTTGAAGAAGTAAAACCAATGGTATTTGCAGGTATATATCCTGTTGATACTGATGAGTTTGAAGAACTTAGAGAAGCCATGCACAAGTTGCAATTGAATGATGCTTCCATCGTTTTCGAACCAGAAAGTTCTGCTGCCTTAGGTTTTGGTTTCCGTTGCGGATTCTTAGGAATGTTGCACATGGAGATCATTCAAGAGCGTTTGGAGCGTGAGTTCGATATGACGGTAATTACCACGGTTCCTAACGTATCCTATATTGCCCACACCACCAAAGGCGAAGAAATCTTTGTAAATAATCCGTCTGATTTGCCTGATCCAAGTAAATTAGATTCTGTTGAAGAACCGTTTATCAAAGCAAATATTATTACCAAGGCAGATTTCGTTGGACCAGTAATGTCACTTTGTATCCAAAAAAGAGGAACAATTGTAAACCAATCCTACTTAACGTCTGATAGAGTTGAGTTAGTTTTCGAAATGCCGATGGGTGAAATTGTGTTCGATTTCTACGATAAATTGAAAACAATTTCAAAGGGCTATGCTTCGTTCGATTATCATCAAGTTGGTTACCGGAAATCTGATTTGGTACGTTTAGACATGTTGATAAACGATGAACCAGTAGATGCCTTGTCTTCATTAATTCACCGTAGTAATGCTTATGATTTTGGTAAAAAAATCTGCGAAAAGTTGAGAGAATTAATTCCTCGTCAGCAATTTGAGATTAAAATACAAGCTTCTATCGGGGCTAAGGTTATAGCCCGCGAAACATTGAGTGCCTTACGTAAAGATGTTACTGCTAAATGTTACGGTGGAGATATTTCTCGTAAACGTAAATTACTTGAAAAACAGAAAAAAGGTAAAAAACGTATGCGACAGGTTGGAAACGTAGAGATTCCGCAAACTGCATTTATGGCGGTTTTAAAATTAGATTAAAACAATTATTAGAATATAGTAGGTGGTATTTCCAACACCACTCACCTATCTAAATACTGATTACTAACTACTAGATACTTATAATGCAACTACTCGACGGCAAATTCGCATCAGAAAAAATAAAAAATGAAATAGCTACAGAAGCAGCGTCTTTTTTAGCACAAAGTGGACGTAAGCCTCATTTAGTAGCTATTTTGGTTGGTAATGATGGTGGTAGCGAAACTTACGTAGCCAGCAAGATGAAAAACTGCGAAAAAGTTGGATTTAAATCGTCGTTGTTTAGATATGATAATACAGTTACTGAAGCAGAGCTTTTAGCCAAGATCGAAGAAATTAATGCAGATGCTGATGTTGATGGATTGATCGTTCAGTTGCCTTTACCAAAGCATATCGACCCCGAGAAAGTAACAGAGAAAATCGATTATCGTAAAGATGTTGATGGTTTTCACCCTGTGAATTTAGGTAGAATGATGCGCAATTTACCTTGTTTCATTCCAGCAACGCCTTATGGTATTTTGTTGATGCTACAAGCTTATAATATTGATACAACCGGAAAACACTGTGTAGTTGTAGGCAGAAGTAATATAGTAGGCAGCCCAATGAGTATTTTAATGGCTCGCAACGCTAATCCGGGTAATTGTACGGTTTCGCTTACGCATAGTAAAACTAAAAACTTAAAAGAAATGGTTTTGCAAGGCGATATAGTTGTAGCCGCAATTGGCAGAAAGAACTTTGTTACCGCTGATATGATTAAGCCAGGTGCAATTATTATAGATGTGGGTATAAATAGAGAAACATCAACAGAAACTAAATCTGGTTTTAAACTTTACGGTGATGTAGATTTTGAAAATGTTGCTCCAAAATCATCTTGGATTACCCCTGTGCCGGGCGGTGTAGGTTTAATGACAATTGTGGGTCTGTTAAAAAACACGCTAGCATCTGCCAAAGGCGAAATATATTCTTAAGGCCGAATACCGATAGACAACTATTTAATTGGGGCTATTATCCGTTTCGATGATTGCCCCTTCAAGTTAAGAAAACAATTTTCTTATCCAGCTTTGCTTTAGCCCTACGTAAAGTCCGTCTTCCTTTATTTCCGTTGGATAGATATCGATATAATCGCCTTGTCCTTTTGCGCCCCGGCCTGTACTTAGGCTGTATTCATACCGGTGTATAGGGCAAACAATATTTCCATTTTTGCACCAACCACCACTCAAAACTCCTCCGGCATGCGGACAACTATGTTGGGTTGCGTAATAGTTTCCATCGTTTTTAACTAAACATATTTTCTTACCGTCAACTTTCAAAGTCTCTATAAAATCTTCCCGTTCCAATTCTTGTTTTGACAAAACCTTTACCCAAATCATCTTTTGTGCTGTGTTGAATGTGTATATTTGCGCTCTAATTTACAAAATGGCACACAATATACCAGAAGACGGCACACTGCTTCCATTAATGGAAGAATTTTACACCATACAAGGCGAAGGATTTAATACCGGGAAAGCGGCTTATTTTATTCGCTTAGGTGGTTGTGATGTTGGTTGTCATTGGTGTGATGTTAAAGAAAGTTGGGATGCAGAATTACATCCACTTACAAATACAGATGATATTGTTGCTAAAGCAGCCACCTTTCCGGGAAAAGCTGTGGTTGTTACCGGTGGAGAGCCACTTATTTACAATCTTGATTATCTTACTAAAAAGCTTCAAGAAAAAAATATTTTAACCTTTATAGAAACTTCTGGCGCTTACCCCCTTTCTGGCTCTTGGGATTGGATTTGTTTATCTCCTAAAAAATTTAAAGCACCTAGGCCAGATATTACCGCCTTTGCGAACGAGTTAAAAGTGATAGTTTTTAATAAAAGCGATTTTGAGTGGGCAGAGAAATACGCAGAAACAGTTTCGCCAAACTGTAAATTGTACCTACAACCAGAGTGGTCTAAAGCCAGCACAATGACGCCATTGATTGTAGAATATGTAATGGCAAACCCTAAATGGGAAATTTCATTGCAAACGCACAAATTCCTTAACATCCCGTAAATAATCTATTTTTTAGTTAAATTAGCCATCAACCTAAATAATGGATTGATGAATAAGTTTATTGTTTCGTTTTTATTAATCTTTGTGGCATTAAACGCAGAAGCGCAAGTTTCGACGGTTAAAAAAGCACAAGATAATTTCGAAGATGCCCAACAATACCTAAGGCAAAACATTTACGACGAAGCTATTAAATATCTAGATGCGGCGGTAAAAGCAGATCCAAAATTCCAGTTTGCATACATTCAGCTTGGCGATATTTATCGAAGGATGAAGTCGCATCCTAAAGCAAAAGAAAATTACCGTAAGGCTGTGAGCAGTGCCGCTACCATAGATGCAAGGATTTATTATGTATTAGGCGAAAGCGAATTACTTACTGGCGACTATACGGAAGCAAAAGTTAACTTTCTTAACTTTCAAAAAAACTATGCTGGATCTGATACCGATCTTATTTCGAAAACAAAAAAATATATTCTTGATTGCGACTTTGCGGTAGAAGCTATAAAAAAGCCAACCAAATTTGAACCCATAAATATGGGATTTTATGTAAACAGCGAAAACAGAGATTATTTTCCCGCAATAACTGCCGATGGGCAAACCATAATTTTCACTAGGGTTGTTGATGGTAATGAAGATTTTTTTATTTCTAGCAAACAAAACAACGAGTGGCAAAAAGCGACATCATTGAGCAAGGTAATTAATACTGTTAACTATAACGAAGGTGCGCAGTCTATATCTCCTGATGGTAAATACCTTTTTTTTACAGGCTGTAACCGACCTGATGGCCTAGGCAGATGTGATATTTACGTAAGTCATAAAGACGGAAATGATTGGGGAAAACCGAAAAATTTAGGCAACATTATCAACTCCGAACATTGGGAATCTCAACCTTCTATTAGCCCAGACGGGGGAACCTTATATTTCGTTAGCAACCGACCAGGCGGTATTGGTGGTTATGACATCTGGAAAAGCATGCTTACTGAAGATGGAATATGGACAGATCCGGTAAATTTAGGTCCGCAGATAAATACGCCATTTGATGAGAACACACCTTTTATGCATGCTGATGGTAAAACTTTATATTTTTCTTCTAACGGATGGCCAGGTTTTGGCGATAAGGACATCTTCTACAGCCGATTAAAAGATGATAGTACTTTTTCAACTCCTTTTAATATGGGTTATCCCATAAATACGTTTAATGAAGAAATCGGCTTAATAGTAACTGCAGATGGAACCGAAGGATTATTTTCTTCTAATTTAGGTGGTGGGTTTGGCGATTTGGACATTTATCGTTTTAAAATGCCTGATGTAGCTAAACCAAAAGCTATAACTTATGTTAAAGGCTTTGTTAGGGATAAAGAAAGTAAAGATTTGCTGGAAGCAACTGTTCTAATCATCGATTTAAAAAATAACCATGCTGTTTTTAACGACTACACATCTGCCAAAACTGGAGATTTTTTAGCGGTAATGCCTCTCGGCTCAGACTATTCTTTTAATGTAGATGCTGAGGGATATTTGTTTAACTCGCAACGTTTTGAATTAAAAGAAGCCAGCGCATCTGAACCTTATGAGGTAGAAATACTTTTAGAGAAGATAAAAACGGGGAATAAAGTTACTATGCAAAATATTTTCTTCGACACCAATAAATTCGATTTATTGCCCCCATCGGTTATAGAGCTGAATTTTTTAATTGATTTATTAAACACAAATACTGGTGTAGAAATAGAAATCGAAGGGCATACAGATAATGTAGGCGATGAAAAGTTAAATCAAAAATTATCAGAAAATAGAGCAAAGGCTGTGTTAGATTTTTTGGTTAAAAACGGCATTGATAAACGCCGATTGACTTTTAAAGGTTACGGAGAGTCAAATCCTAAATCAGATAATTCTAACGAGCAAGGCAGAAAAGAAAATAGACGAACTGAATTTAAAATTACAAAAACATAATATGGCTCAAAATTATAATAACCATGTAAGGTTTAATCCGTTATTTCACTTTGTTGCAATACCGTTAGCTGTAATTGGCATTGGTTTATCGGTTTATTGTTTATTTAAGGGTAATTTCGGCCTAACTAATTTTTTGTTAGTTCTTGCCTTTATACTTATTACATCAGCATTAATATTTGCAAGGATGAATGCCATTAAAGCGCAAGACCGAGCAGCAAGAGCCGATGAAAGATTACGTTACTACATACTAGCTGGAAAAATGCTGCCAAGTAATCTTATTATGGGACAAATTTTAGCGTTACGTTTTGCAGGAGATGATGAGTTTGTGCTACTAGTCGATAGAACCTTGAAGGAAAATCTTTCTCCAAAAGATATAAAGTTAGCGGTTAAAAACTGGCGTGGCGATTACCACAGGATTTAGGCCCTAATCTTTTTTCCCTTCAAAACTCTAATTTCCGATCCTTCGGCAAGCATAACAGAATTTGGTTTTCTTTGGTTTAGGAATCCAAAATCATTACCATAGTTTTCAGCAAAATCTACTTCTATCAGGTAATCGTTAATTGGATAAACTTCCCATCTAGGATGCTCTACCCCATATTCTGAAGTAACATTTGCCTCAATTTTTGTATAACCCCAATAATGCTCAGTAATAAATTCTGCTTCGCTATCAATTGCAATAGATTCTGCATTTGGTTGAGCCATTACTTTGAATCTATTCCATTTTTTGCTTTTCCAACTATATTCAACAGAAAGTGTATCATCGCTCTGCTCCCATTTATGGCTCATTTTTAAGGTCTGATAATTTTCTTTGTAAATAGTGTTGGCCACAAATGTTATTGCTGGTTTTGGTACAATTTCCTTAACAAAAACAACCCCTCGCTTCCATTCGCCGAATTCATTATATTTTACATAAAATCTTAGGTTAACTTCTTCAAAGTTTCCATGAAATGGAATTCCAAAACCACGCAACTTGGTATTTATAAACATAAAGCCTACCAAGCTAACGTAATATTTTCCTTGCCAATCGTCTAGCTCTGTGAAAGGTGGCAAATACTTAACCAACACCTCCTTATCAACTTCGTAATTTGCTAACGCAAGCTTTCGCCATTCGGCTGATAAAAAGATATTATTGCCTATCATTTGTCCAACCTTTAATTTCCAAGCTCAGACATGAATTTAATCCTCATCAATTGGATTTCTTCCCTAGTGTAATCGGTTTCGCCCAAATCTTTCAATGCCACATCAATAGAATCATTATCTGCTGCCCTGAAATAATCGAAAACCTCATCTTGCCTATCCTCATCAATTACTTCATCAACAAAATATGATAAGTTTAACTTCGTACCAGAGTTTACGATGGCTTCAACCTCCTTTAGAATATCAAAATACGTTATTCCTTTAGAACGGGCAATGTCTTCCAAACCTATTTGTCTATCAATATTCTGGATAATCGAAACTTTTAGAGCCGATTTATTTGCTTGGGTTTTTATCACCAAATCAATCGGACGCTCAATATCATTATCCTCCACATATTTTTTGATTAATTCGATAAAGGGATTACCAAATTTAATTGCCTTCCCATGTCCAACTCCAGATATCTGTTTTAATTCATCTATAGCAATCGGATAATGCGTACACATTTCTTCTAAAGATGGATCTTGAAAAACGACAAACGGAGGTACATTTTTTTGCTTAGCTATTTTCTTACGTAAGTCTTTAAGCAAACCCAACAATTGGGTATCTAAAGCACCAGTACCTTGTTTTACGTCTTCGTCGTCATCCTCAGCAGTATTTTCAATTAGCTCATTTAGAATAAATTTCAAGCTATATGGATTTTCAATAAAATCTCTTCCACCTTTGGTAAGTTTTAAAATCCCATAGCTATCTACATCTTTAGCCACAAAATTATTTAAAACAGCTTGTCGAATTAACGATTTCCACAATATTTCGCCGTCAGCCTTGCCGAAACCAAATTCTGGAAGTTTATTTTGCTCATAGGCAATGGTTTGAGCAGTTTCGCTGCCCATAAATACATTTAATAAATGGCTGTCGTCAAAACGCTCTCCGGTAGATTGAACAAATTTTAAAAAAGTTAGCAAATGCTCTTCGGCTTCAAATTGTTGCTTCGCTTTTTTACAATTATCGCACATGCCGTTACAGCCGGTCTCATTAAAATTCTCGCCGAAGTAATGTAAAATCTGCTTTCTTCGGCAAACACCAGATTCGGCGTAATCTATTACTTCCTTTAAAATCTGAGTTCCTATTTCTCGTTCAGAAACAGGCTTGTCTTTCATAAACTTAGCCAGCTTGTCTACATCTTTTTGCGCATAAAAAGCTACGCAAACGCCTTCTCCACCATCTCTTCCTGCCCTGCCCGTTTCCTGGTAGTAGCCCTCCATGCTTTTCGGTATATCGTGGTGTATTACAAACCTCACGTCTGGTTTGTCTATCCCCATTCCAAAAGCAATCGTTGCTACAATTACTTCTGCATCCTCCATCAGAAACTTATCTTGCGTTTCGGCCCTAACTTTTGGTTCTAAACCAGCATGATATGGTAATGCCTTGATGCCGTTTAAATTTAAGCTCTCGGCAACCTCTTCTACCTTTTTGCGACTTAAGCAGTATATAATTCCAGATTTACCGGTATTATATTTAATGTACCTGATAATCTCTTTTATTACATCCTTTTTTGGGCGTATTTCATAAAATAGATTTGGTCTGTTAAATGACGATTTGAACAATGTCGCATCTGTCATTTGCAGGTTTTTTATAATGTCTTGTTGTACCTTGGGCGTTGCTGTAGCGGTTAATGCAATAACAGGAATATTATCTCCCAAACCGGCAATCACTTGTCTGATTTTACGGTATTCTGGTCTAAAATCATGCCCCCATTCCGAAATACAATGGGCCTCATCAACAGCAACAAATGATATTTTTAACAGACGCAAAAAATCTACATTTTCTTGTTTGGCTAAAGACTCTGGTGCAACATATAAAAGCTTGGTACTACCATTTAACAAATCCGTTTTTACCTGTGTAATTTCGGTTTTGTTTAAAGACGAATTTAGAAAGTGTGCTATACTGTCGCTTCCACCAAAAGCCCTAAGTTGGTCTACTTGGTTTTTCATTAGCGCAATTAAAGGCGATATTACAATCGCTGTTCCTTCGCTCATTAAGGCCGGCAATTGATAACAAATAGATTTGCCACCACCGGTTGGCATAATTACAAACGTGTTTTTTCCCTCTAAAATATTGGTAATGATGGGCTCTTGGTCTCCCTTAAAATTATCAAAACCGAAAAAAGTTTGTAGGTTGTCAAACAACGACTTTTTAACGTCCATTTTTTGTCTCAGATATTGTGTGTTATTATTGTTCAAAATAACATAATTTTGAGTTAATTAAAGTATTAATATACTAAAAAATTCTGTTTAAAAAGTAAAAATCCGATACATCTACCCAGTTTATTTTAAATAGACAATATTGTGCTACCAAGTAGCATCATCCACTATAATCGCTAAAATTTACCTGCACGAATTGTATTCAACGAAAAACATGTTTAAACTTCTTGTTGCACTTATAAAGTAACTTAACAATCTACTATTTTATTATAAAATTAAAAAATTAGTATCGTAGGCTAAAGAAACAAAAAACTGTTTATCGTTAAAATTGTTAAGCTAATTGCATTATCAACTTGGTAGCAACAATAAAATCTTATTGGCATTACAACTAATAAGAATGATACATTTGAATGACCATTTGTTTAAGATGATAATTGAAATAAAACTATATTTGTTTACATGAATAAGAATAATTACGCTTTAATAATGGCCGGTGGTGTCGGAAGCCGCTTCTGGCCAGTAAGTAGAACAGAGTTTCCTAAACAATTTATAGATTTTTTTGGTGTCGGAAAAACACTTATTCAAAGTACATACGATAGATTCCTTCAAATTTGTCCGCCAGAAAATATTTTTATTGTAACAAACGATATTTACGTTGATTTGGTTAAGGAACAAATTCCAAGCATTGGTGCAAACCAGATTTTAGCTGAACCAATTATGCGTAATACTGCACCTTGTATTGCATACGGATCTATGAAAATTGCCGAGCTAAATCCAGATGCCGTAATTATTGTAGCTCCATCAGATCATACCATAGCAAACCAGCAAGGTTTTATAGATGCGTTAAATCATTCTATCCAGGCTGCCGCACATAATAATGTACTTATAACACTTGGTATTAAGCCGAACAGACCAGATACCGGCTACGGCTACATCCAATATGTAGACGAAGTGTTACCATCAGACGAATTAATTCACAAGGTTAAAACATTTACCGAAAAACCAAACTTAGAATTGGCGCAAACCTTTGTTAAAAGCGGCGATTTTCTTTGGAATGCAGGCATTTTCATTTGGTCGGCAAAAGCGATAAACCAAGCCTTTGAGAAACATTTGCCAGATATGCATGAGATTTTTGTGCAAGGAAATGCTTTTTACAATACAGAAAATGAAGTTAAGTTTATAGCCAACGCATACTTGCAATGCACCAATATCTCCATCGATTTTGCTATCATGGAAAAAGCTACGAACGTTTATGTCTTGCCAGCAGATTTCGGGTGGTCTGATTTAGGTACTTGGGCATCCATATATGAAATGGCCGAAAAGGATTACGTTGGTAACGCTGTTATTCCATCAGATCAGGTAATGATGTTCGATTCTTCTAATTGCATGGTAAATGTACCGAGCAACAAACTGGTAATTTTGCAGAGTCTACACAATTATATCGTAGTAGAATCAAATAACACGCTATTAATTTGCCCACGTTCCGAAGAACAAAACGTTAAAAACATAGTTGCTGATGTAAAATCGAAATTCGGCGGAAAATTTATTTAATATATTCAGAAAAACAGTGTTGGTGGCACTTGGCAAAATGAGTCCCGCCAATACTTCAATCCCCGAAAAAACCCGTGAAAAAAGTAAGCAAATCTTTAAAACTATAGTCCACGCTTCAATCGGGCATTTACGCGTATGTTGGGTTTAATTTTTAACGCTCAGTAAATAAAACCCCGATTAAATGCACCGCCTATCATCATTAGCCCGGATTGAAACGGCATCGCCCGATTTTTCATCGGGCATATAGTGTAAAGCCGGAGGACACTTTAATAATTAAACTAAAACTGCGCTTCAAATAAAAGTGCTATTGTCTTTGTCTAATAGCCTCGTATAAAATTACACCTGCAGCAACAGACACATTTAACGATTCAATTTTTCCGGCCATTGGTATCTTAGCCAAATGGTTTGCTACACGTAATAATTCGTTAGAAATGCCTTCATCTTCAGAGCCCATTACAATTGCAGTTGGCAACGTGTAATCTGGAGTATAAATTAAATCGTTTGTTTTTTCTGTGCATGCTACAATCTGCAATCCGCTTTCTTGTAGAAACAAACAAGTTTTATGTAAATTATTATGTCGGCAAATTGGAATATTAAACAAGGCCCCTGCCGAAGTTTTAATAGCATCGGCATTAATTTGGGCTGCATTTTTTAACGGTACAACTATGGCATGAACGCCAGCACAAGCGGCAGTACGAGCAATAGCCCCCATGTTTCTAACGTCGGTAACGCTATCTAAAACTAAAATAAAGGGTGTTTCGCCACTTTCGAAAACTGCAGGTATTATGTCTTCTATATTCTGATAAGTAATTGGAGATATAACTGCTATAACGCCTTGATGATTTTTTTGAGACATGCGGTTAAGTTTCTCAACCGGCACTACACTTAAGGGAATTAATGTGCCGTGCAAAAGCGACTTAAGCTCGGTAAACAAATCACCCGAAAGTCCGCGTTGCAGGTAAATCGTTTCAATATCTCTTCCAGCTTTAATAGCTTCAATTACAGCTCTAATACCAAAAACAAACTCATTGTTTTCTTTTACGCGTTGCGGTCTCCTAAAATTATCCATACTTTTTATTGTGGCACAAAAGTAAACTAAATATTTTTATTGTAATTGCACAAAAGCTTATTAACATTTTAATGTTTACAAAAGACTATAAGTTGTTAAAACAACAGCAAAAATGCAACTTGTTAATTAACAGCTTGTTTAAAAGAAAATGAAAATAGACCCTTTCTTTTGCATAATTTTGGGGTTATGAATAACGATAACGAACAACAGGGACAGGGAAAATTTACTACCTCGGCAAGAAAGAGCAGATTATCAAGTTCTTTTAACTCGATGGGCAAAATTCCACCTCAGGCAACAGATTTAGAGGAAGCGGTTTTAGGTGCATTAATGTTGGAGAAAGATGCTTTGTCTACCGTTATTGATATTTTAAAACCAGAAGTTTTTTACAACGAGGCGCACAAGAAAATTTTTGAAGCTATACAACAGTTATTTCAAAAATCTAAACCGGTTGATATTTTAACCGTAACTTCTGAAATGCGTACCAATGGCACTTTAGAAATTATTGGTGGCGCTTATTATATTACAAATTTAACTAACCGTGTTGTTTCTGCAGCCAATATCGAGTATCATGCTCGTATTATTTCTCAAAAATATATACAGCGAGAACTAATCAGAATTTCTACAGAAATTATAACTAACGCCTACGAAGATACTACAGACATTTTCGATTTGCTCGATCATGCAGAGAAAAACCTGTTTGATATTGCGCAAAACAACTTACGTAGAGATACGCAGAAAATGGATGAGATTGTTAAACAATCTTTAGCAACGTTAGAAGAGTTGAGAACAAAAACTGACGGCTTAACTGGTGTTCCGTCTGGCTTTACAGATTTAGATAGAATTACCGGTGGGTGGCAAAAATCTGATTTGGTTATTATTGCAGCCCGCCCTGCAATGGGTAAAACCGCCTTTGTACTAACTTGTGCAAGAAACGCAGCGGTTGACTTTAAAAAACCCGTAGTTGTTTTCTCGCTAGAGATGTCGTCGGTACAATTGGTTAATCGTTTAATTTCTGGTGAAACGGAAATTGAGCAGGAGAAAATTAGAAAAGGAAACCTGGCAGAATGGGAATGGCAACAATTGCATAGCAAAATTGGCACTTTAACCGAAGCTCCTCTTCTAATTGATGATACACCTGCTTTGAACATTTTTGAGTTTCGAGCTAAATGCCGTCGTTTAAAATCGCAGTACGATATACAGATGATTATTATCGATTACTTGCAGTTAATGCATGGTAAAGGTGAAGGTGGCGGTAACCGTGAGCAGGAAATTGGTAGTATCTCCAGAGCGCTAAAATCTGTAGCTAAAGAATTGGAGGTTCCTGTATTGGCACTGTCTCAATTAAGTAGAGCGGTGGAAAGCAGACCTGGTCAGAATGGTAAAAGGCCAATGCTATCAGATTTACGTGAATCTGGATCTATTGAGCAGGATGCGGATATGGTGCTTTTCTTATACCGACCAGAATATTATGGTATTACAGAAGATGAGAACGGACGTTCGAACGCTGGTGTTGGTGAGGTAATCATCGGAAAAAACCGTCATGGTGAAACAGGAATTGTTCCTTTACGCTTTATTGGTAAATACGTTAAGTTTGCTGATTTGGAAAGCGATTTTATGGGTCAAAATAGTTTCTCTGCAGAGAGTTCGATGGCGCCTTCGGCGAGTTTCGATAAGCCAGATGGAAATGTTATTATCAGACCATCTAAAATGGATGATTTTAATGATGATGAACCACCGTTTTAATTAGCCAATATTAAATAAAATAGCCTAAAAGTATGCCTGCCAAAATAATAAATGGCGGGCTTATTTTTGTAAAATTCAATATACAAAACGTACCTATTATTAAAAGTATTGGTAACGGTTGAAACCCTATCGGCTTTGCCAGCAATATAAACGCTGCAATTATAAAACCTACACTTACCGCATTAATTCCGGATAACGATTTTTTTATTCTGGTTATCTTCTTTAGATCATCCCAAAAAGGAACAATAAAAAGCACAAGAATTAGGCCGGGTAAGTTAATGCCAAGTACAGCTAACAAACCACCAAAAGACTGACCCAAAATCCCATAACCACCCTGTTTCATACTTAAGGCACCTAAATAACTCGTAAAAGAGAAAGTTGGGCCAGGTAAAACTTGTTGCAAAGCAAAGCCTGATATAAAATCTGATTGCAACAAATATTGTTTCATTTGTACAAATTCGGTAAACATTAAAGGAACCAAAACTTGTCCGCCTCCAAAAACAAACATTCCGTTTCGGTAAAAATTCTCAAAAAGTCTAATCGGTAAACTAAATGGCGATGTACGGTTAATGAGCGCTCCTAAAGCACCCATAAGTAAAAGAACGCCAATGAAATAACTTAATTTCCTTGGATTAATATTAGAAAATAAACGAACTCTAATATCCGTTTCTTCCTTAGGCGTACCAATCGCCGAAGAAACGATTCCTCCTATTAAAATAGATAAAGGAAATACGTAAGCATTTTTTAACACCAATGTGGCTACTACAGCACCAATAGCCAGTAGAATGGAAATCTCGTTTTTTAAAACCTTTTGCCCCAAATTATAAGCGCCATAAGCTACAATACCTAAAGCAATTGGGTGAATAAATTCGAATACATCGGTAAAACGCTGCTTTTGATCTAGTAGCGCATAGCTAATCGCCGCTAAGGTCATAATGGCTGCTGATGGAATTATCCAAATTAAAAACGTAACAATTGCAAGCTTTAAACCCCCAACTTTATAACCAATACCCACTAATGTTTGCGTGGAAGCCGGGCCAGGTAAAACTTGAGCTAAGGCGTTCAATTCCAACAAATCTTCTTCAGACACAAAACGCGTAGACTTTACGAAATAGCGAAGCAATAAAGATATGTGCGCTTGCGCACCACCAAAAGCAGTAAACGTAAAAAAGAATACATTTCTAATAAACAATAGTTGCCTGTTAGTCATTTTGGCGGTGGTTTAGATATTGTTTCTAGTCGTCTTCATAATCTAAGCCAGCAGCAGAATTATAGGCGCCTTGTAGCTCAGAAAAAGCATGCATATCTCTTTTTCCGCGAGCAATCTCCATCCCTTTTTTATAGATTAAAATTGCCTCTTCTGTATTGCCTTCTTTTTCGTATAACTTACCCAAATGATAGTATGTACCAACGTAGTTAGGATGCTCGTTTACCAATTTTAAATAGTAAGTAAATGCATTTTCTTTGTCATTTAATGAGTTGTATTCTGTAGCTAATGCGTATAAAATAAAGCTATCGTTAGGTTCGCTCTTTAAAAATTCCAATAACTTAGCTAATCGAGTGTTTTGCATTTTAATTCCCTGCTTTTTTAATTAGATTTGCACAAAGACAATTTAATGGAACCATAGTTGTGTTGATAATTTTGATTCCAATTACCTTTAATCAAATATATACATATGAAAATATTAGTTTGTATTAGTAACGTGCCAGACACGACGACAAAAATAACTTTTACCAACGATAATACACAATTCAATACTGCAGGAGTGCAATTTATTGTAAACCCTTATGATGAGATTGCTTTATCTAGAGCAATTGAACTTTGTGAAGGTGGGAAAGGAACGGTTACGGTTATAAATGTTGGCGAAAGCGCTACAGAACCTACCATTAGAAAAGCACTTGCTATTGGCGCAGATGATGCTGTTCGTGTAAACGGAACTCCAAGAGATGCTTATTTTACAGCTTTTCAAATTGCAGAGTATGCTAAAGCAAATGAGTTCGACATCATTTTATGTGGCAGAGAATCTATTGATTACAACGGATCTCAAGTTGCTGCAATGATTGGCGAATTTTTAGATATTCCATCTATTTCCATTATCAAAAAATTAGATTACGATGGAACAACTGCCACTATAGAGAGAGAAATTGAAGGTGGTAAAGAAGTGGTTACTGTTACAGGAAAATTTGTTGCAAGTTGCGCAGAAGGTACTGCTGAGCCTAAAATACCAAATATGAGAGGAATTATGTCTGCTCGTACAAAACCTTTAACTGTAGTAGAAGCTGTAGCTGTTGACGAATTGGCTAAAGTAACCAAGTTCGAAACGCCTGCTCCCCGTGGTACGGTAAAGTTAATAAACGCAGATACCGCCGAAGAATTAATTGGCTTATTGCATAGCGAAGCAAAGGTTATATAAGCCCGTAAATCCCTAAGGGGAAATTTAACAATCAAAGAATAAATTTTACTAAAATCCTGTTAAGGAAATAAATTATATATGTCAGTATTAGTATATGTAGAACAAGTTGACGGAAAGTTCAAGAAATCAGTTTTTGAAGCCGTTTCGTATGCAAAAGCAATCGCAGACAGTCAGAGCACAAACTTAACCGCTATTTCAATAGGCAATGTTGCTGAAGGAGATTTAAAAGAGTTAGGTAAATATGGTGCTTCAAAAGTTTTAAACGTAGCAAACGATCAACTTAAAACCTTTGTTAACCAAGCTTACGCTTCAGTTATTGCTGAGGCTGCCAAAAAAGAGAATGCTGATTTAGTTGTACTATCTAACTCTTTTTCTGGAAAAGGTTTAGCACCTCGTATTGCAGTAAAACTTAAAGCTGGTTTAGTAGATGGTGCTGTTGAAATACCAACTACAGAGGCTGGTTTTTCTGTTAAAAAAACAGCATTTTCTGGAAAAGCATTTGCAGTTACAACACTAACATCTGCAAATAAGGTTATCGCTTTAAATCCTAATGCTTTTGGCGTAAAAGAAAACGTTGTTGATGCGAGTATAGAAAGCTTCTCTCCAGAAGTGAAGTCTACAGATTTAACAGCAATTGTAAAAGAAATTGTTAGAGCCACTGATAAGGTCTCATTGCCAGATGCAGAATTAGTTGTTTCGGCAGGTAGAGGTTTAAAAGGACCGGAAAACTGGGGAATGATTGAAGAATTAGCAGATTTATTAGGCGCTGCTACGGCATGTTCTAAACCAGTTTCTGATGCAGATTGGAGACCACACTCAGAACACGTTGGCCAAACCGGTATTGCAATTAGTCCAAATTTATACATCGCTATTGGTATTTCTGGCGCTATACAGCATTTGGCTGGCGTAAGTTCATCAAAAGTTATTGTTGTAATTAACAAAGATCCAGAAGCACCTTTCTTTAAAGTTGCAGATTATGGTATTGTTGGTGATGCCTTTGAAGTTGTTCCAAAAATTATCGCTGCTTTAAAAGCACACAAAGGATAGTTTTACAAGAAACCTCGTGGGTTTTAGAACCTACGAGGTTTTTATTTATAAATATGAAAAAAGTAAAACTTGATATAGTAGGTTTATCCTATAGCCAAACACAATCTGGTGCTTACGCCTTAGTTTTAGGCGAAGTGAACGGTAGACGACGTTTACCCATAATTATTGGTGCATTTGAAGCTCAAGCAATTGCAATAGAAATAGAAAAGATGACCCCTACGCGTCCATTAACGCATGATCTTTTTAAAAGTTTCGCTAACATATATAACATTGAAATTTCTGAAATAATTATATACAACTTAGTTGATGGTGTATTTTTCGCTAAATTAATTTGCACTGATGGTCAAAATACCCAAGAAATTGATGCACGTACATCAGATGCAATTGCATTAGCAGTTAGGTTCAATGCTACTATTTATACCTACGAATTTATTTTATCATCTGCAGGAATTGTAATTGAAGGAAATGATTTTCTGTTTTTGGAAAATATGGATGCAATTACAAAAGAGCATAGCTCTGAAGATATGCAAACTTCCATTCCTGTGTCTGGTTATCAATCTTTATCTACAGAAGAACTTCAGCAAAAACTTGAAGAAGCTTTAGCAGAAGAAGCTTACGAAAAAGCCGCAAGAATTAGAGACGAAATTGCTAGGAGAAATGCCTAAAACCATATAGCCTTAAATGATGAGCAAATTTGCTCCTTCATTTATTTGACATCGTTATCGTTATTATTTCAAATTAATGATAACTTACGGCTACAAAACTAAACAACAAAAACATTTTTATGAATATTAAGTTTCGCTTAACTCTGATGAGTTTTATGCAATTTTTTGTGTGGGGAGCTTGGCTTATCACCATTGCAAATTATTGGTTTGGAACTAAACAATGGGACGGTGCACAATTTGGGCTAATTTTTGCCACAATGGGTTTTGCGTCTTTATTTATGCCAACTATTACCGGTATTATTGCCGATAAATGGATAAATGCAGAGAAACTTTATGCAATACTTCACATACTTTACGCTTGTACGCTAATTTATATACCGCAAGTAGAAACACCAAATGCTTTCTTCTGGACTATATTCTTAGCCATGTGTTTTTACATGCCAACTATCTCATTAAGTAATTCAATCTCCTACTCTACCTTAAAATCTAACAATTTAGATTTGGTAAAAGACTTTCCACCAATAAGGGTTTGGGGTACAATTGGTTTTATTGCCGCCATGTGGATGACCAATTTAACCGAAAGCAAAGCAAGTGCAAACCAGTTTTATATAGCTGGTATTGGTGCCTTAGCATTAGGCATTTACGCTTTTAGCTTACCAAAGTGCCCACCTTCTAATTCATTGGAAGAGAAGTCTACATTAATGCAGAAATTTGGTTTAGATGCTTTCAAATTATTTGCCAACTATAAAATGGCTTTGTTTTTTGTATTCTCTATGTTTTTGGGCGGTGCTTTACAATTAACCAACGCTTATGGCGATGTTTTTTTAGATGAGTTTAAATTACTTCCAGTTTACGCAGAATCATTTGTAATTAAATATTCTACCATAATAATGTCTATTTCTCAGGTTTCCGAGACGTTGTTTATTTTAGCAATCCCATTTTTCTTAAAACGTTTTGGCATTAAAAAGGTAATGGTAATTGCTATGTTGGCTTGGGTTTTCCGCTTCGGTTTATTTGCCTACGGCGATCCTTCTGGCAACTTATGGATGATCATACTTTCATGCGTAGTTTACGGAATGGCTTTTGATTTCTTTAACATTTCTGGCTCTTTATTCGTAGAAACCTCAACTACTCCAAAAACACGTTCGTCTGCACAAGGTTTATTTATGATGATGACCAACGGCTTTGGAGCTGTATTGGGTAGTGTTATTTCTGGCTGGATGATCCAAAAATATTTTACAGAATCTTATACCAATATACAAGCTTTAGCAGCACACGTTAATGCAACTTCAACCGATAAACACTTATTAAACTTTTTAAGTGAGAAAGGAATTTCAGTTTTAGAAAACGGCAATTTAAGTAGAGCATTGGATGTAAAAGATTGGCATAACATCTGGTTAGCATTTACCATTTACGCTTTGATAATTACCGTTCTTTTCATGATATTTTTTAAGCATAAACATACTAAAGCCCAAGAAAAGGCAATAGAAGCAATCACCCATTAATTTTAGCCGGTACCTACAATGTCATCTAGTAAACTTAGAAAAGAAAAAGATTGCCTTAATTGCGGCCACATTGTCGAAGAACATTTTTGCCCGCATTGCGGACAGGAAAACATCGTAGTTAAAGAAGATGCTATGCACATGGTAGCACACGCCATTGCAGATTATTTCCATTTCGAGAATAAGTTCTTTGGCACTTTAAAACCGCTTTTGCTAAAACCTGGTGAACTTACAAAACAGTATGTAGCAGGTAAAAGGGTATCTTTCATCCACCCTATCCGCTTATATATTTTTGTAAGTATTGTTTTCTTTCTATTTACTTTAGGTGGTAAAATAAAAGAAGGTAAAAAAGAAAAAGTTGTAGAAACTACCCAGCTTTCTAAAAAACAGCAAGACAGTATAGCGCTAGCTACTGTAGAAGAAAACCTAAAGTATATTCCTGGTGGCAACAAACTTAGAGATAGTATTCTTAACGAGGCTAGAGAAGAAATTGCAAAAGACACCGTTGAAAACACCAAGAAGAATAAAGGAGTAAGCAAACTTAAATTTGGCAGAGAGTCTTGGTCTAGTTTAGACAGTACTGTTCTAGCCTACGAAAACAAACAAGCGGCTCTTCCCAAAAAAGACAGAGATGGCTTTGTAAAGCATTACGTTGTTAAAAGATTTATAGAAATAAACCAATACGAAAATCCGCAACAGAAATTTGTAGAGGGCTTATTACATAACGTGCCCAAAATGATGTTTTTGTTACTGCCATTATTTGCATTAATTTTAAAGCTAGTTTACATTAACAAAGACAAATATTACTACGAGCACTTAATCTACTCTTTCCACGTACACTCCGCATTATTCTTGGCTGTGCTGTTTACTATGGCATTACAGTGGGTATTTAAGTTATTCTTCCCTATAAACGGAATTTTGGCTACCGCATGCTTTTTTTACATGGTTTGGTATATTTATCGTTCATTGCGTACTTTTTATGGTAGCTCACGCTGGGTAACTATATTAAAAATATTTTTTCTAAACTTTTGTTACATAACCGTTTTCACTATTTGTTTATTGGTTATTATGTTAGTTAGTTTTGCCATGACTTAGCAGAATATTTAATTTTAGAAAAGCCCGGTTAATGCTACTATCAGCGTTAATCGGGCTTTTTGCTATATCTTTTTTAACTTCCTTTGCCCCTGGCCCCAGGCTCACATTAAAAAAGGATGTCGCTTCAATCCCGTTTACCATTGTGGTTTTGCTACTGCTATGAGAGATTGTTGGTAGCCAAGCACAGCTACCTTTTAAAGATAAACCCGATGGAAATGATAGCTCCCAATTTTTCATTGGGACTATAATGTACAGCGGGACTAATTTCGCCAAGAGCTACAAAACCGATCTTTTCAAAAAACGACGGCAAACAAAAAAGCCAATGCAAAATTGCAATGGCTTTAACTATTTTATTGGTATGTATTACATATGCTTATCTACATCGCCAACGTATATTTGACGTGGTCTACCGATAGGTTCTTTGTTCTCTCTCATTTCTTTCCATTGTGCAATCCATCCTGGTAAGCGACCTAAGGCGAAAAGTACAGTAAACATCTCTGATGGGAAACCTAAAGCTCTGTAAATAATACCTGAATAAAAATCTACGTTTGGATATAATTTACGATCGATAAAATATTGATCTGTTAAAGCTGCCTGTTCTAATTTTTTAGCAATTTCTAATACTGGATCGTTGATACCTAAACTTTCTAAAATATCATCGCAAGCTTTTTTAATAATTTTAGCTCTCGGATCAAAGTTTTTGTACACACGGTGTCCAAAGCCCATCATACGGAAAGGATCATTTTTGTCTTTAGCCTTTGCAATCCATTTGTCAGTGTCGCCACCATCTTCTTTAATTTTCTCTAGCATTTCGATCACCGCCTGGTTTGCCCCACCGTGTAGTGGTCCCCAAAGAGCCGAAATACCTGCCGAAATAGAAGCGTAAAGATTACAGTCTGATGAACCTACAATTCTAACCGTAGAAGTTGAACAATTTTGCTCGTGGTCTGCATGAAGGATTAGTAATTTATTCATGGCACTAACGATTTTTGGATTCGGTTCAAAATCTTCCGTACGCTGACCGAAAGTCATCCATAAATAGTTGGTAATGTAATCGTATTTGTTTTTAGGATAAATAAGTGGATGTCCTAAAGATTTTTTGTAGATGAAAGCCACAATGGTTGTCATTTTGGCTAACATTTTAATAATGGTTTCGTTTTTTTGCTCTTCAGATTGATTTGCCTCTAAACTTTCTGGATAAAAAGTAGAAAGCGAACAAACTAACGAAGATAATTGAGCCATTGGATGAGATTTTGAAGGATAACCATCAAAAAATTTCTTCATATCCTCATGAATCAAAGTGTGCATGCTAATATCACTTTGGAATTTATCTGCCTGTTCTTTTGTAGGCAATGCACCATAGATTAACAAGTACGCAACTTCTAGGAAAGATGCTTTTTCAGCTAATTCTTCAATTGGATAGCCACGATATTTTAATATTCCTTCTTCTCCATCTAAAAACGTAATGGCACTTTTTGTAGCGCCTGTATTTTTATAACCAAAATCTAAAGTTACGTGACCTGTTAAATCTCTCAATTTTGAAATATCGATGGCCTTCTCACCTTCAGTTCCCGTAATCACCGGAAACTCATAAGTTTTACCGTCTATCTTAATCTCTGCAATAGCTGACATATATTATAGTTTTATATAAATAACAAAAATAGTTAATCTGTTTTAAAAATAGGTTTTTTGCTCAAACTATGCTGTTAAGTTGCTGTTAAATTTGGCAAAAACGTGTAATTTATTTGTGGCTCTTATTTGGTTTTAATCTCTTCTAAAACTGCGCCACACTCCATCATCTCCGAACCGTAGTAAGGGTTTTGGATTTTTTTCTCCGAAGCTAGCCAATCACCACCATCTCCTTTGTTAGCCATAGGGCAATGTTGAACGTAAATAGTTCCTTCGGTTAGTTCTGCATGTTTGAAAAGACTTATAACATCTGTGCTAAGCGCAGTAAATTCTTTACGTTGCATGGCTATATCATCCGACTTTTCGATATTTTGCGCTGTTAGCGCAGTATTTTCACAACCTGAATAGGTTTTCAACTCTGTTGCTAGCTTAGCTGCTGCAGTTTTAGCATCTTTAGCATTTGAAGCCACTAGTGCATTTTTAAGACCAATGTAACCGCCGTATATATTTTGCAATTTCGTGTCTTTAAATTTAACTGCAGTGGTCGGTAAATTCTGGGTTGTGTCCCCGGTAGCCGAATCTTTGAGCTCGGTAGATTTGTTTTCAGCACTATTGCAAGCCATTAACAATGCAATGGACACTATGCCGAAATAACTTTTTATTTGCATATTTTTTTGTCGTTCAACCACTAATAATATGAAAAATCAAATAGTGGTAGGTTTATATTTTGTTTCTTGCTCAAAATAGCATTTAAAATTTAAACCACAAAAAAAGCCTTCTAGATTTGGATGTTTTATTTAATTATTAGATTTATATTATAAAACCAAAACGGGCTCAAATGAATCATTTTAGCAAATCTTGGTCAAAAAAAAATCTCCAACTATTTAAAGCTAGAGATTTAATCTCTCTAAATTTTTAAGGTATTATTAAAAATTATAACCAATCCTAAGTGCAAACTGGCCATTAACCGGCTGGTAAGTAGACGAAGTACCGTCTTGCTGATAACCTTCATAACGAACGCCTAAATCTAATCCACTTTTCCATTCGTAACCTGTTCCACCACCAAAAATAAACGAAGTTTTAGATCCATCTTTAATGCCAAAACCTGCACCAACATTTGCACTTAAGTACATTCTTTCAATTGCAAATACTTTAACGCCGCCAATGGCCGGGATAAAATCATAATCTGCTATGATACTGTTTTCTTTTGCCATTAATCGAGTATAGCCACCAGATGCGGTTAATGCCACATATGGAGACAAATCCCACTGCAAACGTAAATCTGCGTTTAATGCGTAACTGAATGGCGACTTTTCTGTTGTAATACCGGCACCAACGCCAGCACCAATTTTGAAAGCCATACCACTATTTGTCGTGGCCATCGTTGTCATTTCTTGCGCTTGTGATTTTAAAGAAGTAGATGTGGCAAAGGCAAGTAGCGCAATTGCGAAAAATTTAGTAGTAATTTTCATAGTTGTAATTTTAAGGTGATTAATTGTTACGCTATTTACGAGTAGCTTAGTAAATCGGTTTCGCGAAAATGAAAATATTTTAAAAATTATTTCACATAAAAAAGCCCCAGATTATCATCTGAGGCTCAATTGATTAAATTATTTTAATTAAAGTTTAAAACCGTATGCTAAACGAATACCTGCATAACCTACGTTTCCGTTATTTGAGTAACCTTCGTATTTAGCTGCAAGATCTAAACCGTTACTCCAAGAGTAACCAATCGCTGGAGAATATACGAAGCTTGTACCCGTGTTATCTCCAACAGCAAAACCTGCACCAGCTTCAGCTAAACCATATGCACCTGCTCCGCTATCGTTAAAAAAGTACTTTAGACCAGCTTTAACTGGAATAAAACCAATATTCAAATCAGAATTTTTGATACCAATATTAGTATATCCAGCTGTTACAGGAACAGATAATTGTTTATCAAGATCAAATTGATAACGAATATCACCACCAATAGCCAAATTAGTACCTGCACTAGTTCCAGCACCAACATTTAATCCAATACCAAACTTAGGAGCAGACTGTGCATTTGCATTAACTGAGATAAATAAAGCAGCTACAGCTACTGTAGAAGCTATAATTTTTGTAATTTTTTTCATTATTAAATATTTAAGGTTAATTTTTTGTTAGAGCAATCGCTCTAGATGCATATTAAACAAATTGTATGCCATAAGACGTGCCAAAATGCATTACAACAAATAACCGATTGATAGTGAGGTAAATTATTGGTCATTCAACATTTTAAATCAAAATCCTAAAAATACTATTAGTTAAACAAATTAACTCCAAAAACAACAACATAAACTATTGATTAATAACTATTTGTGTTGAAAACTTATTGAGTGTTTTTTAGCTCAACCTGTATAATAATTTGATAATTTCATCCATTATTTAAAACATAAATCTATTAAAACATGAATTTTTTTAAATCGGTTATGATGCTGCTATTAGCAACAGTTATGTTGTACAGCTGCAAACCAAAAGACAATGACATTAAAACAGAAGTAGAAAAGAAAATTGCAACAGTTGAAATGACTGCTACAACTGTCGACGTTAAAGACGGCGTTGTAACAGTAGGTGGACAAGCAAAAGATGATGCAGCTAAAACTTTAGCTGAGTCAAGCGCTAAAGAAGTTAAAGGTGTAAAATCTGTAGTTAATAACATTACAGTTGTTGCTCCAATTGTTATTGCAACAGACGATGTTTTAACGCAATCTGTAAAAGATGCCGTTAAAGACTACCCAACTGTTGTTGCAACTGTTAATGCTGGAGTTATAAATTTAACTGGTAGTATTACAAAAGATGGTTTGCAAAAACTAATGATGGCTTTAAGTTCTCTAAAACCAAAAAAAATAGACAATAAATTAACGGTTAAGTAATTACAAAATGGCTTTACAAGATAAATACAAACAATTAATTGATACAGCAACAGCAAATGGCGTTGCCGATTTACAGGTAAGAGAGCAAGATGGTGTGCTTTACATTGACGGAACGGCATCTAGCGGGGCAATTAAAGATCAGCTTTGGGATGTTTATAACGCAATCGACCCAAATTTCACATCTGGTGATTTAATTTTAAATGTTAATGTGGCTATAGATGCAGCTGTAACCAAAGTTAAAGTGGTTACACAAAGTAGCAACCTAAATATTCGTAAAGGCCCAGGTACAGACCAGCCTATTGTTGGAAAAGCTGCGCACCACGAAATAATTACCTTAGTAAATAGAAGTAATGAACAATGGTGGTTAGTAAGAACCAACGATAATGAAGAGGGCTATTGCTACGCTCAATACCTAGAACCTGTTGAAGGTTAAAAAATAAAAAGCCTAGCTAATTGTAGTTAGGCTTTTCTTTTGCTGTATAATTTCAATTGTTTTTTTTAGCAAGGCTGATTCGCCTTCTTCTGTAGACAACCAATTTATATCAATCCCATCTTTCTCCATCTTTCTAAAAAAAGTCATCTGTCTCTTTGCATACTGGCAAATTGCTGTACCTAGTTTATCTTTCAATTCGCTATAGCTGATTTCGTTTTTCAAATATGCAACCACAAACTTATACTCTAAACCATAAAAGATTAGTGTTTCTGCTGGTACGCCAATTGCCAAAAGATTTTCCACTTCTGCTATCAAACCGTTTTCCAATCTAAAATTCAGCCTGTTCAAAATTTGTTGCCTACGATATGTTATGTCACTTTGTAACCCGATTACAATTGGAGAAATTGGAGGATACTCTGTTAAGGGCAAGTCATTATAGGATAAAAATTCTGCAATTTCTATTGCCCTAATTAATCGCTTAGCAGAATTTAAATCGGCATGTAAAGTAAGTTTCTCGGGATATGTATTCAGCTTTTGCTGTAATTTATTTTTTTCTAAGCCTACTAATTCCGAGCGTAGTTTTTCATTTTTAGGAACAGCAGTAAATGGTTGATTCTGGAGAATACTATGAATATACATTCCTGTACCACCGCATAAAATTGGCAATTTGTTCTTCTCTCTAACAGATTTTAAAGCACTATAAAAATCTTGTTTAAAGTTATTTACGTTATAAAATTCTCCTGCATCTTTAATATCAATTAAGTGATAAGGAATATCATTGCCGCCGACAACGTACTCGCTTAAATCTTTACCAGTGCCAATATCCATCCCCTTAAAAATTTGGCGACTATCTGCGCTGATAATTTCTCCCTCTAAATGATAGGCAATTTTAGTGGCCAGATTAGTTTTTCCGGATGCTGTTGGACCTAAAATTATAACTAATGAAGATGACATTACGTGTAATAAAGATATTTCAGGTTCCCTGTATTAAATACTTGCTGGTAACCGTTTTCTGTTAAAAATTTTTGTAAAGTTAAGGTTTTTTGTTGCTCAAATTCGTCGAGTGTTTCTTGTGGAACTTTATTTGCCAGGTAACGGATACCACTCTCCATATTTAAAAAGAAAAATATTGGTTTTACAATTTCGGTAAGCTCAAAACCCATTTTCTCATACCCCTTTCCAATAGACCAATCTCTATCTGCGTAAGTCATTAGATCGTTAACTGGATTTAACTTTAAATAGTGTTTTATTAGTTTGCTTAACCCTCCTACCACTGTAATGCCAGCTTTTGTCGCAAAACGAACAAGCTCTGCAGATTTGTAATTTTCGCCTTTGCTTTTCATCGGCCTTGCCATACTAAAACTAGCAACAGCAATTATATCATCTCCGTTAAATAGACCATAATGAAGCTTGGCATTGATATATCCTTGTAAGTGATTATCGTCTAAAAAATCTTTCGCTTCCAAAATGCTAATTGATTTGATTTTAGCTTTACGACCGTGGAATCTATCGTTTATTTCCGAAAAAGAACGGAATCTACTTAAAACCTGATTTCTTCTATTGAGCCAAACATCTTGCCACAAATGCACCAGTTGTTTATTGATTTGCTGATAACGCTCTTGCAGAACAATATAATCATTAGGCAAAAGATTTTGGTGTATTGAAATAAGATTTATCGCTAAGTTTTCTGTTTCAATGATATTGAATTTCGTTTCTTCTACAATATCGGCTTCATGGCAAATAGCTTGTAATGTTAAAAATACGTCTTCTTGCCAAAAAGGATTTATACCCACTCGTTATGCTTAAAATGTGTAAATGTTGTAGCCAGAGCCACTGAAATTTTCTCTAATAACAAATCATCTAGCTCTGTAATTTTAAGGGATGATTTATCGTTCAACAATTTTAACAATTCTGGATGAAATACTGAAGTTTGATCACCATTTTTAGTTTCCATAAATTTCAAACTAACGTGATCTTTTTTAATTTCTACTCCCGCAAAAAAAATCTCATTTTTAACATCACCTTCTGTTGCTATGGCCTTTGCGGTAAATAGTTGATAAGAAGTTTCTGAATTTACAGTAGCATTTAATCCTTGTACAGCGTAGGGTTGTATTTCTGCTCTAATAGTTTGAAAAATTTCTACAAAATCTGTTTTCATAAGTTTAGTATTTATGCTAATAACAACATTATATAAACGTTTGTTCTTTTAATCTGCTATTTCTAACCACCATTTTTTTGCAGTTGTTCCATCATCCAATTTAAACGTTTGACCAGGGATTGGGGTCAATATGTTTATATTTTGTTTTTCTGTACTTTCTACCAGCCTCTTAATTGGCTCGTCCCAATCGTGTAATGCTAATTTAAATTTTGCCCAATGTACGGGAAGCAATTTTTTAGCTTTTAAATCTATACTAGCTTGTGCAACTTGTTCTGGCATCATGTGTATTAGTGGCCACATCAAATTGTACTGTCCGCACTCCAAAATTGCAACATCAAAAGGTCCGTAAGCTTCGCCTATTTTTTTGAAATGCGTGTCATAACCAGAATCTCCACCAACATAAATACTGTTGTTTTTAGTCTTAAGTACAAAAGACGACCACAAAGATTTGTTTCTGGTAAAACCACGACCAGAAAAATGCCTTGCCGGGGTGGCAGTTATGCCTGTACCATTTTTTGTTGTCATATTTTGATCCCAAATTAGCTCAGTAATCTTGTTGGCTTCTATTCCCCAAGTTTCCAAATGTTCACCCACGCCCAAAGAGGTTACAAATTCTTTGGTTTTGTTTTTCAATTTGAGAATCGTATTGTAATCTAAGTGATCGTAATGATCATGAGTTATAATTACTACATCCAAATCTGGCAATTCTTCTGCTTTAATAAAATTGGTTCCTAAAAATTGCTTAGAACCTAACCACTGAAAAGGCGATGTTCTCTCACTGAATACTGGATCAACCAAAATGTTTACCCCATCCACTTGTAATAAATACGAAGAATGGCCAAACCAAGTGATTTTCAATTCCTCGCTTTTAGTAAAATCTGGCATCCCGTGAGGAATTGGTTTTGTAGGAGATGCTTTATCATTGCCCTTTATCATTTTACCAATAATGTCTAAATACGTTATATTATCTGGCAAATTGGGTGTAGGCGATAAATTTTCTATTTGTCCATTTTTATAGTTTGGTAATTTTTTAAGGCGTTCTAATCGTTTTCCACCTGGATGTTTTCCAAATACTGGCAGATTTAAAATCCAGATAGTTGCTATAACCAGCACAACAACTACGGCTAATGTAATATAAAGTTTCAAGGTTTCTGTTTTTCATACAATGATAAAAACAATTAAATTTTGTTACAATTAATTAAGATAAATGATTTTGAAAAGACAGAAATAAAAAAGCGCCCAAGTAATTAAACTTGGACGCTTTTAATATAATTGGTATTAGATTAATTTTTCTTCTGAACTCTACCGCTTTTTCTATCTTCTGCTCTACCAATAGCATAACCTGCACCTGCACCAGCTAGACCGCCAATGATAGCACCTCTACCATCTTTTTTATCAATTAATACGCCACCTAAGGCACCAACACCAGCACCAATTGCGGTACCTTTTGCGGCATCACTCCAACCTTTTTTCTTGGTTGTTGTGGTTGTAGTAGTTGTACCTGCAGATGAAGTTGTTCTTGTACCGCCACCAGAGTAACTAGCATTTGCACTTCTTCTGGCTGCAGCAAGTTCTGCTTGGTGTCTTTCTTCAACTTTACGTTTTTCGTTTTCTACTTCTGCTCTTCTAAAGCTATCAAGTTTCAAACTATCTTTAACAGCTACAATAGCTTGTTGCTTTGCTAATGCATCTTCTTTTTCTCTGTTGCCACATGAAGCTAATACTGTAGCCAATGTAACTATTGCGAATATCTTTTTCATTTGGGTTAGATTTTTAATAACTAATAATTAACATCCTTGAAAAAATAATGCCAAAAATTAATTTACCATTATTTTTAATTGCCAATTTCATTTACCAAAATCGACTTTATTACACAACAAACAGAATCAACATTTAGTTTTTCGGGTAATTTTTATTAAATTTGCATTAAACGGAAAATCAGTAAACTTTTCTCCTAATTACCACTTCAAGGATAATTTGAAATTATCGCATTCTAATTCAAAAAAGGTGTCCGTTGCCTACATAGAATGAATTTTAGTCTTTTAATTAGTCAGTTCGGCTTCCAAAATACGGTAAGTTGGAGAATAGTATTTTTTAATTATAACTATAATATTATGGCAAAGTCTCAGGCAACTTTTATGAAAAAGCAACTTGAAAAAAATAAACAAAAGAAAAAACAAGAAAAACAAGAACGTAAGCAAGAGCGTAGGGAAAACTCTACAGGTGGCGATTTGGAAAACATGATGGCCTACGTAAACGAGTTTGGTGAAATAGTAGACACTAAGCCGGAAAACAAATAATTTAAAATTATATCTTGCGCTAATAAGATAATAGAATTTGATGGAACTAACCGTTTGGGGCGCAGCGCAACAAGTTACTGGGAGTATGCATTTATTGCAAACCAGTAACTATAATATATTAATAGATTGCGGACTTGACTACGAAAAGGGAACTTATCAGGAAGAAAATCAATATTTCCCATTCGATCCGTCTGATATTGACGTTGTAATTTTAACACATGCGCATATAGATCATTCTGGCAATTTACCAACTTTAGTTAGAATGGGTTTTGAGGGGCAAATTCTTTGTACTGCCCCTACTGCAGATTTAAGCGAATTACTTTTACTAGACTCTGTAAATATATTTTTAGGAAAGCAAAGCCGAAAGCCTAAACGTGGCAAAGGACGTTCGGGCCCGGCTCCATTATATTTACAAAAGCATGTAATGGAAACTGTTGATCGTTTTGTAACCATAGCATTCAACAAACCGTTCAAAATTAATGGTAGTATTTCTTTAACTTTCGTTCCAGCTGGCCATTTATTAGGAGCAGCTGCGGTAGTTTTAGAAATTACAGAAAACGGGATTTCTAAAAAAATAGGTTTTACGGGAGATATTGGCAGAAAAAATTATCCGGTTTTAAAAGATCCAGAAACTTTACCTCAATTAGATTATCTGGTATCTGAATCTACTTACGGTGGCAGAAATCATACGCATGATAAAACACTTGAAGAAACATTAGTAGATGCAATAAGTGAAACTTGCGTTAAAAGCCCTGGTAGACTGATTATCCCCGCCTTTAGTATTGGCCGGACGCAATCGTTGGTTTTCACTTTAAATCAAATATTTAGCAAAGGTTTGCTACCTCCTGTACAAATTTTTGTAGATAGCCCCTTGGCTAATCATGCAACTGAAGTTTATCGTAGGCATCATAATTTGGTAAGTGAAGAAGCAAAAGATTTCTATCAAACCAAAGGTGATGAATTTGAGTTTGATAATTTAGCTTATGTTCAAGATAGAAAAGAAAGCCAATCTGTTATGAATTATCTGGAACCCTGCATCGTTATTTCATCTGCAGGGATGTTGGAAGGTGGCAGGATTCAAGATCATCTATATTACAATATTCAAAACTACTATTGCACCATACTATTTATAGGATTTTGCGCAAAAGGCACTTTGGGAGACAGATTATTGCGTGGTGATCCTATCGTAAGATTGCGCAATAGAGATTTAATGGTTTATGCATCTATTAAAAAAACAGATTTGCTCAGTGGTCACGGCGATCATAATGATTTGGTAGCTAATGTGAAAAGTCAAGATCCTGCTAAAATTAAAAAAGTATTTTTAGTGCACGGAGAAGATAAAAGCATGAATGCTTTAGCTACTTCACTGAGTGTAGAGGGTTATAGCGTTAGCATTCCAAAAAAAGGCGAAAAACATATTTTGGATTAACAAAATATGTTTTTCGCCTTCAAATATTTTTACCTCTAAAATTACCGCACTAGTTGTTCAAACAACTTGTTTAAAGTTTCGTCTGCATCTATACAAAAGCCAGGATGAACTTTAGAACTTTGTACTACCGTACTTCTAGTCGCTGTTAGCCATCTAAATCTCGATGCAAGATCCAACTCTCCTATCGGCCCGGCATTTATACCAATACAAATATGCTGTATAGCTTTTAAATTCTCCAAAACAGTTTCCTGGTCAAGTCCACATTTAAAACAGCTAAATTTTTGCTCATCAATTTCAAACAAACATTTTAAAAATTTTTGTTTTGCACAGTATAGAATAACCCCAACATTAATAAACTCTTCTCGTTCTACCCTTGGCACAACTCGAATTACCGCATACTCAAATAAGCTTCTCTCTTGCATTTTGTGCTTCATTTACAAAAACTTCAGAATTGACAATTCTAGTATTTAAAAATTGCGCATAAGCTTCTCTTTGTGCTCCGCTAGTAGCAAATATCGTTTCATCCAGCCACTCATCTGGTATTAAATCTAAAATTTGGCCTATTAAATTTGGAGTTAATACAGCTTTAAGTGATTTATCTACCTCTAATAAATCTGCTGCTTGCGCTAATAGCACATGGTCTTTAACCAATGTAAATGGCTTTTTGGCTTGCTCTTCCCAATTTTGCCAAGAATGGTGAAAGTATAACGATGCGCCGTGATCAATCAGCCATAACTCTTTATGCCAAAAAAGCATGTTTGTATTTCTCGCAGTGCGATCCATATTCGTTAACAAACAATCTAACCAAACAATTTTAGATGCTAATAACGAATCGATTTTATTTACGGTAGGATCAAAAGTGATAGCGCCAGAGAGATAGTGCAAAGCCAAATTTAAACCAACACTAGCTTTCAGCAAATCTTGAATTTCCTCATCGGGTTCTGTACGGCCAAAAGCCTCATCTAATTTAGCAAATACCAATTCAGGGACGCGTAAGCCTAACGCTCTAGCTATTTCTCCTCCAATAATTTCAGCTATTAAAGCCTTGTGCCCTTGTCCAGCACCTTTAAATTTTAGCACGTACAAAAACTCATCATCAGCTTCTGCAATTGCGGGCATAGAACCACCTTCTCTCAATGGGGTAATGTATCTCGTTACATTTACGGTTCTGTAGGTTAGCTTAATTTCTTTTGTTTTTTCCATCTGTTATCAATCAAAAGTAGAAATTTTACGATACTTTATCCCATAAAAAAAAGCATCTCTTATTCGGAGATGCTTTTCTTTAAATAACTAACAAAAGTTTAGTTCTGCTGTATTACGTGATAATTTAAAGATGTTGAACTTGCCGCATCAAACCAAACAGTATATATTTTACCAGTTTGAAATGTAACACCAGGAATTGATATCGGCGTGGTAGAACCTAAAACTGTAGCAGTTAAGCCAGTATTAACATCTATTGTACTATAAACACTGCTACGGGTGTATTGTAAACCTGTAGCTAAAGCAGCACCTCCGGTAATATTAACATTAATTGTATTTGTTAGTGCAGCACCAATATTTACAAATCTAACTTTAGCTTTGCCTGTAGCCGGAGCAACAGTATCATCTAGAAAACCTATAATTCCACCAGAACCATTAGCATTGCTAACGTAAAAAACGGTAAAACTATCATTGGTGTTAAGCCCTAACCCGGCTGTTGCGTTTACCGTTGTGCTACCTGTGTTTTTGTAACTTATGGTACTATTACCTGCTTTTATGGTTAAATATCCAGTAGCTTCGCCATAGGCGACAGGAGTTGTAGATATTTTGGTATCATTCTGAAAAAAATCCTGAGCTAACGACCCCTGAACTGTATTTACAACTTTCAAAGATGCATCTCCGTAAACAACAGGTTCATTTACAGAATTGTCTTTTTTACAGGATGTAAAGGTTAACGTTAAAATTGTTAAGAGGCTTAAAATAGGTGTTGCGGATAGTCTACTATTAATTTTCATAATGAATGTGTTTAACTGCAACATTTTTATCAAAAATTACGCCATTTATATTACGGAAAAATTGATTTTCTGACAACGAACGTTTTATTTACAATTAGATACAGGTTAATTTTTTATCGATTAGTTAATTAAGTAAATTATAAAATTAAATTTTAAATTATTAGTTTAAATGAAATTATATTTTATAATTATATATATAAATAAGATTATATTTTGTTAAATTGGTTTTATCTAGCCTATGAACAAAGTATTTATTTTAACAATCTCCATGTTTATAATTAGTTTGTGTTGTTTTGCTCAAAACAATACTGGTGGCCGTTTGCTTGGCATGGGCAATAACACAATAGCAGTTAAAGATATTTGGAGTATTAACGGAAATCCTGCCGGCATTACAGGTTTAAATAAACCTACCCTAGCGCTCAGTTATGGAAAATCAATTACCAGCACAGAAATAAGCAATCAAGGTTTAGCTTTTGTAATACCCTTCAACAGAAATTTTGCCGGACTAAGTATCCAACGGTACGGTATAACGGAGTATAACGAAATAAATGCAGGGATTGCGTTAACAAAAGCTTTTAGTGAAAACTTTGCTATCGGAATAAAACTCAATTACCATCAGATCAAAATTACTAATTACGGTTCTACAAATGGTTTTTCTGCGGATGTAGGTTTAATGTACAAGTATAACGGCAACTTAACTTTCGGCGCTTTCGTATCCAATCCAACTCTGCAGAAATATAAAACACAAAACCTTTCCGCACAGATACCAACCATCTTTTCGTTGGGTGCAAGCTATAACGCATCTAACAAAATTTTAGTTGCAAGCTATATTAAAAAAGAACTTGATAAAGCTTTTGATGTTGGCCTGGGTATCGATTATAATATATTCGAGGTTTTAAGTTTACGGGGTGGCTTAACAGCAAAATCCTTTAAGCAATATGCTGGTTTCGGCATAAGATACAAGCATTTAACTTTTGACGGCGCCGTAGAAAGTGATCCGAATTTAGGCTATTCACCTCAAATTGCGCTGGCCTATGCGTTTTAAATTAATAACCATATTGCTTCTATTTATCAGCTTTGCTACAAAGGCGCAAACACAAGATGATAAATTTGTGCAAGACTTAATTGAAAGCTTGGCTGAAAACCTGCCCGAAGATTTCGATTTATCTGAGCTACAAGACAGATTATTATTCTACAAGAAGCGACCGATAAACCTAAATAAGACGACTACAGAAGAATTAAATAGTCTAATTTTTCTTTCGCCATTGCAAATTAGCAACCTTTTTACGCATTTAGAAAAAAATGGAAAGTTGATAGATGTTTTAGAATTGCAAAGCATCCCAAATTTTGATCTTGAAACGGTACAGCGACTGTTGCCGTTTGTAACGCTTAACCAAACTGACTTGGTTGATAAAATTACCTGGAGAAATTTACGCGTACTGGCAGACAACGATTTAGTTATACGTATGGCCAGGTTATTAGAAAAGCCGAAAGGCTTTACAGAGTTACCCGGAAGCAGATATTTAGGATCTCAAGAACGTTTTCTATTTCGTTATAAGTACAACTACAGTAATCGCGTTTCTGCTTCGTTAATATTCGAGAAAGACGCCGGCGAATATTTTTTTAAAGGTGACAAACAATTTCTTTTCGATTTTCAAACCGCACACGTTGCAGTCTACAATACCGGGCGATTTAAGAAAATTGTTGTCGGCGACTATTCCCTACAATTTGGACAAGGTTTAACACTTTGGACTGGATTTTCTTTTGGCAAAGCGCCAGATGTTGCATCTGTTGCAAAGAAGGATATCGGCCTGAGAGCTTACACCTCTGCTAATGAATATTCTTTTTTAAGAGGTTTAGCCACAACAGTTTCGCTTACAAAACGTATAGACTTTACTCCTTTCGTATCATTTAGAAACTTAGATGCTAGTTTGGATTTGAATGAAAACAGAGAATCGGTGTTAGCAAACTTAAGTGAAACAGGCTACCATAGAACTGCAACAGAAATTAAGAATAGAAATAGCGTTAGCCAACAAATTTTTGGTGGTGTAGTTCAATATCAACATAAAAATTTAAGCATTGGAGCTATAGGCTATCTTACAAAATTCGATAAGGCTTTTATAACCGGAACTCAACTCTACAGAAAATATAATTTTACGGGTCTATCGTTAACAAACGTTGGTGTAAATTATAACTACAGTTATAAAAACATCTATCTATTTGGAGAAGCCGCTAAAAGCCTCAACAGTGGTTATGGATTTTTAAACGGCGCATTGATTAGTTTATCTTCAAAAGTTTCCGCAGTTGTGTTACATCGCAATTACCAAAAAAATCACCACAACTTTTTTAATCAGGCTACAGCAGAAGCCAGTGAAGCGTTTAACGAAAATGGATTTTATGCGGGGTTGAACATCACGCCGGTAAAAGCTTGGAATTTTTCTATTTATGCAGATTATTTCAAATTTCCTTGGCTTAAATTTAGAATTGATGCACCTTCCAATGGATATGAATATTTAGCCCAACTAACCTACACCCCAAACAAAACCTTTAAGGCATTTTTAAGATATAAAAGTGAACTTAAACAACAAAACACAGATTTAGATGTGGCAATAAATTACTTGGATCATGTTAAAAAAGAATCTTATAGAGCAGATGTAAGTTGGAAGTTATCTAAGTCTTTAGGTTTTCAAAACCGAGTTGAAGTATCACAATTTAAAAAAGGCCAACCTACAGCAGAGTTTGGATATATGATCTACCAGGATATCTCCTATACCCCTAACCTATCAAAATTTAATGGAAACTTAAGGGTTGCATATTTTAATACAGCCTCTTACAACAGCAGAATATACGCTTACGAGGATGACGTACTTTATAATTTTTCTTTTGGCATGTACAGCGGAAGGGGATTTAGAAACTACTTAAACCTAAAATACAAATTAGCAAAACGTTTAGATGTTTGGGCAAGATACGCTATGTTCATTTATCAAGGTGTAGAAACCGTTGGCTCTGGTTTGGACGAGATAAAAGGCAACAAAAAAACTGAAGTTAAATTACAAGTTCGTTACCAATTTTAATAGCATTGACATTTAAAGCAGAAATAATATTTGTTAGGATTTTAGTTCCATTTATACTGGGAATTATTTGCGCATATATTTCGGCAACTAAAGAAAGTTTATTGCTTATAGCAAGTGTAAATGTTATTCTATTTTTCGTTTTACTGATAATTAATGCATTTTATAAAAAGTTTAAGGCTTATCAGTTTAAAGGAATTATTGGTGTTTTGTTTCATTTATTCTTTTTTGCCTTCGGCGGATTAATATGCATTTTGCATAACCAATCTTTTAAAACAGACTATTATGCCAATGAAGATTACGAATACTTAAAAGTTTGGATTGCTAATGAACCTGAGCAAACAAACGACATATTGAGATTTGAAACTAACGTTACCCAAGCTTATGTACATGGTGAAGCTGTAGAAAAGTCTGGCAAATTGTTACTTGCTTTAAAGCTAAATGAAACTAAGCCAATAAAACTTAAATATGGGGATGAACTTTTAGTTTCTGCCCAATATTTAGCAGTCGAACCATCCTACAATCCCGCCGAATTTGATTTTAAAGCCTGGCTTGCAAGTAAGAATGTTTATCATCAAAGTTTCGTAAATCAAGATCATTTAATAAAAATTGGCAAGAATAAAGGAAACTCATTAATAAATTATGCCTTAGACGTTAGGCAAAGGCAAGTTGCTATTTACAGAAAACTGATAAAAAATGATGAAGCCTTCGCAGTTGCATCAACTTTGGTATTGGGCTACAGAAGCGATTTAAGTAAAGAAACACTTAATGCCTACTCTAAAACCGGTACCATACATGCACTTTCGGTTTCGGGAATGCATGTTGGCATTATTTACCTTTTTCTTAATTGGGCACTTTTCTTTCTCGATAAAAAATTAATCGGGCGAATAGTAAAACTTGTCTTAATCTGCTCCCTCATCTGGTATTATTCGCTTTTAACAGGTTTTTCTCCTTCTGTGTTAAGATCTGCCGTAATGCTTAGTGTTTTTATTATTGCAAAATCATTTAATAGAAACAGCAATAGCTACAATATATTGGCGTTTACCGCCATATGCCTGTTAATTTACAATCCATTTCTGGTTTGGGATGTTGGTTTTCAGCTATCGTTTTTAGCTGTTTTTGGATTGATATACCTCCAGCCAAAAATATACAGTTGGATGTATATAAAAAATAAATGGCTGGATAAATTATGGGCTACAGTAGCTATGAGTTTGGCTGCCCAATTGGCAACCTACCCTCTAAGCATTTACTACTTTCATCAATTTCCAGTATATTTTATTGTAGCAAACCTATTTATTTTAATTCCGCTAACGCTGATGATGTATTTAGGGATAGGAATTTTAATGTTACGGGTATATTTTCTAGCTCCACTATTTGAGTGGATTATAACTTTTACCAATAACGGATTAAAGTGGATCGCCGAATTGCCTTTTTCTGGAATAAATTCTATTTGGATAACAAAATGGCAATTGTTTGCACTTTCCATCATATTGTCCATGCTAATTTATTCGCTTAGTAAACGTCCAAACAAAAAGCTGTTTTTTACTTCAATAATATTATTTATTGCTTATCAATCCGTTGTTTTGGTTCAAAAAGAAAACTTTTCGGGTCAGCAAAAAATTATACACTTTACCCTCAGAAAAAACTATGCAGCTGCCTTTATTAACGGTAATGGTGCAACATTGCTTACAGATTTAACAAAAAGCGACAAAAATTTCGAGTTTTTTGTAAAGCCTGCGCTAGATCAGCTTCAGGTTTCAAAAGTAGATTTCTTAGCCATGAGCAGTGATACGGTTATGGAAAGTTTCGTCAAAAAGCAAAATCAAATCGTGTTTAATAATTATAGAATTCTAGTAATCGATAGCTCGTTGAATTACAAGAACATCAAAAACAAACCTAGCTTCGAAAGCGTATGGTTGCATAAAAATCCTAAGCTAAAAATTGAGCAGTTAGCAACAGAAATCGATTTTAAAAATTTACTAATTGATGCAAGCAATAAAGATTATCGAATTGAAGAATTTGTAAATGATGCAAACAAAAAACGATTAAATCACTTTGTGTTAAAGAAAAATAAAGCATATTTGGTAAACCTAAAATAAACCAGTTGTATGGCAGAAGATTTGGTACTGTATGAAGTAAGTAACAGAATTGCAACCATAACTTTAAACAGAGTTGATAAACGTAATGCGTTAAATCCAGATTTAATAAATTTATTAACCGAAACTTTTTTAAAGGCCGGCGAAGATGATGAAGTTAAAGTAGTGATATTGAAGGGCAATGGCCCCTCATTTAGTGCGGGTGCAGATTTAGCCTATTTACAGAAAATACAAGGCAATTCGCACGAAGAAAATTTAACTGACTCTAACAATTTAAGAAAATTATATACCGCAATTTACTATCTTCCGAAAGTTGTAATTGCGCAAGTTGAGGGCCATGCGATAGCGGGTGGTTGCGGTTTAGCAACAGTTTGCGATATTATTTTTGCAGTTCCAGAAGCAAATTTCGGATATACCGAAGTTAAGCTAGGTTTTGTACCGGCAATAGTGTCCTGTTTTTTAATGCGTAAAACGAGTGAAACGATTGCCAAACGAATACTTTTAACAGGAGATTTATTTAGCGCAGAAAAGGCTTTAGAATATAACCTGATTACTTATGTAACAAAAAAAGAGGTTATCAATCAAACTGTAAATGATTTTGCGATTAACCTTTGTAATAACACATCGGCAAACTCGTTAATGGTAACTAAGCAATTAATAAACGAAACCACCAATCCATTTTTAGAAAAAAGTTTAGATATGGCGGTTCAGATTAATGCAAGGGTAAGAGAAAGCAACGATTTTAAGAATGGAATTGGCGCTTTTTTAAAGAGAGAAGAAATTAAATGGTAAACTAAAATTAAAACTAATACAATGTTTAAATCTTTTAAAACTGGCGTAATTGCCGTAATCTTAATTAGTAGTGCTGCTTTCGCACAAGCACAAAAGAAAATTTCTGCCGGCACTTTGGTATACACCATGAAAAATGCTGAAGGAGATTCAGAGCAAACAATTAAATTCAACGGCGACATTTCTAAATTAGAGATAGCTGCTGGACCGGCCACTATTGGTATTTTTAACGATAGCAAAAACGGAACAGGATTGGTTTTAGTTGATGTACCAGTTGCTCAAATGCAAAAAGCGGCAAAAATGTCTAAAGCTGATGTAGACAAGCAAACTGAGGCATTAGGTGGCGGGAAATTATCTGATTTTAAAGCTACTGGCGAAAAACAAGTTATTGCAACGTATAACGCAGAAAAATATACCTATAAAAATGCTGCTGGCGAAAGTTATGAGGTTTGGATTACAAAAGATGCTGAAATTCCTTTAAATATGTTTACAGGAGAATTTAAAGATGTTAAAGGTACGATAGTTAAATTTACTGGAAAAGGCGGTACTGTAACCTTAAAATCTGCAACAGAGGGTAAAGTTGATGCACTATCTGTTACTGAAATCCCGAAAGGTTACGACGAAATTACTTACGAGGAATTACAAGCTATGCAAGGCGGTGGCCAATAATAGCTAACCTAATTACTGCATCAGGCTTTTATCATTGGTTTTTATTAAATTAGCCGCCAATGCTAAAAGCCTGATTTTTTTTGCGCTTTTTTTCAGTTTGCTTTTTTTAACGCAAAGCGAATTACTAGCAGATATCAAGAATCATATCAACAATTTATAAAACTATAACATGAAAATTACCAAACTTCTAATTGCTGTAGCTGTATTAGCCCTTACAGGCGCTAATGTTGCTAAAGCGCAACGTGGTGGTATTAACTGGACAAAGGATGGCAATGGTTATTACACCAATGCTGGCGGAGAGATTGTTAGTATCACTTTACCAAAAAACGAGCGTAAAACTGTTATCAGCAGAAGCTTGTTAACCGCACCTAACACGCAAAATCCAATACCTGTTAGAAGTTTTCAGCTTACAGATGATGGTACTAAAGCGTTAATTTACACAAACACAAAAAGAGTTTGGCGACAAGATAGCCGTGGAGATTATTGGGTTGCCGATATCACCAATAATAAATTAACCCAAATAGGTAAAGATAAGCCGGCGTCATCTTTAATGTTTGCCAAATTTTCTCCAGATGGCAGCAAAGTAGCGTATGTAAGTGGCCACAATGTTTATGTAGAAGATTTAGCTACTGGAATTGCAAAAGCTCTTACTACCAATGGCACCGACAGAATGATTAACGGAACTTTCGACTGGGTTTACGAAGAAGAATTTGGTTGCCTAGATGGTTTCAGATGGTCGCCAGACGGAAAATCTATTGCCTACTGGCAAATTGATGCTACCAAGATCAAAAACTTTTTAATGATTAATAATACAGATTCTATCTACGCATTTAATGTACCGGTAGAATATCCAAAAGTTGGCCAAGATCCTTCGGCTTGCAAAATTGGTGTGGTTGATATTGCTACTGCAAAAACCAATTGGTTAGCAGTTCCTGGAGATAACGTACAAAACTACATTCCTCGTATGCAGTGGATCCCTAACACCAATGAGATTATTTTGCAACAACTAAATCGCCAACAAAACGAGAGCAAATTATTTGTAGCTAACGTTACGGCAAATACAATTACCGAAATTTACAAAGAAAAAAACAATTCGTGGATAGATGCTCAGGATCAATTTATTTGGTTAAACGGCAACAAGGAATTCATTTATCAAACCGAAAAAGATGGCTACAACCACTTTTATCGCGTTAGCAAAGACGGTAAAAAAGAAACCTTAATCACCAAAGGCAACTACGATATTATTGATTTAAGCTTGGTTGACGAGAAAAACAATACCATCTATTTCATGGCTTCGCCTACCAATGCTACCCAAAAATATCTTTACAAAACAAAGTTAGATGGTAAAGGCAAGCTAGAAATGGTTACGCCTTCTGTTTTACCGGGTACGCACAGCTATTCAATTTCTCCTAACGGATTATTTGCTCGCCACAGCTACAACAGTTCTACCGTACAACCGGTTACCGAGTGGATGAATTTTGCTGCAGGTCAGCCTTTAACTATGGACGGTAGCATTACTACACAGTTATCTAAACAATCTCCGCCAAAAAACAAAGTCGAGTTTTTTAAAGTAACCACAGAAGACGGTGTTGAACTAGATGGCTGGATGAAAAAACCTGATGACTTCAATCCTAACAAAAAATACCCTGTTTTATTTTACGTTTACGGCGAACCAGCGTCGCAGACAGCGGCCGATGTTTGGGGTGCTGGAAACAATAACCTGTACGCGGGCGATATGGCAAAAGATGGTTATATCTATATTTCTATGGATAACCGTGGTGCACCTGTTCCAAAAGGCACTACCTGGAGAAAATCTATTTACAAAAATATAGGTATCCTTAATATTCGCGATCAGGCAATGGCAACCAAAAAATTATTGGCAACCTACTCTTTCTTAGATAAAGATCGCGTTGCGGTTCACGGTTGGAGTGGCGGTGGTTCATCTACATTAAACTTATTGTTTCAATACCCAGAAATTTACAAAACAGGTATCGCAGTTGCTGCGGTTGCCAACCAATTAACCTACGATAATATTTATCAAGAGCGCTACATGGGCACGCCTTTTCCAAGTACCGAAGCTTATGTAAAAGGATCGCCAATTACACATGCTAAAAATTTGGTTGGTAACTTATTGTACATACACGGTACCGGTGATGATAACGTACATTACCAAAATGCAGACATGTTGATTAACGAATTGGTAAAAAACAAAAAAGTGTTTCAATTAATGAGCTATCCAAACCGTTCGCACAGTATTAGCGAAGGCGAAGGAACTAGACAGCACCTGGCATTAACCTTTACAAAATTCTTAAAAGAAAACTGCCCTCCAGGAGCAAGATAATTCTTTTAAAAACATACGCAGAGCCACAGTTACTTATAGCTGTGGCTTTTTTATTAGAAAACATGCTGTAGTGTCATCTAGTTACACTCGGTCCCGCCCTACTTTACAATCTTTTTGTTTTCGTCATAATCTCTGGCAGAAAGATATTTCCGCATATTACGCATTATCCAGTTCGGTGACTAAAGCCAGTAAAACAAAAAGTATTTCCAATACGGTCGGGTTTATTTTACGCAGGCTTTTTCTACTATTGGCATTGCCTAAACAAAAATTAAGAAATAGCAGAAATTTAATCTTACAAACTAATCGCCAAAACGGCTAGCGCCACAACCAGCGCAATACCGAAACTTAGCAAGGTACCAATTAGCACGTATTCGGTTAGTTTTATATCATGGGCATCTTTTAAATCTCCAAACCTAAAAATAGACTTTGCCGCTAATAGAAAACCTACTGCCTCAAAGTGATGGGTGCAAACAAAAAGATAGATGAGTAAACGCTCCATAATGCCTATATATTTACCAGCATCTTGTAATGATGTTGTAGATAATCCTGTTGTGTTAGTGGCATTGGGCATCCATCTGGCAATAACTACTCTTATAAAAACTGCTGCTGGCGAAGTAAGCAGTAGCGCACCGAAAGCAAAGAGCAGAAAACGGTCGTTATTTAAAAAACTAAAATCAATATTATTTCCGTAATAATAACTCCAGCATATAACTATTGCCGTAATATGCAAAAGCTGATCTATAAAAAACCATAGCCTTTGCGTTTTTATTTTTTGGAAACTAAGTTTCATAGCATCTATAACTAGATGAGTAGCGCCTATTACTAAAGCAATCTTCCATACGTTAAACGACATAAAAACCAAAAATATAAGGGCAACATGTATAGCTACATGGCAATACAGCTTGGCCGATTTTAGTTTTAGCTGCTCTTTTTCTGTAACCCAACTATTTGGTTGCAAAAAGAAATCGCCCAGTATGTGTGCAAGCAAGAGCTTAATTAAGGCAATTTCCATTAGTTTTTAATTAGTTGATTCATTTGGGTTCTGTACCTATGTTCTAGTTCCATTATTTCTGTAAAATGTGCCCTTTTTAAAGCTTCGCTAACCGAAGATTGGCTTCTGCCGGCAAGTTTTGCAATTTTATCTTGTTTGGTATTTTGATTTTCTATAGCATATTTAACCATCTCAGCACTAATCTGCCCCCAACTATCCATGCTAATTAAAGCTAATTTAATAAATAAATTCAGCTCTTCATTTACTGTTGGCCAAGGTGTTGTAATAGCCATATTTACCTTATTTGTTTTTAATGTATCAAAAGCGTTTCCAGAGTTTATATAAGCCTCGCCATTTGCTTCTGTAACCTTAGCAGCATTTACGCTTTTTTTTCCAATGCCAATGCCAATACGCACATCTGCTTTTTTTAAAGTTTTAATGCAAGCCTTTATGTAAATGGCGTTAATAAGAGCATCTTGTGCGCTCAGCTCTACCTGAAAACTATCTCCCCTAAAAATTTCCCATTTTATTTGTTTACCGAAAAGATTGCCTAATGAACTCTTAAGCGTATTTATCCAATCTGGAGGCAATGCTCTTGAGTTAATAATATCTCCTGTTATAACTGCTTTCATAAAACTAATATCGGGTATTTATCCGATAATTCAAAATATCGGCTAATTACCCGATAATTCAATTTATCGGCTTTTTACGCGATAATTACTTAAAAAACTTAATTCTAGCTTGGTTGTTTATATCGATATGGCATTAATTGAATTTACAAACCGAGGTATTTACTGCAAACAAGGCAATTTTTACATAGACCCCTGGCATCCTGTAGATTATGCTGTAACCACACATGGGCATGCAGATCATGTGAAATGGGGCAATAAAAACTATTTATGCCATGAGCTAACAAAACCTATTTTAAAACAACGTTATGCCTTGGAAGATAATGTCGAAACTTTACCATATAATAAAGAAATAGATATTAATGGCGTTAAACTGAGTCTTTTTCCGGCAGGACACGTTATTGGATCATCACAAATTAGATTGGAATATAAAGGAGAAATTTGCGTTGTTTCTGGCGATTACAAAGTTGAATACGATGGCATTAGCACGGCGTTTGAGCCTGTAAAATGCCATACATTTGTTTCCGAAAGCACTTTCGGCCTGCCAATTTATACCTGGCAAGCTCAACAACTTATTTTCGACCAAATAATAAGTTGGATTACAGACAACAATTTAAAAGGAAAAACCAGCATTTTAGTTGCGTATAGTTTAGGCAAAGCACAACGATTAATTAAAAATCTTGCTGGCCACTATCCTATCTATGTACATAATTCTATAGCAAATTTAAACGAAGGTTTTGCAGGCGCTGGCGTACAACTTCCAGAAACGATTAGAATTACACCCGAAATTAAAAAAGACGAATTACAAAAAGGTATTGTAATTATACCCCCAGCTTTAGCAGACGGAAGGTGGGTAAAAAATCTTCAACAGCCTGCAATAGGCGTTTGCTCAGGCTGGATGGCAGTTAGAGCAGGCCGAAGATGGCGTAGCGCCGATGCCGGATTTGCGCTAAGCGACCACGCCGATTGGCCAGGTTTACTTGAGGCTATAAAAGCTACAGAAGCTGAGAAAGTTTTCGTAACACATGGTTCGACAGCTGTTTTTGCAAAATATCTGAATGAAATCGGCATTAGTGCCGAAGAAGTTACTACAAAATATGGTGCTGAAGATGATGACATAATTGGAGAATCAACTGAAAATACTGTAAAAGAAGAAATCCAATGAAACGATTTTCGCAACTAATTCAGGAGTTAGAGCTTAGTAATAAAACCAACGATAAAATTGCGGCGCTGGTAAGTTATTTTAACGAGGCGGATGACAGAGATAAGCCTTATGTAATTGCAATGTTTACTGGCAAAAAACCTAAAAGGCCAGTAAACACATCCTTAATAAAACAATGGGCAATAGAACTAAGCGGTATACCCGAATGGCTATTTGCAGAGAGCTATAGTAGTGTTGGCGATTTAAGTGAAACCATTGCTTTAGTACTTCCGCCAGCAGAAAGAAATATCGACAAACCTTTGCACCAATGGATAAATGAGCTTGCTCAATTAAACGGAAAAGACGACGAGGCTAAAAAAGAGTATATCTTAGATACTTGGAACAGCCTTAATACTCAAGAACGTTTCATCTTTAACAAGCTAATTTCGGGTAATTTTAGAATTGGTGTTTCCAATAAAATGCTGGTTAATGCCATTGCCAAACAAAGTGATGAAGATAGCAGCAAAATAATGCACAGCATTATGGGTAAATGGCAACCTGATGAAATAACGTATTTGGGTTTGATTGAGGGTGCCCACGTAAACACCGATAACTCTTGGCCATACCCGTTTTGCTTAGCCTATGCTTTAGAAACAGAACCAGAAAATTTAGGCGATACAACCGAGTGGCAAGCAGAATGGAAATGGGATGGCATACGCGGACAAATCGTAAAACGAAACGACGAACTTTTCATTTGGTCTCGAGGCGAAGAATTGGTTACAGATCAATTTCCAGAGTTACATTTTTTAAAAGATGAGTTACCGAATGGTGTAGTTTTGGATGGAGAAATACTTTCAATAAAAGATGGCAAAGTACAATCATTTAGCACTTTACAGCAAAGATTAAATAGAAAGACAATTAATAAATCTCAATTAAACGATGCACCGATTGGTTTTTTCACCTATGATATTTTAGAATTTAATGGCGAAGACATTAGACAGGAACCGTTAGAAAAAAGACGATCAACTCTAGAAAATGTAATTGGTGGTCTAGTTACTAAAAATATTGCGTTGCTATCGCCTGTAATAAATTTTAAAAGTTGGGAGCAATTGGCTACAATTAGAGAAACCGCTAGAGAAATAAATAGCGAAGGCATAATGCTTAAAAAGCTAAGCTCTACATTTCATACTGGGCGTAAACGTGGCGATTGGTGGAAATGGAAAATAAATCCGTTTACGGTTGATACAGTTATGATTTATGCCCAAAAAGGTAGCGGACGACGGGCTAACTTTTTTACAGATTATACTTTTGCAGTGCGTGATGGGAATAAACTGATCACTATTGCCAAAGCTTATTCGGGCTTAACAGACAAAGAAATAAAAGAAGTAAATTCATTCGTAAACAAAAACGCTATCGAAAAATTTGGTCCGGTTAGAACGGTTAAACCAGAGTTGGTATTTGAAATTGCATTTGAAGGTATTGCAGAAAGCAAACGTCATAAGGCCGGTTTAGCATTAAGATTTCCTCGTATCGCCCGTTGGCGAAAAGATAAAAAAGCTGATGAAATAAATACTTTAGACGATTTAAGGCAACTATTGGCATCAACGTTATGAGTTTAACAAAAACACCAGGCTATAAAAAAGTAGCTAATTGGCTGAAAGCTGATGGTAAAAAGCCTTTTGATTTTCAGAAAGAAACGTGGAGCTACTATGCCGATGGTTATAGTGGGTTGGTAAACGCCCCTACTGGTTTTGGTAAAACTTTCTCGGTGTTTTTGGCCGTTGTAATTGAGGCTCTTAATCAAAAAGGTGTCGCGAAAACAACTTCAAAAGATCGATTACAATTGATATGGATTACGCCACTAAGATCGTTAGCAAAGGACATTGCAAGAGCAATGCGAGAGGTATTAACAGAACTAGATTTGGACTGGTATGTTGGCGTTAGAAATGGTGACACTTCTCAGGCAGAAAAACTGCAACAAAAAAAATCTATGCCCGAGATTTTGCTTATAACACCAGAAAGCTTACACTTATTGTTAGCACAAAAAGGCTCATCAACTTTGTTTAAAAACCTAAAATGTATTGTTGCCGATGAGTGGCATGAACTTTTGGGCAGTAAGCGTGGCGTAATGGTAGAACTAGCCATATCTAGAATTAAAGGTTTGCAAAAAGCTGCTAAAGAATACTATTTACGCGTTTGGGCCATCTCGGCTACCATTGGCAACATAGAGCAAGCTTTAGAGGTAATTGAACCAGATATTAACGCAAAGCGGATAATTGTTAAAGCCAAACTGCACAAAAAAATAGAGATAAAATCGATATTACCAGATTACATAGAGACTTTACCTTGGGCTGGGCATTTGGGTTTAAAATTGGCTTACAAGCTTTTGCCAATTATAGAAAAAAGCAAAACCACACTTATTTTCATCAACACTCGCGGTCAGTCTGAAATGTGGTATCAGCATCTGCTAAATTTAGATCCGGAACTTGCTGGGCGAATTGCCATACATCATGGTTCTATAGATTTTGAACTGAGAAATTGGATAGAAGACTCGCTACATACCGGTTTGCTTAAAGCGGTAATTGCAACCTCGTCTTTAGATTTAGGAGTAGATTTTAAACCGGTTGATACGGTTGTGCAAGTAGGATCACCTAAAGGCGTAGCCAGGTTTTTACAACGTGCGGGCAGATCTGGGCACTCGCCTGGAGAAACTTCCAAAATTTATTTCCTGCCCACACACGCGTTAGAGCTTGTAGAGGCTGCGGCAATTAAAGAGGCAGCAAAAGATAATAATATAGAAAGCAGAGAACCGGTTATAATGGTTTTTGACACGTTAATTCAATACCTTGTTACGTTGGCCGTGGGCGATGGTTTCGATGATGAATTAATTTTCAACGAAGTTAAAAGTACCCATGCTTTTAACATGCTTTTACCAGAAGAATGGAATTGGTTAATGCAATTTATCACCTCTGGTGGAGACAGTTTAACTGCTTACCAAGAGTTTAAAAAGGTAATAAAAGACGAAGATGGACTTTGGAAGGTGAAAAGCAGACAAATTGCAATGCGCCACCGATTGCATATCGGAACGATTGTTAGCGACGCTATGCTAAAAGTAAAATTTCTCTCTGGTGGCTATATCGGTATGGTTGAAGAATATTTCGTTTCGAAATTAAAACCTGATGACAGTTTTACGCTTGCGGGCAGAATATTAGATTTTGTGCAGATAAAAGATATGACGGTTATTGTTCGCAGGAGTAAAAAGAAACGGGCAATGTCGCCAAGTTGGCTGGGCGGTCGCTTACCCTTATCTTCAAATCTCGGGCAGGTGCTACGTAAAAAATATAACGAGGTACTAAATAAAACACATCAAGAAGAAGAACTAGATGTAGTTTATCCCCTATTTTTGGTGCAGCAAGAAAGATCTCATGTGCCCAGAAATGATGAATTATTAATTGAAATGATTAACAACAGAGAGGGATTTCACCTCTTTGCCTATCCGTTTGAAGGAAGATTAGTACACGAAATTTTAGCTGCTTTGGTTGCTTATAGGTTAAGCAGATTAGTTCCTATCACATTTTCCATCGCGATGAACGATTATGGGTTTGAATTATTGAGTGATACCGAAATACCTATGGACGACGCAATTGCATACGAAGTATTTTCTCCCGATAATTTAACTGAAGATATTACACTGAGCATCAACTCTACAGAAATGGCACGCAGAAAATTCCGCGATATAGCTTGTATTGCTGGCTTGGTGTTTCAAGGCTATCCCGGCAAATACGTTGCAAATAAACATCTCCAGTCATCGGCAGGTTTGTTTTTTAATGTTTTTAGCGATTACGACAAACATAATTTACTTTTGCGCCAGGCTTACGATGAAGTGTTCTATTTACAACTGGAAGAAGCGAGGCTTTTAGAAGCATTACAGAGAATTCAGAATAGCACCATAGTTATTACCAACCCGAAAAGGTTTACACCGCTTTCTTTTCCAATTAAGGTTGATAGTTTACGAGCTAATATGAGCTCAGAAGAATTAGAACACAGAATTGAGCGGATGAAAGCTGAAGTTTTTAAGTAATACTACTAAATGACGATAACGATTAGAGCAGAAGAACTGATTTTAGATAAAGAACGAGCAATTTATTTCCCTGCACAAAAGATATTAGCTATAAGCGATTTACACTTAGGAAAGGCGGCACACTTTCGCAAAGCTGGTGTTCAAGTTCCATCTACCTTGGCTCAGAGCGATTTGCAACGCCTAACAACCTTATTTAATCACTACCAACCTTCTACTTTGCTTATAAATGGCGATATGTTTCACCATGAAATTAACAGCGACATTGATGTATTTGAAAAATGGAAAGCCGACTATAAAAATGTAAATTTTCTGCTGGTAAAGGGCAACCATGATCATTTACATAATAACCAATACAACGATTTAGGCATAGAAGTACATGAACCTAGCTTTTGTGCTAGAAACTTTTGCTTTATACATGATGCAATAAAGTGTAACGAAAAAGACCTTTATCCTATTAGTGGCCACGTACATCCAGGAATAAGCATTATTGGCAAAGCAAAACAACGCCTAAAATTTCCATGTTTTTATTTCGGTAATGAACATGCCGTAATGCCTGCATTTAGTGCATTTACAGGTCTGTATTTAATTAAACCTAAACCCCAGGAACAGGTCTTTGCAATAACACCAAATAAGGTTGTAAAGGTTTAAATAGTTAACTATTGCTTTCTATAAGCTGTTTTAAAGTACTCGCTGGTACAACACCACTTTGTCGCCAAACTTGTTTTCCCTGTTTAAACAAAATTAATGTTGGTACACCTTGCACATTATAAGCAGCGGCCGCATTTTGGTTTTTGTCAACATCAACCTTAATAATAGACGCTTTATCACCTACTTCGCTTTTCAACTGGTCTAAAATAGGTACCATCATTTTACATGGCCCACACCATTCAGCAAAAAAATCAACCAAAACCGGCTTTTCGCCATTTATCATTTCATTAAACTTCGACATCGCTTAACTATTAATATTATTCTTCGATTAGTTCCTTTGTAACAATCGGTTCTATCCTATAGTTTTTTAGTATAAAAATAATCATCGCTAAAAATACTGCCGTACAAATAATGGATCCCTCAACTCCAAAACTACCACCAGAGATAAAAGCTTGCCCTATTGGTTTTGCAGATAACACTGCTGGCGTATTCGTACCGCTAACTTTGTAGCCCATTAAAATACCTTGCGCAAAATTCCATCCAAAGTGAATACCAATTGCCCAACTTATATTCTTTTTTAATAAAGTAAATAAAGAAAATAACGCTCCGGCCAAGGTAATATTTAACATAGCCAACCAAGTAAAGCCAGGATTGCCGGCATGTACAAATGCAAACAACAAACCGTTAATTAAAATAGTTATCACAATCGGATATCGCTCTGCAAAAACAAATAGAGGAAATGTTCTAAACATTAATTCCTCGAACATAGCTACTACTATAAAAAATAGTAAATAACCAAAAAACATAGTTACGCTTATTTGATTAGCATTCAATTGTACAAATCCCGACGCGTAAAGTATAGCTACGCAAAATAATAAGAGTACAACGCCAATTGTAGTACCTTTTGCAAAACCTGTTAAAATTCCTTCCCTTACAATGAAAACATCACTAAAATAAACTGAAGGCAGTATTTTAAACATCATTAACAAAGCACCAAAAATGGCCAATGTTAAAGAGCTTTCAATAACCAAATCAGTTATTATAGAATTTTGCTGAAAAGGTATAAAGTTTAATTGGGCTATAATTCCAAATGGAATAAGGCAAATTATTACAAAGAACAGAAATAATATAACTTTTAAAATTGGCAGGAGCTTATACAAAATTCTTTCGCCCATATTAAGTATCTAGATTTTTAAGCAAGGAAACTACGGCTTTATCAGTTTTAAAAGTTACATCATCTTCCGTTATATCGGTAATTTTTCTCCATCTAAAAGATTGGTTTTGACCCTCATCGAAATCAAAAACAGCAGTTTTAAAGCCTAATTGTAAAGGAAAAACTTCTTTTACCAAATAATAAACGCTTAAGACCTGACTATCATTAAATGACGATTTTTCGTAGAAATCTGTAGTGTAAAAATGCGTGAGCACTTCTATTTCAGCATAACATTCTTCCATAAACTCACGTTTTAATGCTTCAATTAATCCTTCACCAAGCTCAACTCCTCCTCCAGGAAATTTTGTGAACTTCATTCCGTATTCGCGTTCATCGCTTAGCAAAACTTCATTTTGACTATTAATTAGCAAACCGTAAACTCTTACGTTAAAATAACTCATTGGCTAAAGTGTTTTTGGTTTTTTGTGGCGTTATCCATGTTCCAAGCTATTTCTCCTTTAAATTCTTCTGCTCTTACTGGGCAATTTGGCATTTTGCAGTAATTGCAACACGCCGGCAAACATGGATCAGCATGTATAAAAAGTTCTGTTTTGTGGTTTCCAGATACATTTATAAGCTGATCTATATTGGAAATTTCTTGATGTACAGCAACCAAATCAAAATAATAAGGCAAAGTAACGTGGCAATCCACATGCAAATCCGCTCCGTATTGTTGTGCCCTTAAATTATGTACATCAATCCAACTGTCTGCTCTATTAGCTTGCAAAATGCCCACTATTTCTTTAACCAATTCTATGTTACTCTCGTCCATTAGCCCGCCAACCGATCTTCTGGTCAACTTATAGCCATTGTAAATAATGTAAACACCTAGTACGATAGAAATTGCACTGTCGAGCCAGAAAAGTTCGGTTAACTGAATTAAAATAATACCTACCACTAGGCCACCACTCGTAATAGCGTCAGTTAACAAATGTTTCCCATCTGCTTCTAGCGTAATAGAACGTTGTTTTTTACCGATATTAATGAGATAAAAGCCAACCCAAAGATTAATTAGCCCAGTTGCTCCAATTATAATCGCTCCATCAAAAAGTTGACTAATTTCCTTCGGGTAGATTAAATCGTAGCTAGATTTTAGTATAATGATTATACCTGCAACGCCAATTAACACACCTTCAACGAAAGCTGAAAAAAATTCAACTTTTCCATGCCCATAAGGATGATTTTGATCTTTTGGGATAGTAGCTAAATAAATACTATAGAACGCGAAGGCACTGGCAAGTACATTAACTACACTTTCGGCAGCATCGGTTAAAATGGCATTTGAGTTGGTTAAAAAATACGCAACAAACTTTGCCAGCATTAAAAGAATACTAACACAGAGTGATACGAGAATAGCCTTCTTTTTTGGTTGCAATGGAGTTATTTTTAAAAATTCAAAAATACGTTTTAAACCGATATTTTACGAAAATTATCTTTTTTTAGAGCCTAATAGCAAATGTTTTTATATTTGCTACCTCACAATTTCATTATGACATTTTTATCCCAAAGAATCAACAGTTTATCTGAGTCTGCCACCCTAAAAATGACCAAATTAGGTCGTGAGTTAGCAGCAAAAGGAATCAACGTTATTAGCCTAAGCATTGGCGAGCCAGATTTTAATACGCCAGAACATGTAAAAGAAGCCGCGAAAAAAGCTTTAGACGAAAACTATACTCGTTACTCTCCTGTTCCTGGCTACCCAGAATTGCGCCAAGCTATTGTTAATAAGTTAAAGAGAGAGAACAACCTAGATTACGATATTTCTCAAATTGTTGTTTCTACAGGAGCAAAACAGTCATTGTCAAATGTTATTTTAACTTTAATTAATCCTGGAGATGAGGTAATTATCCCTACTCCGTATTGGGTTTCTTACTCTGAGATGGTTGTTTTGGCAGAAGGTAAATCTGTTTTTATAGATACAGATATTGAAAGCAATTTTAAAATTACCCCAGCGCAATTAGAGGCAGCCATTACACCTAAAACAAAACTTTTCATGTTTTCTTCGCCTTGTAACCCTACAGGTTCAGTGTACAGCAAAGATGAACTGGCGGCATTGGTTGAGGTTTTTGAAAGATATCCGAACGTTTTTATTCTATCTGATGAAATTTACGAGCATATCAACTTTGTTGATAAACACGAATCGATAGCGCAGTTTAACAGCATTAAAGAAAGGGTAATTGTTGTAAATGGCTTTTCTAAGGCCTTTGCAATGACGGGATGGAGATTAGGTTATATTGCAGCTAGTAAAGAAATTGCAGCAGCTAACGATAAAATGCAAGGCCAAACTACATCGGGTACATGTTCTATTGCGCAACGTGCTGGCATTGCTGCGTATGACCAAGGACTTGAGACTGTTTTAGAAATGAAAAAAGCATTTGCTAGAAGAAGACAATTAGTTTACGATTTGCTTAATGATATACCAGGTGTAAAAACCAATCTTCCAGATGGTGCTTTCTATTTCTTCCCAGAAATTAGTTCTTTTTTTGGCAAAAAAGACGCCAATGGAACTGAAATTAAAGATTCAGCTGATTTAGCATTATACCTTTTAAATGAAGGACATGTAGCAACCGTTGGTGGAGATTCTTTCGGTAACAATAATTACATCCGTTTATCTTATGCGGCATCTGATGAGGCTTTAACAGAAGCTTTGAGAAGAATAAAAGAAGCATTGAGTAAATTAGTTTAATTCCTAAATTCCATAAAGTGGAATTCCTATAAAAAAAAGAGCGCTGAATAATTCAGCGCTCTTTTTTTTATAAAATATTTTAAGCAACTAACGAAGTGCCCTTTAGTAGATCTAAAAAGCTTAAGACCTGATTGCTTCTACCGGATCTAACCTTGAAGCGGAGTATGCTGGCCAAAATCCGGCTATAAGTCCGATTGCTACAGACCAAGATAAACCCGTTATAATATTTTTAAGGTAGAGCGTTACCTTAAAATCTGATGTACTGGTAATAACTACAGATAATATGTACACTAGCAACAGCCCAAGCAAACCACCCATAATACATAATGCAACAGATTCGAAAACAAACTGCATCAAAATGAAATAGTTTTTAGCACCTAATGACTTCTGAATACCAATAATATTGGTACGCTCTTTAACAGAAACAAACATAATATTTGCGATACCAAAGCCTCCTACTAATACCGAAAAGCCACCAATTATGGTCCCTGCAATATTAATTACACCAAACATAATATCTAACTGATTAGATAGCATCGTAGTTTTATTCAAAGCAAAATCGTCCTCTTCACCCGGTTTTAACCTATGTATAGAACGCATTAAACCTCTTAGCTCATTTTCTACCTCTTCTAAAGAGATGTCTTCTCTGCCTCTAACCGTAACCTGCGGATTATACCTTTCGTTATTAACATCAAAAATCCCTTTGGCTAAATTTAGTGGAATAAGAACGTTCTTATCTTGAGACATTCCCATCATGTCTTCGCCTTCTTTTTTATAAACGCCAATTACGGTAACTCTTCGCCCCATAACGTTAATCTGTTTACCAATCGGGCTATCTGTATCAAATAAACCTTCGGCAATTTCGGCGCCTAAAATACAAACTGGCGATCCGTATTGGCTCTCGTTGGCGGTGAAGTATCTACCCTCCTGAAATTCCAAATCCCAAGTTTTATCATATTCATGAGAAGCCGCTGCAACGTTTGCCCCCTCTACCGAACTACTATTATATTTAACTGTCCTGTTGCTGGCATTCACCTCATAACAAACACCAACAGCCATATCCATGCGGTCTTTTAACCCTGCGTAATCACGCAAAGATGGTTCCGGACGGTTCATATATTTCCACCATGGAGAATTATCTTCAAAAATCCATGGCCATTTTTGAACAAACAATGTACTAGAACCCAGCTTATCTACACTGCTTTGGATTTTGTCTCGTAGGCTATCTACACCAGAGTAAACCGCGATAATTATAAATATACCTATTGTAATACCTAAAAGGGATAATGCGGTGCGGAGTTTATTCTGGCTGATGGCGTCCCATGCGAAACGAAAGCTCTCGCCAATAATTCTAAATATCATCATGTTGGTTTAGACCAAAAATACTTAAAAAGGTTACAGCTTTGTAAGTATAATATAAAAAATACAATTTAATTTTTACTGGCGGATATAGTACGTAATATAAATTATAAAATAGAGAATTAAATATGTAAATTTGCGCCCTAATTTACTACATCAATAAAACATGAAGTTATCTCAATTTAAGTTTAATTTACCCGAATCGCTTTTAGCAAATAATCCAGCAGAACATAGAGACGAGGCTCGTTTAATGGTTTTACACAAGGATAGTGGTAAGATTGAACATAAGATTTTTAAAGACGTTTTAGGATATTTTGACGATAAGGATGTAATGATTCTTAACAACACTAAGGTTTTTCCTGCTCGTTTATATGGCAATAAAGAAAAAACTGGTGCTACAATCGAAGTTTTCTTACTTCGCGAGTTGAACAAAGAATTACGTTTATGGGATGTTTTAGTAGATCCAGCTCGTAAAATCCGTGTCGGCAACAAATTATATTTCGGTGACGATGATTTGTTAGTTGCTGAAGTTGTGGATAATACTACATCTCGTGGTCGTACAATTCGTTTCTTGTTTGACGGTACAGACGAAGAGTTTAGAAGAAACGTGGAGATTTTAGGAGAGACACCACTTCCTAAATACATTAAGCGTAAAGCAACTGATTTAGACAAAGAACGTTACCAAACTATTTTTGCTAAGCACGAGGGTGCAGTTGCGGCACCTACTGCCGGTTTACATTTCAGTAGAGAGTTAATGAAACGCCTTGAACTAAAAGGTATAGACTTTGCTGAAGTTACATTACACGTTGGCTTAGGCACATTTAGAACTGTTGAAGTGGAAGATTTGACTAAGCACAAGATGGATTCTGAGCAATTTATCATCGAGCAAAAGGCTGCAGATACGGTTAACAAAGCTTTGGAAGAAAAAAGAAGAATTTGTGCGGTTGGTACTACGTCAATGCGTGCTATCGAATCTGCAGTTTCTTCTAACAGAACGTTAAAAGCCGCTAATGATTGGACAAGCAAATTTATCTTCCCTCCTTACGATTTTAGCATTGCGAACAGCATGATCACCAATTTCCATACATCTGAATCTACTTTGTTAATGATGGTTAGTGCGTTTGGTGGTTACGAAAACGTAATGAATGCTTACGAGGTTGCAGTTAAAGAAAAATATCGCTTCTATAGCTACGGCGACGCGATGTTGATCATATAAAATCTTAATTAATTTTTTAAGGGTGAGGTTTTAAAGAAATTCTTTAATTCTCACCCTTTTTTTATTTCTCTTTTTTAGCTTTACAGCTATGAAGTATTACGCAATAATTGTTGGCGCTGGTTCTGGAAAGAGAATGCAAACGAATGTAGCAAAGCAGTTTTTATTACTTAAAGATAAACCTGTGCTAATGCATACTATTTCTGCCTTTTACAACACGCCAGTAAAACCAGAAATAATTTTAGTATTAAATCCAGATGCGCATGCCTATTGGAATGAGTTATGTTCTCAGTTCAATTTTGATATTCCGCATTTATTAGTAAACGGTGGAGAACAAAGATTTCACTCTGTGAGGAATGGTTTAATGGCGATAAAAGAGGATGGATTTGTTGCTATACATGATGCAGTAAGACCGCTTACAAGTGCAAAACTAATTGTTAAATCTTACAGTTCTGCTGAAGAAAATGGTAACGCTATCACAAGCATTAAACCAAGCGATTCAGTTCGCAGAGTTATTTCAGAGACAAATAGTGAAGTGGTTAATCGTGATGAGCTAGTTTTGATACAAACGCCACAAACATTTCAGTTAGAACAATTAACAATTGCTTACCAGCAACATTATCAGGCTAGTTTTACTGATGACGCTTCGGTAGTAGAAAAAGCCGGATTTAGAATAAACTTAATCGAAGGTGAGAGAAACAATTTCAAGATCACCTATCCGGAAGATTTAGAATTAGCTAGTTTACTTATAAAATAGAAAAGCTCCAGCAAATATTTTGCTGGAGCTTTTTAGTAATTCCTTTTCTATTAGGCTGCGCCTCTAATTACTCTTAATAAAATAGCTACAATAGCTATTACCAATAATGCGTGGATAATACCACCTGTATAAAAACCACCGAAGAAGCTAATAGCCCAAATGATTACTAAAATAACTGCGATAACATAAAGTAGATTTCCCATAAGTTTAAGTTTTAAGTAGAATTGTTAATTTTTAAATGATAATTCGATTCGTTAATCGTTTTTCTCCATCATTAACAAAGCAGTTTTCAAATTGTTCTATAGGGAAATAAAAAAGCCTCCGATTTTTTTTCGAAGGCTTTAATTCTAGCTATTAATATTCATCCTCATTAAAGAAGAAATCATCTTTAGTAGGATAGTCTGGCCAAATTTCTTCAATTGTTTCGTAAGGCTCACCGTCATCTTCCAGCGCTTGTAAATTTTCAATCACCTCTACAGGTGCACCAGAACGAATACCGTAATCAATTAATTCGTCTTTTGTTGCAGGCCATGGAGCGTCTTCCAAGTGCGATGCTAGTTCTAATGTCCAATACATATTCTTAGTTTATTATAAATTATCTTGTTTTACTGTTTTCGCAAAAGTATGTTAAAAAAAACAAGCAAAACAAATATTTTTTTCCACCACTTTTATAAACGTGGTATCCAAATGTTTTCAGCTGTTTTAGCATCTGCATTCAGTTTTCGTGCCAAAACAAACAAATAATCACTTAATCTGTTCAAATAAATTGTAATATTGCTGTCAACAAAACTTTCTTCTGCTAACTGCACCGTTAAACGCTCTGCTCTTCTGCATACGCAACGAGCTAAATGACAGTAAGATACCACTGTATTACCGCCTGGTAAAACGAAATGTTTTAACGCTGGTAGAACGTCATTCATTGCGTCCATTTCAATCTCTAAAAGTGTAATGTCGCTCTCCAACAAGTCAGGAATTTTCATTTTTGACCTGTCAGGGTCAGAAGCCAATGAAGATCCGATTGTGAATAACCTATCTTGAATCTCTTTAAGAATGGTTTGATGATGCGCTTCAATCTCCTGACACATGATTAAACCTATATAAGAGTTCAATTCATCAACAGTACCATAACTATCTATGCGAACATGATATTTTGGCACACGCGTGCCACCAATTAACGATGTTTGCCCTTTGTCTCCTGTTTTGGTGTAAATCTTCATATCAAGAAGGTTTTAAGTATTACGTTATAACTTATACATATGTAGCTGCAAAATAGAAGTTAAAACGCAACACCACAAACTTACTATGTAAAACCTATTGCTTAAAACTTATATAATACTTTCAAAATCATCGCCCTTTTCTTTAAGGTGAGACAATCGTGGCGACACTGTTTTAATATCTTCGTTAATATAGTCCTTTTCAATCAATCCATCACGCATTCTAACAATTCTGTGTGCATGCTGGGCAATATCCTCCTCGTGGGTTACTAAAATAATTGTATTCCCTTTGCTGTGTATTTCTTCCAACAAACCCATAATCTCTATAGATGTTTTTGTATCGAGGTTACCCGTTGGTTCATCGGCCAAAATAATAGATGGATTGTTAATTAACGCCCTTGCAACTGCAACACGTTGGCGCTGACCACCAGAAAGTTCATTGGGTTTGTGTGTAACACGATTTCCTAAACCTACATTCTCTAAAGCTTTTTGCGCTCTGGCATCACGTTCTTTTTTACTAGCACCAGCGTAAATTAATGGCAAAGCAACATTATCTAAAGATGTAGAACGAGGCAACAAATTAAAAGTTTGGAAAACGAAACCAATTTCTTTGTTTCTAACTTCTGCTAATTCATTGTCACTCATTTGGCTAACATTAGTTCCATTAAGAACATAGTCGCCTTTGCTTGGTGTATCTAAGCATCCCAAAATATTCATTAAAGTCGATTTCCCCGATCCAGATGGGCCCATTAAAGCAACAAACTCGCCTTTGTTTATATCTAAACTAACTGATTTTAAGGCATGTATAACTTCGGTCCCGATTACATATTTACGGCCAATTTCTTTAATGTTAATCAGTGCTTTCTCCATTATTTGTTTTTGTTTTTTTAGACCAACCGTAGCAGGTAAATGTTACAAGCACGTGCTTATTTTTCTATAATCTTTGGCACAAAGAAAAAACGCTCATTATGTTTAGCTGCATTTTTAAGTCCATCAGCAACCGTTATTTCTTGTTTTGCAACATCTTCACGCCAAACATTAAATTCCTCGTTCATGTAAACCAAAGGCTTTACACCTGTTGTGTCCAATTCATTTAACTTTTCCATAAAAGTAAGAATCTTGTTCATCTCACCCGTCAATGTATCAACCTCGTTATCTTTTATGGCAATTCTTGCTAAATCAGCAACTTTATAAACTGTCTTGCTATCAATTATCATTTTCGCAACTTACTATTAATTTTATTAAAAATCTCCTGTTTTAAAGCATCATCACTTTCTACTGCCAAAACCGCGGTAGAAATAGGTTCATGTACATAAATAATCCCTAATCCAGGCTTCGTACCATATTTAAATCCACTGTCCCACATTATTTCCCAAACGTTTGTAATACTAACTGGCACAATTGGCACATTATGCTCAATAGCTAACCTAAAAGGTCCATTTTTAAACTCATGCAAAATTGGTGGATATAAGTCATCTATCTTTCCTTCCGGGAAAATAATTAAACTCATCCCCTTATCTAAATTTTCACCAGCTTTTTTAAAAGCTCTAAATGCCGAAATCTTACTTGCTCTAGAAACCGCCACATCTATAGTTCTAAAAAATATACCTAAAACAGGGTTTTTCATTAATTCCTCTTTGCCCATAAAATGAAATCGGCCTTTGGCCAAAAGACAAAACAGAACAATATCCAAATTAGAGGTGTGGTTAGCACAATAGATATAAGTTTGTTTTGGATCTAATGGAGTTTCAAATTTAAATCTAAAAAATACGCCCGAAAGCGCACAAGCTACAAATGCATGTATTGCACGTAATTTATTTAGCGTTAAATATCTGCTAGGCTTACGCGTTCCCCAATAATACAGAGGCCAAAAAAGAAAGAAAAAGCTTACAATCCAAAAAGTAAAATAAAAGAAATGGAGCTTTTTTAGCAGTTTAATCATTGATGTAAAAGTACAAATTACTTATAATATAGTTATTTTAAATGTAGACTAACCAAATTGTCTTTTTGGGCGTGCCCCTAAAGGGTCGGGCTATTTGCTACAATCTTTTATTTTTTGTGCTAGCCAAATTTAACCATACTACTGACCAAAAATAAAAGGATTTTCGCGTCTATCCCTCACGCTAGCATAAAGAAAAAAAGCCGATGCTAAAAAGAACATCAAAGTTTAGTAGGAACGTTCTTCATAATGGCTAAATACATTGAATCCGTTGTATTAGAATTTTCCATGCGTTTACCGTTAAAATAGATCTGATAATTGTTTTCTTCGCTTAACTTGATATCGGCATCGCTCTTTACGTCGGTAAGCATTCCGTTATAGCTATACCTTCGCTCCATTACATTTACAATATCATCTTTAAACAAATAATTAAAGCTAGCTTTACCGGTTTCGCCAAAAACCTCCATTTCAATTTTATATAATTTACCGTTTACGTAAAAGGCCTTTACTTCATTACCTTCCAAACTCGGTAATTCTTCTAATGAAAATATATAGGTTACACTTTTTCCGCCACTTTTGTCCATGCTATTAATTTGGTTCCTTATTGAATCCAACTTGGTGTTAAACTGTGAAGTATTTTGCGCCACTACAAGCTTAGAAGTATCCGTTTTCTCAGTCTTTTTACTTTCCCGATTACAGGATGCAAAAACAATTAGCACCAATATTGTTTTTAAATATCTCATAAACGATCAACTGTATAAATCAAAAGCCGTCCTAAAGGTGTTACAATGCGCATCAACAATAACCTTGATATCTTCCGAATATCCACCCCCCATACTCACCTGAACAGGAATATTGTGTTTTAAGCAAGTTTCAAATACAAATTGGTCACGTTGTTTACAACCTGCTTTAGTTAACGAGATTTTGCCCAATTTATCACTCGCTAAAACATCTACCCCAGATAGATAAAATACAAAATCGGGCTGGTGTTGTTTAAATAATTTTGGCAATGCTTCGTACAGTTTATTCAAAAATCCCTCGTCATCCGTATCATCTGTCAATGCAATATCTAAATTGGATTGCTCCTTTCTAAAAGGAAAATTTTTATCGCCATGCATAGAAAAAGTAAACACAAGCTCCTCTCTTTCGAATATTTCTGCGGTGCCATTTCCTTGATGCACATCTAAATCTATTATTAAGATACGACTAGCTAACTTATTTTCTAGTAAATAATTAGAAGCTATAGCTTGATCGTTTAACAAACAAAATCCTTCTCCCCAATCGCTCCCTGCATGGTGCGTTCCACCAGCAACATTAAAGGCCACACCATTTTGCTGGGCAAATTTAGCTCCGTCTATTGTTCCCTGCGCTATTCTAATTTCTCGCTCTACTAACTGCTCGTTTAACGGGAAACCAATTCTACGCTGATCTTTTGCCGAAAGCGTTAGGTTTTTTAATTGCTCCCAATAGTCGTAATCATGGGTATTTACAATATACTTTTCGGGCAAAACTTCTGGTTCAAACAGATTTTCTTGTGTTATCGTCCCTTCGTGTAAAAGTTGCTCTGGTATCAACTCATACTTCAACATCGGAAACCTATGTCCCTCTGGTAAAGGATGTGCGTATAATTTATGGTAGGCTATCTTAATCATTAATTAGCCCAAAATTTCTCTCACGTGCTTCTCTATGTTATTGCAAATCTGATCTACTGGCAAATCATTTGCGTCTTCTCCAAAGGGATTCTCAATCTCTTCTGCAATCAATTCTAAACTGGCTAGCACGTATAATATAAAAGGAACAATTGGCACTACAAAATAGCCTAAACTAAAAACCCATCCTATTGGCAACGTAAGAACATAAATGAAGATAAACTTCTTTATGAAAGCACTATAAGAATATGGAATGGGAGTATTTTTTATTCGCTCACAACCTCCACATATATCAGTAAACTGATTAGCATCATTACTTAACGTGATAAGCTGTTCCTGCGTTATTTTACCTTCTGCCTGCAAAGTATAAAGCCTGCTGAAAAGACTACCAGCAATCTGGTTTGGGATATGTTTACCGCCATCAACTTCAATTAAAAAGCTGTCTTTACCGAAATACTGCTTTTCTCGCAAATGCTCTTTTAAGGCAAAAGCATATTTTGGAATTCCGTATTTGAAAAATTCAATATCATCTTGACTAAGATTAGACGCTTTTAATTTTATGGCAAAATTGCGACTTACATTCACTAATCCGCCTAAAAAACGTCTTCCTTCCCACCATCTATCGTAAGATGTATTAGTTCTAAAGACCAATAGCATAGAAATTACAAAACCTAATAAATTGTGCATCATGCCCACATTTTTGATATAGGTTGTTTCGGCCAATTTAAGGTAATTTAGCTCCAGATAAGCAACTCCTGCGGAAAACACGGCAACGCTTATCATCAACGGCCACAACTTTCTAAACGTATCTGCCTTATGAATATGAAATATAAAGTGTACCCATTCTTTAGGGTTATAATTTATCATTTTTCAGCTTTGCTAAGATTTAACAATAATTTGCCGGTTCTGAAAACATCTTCAAAACTGTTGTACATAGGTACCGGACTTAAACGAATAACGTTAGGTTCTCGCCAATCTCCTAATATGTTTTCAGCCACTAGTGCATCAAATATCTGTTTTCCGTTTTCTTTGGCGATAATAGAAACTTGAGCGCCTCGATCGTTTTCATTTCTCGGGGTAATAATCTTGTATTGTTCTTTACCTAATTTTATATTAACTTGATCTATAACATAAAAAAGGTATTCAGTTAACGTAATACTTTTATTTCTTAATGCCGTCATGAAACCTGCTTTTTTAAATAATTTCAACGAGGCATGATAAAGCGCCATTGGCATTACTTGCGTACAACTCACTTGCCAACCATCTGCACCGAGCTCAGGAATAAAACCCTTTTCCATCTTAAATCTCTCCTTTTCTTTGTAACCCCACCATCCCGCAAAGCGATTTAAAGAGCTATCTGAGAAATGCTTTTGGTGCACAAAAATCCCACCTATACCACCTGGGCCAGCGTTTTGGTATTTATAAGAGCACCAGCAGGCGAAATCTATATCCCAATCGTGCAACTGAACAGGAACATTACCCGCAGCGTGTGCCAAATCAAAGCCAACTACCGCTCCAATACTGTGGCCAGCTTTAGTAATTGCAGGCATATCAAACCATTGACCGGTAAAATAATTTATCCCTCCAAAAAGCACTAAAGCAATTTCATCGCCGTTTTCCACTATACTGTTTACAATATCCTCTGTCCGTAACGTGTATTCACCTTCACGTGGCTTTACTTCGATAATTGCATCAGCAGGATTAAAACCACGAAAACGAACCTGACTTTCGATAGCATATTGGTCTGATGGAAATGCTCCACTTTCCATTATGATTTTAAACTTTTTGGCTGTTGGCTTATAGAAGCTAACCATCAATAAATGCAGGTTAACCGTGAGCGTATTCATTGGGCAAACCTCTTCGGGGCTAGCTCCAACAATTGGTGCCATGAGTTTTTTAAGTTCTTTGTGGTAAAACATCCATGGAGATTCTCCTTCAAACCAACCTTCAACCGCCAGGTTTTCCCAATTAGATAACTGATTGTTCAGAACCTCTTTTGCAACTTTAGGTTGCAATCCTAAAGAATTACCACATAGGTAGATAAATGGTTTCCCATTTTGCTTGGGAAATAAATATTCTTCACGCAATTCCCGAAGCGGATCGTTTGAATCTAAAGCCTGCGCATAGGCTAAATTATTCTCAAAATTCATACACCAATTATAACAAAAAAAAGCCTAACCATTTGGCTAGACTTTATTTTTAAAACATTTATCCTATTTAAAATTTCAACTTTTCATGTTCTCCCAAATCCGGTGTACTTCCAGTAACAATTGCTTTTAGCATATTAAAAACAACCACCATTTTACTAGAACTAGCGTCCCAATACTCAGCAACGTCTGGTGTAACTTTTATTAAAATCAAATTCGGATCGCTAGCACCATCGGGAAACCATGCTTTTACAAAAGGCGAAAAATATGCTTCCTTACGAGCTTGGTCATCAACTAATTCCGCTTTCCCATTAACATATAAATATGTATTACTAGAAGGATCGCTATATCCCAAATTAACGTCATTATCTTTTGATATTTCTTTCGATTTTAACGAATACTCATTAGTAAAAAACCAAATACTCCCATCCTCCTCTATTTTTGCAGTCCCCATGGGTCTGCTACTAAAACTCCCTTTGCTATCAATTGTATTCAACATACAAATTCTAACCTTCTCAGCGATTTCCTTTAGTATGGCTATGTTTTTTTCATTTTTCATATCAGATGATTTTGTTATAAAACACCTGATGTAATGAAAGGTTTGCCAGTAAATCCAGAAAGCATAGAATTAAGAATTTGGCTTGCTAACAAATTTATTCCCTTTAACATAAAATCGCCAAGGTAAAAGAGCGTGATCCCCAGCATAATCTACACCAACCCTCGGAGAAGCTATAATTTCACCTTCCTTAAAAGAAATTGCACTATTCTCAATCCAAATTTCATCACCTATTAAATCTTTTGCATTCAGTTCTTTAGTTATACCTAATGCCTTTGAGAGCGCTCCTGGCCCAGCAGTTATTCTATTTGCGAACCTATCCATCCCTCTTCTTAGCATCATTTCCTCTATACCTACAACAGGCTCAATCCCCCGAATTAAAACAGCCTGTGGTATTCCCTCACCGCCAGTAACAACATTAAACAAATAATGAATTCCGTAGCACAGGTAAACATAAGAAACGCCACCAGATTGATACATTGTAGCTGTTCTCGGCGTATATCTGCCATTGTAAGCGTGAGACGCTTTATCAATTATTCCATTATATGCCTCTGTTTCTACTATAACGCCGCCTGTCAAAACACCATCAATCAAAGTAAATAACTGCTTACCCAATAATTGTTTTGCCAAATTCAAGACATCGCTTTGCTGATAAAAAGATTGGCTTAATTTAGGCATTTAAAAAGCTAATAATTTTCTTTAAATAAAGTTCATCAACTTCATCAAAATGAGAAAGATATTCACTATCTACATCTAAGACTCCGATAATTTCATTTGCCTTGTAAAGTGGTAATACAATTTCAGATTTTGAAGCTGATGCGCAAGCAATATGACCAGGAAATTCATCGACATTCGGAACGATTAAGATCTGTTCCTGTTGCCACGATGCACCACAAACCCCCTTGCCTTTTTTAATACGCGTACAAGCAACAGGGCCTTGAAAGGGTCCTAACACCAATTCATCATTTTTAACCAAGTAGAAACCAACCCAAAACCAACCAAATTGTTCCTTCAGGGCCGCACAAATGTTAGCTAAATTTGCTATTAAATCTGTCTCACCATAAAGCAACGCCTCTATCTGAGGAATCAGCGATTCGTATTGCTCCTCTTTTGTACCTATCCTAGAAATACTTAAATCTTCAGCCATAATAAATAAAAATGAATTTATACAAATCTAAGCAATGGAACGATATTTTAAATTACTGCAAGACATATTAACATTTAGAAGACTATTCAACATACTGTACTTGCTTTGAACAAAATGACTAGATTTGAATTTTACGAGTATAATACACAACAATATGAACAAGAAAACCTTATTAATCACTTTACTGCTTTGTGGTGGATTAGCGCAGTATGCCTATAAAACACCTGAGGAAGGAATGTTTCCACTGAGCGAAATACACAAAGTGGATTTAAAAAAAGCAGGGCTGAAAATTGATCAAAACGAAGTTTATAACCCAAATGGAATTAGTTTAGTTGATGCTTTGGTAAATGTTGGCGGGTGTACAGGATCATTCGTATCTAACGAAGGCTTAATCATTACCAACCACCATTGTGCGTTTAGCGCCGTACAATTAGCTAGTACGCCAGAAAAAGATTATCTAAACAATGGATTTGTAGCAAAATCAAATGAAGAAGAAATTGAAGCCAAAGGCTTAACCTGTCGAATTACTGATAGTTATGAAGATGTTTCGGATAAGGTATTAGGTGCAGTTGCGCAAATTGATGATCCCGCAACAAGACTTCAATTGATAAACAATGCCATGAAAAACATTGCATTGGAGGCTGAAAAAAACGATCCAAGCATTAAAGCCGAAGTATCTGAAATGTTTATCGGAAAGAGCTACGTTTTATTTAAATACAAAACCATACAAGACGTTAGGTTAGTATATATCCCAAATCGTAAGGTTGGAGAATATGGTGGCGAAACCGACAACTGGGTTTGGCCTCGTCACACGGGAGATTACTCGTTTATGAGAGCTTACGTTGGAAAGGATGGTAAACCTGCAAAATACTCAAAGGACAACATCCCTTACACGCCTAAAAAATTCTTGAAAGTAAATCCTGCGGGAACAAATGAAGAAGATTTTGTATTCATTTTAGGTTATCCGGGAAGAACGTTCCGTCATCGTCCTGCGCAATTTATAGCCTACCAGCAAGAATTCGTACTTCCTTACACCTCAGACTTGTACGACTTCCAGAACGCAACGATGGAAAACGCTGGCAAAAAAGATAAAACCACCGAACTTAAGCTTGCAACCCGAATTAAGAGAAATGCCAATGTAATGAAAAACTACAGAGGCAAATTACAAGGCTTAAAAGCGATAGACCTTGTTGCGCAGAAAAAACAAGAAGACGCTGCATTAGCCGAGTTTATTAACGGCAACACGGAAGTAAAAGCTCAATACGGAAGTTTGATGAGCAACATAGATCAACTTTATAAGCAAATAAACGGGGACGCAAACCGCGATTTATGGTTAACCCAGATCTACACCTCAACTAGTTTGTTAAACGTTTCTAAACAGATAAACGCGTTCAAAACTGCGCTTTCTAGCCAGCCAAATGCTCAAAAGGAGTCATTTTTTAACGAGAATGTTTCTAAACTAAAACAGTCTTTAAATGGCATTTACGAATCGTACGATATTGATGTAGATAGAAAAATTTTAAAGAAAATGCTAAGTGATGCATCTGCGTTTAACACGATACAACGTGTTAGTGCCGTTGACAAAATTACCAGCAAGGGTTCGAACAATGAAACCATGATTAATGACTTTATTAACGATTCTTTTGGACTGAGTAAACTTAAAGACCAAAACTACGTATTCAGCACATTATTAAAATCAAGCAAATCTATTAATGATTATAACGATGCGATTTTAGAATTCGAGAAAGGCATTGCGAAACAAATTGCAGATTTAAAGCCTGAGAAAGATAGACGTGATGGCGTGTTAAACAAACTGATGGGTGATTACGTAAATGTTAAAGAAAAGTTTTTAAAGAAAGGCTTTATACCTGATGCCAATAGCACACTTCGATTAACTTACGGCCATGTTAGAGGTTACTCGCCTGCAGATGCAACATATATGGCTCCATACACCAGCATTAAAGGAATTTTAGAAAAAGGCGCATCTGGAAAACCTGAATTTGCTTATCCAAACGAAATTAAAACACTTTGGGAAGCGAAGGATTTTGGTCCTTTTGCAAAGAAGGACTTAAATGATGTTCCTGTATCATTCTTATACAATATGGACACAACTGGAGGAAACTCAGGTTCGCCAATTATGAACGCAAACGGAGAACTTATCGGCGTTAACTTTGATCGTGCTTATGGAGCCACCATAAACGACTATGCCTGGAATGAAAGCTACAGCCGATCTATCGGGGTAGATATTCGTTACGTTTTATGGGTTGCTTCAAAAATTGACAAGGCCGATTTTCTACTAAAAGAAATGGGCGTTAAACTTTAAAATATTTCGAACCTAATCGCCATTGTTAAGTTAATTTTCAATGGCGATTTTCATTTAAATAATATGAGAATTATAGCAGAATTACCATTACCAGAATGCAAGGTTACCTTGTTTAGCATGAACCAAAAATACATTATCAAGTTTGAGCAAGGTCAGTTCGAGCAAAGCTACAAACTATCAGAGCTAGACTTAACAGGAGGTGGAGCTAATGAAGTATTTGAATTATTAGACGAAGAGTTTGTTGCCAGTGTAATCGAAAGATTTAAAACGATGAGAACGGATTTCTCGTCTACTTATAAAAGACATCAGTAAAACTGTATATAACAAACATAAAAAACTGTAAGTAAACAACTTAAATAAGTAAACAAAATTTAATTCTGTATTTCACGATCAATAACATCTTAAAAGTACAATTTAAAAAAACTAAAACTTAATGTTAATAAAAACAAAGTATTGAAATACAGACGACTAAATATTGATAAAGAATAATATTTTGTTTATTTAAATAGCCAAATTTATGAGAGGTTTGGCTATTTTATTTTATTTTCGTGAAAAAACAACAACTTTATTAAACACTTCAATATTAGCTAAAAAAATTGCATTCAGGCACTGGCGAAAACAAAAACTTCTCTCCGTATGTTGTTGCTAAAAATCGATCAACAACTATATATGAAAAAGTATTTAGCCCCCCTATTCTTTGTCGCAATTATGATTGCTAGCACTCAGAAAAATTTCGCACAAAACACACAACGCCCCGACAAACTTTACACCATGAGTGGAATTGGTTTTGCTTTTCCGGTAGGCGAAACCGCAGACTATTTGAAACCCAAATTCTCTACTTCATTAGGATTAAATTTAGGTTTAGGAAATAGTGGATTATTCTTATATCCTAAAGTTAGTTTACACGCATTTTCTATGAATGAACTTGCTCCAGATAATGGCTATAATTACGCCTTGCAAAAATCTAGAGCAACCACTTATTTGTTAAACGTTGCGCTCGGCTACCGAAAAATTTCTGGAAAATTTGCTTTTTACGGATTTGCCGGTGGTGGTGGCGGGATGGTACTTACACCAAGGATAACTGTAAACAACGGAACTCAGATTGCAGAGCTCGACAATAAAAGTATCGGTATGGGAATGATTGAAGCCGGAGCAGGAACTGAATATAATATAGGCGGTGCAAACCTTTTTATAGAAGCTGGATATATGCATGGGTTTACCAAGATCCAAAACCGCAGTTTCGCTACCGTTCCAATTTCGGTTGGAATTAAACCAAACTTAAGTAAATTGTTCTACAAGAAATAAAAATTACATTAAGCGCTGTAGATACCTGTAATCAGTTTTAAAATCTACGGCGCTTTTAATCTTAAGCTTGTCCATTTGAATTGAATTCGGATTGATAATAAAATTTCGCTCTTGAGGAATAAGAACAGATGGAACTGAAAAAGCCAAAACTGAAGAGTCATTTAAAATTTGTGTTCCAAGCCACTGCGTATAAGAAATATCGTTTTTCCATCGAGAGTCAAGTTTTCCAGCATCAACTTTTATAACAACTTCTTCATCATCAGGAATTTCTATCTCTAGCACAGCTACATTTAACATATTCTCTTTAGCATTGGCATGCACAAACTTTTCTAAAAACGCCAAAGACAAATGCTGACTAGTATAAATACAAGGCGTATCCACTTCATTCCACCTACCTCCAAATAATTTAGCACCTATACCGGTCAAATCATCAACGTACTTTTTGTCGCATAAACGATAGAGTATCATATATAAACTCCATGAGCAATACGACCAAGCTCAGTAGCAATAAGTTTTACACCCCAAAAAGATTTCAAAGTATTAAAATCAAGATTAGCACCCAAAACATTTTTAGAAGATATCAACCAATTTTTAAGGGTTTCTGGGGATGAAAAAACCTCCGAAGCCATAACAGCTAAATTCTCTAATTGATAAAGATGCTCAGCATATAACCCTTCGAAAGGTTTGCCATCTTTAATGTAGCGCTGTAAGGTTCTATCACTGATATGCAAAATGTCAGCCCATTCTGCTTGACTAAAAGAAAGTTTTCTGCTAAGTTCTTCGAAACTAGCCATTGAAAATTCATTTAGTTTTTTGCCGGTTAAATATAACACTTCTGGCTCTGAAGCAATTTGCATAGAATTGCGTTCGGGATATTGATAATTTATTGTTTTCATGATTCAAACAATTTGTCATACCAATATACGACTTTTTTCTTATTGAAAAAAAATCCAAATGTTTTTTTTTAGCAATCATATTAAATCTATGTACCAGTAACCTATGTCTTTTTTAGATTGATTTGGATTAGGAAAAGTTTTAAAAACCCTTTCGCCAATTTCAAAATTGATTTTACTTTTCAACATCGGGCCATTGAACACATACGTGTGAAATTCTCCGTTCTCTCCACAAGGATCAATTCTGTCAGGCAATGACGATACAAAAGACCGATCTATCACTCGACCGCAAAATTCTTGCAAACCATCTTGCGAACACACAACGATAGTTTCATACCCTAAATCTATAAATTCAGCTATCAAAGCTTCGCTCTGCGAACCCCAAAGTGGAAATACAGCAGACATACCCAGCTGGGCAACCTGAGTTTCCCGATATTGCTTTAAATCCTCTAAAAAAATATCTCCAAAAACAATGTGACTTATACCTTCTAATTTAAATTGCATTAAAGCATTGTTTAGCGTTGCTTCATAAGCTCCAATTGTAGGCAATTCCGGCATTTCAAGTGTTTTTAATGGAATATCTAGAGAATCGGCTTGTTCTGATAGCAAACTAGTCCTAACACCATGCATTGAAACCCGACCAAATTTCTTGTTTACAGTGGTTAGCAAGTACCGCACATCGTATTTATTCTCTTGCAATATGCGATGGAGTGCCAACATACTATCTTTGCCACCACTCCAGCTGACAACCACGGGAATTAAACTATGCATCAGCTATTAATTCTTTAAAAATTTTTTCAATTCCATCTGTAGCTGATGCTTCTACCTTTATTAGGTTTTTGTAATTTCTTACAGGAGGAATTATTGGATCAATGATATATTTGCTAACTTCTGAAGGAACAAAATCTATAAGTCCTGCTGCCGGATAAACCGCAAGCGAAGTGCCGACAACCATAAAAACATCTGCCTGCTCGCAAATGGTTGCCGCGTTTTCAATCATAGGTACAGGCTCACCAAACCAAACAACGTGCGGACGCAGTTGCGAACCTAGTTCACATAACTGCCCCATTTTTATCTCGTTGGTGTTTAGTTTATATATGAGGTTCGAATCTTTTGAAGATTGCCCATAAGTGATAACACCATGCAAATGAGTAATTTTTGTAGAACCGGCCCTTTCATGAAGGTCATCTATATTTTGCGTTATTATATGTACATCAAAATATTCCTCTAAAGCAACCAGTTGACGATGAGCGTCGTTCGGTTCAGCTTTTAAAACCTGAGCACGTCGCTCGTTATAAAACTGTTGCACCAGAACAGGATCTTTTGACCAAGCCTCTGGCGTAGCAACGTCCATAATATTGTATCCTTCCCACAAACCGTCGGCTCCTCTAAAGGTTTTTAGGCCACTCTCTGCGCTAATGCCAGCACCTGTTAAAACTACCAATCGCTTTTTCATAGAGCTAAAATAAACAAAAAACCCTTCTGTAACTAAACAGAAGGGTTTGATTATATTCGTTTCTTTAATTTAAGAATGAATAGCTTTTTGATAATTTAAAGTTGGGTATTTAACTTTTAATGCTTCGAATACGCCAAACATTAAGGCAGAATAACCTAATGTGCCGTATAAAAACTTAAGTTCAAACGGAATTGCCGCTACCAAACAAGCCCAAAAACCAGCAAAGGTTTGAGGGTAAAAAGTAGAGCCCAACCACACGCCAAAATCAGAAACTATCCAGTGTATAAAAACCGCAGCAATACCGGCACCGATTACGTTTTGTACGTTAACCTTTGCAAGCATTAATTTGCCTACAACTACCATTAATACAAATGCGATGTAGGTATAATACCATCCTTGGTAAAAACCATAATCCTTACCCATAGTTAAAACAAGGCCTAAATCGCTTAAAAAAAGAACTAAAACCGGAAATAAAAATGCACTGAAACGGTCTTTAAAGTAAGCACCGCCGAATAAAGCTACAGCACCTATGCCAGAAAAGTTAGCAATTAACTTAAAGTCTGGAGATAATGGAGCTACTACCCTTAAGCCAATGATTAACACCATAAAAAGTAATAGTACTAAAGTTCTGTTATTCGATTTATTTTCCATTTTATTTGATTATCAATCTTTTTAAGAGATAGTGTTGACAAAGTTATAAAAAAACTAATACTTTGGAAAAACTATATCCAGCATTAAGTTTTTAAAAAATTCTACTTAATATTTAAGTCAGCTGCACCTTTTACATCTGTAGAAATCTCTCCTAAGAAACTAGCGTTTACGTTTTGCGCAGTGTAAACTTTAATAAAGTCTACTGTATTAAGCGTAACTTTTTTTCCTGTTGCATCTACAGCCCAAGAAATATCGAAGCTATTGTATTGTTTGGTTTTATAATCATCACCGGCCGAATAACTATCTGCATAGCCCCAATCAAATGCTCCATTTGTAACTAAACCAGTAGCGCTTAAAGTAGATGGAAGCAAGGTACCTTTAAAAGTAATTTTATCCTGATTGGCCGCAAAAAGTGGATAAAAATTAACTCGCTTTCCGCTATTGTTTACAAATCCACTATTACCTTGGTTATCTGTCCATGCTACACTGGCAGCCGCTTTAGGATTTGTATAGGTAATTTCGTAATTTTTTATAGTTGTTGATTTTGAATATTCGCTTCCAGCCAATTCAAACCACTCATCATCTGGCAAACCATTACCGTTTTTATCTTGACTAACCATTACAATCCCCGGTTCTGCAAACGCACTTGGCGGCGCAAGCGGATTACCATAAATAGCTAAATCGGCACCAGTTTGATTAACAACAGAATGGTCGAAACCAAAAATGATGTAACCACCAAAACCGCCTAAAGAAACCATATTAGAAATGCTACCAACTAACTTCTGTGCCTGCTCAGGAGAACCTAAATTGGCCATGTTAATGTGCTGACCTGGAGCTGGAGCATATTCGAAAACTTTGCTGATATATTTGCTACTTGTTGGCTTAGTACCTACTACAGGAACCGGAATATTAATTTTATAAGTATAACTAAAACTTCCTGCACCGTTTGTTGCAGTGTAAACTAAAGTATAAGTTCCAGCTGTTACGCCTGTAAATTCATAGCTGTCTGCTGTACTTACAACTTTACCATCCAATTTCCATTCGCTTTGAAAAGTTTTGTCATCTAGTTTGCTTACAGAAAAGACTTCTTTCTCATTTAACTTGGCCGTAATATCTACAAAGGTTCTAGATAGAATTGGAACTGGAGGTTGTTCAGCTTTTTCTTTTTCACAAGAAATTAATACTGTTGTAGAAAGCAACGCAATTAAAAGGTAATTTTTGATCTTCATTTGATATTTGTTATTTGTGTAATTATTATTTGGTATAAAAAACAAGGTGAGCAGGTATATCACCGGTAGTTACAGAAAATTTTCGCTTGCCAGTTTTGTCGTAACAATTAAGCGTGCCAGGTGTAACGTAGTCTCTAGCATCGGTTACATAAATATCTGATGATAATGGATCTACTGCTATCCCATAAGGTTTCGTAATATCGGCCTGTGTACCGTCTGTAATAAACCCGCCAGATAAAATAGTTTCATCTTTAACGTTTATCTTCCCGTAAGAAATTGTTTCAGATTGCGTAGCATTACTCCACGCCGTGCTAATTACGTATGCAAAATCCTTGTCTATAACAAAGTTGCTAACTTCTATATCCAGCTTTTTCTTAACTGTTTCCGTTTTCGAATCAACAACATAAATTGCAGATTTAACAGCGCCGTAATCTCCTCTAGAGGTTACATAAATATCTCCATATTGATCAACCCTTAATCGATGTAAATTTATACCTACATCTATCTTTTTGATTTCTCTGTTTGTAGCTAAATCAATAACAGAAATAGTACGCTCGTAATTTGGTGCATTGTAACCGCCAGAGTTCGCAACATAAAGCTTCTCGCCTATTACCGCCATCTCTTCGGGTTGCTGGCCCACATTAATTTTAGTCTCTAATTTTAAACTTGCAGTATCAATAACCGCAACAACACCCTCGTAAGCAGTTACATAAGCTTTGTTTTTATGGAATGTTACATAACGACAGTTTGTTAGGTCAACTTCGCCTATTTTTTGGGCGGTTTTAACATTTAATATTTCAACTTTGTTAGATCCGTTAACTACAATGTACATTTTAGAACCGTAAATTTTGATATCGTTTCCAACATCACCTAAACCTAAAGTTGCATCCGGGTTTATTTGACCGTGGATATTTCTTCTATAGATGCCAGAAGCGTAATCGTAGTAGTCTAAAGAGGCCCTACCAGCACCCCAGTTCCCTTCATTTAAGACGTAAAGTCCGTTTACAGCCGTTATTGTTTGCCCTGGCAATTGTTCTTGCTCTTCCGGTACAATTCCATCGTCTTTACGGCATGACCACAAAATGCTAGTGAGGCCTACTAACAGCAATAGTTTTGCAGATTTTTTTAATTTGTTCATTTTATATTAGTTAAAGTTTGCAATCAATGTTATTCTAAAATTTCTTCCTGGCATTGGGTAGTTTAGCACTACATCATAGTATTGGTTAAAAAGATTGTTTATCTCTGTCGCAAGGCGATAATTAACCTTTGCCTGCTTAAAAGCATACTGTAAAGAGAGGTCGTGCGTGTACCAAGGTTTTACATAATTTACAGGAATATTGGCTTTTTGACTATAGCGTTCGCCAGTGTAGATATAGCTATAATTTAAGCCAAAACTCTTGTAATCTCCCGCCAAGGTTAATGAACCGCTGTGCAATGGAATGTACGGTATTTGCATATTGTAAGAAAAACCGGTTGGCGTTTTATCCAAGGCTTGCTCATAAGTGTAATTCAATTTTGCTTGGGCATTAACCTCACCAAAACGCCAAACTGTTTGGATATTGGTCTCGAAGCCTTTTATTTCAACTTTGTCCAAATTCAGCATCGTCCATCTAAAAAGCGTTAGCGTTGGCACCGCCACAATTTTGTTTCTAACCTTATTAAAATATCCGTCCGTTTGAACAGAAAAACTGACTAAATTTTTATTTTGAATGGTTTTAGAATACGTTAAGCCAAGGTTGTATTGATTAGTATATTCAGGATCGAGATTACTGTTACCAATAAACGTGTAATACAAGTCGTTAAATGTCGGCATCCTAAAAATAGATTTGTAAAACGCTCTAACCCTAAAATCAGCTTCGCTAAATGGTTTCCAAGAAGCCATAACGGTAGGGGTATATTCGGCTTTGTTTCCTGCCGGGATATTGCTTTCTACCTCATCGTTTACAAATGTTGCCAGTACGTTAGCTTGTACATTAAATTTTGGCCAGTGCAATTTAGAAACCATTGCAACTAAGCCAGTTTGCCTAGTAGGATAGGCAAAATCGTACAAGTTGGCATCTAAACCTTGTCTTATATAATCGGTGGAAAGAGAGACATTCCAGAAATTAGTTAAACTGTACTCTTGTGCTAATGAAAAATACCATTCTTGTTGCGTGTATTTATTATTCAGCGGCCCAGCTAACGAAACACGGTCCGGATCTAAGTATCTGGTATAATCGTAAGCATATTTTATATTTGCTAATATTTGATATTTTTTATCGGTTCTGCTTTGAAAAGATGATTGTACGAAAAAATTATCATCCCATTGTCGTTGCGTAAAATCGTACTTATTGGCAACAATTGCTCCCGGAATACCACGCTCGCTATTGTAATTGTAAATTTTAACATGCCATTTGCTACTGTCCGCGGTAACTCCGTACAAAGCACCTTCTACCCTTTTAGAAAAAATATCAGCATTATGCCTAACAACAGTTGTATCGTAAACGCTGTTTGTATAACGATATTTATATTTACCATTAGCATTTGTCAACTCGGCATTTATATTCAGGGCAAGTTTTCCGATTTTCTGATCGAAATTAAAAGCCGGATTCAACAAACCGAACGAACCTGCTTTTAAACTTAAGCGAACATTACGCGATTTTCCGACTTCGAACTTTGGAAAAGGGGTTTTTAAATATAACGAACTGGCAGAAGCGAATCCCCTGGCAGGCATCAACAAATCGTTCTTTTGCCCGCTGTAAAGTGAAATTTCTTCAATATTGTCTAAAGAATATCTACCTAGATCTATTTGTCCATTTTGCGCATTGCCTAACTGAACGCCATCATAAAACACAGCGGTATGGTTACTGCCCATACTGCGCACATTAATAGTTTTCAGCCCGCCTATACCGCCGTAATCTTTAATTTGTACGCCAGAAAAATAACGTATGGCATCGGCAACAGAAAGACTGTTCATACGCTTTAGTTCATTGCCAAACAACAGCTGTACCGGCGTGGCCGACGACTGCAATTGTAATAACCTATTAGCCTTTATTTGAACCTCTTTTAATTGTTCGATTTTGATGGTATCTGTTTGTGCAGACAAAACCAACGGGCATAAGCATGCCATAAACGAACAAAAAAAGCCAAAATGAGCATTTTTGTTTTTATACATTTTTGTTGTGAGTTAAAACCCACAGCAAACAGAAATTAAGGAGCATGTAATTACAAACAAGCTTACACTCCTAGCTTCAATCCCCGAAAGCTATGAAATTATAATGCTAAAGGCAGGTCTTCTGACTTGCTCCAAGTTTTCAGGCCTTCCCGTTTTAAACTTAAACAGTGGCGGTGAATAGAAAACCAATTACAGAGCTTACAGCTGCGGGACAGTTACAGATTCTCACTGTATTCCCTTTTAATCTCAACTTTCATCGAGAACCAAAAGCGTCGCAAATGTATGCAAATTAGCGCTAAAATCAAATCGTCATCAACTTTGTTTCAGCTAGCTCAATAATCCTTTATATTAGCGTATAAATTCATCGCTATGCGTTATATTTTATTATTTTTATTATTTGGCAACTGTTCTGTTATGGCCCAAAAAACCGATACTACTTTTTTACAAAAACTAATGGAAGCTAAACCTGATCTTTTTGGAAAAGTCTTAAACCACCCTACAAAAAACGAGATCCAGTTAATGTACACGCAGGTTAACAGAGATAAAAAAAACAAACCTTCTTTTAAAACATTTACCTACAACCTTAACGCAAAGCGATATTTTTACCCTGCAAGTACGGTGAAATTAGCTGGAGTTATTTTTGCAGTAGAAAAAGTGAATGAGCTTAGCCAAAAAGGACTTAACGTTAATCTTACAATGGTAACCGACAGCAATTTTAAGGGACAAACTAAGGTTTTTAAGGACGCAACTTCGGAAAATGGAAAGCCCTCTATTGCTCATTATGTAAAAAAGATTTTGCTAACCAGTGATAATGACGCTTTTAATAGGTTATTTGAATTTATTGGCAGAGCAGAAATTAATGCGAAGCTTAAAAAATATGGAATGAACGAAAGCAGAATTTTAAATCGTTTAGCCATAGGCGATGGTGGCGAAGCTTCTAAACATACCAACCCAATATCGTTTTACGATGGCGATAAATTAATTTATAGCCAAGCAGCGCAATACGATGACAAAGAATATCCACTCGATTTAACCAACCTATTTGTTGGCAAAGGTTATATGGATAGTAAAGACGAATTGGTAAACAAACCTTATAGCTTCGAAAACAAAAATGTCTTCAGCATTACCGATCAGCATTCGATGATGAAGCGACTTATTAGTCCGGAAGCTTATAATAAAAATGAGCGTTTTAACTTAACAGCCGAAGATTACAGACTCATTTACACTTATATGAGCAAGTTACCTACCGAAAGCGATTACCCAAAATATGATGAAAAGGAGTTTTGGCCTACTTATGCTAAAATGATTTTCTACGGTCGAGAAAAGAATGCGATTTTGGATAAAGAAATTAGAATATTTAATAAGTATGGAGATAGCTACGGTTTTATAATAGACAATGCCTATTTCGTAGATTTCAAAAATAAGGTTGAGTTTTTTTTAACGGCTGTTGTGCAAAGTAATGAAGATGGTATTTACAACGATGGCAAATATGAATATGAAACCGTTTGCTATCCCTTTATGAAAAACATTGGTAAAGAAATTTACGAATACGAGCTAAGTCGAAAAAAGGTTAATCCAGCAGATTTAAGCAAAATGAAAATGGATTATGGAAACAAATAACAGCCTCCATAATCCTAATTTTCTATTTCTCGTTCAACAATTGTTGCTTCAAACTTTCCAACTGTTTTAATTCTTCATCTGGCAACACCGGAAATTTCAATTTCATATCCGCTAAAGCATCGTCTACAATCTGACTAATTGCTAATCTGGCATACCATTTTTTATCTGCCGGAATTACATACCAAGGCGCATCTTCTGTTGCTGTTTCCTGTATGGTCTCTTCGTAGGCTTTCATATATTTATCCCAAAGTGCTCTTTCTTTTAAATCGCCGGCAGAGAACTTCCAATTTTTACTTGGCTCTTCTATCCTATCTAAAAATCTTTGCTTTTGTTCATCCTTACCAACGTGAAGAAATATTTTAACAATTTTGGTTCCATTGGCTATAAGATGTTTTTCGAAATTTCGAATACTTTCATAACGTGTGTCCCAAAACTTTTTGTCAATTTTCTTTACATCACTATACCCCGGAATATTTTCACTTAATACATATTCTGGATGCACCTTACAAACCAATACATTTTCGTAATGCGATCGATTATGTATTCCTATCCTACCTCGTTCTGGTAAAGCTTTATAGTGCCTCCATAAAAAATCATGTTCATATTCCTCGCTATTTGGAGTTTTAAAACTGTAAACTTGGCAACCCTGAGGGTTTAAGCCAGACATAACATGAGCAATTGCGCTATCCTTACCTGCTGCATCCATAGCCTGAAAAATTACTAAAAGCGAATAGGTATTTGATGCGTAAAGCGATTCTTGATGTGCAGATAGTTCTTCTTTAACTTTTTCAAGCTCGAGCTTACCACTCTCTTTATCTAAATGGCCATTGTAAGAGGTGTCGAAATTTTTAAGTTTAAACTTTTTTCCGGCGGTAACCTGATATTTTTTTGTATTGGTTTTCATAGTCTAAATTTCCCTAAATATAATTGAAAATTAAATAGCTTTTCTAACAGCCATAGTCTAAACAATATTATTTAAAGGCTGTTTTACACCTTGCAATAGTTGATAAAAATATGAACTGGTTAATATTTTATAATTAGCTGAAATTTACGCGAATTAATTACGTTAATTTGTATTCGGATTATTAATTTTATTGTGTTTTAAAGTATGCAATTGCTTTTTTACGTCCGATTTTAACACATTTTAACAGGTAATATTTCACGTTTTTTTCCATCTTTATAGCATGTTCAAAGAAATAAAGAATAAGTTCATCCGATATATTTCAATCTTTCTATTTTTTGTTATAGTATTCTTTTGCGCTTTACAACTTAACTTTTTATGGCTGTTTGGTTATTCGCCAAGTTATGCCGACATAAAAAAACCTGCTCAACAAGTTGGCTCAGAACTTTATACTGCCGACGGCAAATTAATCGGCAGGTATTTTAAAGAAAATAGAACGCCAGCTGTTTACGCAGAAATTTCTCCAAACGTTATTCACTCTTTAGTAGCAACCGAAGATGTTCGCTTTTATAAGCACTCGGGGATAGATGCTTTAGCAGTAGGCAGAGCCGTTGTTGGCTTGGGTAAAGAAGGGGGTGCAAGTACAATTACGCAACAATTGGCAAAAAATCTTTATCGTACCAGATACAGCAAATCTTCTGGTTTAGTAAAACATATCCCTTTGGTTAGAACATTAGTTTCGAAACTGAAAGAATGGATGACCGCCTTAAAACTTGAGAGCAATTACGAAAAAAACGACATTATTACTATGTACCTAAATACAGTATCGTTTGGTAATAATGCTTATGGTATAAAAACCGCTGCAAGAGTTTATTTTGATAAAGAATCTAAAGATTTGAGTATTACCGAAGCAGCACTTCTAGTAGGAATGTTAAAAGGAACCAATCTTTATAACCCTACTAAAAATCCTGACGGCGCTTTACAACGTAGAAATACAGTTTTGAGCCAAATGAACAAATACGATTACCTAAGTAAGGATAGTTTGGCGCTACTAACAAAACAACCGATACAACTTAAGGAAGGTAAAATGGTTGATGCTACAAGTGGCGACTCTTATCTACGTGCGGCGGTTGATAAGTATCTAGAAAAATGGTGCGAAGACAATAACTACGATCTTTACGAAGATGGTTTAAAAATCTACACCACAATTGATTCTAAACTGCAAGGTTATGCCGAAGAAGCGGTTAAAGATCAAATGAAAGTTATACAGCGCAGGTTCTATAGTGTTTGGGGCAATGAAGATCCTTGGGAAGATTCAGAACGAAAAAAAGTTGATTATCCGGAACGTGCCAAAAAAGGTTTACCGATTTATAAATTATTGGCAAAAAAATACAACAACAATGTAGATTCTATTGATGCTTATTTCAATAAGAAAAAGAAGATGACCATTTTTACTTATAAAGGTGATACGGATACATTATTTAGCACAATGGATTCTATCCGTTATTACGGAAAAATTATGAATACCGGCATGATGACGATGGAGCCTAAAACAGGCAAAATTAAAGTTTGGGTTGGCGGTATAGACCATAAATTTTTTAAATACGATCACGTAAATCAGGCTAAAAGACAAGCCGGATCAACTTTTAAACCATTTGCCTATTTAGCGGCTTTGGAAAGCGGAATGAGCCCCTGCGATAAATTTACAGACAAACCTGTTAAAATTGCGTATCAAAATAAAGGTAAAACAGAATATTGGGAGCCTAAAAATGCCGACTGGAGTTACAGTTACCAAGAAATGTCTTTACGTTGGGCAATGGGAAAATCGGTTAATACCGTTACGGCACAGGTTACAGAAAAAGTTGGATGGGACAATGTGGTTAAATGGGCGCACGAATGCGGTATTGATAGCCATCTAGAATCTGTACCATCTGTTAGTTTGGGCTCAAATGATGTTACCGTTTTTGAAATGGTAAAGGCTTATAGCACCTTTTTAAATGAAGGTATGAGAACTGATCCTATTTTAGTAGAAAAAATTACCGACAACAATAATAACATTATTGAAGAATTTACCGCAAAAACAAAACGTGCACTAAGTGAAGAAATTGCTTGGTTAATGTTATATATGTTTAGAGGGGGCATGGAAGAACCTGGAGGAACATCTCAAGCATTATGGGAATGGGATTTGTTTAAAAAAGGAAACCAGATTGGTGGAAAAACAGGCACTTCTTCTGATTACGTTGATGCCTGGTACATGGGCATTACAAAAGATTTGGTAACCGGTGTTTGGGTTGGCTGCGATGAAAGAACAGCTCACTTTAGAAATGGCGAAACAGGTGAAGGTTCTAGAACAGCGCTTCCTATTTTTGCAAAATTTATGGAGAAGGTTTACAAAGATCCAAACAGTGGTTATACTTACGGAGCCTTCCCTAAAGCTAAAGTAGAAATTACGCGAACTTACAACTGCCCTACTCCTCGACCGAGAATAGACACAACTGTTGTAGACAGCTTGGATTTGGACTCTGCAGGTATCGACGAGCCAATTATTGACGTACAAGCACCTGTTAAAACGGAAGGCGAAATACAAAAGGTTGAAGAGAAAAAAGCTGCAGAAACTCCCGCAAAACAAACTACGCCACCTGTAGTTCCGCTAACTAAAAAGGAAGAGCGTGAGCAACGCAGAAAAGAACGCCAGGAAGAAAAAGAGAAAAAGAAAAATGGCGGTAACTAAACGCTAAAAACTAAACATTAAACAATTCCGTAGATCAACATATAAATTCTTATCATTCGTAACATGAATATAAAATTTACCCTTTACAGAAAATCCCTACTTATTTTATTTTTACTTTTTGCATTTGCTTTTAACACGAAAGCACAATTTTTCGGGCAAAATGTAGTAAGATATAAAAAAGCAGATTTTAAGGTGATGCAGACGCCTCATTTTGAAATTTACTATTATATAAAAAACGAAAAATTACTTAAAAAGTTTGCACAGGATGCAGAAACTTGGTACAAAATGCACCAAGAAGTTTTTCGTGATACTTTCTTAAGGAAAAATCCAATCATTCTGTATAACAATCATCCAGATTTTCAACAGACAACAGCATTGATGGGTACAAACCCAAGTGTTGGTACGGGCGGTGTAACTGAAGCTTTTAAGAACAGGGTAATTATGCCGGTGTTGGATTTAAATAGCCAAACAAGACATGTGTTAGGGCATGAGCTGGTGCACGCTTTCCAGTATCACATGTTATTAGAGAAGGATTCAATTCCGTTGGAGAACGTTGGTAATACACCATTATGGATGGTTGAAGGTATGGCCGAATATCTTTCTGTCGGCAAAAAAGATGCATTTACTTCCATGTGGATGCGTGATGCTTTGCTTAATCGCGATATTCCTTCTTTAAAAGATTTGACTAATTCAAATAAATATTTCCCTTACAGATACGGACAGGCTTTTTGGACTTTTGTAGGTTCTTTATATGGCGATACGACTATAGTTCCACTATTTAAGGCTACCGCTAGGTTTGGTTATGAAAATGGCATAAAATACACTTTTGGTTATGATGATAAGACGTTATCTGGTTTATGGAAAAACTCCATTGAACAACACTATCGCCCACTTTTAAAAGCAGATAGTTCTCAGATTAAAATTTCAGGAACTAAAATCATTGATAATAAAAATGCGGGCAATATGAATGTGGCGCCAGCAGTTAGTCCTGATGGAAAATATCTTGCCTTTTTATCAGAGAAAGATCTTTTCGGGATAGATTTATTTTTAGCCGACGCAAAGACCGGAAAGATCATCCGTAAACTTTCAAGTCAGGTATCCAATTCTCATATAGACGACTTCAACTTTTTAGAATCCGCAGGAACCTGGTCGCCAGATAGTAAACAATTTGCATTTAGTATTTTTAGTAAGGGCCGAAATCAACTACTTATTATAAATGTAGATAATGGAAGTACGGTTTTAAGAACCGGGATGGATAAAGTTGAGCAGTTTAGCAATTTAACATGGTCGCCAGATGGAAAAGAAATTGCATTTAGTGGTATGGTAGAAGGGCAAAGTGACATCTTCTCTTATAATTTGGATACAAAGGCAATTACGCAAATTACCAATGACGAATACTCTGACTATGCTCCAAATTTTTCGCCTGATGGGAAAAAAATAGTTTTCTCTTCTGAGAGAGTTGCGGATGTAAGCGGTAACTTAACTGCAGTAAACCCTATAAACTTAACGCTGTATGATAGACAAACCAAAACGTTAAGTGATATTCCAGTATTTGTTGGAGCAAACAACTTAAATGCACAATTTTCTGGCGATAGTAAACGAATCTTTTTCTTATCAAACAGAGATGGATTTAGGAATTTATATGAGTATAACTTAACCGATAATAGCGTTAAACAATTAACGGATTATTTTACTGGCATTAGCGGTATAACCGAATATTCGCCAGCAATTACCGTTTCTAGGAACGATGATATTATTTATAGTTATTATCGTTACCAACGCTATACTTTATACAACTCATCACTAAGCAACTTCAAATCTAAAACAGTTAGCGCAACAGATGTAAACTTCGACGCGGCAATTTTGCCTCCAGTTGAAAACGTTGGCGTAAACATTGTAAATTCTAACTTAGGTAATTTTAATCGCTTCGAAAAAACATCTGTTGACTCGATGAAAACAGTTGCTTACAGACCACAATTCAAACTAGATTACCTTGCGAACAGTGGTGTTGGCGTTTCTACAAGCAGATTTGGTACCGGCATGCAAGGTGGTATAATGGGTATTTTTAGCGATATTTTAGGTAGAAACCAGATAGTTGCAAACTTAGCTGTAAATGGAGAAATTTATGATTTTGGTGGAATGGTTGGCTACGTTAACCAGAAAAACAGAATCAGCTGGGGAGCAGGAATCTCCCATATCCCTTATGTAACCGGTTTTAGAGAAATTGTTCAAGATCAGATTGATAACAACGGTACACCTGTTGAAGTAATTAACGATCGTACCAATCTGATTAGAACATTTGAAGATCAGGTTCAAGTTTTCGGATCGCTACCGTTTAGCAAAGTTCATCGTTTCGAAGCTGGTGGTGCTTTATCTAGATATAGCTACAGAATTGATAGGATGAGTAATTATTACACCTACGACGGGTTCTATGTTGGTTCTGATAGATCAAAAATTCCGTTGAGCCAGGCATCGAATGAGTTTGGAGTGCCTTTAAATTCATTTACGTTAATGCAAACCAGCGCCTCTTTTGTTGGCGATAACAGTATCAATGGTTTAACAGGCCCTTTAGATGGCTTTAGATATAGAGTTGGTGCCGAACAGTATTTTGGAGATTTCAGTTTTACTGGAGTAAATGTAGATCTAAGAAAATACTGGAGACTTAAACCTATTACCTTTGCTGTTAGAAGTTATAATTATTTAAGATTAGGCAAAGAAGGCGAAAACCTTTATCCACTATTTGTAGGTTATCCTTATTTTATTAGAGGATACGAAGCAAATTCTTTGTACAGAAGCCAAAACCAAGGCGGATTTGATATTAACCAGTTATCAGGAAGTAAAATTGCCGTTTTTAATTTCGAAGTGAGATTGCCGTTTACTGGACCTAAAAAATTAGCTCAAATTCCTTCGAGATTCTTAATATCAGATTTGAATTTATTTGTTGATGCAGGTTTAGCTTGGAATGAAAACTCTAAAGTTAAATTTAGCGGGCAACCAACTTATCAAATTGTAAATGTGTTGGACAATCAAGGCAACCCAATTTTAGATGATCAGGGTGCTCCTGTTACTACCGCAACTACAAACGAACGAGTTCCGGCAGTGAGTTTAGGTATTTCATTAAGGGTAAATCTTTTTGGAGCACTTATTTTAGAACCATATTACGCCATACCTTTTCAACGTAAAGACTTGGGAGGCAAAGGTGTATTTGGCTTAAACTTTGCACCCGGCTGGTAAACAAATAATGACTATAAAAAAAGCGCTAATTTGATTAGCGCTTTTTTTATGTAGAATATAATCTTAAGATAAAATGCTTAATGGCAACGCCACCTGAGTGTTTAACTTTTGGTGCATAATAATATTTTCGAAGTCCAAACCAATAGTTAAATCAATCCAATCTGGATTGCAAGAACGCACTACCCTTTCCTTCTGCAAACGTGTAAACCTGCTTACCACCTTAAAACGATTTAAAGCTTGCGCTTCTGTTTTAAATTCTTCAAAATAAACTAAACGTGTAAGCTGTTGTCCACTATCAAAAAATAAGTTAGGCATCTGCTTATAAAAATCCAATGTTTTAATTAGATCGGCACTCATTCCTACATGTAAACTAGTACGGTTTCTGTCGGTTACGATGTAAACAAATTTTTTCATGGCTCTTGGCTTAAGGGGTAAAAACTAAATTAATTAGATTAATTCTTGCACTTCAAATAAATATTACTAACTTTATTGGCACAATAATACTAACAATTTTAGTAAAAACAAATTTATTTTAAAATATTTTTATGTCAAACATCTCATCAAACCTTAAATACCTTAGGAAGAAAAAAGGTCACACACAGCAACAATTCGCTGATGCAATGGAAATTAAGCGATCTTTAATAGGCGCTTACGAGGAAGATAGAGCAGAACCAAAATACGATTTACTAAAAAAAATAGCAGAATACTTTGATTTAACAATCGACGAATTTATTAACGATACGATAAATGATAATTGGAAACCTAAACCTAAAAGCCAGGGTTCCAATCTACGCGTACTTAGCATCTCGGTTGATCAGAACGATAACGAAAACATAGAACTTGTTCCGGTAAAGGCAAGTGCAGGTTATTTAAATGGTTTTTCAGACCCTCAGTACATACAAAACCTACCCAAATTTCAACTCCCCCTACCTACATTAAGACAAGGAACTTACCGTGCATTTGAAATTATGGGTGATTCGATGTTGCCTATACAACCGGGCAGTATAATTATTGGTGAGTATTTGGATAATTGGAATGATGTAAAAACAGGCGATACTTATGTTATCATTAGCAAAAATGAAGGTGTAGTTTATAAACGTGCAGGTAATCGCTTTAAAGAACATAAAGAGCTTAAACTTGTATCTGATAATAAAATGTATGATACTTATGCAGTTGACGCGGATGATATTTTAGAAATATGGAAAGCAAAGGCTTATATATCTACAGCATTGCCAGAACCAACGCCAGAGCCAACAATAGAAACTTTATCAAGCATGATGGCTCAAATGCAAAAATCAATTTCTCAGTTAAATAAAAATTAACAATTTTTAACAGGTTATAAATTAATCTTTAGTAGCATTTTTTCATCTATCCCATTAAATAACACAAATTTAAAACCGATGAAAAAATTAATTTACACTGTAGCTTTAGTAGTAATGGGAATTACTGCAAGCTACGCTCAAAAACAAAAAAGAGAAGTTTTAAACCCTGAGCAGAGAGCAGAAAAATATGCTAACAACTTGCAACAGAAACTGGATTTAACTAACGATCAGAAACAAAAGGTTAAGCAGTTAGAAATTGAACGTGCTGGTAAAATGGCTGAGTGGCGTAAACACGACGTTGATGCTTTAAAAGGCCAAGTCGATGAACGTAAAAACTACATGAAAGCTAACAGGGAAAAACTAGATGCCATTTTAACACCAGAACAGAGAACAAAGCTTAACGCTTCTAGAGATGAGATGAAAACTAGAGCAAAAGGCAAAAAAGGTAATAGAATCCGCAAAGGCGATAAAATAGAACTTAAAGTTGAAAAACAGAATTAAAATTATTCTATAACAAAAAAAGAGGTCTCAAGGACCTCTTTTTTTATTTCACTAAGTGAAAAAAAAATGTTATTTAGCCAGAATATTGTACTTCTTGCTAGCCGTATAAGTTTTACCAAACATATCCGTAGCTTTAACTTCAATTGTATGTTCTCCCGCATTTAAATTTGCCGGCACCGCTACTCTCCATAAATGTTTACATTCTGCTGGTGCACTTGGCCTACGACCGGATAATAAAGTTTCCGTATTGTCCCATTTATGCAAAGTAGATAAGAATCCAGGATCGCTTTCTAAAACATATTTCATTTTTTTCCAAGCCCCACCATCAAGCCTGTACAAAACCTCATCTTTCTCGCTACCCATAAAAAAGTTTGCATAAATTCCTGCTGATGTCTTTTTATCTTTTTCTAAAACTTTAGGTGCATATATTTCAATCTGAAAATCTTTAGCTTTTCCGGCTACTTTGTAGTCTACTGTATATTGATTTCCTTTAAAGTTAATAAAAGCGTAACCTTTTGGCGTACCATCGCTCATGGTAGAAACCGGCACACCAATTTCGTTCAATTCTCCCGAATACCAATTACCAGAAGTTGTACCAACGTTGTAGTGATGATGTGGCTTTGTCTGTTTCCAGCCATCCTTTTTCGTAAAAAACATTTGCTTTTGATTGTGCGTATGTGCTGATAATGACAAAGTATTCGGATATTCTGCCAACAATTCAAAAAGCTGATTTCTATCTGCCTCTCTAAAAGCATCATTTTCTCCGGCAAAGCCGATTGGAATGTGAAAAGCTATAACTATCAATTTATCCTTCGGAACGAATTTCAAATCGTTTTTTACAAATTCTAATTGCTCAGATCTTAACCCACCCCAGTAAGATTTACCTCCTCTAGGATCTGGATAAATGATGTCATCCAATACTATAAAGTGTACATTACCATAATTGAAAGCATAATCTGTTGGACCAAAATGAGATTCGTAAGACTCGTCAGAATATTTATCATCCTTAACATCAAAATTAATATCATGGTTACCCATTAAATTATACCATGGAATACCCGCCTTTTTAGTTGCTTTGGTGTAAGGTGCAAACAAAGTTGGATCGTTGCCCACCAAATCGCCCATACTTAAACCAAAGGCAACATTTTTAATTCCTTCAACTTCAGCAACAACACCTTTAGCGTAATATTCCATTTCATCTAAATTATAAGCCTGTGGATCTCCGAAAATCAACGCTGTAAAATCGCTGTTTTCCTTAGCTTCGGTTAAAAAGAAATTTACAGCATTAGGCAATGCACCGGTTGGACTAACACCTTTGTATTTTAACGCTGGCGAGCCATTTGGCTTGTGGTTGTAAAAAAACTGAGGAAGGTTATCTTCGTTTAAAGGAACTTTATAACCCGTAGGTTTTATAACCGATATAATTTGATCGTCGCCTATTGGCAATTCGTAATAACCTTTTGCATCGGTAAGTACAACCGCACTACCATTAGTAACTGCAACTTTTGGCAAACCTTTCTCAGATTTATCGGCTTTGCCATTTGCATTTACATCATTATAAACATAACCTTTTACCACACTTTGTGCACTTACGCCAAGCGATAATAGTAAGCCCGCTCCTACTAAAAATATCTTTCTCATAATTATTTATTATTTATCGCGAAGCTATCAACCGTATATAAGGTAAATGTTAATTAAAGCTTAATAAATTCTTGTATTTTCTAGCCAAGCTCAGCTTAAAACCACATTTAATATTACACTAACATTGTAAATTTAACTTAGCGGAAACATAACATTTTAGTACTTTAATAATGAAATTGAATTTTAAAAAAGCGAGCTATTTGGCACTGCTAATTGCAGGGCTAAATTATAATACAAACGCAATAGCACAGGAAAAAATCATCCATACTATAGATGTGAAAAATGTTAAACAGCTACATGATTTTTTTGCATATACCGGAAAAGATATACCAATTGTAAGCGGGCACCGAGGTGGAATGGAAATGGGTTTTCCCGAAAATTCTATTGAAACCTTTGAAAATACATTGAAATATTTACCGTCATTTTTTGAGGTAGACCCTCGATTAAGCAAAGACAGCATTATTGTTTTAATGCATGACGCTACGCTTAATAGAACCACCAATGGCAAAGGAAAAGTTAGTGACTATACATTAGCTGAGCTGAAAAAGTTGCGGTTAAAGGATGTGAACGGAAATTTAACCAACGCACAAATTCCAACTTTAGAAGAAGCTATTATTTGGGCTAGAGGAAAAACTATTTTAAGTTTAGATTGGAAGGGCGTTCCTTTTGAAATGACTGCGGATTTAGTAAAAAAACTTAAAGCTACACATTACGTGATTGTCGGCTTGCACACCACGGAGCAGGCAAAAATCTATTTGGCTAGAGATAGTAACTTTTTCTTTGTTAAGAAAATACTAGAAAACAAAACCATAGATGAACTGAAAGATGCTGGTATTCCGCTCAAACAGGTAATGGCTTATGTTGGCGCAGAATACAAAACTGAAAGCAAAAATATTTACCAGAAAATTAATGCCAATAAAATGATGTATATGATCGGCGCTGCACCTAGTTACGATAAACTTAAAACAGTTGAAGAAAGAAAAAACGCTTACCAAAATCTAATTAAACTAGGCGTTAACGTTATAGAAACTGATTTGCCCATTGCAACTTATGAAGCTTTAAAACCATTAATGCCCAGCAAAAGCGAAAAGCAAAAATATTTTGGCAAAAAGAAATAGAATATAACCTGTAATGAACTAAATATTCCCCTGCAACACTAACTTTTGCAAGTTGCGATTACAGATAAAAAAAATGGCTGGTAAAATTACCAGCCATTTTTTGTTCTAATGTTTATCTATCTTAGAATTGTAGGCGGAATAGTATCACGACTAATTTCCTTTCCGGTACCATCGTAACCTACTCTAATAGATATTCCTTCAATAGCATCTAATGTTGAGTTTTTTTCTAATTTAAGATTAGTCTGTGTTCTAACTTTAGCCCAACGACCGAGCGAGGTGTTATACTCACCACCCAATTTATAGAAAAACCCTTGATCTGCTGGAGTAGTATAAATAAAATTAAGCGTGTTAGAACCCTGTCTGTAAAATGGTTGCGATTCTATTGTAATTGGATTAACAACATCATAAAAATCATTATTTGCTATCCTGTAGCCTACATTAGTTGCTGCATCAAACAAACTACCTCCCGCAGATACGAACACCACATCAATTGGTTTAGACTCTTTGGTAACGGTTGTTCCTGCAAAAACAGCTATACCAAACGCGTTACCACTATTCGCCAATAAATTAGTAGTTGCAGTTCCAAAACCCTCACCAGCAGTTGTACCATAATTACGTGTTTTAATCCAGTTTGCTTCTGTAATTAAAGTAGAATTACTACTATTAATTCTTCTATTTGTACCACCCACGTAAAAAAATGTTCCTTTTTTAGCTGTACCAGTTGTTAGGTTAAACTTGTAAGTTTTACCCCCACCCGTTGCCCAACCATTTGCGGGATTACCCTGCGGAACCGTTGCGCCAGCATTGTTATTTGTTACCACTGCAAAGGGTGTTTCAGAGAAGTTAATATCACGAGTCGCCATAAACTGCATATACTCATTGTTGTTATCTGTACCTTGTGGATCATTAATAAAACCGGTAATAATAATTGGCGAAATTTCGATAACAGAACTCAGGTAAACAATATCATCATCTTTACGAACTCTATGTTGCACAGCGATTTTCCCATCCGCATTATTTCTTAGCACAACCACACCATAAAAATTACCCAATACTGGAAGATTATTCTTTCCAGCCAACTTAGAAGTTGGAGCCGTGTGTAATGTTAGATTAGCAAAACCATCACTTAAAATCTTATCTCCATTCAAAACATCTGATGGTTGAGGCAAAGGATCAAATCCACCTTTTACAATAACCACTTCTGTACTTTCATATTTAAAAGGATCTGCCAAAATATTGCTACTTGGCACACGGTTCGGTTCAATAGGCATATTTGATCCAAGTTTAGTAATTGCAGAAGCAGGAACATTTGTAATTTGCAACATACCATCTACCCTTTTTAGAACGCCTCCTACTATTGCAATCTTAACAGAATCTCCTCTAACATATTTTGTTGCATCAGCTCCAATTGGAATAGCTATCCCTCTTAGTTGACTTAGACGTTTTTTATCTTGGATCATTAGTAAACCTTCTGGAAGGTTCCCTCCGCTGTGGTCAGAAACAACAATTCCGCTAATATGATCAGAACCAAACATGTTGTCCATATCCAAGGTTACATCTTCCCCTTTATGCAGGTTTTTCAAATCGTAAATTGGTATGTACGGACTTATTTTCCCTTTACCAACTATATCTTTTTCACAAGCGGCAATGCTAAAAACGGCAACCAATAGGAAAGTATAAATTATATATTTTTTCATTTTAAAAATGTTAATAATCAAATAATTAAATTAGTTTATGGTTTTTGCCACCATACGTTGGTAAAAATTTCATCTACACCTTGATTTGTTACAGCAACTTTATAATTAGTTGGATTTGCCGATTGCACATAAACTGGGTAAGTCATTCTCGCTGGCATCACGCCACCGTTTCTCAAACCAGGTCCTTTAGGCAAAATCGGATGTCCAGTTCTACGATATTCAAACCATTGTTGCATATCTACCATGAATAAGGCATAATATTTTTGCAAATGAATCAACTCCATTCTTCCATCAAGATTAAGGGCATTATCCCATTCAATATCAGCTCCGGTTATATACCCTTGAACATCAGGATGATTTCCATCGGCTGGAAACGGCGGAACCCAATAATTGATAGAACTTGCAATACCACTATTATAAAAATCTTCAGCCGATCCATTAATCCAGCCTTTAGTTGCTGCTTCTGCTAAAATGAATTGTAATTCTGCATAGTTCATCAAAATTCCTGTTAGAGGAGACTGTTGTAAAGATTTTGCACCTAAAGCCACATTAGAAATTAGTTGATCGGAAGAATAGAAATAAGATTGTCTATCCTGACCTGTGCCGATAGCGTAACCACTCGGTGTACCTTTATACCCTCCGGTAGGCGCTTGGTTTATCGCCCATCTATTCGTTGCGCCTGTACCTCCGGTGCCGTAAGGCGCCGTGGTTTTCAACCTAGGATCGTCCCAATCTCTAAGGTGGTCAATAAAGAACGAACCTAAACTTGCGGCTCTAAAATCCTGCACCCTCACTCCGTTTACGTATGGCGAAACAAAAGGTCCAGTACCCATTTCACCAGTCCATCTAACGGTTGCACTCTCGCTGTTGCTTTGCATGATAGGGTAATTAGTAGCATTGCCCTCAACAATTTGCTTAATTTTTGCAATGTTTGTATTAGCTACTTCTGCTTTACGCGAAGCTCTTAATAACAACCTTAAATACAAAGAATTGCTAAACTTCCTCCATTTCGAAACGTCTCCGTTAAACATGGGGTCGCTGGAAGGAACAATGGCTACACCCTTTGCCAGCAAGGTATTTGCCTCCTCTAGTTTTTTGTAAATATCTTGATAAATGTCTTGTTGTTTATCGAAAACCGGTTCTACATTCTGGTTTTTTCCTTGCGCAGCTTGACTGTAAGGTATATCGCCGTAGGTATCCGTTAAGTTAGAAAACAACCAAGATTGGCAAATTAGGGATATAGCTTGGTAAGACTCGTTGAGCATTTCTGGTTGACTTGCCAAAGCATGTATGTCTTTAAAGTTGTTTATTTGGATAAACCAAGAATTCCAAAGATAATCAGCAAATGTCCTTCTAAATTCATACCTAAAAACTGTTGCATCACCATCGCTAATACTAACGGTAACTTGCATTAATTCGTTATTAAAGTTTCGGTTACGTTGCATACCAGCTGTAAGCGATGAAACCAAGGCAGGAGCCAACAGTTTATCCGGTGTAGTAGCTTTAATATTTATAGGATCTGTATTTACTTCCTCAAATCCTTTATCACATGAAGTAAGCGTAGTAGCACCTACCAAAATTATTGCTAGTGCTTTATATATCTTGTTTTTCATTCTATTTAAAATTATATTCCAACTGATAGGTTAAAGCCGAAAGTTCTGGTTGAGGGGAATTGGCCAACTTCAAATCCTCTATTAATATCTGAACCTGATAATGTTCCAAATTCTGGGTCGAACATTGGCCAAGGCGACCAGATAAATAAATTACGACCATAAACACCTATAGTTACAGATGAAAGACCAGTGTTTCTTAACCATCTCTTGCTAAGGCGATAATTTAAGGTAGCCTCTCTAAACTTTATAAAGTCAGTATTAAACGTACTTCCTTCAGCGTTATCAGCACCCATATGCGAGCGATAGTATTCATCAATATCGTAAGTAATAATATCATTTGGTCTAAATGTGCCATCTGCATTTTGCAGTACACCATCGCCAATTATACCATTGTACCTACCTGGCAAAGTACTTGTTAATTTACCTTGTTCAACCATTTTATAGTTAAGTAACGAATGGCCTACAGCACCAACCTGCGCATCGAAAAGCACTCCTAAACTTACATTACCATAAGAGAAAGTATTTTGCCAACCGAATTTGTATTTTGGAATAGTATTGCCCAACGGTACTACATCTGTAGTAATTTTAGCAAAACCTGTTCTTTCGTCGTAAACGATATCCCCCTGTGGAGATCTTACATAACCTCTTCCGTAAATATCGCCCATACTACCACCTACTCTGGCAACAATTTGGCCACCAGCAATTGGACCAGTACCGATAATGATTGAGCTATCTGGCAGACTTACAATTTTGTTTTTGTTATGAGAAAATACAATGTTTGAATTCCAAACAAATCCACCTTTTTTGTTTTGGATAGGTGTACCGTTTAGCGTTACCTCTACACCTGTATTGTTTACCTGACCAGCATTAATTATCGCATTGTTAAATCCAGATGCCCTGTCAACGATTCTCGTTAAAATTTGGTTATTCGTATTTCCTAAATAGTAGGCTATGTCTAACCCTACTCTATTTTTAAGCAATTTAAACTCTGCACCAAACTCTAAAGTATTGGTTTTTAAAGGCTTTAAGTTTACATTTGGCAAGGTACCAGGGTTAATTAACGAACTATCTGGGTAGGTTCCATTTGCCGCCAACATATAATTGTAAGCAGTTCTGTAAGGTGTTGTACCACCACTACCTACTTGCGAAGCCGAAATTCTTAACTTAGCTAAATCAAAAACTTTAGGGAATTTAAATGCATCAGACATGATAAAACTTAAACTAGCTGAAGGATAGAAAAAGCCAACATTATCTGTTCTTGTTGGTGTAGCCAAAACGCTACTCCAATCCTGGCGTGCTGTTAAATCTAAATACAAATAGTTTTTAAACTCTAAAGATGCTAAGCCGTAAAAGCTATTAATTTCATATCGGCTTGTATCCGGAATAGATATTAACGGATAAAGGTTGTTATCTAATCTATAAATATTTGGAACTAACAGTCCGTCAGCTCTTAAATCTTTTCTTTGATATTTATTTTTCAACATGCTTCCCCCTGCTGTTGCCATCAATTTTAAATCTTTGTTAATTGACGTGTTATATCTTAACAGGAAATCGCCACTAACTTCGTGAGAATAGATATTCTGTTGACGATATGAGCCTTGTGGTAATCTACTACCGGCATCATAAGGTCTTTCTTGCGCACGAAATTCGTCAACCATGTCCATTGATGCACGAACTGTTAAACTTAATTGCTTATTGAAAGCATAGTTTACCTGCGCATTACCCGTGTAGTTATTTCTATTCGTTCTATTGATAAATTCATTAACAATAGCGTAAGGATTTTCTGGGAATGAACTGTAAGGATATTTGATTTGTTTAAACTCTTGTCCATTCACCCAATAATTTTTGATCCAATTTAAATCTGCATTAGGTTGCCAGAATATAAACCAATACATTAAAGATTGGTTACCGTAACCATTTCCGGGCAAATTATCACTAAATCTGTTATTGTAAGTAAATTTTGTAGTTAGTGTAAGTTTTTTTGTAGCTTTTGTAGAGGTTGATAATGATAGCGTTGTACGCTCCATACCTGTGTTTGGAACAATCCATGTATTATTCTGATTGTTTATAGATACACGTGCAGTGGTACTACCTAGAGCTCCATCGATGCTCAAGGAGTTGGTTAGGTTATAACCAGAATCGAAAAAGTCTCTAATTTGATTTTTGTAAGGAACCCAAGGCGTTCTAGTTAATCCGACTGCCTGTCTAACCGGATCGTACTGGAAAAATGATTGTCCATCAAACCTCGGGCCGTAAGCAGAACTTGTACCACTTGTACTTGCCCCATCTGCACTTGCACCGTAAGAATAATGAGCGGCTCCATCTAACCCTTGACCGTATTCATATTGCATATCTGGCCAACGATTAATAGATTCTATTGAGCCATTTGAAGTGAATTTAATGTTCACGCCCTTTTTTCTGGCCAGAGCTCCAGATTTAGTTGTAATGATAACCGCACCATTTGCACCACGTTGTCCATACAAAGCTGCTGCACCGGGGCCTTTCAACACCGTTACACTTTCAATATCTTCTGGATTAATATCGTTAATGGTACTTCCATAATCCGCAGGCATGTTATCGCTACCCGTTCCGTAAACTCCATCAGATGCATTAGCACTTCTTCTACCACCACTATTGTTTATAACAACTCCGTCCAAAACTATCAGTGCTTCGTTGTCTCCCGTAAGATTATTCTCTCCCCTAAGAATAATCTTATTCGAACCGGAAGGTCCCCCATTTGATCTAACTAAATTTAATCCGGCTACTTTACCAGAAAGTGCATCGGTCCAGTTACTTGCAACGGCATCTGTAAAAGCATTACTGTCTAATTTAGTAACTGCATAACCCAAGGCACGTTCTTCTCTCTTAATACCTAAAGCTGTTACTACAACTTCTTGCAAGTCGTTATTAGCAACTGTTAACCTAATATTCAAGATACCGCCATTTTGAGGAACTATTCTTTTTACGCTTGCATAACCAAGCATGCTAAACTGCAATTCTGTTCCCGTTGGCAGAATAAGGCTAAATTCACCATCGTTATTGGTTACGCCGTATACCTTTTTATTATTATCCATAATAGTTACGCCTGGTATCCCTAAACCATCCGCATCATCAACAACTTTACCTCTAACAGTAACATTTTTGGATTGCCATAAAATAGGTATTGAAGTTTCGCCAGCCAAGATGAAATTTGGTTGGGCAAGTAAGAGCAAAGCGACTACAAAACTTAACTTTGCAACCTTGTACTTTTTAAAATGCTCGAGTAGATTTCTCTCCATTTGATTTCGTTTAAAAATTTGTCTTGTTTACGAGCGCAAAGGTTTACTTTTTAGTTAAAGCGAAAGTTAATCGGATATTAAATCAACTAACTTCTTTAAACCTTTTTTAAAAAGCGATTCACAATTAAACAAAACACTGATTTTAAACATCTTACTACATAAAATCAAAAAAAATATGTCCTACATGATACTTTAAAACCAATTAAATTAACGTGAAACTTAACATACGGTTAAACTAAAAGCAACTGTTTGTTCACTTGCGTTACAACCCCGTATTTTCGGGGCAAAAAAAAGCCGAACACCAGTTAAGGTATTCGGCTTTCATGTGTTATGGAGCTATTATTTTAAATATCCCGTTTGGTTTAAGAAATCTGCCCAAACTTTATATCCCTCTGGTATGAGATGTAAACCATCTTTGGTAAGCTCTGCACGTAAGTGATTTTCACTATCTAAAAACACTGGATATAAATCTATAATGGTTACGTTTTTTGCACCCAATTTTTTAATTTCCGAATTCAAATAAAGAATATGGTCATCCTTGCCGTAGTGATTTTTAAACTTTTGGAATGAACTGTTTACCGGCAAAAGTGTATTAAAGTAAATTTGCGTTTTTTTAGAGCCTTTTCTAATACGATTAATAATAGCTTTGTAATTGTTGAGGATTAAACTGTCTGGAATATTTCTAGAAATATCGTTTATACCTATCAAAACAAATACTTTTTTCGGTTTGCCATCTATTACTTCTTGCAAACGCTCTAATACACCATAGGTGATATCACCTGAAATTCCTCTATTTTTCGCCTGTGGCAAATTTAAAAGTTTAGCCCAATCTGTGCCAGCGGTAATGCTGTTTCCCAAAAACACAACATCTTTTTTAGATTTAGGCTCTGCCTTAAACTTCTGCACAAGTTCTAAGTATTTACCTGGGCGATAAGTGCTATCCCATTTTGCGGTTTGTGCAGTTGCATAGTTAATACAAATGCTAAAAAGCAAAACAACGGTAAAGAAATTTTTAAAAAGCTTCATTCTATTAATTTTTTAATGAGATAAAGGAGTTAAGTTGCCTAAATTAGCTTTTTCTCTATTCCAGGTAAACGAAGTAAAAAATACAGCCAATAAGCACGAAATAGCTATTACGATAAAACTAGCATCCCAACCCTGCTTGTCAACCAATCTGCCCAAAGCTGCATTCGCCAATAGGTCTCCTATAAAATAGCCGAATAAACCGGTTAACCCTGCAGCCGTACCGGCAGCTTTTTTAGGTACTAAATCTATAGCTTGTACGCCTATTAACATAACCGGACCATAGATAAAAAAACCAATACCCCATAAAGAAACATTAATTAACAAATGATTATTTGCCGGGGTTAACCAGTAACATAATACTGCAACCAATGTCATCATCATATATATGATTGTTACTGGAGCTCTTCTTCCTTTAAAAACCTTATCGCTTAACAAACCGCAAAGTAAAGTTCCTGGAATTGCTGCCAATTCATAGCCGCCAGATGCCCAAGCTGCCTCAGACTGCGTATAACTTTTTGCTTCTTGTAAAAAAGTAGGTGCCCAATTTATAATACCGTTCCTAACTAAATAAATAAAAGCATTGGCTACCGCGATGTACCATAGCAAGCGGTTATTTAAAACGTATTTTAAAAATATCTCCTTCGCAGAAAACTCTTTCTCTTGCGTTTTGGCATCATAACTTTTAGGATAATCGTTGTTGTATTCTTCAATTGGGGGCAAACCAACCGATTGTGGCGTATCTCTAATTAATAATAATGCTACCAAAGCGAATAAAATAGCTACTAAACCTGGGAAGTACAACTTGCCGTGCCAATCTGCGAAAAGTTCGAAACCCAAAACGGTTAAGGGACCAACCAAAAACCCGCCTAGATTATGCGCTAAATTCCAAACCGACATTGCAGTACCTCTTTCTCTAACGGAATACCAGTGAGCCACTACCCTGCCACAAGCCGGCCATCCCATACCCTGAAACCATCCATTGATAAATAGCAGTACGAACATTACCGCTATAGATGATGTTGCGAAGGGGACCAAGCCCATAAAAATCATGGTAAAAGCTGATAGCACTAAGCCGATTGATAGAAAATAACGGGCATTACTACGATCTGAAATATTGCCCATTAAAAACTTGCTAAAACCATAAGCAATAGAAAGTGCCGATGCAGCTAAGCCCAATTCTCCTTTGCTAAAACCTATTTTTTGCAATTCGGGTATGGCAAAAGAAAAGTTTTTACGCACAAAGTAATAAGCAGCATAACCAAGAAATATACCTATAAATACTTTTATACGCTCTCTACTGTAAATTGATTTAACTTTATCTGCTGGCAACAGAGATTTATGCGCAGCTGGAGGTGGAAAAAATCTAAAACTCATGTATATACTTTCGTTGATTTATAAAATTAGAATAAGTTTGGATAATCGGTAATTATACCATCCACTTTTAAAGCTTTAACACGTTCTATTTCTGCTTTAGTATTGATGGTCCAAGGAATAACCTTTACTCCATCTGCATGTGCCTTACTTACCATTTGTTCATCAACCATCGTATAAATAGGACTGTAAATAAAAGGCTTATAGCCAAGATCATCCATATTTTCTTGGTACGATTTTTTGTTAGACACCAAAAATGACGTTTTTACTTTAGGGTATTTTTTATTGATGATTTGAATGGTTCGTTTATCGAAAGACTGTATAACTACAAAAGGTGTAATTTTTTTCTCTTCTATCACATCCATTAGCAATTTTACAAAAACCTCTGGTGTTGGATTTACAATCCCATCGCCTTTAGGTTCGCATTTAGTTTCGATATTGTAAAACAGCTGTTTTTTGTTTTTTTGTTTGATATCGTTCTGCACCACATCAATTAAATCCGCCAGCAGAGGAATAAAGGTTTTAATCTTTCTTTGCTCAGGAAAACCAGTGTTTACTTTTGTTCCAATATCAAACTTTTTCAAATCCTCATAATTCATCTGAAATACTGCATACTTTTTGGCGTCGGTTTTTGGAATTTCAGCACCTTCGGGTGTTAACATAAAACCTGGGCTTAAATAATCGTCGTGAGTTACCACAACTTTGCCGTCTTTCGTAATATGCGTGTCCATTTCTAATGTCGTTACTGCAGGATAATTCATCGCATCTTGCATAGCAATAATGGTATTTTCGGGCATAAGCCCTCTACCACCTCGATGTGCTTCGGCACTAAATGCAGGGAAACTAATTTCTTGCGCTGTTTTTTGCTGGCTTGTCGTTTTGCATCCTGCCAAGGAAAGTGCAACGAATGTTGTAAAAAGAATTTGTTTTTTCATTCTAAAGGATCTTAGTAATTATATTTCGACAGTGAACTTTTCTCCAAACCTATCTGTGGCCACTACTTTTACTCGTCTTATACTCGGCGCAAAATGCGCAATAAAAAGATGCTCAGTCATTCGTGGTTCGGCAAATGTTCTGCCCATTGGTAGTTTATCTCCTTTAAATAATTTTACAGAAAGTGGGTCGAAGCCTTTTTGCTGCTCCATTAATCCCATCGCTTTGCCATCTAAAAAATATTCTACCTTCCAAGATGGATCGTAATTCCAAACGTTGGCAATTAGGCGCTTTTGGTTTGTTAACTCATCAACGTACAGTCTAACCTGCTCTTTCCTGTTCAATCCGGTTGGTTGGTAAAACCATTTTAAATTAGTACCATCTACTTCATAAACACCGTAACCGTTTGGCGTACCATCTTCGCAGATTGGGCCTGTCCACCATGCGCCGCAAACTGTACCATGGTTATGTTCAAAAACATTGTTTGTAATCATGTTTCTGTTGTAATGCGTATGCCCAGACATGATATGAACATTCGTAAACCCATCTAATACCTGATAAAAATCTGTTTTATTTTTAACACCACTATTAACCGGGATATGCAGATTAATGATAACTAATGCATCCTTAGCAACATATTTTAAATCTTTTGCCATCCAGTCTAATTGCGCTTGAGATATGAAACCGTCGTAATTTCGCTCTGTGCCCAAATACCTCACATCATCTAATACTATATAATGTGCCTTGCCTCGGTTAAAAGAATAATAGGTTGGTCCATAATGCTCTTGAAAGGTTTTATCAGAAGTTTCATCGCCACCTAATCGGTAATCCATATCGTGGTTTCCTAATGCCTGAAAAAATGGAATTCCCATTTGTGCTACCGCTTGGTTATAATCAGCAAACAAAGCATGATTGTCCCAAACGATATCTCCTACACAAATGCCATGCACCGGTTGTTTACCTAAAGATTTAATAATTTTTTTCGTATCTGGAACCGATGTTGCCATCATTTTTTCTACATCCTTTTTGTTCTTTACCTGCGGATCTGCCCAAATTATAAATGCATGTTTATCGTCGTTTCTCTTTAATGGTTTTAAATCGAAGTTTAGTGATGATTTCGATTCCAGTTGCTCATAATGTTTGGCAAGATGACTTTCGGTTTTAAACTCGTAACCTGCCGGTGTGCTTAACCAAATAAATTTTGCCAATGGATTTACTTCGATATTGTAAAGTCCATTTGAATCTGTTTGTACTACACTAAAACCATCAGACACTACAACATTGGCAACTCCTCTTCCTAAACTCGTAATGGTTCCAGAAATTTTATAATCTAAATCGAATAATGATACTGAATGCGCTTTTAAACTTATAAATAAGGTTGTTGCTAATAAACTCGATTTTTGTATAAAGGATCTTCTATTCATTTTATTTTAATGTTCAAATAAAAAGGGTCAGATATTTCTAGCTGACCCTTATGCTATTTAATTTACTAAACTTGTACCGCCCTCAATCGCTGTTATAGGGGATGTTGCGGTTAAAGCAACATTGGTTAATGCTCTACCATTTACCCATCGTCCAGAAGTTGCGTCGTAAACACCTCCTAGCTTTGCAAAACTTATTGCTGCAGGAAACGCAAGGCGATTGGTGTTTGTACCCGCACCATAGAATAATTGCGAACCACGTGTTGATGGATTGAAAGTGGTATAGAAATCGTTAATGGTAATTCGATAACCTACAGCAGGTGGACCAGCAGAGTAGAAGTTACCGTTTGCACCGCCAAAAAACAGCACATCTAAAGGAGTTGAAGTTACCGTAACAGCTGTTCCTTCGAAAACCGCTATACCTGCAACGTTACCACTATTTGCAAGCAAATTGGAAGTTACTGCGCCAATGCCGTTAGCACCAACTGTATTTGTATAGTTAACACTCGAAATCCATTTAGCAGATGCTATGTTGGTAGAATTAGCTCCATTAATTGTTTTGCCTGCTCCTCCAACATAAAAATACTCTCCTTTAGCAACTGTACCAGATGTTAAATTAAACTTGTAGGTTCTAACGCCACCTGTGTTCCAACCTTGTGTTGGAAATGTTGTAGCACCCGCATTGTTATTTGTAAATACAGAGAAAGGCGTAGTTGCAAAGTTGATATCTCTTGTTGCTAAAAACTGAATATACTCGTAATTTCCATCTGTACTATTTGGATCCACTAAGAAACCTGCAATAACTACCGGCGAAAGTTTTGGCAGGGGCACAAAAACAAAATCATCTTCCATTCTCATCCAAAGTTTAATTTCAGCTGTTGTACCAGCACCTGTAATAAACGGTATGCCGGTAAAGTTACCGCTTGGCGACAATGCGCTGCCAGCAAAAGTTGCCGCTGCTTCTGTATGTATTGTTGCTTTACCGTAACCATCATTAATCGTTTTGTCGCCACTATAAGTTGCTCCTGCTACAATTTCGGGTTCGTAAAATGAGTTTGCTATTGTAACTAATGTACTTTCGAAAGTGCTTGGCGCAGCAAGCATTCTAGCAGTATTTACTACCAATGTCTTCGGTGTTTTTCCAGAAGCTATTTTTGTAATCGACGTTGCAGGAACGCCGGTTATCTGTAAAATTCCATCAACTCTTTTTAAAGTTGCACCTTCAATATTCACATGAATTGAATCACCAGGGATATATTTTGTAGCTTCAGCACCAATGTTAAACGCCATACCTCGTAAAGAGTCAATTCCGTTACCCGCAAGTCGGCTATTTTGCATAATCAACAATCCAGCTGGTGAGTTTCCAGCTCTAAAATCAGATATTACAACTCCTTTAATAGAAGTTGCACCGTTCATTGCCGAAGGGTTAAGTTGTAACTCGCCCCCTTTGTAAAGTTTCTTCAAATCGAAATTCGAAATGAAGGTACTAGGTTCACTTTTAATATAATCGTCATCACGCTTACATCCTACAGCTATAGCAAACACGGCAGTTAGTAAAAGGATATATTTAAATGTCTTTTTCATAATCTAAATTAATTAAGGTTTTTGCCACCACACTAATGTATTAATATCATCAGTTCCTTGCGCAGCAACTGCATTTGTATAATTTGTAGGATTTGTAGCCTGACTTATCAATGGGTAATTTAATCTGGCTGGCATTCTTCCGCCGTTCTCCAGGCCATTTCCTTTTGGAATTATTGGATGCCCAGTTCTTCTATATTCAAACCATTGCTGAAAATCTACCAAAAACAATGCATAATATTTTTGCAAGTGGATTAAACCCATTTTGCTTGAAGTACCAGCAGTGGTGCTGTTTAGCGGAAAACTGTTATCCCAATCTATATCAGCTGCAACGGCATAAGCTTTTACGGCCGGATCTGTTGGGCTTGCATATAATGATGGTATCCAATAATTAACAGCATCGGCTATGCCTTTATAATAATAATCTTCACCTGTAGTATTAATGTAACCTTTTGCAGCGGCCTCGGCCAAAATGAAATCAACCTCGGCTACATTCATTATTATACCTGTATAAGGATCGGTTTGCAAAGTAATACCGTTAGTAACCTGAGCATCAGAATAAAAATAAGCTTGTTTTACTACAGAACTACCAGCAGCATAACCACTCGGTACACCGATGTAGCCACCAGGACCCTGGGCTATACCCCATCTTCCGATGTTATTTCTTCCATATAGTGGTTTAATTCTAGGATCGTCCCAAGTTGTCAAATTTTCCATGAAGAATTTTGTAATTGCCGGCGTTCTAAAATCTACCGGGCGAACGTTAATCATAAATGGTGAAGAGTAAACTGCCGTACTACTATTGGTGCCATTCCAAAGAATTTTAGCCGTATGCGTATTGTTCTGCATTATCGGATATTCGGCTGGCTTGGTATCCACCATTTCCTTTATTTTTGCAATTACTTGTGCGCTAACTTCGGCTTTGCCTGATAAACGCATTAATAGACGCAGATAGAGCGAGTTTCCTAATCTTCGCCACTTTGCAACGTCGCCTTGAAATACTGGATCACCGGTTGGAACAATTGCTACACCATCCTTTAATAAAGTATTCGCCTCCTCAAGTTTTTTAAATAAATCCAGATAGATATCTTTTTGCTTATCAAAAACCGGTTCAATTAAACCATCCTTACCTTGGTTAGCCTGCGTGTAAGGCACATCGCCGTACACATCTGTAAGCAACTGAAATACCCAAGCTTCAGTTATTTTAGAAATTGCCTGATAAGATTTGTTTAACGATTCAGGTTGACTAGCAATCGTACCAATGTTTCTGAGGTTGGTTAATTCAGGGTACCAAACATTCCAAGTTTGATCGGCAACATTGCGCCTAATATCATACCTAAATATTCTTCCTTCACCGTCGTTAATATCAACCGTAACTTGCATAAGTTCATTATTGAAATTACGATTTCTCGCCATGTTTACGCTCAAAACGTTTACTAATGCTGGCGCTAATAGTTGATTTGCTGTTGTTGCACTTTTACCTATCGGATCTGTATTCACTTTGTTAAAGTCTTTTTTACAAGAAAAAAGCGAAGTGCCTACTGTTAGCAACAATGCGTAGGCAGTTATATTTTTAAAATTTTTCATTTCTATTTTGATTATAAACCTACCACTAAACGAACACCGTAATTTCTTGTAGACGGTAATTGTCCGGTCTCAAATCCCTGAACAATATCAGATCCTGCAAGCGTTCCAAACTCTGGATCGAATGCCGGCCATGGCGACCAGATAAATAAGTTACGGCCATAAACACCTAAAGTAACCCTTTTAAGTCCGAGGCTATTCACAAAACTTGTGTTAAATACATAGGTTAAATTTGCCTCTCTAAATTTTAAGTAATCGGTTCTGAAAACGCTTCCCTCTGCTTGGTCTGAGCCATAAAGAGCAGTGTAATAATTTTCGAAGTTGGTAGCTATGATATCATTTGTACGATAAGAACCATCTGCATTTTGTACTACCCCGTCGCCAATTACACCATTATACCTGCCCGGCAACGTAATTTTTAACTTACCCAATGCTGCCATTCTAGAGAATGTTAATGAATGACCAACTGCACCTAATTGCGCATCAAATAATGCTGACGCTGTAAATTGCTTGTAAGTGATTCCAGATCCGAAACTGAACCGGAATTTCGGCAATGTATTGCCTAAGTATAATAAGTCGGTAGTATTGCTTTTTGCATTTCCCGTTGTGGCATCAAATACGATCTGTCCATCTGGAGAGCGAAGAAAACCTCTACCATACAAATCGCCCATACTGCCACCAACATTTGCTACAATTTGGCCACCGCCTAATGCTCCTGTACGTAAAACAACAGAACTATCTGCCAACTCGATAATTTTATTGCGGTTAGCGGTAAAAGTTCCATTCATCGTCCATGAGAAATCTTTAGCTTTTAAAACAGTTGCGTTTACTGCTATTTCAATACCTTTGTTATTTACTTGTCCTACGTTGAAAACTGCAACGTTATAGCCTGTAGAACGATCTACCAATCTGTTTAAGATTTGATTTTTTGTTGATCCTGCGTAGGCGGCAAAGTCAAAATTCAACCTGTTTTTAAATAGTTTTAGTTCGGCACCAACCTCTAAAGTTGTTGTTTTAAGTGGTTTCAAATTCGGGTTAGGAATAATATTTGGATTGCTCATCGCACTATCCGGATAAATTCCGTTACCGGCATAAACGTAGTTATATGCAGTACGATAAGGCGTTGTTCCGCCACTACCAACCTGCGAAAGCGATGCTCTAATTTTAGCAAAGCTGATCATGCTTGGCATAGTCCATAAGTCTGATGGAACAAATGATAAACTTGCTGATGGATAAAAGAAACCTACATTGTCTGTACGTGTAGGTGTCGCCAACGTACTGCTCCAATCTTGGCGACCAGTTATATCCAGATACAAATAGTTTTTAAATGAGAACGACAAGGCTCCGTAAAAACTGTTAATACGATATTTAGCAGTATCAGGAACCGAAATTAAAGGATTTGCATTATTATCTAACCTGAAAACTCCTGGCACAACCAAACCATCAGCACGTAACTCGCCTTTTCCATATTGATTTCTTAACATACTACCACCGGCAGTTGCAGTCAATCTTAAATCTTTGGTTAATCCCTTATCATATTTCAATAAAAAATCGCCGTTTATTTCGTAAGAATTTACATCCGTTACACGATACGATCCTTGTGCAAATTTGTTTCCAGAAGCATCATATGGGCGAATTGTTTCGCGAACTTCTTTATTATAGTCAATTGATGAACGAACTAATAAACTTAATTCGTTAGTGAATTTATAAGTTGCTTGTACACTTCCCAACCAACCGTTTCTGCGTTGTCCGTTAAGGTATTGCTCTGAAATAGCATAAGGACTTTCAGGATTGGTAGTAGTAATATTTACAAACTGGCGGTTAACCAAGCCTGGCGACCAATAATCTCTATACCAATCTGTATTAACGTTTGGCTGCGCAAACATAAACCAATACATCAACGATTGATTTCCATAACCTGTAGCTGGTAAATTATCGCTATTTCTGTTGTTATAAGCAACTTTTACCGCCAAATTTAATTTTTTAGTGATATCCGTATTTGCAGATAGTGTAGCTGAAGTACGTTCTAAACCAGTATTAGGTACAATCCATTCGTTATTACCATGACTTGCTGAAAAACGAAGCGCAACACCTTTAACAGTTCCATCTAAACTTACCGAATTTGAGGTTTCTAAACCGGTTTTAAAAAACGCATCTATCGGATTTTCGTAAGCTATCCATGGCGTTCTGGTTAAGCCCCTCGTTTTCGTCAAAGGATCATATTGAAAGAAATTTCCGCCAGCAGCAAATGGAGCGCCCCAACTTGCACTCGTTGCATTTGTACTAGCTCCATCATCAGATGCTCCATACGAAAAGTAAGATACACCAAATTGGCCCTGCCCATATTCTTGCTGAATATCTGGCTTACGGTTTACTTGTTCCCAAGCTGTATTTGATGTAAAAGTAATGCCAAGTTGTTTTTTGTTTTTGTTAGCTGATTTTGTTGTAATAATGATTGCTCCATTTGCACCTCTTTGACCATATAGCGCAGAAGCACCAGGACCTTTAAGAACGGTCACATTTTCGATGTCATCAGGGTTTAAATCGTTTAACGCACTACCAAAATCGGCTGGCATAATATCTCCAGAAGTTCCATAAACACCACCGCCTGTTGCCGCTGTTCTTCTCGAAGAACTACTGGCTACAACACCGTCAATAACAATTAAAGCTTCGTTATCACCTGTTAGGTTATTTTCACCACGTAAAATAATTTTATTTGATCCGGCAGGGCCACCGTTACGAACTAGATTTAAACCAGCCACTTTTCCTGATAAAGCATCGGTCCAGTTGCTAGAAACCGCATCGGTAAAGGTAGTACTATCTAATTTAGTAATAGCATAACCTAGCGCTTTCTCCTCTCTTTTTATACCCAAAGCCGTTACCACAACAGCATTTAAAGTGTTAGTAGATGATTTTAATCGTATTACTACGTTGCTCTGATTCTCATTAAAACTTCTGGTAACGGCCGTATAACCTATCATACTGAAAGAAGCTGCACCACCCTTTGATAAAATGATGGTAAACTCTCCTTTTTCATTTGTTAAGCCAACCACCTTCCTGTTGTTATCTACAATGCTAATACCAGGGATGGTAGTGTTGTCATCATCATCAACTACTGTACCCTTGATAGTAATATTTTGTGCAGCCGGCTGCTGAGCAGTAGCTTCTGTTGATACCAAAATACAAATTAAGGTACTAGGTAAAACAAAGTTGATGAGCAATGCCGAAACAAAAGATAATTTTCGAATCTGTTTAAATGGCTTTTCTTTGTTTTCGCTTTCGATGCGTAAGCATTGCATCCACGTTGCAAAATGTCGAGTAAATGTTTTAATCATAATTATGTATCTGGTTAGAATTTTCTTAAAACAATCTTTAAGTATGGCAAAACCTAGATGATGCAAAACTATTACATCAATGTTAAATTAAAGTTAATAGCAATATATAAGTATAAAAACTTTCTATCCATTGCGAATTAACAAAAACCTACTTATTAACTATTTCGTTATAAAAATATAAAAACAAATTGAAACTTCAAGTAATTTTTATTTTACTTAAAAAAACATAACGAAACCTCAAGGCAAAATAAAAGCGTCGGCAATTTAGTGCCGACGCTTAAAAAAAATGGCGCAGAATTTTAAACTATCGTAACAGTAACACCTAGGCCCTCTAAATGATTTACAATCTGCTGCGAAATACCTTTATCTGTGATAATATGGTCAACATCCTCTAAACCGCAAATTTTACCAAACCCTCGTTTACCAAATTTTGTAGAATCCGCCAATACAATTGTTTTTTGCGATACGTCTATCATTTTTCTATTTAAATGAGCCTCCATAGCATTCGTGGTAGTTAAGCCATAATCCAAATCGATACCATCTACCCCAAGAAACAAGGTATTGAAATAAAAATCCTCCAAAATCTGCTCCGCATAAGCCCCCATTACAGAAGAAGAGCTTTTCCTCATCATTCCACCTAACTGAATTACTTCAATACCAGGTTGTTGCGCTAGCTCTAACGCAATATTTAACGCAGATGTTACCACAGTTAAATTTAGATCGGGCTGAATATTTTTCACAAAATACTGCAACGTTGTGCCCGAGGCAATTACGATTGAATCATTTGGGGCCAACAATTTCGCAGCTGCTAAACCTATTTTATTTTTTTCTGCCGACTGAAGTTTCTCCTTTTCATTTACAGGCCTATCTACCGTATATGGATTATTTACTGTAGCGCCTCCATGTGTTCTAAAGAGTAATTTTTTATCCTCCAGCAACTTCAAATCTTTTCGAAGGGTTACCGAAGAAACCTTAAGTTCTTTACAAAGCTCTACAACATTAATGTACTGATCTCGCTGTATGCGAGTTAAAATAAACTGGTGCCTTTCAGCTAAATTCATCATTGGTTTGAGATAATCGTTTTGTGCAAATTAGTAAAAATTAAACTTAAGTCAGTCCAAACACATAATTTAATAAATACTTAATATTAAATAACATAATTTCGATTACTATTTTTTATACTTGCGTATTGTTTCTTTTTATTACTTTTTAATTTAATGCAACGTTTACATCAACATAACATAGAAAACAACGGCAATTGGGATGTCATTATAATCGGTGGTGGCGCAACTGGGCTTGGAAGCGCATTAGACGCAGCGAGTAGAGGCTTGAGAACTTTGCTTTTAGAACAATCAGATTTTGCAAAAGGTACCTCTAGCAGAAGTACAAAATTAGTGCATGGTGGCGTTCGCTATTTAGCACAGGGTGATATTGGACTTGTTAAGCATGCTTTACGCGAGCGTGGTTTGTTAGAAAAAAATGCTTCGCATCTAGTGCAAAAAGAAGAATTCATCATCCCATGTTACGATTGGTTTTCTGTTGCCAAATATTTAACGGGTTTAACGCTTTACGATTGGCTGGCCGGAAAATACAGCTTCGGCAAATCTAAATTCCTATCGAAAAAACAAACCTTGGCTTTGATGCCGGGCATTAAAGAAAAAGGGTTAAAAGGTGCAATTAGTTATTTTGATGGAAAATTTGACGATGCTAGATTGGCGGTAAACATTGCCCAAACAGCCAAAGAACAAGGTGCAGTGTTGGCAAACTATATGCGTGTTGTCAATTTAATAAAAAACGGAGAGAAAGTTGTTGGTGTAGAGGCAGAAGATAGCATAACTAAGGAAGTTTTTAAGGTTTATGCCAAAGTGGTAATAAATGCTACAGGAATTTTTGTAGATGAGATCCTGAAAATGAACAATCCGAATGCTAAAAAAATGGTTAGGCCTAGTCAAGGTGTACACATTGTGCTAAACAAGCATTTTTTAGATAGCGATTCCGCGTTAATGATTCCAAAAACCGCCGATGGTCGTGTACTTTTTGCTGTGCCTTGGCATAATCATTTATTAGTTGGCACAACAGACACACCACTAAACGAACATAGTTTAGAACCAAGGGCATTAAAAGAGGAGACAGATTTTATTCTATCAACCGCTACTTCTTATTTTAATACAAAACCTACAGAAGCTGATATATTGAGCGTATTTTCAGGTCTAAGGCCTTTGGCGGCGCCTACCGATTCTAACAGCAACAGCACAAAAGAGATTAGTAGAGACCACAAACTAATTGTGTCTGCCAAAGGTTTAATTACAATTACCGGCGGTAAATGGACTACTTACAGAAGAATGGCAGAAGAAACCATCGATCTTGCTATTTCGCAAGGCGAATTGAAAAATACCGCTTGTATTACAAAAGAGCTTAAGATACATGGTTGCCAGGATAGGGAAATTGGTAATTACTTGAGTATTTATGGTTCAGACCAACGTAAAATTCAACAATTAATAGATGAGAATCCTTCATTAAGCAAAATAATACATCCTAATTTTCCGTACACTGAAGGCGAAGTTTTGTGGATTGTTAAAAACGAAATGGTAGAAACTGTTGAAGATGTGTTAAGCAGGCGATTAAGAATTCTTTTTATTGACGCAAACGCCGCTATTGAAATGGCTCCGGCAATAGCAGCCATAATAGCCAGAGAATTTAATAGAGATAAAGCTTGGGAAGAAAATCAAATAGAATTGTTTAATAAATTAGCTTGTGGCTATATTTATAATATTAAAGCTAAAGACATTCCTGCATTAGCAATGTAATACCTAACCAAATTTAAACGTATGAGCAAGTATATTTTATCTCTCGATCAAGGAACCACGAGTTCGAGAGCTATAGTATTTAATCACGATGGAGAGATTGTGGCCATCGCCCAAAAAGAATTTACCCAGATTTACCCTAATGCTGGCTGGGTAGAACATGATCCACTAGAAATATGGTCCACACAATTAGCAGTGGCAGCTGAGGTAATCGTAAAAGCGGGCTTATCTGCAACCGACATACAAGCGCTAGGCATCACCAATCAGAGAGAAACTACCGTAGTTTGGGATAGAGAAACTGGTAAGCCAATTTACAACGCTATTGTTTGGCAAGATAGGCGTACATCAGATTACTGTGATAGTATCAGAAAGCAAGGTTTATCTGAAAAAATCCAGGAAAAAACTGGCTTAATAATAGACTCCTATTTTTCTGCAACCAAAGCAAAATGGATTTTAGAAAATGTTGAAGGTGCAAAAACCAAAGCTGAAGAAGGAAAATTGGCCTTCGGTACCATCGACACTTGGCTAATATGGAATTTAACCGGCGGAAAAACACATGTTACCGATGTGACCAATGCATCGAGAACTATGCTCTACAATATCAAATCCTTAAGCTGGGATGAAGATTTATTAACGCTTTTCGGTATTCCAAAATCTATGTTGCCAGAAGTAAAATCGTCGAGCGAAGTTTACGGGGAAACTGCAGGGAATATTCTTGCTGCTAAACTTCCAATTGCAGGTATTGCCGGCGATCAACAATCTGCACTTTTCGGCCAGATGTGTACAGAAGTTGGCATGGTAAAAAATACTTACGGAACAGGTTGTTTTATGTTAATGAACATTGGTGAGGAACCTAAGATATCAGCAAACAATCTTTTAACAACAATTGCTTGGCAGATTAACGGAAAAGTTAATTATGCGCTTGAAGGCAGTATTTTTATTGGCGGAGCTGTTGTGCAATGGCTTAGGGATGAGTTAGGAATGATTTCTCGATCTGCCGATGTAGAAACACTTGCATCGCAAGTTAAGGATACACAAGGTGTTTACATTGTGCCTGCTTTTGCTGGATTGGGCGCACCTCATTGGGACCAACACGCTCGCGGAACAATTACCGGATTAACTAGAGGAACGAATAAATCGCACATAGCTAGAGCAGCTTTAGAAAGTATAGCCTACCAAACTATGGACGTTTTGAAAGCAATGGAGGCAGATGCTGGAGTTGGCATAGCCGAACTTAGGGTTGACGGTGGCGCTACCGCGAATAATCTGTTGATGCAGTTTCAGGCAGATTTATTAAATTGTAAAGTAATTAGACCAGAAGTAACGGAGGTTACCGCTATTGGCGCTGCTTATTTAGCAGGTCTGGCTACCGGATTCTGGGAAAGTATTGATCAAATTAGAGCGCAATGGAAAGTAAATAAAACATTTGTCGCGGAAGAAGGAATAGACAATACCCAGAGAGTTAAAGGTTGGAATAGGGCTGTAAAAGCAGCTAGAGTTAACGCAGAAGACTAATTAAACCAAATAATACTAAATATGAACGTTTATCTTGCAGAATTTATTGGTACTGCGTTAATGATTTTATTGGGCAACGGTGTTGTAGCAAATGTTGTTTTAAAAGGCACCAAAGGTAATAGTAGTGGATGGATTGTGATTACCACAGCATGGGCCTTGGCAGTTTTTGTGGGCGTAGTTGTTGCTGGTCCACATAGTGGTGCGCATTTAAACCCAGTGGTTACGCTAGGGCTTACTATTGCAAAAGGATTTGATGTTGCTTTAGTGCCTGGATACATTTTAGCACAAATTGCCGGTGCAATGACTGGATCCTTTATCGTTTGGTTGATGTACAAGGATTATTTCGATGCAACTGAAGATGTGGGCCTAAAAGCGGCACCCTTCGCCACGGCACCTGCAATTAGAAACTACGGTTCTAATTTAATTTCTGAAATTGTTGGAACTTTTGTACTAATCTTCGTAATATTTTATTTTACAGAAGCAAGCATGGGCACCAAAGATGCAACCACTCCTATCGGACTAGGTTCATTAGGTGCTATTCCAGTTTCGTTTTTAGTTTGGGTAATCGGTCTATCTCTTGGTGGCACAACAGGTTATGCAATTAACCCGGCTCGAGATTTAGGACCTAGAATTGTTCATGCGCTTATACCGATGAAGGGTAAAGGCGGAAGTGACTGGGCTTATGCATGGGTCCCAATTTTAGGGCCAATTATAGGCTCAACTTTAGCGGCACTCGCCTTTTTAGCAATCAACTTTAAGTAAGATTTTTCAATTTAATTTTTGAGCCTCGATTTATCGGGGCTTTTATGTTTATATCCTCTGACTATTTGAAAGGAATGTCTAATTTACGCATCCGATTCAATTGCCAGCTACAAATTAGCAAAATTGGTCTTTAATTACGCTCAGACTGATAAATTTGATAATGGAGCTTTGCCAAGCAAACGTAAATAGTTGTACAGTAGAAATTAATTAAACCTGATTGAAATGAAAAGCCCGCAGGTGAGTTCTTCACGAACCGAGGACTTGTAATGAAAAGCAGGGCTGACTTAAGTTTTTAGCAACGAGCTGATTTTCAAAAATTACAAATAAACATGATTTCGAATTTCCCTACAGTGCTGAAGAATAAATTTTTAGGTTATCAAAAAGCCAATTTATTAAAATCAAACCAGCGTTTAATTCTCAAGTCAATCAGTCGTTTTAAATGCATTTCATTAAGGAAAACGTTGCTCCAATCATCAAATCTCTTACACTGCACACCTACATAAAAAACGTAAATAGCTAGACCTAAAACTGGCAACAACCTACGTTCTTCCGTTGAAATTTTAGTAATACTTTCATACCCATTTAAAAAACTGCTCACTTTCAACTCATAGTCTGCCGTGCTAACTTCCGTGCTATGAATTTGCATAATGTAGTAGGCTAAATCGTAAATCAGCCAACCGTTTCCGCAAAAATCGAAGTCAAATATTGTGATATCATTTCCATCAATATTCATGTTATCAAACCAAACATCTAAATGAACAACGCCTTTTCTCAACTCTTCCACTTTAGCGTAAGAAATTGCTTGTTTTAAATAAACGCTAAGTTTTGATAAAAATTGATACTGATCGGTATCTTCCGGTAAAAAGTTAGGAAGATAATTGAAGGTATCCGTTAATAGGTTGTCAGCATTATAACTTATCCTATCAATATATTTATCCATACCCACTTTATGCATTTTCGCCATTATCTGACCAGTTCTAAAATGCAAATCTTCAGAATATGTCAATAATTTTTCGCCTTTTGCGTAAGAAAACAGCACTCCATACCTCAACCCTTCTACAGCGTTAATATTGCAAATAAATTTCCCTTCACTATCCGATATCGGATACGATATTGGTATTCTATTTTCTTTTAACAGATTCAGATAATCTACCTCTGCTTTTATTTCAGTTAAGGATCTCCAATTAAAACTATAAATTCTAAAGACAAATTTTTGATCTATATTACTTACCAGATAGCTGTGGTTAACACCCGCTTTCAGAAGCCTCACATTACAATTGAAACCGTATTTTTCATTTAGAAATTCGGCCACTGCAATTGGATCGATTGTGGCGCAGATAGGTTTTAAAGTTTTCATAAATAAATTTGTGTGAGCTGGCTATAAATAAAAAAAGGGGAACAAATTGCTCCCCTTTTTCGTAGAAATTAAATTTCTTATTTTACTGCATCAATGATTGCTTTAAAAGCATCTTTATGATTCATAGCTAAATCTGCTAAAACTTTACGGTTTAAGCCGATGTTTTTAGTAGCTAATTTACCAATTAATTGAGAGTAAGATACACCATGCTCACGTGCACCAGCGTTAATACGTTGGATCCATAAGCTACGGAATTCTCTTTTCTTAACTTTACGGTCACGGTAAGCATATTGCAAACCTTTTTCTACCGTGTTTTTAGCAATGGTAAATACCTTGCTTCTTGATCCCCAATAGCCTTTGGCCATATTTAGGACTTTTTTTCTTCTGCGTCTAGCAGCTACTGCGTTTACCGAACGTGGCATAGTGTGTTGTTTTTGATAAGCGGTGTTGCATTAAGCAAACTTGGAAACCGAGTACCTGGTTAAAAAATTTTTATTTACCGATTGCAAGCATACGTTTAACGTTGCCCATATCAGCATCACTTACCAGACTTGTCTGGCCTAAGTTACGCTTACGTTTAGTGCTCATTTTTGTTAAAATGTGACTTTTGTATGCGTTCTTTCTTTTGATTTTACCTGTTCCAGTAAGCGAAAAACGCTTTTTAGCACTGGAATTGGTTTTCATTTTTGGCATAACCTTGTTTTAATTTATATATGTATTACTTCTTTGCTACTTTAGGCGCTAAGGTTAAGAACATACGTTTACCTTCTAATTTAGGCAACAATTCTACCTTCCCTATTTCTTCTAATGCTTGGGCAAACTTCAACAATAAGATTTCGCCTTGTTCTTTGTAAACAATAGCTCTACCTTTAAAGTGTACGTAAGCTCTCACTTTTTCGCCGTTTTCTAAAAAGCTAACCGCATGCTTTAACTTAAATTGAAAATCGTGATCATTGGTGTTAGGACCAAAACGAATCTCCTTAATTACAGTTTGTTTAGCATTTGCCTTAATCTCTTTTTGCTTTTTCTTTTGCTCGTAAACAAATTTGCTATAATCGATAATACGGCAAACAGGTGGAACCGCGTTTGGAGAAATCTCAACCAAGTCCAATTCCAACTCATCAGCAAGTGCCAAAGCTTTTGCCAAAGGGTAAATTCCTGGCTCAACATTATCTCCAGCCAACCTCACCTCTTGAGCTCTGATGTACTGATTAATATTATGTTCTGCTTCTTTTTTCTTAAAAGGAGGACGTGGTCCCCTATTAAATCCTGGTCTTCCTAATGCCAAATGTAAATCCTGTTAAACTGTTATTTCTTTAATAATTAATGCACTAAATTCTGCCAAAGTCATCGAACCTAAGTCCCCTTCGCCATGTTTACGTACCGATACTTTCCCTTCTTCCATCTCCTTCTCGCCAATTATCAGCATATAAGGCAATTTTTTAACTTCAGCATCTCTGATTTTTCTTCCAATCTTCTCATCTCGAAAGTCTATCAGCCCGCGAATATCGGAATTATTTAGTTCATCTGAAACTTTTTTTGCATATTCTTCATATTTTTCAGAGATAGGAAGAATAATGTATTGTTCTGGAGAAAGCCATAACGGGAAATTACCTGCACAATGCTCAATCAAAACAGCGACAAAACGCTCTAAAGAACCAAATGGAGCACGGTGAATCATTACCGGACGATGTTTTAGGTTATCACTACCAGTATATTCTAATTCGAAACGTTCTGGCAAATTATAATCTACCTGAATTGTTCCTAACTGCCATTTTCTACCCAACGCATCCTTAACCATAAAATCTAGTTTCGGACCATAGAAAGCAGCTTCGCCAAGTTCAACTACGGTCGGCAAGTTCATTTCTTCGGCAGCTTCAATAATTGCAGTTTCCGCAAGCGCCCAATTTTCATCGGTGCCAATATATTTTGCTTTATTTTCTGGATCGCGAAGCGAAACTTGAGCAATGTAATTATCAAAACCTAAAGATTTGAAAACGTACAATACCAAATCTATTACTTTTTTAAACTCTTCTTTAACTTGATCCGGACGACAGAACAAATGCGCATCATCTTGAGTAAATCCACGTACTCGGGTTAATCCATGTAATTCTCCACTTTGTTCGTAACGGTAAACTGTACCAAATTCGGCAAAACGAACCGGCAAGTCTTTATAAGAACGAGGTTTAAATTTATACATTTCGCAATGGTGCGGGCAGTTCATCGGTTTTAAGAAAAACTCCTCTCCTTCTTGAGGTGTTTTTATAGGCTGAAAACTGTCTTTCCCATATTTATCGTAATGTCCGGAAGTTACATAAAGGTTTTTATGACCAATGTGCGGGGTAATTACTTGTTCGTATCCAGATTTAATTTGTGCTTTTGTTAAAAACTGGGCTAAACGCTCACGCAAAGCAGTTCCTTTTGGCAACCACATTGGTAAACCAGCACCTACTTTCTCAGAAAACATAAACAACTCTAATTCCTTACCAAGTTTACGATGATCACGCTTTTTAGCTTCTTCAATCATTAACAAATACTCTGTTAATTCGCTTGCTTTAGGAAAAGTTACGCCATAAATACGGGTTAATTGTTTTTTAGTTTCATCTCCACGCCAGTAAGCTCCAGCAACATTCATCAATTTAATGGCTTTAATAAAACCAGTGTTCGGAATGTGTGGTCCACGACATAAATCCGTAAATTCACCCTGTGTATAAAAAGTGATTTTTCCATCATCTAAGCCTTCAAGAAGGTCTAGTTTGTACTCGTCTCCTTTTTCAGTAAAATATTTTATTGCATCAGCTTTGCTTACACTTTCTCTTTTAAAAGTTTCCTTTTGTTTAGCAAGTTCAAGCATTTTAGTCTCTATAGCTTTGAAATCGTCTGAAGAAAATTCTCTATCGCCAAAGTCAACATCGTAATAAAAACCAGTTTCTATAGCAGGCCCGATACCGAATTTAGTGCCAGGATATAGCGCTTCTAAAGCTTCGGCCATAATATGCGCAGACGAGTGCCAGAATGTAGCTTTACCGGCTGTATCATTCCATGTTAGTAATTTTACATTCGCATCGGTTTCTATTGGGCGTGAAGAATCCCAAACCTCTCCGTTTACTTCTGCAGCTAAAACGTTTCTTGCTAAGCCTTCTGATATTGATAAGGCAATTTGATGGGCAGATGTGCCCTTTTCATACTGACGAGTAGAACCGTCAGGTAAAGTAATGTTAATCATCTACAACTATGATTTAGAGTTTAAAAAAATTATTAGAAAATCACCTACTACGTGATTTTTGGAAAGCAAAGATAAGATATACCTACATTAAATAATAGTGTAAAATAAAAAAGCCCCAGATAAATCTGAGGCTCAATATTATTTAAATAAATTAGTTTATTCTGATACTTCTTGGTTGACCGCCACCTGAAAATCTTTTCATCATTGCCTCCATTTTAGCTTTGTACTCTTCTTGAGTTATAGGCAATGCTTTTTTAGGGGCAGTTACATCTTTTGCACTTACATTTCTGTACTCTATGCTGGTAGCAGTGGTAGCTTTACCCTTGTTTTCAATTGCTAATACCACTCCTTCTGTCCATAAATTTGGGTCTGGAGAAAAATTAAAACCTAAATCTGTAGTGTACCATAAAGCAGTTTCATCGGTAACATCTTTATCTTCTCCTAAAACTTTCGCTTTGCGGATAGATTTAACAATCACCTTTTTACAGTTAAAATCTAGGATCTTTTTAGTTTCGTCAGTCTTTACAACTTCTAAAGTTGGTGGACCTGGTAAAAACTGAACTGCACTATTGTTTTGTGGTGCATTTTGGTTTTGTGGCCTATTCATTGCCAAACTTGGTGGGTTTGCAACGGTTAACTTGCTTGGCATTGCATAGGTTGTATCGCTAACGTCAAAAACCTCTACCAGTTTCTGATCTGCAAAGGTGTAATAGTATTCCCTAGCCCCACCAGCGCCACCAAAACGCATCATCATGCGTCCCATGCCGCCACCGCCACCACCATTGCTATCTTCTGTATCTTCTACTGGCATGTAACTTGCGTTAGTGGCATTGTATAATAATTCGAAATTTGTTTTAACCGATTTTGGCATTCTCGCTTTCATTTCGTCATTCATTTGAAAGCCGTTAGCAGCAGCAACTGCAACTGGATCTGTAGAACTAACGAACTGGATAGCTCCGGATTTTTTTTGTGCTTGAGTTGTTAAAGCCAATGATAATAAGCCAACAATGGCTACCATAGTTTTTTTCATGGGTATTTTTGTTTTGATGCTACAAATTTATTGTAGTTTTTAGACAAGAAATGTTAAAAAAAGTTAATTTGTTTGATTATCACTAATCTTTTTACAAAGGATTATTTGCTGTAAGAATTAGTTAATAGTAGACGGATTTTCTACATTAAAGTTTAAAGCCAAGAAATATTTTTGCTAAAGATTGATTTTAATAGTCCAACCAGCCATTGGCCAATACATCTGCAATGTGCATGGTTTTTATCGGGATATTATTTTTTTTAATGTAACCATCCAAATGCAATAGACAAGATAAATCTGTGGAGATAATGTACTCTGCCTCCATTTCTAATGCGTTATTTATTTTTTGTTCGGCCATGGCCGATGAAATTGCATCAAACTTAACGGCAAAAGTACCACCAAAGCCACAACACATATCGGTATCTTTCATTTCTACCATCTCTAAACCAAGCACCTTCGAAAGCAATTGGCGTGGCTCCTCTTTAATTTTGCACTCCCTTAATCCACTGCAAGAATCATGATAAACGGCTTTACCATCTAGCTCAGCTCCAAAATAGTCCTTTTTTAAAATATTGACTAAGAAATCTGAAAGTTCAAATATATTAGCTTGAACATTACGGCATTTATTATGAACTATAGTATTCGTAAACAAATCATTGTATCCATTTTTTACCATTCCAACACAAGATGCGGATGGTGCAACGATGTAATCAGTTTCAGAAAAATCTTCTAAAAACTTGCCACCAATTTCCTTAGCCTGTTCCCAATAACCTGCATTGTAAGCAGGTTGGCCACAACAAGTTTGTTTGGAATTATAAAAAACCTCACATCCAGCCTTTTCTAAAACTTTAATGGTATTAAAAGCAGTTTCTGGGTATAATTGATCTACAAAACAAGGTATAAATAATTCTATCTTCATTGGTGGATGTGTTCTATCGGGCTTAATCTACTTTAACGGACTTAGGCTCGACCTTTTTCAAAGCCAGCAAAAATAGCAAACCTAAAACGAAAAACACCGTTAAAGCGATAACAGAATTTCGCATTCCTAATTGTTCGTCTATAAAACCGAAGATAAATAAACCAAAAACAAGCGCAACTTTCTCGGCAACATCGTAAAAACTAAAGAAAGAAGTATGATCTGGACTATCTGGTGGCAGAAATTTAGAATAAGTTGAACGAGATAAGGATTGAATTCCGCCCATAATTAGACCTATAACAGCAGCTAGAATATAAAACTGCATTTCGGTGTTGATAAAATAAGCGGCCAGACAAGCACCTATCCAAATCACAACCACACCAATTAACACGTTTACGTTACCATATTTTTTTGACGATAGATAAGACATTAACATAGCTCCAGGAATAGCTACCAGTTGCAATATTAAAATAGTCGCAATAAGTTTTTCCGTCGGCAAATGCAATTCCTTTTCGCCGAAAATGGTTGCAATTAACATTACTGTTTGCACGCCCATAGAATAGAAGAAAAACGAAAACAGGAATCTCTTCAAATATTTCATTTCTTTTACTTGAGACCACACCTTTTTCATTTCTACAAAGCCACTGGTTACCACGTTTTTTGTTTCACCTTTAAAGTTAGGGCTCCCCTTTGGCAGGTTTTTAAAAGGAATCTGCGCAAAAACTATCCACCAAACACCTACCATAACAAACGAAAGCCTTGCAGGAATTGACTCATCGGTTATACCAAACCAATCTGGCTTAAATACAAAAACGAAACAGATAATTTGCAAAATTATACTTCCAATGTAACCGTAGGTAAATCCCTTTGCGCTTACGTTATCCTGCTGATCTACAGTAGCAATTTCTGGTAAATAAGAGTTGTAAAAAACCAAACTACCCCAAAAGCCAATGGCTGCAACTACACATAAAATTACGCCTATCTCTAAAGTTTTTGCTTCGAAGAAAAATAATCCACAGCAAGCAAACGAGCCCAAGTAGGTAAACATCTGCATAAATATCTTCTTATTTCCCCTAGTATCTGCTATAGACGATAGGATTGGCGAAAGTATAGCAATTACCAAAAAAGCAAATGCCATAGCGTAGCTGTATAAAGCTGAATTAACAAATTTTCTACCAAAAAACGTTACGTAATCTATCGTGTCGTTGTTTTTATCTGATGTTATTGCAGAATAGTAAGCGGGAAAAATTGTTGAGGTAATTACTAAATTATAAGCAGAATTGGCCCAATCGAAAAAAGCCCAAGATCTAATTACTTTTTTATCGTTTTTCTGTAGCATAAATTAAAGCGAGACTAAAAGTAGATAAAAGCTAATTAAATAGCCTTCAAATTTTACAAATAATATTTCTTCCCATCGGTTTTAATTTTTCCAGCATCCAGCAAATCTCTAATTCTTTCAATTTTATCGTTTTCATTTCCACTTGATATTTCCCTAACCAAATCATCTAACAAGAAGTGTTGCATTTTAAGCAAGGTTACGATTTCAAAATCGATTTTATCTTTTAGCTGCGCTTGTTCCTCAATTTTTCTTTCTGCTAAGCAAATGTCGCAAAAGCCACATTTCTCTGCACTTAGCTCACCAAAATATATAAGTAATTGTTTACTCCTGCAGAGCGATGTTGATGCATATGCTAAAACGGCTTTAAGTTGGTCGTTTTGTATTTTTTGCCTTAAGGCGATGTATTTCGCATCGATATCTAAATGCAAGTGATCTACTCTAGGCACCACAAATTGCAATTGAGGCTGATCTGTTTGAGGCAAGTACGAAATTATTTCTAGCTGTTGCAAACGCTCCAAAAGTGCAACTACATCGTTAAAAGAAATTTTTAAACGGTTTGATAGATCGGACTCTTTTATCTTAACGTAAGCATCAAAAGCACCGCCATAAGATCTTTGGATTGTTTTTATCAGGGCATCATAACCAGAGTTTTCAATTTGAAAACGGTAAACATCTTCGTGGCTTGCTGTAAACATTATCCTCGACTGCAGAAAAATATTTTCAGACAAAGCTACGTATCCATCTCTTTCCAGAAATTTTAAGGCACCTAAGGTTTTAATTACGCCAATGTTAAAACGCTTACAAAAATCGGCCAAATCAAATGCCAAGCTTAAACCTTCTCCGGCACCATAACCCAACTGAAAGTAACTGCCCAAATAATGGTAAACCTTTTTAATTTCATCAACCGTAGGGAAGCTATCTGCGTACTTTGCATTTAAAATAAGTTGATCTGATTTGTTGGCCAACAAAACTGCAAATGCCCTATTTTCATCTCTCCCTGCCCTGCCTGCTTCTTGGTAATAAGCTTCCAAACTCTCTGGCAAATCCATATGAATTACAAAACGAACATCGGGTTTATCTATCCCCATACCAAAAGCGTTGGTTGCCACCATTACCCTAATAATATCTTTTTTCCAATCTTTTTGCTTTTTAAAACGAAGATCCTTTTCTATTCCTGCATGATAGAAATCTGCAACTATACCGTTTCGCTGTAAAAAATGTGCTATTTCGGCAGTTTCACGTCTATTGCGAACGTAAACTAAACCACAACCCTTTACATTTTTAATAATTTCAACAAGTTTTTTATGCTTGTCTTCCAAATCATAAACTACGTAGCTAAGATTTCTCCTGGCAAAGCTTTTTACAAATACTTTAGCGTCTTTTAGTTCGAGTTTTTTTATAATATCTTCTCTAACAAATGGCGTTGCCGTTGCCGTTAATGCTAAAACAGGCTTATCAGGATGAATTTCTCTAAGCTCCTTAATTTTAAGATACGGTGGTCGAAAATCATATCCCCACTGGGAAATACAATGCGCCTCATCTATCGCTATCAAATTAACATTCATGTAAGCTATTCGCTTACGAACGATATCAGAAAGAAGTCTTTCTGGCGATAGATATAGAAATTTGATGTTACCGTATATGCAATTATCAAGCAAGATATCTATTTCCCTTTTGCCCATACCCGCATAAATCGCAATCGCTTCGATACCCCTGGCCTTTAAATTTTCAACCTGATCTTTCATCAAGGCAATTAAGGGAGAAACAACAATGCAAATACCTTCCATTACCATCGCCGGAACCTGAAAGCAAATAGATTTTCCGCCACCAGTAGGCAGTAATGCAAGCGTATCGTTATTATTTAAAACAGACTGTACAATTTCATCCTGCAAAGGTCTAAAATTATCAAATCCCCAGTATTTTTTTAAAATCTCAGCTTGCGTCATAAAAAAGGTAGCATCAAAACTAACAAAAATGGTCTGATATTATTAAATTGCGAGCTTAATATAGCTAATTTAATAGAACAGGGTTTAATAATGATGTTCTGTTACTAACCTTTCCGTAAAATGAAGAAAAATCTCCTTTTTGTTAGTTGCTTATTTTCTGCACTTAGTTTAACAGCACAAACTACAAAAGATGCCACAAAGTGGGATGTTGAAAAGTACAAAGGCCCCACAAAAACATTTACCATAAATACAAATGAAGGTACTTGGATGAATTTAGATGTGAGCCCAGACGGACAAGAAATTGTTTTTGATCTATTAGGCGATATCTACAAAATGTCTATAAATGGAGGTCCGGCTAAACTTGTTAGTGGTGGCATTGCATGGGAAGTACAACCTCGATTTAGCCCAAATGGAAAATACATCTCGTTTACTAGCGACAGAAGCGGTGGCGACAACATTTGGATAATGGACAAAGAAGGGGGTAACAAAAAACAGATTACCAAAGAAAGCTTTCGTTTGCTAAACAATGCTACTTGGATGCCAAATAGCGAATATATAATTGCCAGAAAGCATTTTACGGGTTCTAGATCTTTAGGTGCTGGCGAAATGTGGATGTACAGTATTTATGGTGGTGATGGCGTTCAATTAACTAAAAGAAGAAATGATCAGCAAGACTCTGGCGAACCAAATGTATCGCCCGATGGAAAATTCTTATATTTTAGTGAAGACGTCTCTCCTGGTCCGAACTTCGAATACAGTAAAGATCCCAACGGATTGATTTATGCGATTAAACAATTGGATTTAACGACTGGAAAATTAAGCAATCTAATTGCCGAACAAGGTGGCTCGGCTCGTCCACAAATATCGCCAGATGGAAAGTTAATGGCTTACGTAAAACGTGTTCGTTTAAAATCTGCTTTGTATGTGCAAAATATCAAAACTGGAGAACAGTGGCCGTTAACAGAAGATTTAACCCACGATCAGCAAGAAACCTGGGCAATTTTTGGTGTTTATCCAAACTTCGCTTGGACACCAGATGCTAAAAAAATTGTTTTTTACGCGAAAGGAAAAATCAAGCAAATTGATTTAAGCAATTTGAATATTACCGATATTCCCTTCGAAGTTAACAGCCAACAAACTGTACAAGACGCAGTTCATTTTACACATCCGGTTTATATGCCAGAGTTTACTGCTAAAATGATTAGACAATTAACTACTTCGCCTGATGGCAAAACGGTAGTGTTTAACGCGGCTGGTTTCCTTTACAAAAAAGAGCTTCCAAATGGCACACCAGAACGTTTAACAAACAGTATTGATTTTGAATTTGAACCTAAATTTAGCCCTGATGGCAAATTTGTGGTTTATACTACTTGGAGCGATGAATTTAAAGGTTCAATTAAAAAAACTGATATAAAGAGTGGAAAAACTACTTTAATAACAGATGAAAAAGGCTATTATTATTCTCCATCCTTTTCTAGCAAAGGAGATAGAATTGTATTTAGAAAAGGTAGCGGAAACGAAACTTTAGGCTTAACCTATGGCAAAAACACAGGTGTGTTTATTGTTTCTGCAAACGGTGGTGCTAAAACCCTGGTAAGCGAAAGTGGCATTAAACCAACGTTTAACCAAGACGATACCCGTATTTTTTATCAAGGATACGAGGCTGGAAAAAAGGCTTTTAAAAGCATGGACCTAAATGGAAACAACGAGCGTACGCATTATACTTCGCAATACGCAAATCAATTTGTACCAAGTCCGGACGGCAAATGGATGGCTTTTACAGAATTATTTAACGCTTACATTACACCGATGGTTACCACAGGTTTACCGATGGATTTATCGGCAAACAACAAAGCTATTCCATTGGCCAGAGTTACTAAAGATGCTGGGACATTCTTGCACTGGAGTGCTGATAGTAAAAAACTACTTTGGACGCTGGGTGAGCAATATTACAATCGCGAGGTTAAAAATTCTTTCACTTTTGTTGAAGGCGCACCGCAAATATTGCCAGAACTTGATACTGCGGGTATTGCTTTGGGTTTAAAATTGAAAACAGATATCCCGACAGGACTTTTAGCGCTTAAAGGTGCTAGAATTATTACTATGAAAGGTGATGAAGTAATTGAAGAAGGAACAATCCTGATAGAAAACAATAAAATTACATCAGTTGGTAAAGACATTTCCATTCCGGAAAATGCAAAAGTTGTTGATGTAACAGGCAAAACAATTATGCCTGGAATGATTGATGTTCATGCACACTTACGTACAAGTCCAGATGGAATTAGTCCGCAACAAGACTGGTCTTATCTGGCAAATCTCTCTTTCGGCGTTACCACATCCCACGATCCAAGTAGCAATACCGAAATGGTTTTTAGCCAAAGCGAAATGCTAAAAGCAGGCCGAATGATTGGACCACGTTTATATTCTACAGGTTCTATTTTATACGGTGCCGACGGCGATTTTAAGGTAACGATTAATAGTTTAGACGATGCACTATCGCACTTAAAAAGACTGAAAGCCGTTGGTGCATTTTCAGTAAAATCTTATAACCAACCTCGTAGAGATCAGCGCCAGCAAATTTTAGAAGCTGCACGCCAGTTAAAAATGGAAGTTGTGCCAGAAGGTGGTTCAACCTTTTTCCATAATATGAATATGGTTGCAGATGGACATACAGGTATTGAACATAGTATTCCGGTAGCGCCAGTTTATAAAGATGTAACTAGTTTCTGGAACAAAACAAATGTTGCCTATACTCCTACACTAATTGTTGCCTACGGTGGCCAATGGGGAGAAAATTATTGGTACGATAGAACTAACGTTTGGGAAAACGAAAGGTTATTAAGTTTTACGCCACGGGCGATAATTGATTCTCGATCTAGAAGACGAACAACTTCTGAATACGGTGATTACGGCCATATTGAAGTTGCAAAAGCGGTTAAGCAAATTGCTGACGGCGGTACCAAAATTAACTTAGGTGCACACGGACAAATACAAGGTTTAGGCGCACATTGGGAACTTTGGATGTTTGTACAGGGCGGTGCTACGCCGTTGCAGGCTATTAGGTATGCAACTTTAAATGGCGCTTCTTATTTAGGCATGGATAAAGAAATCGGCTCGTTAGAAACTGGAAAACTTGCTGACTTAGTTGTTATGGATTCGAATCCTTTAGATGATATTAGAAACTCTGAAAAGATAAAATACGTAATGGTTAACGGTAGATTATATGACAGCTTAACCATGAACGAAACCGGCAGTAGAGAGAAAGTACGTAGTAAACTTTGGTTTGAATTAGATAGAGGCGTTGCGTTTTCTATTCCTTATAAAATGTCTGAAACTTGGACCTATACTATTCCTAATTGCGATTAAGAAACACCAATTTTTGATAAATGAAATCTGCGAAACAAAATTCGCAGATTTTTTTGTTTAGTGGAAAACCTGTAAAATCGTCACGCTGAATTTCTTTTTTAATCTATAACGACCTTAGGATAAATGTAAAATAAGGTTAACGTGAACAAATAGAGCTGTTAAAAAAATGCTAATCGATATTTGTAATGTCGATTTTCCTATAGTAGCAATTTTAATTCTTAATCGGCGATTATCAAAGCACTAACAATCCGAACTCTCTTAATTTATAAATCGGCTTTGCGTACCAAAACAGCTCGAAGTGTTCTAAATTAGTTTCAAAATCTGCCTTTAAATCCTGAAATGTAAAAACCTTCTCGTTTGATACAGCAATTTTAGCGAGCACAGAAACTAACCACGCCCCTTCGTTTTGGTTCAGCTGAATAGAAAAAGTTTCTTTCTTATGATGGAAAGTTAAGGTCATCATCTGCCAAGAACTCCCTTTCTTAGATTTAGTAAAAACCTCAGTAAATGGTTTTCCACCTAGCCAAACAACTTTAGCAGTAGATTTAGTATTAAAACTATCATCCGCTTTTAAAGCACGATCAATAAAATCTGAGGCGACAGTTGTGCGAGGAATTTTGAAATCGAACCAATCTTGCAATTTATAGTCGAAACAAATGCCGTGCATAAAATTATAAAGCGATTTCTTTAAGCCAAAACTAAACTTGTTATGATCGATGCCCGTTTTGTCTGTGTAGTTGATATCATTATTGGCAAAAGTACCTATCTTTTCGGTTTCTTTAACAACACCAAACCTATCTGGATACATACCCACCGGGCTATGTGCAGTCATGGCAAACTGGTGCCAAAAACCAGATTGTAGAACACCAGCTTCAAATAACTGGCGTACCATTTCTAAACTATCAACAGTTTCTTGAATTGTTTGAGTAGGATAACCGTACATTAAGTAAGCATGTACCATTATTCCCGCTTCGGTAAAGTTTCTAGTAACTTTTGCAACTTGTTCTACCGTTACACCCTTATCAATCAGCTTTAGCAACCTATCAGAAGCAACTTCTAGGCCACCGGAAACTGCAATGCATCCAGATGCCTTTAGTAGCATACACAAATCTGCTGTAAAGCTTTTTTCGAACCTGATGTTCGTCCACCAAGTAACCGAAATCTTTCTGCGTAAAATCTCTAGTGCAACTTCTCGCATTAAGGCTGGTGGTGCAGCTTCATCCACAAAGTGAAATCCATTTTGCCCCGTACTAAGTAGCAGGTCTTCTATCCTATCTACAATCAGCTTTGCTGCAACTGGTTCGTAAACTTTTATATAATCTAAAGAAATATCGCAAAAAGTACATTTACCCCAATAACAGCCATGTGCCATCGTAAGTTTATTCCATCTTCCATCGCTCCACATTCTGTGCATCGGGTTTACAATCTCAATTACTGAAATGTAATTATCCAACTTTAAGTCGCTATAATCTGGTGTACCCACATCGGCTTGCTTATAATCACTCCTTAAAGCATCATTCCTGTAAACAACCTTTCCATCCTCTAACAAAAATGTTCTTTTATATAAATTAAAAGAAAGATTTTTAGTGACTGCTTCGTATAACAACTCTATCGGAAGTTCGCCATCATCTAAGGTAATGAAATCGAAAAACTCGAAAACCCTAGCATCAGAAAGCGAGCGCAATTCGGTGTTGGCAAAACCGCCACCCATAGAAATTTTAACTGCCGGAAAGTGTTTTTTAACGTATTGCGCACAGCGGAAAGCAGCGTACAAATTTCCAGGAAATGGAACCGAAATCAGAAAAATTTTAGGAACTACAGCTTCCACTCTTTCATGCAGAATCCTCATCAAAATTTTATCAATATAAGTTAGTTCCTGATTTAAAATACCGTAAAGCTCGTCGAATGAGTTGGCACTTCTCCCTAATCGCTCTGCATACCTACTAAAACCAAAATTAGGGTCAACACATTCTACAATGAAATCTGATAAATCTTCTAAATAAAGGGTTGATAAATGCTTTGCTTTGTCTTGTGTGCCCATTGCTCCGAAAGCCCAGTCTAATTCCTCTAATTGGGCAAATCGAGATGCTTCTGGCAAATAATCTTCAAGGCAAATTTGTAAGGCTAGCGTTGGATTTTTACCCTGCAAAAATAGGATTACCGGATCTATGGTTTTAAGATACTCTTCTTTTAACGCAATGATTCGCTGTGCGTTAAAAGAAAGGGCAGCATTATTTGAATAAGCCTCGGCATGACTAAATAAATCTGTTAAACCTTCTTTAGAAAATAGCGCAAGGATTACTTCAATACCTAGATCTGCCTGTACAGAACTAATATTTTTTGTATTAAGAAAACCTTTAATATACGCAGTAGCCGGATACGGTGTATTCAGTTGTGTAAATGGCGGGGTAATTAAAAAAAGGTCGGCTTTCAAAAGATTTATTTTCTGCAAAAATACAGTTTTTATAGTTTCAACCGAACAGAGATTTTGGAAGATTCTCTTTGGGTTTGATTTTTTTATCCTTTCACCTTACCAAATACAAGAGGATAAAGACTTTGGATGTTTGCAAGGCCAGAGGAATATTAAAAGTTATTAGAGCTGATTAAATAGCTGTTTTCTTATTACTTCTAAGCATTAAACCGAAATCTTGTTTCTTTGCCATCGCATCAACAATCATAATTAAACGTTTTGTTCTGGTAGCTTCAGTTTTTGCTGTATTTAACCATACAATAAAATAATTTTGATGAGACTTTGTGTAGGATAAAAAATGTTCTAGCAAGCCTTCTTCTTGTGCTAAACAAACCTCTAAATCTTCTGGCATATCAATTTTAAAATCAATATCGTGCTCCAAAGAAACGCTAACTGGATTACCCGCAACCTTATTAAGTTGTTTACGAAGTTTTGCATCGAGTGTTAAAATAAAATCGCCACCACCTATGGGCAACAAACTTTTCCCAACGATCGATATGTTATCAATCGTTCCACGCACCCGCATTCCACGCTTATCATCAGGTTTAATTTGTTGGGCAATTTCTGCCGGTATAAAAACGTAAGACCAGCCGGTTTTTTCGCCGTTGGCATCAAACTTTTCTATCTCCGATTTCAATGTAATCATGATTAAAGATAAAAGAACAAAAATAAAGGAACAATGATTAAAATAAAAAATTATAGCGCTTAAAACCGCTCTTCTATCCCTAAACCAAAAAGTGCGAAATCATATTTAACAGGATCGTTTGGATCAAGTTTTTTCAGGTTTTCCGTAAGTTCAACGGCAGTTAACCAATCTGTCTGTTTTCTTTTGATCAATTCTAATCTTCTCGCAACACGATCTACATGTAAATCGCAGGGACAAACCAAACTTGAGGGTTTAATCGTATTCCATAAGCCAAAATCTACGCCTGCATTGTCTTTTCTTACCATCCACCTTAAAAACATATTTAAACGTTTGCAAGTAGACTTTTGCAATGGCGAAGAAATGTGTTTCATCGTTCTACGCGGAAAATCTGGCAAGCTGAAAAAATAGGCTCTAAAATAATTAAGTGCTTGCTCAGCCGAAACTTCAGTATTAGAAAAATTGCTTATTGCACATGGTGATGAAGTCAACTCAATTTCGTTAGATGCTAAATCTGGCAAATAGCCTGAAATAATGCGGTTACTTGGAAGAAATGCAGTTTCTAATGAACTTGAATTAGTATAGTGATGCTTAAAAAATGAAACGAAATAAAGCAAATCGGTATCGTTAAAAGTTCGATGCTTAAAACCCAACAATCCTTTTAAATCCGCATCGCTGTGATTGAGCATAAACTGATAAGGCTGATTATCCATCCTTAAAAAAAGCTCATTACACTTATTAATAATAGTTTTGCGTTGGCCCCAAGCTAAAATTGCCGCAAAAAATGCGGCAATTTCTATGTCTTGCTTTAATTGGTACTGGTGCGGAATACAGATTGGATCATTGGCTATAAAATCAGGCTGGTTGTATTGCTCAACCTTTGCATCTAAAAATGTTGCCAATTCTTGTCCCCTAAATTTCGATAAAGGGATTTGTACTTTAATGCCCGCCATTTATTAAGCTAGAGCTTGCTCCAAATCAGCCAACAAATCGTCTATATCCTCTACTCCTACGCTTAAACGCAAAAGATTGTCGGTTACGCCAACCTTTTCACGTTCTTCTTTCGGGATAGAACCATGCGTCATTGTGGTTGGATGATTAACTAGAGACTCTACACCACCTAAAGATTCTGCCAATGAGAATACCTTGAATCTTGATGCAATTCTAAATGTTTCCTGCAAATCCGCATCTTTTAACGTTATGGAAACCATACCTCCAAAACCACGCATTTGTTTTTTAGCGATGTCATGGTTTGGATGATCTTCAAAACCTGGCCAGTAAATTTTATCAATTTTTGGATGTTTTTTAAGATAATGCGCTACTTTTTCTCCGTTTTCGCAATGCGCTTTCATACGCAAATGCAAAGTTTTTATCCCTCTTAATACCAAGAAAGAATCTTGTGGACCTGGCGTGGCGCCACATGCGTTATAAATGAAAAACAAATCTTTGTAAAGTTGTTCGTTATTGGTTAACAAAGCACCCATTACCACATCAGAGTGACCACCGATATATTTAGTAACCGAATGCATAACGATATCGGCTCCCAGATCTGCTGGATTTTGCAAGTATGGTGACGCAAAAGTATTGTCAACCGTTAACAAAATGTTTTTCTCTTTAGTGATTTTCGCAACACCTTCTATGTCTATAATACGCATAGTTGGGTTGGTTGGTGTTTCTATCCAAACCAATTTTGTTTTTTCATTCACATAAGGAATAATATTTTCTGGCTTAGATAAGTCTATGAAGTGGAATTTAATTCCATATTTAGCATATACCTTGGTGAAAATACGATATGAACCTCCGTACAAATCATCTCCTGTAATTACCTCATCACCAGGTTGCAATAGTCTTAAAACAGTGTCTGTTGCTCCCATTCCGCTACTAAAAGCTAAGCCATACTTACAATTTTCAAGCGCTGCTAAACAATCTTCTAGTGCCTTGCGAGTTGGGTTTGTACCTCTAGAATATTCGTAGCCCTTATGTTCGCCTGGCGATTTTTGCCAGTAAGTAGAAGTTTGATAAATTGGGGTCATTACAGCGCCCGTTGTTGGGTCTGGTTCCTGACCAGCGTGTATAGCTTTTGTTGCAAATTTCATGTTATAATGTATTATTTTGCTGAATTTCTGAATTAAATAAATAGCCTAAACGTTTACCCGTTGGATAACCGCTTGCAGCGATTAATGATTGTTTTTGATGCAATGTTACATCTTTAATTTGTGCAAACGGTGGTAAAATCAAATCGGCATTAAGGCATAATAATATAGAACGTTCTAAAATGTCGGTTATTTTTTCTTCGGTAATTATGTTTGTAGCCAGATCGTCATATAAAAAACCGAGAGCGCCTTCTCCTTCTACCACAAAATGTTTGTCTTTATTTACTAAAATCCTAGCAATTAAACTTCCCTCATCAGCTAGACGATTATATTTTATAGAATCTGCCAAAAAGTTGTGTACGTAAATTGCACCGCAAAAGCTTAAGCTCTCATCTGCTTTAACGTAACTGGTTTGAAAAATAGAATGAGCCTCATCAAAAGTAAAAACATTACTATGCATAGAAAGCATGAGCATATCTCCAGAGAATTTTAATTGCGCTTCAAACTGGTTGTTTTCCTTATAATTTATCTCTACAGAAGAATCTTTACTTGTATAATCATGATGAAGTTTAGATCCTAACTTTGAAAGTACCGTTTTAGTTAAAGCAAAAACTTCAGCTGTGCTACGATATATTGATTGTTTCAAAGACGCCTTACTCGCTAACTTTGAAAGTATCTCTTGGTAATTTTCGTTCATATTTTAGGTACGAAGTAATAAAGATTAAGAATTAGAAAAATTAAATTTCCAATTCTTAATCCCGAGCCTTACAATCTAGTAAGCTCTAGCAAATAATACTCTCTGAATAGAAGGTTTTCCTGTAACCATACAAACACCATCTTCCAATTTATTATCTAGTGGGATACATCTAATCGTTGCTTTTGTTTCCTCTTTAATCAACTTTTCGGTCTCGGCTGTGCCATCCCAATGTGCCGCAATAAATCCTGTTTTTGTATCTAAAAGCTGTTTAAACTCTTCGTAAGAATTAGCCTCGGTAATGTGTTCTTCTCTAAACTTGTGCGCTTTATTAAAAATATTTTCTTGTATCTGGTGTAGCAGTTGCACGATATAGATATCCAAACCCTCTTGCGGAACGGTCATTTTCTCCCTAGTGTCTCTACGAGCAAGTTCTACAGTGCCATTCTCCATATCTCTTCCACCAATTGCCAAACGTACTGGCACACCTTTAAGTTCGTATTCTGCAAATTTAAAACCTGGTCTTTGGCTATCGCGATCATCGTATTTTACAGAAACGCCTAAACCTTTTAACCTTGGAATCAATTCATCAACAAATCCAGATATTTTGGCTAAATCTTCTTCTCCTTTATAAATCGGAACGATAACTACCTGAATAGGAGCTAATTTTGGTGGAAGAACTAAACCTGCATCATCACTATGTGACATAATTAACGCACCCATTAAACGCGTTGAAACACCCCAAGAAGTTGCCCAAACGTGTTCTTGCTTACCTTCTTTGCTGGTAAATTTAACGTCAAATGCTTTAGCAAAGTTCTGACCTAAAAAGTGCGATGTTCCGGCTTGTAAAGCTTTACCGTCTTGCATCAAAGCTTCAATACAATATGTATCTAATGCGCCAGCAAAACGTTCAGTTGGTGTTTTTTTACCTTTAACAACAGGCACAGCCATCCAATTTTCTGCAAAATCGGCGTACACATCTAACATTCTTTCAGTTTCCTCGATTGCTTCTTTTGCGGTAGCGTGTGCAGTGTGTCCTTCTTGCCATAAAAATTCTGTAGTACGCAAAAACAATCTTGTTCTCATTTCCCAACGTACCACATTTGCCCATTGGTTAATTAATAAAGGCAAATCACGGTAAGATTCTATCCAGCCTCTATAAGTGTTCCAAATAATAGTTTCAGATGTTGGACGAACGATTAGTTCTTCTTCTAATTTCGCGGTTTCGTCAACTATAATGTTGCCATTTCCGTCATTTTTAAGACGATAATGTGTCACTACGGCACACTCTGTAGCAAAGCCTTCTACGTGTGCTGCTTCTTTACTAAAATATGACTTTGGAATGAACAAGGGGAAGTAAGCGTTACTGTGACCAGTATCTTTAAACTTTTGATCTAAAACCGCTTGCATCTTCTCCCAGATAGAGTATCCGTACGGCTTAATAACCATACAACCCTTAACTGAAGAATGCTCTGCTAGGTCGGCTTTTATAACAATGTCGTTATACCACTGAGAATAATCATCATTTTTGCTTGTAATACCTTTGCTCATAACTATTTGGAACGTTTTTTGTGTTAAAATTCTTGTAAAGTTGTTTACAAAGCTATAAATTTATAGCTACAATTTGATTCAACATACAAACAAAACACATAGATCAAGAAATAAGCCATTCGCTAATTTCTTGTGGCAATTGATAACATAAACAAAACACACATGAAACCTAACCATTTATTCACCAGTTTGCTCGCAGCAACCGCCTTGTTGGTCGCTTCGTGCTCTACATCAAAGATGGCAAGTAATGCTAGTCACGATGATGTTTACAATACAACGGCACAGGCTAAGGAATATAAACCGGCACCGCCTGTTCAAAATCAAATGTCAGATCAGTATGCAACAACCGATGAGGTTGATGAGTACTACGGTAAAAGTGATCCATATTACGACATGGATTATTCTTCGCGTATAGACCGTTTCTATTATGGTTCTCCATACAGAAACTACTATGATCCATTTTATAATTACTACGGATATAACTCTTTCTATAGCCCATACAACAACTACTACTTTGGTGGTGGATTTGGATTAGGATTTCAGTTTAATAACTGGTTTAATAATCCTTGGAACGGTTGGGGTTTCAACTACGGTTGGAATCCTTACAACAACTTCTGGGGTCCATACTCTTGGGGCGGTGGCTTTTACGGTGGCGGTTTCTACGGCGGTGGCTGGGGAGGCGGTTGGAATAATGGTGGCTATTGGGCCGGCAGAAATACCTACAACCCTAACTATGGCGCTAGACCAAGCAGAGGTTCTGAAAATGGTGTAAGTAGACCAGGAAGAGCTAATGGTTATTTTGGTGGTGCTAACGGCGTTCCAGCTCGAGGCAATAGCGGTCTTGGTAATAACAATGCCATTGGTGGTACTAGATCTGAAAGATACAATCCTTCAAATAATGGAGGTGCAGTATCTCGCCCAAATCCTTCTAGCAACACCAGACCAACTAGAGGTGGTGAAGTTAACAGATCTGCACCTACCAGAAGCGAGGCACCAACTAGAACACAACCAACTTACACTCCTCAACAAAGTTCTCCTCCACCATCAAGCGGTGGATCTAGAGGTGGTTCTTCTGGAGGCAGTAGCGGTGGTAGCTCTGGTGGCGGAAGACCAACTAGAGGTGGTAGATAATCTAATTAACGCATACACAAATGAAAAAAATGATATTAATGCTTGCGGTAGCTACAGTAGCTACCGCCGGTAATACTTACGCTCAATATGCGAATGACGCATTAAGATTCTCTCAAACCAATTATGGAAGTACAGCCCGTTTTAAAGCAATGGGTGGCGCACAAATTGGTGTTGGTGGAGATATGAGTTCTTTAGGTGGTAACCCTGCAGGACTTGGTTTATTCACTAAATCGGAATTTAGCTTAACGCCAGAGTTTAATCTTAACAATGTAAAAGCCTCTTATTTAGGTGAGAACACCAATACCGACAAAAGTAAATTAAATTTAAATCAAGTTGGTGCTGTTTTCTATGCTCCAGTTTATAAACAAACTGGTCAAGACACCAAAAAAGGTTTAATAAGTTCGGTTTTTGGTATTGGATATAACAGAACTAATGATTACACCATGGAAGCGAATTATGGTGGTAGAAATGGAAGCAACTCTATAACTGATTATTTTGCAGAATTAGCTGGCTCTACCGCACCAAATAATCTTGCAACCGGAAGTTTGGAACGCATGGCGTATGATAATTACCTGATCACGAGAGATGACGTAGCAAACAACTATTTTTCTGAAACATTTGTTGATGGAACATTAAATCAGTTTAATAACCAACAGAAGAACGAGATACGTTCTGGATCAGTTTCTGAATTTAATTTTTCTGGTGCTTTAAATATCTCTAATCAGGTTTACATTGGTGCTACCATTGGTTTAATTGATTTAAGATACAATTCTGATGCGCAATTTAGAGAAACAGGTACTGCAAGAGAATATAATAACGATGCACTTACAGGTAATAATATCAATTATGATTTATTATTCAACCAAAGCCAAGAAACTAGAGGTTCTGGTATAAACGGTAGATTAGGTATAATTGTGAGACCTGTTGGCGATTTGAGATTAGGTGCCACCTTACAAACGCCTACTTGGTTCGCGATAGATGATCGTTACTCTGAAGGTTTGGATAATAGAGGAACAATTAGAGGAACAAATCAGAGTGAAACATATGATTTCAGCTACAATCTTAGAACTCCCTTAAAAGGTTCATTCGGTGCTAGTTATATTATAGGCGGACAAGGTATTATCTCTGCTGATATTGATTATGTAGACTACGCTAGTATTAAATTATCATCTAACGATGGAATTGGAAATAGTACTTTGTTCAGAGAAAACAATGCTCAAATTAGAGAAAACTATCAAGGTGCGATAAACTACAGGGTTGGTGGCGAGTACAAAATTGAAAATTTGAGTTTGAGAGCCGGTTACGCTGTAAACGGTAGCCCTTACAAAAATGACGATGATGGAAAATTTGATGTAAAAATTATCAGCGCTGGTTTAGGTTATAGAGTAAGTAACTATTCTATTGACTTAGCTTACCAACGTATAAACAGCGACTTAACATCAAGCCCGTATACTTTAAATAATTTTACTGAGCCTGTTGCCAATATTAAAAACAGCATGAACAATGTATTTTTAACCTTAGGATTAAGATTCTAAAATTTATAATTACATAAAAAAGCGTCGCTAAATAATTTAGCGACGCTTTTTTTATTTTAGATAATTCCAAACAAGGAACCACCTTTTTCGGCAAGGCGATTTATGCGCTTCTCCACCGCTTCATCTTTAATTAACTCTGGTGCATGATGTGGCTTTTTCCGAGCGTCAATAATAACAGGTCCTTTGCAACCCCAATGCTTGTTTTCGGTAAAGGCATTTACACCATCAATATCACTTGCCGGATTACTTCTTGTAAAGGTTACCCAAACCAGATTATTTATATTTTCAGCAGTAAATTGCGCATCGTCGCATACTACTATTAAAGGCAAATCAAAGAGATCAAATTCCTTTAAAACAGTTTTCAAATTTTCAATATCCTTCAAGGCATCAGCTTTGCTTAAAAAGCCGGGCGCCGTTACAGCCAAAACTCCAGGTATAGCTATTTTATAATCAAACCCCTTTGGTAGAGAAAACTCCTTTGGCAAAATACGCATCAGGTCTCTTCGCTTCTGCCCTGCTGCTGCAAAAACAACTTTCGATCCAGCGTTCAATCCCTCGCCACTATAATCAAGCGTATCTATTGTTGTATTGGTATAAAAGTGTAAATCTTTCTCTAAATCGATACGTTCTAAAACATGGGTTATAAAGCCTTCAATGTTATTTGCACTTAAGGTTTCATCGTCTTCCCTAGCAGCGATAAAAAGATATTTAGCTAAACTTAATTGGTTTTTACCTAAAATATGATTGGCGATTGTTAAAATTTCCTGCGGTTTGCGGTGTTTTAAATACGGAGTATATCGCTCGCTACCAATAGCAAACAATAATGGATGTACACCAGCAGCATCTACCGCGTTAACTTCTTTTAAACCATGTATTTCTTTTGGAATCGCAGAACCGGTTATTTCATGAATTAGCGCACCAAAACTGGTATCTTCCTGCGGTGGCCGACCAACAACTGTAAACGACCAAATTGCATCTTTTTTATGATAAACGTTATGCACTTTCATCAAAGGAAACGGATGAGTCAAGCTGTAATAACCTAAGTGATCTCCAAAAGGACCTTCTGGTTTATTTTCTTGTGGATAAACCGTTCCGGTAATTACAAAATCAGCATCTGCTGAGATGCAAAACCCTTCCTCATCTCTAAAATACCTAAATCGCCTTGCGCCTAATGCACCCGCAAAGGTTAATTCAGACAAACCTTCTGGTAAAGGCATTACAGCTGCTAATGGGTGTGATGGTGGTCCACCTACAAAAATACTCACCTTTAAAGGTTCCCCTTTGGCATTTGCTTTAGTTTGGTGTACCCCTATTCCTCTATGAATTTGATAATGCAAGCCAATTTCCTTATCAGCGATATAATCATTTCCAGCTAGTTGGATTCTGTACATACCCAAATTGCTGTTCATCACCCCTGGTTTATCAATATCCTCCGTAAAAACTTGGGGCATCGTAATAAACGGACCGCCATCCATGGGCCAATTTACAATTTGAGGCAAACTACTTATGGTTGTTTTCTCAAAAGTGCTTTTAAATAACGATTGTTTTAGCGGAAGTGCAGTTACTGCTGTTAAAGCGGTTCCAGCATATTTAACTGGATTTTTCAACGCCTTCATAGGGTCGTTGCGCAATGAAACTAGATCCTCAACTTTTGATAAACTATCTCTAAACATAAATTTAGAGCGTTCTAAAGTGCCGAAAAGATTAGATACTGCGGGGAATTTGCTGCCCTTCACTTTTTCAAAAAGTAACGCCGGACCTTGCTTTTCATATACACGTAAATGTATGGCAGCCATTTCCAAATAAGGATCAACTTCTTCCTTTATTCTAATTAAATGTCCGTGCTTTTCTAAATCGGCCACGCACTCTGCTAAATTCTTGTATCCCATTTGCCACAAATATATATAATTGAGTTTTGCGAATGCATTTGATTTTTATAGGAAAAGGAATTTTTGTGCACTATTTTACGTCAGTCTGGCATTACACTGTATCTTTTTATTCCTTGCAGAAATAAAAAGGATGCCGCTTCATTCCAGTTTAGTTATCAAATTAATTGCTACTAGGTAACAAAAAAAAGAGCAATTAGCATAACCTAATTACTCTTTGTAAATCGAAATCACGAAGATTCAGGATAATCTATGGTATCGTTTTATTTCTTGCCTGCGAAAGAACGCAACATCCAAGTTGTTTTTTCTTTAAACTGCATAAATCTGTTTACCATATCGTTACTTCCATCGTCACTAGCATCTGCGGTGGCTTCTAACAATTCGCGTTCTAGCTCAATTAATTTGGCCATATCTTCTAAAACAGCATCAACCATATCCATATCTTTCATTCCAATGGTGTCTACTTCTTTTATAGCAGATTCTTTAATATAATCTGCGAAACGGCTGTGAGGCGGTTTTCCTAAAGTAAGCACACGTTCTGCAATCTCATCTATGGTTAACTGAGCGTTCGTATATAATTCTTCGAACTTAATATGCAACGTAAAAAAGTTTTGCCCTTTAATATTCCAATGGCAACCTCTCAATTTTTGGTAATGGATATGATAATTAGCTAAATAATCGTTTAACATATCAACAATTGGTTTAACTTCTTTTTCGTTTAAGCTTATTTCTTTTGCGTCCATAATGGTGTTTTTTTTATGATTTTTAAATCTTCCTTAACAACAAATCAGTGCTACAAAAGGTTTCATAAAAATACTCCATCAGCACAATAGATGTGTCATCACATCGTTTTATATTCGCAATTGTGCAAGCAAATTTTTCGTATAATTGTCTTTTCAAACCGAGAATTAAAATTTTAATGCATAAAATATATACAATTCTATTAGCTACCTCTCTATCGGGAGCATCCCTAGCTAAAGCAAGTACTGTTGTAGACTCTGTTGGGGTTGAGAACAACAAGGGAAAAAAATTAATCATCCACAAGGTTGATCCAAAAGATACCTACTATTCTATTGCAAGAAAATATAACGTTAACTATAAGGATGTTATGGCTTTTAACGAAGCAAAACAATTACAAATTGGTATTACGTTAAAAATACCTACCGAGCTTCCGTTTAGCAATATTTCTAGTGCTCCGGTAGTTGGCAATAGTACAGGACTTACAGAATATACCATCAAGCCAAAAGATAACTTGAACATGTTAGCCGAGCGTTTTGGCACAACGGTAAATGAAATTAAAAAGGTTAATAATTTAAACTCCATCAATTTACAAGTTGGTCAGGTTTTAAAGATACCTAGTGGCACACCTACTGAAGTTGTAAGCGCACCTGTAAAAACAGCTACCTACACACCAACGCCTGTACAGAGCCAAACTACAGCTTCCACAAACATTCCATCAACTTTAAACACAATTGAACATACAGTTGCGCCTAAAGAAAATTTAAATTTGTTAGCGCAAAAGTATGGTACAACTATAGATGAAATCAAAAAATTAAACGGGTTAACTTCAAGCAATTTAAGAATCGGACAAGTTTTAAAAATTGGCACTAATAATACCGTAGTTACGGAAACTGTTCCTGCCGTTACACAACCTGTTGTTACAAAGCCTGTAGTCGAAAAAGTTGTAACACAGCCGGTAAGCAAACCAGTTATTACAAACAACAACAAACCAGAAACTGTAAACGGTTTTGAGCACATAGTTTTAACTGGCGAAACCATTTATTCGATAGCTAAAAAATATAACCTTACAACTTATCAAATTAAAACGGCTAACAACTTGCCAGGCAACGAGGTTAAAGTTGGTCAGAAGTTAATAATTACAGCACCAAGATCTGTTGCAGTTGCAAGCATCAATAACGATGAAGATGAGGATGATTCGGTTGGTACAAATGCAAACACCATCAAAGATCCATCTTTAAGATTACCGGCTAGCAGATACGGCCTTACGCAGTTTGAAGAAAAAGGAACAGCTGTTTGGATAGCAGACCAAGATTTAGACCCAGCGAAAATGTACGTTTTACATCGCACTGCGCCAATCGGAACCGTAATAAAGGTAACCAATCCGATGAGCAATCGCTCGGCATTTGCAAAGGTTGTTGGTAAATTTACCGAGAACGAAACCACAAAAGATGTTATAATTGTAATGACAAAAGCGGTAGCAGATGCTGTTGGCGCTTTAGACAAGCGTTTTTTCTGCAATATAAATTACGGTGCTCAAGAGAATGAACAACAATAAACCATTAATTATCGGAATTGCAGGAGGTAGCGGTTCTGGCAAAACATTTTTTTTAAACAGCTTTTTACATCATTTTAAAAATGACGAGGTAACGTTATTATCGCAAGACGATTATTATATCCCGGCAGGAGAAATGACGCAAGAAGAAAACAAGCTTTATAATTTCGATCTTCCGTCTACAATTGACGATGAGCAATTTTTAATAGACATTAAAAAAATTGTAAAAGGAGAAGTAGTTTATAAAAAAGAGTACAATTTTAATAACCCTTTGGCTGTTGTTAAAATTCTGGAGATTAAGCCTGCTCCCATTTTAATTGTTGAAGGTCTTTTTATTTTGCACTTTAAAGAAATTGCAGACCTATTAGACATTCGTATTTTTATTGAGGCCGATGAAGAAGTTGCATTACAACGCCGTATAAAACGCGATGGAATGGAACGTGGCTATCCGGAAGATGATGTGTTGTACAAATGGCACAATCACGTGGTACCGGCTTATAAAGAGTTTTTACTACCTTACCGCGATGAATGCAATAAGATAGTAGTTAACAATCATGATACGCCTGATGATATCATCAGAATTACAGAAGAAATTACGGAGGAATTAAAGTCTAAATTCTGCTAGTTAAGTTTGAATAACACCTACGTTAAAAGCTTTTTTAATTGGGGATTGATTAGCTGCTTCAATTCCCATTGAAATAACTTTTCTGGTTTCTAAAGGATCGATTATTCCATCAACCCAAAGCCTTGAAGCTGCGTAGTATGGCGTAGTCTGACTGTTGTAACGGTCCGTTATCTCTTTCAACAATGCTTGTTCTTTTTCTGGCGTAATAATTTCGCCTTTGGCTTTTAATGATGCTTGTTCCATTTGCAAAATCACCTTGGCAGCTTGTGCACCGCCCATTACGGCAATTTTGGCGGTAGGCCAAGCATAAATTAATCTCGGATCATAAGCTTTTCCGCACATTGCATAATTACCTGCGCCATAAGAATTACCCATAACAATTGTAAATTTTGGCACTACAGAATTTGAAACAGCATTAACCATTTTTGCCCCGTCTTTAATAATACCGCCATGCTCCGATCTGCTACCCACCATAAAACCTGTTACATCCTGTAAAAACACCAGCGGAATTTTCTTTTGGTTGCAGTTCATTATAAACCTTGTAGCTTTATCCGCACTGTCCGAATAAATTACACCGCCAAACTGCATCTCGCCTTTTTTAGATTTTACAACGTTGCGCTGATTGGCTACTATACCAACTGCCCAACCATCAATACGGGCTAAACCACAAACAATGCTCTGCCCAAATAACTGCTTGTATTCTTCAAATTCAGAGTTATCTACTAATCGTTTAATAATTTCACGAACTTCGTAAGGCTTTTCCCTATTTTCAGGTAAAATCCCGTACAATTCCTTTTCGTCTAATTTTGGAGCCAGAGGTTTTATTCTGTCAAAACCAGCATTTTCGGGTGCCCCAATCATGCTCATTATTTTTTTAATACTATCCAGGCAAGCTTTATCGTTAGGATGCTTATAGTCTGTTACGCCAGATATTTCGCAGTGCGTTGTAGCTCCTCCCAAAGTTTCGTTATCTATATCTTCGCCTATGGCCGATTTGACTAAATAAGAACCAGCTAAAAAAACCGAACCTGTGCCTTCTACAATCATCGCTTCATCGCTCATAATTGGCAAATATGCACCGCCAGCTACACAAGAGCCCATAATTGCAGAAATTTGAACAATTCCTTCAGAACTCATAATAGCATTGTTCCTAAACATGCGTCCAAAATGTTCCTTATCCGGAAAAATTTCATCCTGCATGGGCAAATAAACGCCGGCGCTATCCACCAAATAAATTACCGGCAAACGATTTTCCATCGCAATTTCTTGCGCCCTAAGGTTTTTCTTGGCCGTCATCGGAAACCAGGCGCCAGCTTTAACAGTTGCATCATTGGCAACAATCATACACTGCCTGCCACTAACATAACCTATTCCACAAACCACACCAGCACTAGGGCAACCGCCTTGCTCAGCATACATTCCGTCCGCTGCAAACGCACCCAATTCTAAAAATTCGCGTCCCTCATCTGTTAAATATGCAATTCGCTCTCTAGCAAGCAACTTACCTTTCTCTTTTTGTTTAGCTGCATTTTTTTCGCCTCCACCGGCGTATATTTTTTTTAATTTGGTTTTAAGTTCATAAACAAGTTGTTTATTAACATCCTCGTTTTTATTGAATTCTATGTTCATGAAAGCAAGTTACTTGTTAATTTTAGAAAACTAAAACCCATATCGGTCTAAAGTTTTCAGTCTCCAGTAAATTAGTAGAAAATCAAATGCAGTACATTACACAAAATCAGTCCGGCTATCCATTATGGCCCTCGTTCCTCGGGGCTGCCATTTCTATCCGGTTTATTTAACCCAATACATTGCTACAACAAACAGCACTGTTTTGCGTTAGCATAATTATGAAATACCTGTTTCTCCTATTATTCTGCAGTGTACAAATCAGCTTTGCGCAACAAAACTTTTATTACCCAAACTTAAATAAACAAGGCACAGACATTGGTTCAATAACTCCTAATAAATGGACCGTGATTGACACCGCTTACGGGGATTTAAACCACGACGATCTGCCGGACATGGCTATTATTCTGGAACACAATTTGGCCATTACAGAACATAGGGCTTATGGCGATAATAGCACGGAGATTATAAAGGAATTTCAGAAACCTAGAATGTTAGCGGTATATTTTAAAGACGCAAAAGGGAAATATACCCTAGCATTGCAGAACAATAATTTTATTTTACGCGAAAACGAAGGAGGAGAAATGGGCGAACCTTTAAAATCGCTCAAAATATCAAGCAATAGTTTGCATTTGGGCTTTGAAGGTGGCGGTGGTTGGCGCTGGAAATTAGATTATCAATTTAAGTTTCAGCAAAAAACTTGGAATTTAGTGGCTGCAAACAATACTTATTACAACCCAACTTCTGGCGAGGTTAGCGATGTAAAATATGATTTTATCATAAAAAAATTGAAGCATACTACAGGGAACATGTTTGCTAGGAACGTTGCCAATCAAGTTTACGAAGAACCGTTAAATACAGGAGCACTTAGAACTTTTCAGACATTTAAAAAACCTTGGACTTGGGAAATTATTAAAGACAACTTTTTATAGGCTTATTAGTGATTATTTGATATGTTTGACCTATAAATTGTTCCTCGCATGAGTCTTAGCATTAACGTTCCCGCTTTGTTGTTTCCGGCAATTAGTTTAATTATGTTGGCCTACACCAATAGATTTTTAGCCTTGGCAAGTTTAGTAAGAAGCTTGCATGCTAAGTACAAAGCAGAAGAAGAAAATGCATTGCTACACCACCAAATTAGAAATTTACGTTACCGGTTAAGGCTAATTAAAAATATGCAGGCCTACGGTGTTTGTAGTTTTTTAGCCTGCATTGTATGCATGTTTTTCATCTATATAGAAAACGAGATGATTGCAGAAATTCTATTTGCCATCAGTCTAATTGCCTTTTTAGCATCGTTAATTACTTCTTTAATTGAAATACAATTAAGTACAAAAGCTTTAGAATTTCAGCTTAGCGACATGGAAGATCTGAAAGACCCATCTATAGTAAGTTACATTAAAAACAAATTCGACAAATAGTTTATACTAGATTTCTATCCTTAAACCAAACTTCATCGGGCTTTGCCACAAAATGCTCCATTTTGTTTATTAAGTTTTGCACATCTGTTTCGTTAAAAATCAAATCTCTATTTGCTTGTTTTAAAAAACGGTTTTCTACCATCACATCCATTTGCTTAAACAAGAAATCGTAAAAACCACCTACGTTTAACACGCCAATTGCTTTACCATGCAAACCTAACTGCAACCAAGTAAGCACCTCAAAAAGCTCTTCTAACGTACCAAAACCGCCCGGCAACACTAAAAATCCGTCAGATAAATCGGCCATTTTCTGTTTGCGTTGATGCATATTTTCGGTTACAATCATTTCGGTTAAACCTGTATGTCCAACCTCCTTATCCATTAAAAACTGTGGAATAACCCCTATTGCCTTACCATTTAATTTCAAAACTTCGTTTGCAATTAAACCCATTACGCCAACACTTCCACCACCGTAAACCAGGGTAATATCTCGTTCTACCATTGTTCTGGCTAAGCTCTCAACAGCTTGCAGCACTGCCGGATCGCCATTAAAATTAGACCCGCAATAAACACAAAGTGATTTCATCTTTTATAAATTTTGGCTCAAAAATAGCAAAAAGATTCCTCGTTCATTGGCTCAATAGTTCATTGGTCAATAGTCATTGGTTCAATCTATCATGCTGTAATTCTATAATTTATAGCGCATCACAACAAATGAACAAATTAAACTATTGAAAAGTACTTAAAAACTAAAACGTAAAGTAGCACCATAAGTTCTTGGATCTCCCAATACACCAGCATACAAACCTGCGTTACCCGCAGCAGCCTGTAATTGCTCGTAGTAATTTTTGTTGGCAATATTTCTGCTCCAAACAAAAATCGAGAACTTTTCTGATTTGAAACCCGCTCTAGCATTCAGCAATGCATAAGCGTCAATATTTAATACGCGTGATGGTGTTGGATTAGATGAATAGCCAGAACGGTAAGATGCATCAGCTGCAACAAAATATCTTCCATTTTTTGTCGCTAAAGACCCGGCAGTGCTTAATTCCGTTCCACCAGAAATATTCCATTTTGATATCCCAGGTAATCTTCCTCCAGAAGCATCTTTAAAGGCAACTTGCGTAGCCACTCCATTAATCAATTCTGTATGCCCAGTTTCTTCTAAAGGTAATGGTGCATTTGTAAACTTAACATATTTGCCATCCAAATAAGCTAGTGCAGCATTTAACGTTAGGAATCTTTCCAATTGTAAACTACCATCAATTTCCAATCCCCTAACATTAACTTTCTCGGCATTAGAAAGATATCCTCTATTTACACCCAACTGTGGCGATTGCACATTAGTTTGATAATCTTTTATGTCGGTATTAAATGCAGTTACGTTTACCAATAACCCTTTTGCTGGTTTGGTTTTTACTCCTAGTTCGTAGTGTTGCACGTACTCTGGCTTTACAACGGCTAGAGATAAGTCTGCATCGCCGGTTGATGTAGTTGGGAGACCACCAACATTTACGCCGACAGGTTTGTAAGCGGTAGAGAAAGTTCCGTAAGCATTTAAATTGCCATTAGGACGATAAGATAAAGTGATGTTACCCGACAAATTGTTATTATCTGTATTGGTGTTAAACTGCTGGTTACTGTAAACCGCCGCCTTTAATGCCAGTAACGCTGCATCGGTAGTCTGCAGTCCGCCATAAGTATTTCTGTCGTAATCCACGTCTTTCTTATCGTAGGTATATCTTAAACCCGGCAAAATATGCAGATGATCTATAAATTCCCAATCGGCTTGTGCAAATACCGCAGCACTTAAGGATTTGATGGTAGAATTTGTTGTAATTCCATATCCATCTAATAGCCCAGGTGTGCTGTACAAAGCTTGGCTTCCAGTATTAGAAGTTTGAACAAACCTCCACTGATCTTTACCAACTTCCTCGGTTTGGCCGAGGCCTTGCAAATTTTGACCAAGCACAAACACACCAACTACACCACTCAATTTTTCGGCTATATTACCCGCGTACCTAACTTCTTGAGAATATTGATCGTGGCGAGTGTTTCCTTGAGATTTTGTAAGTGCAGAAAACTCCGAAAAATCCCTATCATTTGTCGGATCCCAATTCCAAAAACGCCAGGCTGTTGTTGAAGTAAGCGTACCGTTTCCAATTTTATAATCTACGTTTAAAGAGATTCCGCCGATAGATTGATTGTGTCGCCAAGGTGTATTGGTGGCAATTTCACGCGAAAAAGGATCTACTTTCGGTTGCTGATAACCTAAATCTGAAATTATTTTGGCATATTGGCGGTACGCACTTCTTTCTGTTGTAGTTATTCCGGCGATAACTAAAGGATAGCCAGCCGGATGCTGTATGCTTACATCACCACTTAATAAAACCTGTAGTTTATCAGATGGCGTGTAGTAGAGTTGTCCTTTAAAACCAAGATTATTTTGTCCGCTGTATTTTCTTTCTTCTATTGTATTCCAAATTGTACCGTCTCTTTGCGTGCCAGAGATCGACAGCTTTGCAGCTAAATTTGTGGCTAAACCACCAGAAACCGATGCTTTAGCTTGTATAAAATTATAATTTCCAACACTTAGTTCAGCCTTTGCAGTTGGTGTTTGCGTAGGTTTTGTGGTCGTGATGTTAAATGCACCGGCAGTTGTATTTTTACCGAACAATGTACCTTGGGGTCCGCGTATTACTTCAATCTGCTCGATGTCCAAAAAATCAGTTGAGGTTGCAGCAGGACGAGCATGGTAAACGCCGTCTACATAAAAGCCCACTCCCGGATCAATACCGTCGTTAGTTAATCCAAATGTTGAACCTAGGCCTCGAATATTTAAAGTAGTGTTACGAGCGTTAGATGCGTAAAGTTGTACAGAAGGCACCAATTCCTTTAAGCGGTTTACATTAAACGCACCAGCATTTTCAGCTGCCTGCCCGCCAATTACAGTAATTGCAATAGGCACATCTTGTAAAACTTCAGAGCGCCTTCTAGAGGTTACTACAATTTGATCCAGCAAGGCGTTTTCTACTAATATCAACTCCAATGCCGTATCTTGAAGTTTTAGGATCTGAAAATCTTGTGGCTTGTAGCCAACTGAACTTATTTGAATATAAAATGGAGGTTGTTGCGTTGTGCTAATATTAAATTTACCCTCTCCATCTGCAGCAACGCTTAAGTTTGTGCCACGTATTTTAATGGTTGCATGTGGTACAGGTGTACCATCGCTTCTTTTAACAATACCAGTAACCGTATTCTGTGCAAGCACAATGTTTGATAGTAGCAAAAAGGAAAGTAGCGTTAGAAATGATAAGTACGGTTGTTTCATTCGTTTGATTTAATATTAGATTTAATCTTCATTATCTACTAATTCTATAGATTATATAGACAAATGTATTTTAAAAAATTTATTTACCAAATTTTATTTTGAATTTATAGGCAAATTATTTTACTCAACAAATTAAATATGGAGAGGTGGAACTTATATGAACTCGTCAATTTAGTACGAGTTGGACATAGATGGATTTTATGATATTTTTTTTGGAAAGGCAATAGTGAAGCTTTTACCAACGTTCGCCGGGCTTTTTACTACAATCTTTTTAATATTAAAACCAGATGAATCTGGTCTTCGTAAAAAGGATTTCCGTTTCAATCCCGTTTATTACCTCTCTGAAGTGATGCTATTTGACGTTGCAAATTTCAGAACTTAAATAATTGCAAAAGCTTTGGTTTTTTAAACCCGATTGCAGTGGAAATACTTTTTGTTGTACTGCCACTCCGACTCGCTTGAGTGTGGCCATACAAAAAGATTGTAACAAAAAGCGGGGCTATCGTAACCGATGCCCCGCTGTATTTGCTTTTCCCTAAATCTCCTAAAGGGGACTTTCAATTATTTCCCCTTTCATGGGGCCAAGGGAGTTTTTTATCTTGTATAATTTGGTGCTTCTTTAGTGATGGTGATATCGTGCGGATGACTTTCTCTCATACCGGCAGCGGTGATTTGTACAAATTGTGCTTCTTGCAATTTATCGATTGTTGGCGCTCCACAATAGCCCATACTTGCACGTAAACCACCAATGTATTGGTACATTACTTCTGCCAAAGTACCTTTAAACGGCACACGACCTACAATACCTTCAGGCACTAATTTTTTAATATCGTCTTCTACATCTTGGAAATAACGGTCTTTAGAACCTTGCTCCATTGCTTCTATAGAACCCATTCCACGATAAGATTTGAACTTACGTCCTTCGTAAATAATGGTTTCACCTGGCGACTCTTCTACTCCGGCAAATAATGAACCGGCCATTACCGTACTTGCACCAGAAGCAATTGCTTTTGCGATATCTCCAGTATGTTTAATTCCACCATCAGCAATTACCGGAACGCCAGTACCTTTTAAAGCTTTCGCACACTCGAAAACTGCATATAATTGAGGTACACCTACACCAGCGATAATTCTGGTAGTACAAATAGAACCCGGACCAATACCCACTTTTACGGCATCAGCACCTGCGTCAGCTAAATATCTAGCTGCATCGCCAGTTGCAATATTACCAACAATTACCTGTAAATCTGGGTATTTTGCTTTTACTTCCTTAAGTTTATCTACTACACCTTTTGAGTGTCCATGGGCAGTATCAATCGTAATAACGTCAACGCCTGCTTTAACCAACGCATCTACCCTTTGTAAAGTGTCTGCTGTAACACCAACCGCAGCGCCAACACGTAAACGACCTTTTTCGTCTTTACATGCTACAGGATAATTTTTTACTTTAGAAATATCTTTGAAGGTGATTAGACCGCTTAAAAAGCCATTAGCATCAACTACTGGAAGTTTTTCGATTTTATGGTTTTGTAAAATTTCCTCTGCTTGAACTAAATTTGTTCCTTCTGGCGCAATAATCAAATTATCCTTTGTCATTACCTCTGTGATAGGACGAGCCATATTTTTCTGGAAACGCAAATCGCGATTGGTGATAATACCTACTAATTTGTTATCGGCAGTTACCACAGGAATACCGCCAATTTTATGCTCTTTCATAATTTTAAAGGCATCTGCAACTACAGCCGTTTCCAATAACGTAACCGGATCTTGAATCATGCCGCTCTCAGAGCGTTTTACTTTACGAACTTCTTCTGCCTGACGGTCTATCGTCATGTTTTTGTGCAACATGCCAATACCACCGTTTTGAGCTATAGCTATAGCTAATTCCGCTTCCGTAACTGTGTCCATTGCGGCAGAAATTAAAGGAACGTTTAGCTTGATCTTCTTAGTTAAATACGTCGAAGTATCTACATCACGAGGTAAAATGGCCGAATAAGCAGGAACTAACAATACATCGTCGTACGTTAAACCAGTGGCAATAAATTTTTGGGGATCGAGTTGCATAGCAAATAAATTAGGAGTTCTTATTTGCCGGGCAAAGATACAATATAAAAACTGATAATTAAAACCGCGATTTGTTTTTTAAATGTAAGGATTGTTGTTACCTGCCAAAACAATCTTTTTTAGGCTGATTTTTAAAAGCTATAAGTTTTTTGAGAGCATCAATTAAAGGTTTGGAAGAGCTACATTCTACAACTTTGTTTTCTGCATTATTTACATTAGGTTTCTTATCTTTTGATGAAACGGAGAATTTTTTCTCTAGACATTGGACAGGTTTGTTATCAACTAGATAAAATCGCTGTTCGGTAATGTCGTCTTTAGTTGCACCCTCAGCCGCAGCGCCAGATTCAAAACTCCAATTAACGCGATTGTAAAAAACGAAATAAGGTACTTCGTCAATTACAAAAAACTGATCTGTAGCGTTATGATGATCATACTCTGCATAACTATGCTTAATCAACCGCAACTTTCCTTTAGCTGTAAAATAAGTTATTGTACCACTTTTCTCGTTATAACAATTGTATTTGTAAGAAACAGAATCTAATTCGCCTTTGGCTAACTGATTATTTGTTGCCGTATAAACAGACTTAATTTCGTCTACATTTTTAGGTATTTCAATAGCGTCAGTCCGCGTTAACCCAATCGAATCTACCTTAACGGTTGTATCAACTGAATTAGCATTTCTACTATCTGAATTTTGCTTTGGGTTATTGCAAGCCATAAAAAACAGCATGCAAAAAAGGCTCAACAAGTTTTTCATATATACGTTCTTTATTAAAGCAACAAGCGTATTTATTTTTAGTTTGATTTTAACAGAAATGAAAAAAACAGTTAGAAAACATTATTTGGGTTTTGTTAAATAAACTAAGACCTTCTAAAAATTACTGTGTTTCTGGTCAGCCATTGCCTAACATCCTCATTTAATTGACCAGGTTTTATACGCCAAATCCAGTTTCCTTCTATAGTTCCTGGTGTATTAAGTCTTGCATCGCTATCTAAACCTGTCAAATCCTGCGCCTGTAAAATCGCAATATTCGCATTGCTAGAAAGTGCCAATCTATTCATCACAAAGTGGATATTTCGTTTCGTAACCTTATGTCCAAAATAGGCTTTCAATCTTTTCTTATCTTCTTTTTCTAGACTTTTGTACCAACCTATAATCGTATCGTTATCATGCGTGCCGGTATAAACGGCATAATTTTCATTTTCATGGTTATGCAAAGTATGTTCTGAGTTAATTAGATTTTTTCCGAAACCAAATTGCAGCACTTTCATTCCCGGCAAACCTAACTCCTCCCTAAACGCTAGGGCTTCCTCCATTTCTGCGCCCAAGTCTTCGGCTATAAAAGGCAAACTTCCGAAAGTTTTATACACGGCATTAAAAAAATGCTTTCCAGGTCCTTTTTTCCAAACGCCATTTTTTGCAGTTTTCTCGGTAGCTGGTATTTCCCAATAGGTGTGAAACGCTCTAAAATGATCTAGACGGATAAGATCGAAATGAGCTAAATTTTTACCAATTCTCTGCATCCACCATTGGTAACCGTCTTTTTTCATTTCATCCCAATTAAAAATAGGCATTCCCCATAACTGCCCATCATCTGAGAAAGCATCTGGCGGAACTCCAGATACAACTTCTGCTGTTAATTTATCGTCCAATTTGAATAGATTCGGGTTTGCCCAAACATCTGCAGAATGGTATGAAATGTAGATAGGTAAATCGCCGATGAACTTAACGCCATACTTTTTTGCATAAGCTTGTAATTCTTTCCACTGCAGGTCGAAAACAAATTGCTGCCATTTAATCTCATTCAATTTTTCGGCATTTTCTTTAGAGAATCTTTTTATCGCCTTTTCTTGCCTCACCTTAAGTTCCGCTGGCCATTCGCTCCATTGTTTTTCTTGGTGATGTTGGCTAATCAATTTAAAGAGTGCAAAATCATCAAGCCATGAGAACTCTTTAGCGCAAAAGTCTTCGAAAAGCTTTAAATAAACGCTACTGCTCTTTTTATAGTTTTCATAAGCTTTTGCCAAATATTGCTTTTGTAGTCGCTCTGCTTCTTGGTAGTTTATTTCAGCATTAATTTTGGGATTATGCACTAAGTCTTTTTCCGCTAGCCAACCTTTCTCAAATAACAACTTTGGGCTAATAAGTAAAGTGTTTCCAGCCATCGACGAGCTTGAGCTGTAAGGAGAGTAAGCATTACCTCGCCCTACCGGATTGTGAGGCAACAGTTGCCAATACCTTTGTTTTGTTTGATGAAGAAAGTCAATAAACTTATAAGCCTCTGGCCCCATACTGCCTACTTCCTGATCTGAAGAAAGTGATGTAACCGGTAAAAATACGCCGCTACCTCTACTGCCTTTGTGAGATTGCAACTGCAAGATGGCTATCGGAAACTCGTCAAATAAATCGCTGAGTTTAATTTTTTGATTAAGTACGAATACGTTATCTTCTTCAGGGCTTAGCAAATTTTTCCATTCGCCTAAATGTGTACTATTAAGCTGTAAAGCTGTATTTCGCCAATCAGTTTTTAGTAAATCCTCAACAGCACCTAAACCCAGCGGCAGTACAACTAATATTTTTTCCCCTTCGTATTCTCTTAAAAAAGAGAGCACGTGTTTTTTCAATTTACCTCTTACCTTAACAGGAATATATTTTCCATCTTCGAAAAGCGACTTATTTGTTTTTCTGATAGTTAATAATTGTTTGGTTAACCAAAGTTTTATCTCTCCGGTTGTTCTGCTTTCCCACAAATGTGAAAGATTATGCGTTTTCGAAAAGTTTTTAAGTAGTCTTGATCTTAAATTATAATCAACCGGTCTTCGGTTATCTGGGTCTACTAGCGAAAAATCCCATAATTCGGTTCCTTGATAAATATCTGGAATACCGGGTGAAGTTAGTTTCAAAACAGTTTGCAATACAGCGTTAAACAATCCTTCATCTTCTATATCACTTAATACTTGCTGTAATTTATCTGATTTAGAAATGGGCTCGATCAAACTAGTAGCAAAGCGCTTTACAACTTCCTCATAATTACTGTCTGGCTTAGCCCAATCAGATCTCCTCTTAGCTTCCCTAAGCACCTTTTCTAAGTATTCTTGCACCCTAATTTTAAACTGCTTAAAATCTTTATCATCCAATGGAAGTGTACCTATAAGCGTTTGATAAACAAAATAAGCATCGTTTGGATGAATCGTCGGCGTGTCGATTAACTCATCCAATGCTGCAACTAAACGCTCCCACCTTTCTGAATTCTGTGCCAAAGCAATTAACCTTGCCCTTGTATCTTCTCCGCGTTTTGTATCATGTGTTGCCGTAGCATTCATGGCATAGGGAAAATTAGCATAACGCTTATGCATTTCTCTATGATAATGCTTTATGCTGATGCCAAATCGGTTTAATGAATCTCCAACTTCGTTATGCGCTAACAATCTATTGTAGTTGTACATTAGCGTATCTTCTACACCTTTTGCCATTAAAGGCCCAGAAAACTGCATACATCTGTTGTAAAAAACACTTCTATTTTTTAGTATAGCTTTGTCAGTCGTTTCCTTAAACAACGATGTTTCTAAAAAGCTTAGAGCGGATTTATTGGAACTATGTTCTTTAGCTTTCTTAAACGTGTGTGCTAAAGCTGTTTTTGCATTTTTACTTAAAGGAAATTTGGTATCATAAAATCTGTAAACAGGGCAGTGTACAAGCAATTCGCCTATTGCTGTTTCTAAATCTTTTGCCGTCAAAGCCGACAATTTCTTATGATTTCCGAAATCTAAATCCTCAAAAAGCTTACGCAGGTTAGCGAGCTCACCTCCCATTTGCTCGTTAAGAATATTTTTCTTCTTTTTAGGAACAAGTTCGCTGGGCGATATATCTTCTTTAATGTATTGCTTGTAAAATTTTGTCAATTCGCTTTCGGCAGTTGTATTTGTAAGTACGTTATTTGCCAATTGCAAAAAATCATAACCCGTATCGCCTTGAGTGCTCCAATTATTTGGCAACTGCTCATCAACAGCTAAAATTTTCTCTACAGAAATGTATATATCTTCTCCAACTACCTGCCTCAACCTTTCCAAGTAAATTTCCGGATGAGCTAATCCATCAATATGGTCAATTCTTAATCCCTGAAAAACGTCTTTTTTTACCAGCTCTACAATATATTTGTGGTAATGATCAAAAACGTCTTCATGCTCTATATTTAAACAAATCAAGTCGTTAACCGTAAAAAAGCGCCTGTAATTTAGCTTTTTCGTTGTATCTTGCCAATCGCACAAGCGGTAAAATTGCAAGCCCGTAAGCTCATTTAAAAGTTGTAGGTCTTGGTTAAGCGAATCCAGCTTCTTCCTTACCGGATTGCCTTTCTTCGTACCATTAAAATTATCAACGAAATATTTTTTGCCGTTTTTTTTGCCAAAAATAAAATCATATGATTTTTCATTAATCGGCCAATTAGAATCGCCGTAAGCTAAAAAAAGTTTTTTTTCTTTAGCTACGATCGAAATTTTCCTTTCATTAATCGCATCTTCCAAACATTCGCCTAAAAAAGGAACCATCAATCGTTTATCCTCTATATCGTTTGGAAAATTGATATCAAAATAATGATAAAATTCAGATTTTTTACCATTTTCCAGCACATCCATTAACCATTCATTTTCAGGACTAAATGCCATGTGGTTAGGCACAATATCTTGCAACCAAAACATATTGTTCCGCTTTAATATTTCAGAAAGCTCGACAAGTTCTTCTTCGGTACCAATTTCAGGATTAATTTCTAGCGGAGAAACGCCATCGTATCCATGTTGACTGCCAGTTATAGCCTTAAAAATTGGCGATGCATAGATGGTATCTATTCCTAGGGAATTTAAGTAAGGGATGATTTTTTTTAAAGCTTTAAAATTAAAATCTTTATGTAGTTGTACGCGATAGGTTGCGGTAGGTTTAAATACTTGCATGCTCAAAAATTAGGGCGGATTGTGGTAGAATATTAAAGTTCTTATTTAATGGTATTTCTCGATGTTCAGACCTATCATTTCCGAAATAAGCTACTGATGATGAATTGATTAAACAATTCCAATTACCAGAAAAGTTTAAATCTATATTTTGGGATTTACGCGAGAAATTAATTAAACAAATCAGTTGTTCATCTTCTTGCCATCTGCGTATTAAAAGCACATTTTCTAATTCGAAAACTTTAACATCTAAATTTGCCAGATCCAAGGCTCGCAAAGCGGGATGAAGTCTTCTTAATGCGATTAAATCCTTATAAAAACTAAACATTTTCTGATGTCTATCTTCTGCTAATAACTCCCATTGTAATTTCGAATTCAGAAATGTTTTTTCACTTTGTGGGTCTGGTGCTTCGCCATTTGAATTAAACGACTCGAATTCGTTTGCACGCCCCTTACGTACTGCTTCAATCAATTCTTCACTACCGTGACTAACGAAATATTGAAATGGATTTGTTTCGCCCCACTCCTCGCCCATAAAAAGCATGGGTACAAATGGTGAAAACAAAACTGCCGTTGCAAGAACTTTACTCATTTCAAAGCCATAGAGTTGCAGAGAACGCTCTCCTAACATTCGGTTACCTACTTGATCGTGGTTTTGCGAGCAAACTATAAACTTATTACCAGCTAAATCAATTGGCTTGGAACCGTAGCATTTTCGTCTAACTGCAGAATAATTTCCATCGTAAACAAATGCTTGTTTATAAGATTTTGCTAAATCGGTTATGCCATTAAAATCTTTATAATAACCTAATCTCGGTTCGCCTGCTGTTACTCGTAATGCATGATGAAAATCATCAGCCCATTGCGCATCCATACCGTAACCGTTTTCGCTTAGCGATTCAAGATACTTTACATCGTTTAAATCGCACTCCGCAATCAAATGATATTCGCGTTGCATAACAGAACTTAGCTCAGCTACGTAAGCCTTTATTTCTGCTAAAATATGCGTTGCGCTAAAATCATTAATTGCATGTACGGCATCCAATCGGAGCGCATCAACATGGAAATCTCTCATCCACATTAAAACATTTTCGATGAAATAATTTCTAACGCCATCGCAATATGCGTCGTCAAAGTTTAGAGCCTCACCCCAAGGTGTTTTATATTTTGCTGTAAAGTAATTCCCAAAATCCGGCAAGTAATTTCCCTCGGGGCCAAAGTGATTATAAACTACATCAAGAATAACAGCGATGCCCCTATTGTGACATTCGTTTATAAAATGCTGGAATTCCGTTGGTCCACCATAGCTTTCTTGCACAGCGAAAGGAAATACACCATCATAACCCCAATTTCTCTCACCAGGAAAAGATGATAAAGGCATAACTTCTACAGCGTTAATCCCTAATTCTAACAAATGATCTAGTTTGTTTATCGCACCTAAAAATGTACCATCTGGAGAAAAAGTTCCAATATGCAGTTCGTAAATAATATAATCTGCCAGAGGGATACCTTTCCAACTCTCATCAGAAAATTTAAATGCATCAACATCAAATGCGGTGCTTTCTTGGTGCACTCCTTTTGCTTGACGCAAAGAAACGGGATCTGGTCTTTCGATAATGCCTTGCTCAGTTTCTAGTTGCAAAATATATTCATCAGCTATGCTAATAGGAATGTTTATAGCAGACCAATATCCATATTCTGCAGATTTTAACTTAACCGTTTGATTGTTATTAATTTTTAAGTGGACGTTTTTAGCTTTTAGCGCCCAAATATCTATACGGTTATTAATACCGCTAAATTTTAAGCCTAAACCTCTATTAAGAACATCTATTTTTTTTATCATCGATTATCGGGAACTGTCTGCATTTTTTAACAAGTTGATTGCCGGCTTGTTTTTAAAAACATTGGTCGATTAATTAATTATTTGAAAACAAAGGCATTTAGTAAGTGTTCGAAAATCAGAATCTAATCCGCTCTGCAATAATTCCATTTAATTATAATCCCTATTTAAAACAGAACAAAATGAAAGCAGCAGTATTTCACAAACCAGGAGACATTAGAGTTGACAATGTACCGGATCCGGTAATTTTAGAACCTAGAGACGTAATTTTGAAAGTTACATCAACCGCTATATGTGGTTCGGATCTGCACATTTTAAGTGGTGCAGTACCGCAAAAAGACCCAATGATTATGGGCCACGAATTTATGGGGATAGTTGAAGAAGTTGGCTCAGCTATTACAAACCTAAAAAAAGGAGATCGCGTTGTGGTGCCGTTTCCAATTTCTTGCGGAAGTTGTTTCTTTTGCACACATGAGGCCTCGCCAGCTTGCGAGAACTCCAATTATAAAAATTACGGGCCAGCGGGCAATTTAATGGATCAGAAGGGTGCAGCACTTTTCGGTTACACTGATCTTTATGGCGGATACTCTGGCGGACAGGCGCAGTACGTAAGGGTTCCGTATGCAGATGTTTCTCCAAGAATTGTGCCTGACGATTTAACCGATGAGCAAGCCCTATTTCTAACTGATATTTTTCCTACCGGATGGTCGGCAATAGATTGGGCGCAATTAAAAGGTGGCGAAACCGTAGCTATTTTTGGGTCCGGACCAGTTGGCTTGATGGCTCAAAAGGCCGCTTGGATAAATGGAGCTTCAAGAGTAATTGCCATAGATCCGTTAGATTATCGTTTAGATAAAGCGAGAGCGGTTAATAAAGTTGAAACGCTTAACCCTAACAAGGTTGATGTTGTGGAGGCAATTAGAGAAATGACAGGTGGACGTGGTGCTGACGTTTGCGTAGATGCGGTAGGTTTTGAGCCAGAAAGAAGTTTTATGGATAAAGTTAAAGCCACTATTAATTTCGAAAAAGGTTCAATGAAGGTGTTGGAAATGTGTTTCGAATCAGTGCGTAGAATGGGTACGGTTTCTATCGTTGGTGTTTATGGCTCACCTTATGACAATTTCCCGTTCTTTAGAATGTTTGATAAAGGAATTACCATTAAACAAGGTCAAGCACCGGTACTAAACTATATTGATAAACTGATTGGATTAGTAGAAGAAGGAAAAGTTGTTTTAGATGATATTATTACACACTCTATGCCGTTAGAAGACGCTGTACATGGCTATAAAATATTCGATGACAAGGAGGATGATTGCGTAAAAGTGATTTTAAAACCCTAGTCCAACTTTCAACAACACCTCTAACTATAAGAGAGGTGTTGTTTTTAAAATTATAGTTTATGTTAAATGTATTAGACGTTAACATCCTCTAGCTAAAACTATTTTATAATCAATTAACACTCAATGCATTTATTGTTTTTGCGGTAAATATTGCGTATTATTTCATCAATAATAGGTATTTATACAACCGCTTGTTGTAACCCTCGTTCTTATCTTTGACATCTAGAAATGCACTTAAAATCTGCGTTTCAGCGATAAATTGACGTATTACACAAAATTGTAGATGATCAGAATAATACTTGCAGAAGACCACCCAGTGGTAAGAGATGGAATTAAAAGCATACTTGAAGCAGGCGGAGATATACAAGTAGTTGGAGAAGCGGAGAATGGATTAGAGGTAATTCAATTATTGAAAAATAATGTACAGGCCGATCTGATTTTAACCGACATAAATATGCCAGAAATGGATGGCATGACTTTATTAAAAACATTAGCAAAGGACTATCCCGGAATGAAAGTTTTGTTCTTGTCTATGATGGACAATGAAAAATACCTTTTCGATGCTTTTGAGATTGGTGCTGTAGGTTATATACTAAAGAGTGCTAACGTAGATGAATTATTGTTTTCAATACGGCAAGTTTACAACGGACATAAAGTTATTTGCAACGAACTCTCTTTAAAATTGCTTCATCTGTCTTCTAACTTTGCGAAAGTGATCCAGCCCTCTATTTTACTTACCGAAAGAGAGCAAGAGATTTTGGCACTCATTTCTGAAGGTTATACTAACCAACAAATAGCAGATAGAATATTCGCAAGCCGGAGAACTATTGAGGGGCATAGACAAACGCTTATCGAGCGAGCAGGCGTTAAAAACTCAGCGCAGTTAGTAAGATACGCCTGCAAAAACGGACTGCTTTAGCATTTTGGCTAACAGAAAACATCTTTCTGTTTTTTTAATACTACTAATTACGCCGAACATATTTCTGAGTTAGCTGTTCTTTTGACTATGAAGAAATATGTACTTGGCTGTTTTCTGTTAATATCACTGGAGGCAAATGCGCAATTTTCTGACACTACGGCGCACCACCTTAAACTTTCTGCAGCTGGCTCGGTAAACAAAACAAATACAGAAAATGCTTATTTACTTAACAACGCACTAACGTTTGGAATACAGCGAAAAAGCATAGTGTTTAATTCTACGAATACTTGGCTATATGGTAAACAGAATAGCAAATTAAGTAACAACGACTTCTCCTCTACTTTAAATTTTAACCTCTACAAAACACTTCCTCATTTCTATTATTGGGGATTGCTAAATTACAATACAAGTTACTCTCTTAAAATTAACCATCAGGTATTGGCAGGCCTTGGTATAGCTTACAACATAGTTGATAGGGAAAATGCTTACCTTAATGTAAGCAATGGTGTACTTTATGATAAAAGTAATCTTTTAAGCAACGAAATTTACGACACTTACAGAAATTCTTTTCGCATTCAATATCGCTTTACCATTAAAGAATTAGTTGTGTTTGAAGGGGGAAATTTCTTACAAAGTTCTTTTGAGCGTGAAGGAGATCATATCATAAGATTATCTAATAGCATAGGTATAAAACTTAGAAAATGGATTAGCTTAAATACCACTTTAAATTATAACAAAATGAATATTACCGACAGGGAAAATTTAAACATCACTTATGGAATTACGTTAGATAAATACTTCTAAATAAATAATTTACTAAATTTTATAGAAAAAAAAGCGATAAATACGTGTTTTTACGTTTTTCACCGAAATAGTACGTAATATTAAAAACAACATAGTACTGGTTTCCGTTAGTTCACTATCAACCCAGCACCTATGAAACCTAAAATATTTATATTAGAAGATGACGAGAGCATTCGTGATCTTTACCCCTACATACTTGGAGAAGAAAATTATGACATGAGCACTTTTTCCTGTGCTAAAGATTTTAAAGAAAATAGCAACGAAATTCCGCAAATGTATATTCTGGATGTTATGTTACCAGATGGTAACGGTTTAGATATTTATAGAGAACTGCAGCAAAACCCCGCTACAGCAGATGTTCCGGTGTTGATTATGTCTGCACATGAAGACCCCATTTATGTTCGTAAGCAGTTTCCTAGAGCCAATTTCCTTTCCAAACCCTTCGACATAACGAAGCTGATTGACTCTGTAGCTAAAAACATTCGGCTTACAGGAGCCTAATATTAAACCTTTATTCTTCTGTTTTTAGATCTGGAAAACTTTTAGAAGAACTACCGGTACCGCTCTCGCTGTTTCCATTTTGTTCAGCGGGCTTTTTAGAACTTCCAGTAAACGAATCATCTGAGAGAGAATCTTTACCTTGTGTTCCAGTGTTGTCATAACCATCCCTAGGCGCAACATTATCTTTTGATATTTCTTTCTTTTTAGACATAAAAATTATTTTTAATTAATAGCGATTACCTTCAAGAACAACTTTAGCATAAAAAAGTTTAACCCGTAACATAGTTCAAATTATTGTAGTAGATAATAGCGACTTTAAAACATTAAGCACCCTAAGTTTGTTGGAAGCTTGGTTTATATGTTGAAAAACGAATCAGTTTTAGTATAGTACCTTTTTAGCAATTTACAGCAAATGAATATTATTTTATTAGATAGCCAATTATTGGTTGCCTCGGGGCTGAAACAACTTATTTCTCAGATACCTGATATGCATGTTTTAGATATTTTTGCCGAAGGCAAGGAAGCTCTAGACTATTTAGACCAAGCCAATGTTGATCTGCTAATAAGTGATTTGTCACTTAAAGACATGACTGGATTAGATGTTTTAGAACAGATCAAACTCAGTCACCCTTCAGTTAAAGTAATGTTTTTAACAATGCATGATGAACTTCCTATTGTGGCTAACTGCATGCAGGCCGGAGCAGATGCTTTTCTTTCGAAAAAAACAGATATTGCCGAGATGTCTTTTGCGATAGATAGGATATTAATGGGAAGGAAATATATCTGTAGCCTCATTACTTCTAAAGCATTTAGCCAAAAAGGAATAATTAGAGAACCAAGTACAGACCACTCAGTATTTAGCGATAGAGAAGTTATGGTGTTAAAGCATGTCGGAAATGGTTTAACCAATCAAGAAATTGCAGAAAAAATGTTTTTAAGCAGACGTACGGTAGAGGGTCATAGACAAAATCTACTTAGAAAAACCAATGCCCTAAATACAGCCACTTTAATAAAATTTGCTGTAAGCAACGGCTTGATAGAATAAGCAGAATTTATAAGTGAAAATTACCAAACCTCGATACAACCCCTAAAACTTAACCTAACATTTTTTTAAGGGATTGTAAATTCTCATAAACATTACCCATTGTATTGTTGAAGTAAACATAAACTCTTTTTTCCATCTGAAGCCATTCAGAAATCAGCACTGCATACTCGGAAAGCGTATCATAAGTATATGTGCCCTTATAATCGCCTTGCGGACCGTGAAATCTTACGTAAACAAACTCATCTCCTAGCGTGATCATGGGGCTGGCAACTTTTGCTTTATCTTGTATTACCATTGCCATGCCGTGCTGTTTTAAAACTTCATAACTTTCTGTCATATAAAGAGATTTGTGTCTAAACTCAACCGAAAAATCCCATAAATTTTCCTGATCGACACGTTTAAACTGCGCTAGTAATTGATCAATTTGACCTAGGTATTTTACCGTTACGCTAGGTGGAAATTGAATTAATAAACTACCAGTTTTATCACCTACATTGGCTACAACATCCATAAATCTATTTACCGTATCGATACTATAAGCCAACTGTTTAAGATGCGTAATCTCTTTAAAAACTTTAAATGTAAACCTAAAATCATCAGGCACCTCATTGGCCCACTTCAAGACTGTTTTTGCTTGCGGTAATTTGTAAAACGAACTATTTATTTCTATGCTATTTTGTAAAGAAGCATAATAGCTTAACCTACTTTTTTCTTTAAATGCTTTTGGATAATATAGCTTGTTAGGCACAGGTAAAATAAGCCCGCTAGTACCTGCATAAAATTTCTTCTCCATAGCACCATCTCATGAATCCGTTTTTACCAAACCGTCTACCAGAAATTTCCACTGTGGATAAGACAAACCCATTTTTGCCGACCAGCCCACAATTGTATTTCTAATTCCGTCTACTATTTTATCGTTATCAACATTTGGTGTTTCATTACGTCCGTGCATCTCTGCAACAACCTTATTTTCTATTCTTTTAACAATAAAAGTAGATGTTGCGGATTCAGAGAAAAAATGCGCTGTAGCTTCATCACTATTGGTCGGACTTGCGCAAGGTCGCACCCTAAACCCCATCCATTCTTCCAAGTCATTTTTGTCGCTTTCTGCAATCTCTTCTATACGTACCCAATCATAGCCGTCGCCGGTTATCGTTCCAGGCCCGGGAATGTCTATTCTTATTAAATTTCCAACCTCTAACCTAAAAGACGGTAAACCATCGGCTAGCATTAACTGAAAAGTTGTTGCGGTTGTGCCACAGGTTCTTTCCCAATTGTTAACGTCTAGCAAACGTAATTTTGCTAAAGAGTAAAAGGACTTTGCATCAGCTAAGCTATTAAATTTACTTTCAGATTGAATGTTTACCTCACTTCCAGATTGTTGTTGTGGTATTAGTGTATTTTTCATTTTCTTTTAGGTTAAACTGAAGTTATGCGTCGCAAAACTTAACGTTGTAAGATCAACATCCTAGACTGGTATTGGTTCTAAGAATTTTACACAGATTAAAATTAACCTTAAACAATTTCATTTTACTTGGGTTATTCTGGGTATGAAAGATGGTACTAAAACGATTGTGATAACTGGAGCATCAAGTGGTGTAGGACGTGCAATTGCATTGGCATTTGCAGAACGTGGAGAGCGACTGATACTAGCTTCTAGAAATGTGGTTGCCTTAGAAGAATTGGCTACAGAGTGTTGGCGATTAGGTGCAGAAGTAAAATTTGTAGAAACAGACGTATCAAATTATCGCTCGGTTATTAACTTGGCAGCAGAGGCTGATGAATTTGGCCAAGGCATAGATGTATGGATTAATAATGCCGGCGTGCTGGCGGTTGGAAATTTCGAATCCACACCAATGGAAATAAACACACAAGTAATCCATACAAATCTTTTGGGATATATGCATGGCGCACATGCGGTTTTACCCTATTTTAAAAAGCAAAAAAAAGGAATAATTATTAATAACATATCGATAGGTGGATTTCTACCAGTACCATTTGGGGCAGCCTACAGTGCAAGCAAATTCGGCTTACGCGGTTTCGGCGCAGCTCTAAAAACAGAGCTATCCTCTTTCCCATCTATACATATTTGCGATGCATACCCTGCATTTTTAGATACGCCAGGTATTCAGCATGCGGCAAATTATACCGGCAAACAAATTAAACCAGCACCGCCAGTTTACGATCCTGTTAGGATAGCGCAAAGCATAGTTAGCTTAGCCGAAAGGCCAAAGCCAGAACTAATGATCGGAAGTACATCAGTATTATTGCGATTGTCTCATTCCTTGCTTCCAACCCTGACAAGAAAAATTGCAAATGCAGTAATTAGCAATTATTTAAAGCATGCAAAACCAATGGAAACGAGTTCCGGAAATTTGTTTAACCCGGTTGGTTTCGGTAATTCTGTTCACGGAGGTTGGGGTCTGCCAGGCAAACCAAAGGCCCACAGAAAATTTATTGCAGGCGGACTATTAGCTGTTGCGGCTTTAGGTTTTTTAATACTTGGCAGAAAAGATTAGTCTACCGTGATGACGATGGCAAGGTGAAAAAGAACTTACTTCCTTCACCCAACTCGCTTTCGACCCAAATATGGCCATTATTAGCCTCAATAAACTCTCTGCACAACATCAAACCTAAGCCTGTGCCAGATTCTTTGTGCGTACCTACTATAGTGTATTTTCGGCCGGCCTCAAAAAGCCGTTTGCTTTCAGTTTCAGCAATACCAATACCTTGATCGGTTACGGTGAATAGACAGTTAGATCCATCTTGTATGGCGCTTACAGTTATCAAGCCACCTTCATAACTGAATTTAATGGCATTAGAAATCAAGTTTCTTAAAATTGTTTCAAGCATTTGCTGATCCGCCAGTACGCCAATCTCATCAGCAACGCTAAACTTAAGCGCAATAGCTTTAGCTTGAACTGCCGGACCCATGAGTTTTTCTATGCCTGTAAAAAGAGTTTTAATACAAATAGGAACTGGGGTGGCCTTTAACATTCCAGATTGCAAACTTGCCCAATTCAGTAGATTTTCTAGCAAGGCATATGCTTCTTTGGCAGCTTGGTTCATGCTTTTAGCAATTTGGCTAACCTTTTCAGTACCTAAGGTATGCGCTTTAACCTGTATAATTTGGCTGTAGCTGAGTAGCGAAGTAAATGGGTTCTTTAAATCGTGCGCTACAATAGAATAAATTTTATCTTTCGTTTCGTTTAAGGCTTTTAATTGTTGTTCTGCCTGTTTAAGTTCGGTAACGTCTTGGCAAATTACCAAAAAGCTAGTTACTTGTTTATTTGCAGAAAACTCTGGTACAATGTGCACTTTATAGAAAACAATATGGTCATCATATTCCAAGCGTAAATGATCTTTATGTTCTGCTTGATTTTGTCTAGCTATCAATAGCAAAGGCTCAAGCAACATAATTAACTTATTATTTTCGCTAGCTCTACCATCCCGATTGGTAAAATTTGAGAAGATATTCTGTAGATCTTCGTTAAAACGCATAACCACATCTGGCAAATTATTGGCTAACGTTTTATACTCCTCTTCACTAGCTTTTAAGTTACTAAAAATTAAACGGGTTGGGTTTGTAAATCCAGTTTCTACAATAGCTTTGTAAATTAAAAAATAGGCAATAAGCTTTCCATAATGCCCTAGTTCATTTGCCAAACCATCATTAACGGTGTAAACCGTAAAACAGATTTCGCTAAGCGCAGTAATAATAACCGACACCAGAATTAATTGGTAAACTGTTTCGCTAAAGTTATTTCTCTTCAGGTATAATAGTACCGCAACTACTGTTAATAATCCAATTATAACATATTCAGCATAAATTTTAAATGGCGTTTGTCCTACGCCTTCTATAAAACAAACCGGGAAGTTTTTCCATACCAAAATCGAAAGTATTATTAATATCGATGTGATAAGATAACCTAAAAAAATCAAATCAGAATTTATGCGTTGTTGTCTTTTTAACAACGCAAAGCCACCGAGTAAGGTTAACGCGGCCATTATTCTAGTTGCAATCCAGAACTGATTAGAAAGATAACCGTCTACATTGAACACCTGCATACCCCTAAAGCCCAGCATGTGCATCAAATCCAATCCACCAATAAAGATATACGAGATGCCTAACAAGTGTAAGTATTTATTGTCTTGCATACTTCTAGAATTCCAAGTAACAATAAATACAGCAAACGCAACCACGATAGAAAACAGCTCAACCAAGCAGTGAAAAAGCATGTAGCTATGCAACGAAGCAAGGTAAAGGGATACGACAACAAAAGTACTGGCAAAAACCGTACGATAATTGTTTCTCAATAACTGCATTAATTTAGGCAAAAGCGTTTGATTTATGGATTTACCAAATCTACAAAAATTAATACAATTGAAATAGATTGCAATGTATTCTTATATTCTAAATAAGAGTAATTTTCAACTTTATTAGGTTCAGTTTGTTAAGCATTTTAATTATTTTTGTTAAGCCCCTATCTGTATAAATATGGTTAATTTCCCCGGCGCATTAGCTGATGATGTGCTATTGAAAATTCTTTTATTATCAAACGATGCTACCGCGATTTACAGCGATAGCGACCTTACCATTAGATTTGCAAATAAGGGCATGCTACAGATATGGGGAAAGGGCGAAGATGTTATAGGCAAAAGTTTTGAAGAGGCTTTACCAGAAATGAAAGGGCAGCCTTTTACCACGTTGTTAAAAAATACTTGGAAAACCGGAGAATTGTACGAGGCGAAGGATACCCCTGCAACATTATTGGTTAATGGAAAACTAGAAACATTCTTTTTTGATTTCGTTTATCGCCCGATAAAAAATGCGCAAGGCGATGTTTTTTGTATTTTGCATACCGCAACCGAAGTTAGCGATAGAATAAATGCGTGGAGGGCAGTTGCCGAACGCGAAGCTACCGAACAGAAGTTAAAAAACGAGCTATTAAAAGCAAATCTAGAGTACGAAGCTATAAATGAAGAATATCAGACAATAAATGAAGATTTAGCCACACTTAATGAAGAGTATCTCTCTACCAACGAGTTGCTGGAAGCCGCCAATAATCAGTTAAAAGTTTTTCATAAGGATTTAGAAAAAACTAATCAAGTTTTACATCACTCAAATTCTATTTTAATTGCAGATAACCTTGCACTTTCTCTAAGCGAGAAACAAGCGCTTGCAACACTTTCTGATGCGCCTGTAGCCATTGGGATTCTTTCTGGTCGAGATTTGATCATCGGCTCTGCCAATAGGGAATTGTTATTTTTGTGGGGTAAATCAGAAACTGTACTTGGCTTGCCTTTAACAGATGCTATACCGGAATTACGTGGCCAAGAATTTTTACAGCTTTTAGACGATGTTTATACCTCTGGAGTAAGCTTTGAAGGCAATGGAATGAAGGTTAGTTTGATGCGTAAGGGAAAATTAGAAGATTGTTACTTCAATTTTATTTACAAACCAATAACTGCCGACAATGGCAAAACAATTTCTATTATGATTGTTGCCAATGAGGTTACTGAACAAATAGTTGCCCGAAATATTATAACCGAAACAAACGAACGGTTAAATATGGCGCTTAATGCTGGCAAATTAGGTTCGTATGATCTGGATTTACGAACCGGAAAGATTACTTCGTCTGCACAAAGCAGGTCTAATTTTGGCCTAAACATTAATCAGGATTTTGACTTGGAAGATTTTTACGCTTCAATAGTTTCATCTCAGCGAGAAACAGTTAGAAAAAAAATCGAAGATGCTATTGCAAATAATGACATTTACGAAGCAGAATACCAAATAAATTCGCCCAATGGCGCTTTGAGATGGATACATGCAAATGGAAAAGTTAAGTATGATGATAATGGAAATGCAACGAATTTAATCGGCGTTACGCAAGATATTAGTGATAAGAAAGTGCATGAACAACGAAGAGACGACTTTTTAAGCATCGCTAGTCACGAATTAAAAACACCCATTACTGCATTACAAGGCAATATTCAGTTATTAGATAGACTGAAGCAAACACTAAACTCTCCCAATGCCGAACGATTAATTACATCATCAAAAAAAGTAATTGAAAAAGTTACAACGTTGGTTGATGACTTGCTGAACATTAGTCGTTATACGGAAGGAAAACTTCAGTTAGAAAAAACAAAGTTTAAGCCTTGGGAACTTTTAGAAACCTGCTGTACGCATATACGTGCCGATAATTATTACGAATTGAAGTTAGAAGGCGACAGAGAAGTAGAAATTATTGCAGATGAGCACAGAATAGATCAGGTGATTACAAACTTTGTGAACAATGCGGTAAAATACGCACCAAACTCTAAAGAAATAGTACTTAAGGTGCAACGATTTGAAAACGATGTTCGAATTTCGGTTAAAGACAATGGACCAGGAATGCCAAGCGAACAGCTCCCCTATTTATTTGACAGATATTGGCGTGCAGATAGGTCTAGCAGAGATTATTCTGGTTTAGGTTTAGGACTTTTTATTTGTGCTGAAATTATTAGGAATCATCAGGGTGAAATTGGAGCATCAAGTACACTTGGGCAAGGAAGCGAGTTTTGGTTTACCATACCCTTAATTGGGGTAACAAATTAACCTATTCTAAAACATTTCTATTCGGGGCTTGTACTACTATCAGCTAATGTATAAAGCATGATAGAAAAATACCTTTTTAAAGATTGGGAAACACTTTACCATATTGCCATCTGTGCATCTATTTCATTTTTAGCCCTTTTCATCTTTATCAGAATTTCTGGTAAAAGAACGCTCGCTAAGTTAAATGCTTTCGATTTTGTAGTATCGGTTACCTTGGGTTCCACACTTTCATCGATGATGTTGCTAAAAACAACTGTAGCCGAGGGCTGTATAGCATTAATTGTTATTATTGTTTTACAGTATCTATTGGCTTATCTCGCTAAAAAATCTACCATGTTAGAAAAGGCAATCAACTCAACTCCATCCCTCCTTTTTTACAACGGCAAGTTTGTAGAGGAGGTGATGAAGCGAGAATTGATTACTGAAGAGGAAGTATATGCTGAAATAAGACAGTATCGAATCGAGAATGTTGATGACGTTAGGGCCGTTGTTATGGAACTAAATGGTGAGTTAACCGTTATCAAAAAATCAGATGATGGAGCTTTAAACACATCGTTAGAAGATCTACCAAAACAAGCTAATTAATTTTGCTTCCAATTTATCGTTTGGCTCAACATCACGCTTTTATCAAATACACTTATTTTCCGTTTACCCCTTCAGTAGTCATAACAATTTTTTTAATCGTACCATCCGCATTATAAAATAATTCTTCTATAGCTATCGATCTACTGTAACTGCTACCGTCGGTTTGTAACGCACCATTATGGTATATAAAGTAAGTCTTCCCTTTAAAGTCTATAATTGCTTGATGATTAGTATTACTATTTCCAGCAATCTCATTCAAAAGCCCTTTGTATTCCCAAGGACCGGTAATACTTTTGCTCATCGCGTAAGCTAATTTTTCTGGGAAACCGCTAGCATATGTCAGGTAATACCAATCGTTACGTTTGTGTATCCATGGTGCCTCAGTAAAGTCGAAACCATCAAATTTCACTTGTTTAACCTCGCCATCAATTTCAATCATATTTGGTTTAAGCTTTGCGTAATAACACTCTCTATTACCCCAAAATATCCATGAGTCACCCTTTTCGTCGGTGTAAATGGCTGGGTCTATACAAGCCCATGAATGGGTTGAAGCAAAACAATCTTTATTTGTAAGTAACGGTTTTCCCAGCGCATCTTTGTAAGGACCTTCCGGCTTATCAGAAACTCCAACGCCAATACCCGACCAATTGGTACTTATATACCAATAGTATTTACCGTCTTTTTTGGCAACATGACCGGCAAAAGCATCTCGACTTTTAGCCCATGAAAAATCTGTAATTTTCATTGGAACAGGGTATTCCGTCCAATTATTTAAATCTGTAGTTGAATATACCAACCAATCTTTCATCTTGTAGTTTTTCTGTCCGCCAGCAAAATCATGACCCGCGAAAAGCCAAACCTTGCCATCTTCGACCAGAGCGGCAGGATCTGCTGTATAAGAGTGTTTTATAATAGGATTTCCAGTAGCCTTAAATTCATGGCGTTCGCCAACCATAAGAGGCTGTAACATCGATTCTCTAACGCCACCCCATTTATTATTTAAACGTCTTGCTTCTTCCCTACTAATACCAATTACGCTGCCGTGTCTAGGATTAAAATCTTTCGCAAATCCTTCTGTTTTTTTGGTAAACGTATTTAAATCTTTACTTCTCTGAAACTCATATTTTCCGTTTTTATACAAATCATACATCAAAATATAGTCATCGCTAATGTTTAGCTTAAAAATACTAGAGCCTTCAACTGCAGTTTGCGTACCTGCATAAACATCCAAGTAATCAAAACCTTCTATCCAAGGGCCTTGCAAAGATTTACTAGTTGCCTTTTTGATGCCGTTTTTTACTTCCTTGCCAGCTTCTTTTGTATTTCCTTTAAAAAAGAAGTGATAAGTACCATCCTTATAAACTATATCGCCGTCAATTGCGCCATCTTTAGGCGCAAACATTAGTTTGGGTTCTTTTTCAAAACCGGTAAAGTCTTTGTTGGCATAAGCCGAATAAAAATTCAATTTTTCATCGCCCTTAAAACGAATAGTAAAATATACCAAGTATTTTCCAGCCTTTGCATCGTAAATTGTTTGCGGAGCCCAAACCCATTTTACATTGCCAAATTTCTTTGGATACAATTCTGCCAAATCTACTTTCGAAGATGTCCAATCTGTTAAATTACTCGATTTAAGCAAAACTATTCCCGAATTATGCTCCCAACCATTTTTAACGGTGAACATATCCGTTGCGGTAAGATAAAAGCTTTTTCCATCATTAGCACGTAATAAATGAGGATCTCTAATTCCTCCCGTTTTACTAATATCGGCAGCTTTCAAAACCGGTTTATTGCCATTAAGTGCAAACCACTCGGTACCATTACTACTTGTTGCAAAACGAAGTTGTTCTTGTAGCTGATTATCGCCATAACCTTCAAAATAAGCAAATAAGTAACCAGAAATTGCTTTTTCATCATTCTGTTGCTGTGCAAAACTATTAAATGATAATAGGAGCAGAAACGCCAATGGGATTATTTTATTCATATTTATTATCGTGTTATTTCTTCCAATGTTTTTGCAGGCTGTTAATTTCTTTTTTGGTTAGATGTATAACGGCGCCATGCTTTGGCGAAGTAAAATTTGTCGTTTTCATTACTCCCTCGTTAAAATGGCCTAAATCAGTAAAGTTTACAAAATCTCTAGTTTCGCTAAAGCCGAAATTATGCGGATTAATTCCGTAGATATCATACATCAAAACCCATTTATCTTCATTAATACGTTTCCAAACTGTTGGCGCTTCGCATGCTTTAGGCTCTGGATCGTACCATTTATCGTTGTAAACGTAATCTGAGTTAATATTTTTAGATGAAGCCATTTTTATCCCGGGCGTACCATCATGTGCTACGTAGAACATTTTATAATGATCCTTAAACTTAATAATGTCCGCATCAATAGCGCTTTTATCTTTTTTAGGATATTGGAAAAGTGGCTGTGGAGCCGAGTAAAGCGTTTTAAAATCATCGTTTACGTAAGCGTAATAAAGTTGATTAGCTCCATTGCCAAAACGAAGCGTAAAATAAATCATCATTTTACCCACTGCATCATCATAAATTAACTCTGGCGCCCATGCACAGCCAATGTTTTCGAACCCGGCAAAGGCTTTGTCAATTCTTATAGAATGGTGTGTCCAATTAATCAAGTCTTTAGAACGCATTAAAACCAAGCTCTGATTGTTCCCCCAGCCAAAATCTCTCTCAGGTCGCTCCCACTGCGTGCTTCGTAATTTGTTTTCCTTAGCGAAAATATGCAAATCTGTTGCTACCATATAAAAATAGCCGTCATTGCCTCGGGTAATATATGGATCTCTAATTCCTTTTTGTGTAGCAATACTGTCTCCGGTGATAACAGGTTTATTACCATTTAAGGCTGTAAAGTTATAGCCATCAGTACTTAGCGCAAAATGTACTCCATGGTTGTCATCCTTAAAATAAACCATCAAATAGCCTTTCATATCCTTTTCAGAAGTAAGCTTTACTTTTTGTCCAAAAGCTATTTTAACGCAAAGCGACAAGAAAATAATTGAAAAGATTTTGTTCATAATTTGGTTATACCGGCCTACCAAATTTACAACAATAAATTAAACGTCAAAGTGACTTTTATTAGCAATAGCACGGATGTTACAAAATAGGATTCTCATCACGTTGTGAAAAAAGATTCTTGTAAGCTCTTTAAATATTATTAAAACTTTAGCATATTAGAATAATAAATTACGCAATTATGAAAATTAAAGCTCTCTTGATTATTCTAGGGATATCTCTGTCCTACTGTTTTGTCTATGCACAAAAAAAAGAATTTAAATTCGGTAAAATTTCACCAGAAGAATTTGAACTAAAAGCATCTGGTCAAGACTCTGCTGCTGCAGCTCTTAAAATTTTCGACATCGGAAATTGTTATTTCGAATATACCATTGGTAGTGGCTGGGTTTATGTTTATGAAAGACATATTCGTTATAAAGTATTAAATAAAAGTGGCTACGATTTAGCCAACTATAAAATTAATTTATACAGAAGTAGCAATAGTGCCAAAGAAGACTTGAACAATATGGAAGCTGCAACCTATAACATGGTTGATGGCAAAATGATTACCAGCAAAATTGGAAAGGACGCTAAATTCTCTGAAGAGTTTAACAAAAAGTTCACCATTAAGAAATTTACCCTGCCAAACGTTAAGGAAGGTTCGATTCTAGAATATAAATATAAAATCAAGTCCGACTTCATTTTTAATCTAAGAGGTTTTAGTTTTCAAAGTGATATACCAACATTATATACCGAATACAACGTAAGCATTCCAGAGTATTTTGTTTACAAAAGTAATTTCACTGGATACTTAGATGTAAAGCGCACTAAGCACGAGCAAGTTAATGCCCATTACCTTGCTGGATTAACGTCTGCTGCTACGCTTGATCAATTTGTGCTAGAAAATGTTCCGGCGCTTAAAGATGAAGCTTACATTACGACTTTAGACGATTATAGGCCAACAATTGATTTCGAACTGCAAGGCACTCGTTTTCCTGGCGAAGCATTTAAAGATTTTAATGGAACTTGGCCAAAACTTATCGACGGCCTATCTACTGATGAAAATTTCGGTGCGTACATCACTAAAAATTCAACTGCAAAAACGCTTCTACCTACAATTTTAAAAGGCGAAAAAGACACTGCCATAGTCACAAAACTGATTTTTGATTATGTGAAAAACAACATAAAATGGAACGATGAGTACAGCTTTTATGCTACGAGTACAAATCCAAAAACCATATTTGAAAAGAAATCCGGTAGCTCTGGCGATATAAATTTATGTTTGTTAAATCTATTAAAAGAAGCCAAAGTAACGGCATATCCTGTTTTAATAAGCACTCGAGAAAACGGAGTACACCCAGGAAATCCAATTATATCAAAGTTCAACAATGTGATTGCACTGGTAAACATGAATAACAAACAAGTTTTGCTAGATGCTACTGATAAAGATCTTCCGATGGGCATGATACATTATGATAATTTGAGTCACCAAGGTTTTGTTACCAATTTAACCACAAAAACCGGAAACTGGATTACCACAGAGCCGAGCGTGGCGACTGAAAAAATTTATAATTATTTTTTAACATTGGATAAAGAAAATAAGCTTAATGGTAATCTGAGTTTATATTCAAAAGGATATTCTGCTCTTAATCTTCGTAATAGGTACAGAACAACAAACAACGAGGCTGAATTTTTAAAAAATTATAAAAAGGATAAAACTGGATTAGAAATAAAAAACTACAAAGTTGTTAATTTAGATAGTCTAGATGCGCTTTTAACAGAGTCTTTTAATATTGCAATTGAAGATAACGTAGAGGAAGCCGGTAACCTAGTTTACTTTACTCCTTTGCTTTTCGAAAGAACCAAAGAGAACATGTTTAAGCATGAAGAGCGCTTGTTTCCTGTCGATTTTGCTTACCCCTTAAAAGAAAGTTTTCGAATTACTGTAAATTTTCCGGAAGAATATGAAATTGATAAACTGCCAAAAGGTGGAGCTTTTAAAATTCCGGATAACAGAGGAAGTTTTATTATAAGTTACGTTTCTGAAGGAAAATCGCTTCTTGTAAAAAGCGTAATAGAAATAAACAAATCATTTTATACGCCGGAGGAATATTTTCACTTAAAAGAATTGTTTAAAGCAATTGTACAAAAACAAGCAGAACAAATTGTATTTAAAAAGAAAGCCTAATGAGAACACTATTTATAGCATTATTATTTTCTGGAGTTTTTTTAAGCGTTAAAGCTCAATCCAATTACGATGCAACTAAAATTCCGGAGAGCTTATTAAAAGATGCGGTTGCAGTGGTTAGAAATGAAGAACAAAGTTTCGAACTTAAAAGTATAGGTGCAGGAAAAGTTGATTATAAAATTGCGATAACTATACTAAACAAAGCCGGCGACGACTTTGCGGAAATGGCTGAGGTTTATGATAAATTCTCAAATATTTACAATATTAAAGCAACTCTTTATGATGCTTCTGGCAAAAAAGTTAAAGAATACAAAACTGCGGATATCAGAGATCAGAGCTTAATTTCTGATTACTCAATTTTTGAAGACAACAGGTTAAAGCATTTAAAATTCTACAGCACATTCTATCCTTACACTATCGAGTATAGTTATACTCAGGATTTTAGAGGCATACTCTCTATACCGTCGTGGAGAGCTGTAAAAGGCTACGGTATTTCTACAGAAAAATCTGCCTATAATCTTTCGAAAAATGCTGGTATAAATATTAAATTTTTAACGAGCAAAGGTCTTGTCACAGATTCTGCAAAAGTCGGCGATAAGACACTGTATAAATGGTCGAGCACTAATGCGCCGGCAATTGTAAAAGAACCTTTAAGTGTAGGAATAGAAAATATTATCGATTGGGTTAAGGTTTCTCCAAATCAATTTGAGTACGATAATACTACGGGCAACTTTGATAATTGGAAAAACTTTGGTGCTTGGATGCACAAATTAAACGAAAATGCAAATACGCTTCCGCCAGCTACAAAGTTACAAGTTCAGCATCTGATTAAAGACGCTAAAAATCCGAAAGAAAAAATTAGCAAACTTTATAATTATTTGCAACAAAACACACGTTACGTAAGTGTCCAACTAGGTATTGGAGGCTTTAAGCCAATATTAGCGGAGAAAGTTGCACAAGTAAATTACGGAGATTGTAAAGCCTTATCAAATTACATGAAAGCTTTATTAAATGAAGCTGGAATTAAATCGAATTTAATCGTTATTGGAAATGGAATGCCCGGCTTAAATCCTAACTACGCCAGTATGGGCCAGGCAAACCATATGATACTTGCAGTGCCGTTGGCAAATGATACTACATTTTTAGAATGTACAAGTCAATATAACCCGATGGGATTTATTGGGCATGATAATGCGGATAGAAACGTCTTAATGATTACAGAAGATGGTGGAAGGATTGTGAGAACTCCAATTTATAATGCAAAAGACAATTACCAGCGTAGAAAAACAAATGTATTGTTTAGCGAAGATGGAAACGCTACTATAGCTATAAAATCAATCTATGCAAATGCACAATTTGAAGATAACATGCAAATGCTATTAATTGAACCTACAGAACAAAGGAAGCGAATTAATGAAGGGAATAACATTCCGGCAAGTGAGCTTACCTCGTTTAAGTTTGAGCAACCTGACAAAGCTTTGCCAATAATGAATGAAGAATTGAAATTTAAGACGAACCAATTATTAACCAAAGGAGGCGACAAGGCTTTTTTAACCGTAAATTTAACTAACAGAAGAGAAAGCGTACCTGCTAAAATTGATAATAGAAAAACACATTTTGCAGTGTCTTTTAGTTATGAAGATGAAGATGAAATCATTTATTCCCTACCAAAAGGCTATAGTATAGAATTCTTACCAAAAGACGTAAACATTGCCTCTGAATTTGGATCTTACAGCGCTAAATTTTCTAGTAAAGAAAACCAAATTGTTTATACACGTGTGCAAAACATGACAGCTAAGAGCTTTCCGCCAGAAAAGTATAATGAATATGTAGAATTCAACAAGAAAATTGTTGCGGCCGACAAGTTAAAAGCAGTACTTACAAAAGCAGAATAAAAACAAACGCCCCAAATCAGGGGCGTTTATTTTTATTTCTCAGGCTCGCAATGTTGCCGTAACTGTTTTGGACCCTGTGGCCAAATAAAAGCTGTGGTTTGTTTTTTCCAGCCCATGCTTTTATAAAAATCATCAGCTCCAGGTGCCGCACTTAAATTTACGAAATGGTAATTTTCAAGCTGATTATTCAACCTGGTTACCAAATATTTTCCTAAGCCTTTACCCTGATAAGCTGGATCTACCACTATATCGGCAAGCATGGCATAATATCTCCCATCTCCTATTACCCTACCGAAAGCAATTATCTTTTCTTCGTGATAAACAAAAAGCGTAGTGGTACTAAGCTTAAATGCTTTAGCTATTTCTTCCGCAATGCGATGTTTCCAATTAACTTCTTGAAACAGATGCAGTACATTATCCCAATCAATAGTTGATAAATCTGGGTTTAGCACGTACTGATAAGCCTCTTTTTCCGCTAGGATGTTATTCATAAAACTTTACAACTATTTTTTACCGACTACAACTTTTGTCATTGCATCCCAATTTAAATAGGTATTTGCAATACTTTTAATTTCTGTTGCGGTAATGCTTTTAACGGTTGCAATGTAATTGGTGTAATAATCGTAACCCAAACCAGAGAAGTAGATATTTTTAAACTTATCTGCGTGAGAAAAAGCATTTTCCAAACTACCTAACAACGACCCTAGCATAAAGTTTCTAACTAAATTTAATTCTTCGTCTGCTACCAAATCCGTCTTCAGCAATTCTATTTCTTTCTCAATTTCTTGCAAAGCACTGGCACAAACATCTGTGCCAACTTCTGTTGCGATAAAGAAATAGCCGGCATCTTTTAAGGATGCAATGCCAGAGCCAATGCCGTAAGTGTAGCCTTTATCTTCACGAATGTTTGTCATTAAACGCGAACCGAAATAGCCGCCTAAAACCGTATTAAGAATTTGCAATGAAGGAAAATCTTTGTGCGTTCTGGTAATGCTTAAATTACCCATTCTAATGGCAGATTGAACAGCATCTTCTTTCTCTACATAGATTTCATTTCCGCCAATTGGCGAGAAAGCGAACTGATTTGAAGTAGATAGCTTATCATTCTCCCAGTTTGTTCCGAAGAATTTATTCAACAAATCAAATTCTTGTCTTTCAAACTTACCTGCTGCAACAATTATACAGTTGCTCGGTTTAAAAGCTGCGCTATAGTAGGCTAAAAGATCGGTTTGCATTAAAGCATCGTAATCTTCTATCTTAATATCTACACCGTAGGGAGTTTGCCCAAAAATCGCATTAGCAAATGCTTTTCGTGCTAAGAAATCGTTTTTTTTGAGGTTTACCTGTAACTTCTGCTTTTGATTTTGCACAAAAATTGCTAACTCCTGCGCCGGGAAAACACTTTCGTTTAGTATAGACCAAATAATCGGCAATACGGCTTCAAGATGTTTATTAAGGCTATAAAGTGTAATAACTGTATGGTCGGCCCCATATTCTGTTTGCAAAAATGCACCATAGTAATCTACCTTTTCGGCAATTTCCTTAGCAGTTAATGTTTTTGTACCATTATTAATTAAGCTATTTACACTAACAGCTTGTAAGGGCTTTTTCTCATCCCAGTTTACGTTTTCGAAAATAAACTCAATTCGTACCAGCTCTTGCTCGCCGGCATTTACCGTAAAAACCTTAATGCCATTATCTAGCTCTTGTTTTGTAGGTTCAATAAAATTGATATCGTTAACCTGTTTAAAATCAGGTGCTGTTGTTCTATTAAGCATTAGCTAAATAATATAAAGTAGATGATTTTTCTTTTTTGAAAGTGTCTTTTGCCACAGTTTGTAATTGCTCGGCAGTAATAGCTAAATATTTATCAATTTCAATATTTAGATCTGCAGCATCGCCTAAAAGTTCGTAGTATGCTAAATTCATAGCTTTGTCTAGCAAACTCATCTCGCCAAAAAGCATGATAGATTCTGATTTATTCTTAACCTTGGTTAATTCATCCTCAGTAACCTGGTTATCTACCATTTTTTGCAATTCCAACCAAATTGCCTTTTCTGCAGTTTCGGTGCTAACACCCGCCACCAACTTACCTTCAACAATAAACAAACCTTCATCTAAACTACTGGTTATGTAAGCATTAATATCGCTAAACAACTGTTGTTCTTTAAGTAAACTATTGTACAAACGAGAAGACTGCCCTTGCGAAAGTATATCAGACATTAAATCAAAAACTTGATAATTAGCGTCTTTTCTTGCTGGCATTTTAAAAGCAATGTATATTGCATTTAAGGGTACATTTGCATTTACCGTTAAAGTTCTCGCTTCCGTTTGTGGCAATTCCTTAGGTAAATTTCTAACATACTTTTCTCCGGCCGGAATAGGTTCAAACCATTTTTCGGCCAACGCTTTAACATCTTCTGTATTTACATTTCCTCCAACTACTAAAATCGCATTTTGAGGATTATAATGCTTTTTGAAAAATGCTTTTACATCTTCCATTTTCGCATGTTCTATTTGAGCTAAATCCTGTCCTATTGTTGCCCATTGATAGGGATGCGTTTGATAAGCCAACGGACGCAACTTTAACCAAACGTCGCCATAAGGCTGATTCAGATAGCGTTGTTTAAATTCTTCCATTACCACATTACGCTGGGTGTCTAAACTTTTTTCAGAAAAAGCTAAGCTCAACATTCTATCACTTTCTAACCAAAAAGCAGTTTCTATATTGGTTGCAGGTAAAGTAATGTAATAATTAGTAATGTCGTTGCTGGTAAAAGCATTGTTTTCTCCTCCCACTCGTTGCAATGGTTCATCGTAACTTGGAATATTTACAGATCCGCCGAACATTAAATGCTCAAAAAGATGTGCGAAACCAGTTTTTCCAGCTTCTTCATCTCTTGCGCCCACGTCATATAATATATTTAAAACAGCCATTGGCGTTGTCGGATCTTCATGAACCAAAACTTTTAAGCCATTAGCAAGTGTAAAACGATTGAAATTTACCATAGTATTTTTTAGAGCCGTAAATATAGGATAAATGATTACACAGACTAAAAGGATTATTTAGAATCTGAACTTTTTTACAAACCTTAAACCATCAACCCGCAACCTTCATCCCTTTTTTATTTATCTTTGTGAATGAATACCGCAGATTTACTACAGAGAGCGTTAAATTTTGAGTTTTTAACACAAGAAGAAGGCGTTTTTTTATATCATAATGCAGATACTGCCGAGCTGGCTTACGTTGCTAACGAACTACGAAAAATTCAAGTTCCGAGTGGTAAGGTTACCTGGCAAATTGATAGAAATGTAAACACTACAAATGTTTGTATTGCCAACTGTAAATTTTGTAATTTTTTCCGCAGACCAGGGCACGACGAGAGCTATATTACCGATATTGAAACCTACAAAGTAAAAATCGAAGAAACTTTTCGTTTAGGTGGCGATCAACTTTTACTTCAAGGTGGGCACCATCCAGATTTAGGCTTGCGTTTTTATGCTGATTTATTTAAGCAGTTAAAAGATTTATACCCAGATTTAAAGCTACATGCATTAGGTCCACCAGAAATTGCTCACGTTGCTAAATTGGAAGGCATTTCCCATACTGAAGTTTTAAGAGAGCTTAAAGCCCACGGTATGGATTCTTTGCCTGGTGCTGGTGCAGAAATTTTAAACGACAGAGTTAGGCGTTTAATTTCTAAAGGAAAATGTGGCGGTAAAGAGTGGTTAGATGTAATGAGAGCAGCACATCAACTTGATATTACTACTTCTGCCACAATGATGTTCGGACACGTAGAAACTATTGAAGAACGTTTTGAGCATTTGGTTTGGATAAGAGAAGTGCAAAGCGAAAAACCTGAACATGCAAAAGGATTTTTAGCCTTTATTCCTTGGCCTTTTCAGGATGATGGAACTTTGTTAAAACGCTTAAGAGGCATTAGTAACAACGTAAGTGGCGATGAATATGTAAGAATGCTTGCTTTGAGCAGAATTATGTTGCCAAACGTTAAAAATATACAAGCAAGCTGGTTAACTGTAGGTAAATCTGTTGCACAAATGTGCCTACATGCTGGCGCTAACGATTTTGGCTCGATAATGATTGAAGAAAATGTTGTCTCTGCTGCTGGTGCACCACACCGCTTTACAGCAAACGGAATTCAGACGGCAATTGCAGAAGCTGGTTTTGAACCACAACTACGTGGACAGCAATACAACTATAGAGAATTGCCTGCACATTTAGAAGAACAGGTAATTACATATTAGTAGATTTTTCTTATATGCCATTAGTTTTTAATTGGAGGTTAAAAGCTAATGGCTTTTTTGTAGTCGTAGAATTAGTTGAAATATAACTTTAGCTTTCCTAAAGGTATCAATTTTAATATTTGGAAGCTATTTTGACAATTCTTTAAATAAGGCATACTTAGACAAAGTCTACTTATTAATTTGCTTAAAAATATTTAAAGAGGCATTTTTCCACGGAATGTATCCTTTTAGCGCACAGATTTGTGCTATTTCCTTTTCAATAAAGTCAGGCACATCGTTAACAATACTCCACCTTACGGCATATTTTAAATTATAGCTGATATAAATTACCACATCGCCATCCATAGGTGGCATTTGCATAATAGGCTTAAGATGTATTTCTTGTAATTCGGTAGCCATGCGCAACAATCTCTCTCTTAATACTTTGGCTAATGGCGCTTTATTGTCGAACTCATCAAATATGGCAAGGACGGTAACTATCATATAAAATACTATTATTTTTAGCAAATGTAACCAAATAATTGTGCCTTGCAAGTACAAAAAGTCAAATTAATGTTTTATTTAGGCGCATTGATAAAATTGGGTACGGCTTACCTGCATCGTCAACCTCGAATCGATTTTCGACCTCAAAACCTAAATATTTATAAAAGCCCACCGCTTGTTCGTTCTGCTCATTTACATCAACATTGTTAATTCCTTTTTTCTTAATAGCGAAATTCACCAATGACTTACCTACTCCTTTTACCATGGCTTCTGGATGTACAAAAAGCATTTGAAGCATATCTCCGTTAATACCAATAAAGCCAACAATTTTGTTGTTTTTAAAGTAGCCAAAAAGCTTTACCATGTCAAAGTATTCGGTTAAAATTTTGTGTTTGTAATGAACAATATCATCTTCGGTTAAAAAATGATGCGTGGCTCTTACCGACTCTTCCCATATTTTAATTAGTACAGGATAGCCAGATTTTTTGACCAATTTAATTGATTTAAAAAACATTGTGTATTTAATTGATATACATCAAAGTTAAAAAACGATTGAAATATAGCTATACAAACAAAAACCCCGAACTTGATGCTCGGGGCTTGTATTTTAAGCTAATAAAAGCATGTGTATAAAGTCTTGAAACTTTTTGATATTTAGCGGCTTCTTTAAAAGATAATCTATACCAATCTCTTCCTTAAGTTGCTCTTCTGTAACATCTGTTGTAGAGATAACGATTATTGGCGTGGTACTAGAAATTTTTCTGATTTTTTTAGAAGCTTCGAAACCATCCATTTTAGGCATGTAAAGATCCATAATTACTAAATCTGTTTTTAGTTTTCTGAATTTCTCTACTGCATCTAAGCCATCAACAGCTATATGTAATTGAAAGTCGTAGGGTTTTAATATTTTCTCCAGAACCATAACACTCATTGGTTCATCTTCCACAATCAATATGCTCTTTCTTTCTTCCTCTGGCTTTTTGAACGTAAATTTCACTTTAGTTTGTTTGATGATTAGCGTAAATATAAAGCATGATTAGCTACATTCATAATTTCTTCAAAAGAAAAAAATTAAATATATGTTAAAACATTCTTTCAGTTACCATTAGCTAAAGTAGCTTCCCGAAAAATAAAACCACCTGTTTCCGTCTTTTTTAAATATAGAACGTTCATGATGGATTTCGAGTTGCAACTGATGCTCGTAGTAAGCTTTAAACGTTACAACATCATTATTTGTTTGGCAGATTTCCAATCTCAACCATTTATTTTTTTTCGCCCAATTTTCAATATCAACTTTGTTATAAAGTATCCGCTTTGCGGGATGTGTAGTTTCCATTAAATAATCTACCAAATGCATAGCATAAGCCGTATAACGAGAGCGCATTAAAGCTTCTGGTGTAGGCGGAAGCATTTTAATTTGGTGGTAAGGCTGGCAACAATCAATGTAACTAAAATTGCTTCCGCAAGGACAAGTTTTTTCCATTTATGGGCAGGTTATTCTATCAAAAATGAAACGGCCTTTATCGTAATCAATCGGAACTTTATCATTAAAAAATGGAGATCCCCAAATCATATTTATTTCGCCAACACCCATTAGCAATTTACCCTCTCGTTGTAAAAAAGCTACAGGATTACGGTACCATTTATCAACTTTGTTAACTTTAAAATCGTAATGTGCTTTAAGTGTATCACCTTTAATTTCTCCTTTTACTTGGCCATCCATAACTTTTTCGCCGCCATAGCTCATTTTAAAATAGCCATTAATTAGCTTGTGCGAGGTATCTATACTCAGCCAGGCTGTATCCTTTTCATCTATAGCCATAAAGCAAACTAATTTACTTTCATCTAATGGTTCTTCTTGTTTCTTAAAGTAACCGCAACTACTTACCAAAATAGTTGCAACTAATAAAAAAAGACAGTTTAACTTTTTCATTTACAATAAATCTGCTAAATACTTCCAAACTGTAGTTGCTAAAATCTTATCACCCTCTGCTGTTGGGTGAATACCGTCAGGTTGATTTAACTTAGGCACACCTCCTACTCCATCCAATAAAAAAGGTATCAGAACCATTTTATTTTTTTCGGCTAACGCCGGAAACATATCTTTGAAATTGTTGGCATAAGTTGCGCCCATATTTGGTGGCACCTGCATGCCTGCCAATACCATTTTTGCATTTGGATGTTTAGCTTTAACGGCATCGATAATAAACTGCAGATTTTTAGTCGTTTCATCAACAGGCAAACCTCTTAAACCGTCATTAGCGCCAAGTTCCAGTACAAAAACATCAATTGGCTGTTTTAACAACCAGTCTATTCTGCTTTTACCCGCTGCAGAAGTTTCGCCACTTAAACCACCATTAATTACTTTATATGGAAGTTTTAAAGAGTCGATTTTATTTTGGATAAGTGCAGGATAAGCCTCTGCCGGATCCAAGCCATAACCAGCGGTTAAACTAGTGCCAAAAAACAATATATTTTTCAATTCTTTCTTTTGCGTTGTGGCTGTAGTATCACTTTGTGCCGTATTTTTGTCATTTTCTGCATTACCGCAACCTAAAACAAAGGCAGTAAAAACAAACATTCCTATTAAACGTTTTCGTAACATAATCGATAACTGTTGCTCTAATTATTAATTGTTAACTTAACAGGCCAAAAGCGCTTTAGTTTGTTGCTAAAGGCAATAACCTTAAATATAAAACCCATCATAATTGGAAAATATATTAAACATCCGAAATGTAAGTAAAATTTACCAAAGTGCCGGTAGCGCCTTAACGGTTCTCAACCAAATTAACTTTTCTATAACAAAAGGCGCCACAGTTGCCATAACCGGCCCATCTGGTAGCGGAAAAACAACTTTATTAGGCTTGTGCGCTGGATTAGACAGTGCTACAAATGGTACCGTAGAACTGAACGGAATTGCACTGGAAAACCTAAACGAAGACCAGCGAGCCAATGTTCGAAATCAAAATATCGGCTTCATTTTCCAAAATTTTCAGTTGTTACCCACCTTAACGGCATTAGAAAATGTGATGGTACCAATGGAATTAAGAGGTGCCAAAAACATTAAAAAACATGCTTTAGAATTGCTTGATAAAGTTGGTTTATCAGATCGATCGCATCATTATCCTATACAGCTTTCTGGCGGAGAGCAACAGCGAGTTTCATTAGCCAGAGCATTTTCCAATCAACCGGCCATACTTTTCGCCGACGAACCTACCGGAAACCTAGACGCAGAAACCAGCGAAAAAATAACCAAACTGTTGTTCGACTTAAATAAAGATGCATCAACAACCTTGGTTATCGTAACTCACGATTTGGAGCTTGCAGCAAAAACATCGCGAACTATTAAAATTAAAGGCGGTGTAATTATAGCAGATCAAAGCAACAACGTTATTTAATATGCAAAGCGAAAACACAAAACTAAGTACTGCTTGGCTTTTTAAAATGGCGTGGCGAGATAGTAGAAAAAACCGTTCGAGATTATTGCTATTTATTTCTTCCATTGTTTTAGGTATAGCCGCATTAGTAGCTGTTTATTCTTTTAAGGATAACCTGCAACGCGATATCGATAATCAAGCTAAAGAATTAACCGGTGCAGATTTAATTATAGAAAGCCGAAAAGCAATTACACCCAAAAGACAATTGATTTTAGATTCGCTTGGCGAAGAAAGATCTAAGGAGAAGTCTTTTGCTTCGATGGTTTATTTTGTTAAAAACGGTGGCAATAGACTGATACAAATTAAGGCTTTAGAAGGTAATTATCCGTATTACGGCAACATAGAAACCCAACCAGCAATCGCAGCTAAAAGTTTTCAGCAAGGAAAAGATGCTCTAGTAGACCAAACTTTACTACTGCAATATGATGCTAAAGTTGGCGATTCTGTTAAAATTGGAGAAGTAACTTTTAAAATTGCAGGTAGTCTAATTAAAGCGCCAGGACAAACCGGAATTAGCACAACTGTAGCTCCTATTGTTTACATTCCACTTAAATATTTAGACGAAACAGCGCTTTTAAAAGTTGGCAGTAGAGTTAATTACAAATTCTTCTACCGTTTTAAAAATCCAAATACTGTTGATGAATTTGTAAAAAAGAACGAAAATGCTTTTGAAATTGAAGGATTAAGTGCAGATACTGTAGCTTCAAAAAAAGAAGAAACTGGCAGATCATTCAAAGACGTAAGCAGGTTTTTAGCCCTGTCGGGATTTATAGCTTTGCTTTTAGGGTGCGTTGGTGTTGGTAGCGCTATACATGTTTATATTCAGGAAAAACTAAGCGCCATTGCTACATTAAGATGTTTAGGGCTTAAAGCTTGGCAAGCATTTCTCATTTATTTAATCCAGATTTTTTTTATTGGATTAATTGCTGCCGTTATTGGTTGTGTTTTAGGCACGCTCATTCAGTTTTTATTGCCAATTGTATTGAAGGATTTCTTGCCAGTAACCATTACCATGCAAGTTTCTTGGAGCGCTGTTGCACAAGGTATTTTACTAGGCTTAGTTATCTCCGTATTATTTGCCTTGCCTTCGCTTCTTTCGGTTAGAAAGATATCGCCATTAAATGCAATTCGTGCATCTGTAGAACACGGTAAACGAAAGTTCGATCCGCTACAAGGTATAGTTTACGGTTTAATGTTTTTATTTATACTAGGCTTTACTTATTTACAAATGCGTGGTTGGATACAAACCGTAGTATTTACTGTAGGCATAGCCATAGCATTTGGGTTATTAATTGCATTCTCTAAACTTTTAATGTTCTTAGTTAGGAAACTGTTACCGCAAAGCCTAAGCTATGTGTGGCGACAAGGTTTTGCAAATTTGTACCGTCCAAATAACCAAACTTTAATGCTAACGGTTTCTATTGGTTTAGCTACTGCATTTATAGCTACGTTGTTTTTTGTGCAAGGTATTTTGATCAATCGCGTTACCTTATCTGCCGGAAGCAACCAGCCTAACATGGTTTTATTTGATATACAGAATACACAAAAAGAATCCTTAGCCAAATTAACTAAAGATTACAAATTACCGTTAATGAACCAAGTTCCTATTATTACAATGAGGATTGAAGAGATAAACGGCAAAAAAGCCAGTGGAGATAGTACAGATCGTGGCGCTTTTAGGGGAGAAATTAGAGCTACATACCAGGACACTTTAACTGCGGCAGAAAAAATTGTTGATGGAAAATGGCTTGGAAAAGTTGGCGAAAACGGTGAGGTACGAATTTCATTAGACCAACTCTATGCTCGTAGAATTAATGTAAAAGTTAACGACAAAATTGTTTTTAACGTACAGGGAATGCTCATCCCTACAGTTGTTGGGAGTTTAAGGGAAGTTAATTGGGGCAGATTGCAAACCAATTTCCGCGTTGTTTTTCCTTCTGGTGTTTTAGAGGATGCGCCACAATTCCATGTATTGATGACTCGCGTTCCATCGAGCGAAGTTTCTGCAAAATACCAAGGCGCTGTTGTAAAATCATTCCCAAATATTTCGGTAATAGATTTAGATTTAGTTTTGAAGCTATTAGACGAAATTTTAGATAAAATTGGTTTTGTAATTCGCTTTATGGCTGGCTTTAGTATGGTTACGGGCTGGGTAGTGTTAATATCAGCTGTGCTAACAAGTAAAAATCAGCGTATTAAAGAAAGTATTTTACTAAGAACTATGGGCGCTAGCAGAAAGCAGATTTTAAGCATTAACGCAATAGAATATTTCTTTTTAGGTGCACTTGCGGCAACAGCCGGATTAATTTTGGCACTTAGCGGAAGTTGGGCTTTGGCAAGGTTTAGTTTCGAAGCTAACTTTGTTCCGCCACTTGGCGCAACGCTCATATTGCTTCTTGGTGTAATTTTAATGGTTGTAGTTACTGGCATTTTAAGTACCAGAAGTATTTTAAACCAGCCACCGCTAAAGATTTTGAGAAATGAAGGAAACTAATTAGCCTTTGGGAATTTTGAAAGATACGATAACAAGATCGTTTTGCAGATTAATTTCGAAGGTACCTTTATTAGTCTCGATGTATTCTTTACATAATTGTAAGCCTAAGCCAACACCTTTCTCGTTTTCGGTGCCATAAGTTCCTTCTGTAACATTGAGCCCCAATAGTTCGGCCGCGTTTATTTTCGAGGCATCGGCCACTGGATTGGCAATTTCTAATAGCGCCTTATCTGCCAAATATTGTAGATTAATGGTGATTTTACTTCCCCTAGGGGTAAATTTAATTGCATTGTCAATCATATTTCGCAATACCAACCTTATTTGGTTTATATCTGCATAGGCAAAACAATTTGTTATTTGTGTAACCTTACATTCAATTTCTTTCTTCTCCAGTAAAGGTTGATAAATTAACATCAGCTCTGCTAAAAGCTTATTAAGGTCGATAGTTTTTGGTTCTGTTCTAACCTCTGTCATTTGGTCTTTTGCCCAATAAAGCAGGTTGTTCAATGTATTATAAATCGTTTCGATGTTTTGCTTGTTTTCCTTTAACATCAACCGTAGCTCGTCTATAGTAAGCGCTTCCATATCGTTTAAAGAAAGAATGCTTATTAAGCTATTAAGAGGACTCCTTAAATCGTGGGCAATGATAGAAAAAAGTTTATTTTTTATTGCGTTAGAGGATTCAAGTTCCTTAATGGTTTTGCTCAATTGCAGGGTTCTAACCATTACATTTTCTTCTAAACGTTGATTTTGAGTACGCACCAACATCAGATTCTCGTCTCTAACACTTTGCTCTTTTTGTATTATTGTTTTATAACGGTCGCCCAGTGCAAAAGACAGCAAAAGCAATTCTAATGTAGATCCTATTGGAACCAGTTGCATGGTAAACTCGGTGCTATCTAATACATTGGCTAAAGTTAAAGTTACTATTGCAACCGTAACCCAAATAAACGACCAAGCCAATATGTAATATTTTGCAGGTTTATGTCCGCGTTTATAAGCAACAATTCCAGAAATCCAAACTAATAGCGCAACTGTAATGGTAAGATACTGGGCTATTTGAGAACCAGTAGATTTAAATCCTGATAAGCTAACGATTAACAATATTAGACCTGCCGAACCTACAATATAATAAAGTGTCACAAAATTGGGCAAAAGTTTTCTTAAGGTTAAAAACTTCATACAAAAACCTAAAGAAGAAAATACAGACAAGCTTAAAAATACGTGTGGATAATGGTTTACTAAAATCCTAAAGTCTTCGCCAAACAAATAAGAATAACCCCTTATATAAAGGAGCATATAAGCAGAAAGTGTAAATACATAAAGTGTGTAGTACAAATAAGTTATATCTCTTACACTAAAAAACAAAAACAGGTTAAACAGTAATAGCGCTATAAGTATACCGATGTAAATGAACTCTATACTATCTTTATAAATACGCCCCTGCATAGTCTTATCTACTGCAGACAGCTTAAGCGGAACCATTAAAATATTGGCAGTTTTAACTCTTAAATAAATTGTATTTTCTTGACTTACATCTTGTATAGGCAAGTTAAAAACAAAGTTGTTAGTAATTTGAACACCGTCGGTTCCTTTTAAAAAGCAACCTGTATAAAATGTCTTTTTATCACCCAGGCTATTAAACCAATAAAGATCTATGTTTTCTATGTTTGGAACATCAACCGTGAAATAGTTCTGTACGTACTTAGAGGGTATGTATTTAATCTTTATCCAAAATGCAGATTTAGAATTTCCGAAGTTAAGAATGTCTTGCGTTCCAATGATAAATTTGCCAGCACTATCGGCCTGCCTAACGTTGGCTAACGTAAGGTTTGCAGTTTTATCTTCTAAATAAGTAACTTTTTTACCTAGACTAAGGTAGTCGAATTTAGTAATGGGCGGTAGTGAACTTGCAGATGCGTTAAACGAAATCAGACAGATAGCCAACAAAATAAGCTTGAAATAAGCTTTAAATTTGTTGTTTTTTACAAGGGAGATACGTTGCTTAAAAAACACTGATTAGCTAAAAAATGATTAGAGGTTTAAAAGTACCAATTTTTAATGAGTCTGAAAAGAAATTGCAGTTAAAGAATAAAATTTAATATTTAGTTAATTGTTGCTTCAGGATCCGCTACTTAAAAGAGAAAATTCAAAGCTAAATCTATGTTAAGTTAGTGTTAATCATTAACAAAATGATAATTTGAATTGCGACTGATTTTTTCGTTTCATTGTAAAAAATAAATCATGAGTAAATCCAAAAAGAATAAATCATTAAAAAAGGAAAACCGAAAAGCTATTTCGGCCACACTATTTACAAGTATAACCAGCCAGTTGGTAGAATTAGGTTTCGATACCAAAAAAATCAATAAAGACGTTAAAAAAACAGCTGATAAATTAGCGCAAAAAATATCAAAATTTACTATAAAAGAAACTTCCGCACCGACGACTGAAAGTAGCGAAGCGGTAGAAGTTAAAACGGTAACAATTGAAAGTGCAAAACAGGCAAAGCCGAAAAAATCGACAAAAAAATAAAATATTTTTAAAGTAAAACAGAAGGCATGGATTATTTATCTCCATGCCTTTTTTTATTTAACTGCTTTTAAAAAAGTTGATAACTCTGCTAAAGTTGAAAATTATTTTGAACTGCTAAAGCACTATCAGCGTTATGGTTATACATCAATACATAAAGCTATGAAAAAGTGCATATATGTAGTAGAAGACAATGCAGCCATTAGAGACATGATTGAGTTTTTATTGGTAGAAGAACAATACGATGTGAAAAGTTGCCCTAGTAAAAATAGTTTTTGGCAACAAATGGCGATGCAAAAACCTGATATGGTAATTTTAGATGTTATGCTACCAGATGGCAGTGGCGTAGAAATTTGCAATCAACTTAAACATAGTGTTAAAACCTACCAAATTCCGATAATGATGATGTCTGCAGGAAACCAGTTAAGTAAGGTTAAGAACGATTGCGATGCTGAAGATTATATTAACAAACCATTTGATTTGAATGATTTTGTAGTGAGAATTGAGCATCATTTGGCAAGTTAAACTTGCTATAACTTATACAAAACACATCGTCAATAGAATTGCAACCCTGAGGCTGCTAAAAAAGGTTATCCGTCTTTTTTAGCAGCCTCATTTGTTTGAATAGATTGCTGACCTGTTTCTACCTCTACCTCTCTTGTTGTAACAGCGTAATGGGCCGGATGAATTTCTGAACCGTAGGCAATTGCATAAGCCTTCGTAAATTCGGCACCAAAATATAATATTATAGATGAATAATAAGTCCACAAAAGCAATATAATCAAAGAGCCTGCAGCGCCGTAGGTACTTCCAACATCACTTTGACCGATGTAAAATGAAATACCAAATTTACCCAACATAAATAGTAAGGCTGTTACAACTGCACCTAAAACAACGTCTCTCCATTTTATTATGGCATCTGGTAAAACTTTAAATATTACGCCGAAAATTAGCGAGATAACGGCTAGCGTAACGATTTGATTAATGATGTAAATTACCACTACCGAAACTTCAGAGAAACGTGCTTGCAAACGGGCGCTGAAACCGTCTAAAACTGCGGTTACGCTAAGCGAGACTAAAAGCAAAAATGCCAAACTGATAATTACCGAAAATGATAAAAACCTGTTCTGCAACATTTTTAGCCAGCCTCTTTTTGGTTTCGGCTTTAATCCCCAAATCGTATTTATAGAATCTTGTATATCTGCAAAAACGGTTGTAGAACCTATTAACAAGGTTACTACACCTATAATAAACGCAACTGTACTTTTATCGCCAAGGGCAGCTTTTTTAACTAAATCTTCTAATTGCAAAGCTGTTTCTCTTCCCATAAAACCGGCAAGTTCGCCGTATATTTTTCCGTTTATAGCTTCTTGTTCAAAAAATAATCCGCAAAGCGAAATAATAACAACAAGCAAAGGAGCCATTGAAAAAACCGTGTAATAAGCCAAAGAACCGCTAAGTTTGGTTACTTTATGGTCGCCAAAACCGGTAAATGAATTTTTTAATACTTGCCAAATGCCTTTTATCGTTATTTTTTCCTTTTTCATACGTTCTTTTTAAAAAAAACATCAAAAATGCAGTTAATGTTTCACAAAAATCAAATCGAACAAACTAGTACATGTTATTGTTAAGGTTAATAAGTAACGCTAAAATTTGATCGACTAATTAAAAAAGCTTTATGAAATATTTATTCTCTTTACTACTACTCACTGTTTTTTTCTCAGACATTAATGCACAAGAAAAAGGCTCCAAAATTTACATCGAGAATCCTTCAAAAAACGATAATGCTATAAAAATAACGGAAGAGCTAAAAGCGAAAATTGGCGAATGGGCTTATTGGAGTGTTGTAAATACTGAAGCACAAGCAGATTTTAAAATCAATTTAACATCCAATACCTCTAAAGGCATAACGTTAACTTCATGGGGTGGCACGTCCTATCAGTTAATAGCTAAGATAATCGATAAAAAAGGTAACACAACCTGGGAATCGAATACTTATAAGTCTAGTCCGAATGGTACCAACGGGTTTAACTCTGGTACCGCAGTAGTAAAAAAACTAATGCGAGACCTAAAGAAAAAGTTCGGCGAAAATAAGTAATGCTACTTTTTCTTTAGCGCTTGCCTCTCAAAAGCTATTCCCGACCATCCGTTAACCATAAACTGTCTGATATTTTGGTGATCTAGGCCGTCTGGAGATGCTTTTACTGTAGCATAATGTTCGGCAAACAATGATAATGTATCTTCTTCACCTAACTCGTTCATCTGGGCAAATGAAAAAACTTTCGCACTACCTTGATTTTGGGTACTTTCATTAAATGCTTCGCCATTTTTAAAAGCTGTTGGCGTATGTTCGTAGTGTTGTTCTATAAATGCAATAACATCACTAAATTTAACTGTATCTGATTTTAAGTCTGCTAATAACTGTATAATTTGATCTTTCATTTGCTTTATTTATGAGTGCTCGTTTTTAATAACATCAACTTTACAAATACTCGCATGCATTAATTGCGCTGTTTTTGGAGCACGAAGGTAACTACAATTTTATCTTTTTTACAGCTTACAAAAATTATATCGATTTTACTATTATTTTTTTAGTTGATTTATAATTAGCTGTATTTCCTCAACGGTAAAATTGCCGGAGAACTGTATGGATTTGTCTGTGATTTTAAAATTTGCTTCTGCAATCCTTTTTCCATCAAGCATAAGAAGAATTTTATTAGCCGATGTTGCATCACGTTGTTTTAACTTGCCCATCCCCGAATCTGTTAACATAATGCTCAATTCGCCTTTAACTTTGGTGTCAGTTATCGATTTAATATCGCTTTGCTTAAATAAAGGAACCGATGAAACTATACCATCTTTTGTTAGATAAAAACCATCGTTTAACATATTTTTCACGGGCTTGTCAACTACAACATTCGGAATGGTTTGTAGCATCGGAGCAACCTCTACAGTAGATATTTTATCGTTTTCTATTTTAGTGTAGCCATTGTAGTGGTAAGAATTTTCAGAACCTTCTCCGCAAACAGTATAAAAAATAGTAGTTGGAGATATTTTTACCGAATTCGGATTAAAAGCGGTTTTAAATTTTGGATCGATCTTAACATATTTACGCAAGTAAAGGCCATCGTTATATTGATTATTAAGATAATATGCTTCGTTTTCATTAGCCATTTTACTAACAAATTGATTTGCCCTATCATCAAAAATGTGATCTTCGTTTGGCGCTGGAAATGCACTGTAATGCTTGTTTGCGTAAATCACATCCGCTTTGGTAGCTTTATTACTATCGTATTGCTTTTTGAAGCTTAAAATTTCCGCCCAACTTTTATCTTCTGGATCCACAGCTCTCTTAGCAAAACCATTTTCTCTAGCATAGTTAGATGTGCGTAAAATATCTCCTTCTTTAGTTTGTTCTATTATAGCTTCAAACTCCTCTTCGTACCTGCTTGGAGCGTTATAAATAAAGATAAAATCATTAAAAGTTTTAGGCAGTTCATACTCCCAAGAAAAACCTATTTTACCAGGAGATGGAAAATTACCTTCCAAATAACTTGACAGAATCGTTTTCCCCTTCAACTTTGTTGTTTGATAAACAAAAGGCGAATCAAAACAGTTAGCATCAGTATTAAAAACCCGAGTAATATCGTTATCGCCAAATTTTATAAAAGTATTGCCACCACGATCAAAGCCCTTAAAATTTGTTCTTGTGTTATCTCCAATATTTTTGTTAGCAGTGCCGTAAACTTCAAAAAAAGGAGGTACATCAGGTACAAACTTCATGTAATCTTTTTCAAAAGAATATTTACCAAAAACTGCAGTTGCGTAACCATACAAAAGAAATCTACCATCTTCAAACAAACAAATCCCTTCTGTTGTACTACCGTAACAACCACTTATTTCTTTAAATTTCAGTTTGTCATCCATAGTTTGAGCAACACTAAACTTTACCAATAAAAGCACTAAACAAATAGCTTGTAACCTTTTCATGCGTTTAATCTTTTACAATAGTTTTTTTTGCTTATTCCAAGCTTCATTAGCTTTTTGCAAATAATCTTCTAATTTTTTCTGGTCTTGTGCTGATAAATTCTGCTTAAAATCGATGGTTTTTAAAATCCAGTTGGAGAAAGATTTGCTGAGATCCGGAACAGAAGCTTTATCTGCACTGCTAACTGCCATACCTAGTTCATTATACAGACTTTCAAAATACTCAATGTGTTTATTTAACTCTTTATTTTTAAACTCAGGCGTTAAAATTTCGGCTTCAGCATAGTAATTTTTAATGGTGCCCGGATTATTCGCACTGCAAGAACCTAAAGCAGCAGAAATTAAAGCTAATGCAATAATTAACACGTTTTTCATGGGTAGATGATTGGTTAAACTTTCTAATATTACTGCATTTTGCCGGCAAGTACATGCATAAACATTTATTCGTTTTAGTTAAACGATTATTCGCTTGTGAGTTTCTATTTTTCGAAATCAGTTTTAGGCAATATTTTCTAAATAACGCATTACTTCTTCCTTCCTCCTACTAGAAACCGGAATCATTTCTTTATCCAATACTTGTAAAAAACCTTCTCTAAAGTATTTTTTAACATATTGAAAATTAACTAAAAACGATTGATGACATCTTAAATAACCAAATGGAGTAAGTAATAACTCATAATCTTTTAAGCCTTTAGAAACCACAATTTCGGTTTTGTTGTTTAAGTAAAAAGTGGTGTAACCTTTATCGCTTTTACAATAAACAATGTCTTCAATGGGTACAATTTCTATAAACTCCATACTTTTTAAAGCAATGCGTTTATTGTGCGCTATACCTTTATCTAAATAATGATCTCTAGCTATAGAAAGCTGTTGCTTGTTAAGCAATTCTTCTTCTTTATGCTGATAGCATTTTTGAATTGCCGACACCAATGCTACTTCATCAATCGGTTTAAGCAAATAAGCAAAAGCACCCATATTTAGGGCTTGTATAGCGTACTGATCGTAAGCTGTTAAAAATATAACCTGAAAATCTTCAGTTCCTATTTCATGAAACAGCTGAAAGCTATCACCGTCTTTCAGCCTAATATCTGCCAACACCAAATCTGGTTTCAACGCTGGAATTTCAGTTAAAGCTTGCGCAACTTCTGCCGATGTTCCTACAACTTCTACAAAAGAAATAGTTTTTACCACCTGCAATAGGTGTTGCATTATTAGTGTTTCGTCTTCTAAAATATAAAGTTTCATATTATTTTAGCTTTATTATTAATCCTTAAGTTCTGGCATTACAATATTAACCGTTACGCCATGTTCGTTATTTTGTTTTTTGTCTATAACATCAAACTTTGCCTCTTGCCCGTTTGCATTAAAAAGCAAGTCTAATCGTTCTTTCAAAATTATTCTAGCCAGCGATTGTTTTTTCGTTTCGTTTCCGGTCTTTTCCTTTAAACCAATGCCATTGTCGTCTACCAAAATAACCATTTGCCCATCCTTAACATTAAAAGAGATGGTTAGTTTGCCTTTATAGGCTATATTTCTAAAGCCATGTTCTATCGCGTTTTCAACAAATGGCTGTATAAGCATAGGCGGAATAATGATGCCAGATTGATAGATGTCATCGGCTACTACTATCTCGTAGTCAAAAAGCCCCATAAAACGCATCTGTTGCAATTGTAAGTAATTATCTAGCGACGCAACTTCTTCTTCGAGCGTAATAAAATCTTTTCTGTTTTGCTCTAACACGTTACGTAACAAGCCAGAAAAAACGGTTAGATATTTTACTGTTTCCTTAGCATTACCAGTAGCAAATAAGCTTTGTAAATTTGCAATAGAATTAAATATAAAATGTGGATTTAACTGCACTTGTAGCAACTTTTGTTCAATGTTTAGTCGCTTATTTTCTGACTGAAGTAAACTGTTTTTTTGCTTCAATTGCCGCTGTCTGTAAAAAACGTAAAAGAATAAAAGGGTTGCTAAAAACACTAACGTTGCCAAACCTAATGTATAACGCTGTTGGGCTATAACTTTTTCGTTAAGTTCGTTTCTATTTAAAAGCTCTGAAATGCTACGATCTTTTTTTTCGGCTTCATACTTTTCCTGGATTTCTGCAACCTTCACTGCTTCAATTTGCTTTATGCTTTTAATTTCGTTCTTAAACGCCAAATCAGACGCGTCTAGGGCACTTTTATAATCACCTAACATACTGTAAGCATCTATAAGCCCTTTTTGATAGATATACTGTGGTTTATCTGGATCTTGCTTTTTATTTATCGCGATAGCTTGTTTATAATAAAATACAGCCGAATCTGGTTGCTTATTCCTTATAAAACTAGTGGCCATATTATTATAGGCGATATCATTTAGACTATTTGTCTTTTTTAGATAATTAAAGTGCTTTCTGCTAGATTCTACCGCTTTACCAAATTCCAATTGCCTAGCATAAATCTGCGCTTCATTATCATACGTTCTCGCAATTGCCATACTATCTTTTATGCCTAACGCGAAATTTCGAGCCTTTAAATTGTACTCGGCCATTTTTTTATAGTTATCTGCTCTTGAGGCTAGCAAAAAAGAGATATCGTAGTAACGTTGTTTTATTACCGGATGCCAAAAATATGGATGCGCTTTAAAATACTTTTCTACGTAAGCTGACGAAGCTTTTTCGTTGTGATTCTGATAAAAAGCCTTCGCCAATAAATCGTAATAACGATGCGTTAATTTACTGTTTGATTTTTCGGCCAATTGTAATCCCGCTTGTATTTCGTTCATCAAATCAGCCTCTACTACTACTCCGTTATTTATACGCTGATCTAAAATGCTATATTCCTTCAGTAAAAAAACATCGCCCTTATTTTTGGCATCCATTTTTTCGTACATCTGCAGCGCACTGTCTCTTTTTTTTTCGATAAGGAATTTTCGAGCTTTAAAATAAAAAGAAAATGGATTAGCCTGCTGTTTTTGCTTATAATTTAATAAACTATCTTCCTTAATAATTGCTCTTTTTACTTCGGATACTGGCAGTGTATCTAAAGAAATTAAAAAAGCGATATAATCTTTTTTAACATCAGCTTTTGGCGCATACTGTTCTTTATCAGCTTGCTTCTTATTTTTGCAAGAGAAAAGCAGTACAACTAATAAAAATGATATCAGCTTAATGTTATTAAAGTTTATTAATCTGGGCATGTTTAGCGGAATGTATAATGATTCAAAAATATAAAAAGTAGTTAGCTAAAAAACTAAGTTTAAATATCTGTGGGTTTCCGTTCCATATCTAACAGTTTTCAGCAAATTTTCGTAACGCCAATTTTTAGATAATTACGAGAGTCTGATGATATTAAATTAGCAGAAACTAGTATTATTTTAACCTAAAATGGTTTACTCCCATTATTTAAATTACAAATTACCATTTTAGCCAAAAGATGTTAACCATATAATATGAAGAATTTAGTTTTTGTTTTTATGCTAACGCTGATGATACCAAACCTGGCTTCAGCACAACAGAAAATTACAAGCGTTGTTAAAAAGAACATACCGCTAGATTCTATACGACTCAGCGATCCATTTATTTTGGCTGATGAGAAAAGTAAAACCTATTACATGACCGGCACCAGCGGTAAGCTCTGGAAAAGTAAAGATCTGAAATTTTGGGAGGGACCTTTTGATATCTCTAAAACAGATCCAAATTCTTGGATGGGTGCAAAACCAATGATTTGGGCTGCAGAAATCCACCAATTCAAAAACAAATATTATTACTTCGCAACTTTTACTAATGAAGCTGTAAAAATAGATACTGTAAACAACATCCCAATTGAGCGTAGAGCCTCTCATGTATTGATAAGCGATAAACCCGATGGACCATATTTACCAATGAAAGACCCTGTTTATTTACCGGCAACTATGCCAACACTTGATGGGACATTCTGGATAGATAAAGATAACAAACCCTATATGATTTTCTGCCACGAATGGTTGCAAAACGGTAATGGAACTATGGAGAAAATAGAACTTAAACCGGATTTGAGTGGAAGCCTTGGAAAAAGTAAAATTTTATTCAGAGCTAGTGATTCTCCTTGGAGCAAAGAAAAAGGAAAGGATGGCGAGGTTAAACCGCATCAAGTAACAGACGGACCATATTTATTTACCACAGGAACTGGCAAACTTGGTATGATTTGGACAAGTTGGATTTACGATGTTTACACACAAGGCGTTGCCTACTCTCAAAGCGGAACTTTAGACGGGCCTTGGATACACGAAAAAGAGCCTATTACACCTCCTAACTTCGGTCACGGCATGCTATTTAAAACTTTTGATGGCAAACACTTAATGTCTTTGCACAGCCACAAAAATGTTAACGGTCGTTTCGTACGCATCCCTAAGTTTTTTGAAGTAGATACAACAGGCGACAGATTAGTTATTATAAAGCCCTATACGCCTTAATTCTTGGTTACTTGCCCATTTCTTCAAGTTTAGCTTCAATGGGCTTAAAATAATCTTCAAAATCATCAGCTGCGCCACGTGGCTGACCATAGCGTTCTATTGTTCCATCGTTGTCTTTGGTAAAACTTCCCAAATCCTCGCCATCTACGTTTATGTAATAGATTTGCGTATCTCTGCGTACAATAACATGTACCAATTTTTCTTTAATAACGATATCAAAAATGATTTTTTCTCCTACTTCCGGGCTGTCGCGAATAACAACTAGCGCTTCGCTTTTTTTATCTTGTTCCATAATTATAATGCTTTAAGATAGTTTAACAACATCCCTACAGGCTGTTTGTTTGCAGGCGATATTTTACTTGCTCTGCGTAACTTATTTTTTAAGCTCTGGCAAGGCGATATTCGTTGTAACACATTAAAATGTTAAAGCCTAAAAACAAAATCGCTTCTGAGCTAACTTTCAGGTTATCTGGATTAAAACCCAAAATAGACGAAAAAAACAAGGTGCTAAAAACAAGTATTGCGCCTAGAAATATGCTTAAATATGCCGATTTAAACAACAATGTTAAACGGAACCAGTTTCTCTTAAAGAACAAATCCGGAGTTCTTATCAACTGCATCAAATTCAAAAAAACATAAAAACCAATTAAAATCAAATAGCCATTCATCAGTAAGTTACCACCGTCCCAACTTGGAAAATTAAATAAACCATCGTTTACAAAATACGCTATTATCAAAATGCAAATTATTGCTTTAGCGGTTACCCAGTTTCTTTTGTCACTTAATAATTTATACCATTTTGGATATTGGACTCTGTCAATACGCTCTGCAAATCCCATTAATCTTTCGGACGGGCTTACAAAAGGATTGAATAAGCCGAGCAACATTAACATAATTGTACTATAAAATTGAAAAAAGGCGTCGCCAATTAAACGTTCCATTCTACTTTCATCTAAAATTACATCATTGCTATAAGTAAATATGGATAATGAAATTAGGATAATAACCACTAAATGAAATACTACACCAACATAACTAGCAATATTGGTATCGTTAATTTTCTGGGTTTCAACTTTTTTATTTTTCTCTTCGAAAAGTTTAGAGGATGATTCTTTTAAAGAATTTGCCATCCCTCTGGCAAATAAAGCAATTGCTAATACAAATACACCGATACCAAGTGTAAATGCTGTAAAACCTACCGCCTGGAAACCAAAAAAGCTTAAACAAATTAATAATACGAATATGCTCAGAAAAACGTATTTGTATTTAACCCTAGTAAAACCGTGGGCATTTAGTAAAAAGAAATAGAAAAGGCCAATGCCTGCACTAACGATAGCGGCTGTAAATAAACTAGGTAGTATATCGCCCATTTTAAGGTAGATTTTTAAAAATTGTGCTAATATCCTATAGAAAAGGTTATTCTTTAAACCGTAAATATAATTTTATTCTGCAATGCAACTAAATTAATCGCCGTAGTTTTTATACCATTGGCGTGCAAATCTCAATTAAAAACCCATCTAGATCTCTAATATAAGCTACAATTTGCCCCCAAGGTTTAGTTTTAGGATTTGCTACGATTGTTGCTCCAGCATCCAACGCATTTTTTAAAGTTTCGTCTACGTTTTCCGTCGTAAATCCAATTTCAATACCAAAAGGTTTGTTATTAAGATTACTTTCTACAAAACCGTCTTTTAAGTTCTCTTTTGCTAATTTTAATGATGCGAAAGACAAAGTTGTTTCACCGACAAGGAGTTCTCCATAGTCGTTATCTGGCGTTACAAACTTCCTGTTAAATGCAAAAGCTTTTTCATAAAATGATATTGCTTTCTCAACATCGTTAACGTAAAGTATGGTGTATGCAAATTTTATCATTATCTTATTTTGCCTTTTTGCTAGGAATAACTTTTTTGATTAATAAAATTACACCTACGGTTAATAATCCAGCAATTAAGCCTAATCCAAAATCAGTAACCATAGTTGGTATAGCAGGAAACAATCCGTGTAAAAACGGAATATTATGAGAGAAAATTCCGCCAGAAACCAAAACTAATGCGATTGTACCAACCACGCTCAGCATTTTTATAATAATTGGTAAAGCCTTAACTAAACCCAAACCAACCGTATTTAGAAAACCCTTTTCGTTAGAGCGCTTTATTAATTGATAACCTGCATCGTCCATTCTTACAATTAATGCAACAATGCCGTAAACGCCAACCGTAGCCAAAATAGCCACAACAGAAACGGTAAGAATTTGTATTGTTAAACTTTTATCAACTGCTGTTGCTAAAGCGATAATTACAATTTCTACAGAAAGAATAAAATCTGTGGTAATAGCCGATTTTATTTTTGCTTTTTCGGCAACCTCATCATTTTCAACGGCCTCCACTGCGGGCTTGTCTATATGCTTAGGTCTGTGAAATAAATATTCTACAATTTTTTCCACTCCTTCATAAGCGAGATAAAATCCGCCCAGAACAAGTATTATAGTTACTGCAAGAGGTAAATACGCATTTAACAACAACGCTACCGGAACAATAATTAGTTTATTTACAAAAGAGCCTTTCGTAATAGCCCATAATACAGGAATTTCTCTTGAAGAAAGAAAACCGGTTGCCTTTTCGGCGTTTACTGCGAGATCGTCTCCTAAAATACCAGCTGTCTTTTTAGTTGCCACTTTTGCAGCAACTGCAACATCATCCATTAATGCTGCTATATCATCTAAAATTGCGAAAATACCTGAGGCCATTCCTATTTGTTATTAAGCACGCAAAATACACATTCGGCCAACACTCGCCAAACCATATTTTTTAAATTTTAAGGTTAACGATTAGATTGACATTGAAGTTGAATAATAAATTATTCTTCAACCAATACCATTTCCATCACTCTAGCACCTACAATTATTTTTTGTTTGTAAAGTTGCCTGGTTAGTTTATCGAAATAATAAATACTTTTTGAATCATTACTAATCTCATCAGCCACTTCTACCTCCCAAACTTTTCGCTCGCCTAGTTTTCTGCTTATATAACTTGCTTCTTTTACATTTAAAACATTAGCTTTTAAAACTCCAATTTTACCTTTCGGGTTGTAATCGAAAATAGATAGCGTTGCCTTATAAGTTGTATTGAGCGGTAACCAACTAATTAGTATCGGATAAAAATTACTATCGAAATAGCCAGAAGGTACATTTTCATTTATGCTTGTAGATTTTCCAACTATTTTATCCAAATAAAATCCTTTTATATCCTTACCAAAAGCTAACGACATGTTACGTTGTGCGTTGTAAGAAGAGTGATAAATTGGAGATAAATTCTGTTTGCTAACAATTGTGGTATCAATCCAAGATGCTGGGCTTCCCTTCATTTTTACATCGGTGATTACTTGAATTTTATCATCAACTATTTTAATCCTGTAGTCTACTTCTCCAATGGCAACTTTTATAGTGTCTCTAACCATTAGCCAACGCATTTTATAGTCCTGGTTATGTATCCACTTTTGGTCTACTACGTTTTTATTTGGTACAATTACCTGCTGGCTCCAACCACTAATCGGAAACGCAATTACAAGCGTTAACAGCATTTTTTGTAATATCATCATTTTATGAAAACAAGCCTTGAGTAACTTCTTTAGTTTCGGCATAACCATAAAAAAAGATGGTAAACATACCTCCGTTTTGCGTGATGCTTAAAATGTTTTCTTTTTGGATATGGTTCTCGTTAACAAACCAAGTTAAGCGTTCGTGAGAAATGAAATAGTCTGATTTTAACACTAGCATATAAAGTTTTTTCTGATTTTGACATTGGAAAGTTTTAGATGTTACACCATTTTATTGCTTACCAAAATATTTTAATATCTGATAAACCTTTTTCAAAAAACAGTGTTAGAAGATGTATGACAAACAGCGAGTATATTTACATCCCATTTAACAAAGCTAAAGAGAACTATTTAGCAGAAATCGAAAAAATCTCCAAAGAAGAATTTGCAGTTAGCGTAGCACATAGCGCCGACCATAAATCGATATTTATCGAATCAGAAAACCATAATTTGGTTTCAATTATCACTAACCCGGTTTACGCTATTGTAACCAAGCTAGAAGAATCTGATTTGGCTAGGGAAATTTACGAAGCAATTACTTTACAGACGAAGAAAATTTGCCATTAACTTAATGTTAAGTTATCGGATTTTTCTTACTTACAGCAAACATTTTTGGCTTAAAAAAGTTAAAATAACTTAAACAGCTAAATGAACAACCTTACAAAAGACAATCTCTTCCGAACAGCAAGCTCACTAATTCTCTACACTGCAGGGCTGGTAATACTACTTTGGTTTTTATTAAAAATCATTAGCGTTTTACTATTGGGTTTATTTGCACTCATATTGGGTTTAATTATCAATTCGCCCGTTAGCAAGCTTGAAGCAAAAGGCATGAAACGATGGGTAGCTGCATTAATAGTATTTGTAATAATTTTCGGAATAACGGGCTTATTAGGCTGGTTGGTTGTACCACATATAAGTAATCAGTTAGATGTTTTAGTAGGCAACATTCCAAAATACTACCAAAGTGTTGATGGCTATATAGATTCGCAACTAAAAAACTTTCCAGAGTTGAAGCAAGAATTTAGTAAAGGTGGTTCTTCACTAACGTCGGCCATGCCATCAATAGGTAAAACCGTAATGGGTTTGGGTACGTTTTCTTTTTCTGTTTTAGGGGGGATTTTTGTTTTTATCGTTTTTATCTCTATCGTAGTTTTCTTTGTTGGCAATCCCCGCCCCATGATAGAACTCTATCTTTCGATTTTTCCGCCCAGAAGGAGAGAGAAAGCAGAATTAGCGTTAAGTCATACCTCAATTATGCTAACCGGCTGGATGAAATCAAATCTGATAGGTGGCGCAATACAAGCGGTATTAGTTTACGGATTTTTAACCCTAATGGACGTTCCAGGCGCTCTAGTTTGGGCGGCATTGGCTTTCTTTTCAGAGCTTATACCGAAAATTGGATTTTATATTATGGCCATCCCTCCTACGCTTGTGGCGCTTTCTGTAAGCCCGATTACAGCATTCTGGTGCTTGGTATTTTTTCTTTTGTTAAATGAGCTGGTGGCTGATTTTTTAATGCCCAAACTTCGCTCAAAGACCATGAATATCCACCCAGTATCACTTCTCTTTTTGCTTCTTGCAATGGGTGCTGCGTTTGGTTTAACAGGTGCTTTATTGGCAACCCCCTTGGCAGCAATTATTAAGGCCTATTATGAAGAGTTTTATACTGGGCAGTTTGAAGTTGACGAAGATATGGACCAGCGTGTTACCAACATACTTCGCTCGTAATCTATTTTTCGTATTTAGATTTAATTTTCTTCTATTTCCAAAACATTTTAACAACATTTTTTGGCGTTTTTAGCTATATTTGCAAACCCTAATCACGCAATGAAATACCATTACCAGTTTGCCTCAAAATCTGCTGCTCGAATAGAGCTTATTCCAGAAAACGATAGCGAAAGAGAATTGATTGCAAGTTTTAATAAAGATGAATCTAATCCTGAATTAACGGAACTTTTTGCAAAAGGATTTGAGAACTACCAAGCTAAAGCCCGATTAACAGAAACGGTGTTCATGAACTTCCCTACAGTAGCACTTTGCAGATTTCAAGTTATTAAAGAGTCGAAACCTAGCACTTTTGTAAATAGCACACAAGTGCAACTAAGGTTAGATTTTTAGTCAAATCAAATTGAATCTGTCATTTCAGTATCACAACCTTTAGCTCTAAGGTTAAATTACTTTCGTTAAAGAAACAAATTAACAATATCTAGTTAATTTTGCCTTAAAGCAATACAAATGTTAGCCAAAGGCATCTCTTATTTAGGAATATTTTTCTTAAACGCACTATCCCTACTACCTCTTCGCATCCTACACGTTTTCTCTGCGTTATTTTATTTACTCATTTACCACGTATTTGGTTATAGAAAAAATGTTGTCCGAGAAAACCTTGTTAATTCTTTCCCCGAAAAATCTGCAAAGGAAATTAAAGCAATAGAACAGAAGTTTTTTAAGTACCTAATCTCATTGATTTTTGAGGTTATTAAGATGAATAATATTTCTGAAAAGGAGTTAAAAAGACGTGTTAAGTTTAAAAATGTAGATTTAGTTGAAGCCTATTTACAGAACAACGAAAGTGTTATTTTCTGCTCTTCGCACTATGGCAATTACGAATGGGTTTGCATGGCAATTGGATTAACTTTCTCTGGTAATCATTACCCTATTTATAAGCCTTTGAGTAGCAAAGCTTTTGATAATTGGTTTTTAAAGATGAGAAGTAAGTACGGCACAACAATGGTGGCTATGAAACAGACCATAAGAATGATACAGGCCACTAAAAACCAAGCAACGATGTTTACTTTTGGTAGCGACCAAGCGCCGACTAGAAAGGACACAAAATACTGGACAACTTTACTCAATCAGCAAACATCTATACAATTAGGTGTAGAAAAAATTGCAAAAAAAACCGATAGACCTGTATTTTATTTAAAGACGCGATATGTAAAACGTGGTTTTTACGAAGTAGATTGTGTGCCGATTTGCTTGGACCCGAAAAATACGGTTGAATATGAAATTACCGAACTTCATACCCGTTTTTTAGAGGATATGATTAAAGAAGAGCCTGCATATTGGCTGTGGAGCCATCGCCGTTGGAAACGAAAACCTGAGGATTTTATCATCAAAAATCCTGAAAAAGAAGATTTATCGGAAGCGATGCTTTAAAAAATGGCTTTAAAAATGCAAGGTTTGTTTACTTTTGCGCTAGATGATAACTAACGAATACAGCATTTTCGAAACAGAGCTTACTGTTCGCCCAGATGATATAGACATGTTTAACCATGTGCATAACAGCAAATACTTAGATTATGTGTTAGCTGCACGTTATGAGCAAATGGAAAAATACTATAACATGAGCTGGGAAACATTTGAAAAAATGGGTTACGGCTGGGTTGTAGCAAAAGTTACCATCAACTTTAAACGCCCTCTAAAAATGGGCGATAAAATGATTGTACGAACAGGTATTTTAGAAATGAACGAAAAAGGTAGCAACGTACAGTTCGAAATTATCAATAAAACTACAGGTAAAGTCTCTTCTGATGGAATTTTTGATTATGTAATGATTGATTTAAAAACTCAACGCTCTTGCAAGGTGAACGAGGAAATGATTAAAGCTTACAGTATTTGAATACAATAAAATCTGATCTAAAAAATCCAGTATTGGAAATTGTTTTAGATCATATTTTTTGTAAGTTCCTATTTTTTAATACATTTGAATTATCAAATCGCAAAAAACCATGATAGTATTGAGGGCTCAATTTGGCTGTTAAAAGCTAAATCCACATTCTTTTTAATTAACTGATGCCTTGTTCTAGGTATCCCATGGTAAACATTTATTTTCTCCAAATGTCACATTCTATAAAGACTAACAATAGTCTCACAAACTTTTTTTCATTGCTTTGGCAAGCTATTATTGGTAAGGAAACCGATTATACTTCCATCAGCATCCGCAAAGCGATATTCCTTCTAGCCATCCCAATGATGCTGGAAATGATGATGGAATCTGTTTTTGCATTGGTAGACCTATATTTTGTTGGCCATCTGCCAAACAGTAGTGCAGCCATACAAACTGTTGGTTTAACAGAATCCGTTTTAACTATAATTTATTCTTTAGCTATTGGAATGAGTATGGCCGCCACAGCAGTTGTAGCTCGCAGAATTGGAGAGAAAAATCCAGAGGCTGCTGCAAGAGCTGGTATGCAGGCAATTGTTATTGCAGTTGCGGTAAACATAGTTATAAGTATTGCAGGAGTAGTTTTTGCAAAGGAAATTTTAATGCTGATGGGCGCTACAGAAAATACAGCGTCAGAAGGCACAACTTTCGTTCGGATAATGATGGGGAGCAGCATAATTATTATGTTGCTGTTTTTAATTAACGGTATTTTTCGCGGTGCAGGTAACGCTTCCATCGCCATGCAAAGTTTAATTATTGCCAACGTAGCCAACTGCATATTATGTCCGTTATTAATTAGAGGTTACGGACCAATACCAGCCTACGGGTTAACCGGTGCTGCACTAGCAACAACCATAGGTCGTGGGTTAGGCGTTTGTTATCAAATATTCCATTTAGCAAGAGGCAACAGTGCGCTAAAAATAAAACTAAGCTATTTTAAACCACAATTCGAACAGATTAAGGCGATTATTAAAATAGCTGCACCAGCTATTTTACAATTTGTAATTGCTTCTTGTAGCTGGATATTTTTAGCAGAATTAGTAGCTACAACGGGTGGCGATCATGGTTCTGCCGGTTACCAAACAGCGCTTAGGTTAATGATGTTTTTTATGTTACCAGCTTGGGGTTTGAGCAATGCTGCTGCAACTTTAGTTGGACAAAATATGGGTGCCGGACATATGGACAGAGCAGAGCAATCTGTATTTGTAACGATGAAGTTCTCGGTAATTTTTATGGCATTTGTTACTGTGCTATTTTTAACCTGCGGACCATATTTTGCAGCATTTTTTACAACCGATGCTCAAATTAAAGCAGTGGCTGTGGAAGCTTTGAGGATTTTAAGCTACGGTTTTATACTTTACGGAATAGGAATGGTTTTGGTAAGTGCATTTAATGGCGCAGGCGATACATGGACACCAACAAAAATTAACGTAGTTGCCTTCTGGCTTTTTCAAATTCCTTTCGCTTACTTGTTGGCTAAATACTTTAACCTTGGTCCTACCGGCGTTTTTATTGCCATACCGGTTGCGGAAGTTGGGATTACCATTGCAGCATTTATATTATTTAAGCGTGGCGGATGGAAGAAAAAAGTAGTTTAGATGGTTGTACATAGTAAATTATTGAATTGCCATATTGGTTGATAGCTTGACTGACTATTGCAATGGGTCTTTAGACTGGCGCAAGTATAACAGGCTAAACTAAGGATCGGCATTTTGCAACGGCAACTACGAAGCACTTAACGTTATTAACTAAACCCAATTGAAGCGAACACGCAGTAAAGCGTAAAGTGGGGCTGCAGATGCTATAAAAGCCTGACACTGTTTTTCAAATAGTTTATGGCAGCTATTAGAATACTCGTTAATTCAACTAGCTAATCTCGTCAGCAAAAAAAGATGCTGAAATAAATTCAGCATGACTATTATAGTAAAGCCACAGATTATTCATCTGTGGCTTTATTTTGAGTCAATACCTATATCGACTCCTCGATTACTTGCGTGTAAAACTCCTTTAGCTCCATGCCCATTGCGGCAACTTGTTGCGGTATAAAACTTGTGGCTGTTTGACCGGGAATCGTGTTAATCTCGATAAAGTAAAACTTACCTGTATTTTTCTCTAAGAAATAATCTATACGAACGATTCCTTTACAATCTAACTTCAGGTAAACTTGTGTAACTACTTCTTCTACCCTTTGTTTTTCCTCCTCAGTCATAAAACCTGGCGTAATTTCTTCAGTAGCACCCGGGGTATATTTTGCTTCGAAATCAAAAAATTCGTTTTTAGGAATGACTTCTGTAGTTGGCAAAACCACAATTTTGCCTTTTGTTTTAAACACACCGATAGAAAATTCCCTACCCTCTACAAACTCTTCTATTAAAACCTGATCATCTTCTTTAAATGCCTTGTCCAATGCCAACTCCAAATCATCTGCATGTTTAACCTTGCTCATACCTATACTGCTTCCGCCACTATTCGGTTTAACAAAAAAAGGTAGCTTTAGGTTATTCTTAATTTCAGCTAGGCTGTAATCGCCTTGCTTAAAAATCTGTACCGATTTAGCAACATTCAAATCTTTAATCCCATCAACAATTGCTTTTGTATAACCTTTGTTCATGGTAATAGATGAAGTTAAGGCATTACAAGTGGTATATGGCATACCAATCATATCAAAGTAACCTTGCAATTTTCCATCTTCGCCGGGAGAACCGTGTATAGCAATAAAAACACCATCGAATTTTATTTTACGACCATTAAAGTTTAGCGAAAAATCATTTTTGTCTACTTCTATTTTAACAGAATCTGCTGGCTCATAAAACCATCCGCTTTCGTTAAGCATTATTTTATAAACATCGAATTTTGCGGTATCTATATTTTGAGCGATGGTTGCTGCGCTTTTTACAGATACAACCCACTCTCCGGTTGTTCCGCCTGTTAGCAATGCGATGGTTTTCTTCATGGATATTGAAAATTTTGATTTCAAAAATATAAATTAGTTGATGCAGATTTGATTTTAATTGAGATAAAATATTTTTTTAGTCTAAATTTGAACTATTATACATCTATAAAAAACATAAATGAGCAAATTTATTGCGTACTTAAAAACGAAATCTTTTAGAAATACCTTTATAGCCGCTTTTTGCACCTTTGCTGCTATTTTGCTCATTGCATTTTTTAGCCTACGTTATTATACCAAACACGGTGAGGGTTTGGAAGTACCGGAGCTTAAGGGACTTAGTATTGCCCAAGCGGTTACCAAACTAGAAGATTTAGGTTTGCGTTACGAGGTAGATTCTGTTTATATTATGGATAAGCCACCCGGCATAGTTACCGATCAAGATCCAGATGCAAATACGTTTGTAAAAGGAAACAGAACAATTTATTTAACCATAAATACCGCTCAGGCTCCAAATGTTAAGTTTCCGGATATAGAAAATAAATCGTTAAGAGAAGCAAAAGCATTATTAGAAAGCTACCGTTTAAAGGTTGGCGATACAACCTACAAGCCAGATGTTGCCAAAGATGTTGTTTTGGAAGCGTTTTTCGGTGGACAGCTGATTAAAGCTGGCGAGGTTTTACCTACCGGATCGGTTATTAACCTTACTTTGGGCGACGGAAGAGGAAACGAAGATGTAGAACTGCCAAATTTAACAGGATTAACAATTGATGAAGCTAAATTTTCTTTACGCGGAGCGATGCTAACTTTAGGAACTATAACCTACGAAGGAGATATAATTGATACGGCAGATGCGGTTATTGTAAATCAATTTCCATTAGCAGCAGATACTGTTGTAAAAGTAAAAATTGGTACGCCAATTAATATCACACTAACTAAAAAACCTTAATTAATTTCTGCATATCCCTTATATGAACAACGAAGATAAAAAACCAATGACACCACGTAAAATAGCATTTATTCTTATCCCAATTGTGCTTTTAGCCGTGGGCGGGTATTTTGGCTTTAACCTGTACAGCACATTTTTAGCGCCTAACATTAGTGGTAACGAAAAATACATCTACGTAAGAACAGGTATGACGTATGATGAGTTTTTAAACGAACTTAATACTAAAAACACCTTAAAGAATATTGGTAAATTTAAAGCTGCTGCCGGCCAAATGAATTTGGCTAATAGCTTAAAACCTGGCAGATATGCGGTATCTGCTGGATTAAACAACCGAACTTTAATAAACAAACTTAAATCGGGCAATCAAGATGCAGTAAATTTAAAGTTTCAAGGTTTTAGAAAGAAACAGAATTTTGCAGCTTACTTAGCTAAAAACATGGAGGCTGATTCTTTAGCTTTCATCAGTGTGCTAGATTCGACCGCTTTGTTAGAAAAAAGTGGCTTCAATCCAGAGACGGTTTACACCATGTTTATTCCAAACACCTATCAAATTTATTGGAATACCTCTCCTACATCATTTTATGAGAAAATGTTAGGAGAATACAATAAATTCTGGACAGATGAGCGAAAACAAAAAGCAAAAGCACTTAACTTAACGCCTGTACAAGTTTCTATTCTAGCTTCTATTGTAGACGCAGAAGCACTTTACGACAAAGAAATGCCAACTATTGCTGGTCTGTACTTAAATAGATTGAACAGAGGGATTTTATTACAGGCAGATCCGACAGTAATTTTTGCTAATGATGATTTTACAGTAAAAAGAGTTACCAAAAGTTTGTTAGATGTAAGTTCTAAATACAACACTTACAAATACGCTGGTTTGCCTCCCGGACCTATTATGATGCCGAGTATTAACGCAATTGACGCTGTATTAAACAGACAGCAAAACAACTACATTTATATGTGTGCCAAAGAAGATTTTTCTGGCTATCACAATTTTGCGGAAACGGTTGAAGAGCATAATATTAATGCTAAAAAATATAGAGAAGCATTAAACAAACGTAATATATTTAGATAATGTTTATATACGAAAGTAAAGTTAAAGTAAGATACGTAGAGACTGATCAGATGGGTGTTGTGCACCATAGTAACTACGCACAATATTACGAAGTTGCACGAACCGAATGTTTTGAAGCTTGCTCTGGCATGACTTACGAAACGATGGAAAAAGAAGGTGTGATGTTGCCTATTTTAGATTTGCAGTGTAAGTTTATTAAACCGGCACTTTACAATCAAACTTTAACCATAAAATCTATCGTAAAACAATTGCCAACGGTAAGGTTGGTAGTAGATTACGAAATCTACAACGAAGCGGAACAGTTAATTAACACCGGACAAACTACTTTGGTTTTTGTAGATAAAAACACCAGAAGACCTTGCCAACCTCCTAAAAATTTTATGGAGAATGTGCGTAAATATTTCGACTAATAAATGAACTGGCTACATAAACAGCTTTTAAAACTAAAAATCTATTCGTTGTTTATCGAGTGGACGAAAGTTTGTGTACTGCCAGGTTTTAGTCCCTTGCCTATTTATACGGTTGCAACTTTCTTTTTTAAGGAAATTGGAAAATCGACTTTAGTAAACAAGGCTTCTTCTTTGGCGTACAACTTCATGTTGGCTATTTTTCCAGCCATCATCTTTTTATTTACGTTAATTCCTTATATCCCTAAAAGGATTGGTTTTCAGGAAACGTTGATGTCTTTAATAGCATTGGTATTACCCAACAATGCTTATTTAGCTTTCGAAACCACTTTAAATGAAATCGTAAATATCCAAAATGGAAGTTTACTATCCTTCGGTTTTTTCCTTTCGTTGTTTTTTGCTACCAATGGCGTACACAATCTCATGGTTGCTTTTAATAGGTCATCATTAATTGTAGAAACCCGAACTTGGCTAAAACAACGCTTAGTGGCCATTATTTTAACTGTAATTATTGCCGTATCGGTAATCATTTGTATTGCAGCAATGGCTATTAGCGTAATTTTGTTAAATTATTTAAAACAAGAAATTGAATACGACGGAAATTTAATTTACTACGTTATTTTACTTACACGTTGGGCACTTTTGGGCACCCTCTATTTTATTACGGTTTCTATACTTTACCGTTATGGGCCAGCACAAACAAAAAAATGGAGATTTTTTAGCGCTGGCTCTTGGTTGGCAACTGTACTGGCATTTTTAACCATCTGGGGGTTTTCTTACTACATAAACAACTTTGGTGCGTACAATAAAATTTATGGTTCTATTGGAACCTTAATTGTAGTAATGATTTGGCTTTACCTAAATTCTCTAATCCTTTTAATAGGATTTGAGCTAAATGCTAGTGTAGATTTATCAAAACGAAGCGTAAAAATTATCCGCCCGAACTTTAATATGTTCAAAAAAACGCCTGCCGCAGAGGATAAGTTAAGCAAATATTAATTTTTTATTGCTCTGTGTTAAGGCATTAGCCAAAAACATCAAAAAAAAGCATTTAGCAGTTTGCAGATTTAAGCAGAGTTCGTACTTTTGTCGCGGAGAGCTGGCAGAGTGGTCGAATGCGGCAGTCTTGAAAACTGTTGACTGTAATAGGTCCGGGGGTTCGAATCCCTCGCTCTCCGCCACTCAAAAAACATAAAGCCTTAGAGAAATCTAAGGCTTTTTTTTTACAGTTTATATTCTCAAGTTTCGAGGGATCTGCATACGTATTTCCTTCTTTCCCTCAGGTTATCTTCATTCGAAACATCCAAACAAAAGCTGGGATTTTTTCATTCATTTTTATATGTCGCCTATTGTTTGTATATTCCGTATCAACCTAAAGTACAATGAAATATAAATTAACTTAATCAAATTAATATGAGACGACTCTTAAAATTTTTATCCCTGTTGGGGTTCACGTTTATACTATCTTGCAAGCCAAGTGTTGACAAAGAAATCGGAACGCCTAAAATACAGTTAGGAACAGCGAAAATTACTGGCTCGGTAACAACGCAGCAGAAAGCTAATGGCGTTTCTTTAGAGATTTTTGTTACACACCCAATTTCTGGCGAAACGGTTACACATAAAGTGGAAGTTGACCAAGCGGGTAAATTTTCTATCGATGTTGATTTGGAGACAGACCTCTCACTAATTGCTTTGAAAACCAACTTAAATCCCGAAAAACCTTTACTAATTAATGTTAAAAGTAATGACGTAACAAACATCGACATCACCTACAATGCGAACTCCGAAATTGAGGCAATTAAGACGGATCCTGAAATGAACACTAATGATGTAAAAGAAAGCTTACCAATTGTTTATCAAATGGTTGGTATTTACAATAATGTACCCGACCCTCAAAATCAGCTATATGATAAAAGTCCCGACGCACACCTTAATTTTATTAAAACTACGGTAGCAGATAAATTAAAAACGCTCGAAACGGATTCCTTAATATCAAAAGAACGCAAGGAGATTTTAGCTAGGGATTTTAGAATATGGAACTACAGGATACGTGCTTTCAACTACGAAAGATCTATGAGAGCTAACTTCATATATTATACAAAGGATACGGTTACAATACCTAAAATTCAGAAAGTAGATAGGACTTACTTTAATTACATGAAAGATTTGGACCTCAACAACTCTCAATATTTAGTTTGCTCGAACTTTGTAGATTTCCAGAAAGAAGTTCTTAAAAATGAAATATTAGCTATCCCAGAAATAGCTGAGCGAGATATTCCTTCTTGGCTAGCGATAGTGAAGACAAATTTAGCAACAGCATTAGGTTTTAGCGACGGGAAATATTACGATATATTGGCAGCAAACGCTTTTGGCATGCAACTAATTGACGGAAAGAAACCACTAACTGACAACCAAAAAAAGAACATTAAAGCTTACTGGAAAGAGGGAGAAATTGCAAAAATACTGTTGCATAAAAATGAGCAACTCGTTAAAAGACTAAAGTGATAATCAAAATTCCCGAAATTTTGAATTTTATCTAACTGAAATTACGGCTATAGTAGTCGGTTTAACAAGCATTTTAATAAAAAAGCAATTTACAATTTGCAAATATGAACAGAGTTTGTACTTTTGCGGCGGAGAGCTGGCAGAGTGGTCGAATGCGGCAGTCTTGAAAACTGTTGACTGTAATAGGTCCGGGGGTTCGAATCCCTCGCTCTCCGCACAAATAAATGCTGTTAATCTTTTAGGTTAGTAGCATTTTTTGTTTGTAAACATTTCTATTTGCAATCATGTTTTACGCTAACAAAAAAGTATCTTCTAAAGCTAATACTGCGCAACAAACGGCAAAAATAATTGCTAATGTAAAAACGCTCGAAGAAAAAAATGTGATAAGATTAGAAACAGATACCGTGCTCCTATATCCTGCTATCTGGAAAGACAAACCCACAGCGCTAAACTGGATGGTTTGTTTACATCAGTACTACTGCATGAAAAAACAATTCAAAAGTACAGACACTTTGTTGTTCAAAAACATAGAAACCGATGAACTGCTCGGTAGTGCTGTTGGCAAAAAAGCTAAAGTTTTAATTTTTGATTGATTATCGTAATTTTAGGAGATCAATCCTCCCAACTTTATGCAATCAACTAGTAAACGAATTCTTTCTATTGATATTTTAAGAGGAATCGTAATGGTAATTATGGCATTAGACCATTGCAGAGACTATTTTCATGGAAACGGTAGCATAATGAATGATGCGATGAATCCAGAAACCACCTTCCCTTTTTTGTATTTTACACGTTGGATTACCCATTTTTGTGCGCCAACATTTGTTTTTCTATCGGGCATTTCCGCTTACTTATCCTCAAAAAACAAGGAACCTAAGCAAGCCAGTAATTTCCTTATAAAACGAGGATTATGGCTTATCTTAGCAGAAATAGTATTAGTAACATTTGGATTAACCTTTAATCCGTTTTTCAATATTATTATTCTTCAAGTAATTTGGGCTATTGGCTGCAGTATGATTTTGCTCGGCCTAATCAGCCGAATTTCTTATAAAGCCGTACTCGTTGTTGGTATAATTTTATTCTTTGGGCACAACATATTAAACTACATCAATTTACCACCAGCAAATACGCTAAGTGGTGGATTAATTTCAGCATTTATTACTGGCAGCGCAACATTTTTACCCATTGCAGATAACCATTTTATCTTGGTGCTCTATACCGTTTTACCCTGGACAGGTGCCATGTTTCTCGGTTTTGCAATAGGAAAATGGTACGAAAGTAGTTTCGAAGCAAACAGACGTCAAAAATTACTTTTAACTATCGGATTAAGTCTTACGATCGGTTTTGTCGTTCTACGTTATTTTAACCTGTATGGCAACCCAACACCTAGACAAGATTTAGCATCGTTAACACAAAGTATTTACTCTTTTTTTAGCGTAAGTAAATATCCTCCATCGTTACAGTATTACGGCATGACCCTTGGTCCTGCGCTAATATTGCTTTCCATACTAGAAAAAACAAAAAATTGGTTTGCTAGGGTAATGATGGTTTATGGAAACGTACCCTTCTTTTATTATGTGCTACATTTTTACCTCATCCACATTGTGCTGGTAATTCTGTTTTATCTGCATGGTTATGGCGCAAAAGATATTGCCTACCCACAAAGTCCATTTTTATTTCGCCCGGCAACTTTCGGCTACTCACTTCCTGTGGTTTACGTAATTTGGTTATTAATTGTTGCAACACTTTATAAGCCCTGCATTTGGTTTAAGGAGTATAAAAGCACTCATAAGCAATGGTGGCTAAAGTATTTGTAAGTCAAATTCTACATTAAAAGATGTGAATAAAAATTACTAAATATTACAGAATTATTAGTTTAAACTAACTTTATGATTGTATTTTTGTTTGTCTGACAACTACTTAATCACTAAAAAACATTATGCCAGCAAAATTCAAAGTTCCAGCAGGAAACATTTTATCTATAGACATTGGCGGTACCAATATTAAGGCTTGCATATTAAGCGAAAAAGGAAAACTACTTACTGAGTTTACAAAAACACCAACTCCTAAAAACTCTACTCCCGACGCCGTTCTAAAAGCGATTAAAAAACTTACAGCGCCGTTAAAGGATTTCGAAAAAATATCTATCGGCTTCCCAGGCTATGTAAAAATGGGCATAGTACAAACAGCGCCTAACCTTGCAGAAAATAAATGGGCAAATGTAAACTTGGCGCAAGAGGTTGCAGATTTATTTAAAAAACCCGTTCGCCTAATTAACGATGCCGATCAACAAGGTTTAGGTATTGTAGCTGGTAAGGGTTTAGAAATAGTTTTTACCCTTGGAACAGGATTTGGCACTGCCCTATTGTTTGACGGAGAGTTATTGCCACATCTTGAATTGGCGCATCTACCAATAAACAAAACCGAAGATTACGATGATTTTATTGGTGATAGAGGCTTTCATAAAGTTGGAAAAAAAGACTGGAACAAACGTTTACAGTATATTATAGAAATTTACAAAACCGTTTTCAACTACGATAAACTTTACATCGGCGGAGGAAATTCTAACGAAATAAATTTTGCTTTAGATAAAAACATAAAGCTGGTATCTAATAAAGACGGTATAAAAGGTGGTGCTAAGTTGTGGTTGGCAAAAGAAAAATACCATGTGCACACTACCCTACCAAAAAAGAAATAATGGAAAATATTAAAGTTCTGTTTTTAGACATCGGAGGCGTTTTGTTAAGCGATGGCTGGAATCATCATGCAAGAAAAGAAGCCATCGCAAAATTTGGATTAGAAGAAGTTCAGTTTCAAAAAGATCATTCGGTAGCATTTCCACTTTTCGAAAATGGTAAACTAACCTTAGATGAATATTTAGAATGTGTGGTTTTTAACGTAGAACGAGATTTTACCAAAGCTGAATTTGCCGAATTCATGTTCAGTCAATCTACGCAACTGCCAGGTTTTTTACCTTGGTTGGTAGAGTGGAAAAAGCACAACAACATCAGAATTTTCTCTATAAACAACGAAGGGAAAGAGTTTAACGATTATCGCATTAGTAAATTTAACCTGCACCAGGTTTTCGACGCATTCATTTCATCTTGCGAAGTTGGCTACTCTAAACCCGATCCATCAATTTTTAAGCTAGCCTTAGGGATTGTACAAATAGAACCACAAAACTGCCTTTATTTTGACGACCGAGCAATACACGTATCAATTGCAAAACAATTGGGCCTTAACGCACACGTACACCAAAGTTTTGAGCAGACTAAACAAATTTTACAACAACTAAAAACCGCATAAAATGAATAACGATAATAAAGCAAAATTTGCCTTTGGCATGGTTGGTTTAGGAACCATGGGCAGAAACTTGTTGCTAAACATGGCCGACAACGGTTTTGCCGTAACCGGATATGATAAGAGCGAAAAAATGCTTCAGTTTTTCGAAGAAGAAGGAAAAGAACATAACCTGAAGGGTTTTGCAGACATTAATCAGTTTGTAGAAAGTCTACAATCACCAAGAACCATTATTCTTTTGGTACCTGCCGGAGCTATTGTTGATAGCGTTATAACAGAATTACAACCTTTGTTAGACGAGGGCGATATTATTATAGATAGTGGAAACTCGCATTTTACAGACACCAGCAGAAGATCTTTAGAGCTGAAAGATAAAGGCATCCATTTCTTTGGAATGGGAATTTCTGGTGGCGAAGAAGGTGCAAGATTTGGTCCTAGCATGATGCCAGGTGGCGATAAACAAGCTTATGCTGTTGTAAAGGATATGCTTGAAGCTGTTTCGGCAAAAGTTAACGGCGACCCATGCGTTACCTACATTGGCCCTGGTGCCTCTGGCCACTTTGTAAAAATGACCCACAACGGAATAGAATATGCCATTATGCAGTTGTTAGCAGAAGCTTATGAAATCCTAAAAAATGGCTTAAACTGCAACAATCAGCAAATTCAGCAAGTTTTTGAAAGCTGGAACAATGGACGTCTACAATCTTTCTTAATGGAAATTACCAAAGACGTTTTCTTGTTTAAAGACGTTAAAACTGGTAATCTTTTAGTGGATGAAATAAAAGACGAAGCAAAATCTAAAGGAACTGGTAAATGGACTTCGCAAGTTGCCATGGATGTTGAAACGCCAATCCCTACTATCGACGCAGCGGTATCATCTAGAAACTTATCAAAACTAAAAAGTTTAAGAGTAGAATTGGAAGAAGTTTATGGTCCATCAACCAAAATTGAAGCTAACGAAGATTTTATAAACGATTTAGAAGAAGCATTTTACTTTGCAATGGCAACCGCCTATGCGCAAGGCATGCACTTATTATGGCAAGCTTCAAAACAGTTTGAGTACGAACTTAATTTGGCAGAAATTGCTAAAATTTGGCGAGGTGGATGTATTATCAGAGCTACATTTTTAGAAGATATTTATCAAGCATACATTACCAATCCAGATTTGCAACACCTATATGGCGATGCTGGTATCCAAGCAAAGATTAAACAAAGCATAAAAGGCACTAGAAACGTAGTAAGCTCATCAATTAATGCGGGCATTGCTATTCCTGCACTTGCATCAGCATTAACTTATTTCGATACTTTAAAAACAGGCAGAATGCCATCGAACTTAACACAAGCTCAAAGAGATTTCTTTGGTGCTCATACATTCGAGAGAATTGATAGCGAAGGCGTTTTCCACGCCAACTGGAACGATAAAAATTTATAATCTCTAAAAAAATGAAAAAGAGAAGTAATCTCCACCCAACCATATTTGTAATTTTTGGTGGTACTGGCGACTTAAATAAAAGAAAATTGGCGCCTGCGCTTTATAACCTTTACACCGAAGGTTACATGCCAGAGAAATTTTCGATCATTGGCACAGGCAGAACATCTTTTACTGATAAAAAATATCAAGAGGAGATTTTAAGCAGTGTAAATGAATTTTCTAGAAACGGAAAGGTTAAAAAAGAAGAATGGGATAAATTTGGACCTAATATTCAGTATTGTTCGGTAGACATCACTTCTCAAGAAACTTTCGAAAACCTTAAAAAGGATATTGAAAAATACCAAAAAGATTTTGGACCAGATACCCAAGTAATTTATTATTTAGCCGTTGCACCTAACTATTTTCCACTTATTGCCGAGTGTTTACATAAGTATAAGCTTACACAGGATGAAAATAACAGTCGAATAGTTATAGAAAAACCATTTGGACACGATTTAGAAACCGCAAAGGAACTGAATAAGTTGTTGAGTGGCATTTTTACCGAGAAACAAATCTATCGCATAGATCATTACTTGGGGAAAGAAACGGTTCAAAACATGATGGCTTTTCGCTTTGCAAATTCTCTATTTGAACCACTTTGGAACAGAAACCACATCGAGCATATCCAAATATCGGTAACAGAGCAGTTGGGTGTTGGCGATAGAGGTGGCTATTACGAAGGTGCGGGAGCATTGAGAGATATGATTCAAAACCACTTGTTGCAATTGCTTTGCCTAGTTGGTATGGAAGCTCCGATTAACTACGATGCCGACGAGATTAGAGACAGAAAAGTAGAAGTTTTAAGAGCCATGCGTCCGTTTAAGCCCGAAGAAATTAGCGCAAGTGCTGTTCGCGGTCAGTACAGCAAAGGTTGGGTAGAAGGCAAAGAAGTGCCAGGTTACAGGCACGAAAAGGGTGTTGATCCACATTCTAACACAGAAACCTTTGCAGCCGTTAAGTTCTTTATAGATAACTGGCGTTGGCAAGGTATTCCGTTTTACTTAAGAACAGGAAAACGCATGAACCAAACTTCGTCTATCATTACTATTCAGTTTAAAGATGTGCCACACCATATTTTTTCGGCCGGTGCAACAGAAACTTGGCAACAAAATAGGTTAATTATCAGCATCCAGCCCGAAATGAGTATTCGTTTGCAAGTACAGGCTAAAAGACCTGGACTAAAAATGGTGCTAAATCCGGTTGATATGGTTTTTGATTATAAAGGAACTTACGACACAGATACCCCGGAAGCTTACGAAACCCTACTTTTGGATGCCATGAACGGCGACCAAACCTTGTTTATGCGTGGCGACCAAGTTGAAGCTGCATGGGAATTAGTAATGCCAATTATAAACACTTGGGAGAGTAAAAAATCTTTAAATTTCCCTAATTACCATGCAGATAGCTGGGGACCAGAAGATGCAGAAGCATTAATCGCTAAAGATGGTTGCCATTGGTTTACGCTTCCATTAAAAGACAAAGAATAAGTATTATTACACAGACCAAGTTGTCATTGCAAGGCCAACAAAATTTGCGTCATTGCCAGCTTTACTGGTAATCGTAATGCGACAGGAAGTTTAAAATACATACATATCGCTTTAATTCCCGTTTGCACGGGATTGACAAAGTTATTATACCAACGGAGCAAGCTGAATTTGCTCCGTTTTAATTAAATACCCTAAACGTATGAACTTACATATTTTCGATACCCAAACCGAATTAAACGAAAAACTCATCCACTATGTGATAAAAATTGCCAACGAAGCAATTGCTAGCAAAGGCAGATTTGATTTCGTATTAACCGGTGGAAACTCGCCCAAAGAACTATACAAAGCCTTGTCAACTACCTATGCCGATAAAATAGATTGGACCAAGGTTTACTTCTTTTTTGGCGATGAGCGTACCGTATTACCCAACCATAAAGATTACAATGGTTTAATGGCAAAAGAAAATTTGTTCGATAACCTGAATACGCCAGCAGACCATATTTTTTATGTAGATACCACACTAGCGCCAGAAGACGCCGCCAAAGCCTACAAAAACGCTATAGACAAACATTTTGCAGGCGAAGAAATTGTTTTCGATTTAATTCTTTTAGGCATGGGCGATGATGCGCATACCGCTTCTATTTTCCCATTTACGGATTTGGTAGCCAACCAAGAAAAAACCGTAAAAAGTGTCTATGTCGAAAAACTAAACACCCATCGCGTTAGCTTAACGGCACCTTTAATTAACCAGGCTAAAAATGTAGCTTTCATTACTTTTGGCACCAACAAGGCAGAAGCATTAAAACATGTAATTGGCGATACCGAAAAAGATTACAATACTTATCCCTCGCAGTTAATAGCACCTTTAAGTGGCAATCTGGATTGGTTTGTAGACAAAGAAGCTACCGCAAAATTGAATTAATCAATGTGAGTTAGTTTTAAGCTACTTAGCTGTTGGATTATCTCCAGCCCTGGCACTACTTCTTCGTTCAGCAAAAATCGACCTTGGCTGATGCGGATGGCAGTGTTTTGCCAAAGTAGAAACTTTAATAGCATCAGGCGCAGTCGTGGCTTTTTTTGCATACTTTTTTTTCAGCTATTGGAAAAAAGTTTGTCCGCGAAGCGACTGACCTTAAAATAAGGATGCAAAACGGTGTATTTTTTTTTGTAGAGGCCACTTGTTATGAATTAAAAATATTTCTTATCCTGAACTCCTATTAATTACATGAATTTATTCGATAACCAACCCGTACACAACAAAAATTTACTACCACAAAACGGTACTGTAAATTATTACGGCAAGGTTATCTCGCAAAGCGATTCTTTAGCTTATTACGATTATTTACTAAACGAAATTGCTTGGAAAAACGATGAAGCCATTATTTTCGGCAAACATATTTTAACTAAAAGAATGGTGGCTTGGTATGGCACAGAGCCATTCGAGTACACCTATTCTAATATCACCAAATTAGCCCTTCCTTTTACGCCACAATTATTGGCGTTAAAAGATTGTTGCGAGTTGCATAGCGGCGAAACCTATAACTCTTGCCTACTTAACCTTTACCATAATGGCGATGAAGGCATGGCTTGGCATAGCGATGGCGAAAAAGACTTGAAAAAGAATGGCGCCATTGCTTCCTTAACTTTTGGCGCAGAGCGAAAATTTGCCTTTAAGCATAAAGAAACCAAACAAACCATTTCGCTTGTCTTAGAAAACGGTAGTCTGCTAGTAATGAAAGACGAAACACAACAGCATTGGTTGCACCGCTTACCTCCTACTAAAACAGTTAACAAACCCAGAATTAACTTAACTTTTAGGACGATAGTGAGGTAATAGGTCTCGCAAGTTTAGGTTGAAGTTAAGATTGAGGCGGTTCAAATAAGCGCACAAACTTTGCAAAGAACGGCTTGGCCTAGCAGATATTTTGAGGAAAAATTGTTGAAACAACCTGTATTAGCCTTCAAATTGCAATGCATTAAATAATTTTCAGCCGTGCGATAGCAAGAAGCGAAGACAAGGCCTTAAATTATTTTCAGTATTTGTTTGACAAATTTTTACCAAAATAGATGCAAGCCTTGATTTTTGCTCCACTTTTTATCAAGAAAAAGTGGAAAAACCTGTCTAGTAAGACAAAATAATTTTAATGCGTTTAACCTGTATAAGTTATAACTCCCGTTGTTTTTCTTAAATAAGTAACTTATATTAGGCTAACAATTACACGCTCCTCATCTTTGTAATTTTCTTTCCATTCTGGAGAATGAACGCTTTTATGGCGGGCTGTAATATTTTTTTGAATAAGGTCAAATTTTGTATACCTGTACTGCGGAAAATTGCTGTATAGGTCTGCCTGAGTTAGACTTATATATTAGTTAGTGGCAATTTTACAAAGACAACAAAAACTGACAACAAAAGAAAATAATTATGGCAACAAATTTACCTTTTATGGTTTCATACGGAACCTTAACCAAGATTTTAAATAAAATTTGCGAGGCTTCCATACCAGAAAATTTCAATGGAGACTTTTTAGGAACAAAATTAGGTTTTCCTGGTGGTAACCAAAAAGCATTTATTCCTTGGGCAAAAAAATGTAAATTAATTGGAGAAGACGGAACTCCAACACAACTTTACAAAGATTTTAGAAATCCTACATATCGAGGAGTTTCTATGGCAAAAGCCTTAAAAATTGGCTATGAAGAACTTTATGTAAGAAATGAATATGCTCACGAATTAAGTAAACCTGACTTTGTTAAGTTAGTAACAGATGCTACAGGTTTGGCTCACGACAACCAAACAGTAAAGGTAATTGTTGGTTCATTTTTTAACGCTAAAGAATTTGCTGATTTTGATAGTACATTGAAAACGGATGAAAAAAATACCCGAACTGAAAACATTAAGGAAACAAATTCAAACGAAGATGCGAGTGAAACCACCCAAAAAACTATAAGAAGAAAACAAATCGATTTAGGAATTAACTATACTATTAATCTAGTTTTACCCAAAACAGATGACCCAGCTATATATAACGCAATTTTCAAATCACTTAAAGAAAATTTGTTAAATGAATAATATTCAACAAGACCAATTATCGAAAATAAAACTATTTGCACTTGCAAATTCTCTAGCTGAAAATGAACTTGACAAAATCGAGAACGAACTTGATTTAAATCTTGGAAGAATTGAAAAAAAGGAAGTTCAAGCAAAAAGTTATTATTTGCAATTTAATTCTGATTATCGGAAAGAAGCAAGAATGATGGCTCAACACTATGAAGTTTTTTATTGCTTAGAAAAATCAATTAGAAGTTTAGTTGTACAGCTTATGTTTGAAAAATACGGAGAGAACTGGTGGGAGAAAGTCAAAGAAGAAATTAGAAAAAGTGTTGACCTAAATATAAAACGTGAAGAAGAGTCTGGATTTACAATTCGTTCCGAAGAAAAAATTGATTACACAACATTTGGTGAATTAAGCCAAATTGTTACTGGAAATTGGGAAGCATTTGAAAATCTATTTAAAAGAGGACAAAGGTCATTTCAAAAAATAATGACAAACTTAAATCAGTTAAGAGGCCCAATTGCTCATTGTTGTCCATTAGCAGAAGATGAGATTGTAAGGTTAGAATTAACAGTAAAAGATTGGTTTAGAATAATGGAATAAAACCTGCCACTAACAAGGGTTTTGCAATAGTGGGGCGAAACTGCAAAGTTCAAGAGTTGTTCTTCGGTTCACCCTTTGTACAAAATTGAAGATTTGTGCTTCTTTTGCCCCACCATCGCAAAGCCCCGAAACGTTATAAGTAATTGCCCCGACAACATTCATACATATGAAATCTAAAATAATGTACATAGAATTAAAGACAGGTTATTCAGATAATGGACCTGCTTGGATTGGTACGGTTGAATTTTCAAAATCTGGAAAAACTGTATATTTTGACAACAAGGCTGTAAAAAAAATGGGGACACCTAGCGGAGGTGGAAATCATTACGACATTGAGACTGGTGATGCATATTGGGTTTCTGGAATTAAGAAGAATGGTGCTGACAGACATTGGGCTGGTGGTGGAAAAATAATGATTGATCGAAAATCAATCGACGAATATCTAACCTTAGTCGACTTCAATTCCATCGAAGAAAAATACTATAAAATAATTGACTTTGAACCTACTGACAAAGAAAGATTTAAAGAACTAGAAAACTCTGAAATAGAACTCTAAATAGCATGTCTTATTTGCAACTACTTATTACAGTGGTTTTGCAAATTTTTGGGCGACAGCCGCTGGGCAAATTCAGTAATTATTTATTAAGTTAGTGCTTGGGATAATTGTAGTAAGTAAAACAAAAATTCGCAAAGCCCCAAACCGTTGGCAGTAATTTTACAGAGACAGCAGAAATGAACAATCCGCCAAGACGAAATAAAAATATCGGAACTGCTAAACAAGGTTTTGGACAGAATAACAAATTGACAATTCCTGAATCTTGTTGCGTATTGAAAAGTTTTTATGAAAGACTTGTTGACTACCAAAAATTCAAATCGGTTATCAAT
>NZ_QMHQ01000019.1 GCF_003313325.1 Pedobacter namyangjuensis | reverse complement strand
GCATGCCATAATTGCGCTCGGCCTGTAACTCCGATTTTTTGCTTAGGTAGCTATAATACGGATGCTCTTCGTCGTAAACCACCATTTTTTTACCAACGTTGCCCTTGAAATATGGTTTTGTTTCCAATTCGTCGGCATAGGTTTTAACTAAGCTTCTATCAGTAGGAGTTGCGCCGCTTGGTGCTGGTATCATGTTACATCGGCAACCGTGGTCTTTAGGCGGGTAGATTTTGTCTAAAAGCGGGTCGTTGGTTTTAATAATGAGCTTATCTAAAACGGCGTGGCTTGGTCTAACTCTATCGTCGCCAACGGTGCTATATTCCAGCATGGCAAATTGTTTAAGCCCTTGCCACTTGTCCGCCATTTGTACGGCGGCAATAGCGTCGTTACGCTCAACGTTTAAATGGTGTACGTTTAAAATTGGGTCAATATCCGCAACCTTAGATTTGAATTGCTCCCAGCTTCTCAACTCGCCGTTTTCGTCTAACAAAAGCTTATTGTAAGTTTTTAAGGTTGCCAAGCTCTTAGCGCCCGAAAACTGATAAATGTTTTGCTGAAAGTAGGCTTTTAACGTATTACGATAATCGGTTGTTGGGTACATTGCCGTACCTATTACCTTAGTGAGCGCCGTTGATAAAACCGCACTAATGTAATTGTAGTAATTATAATCTATTTCGTTAGCGCCAATTTTACCGTCGTAAATACGTTTTAAAAGGTCTTCTAATATCTTATCGTAATTACTATCATTAGCCGCTAAAGTAATGGCATGAGTGCAACAACCGTCGTAAAGGTTTAGTAAATCATGCCCCGATATTTCGGGGCTTATGCGAAAAAACTTTTAATCCTATCCCATAGCTTTAGGTCTTCGTCGTCTGTGAAGAAATGGAGCTTTTGTTTGTTTTTCTTGTCCGAAGCTGGGGGGGTATCTGCGTTTTTGTTTTCTTGCATTTGCTCTAAAGTTGCCTTTTTAGCCTCTGTAAGCTCGTTTTTTAACTTTTCGTAGTCTTCGGGCTTTTCTATTTCAAAATTTTCATAAAAAAAGTCGTCGCTTACGGGAATGC
>NZ_QMHQ01000018.1 GCF_003313325.1 Pedobacter namyangjuensis | reverse complement strand
CATTGAACCAATTTGATGCCAGCAAACATACTGCCATACAAAGTGATGTAAACAAGCAGTTACGTCAATTTAATGATGAGTTGCAGAAATTTGATGTGGTGGTGTTAGATCCTCCGAAATACGCACCGTCTCGCTCTGCGTTGGATAGAGCTGCTCGTGCCTATAAAGATTTGAACCGTCGTGGTTTGATGCTGTTAGAAAGCGGAGGCTTATTAGCTACTTTTTCTTGCTCAGGTGCAGTCGATATCGAAACCTTTAAGCAAATTATCGCTTGGGCGGCTTTGGATGCTGGTAAGGAAGTGCAAATCATCAAACAGTTTTGCCAGCCGGAAGATCATCCCGTAAGGCTCTCTTTTCCAGAAGGTGAATATTTAAAAGGCTTGTTGGTGCGTGTAGTATAAGCAAAACAATTTCTGTAAATTGGTGTTGAACAAACCAACAAACAGAAATACCAATGCTTCTTATCAATAATATTCGGCTGAGTAGAATAGTACGTAATACTTGGCAGGTAGATTTAATTATGATTGCTTCCTGCATGGGAGCTTATTTCATTCGCGAGTACCTAATTGCACACCATTTTTCTATCCCAACCATTATTCCAACGGTTTTAGGAACTGCAATTGCTTTTTTTATAGGTTTTAACAATAACCAAGCTTACGATAGATGGTGGGAAGCAAGAAAAGTTTGGGGAGGCTTGGTTAACGATTCTCGGTCTTTTGCCAGGAGTTTACTAAGTTATGTGCCGCAAAGCGAAGCAAATGATGTAATTGTGAAACGGATGATCCGCAGGCATATCGCATTTTTGTATGCACTTAAAGGCGCTTTATGGGGTGTAGCTGATACCAATTATCCTAAGTACTTGGATGATGCTGAATGGAAATATGTAGATAAACAAAGCAATAAGCACAATGCAATTTTGCACAAACAATCGGATGATTTAGAACTGCTCTCAAAAACCAACCAGGTTGATGGTTTTAGGTTCATCCAAATTAATGAAATGTTGGTGCGTTTTAGCGATGAGATGGGTATGAGCGAACGAATTAAAAATACGGTATTCCCAACTACCTACAGCTACCTC
>NZ_QMHQ01000017.1 GCF_003313325.1 Pedobacter namyangjuensis | reverse complement strand
ACTTGATTGCACTACGCAGCTTAATCTGTTTGGCAAGCGGGATATTACCAGCCCTGTTGGGGAAAAGGTTTCTCTTTTCGATCTCAGTTGCTATCGTGTCAAACGAGGCACGTCTTCCTGGGAGGTTCAGAAGAATAATAGCGATTGCCTCATGCAGCTTAATGGTGTTCTTGGTGCTTGTCATTAATTCCTTTTTGTATTTGGTCAAGATCAAAACTATTGCATCAAGTTTATGCAATGCTATTAATATGAAGGTTCAACTGAAGGAAATGTGTAGGGTTGAGAACGCACATTATTCGACAATGTTAAATCTAATCTGTTAATAGCCTTAATTAAAAAAAGAAAATAGGCTCAATCTTCATCACAAGTTACTTATATTTTTTTAATATTCAAGAGCTGATCAGCTTGAGGAGAATCTTCTAAATCTAGATATGGCTAGCAAGAAGTGTAAGCTCTTTTTTATTTGCTGAAATATTTATATATTGATTTATTGCTCAGAACAAATACAAGATGTCAATTTCTCCTTGACTTTTGGCATTTTTTAGTATATTTGATGTAATTCATAGACAGTCAATTAGTTGTGGCTTTTGGGTGAGCATCTGGTGAGCATTCCAAGAAAAACGATGTTTAAATAGGTCTGAAGGGTATTTTCAATGTCCCGTCCGGACCGCAAAAAACCCACTTAGAGATCATCTGAGTGGGTTTTTGCTTTTTAGCCGAAATTGCAACCAGTTTTAATTTGTTAAGGCGTTCTTGTAAGGTGTATCTAGATGTTATATTTCTTTATAATTGTGTGTTTAGGCTAAGGCTAGTACGGCTATATATCATGCTACTTGCATTGCTTGTAGATTTCGGTAATAGTAGCCAATCATTCTGTTCTATTGTATAGATAATTACTAAATAAAGCCAACAAGTTCTTGTACTTTTATGTAGTTTTATTACACTTAATTTATAAGTTAGCACCAATTATAGCAAGGCGACAGTGACAAATAATCTCGGCATATTTAGAAAAGAATTTTTGGAAGCTAACTCTTGGGCACAGAGAAAAGACGGCGTTCCTCTCGACCTGCTTGACAACTTGACTAACGAGGAGCTTAAA
>NZ_QMHQ01000016.1 GCF_003313325.1 Pedobacter namyangjuensis | reverse complement strand
CCATTCTAAACGGCGTAATTATTATTGATGAAAATGGAAATATTGTTCAAAGCATCAATAAAACTAGCGGCTTACAAAACAACACGGTTTTAAGCATCTACAACGATGATGAAAGTAATTTATGGGTGGGCTTAGATAATGGTATCGATCGGATTGAGCTTAACTCGCCCCTTTCTTTCTATTTTGATAAAACAGGAAGATTTGGCACCGTTTATTCAAGCTTAATTTATCAAGACAAAATTTACCTGGGAACCAATCAGGGTTTATTTTATAGCACTTGGAATAGCAGTTGGAAAAACATCAACAACAATTTCGACTTTAAACTGATTCCTAATTCGCAAGGTCAGGTTTGGGATTTAAGTAATATTGATAACCAATTGATATGCGGCCATAACGATGGAACTTTTGCGGTTACTGGTGATAGGATTGAAAAAATATCCTCAATTAATGGCGGTTGGACACTGAAAAAACTCTCTTCTAACCCTAACGTATTAATTCAAGGAACCTATACCGGATTGTGCATCTATACAAAAAATGCTTCCGGAAAATGGGTTTTTAGTCATAGGATAAATGGTTTTGGTGAACCTTCGAGATATGTTGAGCAAGATCATAAGGGCAATATTTGGGTTAGTCACGCTTACAAGGGGCTATACCGCATTACCCTAAGCAGCGATTTTAAGCAAGCCTTAAAAGTAAAGTATTTTGACGAAACCAATGGATTACCAAATAGCTTTAACATCAATACCTTCAACCTAGAAAATAGAATAGTTTTCTCTACTGATTCGGGTTTTTACATCTACGATGACATTACCAACAAATTCAGCAAGTACAAGGAATTGAATCAAAAGTTGGGAAGTTTTAATACATCCAATAAAATTATCAAAGCAGGTACCGGAAAATATTGGTTCATCAATAGAGGCCGTATGGGGCTGAGTGATTTTATAGAATCTGGAAACATCAAGGTTGACTCGAACAGGTTCAATATTTTAGATGCCCGTATGGTGCAGTACTACGAAAACATCAGTCAAATTAGTAACAATATTTATTTGATCAGTGTTGATGACGGCTTTGCAATTTATAATGATGTACTAGCCGGATCAATGAAATTGAGTAAAAAGCTACCTCAGGTAGTTA
>NZ_QMHQ01000015.1 GCF_003313325.1 Pedobacter namyangjuensis | reverse complement strand
GTATGATTTCCAGCAGAGTGGCGATGCTACTGAGGAAGAAGTAGAAGAGCAATATCAACTGGCGTTAAAAACTGTTGAAGAACTGGAATTGAAAAATATGCTGAATAGCAAGGAAGATCAGTTAAATGCAGTTTTACAAATTACGGCAGGCGCAGGAGGTACAGAAAGTTGCGACTGGGCCAGTATGCTAATGCGGATGTATTTGATGTGGGCGGAGAAAAATGGCTATAAAGTGGCAGAGCAAGATTACCAAGAGGGCGATGTAGCAGGTGTAAAAACGGTTACTTTAGAAATTAGTGGCGAGTTTGCTTATGGTTATTTAAAAGGCGAAAATGGGGTACATCGTTTGGTGCGCATCTCCCCTTTTGATTCCAACGCCCGTAGGCATACCTCATTTGCATCGGTTTATGTTTATCCTTTAGTAGATGACACCATTACTATTGATGTTAACCCGGCTGACATTGAGTTTGAAACTTTTAGAGCTGGCGGTGCTGGCGGACAGAACGTAAACAAAGTGGAAACTGCAGTACGTTTGTACCATAAACCTTCGGGGATCATTATCAAAAACCAAGAATCCCGTTCGCAATTACAAAATAAAGAAAATGCCATTCGTTTATTAAAATCTCAATTGTATGAGATAGAAATGCGTAAACGTATGGAAGCAACTGCTGCTATTGAAGGCAGCAAAATGAAAATTGAGTGGGGTTCGCAAATTAGAAGTTATGTTTTGGACGACAGGCGAGTGAAGGACCACCGTACGAATTATCAAACATCTAACCCTGATGCCGTGTTAAATGGAGACATTAACGAGTTTTTAAAGGCCTACTTGATGGAATTTTAATTTAGCAGCCAAAGCAGCATTTGAAATGAAGTTAAATAGTTTGATAATTATAAATAAATGTTGATTTTTAAGATTTGATGCCAACAACACAACAATTAAGCAATGAAACAATATAATGCTTTAAGACTTTTAACCTTTCTATTGATATTGGCGATGAACGCAAATGCCCAACAGGCAATTCCTTTGTATGGCGGTGCTGTACCTGGAGCTAAACCTACACCTGCAGATTACATTGAAGAAACTATTAAAGGTAAGGATGAAGTTGTGCGAACTGGCAAAGTATCAAAACCTGAAT
>NZ_QMHQ01000014.1 GCF_003313325.1 Pedobacter namyangjuensis | reverse complement strand
CCAAAAGTTTCACTAAAGCATCTATTTCTGCAACATTATTCATGCGCTACACCTTTCTAACAATTATTGTGTTCTATATTTTTTGAAAATCAAAGCCGCTATTTCATCGCTTACAGCAGCCCCGCTTTCAGTTTCAATCTTTTTGTTAAACTCGTTTCATCCTAAAAATCGTCAAAACCTATTTCATCGCAACAAATGCTTCGACAAGCTCAGCATAACAGCTTATTTAAGGAGTTGCACAACAAAAAGTATTTACACTTCAATCGGGTTTATTTAACAAAGTAAATGCAAAAAACAAATCAACGCAATTAAGGTTTCTTCCTACACCAACTAATTTCATTGTGTTTCACTTTGTACTTTAAACTTTCTACTTTTACAACATGGTTCTACAATTTTTCGCCGATTACCTCAAACATCAATTTACCGCTAAAACACGTCATGGAACCCACTCGCCGTTTGTCTATAAACTGGCCGATGAGGTAATTTACGACTTTTCTGAAAAAAATAGCTACAAAGCCATAGAGGCGCAGCGAAAAAAACTTTTGGCTGACCAAAGGCAAATCACCGTTACTGATTTAGGAGCTGGTTCACATCTTAATAAAAACAGAACTAAAAAGGTGGCGCAAATTGCTAAAAACGCCCTAAAATCGCCACGTTTGGCACAGTTAATCTATCGCCTAGCGGCTAATCATAACGCTAACGATTTAATAGAATTGGGTACTTGCTTGGGCATTACAACCGCTTACTTGTCAAAGGCGGCACCACAAGCCAACATTTTAACCATTGAGGGCTGCCCGCAAACTGCTGAAGTAGCTTACCAAAACTTTAACGAACTAGGCCTCGATAACATTGAACTGCAAGTAGGCAATTTTAACGATGTGCTGCCAAAGGCAATTGACGAGCGCCAACAATTGGATTTTGTTTACATTGATGGCAACCATACCAAAGAAGCTACATTAAATTATTTTGAATGGTGTTTGCCAAAAATAACCGAAAACACTTTGCTAATTTTTGATGATATTTACTGGAGCGAAGGGATGAAACAAGCTTGGGAGCAAATTAAAGATCATCCAAAAGTTACGGTAACTGTAGACTTATTTTGGATAGGTTTGGTGTATTTCAAAAAAGGCCAAGCCAAAGAGCATTTCAAATTAAAATACTGATG
>NZ_QMHQ01000013.1 GCF_003313325.1 Pedobacter namyangjuensis | reverse complement strand
TTAACATGCAACAAAATGCCTTTTTTAGTGGTGAAAACATTCTTGTGTTGGGCGAATTTCGTATTCCTGAAAATCATGCCACCGATACGGAAAGTCTCCGCGGAAACGTTAGTCAAATAGATGATTTGGTGTATCCAATGATCCACGCTATTGTAGCCGCTGGAAAAATCCCGATTGTTATTGGAGGCGGGCATAACAACTGCTATCCCATAATTAAGGGAACCTCATTGGCATTAAATGTCAAAATAGATGTCCTAAACATTGATGCCCACGCCGACTTGAGAAATCCGGAAGAAGGTAGACATAGTGGAAATGGCTTCAGTACCGCCATTGAGCATGGCCTTTTAGATCAGTATCGGATTTTAGGTTTAAGCCAAAATTATATTTCCCAAGCACAGCTTGATTTCATTGCTCAAAACAACAACGTTAAAGCCTTTTATTTGGAAGATTTGTTGGCTTTCCAACAAGACTTAAGGGTTGCCGCAGAAATTCTCTTAAATCGCACTAAATTTCCTTTAGGGCTGGAAATTGATATGGACAGTATCTCCGGGGCATTATCAAGCGCCAGTACACCGAGCGGCTTTACCTTAAATGAAGTACGGCAGTTGATCATGCACCTACAGCGTAAATTTACCTACCTACATATTTGCGAAGGCGCCTACCAGTTAAATGATGGCCAAACAGACACCAACATCGGCAAAAAAATCTCACTTTTAGTCAGCGATTTTATTAAAAGCCATCAGCTAATTTAAAGCTCTTCGTCTTCGTAACGTTGTGCCGCTTTAGCCATCACTTCCATTTCGGCGAGTTGTTTGGCGGTCAAGGGCTCTTCCTGCTCCTGCATCTCAAAAATAGCAATCATTGTTTCCTCGTATTGCTTTGCGGTAGTAATTTTAAAGTCCTTTTCCATTTTAATAGTATCGAGAATCTTTGTCAAGTATCGAAATTAAATTTTGAATTTAATAATTCCTTTGGGAGTAATGCACAAATCTAACCTAATATCATCGGGGTGGATGTCAGCAATGTCTTCGTCCTGAGCATCAAACAAAGAAATGCCCACCTTCAATGGATTAATTTGAGATAGAAAGCGGTCGTAAAACCCTTTGCCATAACCTACACGATAGCCGCGAAGATCAAAAGCCAATAGCGGCACCAAAACTAAGTCTATTTTGCCGT
>NZ_QMHQ01000012.1 GCF_003313325.1 Pedobacter namyangjuensis | reverse complement strand
GGCGCCAACTCCTTCACTATTAGAAATAGAGGTACCGGCATTAGGATTGGTGGTTCTGGCGAGCGTCCAAAAAGTTACAAACCCATTAGGTATGAAGATGCGCTGAAATTCAAAGAAAGATCCAACACCCCCGGCGGAGTTTCCATCAGTGTTTTTGCAAGCAATGGCGCTACCGTAAAATACGAGCAAGAAAAAACTAATCCGAACATTAACATTAGAGGTATTGATGAAAACGGACTAGCAGCACAAGGTTTAGAATTAGCACAAGGCCGTAGCTTTAACGAAGCTGAATCTCTAAATGGGCCAAACATTTGTGTTATTGGCTCTGAAATAGCAAAAACCTTGTTTAAAGATAATGTTGCTTTAGATAAAATCATCACCGCTGGTAATAACAGACTAAGGGTGATTGGTGTACTTGCGGCCAAAGGTTCAAGCATGGGCGCTAGTATTGACAGAGCGGTTTATGTTCCTTTGTTTAAAGCTAAAGTAATTAATGCTAACAGCAACCCTTCCTATACCATTACCGTGATGGTACCTAGTGCTGATTTAGTGGATAACGTTATTGGAGAATCTACTTCGACTTTCAGAGCCATCCGAAAATTAAAAATTGGACAAGGCGATAATTTTGAAATTACCAAAAGCGATGCGGTTGCCCAAACTTTAATTGAAAATTTGAAAGTAGTTACTATTGGCGGTATGGCAATTGGCATTATTACGCTTCTTGGCGCTTCTATAGCCTTAATGAACATTATGCTGGTATCAGTAACTGAACGTACCCGAGAAATTGGCATAAGAAAAGCCATAGGGGCCAACCCGTCGGTGATTAGAAAGCAATTTTTGATTGAAGCGATAGTTATTTGCTTGCTGGGAGGCATCTTAGGCATTTTGTTAGGCATCGCCATTGGCAACCTTGTTTCCATGTTTATGGGCGGAGGGTTCATTATCCCTTGGCTGTTTATTATGCTGGGCTTAGCGCTATGTATTACCGTAGGTATCCTTGCGGGTTACTATCCTGCGCAAAAAGCATCAAAATTAGATCAAGTAGAGGCTTTGCGCTACGAGTAAAACGTTCCGAAGGATTTCCCGTCCAACCTTACTATATGCCTATATTGCTAAACGGCGTTATAGCTATTCGGTTACAGCAACAGGTTATTTAACTGGCCTTGCTTAATCAATTTTTCTACCCTAG
>NZ_QMHQ01000011.1 GCF_003313325.1 Pedobacter namyangjuensis | reverse complement strand
TATTGCCGTTCTAAAAGAAGGAAAATTAGCTTTTACGGACAGGTTTACAAACAACATGGAAGGTTTTATGGATATGCTGCCGCATATTGTGGATACCCATGTTGCAATGGAGGCCACGGGCCCCTACTATTTCCAGCTGGCAAGATTTGTGCATGGTTCAGGCATAAGGGTCTCGGTAGTAAACCCCTGGCTGTACGCAGGTTTGCACAGATGCGGATGTCCCGGACAAAAACGGATAGGAAGGATGCCCTGGTTATAGCAGAGTTTGCACAGATGACCAGTCCCAGGCCGTGGGAGCCGCCAAAGGAGGCAATCCAGCGCATCCGAAACCTGGAAACCTACCTTGGGGGACTAAAACAGCGCAGGCAGATGCTGTCCAACCAGTTGCATGCATTTGAGGCTGCGGGCACAATGGACAAGCTGCTCAACGATGAAATAAGGGGGGAACTGGAAGGCCATGATAAAAGAATTAGGGATATGGAGCTTCAGATAGAAGAACTGATAAAGCAGGACTATGCGGAAATGGCTACCAATATCAGGAGCATACCGGGCATAGGGCCAAGGAGTGTCTCTATGCTCATCACCGCTACAGATGGCTTTAGCATGTTCGAAAACCATAGGCAGGTCATATCCTATTTCGGACTGGCACCAAGGATATATGAATCGGGGGCAAGCGTGAAAGGTAGGGGGCATATCTGCAAAATGGGAATGGGGCAGATAAGAAAAGTTCTATACATGGCCGCTACCTCGGCCATACGCTGCAACAAATCCTGCAAAGATCTTTACGAAAGATTAAGGAGCAGGGGGAAATCATATCGGGTGGCACTGATAGCAGCGGTCAATAAACTTATTAAGCAGGTATTTGCCATAGCTAAATCAGGTGAAGCCTATAAAGCAGAACTTGCCTAATGCTAAATCAAACAGAATATTATTTTAGCAAATTTTAATTTTTATTTGGATTTAAACACAGTTCATGTCGAGGTTACGAGACATCTAATAAATATTAATCGATTCTTCGCTGCGCTCAGAATGACAAAGCGCCAATAGGGAAAGATCCCATAAAGCTATCGATTAGGGTTGCGTCTTACGTTTGAATGACCACAATGCCTAAAAATCCCGCACTACCGTTTAGCAAATCGCTCTTCCGCCTCGGAAACAACTTGCTGCACTACTTTTTGCAACGCACTTGCTTTTGTAGCAACCAACGGATCTTGG
>NZ_QMHQ01000010.1 GCF_003313325.1 Pedobacter namyangjuensis | reverse complement strand
AGAGAGCTGCTGAGAAATCCATACTTTCCATTATCGGCAGCTGCTGAGCTTGGCGACGAAGCGCATTGGCCATCGCCTTATTTGAGAGCGAAGCCCTAATATCCAACATAGTTGTACGTTAATTCGGCCGCTTTTTTTGTAAAGAACTAAGTTTTTTTATCTTTATGTGGCCAAATGATGTACATCTATGCTAAATAAGGGTTTGATATTAATCCTCTTCTGTTTCGTTCTCTCTTCCAGAACCGTTTTTGCGCAAACGCAAAAGATTACTAGTTTCTTTTTTGAAACAGACCTAAGTGTATTGGACGAACGACAAAAAGAGGCCTTTAAGCAGTTTGTAAGCGAACTTGATACCAAAGAAATTACTTCTATTTCTATATTGGGTTATTGTGATGATAGAGGTAGAAAAGGCTATAACGATACGCTTTCGGTAAAGCGAGCCAATTACATTAAGGCGTTGCTGGAAGAATTAGCCATTAACACTGATAAAGTGAAACTTTTAACGGGCAATGGGAAGGTCAACTTGGCAAATCCGCAAAATGTAATAGAGCAGCGAGCTTACAATAGAAGGGTGGATTTAGTAATTGGCTATGTGGCCAAAACACTTCATTCCAATGACAACATCCTGTCTGACACGCTTAAGGTTGGGGATAAAATTGTATTGGAAAATATCCTTTTTGAAAACAGCCGATCTGTTCTTTTACAAGAATCAATCCCCGTGCTGGAAAGAATCACTAAAATTATCAAGGAAAAAAAACAATATAACATTGCCATATTAGGGCATATCTGCTGTAATCCTCCCGGTAGGGATGTAAAAGATTTCGAAACGGGCGAATACAACCTCTCTCAAGCTAGGGCAAAAATCATTTACGATTACCTGATTTACAAAGGTGTGGATCCTAAACGGCTTAGCTACAAAGGAATGATGGCCAATTTTCCATTAGGCAAAGGTGAAAAAGCAGATAGGCGTGTGGAGCTTCAAATTACCGGCATCAATAAGTAAGCAATCTTAAATAAACGGCTCTCCGTCGTGGCATAACCTTGTAATCTTTCTGTTAAATTTTTTGCCTATTAAAACCTTTTGCTGCACTTCAAGTTATTTTGTGCAATGCTGGAGTTGTATAAAAGGCGTTTTTAATTTTTACTTTTGATCCTAAAATTATAATTACATGTTCGATAAATTAATGGCTGCGCAAGGCAAAGCCGAAGAAATCAAAAAAAGATTG
>NZ_QMHQ01000001.1 GCF_003313325.1 Pedobacter namyangjuensis | reverse complement strand
GTAAACAAGGAAAGCCCCACCACTTCCGTGATGGGGCTTCCTTTAAGGTTTAGGCACCGACCTACTCTCCCACATGTTACTGCAGTACCATCGGCTCTGGCGGGCTTAACTTCTCTGTTCGGAATGGGAAGAGGTGGACACCGCCGATATAGGCACCTGAATATCTTTAATTAAGTTTCAGGTTTTAAGTATTAGGCTATACGTTTGACAACGTACCACCTGCAACTTGTCACTTGCAACCTAAATGACATATTATTGAAAGAAGTTAGTTTTGAAGAGCAAACAACGTCTGCTTTTGATGAAAGCCTCGGGCTATTAGTAATACTCGACTGTGGTGTCGCCACCTTTACATCTGTATCCTATCGACGTAGTAGTCTGCTACGGCCCTATATGGAATTCTCATCTCGTGGCCAGTTTCGCACTTAGATGCTTTCAGCGCTTATCTGTCCCCAGCGTAGCTACTCTGCAATGCCCCTGGCGGAACAACAGATTCACTAGAGGCTAGTCCAACCCGGTCCTCTCGTACTAAGGTCAGCCCCACTCAAAATTCCTACGCCCACAACAGATAGGGACCGAACTGTCTCGCGACGTTCTGAACCCAGCTCGCGTGCCACTTTAATCGGCGAACAGCCGAACCCTTGGGACCTTCTCCAGCCCCAGGATGTGACGAGCCGACATCGAGGTGCCAAACCTCCCCGTCGATATGAGCTCTTGGGGGAGATCAGCCTGTTATCCCCAGCGTACCTTTTATCCTTTGAGCGATGGCCCTTCCATGCAGAACCACCGGATCACTATATCCGTCTTTCGACCCTGCTCGGCTTGTCTGCCTCACAGTCAAGCAAGCTTATGCTATTGCACTCCGCGTACGGTTACCAAGCGTACTGAGCTTACCTTTGAAAGCCTCCGTTACCTTTTTGGAGGCGACCACCCCAGTCAAACTACCCATCAAACAATGTCCCCCGCTGGGCGGGGTTAGACACCGAATACAGAAAGGGTGGTATTTCAACGTTGGCTCCACGATGCCTGGCGACACCGCTTCGAAGCCTCCCACCTATCCTACACATCCTGTACCCAATGTCAATGTTAAATTGTAGTGAAGGTGCATGGGGTCTTTCCGTCCCGTTGCGGGTACCCGGCGTCTTCACCGGGACCACAATTTCACCGAGCTCATGGCTGAGACAGCGCCCAGATCGTTACACCATTCGTGCAGGTCGGAACTTACCCGACAAGGAATTTCGCTACCTTAGGACCGTTATAGTTACGGCCGCCGTTTACTGGGGCTTCGATTCAATGCTTCTCCTTGCGGATGACATCCCCTCTTAACCTTCCAGCACCGGGCAGGTGTCAGGCCTTATACCTCATCTTTCGATTTTGCAAAGCCATGTGTTTTTGTTAAACAGTCGCCTGGGCCTTTTCACTGCGGCTGGCATTGCTGCCAGCGCCCCTTCTCCCGAAGTTACAGGGCCATTTTGCCGAGTTCCTTAGCCATGATTCACTCGAGCACCTTAGAATTCTCTTCCCGGATACCTGTGTCGGTTTGCGGTACGGGCTTTTATAGACTGGAGCTTAGCGGTTTTTCTTGGAAGTCTGATTACCTGCGCTATCCGCTTGCCCGAAGGCTCGCGGTACTATCAGCTTTCAGCATCGTTGGCGGATTTGCCTACCATCGATATACCTACGGCCTTCAACGAACTATTCCGTCAGTTCGCGGCAGTTCCACTACTCCGTCCCCACATCGCATCTATAAAAGGTACGGTAATATTAAACCGTTGTCCATCGAATATCCCCTTCGGGTTCTCCTTAGGCCCCGACTAACCCTGATCCGATTAGCGTTGATCAGGAAACCTTATCCTTTCGGTGGGCGGGTTTCTCGCCCGCCTTATCGTTACTTATGCCTACATTTGCTTTTCCAGAAGCTCCACCGCAGCTCACGCTGCAACTTCGCCGCCGCTGGAATGCTCCCCTACCGTAATATAAATATTACCCATAGCTTCGGTATACCACTTGATGCCCGTTTATTATCCATGCACGATCGCTCGACTAGTGAGCTGTTACGCACTCTTTAAATGAATGGCTGCTTCCAAGCCAACATCCTAGCTGTCTATGCAATCGCACCTCGTTAGTTCAACTTAGCGGTAATTTGGGGACCTTAGCTGATGGTCTGGGTTCTTTCCCTCTCGGCGCGTGACCTTAGCACCCCGCGCCTCACTGCCGGCCATATTATACAGCATTCGGAGTTTGTCTGGATTTGGTAGGATTTGACTCCCCCGCACCCAATCAGTAGCTCTACCTCTGTATAACTCTATGCCGACGCTGTTCCTAAAAACATTTCGGGGAGTACGAGCTATTTCCCAGTTTGATTAGCCTTTCACCCCTACCCACAGATCATCCGGAAACTTTTCAACGTTTATCGGTTCGGTCCTCCAGTACGTGTTACCGCACCTTCAACCTGTCCATGGGTAGATCACAAGGTTTCGCGTCTACCTCCCCTGACTATGCGCCCTGTTCAGACTCGCTTTCGCTTCGGATCCGTGCCTGAAGCACTTAACCTTGCCAGAGAAGAGTAACTCGTAGGCTCATTATGCAAAAGGCACGCCGTCACGCCACCTGGACGCTCCGACCGCTTGTAAGTATACGGTTTCAGGTTCTATTTCACTCCCCTGTTCGGGGTTCTTTTCACCTTTCCCTCACGGTACTGGTTCACTATCGGTCTCTCGGGAGTATTTAGCCTTACCGGATGGTGCCGGCAGATTCCCACAAGGCGTCTCCGACCTCGCGGTACTCAGGATACTGCTAGGCTAGCATTCGATACGTGTACAGGGCTATCACCTTGTGCCGCCGGGCTTCCCATCCCGTTCCACTTCTGTTTGCTAATGCCACGTTGCAGTCCTACAACCCCGGCCATGCCGTAACATGACCGGTTTGGGCTCTTTCCCTTTCGCTCGCCACTACTTAGGAAATCATTGTTATTTTCTCTTCCTCCGCTTACTTAGATGTTTCAGTTCGGCGGGTTTGCTCATTACATGTGGCTGGTCTTCAACCAGCCGGGTTTCCCCATTCGGAAATCCGCGGATCGATTCGCATTTGCCGATCCCCGCGGCTTATCGCAGCTTATCACGTCCTTCATCGCCTCCGAGAGCCAAGGCATCCCCCGTATACTCTTTCTTACTTTCTTCTACTCGTGCGCCTTTTGCGCCGCACGGTATGCTTTTTTTGATATGTTGCCAACTTTTTGTCCCCTGGGGAACTCCAAGCCAACAACGTCTCTATTGTTGTTTGCTCTTCTTGTTAACTTCTTCCAATATGTCAAAGAACTTTCGATCCCGGGCACGTTGCCGTACCTATTATAAACGTACCTTTTGTCTCGAGGTACCGGTGATGGTGGAGAATAACGGAGTCGAACCGTTGACCTCCTGCGTGCAAGGCAGGCGCTCTAGCCAGCTGAGCTAATCCCCCAAAAAAACTTGCTTGTAGTCCCGTCCAGATTTGAACTGGAGACCCCTACATTATCAGTGTAGTGCTCTAACCAGGCTGAGCTACGGGACTGTTAATCTCGCCCCTGCAGACCTGAGTCGTGCCGATGGCTCGTCTTCTTGGTGTTTTCCTTTAGAGATATGTATCATTTTTTACGCAGCGGGTGGTCCGTACCACTCCAGAAAGGAGGTATTCCAGCCGCACCTTCCGGTACGGCTACCTTGTTACGACTTAGCCCCAGTTACCGGTTTTACCCTAGGACGCTCCTTGCGGCTACGTACTTTAGGTACCCCCAGCTTCCATGGCTTGACGGGCGGTGTGTACAAGGCCCGGGAACGTATTCACCGCATCATTGCTGATATGCGATTACTAGCGAATCCAACTTCACGGGGTCGAGTTGCAGACCCCGATCCGAACTGTGAACGGCTTTTTGAGATTGGCATTACATTGCTGTATAGCTGCCCTCTGTACCGTCCATTGTAGCACGTGTGTAGCCCCGGACGTAAGGGCCATGATGACTTGACGTCGTCCCCTCCTTCCTCTCTGTTTGCACAGGCAGTCTGTCTAGAGTCCCCACCATGACGTGCTGGCAACTAGACATAGGGGTTGCGCTCGTTGCGGGACTTAACCCAACACCTCACGGCACGAGCTGACGACAGCCATGCAGCACCTAGTTTCGTGTGATTGCTCACTGTGCCATCTCTGGCACATTCACTAACTTTCAAGCCCGGGTAAGGTTCCTCGCGTATCATCGAATTAAACCACATGCTCCTCCGCTTGTGCGGGCCCCCGTCAATTCCTTTGAGTTTCACCCTTGCGGGCGTACTCCCCAGGTGGAACACTTAACGCTTTCGCTTAGCCGCTGACTGTGTATCGCCAACAGCGAGTGTTCATCGTTTAGGGCGTGGACTACCAGGGTATCTAATCCTGTTTGATCCCCACGCTTTCGTGCCTCAGCGTCAATCAGACCATAGTAAGCTGCCTTCGCAATCGGTGTTCTGTGACATATCTATGCATTTCACCGCTACTTGTCACATTCCGCCTACCTCTAGTCTATTCAAGCCCGTCAGTATCAAGGGCACTGCGATAGTTGAGCTACCGTCTTTCACCCCTGACTTAACAGGCCGCCTACGCACCCTTTAAACCCAATAAATCCGGATAACGCTTGGATCCTCCGTATTACCGCGGCTGCTGGCACGGAGTTAGCCGATCCTTATTCCTTCGGTACATTCAGCTTCCTACACGTAGAAAGGTTTATTCCCGAATAAAAGCAGTTTACAACCCGGAGGGCCGTCTTCCTGCACGCGGCATGGCTGGTTCAGGCTTGCGCCCATTGACCAATATTCCTTACTGCTGCCTCCCGTAGGAGTCTGGTCCGTGTCTCAGTACCAGTGTGGGGGGCCATCCTCTCAGATCCCCTAGCCATCGCGGTCTTGGTGGGCCGTTACCCCGCCAACTAACTAATGGCACGCATGCCCATCCAAACCCCATGAATGTTTGACCATTGCACGATGCCGTGCTGTGGTTTTATGCGGTATTAATCCGGATTTCTCCGGGCTATCCCCCAGGTTTGGGCAGGTTGCATACGCGTTACGCACCCGTGCGCCGGTCTCAAGGCTGCAAGCAGCCTCTACCCCTCGACTTGCATGTATTAGGCCTGCCGCTAGCGTTCATCCTGAGCCAGGATCAAACTCTCCATTGTAAAATGTGTAGTTCGAACGCTGACCATCGATATTCTAACGAACATTAATAATCTTGTTCTTTTTTGTATGTTGTCCGGTCGTACGGACCTAAGAAACAGCTTGGCTACATGTACTTTGTAACCGTACCGTTCGCCCCGCTGCGTTGTATAAATGATATCTCTTTAATGAACTTTCCGATCATACCTCCCGGCGATCCGTATATGTTGCAATGTGCTTTCTTTTAACTTCCGGTCCTTTTCGTTCCGGTCGCCTAATTCAAGGTTACATTGTTTCAGTCTTTTTTTCAGCCTTCCGGACTCCGTCCGTCGGCCCCCGTTTCGTTTGGGACTGCAAAGGTAGGAAACTTTTTTGAACCTGCAAACTTTTTTTACTTTTTCCGAAACTTTTTTTCGTTCCGTCTGTTTGCCCGTTACAGCTCCGCTGCATCAAATCCCTATCGCTCCGTCTTCCCTTCGCCGTCACCTCCGTGGCGGGTTGCAAAGGTAGGAATATTTTCCGCTCCCCAAAACTTTTTTAGAAGTTTTTTTTCGCTTCCCCTATTCCCGTTTTTACTTGCCACGCCTCCTCCGAAGCGGGATGCAAAGGTAGCAAAAAAATATGTCCGAACAAACAAACGCCAAAATTGTTTTGAAGGGAATACGTAATATGCTGGCCGACAGCGTGAAAAAATCAATGACGGCAATGTTCCAACCCCTTCGGCACGGCCTGCGCAATGCGGATGGACGTAAAAAAAGCCAGACGGGTGCGGTTATGGAAGCTGATTTCCCGTTTCTGCCGGCCGGCGAAAACGATATCGACCAAAAAAAATAAAGCGATCGACCGGAAAAAGGAGTGGGAAACCCCAGCATGGAATGGAAGCTGGCGCCGTAGCGCAGCCAAGTGATGGGCAGTGTGCCCCTTTTTCCGGACGGCTATCGGGAAAAACCTTGTGGAAGGCACGGCCAGTGCTATCTAAACCCGACGGGAGCGGAAATACTTTTTGCGGCGCCGGAACCTCGACCATCCACAGCGACCGCGGCGCAAAAAGATTGGAACGGACGGCGGGGCTGCACTTACCTATATGCACAGAATTTGATTTTCGAAAAAACATTAAAGTTGCATATTATATATATAACTATTGGTTACCTATAATTGGCTACTTGCAAAGTTGCATATAGTATATATATGTGTTTAAAAATAGTGATTAGATGAATTGAAATTGTAGATTGTATAACAGTTACGATCTAATGTTAAAATTTGTTAAGTGTTTGATGCGTTAAAAGCGTTTATTTAGCTTCGCAGTTATTATTTTTAATTGACGTTATCGTATTATTAACTTATCTTTGCAGAATGTTTAAAATTAAACACTTACTTATTTTAAGTCTTACCGTTGTGATATTGGGCTTGGCTGGCTGTAAAAGCAGTTTTGAAAAGCTTCGCTTGAGTAATGATGTTACAAAAAAATACCAGGAAGGAATTAGGCTTTATAATAAAAAAGATTATTCTAAAGCTTTGATTTTATTTGAAGGGCTGGCTCAAAAATACAGAGGAACGGCGGAGGCCGAAGATTTAAACTATTATTACGCTTTTACTTTATACCGTTTAAAGGATTATACAACTGCGAGATATAAATTTAAGGAATTTGCCGACACTTATCCGGCAAGTAAAAATGCTGAGGAGTGCCGTTATATGGGCGCTTATTGTTATTATTTAGATTCGCCAAAGTCTTCTTTGGACCAAGCGAATACTTATAAGGCTATAGATGCACTTCAATTATTTATTAACCTTTATCCGAAAAGTGATAGGGCTACACAAGCAGCGCAATATATAGCAAACCTGCGTAATAAGCTAGAAGTTAAGGCTTTTGATAATGCTAAACTTTATTATACCTTGGGAGGTTATGATGTAAGCAATTACAAATCGGCAGTTGTAGCATTGAAAAATGCTCAAATTGAATTTCCGGATATTAAGTACGCTGAGGAAATGGATTTATTGATTGTGAAAGCCCAGTATATGTTTGCTAAAAACAGTTATGCGATTAGACAAGAAGATCGTTTTAACGAAGCTATTGGCTACTACAACGAATTTGCGGAGGCACACCCTACCAGCAAATATATGAAGGAAGCTGTTGCGCTTAAAGAAAATAGCGAAGCAGGAATTATTGCTGCTAAGAAAATGATTGCAGAAGATACTGCAGAATACCAAAGACAATTAGCCTTAATGAAACGAGGCGAAAAGGTACCTGATACCACGAGTAACAAAGTAGAAATTATTAAAACACAAAAATAATGAACACAGCAAAACCAGCAATTCCGAATACTACGGTAACTAGAAATGTACATGATTTAGATGCATCTACTGATAACATTTATGAGTCGTTAGTAATTATTGCTAAAAGGGCGAATCAGATTTCTAACAATATGAAAGAAGAATTACACGGCAAGTTAGCTGAGTTTGCTTCTTCTAACGACAACTTGGAAGAGATTTTTGAAAACAGGGAGCAAATTGAAATTAGCAAGCACTATGAGCGTATGCCTAAGCCTAGCCTAATTGCAATCGATGAATTTTTGAATGATAAAGTTTATCACAGAAATCCTGCTAAAGAGCAGAAATAATTAATGCCTTTGCTTAACTTGCGCCTTGTAATTATACAAAGGTAGTATGCTTAGCAACAAAAATATTATCCTTGGCGTTTGTGGCAGTATTGCGGCCTACAAATCGGCTACGTTAGTGAGGTTACTCATTAAGGCTGGCGCAAACGTTAAGGTTATTCTTACGGCAGATGCGAGTAATTTTATTACACCTCTTACGCTTGCCACATTATCTAAAAATCCTGTTTACACCCAATATTTCGAAGCCGAAACTGGCGTTTGGAGCAATCATGTTGAATTAGGTCTTTGGGCTGATTACATGATAATTGCGCCAGCAAGTGCCAATACTATAGGCAAAATGGCAAATGGATTATGCGACAATTTGCTAACTGCAGTTTATCTGTCTGCTAAATGCCCTGTGTACTTTGCCCCAGCTATGGACCTAGACATGTGGAAGCATGAAAGCACACAACAAAACATTAGTCAGTTAAAGAATTTCGGAAATACGATTATAGCACCTAACAGTGGTGAACTTGCAAGTGGTTTGGTTGGCGAGGGTAGACTAGCAGAGCCGGAAGAAATCGTTTCTTTCTTGATAGCTGACATTAAAAGTGGCATGCCTCTTTTGGGAAAACGCGTTTTGGTAACTGCCGGACCAACTTATGAAGCTATAGACCCAGTTAGATTTATAGGCAACCATTCTTCTGGCAAAATGGGATTTGCTATTGCTGATGAGATGCTTACACTTGGTGCTGATGTTACCTTGATAACTGGGCCAACTGCAGAAAAATCTGCTAATAAACTAAATCGGGTTGATGTAGTGAGTGCGCAAGATATGTTAGATGCCTGCAACGCATATTTTGATAATAGTGATATTATGGTGATGAGTGCAGCAGTGGCCGACTATACCCCTATTGAAGTTGCACCACAAAAAATAAAAAAGAACGATTCGGATTTTTCTATCGATCTGAAAAAAACAACCGATATACTAGCGAGTTTAGGCAAACAGAAAAAATCTGGCCAAATATTGGTTGGCTTTGCATTAGAAACCGAAAACGAAGAGCATTATGCAAAGGAAAAGCTGAAGAAAAAGAACCTTGATCTTATTGTGTTAAACTCTCTAAACGATAAAGGCTCTGGTTTTAAAACTCCCACCAATAAAATTACTATATTTAATAGTGACATGGTTAAGACAAGTTTTGAAACAAAGCTTAAGACTGATGTTGCCAAAGATATTTGTGCTGAAATTTTAAAGTTAACTACCAAATGAAAAAAATTATAGGTTTAGTATTATTAGTGTTTTTAACAAGCGTTTCTTTTGCGCAAGAGTTAAATGCTCGCGTACAAATATTAACTCCAAATATTTCGAATATAAATAAGAGAAACGTAGAGCTTTTGCAAAATACTATTCGAGACTTTTTAAATAATAACAAGTGGACAAATGATACTTATTTACCGCAAGAGCGTATTGAATGCAACTTCGTTATAACTATAACCAAATGGGATGGCAGTTCTGCCTACTCTGCAGAAGCGCAAATACAATCTAGTCGACCAGTTTACGGAAGTTCGTATTATAGTACTTTGCTAAATATGAGCGATAAGGATTTTGACTTTAACTATAACGACGGACAGACGCTAGACTTTTCTGATCAGAACTTTATATCTAACCTAAGCTCGTTATTTGGTTTTTATGCTTATACCATTATTGGCTTGGATAAGGATAGCTTTAGTAAACATGGAGGTACACCTTATTATTTAAGAGCTCAAAATCTGTTAAACATCGCTCAAGCTGGAGGTAACAAAGGCTGGAGAGCAGTTGACGGCTTACGGAATAGATTCTGGATAAACGAAAATTTGCTGAATGTTAGTTTTAGAGAACTAAGAACTTTCATTTACGATTACCACTTAAATGGACTGGACAAATTGCAGGAAAATGTTCCGGTTGGAGCAAAAAATATTATTGCCTTACTCCCAGCTTTACAGAAAATGGATAAGCAAAAGCTAGGCTCTATTTTTCCGAATGTTTATTTTGCCAGCAAAGCTGATGAAATTACCAATGTGCTTTCTACAACCGATTTGCAAGACAGAATGGTTGCATTTAACCTGTTGAGTGAAATAGATCCTGCTAATATTGGCAAATACGAAGCGCTAAAGAAAACCAGATAAGCCTCTCCAATATCATAAAATCAACGTTAAATTTTAATTCGTTAAATTTTTGTTAAAACATTTGTTTTATACGAATACATTCGTACATTTGAATACGAAATAATTCGTAGAACGAAATTGATATGAGCAACACAATAAAACCAACCGAAGGAGAATTAGAAATATTGCAGGTTCTTTGGCAAAAAGGACTCTGCACAGTTCGCGAGGTACATGAAGCCTTAAATAAAAAAGACGCTGGTTACACAACTACCCTTAAGCTGATGCAAATAATGCACGAAAAGCAATTGGTAGACCGCGATGCGAGTTCAAAATCTCATGTTTACCGTGCGATAATTAGCCAAGAAAAAACACAGCAACAAATGGTTAATAAAATGATTGACAATGTTTTTAATGGCTCTGCTGCAAGACTAGTAATGCAAGCCTTGGGAAACAAAAATGCTAGCAAGGAGGAGATTGATTTAATTAAAGAATACCTGAACAATCTTGAAAACAAATAATTATGGAAGCTATTTTCAGTAATTTAATAAAAGCTACGGGATGGAGCATTCTTCATTCTTTATGGCAAGGTGCATTAATCTATGCTGTAATTTTTGTGCTATTCTTGTTCATTAAATCTAATGCAAGGGTTAGGCATAATATCGCCTTTGGCGCATTGAGTTTAATTTTTTTAGCGTTTTGCACAAACTTCGTGTACTTTTTTGAATTGCCATCGGCAACAAAAGCTACTACCGATGCAACGCTAGAAAACCTCACCGCATATTATTGGTTAAAGGCAAATAGCAGTCTTAGTTTTAAAACCGAGGGTTATTTCCCGCTTTTAGTAGGCACTTATCTTATAGGTATAATCTTTCAACTTAGTATACTTTTAATGGGCTATGCAAAACTTAAACAAATAAAGAGAGCAAGTACCATTAAAATTCCCGAGGCTTGGAAAGCTATATTCGCGATGACGGTTTTTCAGCTTAAAATTAAAAAGCCTGTTTCTTTTTATTTGTCTGCAAGCGTTAATGTTCCTTTAGTAATTGGCTTTTTTAAACCGGTGGTCTTATTCCCTATAGCGTTAGCTACACAACTAGACCATAAACAAGTTGAAGCAATTCTTATACACGAGTTATCACATATTAGAAGAAATGATTACTTATTAAACCTGCTAAAAACTTTTATCGAAACTATCCTTTTCTTCAATCCATTTGTGTGGTTAACCACCAAGTTTATAAATATTGAAAGAGAACATGCATGCGATGATTTAGTAGTTGAACTAACTAATACTCCCCTAACCTATGCGCATGCGCTATTAAAATTAGAAATACTTAAAGAAAAATCGCCAGCCTTAGCTATGGCTGCAACAGGAAACAATCAACACTTATACCAACGCATTAAAAGAATAACCGCAATGAAAACAAACTACATCAATGTTAAGCAACAAGTTGTAATTCTTGCTTTAACAATCGCCACTGTTTTTTCTATAGCATGGATTAATCCTACTAAAGAAAACAAAAAGTCTGCTAAAAACTACTCATTAGAAAAACCATCTGTAGTAGACAGCAAACCTTTAAACAAACATCTTTTTAGTAGAACTGATACCGATACGGTTAAAAGAAAACACAAAAAAGAATATGTGATTAAAACTAACGGCAAAACGACAGTTTACGCCACCTTAGATGAAATGCCAGATAGTTTAAGAGAAAAGATAGTTAAAATGGAACAGAGGTTCAATTCAAAAGAATGGAAAGACCAAATGGCCAAAATTGAATTGAATGCCAAGGATTTGGAGAAAAAATTCAACTCGCCAGAATGGAATGAAAAAATGGCTAAAATTGAATTGGACTCTAAAGAAATGGAGAAGAGATTTAACTCGCCGGAATGGAAGGAAAAAATGGCTAAAATTGAATTTAACGCTAAGGAAATGCAAAAGAAATTCAACTCGAAGGAATGGAACGATCAAATGACAAAAATCGAATTCAACGCCAAAGAGATGGAGAAAAAGTTCAATTCTACGGAGTGGAAAGAAAAGATGGCGAAAATTGAATTGGACTCGAAAGAAATGGAAAAAAGATTTAATTCCCCAGAGTGGAAAGATAAATTCGCTAAAATTGAATTCAATGCAAAGGAATTAGAAAAGAAATTCAATTCGAAGGAATGGAATGATCAAATGACAAAAATCGAATTTAATGCCAAAGAGATGGAGAAAAAGTTTAACTCGCCAGAATGGAAGCAAAAAATTGAAGAATATAAAAAGCTACACGATTCTCCAGAATACAAAGAGCTTCAACAAAAATTTGAAAAAGAAGTTAAAGAACTAAAAAAGCAAAAAGGAATTAAAGACGATAAAGCAGTTTTATTATTTGACGGCGGAAATTTAGATAACTTATTTACACCATTGGCTGGAGATTTAAAAAATGTTTTTGCATCAATAGCGCCACTACAGTTTAAATCATTAGAACTTAATTTAAAGGATTCTAAGTTAAATCTTGATGACTTAAAGTCTTTAGTAGAAAAATCGCCTAACAAAACACTGAAACTTAATAATATGCAGGTAAAATTAAAAACTCTGAAAAACTAAAAAGATAAACTGTATTAGGCTAACAGCTAATTAAAACCAAACACACTACGAAAGGCGGAATTTAAATTCCGCCTTTGTCATTTAATAAAATCGTTAAAAAGCAAATTCATTTTATGTAATTTAGCATTACATTATGCTACAAAAACTTTCTATACGTAATTACGCTTTAATAGACAGCCTAGATATTGAATTTGATAAAGGGTTGAATATAATAACTGGTGAAACTGGTGCTGGTAAATCGATAATTCTGGGCGCCTTGTCGCTAATTTTAGGTCAACGGGCAGAGAGCAAATATTTTTTTAATCAGGATAAAAAATGTGTAATTGAAGGCGGTTTTTTCTTGGCAGATGAACAACTAAAACCATTATTTGAAGGTAACGATTTAGATTTTCAGACAGAAACTCTGTTAAGACGTGAGATTGCTATTGATGGAAAGTCGAGAGCTTTTATTAACGACACACCCGTAAATTTAGCTACCTTAAAATTGGTGGGCGAACAACTTATTGCTATACACTCGCAACACGCTACGCAAGAAATCAGTAACCCAGATTTCCAATTGTTGATTTTGGATGCGTTGGCCAATCATCAGCCTCTGCTTAAAAATTATAGACAAGAATTTAAGCAACTGAAACTTGTAGAACAGCAACTTAAAACCTTGACACAACAAACCGAAGAGGCAAAAAATAAACAAGATTACGAGCAATTTTTGTTCAATGAATTAGAACTTGCCGGATTAAAAGAAGGCGAACAGGAAGAGTTGGAATTAGAACTTGAAAAACTTACGCATGCAGAAAGCATTAAACGCTCCCTACTTAATGCGTTGGGTTTGATTAGCGAAAACGAAACTGCGACCACTAATTTATTGAAAGAAGCAAGTTTGCAACTTAACGCGGTTGAAAAATTTGATTCGACTATTGCAACGCTAAACGAGAGACTAAAATCTACGTTAATTGAATTAAAGGATATAGCTGCAGAACTTAGTAATTTAGAAGAAAATACAGAACACAATGCCAATCGTTTAGAAATAATACAGGAGCGCTTAGATTTGTTCTATTCGTTACAGCAGAAACATCGTGTAAGCGATAACAACGCCTTGCTATCAATCCAAAATCAGCTTTCTGCTAATCTAAATGCTATTTTAAATAGCGATGAAAAGTTGGAAAAACTCCAAAAGAATATTGCTAAGCTGAATGAATCCTTATTAAAAAAAGCAAAAGAATTAAACGCTAACAGAAATAAAGCAGTTACGATTGCCGAAAAGGAAATTGGCAAATCGCTAAAGCAAATGAGTATGCCTAATGCTACGTTGAGTTTTAATTTAACTACGCAACCGCAGCTTGATGAAAATGGTATAAATGAAGTACAACTAATGTTTACAGCTAATGCTGGTCAAAAATTAGCGCCAGTGGGCAAAGTAGCATCTGGCGGTGAACTATCTCGATTAATGTTAGCCGTAAAAGCTTTATTAGCCAAACATACTGCATTACCAACCTTAATTTTTGATGAAATTGATACAGGTATTTCTGGAGAAACCGCACTTAGGGTTGGAGAAGTAATTGATGGCTTAGCAAATGATATGCAGATAATGGCTATTACGCATTTACCGCAAATTGCTGCAAAGGGTAAATCTCATTACTTTGTATTTAAGAGCGAAAAAGCCGATAAAACAACAACTGGAATTAAAAGACTTTCAGACGATGAGCGTATTAATGCTATTGCAGAAATGCTGAGTGGTAAAAATCCGGGCGCTTCAGCATTACAAAACGCGAAGGAGTTGTTGGGCTAGTCCGAAAATTTCGTTATCTGCAAAATGAGACACACAGTATAGAGGCAAAGTTTGCCAAGTAATTTAAATTTTAATTTCCATCACCTAATTTATTAGTTAAATTTACCAGATGACTAATAGATTTTTCGCGACCGTACTACTCGTTCTATCCAGTTTTTTTGCTTTTGCTCAAAACACCTATACCATTAGTGGAACCGTTAAAGATGCAAAAGAGACCTTGCCCGGCGCAGCAGTTTATTTAGGTGGATATAAAATTTCTACCGTTACAGATAACAACGGTAAGTTTAATCTTCCTAGGCTTGCTCCTGGCATTTACGAAGTTTTAGTGCAAATGATCGGCTACATCCCCTATTCTAAAAGCATAGAAATTTCAGATAAATCTGTAAGTATTGATGTATTGTTAAAGGAAAATACAACAATGCTGAAAGAAGTTGTTATAAAACCTGATCCCGATAGAGCTTATCATCTTGCCTTGTTCAAAGATTTTTTTATCGGAAAAACGCCCAATTCTGCACAATGTAAAATATTAAACACGCAAGTTTTAACTTTTAACGATGATAAGCAAACGCAAATGCTAACCACAAATGCTAGCGATTTTTTAATTATAGAAAATAAAGCACTTGGCTACAACATCAAATATCTCTTGTCATTTTTTGAGTACGATTACAGAACAAAAATATTCTACTATGGTGGTCATCCGCACTTTGAAGAGATGAAAGGTAGTAAAGCCAAACAAAAACAGTGGCAGAAAAATAGAGAGCTTGCATACAACGGTTCTATGCAACACTTTTACAAATCATTATATGCAAATAAAATTGATGAAGAAGGTTTTGTAATTAATAAGCTGAGTAAAATACCAAACAAAGATCGTGCTCCAGATAGCGTTATTAATGCAAATGTTAAGCGACTTACTACCGGACAAGCCGGATTAAATAATGTCATCACTTTTAACGGTAACGATTCGTTATCTCATTGGCTTAAAGAGCGAAAAAAACATAAAGAAATTTCAGTACTAAACCGGCAAAATGTATTGATTGACACTTTAGTTAAACCTTTTAACAGCGATTTAAAAATGATGAATTTCAAAGACGAACTTTATGTAATTTATAAAAATGAGCAAGAATCTGAAGCTTACGACCGCTCTGGCTTAAAACAAAACAGACCAATGGAATTGGCCAACTTTCAAATATCTGTAATTCAAATGATGGAGCCACCTGTAAGATTTTATGAAAATGGAGGTGTGTTCGATCCACGGAGCGTATTATACAAAGGTTTTTGGGCGTACGAAAAAGTAGCAGATATGGTACCAATGGATTACATTAGAGCGGAGATTAAATAATGTTAAAGTATGCGATATAATTCACTTTTAAATGCCTAATTGTTATTTTTAGACGATATGTTTAAAGCGCCCTTATTGTCTTTTTTTCTTTTTGCAACTATTCTTCAAGTTAATGCCCAAAGTACCTATTCAATTAGCGGTGTAGTTAGAGATCAAAAAGAAACTTTGCCTGGAGCAGCGGTTTACATCAGTGGTTACAAAATTTCTACAGTTACCAATAACGACGGACGTTTTACGTTACCAAACCTAAAACCTGGCAATTACGATATTTTGGTGCAAATGATTGGTTATTTGCCTTTCTCTAAAAACATTATCATCTCGGATAAATCTGTACAGGTAGATTTTTTAATAAAGGAAAGTACAACAACACTGAATGAAGTTGTAATTAGAGTAGACCCGAACCGACAGAAATACATTAATCAGTTTACCGAATATTTTATTGGCAGATCTCCAAATGCAAAGCTTTGCAAAATACTTAATCCACAGGTTTTAAGAGTAGATTTTGACATAACCAGAAGCACGTTAACCGTTAAAACGGATGAGTTTTTAATTGTAGAAAACAAAGCCTTGGGTTATCGTTTAAAATATATGTTAGATTACTTTGAATTTAATAGTCGTACAAATATTATCTATTATTCGGGCAAACCTTTTTTTGAGGAATTAAAAGCATCCGGTAGCAAAAAGAAAAAATTTATAGAGATGAGAGAAACTGCATATTATGGTTCTGCTCAACATTTTTTCAAATCGTTATACAAAGGAAATGTAAAAGACGAAGGATTTATCATTAATAAAATGGAAAAAGTCCCTAATCCATACCGACTGAATGAAATTATTATAAATCAGAATATTACCAAATTACGTACGCCACCTGAGAAAACGGGCATTCGAAAAAACGCTGGCATTGTAGATACTGCACAACTTGCCTTTTGGATTAAGCAACGAGACATGCCAAAATACATCGACAAATTAAATCAAGCGGATGTTCTTGTTGATACCTTGCTCCATTATTACAATAAAGATTTAAAGTATCTGAATTACGATAATTCGCTTTGCATCATCTACACGAAAGAAAGAGAATCGTTAGAATACGATAGATCTGGATCTTGGATAAGAAGGCCTTTAACAATACCTAACTACCAAATGTCTTTGGCGCAGCTTACCGAAGGGCCAGTACGTTTTTACGAAAATGGTGGCATTTTCGATTCTCGGTCTTTGCTTTACCAGGGTTTTTGGGCTTACGAAAAAGTTGCAGACATGGTGCCAATGGATTACATTCCAATTAATAAGCGATTGCCATAAAGCAAATACAGCATTATAGTTACAATTTACTGGTTGTATAAATTTAATTGCATTTTAGGTAAATTTTTTTGATGAACACCTTTAGATCTCTATTTCTGATACTGTTTTTTTTAACCACAAAAACCTTGTTTGCGCAAAGCTCGTCTTTTAAAATAAACGGTAAAATACTTAATGAATCCCAACAAGTAGTTTCCGATGCCACTATTTTACTCCTAAATCCTGATGATAAGGAAGTTGCAAAAACTGTTTCAAAAGCAGATGGAATGTTTGAATTGAGCTATCCCCTAAAAGGAAAATATCAACTCGTAGTTAAGCACACCGGCTATACAACCTTTAAAGTTTCCTTTGAGCTAAACGATAAAAATTTCGGCACAATTTATCTTGTAAGCAACTCGCAAACTCTAAATGAAGTTGTAGTTCAATCTAAGCAAAACTTAATAGAGGTAGATGCTAATAGCATTACCTACAATGTTGCTAAAAGTATAACTGCACAGGGTGGAAATGCGCTTGATGCTTTAAAAAATGCGCCAGGAATTTTCGTCGACAATAATAATTCCATCGCCTTAAATGGCAAACAAGGAGCCATGATCTTATTAGATGGCAAGCAAACCTATCTTACTAGCAAAGAAATAGTAGATTTATTAAGATCGATGCCCGCATCTGGCATTAAATCCATCGAAATTATTAACAGCCCTACAGCTAAATATGATGCTGCCGGCTCTTCGGGAATTATCAATATCAAGACTTTAAAATCGCAAATCCAAGGTTTTAACGGAACCACAACTGCAGGCATTTCTTACGGCGTTTATTTACGCCAAAACCAGGATTTGACATTTAATTACCGCAGTAATAAACTTAACGTTTATGGTAGCTATAATCACTTTTTTGGCTATTACTCTTACCTATATGGCTCAGATAGAATTCAAAATGGCAAAACTTACGATAGCTTTACCGACGATGTAGATAAGCGGAAAAAAATGGGGGCTCGGTTAGGTGCCGACTATAATATAAATGATAAAAACACAGTTGGACTTTTAGTAAATGGGAATTTCATTTTTGGCGGTGGGATCACAGACACAAAAACCGACATTGGCTTGCCAAACTCTTCGATTATAGATCAAACATTAAATGCTATTAACGACTATTACCATCAGAATACGGAACGTTACAACGTAAATTTAAACTATAAATATGAAGATACGCTTGGTAAAATAGTTAATATAGATGCAGATTACGGTTTTTATGAAAAAAGTGCTGGCAATTTCCAATCCAACATTTATACAGCCCAAAATACCACTACACAAGAGAGCTATTACAGAACGCTTAATGGCGCAAAAATTCATTTAAGAGCTATAAAGGCCGACTACAGCAATAACCTTTGGAGCGGAAAATTAGAAACTGGTGCAAAATATTCTTCCATTGAAACCAATAATAATTCAAGATTTTTTCAAGTATTTACTAATCAAGAAGTATTTGACGAACGCAGATCAAATACCTTTAAATTTGATGAGAAAATTGCAAGTGCATACGCAAATTATAAAAAAACAGTTGGAAAATGGGTTTTACAAGGTGGTTTACGTGTAGAAAATTCTTCATCCGAAGGTGAATTAGCTTATAAAATAAATAATAGCGACTCTCTAGAAAACATAAAAAGAAATTACACCAATTTATTTCCATCTTTTAGTGCCTCTGTTAAACCTTCTGCAAATCATAATTTTTCTTTCGGCTACTCAAGGAGAATAGATAGACCGGCATATAATGATTTAAACCCCTTTGTTTATTTATTAGATGAACTTTCGTTTTGGCAGGGAAACCCGTTTCTGAAACCTCAGTTAAGTCATCGTTTTACGTTGCAGTATGCTTATAAAAGCAATACCATTATTGGTTTAAACTTTGCCCATACCAACGATTTTAGCGCCAGCATTACCGATACAGTGGCAAATACAAGTATCGTGATGATACCTAGAAATTTGGGAACACAGCAAAATATTTCGCTTTCCGTAACCCAGCAATACGCACCAGCCACGTGGTGGGATATTAACTTTAACGGCACGCTTTACCATCTTCAAAATAAAGTATCATTTGATGAATACCGAAACTTAAATTTAAAACAGCTTGCCGGAAGATTGAATATTCAACAAAGGTTTAAACTACCTTACAATATTACCGGCGAAGTTTTAGGGTTTTTAAACTCGAAAAGATTAATTGGGGCTAACCAAGTTATGAAACCAACTAGCCAAATAGATTTAGGTTTGCAGCGAAACTTCTTAAATAATAATGCCACACTTAGGCTAGCGTTTACAGATATTTATAAAGGAAGCCAAGCTTACTCAACACAAAATTTTGAAGGGTTTTACATGAAAAATTACAGTTACTACGAAACCCGACAAGTTAAGCTCAACTTTACCTATAAATTTGCTGATAGTAAAGCGAAAGGTCCGAGAACCCGAAATTCGGCCTTAGAAAATGAAAATGGTCGTATAAAATAGTCAGTGGTATCCAGTAACTTTTTATATCAGTTTAATTTGGTACTGCTAGAGATTAAGAAATAACAAACAATTTGTTGAAAACACACCTTCAAAATTACTAAAAATATTAGTAATTTTAATCTATGAATGTGGCTGAAGAAAATTTTGATGATTACAAATATGGGCGTGGTGCACAACTAAACACAGCCAATAAATTCCTTAAAAATTCTTTAGCCAAAGAACATCCAGAAGGTATTGATGATTGGGAAGAAGCAAATCACAAAACTACTTACATCATGGGTTCATCAAAAACTATTGCTAACAAAGTTGATAGTCCTGATGTAGGTATGTGGTATTCTGTAAACCCGTACCAAGGTTGCGAACATGGTTGTATTTATTGTTATGCCCGCAACTCCCACGAATATTGGGGTTTTAGTGCAGGTTTAGATTTCGAGCAAAAAATAATTGTAAAGCAAGATGCGCCAGCATTATTCAAAAAGTTTTTAGCAAAAAAAGGCTGGGATGCCACTCCTATCTCATTATCGGGCAACACAGACTGTTATCAACCCGCAGAGCGGAAATTCAAACTTACCCGACAGCTTTTAGAAATTGCATTGGCCCATAAACAACCTATAGGGATGATTACCAAAAACTCGCTCATTTTACGAGATTTAGATATTTTACAAGAAATGGCCAAATACAATTTGGTAAGGGTTTTTGTATCTATTACAAGTTTAGATGAAAAATTAAGGCAAAAGCTTGAGCCAAGAACTACCACAGCCAAACAACGACTAAAAATATTAAACGATTTAAGTAAAGCAGGTTTACCTACCGGAGTAATGACTGCCCCTTTAATTCCGGGACTAAATGATTACGAGATGCCAGCAATTTTAAAACAAGCTGCCAATAACGGAACCAAAAGTGCTGGTTATACCGTTGTGAGATTAAACGGCGTAATTAACAAAATTTTCGAAGATTGGTTACGAAAAAACTTTCCCGATAGATTTGATAAAGTATGGCACCAGATACAAGACTGCCATAACGGAAACGTTAACGACAGCCGTTTTGGGACGAGAATGCGTGGCGAGGGTAATTTTGCAGAAATGATTCGAGATACCTTTAAACTTCATTGCAGGTTAAATAAATTAAACCTCGAAGAAGTAGAGCTAAACCGAAGTTTGTTTAAAGTTCCACAGGCTCAAATAAGTATGTTCTAATAAAATCTTCATTAAAAAAGAATTGCGAAGCGTTTCAATAAAGACTTTGCGACTAAAAATGTTTTATATTACCATTTTTTTCAAAGTTTGATGGTCATTCCCTACCTTAGAAATTCAATAAAAAAAGATGAACATAGCGCTAGTAACCTATAAAGAAAAGGGTTTATATACATCGCCTACGGCAGAAAACGAGGATGATACACTTTTAAAATTCTTAATAACAAAGGGTTTATCTATTGAAAAAGTAATTTGGAACGATTCGAGTGTAGATTGGAGCAATTATCAGTTGGCTATCCTTAAGTCTCCGTGGGATTATTTTGACTTGATTCACGATTTTTACGATTGGTTAGCAAAGATTGAACAAAAAAACATAAAGTTGCTAAACCCAGTTGATGTTGTTAAATGGAATGCCGATAAACATTATCTACAAGACATAAAAAACGCCGGCTTAAAAGTTACACCTAGCAGTTTTTTAACCAAAGGTGATGATGTTAATTTCGAAAAGTATTTTGAACAGTTTAATTCTGATAAACTAATTGTAAAACCAGCGGTTAGCGGTGGTTCTAAAAATACATTTAAAGTTGCCGCAACAAATACAGAAGAAATAATTGAGAAACTTACTCCTTTATTAGCATTAGAGGATTTTATAGTACAACCATTTTTAAATGAAATTGAAGAAAATGGAGAGTGGTCATTTTTATTTTTTGGAGGAAAATTTAGTCACTCATTACTAAAAAAAGCAAAGCCTGGAGATTTTAGAGTACAGCATAGTTTTGGAGGAACAATACATCCGCAAGAAGCACCTACTCATCTATTAACTGATGCTGAAAAATATGTTCATCAATTTGCAAAAGGTTGTTTGTACGCAAGAGTTGATGGGACTGTTATAAACAATGAATTTGTGTTAATGGAATTGGAACTTATTGAACCATTTTTATTTTTGAATGAAGATGAAAATGCACTTGACAATTATTATAGAGCTTTAACGGAGCTGATCTAAATTCTACCTTGATCAAGAACGAGATCTTCATCGCGGAGAAATCTCTAACATAGTAGCACAACTTTCACTCCGCAAATTTAAACAATAGATTTCTCCTCGCCGTATTTGCTCGAAATAACGAAAACAAAAAAAGACCTGCAATATTAATTACAGGTCTTTTTCACTTACTAGAAATCGCTTTTAAGAGATTTAGGAATTAAGCTCCCTCTTCTTTTTTCTTTTTCTTACCGTTGCTTTTGTTTACAACAACAATTTCTTCTTTCTCTTTATTGTAATCGATTTCCAAGATATCTCCTTCGTGGATGTCACCTTTCAAAATCTCCTCAGCAATTGGATCTTCCAAGTATTTCTGTATTGCACGTTTTAACGGACGAGCACCAAAAGCACTATCATAACCTTTATCGGCAATAAACTCTTTGGCAGTATCGGTTAACTTAACTTCGTAACCTAGGCTGTGTACTCTACCAAATAAAGCTTTTAACTCAATATCGATAATTTTAAAGATATCATCTTTTGCTAAACTGTTAAATACAACCACATCATCAACCCTGTTCAAAAACTCTGGTGCAAAAGCACGTTTTAAAGCATTTTCTATAACACCACGACTATGTGCGTCATTTTGGTTAACCTTTGCCGATGTAGAGAAACCCACACCTGCTCCGAAATCTTTCAATTGACGTGCACCAATATTAGATGTCATAATGATGATTGTATTTCTAAAATCAACTTTTCTACCTAAGCTATCGGTTAACTGACCTTCATCTAACACTTGTAATAAGATATTAAATACATCTGGATGCGCTTTTTCTATCTCATCCAACAAAATTACCGCATAAGGTTTTCTTCTAACTTTTTCCGTCAGCTGTCCACCTTCTTCATAACCCACATATCCTGGAGGCGCACCTACTAAACGAGATACCGCAAATTTCTCCATATACTCACTCATGTCAATTTGAATCAACGAATCATCGCTATCAAACATAAAACGAGCAAGCTCTTTAGCCAATTCTGTTTTACCAACACCTGTAGGGCCTAAGAAAATAAATGAACCAATTGGTTTTTTAGGATCTTTCAATCCAGCTCTGGTACGTTGTATAGCTTTGGTTAATTTCTTAATAGCATCATCCTGACCGATAATTTTCTCATTAACCTTGTCGTACATATTTAAAAGCTTGGTGCTATCTGCTTGTCCAACACGTTGCAACGGAATACCAGTCATCATAGAAACTACCTCTGCAACATTATCTTCAGAAACTTCATAACGTTTAGTTTTAGTTTCTGCTTCCCATTCTGCTTTGGCACGCTCTAATTCCTCTAAAAGATTCTTTTCAGTATCTCTCAATTTTGCTGCCTCTTCGTATTTTTGGCTCTTAACAACTTTGTTCTTCTCAACCTTAATATCTTCTATTTTACTTTCAATAGTGATGATATTTTCTGGCACGTGAATATTTGTTAAATGCACTCTAGAGCCTGCTTCGTCTAAGGCATCAATAGCTTTATCCGGCAAGAAACGATCTGTAATATATCTAGATGTTAAAGCCACGCAAGCATTAATTGCTTCGTCTGTGTAGGTTACACCGTGATGCTCTTCATACTTTTCTTTAATACGATTTAAGATTTCGATGGTTTCATCAGGCGTAGCTGGCTCAATCATTACTTTTTGGAAACGACGATCTAAAGCACCATCTTTTTCAATGTACTGACGGTACTCATCTAAAGTAGTTGCGCCAATGCATTGAATCTCGCCTCTGGCTAAAGCCGGTTTAAACATGTTCGATGCATCCAAAGAACCAGATGCGCCACCTGCACCAACAATCGTATGAATTTCGTCGATAAACAAAATCACATCTGTTGATTTTTCAAGCTCGTTCATAACCGCTTTCATACGCTCTTCGAACTGGCCGCGGTACTTAGTACCTGCAACCAACGAGGCTAAATCTAGCGTAACCACTCGTTTGTTAAACAAAACTCTAGAAACCTTACGCTGTACAATTCTCAAAGCTAAACCTTCGGCAATGGCACTCTTACCAACACCAGGCTCACCAATTAAAATTGGGTTATTTTTCTTTCTACGCGATAAAATCTGCGAAACACGCTCAATTTCTTTTTCTCTACCTACAATCGGATCTAAACGACCTTCCTCGGCAGCACGTGTTAAGTCGCGGCCAAAATTATCCAGAACAGGTGTTTTAGATTTAATGTCCGAAACCTTTTTAGGCGCTGTAAAGCTTTCTTCTTCTTGGTAATCGTCATCGCCACCGGCAGTACCACCGCCTTGAGCTTCATCTCTAAAACCGTTTTTGTTTACCTCAACCTCTTGCTTAAACACTTCGTAAGTAATACTGTATTGCAATAAAATTTGCGATGCAATATTATCATCATCTCTTAAAATAGACAATAACAAATGCTCGGTTCCAATTAAATCGCTTTTAAATATTTTAGCTTCTAAGTAAGTAATCTTTAAAACCTTTTCGGCCTGTTTAGTTAAGGGAATATTGCCTAAATTAACAGTAACGCTAGAAGTACCACGAACGGCATCTTCAATTGAACGGCGCAATTTCGACGTATCAACCCCTAATGATCTTAAAATCTTAATGGCCATACCATCGCCTTCGCGTATAAGGCCCAATAGCAAATGCTCTGCGCCTATATAATCGTGTCCTAATCTCAGGGCTTCTTCCCTGCTAAAAGAAATCACGTCTTTTACTTGTGGAGAAAATTTCGCTTCCATAATATGTGTGTTATTGGGGATGACACTAAACTATAAAAATGTTTTATAAACTAGCTTCCCAATTTTTATATTTTATCAACAATTACGCCATTTTGCTTATTAGGCGCAACAGTTATTACTCTAATTAACAAAATTTTTAGACTAATTAAAAACAATAATAGTTTAATGCATTTACGTAAACAAAATGCTTTCAGGTTTTTAGTATATAAAAACGACTATTCACAGCAAAAACAACGATTGTCGTTCTATTGTAAGGTTTTATTCATTATTAAAGCAACTGACAATTTGCGCATGATACTTTGAAATAGTAGAAATTTTGACAGACAATTTATCCATTTACCCAACTCTGTGAATTAGCCTATTTTTTTTAAGAGCAGGTTTGCCATTTCGATTGAAGTTAGCCCTGCCATCAATTACAGTTCCCGATGATAATTGGGTTTATAAAAAAACATGTAATAAAACCAATTGTCGCGATCCTCATTTAACATTAGTAAACCAGTATAACTTTATAAGCTAAAAATTTTGTAATTAATTTTTAATTTACTCTTTTGCATCACCTATACTAACATGCATGGATAAATTTGCTAACGAACTCGATCAGATAGTTGTACTATATCATACACTAGATTTTTCTAACGATAATAACCTTCTATCTGAAATTACGAATAAAAATACTTGCGAAAACATTTTAGCGATTGTGCAATCTATTCTAAAAATAGAGCCAACTCATGCTATAGCATTATTATGGAAAGTACAAATTAACGGCACGCCTATTTATGAGAATACCTCATCTATACAAGAAGATTGCAACTTGATCATAAACACATCATCTGATACAACTAGCAAATTAAAAGCTTACGATTGGTTAGTTTACATCTACGAAGAAAAGCTTTCGTTAACAGAACTTGCGATTGAGACTTTACAAAATAAATTAATAGATGTTGCAAATATTAAAGACGATCGCTCATTACAAGATCAGGTGTTTGGCGACACCTACCATAGACTAGCTCATATTTACAAGGCAAAAGGCGAAGAAAATCAAGCTATTGATTACTACCTAAAATCATTTAATTACGCACCAAAAATACTAGCTAGAAATTACGACGGCGGTTTACTTTTGTTAGAACATGAAAGATTTGACGAAGCTGCAAAACTGCTTGCCGAACATTTTGAGCTAGCCGAACCCATACAATCTAAAGTATATGCAAAAGAAATAGAAACGCTATTTACCGATGGGAAACTAGGCAAACATTGGGAATTATTCAGTTTGTTTTATCCAACAGCATTTGACATTCCTGTAGAGTTTGGCTACAAAAACCGACAAGAATTTGTTGCCAAATACCTTCCTGTTATTATTAAAGAAACAGAAACCAACCCTACTAATGCTACAGCTTGGCGAATGCTGGGCAACAACTACTTGTACTTTGATAAAAACGCAAAAAAAGCTTTCGAAAACTTAACGAAATATTACGAAATAACTAAATCTGTCGACAATTTATCGATAGAACGTTATTATGATGTAGCCGAAGCTTTAAATATTGATTTGAGAAGCATCGACTTTGCCATCCACACAAACGGTGCAGATAGTTATCATATCTTGACAACGTATTTAGAAAAAGGCAATAATGCGCAAGACAGAGACGATCATTTTTCGGCGCAAATGTATTATGAAACAGCTAAAAAATATGGCTTACATGGCTACCAGGTATTCGACGATTATTTTAGTAAAAAAGTTGGCTTAACTATAAATAACGAACCGCATACGTTCGCTATGCTTTGCAATAATTTAGGCATCATAATTAAACAGGTTTCTTGGTATCAGCATAACAATTACCTTAATCACGAATGTAAATTCGCTTCAGATGCGCATTGGCAAGGCTATCAAATTTCTCCATTTTGGGAAAATCTAGATAACGGAATGGAAATTTCTTGGCGAAATGAAAATGGCGAAAATTTAGAGAAATTCGCTTTAGAGGTAATTGCTAAATTCGATTACTTTCACGAGGTAGTTGCAATAGAAAAATGGTACCAAACTATGTTCTACCTCATTACAGCTTACAGAAAACTAGAAAAATATGAAGATGCTAAAGAGGTTTACCTTAAAACTGTAAACAAATTTGAAGAAAGTGGCGATGAAAATAAAACTATAGTAAGCTTTGTTTTGGAGGTTGCAATAGTTTATTTTAACTTTTTATTAGCTAGAGGCATGCATAACCAAAGCATTAGCTATGTAAATGATTTGTTTGATAATCCGGTTTACAAAAAGATGCAACCCGAAAAAGCAGATGGTTTTAATTACTACTTTTTGGCAAAAGCATATCTTGGTCTAAACGACAAAACTGAAGCGCAAAGGTATTTCAAACTAATTACAACTAATTTTGCAACTTCAGAATTACATTACATAAAGGACTTAGTAAACGATGCAAAAACCAATTTAAACATTATAGATGCAGGAGAAAACTTCGACGAGAAAATTGTATCACTTTATAAAACTATCCCGAGCCGCTTATTCGAATATCCTCTAAAAGCGAAAGAAGAAAATATCAAGTACTTGAAAACGCTTTTAGCTTTGGTAACCAATAGCAAAATGCCAGCATCTTCTGCTTGGGTAGAGAAAAATATGTACATCAGTTTTGAGCTTAGAGAAAAAAGAGATACTATCGACGAAATCTACGATTCTTTTTTTTACATCTATTTAAAAGATGAAGATTTAGGCATAAGATACGAGCTTGTAGAGTGGCAGGAAATGGTAAGTGGTTTTTTAGGTTTAACCAAAAAACTAACCCATCGAAACGCTTTTTATATATGTTTTTATACCAACTATAACGTTAATGGATCTGATACGAGAACAGAGTTTGAGATGGCATCAGAAAACCTGCAGGTAAAAGCGCAATATTTATGGAAAGAATGGATGAATAAACTTTATTTTTATACAGCCTAATGCAGTTTTTTTTTTGAAAAGCTAACTGTATAATATCGGATAATTCAGCCCTGCTATACACTACAATTCCCGATGAAAAATCGGGAGATTTACGTTGCTATCAGGTTTAGAATGAAAATATTCTGCAACTAACTTAAGTTGCAGGGTTCCTTAATCAACATGCTGCGCTAGGGATTGAAGCGGCATCCCCCGATTTTTCATCGGGGATACAGCGGAAAGCCCGCTCGAGCGCCCCAATAATTGAAAATTTAATTCTTCCCAACTTTTAACCTTAAACTTTCAACTCTCTTTCCTTTTCAGCATCTTTGCACAAATACTAATTATTATGTCAGACGAAAAAATAATTTTTTCAATGGCTGGAGTGAGTAAAATCTATCCACCACAGAAACAAGTTTTAAAAAATATCTACCTATCATTTTTTTACGGGGCTAAAATCGGCGTTGTTGGTTTAAACGGTTCAGGTAAATCATCTTTATTAAAAATTATTGCTGGTTTAGATAAATCTTTTCAAGGCGAAGTAGTTTTTAATGCAGGTTATAGCGTTGGTTATTTAGCACAAGAGCCAATTTTAGATGAAACTAAAACCGTTCGTGAAGTTGTAGAAGAAGGGGTTGCAGAGGTTACCGCTATTCTTAAGGAATACGAAGAAGTTAACGAAGCTTTCGGTTTAGAAGAAAATTATTCTGACCCGGATAAAATGGATAAATTGATGGCTCGCCAAGGTGAGTTGCAAGATAAAATTGATGCTGTTAATGCTTGGGAATTAGACACCAAATTAGAAAGAGCGATGGATGCTTTGCGTTGTGCAGATCCTGATACTTTGATCGGTGTACTTTCTGGAGGTGAACGCCGTAGGGTTGCATTGTGCCGTTTATTGCTTCAAGAGCCAGATGTTTTATTGTTAGATGAACCTACCAACCACTTGGATGCAGAGAGTATCGATTGGTTAGAGCAGTTTTTACAAAACTATAAAGGAACGGTTATCGCGGTTACCCACGATAGGTATTTCTTAGATAATGTTGCAGGTTGGATTTTAGAATTAGACAGAGGCGAAGGTATTCCTTGGAAAGGAAATTACTCTACTTGGTTAGACCAAAAAGCGAAACGTTTAGCACAAGAGGATAAAACGGAAGGCAAGCGCCAGAAAGCGTTAGAGCGTGAGTTGGAGTGGGTACGTATGGCACCGAAAGCTCGTCATGCAAAATCTAAAGCTCGTTTGGCCAATTACGATAAATTGGCTTCTGAAGATGGAAAAGAGCGTGAAGATAAATTGGAATTATTTATTCCGGCTGGACCGCGTTTAGGTAATGTAGTTATCGAAGCTACTGGCGTAACCAAAGCTTACGGCGACAAAATTTTATTCGAGAACTTAAACTTCTCTTTACCTCCTGCCGGAATTGTTGGTATTATTGGGCCAAACGGTGCGGGTAAAACTACTCTATTCCGTTTAATTACTGGGCAAGAAACGCCAGATAAAGGAACTTTTAGAGTTGGTGAAACGGTAAAACTGGGTTATGTAGATCAAATGCACAATGATTTAGATCCTGAAAAAACAGTTTACGAAAACATTACCGATGGTTTAGATAATATGCTTTTAGGCAACAAACAGGTAAACTCAAGAGCCTACGTTTCTAAATTTAACTTTAACGGTGGCGATCAGCAGAAGAAAGTTGGTGTGCTTTCTGGTGGTGAGCGTAATCGTGTTCACTTAGCCATAACTTTAAAAGAAGGCGCCAACGTTTTGTTACTGGATGAGCCTACGAATGATATCGACGTAAATACCTTACGTGCTTTGGAAGAAGCTTTAGAAAACTTTGGTGGCTGTGCAGTGGTGATTAGTCACGATAGGTGGTTTTTAGATAGAATTTGTACACACATTTTAGCTTTTGAGGGTAACTCTGAAGTTTACTCTTTCGAAGGTAACTATTCTGATTACGAAGAAAACCGCAAGAAAAGATTAGGTGATGTGGGACCTAAGAGAATTAAGTACAAGAAAATAGTGTAATAGTTTACCTTCATTTCGAGTGAGTAAAGCGACGAGAAATCTGTATTGAGGATATGCAGAGGCTGTATTAGTCCTAATAATTAGAGCTCTCCTCGATGAAAAATCTCGTTCGAAACGACGGTCTATTTTCTGTTTGTATTCCAAATATAGCTTTGACAAAGTTTTAGCAGATTGCGAAGAACTTTGTCAAAGCTTTTTTTTTGTAGTCATGTCATTCTGAGCCTGTCGAAGACCTTTGTTAGATGCTTCAACAAGCTCAGCATAACAATCGATTTTTTAACCTAAAATATCCTCTAAAGCTTCATTAATAGTTGGAAACTTAAACTGATAACCTGCATTTTCTAGCTTGTCGGGTAAAACCCACCGGCTTTTTAAAATGAGTTCTGTCTCTGTACCAATTAACACCGCTCCCATTTTTAACATCCATTCTGGCGATGGCAAACCAATACTTACTTTCATAATTTTGCGTAGCGATTTCATCAAAGTAGCATTATCAACCGGATTTGGTGCAGAGCAGTTAAAAACTCCACTTAACTCTTTTTCCTGTTGCAAAAACAGAATGATGTTGAATAAATCTTCTACATGCAACCAACTGAACATTTGTTTTCCACTACCTTGCTTACCACCTAAACCAAAACGCACCAGATTAACAAAAGGTTTCATTACACCACCACCTTTACCTAAAATTATGGCCATTCGCAAAGCGATTTGTCTTGTTTTTGGTAACTGAAAATCGAAAAAAGCTTTTTCCCAATTGGTAGCTACATCAACAGAAAAACCAGTCCCAATTTCGCCTTCTTTCTCCGTCATCGGCTCATCCATAGCGTGCCTATAAATGGTGGCTGTACTAGAATTAATCCAGAGCGCTGGCGGATTTTCGCAGTTTAGAATTGCATCGCCTAAAATTTTGGTGGTTATTATTCTAGAACTTAAAATCTCGTCTTTGTTTTTTTGGTTGTACCTACAATTAACAGACTTTCCAGCTAAGTTAATGAGCATTTCAGCACAATTTAGCGCACTTTCAATTCTGTCTTTATCATCCCACTGAATGTGGGCTCTATTTCGTGAGATGATAATAACTTGATAACCTAACGTCTTAAACTTTTCGGCAAGGTATTTACCGATAAAGCCTGTACCACCTGCAATTACTATTTTCTTTTCCATTTTTGTTTTGTTTAAACTTGCCGTTGTATCATAAACCCGTATTGCAGTGAAAATACTTTTTTGCAAACCTCGTACGTTTAAAAAAACCCACGAGGTTTGAAAACAAAAAAGATTGTAACGGAAAGCGGGACTAAAGTTGCCATGAAACACTGCCATTGTTTTTCAAAATTCAATTTCTTACTCAATTCGTCATGCTGAATTTATTTCAGCATGTTTTGCATTTCAGACCCTGAACTAAATTCAGGGTGACGGGACAGGGTGACGACCTAGAAGTTACTGCCCTACAAATGTTGGTGGCGTAGGTAAAGGTCTTGGTCCTTGGTTGGCTTTTCTTTTCCCTCTAAAAAAGAAGTAGAGATTTATGAATAACATGATACCTAAATATATGGCAAATCCACCGATTTTATAGCTCAACGCTTCTACCAAACTTTGATAAGTTGTAATGTAAGGGTTCAATTTTAAAATCATTAATGCAAACCCCAAATTTAGCAAATAAAAGCCTGTTTCGAATAATTTATTGGTTGCTATCGCGATTTCATTTCTGCCTTTAAAAATATCGAGCATATAAATTTTACTGTTTTTGAAAAGTGTGCGAGACACGTAAAAAGTTAAGCCTAAAGCTATTGGAACATAAACTGCGTAACCGATTAAAATTTTTGTTGTTGCTTCCATGATTTCTAGATTTTATGTGGTTTTTATTAATTTTTGAATGCTTGTTGTTAAGATGAAAATGTTTAAATAGTGCAAAACAGAAAGAATACACACGATAACTGCTGTTTTAAAGGCGATAACCTCTACCAAACGAGCTAAGGAAATGATATGCTCCCAGCTGGCCAAAGTCATTGAAGCATAGCCGATGTTTACTAAATAATAGCCCACCAATAAGGTTTTATTAATCTGTTGGCAAAGCGCTAAATGATCTGGAATAAGCGATGCCACGAAAATATTTCCGTTTTTATAACAGATTTTGCCCACTACCACGATGATAAATACAATAATTAAAGTGAAGACGCCATAACCGATTAAATTGTAATTCATAACCTTGTATTTTAAACTTTCAGAAATTATTGAAACTTATAATTAAATTTTTTTACTTCATCATTTTTACAATCAACTTCGTTAGCCAATTGTCTTTGTATTCTGTTACTTTATCAATCATCGTATCTGTTTTTGCTACGAAATCATACAATTTTGTAGTCTGTTCTTTAAAGTGTTTTGCCTCCGCAGAAGAATTGTCACTTATTGAAGAAACCTCTTTTAAAACTTTTAGCGCAGGCTTTATCTCTCGTTTACTTCGTTCTTTGGCAATTTTAATAGCTAATTCGTCTAAATCTTTTTCGGCGGTAAAAAATTCTCTTCTCTCCCCTGCCTTAAATTCTTTGTAAACAATTCCCCAATCCATCAACGCTCGCAAATTCATACTTGCGTTGCCTCTGGAGATTTTTAGCTCTTCCATAACTTCTTCCATAGAAACAGCGGTAGAACTAACCATTAAAAATGCATGGATTTGAGCCATAGTTTTGTTTATACCCCATTGAGAGCCTAATGCGCCCCAGGTTTGTACAAATTTATCTCTTGCTTCCTTAAAATCCATAGTCAAATGTACAACATGTTTTTAAACTTTCAAAAATAATTGAAACTTTATTTAAATTATTTTTTGATTTATGTTGTGAGTTTGTAGATGAGCACTAAACCCAATACAAGTAATAAAAAGAAAATCAGCAAAAATCCTAGCCTAAAATTGTATTGTTTAAAACCGTTAGTCTTCATCCTCAAAACAAAGCTAACTAGCAAGAGGGACAAGCCAGCAATGGTTAAATACGGCGTGTAAGGCTGTAAAAATGCTGTCTGAGACCTAAAAAACTGCACTAATAGAACTGGGCATAACAGGATTAAACCTAAAAGCTGTAAGGTGTAGTGTTTCATTTTATGGATATGAATGAAATAAATTTGGAAATTAATCTACCAAACAATAGTGATTCAGGTTGTAAGCTGTAAAAGTACGAAACTTAACCTACGCTCGAAATTTGAATTGATTTTATTCCCAAAGCCTTGTTACGAGTGGCCGAACATATTAAAAAATAACTTTGAAACTAAAATAAACTGTTATGAATTTCCATTGTTATATATTTATATTACAATCTTATATATTTGCCCTATGAAGAAGATACTTGTTGTTGACGATGACGATGATGTTTTAGAAACCATTCAACTGATTTTAGAAATTGGCGGTTACGATGTAGAGCCGCTAAACGACGCGGAGCTTATTTTTGATAGTATAGATGAATTTAAGCCCGATTTAATTTTATTGGATGTTGTTTTAGGCAAGATTGACGGGCGTGTGGTATGTTCGCAATTAAAATCTCACGACGATACCAAATACATTCCTATTTTAATGATGTCTGGTTTGTACGACCTTAAGGAAGTTCAGGACATGGAATGTGCTCCAGACGATTTTATGTCTAAACCTTTCAAGATGGACATACTTTTAGAAAAGATCGAAAAATTGCTTAACAAAGTACATCGATACAATATTAATTAATACAAAACCGTAATTCCAGTAATAAGTGAAGCGAAAAATCTGTTGTTAATTCCTGAAATAGATTCTTCGCTTCGCTCTGAATGACAAATTTATTTTTTCTCTTCTCTTGGTCCGCGTTTGTAGATAACCAGCCCATTTAAAAAATTACGTAAAATCTGGTCGCCGCATTTTTTAAAGTTGGGATGTTCGTCATTTCTAAAGATATCACCCAACTCGCTTTTAGTTACCGTAAAGCCAACTAGTTTACAGATTTCTATTATTTGATCGCTATTTAAGGATAGTGCTACCCTTAGTTTTTTCATTATATCGTTATTGCTCATTCTTAGTATTTAGTAGTTAGTAAAAAGTATTTAGACTAATCAAGCTTTATGCTTTCGCCTTTCAGCTCAAGCTACATTGCCGTTTCTATCTTAACTTTTTTATTCTTTATTTTTTCGTTGGCTAATGCTTTTATCACCTGCGATGCAAGTTTTCTCTTAACGGCTACGTACGATGCCTGGTCTTTTACCTCAATTAAACCAACATCTTCTTTTTGCAAACCACCTTTTTTAAGTAGCAAACCAACAATATCAATTTTATTAACCTTGTCTTTTTTTCCTGCGCTAATATACAAAGTCTGCCATTCGCTATCTTTTGGCAGTTGATACTTTCCTTGCAACTCCTCAACCTCAATATTCTCCTTTAAAAACGGATATTTCTCCTCATCGGCCAAAATCAAATAGGCAGTACCTTTAGCATTCATTCGAGCTGTACGTCCGTTGCGGTGTAAAAACGCATCTTCTGTGTAAGGTAATTGATAATGAATTATATACTCCACTTCTGGTATATCCAATCCTCTGGCCGCTAAATCTGTAGTAATTAAAATTTTAATGCTACCGTTTCTAAATTTTAATAAGGCACGTTCACGCTCATCTTGCTCCATTCCACCATGAAAAATGTCGTGCGCCAAATCCTGGTCTATCAACAGATCGCTTATCCTATCAACCGTTTCTCTATGGTTACAAAAAATCAATGTAGTCTTACTGCCAATCTTACAAATCAGCTTAAACAAAGTTGATAATTTATCTTCGGCTGTAGTATGAACTTTTTTGAGCTTCAAATCTGGTGCAACCTTTATATCCTGCAAAAAGTTTATTTCTTTTTGATTTTTGAGACCAGTAAAATCAGGTATCTCTGGCATTTGAGTGGCCGAAGTTAAAATACGTTGCTTTACCGAAAGTAGCGCTCTGATGATGTAAGACATGTCTTCCTGAAAACCGAATTCCAATGCTTTGTCAAATTCGTCAAGTACTAAAGTAGTGGCAAAAGATTCATCAAAATTTTCGTGACGGAGGTGGTAAGCAATTCGGCCGGGTGTACCTATTAATACAGCTGGCGGTTGCTCCAAATTATTTCTTTCGGTTTTTATCGGGTGACCGCCGTAACAGCAGTTGACTTTAAAACCGGTGCCCATTTGTTTAAAAACCTGCTCTATTTGCAAGGCCAACTCTCTGGATGGCACCAAAATTAAACATTGAACTCCTTTGATGTTTGGCTTTAGATTATTTAAAACAGGCAGCAAAAAGGCCAACGTTTTACCAGATCCGGTAGGTGCAAGCACAACCACATCATCGCCATTTTTTGTGGCTTTTAACGTTTGTTCCTGCATTTCATTTAAAGCAGCAATCTTTAAGTTGTCTAATATGGGCTGTAGCGTCATAGCGCAAAGGTAGATATAAGTTTTGAGTTGGCAGTGCAATGCTGGAAGTTGTAAGTTATGATTAGTAAATTTTAAGTTATTACCCACCGAACAACAGTAAATTGCGATGAAATAAATCTAAAGTGTATTAAGTGCCTTAGGTGGTTTTTATATTTGGTATTGTAGATTTTTTACGCCGCTACTCGACATATAACACTAAAAGGATGTTCGTTATTATCGGGTTTAAGTAAGGTGTTGCGCTAGGGATTGGAGCAGCATCTCCCGATCTTTCATCGGGAATACAGCGGAAAGCCCGCTCAAGCGCCCAAATAAAACCTAGGATTTAAAAGAATTACTTTAAGACAAATAATCGTATCTTGTTGATAACCAAAAGAATGTTGACAAATAAACAATCGCAAATTAACTATTATTTAATGTTTAGCTTTTATTTTTAGGAAACCTGATTACGGGTTGTTAACCTTAACACCATTACGTATGACTTGGAAGAAATTTAGTGGCGAATTGATCCATTTGCCAATCTTAGAAGAAGTAGAGCGTGCAATTATTCGCGAAACTGAAAATGGCTACAAATTAAAAGTGTGCATAGGCACAGATTCTCAAGTAAAAGGAGCGCTAACTGATTTTGCAACCGTAATTGTTTTGCTTAGAGAGCAGCATGGCGGATTTATGTACATCGCCCAAGAAAGATCATCGTTAAAAATGGGCATTAAAGAACGTATGCTTGTAGAAGTGCAAAAATCTATTGAAACTGCTTATTCTATTTGCGATTTACTGGATTTGTATGATGTTGACCTGGAAGTTCATGCAGATATCAATACTAATCCAATGTTTAAAAGCAACAAAGCACTTAATGAGGCAATGGGTTACATTTTAAGCATGGGTTTTATTTTTAAAGCTAAACCAGAAGCTTTTGCAAGTAGCACCTGTGCAGATAAAATGGTACACTGAGTGCTCATGATTATTTCTGGAAGCTTAAAAAAAGCGGTTTAAATGTTAACTTAAACCGCTTTTTTTTATTTGTTTTCTACTTCCTGACCTGCAACTATCAGTGTGCCCTGAGAGTATTTCTCATTATGTTGCGAAGCATCTAGTCCTTCTTCCTCCTCTTCTGCAGTTACGCGAATTGGTTGGAACAAATTGATGAGTTTGAAGATTAAATAAGAAACCACAAAACTAAAGACGATTACAAGCACCGCTCCTTTTAATTGATTAATAAAAAATTCTGTGCCACCATACAGCAAACCGTCGGTTCCAAGTGGGTTTACGGTTTTAGTGGAAAAGACGCCCGTTAACAACATACCCACTATGCCCCCAACACCGTGACAAGGAAACACGTCCAACGTATCGTCAAGACTGGTTTTTTGTTTCCAAGAAACAGCTAAATTAGAAACTACGGCTGCAAAGGCACCAATAAAAATACTAGAAGGAATACTAACAAAACCCGCACCTGGTGTAATAGCCACCAAACCTACAACCGCACCTATGCAAAAGCCCAAAACCGATGGCTTTTTACCTCTCGCCACATCAAAAAACATCCAAGATAAACCCGCAGCACCTGCGGCAGTATTTGTAGTTAAAAATGCCGAAACTGCCAAACTGTTTGCACCTAAGGCCGAACCAGCGTTAAAACCAAACCAACCAAACCATAACAAACCGGTGCCAATTAATACATAAGGGATGTTAGCCGGCGGAACTTCTTTATGCTCTAAGTGAGATTTTCTTCGCTTTAATACCAATGCACCAGCCAAAGCGGCCATACCCGCAGAAATATGAACTACTGTACCACCAGCAAAATCTATTACACCCATTTTTAATAATATTCCTTCTGGCGACCAAGTCATGTGGGCTAATGGAGAATACACAAAAATGGCAAACAGCACGATAAACAAAATGTAAGATGTGAATTTTATACGTTCTGCCACCGCACCTACCACCAAACCTGGCGTAATAATGGCAAACATTAATTGAAATACCGCAAATAAGGAAAGTGGAATAGTGCCCCAAGCCGGACCAGAGTTTACGCCTTGAAAAAACAGAAATGTTCTCGGATCGCCAATAAATCCGTTCCAGCTTTCGCCAAAAGCTAAACTGAAACCTACAACAATCCATAAAACAGTAATTACCCCAGCTGCAACCACACTTTTGATCATTGTTGATAATACGTTTTTACGGTGCACCATACCACCATAAAAAAACGCAAGTCCTGGAGTCATTAAGAATACCAACGCAGTAGCAATTAAAATAAATGCGATATCGGCGGCATTATAGTTTCCATTATCGAAGTTAGCAGATAAAGGAACAAATAATGCAGTAATTGCAACTGTCATTAAAACCGCAAATGGACCCCACTGTTTGAATAAAACTTTTGCCATATTTTCTTTTGTATGTTATTTTATCTAAATAATCCGCCAAAACTATGAATTATTTTCAATAATTATAAAAACAACACTGTAAAAACTTTAATTAGAAACAATAAAACATAAAAAAAATAAATAAAACTTAGAAAAACACAGTCAATTTCGAATTTTAAACTAAAAAATATTAAAAACAGAAGAAAATAAGATAAAGATTACAGATATTTTCTCAAGAACACAAGAATACAACATTAAGCAAACTCAAAAACATTCAGATTTACTTAAAAAACTGATATCAAAACAAACTCGTATATTATGCCATGAAATCATATCAGCTCCTATTCAAGCAAAATCTACCAATATCATTAGTTGAGGCATGGGACTTTTTTTCTTCTCCATTAAACTTGGAAGAAATTACACCCGATGAAATGGCGTTTATAGTTACCTCGAAATTAGATAAGAACACTAAAATGTATCCTGGTATGATTATCACCTATAAGGTATCGCCAATATTTGGAATAAAATTAAACTGGATGACTGAAATTACACAAGTTGAGGAAGGTAAATATTTTATAGACGAACAACGATTCGGTCCATTTAGCTTTTGGCACCATCAACATCACTTTAAGGCTACTGATGGCGGTGTAGAAATGACAGATATATTAACCTACGGCTTACCGCTCGGCTTTCTTGGCACCATTGCCCATAAACTACTGGTAGGCAAAAAAATAAAATCGATATTTAAGTTTAGAGAGGAAAAAGTGAAGGAGTTTTTTGGATAGTTGTTTTATTGTTGCGTTGCTTAATTGAACTATTGTTTACTGCATAGCCAACTTATTAATAAGTCATCACTAAAAACAGAAAAACTGCTCATTATACTTTATACGGAAGACTTTAGTTTAGAACTTTCGCTTCGAGACTAGGACTTTTGACGCTATACTTGCAAATAAGCCGAACCCTGCACCACGCCCCTGCGTTCAATTTCCTTGTCCATGTAAGTTTGAATAGCAGATTTATTTAGCCCCCAGTTTGGCGCAATAAGCAAATCCCAGTCAGAAATACCAAACAAACGCTGTATTACGATATCAGGTCGCAACATCGGAATCAATTCGCACAGCAAATCCGTGTATTCTTCTAAAGTGAACAGATGAAACGGGTTCTTTTTATACTTCACCCCCATTATAGATCCTTCCACTATGTGCAAGTGATGGAATTTTACAAATTTAATTTGCGGAAAACGGTTAATTTCATGAATATAGCCATGCATCATTTCCCTTGTTTCCCAAGGAAAGCCGAAAATGGTATGCACGCACAAATCCAATTTGCTGTTTTCTAAAAGTTGCACCGCCTCTACAAATTCAGCATGGCTACAACCTCTATTAATTTGATTCAAGGTTTCATCGTAGATAGACTCCATTCCCATTTCCAAATCCACATCATACCTATCGGTGTAACTTTCCAATAGCGCAACTTTCTCCGCATCAATACAATCTGGTCTGGTGCCCACAGAAAAACCTACCACATCTTCGGTATTTACCGAAAGTGCTTCATCGTACATCATTTTCAAATAATGCGTTGGCGCATAGGTATTTGTATTTGGCTGAAAATAAACAATAAATTTATCGGCTTTGTACGAAGTCCGTGCCCTGCGCATGCCCTCGTCTAACTGTTCTTTAATGGTCGGCAATTTTCTAGAAGGCTCTGGCGTAAAAGAATCTACGTTGCAATAAGTACAACCACCATAACCTTTACTTCCATCTCTATTAGGGCAGGTAAAACCACCATCTACAATCGTTTTAAATACACGTTGTCCATTGTATTTTTCACGCAGATATATACCGTAACTTCTGTACCCTTTAATCCCCGAATCTATTGCTGTTCCCATTGCTGGCAAAAATACAAATAAGTATTGGAGTTTAGGATGTTGCGCTTTATTTTGAAGATTTAATGATTTTTATGGTTTGCCATTTATTTGAAAAGCAAAACCCCAGCTACTATTAATGTTAGTCCCGCCATTTGCTCATACTCCTGCAGGCCTTAAGCGCAAATGCCGGTATCCGCGTCTGTCGGGTTTAATGAGCAAAGCCCTTACAAAACAACCAGCTAGTGCTCGCAATATCTACCAACGTTTCCTTTCAAATCTTTCACAAACAATCGCCTTTCTCCGTAATAACGCTCTATTTTATCTACTACACCTATTAGCGAGTCTGATTTTGCAAAAAACAAACTGTCATTTCTTTCATACAAACTTGTTTTATCGAAAATCAAAATATCCGAAACCGAGCCGCTATCGCCACAAAATTTCCATGTAGAATTTTCTAACTTATTTTGCTTTCCGCAAGCCGAAAACAAAAATATTGTTATATATAATAGTGCAAACAGAACGTTCCTATTCATTATTGTTTTAAGGAAATATTTTCAGAGATTAAATAATTGAAATTTAAGATTTTGTTCATCTCTTCTAAATTTGGGGCATTTTTCATTTGTGAGCGTGAAACATCAGCATAGATAAAAACATGCGAGTTTTCTACTTTATAATATTTTAAGCAAAAATAGGACTGCACGATCGCTTCGTCTTTTTCTCCATCGTAACCAACCTCGTACCCCACAACATCATTACCATCTCGTTTAAAAAGTTGCAAGTTGGGTTTATCGGCCAGGTATTTATCCATACTAAATGCTGATGAATCTGAAGAAATCCATATCGTTAACTGTTTTAATCCGTAGTCGTTTTCCTTATGATCTATATCGTAAATGATGGATTTGTCTTTGAGCGTACCGATTTTTATATCTCCAAATACTTCATTTTTTAAATCTCCAGATTCTCTTAATTCTATTTCTGTTGGAATGTTCAAGAAAATCTGCTCCCCCATATTATTCATTAACTCCGCCACTTTGGTTGGCATTTTTTTAATAGGGTTTAATTTTATTTCAGGTTGCTTTTTTAAACTGCTCTTCAGCGCACTTATCTTTTGATCAATTGCTTTCTGATGGTTAATAATCTCTCGAATATTTTTTAGGTATTCTTCTTTAGTAATCTTTTTAAATTCAATTACGGTATTTTTTGAATCGGAAAGCGTGGCATTATCCTTAAATTTTATTTTAAATGTACTACTACCCAAATCATGGCCATACATTTCGTAATAGTCTCTATTTGTAATATGTAGTTGGCGAAGACTTTTAAAGTTTTTAAGATCGACTTGAAACTTATCAGGCATATCAAAAAAGAGGCTGTCATTTTTTTTGATAAAATGAAAATCATGATCGAGAATCTCCTGCATGAACGCACCAGTTAAGCCAACAAATGGTTTTTTGTCTTCGCGATAAATGTCGTCGATTCTCCAATAGGTTTCTTTGTCTTGCGAACTGCAGCTTAAAAAAATTAAAGTAAGGAGTGTAAGGCTTGCTAATTTTATTGCGTTCATTGTTTCTGTTTCACTAATTGATAAACACCTAAAAATAGGCTAAACATATCATACAAATTTGGGTTTTTACAATTCGTTCGCTTTCGTTCGGTATTCGCTTTATTGCAGTTATTATTCGTTAAGTCGTGTACTTTCGCTAATCGCTTTGTCGTAAAGTATTTTGAGAAATCTGCCCGTCTTCAGCCTTCGTAATACCGCGATTTCGAACAAGGGACAAGGAAAGATCTGCTTATTAACTGTTTTTGCAACTATGCCTGTTCAATGACTCCAACTGAGTTGTCTAAACCCGATCGTAGCGGAAATACTTTTTATTGCATGGGTGTTCGAGTCCGCTAGAATGCAAAACATAAAGATTGCAGCAAAGAGCGGGGCTTTCGGATGTGATGTGCAGGAGTTTTGCTTTTCTAAAAGGATAATTATTAAAATCCGGATTCTGTGCTAAAGCAATAACCAACTTATAAAAAAACCTCGAAGATTTTGAAAACCTTCGAGGTTGTAATTTAGACTCTTTAAACGAGCCAACCTGCCTGAAAACCTAAACTAGTTTAAACGGTTAAATCCTTTTTTCTATTAATAAACAAATAAACCGGAACGCCTATTAAAACGATAATAAGACCAGGCCAAGTGTACTGCTGTTTGTACATTAACAATAAAATACAGAAGGCGGAGCCAATTAACAAATATAAAACGGGCGTTACGGGATATAACCACGCTTTGTAAGGTCTTTCTAAATTAGGTTGTTTAAACCTTAAGTAGATTACGCCAAAAACAGTAATCATATAAAATAATACGATAACAAACGAGATCATATCCAAGAGGTTACCATATTGTCCGCTTAAGCATAACACCGAAGCCCAAATCCCTTGCATCCACAGTGATTTTTCTGGAACACCGTTTTTATTGTTTGCGATAGCCGCTTTAAAAAACATCCCATCTTTTGCCATGGTTTGGAAAACCCTTGAGCCCGCCAGCACTAAGCCATTGATACAACCAAAGGTTGATATCATTACCAGCACCGCAATTACAATAGTACCGATACCGCTTCCAAAAATTTGCTCTGAAGCTACAACTGCAACCCTATCATTTAAGGCGAAAGCAATGCTATCTCTGTTTAAGGTGTTTAAGTAAACGAAGTTTACCAACAGATAAAGGATCATTACCGCCGAAGTTCCTAACACCATGGAGCGCACCACATTCTTCTTTGGATTATCCATCTCTCCTGAAATAAAAGTTACATTTTCCCAGGCTACGCTAGAAAAAACCGAGCCCACCATTGCGGCCGCGATGCCCCCCATTATGGTAATTCCTGTAATCGATTCCCATCCACCTTGTAAGAAATTTCCACTTGTATCGGTTTTGAGGTTATTGAAGGCATCCCAGCCAAAAGACATATTCTGACTCCAAAAACTACTTTTCACTAATAAAAAGCCCAAAATAATTAAGCCAATTAAAGCGATAATTTTAGATCCTGTAAATATGTTTTGTAATATTTTTCCGCTTTTTACGCCCTTCGTATTAATATAGGTTAGTAGTAAAATAACCGCAATGGCCAGAATTTGTATCCATGTAATTTTATATCCTCCACTCTGAAAAATTGGAGCAGCGTCATTTAACGCTGGTATAAGATAAGCGGTAAATTTCCCAAAAGCCACGCCAACGGCTGCAATAGTACCGGTTTGAATTACGGTAAACATGCCCCAACCGTAAAGAAAGCCCATCATTTTGCCAAAGATTTCTTTAAGGTATGTGTACTGCCCACCGGCTTTAGGGTACATAGACGACAGTTCGCCATAAGAAATAGCAGCTGCTACTGTCATTACTGCTGTTATTACCCAAACAACAATTAGCCAATATCCAGAACCTAAATTCCTCATAATATCAGCACTTACGATAAAAATACCGCTTCCAATCATTGAACCCATTACGAGCATTGTTCCATCGAACAGGCCGAGCTTTTTCTTAAAAGAACCTTCTTCTTGTTGGTTTTCCATTTTTAGTTTAGTTGTTTGGTTTTTTAGCTTTATATTGGACTAAGATATATTAAATATGAGTTAAAAAAAATAGCTTTAGGTTACAAGCGTTTGCTTTGTGCCTAGCTATTTTAAAAATATTGATAACCAGCGCTGTAAAAATTTGGTTATTAGCAGAACACGCTTATTTTTGTTTTAACTGTATCATTTTTATTTCGTCTGCCGATTATATATTTTTAAAGGTGATGGAAACAGGTTTCGCAACTAACAACCAAATATAAATTAAATATGAATTTTCTAGAAGACAACCTCATTTACTCGATTCCCATCCTGGGACTGATCGGCATTGTTGTGATGGCCGTAAAAAGTGCATGGATTAACAAACAAGATGCCGGCGATGCCAATATGAAAGAATTGGCTGGCTACATTGCAGACGGTGCTATGGCTTTTTTAAAGGCCGAATGGAGGGTACTAAGCATTTTTGCCGTATTTGCCGCCGGGCTATTAGCCTATTCGGGAACAATTACCGAAATTAACGGCCGACCGATTCACTCGAGTTGGATTATCTCCATCTCTTTTATCATTGGTGCCGTATTTTCTGCTTTCGCAGGGTACATAGGAATGAAAGTAGCTACAAAGGCCAACGTAAGAACCACACAAGCGGCCAGAACTAGTTTAAAACAAGCATTAAAAGTTAGTTTTACTGGCGGAACAGTTATGGGCCTGGGCGTTGCTGGCTTAGCCGTTTTAGGCTTAGGTGGCTTGTTTATCGTATTTCTATCGCTTTTTGATGTGATTGGCACAGATGGAGCAGTAAGTGTTATTAACATGAAAACTGCCATTGAAGTATTAACAGGATTTTCTCTTGGAGCAGAATCTATTGCGCTTTTTGCTCGTGTTGGCGGCGGTATTTATACCAAAGCAGCCGATGTTGGCGCCGATTTGGTTGGTAAGGTAGAGGCAGGTATCCCTGAAGATGATGTACGTAACCCGGCAACCATTGCAGATAACGTTGGCGATAACGTAGGTGATGTTGCCGGCATGGGCGCAGATTTATTTGGATCTTACGTGGCAACTATTTTAGCCACTATGGTATTAGGGCAGGAAATTTCTGTTCAGGATAACTTCGGAGGTATGTCTCCCATCCTTTTACCGATGGTAATTTGCGGACTAGGTATTATATTTTCTATTATCGGTACTTGGTTCGTTACCATCAAAAACGAAAAATCGAACGTGCAAAACGCGTTAAACTTAGGGAATTATTCTTCTATTGTTATAACTGCGGTTGCTTCGTTTTTTATTGTTAAATGGATGTTGCCAGAAGCGTTAAACCTAAGAGGTTACGCGTTTTCTAGCATTAACGTTTTTTATGCAATTATTACCGGGTTAGTAGTAGGTACTATTATGAGTATCGTTACCGAATATTACACAGCAATGGGTAAAGGCCCGGTTAACTCTATCATCCAACAATCTTCTACAGGCCACGCCACCAACATTATTGCGGGCCTTTCTGTAGGAATGAAATCAACCGTAATTCCAATTTTAGTATTAGCTGGCGGAATTATGGCTTCTTATTATTTTGCGGGATTGTACGGTGTTGCCATCGCGGCAGCGGGCATGATGGCAACCACAGCTATGCAATTAGCAATTGATGCCTTCGGTCCGATTGCTGATAACGCTGGTGGTATTGCAGAAATGAGCCAGTTGCCACCAGAAGTTAGAGAGCGTACCGATAATTTAGATGCGGTGGGTAATACAACCGCCGCCACGGGTAAAGGGTTTGCTATCGCTTCTGCGGCTTTAACCTCATTAGCTTTATTTGCGGCATTTGTAGGCATTGCAGGTATTTCGGCCATTGACATTTATAAAGCTCCGGTTTTAGCCGGCTTATTTGTAGGCGGAATGATTCCTTTCGTGTTTTCTGCACTTTGTATTCAAGCAGTAGGTAAGGCCGCAATGGATATGGTACAGGAAGTAAGAAGACAGTTTAAGGAAATTCCGGGTATTATGGAGTATAAAGCGAAGCCAGAATACGAGAAATGCGTGGCCATCTCTACAAAAGCATCAATTAGAGAGATGATGTTACCAGGAGCCATTGCGCTAATTACACCTGTTGTTGTTGGTTTTACCTTAGGCCCTGAGGTTTTAGGCGGATTATTAGCCGGCGTTACCGTTTCTGGTGTTTTGATGGGTATTTTCCAATCGAATGCGGGTGGTGCCTGGGACAACGCAAAAAAATCATTCGAAAAAGGAGTGGAAATTAATGGAGAAATGTACTATAAAAAATCTGAGCCCCATAAAGCATCAGTTACAGGAGATACGGTGGGCGATCCGTTTAAGGACACATCTGGTCCATCGATGAATATCTTAATTAAATTAATGTCTATCGTTTCCTTAGTAATTGCGCCATACATAGCAATCAGTGCCACAGGCGATGTTAATAATATGAGAGTAACTAATGAGTTGAGAATAGAAAAGAGAGTAGATTCTTTAGGTAACGAGCAGATAGATACCATTAAAAACGTAACCGACACTACAAATAATTTGTAGATAAATCACAATTGTTACTAAATAAAGGGGATTTCGAATAAAAATCCCCTTTATTATTAAATAATTTTTATTTAGGTTTGGAACTTGTATTAAATCAACAAACTAACTAGTAAACTAATTAACACATTATGAATTTGAAAAAGCCTATTGACATACTTTTGGCAGAAGCAGCTGAAAGTGGTGAAGGCACTTTAAAACGTACGCTAGGGAGCACCAGCCTTGTAGCTTTAGGTATTGGCGCAATTATAGGTGCGGGTTTATTTTCACTAACTGGTATTGCCGCTGCAGAAAATGCTGGCCCTGCTGTAACGCTATCTTTTGTACTTGCTGCTTTGGCCTGTGCTTTTGCCGGTCTTTGTTACGCCGAGTTTGCATCAATGATTCCGGTTGCAGGTAGTGCTTATACTTACTCTTATGCAACAATGGGCGAGTTTATGGCTTGGATCATCGGATGGGATTTAGTATTAGAGTATGCACTGGGTGCTGCTACTGTTGCGGTATCTTGGTCTAGATACCTATTAGAATTCTTACACAAGTATAACATTGACATTCCGCACAACTTAGTTGTTTCTCCGTTCGAGAGCTTAAAACTAGGCGACGGAACAGTTATTAATGCTGGAGACGGCCTTGTTAACCTTCCGGCAATTTTAATCGTTTGTTTATTATCATTTGTATTAATTAGAGGTACAAAAGAATCTGCAACTATGAATAACATTTTGGTAATTATTAAAATTACTGTTGTGTTGGTTTTCATTGCATTAGGTTGGTCGCACATTAACAGCGATAACCACGTTCCTTACATTCCTGAAAACACTGGCGTTTTTGGTGAATTCGGTTGGAGTGGTATTGCTAGAGGTGCAGCGGTTGTATTCTTCGCCTTTATAGGCTTCGATGCGGTTTCTACTGCAGCTCAAGAGGCTAAAAATCCTAAAAAAGGTATGCCTATCGGGATATTAGGTTCGTTAGTAATCTGTACTTTATTGTACGTTTTATTCTCTCACGTAATGACTGGTTTGGTTAACTATAAAGATTTTGCTGGTGATGCAAAACCTGCAGCAACTGCATTTGCGGTTACAGGTTATTCATTCTTACAAGATGGTTTAATCATCGCAATTTTAGCGGGTTATACTTCAGTAATGTTGGTAATGTTAATGGGTCAATCGAGGGTTTTCTATACCATGTCTAAAGATGGTTTGTTACCTAAATTCTTCAGCAACATCCACCCTAAGTTTAGTACTCCTTGGAAAACCAATGTTTTCTTCATGTTCTTCGTAAGTATTTTCGCGGGCTTTGTTCCCGTATCAGACTTAGGTCACATGGTTTCTATTGGTACATTGTTCGCATTCTCTCTAGTTTGTATCGGTGTATTGGTATTAAGAAAAACAGATCCAGACAGACCTCGTCCTTTCAGAACGCCGTTTGTACCAGTAGTACCAATTTTAGGTATTGTAACTTGCGTGGGTTTAATGGCAACATTACCTTTAGAAAGCTGGGAGCGTTTAGTAATTTGGATGGCACTTGGTGTGGCAATCTACTTCTTCTACGGAAAGAAAAACTCGGTTTTACGTAAAAGACTGGAAAAATAAAAAATATAAAAGCTTTGAAAAGCCACCATATAGGTGGCTTTTTTTATGAACTAATTTTTGGCCAAAGCATTAGAATTAAGCAAATAAGCTTTAGATTTGCCAAAAACCATCCGTAATGAAACTTTGCAAAGGCCTAACCTTATTTATTGTTCTTAATATCTTTTTAGTTAATGCCTTTGCACAAAGAAGTATAAATGATGTTTTAGATTCTACTACGGTAAACAATCAATTGTTTATTTCAAAAAAATACGGTTCTGTTTCTTTAAGTGGCTATTTGCAACCACAATTTCAATATGCCCAATCTAACGGTGCGCCAGCAGATTATCAAGGTGGTGCATTTGGCGAAAATGCGAATAACAGATTTAGACTTAGACGTGGTAGGTTAAGAGCTGATTATAGTTTAGTAAACAGCGATGGCACGCCGTCTACGTACTTTGTTTTTCAATTCGACGGTACCGAGCAGGGCGTAAATGTTCGGGATTTCTGGGGTAGGTATTACGAGAAAAACTGGCAGTTATTTTATTTTACTGCAGGTTTAGCAGGTCGACCATTTGGGCACGAACTTCAATTATCTTCTCAGTCTAGAGAAGCTCCAGAGCGTGGCAGGATGTCTCAAATTTTAATGAGAACTGAAAGGGATTTAGGTATAACGCTAACTTTTAGCCCCCGTAAAAAAGATGCAAAACTTAAAAACATCAAGTTTGATTTGGGAGTTTACAATGGCCAAGGTTTGTCTGGCCCACAAGAGTTTGATAATAGCAAAGATGTGGTAATGCGCTTAAGCCACAAAGCATATAAATTTAAAGCTATGCCAATTAGCATAGGTGGCGGGGTGAGTACTTTGTTGGGTGGCTTAAATCATCAATTACCTGTTAAATACGAAATGCAAAAGGTTAATAACGTTTGGGCAATGACTAAAGATTCTGCAACTTCTATTTTTAATCAGGTATCTCCAAGAAAATATTATGGCGTAGATGTTCAATTTGCAACGCAAAGCGAAAGCTGGAAATCAGAATTGAGAGCAGAATATATTACCGGTCTTCAGACAGGAACGGCATCGGCAAGTAACACACCCGGCACAGCCCCTACAGATAAAGAATCGGTTAAACAACCTTACTATATCAGAAACTTTGGCGGTGCCTACATTACTTTTATACAAACTTTATACAGCACAGATAACCAATTAATTCTAAAGTATGATTACTATGACCCTAACCTTAAAGTTAAGGGCAATGAAGTTGAAGCTGCAAAGGGCTTATCTGGTGGCGATGTAAGGTTTGATACTTTTGGCGTCGGTTTTATGCATCATTTTAATCCACATTTAAAAGCAGTAGTATATTACGATATGATCAAAAACGAAAAAACCAAGTTGAGCAAATTTCAACAGGATTTAGATGATAACGTATTAACAATTAGAACCCAATTCTACTTCTAACAAATTAATTAACACAGAATTAAAATAGATAAACTTAATTGATTTAACTTTGTAGCAAATTTTAAGCTCATGGAACACCTGCAATTCAATTTTAGTCAAATTTTATCTACCACAATGGTACTTTTTGCCATCATTGATATTTTAGGTTCTATTCCAATCATTATCGAATTAAGAAAAAAAGCAGGACATATCCAGTCAGAGAAAGCTGCGCTAGTTGCCGCTGCTTTAATGATTATTTTTCTCTTCGCTGGAAAATCCCTATTAAACGTTATCGGTGTTGATGTTGAATCATTTGCAATTGCAGGCTCTTTCGTAATCTTTGCATTGGCTATGGAAATGGTTTTAGGCTTAACCATTTTTAAAGAAGATGCTCCAGAAACGGTTTCCATTGTACCATTGGCATTTCCGCTTATTGCTGGTGCAGGAACCATGACAACCCTACTGTCGTTGAAAACCGAATATGCCACACAAAATATCATCGTAGGTATTATCTTAAACATTGTGTTTGTTTATTTTGTATTAAAAAACACAACCAGATTAGAAAGGCTTTTTGGTAAAACCGGACTTAATATTTTGCGTAAAGCATTTGGTATTATCCTTTTGGCTATTGCGATAAAATTATTTAGAACTAATACCGGACTGTAACAAATTTTGCGTAAATTGTTCTAACCAAAGAAAAGTGATGAACAGTTTCGAAAAATATACGGTAATCATTGGTGCACTAGCAATCATTTTTGAGGCCTTTAAACACCTCAAAGAAAAGCTTAAGCGTTCGCACCACCAAGAGTAGTTTCTTGCTTTATCAAACGAGCAACGAACATGCTATCGGCTTTCTTGTCGTAACCCTTTATCAATTCCATTTTCTCGAGTTTTAAATCAAAATTTTCTAAAAGGAAAGCAACTACGTCTTCGTTTTCTGCCTTAAATACGGAGCAAGTCATGTAAATTAATGGCTTTCCATCTTTTAAGTATTTAATAACATTGCTGGCTATCGCTTTTTGTAGTTTTGCGTAATTTTCTACTTTATGCTCCTGAAAAAAGCAAAGCATTTCTGGAGTTCGGCCCCAAGTGCCAGAACCAGAACAAGGTGCGTCGACTAAAATGCCATCAAAAGCGTAATCGTGCAAAATCTGATCATTGTTCTGCAACAAATCCATCGCTTTAAGCTGATATTTTTTTATCCCAGCTAGCTGGAAACGTTCTTGCAGGTTAAGCAAACTACTTTCGCGTAAATCGCTTACCAAAAGATTAATATTAGGCTCTAAACTATGCAATAGCAAAGATTTCCCGCCAGATGCGGCACAAGCATCCCACCAATAATCGTATTTATTAGGTTCGAAATAAGTCCCCGTATGTTGAGATGATAAATCCTGAATCTGATATAACCTTGGATCAGAAACTACTTGCTCTAACTTTGTACCGTTTGGCAAAGCGATTGTCTCATCTCCTATCTCTACATAAGAGATATTATTGGCTTGCAATTGATTAATAACCGCTTGAATATGCGTACCTCGAACCCGAATAAACAAATCTGGCTGAATAAAAAATGATTTATCAAATGCCACCTCATCGATACCATCAGATCGTAAAGCTTTAAAAGCAAATACTTCTTTGGGATTAAATAAAGGATATTTTTCTACAATCAGCTTCAACTTTGTTCCAAGATCAGCAGATATTTGCGATACCAATTCTGGCAAAAACTTTTCTACAATTAAGCTCGAAGTATTATTGCACAAAAAATCGGCAATGGCCAGACGCTCTAAAACAGCAAACTCAGCTAATGTTTTCCCTAACCTAAAATAACTATAAACGTATCTAGTAGCCCACCTCCTATCTGAAGATCCCATTTGTTTGTTCTGCTTAAAATAAGCAACCAAGTAACGATGTAGAGGCATTGCGCCATCGTATCCCTCAAAAACCTGCTCAAACGCTCTGATCTGGTGTTCTACTCTCATATATTTTCCGCCATTGGCGATGCTAATCTATTAAGTTTAAAGACATGTTTTTATACTGCAACAACTTTAGCGCAGTATTATAATATCCGGTTTGCGGATCGTTATCAAACTCCAACGAATTATGCAGGCCTTTGTATTTTTCTTTTGTTATAAAATCTCTGTAGGCTGCACCATGTTTAGCTAAAAGTTTTCCGAAATAAAAGCCTATATCAAACCCTTTAAACGAATATTCGCTAGGCTCATAACTAAACTCTTGTCGGTATTTTTTAATAAAATTGATAACTGCGCTACTTTTGTAATCGATATGGTAAGATGTAGAAATAACAGTTTTTAGATCTTGTAGCTGGGTTACATTATAGTTTTGTTTAACCCAATTCGGGTGACCAAAAAGAGCAATATCATACCCACCAGTTCTTAAATTCTTCAACTTGTAAACCTTGTCTAAACTAGGTTTTACAAACCCCATATCGTCAGAACATATTACCACAGCGTACCTTTTGCCTTTAATCATCTTGGTTTCAAATGCGTAGGTTGATGAATATTCTTGAACTATATAGGAAGAATAATTGGCCTTTAAAAAAGCTCTTATTGGCGCTGCAAACTGCTCATCAGCGGTTTTTTTAGGGTTAATGAGAACCACAATTGAATTACTGCTTTGATAATGCCTAGCTATGTAATCAGCTATTTTTGCGCTATGTTGAGAAATATCGTTAACAACAGAAACTAAATTTGGGTTATTAAAATCGCTGGGTTTAGAAGCTGCCAAAGGCGATACAATGGTTAGATCGTTAGCAATAGCGTAGTTTGTGATGTATTTTATCCCATCCGGAAAAACAGGACCAATTACAAGGTTACTATTTTTAAGTGCTTCTTTTTTAAAAAGGTTGGCCAATTGCGTATTGTCATCCTTCGTATCAAAAACATTTAGCTTAAAGTTTAAGCCTGTAGCCGCTGCAGAATCTATACCCAACTTAACGCCTTGATAAAAATCAATGGCCATATCTGTACGTTGGATTTGTGTTTTTGTAGCCGTTTTTAGATTGATCTGGTTTAGCTTAAACGGAACCAGTAAGGAAATATCGGCAGCAGTAAATTTTTTAGCAGCTTTATCAGTTTTTACAACCTTGTCTTCAACTTTTTCGGGCTTTTTTACCGTAGTATTAACTTTTGGAGAACAAGCTGCAAAAGTTAAAATAAGAAATGCCATTAGCAGTTTGTAGTATCTAGTCATTGTTTGTGATTAAATTTTATGTTTCAGAAACTGAATTAATCGAGAACCATCAACCGAAAACTGTGCCAAAGGCATTTCTTTTATATTTAAAATAAGAATTTATTCCCACTCAATGGTTGCAGGTGGTTTAGAGCTAATGTCATAAACTACCCTGTTAATACCTCTTACTTTGTTAATAATCTCGTTAGAAATTTTTGCTAATACGTTGTAAGGCAAATGGCACCAGTCTGCGGTCATCCCGTCTACAGATTCTACAGCTCTTAAACAAATAACATTCTCATAAGTTCTCTCATCGCCCATTACTCCTACCGATTGTACTGGTAAAAAGATTGCGCCAGCTTGCCAAACTTTATCGTATAAGCCAGCTTCTTTTAGGTTATTGATATAAATTGCATCAGCTTCTTGCAAAATGGCAACCTTCTCAGCAGTTACATCACCTAAAATTCTAATCGCTAAACCCGGACCAGGAAATGGGTGTCTGCCCAAAATAAAACCTTCAATACCTAAGCTTTTACCCACTCTTCTTACTTCATCTTTAAACAAAGTATTAAGTGGTTCAACTATTTTAAGTTTCATAAAATCTGGCAAACCGCCAACATTATGGTGAGATTTGATGGTAGCCGAAGGACCTTTTACCGATACAGATTCAATAATATCCGGGTAGATGGTTCCTTGCGCCAACCAAACTACGTCTTTAACATCATGCGCTGCATCATCAAAAACCTCAATAAACACGCGGCCAATGGCTTTACGTTTTAATTCTGGGTCTTTAACATCTTTAAGCTGACTTAAAAAACGATCCTTCGCATCTATACCGCGAATGTTTAAGCCCATATCTTTGTATTGCTCTAATACTTGCTCAAACTCATCTTTACGCAATAAACCGTTATCTACAAAAATACAATGCAAGTTAGTGCCAATTGCTTTATGCAATAAAATAGCTGCTACGCTACTATCTACACCGCCCGAAAGTCCTAAAACAACCTTGTCATTTCCTAACTTTTCTTTTAAAGCTGCAATCGTGGTTTCAACAAAAGCATCCGCTGTCCAGTCTTGAGAACATCCGCAAATGCCAACCAAAAAGTTCTGCAATAAAATTTTACCGTCGGTACTATGTGTAACCTCCGGGTGAAACTGTATGGCATAAGTATCTGTACCCGCAACTTGATAACCTGCTACCCTTACATCAGTAGTGCTGGCAATAATTTCAAAGTTATCAGGCACTTCTTTAATAGTATCGCCGTGGCTCATCCACACTTGCGAGTTTACATTAATGCCTTTAAAAAGCTTATTCTCTTGGTTCACAAAATCCAAATTTGCTCTTCCATATTCTCTCGTATTCGAAGCTTGCACATCGCCACCAGACTGCTGAGCAATAAACTGCGCACCATAACAAACCGCCAATAAGGGATAGGCTTTAAACAAAGAAAGGTCTACAAACGGTGCATCTTCTTGGCGCACAGAATACGGACTACCTGAAAAAATAACGCCCTTTACGGTCGAATCTAACTCAGGAATATGATTAAATGGGTGGATTTCGCAGTAAACATTAAGTTCGCGAACGCGACGAGCAATAAGCTGTGTAAACTGAGAACCAAAATCGAGAATGATGATTTTTTCTAGCATGCGCAAAGGTAACAATTAGATATGAGATGTAAGATGTGAGATGTGAGATTTACAGCTTATTTATAAAATATTTGAAGCGCAATGCCAATACTCATACTATCGGCAGTCCCGCTAAACGCTTTACTCACTACGCTCGTGCTCGCTAATATCGGGTCTATTTAACACAGGGTTGTGCAAAATGCAAAACCTTGGTACCGCACATTATAGTTGTCATGTTACTAGCCTCGCCAAATTCAGTCGAACATCGCAAGACGAAACGAAGTAATTAGCAGTTTTCATTATTTGCACTAGTTATTTGCGCTAGTCAAGATTTGCAATTGTGCTCCTCGGGATTTTCAATCCAATATTTTAACTAGCCGTTTGCCAAAAGATAGTTAGCATTGCCTATCGCTAACAGTATACGGCACACTAAAAACAACTAAACTGCCAGTGGGTGTTGTAGCACCTCTACACCAAAACGAACTAAAAAATCTACGCCCTCATCGCTAGCCAAACCTTTGTAAGCCGCATAAGAATCTTTAAAATAAACTCTTTTAATCCCTGAAGAAAGTATCAATCTTGCGCAAGCAATACAAGGAGAAAGCGTAGTATAAAGCGTAGAACCTGCTATTTTAGATCCATTTTTAACCGCGTATAAAATTGCATTTTCTTCTGCATGCAGCGCTAAAGAACAACTTCCTTTGCTATCTCTTGCACATCCGTGCTCTGGCCATTCTTCGTCGCAGTTGTGCGTGCCTGCTGGCGGGCCATTATAACCTATGGAGATTATTCTGGTATCTTTTGTTAAAACTGCACCAACGTGCGCCCGTACACAATGAGACCGAGTTGCCAAATCGGTCGCCAAATTCATAAATATATCGTTAAATGCTTGTTTAGCCATCGTGCAAAAATAAAAAAGCGCTTTGATAAATTATCAAAGCGCTTTAAATTATAACTATTCTTAATTAGTGACCGCCACTAATTTTCTCGTCGAAACGAATTCCTTGTGCTTTAAGAATGCTACTAGCTTTTAAAGCATAAAATGCCAAGTAAGCAAAACATAAAATACCTACAATGTAACTATACTGTATACCCGTAAATTCAGATACGTAACCTTGTAACCAAGAGATAATACCACCACCCATAATCATCATAATTAGGTAACTACTACCTTGACTGGTGTTTTTACCTAAACCGCTAACTGCTAATGTAAAAATACATGGCCACAAAGTACTGCAGAATAAGCCCACACTTGTAAATGCATAAACACTTGTCATTCCGGTCGTAAACATACCCACTAATAGAGCAAAAATACCTACACCCGAAAATATCAATAACATCCTGGCCGGATTACCTTTACTAGACATATCTGCCACAATTAATACAAGTATAATTGCCGCGTAAACATAAAACGGTGCCAAATCATGGTCAGCAATAGCGTTAACCAATAAAAATACACCAAATGCTAAGTAAGGCGCTACAAATCTTAAAACCTTTTGCAAACTAATATTATCTGTAAAAGCTTCAACCGCTCCAGTCCAACGACCAATCATCATACTCGCCCAATAAAGAGAAATATAGGGTGCAATATCCTTAATCGCAAAACCTAAATCTTTTTCCATGTAAGCGGGTAAATTACTAGCGGTAGAAACCTCGACACCTACATACACAAAAATAGCAATCATACCCAAAACCAATTGCGGATATTTTAAAGCAGAACTTTTTCCGCCTTGCTCTTCTGTTATCGACTCTGTTAAAGCTGGTTTATCTGGCAAAGCCGAAAGTTTCAAAAACAGCGCTACCAATAAAAATGCTGCACCTAAAATTAAATATGGCGTTTTTACACTTTCTATGCTAATATGGGTAACACCACTGGTAGCTGCGCCAAATATTGCGAAGTTTACAATTAACGGGCCTATTGTAGTACCAAAGTTATTTATACCACCTGCCAATGTTAAACGTTGCGAACCGGTTTTAATTGGCCCTAAGGCTATAGCCAGCGGATTTGCCACAGTTTGCTGTAGCGAGAAACCTAAAGCCACAATAAACAAGCCCGAAAGCATTAAAGGAAATGAACCCAAATTAGAGGCTGGATAAAACAAAAGCGTACCAATAGCTGAAATAACTAGACCAAGCGCTAAACTATTTTTATATCCAATTTTATTAATTAAATCTGTTTTTAACAATGCCGAAATACCTACGTAAATTATCGAACCTACTGTATAGGCGATATAAAATGCTAAAGAAACCAATTGACTTTCTGCTTGCGACAGCTTAAAAGCCTCTTTGAAAACCGGTATTAATATGTCGTTACTGGCAGCAACGAAGCCCCAAAAAAAGAATACAGTTACTAAAGGTATGAACTGTGCCCAATTGGTTTTTGAATTTTGTTCCATGCTTGGATTAAAAATTTAGTTTAAATTAATTTTAGTTCGCTAAACATAAATAAAAATTATCGCTTACTAAAGTGTATTCTTCATACAAAGTGAATTTTAATAACCGTCTATTTAACGCATAAAGAGCGATTTTGAGTCGAAAATTTAAAAAAATGTAATACCAAAAAGACTTATTTTTAGGTTTAAAAATTGCATATTAGCATAAATATATAGATAGGCTAATGTTCGAAGCGATTTTATTGGGTATGGGAGCTGGGCTAATTTCCTCATTCTTAACTGGTCCGGTATTTTTTGCCATGATTAAGACAAGTATAGAAAAAGGTTTCAAAGCGGGATTCTCATTAGCAGTCGGTGTAATTATAAGTGATGTTGTTCTAATTGGCTTGGTACTTTACGGAAGCCAGTTTTTAGTGTACCAAGAAAGTTTCGATAAGTACGTTGGCATTATCGGAGGTTTTTTTCTTTTGGCCGTTGGGGTGTACTATCTATATTCTAAAGTATCCATCAATTACCAAGATAAAGGCATTGTTAAAGTGAGCAAACGTGGCTACTTGCTAAAGGGTTTTTTGATGTGCATTTTAACACCATCAACCCTAATGTTTTGGATTATTGTTAGCGGTATTATCTCCGCAAAGCTCTCTTCGCTAGAAGAAAAACTGTTTTGCTTTTTTATAGCAATGGCTACCCAATTAACAATAGACGGCTTTAAAAGCTTTTACTCTAGCAAACTGCGCTACCGTATAAAGGAAGATGCGCTACGCAAATTGAACAAGATTGCTGGCGTTATTATAATTGGCTTTGCCATTTGGTTGATTTATAAAACTTACCATCAGTACTACGCTTAAACTATAAAACCTGATCAAGGTTATACAGATCAACATAATCCAACAATCTGCCACCCGCACAGTTTTCCATGTTTTGTAGACGATAGTAACTTCTATCTCCTTTTTTTGCAAAAACCTGTTTACCATTTTTTTCACAAGGCACACCACCATTATTACTTTTTACATAGGTTATAACAGTACCTTCAAAGGTAATGGTTAATTTATCTGTTCTTTTAATTTTACCGTTAATCTTAAGGTATTCATTATTATCGTTTTCCTGCTCGCCTTTGATTATAAACCAGCCATCATCTGATTTTGTTAAAGTTGCTTTTCCTTGTTTTTGGGTCTCAAAACTGATCCATTGCAAACTGATTGGAATGGTTTTTTCTATCTCAATTTTAACTTTTGGAATACTATTGGCAACATTCTCTTTGACTTTATTAAGCGTATCATTAAGCTTATTAAGCTTTGAATTTAAGCTATCGCCAGTTTTGTCAATTGCATTTTCTATTTTATTTTGTTTAGCTTCTGTACAAGCTAAGCCCAAGCAAATTGCTAAACCTAAAAAAATCTTTTTCATAATTGGTCATTTGTTTACATAACAAATTGCTGGTCGCAAAGTTCGTTAAGAACAGTAATTTGCCAGCAGTTTTCTGCATTGTTTTTGCGATTGCTAGGTTTTGCCATAAGCAGAAACTTTAATTTTAAACCTGATTGCAATGAAAAGCCCGCAACTGCCGACGGCGGGAGGACTTGTAATGGAAAGCAGGGCTGAAAAAACAAAAAGGGCAAAAACTTTCGTTTTCACCCTTAATTATCTTAAACCTGAGTTCCTTATAGGAAATTTGATGGTTAGTAAGCTCTTTGATTATTACCTTCTTTCCAGTTTACAAAGGCTTTATTTACTACTTTGTTACCACCTGGAGTTGGATAATTGCCTGAGAAATACCAATCGCCTTTATGGTCTGGACAAGCGATATGCAAATTATCTAAAGTTTGATAGATAACCTCAACCTCTGCAACAGTACCTTTTGGTGTTATAATTTCGGCAATTTTATCTGAGATCTCTTGTTGCTTAAACGGCTTATAAATTTCTTTAACGTAATTTACAATCTCTTCTTTAGGCAACAATAAAGATGCTTTACATTTTTGGTAAACATCTTCGATAATGTGTTCCATTTTGCGCTCCTTTAACAGTTGAATGGCCGCATCAAAGGCTACAAACTGACCCATTTTAGACATATCAATACCGTAACAATCTGGGTAGCGGATTTGCGGTGCAGATGAAACGATAATAATCTTTTTAGGGTGCAACCTATCGATAATTTTAATGATACTTTGTTTAAGCGTTGTACCGCGAACAATCGAATCATCAACTGCTACGAGTGTATCGGTGTGGTTTTTAATTACGCCGTACGTGGTATCATAAACGTGTGCCACCATCTCGCCTCTATCTGCATCTTGCGTAATAAAAGTACGAAGCTTCACATCTTTAATCGCCAATTTCTCTACTCTTGGCGCCATAGAAAGCAATGCTTCCAATTGTTCCTCGTTTAGGTTTTCCTTACGATTTAATAAAGTGTCTTTTTGAACGTTTCTCACATATTCATGTAAACCTTCAACCATCCCGTAAAAAGAAACTTCTGCAGTGTTTGGGATAAAAGAAAAAACCGTGTTTTTCAAATCTTCTTTTACTGCACCTAAAACTTGAGGGATTAACAAGTTTCCAAGTTGCTTACGTTCTTTATAAATATCGGCATCGCTACCGCGAGAAAAATAGATACGTTCGAAAGAACATGCTCTTTTCTCTAATGGTTCGCGATACATTTCTTGTGTAACTGTTCCGTCTTTTTTAACAATTAACGCATGCCCAGGTTCAATTTCTTTAACCTGTTTTATTTGTACGTTAAATGCCGTTTGAATTGCGGGCCTTTCTGAAGCTGCAACTACAATTTCGTCATCAGCATAATAAAATGCCGGACGAATACCTGCCGGATCTCTCATTACAAAAGCATCGCCATTGCCAACAATACCAGATATAGTGTAACCACCATCCCAGTTTTTTGCAGAACGACGAAGGATATTTGCCATGTTTAAGTTATTAGATATTTTATGCGTAATATCTACGTTGCTTAATCCTTCTTTTTTGTATTCATCAAACAATTCCTGATTTTCATCATCTAAGAAATGACCGATTTTTTCCAAAACAGTAACCGTGTCCGCTTTCTCTTTCGGGTGCTGACCAAGCTCGTAAAGTTGCTCTAAAAGCTCGTCTACGTTTGTCATGTTAAAATTACCGGCAATTACCAAGTTCCTGGTCATCCAGTTATTCTGGCGAAGAAATGGATGGCAGTTTTCAATGCTGTTTTTACCATGCGTACCGTAGCGTAAATGGCCTAAAAGCACCTCGCCAATAAAGCTCACATTCTGCTTTAACCATTCGGTATCTTTCATCAGTTCTGGTGTTTCATTTTGGATGTCTACAAACTTGCTTTGTACGTAACCAAAAATGTCTGCAACTGCATTTTGAGCCATAGAACGGTAGCGACTAATGTATCTGCTACCTGGTTTCATGTCTAATTTAATGGTTGCAATACCAGCTCCATCTTGCCCGCGGTTGTGCTGTTTTTCCATCAACAAATACAATTTGTTTAGGCCGTAAAGTGCAGTACCGTATTTTTCTTGGTAGTATGAGAGAGGTTTTAACAAGCGGATAAAGGCTATCCCGCATTCGTGTTTGATCTGATCGCTCATTGATTGGTGATTGAGCCGCAAATTTACCCTTTTAAAATACTACAACCTAATAGAAAATGTATTTTTAAACGCTATTTTGTCATCAGATTGAAAGATAACGTTTTAGCTATTCTAGATCGAATGGTCTCGGATGTTGGCGTAGATGAAAAGAGCCCTTACTATTTTGGTTTCTGTCTTGATAGTTAACTTCCTGCAAAAGATAAATTAAGCTTTCTTTGTTAAAAGGCATGTGAATTGCGCCACAATCCCATAAAATCCTAGGGCAGTTGGCCTCGTCTAAGCCTATACACTCATTTATGTTTAAGCACAAAATCGGCAAGGCCGAATTTATTACCTTTCGTAAATCGGCTACAAAAGAGCTGGCTAAAAATCGTGTGCTCTCTCCTACTATTACCATACAAATTTCGTTTTCATCTAAATCCAGGTTTTGGATTTGCTCCCTAGCGTTTATACGATAGCCGTAAAAATTAAATTGAGCATCAACATTGCTGTTTTTAAGCAAATCAATCTCTGCCAGATTATTCTCTTCATCGAAAAAAACAAGAACATTCTTCATTGCTAAGACAATTTAACCTGCGAGGCCAGCAGTTCTTGACCTAAAAACACGGACGCTTGCTTGTTGAATATGTTAACATCACCAGAGGTATAAAAACTTCTCTTCCGCTCTTTACCTAAACTGGTTTCGATTTCGGTATGCCTACTTAAATAGTCGACTAAGCTTTTTGCTACAATATCACCTTGGGAAAGCAATTTAATATGTGCTGGCAAAAAGGCTTTTAATTTTGGAACAAGTAACGGATAATGTGTACAGGCTAAAAGTATGCAGTCTATTTGCTCGCTTTGCTGAAGCAATTCGATAACATACTTATTCACAAAATAATCGGCACCGCCGGCCAAATGTTCATTGTTTTCTACCAAGGGCACCCACATTGGGCAAGCTTGTTGGTAAACTTTTACCTCAGGAAAAAAATGGCCGATCTCTATCGGGTAAGAGTTTGAATTTACAGTTCCACGCGTTCCCATAACACCAATCTTCTTATTCACAGAAAAATCTCCCACTACCTCTGCAGTTGGCCTTATCACGCCTAAAACCCTGTGGTTTGGATATTTTTTTGGCAAATCTAATTGTTGAATACTACGCAACGCCTTGGCGGATGCGGTATTGCAAGCTAAAATTACCAATTGGCAACCTTGCGCAAAAAGCCATTCTACACATTGTAATGTATATTGATAAACCGTTTCGAACGAGTGGTCTCCATAAGGCGATCTGGCATTATCGCCAAAATAAATATAATTGTATTGTGGCAATTGTTCGGCTATAGATTTAAAAACCGTTAAACCACCGTAACCAGAATCGAAAACTCCTATGGAAAATTTATTTTTCATGAAAAAAAAAGCGGAATTGGTAATTAAACCAATTCCGCTAAAGATATTAAATTAAAATCTAATTATTTTTTTGGTGCTGGAGCTGCAGTAGCTGAAATACCTAATTTAGTTTTAACCGCAGCAGTAATGTTCTCGCCACCATCAAAATAAACCAAGTTATTAAAACCTTGAGATACCGAAGTATCAAATACGTAAGCTAAACCTTTTTCTTTAGCAACTGCGCCCATAGCTGTAGCTACTTTAGTATTTATAGGCGGATATAATTCACCTTGTTTAGTTTGAATATCTGTAGAAGCTTTTGTACGTGCATCTTCAATTCTTTTTTGTAAATCTTGTAATTCAACACCAGCTGCTTGTAGTTCTTTACCAACAGTTTCTTTGTTAGCTTCACTTAAGGTTCTTTCTTTGTCCTGTGCTGCTTTCATTTTAGCTTGGTATTCAGTAATCATTTTATCAATCTCACCTTGCTTAGTTTTAGCTAAACTTTCTAATGTTGCTTGTGCTGCTTTAGCCTCTGGCATAGCTGCGTAAATCTCCTCAGAGTTAATGTGTCCAAATTTTTGTTGTGCATTTGCAACGTTTGCAGTTAAGATTAAGCCTGCCGCTACAAATAATACGTTAATTAACTTTCTCATCTTTTCTATTTACTTAATAATTGTTTTATAATTTGTGTGTTTGTCTACTTTACTACTGTTCCGGGTTTGTAACCTAACCTTAGGATTACATCATTGCTAATATCATAACTGCTGCTTGCGTAAATCATCATAGTAGATTCGCTACTTTTATCGAATACGAAATCTATGAATTTATTTTTTGCGGTTTCCGCTATTACTGTAGAAACTTTGTCCTGAATTGGTTTTATCAACTTTGTTCTAGTTTGGAAAAGTTCTCCCTCTGGACCAAATTTTTGTCTTTGAGCTTCTTTGGCTTTCTTCTCACGTTCAATAATTTCATTTTCTCTACGCTTACGCATATCGTCGGTTAGTAAAACCTGATCTGCTTGGTATGCTCTGTACATCCTGTCGATTTCTACAAAGCTATCATCAACCTGTTTTTGAAACTGGTTAGATAAGCCTTCTAACTGACTTTGTGCAGATTTGTACTCTGGCAAATGTTTTAGGATGTACTCCGTATCTACATAAGCAAATTTTTGTGCCGAAGCTCCTAATCCAATCAGGAGCAAAAAGCTAGCTAATATATATTTTTTCATATCTGATAGGTGCAAATTAATTAAATCCTCCCAATTGTTGCGCAATACTAAAGTGGAATTGTCCTTTGTTGGCATCAGGAATACCTTGAATTTTGTCAAATCCGTAACCGTAATCAATACCCAATAAACCAAATATCGGTAAAAATATTTTAGCGCCAATACCAACCGAACGTCTTACGTTAAACGGATTAAAATCGCTAAACTTATTCCAAGTATTACCACCTTCTGCAAATGCCGTAACAAACGCCGTAGCTGATTGACTTGCAATAACTGGGTACCTTAACTCCATTACGTATTTATTGAAGATTGGACTACCAGAACTTTGTGCAATTGTTGGGTTAGCGCCTACCGGGATAACCGAGTTGTTAGAGTAACCACGCATAGCGATTAGCTCCGAACCTTGCAAAAAGTCAAACCCTTGCATACCATCTCCACCTAATTTAAAACGCTCAAATGCTGATTCTCCAACCGCACTATTATAAGTACCTAAGAAACCAAACTGTGCCTGAGCTTTAAATACCAACTTGCCAACTACGTTTGTAAACCATTGCGATTCAAATTTCCACTTGTGGTACTCTGTAAATTTATAACGTGTTTTATCTGATGCTGTTGCATAGTTAACGTTATTTATTAAAGAATATGGTGGCGTAGCCTGTACCGTAAATCTGATGTATGCCCCACCCGTTGGAAAAATATTGTGATTTCTTGAATCTCTGGCAATTTCTTGCGTTAAGTTTAAGTTGTATGAAGTACCTGTGCTAAATAAATAACCTGGGTAATTATTTAAAATATATTGGTTTAAGTTAACAGAGTGAACCAAAGAGAACCAGTTATCTGGCCATTTTAGTTTTCTACCCAAACTGATCGAAACACCATTTAAACGAATTTTAGTTAAACCTGCATCTTCTGTTCTTAATCCGTTAGATTGTAATGAAGTAAATGCACTTAAACCAAAACTTACTGGTTTTTTACCTCCAAACCAAGGCTCAGAGAAAGAGAAACTGTAAGATTGGTAGAACTTGCCATTCGTTTGTCCACGTAAACTTAACTTTTGGCCATCTCCTTTTGGAAGCGGCCTGTAAGCTTCGCCATTAAAAAGGTTTTTTAGCGAGAAGTTATTAAACGTTAAACCTAAAGTACCAATTACACGGCCACCACCAAAACCACCTGATAACTCTATTTGATCTGAAGGTTTTTCTTCCACATGGTATTCGATATCTACCGTACCATCTGAAGGATTTGGTTTTGGAATTGGATTAGTTTTTGATTCATCAAAGTTACCTAAAGCCCCAATTTCACGTACTGTTCTTACTAAAAGTTCTTTCGAGAATTTATCACCTGGTTTGGTACGAATCTCACGCAATACAACTCTATCGTTTGTAATGGTGTTACCCACAACAGTAATTTTGTTATTGGTGTACTGCGGACCTTCATAAATACGCATTTCAACATCAACCGTATCGCCATAAATTTTGGTTTGTACCGGATCTATGTTAAACGTTAAATAACCATCATTTAGGTAAACACTAGAAACGTCATCGCCATTGGCACTACCACGTAATTTTTTTTCTAATTTTTCTTCGCTAAAAAGTTCGCCTTTTTCAATTCCGAAAACACGCTCTAAATATTCTGTTGAATATTTTGCGTTACCTACCCAACTAACGTTACCAAAGTAATATTTCGGACCTTCGTAAACATCTATCTTAATACCAACAGTTTTATCATTGTACTTATAAATGCTGTCTTTTAAAATAGTTGCGTCTCTATATCCTCTCTCTTGCATTTTTGCAACAAGAGCCAATTTATCTTCTTCGTACTTTTCTTTGTTGAATTTACCACTACCAAAAACTTTGTAAAAGGCACGTTGCTTAGTTTTCTTCAAGAACTTTCTAAGTTTAGCAGATTTAAATTCTTTGTTGCCGGTAAAATCAATTCGCTGAACTTTTACTCTTTTTCCTTTATCAACATTAACCTGTAAAATAACACTGTTCTCTTGGCTTGCGTCTTTTTTAGAAGTAAAATCGATTGTGGTGTAGAAATACCCCTTTTCTAACATGTATTTACTAATGATAGATCTGGTTGTATTGTACAGATTGTCGTTTATAATGGTTTTACCAGCTTTATCTGCCAGTTTTTCATTAATATCCGTTTTTTGGGATTTACTTAAACCTATAAATTCGAAAGACGTTAACCTTGGCCTTTCTACTACTTCGATATCAAAATAAACCGTATCAGATTCAATTTTTGTGATAGAAAGTTGAATATCGTCAAACAATCCTTGCACCCAAAGGTTTTTAATAGCATTAGCAGTTGCTTCGCCAGGCAAAACAATGCTTTCGCCTTTGGTAAGTTTAGACAAAATGATGATGGTTGCAGTATCTAAATATTTTGCTCCAGTTAAAGTTGTTCCACCAATAATATATTCCTTCGGACTGAAGTAATCTATGTTTAGGCCTTTAACTTTTAAGGATGGAGTTGCGGGTGCTGCGCTTCGGATTTGGGCCATTGTTGGCAAGCCAATCAAAAGCAAAAATATTAGTTGGTATATTCTTTTCATTTACATTCTAAAAAACGTTGCTAAGTTAGTTTAAACACATGTTAAAAAGTGTTAAAAGTAAAATTAGTTCAATTGTTCACTAATTTTTCCGAAGCGTCGTTCGCGTTTTTGATAATCTACAATGGCTTCAAAAAGGTCTTCTCTTCTAAAGTCTGGCCAAAGGGTTTCTGTAAAATATAATTCGGTATAGGCCATCTGCCAAAGTAAAAAATTACTCACCCGGTGTTCTCCACTGGTGCGTATCATTAATTCTGGATCAGGAATATTTGTGGTAGTTAAATGTGATGCAAATTTCTCTTCATCAATATCTTCTATGCTTAATTCTGCATCTTTAACTTGTTGCGCAAGTTTTTTAGCTGCTTCTAAAATTTCCCATTTTGCGCTATAGCTTAAAGCCAAGGTTAAAGTACATTTTGTGTTTTTGCCAGTTTTTTCCATTACACTAGCCAAATCATCAATACATTTTTGTGGCAGCGATTTTAGATCGCCTATGGCATTTAAACGTACGTTGTTTTTATTAAGGGTATCTGCTTGTTCGTTAATGGTAGAAATAAGCAATTCCATCAAGGCATTTACTTCTTCAATCGGGCGATTCCAATTCTCTGTAGAGAAGGCATAAACAGTTAAATATTTTATACCGATATCTACACAGCCTTCTACAATATCTTTTACAGATAAGACACCGCTTTCGTGTCCAAAAACTCGAAATTTACCCTGATTTTTCGCCCATCTGCCATTACCATCCATGATGATAGCGATGTGTTCTGGTAGGCGATTAATATCTATTTGTTCTTTAAAACCCATTTCTGCCGCGTAAACGCCCTAAAACGTAAAACATTTTGAGCTCACAAAGGTATAAGTAATACCAATACCTACAAACATGTAAGTATCTCTTTTTCTAAAATCTCCTCTTTGCATGCCTGGTTCTCCAATATAAATACCGGTTTGTTCGCCCGATCGATCAGACAAAGGCTTGCCTATTCCGCCAGTTCCCGTATTATCCCAAGCGTTTGCATTTGGGTAAACGCCACTAACATCATCCAGATAATCAGTAAAAGCAGTTCTATATCCAATTTGCGAGAAAACTGTCCACTGCTCTCTTAATTTGTACCTGATACCCACCCCATAAGGAATAGTGATAGCATATTTTTTGTAATTTTCTGCCTGGCCTTCGGTATTATACAAACGCATTTTGTATTCCTCGCCTTGATATTGTGTTTTTGGCTCGAAAATCACTATACCTCCACCTAAAAATATATAAGGTGAAAACTTTTGGCGACCGTTATTGGCGTACATATCAAGAAGATTAAAATCTACCAATAGGCTAGCTTCATTTAGCGAAGTCGAAAAATTTAGGTTTCGCTCTCTAAGTTGTTCGTATTTTGAATCTGCATCGTTTGCCTTGATTTTACCGTAATTGTAATGCAAACCTACACCCCAATGCGGGTCGAAATTTAATTTAACGAATGCGCCTGCGTTCAATCCGCTTATTTTTACTGGATTATACTGATTTAAATCGCCCAGATAACCTGAACCGCCAGCATTTATACCGACTTCAAACCTTTGGGAAAAAGCCGAAGTGCTTAACAATAAAGAAATTACAATAAAAACAGCAAGTTTTATGTTACGCATCTTAATAGTTACGAGTATCTATACCCCAAAGTAATTTATTCCTTAACGTAGTTAAATAGGTTTCATTATTTAACCGAATTAAATTTATATGAAATTTAGCTTTCGTGATACTAATTTTCACAGATTTATCTACCGTTTCGGTTTTTGAATCGGCCGAAAGCAAAAATTTAGTGCTTCTGGCTTCAATCTCAAAAGTTAGTTCTACATCATCAGGCACAATAATTGGCCTAACCGTTAAATTATGAGGTGCAATTGGTGTAATTACAAAACTCTGTGCATTTGGCAAAATAATTGGCCCGCCACAACTTAAAGAATAAGCTGTAGAACCTGTTGGTGTAGCGATGATCAATCCATCTGCCCAGTAAGAGTTTACAAACTCGCCATTCATGTAAGCATGAATAATCATCATGGCAGAATTATCTCTACGATGAATGGTAATGTCGTTAAGCGCAAAATTCTCATCGCCAAAAAGTTCGCTCTGCGATTCTACGTGCAAAAGGCCTCTCCTATCAAGTGTGTATTCTCCTTTAACCAATGCAGCAATTGCCGTTTTAATTTCGTTTTTATTGATGCTGGCCAAAAAACCCAATCGGCCGAAATTAATACCAATAACAGGGATTTCAGAATCTCGAACTAAAGAAAGCGTATCAAGCAAAGTGCCATCACCACCTAAACTTAACAATACATCAACTTTGTTTACAAGATCTTTATTGTTGGTAAAGGTTTTATAATGCTCCGGAAGGTTTACTTTATGTTTAAGGAAATTATTAAACTTTTGGTATACCACAATCTCGATGTTATGCGCAGTTAATGCATCAAAAACTTCTTGTACAAATGGTAAAACACTATCGTTGAAATCTCTTCCGTAAAGGGCTATTTTCATGCAGGAATTATACGTTTAAATAGTTCATTAGAGAATTAAATCTATCTGTAGAACTATCATCGTTTTGAGTATTGTTATATACAGCTTTTATCTGGTAATCATATCGCTCAAAAGACGCAATAATACCAGACAACTCTGTTTTATTAATTTTAAGGGTAACTTCTAACTCCGTTGAATCTGGCACCGAGTTAACACAAGAAGAAAGAATTTGGGCGTTATCGGCCTCTACAATTTGCGACATGTGAGCTAGCGAATTGTTTCTGTTGCTGATAGAAAGTACAATAATGCCTCCAGGTTCTTTTACAGCGTAGCTATCAGCTGTAAAGTTTACTAAGCTGTTTATGGATACTACGCCAATGTAATTTCTATTTAAATCTAAGATTGGAACTATTGAAAGTTTAAGTTGACTAAAAAGCCTTATCACATCATAAACATGTGCATTTTCGAAAACGAATGGATTTAAAATAGTTAGCGACAAGCTACCTATTGGCGCTTCTACATCACGAACCTCGATTAATTCGTCTTCAGAAACCAAACCTAAAAACTGGCTTTCGTTAACAATGGGCAAATGATAAATTTTGAACTCAGTCATCCTATCTAAAGCCTTCTGAACAGTGTCTGAAGTTTTTAGTGCAGGTATAATGTCTGATATGAGTTCGGCAGTTATCATTTATTTAAGTAAAATCCGATTTAAAAACGTTTGCAAATATTCGTTAAATATATCCGGGCGCTCCATCATAGGTGCGTGTCCGCATTTATCTACCCAGTTCAACTCAGAGTTCGGCAACAATTCGTGGAACTCAACCGCCACTTCTGGAGGCGTAATTTTATCTTGCTTACCCCAAATTAACGAAACAGGGATAGTAATTTTTTGCAAATCTTTAGACATGTTGTGTCTAATTGCCGATTTAGCCAAAGCTAAAATTCTGATTACCCTAGAGCGATCGTTAACAGATTTAAAAACCTCGTCCACTAATTCCTCGGTAGCTGTTGCCGGATCGTAAAATGTGTACTCTACCTTCTCTCTAATATAATCTCTGCTTTCTCTTTTAGGAAATGAACCACCAAAAGCGTTTTCATACAAACCAGAACTACCGGTTAAAACTAAGGCTTTAACAAACTCCTGATGTGCAACTGTAAAAACCAAACCTACATGGCCGCCTAGAGAATTACCTATCAGCACCACTTGACTGAGCTTTTTAAATTTCAAAAACCGGTGTACATATTTAGATAAACTTTTAACTCCTAAGGTTAAAAGTGGCAATTCGTAAATTGGCAAAATAGGCACAATAACGCGGTATTTGGCTTTAAAATGATTTAAAACCGGCTCCCAATTACTAAGCTCGCCCATTAACCCATGAAGTAATACTAAAGGTTCGCCTTCGCCTGCCTCAATGTACTTAAAACCCTCTTGTTCAATTACTTCGTATTCCATATATAGTAAAGTGCTGTTTGGTATGTGTTACTAAGTTAATAGAGTAAAATTAAATTACAGTAATTAATCTGAATATTTGTTAACCTGCAATTAAAAAAACGCCTATTTATTAAGCTAATTGAGCTTTTACAATCTCGCCAATTAATTTTCCATCGGCCTTGCCAGCCATCTCCTTATTGGCTAAGCCCATTACTTTTCCCATATCTTTTATAGAGGTAGCGCCGGTTTCTGCTAAAATTCTTTTTACAATGGCAGTAATAGCTTCTTCATCTAATTGTTGCGGTAAAAACTGACTGATTACATCAATTTCTTCTTGTTCTACCAAAAGCAAATCTTCTCTGCCTTGTTCTTTATAAATGTTTGCAGACTCTTTTCTTTGTTTTACCAAACGTTGCAAAATTTTAATTTCCGCGTCAGCATCAATTTCTTCAGCACCACCTTTTTCGGTTTTAGCTAATAATATTGCAGCTTTTATAGCTCTTAAACCTCTTAATTTTGCTTGATCTTTTGCAAGCATTGCTTGCTTTATTTCTTGGTCTATTGTTGTTGAAATCATATCCCTTTTTCCCCCTAAAGGGGAATTAAATTATAAATTTATTATTTGAACCCTCCATTCCTCCCTTTGGAGTTAGCGGCTTTAATCTCTTTTTAAAATTGTTCCACTGGCCTGTGCTGTAGGCATAATCAGCATATCATTAATGTTTACGTGTGCTGGCCTGCTTACTGCAAACCAAATTGCCTCAGCAATATCTTGCGCAACTAAGGGATCAAATCCATCGTAAACCTTTTTTGCTCTACCTTCATCTCCCTTAAACCGAACCAATGAAAATTCTGTCTCCACCGCTCCAGGATGAATACCTGTAACTTTTATGCCATGAGGTAGTAAATCTATACGCATTGCCTTATTTAAAGCATCTACCGCATGTTTAGTAGCACAATAAACATTCCCGTTTGGGTAAACTTCTTTACCAGCAATAGAACCAATGTTAATAATATGCCCTTTTTTCTGCCCGACCATCCAGTTAGAAACTACTTTGGTAACATATAGTAAACCTTTTATGTTTGTATCAATCATAGTGTCCCAATCGTCGGTATCGCCTTTCTCAATGGGGTCTAACCCCTGGCTCAAACCAGCGTTGTTTACTAAAACATCCACGTTTTTCCAGCTTTGCGGTAAGGTTTCTAAAACATAGTTGATATTCTCTTTATCCCTTACATCAGCTTGAATTTTTTTAACTTCTATAGCATATTTGTCCGCCAAATGGTGTGCAAGTTTTTCTAAAAGCTCAGTTCTTCTTGCCAAAAGGATTAAGTGATAACCTTGCTGTGCAAATGTGTGCGCACAAGCTTCGCCAATACCTGAAGTAGCACCTGTAATTAATGCAATTTTAGCCATTTTAACTTTGTTGTTTAACCCTGCAAAGGTATAAAATTTTAGGCTGGCGGACTATTCGAAAAATAAGCTGAACGTAAAATGTCTAAGTTTAGCTTTTTCTATCGGACTAGCATACGGATTTATGTCGTGTTTTAGAATATCATTAAATGAATAGGATACTTTAACTTCTGGTGACATTTTGAAATATTCGAAATAAATATCAAAGCCTAAGCCAGCTTCGTAAGATAAAAAACCCTTTTTGTTTTTTAAAAGTTTATCAATTGAAGAGGCGTTAACATCGTTTGTTTTTTTACTCGAAGCTAAATCAACCGAATATTTTAAACCGCCTAACATATACGCTCTAAAATTCATCAACCTATCAGATTTTACCTTAAAACCTACCGGAAAATCTACCATCGTTGCCTGAACCTTTTTTTCTACAGTACGTTCATGCGTAAACATTGGATCGCTTGCTGTAGGTATGTAATCATACCTCACCAACCTGTCGTTAAAAACCAAAGATGGCGTAAAACGCATATCTATATTTTTATGAAGATTGGTATTAAGTACGAAACCAATGCCAAAACCCGGTGATGTTGGAGACGAAATAGCATTCAGCTCGTCGGTTACATACTGACCTGTTTCAGGATCCAAAAACGGCTGTCGCCAATTTTGCTTTTTTGTAAGTTTATACTCAGAAACAATGTACTGAAATTGAAAGCCCCAGTTAAACCAATCATCGTCTATACCACCGCCCCAATTCTGTGCTTGAGAAACATTGGTAAAACCTATAAACGATATTAGTAAAAACGTTAGCTTTTTTCTCATTTTGTACCGGTGTAAATTGCACTTATACCAAACGTAAGCGAACGGTGTTTGGTATTTTTGTAACCAACTTTTTCCATCAGTTGCGTAAAACGCTCGCCGTCTGGAAATGCTACCACAGATTCGTTTAAATAAGTATAAGCTTTTTTATCCTTTGAAAACAGTTTGCCAAAAAATGGCGTAGCATACTTGAAATAAACATGATACAACTGCTTAACAGGAAATACGCGAGGTTTAGAAAACTCTAAAATCACTATTTTACCTTCTGGCTTTAAAACCCTAAGCATATCTGCCAATCCTTTTTCTAAATTTTCGTAATTACGAACCCCAAAAGCAACAGTAATGGCATCAAAAGTATTATCTTCAAACTGCAAACCTTCAGAATCTCCTAACTGAACAGAAAAAACGTGATCGAGATTTCTCTCGTGGATTTTTTTCTTCGCCACGGCCAACATTCCCTCAGAAATATCAACTCCTATAATTTTATCAGGCTGAAGAATTTTGATCGATTCAAAAGCGAAATCCCCTGTTCCCGTAGCTACATCTAATATTTTGCTTGGTTTAATAGATTTCAATTCCTTTATCGCTTTTTTACGCCAGATGATATCAATACCTAAAGACAAAAAGTGATTTAGAAAATCGTAGGTTCCAGAAATGTTGTTAAACATACTGGCTACTTGTTCCTTTTTTGTTGCGGTTCCAGAATAGGGAGTTATTTCTTGATTCATAATTATTGCGTCAAAGATAGCTTAATGTTACAAAGATTTAAAGCGATTTAGTTGGCAAAGCTTAAATGTTGTAAAAATTAAGGTTATGCATACAGAACATTGCAATTTTTAAACCTTAAAACATTACAACCTTAATTTCTTACCTTTGCAACATGATTATAAAATCGGCAACATTTGTTGTAAGTAACACCAAAGTATCGGCTCTGCCCATTCCTAATATGCCCGAGTATGCCTTTATTGGTCGCTCAAATGTAGGCAAGTCGTCTTTGATTAACATGTTGGTTAACCAACAAGGTTTGGCAAAAACCTCTCAACGACCAGGAAAAACGCAATTAATTAACCACTTTTTAGTTAATGAAAAATGGTTTATAGTAGATTTACCTGGATACGGTTATGCAAAAGTTTCTAAAAGCAGTAGAGAGAAATGGGAGAAATTTATTAGAAACTACCTTACAAAAAGAGAAAACCTGCAATGTGTTTTCGTTCTGATTGACAGCAGGTTAGAACCACAGAAAATAGATCTTGAATTTTGCTCTTGGTTAGGAGAATGCCAAATTCCTTTCGCCTTAGTATATACAAAGGCCGATAAACAATCCGCACCAAAAACAGATCAGAATGTTGCCAAGTTTAATAAAGCTTTATTAGGTTGGTTTGAAGAAGTTCCGCCGTTTTTTGTCACATCATCAGAAAAAGGACAAGGTAGAGATGAACTTTTAAGTTTTGTGCACGATGTAAATCAAGACTTTGTTATGCCTGAGTTCGACGCAGCATTTTACGCCAAAAGCGCTACGCCAAACTTGTAATTTCGCTTTAATTAATTGTTTCGAAATTATAGAAGTAAACCAATAACACATCCAATTATAGATTGCTTGGTAATTCTACTTCTTAATGGCGATATTAAAATAGATAATGAAGAAATACTTTTCGCTTGTATTATTTGCGCACTCGGTTTTTGCGTTGCCATTTGCGCTAATTGGTTTTTTTTTAGGTGTAACCAGTACAAATACGCCATTTAATTGGCTACTATTTGTTTTAGTGCTTTTATGCATGGTTTTCGCCAGAAATGCGGCCATGGCTTTTAACAGATATTTGGATAGAAACATCGACGCAAAAAATCCGCGTACCGTTACGCGTGATATCCCTGCAGGAAAAGTTTCTGCAACCGAAGCTTTAACGTTTGTAATCGTGAACTGTGTTTTATTTGTGGTAACCACAGCTTTTATTAACCAAATGTGTCTGTTCCTGTCGCCAATTGCACTATTTGTAGTGCTATTCTACAGCTACACAAAAAGATTTACGGCCTTATGCCACTTGGTTTTAGGACTAGGCTTGGCGTTAGCTCCAATAGGCGCTTACATTGCGGTAACGGGTGTATTTCATATCGTGCCATTATTTTACTCTTTTGCGGTACTATTTTGGGTAAGCGGTTTTGATATTATCTATGCTTTGCAGGATGAAGATTTTGACCGCGAACAAAAACTACACTCTATACCGGCCGCTTTAGGAATCAAGAATGCGCTAAGGCTGTCTGTAGTTTTACACATCCTTTCTGCGCTTTGCGTTATATTGCCACTATTCTTCGCAACATTTAGCTGGGTGTATTATATTGGTATTGCATTTTTCTGTTCTATGTTAATTTATCAGCATTTACTAGTTAAACCAAACGATATAAGTAAAGTTGACAGAGCATTTGCTACCACAAACGGATATGCATCCGTAATTTTTGCAGCTTGCTTTTTAATAGATACCTTTTTAAGAACAGGATTTAACGCATTTTAGTGCTATTTATAATAGCGCAGAACTTTACAACGTTTCTACATTACAAATTATAATATCATGAACGACTTAACTATAAATAAAAAACCAAGAACATATATTCCTAAAGATTTAAAAATGGAATGGGATAACCTCTCTCCTATTTTAGATGAGCTTTTAAAAAGAGAAATCAACAATGTTGAAGAACTTGAAAAGTGGCTAAAAGATAAAAGCGAGTTAGAAGCTGCGCTTGAAGAAGATTTTGCTTGGCGTTACATCAAAATGAGTTGCGATACCGCGAACGAAGGTTTGGTTAAGGACTTTCAATATTTCGCTACTGAGATTGAACCAAAAATATCGCCTTTGGCAAACGAACTTAACAAAAAATTTAGCGAAAGCCCTTTTATCGATGAGTTAGACCAAGCAAAATATTTTGTTTACATCAGAGCGATTAAAAAAGCGTTAGAACTTTACCGCGAAGAAAACATTGAACTTTTTACCCAACTACAGGTTACGCAACAAAAGTATCAAGGTATTACTGGTTCTATGAGCGTGGAAATTAATGGCCAAGAATACACTTTGGAACAGGCTTCTAATTTCTTGAAAGATACAGATAGAAGTGTTAGGCAAAATGCATGGGAAACCATTCAGAAACGTAGGTTAGTAGCTAAGGATGAGTTAAACATTTTGTTTGACGAACTGATTGTATTGCGCCATAAAGTTGCTCAGAATGCTGGTTTTGAGAACTATCGCGATTATATGTTCCAAGCTTTGGGCAGGTTTGACTACACGCCGAAAGACTGTTACGATTTTGCTACTGCTATAGAAAAAGAAGTTGTTCCTTTGCTTAAGGAACAAGCCGAAAAACGCAAAGAGGCTTTAGGTTTAGATGCGTTAAAACCTTGGGACATGGAAGTTAGCACTTCTGGAAAGGCAGCTTTAAAACCGTTTAATAACGGGCAAGAGTTGGTGGATAAAAGCATCGTTTGTTTTAATGCAATTGATCCAAGCTTGGGTAAAAAACTGGAGATTATGAAAGCTAATAATCTTTTTGATGTGGAGAGCAGAATGGGCAAAGCACCCGGTGGTTATAACTATCCGTTAGCAGAAACTGGGGCGCCGTTTATTTTCATGAATTCGGCCAACTCATTAAGAGATTTAACAACAATGGTGCACGAAGGTGGCCATGCCATACATACTTTTTTAACCGCAAACTTAGAATTAAACGACTTTAAACATTGCCCTAGTGAAGTTGCCGAGTTGGCTTCTATGAGCATGGAGTTAATCTCTATGGATAATTGGGATGTTTATTTCGATAATGAAGAGGATTTAATTAGGGCTAAAAAAGAACAATTGGCTGACGTTTTAAAAACTTTACCATGGGTTGCGGTAATAGACCAATTTCAGCATTGGATTTACACCAACCCAGAGCATAATGCGGCCGACCGCGAACTTGCCTTTAAACAAATTTACGAAAGGTTTGGCGCTGGCTTTGCAGATTGGAATGGATTAGAGCAGCGGTTTGGCAATGTTTGGCAAAAGCAATTACACTTGTTTGAAGTTCCATTTTATTACATCGAATACGCGATTGCACAATTAGGCGCAATTGCCGTTTGGAAAAACTACAAGGAAAATCCAGAAAAAGCATTACAACAATACTTGGATGCGCTTGCCTTAGGCTATACCAAACCAATGAATGAGATTTACGAAACCGCAGGTATAAAATTTGATTTCAGCGCTAGCTACATTAAGGAGTTAGCTGATTTTGTTAAAGACGAATTAAACAAGTTAGGGTAATTATTAACAAGAACTTTGCTTAAAAACCGTTTCTGTCTTGAAACGGTTTTTTTATGCAAGCAAAAAACTAAGGTTAAAAATCGTCAGCAGATTACAATTCTCACGCTTTTTTAGTTAAACAAAAACCAATAATTAAACTTAATTTTTTAAGTTTGAGCAAACTAACCATATGGTGTTCTCTAATTCTTTTTTAAGAGGCTAAAGAACATTAAAAAACTAATTTATGCTAGACAAACTATTTAGAAAAAAATCTATTAGCAAAATTTTAGAAGATGTAAATAAAGGCCACGGAGAACATGGCGCATCGTTACACAAAACTTTGGGCGTTAGAGATTTAACCGCTTTTGGTATTGCAGCTATTATTGGCGCTGGTATTTTTAGCACCATTGGTAAAGCAAGTGCTGATGGTGGACCAGCAGTAATTTTTCTATTTATTTTTACAGCAGTAGCCTGTAGCTTCGCTGCTTTTGCTTATGCAGAATTTGCATCAATGGTTCCAGTTTCTGGGAGTGCTTACACTTATTCTTACGTTGCATTTGGCGAATTAGTGGCTTGGATTATTGGTTGGTCGCTAATTATGGAATATGCTATTGGCAATATAACGGTAGCTATCTCTTGGTCTGACTACTTTACAGGATTGCTCTCCTCCATAAAAATACCTGCTTTAGGCATTAATGGGATAAACATCCCAGATTGGGCCACAATGGATTACCTGTCTGCTTACAACGGACATAAACACGCAGAGGCATTAGTAAATGCTGGAAAAAGCTTGGCAGACTTAGACAGTGCAACCAGTTTGGCAAACAATGCTTGGCTAACCGCACCTAAAATTGGTAACTTTCATATCGTAGCAGATTTACCGGCTTTGGGAATTATCATTTTTATTACTTGGCTAGTATACAGAGGGATGAAAGAATCTCGTAACGCTAGTAATGCAATGGTTGTAGTAAAACTTGCCGTAATATTACTGGTACTTTCGGTAGGTATATTTTACGTCGATACAAAAAACTGGAATCCGTTTGCACCAAATGGCATTTCTGGTGTTCTAAAAGGCGTTTCGGCAGTGTTTTTTGCTTATATAGGTTTCGATGCTATTTCTACAACTGCCGAAGAATGTAAAGACCCGCAAAGAGATTTACCGCGTGGCATGATGTGGGCAATTATTATCTGTACCATTTTATATGTGGCAATTGCGTTGGTTTTAACCGGTATTGTTAAGTACGATACCTTGGCAGTTGGCGATCCTTTAGCTTTTGTTTTTGACGCAATTGACCTTAAACTAATGAGTGGCATTATTGCCGTTAGTGCGGTTTTTGCAATGGCTAGCGTACTTCTTGTATTCCAAATGGGTCAGCCTCGTATCTGGATGAGCATGAGCCGTGATGGATTGTTACCTAAGTCGTTTTCTAAAATCCACCCTGTGTACAAAACACCATCTTTTGCAACTATTGTTGTAGGTTTTGTTGTAGCTGTTCCTTCCTTATTTATGAACTTAACCATCGTTACAGATTTATGTTCTATCGGAACGTTATTCGCCTTTGTGTTGGTTTGCGCAGGCGTATTGGTACTACAAAACAGACCTGGCGTGCAACGTGGCAAATTTAAAATCCCTTATGTAAATTCTAAATTTATTATTCCAATTTTATTTGTTGGCGCAATTGCTTTGGCTTTTACAGAGTTTAAAAAAGAAACAACTGCTTTTATTACCAACCAAACGCAAGTTAACAGCCCGGTAAATTTTATTACAACATTAACGAGCGAAGAGTTAGAAACGGTTAAAAAGGAAATTAGCGCTAGTCCGGTAGTTTTACAGGGCAAACAAATTGATGCTGAGGCTTATCTAAATAATTTAACCGATGCGCAATACAACGACTTTATGAGTAAATCGAGCATTAGCTTCGAGAAAAAGTATGAAAGTGGTTGGTCTCTTTTCAAACACAAAATCCCGATGTGGATTTTCCTATTAATTTGTATTACAGTAAGCTATTATTGCGTTACCAAAAATCTTTCGTTAATACCGGTTTTAGGTTTATTAAGCTGTTTGTATATGATGTGCGAATTAGGCATTAGCAACTGGATCGGCTTCGGCATTTGGCTAGTTGTAGGTTTAATTGTGTATTTCGCCTATGGTTACAAACACAGTAAACTAGGCCAGGAAACATTGGAAGCTTAATATTTAGGTGGCAAGCTATGCAAACGCTCGAAGAAAAAAACGACACTGCTTGGCTTGATAATTTAAGGGTAGTTGCAACTATCGCTGTTGTATTATTGCATGTTGTAGCACCCCTCGCTTTAAAATTCGGTAAAATTAGCAACGCCGATTGGTGGATAGCGAATAGCATAGATAGTTTAGTTAGATTTTGCGTACCAGTTTTTGTAATGCTCACTGGCGCACTTCTACTTCCTCGTGTACATACGCTAGAAAGTTATTTAAAAAAGCGAGTGGCAAGAATTATCTTGCCATTTCTATTTTGGTCGATTATTTATATTCTACATTTTCTAACCCGCCTGCCAAGTAATTTTGAATTTTCTTTGCAAACTGTTTCTAAAATTGCCGGCAATAAATTACTAACAGGTGCATCTTATCACCTTTGGTATATTTACATGATCATTGGCATTTACCTAATTCTACCAATTATTGGCACTTGGGTAAAAAAAGCAAGCGAAAAAGAAATTATCTATTTTTTAGGACTTTGGCTGCTATCTGTCATTGTATCGAATTCGTCTATAAAAGATTATATCCCAGATTTTAACCTCAAATATTTTTCAGGTTTTATTGGCTATTTAGTACTTGGGTATTACCTATCGCTAAGAACTTTAAACGTTAAAATTGCTACCGCGATGTTTTGTTTTGGAATAATTGTTTGCGCTTTTGGCACCTATTATTTATCCATTCAAAAAGGAAGTTTGTCAGTAGAGCTTTATCAATATTTCTCTTTGCCAGTTATTATTTCATCCATAGGCATTTTCTCTTTATTCAAAAACTTAGAACTGAAAAAAAGCTATTTAGTTAGGATTAGAAACCTGATTAACAAAAATAGTTTCGGTGTTTACTTTATACACATTTTGGTATTGTTTTATTTAAATAAGTTTGGACTAAATATCGCCGATTTCGGATTCGTCATTGGAATTCCACTCTTAACGTTTCTTTGTTTTAGCATTTCTCTGGTAATCATATTTTTACTCAAAAAGATTCCATTTTTATGTGTATTGGTTGGTTAATGATGGAATTACAGCCAGCTTTTCAACTTTTTAGTTTTTTTCTATAAATACGTGCAACAAATAATTGCAACTTGCGACTACCTTATAGAAACATAATTTACTCATCCGATTTAAGATTTTTTTTTGACGCCGCCAGAATATAAAAACGATAATGAATTGATTGCTATGTGCAAAGCAAGCAATGATTTAGGCTATGCTGGCTTATATAAAAAGTATGCTCGGCGAACGTACAATTCTATACATAGAATCGTTTCGCATACGGCAGAGGCCGAAGACTTATTACAAGAAACATTTGTAGAAGTTTTTAAAGAAGTCGATCGTTTGAGTAATGTTTTAAATTTTGAAGCTTGGGTAAAAAGGATTGCCATAAACAAATCCATCTCCCATCTAAGAAAAAGAAAAATCGAGTTTGCTGATTTAGGATTTACCGAAGCGCAAGCTGAGGAAGATTATGATATAGCAGAAAATGAAATATTTGAAAGTAAGGTTGAAGATGTAAAGAGGTGTATTGCCGAACTACCTGATGGCTACAGAACTATTGTTACGCTTTATTTATTTGAACAAATGCCCCAAGAAGATATTAGTAAGCTTTTAGGGATTTCGCACAATACAGTAAGGACACAATACCATAGAGCTAAAAAGAAAATTTTAACCTCGTTAAAAGACAAATCATATTATGAATGATCAGTTAAAAAAATTCATAGATAACAACAGAGATGAATTCGATGATTTAGAACCATCTCCAGAGATTTTTTTTAGGGTAAAGGAAGAATTAAAAGAAAAAAATCCTGAGCAAAAACAGACTGGTTCAAAAATAGTTTTTAGCCAAAAGTGGCTGGTTGCCGCTTCTGTTATCATTCTATTATTTACTGGTTATTTAGTATTTAAAGGCGATAAGAATATTAAAATAATCAGCGAACCGCAAACAGTTTCTAATAAAAAACCTGAAAACAATGTTGAGCGGAACAACCAAAGCGAAACAGCAGATCAAACAATCGATCAATTGGCTGTTAGCAAAAAAACGGTCGAAAAATACAAAGCAAAAGCGTTTGTTAACAACGAAAAAAAGCTTGATGATATGTCGGCGATTTATGAACAGCTAACTGACAGTAGCTCTTCTAGCACAAGATTAGCGGCGATTCTTAAAATCCAGCAAACTGGAAAAATTAGCTACGATATAATAGATAAGCTGGCGAAAACATTAGATGCCGACAATAATAATAACGTAAGATTAGCAGCCCTCAGTTTAATGGGAACTTATAGCGAAGACAGTTATATCACTAGTAAATTAATAAATGCCATACACACCCAAAAAGATCCCATCGTGCAACTGGGATTAATAGAGTTGTTGCGTAAAGCAGATAATCCAAAATTAGACGATAGACTTTACGCTTTAGCGAACGATCCAAATACTTTTACGGCTGTAAAAGACCAGGCTTACATCGTATTACTTAATCAAAACAAACTTTAAATATTTAGAATACTTAACCAAAAAAAATATGAAAAAACGAATTATAATCCTATTTGCGCTAATTATAAGCAGCCTAATGGTAAATGCTCAAAAAGAGTATAGAATGAATAAGTCTACTGGTCATTTAAAATTAAATTTGAACGGAATAGTTGTTGAAGGCTATGACGGAAAAGAAATCATTTTTTCAAGTAAAAATACTCCTGCCGAGGAGGTAGATCAAAGAGCAAAAGGTTTAGTAGCCATTGCCGGTTCTGGATTTACAGACAACACAGGAATTGGAATCAACGTTAAAGAAAATGGTCAGGATATAATTGTAAATAACATTTATAGCAATAATTCAGATAGGCTTACCATCAAAGTTCCGAAAGGCATGAAAGTATCCTTTAACAATAACAGCATGCAATATTACGATGATGTTACCATTAAAAATATCAACGGCGAAATTGAAGTTTCTACCCGCTACAATAAAATTAGGTTAGAAAACAACTTGGGTCCAATGAACATTAATTCAATAAATGGATCTGTAGACGCCGTTTTTACGAGTGAGATAAAGGGTCCGATTTCAATCATTTCTATATACGATTATGTGGATGTTAAACTGTTAACAACTACCAAAGGAGATATTGAGCTGGCAACTAACTATGGCAAACTTTACGCCGCAAAAGAATTTGCAATAGCGGTAGAAAAAACCGAAGCAGAAAAAACTATCAACAAACCAATCGCAACCACTACAACCACCACAACCACAATTACCGGTTCGACGGGTGGAACTACAAACATTAACAAAAGTATTGGCAATCAGATAAATAACAATCTTAGTCAAACTTTAACTTTCGGCTATTCTTATAATGAGGGCGAAAAGATTAAAGGCAAATTAAATGGCGGAGGGATTAATATGATTTTCAAATCAATTAACAATAACGTATATCTGAGACATCAATAATCTTAAAGTCATCAATTGCTTATCTGCAAAAAAAAGCCTAAAAATAATACATATGATGAACAATTTTAACGACAAATAAGCATGGGCATAAAAAAAATTCTGGTAGCAGGCTTATTGCTTTTATCATCCAATGGTTTCGCACAAACTAAGGTTTACATAGCCCCTAACGGCAAAATTCTTAGCGAAGAGGTGTATGAGAAAGGTAAAATTACATCGCTAGCCAATGCCAGAACAAACTATGGTGCAGGTTACCAACTTTACGAGAAATTGGAGCTTGTAGCAGAAACAAATGATAGCATTAAGTACAAATTCAAGTGGGATTTTTTAACCAAAGACATGCTTGCTGAAAAATTGTTGCTGGATAAATTAGTAGGTTCAGCATTTAAATTTAAGGATTTGAACTTCATGAACAAGAGTACGGCTGAAAAGATCAATCTAGAAAAACCTACGTTTATCAATTTTTGGTTTACCAACTGCATCCCTTGTATTGAAGAGCTAACGGCACTAAACGAGCTTAAGGAGAAATACCGAGATAGTGTTAATTTCGTTTCCATTACGTTTGATGATGATAAAAAAGTCTCATATTTTCTAACTAAGCATAACTTCAATTTTATTCACATTGTGGATGAGAAAAAGCTGATCGACTCCCTCGGAATAAGTGGCTTCCCCAAGTCTTTCTTATTGGATAGGAACCAAAAAATACAATTTATAGAAGGTGCATTACCTTCTGCAGAAAACAAACAATCTTACGAAACACAGATGATCTCTTTAGCTGAAAAATTAAACAAGCTAATCTAAATCCTTAAAAAAAGACAACCATACTTTCATGAAAAAATTACTTTTTGTCGCTTACATGATAGCGATAACGGCAGAGCTATGTCCTGCCCAAAGCATAAAACAAACTAAAAAATTAGATAGTGTATTTACAGTTTTAACCAGTCAAAATCAATTTAACGGAAGCGTAATTATTGCAGACAAGGGAAAAATTATTTTGAAAAAAGGTTATGGGTTTAGCAATGAGCAAAGCAAAGAGCTAAATAACCCAAGTACTATATTTGAACTTGCATCGTGTTCCAAACAATTTACGGCAACAGCAATCGTATTGCTTAAAAGACAAGGAAAACTTAATTACGATGATAAAATATCCAAATATTTACCGGAACTGAATTTTTGGGATAAGGTTACTATCCAGGATCTTTTAAGGCACACCAGTGGTTTGCCAAGTTTTATGTTTGACATGCAAAAAGATTGGGACCAAACAAAAATCGCTACAAATGCAGATGTTATTAATTTCTACGCAAAACGAAAAGATACTTTAATGTTTGAACCCAAAAGCCGGCACCAGTACAGCAACACTAACTACGCAGTTTTGGCAAGTATTATAGAAAGGGTTTCCGGTAAAACTTATGCCGAGTTTTTATCGCAACATATATTCAAGCCATTAAATATGCAATCTACTTTTGTTTATAACAGAAGAGAAACGCCAAAAAAAATAAAAAACTATGCCACTGGCTATGTTTGGGCTAACAATAGTTTTAACAAAGTGGTATCAGAAGACCCGGCTTACGATGATAAATTGGTTTATAACATGGACGGAGTAGTTGGCCATGCTAAAGTTAATTCGAGTGTTGAAGATCTTTTTAAATGGATTATTTCGCTTAGAACAAATTCTTTATTAACCCAAAAAGAATTCGATGAGATGACTGAAGTTACGCAAACTTCTAAAGGTAAAAGCATTGCCTATGGATACGGTTTTGATGTATCAAAAAAACAGGATAAATTTTCTTTCGGTCATACCGGAAGTTGGGATGGTTATACTTCGTTTATTTATCAAAATGTGATTAAGGACAGGTCCATCATTATTTTAGAGAACTTTAACTTGGGCACCTACCCGTTTAAAAACATCAATGAAATTTTAGATAATCAGCCAATTACCTTAGAGTTTAAACCAAAAGTTTTACAAGCCGAAAACGAGATGACAAAGTTTGCAGGAACTTACGCTGATGAACAAGATAGTAAAGAGAAACATATCATTACTTACAAAGAAGGTCATTTATTTTATAACACCAGTAGTGCAAAATGGGACATGAGGTTCTTCCCTATCTCTGGTAATGAGTACAAAGGTATTCGACAAGGTGGTGCAGATGGCATTTTAAAGTTCACAAAGTTAGACAACGGCAAAATGAAAATGGAAATGCTAGAGAATGGTCAAGTAATTGGATCTGGAACGAGTATCTAACTCGAAACTTACAAACTCTACGCCTAACGGTCGGCCTCGCCTACCTAAAACGATTACTTATACTTTCAATAAAAGAAAAAATCCAGCTTACGGCTGGATTTTTCGCGTTATACCGACAAGCGGTTTAGTTCAATTTCGTCTGGTGTTACAAATATTAACGGAACCTTTTCTACATCAACATAACTAGAATCAAGACCAAAACTGCTTACCTCTGATAAACTTAGACGTTTTAGCACAAAGTAATAATCCATAATAGTTCGTTCGTAGAAGCTTAAGTTCGTAAACTTCGAAAGATGTTTTTCTAGCAATACAAATCTAAAATCGCCGGCAATTTTATGTTTGTTTAGCGAGGTATACTGACTAGTGATATCAACTTCGCCATTTTTAACCAATTCTTCTACCACTTTACGATACAATAAATTAACGCGTTGCTCTACTCTAAAACCTAGCTTAAAATCGATACGAATCAACTTTCCAGGAATTAGAAACTCAACTTTGTAATCCATGGTATAAGGCTCATCCATAACATCTACGTGAACCAGCCAATATACATCTGCACGTTTTGGTTCCTTTTGTATAATAGAATAAATGATTTTAGATTCGATCTCAGTTTTAAAGTTTGCGCTGGTTAAATAAACTAGCTGAGAAGAAAATTTAGGCACACTTATATCATTACTCAACTCGTTTAAAATGGTGTAGTAATCTTCAATTTCTACATATTTTACAAATCGATTTTTGATTTTTCGAGCATTGTACCAACTCCACATTACACTTAGCAGGACACAACTGATTAACAAGGTAACCCAACCGCCATGTACAAATTTGGCCATGTTACCAATTAAAAACGATAGCTCTATAACTGTATATACAGATACAAAAATTATAATTAGGTACTTTGGAAATTTCTTACGCAACATGTAAACGGCAACTAAAACCGTTGTCATTAAAAACGTTAGGTTGATTGCCAGTCCGTAAGCGCCCTCCATTTTTCCAGATTCCTGGAATATCAAAACGATAATAATACAGCCCACACATAGCAGCCAATTGATAGAGGGCACATAAAGTTGTCCTTTTTGTACACTTGGATAATGAATGCGCACTTTAGGCCAAAGGTTTAAACGAACTGCTTCTGAGATTAGGGTGAAAGACCCAGAAATCATAGCTTGCGATGCTATAACCGCAGCAGTTGTAGCCAAAATAACAAGGTAAAGCACCATATCTTCTGGCACTAGTTGAAAGAATGGATTCAACAACTCATTGTGCGGATCGTAATTGGTGTGTTTTAATACCCAAACACCCTGACCTAAATAGTTCAAGATCAACATCAGTTTTACAAAAATCCAGCTGATTCTGATGTTGTTTCTACCACAGTGTCCTAAGTCACTGTAAAGCGCCTCGGCTCCAGTAGTACATAGAAAAACGCCACCTAGAATTATTAATGCTCCAGGGTTTGTTATCAATAAATGTACTGCGTAATATGGGTTTAGCGCCTTAAAAATAGATGGATCGTGTAAAATTTGCACAAAGCCAGTTATGCCTAATACAGCAAACCAAATAAACATAATAGGTCCAAAAAGTTTCCCTACCAAATTGGTTCCAAACTGTTGGATGATAAATAACAGCGCAATAATGCTAATTACAATAGGCAAAACCTGTACGTCGGGAAATTTAAGTTTCAGACCCTCTATGGCAGATGTTACCGTTATGCTTGGTGTTATCATACCATCGGCAAGTAATGCAGCTCCCCCAATTATTGCGGGTATAACCAACCATTTTGCCTTTTTCCTTACTAACGAGTACAAAGAAAAAATCCCTCCTTCACCTTTGTTATCGGCTCTTAGGGTTATAATTACGTACTTAATTGTAGTTTGTAAGGTAAGCGTCCAAATTATACACGAAAGTGCACCCAATACTAAATCGGGGTTTATCGTTTGCTTTGCGTCTACAACAGCCTTAAAAATTGCCTTTAAAGTGTATAACGGAGAAGTACCAATATCTCCAAAAACTATACCTAAACTAACTAGAACGCCGCCCGCGGTTAGGGCATTTACATTTTTATGTTGTGACACTGCTATAAAATTATGTGGCGCAAAATTAACTAATTATTTACGATTATGCCGATTAATATTTTTACAAAAAAAATACAATGCAAATCTGCATAAAATGAACAAAAATTAAGGGTGTTAAATTGTGTTAAAAAATAGTTTAATGCAGAAATAGTTTGATTTCTTTATTTAATTATTTATATTTTTGCCACACCTAAAGATGAATTTGAAGTCGAAAATAGCGTTCTCATGGAGTTTACTATGCACATTATGCATGGTTGCTTTGCTGAGCAATTCTGTTTTTGCACAAAAGATTGACACGAGCAAGATAACCTACAAGCCGAAACCTAAGGTTGTAAGTAGGGTTCCGCAAATAAATGCCAATATCACACCCTATAAGCCATCTATTAGATACGGAACTTTAAGCAACACTCCCGCTGGCACAACCATAACCAATAAAACGGGTAAAATATTATCTGTTTTAAAAGTATATCCAAATCCGGTTAACGAGCAAGTAAATATAAGTTTACGCTTAGATAAGGAAACTTCTTTTTCTGTAAAAATCACCGACTTGCTTGGTAACGACGTGGCTGTTTTGGCAAACGAGCGTTCGCCAGCTGGAGAGCAAACAAAAACGTACACAATCCCTAACAAGCTTAATACCGGAATTTATTTTCTCCGAATTTCGGCTGGCGGAGAATTGATTGTTAAACGTATCTCGGTATTATAATTTACCCTTTAGATTGTTATTTTTGCTTCTATGAAGATAATTGCCATCGGTCGCAACTATGCTGCGCATGCTAAAGAACTTAATAACGAGGTTCCATCTAAACCTATTATATTTTTAAAACCAGATACAGCTGTTTTAAAAGACAACAAACCTTTTTATATTCCAGATTTTTCTTCGGATATACATTACGAGCTGGAAGTTGTACTAAAAGTTTGCAAAGAAGGCAAGCACATCGCCGAAAAATTTGCGCACAATTATTACGATGAAATTGGTTTAGGCATAGATTTTACTGCCAGGGATATACAAAGCGAACACAAAGAAAAAGGTTTACCTTGGGAACTTGCAAAAGCATTTGACAACTCGGCGGTTGTAAGCAACTTTTTGCCAAAGGCAGATTTTGCAGACATGTATCAATTGCAGTTCGAGTTGCAGATTAACAAAGAAACCCGCCAAAACGGACATACTTCGAACCTCCTATTTTCGTTTGAAAAGATAATTGCTTTCGTATCTCAGTACATTACGCTAAAAAAAGGCGACTTAATTTTTACCGGCACACCAGAAGGTGTTGGAAAGGTAAATACCGGCGACCATTTAGAAGCATGGCTAGAAGGCAAACAATTATTAAACTTCAACGTTAAATAAGCTCAATGTTTAGTAAAGAAAATACTTATGGCCAATTAAGGCCTAAATTCCGCTATCTTTTATTTTTTGCTCTAATTTTCGCCATCGAGGCGGATGCTCAGCAAATTTTTAGTTCCAACAACTATCCCTTAACGGATTTTATACAACCTTTGGATATCAAACCACCTGCTTTGGCTGGTTCTTTTGGCGAGTTAAGATCTAACCACTTTCATTCTGGTGTGGATTTTAGAACTAACCAACGTACTGGTTTTCCGGTCTACGCAACAGCTGATGGTTATATTTCAAGGTTGCGTGTGCAAAATAGTGGTTTCGGTTTGGCTTTGTATATCAATCATCCAAACGGTTATACTTCTGTTTATGGTCACTTAGCTAGGTTCAACCCTAAAATTGCGCAAGAGGTAAAAAAAATCCAATATCAAAAAAAATCTTACGAAATTGACGAATTCCCTAACGCAGATTTCATTCCCGTAAGAAAAGGCGATGTCATTGCATATTCTGGCAACACAGGAAGTTCTGGTGGCCCACATTTACATTTCGAACTTAGAGATACTAAAACAGAGGCAACTATTAACCCACAATTGTTAGGAATCCAAATTCCAGACAATATTCCACCTGTTATTTCGTCTATGTATGTTTATAGACTAAATAGCAAACCATTTAACGAATTTACACCAAAGCAATATTTTCAGGTAATTGGCTCAAATGGCAATTATAGTTTAAATAAAGTTACTACCATTAATTTAAGTGGCGAAGTTGGTTTTGGGATTGTGGCTACCGATAGACATAGTGGACAATCTGGATTAAATGGTGTTTATTCTATAGAGCTAAAGCTAGACGGTAAAATCGTTTATACTTCGGCCTTAGAGCGATTTAGTTTCGCCAATAGCAAGGCAATTAATTCTCATGTAGATTATCCGGCTTTGTTAAATTTAAAGCGGAGCATTCAGAAAAGTTTTGTAGACCCCGGAAACCCATTGCAGATTTACAGTAACTTGGTTAACAATGGTCGCATAACTTTTGACGATGGGAAACTGCACGATGTTAACTACATTATAACCGATGCATCTGGCAATAAAAGTACGATTGCATTTAAAGTACAGGCAGACAGCAAAGCTGTAATTAACACGCCGAGTGCGCCAAGTGGCGTAACCTTCGCTTACAACAAACTAAATGAACTGGTTAATGATGAGGTTAAAATAGTTTTACCAAAAGGAACTTTGTATAACGATTTGAATTTTATCTACAAACGGTTGCCAAAACCGCAAGGAAATGCTTACTCGGCCATGCATCAAATTCATAATAATTTAACGCCGTTACACGTAGGTTTTGAAATTTCTATAAAAGCAGATAGTACACTTTTGGCCAAACATCAGTCAAAAGCGCTAATTGTTAATGCAAATCGCTCCTCGCAAGGCGGAAGTTTTGAAAACGGTTATGTTAAGGCAAACCCAAGAAATTTTGGCAGTTTCTTTATCGCGATAGATACAATTGCACCGAACATTGTCCCGGTTAACATTGCCAATGGCAAAAACATGGCTGGTTTAAGTAAAATGAGTTTTAGAATTAGCGATAACCTATCGGGAATAAAAAGCTTTAATGGTTATATTGATGGCAAATGGATATTAATGGAATTTGACACAAAAACCGCTAGCCTTTGGCACAACTTTGACGAAAGGACTACACCTGGAAACCATAAATTTGAGTTGGTAGTTACGGATATGAAAGACAATGTAAAACGTTATTCAATAGACTTTTCTAGATAAAGCTACCATTGTAGGATCAATCGCTAGATTGTTAGCAATTAATCCACCATAAAACAATTTTAAAATAAACAATATGAATATACCTAAAGCCGGCGATAAAGCCCCAGCGTTTACATCAAAAGACCAAAATGGAAATGAAGTTTCTTTAGCACAGTTTAAAGGAAAGAAGGTAGTATTATACTTTTACCCAAAAGACAGTACACCAGGTTGCACGGCCGAGGCATGCGATTTTAGGGATAATTACCAAGGTTTAAAAAAAGAAGGCATCGAGGTTTTAGGTGTTAGTGTAGACGATGAAAAATCTCATCAGAAGTTTATAACAAAATACGATTTACCTTTTACCTTATTGGCTGATACGGATAAAAATATTGTAGAAGCTTATGGCGTGTGGGGAGAAAAAAACATGTACGGTAAAAAATACATGGGTACCAATCGTACTACTTTTATTATTGATGAAGAGGGAAACATTGCCCATGTTATTTCTAAAGTAGATACCAAAGCACCAACAGCGCAGGTTTTAGAATTATTAAAATAATTTTTTATCATTAAAATAGCCCGCAGATAGCGCAGAAAAGGCTCGCAGATCAACTAAGATTAAAATTGCGGTTTAAAATAACAGAAAGGTCTGCGAAAATCAGCGTGAAATAAATGGGTCGCAGTTTAACAAAGGATAAGTAGGCGAAGACAGGAACGAAAAAAGCGCTATTGGTTTATTGCATTATCTTTTGTGCATAAACCCGATAGCGCTAAATAGCCCCGCATCCGCCCTGGCGGAAAGGGCTATGAGCAATAGCGGGACTGTATTTGCCGACAGAGCAACCACGATAATTTTCTAACAAAGTTAACACTAAAAACATGTAAAATTTTAGCCTCGTTTGTTAGTTAGCTTAATTTTTATAATTACCTTGCCTTTAAATTAAAATCTAATTTAAGGGTGATTTTAAACTTATTTGTCGTTAGCGACTATAAACAACAATATTAATAAAATGAAACATACAATTAGCGAATTAGAAGATATTGCTTCGCAGGTAAGAAGAGATTGTTTGAGGATGGTACACGCTGTTCAGTCTGGACACCCAGGGGCATCTTTAGGATGTGCAGATTTTTTTACCGCACTTTACTTTGAAGTATTAAATCACAATCCAGAATTTACGATGAAAGGCGAAGGCGAAGATTTATTCTTCCTTTCTAATGGCCATATTTCACCAGTTTGGTACAGCGTTTTGGCCAGATCTGGTTATTTCGACGTAAGTGAATTAGCAACTTTCAGAAAATTAGACTCAAGATTGCAAGGCCACCCAACAACGCACGAAGGTTTACCGGGCGTACGTATCGCATCTGGTTCTTTGGGGCAGGGTTTATCTGTGGCAATTGGTGCTGCATTGGCTAAAAAAATTGATGGCGATAAAGGTTTAATTTACACATTAATGGGCGATGGCGAACTACAGGAAGGTCAGAACTGGGAAGCTTTAATGTTTGCGCCTTTTCACAAAGTGGATAATTTAATTGCGAGCGTAGATTACAACGGTCAACAAATTGATGGTCCTACAGAAAAAGTGTTATCGTTAGAAAATCTTCAAGCTAAATTTGAAGCTTTCGGATGGCATGTAATTACTTCGGATGGGAATGATATGGGCGAAATTACCAAAGCTTTGCATTATGCTAAATCGTTAACCGGTAAGGGCAAACCGATTTTAAACTTAATGAGCACACAAATGGGCTACGGAGTAGATTTTATGGTTGGCACGCACAAATGGCATGGTTCTGCACCGAGCGATGAGCAATTGAAAACTGCTTTAGACCAAATTAAGGAAACTGCCGGCGATTACTAATCAGATTGGAGAAAATAGATATGAGGTTTGGGCTTTACAACACTCAATATCTCAGCGCAAACATTAATAACAAAAAGATTTGAGGAAATAGATAACGAATGGACGTAAGATACTCCAGCTCCAATCTCAATTCTCCTATCTCACATCTCAAAAAAAATGAAGAAATACACGTATACAGAAAAAAAAGATACACGTTCTGGTTTTGGAGCTGGATTACATGAAGCAGGCAAACGCAACGAGAATGTTGTAGCACTTTGTGCCGATTTGGTTGGCTCTTTAAAAATGGATGCTTTTATTAAAGATTTTCCTGAGCGTTTTGTACAAGTTGGTATTGCCGAAGCAAATATGATGGGTATTGCTGCTGGTTTAACTATTGGCGGTAAAATTCCATTTACAGGTACTTTTGCAAACTTCTCTACAGGAAGAGTTTACGATCAAATTCGCCAATCTATAGCTTATTCTGGCAAAAACGTTAAAATTTGTGCATCTCACGCTGGCTTAACTTTGGGCGAAGATGGTGCAACACACCAAATTTTAGAAGATATCGGTTTAATGAAAATGTTGCCAGGAATGGTAGTTATTAATCCTTGCGATTATAACCAGACTAAGGCAGCAACATTGGCAATTATGGATTACGAGGGTCCAGTTTACTTACGTTTCGGTCGCCCAGTAATTCCAGTGTTTACACCAGAAGATCAAAAATTTGAAATAGGTAAAGCCTGGATGGTAAACGAGGGAACGGATGTTACAATTTTAGCTACAGGCCACATGGTTTGGAGAGCGATTGAAGCTGGTGAAAAATTAGCAGAGTTAGGTATCGATGCAGAAATTATAAATATACATACCATTAAACCTTTAGATGACGAAGCTATCTTAAAGTCTGTTAAGAAAACAGGTTGCGTGGTAACTTGCGAAGAGCACAATAAATTTGGTGGTTTAGGCGAAAGCGTTGCTCGTTTACTTACAACAGAATATCTTGCACCACAAGAATTTGTTGCGGTAAATGATAGCTTCGGCGAAAGTGCTACACCAGATCAGTTAATGACTAAATACAAATTAGATCCAGCTGATATTGTTGCCGCAGCTCAAAAGGTTATTGCGAGAAAAAAATAAAATAGATATGAGAAAATAGATGTGAGATTTGAGACAATAGGTCTAATCTCACATCTCAAATCTCGTATCTCCTATCTAAAAAAAGAATGAAACAAGTTGAAGACGCAGAAATATTGCAGAAGTTTGGTATCGAGAAAACTCGAAACGAAGCGTTCAACTTACTTATAACTAAATATCAGCAGAAAATATATTGGCATGTACGCAGATTGGTGATAGACCATGATGATGCCGATGACCTGGTTCAGGAAACTTTTGTTAAAGTTTGGAAAAACCTGGCTAACTTCCGTAGCGACTCTCAGCTATACACTTGGATTTATCGCATAGCGACTAACGAATCCATCACTTTCCTAAACAAGAAAAAACTAAAAAACAACATTTCTTTGGATGATGTAAGCTCCGAGCTGGCAGATAGTTTGGCGTCTTCTTCTTACTTTGATGGCGATAAAGCACAACGCAAATTACAGGAGGCAATTCTAACCTTGCCAGAAAAACAGCGCATCATCTTTAACATGAAATATTTTGATGATATGAAATATGATGAAATATCTGAAGTTTTGGGCACATCTGTAGGCGCATTAAAAGCTTCGTTTCATATCGCAGTTAAAAAAATTGAAAGTATTTTAATAAATAACGATTAGCTATTAAACCTTTTGCATTAAAATACATCAATAATACGTGATGAATAAGAGAGAAGAAAATATGGAGTGGGAATTGGAAGCACCTTACCTGGCCAGCTTACCTAGAACCACGCCTTTTAGTGTGCCAGATGATTATTTTAAGCATTTTCCATCGCAGGTCGAATCCGTTATTTTTTTAAATGGTTTAGCCGAAAAAGAAGATTTAGGTTTTAGTGTACCTACCGGATATTTCGAAGATTTAACCTCAGCTATACAAAGTAGAATTACTGTTGATAGTTTCGCCAATAGAGAAACAGCTTTTACAACACCCGACAATTATTTTGAGAAATTAAATGCTGCTATTTTAAGTAAAACCATATCAGACAAGCCTAAAACTAAAGTTCGCCGTCTTTGGGGTTCAGATTTTATGAAGTATGCGTCTGCTGCTTGTTTTATTATTTTAGCTGCAACCGGTTTGTATTTAAATCAGCAGAATAACTTAAAACTAGAACGCAGCGCAGAGTTGGTAAGCGAGCAAATGCTGTATGACATTGACGAAAACGTAATTATCGAGCATTTAAACGAAACTCAAACAGCTTCTAACTTATCTAACGCCGAGATGGAAAGCTACATATTAGAGAATTACACATCCAACGATATATCTACCAATTTATAAAATGAAACAATTAATTATTGCACTATTTATGTTAATGCCGGCACTTAGCTTTGCACAAGGGCCACGCGGAGGAGATGAAAAAATAGAGGCAGCAAAAGTTGCATTCTTTACCCAAAAACTAGATTTGTCGGCCGACGAGGCTAAGGTCTTTTGGCCTTTGTACAACGCTTATCAAAAAGAACAAAATGCATTAAGGGCTTCGCGAAGGGAGCAGATGATTAGTTTTAGAAAAGTAACCGAAATTGATGATTTGAGCGATACCGAAATACAATCGCTTATTTTAAATGATTTCGATTTCAGACAGAAGGACTTAAACATAGAAAAAAAGTACTACGCTAAATTTAAATCTAGCTTACCTATTAAAGTGGTTGGCAAATTTTACAGAGCACAGGAAGCGTTTAAAAAAGAATTGTTATCTCGTTTTAGAGGTGGACCAAACAAACAATAATTAAATAATAATTAATTTTTAAATCCCGTGTGTAATGTTTGCATACGGGATTTTTTTATTTACAAAATCTAGAAATTTATACTTGCGAAAACCCGTATTTTTGTACCATGCTAACACAACGTCAACTATTTTTAAAACATAATGCCCAAACCTCTCCCACACCACTTTTATTAGAATTTGTAAAAGCTCAAGGCATTTACATGTACAACACCGAGGGTAAAAAGTACATCGATTTAATTGCAGGTATTGGCGTCAGTAATATTGGGCATTGTCATCCTACAGTTGTAGAAGCGGTAAAAAAACAGGCCGAAACTTATATGCACCTAATGGTTTACGGCGAGTTTGTACAAACTCCACAGGTAAATTTTGCCGAAGCGCTAGCATCGGTTTTACCAGAAAGTTTAAACTGTACTTATTTTGTAAATTCTGGTACAGAAGCGGTAGAAGGCGCTATGAAATTAGCAAAGCGATATACTGGCAGAAAAGGCTTTATCGCCTGCAAGAATGCTTATCACGGCAGTACACAAGGTGCAGAGAGTTTAATGGAAAGCGATTTTTATTCGGCTGGTTATGGTCCATTTTTACCAAACGTATCTTTCATCAACCATAACAGCATAGCTGAGTTAAGCAAAATAACGTTAGATACCGCGGCAGTTTTTATAGAACCTATACAAGGCGAAGCAGGAATAAGAGTAGCCGATCAAAATTATATGGTAGCTTTAAGAGCTAGATGTAAAAAGACAGGAACTTTACTCATATTCGATGAAATCCAATCTGGCTTTGGCAGAAGCGGAAAAATGTTTGCTTTTGAGCATTACAACATCATACCAGATGTTTTGTTACTGGCCAAGGGCATTGGAGGTGGCATGCCAATTGGCGCATTCATCAGCTCTGCAGAAATCATGTCGGTATTATCACACAGCCCTATTTTGGGTCACATGACTACTTTTGGCGGTCACCCGGTTTGCTGTGCTGCAGGTTTAGCAACTTTAAATACATTATTAAACGAAAACATAGTTGATGATGTTGAAGCCAAAGGCGATTTATTTAGATCGTTGTTAATTCATCCGGCAATTAAAGAAATTAGAGGCAAAGGCTTAATGCTTGCAATAGAATTTGAAGATTTTGAAACCAACAAAGCAATAATAGACGCTTGTATTGAAGATGGTTTAATTAGCGATTGGTTTTTGCATTGCAGCAATTCTATGCGTATTGCACCGCCATTAATTATTACTAAAGATGAAATTAAAACTTCTTGCGAAATCATTCTAAAAAACATCAGCCTAATAACCAATTCTTAAACCAATCATCATGGAAATCACCCAACAAAACGAAGACAAAAGAGGAACTTTCAAAGCTACAGAAAACGGAGCAGAGGCCGGACACATTACTTACACTTGGGCTGGCGCCGATAAATTTATTATCGACCATACCGACGTTGATCCCGCTTTTAAAGGAAAAAACGTGGGTAAGCAACTTGTTTTAAAAGCGGTAGAATATGCGAGAGAAAATAAACTAAAGATTATGCCGCTATGCCCGTTTGCAAAATCTGTTTTTGATAGAAATGCAGAACTGCAAGACGTGCTATTTTAAGCATTCATTTTTTGACGCTTAATTAAGTAGGCTTGTAACACTGTTTCGAAACCGGCGTTAATATCCGCATCTATCATGTCTATTTTATATTGTGCGCATTTTAATGCCAATTGCTCGCGATAAGAATTAATTTGTTGTAGATAAGCATCTTTAACACGCGAAGTGTGTGCTTTTAGCACCGCACCAGTTTCCATATCCACAAACTCATACGGCCTATTTTCGAAATTAAAGTCTACTTCTTTCTGTTTATCAGTCACATTAAAAAGTACAACTTCGTGTTTATTAAATTTAAGGTGCTGTAATGATGCAAATAAAGCCGCAATGCGATTTTCATCATGCACTGTTTGAAGCATATCACTAAACACGATAACTAAGCTACGTTTGTGTATTAACTCCGAAACCTGGTGTAAGGCGCTTGGCAAATCTGTTTGCAAATTCAGCTTAGGGCTTTTTAAAACCTGATCAAGTTGCGCAAATATAAACTTCTGATGCGTACCGGTAGATTTTGCCGAAGTATTCAAGTTCAATTTATCGGTAAATAAACTTAAGCCAAAAGCGTCTCTTTGCTTTTTTAACAAATGCACCAAACAGGCTGTACTTTGCACGGCAAACGTTAATTTATTGTAATCATCTTTCGGAAAATACATGGAAGATGAGGTATCGATCAGAAACTGGCAACGCAAGTTGGTTTCCTCTTCGTAACGTTTGCTAAACAACTTATCTGTCTTCGCAAAAAGCTTCCAATCTATATTTTTAACGCTATCACCGGTATTGTATAGGCGATGCTCAGCAAACTCTACCGAAAACCCGTGAAACGGACTTTTGTGCAAACCGGTAATAAAACCCTCAACTACCTGCTTGGCCAGCAACTCTAAATTGCCAAAACTGCCTTGATGCTGATAGTTGATTTCTTGCATACGTAAAGCTAATAAAGTTTCATTAAATTTGCCGAAATTTCAAAAAATCATGAAAAAACACTATTTATTAGCTATATCATCCCTGATAAGTTTTTACAGTGTTGCACAAACAGTTAAAGGCGGCAAAGTTGATACCGAAAGCAATAAAATGCTGAGCAAGTTAGACACCGCCAAAAAACAAGAAGGCTGGACCGTGCGAGGAACAAATTCAGTTCTACTTAATCAAGCTGCGTTTTCTAATTGGGTTGCCGGTGGCATTAACTCAGTTGCATTAACTGCCAGAACAGATTACGAGTTTAACCTTAAAAGAGGCAAAAACCTTTGGGAGAACAGAGTTTTAATGGGTTACGGTTTAAGGTCAGAACAAAATAGCCAAACCACCAAAGTAGAAGATTTAATAGATTTAACCTCAAAGTATGGCTACCAAATTAATAGTAGCAATTGGTTTGCAGCTGCTGCTTTAAATCTAAAAACGCAGTTTGCCAAAGGCTACAATTACAGCAAACCAGACCAGGGTTATTTGTCTAATTTCTTTGCTCCGGGTTATGTTACGGCTGGTTTGGGAGTAGATTATATTCCTAACGACAATTTCCAGCTGAGTATTCATCCGCTAACATCACGCTTTACTTTTGTAGCTGACCAAGCGGTTTTTGATCCAGACAACGATGGCATTTTGACTGACGCTTTTGGGGTAAAACCAGGCGAGAGTTTTGTTTATCAACTTGGTGCTTATGTAGGCGGACGCTACAAAACAAAGTTGATGGAAAATATAATGCTGGATAATCGTTTTGGCGTTTTCAGCAATTATTTAAAAGATCCTCAAAACTTGGTACTTGCTTACGCTGCAATATTAGACATGAAAGTGAACAAGTTTATCACCACCCAAATAACGGCAGATTTATTTTATGACGATAACCAAATCGGAAAACTGCAGTTAAAAGAAACTTTGGGCGTTGGTTTAACCTACAAGTTTGGCAAGTATTAATTTTATTTGAAAAGGTAAAGCTGTACTCTTCGGCAATTTCAGCCCCGCTATCCGTCTTATCCCGATTCGATAAATATCGAATCGGGATGCTCACTCCTATCGGGTTTAAAATTTAAAGGCTTGTGCGTTTAGCAAAATGCACAAGCCTTTCTTTTGCAAAAAAATTGTTTTCCTACCAATGATAATTCTAATTTAGTGCACAAATATTTTAAAAACATCTTTCATTAAAAATGGATAATATCTGCTCTAACTGCTCCAATCCAATTACGGCTAATTTCTGCAGTAACTGCGGACAAAAAAAATATAAAAGGATAGACAGAAAATATGTGCTTGATGAAGTGCAATACACATTGCTACATACTAACAAAGGTTTTCTATATTCGGTTAAAAACCTCATTAAAAACCCTGGAAAAACTGCCAAAGATTATATTGATGGAAATCGCGTTAACCATTACAAACCACTATTATTGGTTTTTGTGCTTTCGAGTATCTCTACATTTTTAGCATACAAGGGCCTGAAAATGGAACGTATTATGATAGAATCGATGGCACAACAGCCGAATAGCTTACCATTAATGAATAATATTATGCCATTCGTATCAAGCTATACAACGTTTTTATATTTGTTAATGCTCCCAATAATTGCGCTGAGCAGTAAAATAGCTTTTTCTAACTGGGGGCAAAATTACTATGAACACATTGTAATAAATTCTTACATACTTTCACTTTACAATATTTTCTGTATAGTTTTACTTTATCCGATTCTATACTTGTTTAAAAATGACACATCAACTTTTATTCTTATAAGTGGTTTATCCATATTAATAATACCGGTTGTTTCAGTATGGTTTTTCAGAGAATTTTATAAACAGCAAGATTTTACAAGTGTTTTAGGCAGGGCTGTATTAACGTTAATGTTAAATTGTGTGATTTTTATAGGTTTCATAATAATGCTCACCTTTTTCTATTTTGCCTATTTAATGATCTTCAATCCGGGAATTTTAGATCAACTAAAAACAAAATAGTTTTAAGGCCAGCAATAACTACACAGATTGCTTAATTTAATTAGCAATAACGAGATGTTAAAACAAAAAAGGTTCGCAAAATGCGAACCTTTTTTGTTATGAATACTGATTTTAACAATAAGCTTTGACACAATCCTAGCAAACTGCATAGAATTTTGTCAAAGCTTAAGTAAGGTTTTGCTCATTACACTAGCTCTTGTTCTTTAAACCTGATATTCGCAAGCACGCAATACCATTAAGTTAAACGTTGGCGGGGACGCCAACGTAGGAGTGTTCATATGTTGGCGTCCCCGCCAACATCATAAATAAAAAAAAGTTCGCAAAATGCGAACCTTTTTTTTTTATGAATACTGATTTTAACAATAAACTTTGACACAATCCTAGCAAACTGTATAGCTTTTTGTCAAAGCTTAAGCAAGAATTTGCTCATTACACTATCTCTTGTTCTTTAAATCTGATATTAGCGAGCACGCAATACCATTAAGTTAAACCTTGGCGGGGACGCCAACGTAGGAGTGTTCATATGTTGGCGTCCCGCCAACATCATAAATAAAAAAAAAGGTTCGCAAAATGCGAACCTTTTTTTTTATGAATACTGATTTTAACAATAAGCTTTGACACAGTCCTAGCAAACTGCATAGAATTTTGTCAGAGCTTAAGTAAGGTTTTGCTCATCGCACTATCTCTTGTTCTTTAAACCTGATATTAGCGAGCACGGAATGAAATGGAGTAAAGCGGTTAGCAGGGCTTTCGAAACCGACGAGCACTACAATTGCTTTTCAAATAAAAAAATCCATTGATAAGTTACCAACCGATATTGAAATAAATGTTGGTCAGTCTAAGCTTGTCGAAGACTCTAATAATCCTTCGACAGGCTCAGGATGACATCTTTTTTAGCATACAGAATTACTTCTTAGCGATTTTGTACAAATTGCCTCCGTCGGTAACCGCGTAAAGTGCACCGTCTTTTCCCTGCGCTAAATCTCTAAAACGCTCGTTTTTATCGGCCAACAATCTTTCTTCGCCAGTAATTTTATTATTGCTAATAGTTAAACGGCTAATATGCGAACCGCCTAGTGCGCCAATAAATAAATTGCCTTTCCACTCTGCAATAACACTACTGTTGTAAAATGCCATTGTACCCGGAGAGATGCTAGGATTCCAATAATAAATTGGCTGTGTCATTCCGTCTTTTTGCGTTATGCCATCGCCTACTTTTTTACCACTATACTCTACACCATAGGTGATAATTGGCCAACCATAATTTTTACCTGGTTTAATGATGTTAATTTCATCGCCACCCTTCGGACCAAATTCTGCCTCCCATAATTCTCCCGTGGTTGGATTAATTGCCAATCCGTCTGGATTACGCAAACCGTAGGCATAAACTTCTGGTCGTGCATTAGCAGTTTTAGCAAAGGGACCGTTTGCAACCGGTTTACCAGCAGGAGTTAAATGTAAAATTTTACCCAAAGCCGAGTTTAACTGTTGCGCTTGCATTCTAATCTCTTTGTCAGAACGTTCTCCAGTGCTTACAAATAGATTTCCGCTTTTATCAAAAATGATTCGAGAACCGTACTGCAATTTACCCGTGTGTGCTGGCGTTGCTCTATAAATAATAGTTTGGTTTTCTATAGCTGTTTTATTTGCCGACAACTTTCCTTTGGCTATGGCCAAAACAGAGCCATTATTTGTTGGCTCAGAATACGCCCAATAGATTAAATTGCTTTTAGCAAAATCTGGCGATAGTGTTACATCTAACAAACCGCCCTGGCCTGCAGGATCTACTTTTGGCAAACCTTTAATGGTAGTTTCTAATGTGCCTTTGGCCGAAAGCGTTACCATAGTGCCGTATTTTTGTGTAATTAAAAATCCGCCGTTAGGCAAAACAGATATTGCCCAAGGGTTTTCTAACTTGCTATTAATAACCGTAACATTCAACGGTGTTTTCGTTTTAATCGCCTTAATTCTGGTTTGGCCAGCAAAAGCCGGACTAAAATCTGCGCTTGGCTGGCGAGTTTCTACTGATTGCGCTAAAACGCTAGCAATGCTTAGCGAGCTTATGCAAAAACCAGCAACTAACGTTTTTAAATTTTTATGATTTGACATTTTTTGAGGAATAATTTTCTTCCTTAAAAAAACGAAAAATTGTTGGCTAAAAAAAATCCGAACTCAAATGAGTTCGGATTTAAATATATTAGTGATGAAAAGTTATTAGACTTGAGTTTAACTAAACCTTCTGCCTTAAAACCCTCAACCTTATTTTACAATTGTGCATCTAATTTACCAGCTAAGATAGACTTTGGTACTGCACCAACTTGTTTATCTACAACCTCGCCATTTTTGAAGTACAATAAAGCAGGAATGTTACGGATACCAAACTGCGTAGAAATCTGCGGGTTGTTATCAACATTTACTTTACCAACTAATGCTTTTCCTTCGTATTCTTTAGATATTTCGTCTACTACTGGACCAACCATACGGCATGGACCACACCATTCTGCCCAAAAATCTACCAATACCGGTTTATCTGATTTTAACACAAGCTCCTCGAAGTTTGCGTCTGTTATTTCTAAAGCCATAATTTTATTTTTTAATTTTATTTACAAATATATAATCAATAGTAATGCCACCAAACAAGCGCTGTCAATTTGACAATTTAATGCTAAAAGACTAGTGCCGAAAGCGCAAAGTTTGAAGCATTATCCGTTTAGTTCTGAGCTTAGTTAAGCTTATAATTTACAACATTCAACTTTGTTAATTGTTCTAGAAATTGATTGTTAGGATTAATGCGAAGTGATTTTGAAGGCATCTCTAACATAATATTCTGAGCCTTATCGTAAACTGCAAAGTTAAGTTTACAATTATGGCGTTCGCTATTCTCTTTATTCTCTTGCAGAATCATATCTATTTTTTGCATAAACTCTGTGTTTACCTCTTCAATAGGAACTTGTATGGTAATACATTTCGTCAGCTTATCACGCAATTCTGACAGCAAATCTATAGATGTAACCTTAAACTCCCAATCGCCTTCTTTTCTAAAACGCTCGCCTACCCTACCTCTAATTTGCAGAAAATAGCCTTCGGTTAAAAACTGTTTAAACTTTAAGAAGTCGTCACCAAATAAAGCTATCTCACAACTGTCGTCGTAATCTTCAAAAACAAACGTACCAAAAGGCTTACCTGTTTTTGTGATGCGTTGCGATGCCAAGACTACTAAGCCCCCAACTACCAGATCTCTATTTTTAAGGGATTCGAAATCGGCCAATACCTCTTCATTAGTATCGCCACTGCGAATTTTATTTACAATAGAAAGGTGTTTAACAGAATGCTGGCAGAAGTTGGTTAACTCAAACCTGTAATCATCTAAAGGGTGACCCGACAAGAAAATACCAATGGCATCTTTTTCGTATTTTAAACGGTCAATCAATCCCCATTCTGGAGATACTGGAAAGCTTGGTTCTAAAATTAAATCGGCCTTGGAACCGCCAAATAGCGACTCTTGTGCAGAATTCTGGTTATTCTGAAAATCGTTGGCATATTTAATTAGCTTTTCTATACCGTTCATTTTATCATTAGGGCCAATATAAAAATATTGCGCTCTGTGAAAGCCATAAGCATCAAAAGCACCGCTATAAACAAAACTTTCGTAAGCTTTTTTGTTTACAATCCTGGTATTAGACCGCTTAGCAAACTCGAAAACAGAAGGATATGGGCCATTTAATTTTCGCTCTTCTATAATACTTTCTACTGCTTTTTCTCCCACACCCTTAACCGCCGACATACCGAAACGAACTTCGCCTTTGGCATTTACAGAGAACTTTAAATCAGATTCGTTTACGTCTGGGCCAAGTACGGTAACGCCCATTTGTCGGCATTCTTCCATAAAGAAAGCCACCTGTTTAATATCACTCATGTTATTGGAAAGCACGGCAGCCATATATTCTGCCGGATAGTTTGCCTTTAAATAAGCAGTTTGATAGGCAATCCATGCATAACAGGTAGAGTGAGACTTGTTAAATGCGTATTCCGCAAAAGCTTCCCAATCCTTCCAAATTTTCTCTAAAACTTTCTCATCATGACCTTTTTCTGCAGCCTGTTTTATAAACTTTGGCTTCATTTTGTCTAGTACATCACGCTGTTTTTTACCCATTGCCTTACGCAAAACATCGGCCTCACCTTTGGTAAAATCTGCCAGTTTCTGCGACAAAAGCATTACCTGTTCTTGGTAAACGGTAATTCCGTACGTTTCTTTCAGTAAATCTTCGCAAGCCTCCAAATCGTAAGTAATCTCCTCTTCGCCATTTTTCCTTTTTACGAAACTCGGAATATAAGCGATTGGACCTGGGCGATAAAGTGCATTCATGGCAATTAAATCTCCAAAAACCGTAGGTTTAAGCTCCTTCATGTACTTTTGCATACCCGGACTCTCGTATTGGAAAATACCCACTGTTTCGCCACGTTGAAAAAGCTCGTAGGTTTTTAAATCATCAATCGGGAAGCTGTCTGGATCTAAATCTATACCGTGTCTTTTCTTAACCAGTTTAACGGTATCCTTAATTAAGGTTAAGGTTTTCAAACCTAAAAAGTCCATCTTCAACAAACCTGCACTTTCAACTACCGAGTTATCAAACTGGGTAACGTAAAGGTCTGAATCTTTAGCAACCGATACCGGAACGAAATTGGTTATATCATCTGGCGTTATAATTACACCACAAGCATGAATACCGGTATTACGTAATGAGCCTTCTAAAATGATAGCCTGCTCAATGGTTTCAGCGCTCAGGTTTTTTGCGGTTGATAGATTCTTCAATTCTACCACACGCTCATACTCATCTGGACGCATGCCAGCTTTTAAAGCCTTTTCATCCAGGTTGAATATTTTCGCCAACTTCATGTTTGGAATCAGCTTAGCAATTTTATCAGCTTCAAAAAGCGGCAAATCTAAAACTCTGGCCGTATCTCTAATTGAAGATTTAGCTGCCATGGTACCATAGGTGATAATTTGCGCCACCTGACTGGAACCGTATTTATCAATTACATATTCCATTACACGGCCACGGCCCTCGTCATCAAAATCGATATCGATATCGGGCATTGAAACACGGTCTGGATTAAGGAAACGCTCAAATAGCAAATCGTACTTCATTGGATCGATGTTCGTAATCCACAAGCAGTACGCCACTACAGAACCCGCAGCAGAACCACGACCCGGACCCACAGAAACATCTCTTCTTCTGGCTTCGGCAATAAAATCCTGCACAATCAAAAAATAACCGGGATAACCTGTTTTCTCTATGGTAGCCAACTCAAAATCCAAACGCTCAATTACGTCTTCGGTTAATTCTCCGTATCGCTTTTTAGCGCCTTCGTAAGTTAAATGACGTAAAAACTTATTCTCTCCGCGTTTACCCCCGTCGGCGTTATCTTCTTCTACTAAAAATTCATCCGGAATACCAAATTTAGGTAGCAAAACTTCGCGAGCAAGCTCGTAAGCCTCTATTTTATCGGCAATTTCCTCTGTATTTAAAATCGCTTCTGGCAAATCGGCAAAAAGGCTTTTCATTTCCTCTGCCGACTTAAAATAATACTCTTGGTTTGGCAAACCATAACGGTAACCACGACCACGACCTATAGGCGTCGCCTGCTTTTCAGCATCCTTAACGCAAAGCAAGATATCGTGCGCATTAGCATCCTTTTTGTTAATATAATAGGTGTTATTGCTGGCTACTAACTTAACCTCGTGCTTGTTAGCTAATGCAATTAAGTCTTTATTTACGCGGTCTTCGTTTTCCTGCCCGTGGCGCATTACTTCAATATAAAAGTCTTCGCCAAACTGCTCTTTCCAATATAGCAAAGCCTCTTCAGCTTGCTTCTCGCCCAAGTTTAAGAGCTTACTCGGTATCTCGCCATAAAGGTTCCCAGATAAAACTATAATATCGCTTTTGTATTGCTCAATTACATTTTTATCTATACGTGGCACGTAATAAAAACCTTTTGTATAAGCGATAGATGACATTTTAGCCAAATTATGATAGCCTCTTTTGTTTTTGGCCAATAATACAACCTGGTATCCGTCGTCTTTTCTGGTTTTATCTAAATGGTTCTCACATACAAAAAACTCTACACCAACTATAGGCTTTACAATTTGAGCTTTCGGCTCCTCACCCGCAGCAATAGAAGCTTCGTTTTTAGCTTTAGCATCTTTGTTATGCTTTATTGCATTGCTCACAAAGTGAAAAGCACCCATCATATTTGCATGATCTGTCATTGCAACTGCCGGCATTTTTTGTGCAGCGGCTGCTTTAACCAAATCGGGTACACTAATGGTGCTTTGTAAAACAGAAAACTGTGTATGGTTATGCAAATGAATAAAATTCGCATTAGCCAACTCGGCTTTATTGCCAGCAAGCGTTTGTTTAGAAATACCACTTCCGCTCGTACTGGCATCGCGTTTTCTAATCTCGTCAGATGCCGACTTTAAATTAACGTGTTCTATACCAAATGGGCCGAAACCACTGGTATTAAATTCTTTAAAGCGAAGGAAATAATCGGTATCAACTAAAAGTTCTTCTTTTTTAAAAACTTCTCGTTTAATCAATTCTAAAAAACATTTAGTAGTGGCCTCCACATCGGCTGTTGCATTGTGCGCTTCGGCAAATGGAACACCAAAAAGGTATTGATGCAATTCGGTAAGATTCGGCAATTTGAAACGTCCACCTCTACCACCCGGAATCTTTACCAAATCGGCAGTTACTTCGGTACAAGTATCTAAAATTGGCATGCTTGCCATCGGACTTTCAACACCTAATCTATGAAATTCGCATCCCATAATGTTAAGGTCGAAACCAATATTTTGCCCAACTACAAACTTGGCTTTGCTTAAAGCATTATTAAATTTCTCAACTACATTAGCCAAAGCCTCCCCTTTTTCCATGGCCAACTCTGTAGATATTCCGTGAATTCGCTCTGCATCATAAGGAATATTAAATCCCTCTGGCTTAACCAGATAATCCTGATGTTCAATCAAGTTACCCATCTCGTCATGCAGTTGCCAAGCAATTTGTATACAACGCGGCCAGTTATCGGTATCGGTAATCGGCGCATTAAAATTACGTGGTAAACCAGTGGTCTCGGTATCAAAAATTAAATACATAGTTGGGGAAATGTTGGAAATCAAAAATAAAGAAATTTTGATGTGGATTTGTCTGTGAATTATCAACATCTGCCCTATCGCATCATTGCGAGCTAGGCGAAGCAATTTCCTACGAAATCTCTTGCCTAAAATATTCAGCAAGGCAAATACAAAAGCTTTTCGGTTTATTATGTCCTGCTTTTCGGTGCAAGTCCCGATGAAAAATCGGGAGCTTTTCCCTGCAATCAGGCTTATTTTACTTAAACCTTTGCAACAATTTTAGCTTGCAGTTTATATCTTCGAAAAAAATTAAAAATGTTCCTTCGTATACAAAATATTTCTTCTAAAAAATTAATTGGTCTGCGTTTAGAAATGTCTCTAGCAGAAGATAGAACCATGGAATTGTGGCGTAGTTTTATGCCTAGAAGAAAGGAAATTAATGCGTTAAATACTATGTTATTTTCCCTGCAGGTTTATCTGCAAAATCATGATCATAGCAATTTAAGTTCGCATTTTACAAAATGGGCTTTAGCAGAAGTGGAAGATTTTGATAATATCCCGAAAGAAATGCAAACTTTTTTATTACCAGAGGGTAAGTACGCAGTATTTCTACACAAAGGTTCGCCCAGCGAAGGCTATAAAACTTTTCAATTCATTTTCGGTTCGTGGCTACCAAATTCAGGTTATGAAATAGACAACCGCCCACATTTTGAAATTTTAGGAGAAAAATACAAGAACAATTCTCCTGATTCGGAAGAAGAAATATGGGTGCCGATAAAGTGAGGTTCAATATGGTGGGCACCGTTCAATGCTTTGTAAATAAATTATCATAAGCCCTAATTAATTTGCGCATCATTTGGGTAAACTAATGCAATTCTATATCTTGGGCATGAAAACAATTTCTTGAACCAAATTTAAATTGTCTATAATATGAAAATAACTGTAGTAGGTGCTGGCGCTGTTGGCGCAACTTGTGCCGATAACATTGCTAGAAAAGAATTAGCCGAAGAATTAGTGTTGCTAGATATTAAGGAAGGTTTTGCCGAAGGTAAAGCCATAGATATGATGCAAACTGCTACCTTGTTAGGTTTCGATACAAAAATTAAAGGCGTAACAAACGATTATAGTCAAACCGCTGGTTCTGCAGTTGCTGTAATTACTTCTGGTTTGCCACGTAAACCGGGGATGACTCGTGAAGAGTTAATTGGAATTAATGCAGGAATTGTAAAAGGTGTAGCAGAAAATATTCTTAAGTATTCTCCAGATGCAATTATTATTGTAATTAGCAATCCTATGGATACCATGACCTATTTGGCATTGAAATCTTTAGGCTTACCAAAAAATAGAATTATTGGAATGGGCGGCACCTTAGACAGTGCTCGTTTTAAATATTATTTGAGTGTTGCTTTAGGTTGCAACTCAAACGATTTGCAAGGTTTTGTAATTGGCGGTCATGGTGATACTACCATGATTCCGTTGACGCGTTATGCTACTTACCAAAGTTTGCCGGTTAGCGAACTTTTGGATGAAGCTACTTTAGCAAAAGTTGCAGCCGACACCATGGTTGGCGGCGCCACTTTAACCGGATTATTAGGCACATCTGCCTGGTATGCTCCAGGTGCTGCAGGTGCAGCATTGGTAGAATCTATTGTTCGTGATGAGAAAAAACTCTTTACTTGCTGTGTAGCCTTAGATGGCGAATACGGCCAGAATGATATTTGTTTGGGCGTTCCGGTAATTGTTGGAAAAGATGGTTGGGAAAAAATTATCGACTATAAACTAAACGAGGAAGAACAAGCTGCGTTTAACAAAAGTGCCGATGCTGTACGCAACATGAATAGTGTATTGGCCGAAATGAAATTGGTATAAACATAATTTGTCATCAAAAAAACGAGGAATCTACTTTTAGATTTTTTACTTTGCTCTGGTGGCCAGAATACTATATGCGAACAATAACAGTTCCTTTGGAACTTATTAATTTACAAGATGACGGTTTCCACCTTTTGGTGGAAATTGTTGTTTTTGGCGAAACCCATTTTGCGGTTTTAGACACTGGCGCTTCTCGTTCTGTATTTGACAAAGGACTTATGGAAAAGCACATTAGCGACATAACCGTTAGCGAAGAAGCGCAAGCTGCCACCATTTTTAGTACTTCTACAACTTTACAAGGTGTAATACCAAAGCTAAATGTAGGCAAATTAAAACTAAAGGATTATCCGGCAGTTGCACTTGATTTGCAAAGTGTAACCGATACGTATTTAATGCTTGGTCATCCGCCTATTGCAGCTATTATTGGTGGCGATATTTTAATGAAGTACAAAGCAAAAATTGATTACGAGAAGAGGATATTACGTTTATACAAATAAGTATTATGAAAGCTTTTTTTAATATTACAGTTTTAGTTTTGCTCACTTCTATTTCTTTTGCGCAAGAATTAAAAATTGTGCAGAAACCTATTTTGTTTGATGATACCAGAAAAAAACTTTCTTTAGAATACTTAAAAAACAGACACGGACTTATACAAAAAGAAGCCACCATTAAACCTCAAATGGTTGTACTGCATTGGACAGCCTCAAAGAGTTTTATGAGCACATTTCATACATTTAACAAATCTACGTTAGATGGGCGACAAAACCTCGCAAACGCTAGTAACCTAAACGTATCGGCACATTACCTAATTGATAGAGATGGAACAGTTTACCAATTATTGCCCGATACCGTTTTTGCCCGCCACGTTATTGGCTTAAACTATTGTGCAATTGGTGTAGAGAATGTAGGTAGTGCAGATTATCCCTTAACTAAAGCACAGCTGAAAGCAAACGAATTACTTGTTAGACATTTGGCTAAGAAATTTCCAATCACCCATTTAATTGGCCATTACGAGCACAACCTTTTCAAAAAAGATCTGCTTTGGAAGGAAACAAATCCAAACTACAAGACACAAAAAACAGATCCTGGTGTTGGTTTTATGCGTGATGTTAGAATTGCGTTGAAAGACCTAAACCTTAAAGGCGCACCTGCTAAACCAAATTAGCAACAGCAGACAAAACATAGTTGCACCGGTATTTGTAAGCTAAACCCGATTGCATGAAAGCCACATTTTTCTTGTGGCTGTAAGTAAAGCGGGACGAACGCTGACTATTGCATTAACTTGCTTTTCGAAAATTTTAGTTTTAAAACGTTTATGTTTAAATTTAATAAACCAAACAAACTATTATGAAATTTTTAAAAGTATTCGGATTTACAATCGTGGCTTTAGCGGTTATAATTTTAGTAGGTGGCATGTTTTTGCCAAAAACCTATTCGGCTAGCCGTTCTGTAACCATTAATGCGCCAGATAGCGTCGTTTACAACAATATTGCGAACCTAAATGAGTTTTACAAATGGAATCCGTGGTCTAAAATGGAACCAACTGCCAAAACAACTATTACCGGGTCGGTTGGCAAGCCCGGGCATACCTACACTTGGAAAGGTAAAGAAACCGGAAGCGGGCAAATGAAAATAAGAAGTGTAGAAGCCAACAAATTAGTTGATATAGAAATGAAATTTTTAGAGCCTTGGGAAAGCATAGCGGATACAAAATTTGAAATTTCACCAACTGGAGACGGAAATAAAGTTACCTGGACAATTTCTGGAGAAAATAATATCATTAGCAAATGGATGGGCGTTTTTGTGAGTATGGACAGTATGATTGGAAAAGATTTTGAAGATGGCCTAAAATTTCTAAAAGAAAAATCTGAAGCTGGAAAATAATCTGGTATATAGAAACAAAACCCTGCCTAACAAGGCGGGGTTTTGTTTTTTATGCTTGTGATATGTTTAATTTGTGTTAAAATAGCGCAGAAATTCTAACATTTTGCTAATTAAGCTGTTAATCTTTATCAAATTTTAAGAATATTTGCATCAATGAATTTATTGCTAGTTGAAGATGAGCCAAATGTGGTATCGGTAATTTCGAGGGGTTTAAGTGAAGAAGGTTTTAACGTAAGCGTTGCACCCGATGGTTTAATCGGCGAAAAAATGGCAAAAGAAAACCAGTTCGACTTGATTATTTTAGACATCATGCTACCCGGAATAAATGGATTGGAACTTTGCAAAATAATTAAAAAAGAAAAGCCGACTACGCCAATTATTATGCTTACAGCTTTAGGCACTACAGAAAATGTGGTTAACGGGCTAGATAATGGAGCAGACGACTATTTAATTAAACCATTTAAATTTGCTGAGCTTTTTGCACGCATAAGAATGCTCTTAAGGCGCTACAATGGCATTATCTTAAACGACCAAGTAATTAGCATAGCCGATTTGTATATAAATTTAACTGCAAAAACCGTAAAACGTGGCAAACGCGAAATTACGTTAACGGCAACCGAATATCGTTTGTTAGAGTTCATGGCAAAGAATAAAGCTAAAATTTTATCGAGAATTGATATTTTAGAGAATGTTTGGGATATAGACTTTAATCTAGGCACAAACGTAGTTGATGTTTATGTAAACTACTTGCGAAAAAAGATTGACAGGCCCGGCTCGTCTAAACTTATACATACAGCCATTGGTTTAGGCTACGTTTTAAAAGATGCTTAATGAACATTGCTAAAAAAATCACCTTACTTTTTGCCATTTTATCAGCGGTTATTATCTCGTTGTTAAGCGGATTTGTGTGGTATTTTAGCAATGAATTTGCTTTTGAAGATTTTTACAAACGTTTGGAGGCGAGAGTTAACCTTGCTGCAGAAATTAGACTGTCTGACGATAAAAGCGATAACGTTTATGCAAAGGTTCGTAACCAATACTTGGAACGGCTGCCAGATGAAAAAGAGTATGTAATAGCAAAAAAAGACAACAAAAAACCTGTCTTAGACGTACATCTGCCCGATGATTTTTTTGAACGCATTAATAGTGGCAAAATCGCTAGGTACAGAAAAGAAAATCATTTTTATGCTGGAAAATTTGTGCGTGCCAACAATCAAGACTATTTCATTATCGTTTCTGCCAATGATCCCTTTGGTTTTAGAGAACTAAAAGATTTACAGAAAATTTTGATTGCCGGCTTTGTATTCTCTATCGTTTTGTCTTTTATAGTAGGATGGAAATTTTCTAACTATATGTTAGAGCCTTTGCGAAATATCATTAAAAGCGTAAAAAAGATTAAGGCAGAAAATTTACACTTACGATTGGAAGTTCCGGGAAGCGATGAAATGTCTCAACTTTCACAAACTTTTAACAACATGCTTAATCGATTGGAGACCGCATTCGAAACGCAGAATAATTTTATCAGCAACGCCTCTCACGAGTTGCGAACGCCATTGACCATTATAAGTGGCGAGGTAGAATTAGCCATAAAAGCATCTGCAAACCCAGAAATGCAAAAAAGAGCTTTAAGTAAAATTAAAGACGAATCTGACAGACTGGAGCATATTTTAACCAGCTTACTTGGGTTGGCACAGTCTGGTTTTAATGGCAAAAACCAACCTTGGGAGCAAGTTCGTATCGACGAGTTAATTTGGGAAATCCAGGGAACGGTAAACCAAGTTCACCCAGAAAGTAAAATTGAAATTGATTTTAGCCAGCTACCCGAAGATGAAGATCAAATTACCTTAAAGGCAAACAAAAACTTACTAAAGCTTGCTATAACCAATATTGTAAGCAATGCCTGCAAATACTCTAATAACAAGCCGGTAAAGGTAACTTTAGAGAGCAAACAAAATATGCTTTCCATTGCCGTTAAAGATCAAGGTATTGGTATTCCGCAAAGCGATGTACAACATATTTTCGAACCTTTTTACCGTGCATCTAATACTGCAGACTTTAAAGGCTATGGCGTCGGACTTCCCTTATCCTTAAATATTATCCGCTTACATCGCGGTAGCATTGGCATAAGTTCTAAAGAGTTAATTGGAACCGAAATAAAAGTAATACTCCCGGTAAAATAGCAACCATTTAGATTAAGGGCAAAAAGCTTGTAGTTAAAACCTGCGATAGTAGCAAAATACAAAGTTTTTAAACCTGATTGCGCCAAATAGCCCGATTGAGGAACGAACGAGGACTATAGGCAAAAGCAGGACTGAAGAAACTATAAAATGCCGACTTTCATTTTCAAAAAACTTTTTTAAATTTGATTTTCATTCCAGTTAAGCTATTCTCAGCTCTATTTTTGCCAACAAAATTCTATTTATCTGAAATTCTAATGCGGTTCTAATCTCGCTCTTATTTCGCTATAATATCTCGCTCGTAAACTTGTATAAATAATTTAATCATTAATTAAACAAGAAGAGCTATGAAAACCGTATTAGTGCCAACAGACTTTAATGTAGAAAGCCTTAAAATTATCGATTCATTAGTAGTTACAAATAAGCCTCAGGATATAGGTATTATTTTTATGCACGCCTTCAAATTATCTGATTCTATTACAGATATGTTAATGTTAAGTCGCCGTAGTAAAGATTACGAAAACATAAGTGATGAGTTTTACGCACAAGCGGAAGCTTACAAAAAGAAATATCCAAACCACATAAAATTTATTGGTGTAGAATACTTTTACGGAAGTACTGTAGCGGCTTTTAAAAATTTTATAGACGGATGTAATGCCACCTGTATAGCTTACCCAAAAGAGTATAATTTTAAAGCAATTAACAAATACAGTATAAACCCGAACACTTTAACCAAACGTTGCGGTTGCGAAGTGTTTGAAGTTGACATTAACGAGTTCTCTAGCGAAGAGAAATTGTTTGAAACCAAAATGCCTGTTGAGGGAGAAAAAGTTTTAAGCGCCTAGTTTAGTTATTAACCATTTACCTAATTTTTATGCTGTTACGAAATAATATTCCGCTCACCTATATTTTTGGAAAGATTAAAACCGAATTGCTATTTGTAGTAGCCTACTCGGTCGGTATCGTTATACTTTACCAAAACTTTCATGTTACCAGAATTTCTATTCCAATCGCCGTTCCCGCATTGTTGGGTACAGTAATCTCGCTTTTATTAGCGTTTAGATCTAACCAAGCTTATGATAGGTGGTGGGAAGCAAGAATTATTTGGGGCGCCATTGTAAACGATTCGAGAACATTGGGCCGACAAATCATATCTTTTGTAGAGAATCCGTACCAATTACAAGAGGTAGAACGATTTAAAAGTAAATTTATTAAAAGACAAATTGCATGGTGCAATGCGCTCAGTCAAGGACTAAGAGGTTTTTCTTCTTATAAAGGGCTAGAGAGGTATTTGGATAAAGACGAGTTGGATTTTGTTAAAAATCAGCGTAATGTTACCGTAGCTTTGTTAGAGTTGCATGCAATGGATCTTAAGAAAGCATTGCATGAAGGCTGGATAAATCAATATCAACAGGTAGAGCTTAACAAAACCCTAACGGCATTATGTAACCACATGGGCGGATGCGAGCGTATCAAAAACACCGTTTTTCCGGTTACTTACAGCAAATACATCAGTATGTCTATCCATTTATTTATTGTTTTGTTGCCATTTGGTTTAATAGAGTTTTTCGGTTATATGGAAATTCCGCTGGTTGTTGCCATTGCCGCATTTTTCCTATTAGTAGAGAAAATGGCTGTTCACTTGCAAGATCCTTTCGAAAACAAACCTACAGATACACCAACAACTACTATCTGCAGAACAATTGAGAGAGATTTATGCCAAATGTTAGATGACAATAAATTATACGAAGATATGCCTCAAGTAGAAAAAGAGGGCATTGGCTCTTACTACATCTTGTAATTAATAACGCTAACCAAATATAGGCCTCTTTCAAACATAGCTGAAAGGGGCTTTTTTATGCTTCAATTTTATTATTCGAAGCGCAAAATACTGTTATAATTGATGTTACTCCCGCCATTCACTTTAGTCGCTTCGCTCCTGCTCGTTGCTGTCGGGGCTATTGCACAAAATTCAGTGCTACTATCCTGCAAAAACTATGCTATCCAAACCTGGTTTAAATGAACCCTGTTTGTGGTATCTATCTAGTGCCGAATATATATGTTGTATACTGCGATTAACAAAAGCATTACGACGCCCTTCAGTTTGAGCATGACGGCCTACAGTAAAAGCAAACAAAAAGCCCTCCAAGAATAACTTGAAGGGCTTATATTATCTTATTAAAAGATTCAGGGGTTAAGCATCAATCTTTGCATATTTTGCATTGCGCTCAATAAACTCTCTACGTGGTGCAACCTCGTCGCCCATTAACATAGAGAAAGTATGATCACATTCCGCAGCATTTTCAATTGTCGCTTTTAATAAAGTACGTCTGGCCGGGTCTAAGGTAGTTTCCCAAAGTTGTTCCGCATTCATCTCTCCCAAACCTTTGTAACGTTGTACGTGTACGCTATCTTCTTTACCGGCACCTTTTAAACGCTGTATAGCTTGATCACGTTGAACGTCGTTCCAGCAATACTCAAATTCTTTACCTTTTTTAACTTGGTAAAGTGGTGGCGCTGCAATATAAACGTAACCAGCTTCAATAAGCGCTCTCATGTAACGATAGAAGAAAGTTAAAATCAACGTGGTAATGTGCGACCCGTCGATATCAGCATCCGTCATGATTACAATCTTGTGATAACGCAGTTTTTGCAAATTTAATGCTTTATCATCTTCTGGCGTACCAATGCTTACACCCAAAGCTGTAAACATGTTTTTAATCTCGTCGTTTTCGTAGATTTTATGCTCCATAGCTTTCTCTACGTTAAGGATTTTACCTTTTAACGGAAGAATAGCCTGGTAATTACGATCGCGACCTTGTTTAGCAGTTCCACCCGCCGAGTCACCCTCCACTAGGTAAAGTTCACATTTAACTGGATCGCTATCAGAGCAATCGGCAAGTTTACCTGGCAATCCAGAACCGCCCATAACACTCTTACGTTGCACCATTTCGCGAGCTTTACGAGCCGCTGCCCTAGCTGTTGCTGCTAAAATAACTTTGTTAACAATCATTTTAGCTTCTTTCGGATTCTCCTCCAAATAGTATCCTAAAGCTTCACCAACAGCAATATCAACCGCACCCATAACCTCAGAGTTACCTAATTTGGTTTTGGTTTGGCCTTCAAACTGAGGTTCTTGTACTTTAACAGAAACTACAGCAGTTAAACCTTCTCTAAAGTCATCACCGGTAATTTCCATTTTTAGGTTTTTTAACAAACCAGATTTATCAGCGTAACTTTTTAATGTACGTGTTAAACCTCTACGGAAACCAGCAATGTGCGTACCGCCTTCGTGTGTATTAATATTGTTTACATAAGAGTGAACATTTTCAGAGTAACTTTCGTTGTACTGAAATGCAAGTTCAACTGGCACACCATTTTTTATACCATCGATATAAATCGGCTCTGGCAAGAAAGATGCACGTGTACCATCTAAAAACTTAACAAACTCTTTTAAACCGCCATCAGAGTGGAAAACTTCAGAAAGAAAAGATCCATCTTCTAATTCTTCACGCTCATCTGTTAGCGTTAAAGTAATGCCTTTATTTAAAAATGCAAGTTCGCGTAAACGAGATGCCAAAGTATCATATTTGTACTCTGTTGTTTGTGTAAAAATTGTACCATCTGGCGTAAATGTTACAATTGTACCCCTTTTATCCGTATCGCCAACTTCTTTTACATCGTATTGCGGTACACCAATTTTATACTCCTGCATCCAGATTTTTCCTTCGCGGTGTACTTCTGCTTTTAAATCTGTAGATAATGCGTTAACACAACTTACACCCACACCGTGCAAACCTCCAGAAACCTTATAGGTATCCTTATCGAATTTACCACCGGCATGCAAAACTGTCATTACAATTTCTAATGCTGATTTATTTTCTTTCTTATTTATACCGGTTGGGATACCACGTCCATTATCCTCAACTCTAATAGAATTTCCTTTTAAAATATTTACGTAGATAGTATCTGCGTGACCGGCCAAAGCCTCGTCGATAGAGTTATCTACAACCTCATAAACCAAATGGTGCAAACCTTTAACGCCAGTATCGCCGATATACATAGAAGGACGCTTACGAACAGCCTCTAAACCTTCTAAAACCTGTATATTATCCGCGTTATAATTTGACTTTGGATCTTTTTCTTCACTCATAATTTTACTGAATAGATAAAGTATCAAAAATAACCAATTTTTGGCTAATTAAGGTAGATGTGGATAACTATTTGAGTGTTAAAATCATTAAAAAAACTCGTTTTTTAGGATAGTCCGTTTTGATTTTTATATTTGCTAAAATTTAATAATTAAGCATGAATATTTCAACCAAAAAACTAAGCAGCATTGCAACTGCTGTAGCTATAGCAACTGCATTAACTGCTTGTGGTGGCAAGGATGCAAAAACCGAAACAAACACAACAAAAAGCGAAACCGCTGCGGTAACTGCAACAGATAAAATTGTTTACGTTAACTCTGATTCGTTACTAACTAAATACGAGTACTTTAAAGACCTTAAAGTTAAAATGGAAACTAAAGGCAAAGCTGCCGAAGGCGATCTAGTTTCTAAACAACAGGCTTTTCAGCGTGAGGTGCAACAATACCAACAACAACAAGGAACTTTAGCAGCCGACCAAAGAGCAGCTACAGAGCAACGTTTAGCTCGTAAACAACAAGAATTACAAGCTTACCAACAAAACGCTGGCGCTGCTTTACAAAACGAGCAAGCAAAAGAGCAAGAAGCACTTTACAACAAAGTTGCCGATTACCTAAAAGGATACGCTAAAACAAAAGGGTATAAAATGGTTCTAACCTATGCTAAAGGTAATAGCGCTATATTATTTGCAGACGAAAGCTTAGATGTTACAAGTGAAGTTTTAAAAGGCTTAAACGAAGCTTATACAAAAGATAAAAAGTAATCGATTATTACTACAAAAAATGCCTCGAAAATTCGAGGCATTTTTTTTGTGCTTAAATTTTTTATGGATAAACAACACGAAACGTTCATGCGCATGGCGATTGATTTATCGCTAAAAAACGTTGCCATAAATCACGGTACGCCTTTTGGCGCAGTTGTAGTATTAAATGGCAAGGTAATTGCAAAAAGCGCCAACAAAGTACACGCCACTAACGACCCAACTGCACACGCAGAGGTTGCAGCCATTAGAATGGCTTGCAAAAAACTTAAGACATTCGACCTAACCGGTGCAGTAATTTATACCAGTTGCGAGCCTTGCCCCATGTGCCTAGCAGCGTTATATTGGAGCAACATCAGCACGGTATATTATGCCAACACCAAAGATGACGCGGCAAACGCGGCTTTCGATGACTCTTTTATTTACGAGGAAATTGCCAAACCTATTAAAGAAAGAAAAATAATTTTTAAACAACTGCTTAGAGATGAGGCTCAAAAAGCTTTTAAGCTTTGGCAACAGCAAGCAATCAAACCATAAAAAAAGGCCGATCGCATAATCGCGACCGGCCTTTATATTCATTTGTGCTTTTTTATTTGCTTGCTTCCTGTCCGTCTTTCGCCAAGGCAATCATCATATCAAGTTCCTTAACAGTTCCATCTGCACTACCGCCAAATCCAACTTTTTTGAATCTGATATTACCTTTTCCATCTAAAATAAACTTAGTTGGAATACCTTCTACTTTATACTGCTCAATAACATCAAATTTACTTGGGTCCTGTTTGTTTGGAGTATCAAAAAGGACATTAAAAGTGTATGGTGTTGTAGCTAAATAATCTCTAACAACTTTATCCCTATTAGCTTCTGTTTGCCAAGTATTAACAAAAAGAAAAACTACGTTTGGATCAGTTTTGTATTTATCTACCGCTTTTTGCATCCCCGGAAAAGATGCGATACATGGTCCGCACCATGTAGCCCAGTAATCAACAATAACTACTTTACCTTTCAAACTTTCTAAAGAAACATTCTCGCCTTGCAAATTTGCCAAAGTGAACTTAGGCGCTGGCGTATTAATCATTTCTTTTAAAAATTTAGCTCTTTCTTTAGCTAAAGCTTCTTTCTCTAATTCTGCATAATAAGCATCAAAAGGTTGTGTTCCTTTATAAGCTAACTTTAAATCGGCTTTCATCTGGTCGGTACCTTGACCGTCTTTTACAAAACGTTCGCCAAAGCTTACCACTTTATCAAATTGCTTGTTTAACGCTAAAAAATTAACATATTTTGCGTTCATGCTAGCGTCAGCATATTCGTTTTTTACAACCGCATCTTCTTGTAATTTCAAGGCTTCCTCGTTTTTCCCTAAATGACCAAGTAAAGTTGCATAAGTATCAATATACATCGCCGAAGACCTATTTAATCCTTTTATATAATCTTCTTGCGACGCATAGTATTCCGGTGCTTTTTCGCTTTTAGCTTCTTCTAACAAACCCAAAGATTTTTTAGAAATATTAGCGGCAAATTCTAAATTTTCCTTTTTCTCTGCAGCTGCCCAAGCAAAAGTATTATATAAGCTTGCTCTTGTCATTTTACTTTCAACCTTGTTAGTATACTCTTCAAACTTAGCATTGTTTTTAGCTGCGCCAAACGCCGTAGCAACATTACCATAAATGTTCGAAACTTTTGCTAAATCAGCTGGTTTGCTTAAATCAAGTTTAAAATTAGTAATTAAAGCATTTAGCTTTGCTTCTTTCTGCACTGCATCTTTCTCCGAATAAATCTCGTTAGCAGCCTGTCCGTAAGCGTAAGTTCCTGTCGGGAAAGTTTTTTTAACTACTGCATAAACCGAATCTGCTTTAGCTCTTCTTTTAGAAACGCTGTATAAACCAGCCATTTTAGTTAAGTCTGTTTCTTTTGGAGCTTTGATTTTTTCGATAGATGCAATTTCTTTATCTATCATCGGCTCTCCTGCTTGCGGATCTACACCGAAATGTAAGCCTAAATAATTTACTAAATACTTAGATTTTAAAGCCGGATCTGTTTTAAAAGCCTTATCGTAAGACAAAATAGCCTTAGGTTTATCTGCTTTTATTCCCGCAAAAGCTGTACCCATCCCATTGTAGTACATTGCCTCCCAATAATAAGCCATTGCAGTAGGCTTGCCTTTTTCATAGAACAACGTATAATACCCGTTCGGGTTTTCATCCTTCGTACCATCGGCACTAAGTACAATTACCGCAATTGCTGTACTGTCTACAGGTGTAAAAGTACCTTTGTATACAGTTCCGTTTTTTTCTAAAGGAATATTAATAGTCTTTTGCTTGTTGTTGACAAAGGTTTGTGCAACGCATTTTACATCCGACAATTTTTCAAGCTTGCCACCTGCTGCATTATATTCGAAAGACAGTGGTTTACCTGCCTCTGGTGTTGGGTTAGAAAATTTTAGAGTTTGCGCATAAGACGTACCGAGGCCTAAACTTAAGGCAATGGCGAGGGTGAGTTTTTTCATTAAAGGGAAGTTTAAGTGTTAGATGAACTAAATATATAGTTTAATTATCTGTATTTCAAATTTTTATTAACAAATTTAATAAATTGAATGCTAAGTTGCAACGGAATGATTTTTGAAGATTACAAAGCTTAAAACAACCTATGGATAACTACGAAAAACAAATAGCATACGAATTTGAATTCTGGCAGATGGAGTTAATGAAAAATCCGTCTATGATGGATAATTTCACTACCAAAATTCAGAATAAAATTAACAGTTATATCCCAACAAAAGTACATAAGGCTATTACTGCTACCATAAAGCAAATGGTAAAAGCGGTGTTATTTGGCTCTACTTATACTACATCGGCCATGCCGGATGATTCTTTTAGCTTTATGCACAGAGAGGCCTTAGTAAAGGCCAAAATAGAAAGTTACAGTAAAACTGGCGCTGCCGAAGGTGGTATTACTGGAGCCGGTGGATTTTTAATGAGCATGGCTGATTTTCCCATCCTTATTGGCATAAAAATAAAAATGCTTTTTGATATAGCTTCTCTTTACGGATTTGATGTAAGAGATTACCGTGAAAGACTATACATTTTACATATTTTTCAGCTAGCTTTTTCGAGTAAGGTTGGCACGCAGAGAACATTTAAGCAAATGCAAAATTGGGATCAGAAACTAATTGTATTACCTGGAACTGCAGAACAATTTGATTGGCAAACTTTTCAGCAAGAGTATAGGGATTATATAGATATAGCAAAGATGGCGCAATTACTTCCCGTAATTGGCGCTGCCGTTGGCGCCGTAGCTAATTATCAACTAATAAAAAAGCTAGGTAAAACGGCTATGATGGCATATAGAATGAGAAACATCAGCTTAAAGTCCGAGGCTTAAAGCTGATTTGCACGAAATACGAGTTATATTTTCTGTTTTGAGCTTTATACCTCCTCTTCAAACATTCCATCCAAAAGATCATCGGTTTCTCGCCGGTCTTTTTTGGTTGGTCTGCCGGCACCTCTATCACGTTTCAAGGTTGGTGCATGAAAAACAGATTTAAAAGCATGTGTATCTTCAACAGGAGTTAAATCTTTGTATTTGGTAACTGCAATTTTAGCTTCGGTTCTGTTATAGGAAAAATCAACAACCTCAATAATTTTCTTCTCAATTCCTTTAGATACCTGATACACGTCGCCTATTTTTACAATTGCAGATGGTTTTAAGTTTTGTCCGTTTAATTTTACCCTGCCAGCTTTGCAAGCATCGGTAGCTAGACTCCTGGTTTTAAAAAGTCTAATTGCCCAAAGGTATTTATCAATCCTTAATTTCTCGTTTTCCATTATAAAAATCAAAAATACAACGCCTAATACATAAAATTGATTTATTTTGTAAAAAATTAATAAGACATGATATCAGATTTAAAGAAACTTGTAGAAGCCGCTTGGGAAGATAGATCTCTATTGGCATATACTAACTATTGCGAAGCTATTGAAGCTGTAATTTTAAGATTAGATAAAGGCGAGTTACGCGTAGCAGAACCAGTTTTAAATTCTTGGGGAATTAACGAATGGATTAAGAAAGCCGTGATTTTATATTTCCCGATTAAACAGATGAAGGAAATTAAAGTTGGCCCGTTTGTATATCATGATAAAATGGAATTAAAAACTGATTACCACGAAACTGGCGTACGCGTTGTACCAATGGCTAGTGCTCGTTACGGTGCCTACCTTGCAAAAGGCGTAATCATGATGCCATCATACGTTAACATTGGTGCTTACGTAGACGAAGGTACAATGGTGGATACTTGGGCTACGGTTGGTTCTTGTGCGCAAATTGGCAAGAGAGTACACTTAAGTGGTGGCGTAGGTATTGGTGGTGTTTTAGAACCAATACAAGCATCTCCGGTGATTATAGAAGATGATTGCTTTTTAGGTTCGAGAGCCATTGTGGTAGAAGGTGTTAAAGTAGAAAAAGAAGCTGTGCTAGGTGCAAATGTTGTTCTAACAGCGTCTACAAAAATTATCGATGTAACCGGTGAAACCCCTGTTGAATACAAAGGTATTGTTCCGGCTCGTTCTGTTGTAATTCCTGGTTCTTATACTAAATCATTCCCTGCTGGAGATTTCCAAGTACCTTGTGCCCTAATTATTGGCAAGAGAAAAGAATCAACAGACAAAAAAACCTCTTTAAACGATGCGCTTAGAGAAAATAATGTTGCTGTTTAATCAGCACAAATAGCATAAAAACGCCGGAAGCTCATATTTGAACTTCCGGCTTTTTAATTATTAATTATTTTCTACTTGGTAGCAGCAGTTACTCCAATCGACGGATATTGGGCTAAAATTTCTTTTACACCCTCTTGCATTCTTTCTTCTCGTTTGCTAAAGCTGTCTAAATTGAAACCAGCTCCTCTACCATGCCAAAACAAAATTTTCTTAGCAGGATCTAAGAAATCAATAATAAATGTTCCTTCGCTGTATTGGTTAATGTAGTTCGGACCACCCCAAAATGGGTTGCCCCAGCCTCCCCAGCCCCAGCCCCAACCGCCGTACATTCCACCGCCATAAATATCTTGTCTTTCTCTGGCTACGACAACCAAATTAACTAGCATGTCTGGTTTGTCTACCTTTGTAAACCCTTTAGCGTTCATTTCACTTTCTACAGCAGCCATTAATCTCCGTTTGTCCAGATTGTTTAATCTCAATTTTTCTAAACCTTTGTCGTAAAAATTATACGTTTTAAAAGCGCTTAAATCGACATTTTTGTCGTAGTCTGATGATGTTCTTAAAGTAGAACAACCCATTAATGCTATCCCTATCGTAAACAGCAATAAAATTTTTTTAAATGTTTTCATATCGTGTGTAAATTATATTTGGCTAACCAGTTTAAATATAGTCAATTTGATCCTTAAAATACAGCTAAGCTGTATTTTTTACAGTTGTGTTATTAATAAAGAAACGAATTTAATGCATTATGGTTTTTAGATAGAGCGCTTAGTGCTAACATATTACGAAAAAACAACATTATACAAATTATTGTAACGAAAAAATATTCGCAATTGCCACAGCAAAAAATCTTTGTTCTTTAAGTATCAACAACAAAACATTAAATTTGGAATAATGAGAGAAGAAATAAACAAAGCGTTAGAAGTACTTAAAAATGGTGGTGTAATTCTTTATCCTACCGATACGGTTTGGGGATTGGGTTGCGATGCCACCAATGAAGTTGCGGTTGCGAAAGTAAATGAGATAAAAGGCAGGGGTGCCGATAAAAGTCTAATTATCCTTTTAGATACCGACAACAAGTTGCAAAGTTATGTTAATGAGATACCTGAGGTTGCCTACCAACTAATTGAATATGCAGAAAAGCCAATGACAATTGTTTTTTCTGGCGCTAAAAATTTAGCCAAAAATGTAATCAATAGCGATGGAAGTGTTGGAATTAGAATTGTAAAGCACGATTTTTGTCAGCAACTTTTGCAACGCTTCCGTAAGCCTATTGTATCAACATCAGCTAATATAAGTGGACAGCCAACTCCGCAGTTTTTTGACGACATAGACCCTGAAATAATTTCATCAGTTGATTATGTGGTAAATTGGGAACAAGAAATTAACACCCCAAAAACGCCATCAACTATTGTAAAACTAGGCCCATCTGGCCAATTCGAATTTATTAGAAAGTAATCCGCAACTTCTAAAGGGGCATTATTCATCACAACTTCAAAGAAGCCTCAATAGTTTTTATTAATTTCGCGACACAAAAAATACCTCTTTATGCAATCAGACTTAAACAATGAAAGTAAAAAGTTCCCCTTTGGGGATCTAGGGGTATATCTACAAAATCCGATATTTAAAGTCTTAGCAGAAATCGCTAGTCAGACTAAAACAGAAGCTTATGTTATTGGTGGATTTGTTCGCGATATTTTTTTACAGAGACCATCTAAAGATATTGATGTTGTAGTTTTAGGTAATGGCATCGGCTTTGCCGAAAAAGTGGGAGAAAAATTAAGGACAAAGGTTGCCATATTTAAAAGTTTTGGCACCGCGATGCTTAAATACAACGATTTGGAAATTGAGTTTGTTGGTGCAAGAAAAGAATCTTATCGGTCAAATTCACGCAAACCAATTGTAGAAAATGGCACCTTGGCTGATGATCAGCAACGTAGGGATTTTACGATTAATGCTTTCGCAATTTCTTTAAATCCGTCGAATTACGGCGAGTTGTTAGATCCTTTCAACGGCATTGCCGATTTAGAAAAACAACTAATTCGTACACCGCTAGATCCGTTAATAACTTTTTCTGATGACCCTCTGAGAATGATGAGGGCCATACGCTTTGCTACGCAATTGAATTTTAGCATAGATGAAGAAGCACTTAACGCGATCAAAAGCCAGAAAGAGCGAATCAGCATCGTCTCAAAAGAACGTATCACAGACGAGCTGAACAAAATTATCTTATCGAAAAAACCTTCTATAGGTTTTAATTATCTTTTCGATACGGGATTGCTGCATTTGATATTTCCGCAAATGGCTAATTTATTTGGGGTTGATATTATAAAAGGAAGAGCGCACAAAGATAACTTTTACCACACTTTACAGGTTCTAGATAACATTTGCGAAACTACAGAAGATTTATGGCTACGTTGGGCGGCCATTTTGCATGATATTGCAAAACCTGCAACCAAACGTTTTGAAGAAGGCCATGGCTGGACCTTTCACGGGCACGAAGATCGTGGTGCGAGAATGGTACCTCAAATTTTTTCTTATTTAAAACTTCCTTTAAACGAGAAAATGAAATTTGTACAAAAGTTAGTCCAGTTGCATTTGAGGCCAATCGTTTTAGCTCAAGAACAAGTTACAGATTCAGCCGTGCGACGATTACTCTTTGAAGCAGGTGAAGAAATTGAAGCATTGATGCTACTTTGCAATGCAGATATTACTACCAAAAATGAGTACAAAGTAAAAAAATACCGCAACAACTTCGAGCTTGTAAAACAAAAATTAAAAGATGTTGAAGAACGCGATCAGTTACGTAATTGGCAACCACCTATTGGTGGAAATGATATTATGGAGGCATTTGGCCTAACTGCAGGCAAAGAAGTTGGCATTTTAAAAAATGCTATTCGCGAAGCGATATTGGAAGGCGAAATACCTAACAATTATGAGAGTGCTTTTAATTTTATGTTGGAGAAAGCCAAACAATTAGGCTTAAATCAAGTTTCAAAATAGACCCTATCACAAAAATTTATATTTATTTCTTAATTTTACAGCTAGAAACAGAACAGCGAAATGGCAATTTATAGATTTAGAATTTCTTTTGAAGATTTCGATGACATCGTTAGAGAAATCGACATAAAGACTAACCAAACGTTTGAAGATTTGCACAGAGCAATACACCGCTCTACCGGATACAATGCCGAAAAACCATCATCATTTTATGTTAGCACAGATAATTGGATTAAAGGCGATGAGATTGCCATTTTACCAAATCAACGTAAAATAGATAATGGCGTTACTTTAATGGAAAATGCAAAATTGAGTAGTTTTATCGAAGATCCGCATCAGAAATTCTACTACATATATAATTTCGAGCGTCCTTTTGATTTCCACGTAGAGCTTATTAAAATTATTTTAGAGAACGATCCGAATATTGAATATCCATTCTTGGTAAAAAGTACGGGAGAAGCTCCAAAAATAATCGACCAAAATAACATTGGTGCCTTTGCTGCAGCTGCAACAGTTGCATCGAGTGAATTTGATTTTTTAAATGAAATGGATTTTGTACCTGAGGATACCGACGAGCTTGAAGCAATGGGCGGCAGTGGAATTAATCCTGAAGAAAATAGCGAAGAGGAAGAAGACGAAGAGAATGAATTTGGCGACGGAGATGATGATTACGCCGATGACTACGGAAGTGAAAAAGAGGAAGATTATTAGTCGTTGCCCGTTTAACCAAAAATTCTAATTCCTATTTAAAATACGATGGCACTACCACAAAAAACACTTATAGTAGTAGTTGGCCCTACAGCAATTGGCAAAACCGCGTTAGCTATACAGTTGGCGCAGTTTTACCAAACTGAAATAATATCTGCAGATTCTAGACAATTCTTCAAAGAGATGCATATCGGAACTGCCAAACCATCTGCAGAAGAACTCGCTTCCGCCCCTCACCATTTTATTAATTCCCATAGCGTTGAAACGCTCTTGAGTACTGGCGATTTTGAAGTTCAATCGCTGAAGTTAATGGAAAGCTTGTTCACCATACACGATCAATTAATTATGGTTGGTGGCTCTGGACTTTATATTGATGCCGTTTGCAAGGGCTTAGATGATTTACCAGAGATCGACCTAAACATACGGGAGCAGCTTAATCAGAAGCTCGCAAACGATGGCATAGGGGCTATAAAATCTCAGCTTCTGGAGTTAGACCCAGAATATTACGAAAAGGTCGATCAGTCGAATCCGCAAAGAATGATAAGAGGGCTTGAAGTTGTGCTTTCAACTGGAAAAAAGCTAAGCTCTTTTTTAACGGCGAAAAAAAAAGAACGCCCTTTCAAAATTGTTAAAATCGGCCTTAATACCGATCGAGCAATATTATACGATAGGATAAATCACCGCGTAGATTTGATGATGGAAGCGGGTTTATTAGATGAAGTTAAATCGCTAATGCCCTACCGTAAATACAACGCACTAAATACAGTGGGCTACGCTGAAATTTTCGATTATCTAGACGGAAAAACAGAGCTAGCAGACGCAGTTGCGATGATTAAACAAAATACTCGCAGATTCGCCAAAAGGCAACTAACTTGGTTTAGAAGAGATCCGGAGACGGTTTGGTTTGAGCCAAATGAACTTGAAGAAATCGTCAATTTAATTGACAATAAGTTAAAAGTTTAGCACCCAGACTTATAACTTTTAACTTACGACTTTTAACTCACTAGGCTTGAGCAGTTGGTCCACCAAAATTTAATGGGAAACCAGAATTTTCATTTTGGGTTTTTATCTTACCGTTTATTGCCTCAAATTTTTCTACATTATCTTGCATAGCTAGCAATAAACGTTTTGCATGCTCTGGTGTTAAAATAATTCTAGATTTAACCTTAGCTTTCGGTACGCCCGGCATTACTCTAATAAAATCTAATACGAACTCTGTATTTGAATGGGTAATAATAGCTAAGTTAGAAAAAATTCCCTCGGCTATTTCTTCGGATAGTTCTATGTTTATTTGATTTTCGTTTTGTTCGTTTTCCATGAGGACTAGGATGTTTTTTTACCGATTAATATATGACGCTATTGAAATATACTTCTTGATGAATTTAAATTTAACAGCTAAAAATACTCAATTATAGCTATTAACCAATTTTAAATTTATGATTATCTTCGTTAAAAACCCTAACTATCATGAAATCAGTTTTTACCTTATTTCTATTTTTCGTATCATTTACTGCAGCATTTACCCAAAATGCTTATATCCAAGTAAATGGAGAACCAAATTTATTCGTTTACTTAGATAACAATTTTAAAGGCAAAACAACCATCGAGTTAAAAGGGCTCATTATTGAAAAAGTAACCGCTGGAAAACATCTTATCACGATTGTGAAGGAAGGTTATCTGCCTTTCGAAGAACATATTCAAGTAAAAGGTGGAGAGGTATTATCTTATGACGTTAAACCTTTTAAAAAACAGGTGGTGTCTATTAGTGAGGAAGGTAATGTTGCTGAAACTGGGAAAACAGTAAGTATAAAAACTGGTAAACTTATCATTCAATCGCTCCCAATACAAATCAAGATTACAATACCCAAAGTGGATGGCGTAAAGGATATGAGCAAAAGCAAAGACCAATGGACAGCGAATGATTTACCGGAGGGTAAATATCAAATCTCATTTAAATTTAACGATAAAATCATTACCAAGAATATTGAAATTATTGGAGATAACACCACTAGTCTTTTTATTAATATGTTAAGTGGTGAATTTACTGAGAGAAACACCTTGGCGGATAGAGTTGCTGAAGAAAACTTATTAAAAAGCCAAATTGCCTTTGTTAAAGATTTTTGCAACACATACCATTTTATACCAGGAATTAGCGAAGGCGACTTTGCAAAGCGAAGTGATGCTATCGCAAAACTGATGTCTAAACAGTATAGAAAAGACCGAAATTTTTATATTGACTTAGGAATAAGAGATCTTAAAACAGGTGCTAGCGTCGCATCATTTAAAAACGGCAAATTAATATATCTTGTCACTCGCCCACTAACATCTAAAGTTGAAGCAGACATTGATCAAGAATTAGCTACGATAATAAACACATTTAAACAAAAAATTGACCCAAAACATTTTACGCTTCATAAAAGCGGTGTCACAATAAAAGTTCCTGGAGCGCCGAGTGTTGTAATAATAAAAACCGGCGGTTATAAGGCTAATCAACTAGAAATGACATTTTCCGCCAATAATACGCTTTAAACAAAAAGTCCCTCAACTTTCGTCGAGGGACTTTTTGAGTAGAAAAGCTTAGCTTAAGCTTCAACTTCGTCTTCTTTAGAAGCTAATAATTTATCGTATTCTTCTTGAGAACCTACAATGATACGCTCGTAGCCACGTACACCGGTACCTGATGGAATCAAGTGACCAACGATAACGTTTTCTTTCAAGCCTAACATATGGTCACGTTTACCTGCAATTGCTGCCTCATTCAATACTTTTGTAGTTTCTTGGAATGACGCTGCAGAGATAAATGACTTAGTACCCAATGAAGCTCTGGTAATACCTTGTAGAATTGAACTCGCTGTTGCTGGTTGAGCATCACGAACTTCAATTTGTTTCAAGTCTTTACGTTTCAATTGAGAATTTTCGTCCCTTAATTTACGTAAAGAAAGAATCATACCTGGTTTTACAGTTTCCGAATCACCGCTATCAACAACAACTTTCTTGTCGTAGATCTCGTCGTTCTCTACCATAAAGTCCCATCTATCTACAGAGTTGTTTTCTAAGAAACTGGTATCTCCTGGATCTTCGATGTGTACTTTCTGCATCATTTGGTGTACAATAACTTCGAAGTGTTTATCGTTGATTTTCACCCCTTGTAAACGATAAACCTCTTGGATACCATTTACTAAGTATTCTTGTACCGCCGCAGGACCTTTAATTGCTAAAATATCGGCTGGAGAAATAGATCCATCAGATAATGGCATACCCGCTTTCACGAAGTCATTATCTTGTACCAAAATGTGTTTAGACAATGGCACTAGGTATTTCTTAACTTCTCCATCTTTAGATTCGATCGTCATTTCGCGGTTACCACGTTTAACGCCACCTAAAGTTACCACACCATCAATCTCTGTTACAACAGCAGGGTTAGATGGGTTACGTGCTTCGAATAACTCGGTTACACGTGGTAAACCACCCGTAATATCTCGAGTTTTTCCTGTTGCACGAGGAATTTTAACTAAGATTTGACCAGTTTGAATTGCATCACCCTCATCAATTGCAATGTGCGCTCCTACCGGGATGTTGTAAGCTCTAATCAATTCTCCTTTTTTATCTAAAACCCTAATTGATGGGTTTTTAGTTTTATCACGAGTATCGATAATTACTTTTTCACGGTGACCAGTTTGCTCATCAGACTCTTCGCGGTATGTTACACCTTCAACAATTGCATCAAATTCGATTTTACCTGCGAATTCTGAGATGATAACTGCGTTGTATGGATCCCATGAACAAATTTTATCGCCTTTAGATACTTTATCTCCTTCTTTTACGAATAAGAATGCACCATAAGGGATGTTATTGGTTACAATAACTTTTCCGGTTCCTGGCTCAGTAATTTTAAACTCACCTGAACGACCCAAAACGATATCGGTTTTACCTTCCTCAGTTTGAGTTTCTACCGTACGTAAGTTCTCAAATTCGATAACACCATCGAATTTTGCATTAATTTGCGATTCGTTGGCAATGTTAGATGCGGTACCACCCACGTGGAACGTACGTAACGTTAACTGTGTACCCGGCTCACCGATTGACTGCGCAGCAATTACTCCAACAGCCTCACCTTTTTGAACACGTTTACCAGAAGCTAAGTTACGACCATAACATAATGCACATACACCACGTTTGTTCTCGCAAGTTAATACCGAACGAATTTCTACACCTTCAATTGGAGATTCTTCAATAGCTTTTGCAATATCTTCGTCGATATCCTGACCTGCAGAAACTAATAATTTTCCATCTAAAGGATTGAAAACATCGTGAAGTGAAATACGCCCTAAAATACGTTCGTATAATGGTTCAACAATATCTTCTTGATCTTTTAATGCAGTTGTATACATACCTCTTAAGGTACCACAATCAACAGCATTAACAATCATATCTTGTGCTACGTCATGCAAACGACGAGTTAAGTAACCCGCATCCGCCGTTTTTAACGCCGTATCCGCCAAACCTTTACGAGCACCGTGAGTAGAGATAAAGTACTCTAATACCGATAATCCTTCTTTAAAGTTAGATAGAATCGGGTTTTCGATAATCTCACCACCAGAACCAGATTTTTGAGGCTTAGCCATCAAACCACGCATACCTGCTAACTGACGAATCTGCTCCTTAGAACCACGGGCTCCAGAATCAAGCATCATGTAAACAGAGTTAAAACCTTGATTATCTGACGATAATTGGTTCATTACAAACGTTGTTAAACGGTTGTTAATACGTGTCCAGATATCGATAATTTGGTTGTAACGTTCGTTGTTGGTAATGAAACCCATGTTATAGTTGTTTCTTACCTCATCAACTTCGTTAGCTGCCTGCTCAAGTAAAGTATGTTTCTCAACTGGAATATTAACGTCCTGTAGGTTAAACGACAATCCACCTTGGAAAGCCATTTTAAAGCCTAATTCCTTGATATCATCTAAGAATCTAGCAGAACGAGCCATACCAGTCATTTTAACAACTTCACCAATAATATCTCTTAAAGATTTTTTAGTTAATAGCTCGTTGATATAACCAACTTCTTCTGGAACCATTTGGTTGAATAATACTCTACCAACAGTAGTTTCAGTTAATTTATTTACGATTGTACCATCTTCTTGTTTTACATTTACTTTTACCTTAATAAAAGCGTGTAAATCAATTTTCTTCTCGTTGTAAGCAATAATTACCTCTTCTGGAGAATAGAATGATTGATCTTGACCTTTTACAACACGACTATCATCAGTTCTACGGCCTTTAGTAATATAGTAAAGACCCAAAACCATATCCTGAGAAGGTACAGTAATTGGCGTACCGTTAGCAGGGTTTAAGATATTGTGTGCAGCAAGCATTAAAACTTGGGCTTCCAAAATTGCAGCATGTCCCAAAGGTAAATGCACCGCCATCTGGTCACCATCAAAATCCGCGTTAAATGCGGTACAAACTAATGGGTGTAATTGTATAGCTTTTCCTTCTACTAATTTAGGTTGGAAAGACTGAATACCCAATCTGTGCAACGTTGGTGCACGGTTAAGTAACACTGGGTGTCCTTTCAATACGTTTTCAAGAATGTCCCAAACTAACGGATCTTTTCTATCAACAATTTTCTTAGCAGATTTTACCGTCTTTACCACACCTCTTTCAATCATCTTACGAATAATGAACGGTTTGAAAAGCTCGGCGGCCATATCTTTTGGTAAACCGCACTCATGCAATTTAAGGTTTGGTCCTACAACAATTACCGAACGAGCAGAATAATCTACACGTTTACCTAGTAAGTTTTGACGGAAACGACCTTGTTTACCTTTTAAAATATCTGATAAAGATTTTAATGCTCTGTTACCTTCAGTTTTAACAGCATTTACTTTACGTGAGTTATCGAACAACGAATCTACAGCTTCCTGCAACATACGTTTTTCGTTACGTAAAATAACTTCTGGTGCTTTAATCTCGATCAAACGTTTTAAACGGTTGTTACGGATAATTACACGACGATATAAATCGTTCAAATCTGAAGTTGCAAAACGACCACCCTCTAGAGGCACTAATGGACGTAATTCTGGTGGAATAACCGGAACGATCTTAATAATCATCCATTCTGGGTTATTCTCAATACGTGTTTTAGCACCACGGAAAGCTTCTACAACCTGAAGACGTTTTAACGCTTCATTTTTACGTTGCTGAGAAGTTTCGTTAGCAGCTTGGTGACGTAAATTGTAAGATAAAGTATCTAAATCAATACGTTTTAATAAGTCTTCCAACGCCTCTGCTCCCATTTTGGCAACAAATTTATTAGGGTCCTTATCGTCTAAATATTGGTTTTCTTTAGGTAACTTATCTAAAATATCTAAATACTCTTCTTCGGTCAAGAAATCCATATAATTGATTCCTTGTTCTTCCATTAAACCAGCTTGAATAACTACATAACGTTCGTAGTAGATAATCAAATCTAATTTTTTGGTAGGTAAACCTAAAAGGTATCCGATTTTGTTGGGTAAAGAACGGAAATACCAGATATGCGCTACAGGAACCACCAAGTTGATGTGTCCCATACGCTCTCTACGTACTTTTTTCTCAGTTACCTCAACACCACAACGATCACAAACAATACCTTTATAACGGATACGTTTGTATTTACCACAGTGGCATTCGTAATCTTTTACCGGACCAAAAATACGCTCGCAAAACAAACCGTCACGTTCAGGTTTGTATGTACGATAATTGATAGTCTCAGGTTTTAACACCTCACCGCTAGAGCGTTCCAAAATAGTTTCTGGAGACGATAAACTAATGGTTATCGAGGTGAAATTGCTTTTTAATTTATTATCCTTTTTGTAAGACATATGCTTTTATAAGGTTAAAGGCTGAGGGTGAAAAGGTGGAAGGTTTGGGTTTCTAAAACCCTCAACCTTCTACCTTTATACCTTCTACCCTAGTTAATCTAACGTAATATCTAAACCTAAGCCGCGTAACTCATGTACCAATACGTTAAACGATTCTGGTACACCTGGAGTTGGTAGGTTTTCACCTTTAACAATGGCTTCGTAGGTTTTAGCTCTTCCAATAACATCATCAGATTTAACTGTTAAGATTTCTTGAAGGATATTAGCTGCACCGAATGCCTCTAAAGCCCAAACCTCCATCTCACCAAAACGCTGACCACCGAATTGAGCTTTACCACCCAATGGTTGTTGTGTAATTAATGAGTATGGTCCGATAGAACGAGCGTGCATCTTATCATCAACCATGTGACCCAGTTTAAGCATATAAATAATACCTACTGTTGTCGGCTGATCAAATTTCTCACCCGTTAAACCATTGTGTAAGTAAGTTCTACCAGAAGCTGGTACACCTGCTTTAGCAATCCACTCTTCAACCTCATCAGATTTAGCACCGTCAAAAATTGGAGTTGCAAATTTAACGCCTAATTCCTTACCAGCCCAAGCCAATACAGTTTCGTAGATCTGGCCCAAGTTCATACGTGATGGTACACCCAGAGGGTTCAACACGATATCAACAGGTGTTCCGTCTTCTAAGAACGGCATATCTTCATCACGTACAATACGAGCAACAATACCCTTATTACCGTGACGACCCGCCATCTTATCACCTACTTTTAATTTACGTTTTTTAGCTACATAAACTTTCGCCATTTGAACAATTCCTGATGGCAACTCGTCACCAACACTAATCGCAAACTTATCGCGTTTGTAAGCACCTAATTCTTCGTTTACACGAATGCCATAGTTGTGTAACAACAATTTGATTTGATCATTTTTATCATCGTCAGTTGTCCATTTGTACGGATTGATATGCGCATACTCTAGGTCTGCCAATATCTTTTGTGTAAACTTAGCTCCTTTAGCAATTAACATTTCCTTGTATACGTTAAACACACCTTGTGATGTTTTACCGTTAACAATTTGGAATAGTTTATCAACTAATTCGTTTTTAAGGTTCTCTGTAGCTAAATTATATCTCTTATCTAATTTCTCAATAGCCGATTTTTCTTCTGCTTTAGTAGTTTTCTTAGCTCTAGAGAATAATTTAGTATCAATTACCACACCTTTAATTGAAGGTGGAGTTTTTAACGATGCATCTTTAACATCACCAGCTTTATCGCCGAAAATTGCACGAAGTAATTTCTCTTCCGGAGAAGGATCAGACTCGCCTTTTGGTGTAATTTTACCAATAAGGATATCGCCTTCTTTAACTTCAGCACCAACGCGGATAATACCGTTTTCATCTAAATCTTTAGTAGCTTCTTCAGAAACGTTAGGGATATCTGGAGTTAACTCCTCTTCGCCACGTTTTGTATCACGTACTTCTAATTCAAATTCTTCAATGTGTAAAGAGGTAAAAATATCATCTCTAACAATACGCTCGTTAATAACAATCGCATCCTCAAAGTTATATCCTTGCCAAGGCATGAAAGCAACTTTCAAGTTTCTTCCTAATGCCAATTCACCATTTTCAGTTGCGTAACCTTCACATAAAACTTGTCCTTTAGTAACTTTTTCGCCTTTTTTAACAATTGGCTTTAAGTTGATACAAGTGTTCTGGTTGGTTTTTTTGAACTTAGTTAATCTATAAGTTTTGCTATCACCTTCAAACGATACTAAACGATCTCCATCGTTACGTACGTATTTAATAGTGATTTCGTTAGCATCTACGTATTCTACTACACCATCGCCTTCTGCATTGATCAACGTTCTCGAGTCACGTGCAACGCGACCTTCTAAACCTGTACCAACAATTGGAGCTTCAGGACGTAGCAATGGCACTGCTTGACGTTGCATGTTCGATCCCATCAAAGCCCTGTTCGCATCATCATGTTCCAAGAAAGGAATCAATGAAGCCGCGATTGAGGTAATTTGGTTAGGAGCAATATCCATCAAGTCTAATTTCTCAGGCTCAATAATCGGGAAGTCACCCTCGTAACGTGCTTTAACACGAGCAGTAGTAAAGTTACCTTTATCATCGTACTCAGCATTAGCTTGAGCTATGGTTTTACCATCCTCATCTTCTGCCGATAAATAAATTACATCTTTATCCATGGCAACCACACCATTTTCAACAATTTTATAAGGAGTTTCGATGAAACCTAAATTGTTAATTTTAGCGTGTACACATAGTGATGAAATCAAACCGATGTTTGGTCCCTCTGGTGTTTCAATGGTACATAAACGACCATAGTGAGTATAGTGAACGTCACGAACCTCGAAACCAGCACGCTCACGTGATAAACCACCTGGGCCTAATGCTGACAAACGACGTTTGTGTGTAATCTCTGCTAATGGATTGGTTTGATCCATAAACTGCGATAACTGGTTAGTACCAAAGAATGAGTTAATAACCGACGATAAAGTACGGGCATTAATCAAATCTGTTGGTGTAAACACCTCGTTATCGCGAATGTTCATACGCTCGCGGATTGTTCTAGCCATACGAGCTAAACCTACACCAAACTGCGCATACAATTGCTCACCTACGGTACGAACACGACGGTTCGACAAGTGATCAATATCATCCACCTCTTCTTTAGAGTTGATTAATTTGATCAAATATTTAACGATCGCGATGATATCTGCTTTAGTTAAAACTTTAACATCATCAGGCGTATCCATTTTTAACTTACGGTTGATACGGTATCTACCAACATCACCTAAGTCATAACGTTTGTCTGAGAAGAATAAACGTTCGATGATACCTCTTGCAGTTTCCTCATCAGGTGGTTCTGCATTACGCAAAGCACGATAGATGTTTTCCACAGCCTCTTTTTCAGAGTTTGAAGTATCTTTTTGTAAAGTGTTGTATATAATAGTATAATCAGCTTGAGATGCACCATCATCTTTAGATAAGATAATAGTTTTAACACCTGCATCGATGATCATATCAATATGGTCGTCTTCAAGAACGGTATCCCTATCTAAGATAACTTCGTTACGATCTATAGAAACTACTTCACCTGTATCCTCGTCTACAAAATCTTCAACCCATTTTCTTAAAACTCTTGCAGCCAGCTTACGTCCGATGTATTTCTTTAAACCAGATTTGCTAACTTTTACTTCATCAGCAAGATCAAACAATTCAAGAATGTCTTTATCAGAATCGTAACCAATTGCACGTAAAAGTGTGGTTACCGGGAATTTTTTCTTACGGTCGATGTAAGCATACATTACGTTATTAACGTCTGTAGCAAACTCAATCCAAGAACCTTTGAAAGGAATAACACGAGCAGAATACAATTTTGTACCATTAGTGTGGCGGCTTTGGCCGAAGAACACACCCGGAGATCTATGTAACTGAGAAACAATTACACGCTCTGCACCGTTTATCACAAACGTACCTTTAGGAGTCATATATGGAATGGTTCCTAAGTATACATCTTGAATAATCGTTTCAAAATCCTCGTGTTCCGCATCATTACAAGAAAGCTTAAGCTTTGCTTTTAACGGAACGCTGTAAGTTAACCCACGGTCTATACATTCTGGAATGTCATAACGTGGTGGGTCAATAAAATAATCTAAAAATTCTAAAACGAATATGTTTCTAGAATCAGTGATTGGAAAGTTTTCAGCAAATACTTTAAACAAACCTTCTGTATGACGGTTATCTGAAGTGGTTTCTATCTGAAAAAATTCTCTAAATGATTGCAACTGCACATCCAAAAAATCTGGATAATCTATGATGTGCTTACTACGTGCAAAATTTACTCTTTGGTCTACGACTTTATTTGCCAAGGGACTAAATTTAATTTAGTTTAAGAATAAACTATTTGCTTGGTTTGCCTCGATTCATTTCATCAACCAAACAAGATGAAATGTTTATAAACAGGTAAAGACACCAACATTTTCAGTCGGTGTCTAATACATTTTTAGCTTAGCTAAATTAAGTGATTACTTAATCTCAACTACTGCTCCAGCTTCTTCTAATTGTTTTTTCAAAGCCTCTGCTTCGTCTTTAGCAACACCAGCTTTTAATTCTTTTGGTGCACCATCAACTAAGTCTTTAGCTTCTTTCAAACCTAAACCAGTTAAGTCTTTAACAAGTTTTACAACTGCTAATTTCTGACCACCAGCTTCTTTCAAGATTACATCGAAAGTAGATTTTTCTTCAGCTACAGGAGCGTCGCCACCAGCAGCAGGACCTGCAACAGCAACTGCAGCAGCAGCTGGCTCGATACCATACTCATCTTTTAAGATTTGAGCTAATTCGTTAACTTCTTTAACTGTTAAGTTTACTAATTGCTCAGCAAACGATTTTAAATCTGCCATTTTATTAAGATTTTAAAAATTTACGTAAAAATATTTTTGTTTAATTGCGAACTTAAGGTGTTCGTTAACCTCTTTCTTGTAGTGTTTTAACAATACCTGCGATTTTGTTACCGCCAGACTGTAATGCCGAAACAACGTTTTTCGCTGGAGATTGTAATAGACCAATAATTTCGCCAATAAGTTCTTCTCTTGATTTAAGACTTACTAATGAATCTAAGTGGTTATCACCAACAAATATTGCTGAATCGATATAAGCTGCTTTAAGCTGTGGTTTCTCTTCTTTACCTTTTCTTAAGGCTTTGATCAGCTTAGCTGGACCATTACCTACTTTAGAAAATAATAAAGCCGATTGACCTTTTAATGCTGGGAATATCTCTGATGAATCGCCTTCCAAGCCATCAATCGCAATTTTGATTAATGTATTTTTAGCAACTTTCATTTCGATACCGCTCTCGAAACATTTGCGACGGATGTTATTTACTTTCTCAACAGATAAGCCTGAGGTATCAGCAATATAAAAATTGCCATACTCTTGCATTTTCTCTTGTAGAGCTAAAACTACTTCTTGTTTTTCTTCTCTGTTCATAATTAGATCCCCGCTACTGATTTAGTTTCGATTGCAATTCCAGGACTCATAGTAGAAGACACGTGAATGCTTTTAAAATAAGTTCCTTTTGCAGCAGAAGGTTTTAATTTTGAAATCGTTTGAAGTACTTCCAACGCGTTTTCATATATTTTCTCTGCTGAGAATGATACTTTTCCTATTGAAGCATGGATGATACCAGTTTTGTCAACTTTAAAATCAATCTTTCCGCCTTTTACGTCAGTTACAGCTTTACCAACTTCGTTAGTTACTGTACCTGATTTTGGGTTTGGCATAAGGTTACGTGGACCTAAAACGCGGCCCAGTTTACCTACTTTTGCCATACAAGCAGGAGTAGTGATAATAATGTCAACATCTGTCCAACCACCTTCAATCTTAGACACATACTCGTCTAAACCTACAAAGTCAGCTCCTGCTGCTTTAGCCTCTTCTTCCTTATCAGGAGTACAAAGAACTAAAACACGTACAGTTTTACCTGTTCCGTGAGGTAAAGTAGCTATACCACGTACCATTTGATTGGCTTTACGTGGATCTACGCCTAAACTTACATCGATATCAACCGATGCATCAAATTTAGTTGTAGTAATCTCTTTTACCAAAGCAGCCGCATCCTTTAAAGAATACGATTTGCCGAATTCTAGTTTAGCGTGTGCCAGTTTTTGATTTTTTGTTAATTTCGCCACTGTTGTAAACTGTTTTTTGTTAATTAATTTGTCCAAGGTGCATCACCGCTAACAGTGATACCCATACTACGTGCTGTACCTGCTACCATTTTCATAGCAGATTCGATAGTGAATGCATTTAAATCAGTCATCTTATCTTCAGCAATTGACTTAACTTGATCCCAAGTCACCGAACCAACTTTCTTACGGTTGGGCTCAGCAGAACCACTCTGCAATTTAGTAGCTTCCAATAATTGGATAGCAACCGGAGGGGTTTTGATGATGAATTCGAAAGACTTGTCCACATATACAGTAATCACAACTGGTAATACTTTACCTGGCTTATCTTGGGTACGAGCATTGAATTGTTTACAAAACTCCATGATGTTAACACCTTTAGCACCTAATGCAGGTCCTACTGGTGGTGATGGGTTTGCAGCTCCGCCTTTGATCTGTAACTTAACAAGTGCACCGACTTCTTTTGCCATTTTCTGATTTGTTAATTGTAATACTCAATGTTAAATATTGGAAGCATGTAACATTTTGTTTTCCTTTAAGATAGGAGAATGGAATGCATAAATTGAAACTAGGTCTCTTTTAACACATTACGCATACGCATAAACCAAAAGGACTGCAAAGATATGAATAATCTTGCAGTCCTCAAATATATTTTGTAAAATAAATTCTATTCTTTTTCTACTTGCATGTAGTTAAGCTCAAGTGGTGTTTTTCTACCGAAAATCTTAACCATAACTTTAAGCTTTTTCTTTTCTTCGTTAACCTCTTCAATTACGCCGGTAAAACCATTAAATGGACCGTCCATAACTTTGATGTTTTCGCCAACATAGTAAGCAATGTTCATTGTTTCTGCTTGTTGGCTCATCTCGTCAACCTTGCCCAAGATACGGTTAACCTCTGCTTGGCGCATCGGTATTGGATTTCCAGCTTTATCACCTAAGAAACCAATTACACTGTTTATACCTTTAATAATATGCTCTAACTCGCCGTCTAAAGTTGCCTCGATTAACACATAACCAGGGTAATAGTTACGCTCTTTAGCAATTTTCTTTCCGTCTTTCATTTGGTAATATTTTTCCATCGGTATTAAAACCTGAGGTACCAAATGCGAAAAACCTAAACGGCTAATTTCTGCATCAATATACTGTTTTACTTTTTTCTCTTTACCGCTTACAGCTCTAACAACATACCACTTTAATTCGCTCATTATAGTATACTAGTTAATAGATTTGTAAAAAGTATCAAGGATATAGTTAGAGCCTTTATCCATTCCCAACACCACTAAAGAAATAATTGCAGATGCTACTAAAACCAATATTGCAGAGTTCTGTAACTCGCCCCAAGTAGGCCAAGTAACCTTCTGAGTCATTTCTTCGTATGATTCCTTAATAAATTGAACTACGCTAGCCATATTTATAAAAATTTGAATGGTTAAATCATGAATGATGAACGAGTTTAATCACCCATTTAAACATCCAGTCATCCTATCATTAGAGTTTAAGCACGGGAACAAGGATTCGAACCCTGATCAAAGGTTTTGGAGACCTCTATTCTACCATTGAACTATTCCCGTGTATAAAAAAGAGCTAGCCTAAACTAGCTCTTTTAATATTTGAAGCTTAAAATTAAGCTACGATTTCAGTTACCTGACCAGCACCTACTGTTCTACCACCTTCACGGATAGCGAAACGTAGACCTTTTTCCATTGCGATTGCGTTGATCAATTTCACAGAAATTGTAACGTTATCACCTGGCATTACCATCTCAGTACCTTCAGCTAGTGAAATTTCACCAGTTACGTCTGTAGTACGGAAATAGAATTGAGGACGGTATTTGTTAAAGAATGGAGTGTGACGTCCACCTTCTGCTTTTGATAATACATAGATCTCAGCTTTGAAATCTGTGTGAGGAGTTACCGAACCTGGTTTACAGATTACCATACCACGACGGATATCAGTTTTCTCAATACCACGTAACAATAAACCTACGTTATCACCAGCTTCACCATAATCAAGGATCTTACGGAACATCTCAACACCAGTTACTGTAGATTTTAAGTTCTCAGCACCCATACCTAGGATCTCAACTGGATCTCCAGAGTTGATTTGACCACGCTCGATACGACCAGTTGCTACAGTACCACGACCAGTGATCGAGAATACATCTTCAACAGGCATTAAGAATGGAAGATCAGTTAAACGTGGAGGGATTGGAATGTAGTTATCTACAGCTTCCATTAATTCCATGATTTTACCAACCCATTTCGGATCGCCGTTTAATCCACCTAATGCAGAACCTTGGATTACAGGAATATCATCACCTGGGAATTCGTAGAAAGATAATAATTCACGAACTTCCATTTCAACTAATTCTAATAATTCTGGATCATCAACCATATCCACTTTGTTCATGAATACAACTAATGAAGGTACACCTACCTGACGAGCCAATAGAATGTGCTCACGAGTTTGTGGCATTGGACCATCTGTAGCAGCAACAACAATGATTGCACCGTCCATTTGAGCCGCACCAGTAACCATGTTTTTCACGTAATCCGCGTGACCTGGACAGTCAACGTGTGCATAGTGACGGTTAGCTGTTGAATACTCAACGTGAGCCGTGTTAATTGTGATACCTCTTTCTTTTTCCTCTGGAGCAGAGTCAATTGATTCGAATGAACGTGCCTCAGATAAACCAGCATCAGCTAAACATTTTGTAATTGCTGCTGTTAAGGTTGTTTTACCGTGGTCAACGTGACCGATTGTGCCGATGTTTAAGTGCGGCTTGCTGCGGTCAAACTTTTCTTTTGCCATGTTTTTATACTTATTAGTAGGTTAACTTTTTTTATTTATTTATTGTTTTGATACAATTTTCAATACAAAAAACCTTGCTCTTTCTGTTTAAAACAGATTTAACAAAGTTTGTTTTCTTTTTGAGCCAACTATGGGAATTGAACCCATGACCTCTTCCTTACCAAGGAAGTGCTCTACCGCTGAGCTAAGTCGGCTTATTCATTTAGCTCATTAGTTCATCTGTTCTTTTGGGCTTTCTAAGCGAACCAAATTACTAATGAACTTCCAAGAGCGGAAGACGAGGTTCGAACTCGCGACCTATAGCTTGGAAGGCTATCGCTCTACCAACTGAGCTACTTCCGCTTTTTGATTTGCCACTTTTAAACTTACGAGTTTAGCTTAAACTTCAACCTAAAACCTGCATTTAAAATCTAAAATCATTTGTGGGGAGAGAAGGATTCGAACCTTCGAAATCTTGCGATAACAGAGTTACAGTCTGTCCCATTTGGCCGCTCTGGAATCTCCCCGCTTTTATTCTAAAACTTAGTAGCCATAAAATAAAAAGAGCCTCCTATCGGAATCGAACCAATGACCTACTGATTACAAGTCAGTTGCTCTACCAGCTGAGCTAAGGAGGCTTTTTATGTTTTGTTAAATGTGGCGCAAATATATAAAAAATTGTGCTTTTATATAATTTAATTTAACTTTTTTCTCTTTTCACAGAACTTTCCTTTTCTTAAGAACTAACGCCCTTTCCGAAATGGAATGCAAATCTACACAAATAAATCTTTGTGCAAAATATATTTTAAAAAAAAAGTTTGGCAATTTAATTTTTGCCAAACTTTTTAAAATAATTACGTAATTACTAGCTTAATAATCAGCTACTTCATCTGCATTTAAAATTGCCTTGTGTTCGCTTAATTTTGCACGTGTTTTATCTTTGTGTTTTGTAATTTGCTTCCTTAAAGACTCAATTGCTAAATCCGTGGCCTCTTCAAAAGATTTACATTGCTCTTTTGCAAACAATGTCATGCCCGGAACCATTAACTTTATTTCAGATATTTTATTCTCTTCGTCTTCTACATTCTCTAACTTCAAGTAAACCTCCCCACCTATTATCTGATCAAAAAACTGATCTAACTTATCTACTTTCTTCTGAATGAAATCTAATAACTTTTTGTCTGCATTGAAATGGATTGACTGTACTCTAATTTTCATTTTTCCTCCTTTTTTATGCCTTTGGATGGGCTTGTTTATATATAGATTTTAGACGTTCTATTGAATTATGCGTATAAACCTGCGTGGCAGCTAAACTAGCATGACCCAATAGTTCTTTAATTGCATTTAAATCGGCTCCCCTATTGAGCAAACTGGTAGCAAAAGAATGCCGTAAAACGTGCGGACTTTTTTTGCTTTGGGTAGAAACATGCGTTAAATAGCTATTTACAACCCTATAAATTAGTTTACTATAAGCAGGAGTTCCTGTATTGGTAACGATTAAGGTAGCGTTTTTGTTATCAAAATCCTGCGATAATTTTAAATTTATGTAATTTTTTATTTGCGTAACAAGTTCGGCATGCAGTGGTATAATACGTTCTTTGTTGCGCTTGCCCAAAACCTTAATCGTTCCCTGATAAAAATCGATATCGTTTTCTTTCAAGCCCATCAGCTCTGCTAAACGTACACCCGTTCCAAATAAAATTTCTATAATTAATTTATCTCTTCTACCAGAAAAATCTAACGAGAAATAATCATCGTTATCTAACAGGAAATCCATTTTTGCATCTTCTACAAATACAGGGAGTTTTTTAGGAATTTTGGGAGATTTGATAAGTGCCATTGGACTATCTGCCCTTAGTTCTGTTGTGATGGCATGTTTATAAAAACTACGCAAGGCGGATATTTTCCTGCCCACAGTACTTTCCGAAAGATTTTCTTCAATTAACGAAGCCAGGAAGCTCCGTACATGCACAGCCTTAGCATCTAACAAACCTAATTCAAAATTTTCATTCAAAAATACTTCGAACCTTTGCAAATCTTGCTCGTAAGAAACCACAGTATGATTAGAGTATCGTTTTTCGTGCTGAAGAAAAATTAAGAAACTATTTATTGACATAGACAAGGTGTATCACGTTAAGTGAATATACAAAAAATAATACGAGCAAATATTTTTTTCAAAAAAAAACGTCCCGACCAAAAGATCGAGACGTTTTTATATGTTAGCCAATTAGAACTAAAGCGTTCCTTCTTGGTGCATGTTCTGAATGTATACAGCGTGTTTAATTTCTGTACGACGAGCAACAGATTTTTTCTCGTATGCCTGACGACTACGTAGTTCTCTCAATACACCAGTTTTTTCAAACTTTTTCTTGAAACGTTTTAACGCTTTATCTAATGATTCGCCGTCTTTAATGTTAATTATAATCATAACGTAGAAATACCTCCTCTCAATGTTTTTTAATTCCCTAGTATTCGGGGTTGCAAATGTAGATAATTAATTGATAATTAGAAAGCTTTAACAAAATATTTTTTTCTCATATTTAAAATCAGCTATTCAAACATTATACACGCAATTTCAGTTTAGTTAAAACTATTTATTTTCGGAATTAAATTTTCTTTCCCTACATTTAAATACCTTAAAAACATACTATGACAACTGGAAAAAAAGTTACCACAATTATTGCGATCATATTATTTATTATAGTTGGCATATTCGTTTATTACCGTTACTATTTTGTTTTTGGGGAGGGCGTTAAAGCCGGCGAACTAAATTACATCGTTAAAAAAGGATACCTTTTTAAAACGTATGAGGGCAAGCTTATTCAAACTGGGGTAAGATCAAGACAAACTGGGACATTACAATCAAATGAATTTGAATTTTCGGTTTCTAATGAGGCAGTTGCACAAAAAATGATGGCTAACAGCGGAAAGACCTTCGAATTGCATTATAAAGAATACAAAAACACGTTACCTTGGCGTGGCTTTAGCGTTTACGTGGTAGATAGCATCGTTATGATGAAGGAACCAATGCCATAAAATAACTGTTAGATTTTCAATAGTTTTATTCGCAACTAGTTATGATTAAATTTTTCTATTTTTAGTAAAATTTAATCAATCATGACCAAACGACTCGTTCTATTCTCCCTTTCGCTAGTGTTAGCAACGGGAGCACTGGCTCAAGAAAAGAAAAAGCCGGTTTCTGTAGTTGATTCTGTTAAAAAAGCAGTAATCGATTCTATTAAAAAAGCAACGCCTGCTAAAACTACCTTAGCCGATAAGATTAAGGCTAGTAAGCAAATCGATGGTTTATTTAAGCTATATCGAGATACCACAACAGGCAGCTTACAGATGTACATAAGTAAGAACCAACTTGGCAAAGACTATATTTACCAAAGCTTTTCTATGGGTGGGCCAACAACTTTGTTTCTTAACCAGAACATGATTAGGTCTACCATGCTTTTTCACATAAAGAAAGTTGACGATAAAATAGAGTTTTTAGAGAAGAACACAAATTTCTATTATGATAAAAATAATGCTGTTAGCAAATCGGCCAATGTAGACGTATCTGATGCGGTAGTATTTAGCGAAAAATTTACTGTAGAAGATAAAGACGGCTATCTTATTAATGTAGATGGTCTTTTTCTAAGCGACAAGTTAGACCCCGTTAAACCTGCAACTCCGCCGGGAATGCCACCAGGAGCAATGTTTGTTTTAGGAAGTCTTAATGCTGGCAAATCTAGATATGAGACGGTAAGATCATTTCCAAAAAACACCGATGTTGTTGTTAACTTAGCCTATGATAACCCAATGCCAATGAATGGTGGCGGAAAAGATATTACAGACGCACGCTACGTAAGAGTTAAAATACAGCACTCGTTTTTAGAAGTACCTACAAATAATTTCCGTGCACGTAGAGATGATCCGAGAGTAGGATATTTCGGTGCCGAAGTAGATGACCTTACCTCAACCTCGGCCACTCCGTATAAAGATTTTATAAGTCGTTGGAACCTCGAAAAGAAAAACCCATCTGCAAAACTTAGCGAACCAGTAGAGCCAATTACTTTTTGGATCGAGAATACAACTCCGCTAGAATACCGCAGTATCATAAAAGAATCTGGAGAGAAATGGAATGAAGCTTTTGAAAAAGCTGGTTTTAAAAATGCTGTTGTTATGAAACAGATGCCTGATGATGCAAAATGGGATCCGGCAGATGTATCTTATAATGTAATTAGATGGGTGTCTTCAGCATATCCATCTTACGGCGCAATCGGTCCAAGTTTCTTCAATCCTTTAACAGGTCAGATTCTTGGCGCCGACATTACAGTTGAATGGAAATCTGGTGCGGGGGTTGCAGTTTTAGACGAGCTTTACAATGGTGGTAATGCAACTAGCTTGGCTCTTCCTTGGGAAAACCCAATAGTAGCAACTACACCACAAATGCACAACCATAGTAAAAACCACGCCGCTACTTGTATGTTAGCGCAAGAGTTAAGCATGCAATATCAAGCCGGACTTACAGCAATTGAAGCTTTAGATGCAGATGCTCCCGAAAAAGAAAGAGCAGCTTCAGTTAAAGAAATGCACAAACAGTTCTTGTATTATTTAATTATGCACGAAATGGGACATACACTTGGCCTAAACCACAATATGAAGGCTAGTCAAATGTTAAGTCCGAAAGAAATGAATGACACTAAAATCACGCGTAAAATTGGTTTGCAAGGTTCTGTGATGGATTATCCTGCTATAAATATAAGCAACGATAGAAGCAAACAAGGTGATTACTATACAACCAAAGCTGGTCCGTACGATTGGTGGGCTATAGAATACGGCTACACGCCATTTAGCGAAGCTGACGAGGAAGCTGGATTAAATAAAATCTTAAGCAGAAGTACAGACCCACAACTTGCTTTTGGTAATGATGCTGACGATATGCGTAGTCCAGGTGGCGGTATAGACCCGAGAGTTAACATAAACGACCATAGTAATGATATGGTGACTTATGGAGAAGATCGTTTCAAATTGATTAACACCATGATGCCGAAATTAAAGGCAAGATTTAGCAAGCCAAACCAAAGCTACCAAGAGTTACGCATGCGCTACCAACAACTAAATGGCCAAAGATCTAGTATGGCCGCTGCTTTAAGCAGATATGTTGGCGGTGTTTACGTAGACAGAAGTTTTGTTGGACAAAAAACTAATGTTGCACCTTTTACACCAGTTCCAATAGATTATCAGAAAAAATCTTTAGCGTTGTTAAGCAAGTACATATTTGCTCCTGATGCTTTTGATGCGGACAAAGATCTCTTCCCATATCTTCAAATACAACGAAGAGGTTTTGGTTTCTTTGGCAACAACGAAGATATTAAACCTTTAAGTAGCTTTATGTCTTTACAATTAAGCACACTTGCGCAGTTATTACACCCGAATACGCTAACCAGAATTAACAATAGCAGTTTATACGGCAATACTTATTCTGTTGCGGCCGTAATGAATGATTTGACGGCAGATATTTTTGATGCTGATTTAGGTAAAAACGTAAATCCTTTCCGCCAGAATTTGCAAACCGAGTTTGTAAAAGCATCTGCAAGCATTGCTAATGCTCCTGGAGGTTATGATAATGCAAGCAAGGCTGCTGCTTTTACAACGCTATCGAATATAAAAACCAAATTAGCTGGTTCTCTAAGCGGAAGTGATGAGCAAACTATTGCCCACCGCAAAAACCTAATGTTCTTAATTGAAAAAGCTATATTAGTTAAATAATAAAATAATAGAACAAAAAAGGGTGGATAGTTTTAGACTATCCACCCTTTTTTTTATACAACAAATTTGCTAATGTTATTTCAAAATCTCTCTTGAGATTACCAATTTCTGTATTTCAGAAGTTCCCTCCCCTATGGTACAAAGTTTGCTATCGCGATAAAATTTTTCTACGGGAAAATCTTTAGTGTAGCCATAACCGCCAAATATTTGTACCGCTTCTGTTGCACATCTCACGGCAACTTCAGAAGCAAAATATTTAGCCATTGCCGATTCTTTGGTCATTGGCAAGTGACGGTTTTTTAAATCTGCGGCTTGTCTGATTAACAATTCTGCTGCTTCAATTTCTGTAGCCATATCGGCAAGTTTAAAACTAATGCCTTGGAAGCTAGAAATTGGAACACCAAACTGATGACGTTCTTTAGCATAACCTACCGCAGCCAAATATGCTCCTTTTGCAATACCCAAAGATAAAGCTGCAATAGAAATTCGGCCACCGTCTAAAACCTTCATTGCCTGTTTAAAACCATCGCCCTCTACACCTAACAAGTTTTCTTTTGGTACGCGGCAATTATCAAAAATCATTTCTGTAGTTTCTGATGCACGCATGCCTAATTTATTCTCTTTTTTTCCGGCACTAAAACCTGGCGTACCACGCTCTACCACAATTGCCGAAATACCTTTAGCGCTACCAGCCTCTCCGGTACGTACCATAACTACTGCTACGTCGCCAGATTTACCATGGGTAATCCAGTTTTTAGCTCCATTTATAACGTACTCATCGCCATCTAAAACAGCAGTGGTTGTCATACGTAAAGCATCAGACCCGGTATTAGCCTCGGTTAAACCCCAAGCACCAATCCACTCGGCTGTAGCTAATTTTGGCAACCATTTTCTTTTCTGCTCTTCGTTACCAAAAGCCAAAATATGACCAGTGCATAAAGAATTGTGCGCAGCTAAAGACAAACCGATAGAGCCACATACTTTTGATACCTCTACGATTACATCAACATATTCTTGATAGCCAAAGCCTGACCCACCGTATTCTTCGGGTACTAAAACACCCATTAGACCAAGCTCGCCTAACTGTTTAAAAATTTCTACAGGGAAATGTTGCGATTCATCCCATTCCATTACGTTTTGACGAATATTTCTTTCGGCAAAATCGCTAACCATTTTTCTAATGATCTCTTGGTTTTCCGCTACTTCAAAACTAAAGCCGTTTTGCATATATAAGGTTGGTTTAAAAAAAGAAAAGCTTAAATCAACGCCTTTAATATGCGCTGGATTTAAACTTTTCTTAAGATTTATATTTGGTTTACGACAATGATAAACAAATAAAATAATTACCACAAGCGATTTTTATTCGCTAAAAAGTAGAATGTTTTGGTATTTGGTTCATTTACTTTATTGAGCTTGTTTTAAAATTAGTTTAACCAATAACTTTAGGCTCGAAAAAAAATTAAATTATTTTTAAAAAAGTTTAAATTAAGAAGTTTTAAGCGGTTTTTGAACCGAGAACAATTATTTTATGCTTAATAATTTAATGTACCTACGTTGTTAAATAAACCCGATGGAAACGAGCATTCCGATTTATCGGAATAAAGTGCACAGCGGGACTATAGTACCAAAACGCCACCTGCAATCGTTTTCAAAAACATCAATAGGTTACTAACGAAAAGGTATGATCGGCGAACTGGTTTAATCGCTGTTTACCGTTTAAAAAATCTAAGCTGATAAGAAAAGAATAACCTACTACGTTAGCATTTAGTTGCTGTACTAGTTGAGACGCCGCTACAACAGTTCCGCCTGTTGCCAATAAATCATCATGTATCAACACATTTTGCCCCTCTGTAAACGCATCTTCGTGAACCTCTAACGTTGCACTTCCGTACTCTAGATCGTAAGATTGTTTGATGGTTTTGTAGGGTAGTTTCCCTGCTTTACGAATAGGTACAAAAGGTACTTTTAATACTTGTGCTAAGGCCAAGCCGAATAAAAAACCTCTGCTTTCTATACCTGCAACAACATCTATTTTTAAATCTTTAAGTTGTTCAGCTAACGCTATCGTAATTTCACGGCATAAATCGGCATCTTTTAAAACTGGCGTAATGTCTTTAAAAATAATGCCAGGCTTCGGGAAATCGGGAACGTCTCTTAATGTTTGCTTAATTTTATCTTGTAGCATTTTAGAAAGTTAAATAGGGTGCTATGTTCTGAATATTTTCGGGGCTCAAGATAGCTACTTTCTTCAAATCATCAACATTGTTAAAATTGCCATGTTGTTTACGGTACTGGATAATGGCATTAATTTGCTTAAACTTTAAATACGGATGCGTTTTCAAGTCGTCGAAAGTTGCCGTGTTAATATTTATCTTTTTGATATTTCCGGGTTCTATCTTTACCTGCGTTTTAATTTCTGCATATTTAATGCTATCTAAACCGTAAACTTCTAGTAGCTGTTCTTTTTTATAAAAACCACCTAGTCGCTCTCGGTATTTTACAATTCTACGGGCAAAAGCTGCACCCACTCCTTTAATTTCATCTAACGCTACAGTATCTGCAGTGTTTATATCTACAATTACGGCTGTTTTCTTAACGTAAGCTGGCTTTTCTGGGTATTCGGTTTTGTAGTATTTTGCTCCAGTAGCTTCTATTTGTATATAAGGTAGCAAAGCCTGATATTTTTGCGGTGAAATAGTATACATCTTTTGCAAATCTTCGGGTTTATAAAATTTGCCACCTTTGTTTCGATAATTAATAATTGACTGTGCCTGTTTTACAGAAAGACCCAACTTTTGCCAATCTGTTACGCCAATTTTATTAGGATCGAAAGTGAAGAAAGTTTTGTTTTTAACAGTTTCTGAATCCTCTATATCGTTACGTATATTGGCATAGTAAGTCGGTTTCTGCTGATTGACGATTACCAATTCTTGCAGGGCTTTTTGCATTGCCTGGTCGGTTTGCGCTTGATTTTTAACTAATAAAGGTCTTAAGTACGGGAATGCACTTACCAGCAACAAGATAGCCATTAAAGCTAGCATAGCGTTGTACTCTCGCTTTGTAAAGCCAAAGTAGTTATTTAACTGATTTTTCATAGTTTGGACAGGTACTATAAATATAATCGTTATTTTTGATATTGCTTTATGATTTATACCTGCTTTTAAATGAAGATTATTACCAAACAAGAACTTGCCAAAGCAACCAAAATAGACAAATTAGGTGTTCCGGGTTTAGCAGCCTTACTTATGGAAGTAATGAAGCTGAACGATATTAACGAAGTGTTTTCTAAAAACCAACATTTTGCCGGACTAGAATTTGTAGACAAGATTTTAGAAACCATTGGAGTTAGTATTGATTTTGACGAGGATGATTTAAAAAACATTCCGAAAACAGGAGGCTTTATTGCTATTGCAAACCACCCTTACGGCGGTGTAGAAGGCCTGGCATTGGTTAAATTACTATGTACGGTTAGGCCAGAAGCCAAGGTAATGGTAAACTTTATTCTTAAAAAAATCCCTAACCTAAGCGAGTTCTTTGTTGCCGTAAATCCGTTCGAAAATGTACAGCACTCATCAAGCATTAGCGGTTTAAAAGCCACATTTGATTTATTGCAGAATGGTACACCGATAGGAATTTTCCCGGCAGGTGAAGTAAGCACATTTAGCTTGGAGAGCCAAGAAGTAACCGATAGGCTTTGGCATCCGGTCGTAGGTAAGCTTATTTCTAGGTCGAAGGTTCCGGTGGTTCCAATTTACTTTCATGGAAATAATGGTGTTCTTTTTAATATTCTAAGTTTCATTCATCCTACTTTACGTACGGCTAAACTTCCATCTGAATTTTTAAATAAACAAGGCTTAAAAATTAAAGTTAGAATTGGCAAGCCTATTAAAATTGAAGATATTTCTTATAAAAAGGATACCAATAAACTATTAGACTTTTTAAGGGCAAGAACTTACGCATTAGGTACCAGTTTAGAGGAAGAGAAAAAATTGTTTAACCCCATTAGTCTTTTTAAACGTAAAAAAACACCTGAGGCTATAGTTCCAGAAACTGATAGAGGGCTAATTGTTAAAGAGGTTGAAAAACTGGAAAACTACAAAGTTTGGGAAGAAAAAAACTACGAAGTTTATATTGTACCAACGGCAAGTATCCCGAACATTTTAAGAGAAATTGGCAGACTACGCGAAATTACCTTTAGAGAGGTTGGCGAGGGAACCAATAAAAAGATTGATTTAGATAACTACGACATTTATTATAACCACCTTTTTATTTGGGATAAGGATGGGCAGAATATTGTTGGCGCTTATAGAATTGGTAAAGGCGATGAAATTTTGAACACCATGGGCAGAAGAGGTTTTTACCTTTCCGAATTATTCAAAATTAAAGAACCTTTTTATCCAGTGTTAAGACAAGGAATTGAGTTAGGCAGATCGTGGATTAGGAAAGAATATCAACTGAAGCCTCTACCATTATTTTTGCTGTGGAAGGGGATTTTGAAATACCTGTTGGATAATCCGCAATACAGATATATGTTTGGTCCGGTTAGCATTAGTAACAGTTTTTCTAAACTTTCGAAATCGATTATTGTAGATTACATCACTAAAAACCATTTCGATTACGAGATGGCACATTATGTAAAACCTAAGAATAAATTTAAAGCCGATTTAACCCAAATCGATAGAAGTTTATTGGTTGAAAGTAGCGACTCGCTTAAAGATTTGGACGGCTTAATTGGCGATATTGAAAACTCTCATATTAAAATCCCTGTTCTTTTAAGACAATATATGAACCTGAATGCAAAGATTATTTGCTTTAACATAGACCCTAAATTCTCTGATTGTTTAGACGGATTTTTAGTTGTAGACACACAGAAAATTCCGGCGGAGATGTTGGAAAAGATCGGTAAGAATTTCTAAATCCAAATCCTGAATTGGAATTTGCTGTTTATTATCCCCCTAGGTAATAACGAGTAAAAACAAAAGCCACGACATCCATCGTGGCTTTTTGTTATCAACTAACCTAAACTTAAACGTTATATATTAACCAAATATTTAACACTGCAAATGTAATTTAGCCATGTTAAGCTGATGTTAAATACTAGTTATTAAAAGGGAAAACTTAATATTGTGCCTGTGTTAATTTTACGTACATTTAATGTAAAGTAAATGTTAACGAATTTGAAAAGCATTATTCAACTTACTGTAATTAAAGCGCTTGTGTTTACCCTATTTTGTTTAGTAGGCTTAAGCACAAAGGCGCAACGCTACAGTTTTGAGTTTTACAATGATACTTTTAATATCGCATTAGATTCGTCTATCATCATTCCGAAAAAGCCAGAGCTTAGCAGTAAATACATTAATACAGTTTATCAAAAGCTAAATACGGGAAAATATCAGCCTCTGATAGATACCTTGGTTGCTTACCAAAATAAAAAGCAACTTAACGATTGGTTGTTCTATCAATTGGTTAGAAAAACGGCTGAAGCTATCAGTCCGAAAAAAGAAAACTACGAGCGTTATACATTGTACAAATGGTTTTTGATGGTAAAATCTGGCTACGATGCAAAAATCGCCATTGGCAATAACCAGATTATATTTTATGTTAGAAACGATGAGGATATTGCTGACATTCCATTTTTTATGGTGGACGGAAAAAAATACAGTTGCTTAAATTATCATGATTATGGGAAGCTTTTTCAAAAAGAAAATACCTACATACCGGTTAACATAAAGGTTGACGATGCCAAACTCGCTTTTAGCTATAAAGTTACGCGAATGCCAGATTTTAGGCCAGAAAGCTACCGCGAAAAACAAATCGGCTTTAATTACAAACACAAGGCTTATCATTTTAACCTAAAAGTGAACAATGAGGTGTCGAATATTTTCGCTAATTATCCTGTAGTTGATTTTGAAACCTATTTCAACATTCCGCTAAGTAAAGATACTTACGAATCTCTGATTCCGATGTTAAAGGAAAATGTTAAAAAAATGCCCACGAAAAAAGGCGTAGATTATTTGATGCAATTTACTAGGTATGCGTTTTTGTATGAGGACGACGAGAAGTTATTAGGCAAGGAAAAACGTTTCGCTCCGGAGCAAACTTTACTGAATGATGAAAGCGATTGCGATGATCGAGTGGCCCTGTTTTTTTATTTAGTAAAGGAAATATACAATCTGCCTATGATTGCCTTATTATACCCTACTCACATAACCATGGCAGTTCAATTCGACAAACCCATTGGAGACCCAATTTACTATAACGGAAAATTATATTCGATTTGCGAGCCCACGCCACAAAAACAAAAACTTAAAATTGGCGAATTGGCTGATAATTTAAAAAAACAGAAGTATGACGTTGTTTATGCTTATCAGCCGAAGGAATCGCTGAAAAGCAAATAACAATAAAAGCCTCAACGCATTGCATTGAGGCTTTTATTATTATCATTTTTTTTATTAATAAACGTTAGTCTTTGGAGTCCAGCTAGCCCAGCCAGTAGTCCAATTAACAGCACCAAAAGCTCCTTTGTATGCAACTTTTTCGAAGAAAGAGTCTGTTTGATCACCTGTGAAAGATGCACCAGTTAATGCTACCGATCCTACTGCTGGCAAGAAGTTAGGGCTTGTTAAGCTAAATGCATTTGTTAGTCCTGCTCCTGCAGATGAAGTTAACTTCACAGTACCTGCAGCTGTCGCTTTAGCTTCAATTGCTGCTGCAGATGCACCAGCAACCGTTACATCGCTACCCATTTTAAAAGGTGCTGCAAGCGCATAAAGAATGTTATTTTTAAATTCTGAAGTACCATCAATAAACGCATTGTATGTACCATTCGACTCTAGTGACAAGCCACCATCTGGGTGACCTAACAGAATAGAGTTATTTAATACAAAAGCTGTATTTCTTCTAAATCTATTTGCGAAATTATGATTAGCAGCTGTATTAGCAGCACCATTAGGACCTAAAATCGTAAAGTTTGAAAGATTTGGTCTAGTTCTGGGTGCTGCGTCCGATCCGCTTGCATTATTATCGCACTCAATTCCGTTACCTGCATCGCCACCATCAACAAATTCCGGATCTCTTAATGAAACTGCGAATTGAATTTTACCTTTATATCCGTTGTCAAAATCGAAATCGTCATCAGCTGTTGCATAAGCAACTAAATATTTTGCATTTACTGTACCTCCAAAGAATTCAAAAGCATCATCGTTTCCATAAGCAACCATGATGTGCTCTAATGTTGTTCCAGAACCAACGCCACCTAAAGTTAATCCATTGATTTCTGAGTTAAGTTCTGCAGCTATACCTGCAAATTCTATTCTAATATATTTTAGGCTACCTGAATTATCATTATCAACATTACCACCATACTGTCTACCAACACCACCTTCAATAGTTGGGTTAGTAGCATTTACAGTTGCTTTTCCTAAAAGGATAATTCCTCCCCAGTCACCCGGAGTTCTTTCGCCTACAGGACGACCAGAAGTAAATACAATCGGAGCTTGCGCAGTACCTTCAGCCATAATTTTAGAACCTCTTTCCATAATTAGGGCACCTTTATTGCTAGTACTTGATTTTATAACTGTGCCTGGTTCAATAGTTAAACTAGCACCTTCTTCAAAATACGTGTAACCCGTTAATGTAATTGTTCCTCTTCTAACAACCACATGCTGATCTTTCTTAAAAGTTCCGGTTAAGTTGCCACCGTTAGTAATTTCAATAGTACCTGATGATTCTCCACCAGTATTTTTATCCTTCTTACACGCTGTAAAAGCAACCGCAGTCATTAATACTGCTACAATAGAATGTTTTAATTTCATATTTATTTTTTTTGTAAAATTATATTAGTGATGTTATTTGTAGATTAACGATAGATTAAGTTTAGCTTAACAATTATTTATCTTGAATTTTATTTAGACAATGAGAAGTTATAACTAAAGCCGAGCGTAAAATTGGTTCCAAAACTTGTTGAGATGTATTGCTTATCTATATTAGAGTTATAAGAATTTTTATCATCCATATTTAAATAAAAAATGCTATTTTGATTTAGCACGTCTCCAACATTAAGCTTTAACTCTGCTCTGTTTTTAAGAAGCTTTTTACTAACCTGAAAGTCTATTACATTTCTTGAATTTTCCCAAATATTTGGTATCAATGAGTTTCCTACTAAAGCTATACGCTCTCCAATTCTGTTGTACAAAGCAGTTACAGAAACACCGCTTTTCTCATTTGAGTATTGTAGGCCTGCATTAATTAAATATGGCGACTGTCCTTGCAACGGTCTCGAATTTAAGCCTAAAGAATTTAGTTCTACATCCGATTTTATATAACTTGCATTTGCGAAAGCTGTTAAATCTCTAAAAAATACTCCACCTAAAGCATCCAGCTTTTTTCTAAAATCAACTTCAACCCCATACGAAGTGGCTTTACCGATATTGGTAAAATTAATTTGTCTACGTTCTGGAGTTCCGCCCTCGTCTAAAGCCTGCTCGATAGCATTGTTAAAATCCTTATAAAAAACAGAGAATGTTAAGGTCTCACCAGCTTTTGGATATATTTCATATCTTAAATCTGCATTATTAATAGTTCCACGTTGCAAGGCAGGATTTCCTAAAGTAGAAGTTTGCGCAACAAAATCGTAAAACGCGAACGGCGCTAGTTCTCTTAGCTCTGGTCTGGATACCGTTCTTGAAACAGAAGCACGTAAATTTGTTTTATCCGTTAAAGAATAAGTATAATTTACTGACGGCAGTATATCTGTAAATGTTTGATCAAAACTTCTGTAAGTTCCACTCAAATCTAAATAATCGATATTTTGATAATAATTTTCAATTCTTGCTCCCCAAACCAATCTAGACTTAGCTCCAAATTTGTTGTCGACCATTAAATATCCAGCATTTAAAAGAGTTTGTGCTTGGTAAGAATCAGTATTGCTAGTAAAATCGCTCAAAATAAAACCACCATTCGAATTGATATTTTCTTGGGCAAAAATTGATTCTTTAGGAAGACTCAACAAATAATTATCCATACTTGCTGATCCGGAAGAATTAAATAGGTAATTAAAGATTCGGGCACTAAAGTCTCTGCTTTTATACATGCTCAGCAAACCAGTTTTAAACGTGCTCTTTTTAGAGAAAAAATTAAAAGGGAGTGTATAATTTACTTGTCCTGAAAAATTGTTTTCCTTAAGCGATGAGAAAAACCTACGGCTATTTCTATCTACAACATTGTAAACTTCTGAGTCCGAATCACCTATTTGGCGGTAATATATCGATCTAAGATCGGGTTGATCTCTATTTATCAAAGAATAACTCAAATTCCAGTTAATCTTTTGATCAGCTTTACCAAACTGGTGGTCTCCTTCTAACTGCGTATTATAGATTGTTTTTTTGGTCAAGTCAGAGTTATTGAATCGAAGATTAGCATCAATATTTGTGTTAAATCCAGTTCTGTCTGTATAAACTTCATCCAATACACTATTAAATAAATTTTTGAAACTATATTTACTTTTACCTTTTTTGTACGTTATATTCGCCAAAACGCCTACACTAGTATTGAAAGCATATTGTGAATCGTTATAATCATAATAAATATCTCTAAAATCATTCTGATAATCATTACGCTGAACTGGACTTATATTTTGGCTATTTCTGTACGATAGCGAAACAACGCTACCTAAAGAACTACCATCCTTAAAATCTGTCCTTTTACCATAATTTATTTGATGATTTTGCGATGGTAATGCCGTATAAACTTGCTCCGCATAAGGATTTGAAAGTTGCTTACTCAATTGCGCCTTTTGCGATACATTAAGGGGGTTATAGTCTTGAAAAGATTTCGGAAAAGTAGAAGGAAGATCTCTACTACCATCTGCAAAACTAAAATAATCGTATTTACCTCTATCGTTGCCTAAAAAATCCTTAAAAGTAGATTGAGTATTATATCCGAAACTTGTTGTAAAATTTAGGAAGTCTTGATCGGGAACATCCTTTGTAATAACCTGTACAATCCCCCCGGCAAAATCACCTGGTAAATCCGGCGATGCGGTTTTATGGATAATCAAATTGTCAATTAAATTTGCCGGGATAATATCAAAAGAAAATGCTTTTTTGTCGGGTTCTGTACTTGGCAGTAAAGAATTATTTAACATGGATGAATTATAACGATCCGCTAAACCTCTTATAACAACGAATTTATTATTCTGTATACTTGCGCCACTAACACGCTTTAAAACTTCCGAAGTATTCCTATCGGGAGATCTTTTGATCACTTCTGCTGAAATACCGCTAGAAATTCTTGGACTATTTTTCTGTTGAAGCAGTAATGAATTTACCGATTCTTGCTTATAGCTACCAGTGATTACAACCTGGTTAAGTGTTTGAGAAGAAGATTCGTCCAAAGTGACATTCAAAGTTGTTACCACTCCAGTTTTTACGTCTACATCAGTAATTTTCTTTGTAGCATAACTTACGTAAGAAACTTCGATTGTATATTTTCCAGTAGCAAGTCCGCTTAAGATATATTTTCCGTCTACATCTGTACCTACACCTTTTGTTGTACCCGAAATTTTAACAGAAACACCAATTAGTGTCTCGCCAGTTTTGGCGTCTGATACAGTTCCTGCAATTTTACCTATTCCCTGAGCGAAAACAGTTGCGCCTAACATTATAAATAGTAATGTAAATAATGCTTTTCTAAGAGTTAATTGTGATTTCAATTTGCCTATTTTTTGTTTAGGCAAAACTATTACCGTAATGTTAGCTGTATGTTAGCCGAAAATTACCATTCGTTTACTTAAAGGTTAACTAATTGTTAAATGGCATTTGTATCAATGTTTTAGGGGTTTTCATTTACAAAACATCCTAATTTTAACAAATAGGACGTTTAACACAAAGTTAACTTCTTTTAAACTAGAGAGAATTAATGTCTCGCACACATTTGCAGAAAAGATTCGCGGATTAAAAAGGATTTAGGTCCTGCGAAAATCAGCGGTTTAGAATATAGAAAAATCAGCGCAGTCTGCGTGATATAAAAGCCACGCACATTTTCTCGCAGATATCCGCAGAAAAGATTCGCAGATTAAAAAAGGATTTAGGGTTTTCGAAAGTCTGCTGTTTAGATTTCAGAAAAATCAGCGCTATCTGCGTGAAGGAAAAGCGGAACACTTTTTCTCGCAGATATTCGCAGAAAGGATTCGCGGATTAAAAAGGATTTAGGTTCTGCGAAAATCAGCGGTTTAGAATATAGAAAAATCAGCGCAGTTTGCGTGATATAAAAGCCATACACATTTTCTCGCAGATATCCGCAGAAAAGATTCGCAGATTAAAAAAGGATTTAGGGTTTTCGAAAGTCTGCTGTTTAGATTTCAGAAAAATCAGCGCTATCTGCGTGAAGGAAAAGCGGAACACATTTTCTCGCAGATATTCGCAGAAAAGATTCGCAGATTATGAAAATCAAGACTCAGCGAAAATCAGCGGTTTAAAATCAGCGGAATTTGCGTGAAAGAAACAGCAAATATAAGTTCTCCCATATGAACGCAGAAAGGGATCGCAGATTACAGAGACCAAGGCTCTGCGAAAATCAGCGAAATCTGCGTGAGAGAAAAGTCAAACATATTTTCTCGCAGACAACAGATAACTTTTGTAGAATTTTTATTAATTTCAATCATATCCCTTATCGAACCATCATCTTAATATTAGAAGTTATGATAGAAAATGAAATTTCTTACGTCATTAAGGGTTGCATTTACAACTTTTATAATCAAACTGGACCGGGATTACTAGAATCCGCTTATGAGTATGCTCTATGTTATGAGTTGGAGAGAGCAGGATTAACTACCGATTGTCAGGTGGGTTTACCTTTTGTATATGAAAACACAAAATTAGATTTGGGATATCGCGTAGACATTATTGTCTCAAACAGGGTTATAATTGAAGTTAAATCTGTAGAAAACTTAAAGGATGTGCATTATAAACAATTGTTAACTTACTTAAAGCTCTCCAATAAAAAACTTGGAATCTTGGTTAATTTTAACACAAGCGACATAAACACTTCTATTAAAAGAATTGTAAACAATCTATAATGACCAGCTCTCCATTGAAGACAGATTGACTTTTTCAAACCAGCGTTTAGACTATAGAAAAGTCAGCCACATTTTCTCGCAGATATCCGCAGAAAAGAGCGCAGATTAAAAGATGAAGGCTCAGCGAAAATCAGCGGTTTAGACTATAGAAAAGTCAGCGAAATCTGCGTGCTAAAAAGCTACACTCATTTTCTCGCAGATAAACGCAGAAAAGATTTGCAGATTAAAGAAGATTTAGGTTCTGCGACACTCTACGGCTTAGACTATAGAAATATCTTCTAAATCTGCGTGGAAAACACTGATTTTCTGCCAGATTAATACCTAATCCCAACTTTCTTGCAAACGAAATGTAATAACCAAATTGGTCCAATCAACAGAAACTTGATGTCGTCTAAAAAAGATGGTTTTTTACCCTCTATTTTATGTCCAATAAATTGTCCGATCCACGCCAATACAAAAATAATTAAGCAAACTAGCCATACTGCCGGACCACCTGCAGCTTCCCAATACTCTAGTTGTACAATTCCGAAACTCATTAATCCAATTACCCAAATCATCATAAAAAATAACACGGGCGATAAGGTATAATAGTAGTACATTGCAAACGCGATTAAAAATGAGGCCCAGTTAAAGAAGGTTTTATATTGCCCCAAAAATTCTAGTTGTGGAAACGGAATCATCCACACTAAGCCTAATAGGCTGAAAACAATTAGTGGCACGCAAACCCAATGAATTAATTCATTCGTTGAGTTTTGGTGACTTTCTGCGTATTTGTCAAAAAGTAGATCTACCGGTCGCTTTTCAGTTTTTTCCATGTTGGGTAAGTTTGAATTTCCTAGACATAAATATCGAAATAGATCTTTTTGAATATGCTCAGGATAACAAAGTTTAACGTTTGAAATATAAAGATAAAAAAAGCGTCCCGAAAATTCGGAACGCTTTTGCATATTATTTAAGATCTAAATTAGATTTTTCGCTTTGTTAAAAATTATTAGATTACTTAGCAAATGCTACAGATCTTGTTTCTCTAATTACTGTAACCTTAATCTGACCTGGGTAAGTCATTTCGGTTTGAATACGATTAGAAATATCTGCTGCTAATAATTCTGCTTGCGCATCAGTAATTCTTTCACTCTCTACAATTACACGTAGCTCTCTACCTGCTTGTATTGCGAATGTTTTTTCAACACCTGGATAAGACAATGCTAATTCTTCCAGTTCTTTTAAACGCTTGATATAGCTTTCAACTACTTCACGTCTGGCTCCTGGTCTCGCTCCAGAAATAGAATCGCATGCTTGTATAATCGGCGAAATCATTGAGGTCATTTCAATCTCGTCGTGGTGGGCACCAATTGCATTACAAACTTCTGGATGCTCTTTATATTTCTCGGCCAATTGCATACCTAAAATTGCATGTGGCAATTCTGGGTTATCATCTGGCACTTTACCTATATCGTGTAATAAACCTGCACGTTTTGCCATTTTAGCGTTTAAGCCAAGTTCTGCAGCCATTGTTGCGCAGAAGTTTGCTACCTCACGAGAGTGATGTAATAGATTTTGTCCGTAAGAAGAACGGTAACGCATACGACCAACCATTCTAATTAACTCTGGGTGTAATCCGTGAATGCCTAAGTCGATTACTGTACGCTCGCCAATTTCTACAATTTCGTCTTCAATTTGCTTTTTGGTTTTAGCAACTACCTCTTCAATACGAGCAGGGTGAATACGGCCGTCGGTTACCAAACGGTGCAAAGCCAAACGGGCAATCTCTCTCCTAACCGGATCAAAACCTGACAAAATAATTGCTTCTGGAGTATCGTCTACGATAATCTCGATTCCGGTTGCTGCCTCTAAGGCACGGATATTTCTTCCTTCCCTACCGATAACACGACCTTTAATTTCATCGCTATCAATATGAAAAATGGAAACCGAATTTTCAATTGCTGCTTCTGCAGCCGTACGCTGTATGGTTTGGATTACAACTTTTTTAGCTTCTTTGCTTGCCGTTAGTTTGGCTTCGTCAACAATGTCTTTAACTTGCATCATAGCTTGAGAACGAGCTTCGCTCTTCATATTCTCTACCAATTGGTTTTTAGCTTCCTCTGCACTTAAACCTGCAATGGTTTCTAACTGCTGTACATGTTGGTTTTTCAACACATCAACCTCTTCTTGTTTTTTAACAGCCAATGCAGTCTGTTTCTCCAAGTTATCTTTGTGTTTATCTAGCTCTTGTTCCTTGCGGTTCAAATTTTCCAACTTTTGGTTAAGCGATTGTTCTTTCTGCTTAATACCGTTTTCGCGTTGGTTAACTTCGTTATTTCTAGTATTTACCTGTTGTTCGTGCTCTGCCTTTAACTGCAAAAATTTCTCTTTTGCTTCAAGTAGTCTATCTTTCTTTAAAATTTCGGCGTTGCTTTCCGCATCCTTTAAAATCTTCTTCGCCTTGCTTTGCGCAGCAATTTCTTGTTGTTTAAACAAGCTACGCAGTAGGTATCTGCCAATAACTACACCAACAATTAAGCTGGCTAGTATGCAACCTACTATTCCTAGTATTTCCATTTTGTTTTGTATAAAAAAACCGTAACTAAATAATTATGCTCGGTGCGTTGGCCTCTATTTGTAAATAGAGAACTACAAACATTGAAACATAAAAATTTAGCCACGGCCAAATTTTGTTAGCTGTTTAAGATTAAATGCTTTAAAATACACTCAACCCAATAAAGAACGTTTTTTTTATTTAGCGAAAAATCCGTTTAACAAACTATCCAATTCCTCAACTTTGTCGGCCACTTCTGTATCTTGGTTTTGCGCTTTATGCTCGGTTCTTAAAACCGCCGTAGCATAGTGCAGCACCGCCATAGATAGCAAATCCTGTTTATCTCTAACCGCATAATTTTCTTGGTAGTCTTTTATACGTTCATTAATAATCTTGGCCGCTCGTCTCACAATTTCTTCCTCTTCTACATTTACCTTTAACGGATAAATACGGTCGGAAATAGTTATTTTAATCGAGATTTCTCCCATTTTTAGCTTTGTTTCAATTTTTTGATGTTACTTATTTCTTAAGCAACACAACACACTTATCAATTTCACGCACAAAATCGTTAATTTTTTGCTTTATATCAAGTGTCTTTTCACTTGTTCCCTCAATACTCTTCGCTAATTTTAATACTCTTAGCTTTTCATCGAGTTCTTTTTCTTTATTTTTTGCCGTTTCTAAAGATTGTTTCGTATGCTGATTTTCTAACTTTAACAAGTCGTTTTCTTCTTGTAGGGCATTACAAAGCTCAATTAATTGAGATGTTTTGTGTAATACTTTATTTAATTGATCGGCAACGGACGACATTTTTCTAGAAACTTAATATTTTTTGAGCTTGGTTAATTAAATTTATTTTTTTCTTATCTAATCTCAGCTTTCGCTTGTTGCGCCAAGTTAGTTATAATCTTTTGCATAATCGCATCAATTTGCTTGTCGGTTAAAGTTTGCTCTTCATCCTGCAAAGTAAAGCTTAGTGCGTAAGATTTTTTTCCCTCTGGTAATTTATCACCTTGGTAAACATCAAAAACTTGCACATCTTTTAAAAGTTTTTTCTCTGTTTTAAATGCAATACCTTTTAAAACGTCGAACGTAAGTTGCTCATCAATTAATAAAGATAAATCTCTTCTTACTGCCGGATATTTTGGAACATCTTTGTTAACGATTTTATTTTTTCGGATAGCATCTAAAAGCACGGCCCAATCAAAATCAGCATAAAATACATCTTTATCTATGCCTACTTGCTTTTTATCTGTGCTGGTTACTGCTCCGAAAGAAACCAGAGTTTGGGCTCCTCTAAAGTATTTTAGGCCGTAGGCAAAGTTTTCATCTTTAATTTCATCCGTTTGGAAGTTAGCTAGGCCTAATCTTCCGATGATGGCATCAACCGTTGCCTTTAAGTTATAAAAACTGTTGCTTGCTTTAGCATGATTCCATTGTTCGGATTGTTTTGCGCCACTTAATAAAACCAACAGCCTTGGGCGTTCTACATATTGATCGCCGATTAAATGATACGTTTTACCGAATTCGTAAAGTTTTAAATCAGCATTTTTACGGTTCTGATTATAAGCAACACTTTCTAAAGCCGGTTGCAAAAGTTGCTGGCGCATTACGTTTAAGTCAGAACTTAAGGGATTTAAAATATGTACTGCTTCTGCTGGATTTTTTGAATAAGCTAAACGCGTTAAAGAGTTGCACCAAATTTCCAAAAAGCCATTAGCTGTTAGCATATCTGCCACCAGATTTTGTACGTTTTCTTTATTCGGCTTTGCCGTGTACGCTAAACTTGCATTTACTTTTGTAGGAATTTGAATATTGTTATAGCCATAGATACGTAATACTTCTTCCGTTACATCGCACTCTCTGGTTACGTCCACTTTATAAGCTGGAACTTTTAAATTCAACACACCTTCATTTTCTGAAGCAACTTCAATTCCTAATGCTAAAATAATCGATTTAATTTCTTCGCTAGGAATATCCTGGCCGATTAATTTTACAATATTTGAGTAGCTAACTTCTACATCGAAAGGCTTAGTTGGCACTGGATAAATATCAGATACTGATGACGAAACTTCGCCGCCGGCAACTTCCTTAATTAATAATGCAGCTCTTTTTAACGCTACAATCGTCATTTCTGGATCGGTACCACGCTCGAACCTAAAAGATGCATCTGTTTTTAAGGCGTGTCTTTTTGAAGTTTTACGAACACTAACAGCATTGAAGTAAGCGCTTTCTAAAAAAATATTTGTGGTTTGTTCACTTACTCCCGAATTTTTTCCACCGAACACGCCGGCAATACACATTGGGCCTTCCGCATCGCAAATCATTAAATCATCTGCAGAAAGTTTTCTTTCAATGCCATCTAACGTAACGAAAGGTGTTCCTTCATCGCATTTTTTAACAATTACCTGTTTGCCTTTAATTTGATCGGCATCAAAGGCATGTAAAGGTTGCCCTAGCTCATGCAACACATAATTAGTAGCATCAACTATGTTATTTATTGGGCGAATGCCAATAACCTTTAATTTATCTTTTAGCCAATCTGGCGATGATTTTACAGTTACGCCACTAATACTTACGCTGCTATAACGGGGGCAAGCTTCGGTGTCTTCAACCTTAACGGCAATTGGTAAGTTTTCATTAGCTACCGCAAAAGCAGTAACATCTGGCATTTGATATGATGTACGCAAATAAGCAGCTAAATCTCTAGCCACGCCTAAATGTGATGCTGCATCTGCCCTATTAGGTGTTAGCCCAATTTCGAACATAAAGTCATCATCCATTTTAAAATAGGTTTTAGCAGCCATACCAATTTGGGTATCTTCTGGCAAAACCATAATACCAGCGTGCGAAGCGCCTAAACCAATTTCATCTTCGGCACAAATCATCCCTTCAGATGCTTCTCCTCTAATTTTGGATTTATTGATTTTGAAAGGTTCGCCTTCATTTGGGTAAACCGTTGTACCAACAGTTGCTACTACCACTTTTTGTCCGGCAGCCACGTTTGGTGCCCCACATACAATTTGCAAAAGCTCATCGTCACCTACATTAACTTTGGTTACGCGTAAACGATCGGCATTTGGATGTTGTGCACATTCTACAACATGGCCGATTACCAAACCTTCCAAACCGCCAACTATTGGTTGAACTTTCTCTAAACTTTCAACCTCTAAACCTATGTCTGTTAAAATAAGAGAAATTTCCTGTGGAGTTTTATCAGTTTGTATAAATTGCTTAAGCCAGCTGTATGATATTTTCATTTTTGGAGTATTGCGTTTGGCACAAAGCGTTTGGCGCTGTAAATACGCCCAGCGCTTTCCGCTTGTCTATTCTTTCGCAAAGATATTATTTAAAGCCGAAAGGAGAAAGATACAGTGCAAACAAATTAGCCTTTGCTTTGTATATAATTTAGTTATAAACCAACCAACATTTGCGACATGAGATTCTTAGGCATACTATTCGTAATTTGCATTTGTTCACACTTGTCAAATGCTCAAGAAACCAGGCTTGACTCTATTAAAGGAACATGGAATTACGAGAGCCCGAAAGCCAAAACAAAACTGAGTTACAAGTTCGATATCGACAATAAATTTACTGGCATAACAGAACATAAGGAAACGGAAATACAAGTTAAGGGCACTTACGAATTTGATAAATTAGGAGACCTGGATAGATTAATACTAACTACGCCAAATAAAGAAGATGCTACTCGAACACTCATTTCTTATCACTTTATTAAGTTTTTAGGCGCCGACACAATTAAGCTGCAACCTGTTAGCGATAGGCAAGCGGATTGGCTTAAGGAGAATAAAATCAACACGATGATTTTTGTAAGAAAAACAGACAAAAAGAAGAAAGATTGATTTAGTTTATTTTACAATGACAATTGGACTTTGCGCTGAACTTATAGTTCTTTCAGTCCCATTAATCCAAATTTGCTGTAGGATTTTATTGTTTTTTTTATTTGAATTGAATTCTCCAACAACTTCAATTTCGGAACCATCTTTAAATCTGATGTATTGAGTTATTCTGTCATCCTTAAAATTTTCGTTTGTTATATCAAAGAACATCCTAAACACATTTTTCCCATTTTGAGATATGATTTTAAGAAACTTTGGCGCATCTAAATTACCTTGATAAAGACGAACTTTCGTGCCATTCTTCAACAAAAACACTTCGGTATTTTCTTCTGTAATTGCCCCTATTACACTAGGGTTTAACAAATCATTGCCATTGGAGTTTACAATTGAAAAGTTAACCACTGCACTAATATCGGGGCCGATAATTTCCTTTTCGCAGGAAATGAAAGCCAAGCCAATTAAAAGTATTGAGAAGGTTTTTTTCAGCATATAGTTTAAAATAAAAGCTTCACAAATACGGGTAAATGATCTGAATAATACCTTTGGTCTTTACTGTCTGATAACACACCATATTTCTGAACTTTAAAACCTTCGTTCACAAAAACGTAGTCAATCCTATCTTTTAATGCACTGTTAAAATTAAAGGCATTAAATGTGCCGTTTGGTCCGTAAGGTTTTTCTAAAGAAACCTCTTTACTATCCATTAAAAAAGATTTGATGGTAGCTATAGCTTCGGTTTCTGGAGTTACATTTAAATCACCTGTAAATACCACTGGCAACTTCGGTGCAATCTCCTGTATTTTTTGTTTAATCAATTTTGCCGACTCGATTCTTGCTTGTACACCAACATGATCATAATGCGTATTGAAAACCAAAAATTCCTTTTTATTATTTTTGTCGTATAACCTAACCCAAGAACATACACGATTTAACGCCGCATCCCAACCTTTGCTTGGTACATTTGGTGTTGTAGAAAGCCAAAAAATACCTCCATCCTTCTTGGTAAACCTATTTTTATTAAAGTATATGGCAGCAAATTCGCCTTTTCGCTTACCATCATCTCGCCCTGCGCCAACAACATCAAATTCTGTATTTTCCAGAATGGCATCAAACTGCTCAGGCAAAGCTTCCTGCACACACAAAATATCTGTATCATAAAATTTAACCAAAGCCTTAACATTGTCCTTTCTGTTTGGCCAAGCATTTACGCCATCAGAAGCTACATTTAGCCTGATATTATAAGACATAATGTTGATAGGCGAATTCTTTTGCGCATTAACAACCGAGAAGAACGATAGAAAAACTAAGAAGGTGATAAGTATCTTTTTCATAATGCCGCTAAAATACAAATCGCTTATTAATTAATTGTAAAGAGAAATTCAGTGTGCATAAAACTTTTAACTTAAAACTTACTGCTTAATCACATCAACTCTTCATCCGCAAAACTTAAAAAGCTATGGTCGTTAACAATCAAATGATCATAAATTGGCAATTCTAACAAAAGGCCTGCTTCTTTTAATTGTTTGGTTACCTTAATATCTGCGGCACTAGGCTTTAAATTACCAGAGGGATGGTTGTGCGCTAGAATGATGTATGCTGCTTGATTTTCTATGGCGACCTTAAAAACAATTTTAGGATCTATGATCGTTCCGGACTGACCACCTTTGCTTAAAAAGTGTTTACTCATAAAAAAATTAGCTCGATTTAAGAGTATAACCCAAAACTCCTCATGCGGCAAGTCTGTGAAATCTGCTTTAATCAAATCATAAGCATCTTTTGAACTAAAAACTTTAACTGGCCCATCGGTTTCAGTCTCCTTTCTACGCCTGCCCAATTCCAAAGCAGCAACAATAGAAATTGCTTTAGCCTCGCCTATTCCCTTAAATTTAGAGAGTTCTTTAACGCTCAGCTTTGCTACCTTAGCTAAATCGTTCTGGTAAAAATTCAGAATTCTTTTACTCAAATCCACGGCAGTTTCGGTTCTACTGCCAGAACCTATTAAAATTGCAATCAGTTCAGCATCTGTTAGTTGACGACGTCCTTGCAACAAAAGTTTTTCTCTTGGTCTGTCTGCCTCTGCCCAAGCCTTGATACCAATTTTTTGGTCGTAATTATCCATTCTTTATAATTTATAAACATAAAATGATGGATGATTAGACTAAAGATACTATTTAGCTTCAAAAATTTCAGCAAGTTTTTTCGAGAGGTCTTCGCCACGTAAGTCTTTGGCAATAATTATCCCATTAGGATCTATTAAATAATTGCTTGGAATCAAAGTTACCTTAAATGTTTTAGCAAGCACATTTTGCCATCCTCCCAAATCAGACACGTGTGCCCAAGTCAAATTATCATCAGCAATTGCTTTAACCCAAGCATCTTTGTCATCATCAAAAGACACCGCCAATATATCGAAGCCGTTAGGTTTAAATTTACGATACGCCTTTACTACTTCTGGGTTCTCTTTACGACAAGGAATACACCAGGATGCCCAAAAATCAACTAAAACGTACTTACCTTTAAAATCGCTTAAAGATACCGGTTTGCCATATTGGTTTGCTTGTGTAAAGTTTGGCATTTCACCTCCTACTTTGGCTTCCAACACCTTAACATATTTGTTTTTTATAGCCAAACCATTAGATGTTTTTTGCAATGAGGGGCTAAAACCAGCATAGAGCTTTTCTAACTCATCTTGCTCATAATGCTTCATATTTGCACTCAAGGCATATAACGATAACACAGAATTTGGATTTTCAAGCAACATTCTATCTGATAACGCCTTCATCTGCTTACTTTTTTCAATGTCAGAAAAAGACGAACTCCAAATTTCATTGTTTCCGCGTGCAAAAGCATCCATAATGTGATGACTCTTGCCTGCTTTAATAATATTCGCCTTTAAATCTATGCCACTAAATCGATTATTTTTAAATGGTACTGTATCCAATTCTAAAACTGTTTCGCCCTCATCAATCCAAAACGGAGTTAGGCCAACCATTTGCTTAGACGGTATTGAAATGTGCGACTGATACGGCACCTCTGTAGTTCCTTCGAAAAAAAACTGGCCATCTTTTGTAAATGTAGAATCTTTCTTAACCGAATATAAATAAACCTTGCCTTCGTAGTTTTTAAAACTACCTTTAACAGTAAACTTCTTTTGTGCCTGTAAGTGGTTAGTAACAAGCACGGCGATGAGGAGAACGTAAAATTTTTTCATAAAAAAAACGGTATCGCACTATGCAATACCGTTCTAATATCGAGAAAAAAAACCGACTATTTTAAACCGTTAACGAATTTCGTTAATTTAGATTTGTTGTTAGCAGCTTTATTTTTGTGAATTACGTTTTTCTTAGCTAAACGATCTAACATAGAAATTACTTTAGGTAATAACTCAGCACCAGTTTTTTTATCTTCAGCAGCACGTAGTCTTTTGATAAAAGTACGTGTAGTTTTAGCCTGGTATCTGTTACGTAGACGTTTTGTAGCGTTTGCTCTAATTCTTTTTAAAGACGATTTATGATTTGCCATTGTTGTTTAGCCTTTTTATCTTCTGTGTTATATTATTTTCGGACTGCAAATATAGAGTTTAACTTTTAATTATGCAAAACGGATTTAAAAATATTTTAAGATTATTTATTTTTTTGTTAGAAACTGATGTTGAGCATAGTTAGAGCAAACTTTTGGCATTATGTTAATGCGGTTAATGAACATAAAATGATAAAAACTCTTTCATTAAATAGGCAAAATGCTATTTTTGAAAAAAACGAAAAATTTTGAAGAAACGTATCGCCATTTTCGCTTCAGGTTCTGGATCTAATGCCCAAAAACTGATGGAGCATTTTAAACGCAACACCGAAGTAGAGGTTGCATTGGTTCTAACCAATAATCCTGATGCTTATGTTTTACAACGTGCCGATAGTTTCGAAATTCCTTCGCACATTTTTGATAAGCAAGAATTTTACAAAACAGACAATATAATAGACCTGCTAAAAAACCTAGATATAGATTTAATTGTACTGGCTGGTTTTTTATGGTTAATCCCTAAAAATCTTATCCAAGAATATCCCGGCAGGATAGTAAATATACACCCGGCAATTTTACCAAAGTTTGGAGGCAAGGGCATGTATGGCGATTTTGTGCACAAAGCCGTTATGGAAGCCAACGAAACTGAAGGTGGCATTACCATACATTATGTTGACGAAAACTACGACGAAGGCGAATACATTTACCAGGCTAAGTATAAAATTGAAAAAGGCGACAACCTGGAAATGATCAAATTTAAAGGGCAACAACTAGAGCATTTGCATTACCCTAAAGTGGTAGAGACTATTATAAAGAAGATTAAGAAGTAGAAACAGCCAGAAAAGCTAACCAGTCGGCAAAGTCTGAAAGTGAGAATTGGAAACAATTGAACAATAAAGCAATTTAGCCTCTAAATTTTCTTAAAAAACATCCTCAAAAAACATTCGTTTTTTCTTACCTTTGCGGCTTAAAACAACCCCTTAAATGAGTCAGTCAGTAAAGATCAAAAACGCTTTAATTTCAGTTTATTACAAAGATGGTTTAGCGCCATTAGTAGAATATTTGGCCCAGCAGGGCGTAACGTTGTTTTCTACCGGTGGTACAGAGCAATTTATTAAGGACTTAAACCTTCCGGTTACTGCTGTTGAAGACTTGACTGGCTACCCTTCTATTTTAGGTGGCAGAGTAAAAACTTTACACCCTAAAGTTTTTGGTGGAATTTTAAATCGCAGAAGTTTAGCAGGCGATCAGGAGCAAATCTCTCAGTACGAGATTCCTGAAATTGATTTGGTAATTGTTGATCTTTATCCGTTTGAGGAAACCGTTAAAGCTGGCGGAACTGACGCCGAGATTATTGAAAAAATTGATATCGGTGGTATTTCTTTGATAAGAGCTGCAGCTAAAAATTTTAACGATGTGGTTATTATTGCATCAAAAGATGATTATAGCACTTTATTAGCAGAATTGCAGGCTCAGGATGGCGCCACTACGATAGCACAGCGTAAATCGTACGCTAAAAAAGCTTTCCATACTTCTTCGCATTACGATACAGCTATCTTCAACTACTTTAATAACGAAGAACCTTTAAACGTTTTTAAACAAAGTGTAAAACAAGCGCAAACTTTGCGCTATGGCGAAAACCCTCATCAACAAGGTACATTTTATGGTAACTTGGATGAAATGTTCACCAAACTTAATGGTAAAGAATTAAGCTATAACAATTTAGTTGATGTTGACGCAGCCGTTGCACTTATTGACGAATTTAGCGAGCCTACATTTGCTATTTTAAAACACACTAATGCATGTGGTGTAGCTTCTAGAGCTACTGTTTTAGATGCTTGGAAAACTGCTTTGGCATGCGACCCTGTTTCTGCATTTGGCGGTGTTTTAATTACCAACCAAGAAGTTGATTTAGCTACGGCACAAGAAATAAACAACCTTTTCTTTGAAGTATTAATTGCACCTTCTTACGCTCCGGAGGCTGTGGAATTATTTAAAACAAAGAAAAACAGAGTGATTTTGCAACGTAATGAAGTTGAATTGAGCAAAAAACAATTTAAAACTTTGTTAAATGGCGTAATTGAACAAGATAAAGATTTAAGCTTGGAAACCGAAGCTGACATGAAAACGGTTACCGAAAAAACACCTAGTGCTGCATCTATCGCTGATTTGGTTTTTGCTAACAAAATTGTAAAACATACCAAATCTAACACTATCGTTTTTGTTAAGGATAACGTTTTATTGGCAAGCGGTGTTGGTCAAACTTCTAGAGTTGACGCTTTAAAACAAGCTGTTGTAAAAGCAGATTCTTTCGGATTTAGCTTAAAAGATGCAGTTATGGCTTCTGATGCCTTCTTCCCTTTCCCGGATTGTGTTGAATTAGCAGCAGAAGCAGGAATTATTGCGGTATTGCAACCAGGTGGTTCTATTAAAGATCAGGATTCTATTGATATGTGTAATGCAAAAGGTATTGCGATGGTAACTACTGGAGTTAGACATTTTAAACACTAACTGAAAGTTCTAAGCTAAAAGCGTAAAGCTGAAAGACTAAAGCATTATGCTTTCCCCTATGAAGGATGCCCGAAGGCGGTGTAGTTTTTGAAACGTTGCAGATTTAATAGTAGCAAAAGCTGAAGTAAAATAAACCCGATTGCAGCGGATCCCGATTTTTCTTCGGGAGAAGCGAAAAGCGGGACTGAAAGACCGAAGCGCACAGGATATTGATTTTCAAACAATTTGAAGAAAATAAAAAGTGGCCTTTGGTCTTTTTTTGAAATTAAAATATAATAAAAACACTATTTTTACATTCTGAATAGTAGAGATATTAATAATATAAAATATAAATGGGATTATTTAACTGGTTTACGCAAGAGGTTGCCATTGATTTAGGCACTGCGAATACCCTGATTATACATAATGACAAAGTAGTTGTTGATGAACCTTCGATTGTTGCTTTTGATAGGCAAACGAATAAAATTATTGCTATTGGCCGCCAGGCGATGCAAATGGAAGGTAAAACACATGATAATATAAGAACCGTTAGACCTTTAAAAGATGGTGTAATTGCAGACTTTAATGCTGCTGAAGCCATGATTAAAGGGATGATTAGAATGCTTAACGGCGGTAAAGGCTGGATGTTTCCATCATTAAGAATGGTAATTTGTATACCTAGCGGGATTACCGAAGTTGAAAAACGTGCGGTTAGGGATAGTGCCGAGATTGCGGGTGCAAAAGAGGTTTATTTAATTCACGAGCCAATGGCTGCAGCGGTTGGTATTGGTATCGACGTTGAAGAACCAATGGGTAACATGATTATTGATATAGGCGGTGGTACCACAGAAATTGCGGTTATTGCTTTGTCTGGTATCGTTTGCGATCAATCTATCCGCGTTGCTGGAGACAATTTCGACTCTGATATCGTAAACTATATCCGCCGTCAGCATAACATTATGATTGGCGACCGTACCGCTGAAAAAATTAAAATTGAAGTTGGTGCTGCTTTGCCAGAACTTGCGGATCCACCTGCAGATTTTGCCGTACAAGGAAGAGATTTAATGACGGGTGTGCCTAAACAAATTACCGTATCTTACACTGAAATTGCACATTGTTTAGATAAATCTATCTCTAAAATTGAAGAAGCTATATTAAAGGCTTTAGAGATTACACCTCCAGAGCTTTCGGCAGACATTTACCAAACTGGTATTTATTTAACTGGTGGAGGTGCATTGTTACGTGGTTTAGATAAGCGTGTTGCGGCTAAAACAAAGTTGCCTGTACACGTTGCAGAAGATCCGTTAAGAGCAGTTGTTCGCGGTACTGGTATTGCTCTAAAAAACATTGGTGGCTATAAATTTTTAATGCAATAAATCAAGTTTTAAGTTGTAGGTTATAAGTTTTAAGTCTTGTAACTTACAACGTACTACTTAAAACCTAACACTTAAATGCGTAACCTTTGGATTTTTTTAAGTAGATACAACGCATTCTTTTTCTTTATTGTTTTTTTTGCTATTGGTATAATATTAACCGTTCGCAATAATGCCTACCAACGTAGTGTAACTTTAAATTCGACAAATGCGGTTGTAGGGAGCGCCTACGAGCGTTTAAACGTTTTAAAAAGATACCTAAACCTTGGTCAGGTTAACGACAGCTTAGCGCAAGAAAACGCAAAATTAAAGACTACCCTACTGCAATTACAAAATGTTGATACTACAAGTACGGTAGTGGTTAAAGACTCTTTAAACCAACAACAATACACGCTTTTTTCTGCCAAGGTTATAAAAAATTCAATTACGCTTCGTAATAACGTTATTACTATAAACAAAGGCAGTTTGCAAGGTGTAACGCAAGGCATGGCTGTAGTTTCACCTTCGGTTGGCGTAGTTGGTTTTGTAATGGATGTTTCTGAAAATTTAGCTACTGTACGTTCTTTGCTTAATTCTGGCACATCAATTAGTGTTAGCCCTAAAAAATATAACGCGTTTGGCTCTCTGGTTTGGGGCGATGGAAATTTCGATATAACCAAAGCTTATGTAAAAGAAATCCCTAATCATTATAAAGTTAACAAAGGAGATACCATTGTAACATCTGGCGCTGGCGGATTTCCGAAAGGGATTTTAGTAGGGAAAGTTAGCAGAACCGAATTGAGCACAGGCGATAGTTTTATGAGCTTAGAAATTAGCTTGTTTAATGATTTTAGTAATTTGCAATATGTTTATTTGGTTAAAAACCGCATGACACAAGAGCAAAATGCTTTAGAAACCCTAACAAAAGATGAACAGTAGAACCATTTTCATAAATATTTTTAGATGGATTATCCTGTTGTTTGTGCAGATTTTTCTCTTGCGTAACCTAGCCTATTACAATCTATCTACTCCTTTCGTTTATATCCTATTTTTAATGGTATTGCCTTTCGGGATACCAAACATTTTACTGTTTTTATTAGCCTTTGGCACTGGTTTAACTTTAGATGCATTTTACGACACTTTAGGCGTGCACACTAGTGCTTGCGTTGCTTTAGCTTTAGTAAGAGTGCTATTTATATCTGTAAGTTTTAATAGAGATGCAATAGATGAGCCAGAGCCTTCTTTAGGCAACATGGGCTTTAAATGGTTTAGCGTTTACGCAATACTGTGTATAATCGTTCACCATTTGGTTGTTTTCTTCTTAGAAGCTTTTAAGCTCGATGAAGCCGGTTATACTTTAGGCAGAGCGTTGCTAAGTGCCGTATTTTCGCTGTTTGTTATTTTATTAGTTGAATTTATTTTTCATAACAGAAAGGCGAATTAATGGATCAGTTGTTTAATAGAAAATATATTATTCAGGGTTTGTTTATTCTAATTGCCTTAATCCTTTTAGGCAAACTTTTTTATATACAAGTAGTTAGCGACAAGTACTTTTTAAGTGCCAACAACAATGCACTTCGTAAATTGTATATCTATCCAGCTAGAGGTGTTATTGTAGATAGAAAAAACAGGGTATTGGTCCAAAATCAACCGGTTTACGATTTAATGGTTACTCCTAACGAGGTAAAACCTTTCGATACTTTATCGCTTTGCGCAGCTGTTGGTATTGATATGCAAACTTTTAGAAAAAGCTTTAAAAAGGCCGTTACACAATCTAAATTTCAGCCTTCTATTTTTGTTAAATTCCTGTCGGTAGAAACCTATGCAACACTACAAGAGAAGATGGTTAACTACAAAGGTTTTTTTGTACAAAAACGAACAATAAGAACCTACCCTGATAGTATAGCTGCTCAATTTCTAGGTTACATAAAAGAAGCCACTCCTGCAGAAATAGAAAAGAATGAAGGTTACTATAGCTTGGGTGATTATATAGGCAGATCTGGAGTTGAACGCACTTACGAAAAGTTTTTACGTGGAGAAAAAGGCATTACGCACATGCTTTATGATGTGCATAATGTACCCAAAGGTCCTTATGCTGACGGAAAATTAGATATCCTTGCAAAATCAGGCCAAGAATTATATACTACCATTGATGCTAAACTGCAGAAATTAGGCGAAGAACTACTAAAAAACAAAGTTGGAAGTGTTGTTGCTATTGAGCCAAGCACAGGCGAAGTATTGGCCTTTGTGAGTAGCCCAGGTTACGACCCAAATATAATGGTTGGGAGAAATACAGGAAACAAATTGATGGAACTTTACGAACCGCAAAATAACCGTCCTTTATTTGTAAGACCTTTACAGGGAAAATATTCTCCCGGTTCGGCTTTTAAACCGTTAAGCGCTCTAATTGCTTTAAGCGAAGGCATTGTTGACCCCAATACTACCTTTAATTGTCCTGGCTATTATTGGGCTGGTAACAGGCAATTTAAATGCGAACACGTGGACGGTAACATTTCGCTAAGAAGGGGACTTGCTCGTTCTTGCAATACCTATTTCTATCAAATTTTTGCGAAAGCGATTACCAAAAATGGTATGAAAAAGCAACGACCTACTTACGACGATTGGCAAAAGAAAGTGCGTAAATTTGGTATTGGCGATACACTTGGCATAGATTTACCCAACGAGCGTGCTTACAAATTATTTACAGCAGAGGATTATAGCAAACGCCCAAACAAATATTGGGGTTACACCTCTATCCTATCTGTTGGTATCGGGCAGGGCGAGATTAGTACAACGCCTTTACAGATGGCAAATATCATGGCTATTATTGCTAATAGGGGTTATTATATTAAGCCACATGTGGTTAAGGGAATTGGAAAAGATAAGGAAATCGATTCAAAATATACAGTTAAACACTATGTAGACATAGATGCCAAACACTTCGAACCAGTTATTGATGGAATGCAGGATGCGGTAAATACTTCATGGGGAACGGCTATAGAATCTCGTTTACCAAACACAATTATGTGTGGCAAAACGGGTACGGTACAAAATAATCGTGGTAAAAATCACTCTGTGTTTATAGGTTTTGCTCCAAGGGATAACCCGAAAATTGCTATTGCGGTAATTATAGAAAATGGCGGTTATGGAGGCGCTTATGCTGCACCAATTGCTAGTTACATGACCGAAAAGTATTTAACAGATAGTTTAACCAACAGAAGAATTCATGGCAGTACCATTCAAATGTACAAAGATGCAAATCTGCTACCGCCGCCACCTAAAGGAACAAAGCCTGTTAAGCCAAAAAGCAAAGCTGATAGTTTAAAAACAGATAGTTTAAAAACCGATAGCCTTAAAAGAAATACAAATAAGCCTCTAAAAAACAGCACACTTAGTACTTTTAATAAGCAAGCAACAGAACCTAAAAAAAATGCAACAGCAAGGTAACAGATTCTTTTTTAATGTAGATTGGATTACCATACTGCTTTACATGGCTTTGTGCGCTATTGGCTTTATAAGTATTTATGCTACGGTTTACAATCCAGATAATGTTGGTGGTTTCAGTTTCAATGCAAATTATGGTCGCCAATTAATTTTCATCGGTACGGGTCTCATTTTAGGGTTTTCCATTTTATTATTCGACGCAAAATTTTTCAGTGTATTTGCGCCCGTAATTTACGGTATAACCATGCTACTATTGTTACTTGTATTGGTTGTAGGCAGAAATGTGGGTGGCAATCAGGCATGGATAGCCATTGGTAGTTTTAGGTTGCAACCATCAGAATTTGCAAAGTTTGGCACAGCCTTACTTGTTGCAAGATATATTAGCTCATTTAACGTTAAATTAAATACAACTAAGCCCATATTAATTTGCGCTGCGATTATAATCCTACCTATGTTCCTGATAATGTTGCAACCAGACGCAGGCTCTACGTTGGTATTTTTATCGTTTATGTTTCCGTTGTACCGAGAGGGTTTACCAGGTTATTTGCTAACTATTTTTTGGGGAGCGGTTGTACTTTTTATCTTGAATTTATTTTTAAGTCCAACGGTACTCATATTAGCGATTGCTATTGTAGGCGGGCTTTTCATTTATAACAACAGAAAAAGACAACAGCAGATTATTAGAATCTCTATCATCACCATTTTAGCAATAGGCTATCTATTCGTTGCCAAATTTATTTTCACTAACGTTTTACAAAAACATCAGCGAGACCGCATTGAAGTTATTTTAGGTTTAAAAACCGATAATAAAGGTACTGGCTATAATGTGATACAGTCTAAAATTGCAATTGGAGCCGGACAAGTTACAGGTCGTGGATTTTTGCAGGGAACACAGACGAAATTTGGCTATGTTCCGGCACAGAGCACCGATTTTATATTCTCTACCGTTGGTGAAGAATGGGGCTTTGTTGGATCTTTTGTAGTTATTGGTTTATACGCTTTTTTACTATTAAGAATTGTAAATCTCGCAGAGCGACAGCGATCTGCTTTTTCTAGGGTTTACGGTTATTGTATTGCTTGTATTCTATTTTTCCACGTATTTGTAAATATCGGAATGGCTATTGGGCTAATGCCCGTAATTGGCATTCCATTACCCTTTATCAGTTACGGGGGATCCTCTCTGTGGAGCTTTACCGTATTGCTATTCATCTTCCTAAAATTAGATTCGAATAGAATGGGTTTTATATAAGACAAAGGATAAAAGATCAAAGAATAAGGATAAAACTCTAGCACGCGAACCGAAGGCTTAACCTTCCTTTTTCTTTGGTCCTTATTCTTTGTTCCTATTTGAAACGTTGGTTCAACAACTGATAAAATTTATCAACCGTTGCCTGTTTTTCGCTCCAATTATATTGGTTAGCATAATTTTTCTGGAAAAAGTTATCCGCTGCTTCAAAATTGGGCTGTTTATTAGCTAAATCGATTGCTTCGGCGTAAGCTAGGTTATAGCCGTTAAACAAATCCTTAATGTAAAGCAATTTATCATTTAGGCTGATGGATTGTTTTAGGTCGCTGATGCTGGATGTGGCATTTGTATTTACACTGCTAATGCTTGTTTTGCCTGCCAAGATATCGTTCAAAGTGGGTTTGAACGTTGGATCTTCCACAGGTTCAACTTGGTTAACTTCGACCTTTTCAAGCGGTACTTCTTCCAAGGCTAAATCTTCAGCCATAATTTTTACCTCTTCCTCAACTGGAGCGTCCTCTTCCTCTTCGTGGTGCACTAAAAATGGCTCAGGACCAATTTCGTCGTCTTCATCTTCTTCAAAAAGTTCTTCTTCAACAACCGAGTCGTTTACTGGTTCAATAGGAGTTTCAGCAACTGCCCTTTTCTCAGCTAAAATTCGCTCTTCAGCTTCGCTTAATTGCCTATCAAATAACTCATGCGCACCTTTCTCCTCAAAATCAAACTTTTCGTGTTCCGAATGATCGTTTAAAATAAACTCAAAAGTAGATGGCTCGTCATCCAGCTTAAATATCTCCTTTTCAATTTCCCTTACAGAAACCTCTTCAACTCTATCTTCAACGGCTAAAGCTTGCTCCTCTTCCAAAAAGGTTACCGCTTCTAACTGCTCTTCTTGATGTACATCTTCTTCCTCCTCTTCGTAAATAGAAGGTTCTTCCTCAACACGGTCTTCAACTACTGGAGATGGTGTTGCCGAAGTTTGTTGTGCTTGATTAAGCGCTATCTTTTTTACAATCTGAATGTGATCTGTTAAAAAACTAGCATTCGCATGAAACAACTCTAGCTCTAACTCGTTGAGCTGTTGCGGATTTTGCGACAAAAACTGATATTGTTCGTTTAGTTCATTCAATATCGAACCTAATTTTCTAAAAAGATCTTCTTGCTTCATCATAATGCAGTAACGAAAAAACGGGTGATTTATGTTAATAAATGACAATCAAAAGTACTATAAAAATCTTTTATATTTGGCTAAAATACCTTTACTAATGTTATTTAGCGAGCAAAACTTTAAACGGGGAGAATTTTGTGGAAGCATTGAAGTGATTTGCGGCTCCATGTTTTCGGGCAAAACCGAAGAATTAATTAGGCGATTAAAAAGAGCACAAATTGCAAAGCTCAATGTTGAAATTTTTAAGCCAAAAACCGATACTCGTTATGATGAAAGTGCTGTCGTTTCGCACGATTTAAATTCCATCCAGTCTACTCCCGTAGAGAACTCTTCTGCAATTTTACTTCTAGGAAGCAGAACGCAAGTTGTTGGCATAGATGAAGCTCAATTTTTTGACGATAACCTGCCAGAGGTTTGCAATCAGCTCGCTCAACGAGGTATTAGGGTTATCATAGCTGGTTTAGATATGGACTTTTTAGGCAAACCATTTGGCCCTATGCCAAATCTACTAGCTATAGCAGAACACGTTACCAAGGTGAATGCGGTTTGTATGCAATGCGGAAGCCCGGCGGTTTATTCTTTCAGAAAAGTTGCAAACGAAAGTAAAATCCTTTTAGGAGAAAAAGACAGCTACGAACCACGTTGTAGAGCTTGTTATAATACACTCGGCTAACAGAATTTAGGAATGAATTTTGGTCTTGAGTAAGTTTTCAACTAAAAACTTCCAATTTTAAGCTTAACTCTACTATGAAAATATTAAATGACAATACCCCCACCGGCGAGCTAAATGATGTGAAAGTTGGTGATGAAATAAGCAATGGCATAGGCACTTTTGGTCAAGTTGAAGAAATTAAATTCGATAGTGGAGATGGTTATTGGCAATTTACATTTGTACTTTTTGGTGGTGGATTAATACAAGTAAAAAAGATCATCCCAACTTGTTAACGATTCGAACTCTTGTTACTATTCAGCTTGATTTCCGCCTCTTATTCAATTCATTTTATTCGTGTCTCATTTGTCCCCTAAATTTGTCGCGTAGCCCCTCTGTATTTATTGTGATAATTTCCGAAATTAGAATAATCTAAATATAGGAACCAATGACCAAGGAAATCTGGGCAAATCTGCCTGTAAAAAACATAGAAAAATCTGTAGCATTTTTTAAACAGCTAGGCTTTAAGCCTAACGAAAAATTCCCGTTTACAGATACCATGGCTTCATTTTTTATAGGCGAAAAGAACTTTGTAATGATGCTTTTTACCAATGATGTAATTGAGGGATTTTGCCTAAATCCTGTTTCAGATACTTCAAAAGGTACAGAAGTTTTATTTTCTATTGATGCAGAAAGCCGAGATGAAGTAGATGAAATGTTGCAGAAGGCCAAAGACGCAGGTGGTAAAATTTATGCCGAAGGCGGAGAAAAAGACGGCTGGATGTACGGAGGTGGCTTTGTAGACTTGGATGGGCACAGATGGAATTTGTTATACATGGATTTTAGTAAGCTACCTAATCGATAGTAGGAAATCTTGAGTATGGCAACCTTGAGTAATAATCTAATAGCTAAATACTAAACTAAAATACTTTAAAATGGATTATAACATTGAAATAAAAGCAAGCCGAGAAAAAGTATGGGATGTACTTTTTGGCGAAGAAACCTACCCATTATGGGCAGCCGCATTTAGCGAAGGATCTAAAGCGGTAACAGATTGGAAAAAGGGAAGCAAAGCATTATTTGTAGATGATAGCAACAGAGGAATGGTATCAAAAATTGCAGAAAGTGTACCCAACGAATTTTTGTCTATAGAACATTTAGGGATGTACGACAATGGAGTAGAAGATTACGAGAGCGCAGAAGTAAAAACCTGGGCTGGCGCAAAAGAAAACTACACCTTAAGCGAGGCTGGTGGCAATACGAATCTGCATATTTTTATGGACATGGAAGAGTCTGAAAAAAATAAGGATATGATAGCCATGTTTAGCGATATGTGGCCGAAAGCTTTAGCAAAAGTTAAAGAGCTGGCGGAATAAATAATTCCGCTAGCTTAGTTTTTAACTATTTTGCAGGTGGGGTAGCAATTTTTTCTGTTATTACAGGTTTTGTTACACCATTTCCTTCTGGTTTGTAAATTGCGCCTGTAGCAAAATCAACAATTAATCCCGGCCAAAACAATATAATGTCTGCAATAAGTGCAACTGCACGGATTGGCCTTGTAGGTTCGCCAGCTGCTGGAGGCGTACGTTGAGCAGTTGTTACTTTGCCACCAAAAACAGTTGCACAAGAACTAAGTGAGCAGGTAATAAGTAAAGCGATGAGTGCGTTAAATAGATTTTTTTTCATTTAATTTTTAATTAAGCTGCAAAACTAACATTAAAAACTAGCTGTCAAAAATCTATCTATTTATTATATGGTCTCTCATTAATCCAGTTCAATTGTCTATCTACCAACTCAAATTTCATTTTTGTTAAGCTTATTACTACAGTATCAACGTAAATCCTGCCTCTTAAAAATAGCTTATCTCCCTCCTTTTTGTAATTCAATTGATGCTTGTTATCGGGATCGTTGCTGAATGCTAAGCTTAATTTTTTCTGTAAAGTATCTGCATTTACTGTTACCCATTCCAAACCATCGGTATCTTTTATTGCGCCGTGTTCTGGTGTTTGCAGTAAAAGAAGTTCCCACTTTTTCACATCGCCTTTGGCAGTTGTATTAAATTCATCTACCTTATAGGCTCCATACAAAGGTGATTTTGGCGCACCTGCACCGTATCTTGAATAGCTATTAATTAAACCTGCAATTCCTCCGAGTAGCACAAAAGCGATCAGAAGATATTTAAATGTGTATTTTGCAATCCTCTTCCATCGCTTTGCAATTAATGGCGCATCCAATGTTCTTAAAACAGTGGGCAAGCCTTTAAAGAAAAGATTAAATAAACGATTGATATTTGGCACCAGCAAGAATAAGCACATTACCACTAAAGCTGTAGATACAATTTTAACCGGAACGTCGTAAAAATAATTCACTGCCATTACGTTTGCTGTGGTCATTAAAGTAATGATTGCACCAACGGTTACAGTTCTTCTAAAAAGTAACAGCCCTGCTAATAATTCTGCTATGCCCATAAAAAGGTTATAACCTTTAGAAAACCCTAGGAAAGTCCATGCTAATCCCATCGGAGATGACTCGCCATAAGTGGTAACCAATCTGTATAAACTAGGTGGCGAAAATTGTAATTGCACCACTTTTACCAAACCATAATTAATAAGCATTAGACCTACGTAAAAACGCACCCCAACGGTTAACCAATAATATAAACGGTTGTAATTTCCTCTTTTAGTATCTAAAGCCGACCAAATTAATGTTGCTAGAATACTTACTACAACCACACAACAAAGCACAACGTAATCGTACGTAGTGTCCCCACTCCCATTGGTAAACTCTGTTATTGGATAAGGTAAATGAAAAACTTTTTCGCCCAACCAAGGAATAAACTGATGCATCAACGCATTTTGTAATTTAGCAATAAGATAAAATAACGGCATTGTTCCATTGTTAAAAAAGAACATGAACAAAAACAACACACAAAAGGAAAATCTAAATGCTATTCGTTCTAACGAGCTCCATTGCAAAGGGATGGTATTCATAAATTTAGGGCATTTGAAACTTAAAGAAACGACATTCTATTCGTAAACCCAACTCAACTGCTTATTATTTTATATTTATTTGGAATAAGTCCAAATAATATTCATATTTGTAGCATAAAGATTTGTAGGCAAAAAATGCAAGAAACATTAACCTTACCAACCATCAATTTTACCGAAGTATTTAGCACCAAAAATGGAGCTATCTATCAATCAGACAGCGAAAACTGTTGGTATATTGATTTTGCTGGTAAACTTGCAAGATTTGATTATCGTAACTTACTGAAGCTTAAAAAAGCCGTTTATCAGATCGATATTGAAGATTTGTTATTAAACAGCGACAAGTCTGCCGATGTACAAATCATCTTTATCTGCGCTTGCGATCACTGTTATGTTTTGTCGCTTTTGCAAATCATCAAACTTAAAGATTTATTGCAAGGCACATTTACCATGTTAGAGCTTAACCACATCATTTACGATCGTTTACATCGCATTGTCAGTTTTTAAGTAGAACCATTCTAATTCCGAATTGCCTTTAAATTCTTTCGGTTATATTTATAGCACTATTTTTGATACATCAATTGTATTAAATCAATAGTAAAATGAAAGATATCATTCGAGTTAAGTGCTTACTATCATCAGATGTTGAGGCACTAATCAACCAACAAATAAAAAAAGAAGCACATTCATCGTCTATCTATCTATCAATGGCATCTTGGTGCAACCGTAATGGATACGATTTTTCTGCAGATTATTTCTTTAAACAAGCTGAAGAAGAAAGACAGCACCAACTAAAGTTTTATAAATACGTATTGGATATGGGTGGAACTGCAATTTCTCCAGAAATTACTAATATTAAAATAGAATTTAATTCTTTCCGCGAAGTTTTTGAAGAAGCTTTAGATCAGGAAATCAGCGTTACGCAGTCTATTAAAAACATTGCGGCTCGTTGCCATAAAGAGCAGGATTATGTTACTCTAGAATTCTTAAACTGGTTCTTTAGAGAACAAAGGGAAGAAGAATACAAAGCACGTAGAGCGCTAGAATTGTTCGAAGTAATTGGCGAAGAAGGTACTGGCAGATGGCAAATTGATAAACATGTTGGCCAAATTAGCTACGATAGCGAAGCATAGTCATTAGCTCGCCATGAGTTAAAATGGCCAGAGCTTTAAAATATTAAAGGCATCTATTTAAACAATAGGTGCCTTTTTTGGTTTATACACTCGCTAGCACAAATTATTTTACCTTTGTGATGGTTTTGTAAAACACTTTAAATCGGCATGTCGAAAAAAGACAAAAAGAAGAAGGACAAAGAGAAATCCAAATCCAAAAAGAAGAAAGAATGCTGTGAAAAGTATTTGAGGGGGAAAAGGTGTGGCAATTGCCCAAATGCTTAAAACGGGTTTGTTTAATGGGTTAAAATTTGTATTTTGAGTCCATAAAATGATATCATGTTTAAATACAAATCCCTATTAGTTGGTGGCTTTTTAGCCCTATCTTCATCCTATTCATTCGCACAAAATTCAATCTATAATAAACCGTCTGAAATTACTTCTGTTCCAGCATCCTTAAAAATAGACGGTTTTTACAAAAAATATATCAGTAGCAATGGCATCCCAATAGTTTCTTCCGCAAAAGTTCCGGATCAAGCCTTAATTGTTGCCAAAGATATCGTAAAACATATGCTATCAAAACGTACCGATATTCAAAAGGAATTGGTAGCGAGAGGATCAAGAGTTGCTATAATGGCGGCTACTGAATTTGAAACCGATTTACCAGAACGTAGCGATTGGAAGAAGCCTGCTTTTAACGATCAGCGATTAACGCCTAGTGAAAGAGAAAATTATTATAAACCTGGCGGGATAGACAGCATGAGTGACAAAGAGTATTGGAACAAACGTGCTCGTGGAATGGGCGGAACCTTGGTATCCTGTGCCGAAGAAAATCTTTTAGGTTATCCAAATACAAAATACTATGGCGAAAATATTCTAGTGCATGAGTTTAGTCATAATATGATGAATGCGATTTACAAAGTTGATCCATCATTATATGCTCAAATTGGAAAAGCCTATAACAGCGCCAAAGAGAAAGGAATGTATAAAAATCAATATGCTATAAATACCGTTGCCGAATATTGGGCTGAAGGTACGCAATGGTGGTTCAATAGTAATTTTCCTTTTTATGAGGATGGAAAGAAGATACTAGATTCTTCAGACGACCTTAAAAAATATGACCCTACGCTATATGGCATCTTAGAACAGGTTTATATTGATAATAAAATTCCCGCAGATATTTATAGTGATAAGAAAAAATAATCTGAAATTTCGCATAGCTTAAACGAGAGGGAGAGATCGTAATGGCTTGCAACAATCTTGGGAATCGCAGTAAAACTATGGATATTTTCACCAGTTTCATAGATGCAACATTCCAGATTTTCTTTTACAATGGCTACACGAGTTATTCGAAATAATCATCAGAGTTTCTTACGACTTAGGTTTCAAATATCCACAGCATTTTATCAGAGTTTTTAAACAACGTACCGGTACAACGCCTAATGAGTATAGGAGTTTGACTTAGACAACACAAAATTAAAATACAATTTAACTAACGCAACGATGGATATTGAATATCCAAAATACAGGCCTGAATCACTAAAAACGGTATAAATACAAAAAGCTCCAGATTTCTCTGAAGCTTTTCTAGTGGTGGTGCCTGCTGGGATCGAACCAGCGACACAAGGATTTTCAGAACTTCGTCCACAAGTGCCTAAAGTCACTTGTGGCCTATTTTTAGTGTTAAACTATACTTGGTGCGCCAGAATTGCGCCAATTATGTTCACAGAACCAAAAATTACATTAACAGATAATCTCGACATCCGAGGCTATATAACCTATTATTACAACGGTAAACGATATCGGGAGTATAATGCAAAAAGACTTAATTTGAGCATATCTCCGAATCTTTATAAATCCTATAAGGAACGTTACAAATACTTGAAAGTGCTTTCCGGCGAATACTACAAAGCGTTATTATCTGGTTGGTCTCCCGAACCGACTGAAAAAATTATCGAAGCGCCCAAGATTACAATAAAGACTGCTTTGGAGTCAATAAGAACTGAAAAGCTATCATCACCGCTAAGCCTAAGCTACAAACGTGACTTGAACAGCATTCTTGATAAATTCCTTTTATTCATAGGAACAGAGGCTGTAGAAAAACCCGTTTCACATCTTAAAGATATAAGTATTGACAAATTCCTAAACCAGTTTAGTTCTAGCGCTACTTATTACATGAATAAGCGGAAGACATTAGGTGTGTACTTCTCTGAAATGTTGAGAACCAAGCTAATCGAAAACAATCCTATTTCCGATACAAAAAGAATGAAAAAGGTAGCAACTCTACACAAAATCTATGAGCCACAACAATTAAGACAGATACTCAACTATTTGAGCGAATTCTATCCGAACTTGCATATATGTGGAATCTTAGCTTACGGTTGTTTTCTAAGGCCACATCAAGAAATCAGAATGTTAAAGCTGAGCCATTTTAATGAGGACTTTAGTAAAATAACGCTATCGGGTGCTGAAAATAAAAGTAAGAGGATACGCACCGTTAATGTTCCATTATATGTACAAGAGGTTTTAAAAAAACGATTAGTTGGAATTGAAGATAGTCAGATTAACATACTCAGCAAAAGTAAGCTGATATACAATGTTAGCTACTTAAATACACAATGGTCTAGAGCCAAGAAAAAAATGCTCCAACTTGGTTTGATTGAGAAAGACCAAACAATATACTCATTCAGACATACTGGGGCGATCAACGTATATAAGAAAACTAAGGATATTCATATTCTACAACAAATGCTACAACATTCTAATATGATTGTCACTCTCACATACTTACGCGGACTTGGAGAGCTTAGTAGTGAAAGCTTATTGTCTTACATGCCTGAGTTATAGCTTTTGTTTTGAGACGTTCAGCTTTTATAAAATGTAGTAGCTTTAAAAACTATTACATTTTATCGGCTCTACCGACTGAGCTACTGGCATCGGCTATATAATTTGCTAAGTAAATTCTATCAACAAAAAATTATTATATAATGCATATCTTCCCCTGTGAACATATTTATAATTTAAATAAAAATGATAATGAATGAATAAGCGTTATTAATTAACGCTAACCATGATCTCAAATAGCAGTTAATTAAATAGCCATTGATCAAAATAGAAAAGATGATTTTGAATTGCTAATTATACTAATATATTTGAACACGGTAAAGCATTTTCATACTTATCTATTATTTAATCTTACCCTTATAAACCTTTTTTCGTACCCTGTTTTGGATGGAACAAATAAAAGATACACCGATATTACTAATAATTCCAACTGCAAAGTTAAAAAATCACCTTATACATCGTACAATTCAAGAGAAAGGAACATTCTACCTCGATGATGCCATAATCGATGAATTAGCTCATAATGCAGATGCCGAACACTTTAAGTTTAAAGGTATCTATCCTAATTTATTTGAAGGTAGCGAAGATGCAAGCATATTTAAACACAATGTAGAGGAACTAATAAGCAAAAGCAATTCCCGCTCCAGTTATTTTAAAGTAAAATATATTGATGATATATTATTCATTACATACTTCTACACTAGTTATTTAGCGGAGGTGTCCGCTAAAAATCAAAATGATAAATACCTAGACGGTTTAATTGATGTTTTTATCGATTTGCTTGATAGCAAACATACTCCGACTGAAAGCAATCACGTTTGGATTCCCGATGGACTCACAGGAATGGAGGTTGAGGTTAGTAAACAAATATTTAATGAAGATGAATTAAAATTAAATGGTGGGTTTAAGATTTACTCTCGCATGGTACCGCCTAAAAATGTAATATACCATTTTGCAAATGATCGGCCTATACTGGTAGGTAAAAGACACGCAGGCGAGAGCGAAATTCAGCTCTCAGAGCGATTATCTCGAATGCTAAATGAAACTCTAATCAAACATATTATAGAAGAACACGAGCGAGCTAACACCCTCTTTCACAAGGAACTTACTACTGGCTATATTGATACTAGAAAGTGGAGACAACGCACAAAACCGAGAGCTTATGAAAGGAAAAATAAGATACTTGCTAAGCTAATCAACGAGATTAACGCCTATCTTTTAGCCCACAACAAATCATCGCTTTTGACAGACCGCAGAGAACTAATTTACGACCTACTTGCGCTTTTAAAGATGATGCCTAAACCGTTAAAAAGAGGGAGAGCGAATAAGGCCTCAGCCATCAGATACATTCTAAAAGATAACCCCTTATAGTGGGGAAATACAAATTACAAATTTAAAACACATTTTAAATTAAAGCCTCTTTGCACAACGCATTGAGGCTTTTTCAATTATTTTAAAATAGTTAAAATACTTGTAAATCCCCTCCCATTATTTGCCATATGTTCAGCATTGATGCTGAATTGAGGAAAGTGTCAACCTGTAAAATGATGCGGTAAATAATAATAATCATGTCAATTATGGCAAAAAAATTTAACGAGCTATTCAAAAGCTCACCAATCGATCAATCGGTAAATCAAAGTCTATTTAAAGAGTCATGCCCAAGAGGGTATTTCTCAAATCCGGAGTTAAATGGATATTTATCAAAATCTGCATCTGATCCAAAGACTATTTGGCAGAACCAGAATTTGAAACAACTATTTGATATCATGAAGGCTAATGTCAATTTAGCACGAGAACCACAACATACATTGGAAGATGGGATAGGTATGACCTGGTTAAGGTTCAAGATCGGTAGGGTAACTAAGAATCTTAAGATAGCTCATTTCGGTGATATTAAGAGATTAATAGATGACTACGCCTCGGGTAGCTTGAAAGTAACACAGTCTCTAGAGGATCTATATAACGAAGTATCTAAGTAGATTTTATTAGGGGGCTAGTCTCCCCTAATAATTATAGTAATTAATCAATTTTAAAATAAGCTAAGTGCTTAATACAATGAATATAAAAAACATAAAAATTAAAAAAGGTCAATTTATAGGCCACGTTTTAAAAATTATCCCTTCAAACACTATAATACAAAAGCCAACTGGCGCAGGCATAACCACCAAAGAGATTGAAGAGATGCGAAATAGTATAATTATTGAATCTAACAGGCCTGTAATAAAAGGCAAGGCAAAGAAATATAACAAAGGCAATACGAGAAACTTAGTGCTTAGAACAGTTAATGAGGGCGTCGAAGTTGCAAACATCATAGATTATCTGCAGTCCAATGTGAAATATAAGAAGTTAATCACTACCCCAGAAAGCTACCACAAAATTGTGACAGCGTTTGATGAGCTAGGGCTAAGAGAAGATATGTACAAATCTTATTTTTTACTTTTTGATGAATGTGAACGGACAATACAGGATATAGACTACCGTAAAACCATAATTCAGCCAATGTGCGACTTCTTTAAATTTAAAAAGAAAGCTTTTGTCTCTGCTACACCAATAATTCCATCCGACCCAAGATTTAAAGCTCAAAAATTTAAGATGCTAGTTATTGAGCCAGCCTACGATGATAGACAAAACTGTCAATTGGTGGTTACAAACAATACGATGTACAGCCTACAGAAATATTTCACTAGTTCGAAAGCTAAAGAGCATTTCATATTTTTAAATTCGACCAAAGCAATTACCACTGTAATTAAATACTTGGATATTGCCAGTGAAAGCCTTATATTCTGCTCTGAGGAGAGTGTGAATAAACTTAAACTGCAAGGTTTTAAGAATGCAAGGGAAAATCTGGTGGACAGTAAGAATTTTGCTAAGTTTAATTTTTTTACAAGCAGATTTAACTCGGCCGTAGATATTGATGATGTTATCGAACCCCACATCGTAATCGTCACTGATACATTCTTAGCCGAACACACAAAAGTTGACCCTTATACAGAAGTCCAACAAATTACTGGACGGTTCAGGCGCCCAGTTGATGGTGATATTGTAAGGCACCTCACACATATAACTAACGTCTCCATTGATCTTATGTCAACGCCTGAGGCACAGATCCTTAAGGATATCGAAATTTTCAAAGGTATGTACGAAGTATTGATCAATTACAGAGACTCTTCCAGCTCATCTTTTGTTTGGTCAGTTGTAAGTGAGATGTTAGAAAGAAGTGAGTTTTCTAAGTATATAAATCATGACGGTACAACAAATTACTTTATGGTCGATAATGCTATTTATATTAACAGAGTTAACAGTTACTATCAGTCCAATGAAAAACTCATTAGTGCATACAACCATACTTCACGGTTCAACCTTTTAATTGACCTGCAAAACTACGAGTTGACCGATGAGCACAAAGCTAAGCTTAAGGAAGCTTCAAAACTAAGCTCTAGCCTCGAACTGTTATTGCCAATACTTAAAGAATTGACGAAGAATACAATAGACGAATTCGATCTCCAACTACAGCTCAAACAAATTGAAAAGGAACATCCTACCGCTTATAATGCATTTAAAATTCTAGGCTTTGAGAAAGTCAGAAATCTTCAATTTGATTACAGAAAAGTAAAGCTTGCTTTGGAAAAGGCAAACAATGACACGCAGTATGGCCATTTTAAATTCCTCAGTTTTCTTGATACAAATTTCAAGGTTGGTAAGAGCTATTCAAATACTAAAATTAAAGTCAAGTTGAAGAAAGGTGTGGAATCTTTCAGTCTAGATAGATTGAAGCCAAACTTGCAGTTATTGGAGAGATACTTTGTTCTATCGCCAAGAAATTACATAACAACAGTAAACGGGAAAAAGGTTTACGGATATCTGGTTTTAAAAAATAAATTTAAGCCTAATAAATAGTTTATCATTTGATTAAGTGGGGTATATACCCCTTATGGTTAGACGATACACATTGTTGATTATAGGTTATAAAGTGAGTTTAAAAGTTTTATTAAACTTACAGAAAAGTATAAATTCGACAACTGTTTGTAATGTGCTGTGAGGCTTGTCATTTGACAAGCCACTATTTAAACATAATGCTGATTGGTAGTTAACGAAGATAATATCCTCTAAATCCATTGACACATCCATATTGCCACTCATTTTATATAAGCTAAAACTCTCTAAAATTAACTTCTCTCCAACTTGCTCGCTAATGCAATAACAATTACTGGTAAGCAATAGCATACGATTATTAGACCATCTTTTGATTTAAACGGGAATCCTAACAGTAAAAATGTTGCCACAGTAAGTAAGACTGCCAAAATAGAAACCAATTTCTTAATTGAACTTATAGATATTTTAATGCATTCGATATAATAAAGAAAAACTAAGAGTATCAAGACTGCAGGTATGGTCAATACCAAAGCAAAGAATATGATGAACAGCAACATCGGAACACCATCATTGAAGTTAACTAACGCTGTATGTGTTTGCATCAAATAAGATACGGTAACAAAAAGCAGTGTTCCTACAAGCGAAGAAAATAGCCAAACCCTAAGCAAATATGATAAACCGAACATTTTTAAATGTAGCGATTGCATCTTAATAAAAATAGTCCCCCTCCCTGCAAACTTTTAAAAGTGCTTTAGTTCTGAGAGTTCTGCTCGATGGGGCTGTTTCATTTCTCCATTATTCTTGATTTCTTAAAAGCTAAGATGTGATAGTGGATTGCTATAAATGGGTTGTGCCTAAGTTCAAATTTTCTCTATGAAGCGCCCCACGCCTTTGGTTCGATATCACCCCCGGGCTAACTGTCGATGGGAAAACAAAAGATAGAAGAAACGCTTCTATCCGACATTTTATCAATTTAATCAAAACTGCGATCTCAATCGCTTTACACTTTAAACTAGCTGAAATGAAAGATTTTACTAAGCATCCACAGGAAAACAACAAGAAATTAGACCAAGTTGAGATAAACGAACAACGTTGGTCAAGCAGAAAGAGGCATAGAAAGAACTACTTGGTTGCCGAAAAAAAAGCAATGGCATCGCTAAAGATGCAGAACGGCAATGTTGAAGCATCCTACCATCAATTACTAAAGAGAGTGGTTGCTTTGTACAGCAACCTAGCTAACAAAGCAGAAAGGGTTGTGGTGGAAATGAACATGAAATCCCACCCGTTGGAATCCCACAGGATGCATGCCTTTCTGACACCAAGCTTTGCATTCCATTTAGAATGCGATGTGCTGAACCGTTACAAAGTTGAATACTGCTTTGAAAACTGTCCGTTTGAAGAACAGATAAAACAGATGTTCGCAAGGCATTTCTACAATGCCCATACATTGGTTGAAATCAAAAAGCCTTCCTACAAAGCCTACTTTGATGAAGTGCTGAGAGTTCAGCCAGAACGGTTCATCAGACTTCTTTAGATAATTACAACTTAAGCCCTGGTTAATACTAACTAGGGCTTTTTAGTATAACAGCATTTACAACTTATTCGCTTATAAAGAATCAAGGTGGACGATTTAAATTCTACTCCCTCTTATTTCTTACAAGCTAAACATTCCCCAACACATAAACTCAAAAGCAAATGAAAACACGCAAGGTAAACGAGCCAGTGAAAGAACTCTCGCTCGACGAAAAGAAGAACATCGAAGTTGAAAGGATATTTGAACAGATTACAAATTCAGCGAGAGAACTGTTAACGGTATTCGAGATTGAAAAATACCGTACCACGGTGCTTGTAGAACACTCAAAGATAGGTCGCTACGAAAACTTGATAAGGGAGTTTCTATCGTACCATTGGAACTTTACGATGTCCAAGAATAAACAGGGCGGTTACGTAATCTACTTTGGATATGACGGCGAAGCGATATCAAAGTTCGGCAACAGGCTTTACAACGACATGCTTCGAAAGCTTATTGCTTTAACAATGAAAGAGGCGACATCTGTAAACATCGAAGACAGGATTAGGGTAAACCACGAGCCAACGGATATTCATAACTTCTACTACAAAAGGGTTATGGACGGAAAAACTGAGCACGTGACCATACAAGTGCAGGATTTAAAGACTGCTTAAAAAATAACAGAGCCTAGCGCTCTGTTATCTCGTGGTTCTTGCATATCTTTGTTAAAAATAGATAACTGATAACAGAAAGAATTTAAAATATAAGCGTTAGCTAAAGGTCTTGTAAGAGAGGAAACCTAGGAAATTTCATCAAGCACAAACAAGGACAGTTAGATAATGCCTCATGCTAATAAGCGTGGGGCGTAATCTGTCATTTTGTGTGGGCTCTCCTAGGTGCCTCTCTCATTGTGATTCAGGTTATTGTCCTGCGCTTATTGTATTTACTATTGGCTAGAAAGGGATATTCTAGTATCAAATTCCATGAGACAAACGTTATTAGCTATCTTGATAATGATAGCCTGTTTTGGTTGTAATATTCCTAAAGATGGAGAATATATCGCTATAAGAATAGCGTATTCTGATAACGAGTTACTCCCGCCTGATGAATGTAGAAGTCAAAGAGTTGATGGACAGACCATATCCGAAATTTTAAAGCAATCATATCAGGGTAAACGATTTCAACTTAAGTTCAAAAAAGATTTTATAATTGTAAGAGATATTAAGCAGGGTAAAGATGTGGTTTTAGCTCTTGATGCCAATACGAACGCTAAAAGCTATTCTACAGATTTAATTAGAGGAAATGCAGGAGAGAAGTTATTGATTCAGTTGCGATCTAATTCGAACGGAAAAATGGCATTAATCATCACATTAAAATATCCTAAAGGAGTAAGGTATGTTCCAACACAAATGAGTGGTTATACGATAAATCCAACTAATGGTATTGACTGTGGGAGGATTGTATGCTATTTGAGTAAGGTGGACTAGGAATAGATAGGGTTAACTTTCGGATTAAAAATAAACTAACAAACGATGGAACAAATACTATGGTTGATCGCACACTTGCACTACGATGACACCATTTTAGATGAATTAAGCCTTTACAAAAGGCGATGCTATTACGATAGAGCTGAAAACGAGTTCTTCTCAACAGAAGCAAAGAATTCCGATGGTCAAAGAGTAAACTTCTACTCATATGTAGATAGCGTTGGAATTGACATTCACACCGAAATGAAAATCAAAAGCAAATGGATGCGTATAAATGCAAACGATGGAACAATAGTTCAGTTGGAGAGGATAAATCATGATACTTATTATCATATTAGCATGGAAGTGTCGGGCGCATTAAACAAAAGTATTGTCCATTTCATGCGAGAATTAGATCTTGATACTTCTGGTGATGTCTTTGAGGAAATGATGAAAAGTTATCATGCCCACCAGCATATAAGAGATAGGTTTGAAAGAATAAAAGGGGACTTATTAGAGGCTCTTTATTTTTCGGTACCTTCTCTATCAGGCATTGATCTGGAGAACGCGAAGATATGGAAATGGAACTCAAGAAACTTAGCTCAAAGAGTAGCTCCCTTAGAATCGCCTGCTCAACAGGAAACGCCAATTCCTGTAATACTAACTGAAGAAAGCAACAGTTCAATTCCTAAGGTATTCTACGTATTAGCATTCTTAGCGATACTAGGGTATTTTTTGCTGTACATTAATAAGTAACATTCAGAGCCATGCATTAAGTGTGGCTCTTTTTTATTATACTTGTTTTACAATTAACTTCTCATGGTAAAAGATACTCTCAATTCAATCTTTGATAACGTCAAAGAAAGAACAACTAATCCCTTTCTAGGAACATTGTTAGTAGTATGGTCAATTAAAAATTGGCGACTAATTTACAGTTTACTTTATTTTGATAGCAAATTATCATTAGATGACCGCTTAACTAAGATCAGCGGACATTTTGCGGGACAGTCTTTTATTTGGAATATGGCGTTAACAATTGGCATTACTATGCTTGTTCTCTTAGCAACATATATTTTATTAGGAATATCTAGACTTCTAACTGATTATTACGACAACGTAATTCTACCTAAAAGTGCGGACGTTACTAGCAAAGGATCGGCTGTAGTACTGAAAGAAGATCACTTGAAACTTAAAGAGGTTAATAAACAGCTGGAATCTAGACTGGACGAGGAACGTTTAGCGAAGGTGTCTGCTCAAAATGAGCGTGATGCATCAGATAAAAGGCTTTACGCGATTCTAAATCCAGAAGTTGGTAAGTATGCGGGCAATGAAAGTCCTTATAAGGAGATCAAAGAAAAATATGAACAAATTGGCCAAACTGAAGACATAGATGCAGTTATAAACAGAATCCAATCTGCTAAGTTAATCTCCAATGAAATGAAGGCAATAAAAGCCTTTCTAAGAGATGGATTCATCGAGGTTAAGAGCCAAAATTCGTCCCAACCTAACCATGCCATATATACTTTCACTGGAGAAGGTAGAGAGTTTATTAGATATTATAATAATAGAATTGCTACTCACAGCTAAATTCAGCATACTATCCCATTATAGTGAAGTACTGCACGCCCTATATATTTTTTAATGCAATTTATTTAAATGGACATCACCCCTTACCTAGTTGGTTCTATAGTTGGCACAGCAATGCTTACTGGAACGTTCATTTTTTTCATCATCAAAGGCTTTATATATTCTAAAGTTAGCTGGTCAAACGTTTTCCTTGTTACATTTTTTGTTTGTTGTATACTGTATTATATCATATACCCATTGCCTCCGCACAGGCTGATTTTATTCAATGTGCTTAATGGATTATTGTTTGTAGGTGCTATCACTGGGGCAATAAGGTTCTATTGGCTAAAGTGGAAGAGAAAAAAGCAATTGCAAACCTAATCAGAAAATCAATTTCCTAGTAATAGTGTGTCATTCCTAACCTCAGCCTCTCCTCAAAGGGGTGGCTTACGCGAGGAAAGGCTAGGCTTAGTCATTGGTTTACAAGGTGGACTTAATACGATGCTTTCTATTTAATTCAATGCCAAGCATTCGTTCTTGGCTGGGGCTTGTGGGCGGTATCTACGTTCAGCCCTAGGAAGATCGGTATTCGCCACTCTCAAGCTTCACAATCTTCTATGCCAGATACACTTCGTTATGGCAAGCCATATCCGTCATGCAGATTGTAGCACGCAAGGTCGTAGCTCATGCGCATTTTTCTTTATCTTTTAACTTCAATCGTTTCCCTCATTCTTTAAAAGCTAAACAATGCTTGTGATTTTGCTCACCTGCGTTTCGTTGATGGCTTCCCGGTTGTCATGCCATTTGATGTTCTAACACACAACCCTTTTCAAATGCCTCGCCAACCGCTCGTGTAAACATACTTTGAAGCATGCTAACGCATTCTTTTTCAAAGACCATCAACTCCGTTCGCTGATGGTGAGCTGTCTTTTACATTTTTTGCATATTAAACTAGCATTTGTATCTTTAGGTCACACTTAACCTCTTTAGATTTAATATGAAGTATTCGAAAAAAGAAATTACTCGAGCAGGTAATACTTTAATGACCTCTAAGTCTAAAGATGAAGTGAACGACGCCTTAATTAAAATTAATGACTGGAGAGCTAATCACTTACAACCCTTGAGAGTGATGAAAAGGAGATTACTTAAGACCCTAGAAAAACACGACATACTACCATACCTTATTTCTCAACGCCTCAAACGCTTGACATCTATTGAATATAAATTAGACTTAAACATCAATATGGGGTTGGGGGGTATGCAGGACATCGGCGGATATCGAGCTGTTTTAGAAAGCGTGCAACACTTGTTTGATGTCAAAAAACTGATTGAGGCAACCCAGTCTACACACAAGCTTGTAAAAATAAATGATTACATATTGAATCCTAAATCTTCAGGTTATCGTAGTATTCATTTCATATATAACTATCATTCCAATGTTGACAAGTATAATGGTCTTAAGGTTGAGTTACAAGTCAGGACAAAATTACAACATTACTGGGCGACAACGGTGGAAACTGCCGGTATTATTACAAAGACTTCTTTAAAATCAAGTCAAGGGCCTGATGAATGGCTGGAGTTTTTCAAGATAGTTAGCTCGCTTTTTGCAATCAAAGAATTGCTTCCTGTTTTAGATGAGCATGTCGGAAAGACTATGAAAGAATTAATGGTTGACTGTTATAACTACTGTGAAAAGCTTCGCGTGATAGATACCCTGTTGGCTATTAAAACTACAACAAGACATTTAGAAAAAGAAGGCTTTCCTGGTGATTATTATTTACTTACCATAGACGTAGAAAATGAAGAGGTAGGTGTCAGAGTATTTAATAAGTCACGTTATGCAGAAGCAACCGATGCTTATTTAGCAATCGAAAGAGAGCTAGATAATAATAAGAAAGCGGTAGTATTGGTTTCTGCTACGTCCTTTAAATCTTTGAGACAGGCATACCCAAGTTATTTCCTAGATACCACTGCATTTGTTAAAGCTTTAGAAACAATGAATCGCAACTGCGTAAAGCGAGGTTACTTCAACCCAAATGTAGATTGATTTATCTCTATGTGTAACATCGCCAACGAACATATCGCGTATTGTCGAAGACGGCAATTCGAATAGTTAGCATGTTGTGAGAATTACACGTAAATCTTCGTGTGGATTTGTTGCTTATAGTGATTACCTTAGAGATAAATTCACGCTCAATGAAAATAAGACGGATAATCATTAAAAACTACAGAAGTATCTTCCATGTCGATATAAATTGCAACCGATATCTAAACTCTTTCATTGGTGAGAACAGCGTAGGAAAGAGTAATATATTTGATGCAATTAATTGGGCTCTAGGCCCAGTTTACCCATCTTTCAATTCTACGTTGCCTCAAGATCATTATATGGGAGATACTAATAATCTCATTTGTATTAAACTCTTTTATGATAATGGAGAATATCTCGAGTTAGCTGAGAACTGGCAAGATCAGAATGGAAATACCAAGTCCGGATTGAATCTGTCTGGACGATATATAACTGACTTACAACGACAAGCTTACTGCTCAGCGTATCTTGGAGTGGAGAGAAATATTCTTGACCACTTACCGTCCAATAGGTGGTCTTTAATGGGAAGGATTCTTCAAGACATAAACAATTTGTTTAAGGAACAAGAAATGGTTGATGAAACTACTGGTGAAATAGTCAAAAAGTCAGACCTATTCAAATCTGAATTGGAGAAGATTAGAGACAATGTTCTCTTCACAGTACAAGACACAGAGGGTAATTTAGTAATGAAGCAATTTATAGAATTATTACAGAAAGAAACTGCTATACAATTAAATAGACCACAAAAAGATTTATCAATTGACCTTAATCTATATGACCCATGGAACTTTTTTCGCACCCTACAAGTCATAGTTAAAGATAGTTGCACGAACCTCCATTTTCAAGCGTCACGACTTGGTATGGGCGTGCAGGCGTCGATTTCAATTGCGGTCTTAAAAGCCTATTCTCAACTGAAATTAAATAATAATACCCCTTTATTCATTGACGAACCAGAATTATTTCTTCATCCACAGGCTCAGAGAAACTTCTATAAAGTCTTATGTGAGCTCGCAAATTCTGGCACACAGATATTTTATACCACACACTCACCTAATTTCCTAAACGTTGGCAGATTCAATGAGATTTATGTCACAAGAAAAGACCAGACCAAAGGGACTTTCGTAAACAGTGCTCACGCGCAACGCTTCGTAGATGATTTATATATTAGAACAAAGATTAAAACTGACATTCCCAACCTTTGTTTGCAATATAGAAATGCTTATGAAGAAACTGGAGATACTCAGAAGGCCAATGAAGCATTCTTTGCCAAAAAAGTTATATTGGTAGAGGGACAAAGCGAGTCGCTAACCCTTCCGTATCTTTTTGATCTAATTGGATTCGATTACATAGCCTGTGGAGTAACAATTGTACGTTGTGGTTCAAAGGGAGAAATTGACCGTTTTTACAGATTATATGTTGAATTTGGGATACCGTGTTTTATTCTATTCGACGGGGACAGCAGTCACGTAGGAACCGGGGATGAAGCTAGTACGATCGAAAAGAACCGTTCGATATTGTCATTGTTTCAAAATGCAAATGACTTTCCTGACAATTCAGTTAATGATGGTTATTTAGGGTTTACCGAAACTTTAAACGATAACTTAGGATTTGAAACCTCTGCCAAGGGCTTAAAGTTATTTAAGCAAGTCAGACAAAGATTGACGACTCATGAGCAAGTCCCGAAGTGGGTCGTTGAAGTCAAGGTCAAAGTCGAAGCTTTAGCTGAGTTTAAGCAAAGTGTCTTATTTAGAGTTAACCAAGATTAGTCAAATTAATATAAAACCTCCATCATTACTAGGGAGATAACACAATAAAAGTTATCCTAGTTAAAGCAGTTTTTGTTATATATAGCTAAACTTTTATATTAGCTGTATATTAACACTCAAAACATGAAAGTATTTATTAGTTGGTCTGGAGATAAAAGTAGAAAGGTTGCGGAATTAGTAGATGATTGGTTGCAATGTACTATTCAATCATGTCAACCTTGGCTATCAAGTCGATCGATAGACAGAGGAGCATTATGGTTTTCCGAGATTACAGCTGAATTAGCAGATACTACAATTGGCATTATATGTCTAACTAAAGATAATAAAGATAAACCATGGATTTTGTTCGAATCTGGAGCTTTAGCAAAAGGGCTAAATTCCAGCAGGGTGTGCACGTTTTTGATAGATCTAGAGCCAGCAGATCTAGAAAATCCATTAGCGCAGTTCAATCATACTATTTACACTAAAGCTAGCTTACAACAGTTATTAAGTACAATTAATAGTTTAGCTGAACAGCCATTGAAGCCATCTATATTGGAAAAGGTGTTTGAGAAATACTGGCCCGAGTTTGAGGAAAAATTTGACCTGATTCTGTCAGAGGAACCTCAAAAGCCCCTTAATATTAAACGTAATCAAACCGAAATGCTTGCTGAAATTCTGAATACGATTAGAGGATTGGATAGGAGAATGCTAAGAGTTGAAAGTAAACCTAATAACGTATCTACCGATACCAATATAATAAATGAGAATCGAACGAGAGCTAAAGTTGCAGTTATGTGTGACATGCTTTTAAGCGGACAACCTTTCAGCGTAATTCTTGAGCATGCGGTGCAGAAGTGGGGATATACAAATGCCGATGCAAAGATTTTATTAGACCAAGCAACACAGCGAATCGATAAATCTAATGCAAAGAGGGTAAATCTCGTAAATAACGATATGCTTGAGCAACTCAAATCTAAATTTGGGAAATAGTCATTTAGTATAATAATTATTTTCTCGTAAATGGTTCACGAACTAAATCTTAATATCCAAAATCTTGTACCTCCCCACTAAATAGAGCAATCACTCAAATAAATGGATATTGAGTAAAGAGGGAAAACAAATTACATCAAATACTCAACAAAGTTAAAGCTCTTCTCCTCAAACGCTTCAAGGAACTACGGCATAAACGCTCACGTAGCCTCTTCACACAGTCTATTTATTCCGTTCCTCCTTGGCTTATTGAGTTGAAAGCTTGATAGCAGTACCATATTTAATTTAAAACATATGGTAAATGAACTAAACAGTGTGTCTGAAGTAGAGATAACTTACAGACCTAAATTTAAAGCATCTGAACGTCCTCAAATTTCATCGTCCGATCAAGCATTTCAGCTTTTAAGGAGGCAGTGGAACTCTGACAAAATTGAACTCGTGGAGGAATTTAAGATTGTTCTACTTAATAGACAGAATCGAGTGTTAGGAGTTGCAGATATTTCCACAGGTGGCGTGAGTGCAACCGTAGTAGATCCGAAGATTATTTTCGCTACTGCTTTAAAAGCTAATGCGAGCGCATTGATTCTCGCACATAATCATCCAAGTGGAAGTTTAAAAGCTAGCTACGCAGATATAGCGCAAACCGAGAAATTAAAAAAAGGAGCTTTACTCTTAGAAATGACAATTTGGGATCACATTATACTCACTAATGATGGATTTCTTAGTTTCGCTGATGAGGGATTGCTGTGAGACAGTGCGCCAAAAATGCGCCAAGTTGCAGGGCATTACCTACAAAATTCACTACCTTTAAGGAAACAAAAATTTAATTAACCCAAAGGCGCAACAGTGATGGAATTCACTAAAATATAGGCTTAGAGTGATGATAAAGGCATAAAAACAAAAAGCTCCAGATTTCTCTGAAGCTTTTCTAGTGGTGGTGCCTGCTGGGATCGAACCAGCGACACAAGGATTTTCAGTCCTTTGCTCTACCGACTGAGCTAAGGCACCCACTCTCCCGTTTGGGTTTGCAAATGTAGTTTCTTTTTTTGTAATGCCAAACATTTTTTCACTTTTGTTGAACTATTTTCTTGCAAAAAACCAAGCCACACTATAAATCAAGCACTTACATTTCAATTTTTTTTCACTTTATTCATATCCATTCTAAATTTTTAAAATTATGCATGCATAGTAATATATTATAGCGCAAAATATTTTAACTTAGCCTTACCAAGTACTTTATAAAGCCATGGCGTCACAAATCATTTTTATTCTGCTTACCCTCTGCGGTGTTGGTTTATTTACCTACAATCTGCGTAAGGTTATCCGTAACATTAAAATTGGCAAAGCCGAAAACCGCAACGATCAGCCTGCAAAAAGGTTAACCACTATGTTAAAGGTGGCATTTGGACAAACAAAAATGGCTGCAAGGCCAATTCCTTTTCTATTGCACCTGGTGGTTTACCTGGGGTTTGTAATCATTAACCTGGAAGTGTTAGAGATTATGATCGACGGAATTTTTGGTACCCACCGTATTTTTAACGGATTAGGTGGCTTATATAATTTCCTTATCGGCTCGTTTGAATTTCTTGCAATAGGCGTTTGGTTAGCCTGTGCCATTTTCTTGGTTAGAAGAAATATTATAAAGCTTAAACGCTTTAGTGGCGTTGAGATGAAATCATGGCCAAAATCTGATGCGAACTATATTCTTATTACCGAGATTCTGTTGATGAGCGCATTCTTAATCATGAACGCAGCTGATGCAAAACTACAAGCGCTAGGCGCTAGCCACTACGTAAGCGCAGGCGCATTCCCGGTTAGTTCGTTACTTCAAGGTATTTTACCTAACGATATAAGCACCTTGGTAACCATAGAAAGAGCCTGTTGGTGGTTTCATATCGTGGGTATCTTTGCTTTTTTAAACTATTTACCCTACTCCAAACATTTCCACATTATGTTTGCGTTTCCAAATACATATTTCTCCAATCTTAACCCAAAGGGGAAATTTACAAACATGGCCAGCGTAACCAACGAGGTTAAAGCGATGTTAGATCCATCTTTTGTACCCGAAGAAACTGCTCCAGGTAAATTTGGCGCTAAAGATGTAAACGACTTAACGTGGGTAAATTTAATGAACGCTTACACTTGTACCGAATGTGGTCGTTGCACCTCCGTTTGTCCGGCTAACATTACAGGAAAATTATTATCGCCACGTAAAATTATGATGGACACCCGCGACCGTATGGAGGAAGTTGGTAAGAACATTGACAAACACGGAGCAGATCATAATGATGGAAAATCATTATTGGACGATTACATCACCAGAGAAGAAATTTGGGCTTGTACGAGCTGTAATGCCTGTGTAGAAGCTTGTCCGATTAACATAGATCCATTGGCAATTATTGTAGATTTGCGTCGCTATGCGGTAATGGAAGAATCTGTTGCACCTGCAAGCATAAACGGCATGTTAGGCAACGTAGAAAACAATGGCGCTCCTTGGAAATACTCTCCGGCAGACAGGTTAAACTGGGCGGAGCAGGATTAGCGTAAAAGGAGCAAGGAACAAAGAACAAAGAACAAGGAACAAAGAGCAAGAAAAAAGCCTAGGTTCTTAAAGGCGCAAAGCGATAAACGAAAGACGAACAACGCGAAACGAAAAAAGAACAAGGAACAAAGCCTAGATTCCTAAAAGCGCAAAGCGATAAACGAAGGACGAACAACGCGAAACAAAAAAATAACGCTCAACGATAAACGAAGCAAAAAATGGAATTCAAAGTACCAACGATGGCCGAATTAATGGCTATGGGCGAAGAGCCTGAAATATTATTCTGGGTAGGTTGCGCAGGCAGTTACGATGAAAGAGCACAAAAGATTACCAGAGATATATGCAAGATTTTACATCATGTAGGTATTAAATACGCCGTATTGGGAACGGAAGAAAGTTGTACTGGAGATCCGGCGAAGAGAGCTGGAAACGAATTTTTATTCCAGATGCAAGCCATGACTAACATTGAGGTATTGAATGGCTATAACATCAAAAAAATCGTTACGGGTTGTCCGCATTGCTTTAACACAATTAAAAATGAATACCCTGGCTTAGGTGGTAATTACGATGTTATCCACCATTCTCAGCTAATACAGGATTTGATAAACGAAGGCAAACTTAAGGCAGAAGGTGGCGAGAGTTTCAAAGGGAAAAAAATCACCTTTCACGATCCTTGCTATCTTGGTAGGGCTAATGATGTTTATGAGGCTCCTCGTAAAGCTTTAGAAGTTTTAGATGCACAGCTGGTAGAGATGAAACGTTGCAAAAACAACGGCTTATGTTGCGGTGCTGGTGGTGCGCAAATGTTTAAAGAACCTGAAAAAGGTAAAAAAGACGTAAACATCGAGCGTATTGAAGAGGCGCTGGAACTACAACCTCAAGTTATTGCCTCGGGTTGCCCATTCTGCATGACAATGCTTAGCGATGGTGTTAAGCTAAAAGATAAAGAACAAGAAGTTAAGGTTTTAGATATTGCCGAGATTACGGTTAGAGCGAATGGTTTGTAAGGGTTAAACCTTCATCTCGAACAAGTTTTTTACGAGAACAATAAACGCAGAGATATCTCATCGCTTTGCTTACTGGATATGACAAAATAACAAAAATTAAAAGGTTGGCTCGATTACTTCCCTACCAAATCGGTGTTTGCTTTTTTTAATTGATCGTTTAAAGCATTAAGTTGTTCTAAATCTATATTTTTTAGTGGAATAACCATAAAGGTGCCCATAGAGTCTACATCCCCTTTTTTATCGTTACGCGTTTGTACAATCACATCATCGTTTTGAGTGCGCAGATACAACTCCCCTTTTTCTAGCGTCCCATAATAATCCATTGCTTTAAAGCGTGATAAATTAAAAGAGAAATACTCTTGTTTACCATTGAGGTAAATCTTGCGATACCTACAGAAACCAGTGTTAGTAACATTAATTTCGAACTTCTTGATTTGTTTGGATTCAGCCTCTGTATTAAAAAATTTTGCCAGCAAACTTTGGATAAAAACATTGGGCTCCTCCGCTACATTAAAGCTACAAAAAAAGCATAAACATAGCCCGGCTAGAGCTATAGCGCACTTATTTAAGTTCAATGTAAACTTTTTCATCAACAGCGTGGTTTTTACGAAAGTAAATTAATAAAAAGCTAAATTTGAGTTATGATTTTTTCTCCACAATCAAAAGTTTGGATATACCAAAGCAATCGTCAGTTTACTGCAACGGAAGCTAATGAAATACAACAAAAGCTTGATGTGTTTACGGAACAATGGACAGCACATGGGCATCAATTAAAGGCAAAAGCATTAATGCCCCACAACTTTTTCATTGTGTTAATTGTAGATCAAGGTACGGCAATGGCAACCGGCTGTTCTATAGACTCGTCTGTACGTGTTATTAAGGAAATTGAAACTACTTACAATGTAGATCTTTTCGATAGGTTTAATATTGCTTATAAATTGGAAGACCAAATCCATGTGGTTACAAAAGAAGATTTCGAAACACTTGTAAGCATCAAAAAAATTGGTCCGGATACGATTGTGTTTAATAATCTTGTTCAAACGCTGGAAGAATTTGAGCGTAAGTGGGAAGTTCCTTTAGCGAACAGCTGGCATAATTTAGTTTTTGCCGAACAATTAAATGCCTAAATCCACTAAAGTCGACTCAGATTTTAGTTGGTAAGATAAAGACTTAATTTGTCGTAATTGCCAGCTTTACAATTGTATTGTAAAAAATTTTGCTACCTCATTAGCTAAGGAAAGCACCTGTTCGTTGTTGCTTTTTTTTCTGTAACTATAGTGTTCTAAAAAGAGCCAAGCCTTTAATTATATAAACCTTATTGAAGTGAACACGAATCCCGTTTATCGGGAGAAGTAAAACGGAAAGAAGGACGAAGTGAGCGAAAAGTGATGACCTTGTTTTTCAAAAAAAGAAATGCTGAGTCGTTTTTTACTACGAGTTAATTTCCTCGTCTACAACCCAAATGTTTGGCGAAAAACATTGAATGCGTTTTATTTGTTACCTTAACAAATAAATCATCTATGTCTCGCTGGCTCAAAATATCCCTAAAAATTGTTGCAGGTCTATTCATACTCATAATTGTAGTTTGGTTGGGAGCAGCATACTACATTAATCATAACAACAAAGCCATTTTAAACACCATTTTAACACAATTAAATGCTAATGTAAATGGAAAAGTAGAGGTGGAAAATATGGAAACAACTTTGCTTAAAGGATTTCCGGGCGTTGCAGTTTCCTTAAAGAAAATCAAATTACGAGATAGTTTATGGTCGCAACATAAACACGACTTGCTAAATGCGGCGGATATTGACGTTTCGCTAAACATATTTTCGCTGATTGCGGGGAATATAAAAATTAACAAAATTGGCATTAACAACGCCAGTATTTATGTTTACACCGATACCACAGGTTACACAAATACCAGTATGTTTAAGTCGAAACCAAAAAAGGATACGGCTGAGAGAAAAGAATCCAAAGACTTCGAGATTAATAGGGTTGACCTTAACAATGTAAATTTAGTTGTGGATAATCAACGTAGATTTAAAAATTTCCATTTCCTTATCGACGAACTAAAAGGTAAAATTGAATATCCTGATAGTGGGTGGAACGGAAACATACAGCTTAAAACTATGATAAAAAGCTTTGCCTTTAATACCAAAAAAGGTAGTTTTTTAAAAGACAAATCGCTTAGCGGAACCTTGGTTGCACATTACAATAATGAAACTAAAGCAGTTACCATTGAACAAAAAAAACTATTAATTGGTAACGATGAGTTTTTTATTGGAGCAAAAATAGACTTGGCAAAAAATGAATCGGCATTTGCTATTGATATTAAAGCGGATAAAATTCTCTACAAGAATATCGCTTTGCTGCTATCGCCAAACATATCATCTAAACTCTTGAAATTTGGCATAGACCAACCAATTGCAGTTGACGGCCACATTATTGACGACGGACAGAAAAATGCCTCTGATCCGTATATTAATGTTAAGATGACTGTAAAAAACAACTCTGTTACCATTCCATCTGGGCAACTCACCAAGTGTAATTTTTTAGGAACATTTACGAATAAAGACACTGTATCAAAACCAATTGGCGACGAAAATTCGGCCATTAGATTTTATAACTTAACTGCCGATTATTATAATGCACCTTTAAAAGTTGATACTTTTTCTATCACAAATTTGGCTAAACCGCTTGCTGCAGGTTTGGTTACCTCACAATTTCCGTTAGAGCGCTTAAACAGTTCTATTGGAGGTGAGACTTTTAGTTTTAAAAATGGCACAGCCGATTTAAGACTTTATTGCAAAACGGATATAGATAACTTTAGATTTACAAAGCCTGTGATTTCTGGCAACGTTGTAATTAAAAATGCCGATATAACCTACATACCAAGAAATATGAAGTTGGTTAACAGTTCGCTTACCCTAAACTTTAACCAAAAGGATTTAAATATATCCAACAGCAGATTCCAACTAGGCAAAAGCATATTAAACATGAACTGTTCTATCGAGAATTTTTTAAATTTCTATTATACCGATCCTGAAAAAATATTAGTTAACCTAAATCTGAGCAGTCCGCAAATGAATTTAGGAGAATTAATGCCCTTGCTAAGTACGCGAAAAGCAGTTAAGCGTAAACCTGTATCAAAAAATGCAGTTAAAGAAGTTACCGACCAACTGAGCGCAGTAATGGAAGCATCGAAGGTAAACATCAAACTTAAGGTAAATAAGGCTATATACGAGCGTTTTGTGGCGCAAAACCTAAATGCAGAAGTTGCCATGTTGGGCGATGGTATTTATCTAAATCGTGTTAGTGTAAGCAACTCTGGCGGAACCTTAAATTTAACCGGCAATATTAAACCTGCCGGTGCGGTAAACAAATTTACCATTAACTCTACTATTAGCCGGGTAAACGTTAAAGACTTTTTCTATGCCTTCGAAAATTTTGGGCAAAATTCTATTACACATAACAACATTAAGGGATACCTTTCTGCTAAAGTAAACGCATCTGGCAGCATTACGGATAAAGGCAGTATTGTAAAAAGATCTATGTACGGCAAAGTTATATTTAACCTAAGCAAAGCTGCATTAGTTAAATTTGAACCCTTGCAAGTTGTACAGAAATATGCCTTTGCTAATAGAGATTTTTCTAATATTATGATTGATAATTTGGATGGTACCTTAACGCTAAACGGAGATAAGGTAAACATAAGTCCGATGATGGTAAACTCGAGCGTACTCAACTTCAACGTTAAGGGTATTTATGGTATTACTACCGGAACTAACATCGAGATGGACATTCCGCTTAGAAATCCTAAAAAAGACGAAAAAATTACCGATAAGGAAGAAAGAAAATTAGCTAGAATGAAGGGGATCGTTTTACACCTAAAAGCTATTGACGATGGAAAAGGCGGTATAAAAGTTAGATGGAATAGTGATCATGACTAAATTGCTGTTGGTTGGTCGTTGGTCGTTGGTCGTTTTAAAAACTGCACGCCAAAAACGAGAGACGAAAGACGAATGCTAAAAATCAAGTGGTCCAAGCCTGCGCATATTACGCATAATTAGGTATTGCTTGTGCCTAATGTATCCGGTAGGCTTCTTCGGTGTCCAGCGCCTTGGATTGGGGAAACAAGCAGCAATTAAGGCCGCCTCTCCCCTTTTAAGATTGGTACACGATTTACCGTAATAAGCTTGAGCTGCTGCCTCGGCACCATAAATGCCATCGCCCATTTCAATTACGTTTAAGTATACTTCTAAAATACGTTCCTTGCTCCAAAGCACTTCTATTAAAAGTGTAAAATAAGCTTCAAAACCTTTTCTTATATACGATCTACCTGGCCAAAGAAATACATTTTTTGCCGTTTGTTGAGAAATGGTACTACCTCCCTTTATCTTCTTTCCTTTTGCGTTGCTGGCATAAGCTTTTTCAATTGCCTTAATATCAAAGCCCATGTGCTTTAAAAAAAGTTGGTCTTCTGCAGATACCGCAGCACGTTTCATATTATCAGAAATATCCTCAAACTTAACCCACTTTTTCTCAATTTTACCTTCCTTACCTTCGGCCTTACGTTCTGAATTGCGTTGCACCATTAGCCAAGTTATTGGCGGATTGATAAACCGATAAGCTAAAACCCACAGCACTGTAACCAAAACGAACCATAAAATTACCTTTCCGGTGATGATAGCAATCTTTTTAAAAAGGGGTTGTTTTTTTGGGGATGGAGATTTTCTTTTGGCCATTGCTGCAAAGGTAAAGAAAAAGCCTAATTATTTTTAAATGTGGATTTTATATCTTAGTTGTAACAACCGAAAAAACTTGGAACTTAAAACATCAATAAGAGCACTATTTACGCCGATGCAACCTACAGTTAGGCAAACAGGTGCGGAAGTACTTTACCACGAGTTTTTACCATCTTTAAATCTTCAACCTTACATTTACTGCTATTGGGAGCTCAAAACAAAACATCAGCTGGTAGTGCCATTTAGTTATAAAGTAGTTGCAGATGGCTGCATTGACATTTTTTTTGAGTTAGACAATCCACAGGAAAGTTTTGTGGTGGGTTTTTGCAAACGATACACTTCGTTCGATCTGGAAAATAACTTTCACTATATCGGCATCCGCTTTTTGCCCACTATGTTTCCGCAGCTATTTCAAATTAGCGCTACCGAACTAAGCAACAAGTCAGAGCCGTTAATAAATATTATTCCCGCAGTGGCGGAATTTATTGAGATGCGTTTTAACAAGAGCCAAAATATTCAAGAAATTAAGTTATTGTTAGATGATTTTTTCACTTTACAAGTAAATAACAAACCTCTAAATATTGATGCCAGACTTTACAATGCAATTGATATCATCTTGAAAAACTTCGGTGTTTTAAACATAGAAAAAGATATAGACACGGGAATTAGTGCAAGGCAATTACGCCGACTTTTTGAATTTTACATCGGCGATACGCCAAAAACGTTTAGTAAAGTAGTGCGCTTTCAAAACATTCTGAAGGCAAAACCATCTAGCCAAAGCTTAAAAAAAAACAAACTATTTTTCGAAAATGGCTATTACGATCAAGCGCATTTTATAAAAGATTTTAAGAATTTTTATGGCGTTACGCCAGCAAAGGCTTTTGGCAGATAGCTTGTCCGATTTTTACAATACAGAAAGCCAACAATTTTGAAATTTTGTGTTGTTAATTAATCTATATGAAATTTTTATTAATCTTGTTTGTAGCTGTATTTATCAATGTAAATTTAAATGCGCAAAACAAATCAGCTGTAAACACAAATCAACCTAAAATGGAAATGAAATTAAACGCAGGCTTTGTTACCGCTAAAATTAAAGAAACAAAAGAATTTTATGTAAACGTACTAAACTTCGGTGTTAGCTTCGAAAATGAATTTTATCTGCTAATGCATACGCCAGGAGAAAAAGCAGAAATCAGTTTTTTATTGCCCAACCATCCTAGTCAACAAGCACTATTCCACGAGGCATTTGCTAACAAAGGTGCCTATTTAACGATCGAAGTTGATGATGTTGATGCCTGGTATGGAAAAATTAAAAAGCTAAAAATACCGATTGCTATAGATTTAAGAGACGAGCCTTGGGGCGACAGACATTTTGCTATTGTAGATCCAAACGGAATTGGAATTGACATGGTAACATATGCGCCGAAGCAATAGCTAATTGAGTGCTGTTAGTTGCCCAATTGGCTTTAAATTTCTATTTTGCATTATTCAAATCAAAGCATTATATGAGATTCATCCCCTACTTATTTGCCACAGCAACAATTATCATTTTAGGCGCATCAATTCCTAAAACCAAAGCGCCAGAATGGAAACCGCTTTTTAATGGTAAGGATATAAAAAACTGGAATGTTAAAATTCATCGCCATGCGTACAATGTAAACTTTGGCAATACTTTTAGGGTTGAGGATAGCATTATAAAGGTAAGATACGACCAATATGGAGATTTTAACGATCAATTTGGACATCTCTATTACAAAACGCCTTACTCGTACTATCATTTAAAATTAGATTACCGTTTTGTTGGAGATTTACATAAAGGAGCACCTAGTTATACCTTACGCAACAGTGGCGTAATGTTCCATTCGCAGGATCCTAAAACCATGCCTGTTGAGCAAGACTGGCCATTATCTATAGAAATGCAGTTTTTAGGTGGCTTAGGCAACGGAAAAAGCAGGCCTACTGGAAATATGTGTTCGCCGGGCACTAATGTGGTTTATCAAGGTAAAATTGCGGCAGATCATTGTATAAATTCTAACTCTAAAACTTACAATGGTGATCAATGGGTTACGGCAGAATTAATCGTTTTGGGCGATTCTTTGATCACGCATATCATTAACGGTGATACGGTGCTAAAATATAGCAAACCACAAATCGGTGGAGATGTTGCCAACCGTTACGACCCAAAAATGAAAATTGACGGCAAAATGCTAAAGAGTGGTTTTATCGCTTTGCAAAGTGAAGGCCAGCCGGTAGATTTTAAAAATATTGTAATAAAAGACTTATCTAGCCAATATGACAAAAAAGGCAACCTAAAAAGGAGATAGCAAATTTTAGAGAACTTTTTTTAACTATCTACGTTTTTATGTAAACAATAATACATATGAAAGTTGCCGTTATCACAGGTGGAAGCAAGGGTATTGGATATGCCGTTGCAGCATCGTTATTAAAAGAAGGTTACAGTGTAGCCATTACCAGTAGAAATATAGCTAGCGCAAATGAGGCGGCATCTAAATTAGTTGCCTTCGGCGATGTTTTAGCAATTGAAGCTGATGTAAAAAACTATCAGTCGCAGGAGGAAGCCATTAACTTAGTGCTCGAAAAATGGGGACGCATAGATGTTCTTATCGCTAATGCCGGCATAGGTAGCTTTGCTAGTATCGAAGAGCTAACATTAGATGCTTGGCACGAAACCATAGATACAAATTTAACAGGTGTTTTTTACAGTATCAAAGCTTCTCTTAATGCCATAAAACAATCTAAAGGATATATTTTTACCATCTCTAGTTTAGCAGGAACCAACTTTTTCGAGGGTGGATCTGCCTATAATGCCAGTAAGTTTGGCTTAACTGGTTTTACCCAGGCAGTGATGTTGGATTTAAGAAAACATGGCATTAAAGTAAGTACCATCATGCCCGGTTCTGTATCTACTTATTTTAACCATCACGAACCAGATCAGGACAAAGATAGCTGGAAAATACAGCCAGAGGATTTAGGTCAGCTTGTTGTTGATATGCTTAGAATGCCAGCCAGAACCTTACCAAGTAAGGTTGAGATTAGACCGACTACACCGGCGGGAAGTTAGCAATTTTAAGTTGGCATTTTGAAGCTAATATTTGCAGGCCTTTGATTAATAGCCCAGATTGTAGCGGCATCCCCCGATTTATCGGGGATATAGCGGAAAGCTGGACGAACGATAATAGTAGCATTTGCCTAGCGCTTCAAATTAAAAAAAACTGATTTAGGTTAATGAGTTGGACAGGCAGGAATTGGAGATTATATACCAATAAAAAAGCCCTTTATGAAAACATAAAGGGCTTTTATTTTTTAAAAGAACTGATTACTCAGCTACAACTTCGAAAGGAACTTTAACTTTCACTTCTTTGTGCAAGTTTAAGTTAGCTACATATTCGCCAACCATTTTAGGTTCAGTTTCGAAAGTAATACGACGACGATCAACTTCAAAGCCTTTAGCTTTTAAAGCATCAGCAATCATAATTGTATTTACAGCTCCAAAGATTTTTCCAGTTTCGCCAGCTTTAGCACCAATGCTTAATTTCACATCAGTTAAACGCTCAGCAATACCTTCTGCATCTTTCTTAATTTTATCTTGTTTAAAAGCAGCTTGCTTTAAGTTTTCTGCCAATACTTTTTTAGCAGAAGTAGTAGCCAAAATACCAAATCCTTGAGGGATTAAGTAATTACGACCGTAACCTGGCTTTACCGTAACGATATCATCTTTCTCACCTAGTGATTTGATGTCTTGTTTTAAAATAATTTCCATTCTCTGCGCTTATTTTAATTGGTCAGTAACGAAAGGTAATAAACCGATATGACGAGCACGTTTTACTGCTTGAGCAACTTTACGTTGAAATTTCAATGAAGTACCAGTTAAACGGCGAGGTAAAATTTTACCTTGATCATTGATGAATTTTAACAAGAAGTTCGCGTCTTTATAATCGATATACTTGATACCATTTTTTCTAAAACGGCAGTATTTTTTTCTGTTATCGTCCACTTTTGGAGCAGTAACATATTGTATTTGATCTCTTGCCATTATGCTCCAGCCTCCTCTTTCTTAGGTTTTTTATTAAAAGCTCCGCTGCGTTTTTTCTCGCTGTAAGCAATCGCGTGGCGATCTAATCTTACAGTTAAGAAACGTAACACACGCTCGTCGCGTTTTAATGCTAGTTCTAACTTGTTAATTAATTCTCCTTCAGCTTTGTATTCTGTAAGGTAGAAAAATCCGTTTGCTTTCTTTTCAATCGGATACGCTAATTTTCTCAAACCCCAATTATCTTCAGCGATAATTTCGGCTCCGCTATCAGTAATAATGCTTGTGAATTTAGCAATAGCCTCTTTCGCAACATCTTCTGATAACAACGGGGTAAGAACGATAACAGTTTCGTACTGATTCATCTTTGTTATTTAATGTTTTTAAATTTATTAATCCGTTTAAAACGGGTTGCAAATGTAGCGAGATTATTCTTAAAATCAAAGGGTTAATAAGAAAAAGATAAAATCGTAGTCCGTAAGTCGGAAAGTTGATTAGTCGGAAAGAAAAAACTGCATAAGTTATTGATTAATAAACAAGTGATTTGAAAACATGTGGCAATTTTAATCGGCAATACCAGCCCCGCCAATGCTGCAATCTTTTACCCTTAAATCCCCTAAAGGGGAATGGTAAAAGGATTTCCGCGTATGTCGGGTTTAATTTACAGCAAGCACAAACCATCGGTAAGTTCTCCTAAATCTCGATTACTGGGAAACCAAAAAAAAAGCCCATGCTTTGGGAACACGAGCTAATCTTAACACACCTATTATTAAAACAAATTCTTATTTACACAATCTATACAGATATACCATAAAACCGGCCATCAGTTGTAAAAATTCTTTAATTTTATCTACAAACAGCAACATATTGCAACTAAATTAATTAATCTACCCAACAATATTTTAACCAATAAGAAAAATACCTAAAAGTAGGTAGTATAAAAAGTAGGTAGCCAAAAAAAATCAGGTATAAAAAAAGCCTATCCGGAACAGATAGGCTTAACCAAAATTGGCTTAAAACTAATATATTGAAACCTTTTGCGTAAAATGTTGATCAGCAGACTTAACGATAAAAGTTAATTCCCTACCATTTGCTTTATCGATGCTAAAAGTCTTTTTCAGCTTAGCTTTTCCTTCAAAAACATCTTCATAAAGCTTTTCGTTATTGCTGTTATAAATTTCTAAAGCTAAATCACCATAGTTTTTATCATCTAAACTTAATGTAACCAAGCCATCTTTGCTAAGCAAGGTCGGCTTAAAAAATGTTTTTATAACTGGCTCACCCAACTGTACTTTGCCATTTGCAATAACCACATTGTAAGTAGTCAAATCTGTAGCAGTTTCCAATTTAAAAGAATATTCGCCGTTAGGAAAAGCAGTTAAATCGTATGTTGTTGATGCTCCGGCATAAACATCCATGCTATTTTGATACAAAATACCTTCATTAGCACCAGAAACCGTTAAACTTAATCTTTGCGTTTTCTCATTAACAAATACAACAGATTTTTCTCTGCCCGCTTTAACTTTAAGTAGAAAGTTAACTTCTGCAGCTTGTGCAAAAACACTAGTTAATAATAATGAAGCAATTAGGGTGATTTTAAAAAGATTTTTCATGGCCAATTTTTATGAAAGGATTAAAATTGTTTTACACCACAAAAGTACTTATCACCACCAAGGGATTTTTATTGTATATTTTCTAATTTCTATGCAATATTACCTGTATATTTAAATTTAAAGACATGTATATTTAATTAAGCATAAAATATAGCTAATTTGTTGTTAAGGAAATATGAAAAACGTTAAACCCAGCTTTGAAATTGTTGAGCCTTCTTTTGGAAGTTCATTTTACTATTCAAAATATCAAGAGAACAGCAACAACAAAGCACATTTATGGCACTACCACCCAGAAATTGAGTTAGTTTTTGTAAATGGTGGCAGTGGCAAAAGGCAGATAGGTAGCCACATTTCTTATTACACCAATGGCGATTTAATTTTAATTGGCAGTAATTTACCTCATTGCGGTTTTACTGATGGTAGTACAGGGAATAAAAACGAAGTAGTTATACAAATGAAACCTGATTTTTTGGGTGCTGATTTTTTATCACTTAAAGAAACTCAAGGAATATCTAACCTCTTTGAAAAAGCAAAATACGGCATTGCCTTTGGCAAAGACACCATGAAACTTGTTGGTCCTATCTTAGAAAAAATGAATAACCTATGGTCTTTCGAAAAATTGTTGGCGCTTTTAAGTGTGCTAAAAGAACTTGAACAGGCTCCAGACTATAGTTTACTTAATGCACAAAGTTTTTCTATGGAAATGCAGGTACAGGATAACGACAGGATAAACATGGTTTTTAACTATATAAAGGACCATTTTTTAGAAGAGATAAACTTACAGCATGTTGCAGAAATGGCCAGCATGACCGTACCGTCTTTTTGCCGCTACTTTAAAAAAATTACCAAAAAAACCTTTACGCGTTTTGTAAACGAATACAGAATTGTGCATGCTTCTAAGCTTTTAGCCGAGAAGCAAATTAGTATTGCAAACGTTAGTTACGAAAGTGGCTTTAGAAATTTTAGCCATTTTAATAAACAGTTTAAAGATTTTACAGGCAAAAGCGCCTTGCAATACAGAAAGGAATTAAAGTCGATTGTTAAATAATTTGGTTGTAAGTTGTTTATTTACTTTGCTACAAGCACAGAATTTTGTTGAATAAACCTGATGGAAGTGAAAATCCTTTTTTGTTTTTTAGGCTGAGCTCTGGCAGACAACAAAAAAGATTGAAGCGAACAGCAGGACTACAGTTGCCGATTAACGCCAACCTAACATTTTCGAAAAAACACAAATCAAGTTTTATAGCCAAGAGGCAATTTTTCAACATTCCTTTTTTTCGACATTCCAAGCTCAACAAATTTTCCTATTTTCGTGCCAATGGAAAATTTTATTGTTTCGGCTCGTAAATATCGTCCGGCTACGTTTGAAACCGTAGTTGGGCAACAGCATATTACGGGCACTTTACAAAATGCCATTAAAAATAACCAGCTGGCGCAGGCTTTTTTATTTTGCGGACCGCGTGGTGTGGGTAAAACTACCTGTGCACGTATTTTGGCAAAAACTATAAACTGTACCAACCTAACACCAGAACAGGAAGCCTGTGGAACTTGCGAGAGTTGCGTTTCTTTCCAAACTGGCCACTCTTTTAACTTCCACGAATTAGATGCAGCATCGAATAATTCTGTTGACGATATTAGAAGTTTAATTGAGCAGGTTAGGATCCCGCCACAAGCTGGTAAATACAAAATCTATATCATAGATGAGGTTCACATGTTGTCGCAAAGTGCATTTAATGCATTTTTAAAAACGCTAGAGGAACCGCCTAGTTATGCTATTTTTATTTTAGCAACTACTGAAAAACATAAGATTCTACCAACCATTCTTTCTCGTTGTCAGATTTTTGATTTCAACAGAATACAGGTTGAAGATATAGCGAGCCATTTGACCAAAATTGCAGTTAGAGAAAATATTGCAGTTGAAGATGACGGCTTACATATTATTGCGCAAAAAGCTGATGGAGGTTTGCGTGATGCTTTATCTATGTTCGACCAGATTGTTAGTTACACCAATAGGAATGTTACCTATAAAGCTGTAATTGATAATTTAAACATTTTAGATTACGATTATTACTTTAAACTTACCGATTATTTAACGGCTGGAGATGTTAGCAATACCTTATTGTTGTTTAACGAAATTTTAAATAATGGTTTTGATGGTAACAACTTCATTAACGGCTTAGCTAGCCACTTTAGAAATTTATTGGTTGCTAAGGACGCTCAAACCGTGCAACTGCTGGAAGTGAGCGAAAACATTAAGCAAAAGTACTTATTGCAGAGCAAGGTGGCAGATTTAGGTTTTATCTTAACTGCGTTAAATTTGGCTAACCAATGCGATTTAGTTTACAAAAACAGTAAAAACCAACGGTTACAAGTTGAATTGGCACTGATAAAAATGTGCCATGTGCCTTCGGTTATTAATCTTGCAAGCCAACAAAATACAGCAACTGACGTAGATCAGGATAAAAAAAAAACTTTAATTAATACTGGTTCGGCAGTTGCAAAAACTGAAAATACAGAAGTTGAAAGTTTAAAATCTGCGGAGCAGAACAAAGAGGTTAAAGCTCCCACTATCACCGAAAAAGCTAAAGTTGAAGAATTACCAGATAGGCTAAATATTCCACTGCCTACGCAAGCGCCAACTGTTACAAGCATTCCAGGTTCTGTACCTACCACTGGCTCTATCAAGATTCAACCACTTGGCCAAAACAACGTTGCATCATTAATTCCATCTTTAACAGATTTAAAGAGTGCTGTTAGCGGCAACGAAGAGGATGAGCCAAAATATATTACGGGAGATGCAAAAGAACCTTTTACTTTAGAAAGATTATTGGAGGTTTGGGCTGTTTGTTCGCAAAAAGCAAATAGCAACGATAAAATTCACCTATATACCTTACTTACTTCTCACGAACCGATACTAAACGGCAACGAGATTACCGTTTTGGTTGAAAACCTTGCGCTCGAAAGCACTTTGCAGACCGAGAAAATTGACTTATTAAATTTTATTAGATCTGAGTTAAGGAATTTCGAAGTTGACATTGTATCTAAACGGACAACCAGTACCCACAAAAAACGGATTTATACCAATCCAGATAAATATGCTTACCTGCTTGATAAAAATCCGCAATTGGACGAAATGCGACGTAGGTTTAATTTAGACGTCAGTCCGTAGACGTTTTTCATTGATCGCTTTTCGGTTTTAGATAAAAACCGATAACCGGCAACTAATAAACGATAACTTTAAACACCTAACGCCTAAACGGCATTAGGTGCATCGTTTTTCGGATAACCCTCTTCATCCAGGTCGTCCCTATCGTCTTCTTCTGTTCTTGCTAATATTTCGTCTTCTGCACTCAGCAAAACGCTTTCGCCAGTGGTATCTACATGCATACCCAATTCTTCTAACTTGTCTTTTGCCTTGTCTTCATTGCTTGCATACTCGTCGCCTACGTAAGGGTTTGCTTCGTCGTAGGTCGAATCGTCGTCAATTGCACCAGTCGGTACGGTTTCGTACGGCATAGGATGATCATAATCCTTATCGTCTCCTTTTACGTCGAACTCGTAACTCTGCTTGTCCTTATCAAATGATAAATCGTTAAAATCTTTAGTTTCGCCAAGATCACTTGGGTGAAGCTTGTCGTGTGCTCCTTGCGGTTTTTGGTTTGGTTCAGTACTCATAGCCTTATCGTTTTATAGTATGAATAACCATTGGCTACAAAATTTGTTTTTAACCAAATTCTATTTACATTTAACTAAAAGATTAGTTTAAATTGAAACATCTCTTTAATGTTTTTCTATTCGCTGTTATTTATGGTGGCTATCTGCTACTTACCAACTTTTTATTTGGCAACGATAATTTGGTGGCAATAACGGGCAAAGCCTACTATAGAAACATCATTATAAAAAAAGAGTTGAGCAGCAGTCAGGATTCTATTGAAACTGCTGTGTTTACATTTAGATTGATGGGAAATAAAAAGTTCTTTAATCTTAAAATGGACATAGATAAAGTGCACCAAGGATTTAACGTTTTTGGCGGCGTGAATAAGGCGTTGAGTGACGCTAGCGAAGTGACTGTATCGATAAGAAAAGGCGAAGCTAATGAAGACTTACCCAAGGTTTATAAGGTTGTAGCAGATGGAGAAATTGTTTATGAGATTAAAAAGAAACCTGGTGACAATGCTGAAACATTTATTATGCTAGTCTTAATAGGCGTAGGCGGATTTGTTTTCTACTTGTTGGTAAACCGGAAACTGATCTAAGGTTTCGGTTGGTGAGTAACCAACGGATTGCCTGAAGATTGCTAACGTCAATTTTGGTCGCTTGACTAAAAACAGTATTTTAGAGGTCTTAACACAATGCAACTTGGCAATTACAAGATTATTTATTTTTGGAATTTTTTCTTTAGCGTTTGCAGCGTACATACTATTTACCAATCTATTATTTCCAGAAAATGCATTGTCAAAATTTAATGGTAAACTAGAAATATCTGATGTATCTATTGAAGATATAAAAATAAAAAGTCGTTATTCTCAAGAATATATTTCAAAGAGAGCTATCCTAAGATTTAGGTTGATAGGAAATAGTCAAAAATTTGAGTTATGGCAACCAATAGAATTAATTCACAATAACGACAATTCCATGGAAAAAATAAACCTCCTGCTTAAGCGTGCAGATGAGATAACGGTATGGATAAAGAAATCGGAAATTGGAGAAGATGTTGCACGTGTATACAAACTAGATGCAGACAGATTTAATGCATATAATCAAGACCAAGAGCCGAATAAGTCTTTTACGCTATTCTTCATCTTACTTTTAGCATCCATTGCCTTTTTCATCCTACACTTTTTGTTACCACAAGCAAAGTCTATGTTTTAAAACGGTGTTTACCTAAATCAATCGACATGTTAATCCTCCCCTTTACCCCCTCCAAATGGTGACATGTATTGCGCATAAACTATTCAAGAGGTTGGGCGTAGCGTGGTTTGCGACCACCCTCCTAAAAGAGGGGAATTATACGCTCAATTTCGCCTACTGGGTGGTTTCGCAACTAGCATCAATTATCAAATCGATTGGGTGTGATACCACCCTACAGATTGATTCAATAAAAAAGCCATCCCGATATTTTCGGGACGGCCTTACCTTTGTTGGCGAGGACGCCAATAAAGGAATTGATATTACAAACTCGCTAAAGCTTGATTTAAAGTTTCGCTAGGGCGCATTGCTTTGCCAGCTAACTCATCGTTTGGATGATAGTAACCGCCAATTTCCTGTGCCTTGCCTTGCGAAGCAATCAACTCTTCAGCAATTTTAGTATCGTTTTCTTTTAAAGCCTTTGCCAATGGAGCAAACTTGGCTTTTAAGTCGGCATCTTTAGTTTGTTTAGCCAATTCTTGCGCCCAATATAAAGCAAGGTAGAAATGAGAACCACGGTTATCAATTGTACCTAATTTTCTACCCGGAGATTTATCGTTCGCTAAAAACTGCGCATTTGCTTCATCTAATGCATCTGCCAAAACCTGTGCTTTTGCATTATCTTGCGTTTGTGCTAAATGCTCTAAAGAAGCTTGTAAGGCTAAAAATTCGCCTAAAGAATCCCAGCGTAAATAGCCTTCTTCAATAAATTGCTCAATATGTTTTGGAGCAGAACCACCAGCGCCGGTTTCGAACAAACCACCACCATTCATTAACGGAACAATAGATAACATTTTTGCCGATGTACCTAATTCTAAAATTGGGAATAAATCCGTTAAATAATCACGTAACACGTTACCTGTTACCGAGATGGTATCCTCTCCTTTTCTAATTCTTTCTAAGGTATATTTCGTTGCCTCAACCGGTGCAAGAATTTTGATATCCAAACCTGTGGTATCGTGATCAGCTAAGTACTTTTTCACTTTAGCAATAATTTGACTATCGTGCGCTCTATTTTCATCTAACCAGAAAACTGCTGGCGTAGCCGATAAACGAGCTCTGTTAACTGCTAATTTAACCCAATCCTGTATAGGAGCATCTTTAGTTTGGCACATACGGAAAATATCGCCTGCTTCAACTTTCTGATCGAAGAAAACTTTACCCTCAGCATCTGTAACACGAACTGTTCCGCTAGCTTTTGCTTGGAAAGTTTTATCGTGAGAACCATATTCTTCTGCCTTCTGCGCCATTAATCCAACGTTGGGCACAGAACCCATTGTAGTAACATCAAAAGCGCCATTTGCTTTACAATCATCTATAGTTGCGGTATAAACACCAGCGTAACAACGATCTGGAATTAAAGCCGTAGTATCTTGAGATTTACCGTCTTTATTCCACATTTGTCCCGAAGTACGGATCATTGCCGGCATAGAAGCATCAACAATAACATCAGAAGGTACGTGTAAGTTGGTAATACCCTTATCAGAATTTACCATAGCCAAAGCCGGACCATTTGCAATCGCCGCAGCCAAATCTGCTTCAACTTCAGCTTGTTTTGCATTGCCCGCAATCTTGGCGTATACATCGCCTAAACCGTTGCTGGTATCCACGTTAAGTTCTTTGAAAAGGTCTGCGTATTTGGCAAACACATCTGCAAAGTAAACTTCTACAATTGCACCAAAAATAAGCGGATCAGAAACCTTCATCATCGTTGCTTTTAAGTGCGCCGATAATAATGTTCCAGCCTCTTTGGTTGCAACAATTTCTTTAGCCACAAAAGCTTTTAAAGCCGATAAGCTTAAAGCCGAACAATCAATTACTTCTCCTGCCTTTAAATTAGCCAAACCTTTAAGTTCGGTTACAGCTCCATCCGCAGCAACAAATTCTATTTTAAATTGTGTAGCATTTTCAACGGTCAAAGATTTCTCCGATCCGTAAAAATCGCCTTCACTCATACTAGCCACACGCGTTTTAGAATCAGCGGACCAAGCACGCATTGAATGCGGATTTACTTTTGCGTAATTTTTAACCGCTTTTGGCGCTCTTCTGTCAGAGTTACCTTCGCGTAAAACCGGGTTTACTGCAGAACCTAATACTTTACCGTATTTAGCTTTAATGGCTTTTTCTTCTTCGCTTTGCGCATTATCAGGGTAGTTAGGCAAAGCATAACCTTGCGCCTGCAATTCTGTAATAGCACCTACCAATTGCGGAATTGAAGCAGATATGTTTGGTAGTTTAATGATGTTTGCCTCTGGCGTTGTAGCTAGTTGACCAAGCTCTGTTAAAGCATCACCTATTTTCTGATCGTCTTTTAAATATTCTGGGAAGTTTGCTAAAATTCTTCCTGCCAACGAAATATCTCTGGTTTCTACATCAATACCTGCCGATGCGGTAAAAGCTTGCACTATTGGTAATAAAGAATAGGTAGCCAACATTGGCGCCTCGTCTGTTTTGGTGTAGATAATCTTTGATGTATTTGACATAATTTGGTATTTATTTTTTGATAGGCCTTTATAAGCGCCCATAATGTTAAATCGGCTAAAGATAAAATAATCAGATGAATTTAAAGACATTGATTTGTTATTTTGGATGGCCACAAGTAAAATTTATGCTCTTATTTTATTTCGAAGCGCAAAGGTTGCCACCTGTAGGTTAAGCCAATCCCGCCAATGCTACAATCCCCGAAAAAGCTTGTGCCCCAAGCTTACTCACTGAAAAAAGCAACCAAATACATTGCTCAAGGCGGGGTATTTCCGCGTATGTCGGGGCTAGTTAAATAGGGCTTGTGCTTATGGGTCATTTTAGCCCTTGCTCAAATCATAGCATAGCAGAAAATGATCGGGAACGGCAGCATCCTCATCCTTGCCCCAAAGACGGAGATATGCATTTTGCTCAACACCACTTCTCTAAAGCCTGCGGATATTTTCGAGTTTACGGAGTGAGCTATTTTACGCTATCTTGTGCTGTTAGTAATTTGCATTGCCTTAAAACCTAAACCCGACCCTAGCGAGAAAGCCCGCATCCCGATTAAAATCGGGAGAGGACTTGAAGCGAGGGCGGGACTGCCGGTACAAAAGAACTCTTGCACCTTGGTTTTCAGATTATAATAGAAACTAATAATATAATTTTTCTGTTATAAATACCTAAATTTCACCTAGCTAATCTTAAAAATGATCTCGAGCAAAAACCTAATTTTAAAGCCGCTATCTGCCAGTCAATTGTTTAAATATATGGCGAATGACAATTCTTTAGAGCGAGAACTAAAATTAAACCCAACACCAAAAACCATTACGCAAGCAATTATAGCATCTATTGAAGAAACAATCTTACCAAACCTCAGCGACAGCGGTAAAAACCATCTATTCTCTACCTTGTGGGCCATAATTTTAAAGTCTGAAAGCCGAATGGTAGGCGATATTTGTTTCGTTGGCGAGCCAGATGTTGATGGAGAAGTGGAATTAGGCTACCTAACCTATGAGGCTTACAGAGGCAAGGGTTATATGACTGAGGCCATTGCATGCATTTTAGATTGGGCAAAGCGACAAGAGTTTGTAAAATCTGTTTTTGCGCAAACGGCGAAATCTAACCCGGCTTCTTACAAAATTTTAGAGAAAAACAATTTTGTTAAAGTTGGCGAAGACGACGAGCTTTATAATTGGAGGTTGATTTTTTAAGTCCTTAGCCAAAAACAACTTATCATTTTTGATGTTTAAAATGTATTAATTTAAACAGTAATCATGAAAAAACATTCCCTATTCATCCTTCCTATAGCCTCAGCGTTCTTATTTGCCTGCAACAGCAACTCAAACAGCCAGCAAACGGCGCAGAGCGATACTGTACAAACTGCAACAGGCAAAGAGCTGAATTTACCAGCGCCAGACGAAAAATCGTCTAAAAACAATTTTAGTAAAGTTATTGCTTGGCCAGCAGACAAGATGCCAACTGCGCCAGAGGGCTTTGTGGTTAGCAAGTTTGCCGATCAAATGAAAAGCCCGAGAAATATTGTTGTAGCACCTAATGGCGACATAATTGTAGTGCTCTCTAACTCAGAGCGTAGCGTTGCCGAACAAGCGGCAAACGCCATTTCCGGTAAAGCAAAGTCTGAGGTTTCTGGCAAAAGCGTAAATACGATTTTATTGCTTCGCGATGCAGATAAAGATGGTAAACCAGAATTAATCACCACGTTTTTGGCAGGTTTAAATCAGCCTTATGGCGTTGCTTTTATCAATAACTCGTTTTATGTAGCTAATACCGACGGTTTATGGCAATTCCCTTATCAACCAGGCGATACGGAAATTACCAAACCGGGTAAAAAAATTGTAGAACTTCCGGCCGGTGGTTACAACAACCATTGGACTAGAAATTTACTGGTTAATGCTGATAAATCTAAAATCTATATTTCTGTAGGTTCTGGAAGCAATGTTGGCGAAAACGGTATGGAGCACGAAGTTAGAAGAGCTGCCATTTTAGAGGTTAATCCGGATGGAACAGGCGAAAAAATTTATGGTAGTGGTTTACGTAACCCAGTGGGCATGGCTTGGGCGCCAGGAACCAATGCATTATGGACAGCCGTTAACGAACGCGATGGTTTGGGAGATGGATTAGTTCCGGATTATATTACAAGTGTTAAACAAGGTGGTTTTTACGGATGGCCATATTCTTATTTTGGCCAAAACGAAGATCCGCGTATGGCGGGTAAAAGTCCAGAATTGGTTAAAAAAGCTATTGTACCAGATGTGCCTCTTGGCTCGCACACCGCTTCGTTAGGTTTGGCTTTTTACACGGCTAACAAATTTCCTGCAAAGTATCAAGGCGGTGCATTTATCGGTCAGCACGGTTCTTGGAACAGCTCTAAGTTGGTAGGATACAAAGTTGCTTTTGTTCCTTTTAAAGATGGAAAGCCAACTGGAAAGGTAGAAGATTTTTTAACTGGCTTTATTGCTAACCCTGATAAGAGTTTGGTGTATGGCCGACCAGTTGGTGTTGCCCTTACCCAAGACGGTGCTTTATTAGTAGCAGATGACGTTAGTGGTGTGATTTGGAGGGTTGCAGCGAAGTAGAGTGATTTTCATTCTTTCATCCCTAGTTTAGAGGGATCTGCAAACTATTAGCTCGCCACCGCCAAATGGCTCTAACCTTTTCCTTGACGAATAGGTAACCAGAGATCAAGGCGGGCATAATCCGCTAGCATAACGCTTAACAACAATTTATTGCTTAAGAAAATAAGTTGGCCAGCCCCTCCTCTCTAACAAAAGGAGGGGTTTTCCTACTCAAAAGCGCAGGGCAGAAAGAACGGCGGGAGTAAAAATCGTTCCTACTTATGATATTAATCTGTTCCTATTAGTATTAATGAGCTAACTAAAAGCTTGATGTTTTGGGTACTTTGGCATCAAGACAAATTACCTTGCCCCGCCCCGCGGCAAAGAGCGAAAACAAGACGATATGTTATTACTGTTAAACAACAATCAATACCTTTGCCAAAATCCTTTATCATTTAAAAATATAAACGCTTGAGATATCTTTTTACCCTATTAGCAACGCTTACTTCAATTTATGCAAACGCCCAAGTAGATACCGTTAAAAAACTTAACGAAGTTGTAGTTAAAGGCTACAACAATCCGCAACAATTGTTGCGTTCGGCAAATAGTGTTGGCGTTTTAGACAGCAGTTTAATTGCTCGTCAGCCCAGCGCTTCTATGGTAAGTTTAATAAACAACATTGCGGGCGTTAGAATGGAAGAACGTTCGCCTGGAAGTTACCGCTTATCGTTACGTGGCAGTTTGTTAAGATCGCCGTTTGGGATTAGAAATGTTAAGATTTATATAGATGAGTTTCCCTTAACGGATGCAGGAGGCAACACCTACTCAAATCTTTTAGACGTTGCAGCCATAGGCGATATAGAAATTTATAAGGGTCCACAGGCAAGCAGTTTCGGCGCCAATACCGGCGGTGCGATTCTAATAAACACTGGGTTAAACGCTACAAATTTTGCTGAGATAAACTTAAATGCTGGTAGCTACGGTCTTTTTCACCAAACGGCAAAGGTGCAACAAGCGTATAAAAACTATAAATTTTCGGTAACGCAAGGTTATCAAAGAAGTGATGGCTACCGTGAAAATAGTGCGCTTGAAAGAATGTACTTTCAAACCAAACATCAATGGGATTATAATGAACGAGGTAGCTTAAATGCTTTTGTTTTCTATAGCGATTTAGGTTATCAAACCCCTGGTGGTTTAACGGCGCAACAATTTGCCGAAAATCCAAAATCGGCCCGACCAGCTACTGCAACTTTGCCAGGAGCGGTTAGTCAGCAAGCCGGCATTTATAACAAAACCATATTTGCTGGAATAAGCCATCAGTACAAGCTAAATGAACAACTAAAACATGTAGTTTCGGTTTTTGGATCTTATACAGATTTTAAAAACCCGTTTATTACCAACTACGAAAAACGTTTGGAAAACACCTTAGGCCTAAGAAGCTTTTTCGACTATACCATAGGTAACGAAGATTTTAAAAGTAAGCTGCAAGCAGGAGTTGAAACAGCCAGCACTGCTACAGATTTTAAAAATTTTGGAAATAATGGCGGTTCACCAACTGCTTTAAGGGTGGATGATGACCTGAGGGCAAACCAAACATTCGCATTTTTACAGGTAAATTTTGATATCAGCAATCGTTGGTTAGTTGAAATTAGCACAAGCTTAAACTTTTATAATTATCGTTATCAATCTCATTTCCCTATAGCAATTGCCGAGCAAAAGCGAGCTTTCAAAACCAAACTTATGCCCAAACTGGCAACTTCCTATTTAATCACTAAGAATTTCTCTGCCAGAGCATCGGTGGCCAAAGGTTACTCTCCTCCTACCCTTGCCGAGGTTCGCCCATCAGACAATATCATTAACACGGAACTTAATGCAGAAGCTGGCTGGAATTACGAGGGTGGTTTGAGATTTGAATCAACTGATAAAAGATTTTACGTTGATGCAAATCTTTTCTATTTCGGATTGGAAGAAACCATCGTCCGCAGGCTTAACGTTAACGATAATGAATATTTTATTAATGCAGGTGGCACAAAACAATTTGGTGCAGAATTACAAACTGCATTATGGCTCTTAAAAAACAATGATGCGACCGGAATTTTAAGTGGTATTCAGCTACGTAACAGTTATACCTACAGCAATTTCAAGTTTAGCAACTTCAACGGCACCGAAGGCGATTTTGCCAATAACAAATTAAGTGGCGTACCAGCACATGTGCTAACCAGTGGCATAAATCTAGACTTTAAAATGAACATCTACTTTTACGCTCAACACTATTTTACTGCGGCGCTTCCGCTTAATGATGCCAATACGGCTTTTGCAGAGCGATATCATTTGTTAGAATTAAAAGCCGGAATTACCCAGATAAAACTTGGCAAAACTCAATTGGGTTTTAACGTTGGAATCAACAACCTACTTAACGAAAGTTACAGCCTAGGCAACGACTTAAACGCCGTTGGCAACCGATATTTTAATCCTGCTGCAAAGCGTAATTTCTACACCGGGATAAGTGTAAAGCTGTAACAGAACTCGTTTATTCTGCTACAGCTTTTCATAATTTAATTTGCAACTTCTAAGGTTGGCACGTTTAACTCGTTAACAACAATCTCGGTACTAAAACGCCTGGTACCATCCTTAGCTTCGTAATGGTTGGTTTGCAATCTACCTTCAATAGAAAACCTGGTTCCCTTTTTAATCTGTTCAATTGCTTCATCCGCCTTTGCGTTCCAAAAAGTTAACGAAAACCATTGCGTTTTTTTCACTTCCTCGCCCATGGCATTTTTAAAATATTCGTTAACGGCCATACTTACGCGGGCTAGTTTTTGGTTGTTTGCCAATGTTCTAATTTCTGCATCAGCACCTGCACAGCCGCTTAATACTACTTTGTTAATTGCACTTTCCATGATCTTTAAATTTAAGTTTCTAATTTTTAACGAACAGTAGCCACCACGACTACCGACAGGACAAAGTTGCAAACATGGCAAAAAATTATTCGGAGGTTACACGCTTATATCCGTATATACACGGATAATACACCCTACAGCTGACTTGGTTAACGTTTTTTATTCGATATTTTTAGTAAGTTTAGGTAATCATCCCGTAAATTACCGAGGTAAGCTATGGAAAATTTCTGTTTAGACTGCAATACTTTGCTTAGAGGCAGAGTAGATAAAAAATTCTGTGACGACCAGTGCAGAAGTAATTACAATAACAAGCTCAAAGGCAAAGACCAAGCTGTAGTTAAAGAAATTGACCAAATCCTTAAGCGAAACAGAAAAATTTTAGCGTCGAAAAATCCAACAGGAAAAACTAAAGTTAAGAGGAGCGCTTTAACAGATAAGGGTTTCAATTTCAACTATCATACGCACACTTACGAAACCCAAAAAGGAACAACTTACATTTTTTGTTATGAATATGGTTATCTTCTATTAGAAAATGAGGATGTTTTATTGGTAAAAAGGGAGGAAAAGTGATGGATGAAAATAAGATTTGGAGTGCATCCGCAGTATTGCATAACGGTAAGCGCAGAATTGCAATTTATTTTAAAAAGGATGTAGATTTAATAAACAGAGTACAAATTAAAAGTCCTTTTGATGATCTATAATTTTTAAATACATTTATATTTAGGATGACTGATACCAGACCTATCCGTAGTAAACAAGAAGGATATGTCTGAAAATGTCAGACTTATACACAAGTTGGTAGCAATGCAATGACAGTACTTAACGACATAACTAAACTTGACAACTACGAAGACGAAGTCATCTTTGACGTAGTTCTAAAACTTGAAAAGTCATTTGGCTTAAAGTTTGAGAAAGATGCTTTCTACAATGTCCAAACATTTGGCGACCTATGCGACATTTTTACAACCAAACTTCAAGGAGACAATTCAGACGACTGCACAACCCAACAAGCATTTTATAAAGTTCGCAATGCAATTGCATCTACCCAACTTATAGACGCAAAAACAATAACCTTAGACACCAAATTGCAAGACATCTTTCCAAAAGATAATCGTATACAAAAAATCAAAGAATTTCAGGACGAATTAAATATAACCCTAAAAATCTTGGACATTAAATCTTGGTTTGGTTGGACAATATTTATTGGCATTGTGGCTTCGCTTATTACCTTCTTCTTTAAGTGGCAATTTGCTATAACAGGTTTATTGTTCTTTATTACTATTGGTTGGACAGCATATAAATTCTTTGCAAAAGAGTTTGAGATTAATACAGTACGACAGTTGACAGAAAAACTCGTCACAGAAAATTACGTTGCTGTTAGACGAAGAAAAGGAACAATCAACAGACAAGAAATTTTAGCCATTATCGTTGACACTTTTAGCAATGACCTTGACATAGACAAGGCATATTTGACAAGAAATGATAAATTTAGTTGGGCGACATAAAAGCACTGCTACCAACAAGGGCTTTGCGTCAGGCGGGCTGAAGTGCAAAATTCAACAGCAGTTTTTCAATTAAACATTAGTAATAATATCGGCTTTTGTGCTCCGAAACCCGCCCGAACGCAAAGCCCCAAAACGTTAGCCGTAATTTTTGACCAAAAATGCTTAATCAAAACGACATCCAAGATAAAACCCTAAATTTTGCAAAAACTGACGAAAGAATCAGAGCTGTTCTTCTTAACGGTTCAAGAGCAAATCCTAACGTAACTCCGGACAAATATCAAGACTTTGACATTGTTTTTATCGTTAAAGATTTCGACTATTTTTTAACTAACAGAAACTGGATTAATATATTCGGAAAGCCTATTTTACAACAACTTCCTGATGAAATGGAATTGGGAAAAAGAAGTAAATGATGAACATTTTTCTTTTGGATTTCTAATGATTTTTGAAGACCAAAACAGAATTGACCTAACCTTGTTTCCGTATGAAAAGATTCAAACAAACTTTAAAATTGACAGTTTAACCATTGTTTTGCTAGACAAAGACAACCTGTTTAAAAATATTCCCCAACCATCTGATAAACATTATCATATTGCAAAACCAACTCAACGAGAGTTTTCTGAAGTATGCAATGAATTTTGGTGGTGTATAACAAATGTTGCAAAAGGCTTGAAACGAGAAGAATTAATTTATGCAAAAGATATGTTGGAAAATGTAGTAAGACCAATGTTTTGGCAAATTATCGAATGGAATATCGGGAATGAAAATAATTTCAAAGTTTCTGCTGGTAAATCTGGAAAGTTTGCTGAAAAGTTTATACCCGAATTTCTTTATGAAAATATTTTAAAAACTTATTCCGATTCTAACATCGAAAACAATTGGAACTCTTTAGAACTTATGGCTAAAATATTTACGAAACAACAAGAGAAATTAGCTAAAGGATTAAACTTAGAAATCAACTCGGAAGAAGCCAAAAATTCATTGGAGTACATAAGAAAAATACGAACCGAATAAAAACTACGGCTAACAAGGTATTGCTGCAATGGGGGCTGACGAGCAGACTTCAACAGTTGTGCTACTATGAAACTCTAGTACTAAATTCGGCTGACGGTTTCCAAATTCCCCCACCGCGGCAATACCCGAACCGTTAGTGGCAACCATAAAACGACATACCAACGAATAGACACAAGTTGAAACAAACAGCATTTTATATCGGACTGACTTTAGTTGCAATTAGCTTTATTGCTTGTGTTGTAAGCTTCTATCTTTTAGCTTTTGGAATACCGACATTCTTAGCTGGAACAATATTTATTTTTCTTTCCAAGCAGAATATTAACATAAAATTGCTTTCGACATTAACCCCATTAATTTTATACGTTCCATCAACTTTATTATTCTTGTATGCTCACAATTATTCGACACCAAAGACAATTTTAATTCCAAAAAACTTTGAAGGAAATTTACGAGTTGTATATGAAAAAAATTGTGGGCGCAATTATGACAAAACGGATGGCATAAACACATTGACTTTCCCCGACAATGGAATATTGATCCTAAACGAAGACTTCGACAGACACGTTAATTACGACTATTATTTGGTTGACGAATTAGGCAACCGAACTAAAATATCGCAAATACTTAACTTTAAAGACAGAATTCAAAAACGACCGTGTGTTTTAGTTGGTGGTTCGGGCACAATTGGACAGACGATAGAAGCCAATTCAACAAATTACGTAGAAAAAGAAATAACCTTTTCGGACTTTTATATTTACAACAATGACACCGTTGACAGAAATGATTTTAAGAGCCAACAAAAATTTGACTCATTGACAACAGCAATCGTAAACCAATGCAGACAAAAATAATGGCAACCACTAACACGGGTTTTGCGTCAGGCGGACTGACGTGCAAACTTGTAGTTTAGTGCCTCTATTGAACTTTAGTAATAATTTGAAACTTTGTGCTCCGAAACCCGCCCGAACGCAAAGCCCAAAAACGTTAGCGGTCAGGCTATAACAACCAATCATCAACAGACAGAATGAGAGAACAAATAGACAATTTATTTAACAACGTAGACGAAAAACCACTTTTCTACATTGAGAGTGGAAGCCGACTTTGGGGCATAGCAAGTCCTGATAGTGATTATGATGTTCGTGGTTTTCATCTTCAATCAAAGAAACAATATTTCGACTTCAAAAAACACCGTGACATTATTGAAGTTATGGACGGTGATTTCGACTTTGTTTCCTACGACATTGACAAAATGTTTGGACTTTTAGTGAAAAGTAACCCTACAGTTTTTGAATGGATAAGAGCAAATATTGTTTATTTCAACGAACTTCCCGAATGGACAACCTTTCAGCAAGACATAATTAAGAATTTTGATTTTAAAGCATTGTTTCATCATTACGTTTCGCTTGCGAAAGGAAACATCAACTTAATGGAAACAGGAAAAAAATTTACTTACAAGACTGCGTTTTATTGTATTCGTGGACTTTTATCGGCTGAGCTTGCAACAAAACAAATCATTCCAGAGCTTTTAATTGACAACCTTTTTAATCAGTTCGACAACGACAATGAAGTTTTAAAGATTGCAAAAGACAGTTTGGAAAGAAAAAAACAACAAACAGAAAAAGAAGAAGTTTTAGAAAGCGACAAGCAAAAAATACTTAAAGCAATTAACGACTTTACAAGACGACTTGAAAACAAAGCACCTGAAAGTAGTAACAACAGACAAAAACTTGAAGGTATTTTGACAGAATATAGTTTTAACTTAAAAACAAAAATATACGGACAATGAAAGCCCGAACCGCTAACATCGGTTTGGCAATATGGCGACTGAAGTGCTTCTATGAAACATTTGTGCAAGGTTCAACGGCAGTAATTCTATTGAACTTTTGTGCTAAAAATCCGCCACATTGCCAAGCCGAAAAACGTTGTCCGCAATTTTAAAAAATCACGCCAAATATGGGAATAACAATTCACTTTGAAGGAAAACTTAAAGATGAGGAACATTACAATTTGCTTATAAAAAGAGTGGTTGAATATTCTGAGTTTCACAATTGGACTTTTTTTGAATTCCAAAATGAATTTAAAAAATTAGAAAGGGTAAAAAACGAAGAAGATTGGGATTATGTAGGCACAACAAAAGGCATTCAAGTACAACCACACGAAAATTCCGAACCATTAATTTTTGAGTTTGATAAAGATTTGTACATTCAAGAATATTGTAAAACTCAATTTTCTAATATTGAAACTCATATTAAAATTATAGATTTATTAAATGTTATTGAAAATTATTTTTCAAATCTTGAAATTTTTGATGAAGGCGATTATTGTGAAACAAAAAATGAGATCTTATTAAAAGAACATTGGGACAATTTTTTTACAGCAATGGACGAAGCTATTGAAGAGAATAACAATTTGCAAGGACCGTTTAAACTTGAAAATGGTAGAATAATAGACTTAATGTGAAAAAAAACTGCGTACAACAAGGGTTTTGCAATAGTGGGGCGAAACTGCAAAGTCCAAGGGTAGTTCTTCGGTTCAATTTTTGTGCAAAATTGAAGATTTGTGCTTCGATTGCTCAACCATCGCAAAGCCCCGAAACGTTATGCACCATTTTAGAACGACCCTACACAAGACAAAGTGACGACAGAAAAACGATACGAAATATTAAGTTCATTGCCGACATACGGACCAATGTACATTCCCGTGACAGACAACGGAGAGCCTTTTTATTCCGAGGGATTTCCTGTTCGCTTTTACAAGACAGACGGAACTGAATGGATTGCCAACTTTCAACCTGGTTGGACAGACTTAAAACAAGTATTAGAGTTTGAGAAAACCCAAAACTTGTTGGTTATAGCCTGTGGAACTTGTTATATAATGAACCCAAACGACACAAAACCAATTCAAGTTTTTGGAGTTGGTTTTTCAAATATTTTTAAAGCAAATAAAGACAGACTTTTATTGCAAGACCAAACAGACTTGACTATTATTGAGCCTGACGGAACACGTTGGAACACGGAAAGAATTTCGTGGGACGGATTGGCTGAAATTAAAGTTGAAAATAATTTGGTGTCAGGACTTGCGTATAACCCAATGCACGATGCAGACGAATGGGTTGAGTTTAAATATAACCTTGACGCCAAAATTTTGACAGGTGGGAGTTACTATTCATTTGAGAACAAAAAACCTTGGTGGAAAATATGGTAACAGAAAAGTTTGCTTGCCCTTGTTGTGGCTACAAGACATTTAGAGAACAACCTAATGGCTCATATGACATTTGTCAAGTTTGTTTTTGGGAAGACGACCCAATTCAACTTAACGACCCTAATTATGAAGGTGGTGCAAACCGAGTTTCACTAAGACAAGGACAAAGGAATTTTATTGAATTTGGTGCTTGCGAACGAGAGATGATTAGAAATGTGAGACAACCAACAAAGGACGAGCAACGAGACGAAAATTGGAACCCATTAGAATAAAAACGGTGCATAACAGCAGTTTGGCAAAATGGCGGGTTCAGTGCTAAATTCAACAGCAGCTTTTCGATTGAACTTTTGTGCAAAACTGAACATTTGTGCTTAGATTTCCGCCACTTCGCCAAGCTGCAAACCGTTGGCAGCCATAATAACGGACACAGCGTAAACAATGAGAGATAAACTGAACATCATTTTCAAACCATTCATCCTAACACTTGTCGGACTGACTGTTGGTTACACATTAATCCATTGGACACTTTTTATTGAACTGAACCTCTTTTCGCTAAAAGAGATTATCACAAATTTTGGTATCCCTATCGTGCTGACAGGTTTAGCAGCTTGGTTTTTCTTACGACCTAAATTCAAAATTCTAAACCTTGAAGCAAAACGTGGAAATTGGCGGGACTTTTACAGTTTTATCGCTTGGATTGCTCTGACAATTCCGTTGATAATTGCACAAGAGTATATCGTAACAGCGACAGGAAAACTTACCGAACTAAATTCCATTAAAGAAATCAACAACTCAGCATCGACAAAATACTACTCTTTAAAAACATACTACATTGACAAGCGAGCTATTGGGGTTCATTCAGCATTTGACGTAAGTGGAAAACACAATGACCGTTTTAATATGCACATTTATGTTGCAATGCCAATTTTTGAAAGCAAAAATGATACTTTAACAAAAGAGCCATTAGGTTGGTTAGGTGTAGAATATTACAAGTCAATCAGTAACCGACTTGAACAAAATGAGAAAGAAGAAAAATATCAGGAGTTTGCGAATGAAAGTCAAAAAGACTTTGACAACAAAAATGTTTCAGAGTTTGTGTATTTAGACAGAATTGGCAATTCTGACGACAAGGACGGATATATTGAAGCAATCAAACAAAATCCAAATTACAAACCTAGCAAAATAATTTTAGTTGGAGTTAATGAACCATTTGAAGCAAGGAACGGAAAAAAATTACAATGGATTTTTGGTTCGGCTCTTATTGGTTCATTAGTTTGGTTAATTATGTTGCTCATTCCAAAAATTGACCAAAAACAACTTGAAAGAATAAAAGCAGGTAAACCAGACAAGGCAGCACAAAAAGAAATGCAAGAATTTCTTGACTTCCTTAAACCCAAAGAAGGTTACTTTATTACACCTATACTTATTTACATCAACATCGGAATTTTTCTTTTAATGACAGTAATGGGCTTAGGTTTTATCTCTTTCAAAGGACAAGACTTATTGAATTGGGGAGCTAATTTCAGACCGTTAACAACAGAAAGGCAATGGTGGCGTTTGCTTACAAGCACATTTTTACACGGTGGACTAATGCACTTATTAGCCAATATGTATGGACTTTTGTTTGTCGGTATTTTCTTAGAACCACTACTTGGACGGACAAAATATTTAATCGCATATTTACTGACAGGAATTTTAGCAAGTGTAGCAAGCCTTTGGTGGTATGACGCAACAATTAGTGTTGGAGCTTCGGGAGCTATATTTGGTCTTTACGGAATTTTCCTTGCATTACTTCTGACAAAAGTATTTCATCCTGACTTTGCAAAATCGTTTCTAATAAGCACAGCTATTTTCGTTGGTTTTAACTTGCTTATGGGACTGACAGGTGGTATTGACAATGCGGCTCATATAGGCGGACTTTTGAGCGGATTTATAGTTGGACTAATTTTATACCCAACATTAAAACGACAAAGTGAAAACGAATAGACAAAAAATTACGGCTGCCAACATCGTATTGGCAATAGGCGGGCTGAACGGCTTCGTATCAACGGAAGTGCAAAATTCAACTTTCGTTCTTCGTATCAGCCTTAGTGATAAAAATCCCGCCCATCGCCAATACGAAAACCGTTACCTGCTATTATTGCAGAACGATACAACTAACACTGACAAGTAATGAAAGGACAAAATACATTTACTAGTTCTCAAATCCTGATAATCAAAAAACTTATTGCAGAAAAAGTTATATCTACACCCGGCAAACAAAAAGGAATTCGAGGAAAAATCCGAAAAATTGGTTTTCATTATTCCGACTTTAGTTCAAAAAAAGATGGCTACACGGTTGCAGACTTTGAAGAACTTATTCTTTCAGGGCAAATTAAAATTAGTGGCGGAAGTTACAAACACGAAGTAAATACAACGGCTAAAATTATTGAAAAACCAATAATAGTTGAGAACAAAATTCATGTAATTCAAAAATCAAAAGGTTTAAAATCAAATCTTGATATTTTTAAATTAAATCGCTTCGACCCTAAAACAGACAGCGAAACAATTATTGCAAATAGTTCGGGCAACTATATTTTGTGTTTAAAGAAAAATTCAAATCTATCTACAGTTTCAATCAAACCCGTTCTGACAAGTTTTGACGGACTACAAGTAATTTATACAGGAATTGCAGGTGGCAGTTTACGGACAAGAGATTTTAGACAACATTTTAAAGGTAACAATGCAGGACGCTCTACACTTCGTAAAAGTTTAGGTGTATTATTTGGCTACAAGCAAATTCCAAGAGACAGCGACCCAACAACAGGTAAGACGAAATTCAGTATTGAAGACGAACAGAAATTATCAGAATGGATGCTTAACAATCTGATGATGTATTTTTTGCCAACATCAGACTTTAGCAACATTGAAGTAGAATTAATAAATCACTTCAATCCACCATTAAACTTAAAAGACAATAGCAACATTATAAACTTTGATTTAAGACGTTTGCTTTCGAACTTGCGGTCTAAAAAAAATTAACGAAACACAAAATGAAAAATATAACAGCAGGTAACAAGGGTTTTGCAATAGTGGGGCGAAACTGCAAAGTTCAACGATTGTTCTTCGGTTCAACTTTTGTGCAAAATTGAAGTTTTGTGCTTCGATTGCCCCACCATCGCAAAGCCCCGAAACGTTAGCCGTAATATTAACAAACCAACCAACTGATAAAAGAGAATGATACCAAAATTTTTAGAGGAATTTAAAGACAAACTTGAAAAGTTCAGACTTGAAAGTATAAAGATAAAAGCAACGCCAATTAGTGAAGAAGAAAAATTAACTTTTACGCAAAGTAAATTTTTAGGAAAACCATATTTACCAAACACAATTGACTACCCAAAGGACAAATTAGGTAATCCAATGATACTTTTGGCACAAATCAACTTTGCAGAAACACCACATCTCAAAAATTATCCAACTGACGGGATTTTACAGTTTTTTATTTCATCTACTGAATGGTATGATATGGACGATTATAAAATTCTTTTTCATCCATATGTCGAAAACGAATATCAAACAGATTTCTCATTTTTAACTGAGAAACTGTATGAAGAAAGCCCAGTTTATAGAGAACATAAATTGGCTTTTGAAAAAGCTGTTGAATACGGAGGATATGAAGATTTTAGATTTGATATGGACTTCAATGGAGAAAGTTATTATGAATATCAAGAAAAATTAACTGACGAACAAAAAGCTGAAATGGACAAAATCTTAGAAGGAGCTGGACATAAAATTGGTGGATATGCTTATTTCACACAATCAGACCCAAGAGATTATAATAACAGTCAAAAAGACGAAATTCTTCTTTTACAGATTGACACCGACGAAGAAATTATGTTTGGCGACTCTGGTGTCGGAAATTTATTCATTAATCCCAAAAGTCTAAAAGAAAGAGATTTTGACCAAGCGTGGTTTAATTGGGACTGCTGTTAAAATGAACCCGAAAAAATACTACGGCTAACAAGGGTTTTGCAATAGTGGGGCGAAACTGCAAAGTTCAAGGGTAGTTCTTCGATTTAACTTTTGTACAAAATTGAAGTTTTGTGCTTCTATTGCCCCACCATCGCAAAGCCCCAAAACGTTATAGCCAATACTAAAAAACACTACATCAATGGACAATACCAAGAAAATAGTAACTCAATTTCCGCTGATACAGCTTTGGACAGACAATGAAAGTGTTTTCGCAAAACGAGAAAAATACTTAACGGTAGACAATGTCCAAGAAACCTTAAAAAAATATCCTGTTGAGTTCGTCATTGCGGACGTAGGAAAAAAATTAGAATGGATTAGCTACGATAAATCTTTTGACTTTTGGAAAACGGAGCTAAAAGCACACTTGGCTGACGACATTAACGATATCAAGCTTGATAAATTTCTTGACAATTACGCTTATGTTGCAAGTGAGTGGACAGGAGAAATTGAAACACCAATTATACTCTTAGAAAAATATCATTAGACAATGGCTGACAACTATCAAGAAAATAAAAAACTAATACAGGCTTGGAAAGAAGCGTCAAAAGACCTTGAAATTCAAATTGAAACACCTTTTTTGTTGAAAATAGACAATAAAGAAATAAAATATGATTTACTTATCAAAAGTTTCGGCAGTAAATTCGGAACGCTGATAATTACAACGGACGATATGAGTGATTTTGATAAAGGAGAAAAATTTGGCTTTTATTGTTCTGCATTAAATCCATTTCATTACAACAAATACGATAAAGAAAATTATATTGAAACATTGACAGACTGGGGCTATTATGGACAACCAGAAAGTAAACCCAAATGGTATGAAGGACGTATTTACAATAACGAAAAATAAAAGCACTGGCTATAACAAGGGTTTTGCAATAGTGGGGCGAAACTGCAAAGTTCAACAGTTGTTCTTCGGTTCAACTTTTGTGCAAAATTGAAGATTTGTGCTTCGATTGCCCCACCATCGCAAAGCCCCGAAACGTTGGCGGTCATTGTAAAAGACGACACCGAAACAAATAAACGAACAGACAAAGAAAAAATGCCATTTACATTCTCACATCCAGCAATCGTTTTACCTCTGACATACCTGCCGAAAAAATGGTTTTCGCTGACTGGACTTGTAATTGGTAGTTTGACACCAGACTTTGAATATTTTTTAAGAATGAGAATTAAGAGTAATTACAGCCATACAATTGACGGACTTTTTTGGTTTGACTTACCACTTGGACTTTTACTTGCATTTTTGTTTCATAACATAGTTCGTGACAGACTATCCGACAACTTGCCGATATTTTTAAAATCACGATTTTCGACTTTTAAGAATTTTGATTGGAACAGACACTTCAAACAAAATTGGTTAGTGGTGACAATATCAATTTTAATAGGAGCCGCTTCTCACATTTTTTGGGACAGTTTTACTCACGACCACGGTTATTTTGTTCAGACAATTCCAGCATTACAAAACTCGGTTGCCTTTTTAGGCAGACAAATTCCAATCTTGAAAATATTGCAACATTCTTCGACTTTACTCGGTGGACTTGTAATTGCTTTTGCCATTTATAAACTACCGACAAACAAGACTGAGAATGAAAACATAAATTTGAAATACTGGACGATTTTCGCAGGTTTGACTTTGACAATTATTGGGACACGACTTTTATACGGGCTTGACATCAGAAAATACGGAAATGTAATTGTAACAAGCATTTCAGCGACAATAATTTCATTAATTTTGACATCATTAATAATGAAAAGAAATAAAAACTGGCTATAACATCAGGTTGGCATAGGCGGGCTGACGTGCTTCGATTGGACCAAAGCGCAAAGTCCAACATCCGTTCTCCGATTAAGCTTTTGTGCAAAATTAAAGATTTGTGCTTCTATTGCCCCACCATCGCAAAGCCCCGAAACATTACCAGCAATTTTAAAATCCGACCGTCTGACTAAATCGAAACAATGGAATTAAGACAAGAAATAGAACCCGATTTTGAAACTGCAGAGAAAATTTATCCTGAAGTATTAAAACTTATTTTGACATACACCGACTATAGTGACGAAAATGGAGACGATGACAACGCTGAATATCAAAGATTAGAAAATACGCTTCACAAGATGACAGGAAAAGATATGTCACAATTTAATCTTTGGGAATGGTGGGAAGAAGACGGAGCCGAAAATTTAGCATTTGACATTAGTTTACCTGACGCAAAACAAGTAAGTAAGATAACCCAAGCTGAACTAAGCGAAATTGTTAGGCGAATTAAGACTTACGAAATTCCAGACGAAGAGGATAAAAGCTTCAAATCTATCTTTTATAATCATACCACTTTTGGAAATGGCTATTTTGGTAAATTCCTAGAAAAGAATTTTAACACTTACGATTATAAGTTATTTCAAAGAAATAAAGACAAACAAGGCAACTACTTTGAATATAGTCAAGATGAAATAGTCGAAAAAATCTGGAATAAAGGAAACTACAAATAAAAAACTGTTGCTAACAAGGATTTACCATCGGTAATCGCTTCGCCGTTTGCGGTAGGCGGTGTGATGTGAAAAATTCAATAATTTGTTATAAATTAGGCTAATACACCTAAAAAAACATATTATGGAAAGACGAAAATTTCTTTTAGCGACAATTCTTGCAATGCCATTTACAGCCTTTGCAAAATTCAATCTTTTTGGGCAAGCTGATGCGACTAAAAATCCGAAAAAAGGCTTTGTAGTAAAAGCCGACGAAAGTAGATTTTTCGCAAAAAAAACCTCAGCCAAAGACACTTATGGTCGCTGCATGGTATCTTCAGTAGACACAGATAATCAATTGTACATAAGTGCTGGTTCTAATTTATCAAATAAGGAAATTGGTGGGCCAGCATTGCATATTCATTACAAAGACGACGAAATATTTTATGTGGTATCGGGTGAATTCCTTATACAAATAGAAGACGAAATATCCCTTATCAAAAAAGGTGATACCGTTTTTATACCAAGAGGAACTAAGCACACTTTTGCAAATCATATCAAGGACAATCCAGGAGAACTCTTAACAATCCATCAACCAATATCAACAGAACTAGAAAAATTCTATGACGTTTTTTGTCACAATGGATACATGAATGAAGCGCAAATGAGCAAACAATTTTCACCAGAAGAACTTAAATTGCTTTTTGCGAATAATGCCTTCGTAGGACAGCCAATTGACATAGAATTAGCATTGAAAAATCTGAAAAAATAAAAACACAGCAGGCAGGTGTTGCCAAAAGCTAGCTGAAAGGCTCCGTCTGCATTCAGAAAGGTAAAATTAACTTTTTGAGAGGAATAGAGCTTTTAGGGATAACCGACTACAATGAGATACAGGAATTTAAGAAAATTGCGACTAACAATGGTTTGGCTTCGGTAAGGGCTTAGTCGGTTGCAATTTGATGCGAAACAGCAAAATACAACAGCGGTTTTTCAATTGAACCTTTTAATAATATTGGCTTTTATACTTCGATTAAAATTTGTATTTTAGTTAAATTACGCACCTACCCCCCTCTTTTCCAAGCAGTTCCCCATTAGCGAAAAGCCTCACAATAATTTTAATCAAAACTCTTAAGGCATGAAATCCAACATTATCATCGTGCTATTTTTAGCATTTACCAACGTAAGTTTTGCCCAAACCTACTATGGCCTTCAAAAGCTGGGCAACATTAGCCAAAACGTTTACTTTAGCGAGAACGCAAAAGAAAGAGCCGTAAAAATATCAACTGACGTTGCTAAAGCTGAAATCTACTTTCAAAAACAATTCGATGTAAAACCTAACTATACCTTATTAGTTTTGTCTCCTACTGATTGGAAAAAATATGCCCACCCTCAAGCTATTTATGGTATTCCACATTATTTACCCGACGGAAGATTGGTGGTAGCATCAGAAAATAATGATTTTTGGAAACGTAATGCACCTCCGGTCGACAAATTGCCTAAAGAGCTTGCCGAGAAAATGAAAGCAACTTATACCGACAAGAATGGTGAAATAAATTTAACCAATGCCTTCGATTTATTAGCGATACACGAATTAGGACATGCTTTTCAGAGTGCAGCCAAAATGCTTAGTCAACGTAACTGGCTAAACGAATTATTGTGCAATGTATTATTACACACTTATCTAGCTGATAACGACCCGAAACAACTACCGTACATCACTGTGTTTACAAAAACGGCTGTTTCGTCCTTCCCTACTCAGCGATTAAAATTTACAAAACTGGAAGATTTTGAAGCCAATTATAACGAAATAGCTAAAAATTTTCCCGATAATTACGGCTGGTATCAATGTCGTTTCCATGTTACAGCGGGCGATATTTATGATGCGGGCGGAGCATCTTCGATGAAACAAATATGGAGCATTCTGTTATCGCAAAAACAAAAATTAATCGATGATGAGCTGTCAAAACTATTAAATACCGATGCTGCTTTACAAAAAGCAATTACGAATTGGAATCAGTAGTTTGATGCATGGCTAATCTTAAAATAAAATATTAAACAATGGCTTCCGACCAAAATTTCGTGGATTTTGTTGTAGAACAAATCAAAAATGCAGGAAAAATAACCGCTAAAAAAATGTTTGGCGAGTATGGGATTTATGCCGACGAAATATTGTTCGCCTTGGTTTGCGACAACAAGTTATTCGTTAAGCCAACTATTTCCGGAAGAGCATTTATTGGAGACGTTGTTGAAGCATCACCATACGAAGGTGCAAAGCCAAGCTTCCTGATTGAAGAAAAAATCGAAGATAGCGATTGGCTGAGCGAATTAATTAGAATTTCGCTTACAGAATTGCCACCAACAAAAGCCAGGAAGAAAAAATAAACCAATTTCTCGTTATAAAAAGAACGCAAAAAATTAACAGGTTGATAGCCATTAAACATAACAGGCAAGCGACTTTACTAGTCATGCAGGTAACAATCCCTACTAACTCCCTCAAGCCAATTACAAATAACAATCAAAATCCAACGAATTGTTAATAAAGCCCAGCGAATTGTAATCGGAGATATTTATTTACTATTCTTATTCTATTTTTATAATGTTCAGTTGTTAATAGCGTAACCTATTAGAAAAAGCGCTAGAAATCATTTAATAAAAATATGAAAGCTAGAAATATCATCCCCATTATCTTAGTTTTTGTTTGTCTGCAAAGTTGCGCTCAAAACCAGGTGGAGAAAATCAATTTACAGCCCAAAAGTATTTATCAGGCTACTAAAGAAGAAATTAATCAAACGGTTGAAAAATATGGCCTAAAAGGAAAACTGAAATCGGTATCGCAAAAAACCGTTTATCTGCCCAAGGATTCCGTTATTGATGTCAGCAACTATGAAGTATTTGATAGAAATGAAGAAGCCGATTATCCGCCTTTGGCCGAAATGGATAATGATTGTACGGTTATTTTTGACAAAAATGGAAGGGTAATTAATAGAAAATCATTTGGTAAACGATTTGGTAGCGAAAGCACAAATATAGATTCTTTAATCTACGATAAAAACGGCGAGCTAAATATCATACGAAGCCGTTTAGAAGGCGATGATTTTGACTTCGCTGGAGATATGAAATTTGAGTATAATAAGAACGGTTACCTGGTTAAGCAACAGTACCATAAGCAAATTTGGCTGTATAGCTATGCTGCAGATAAAAATCAGGTGAGAATACAGCATAACGAAGACAATGAATTTAGGTTCGACAACAAATACACGTATAACGAATACGGACAAAAAATAGAAACCCAAAGCTATGACGAGGACGGAAGTTTAAAAAACCGTGTGCAATTTGAATATGACCATTTGGGCGATGTGAGCAAAGAGACATGGCATTCAAAAAATGGCGATGAAGACGTTGTTTACAAACGTAAATACGATAAAAGTGTAAAGGTTTATAAAAAATTTGACCAGCAAAAAAATTGTACCACTTATATAGTTGTAGATCCAAAGCAGGGTACAATGGTTAAATCGATGACGTTTACGTATTATTAATTTTTTAGATTGTTAACGATATGAAATTAGAATATAGACTTCTCGTTTTAGTAATTATGCTCACTGCACTTGGCTGTAACAATGCCACCGATGATAAGCAAAAGGAACTAGAACTAAAAGAAAAAGAATTGGCATTGAAAGAAAAGGATCTTGAATTAAGAACAGCTGAATCGAACCAGAAAAAAATTCCGCTAAAAGATGCCGTAAAACTCGCAGAAGCACAATTTGCGAAGTATTTACCAACGATGTTAAATGCGCACAATGCCTATTTGGATAGCCAGGACACCTTTACTGGAGATTTTACCGGAGATGGCTTGGAGGATATCGCCATTTATTTTTCTCTTGCGCCAAACGAAGGTGGAAATACCATCGTTGCCCAAGGTTTAACACTTTACAAAAATACCGGATCAGCCGTTAACGTAATTGCCGGATATGAGCCCGACTATATGTTTAGCTTCCTTAAAATAAACAAAGGCAAAATCTACGTCGAAAAACTAGCCTATGCAGAAACTGATGGCAGATGTTGCCCATCTATAAAAACTACACATGCACTTACCATTGCCGGAAGCAAGGTTTATTAAAACTTCATAAAATCCAAAGAAATTAAACCTCCACCTCATAAAATGAAAAAAATGTATCTCTTCATATTTATTCTTATCATCATCATTTTAGTGATAGATAGGTGCACGGTAATCAACCTATCCCCTAAATTGCTCTTTACTAACTACAAAAAGTTTCCTGAATTAAACGATGGGTTAAAATCAGACAAATATGCAATTTACAGAGCTACAGAAACAGCCAATGTTAACATACGCTACTTTCCGCAAAACAATTTCTTTCTCTTAAGCAACTTCCAAACCAATGGATACTTTCATATCATCAAAATAGATAGCAATGGAGAAAACGTATTTGAACTTAAGTTTGATGAAAAAGACGCCTTTAGATTTGTTGAATCTATTAATTGTTTTGTTATCGGCGCTGATGGTATTTATGATTTTTCTGCTGTTAAGCCGCTTTCCCTACCTTTTAGCGAAGTGCTTAATCGCGATAAAAACCTAGCGCCAAAAGTATGGGAACAAATATTCGAACAGAAGTATTCAACTGCCGACATTGTGCTTTACGGTTGGCATACCGATTTGGAAAACGCACAGTGCGTGTACTTCCGAAACGATGGTAAATGGACAAAACTTTACACTTTTTTAAACGCTGGCCCTATGTACGTTTATGCAGAAGGTTCGAAAATAGAGTGTAAAATAAAAGGCAGAAAAATTCCTCATAAATGGCACGAAGAGCATTTTCTTAAAGACCCAGCAAGGGCAACTTATTCTAATGAACTTCGTCATACCGACGATTACATTACGCCGTACAATTCAGACTTTTCTTTTTTTCCAGACCAAGCACTAAAATATGAAGCTTTAGGCACATTAAAAACCCTGGCTTTTTCTAAGGAAACCTATACTACCGAAGGATATTATAATCCCGGTATTCCTAATACCTTTTACGGCACTGCTTATTACGAATTAAATGTACACAATGAAGTATTTAATTTTAAAACCGTTGCGTACAAACACAATGGCATAGGCGAAATTACGCAAAGCGATATTTACCTTTTCGGCTTGCCTCTAAATTTTGCCAATAAAAGTGATGTTGGTTTTCTAGCCTACGATTATGGCACCAATTTTCACGAAAATGGCAAGAAAGGACTTTACGTTATTAGGAAAAAATAGTGTTTTTAGCAGATAGAATTTTCCAATTAGCACACAAAGCTCGCAGTTTTTGCTCGTTACTTTTTATATATTAGTTTCGAAAAACAAAATCTAATGTACATCTACAAAAACTACACCGTTAAAGGGCTTTTGCAATTTTCGGGCTTTCACCTATTTTGGCTCACGTTGTGGGCAATTATCGTCGCTTCATTATACCAATTTACACCCATCAGAGAATTTAATGTTCCTTGGTTACCAATTTCTGTAATAGGTACCTCGGTTGCCTTTTATGTGGGTTTTAAAAACAACCAGGCTTACGATAGATATTGGGAAGCCAGAAAAATTTGGGGAGGCATTATTAACAGCAGTCGCATGTGGGGAAGCATGGTAGAAGCTTATATCCAAAACTGGCAAGATGAAAAACATTCAGCCACTGCCGTTCATCAATTTAAAAGAGATCTCATTTACCGCCATATCGCCTGGACCTACACGTTGAGAGATCAACTCTTACAGGTAACTTCTTGGGAACATCAAGGCCTGGCAAACCACGTTGGCAATTTAAACCGAGGTAGAGCCGAAAAAGCTGGAATTGGTTTGGTGGAACATGGAATTACTGCAAAACAGCAAAAAAAATATATAGCTGAATCTGAGTTTAATCAATTAGCAAATTTTAAAAACGGGGCAACGCAAATTAACCACGCACAAGCAAAAAAACTCGCCGAGTTAAATAAAAACGGATTGGTAGATAATTTTAGGCAAGTAGAAATGCAAAAAATACTGAATGATTTCTACGACCACCAAGGCAAAGCCGAACGTATCAAAAAAACGCCTTTACCGCGTCAATACGCCGCAGTAGGTTTTATTTTTGTGTGCATATTTATCGTTTTGTTTCCTTTTAGCATGGTATCAGAGTTTGCAAAAATTGGTTCTTTCGGCATTTGGCTTTCCGTTCCGTTTGTTGCATTAACCGGCTGGATTTTCGTAATGATGGAATTAGTAGGCGACTATACGGAAAATCCGTTTGAAGGTTTAAGTAATGATGTACCGATGAACAGTATTTGCCGAACTATTGAAATAGACTTGTTGCAAATGCTTGGTGAAACCGATTTACCAGAACCTATAAAACCTGTTGATGGATTTTTGATGTAAGACTTGGCTTTATCACCATCCAATTATCTTTTTCTAGATTGGTCTGGAAATGCGCAACTATTACTTTTAACTACAACAATACGACTTTTGGCTACATCCGCCTCCTGCATTCTACAGAACTTTGCTTTAACAAAAAGATCAGAAAATGGAGCTAAAAAATAGTACCATCCTCATCACTGGCGGAACCAGCGGAATGGGATTAGAATTTGTAAAACAACTTACAGAAATTGGAGCTAACGTAATTGTAACGGGGCGTAAACAGCATGCGTTAGATGAGACCAAAAAACAGTTTCCCAAAGTGCATACGATTAAAAGTGATGTAAGCAAGCCAAATGATATTAAAGATTTGTACAATGCGGTTACCAAGCTCTTTCCAGATTTAAATATCATCATCAATAATGCTGGTATGATGCGTTTAATAGACTTGCAAGATCAGTCGTTGGATTTAGAAAACATCAACCAGGAGATTGCCACCAACCTTACTGGAACCATTCAATTGACACACCAGTTTCTACCACATTTGCTTAATCAAAAATCAGCAGGCATTGTAAACGTTACTTCCGGAATTGCTTTTATGAGTTATTCTCCCGCACCTATCTATAGCGCTACAAAAGCAGGCTTACGTGCATATACCCAAGCTTTACGCTTGCAATTGGAAGATACTAATGTAAAGGTTTTCGAAATGATTCCCCCTGGGGTAAAAACCAATCTTCAAAACGATTGGATAAAACAGCCTAACTCGGCCATGATGATGAGCGCAGATAAAATGGTGAAAATAGCCATTGAAGGAATTTTAAAAGGCAAAAAGGAATTGAAACCATTTCCAATTAGGATAATAAAATTAGCCACTAGATTAATGCCTAATGTACTGTTGAACTTTGGACATAAAGAATTTAAGGCAATTAAAAAACTACAAAAAAATAAATAGGAAATTCGATAAATTGGTATCAAAAATTTTTAGAACATGATAAAAAGTATAATCTCGTTAGCGCTGCTGTTGGCATCAGTATTCTTGGCTTTCAAACACGGTTGGGACACCTTGAATTATAAAAAACATCCCGAATCTTTAAAAATGATGAATGAGCTAGGCATCAGCGAAGCAATGATTCCACTATTTGGAGGACTGACCTTGTTGATTGGTGTTTTATTACTGATTCCGAAAACATTTTTCCTAGGCAATATGCTAAATGCAATATCAATTGTTGTAATAATGGCTTTGGCAATGAGAGTAGGCAATTTCAAAATGGTTTTAATGGAAATTCCGTTTTTAATCATTCCATTAGTATTAATCTGGCTGAAATATCCGTTTATCAAAACTGTTTAATGAAACCTTATAACGTTAAATCCATCACAGAAATTCATCGTTTGGCTGGACTAGAAAAACCAAACCATCCTCTTATCAGCGTTGTAGATGTTTCTAAGTTTAGCAACAAAACTGAAGTTAATGCTGTAATTTTTGATTTTTATGCGGTATCCTTAAAACGTGGTTGCAACAATTTATTGTACGGCCAGCAGAAATATGATTTTGACGAAGGTTTGATGGCTTTTATGGCACCCGGACAAATTTTACGTGGTGATGCAAATGGCTCACCTCCCAAATTAGAAGGTTGGATGCTTTTTATACATCCAGACTTTTTATGGAATGCACCTTTATCCAAAAAAATTAAACAATACGAATATTTTGGTTACGCCACCAACGAAGCCTTGTTTCTATCAGACAGGGAAGAAACAATAGTGAACGGAATTATTGAAAATATCAGAAACGAGTATAACGCTAATATTGATAAGTTTAGTCAGGATGTGATAATCGCCCAATTGGAACTTTTATTTACCTATGCCCAACGATTTTACGAGCGACAATTTATTACCCGAAAAATAACAAATCACCAGATTTTAGGCAAGTTAGAAGATGTTTTAGAAAACTATTTTAACAAAGAAGATTTGGTTTCGAAAGGTTTACCAACGGTACAATTTGTGGCAGATAAATTAAATATCTCCAGCAAGTATTTAGGAAGCTTGCTCAAACAATTAACCGGGCAATCTACTCAACAACACCTACACGATAAGCTTATCGCGAAAGCGAAAGAAAAACTCTCTACCACCGAATTATCAGTTTCTGAAATTGCTTACCAACTGGGTTTCGAGCATTCTCAAAGTTTTAGCAAATTGTTTAAAAGCAAAACAAATTTTTCGCCTTTGGCGTTTCGATCAAGTTTTAACTAAAAACTTTAACATTTTCTGTAAATAACCTCTATTTAAGATTACCGATTCGGTGCATTTAAAATTAGACTTCTCAATCGCTCTTCGTTTTCGTTGCCCCAATTCCCTAATACAGCGATTACAGGAATTACCGTTTTTCCGAACGCCGTTAAGCTGTACTCTACTTTCGGAGGCACAACAGGGTAAATCTTCTTGGCAACCAAATCATGCTCTTCCAATTCTTTGAGCTGAATATTTAAAACCCTACGGGAAGCATCTGGAATTTTCCTTTGCAGTTCACTAGGCCTTTGATGGCCTTGGTTAATAAACCACAGCAAACGAATTTTCCATTTGCCGTAAAGCACCTCTCCTATCAGATCGAGTCCACAATTTAAGTTTAATGGAATTTTTCTATCCTTCATATTCAAAAGTACACCTATGTTCCAAATTGTACAATAGGGGAAAAATTTATCCCTATGCAATTCGGTTTTCCGTACTTGCGCAAACCCGTTATATGCTTCAATTTTGTACTAAACAACGATAGATATGGAACAGCAATTTAATTTTAATAATGAGTTATCTGGAAAAATAGCTTTAGTAACCGGTGGCACTAAAGGTGCTGGAAAAGCCATTGCCGAACGACTTCAGAAAGCAGGAGCAACGGTGATAATCACTGCTAGAAATGCGCCGGAGGTAGCAGTTACGGGACAGCACTTTGCCATTGCAGATTTAAGCAAGGCAGAAGATGCACAAAAATTGGTTAGCGACGTACTTTCGACCTATGGAAGGCTGGACATTTTAGTAAATAATCTCGGTTCTTCAGTAACTCCTGCGGGTGGTTTCGCCGCATTAACGGATGAAGACTGGGTATCAACCCTACAGGCAAATTTGCTTGCCCCTGTACGATTGGACAGAGGATTTTTATCGCAAATGATTGAACGAAAAAGTGGAGTTATAATTCACATTGCCTCTATTCAAGGTAAATTACCGCTATACGATTCTACATTGCCTTATGCAGCTTCAAAAGCAGCATTGATAAATTATAGTAAAAGCTTATCAAATGAAGTAACGCCAAAAGGAGTTCGCATACTCACTGTTTCGCCAGGATGGATAAATACTACAGCATCAAAAGCATGGCTTAATGAGCTTGCAAGAAATGCAAACAGTAGCGTAGAGGAAGCGCAACAAGGTGTAATGGATGCCTTGGGCGGAATACCTTTTGGCAGACCGGCAGAGCCAGAAGAAGTAGCGGAATTGGTTGGCTTTTTGGTTTCGCCAAGGGCTAATTATTTAACAGGAACAAATTTTGTAATCGACGGTGGCACAGTGCCAACAATTTAATCAAACTAAAAATGAACTTACCAAAAGTAATCGCAGATTTAACACAAGCACAAAACAATTTCGACAGCCATGCTTACGCCAATTGTTTTGCAGAAACAGCCGTAGTTTTTGATGAAGGAAAAACACATCAAGGAAAAACAGAAATTGAACAATGGATTAAAAAAGCTAACGAGGAATACCAGACGGTAATGGAACCAATTGAATATTTACCGGCAGAAGAAATTTTGAAAGCGGAAGTTTCGGGGAATTTTCCTGGAAGCCCAATTGTTTTAGCTTATCATCTAGTAATAAAAGATGATTTGATACAATCTCTAAAAATTACCGGATAATTAAAACTGATGTTGCAAGCCAAACTGAATAATTTGGTTGATCACCGGTAATAACTCTTTTCCCAAATCTGTTAAGGTATATTCTACTTTCGGCGGTATTTCGGGAAAAGATTTTTTGCTTACTATCCCTTTTTCGCACAAAAACTTTAATTGGCCAATCAGCATTTTTTCGCTAATTCCTACCACACACCTTTTCAGTTCGCCGTATCTAATGGTGCGTTCGTTTATCTGGAAAATAATCAGCATAGTCCATTTACCGCCTATTATTTCAAGCGTTTTTCTTAGAGGGCAGTTCTCGTCAGAAATATTTATTTCCATTTTATAATATTGATTATCAGCAATTTTAAACTCAAAGTATGTACCCTACTTTTTAGTAGGTACTTGTGTAATATAAAGTAAAGGTAGAAATTTGTAAAGAATTAAATAATCAAAAAATTATGTCAGAAAATATAACAATTGTTCGATCGTATTTTGAAGCAGTGGCTAAAGGCGATTTCGATACCGTAGGAAGTTTATTTGCAGAAGATATCGTTTGGCATCAACCTGGAGAAGGCATTCAATCCGGAACTTATAGTGGCAAAGCCGATGTTTTTGCACATCTAGGGAATTTCATGAAGTGGAGCGATGGAAGTTTTGCCATAGATGATATTGAATATATTGCCAACAATGGAGATTTGGTTACTGCAACAATACATTTTAAAGCAGAAAAAGCAGGCAAAAAACTTGATATGGATGGGGTGGATTTATTGAGAATAGAAAACGGAAAAATTAGTGAAGTTTGGTTATTCTCTGAAAACATTAAAGATGAAGACAGTTTTTGGAACCATGCATCTACCTAAAATAGCGCATAAAATAAGCGTTAAATATTGGCATTCGACGCTTATTTTTTAATACAATTTTGTTAATTTAGAGAAAGCTTAATAGAGCATAAAAAAAAATCTAATCATTTGGCAATTTTACCCATTACAATGAAAACAGTAGCACAAAAAATGGGAATAAAGGAAAATGCAAGAACTTACTTTGTTAACGCCAGCAACGAAGCAATTAATGCAATAACGCTTCCAGATGTTGAACAAGTTAAAACATTAGCTGGAGAGTTTGATTACATCCACCTATTTGTAAAGCAAAGCGATGAACAATTGGATCTCTTCCCGAAATTAAAAGATCACCTTAAGTTAAACGGGATGCTTTGGGTATCTTGGCCTAAAGGCGGACAGCTAAATACAGATTTATCCTTACCGAAAGTAATTAAAATTGGTTATGAATTTGGCTTGGTAGAAAGCACTTGTTTGAGCATAAATAGCACTTGGTCTGCCATTAAATTCACCCATCCCAAAAAGGGTAAAATCTATAACAACAGCCACGCAAAACTAAAATCAAGAACTACAAATCGATAAAAAATATTTGCTAACATTGTAATACAAAAACAACTATAACCTCATGACAAAACAAATTTTCATCAATTTAGCCGTAAAAGATCTTCAAAAATCTATGGATCTGTATACTGCTATGGGGTTTGCAAACAACCCACAGTTTTCTGATGATACCGCAAAATGTATGGTATGGAGCGAAAGCATTTTCGTAATGCTCTTAACTCACGAAAAATTCGAATCTTTTGCCACTAAGCCCATTGCAGATACGAAATCTAGTTTGGCTGGCCTTTTTTCTTTAGCGTTAAACAGCGTTGAAGAAGTTAATCAACTTATGGAAGCTGGACTGCAGGCAGGCGGTATTGAGCCTACAGAAATGAAAGATTACGGCTTTATGCAACAACGAACGTTAGAAGATTTTGACGGTCACACTTGGGAAATTTTCTTTATGGATATGTCTAAGTTCCCTGCACAATAGTAATCGGCTAAGCAATTTATTTCAACCTAAAAATTATGGCACTTATCAATCCACATGTTAACTTCAACGGTAATGCCGAAGAAGCATTTACTTTTTACAAGTCGGTATTCGGCGGAGATTTTTCAAAAATTGTCCGCTTTAAGGATTTGGCAAATGACGAATTTCCTGTAGCCGAAAAGGAAGCAGAAAAGATTATGCACATTGCTTTGCCTATTGGTCAAAATCTGCTAATTGGAAACGACGTTCCAGAAATAATGGGCAGCGTAAATGAGAATGAAAATCGTTCGAAGATTTCTGTTAGCGCAAAAGATAAAGAAGAAGCAAGCCACTTATTTAATGGGCTTTCTGCAGGTGGAAATATTGAGTTTCCGATGGGAGATAGCCCATGGGGATCATTTTTTGGAATGTTTAGAGATAAATTTGGTATTGAATGGATGATAGAGTTTAATCCGAACAATTAAGCTCGCAACAAAGAAGTAAACGCCAACACCATCCTTATCTAACCTTACCCAATCATAACTAATGATTTCCACTAAAGATTACAGCTTACTACCCGAACGCGACAAACTAAAATCCGTTTGTAAGGCAATTTCAGTATTAGACGCAATTCTTTCGCAAGATTGGGAATATCGCTATTATTCTTATAACAAAGACTGGGCAGAAGACGAAGAATTTTTTGAGATGAGAGATGGCGACGGCGACCAAATGTTAGTTTTATTTAGGCCAGATGGATGCGTAATAAATGGATACGCACACGAATTTGAACAACCAGACAAAGCGCAATTAACTAATAATTTACCCGCAATTTTCGAAGAATTTATTTTCGGAGAACCGGTGAATTCTGTGGGTACAACCTTTTGTTTATGGACAACCGAGCAAAGAAATTGGCAAACTGGCGAAATCGAAAACCATGATAATAATGCCGAAGAATTTCTGACTGTTTTCGACGGAAATCCGCAAACGTACACAGATTGGGCCGTAACCTACTTTGATGAAAATACCATAGACCCTTCTGCCCTACTAAAGCTTGCAACAGCTATTTACGCGGGGCAAACGCTTAACAAAGCAATGGTTTTATCAGTAGTTAACCAACTTGATGACTGGCAACTCCTTAAAACTGATTTAGATGAAATCGGTTATACCTACAGCTTTTAAAAATCCCGATCTACTGCTAACGGCTACTTCCAGTCGAATAACAACTATTTCCTAGCAAATAAGCAATTAAACCTAACGAATTATAAACTGCTCAAATTCCTATTAGCAAGCTTATTATTTTAGTATAACGATACAGTTTAGGTTTAGTTCCCAGCTGTGTAATTAACCGTATTATTATGCTATACAAATTGTCTATTTTTTCGGCATTAGTATTAATGGCATTATCCTTTTGCGATTTTCCTTGCGATGGATATGCAACTAAAGCAGAGCGAGGTAAAAAAGCACAAATATTTAAAAAAAACGATATCGACATATTCAAGGTTGTGCTCGTGGGCGATAGCGACCAGAAAGCCTTTGTTTCCCTTTCAGATATCTATCACGATACTTTGCCCGTACCAGCAAAATATATTGCAAATCAAAAAAACATAGCGTTTAAAGACTTGAAACATGTGGAATTGGATAATAGCTACCGTGCAAAATTAACGAGCGAAACCAAAATCAGCGAAACCGACACTATGTTTTTGTACGATTACAAGTACAACAAGTTGGCAAAAATACCCGTAAAACAGCTTAAAGCAGTTGCCTATCTTACACCTTACGCACATAAAGACCAAACATTTTCTTACTCCGATTATAGGATAGGTTTTGAGCTGGATAAAAATGTATTGCAGCAATCGCTGGCTAATTATTACGACAATGTATTTGTTTACCTGGGCAATAAAAATCCCTTTACCCAAGAAAAAATGCAATTGGTTAGATGGCAACAAATAAACGCAAAGGAGTTTCCAAAAACGTTTTCTACAAAAGGTGTTAAAAAAGGCAATTACACTATTGGCAAACATTATAAATTTAAAAGTGCCAATATAATTTATTACGTACAGGATATATTATTTAATGGGAGAACTGAAAAAAGGCGCTTGATTGCTGTCGATTCTTCCAGCAACAAAATAATGGTCGAAAAAGAATTTTCAACTAGCGAGGGCATATCTTTAGCTCCCTTAAACTTTATAGAAGAAAATGATTTAGAAAATCAGTGGGCCGGTAACTTATTTAAAAACAAACCGCCCGTTATTTTTGGTTTTGAATACCACTCTTTTGGTTGTCCGTCTTTAATACTTGTCGGCAAAACACACAACAACATCCCAATTAATTGCGACAATAGGCATTAACTGATATTTTTTCGCCTTTTTTGCTGATTTATTTGATCAAATAGTAATTCGATCTAAGCGAATTTTTGAATAATCCCTACGAATAATAAATCTACCAAAATTGTATCCACATCAACGATTATTTTTATAATGTTATTATCGCCCACTGGCATGCTGTAAACTATTACTTAAATTAAAATTGATCTCGTGAAACAACTTATTTTAACATTAGCAATACTGCTAAATACTTGTCTCCTAGCTTCTTCAAAGGCAAAAATTCCTATTGGCGAAAGACAGGTTTTAAATAAAGTTTACGATTTGCCAAATACCGAAGAATTTAAATTAGACAATGGCAACTATCTAGATTTGGCAACGGTACATCAAGAATTTAACATTGCCTACATTCTCCCATTATACATTACGCAAGAGCCCAAACTGGTTGCTTATGACGAGAAGACGGAAAGATATTTTGATATTCCAGAAAGTGAGCTAAAAGCCTTTCTGGCAGCTGAAAAACTAAGTGAAGACAAACTTAATAGATTGCCATTTTACACCAGATATGGTGCTAAACTTATCGTAATAGTTTTCGTTGCGTTTTTAATTTGGGGAAATCTTCCATCAAAAAAACTAAAGTAATACCCACAAAAATTTAATTAATATTTACCTAAAAAACAGAAAAGATGAGCAGTACAGTTATTATGGTTATTGTTGGCATGGTTGCCATTTATGGAGGCATATTTTATTTTATGCAGCTGAAAAAAAAGAAACAAGCAGAAATGTTTTTAAATACAGATTTCAGATCTGAAATGAATAATGCAGGCACCTACAAAAACAACTTTTTAAATGGCGAGCTTTCTTTTATTCCAAAACAGATGGAAGGCAAATCTATTGATGCTTTTAACTACGCAAACATTAATTATACCACAAAAGATTCTATAAAAGATGGCTTAAAGGATAGTTTAAAAGGCATGGCAACCTTGGGCACGGTAAGGTATCACACCGTACAAACACCTAAATATTTAATTTTAAGCGGTGCCGATTTACATTTGCTAGATACTGATACCGACGGAGAAATTTCTGCACATTTGGTTTTTGATGCTGCTCGCTTACAGGCTTCAACAATTGCCGAAATTCCGCTAGAAGGCATGATAAAGGCATTTGCCAAACAAAAAGGCGATAATGTTAAAGCTTATAGAATTTCGCTTGCTACAGACGACAGTTATATTGAATTGATTATCTTCTCTGCCTTGTTGTTTACCTACGCAAATGTTGGCGTTAGTACTTTTTCTTTAAACGTTCAAAAAAACATTGAAGAAATTGTAATTGCTAACGATTTTCTTAAAAAATTGGGCGAACGTTATCCAAATTTAAAAGTATCCGGCTTATTGGCTTATTAAGATAATAGATAGCTAAAAATTAATACGATTCATATCGATTTACCATTGATAAATTACTTCTCAAACATATAAACACTAAACATCTATAAAAAATAATAAACACCATCTAATGAAAAACAAAATGAAGAAAACGCTATTTATCGCACTCGCATCAGCTATGCTTGTTTCATGCAGCAAAAAAGAAAAAGGACAAGTGGTAACCTTTGAGCAATACCATACATTAAACCAAAACGAAGAAAATAACGGCAAGCGATTTGCCATTGTTGGCTACCCTTTTATTGGTGGCGATATTACCGTACGTGGTAACGCAACTAACGAAAGCCAATTGCCACAAATTTCTTTTTACGAACAGCCTGAAGGCAAAGGGAAGATGCTTGCAACGCTACCTATGGAAAATGGAAAAGGCAAAAACGAATTTGACGCACCAAGTACTTTTACCATGGACCAAGTTGTATTTTATGATAACGACGGAAAGCCTTTAAAACATACTGATAAAATGGAAGTCTCTTTTACCTTGGATTTGCAAGTTGATAGAGGCAAAACAACCATGGGCGATAAATCTGTTTATTATGGTGGACCAAGCGAAACCAGGATAGATAAAGCTAATTAATCCAATCTAAACACCTGTGGTAATTTTTTTTGATTTTGAAGCGTAGTTTTTACAACCAATAACGTAGCCGGCGGCTTGCTATCGAGTTTAAATAACGATTACAATTGACAAACATTTACCACAGGTTAAAAATATTTTCTTATGGGATTTTTTGATAAGATATTTGGACAAAACGAGAAGATCGAACAGCCAAAAGAAACGGCACATTTACCTAGTGTACCAACTTGCAAAACAGAACAAGATCTTATTGAACAGTTCGGTGGTTATGCATTTGACAAGCAAATTGCCTTAGGCGAAATAATTGGCGACAAAGATTGGAATGTTGACATGGGAAAAGGAGAAATCAGCTTTGGAGCCCATTTAGTTTTCCCCATACAAGTTTTAGGAACATTCTCGCATTCTTCTCAAACTTGGCTTTGGGCCTGGGCAAACACATCGTCTGGCTTACCCGAAAACATCCTAAAACAAGCAAAACAACTAAAAAAATACGGCGTAGAAAACGACATCGATCTTTTAAGTATTAATCGGTTTGATGCAACCAATGCCGATTTACACCTTATTGGTTCGGTAGCTTCTGGAATGTTTAACACCAGCGGTTATTACATTGCCGATTATGGCGAAGGCGCTATGCTGGTAACCTTACAAATTGAGCAAATAGAAAACATCCCAAAAGACGACCACCACAGAATTCTAACGGTTTTTCCGCAACTTATTTCGCAGTTTGAAATGAACCATAACCTAGGCCTAACAAATTATTTAACGGCAAAAGGTTATCATATTTCAGAAAACGGAGCTAAACTAGTTGCCTCAAAAAACGGGCAAACGATTACAGCGGAGTTTGATGAACTGTCGCGACTTACAAAACTTAACGGTTAAAACCTTCTCAAAATGGTAGAATTATTTGAACAAAAAAGCGAGCAATTGTTTAATCAGGTAACGAGCGACAAACGTTGGGATATTAGCAACCAAACCTTATTTAATGTTTTTGCCTTAAGCTATTTCCACAGAAATTTCTTCTCCAATAAAAAACGCCCTTTTCTGGCACGAAGAAGAATTAGAAAAAACCTCGTACGTAATAGTTGGCGCAAAGCTAGGTTTGGAAAGAACTGATTTTATAGAACCTTTGTATAATACTTTGAAAACAAGTGGCTTGGTAACTGAAGAAATTAAAACCATGTCTGACGATGCTACAAAAAAGATGATTGAATTAAATGCCTATAGAGGAACAGAACCCAATGTTTGGGAAATTGCCAAACAAAGCGGTAAGCCTTATATTTTTAAAACTACCATTACAAATGTAAGTTCTAGAGGAAGCGATTTAAAAAGTGTTACCTACTTATTTAGCCTATATAATGTCGATACTAAATCTCTAATCTGGGAAGCCAGAACTTGGCGATCGGCCGGCTTTTTTGGCGCAATGCCTGATGGCAAAGAGACGATAACGCTAGTAGAGAAAAAACTGAAAGAGGCTAAAATAACGAAATAAATTGAGCCATATTTAAAGAGCAAAGCGATTTTATCCGTGTAAAAACGTGTATATACGGCTATGTTGCTCTAATACGCAAGTTACCTGCCATTTTAAAACACAACGCTTAAAAACAAACACAATGCTTGAAATTAACAGTAAAGAAGACATTATAATTCCATTTGACAAGATTGGAGAAGACAATTGGGAAAGTAAAACACAATTAATTATTCAATCTATCGCCGAAAACTGGAATGACGAATTAAAAGAACCAATTTCAATTGAAGAAATACAAGAACTTGAAAATCTTTTGGGAACTACTTTGCCTAACAGCTTAAAAATATTCTATCAAAAATTTGGACTTGCAGACATTGGAGAACAATTACAAGACTTAAAGGAAATTGGTTGGATAAAAAATATTTGGGCTGAACAACCTCAATATGGACCAGATTTTACCGAAGAGGACAAAATACATTTACCATTTTTAGTTTCATTCAGCGATTATTTAGGAAATGGGAATATGTTTTGCTTTCACAGCGAAACAAAAGAAATTTATTATTTCGACCACGATAATAAACCATATATAACAAAAATGTTCAACACGGTTGACGAATATTTAAAAGGTTGTTTAATATTTGCCCAATCTGACCTATTTGGAGATGCTGAACAAGAAGACGTTGAAGAATGGACAGAGGAAATTGTGTCTGAAATTATAGGCGAAGAAACTGTTGAAAAATGGCGTTATTAACAAATTAAAAAAACGGCAGGTAACAAGGGTTTTGCAATAGTGGGGCGAAACTGCAAATTTCAACAGTTGTTCTTCGGTTCAACTTTTGTGCAAAATTTAAGTTTTATGCTTCGATTGCCCCACCATCGCAAAGCCCCAAAACGTTACCTGCCATTTTAGAACGACACGACTATGATAAACAACGGAGACATTTTCATAACAAAGCTCGACAGGAATTTTTTCGGAGCTTTTCGTATAATTAAAACGAAAGGAAAATTTGATTTTTCAGACTATGAGTTTTTTCTAATTTCAATAACTAATTTCATTGACACCAAAAAACCAGAAATCAATGACATTCGACTAACACAAACTCTTATCGAAAAGAGATTTTTTTTCAAAAACACACCAAGTATTAATATCTATTCTGGAAAAATAATTGAGAAAAATTTTGAGTATTTAGGAAACATTCCACTGACTGAAAAAGAAGAAAAATTAAAAATAAAAATTGGGGACGGAACTGACGGAGGATTTCAACTTTGTGGAGCTGTACAAAAAGACTTTGGTTTTCAGGCATTTTTGGAATGGAGATGGGAAAATGAAAATGAGATTGTATTAGCTGAACACGAAGAACAAAAGAAAAGAGCCGAAGAGTTAAGACGAAATGTAGTTATGAAACCTAAAGCAATGATGGTTGACAACCGATTTTGGGACATTATTTCTTTATTTAATTGGAACGAAGTAGATGATGACAAAATAGTTGAACCAGCAATTAAGCATTTATCAAAACTCAAAGTTTCTGACATAAAACAATTTCAAGAAAACCTGACATATAAACTTTATTGCCTTGACACAAAAGAACACGCCAAAAATATTGGAGACGGTTCTTATAATGAAACAGATGATTATGTTTCTGTTGACTTTTTTCTTTACGCAAGATGTAAAGCAGTTGCTAACGGACAACTATTTTATGAAGAAGTTTTAAAAGACCCAACGAAAATGCCAAAAGATGAAGACTTTGAAGTTTTATTGAGTATTTCTGACACTTCTTACGAACTTAAGACTAAAAAAGAATTAGATTATTTAACGGGTTGTGATTATGAAACTTATTCAAATAAAGATGGATGGAAATAAAAACGGCAGGTAACAAGGGTTTTGCAATAGTGGGGCGAAACTGCAAAGTTCAACGGTTGTTCTTCGGTTCAGCCTTTGTGCAAAATTGAAGTTTTGTGCTTCGATTGCCCCACCATCGCAAAGCCCCAAAACGTTGTGCGATATGCTAAAACAACAATCGTAAAACAAAGAAACTGACAAAAATGAATACACAAAAATTAAAGATTATTACAGACGGTTCAATAATTGCGATTGCAAACACAAAAAAGTATAATGAAACATTAGCCAACCAAACAAACTGGACTTGGAGGCAGTTAAATAATTTTATACTTGAAACAAATAAAGACAACTTAATTGTATTCGATACTTCTTGGGAAAATGAATGGACTGTTGAATTTTTAATTAATATCGAAACAGACAAAGCATATTTCAGAAAGTTTGGACAAAGCATAGAAGTTACAGACCAAAAATTATATCTGATAAATTGGACTGACTTAACTACGTCTCTACAATTTAAAGATACAAAACTACCTGATGAAATCAATAAGGACCTAAAATTTGACATAGAAAATGGTTTTTATAAAGTCGTTGTTAAACAACTTTTCAATCCAGAAGATTATGAATATGAAGCTGAAAATAAAATTAACTTCATAGTCGAGCTTTTTTCGCAATCTGAAAATCCAAATGTAAAAGCTGACAGCATTATCTGGACAGAAGATTTTCCAAACGATGACACTGTATTTTTATCAGACGAACGAAACGAATTTGACGATTTACTTGACAAAATGATAAACGAAAGTAAATAAAAAGCACAATCGCACAACAAGGGTTTTGCGTCAGGCGGGCTGATTGCAAAATTCAACGGTAGTTTTTCAATTGAACTTTAGTAATAATATCAGCTTTTGTACTTCGATTGCCCCACCATCGCAAAGCCCCAAAACGTTAGCGGTAATTTTAAAAAGAAACTTCACTAAAAGAAATGGAACAAAAAATATTTCACGACTTTGACTTTTCAGACTTTTGGGATGACAGCGAATATTCAATAAATGAATATGTTGGAGAATTTCCGACAGACGAGCTTATTATTTCGGTAGAAAAGGAATTGGATTACAAACTTCCAGCCTCGTACATAGAACTTATGAAACTTCACAATGGCGGAACGCCAAAAAACTGCTGTTTTCCTACAAGAGAAAGTACTTCATGGGCGGAAGACCATTGTGCGATAACAGGAATTATGGGAATTGGAAGAAAAAAAGCATCTTCATTATGCGGTAGTTTAGGAAGCCAATTTATGATTGATGAATGGGGATATCCGAATACCGGCATTTTCATTTGTGATTGTCCTTCAGCAGGACACGATATGATAATGTTAGACTATGAAAAATGTGGTAAATACGGAGAACCAGAAGTTGTACACGTTGACCAAGAATGGGATTATAAAAAAACTCTTTTAGCGAAAGACTTTGAAACATTTATTCGTGGACTTGTTAGCGAGGAAAATCTAAAAAATGATAAAAATGAAATATCTGACGAGGATGATTTAGAGGAAGAATGGTTTTCTGATGACTTTTGAGAATGTAAAAATAAAAAACTACCGCTAACAAGTGTTTACCTTCGGTGAGAGCTTCGCCGTTTGCGTCAGGCGGGCTGATTGCGAAATCTGGACTAAAGTTTTTCAATTGAACTTTAGTAATAATATCAACGTGTCCCGAAGTGTCGGGACAGGTCGTGCTCCGATTTCCCGCACATCGCAAATCTGCAAAACGTTGTGAGATATGAGACCAAAATTCTGCATAAAATGAAACAAGAAAACGAGATAGACATTTGTATCAACTTAATCAACTGGATTGAAAATGATGAAATTTCAAATGATGAAATCCTTTCATTAATTAAAACGAATGACTATTTAAGAAAAGCTGAAACATTAGACAAACAAAGGGTTGACAAAGCACCTGCATTATCATTGACTAAGATTATCGAAAATATTGAAGATGTTCTTAAAAATGCTGATGAAAGCCTATCTGTTCACAATCAAAGGTATAGATGCTCCTACCTTTCCATTGAAAGCAGACTTATACAAACTTGTGAAAATTTAGAATTGACAACCAATGAATTAATCAATTATCTATCAAAAGCAGAATATATAATTTTACAATCCCATTTTACTGAATTTATAATCCAAAAACTGTTGCTTCAAAATGATGTAACAATTTCTCTTGAATTAATTTCGAAAATTTCTGATAAAGCCTATCAATATTCAAGTTATAGATTAATTGCAAATTATTACGGGAAACTAGGAGACAAAAATAATTTCCTAAAAATTCTAAAAAAATGTAATGCAAGGAAAGATGTTTATGACCTCGAATGGATAAAAGAAATTTTTATTGAAACATATTCATCACAAAATTCATTGGAAAGCACATTTGAGCTTGTTGATAGAAAAGAATTTGGAAGTAAATATCTTATCCCAGCATTTTTACCAATCGCCAAAATCAATAGTTTTGACGAAATAATCACATCCTTAAACGACCCTAAATTTGAAGTTCCGAAACTTTATCTGAAAGAAATAATCCTTACAAGAGCATTTGAACTAAACCTAACTAATCAAAATAAAGAAAACTTTAACTACTTGTTGAATTTACTTGAAAAAATTCCCGCAAAAGTAAGGTATGGAATTTCAGATTTCAGTTTAAAAGATAATTTATGGACTTCTATTGCAGAAAGCCTAATAGAAAATAATATACAAGAATTTAAATCTGAAATAAACTATTGTATAAAACGAATAAATGCTAAAATTTTAAAAAATGGAGTTAAAGAACTAATGAAACAATAATGCCGAACGCACAACAAGGGCTTACCTTCGGTGAGGGCTACGCAGTTTGCGTCAGGTGGACTTATTGCAAAATCCTAAGCTAAAATCATACTTAAATTCCGTAAATTACCTCTTATACTACCCTTGCATCTAACAATACATGGTTTAAAGCTAAAATCAACAATATATTGCCTTTTCTTATTTCCAGGAGGATAAAATAAATAAACCAGCAAACGATTTAGAACGTAAAATTTTAAAAAATTTACCTTTTGCCAGACGTGGAAATGTGTTTGAAGACGAAAACTTAAATAGTTATTATAAACAAATGGAATGTTATATCACAAATCCAAATTACGAACCCAACGTAGAAATATTAACTGAAAATGAAAAGAAATGGGTAGAAAAAAGGCAATAAAATTTTAAAAGGCTAGCATTACCAGCATCAGTTTACTTATCAATATCCTAGCAAAACTTGCAGAAACAAATTTTACGTGTATATTTGCATAATCAATTATGTAATTAATTATGAATTTATTCGAACGAACAGGTAAAATGGCGATTGGAAGCCGATTACGCTTATTAACAGCAAAAGTAACCGAAGATGCTACAAAAATTTACGAGCTGTATGATATAGCAGATTTTTCGCCCAAGTGGTTTCCAGTATTCTTTGTCCTTTCAGAAAATGAAGCCAAAACTATTACAGAGATCGCTAACGAAATTGGTCATTCTCAACCATCCGTAACAAATATTATCAAAGAAATGGCTAAAGCGGGTTTGGTTTTAGATAAAATTAAATCTGATGATAAGCGGAGAAATGTTGTCGGACTTACAGAAAAAGGTATTGCGCTTGCGGATAAAATTATAAAAGAGCAGTGGCCAGATATAGAAATTTCTGTAGAAAACATGATCAACGAAGCCACGCACAATTTATGGGAAGCTATTGCAGAATGGGAATTTTTGTTGGAACAAAAGTCACTATTTAAGCGGGTGCAAGAACAAAAAAAGCTTAGAGAAAGCAAAGCTGTAGAGATTGTGCATTATGATACGAAATATCAATCAGCTTTTAAATCGCTTAATGAGGAATGGATTTCAAACTATTTCGAAATGGAAGAATCCGATTATAAAGCGCTGGACAATCCTGAAGAATATATTATAAGCAGAGGCGGAAAAATACTTGTAGCGCTTTATAAAGGCGAACCGTTGGGAGTTTGCGCTCTAATAAAAATGGACGACCCAGATTATGATTATGAAATGGCTAAAATGGCGGTTTCGCCAAAAGCACAAGGCAAAAATATTGGTTGGTTATTGGGTCAAGCGATAATAAACACAGCTAAAGATTTAGGAGCTTCGAAAATTTACCTAGAAAGCAACACTATTTTGAAACCTGCAATTAACTTATATTATAAACTAGGATTTCAGAAAATAAGCGGACGCCCAACGCCATACAAACGAGCAAATATTCAAATGGAATTAAATCTAAATGTTAAATAGAAAATGAAAAATATTGTTAAAAAAGAAAATGCCGTTTTTAGACAATTTCTAGGAGTAGATTTTGTAGTTCTTTCCATAGGTAACGATACTATGGTTACTAAAATGCTCTACAAAACAACAGATAATGTTCCGTTTCATAAACACCCAAATGAGCAAAGCGGATACGTTATTTCTGGTAAATACAATTTGAAATTTGAGGGAAATGAATATGTATTAACAACTGGCGATAGTTATTCTATTCCGGCCAACATAGAACATTCGATTGAAATTATTGAAGCGGGCGAAGTTGTAGATGTTTTCAGTCCGATAAGACAAGATTATTTGTAAAACCCGCTTGGCTTTAATAATAAAATCTTTTAGTAAATTGAGGTGTCAATTAACGATGATTTTATGAAAGCCAAAACAACATCCAGACGTGAGGCCATTCAACAGATTGGCCTCTTCTCTTCTGCACTGTGTTTTTTGCCAATGTTTTCTTGCAATAATGCGCAAAGCGATGACAACAACCAATCCGCCTCAACAAATGTAAATGCTCCATTACCATTTTTAATTCCGCCAAAAGATGAGCTAGCTGTTGGTCCGCTTGGTAGCAATATGAGAACCTTAATCCGTAGCGCCCAAACTAATAAGCAGTTCTCTTGCGTAGAAGCGGTGTTAGGTGCTAAAAAAATCGCCGGTGCACCACATAAACACAACAATTTAGATGAGTTGATGTATGTTTTAGAAGGAACGGCATCGGTTTTAATGGGCGACGAGGTTGTAAAAGTAACAGCTGGTAGTTGGCATTTAAGACCAAGAGGAATTGTACATGTAATTTGGAACGCAGAAAACGAGAATCTACGCCTTATAGACATGTATTTTAATCAAAATTTTGAAGATTATCTAGAAGAACTGTACTATAAAATCATTCCAGAAGTAATTGAACGAAAAATCTCTTTCGAAGACCCGGCAATTGCTAAACGAGTTGCCGAACTCGACAAAAAATTCGGACTGACCTATTATCCAGAAAAGAGCCAAGCAATAATTGAAAAATACGGCTTATCTTAAAAAATTATGGCACTTTTGCTAAGTTCCTAAACAATTAAAAATTATATGTCTATTACTTCAGAAGCAGAATTAAAGGGAATGCAGAAAGCAAGCGAAGCTGTTGCAGTTACGCTAAAAGAAATGATAAAATATGCCGAACCGGGAATGAGCACTAAGGAATTGGATAACTTTGGTGCTAAAATACTTTCTGCTTTTGGCGCTCAATCGGCTCCATTTTTAACTTACGGGTTTCCGGGATGTGCTTGCATAAGTGTCGATAACGAATTTTGCCACGGCATTCCATCAGAAAAAAGAATTTTAAAAACCGGCGATTTAATAAATATTGATGTTTCGGCAGAGCTTAATGGCTTTTGGGCCGATAATGGTGGCTCGTTTATACTAGGCGAAGATGTTAACCAACACCAAAAATTAGTAGATGCCTCTAAAGAAATTTTGAGAAAAGCAATTAGCAACATAAAAGGTGGTGTTAAAATAGCAGACATTGGTTTTTTGATGGAAACCGAAGCTAAGAAAAGAGGTTTTACCGTGATTAAGAATCTTGCAGGGCACGGCATCGGACGGAGTTTGCATGAACAACCGGATGAACTTTTTAATTACCAAAACAAATACGATTCGCGACGTTTTAAGAAAAATTCGGTTGTAGCCATAGAAACTTTCATATCTACAAACTCTACTTATGCCATAGAACTTAATGATGGTTGGACAATGGTTGGCAATAAAGGTGGCTATATGGCACAACATGAGCACACCATAGTCGTAACGGATGGAAATCCAATTATTTTAACGGAAATGAACGACGTATTAATTTAAAATAAGTTACAGCTTTTTACCATGGCGAAAGTAGCAGAGATTAAAACCAAAGAAAACGATTTAAGCGTAGACGCTTTTATAGATAGTTTTGATAATGAGCAAAAACGTGATGACATTCGAACAATTATAGAATTGATGCAAAATGCAAGTGGAGAACAACCGAAAATGTGGGGTGCTAAAATGATTGGCTTTGGCAACAAACGCTACAAAAGCCCGGCTAGTGGTCGCGAAGTAGACTGGTTTAAAATTGGTTTCTCTCCTCGCAAAGCGGATTTTTCTTTACATCTGGTGCTAACGTTGCAAAAGCACGAAGCGCAATTAAAGTCGCTCGGCAAACATAAAACGGGCGTTGGTTGCCTTTATATTAATAAACTTAACGACGTGGATTTGAAAGTTCTAGCCGATTTAATAAATGTTGCATTGAAAGAGAAATAAACCGCAAACTATTCCATCCTTATTTAAATGAAATCCACTTTTCTATTTTTATTTTCTTTGCTGATATTTAGTACAACCAATATAAAAGCAGTACAACAAGAAGATACTATACCCGTTCATGAAACTTTTACCCTTGCTTCAACAAATTTGGCTGAAACAAGAGTTATTAACGTTTGGAAACCAGCTGAATATAGTAACGGCAGTATAAAACTACCGGTTTTGTACATGTTAGATGGTGGTGTTAAAGAAGATTTCCCGCACCTTGCCAATACGTTATCAGAATTAGTAAGTAAAAAAGTGATACCACCTATTATGCTGGTTGGCATAGAAAATACCCAACGCCGAAGAGATTTAACAGGTTACACAGCTGTGGAGGAAGATAAAAAGATTGCGCCTATTGTTGGTGGTTCGGCAAAATTTAGGGCGTTTATTAAAGAAGAGCTTTTCCCGGCGGTTGAACAGAAATATCGCGTTAGCGAAGATAAATCGATTATCGGAGAATCTCTAGCAGGATTATTCATTGTAGAAACTTTACTTACAGATCCCAGCATGTTTGATAATTACATTGCTTTCGATCCGTCTTTATGGTGGAACGATCACCAATTGGTAAAAACGGGTAATTCTGTCATGGCTAAATTCCCGACAGAAAATAAACGTTTTTGGTTTGCTAGCTCTAACACTAAAGAGATTTACACCTTTACTAAAAAGCTCTCTAAAATATTAAACTCGACCAAAATCTCTAACCTAAAATGGGCTTACCATCATTACCGTAATACAAAACACGACACCATATTTAGAGCAAGTAAAAAAAGAGCGTTAATTTGGACTTTTGGCAACGATTAATATCAATAACAGGTTTGTATTGAAATCCATTCAGGGTTGATGTTCTCGACTGTCATATTTATCAATAATACCTCATTTCGCAAGTACGATTCTTTGTGCCTTCAACTCGAGCGAGTTTAACGACGAGAGATCTCTGCATATTTCAAAAATGGATTGCTTAAATGAGCAGGCAAATTTGCGCTTCCTAATTATTCAAAATGCTTGTTTTTAGCGCATTTGTAGGATGAAATCCTATAAAAACCGTTTTTTACAGGTATGCTGTAGCAGGTTTTTTGCGGTTTTATCGAAGCAGTCCAATACCTGTCCCCTGCTTACGTGGTAGCTGTTAAGTGGTTGTTATACTTGCCGATTAGGCAAACCCTATCCGACTTTTATTAATGTAGCGGTTACCAACTACCTAATCTTTTTATGTAGAGCTTAGCGTTTGAACCAATCTGGGCTACAAATAATAAGACCTCGTAGGTTTTAAAAACCTGCGAGGTCTAGCGATAAAAAAATATGGTAATGCAACGTATATCAATTCGCCTTTTTGCTGTTAAATTTTTCTATGGTGTTATAGAGGATCAAAAGACGATCCGCTGTTCCACTTAGCTGTCTAATCTGGCCGTTTAGGTTGTAGTCTACGCGTAAATCTCCTATCTGCCTTACTCGTCCATTTAGGTCGTAATCCACCCTGTCATCACCGATTTGACGGATTCGGTTATTGAGATCATAATCCACCCGCAGGTCGCCAAATTGACGAACCCTCCCATTCAAGTCGTAATCTACCCTTACATCACCAATTTGCCTAACCCGATGGTTTAAATCGTAGTCAACTCTTTTATCACCAATCTGCCTAACCCTACCGCTCAAATCATAGTCTACCCGCTGGTCTCCAACCTGCCTAACGCGGTCGTTCAAATCGTAATCTACTCGAGTATCGCCAATTTGCCTAACCCTTCCGCTCAGGTCATAATCTACCCGCATGCCATATAGTTCCCGTACCCTACCGCTTAGGTCGTAATCAACATGCGTAGCGCTATTTGCATTGCTTCCAGAAGTAACCTGCACCTTATTTTGTAAGGTCCCTTTTAAATCTAACAATGCACGCTTTGCATCCTTTTGAATAACGAGATGCTGGTTTTTATCTTCATTCGCGGATGACAACTTAACTATCTGAGCATTAAGCGCAAAAGAAGACAATAAAAACGTAAATAAAAGAAAGCTGTTTTTCATCATAAAATGAGTAATTGGGTAATTATACAATTAACGAAATCTTTAGCAAGGATTGTATCTTTTAGGAGTTAACATCAAATTCGTTACCGAAAAACCACGCAGTAACATCTTGTGCTGTAAAAGTAAGACCTCGTAGGTTTTAAAAACCTGCGAGGTCTAGAAGAAATAGCTAGCGAAAAGACTAAGCTACAACAGCTTTTTAGTTCCGTCTATACCTATCTTATACCATTTACCACTTTCAAACAATGCACCTTCGTGTTTGCCCTTATGTTGGTTAACATCTATACCTAAAACTTTGCCGTTGTAGTAAAAGCCAACATTAGTAGCAGTAATGGTATGCCCAACTATAATCCGTTTTACTTTATAAATTGCTAGCGTTTCGTTTACCTCAGCTTCGGTAGCTTTCGGCTCAGCAAAATAGCCTCGGTACCAAAAAACAGAAGATTTAGTACCATCAAATAGCTTATAAATTTTCTCGTCGGTTATTTGACTCTTGTTTTTTGCTTTATCATAAAAAGGTCTACTACCATCGTTAATTTGTTTCAGGCTTAGTTGTAGTTTGTTTATTTCTGGCGCTACGCCAGCGTGTAAACAAAGGTTATCCCCTATTTTTTCGACAAGATTTTTGCTTCTTAACCAACGTCCAAGTTCCGTATCAACGCTGTATAACTCCATATAATCTATGCCCATTAATTTAGCATTTTCCAAGTACTTTTTTTCCAAGTACCTCAAATCGCCACTTAAGTTCATAATATCATGGTTGCCTAAAATAGTATGCAAATAACCGCCTTTAGCCTTTGCGTCTTGCTCTAATTTGTAAAGTAGCCATATGGTTTCTGCTACTTGGCTTCCTCTGTCAAACAAATCGCCACAAATAACCAAATGACCTTTGCCAAATATCCAGTTATACTGCTCATCTATCACCTTGTTAGCCAGCAGCAATTTTCTTAACGCTTCAAATTCGCCCTCAATATCAGAAATTGCAATTAGTTTATCAGGTTGTTTAAAAGAAACAGGTTCGTTTTTTATAGTCTTTTGCAACTTCACAGAAAAATTCCACTCCGGATGATTAGAGAATTTTACTTCAACAGGCAAATTTTGCATCTCTGCCAACTCAAATTCCCTCACAACAGCTTCTTGCTTTCCACCCTTTTCTACAATAGTTCTAACTATAATTTTGTCGTTTTTGTAGCTGATATATGGGCCATCATTTTGATTTTCTACAACATTACTAGCGCCAACAAAACTTGGCACTAGTAATAAAATTGCAACTATTATTGCTTTCATTTATTCTTTTTTAATGAAGGTACTATTTATAAGCTTCATTTTGTTGCATATTGGGGTTAGCATTCATTTCTGCTAAAGGAATTGGCAACACTGTTTTATTAGAATTTGCTGGAATGGCAATTGTTAAACCTCCGGTACGATGTTTTGTAAATGCCAATTTGTTACGCGTAAGATCAAACAAACGGTGGCCTTCAAAAGCAAACTCTTTGCGGTTTTCTTCTAAGATTAAGGTTTGCAATGCAGCACCTGTAGCGGTTGTAGTTGGTTTAGAAGCATCGGCACGCTTAGCGATTACATCTAAATCGGCCGCTGCTAATGCATCTTTACCGGTTTGTTTTGCTCTAGCTTCGGCACGTATCAAATAAACCTCCGATAAACGAATGACCTTCACACCTTCTTCAAATGTAGTAATGTTATTATACTTTGTAATCAAGTTTGCGGGGTTCTCTCCACCGCTTCGACTGCTTTTTGTCATAAAACCACGACGAACATCTGTAGCAGTATAAGCATTATACAAATCATCAGTTGCTAAACCATCGCCATAACTAGAGCCTTGAAAAAGAAAAGCTGCCAAGCGATCGGTACCTAAATTGCTGGTACTGTTGTAAACTACTTCGAAAATTGCTTCAGCATTATTTTGCGTTCTAAAATTGGTTGAACCGCTCACCAAATTGGCATTAGTTAACAAGGTAAATTTATTAGCAGTAATTACATCATTTGCCATTAATTCTGCATTTGGATAATCTTCCATATATAAATAAACCCTGGCCAATAATGCTTTTGCAGCATAGTGGCTAATATGCCCTTTGTTTGAAGCGCTAAATCCAACTGGTGTTGTAGGCATTAAAGCAATCGCTTTTTTCAAATCATCAACAATTTGAGTATAGCCTTCTTTAACCGTATTTCTTTTAGGATTGATGATATCTTCCTTACTGGTGCCGCTTTTTATTAGTACCGGAACACCTAAATGTGTTGCACCAGCAGTTGCGTTATAAGGCAAAGCATATAATCTTAACAAATCAAAATGCGCCAAGGCTCTTAAAGCATAAGCTTCGCCCACTAAATGGTTAACTTCAGCTTGCTCGCTCGTTGCAACAGTTAGTTTTTCGCCTTTGGCAATAATAATATTTGCATTTACAATGGTGCGATACATAATATTCCACGAACCAGAAGCCGTACCATCATTGGTGTTAGTGGTGTACAAATCGTAACTGGTGTACCTATTAGAGTTTTTACGACTGATATACATATTATCTGCCATTAAATCTGGCAAAACAACAATGCTACGTCCGTAATATGCGGCGCTTTGCAACATAGTGTAAGTTCCCATTACCGCTGCTTTTGTGGTAGGCAAATCTATTACCACTACATCTACCGCCATTTGCTGTTCTGGATTAATTTCCAGAAAATCTTTGCTACATGCGCTTAATGATAAAGCAATCATTGATGCACAAACTATTTTATATAATTTTTTCATGTGATTATTTAGCTTAAAATTTAACATCTAACCCTAACAAAGCTGTTCTGTAAACCGGTATGTTTTTATCGGCAAACCCATCTATGCCAACTTCTGGATCGAAAGTCACCCTATCATCTTTGATATAGGTGAATAAGTTGTTTGCTCTGAAATACAAACTAGCACTCGATATTTTAGTAGACTTTAACCATTTGTTTGGCAATTGATAAGCCAAGGTTACCTCTCTTAAACGAACATAGTCTCCATCGTATAAAAATCTGGTTGACTGCTGACTTGAAGCGCCCGATTGTGTACCCAAGTAAACAATTTTAGGTTGTAAGGTAACATCACCAGGTTTCTGCCATCTATTTTCGTAAGTATAACGGGTCATTTTAGCTGTTGGTGCAAAACCTTGCGAACCGTCAGATGCACCACTTGCACCGTAATTATCGTAAATTTTGTTTCCTACGGTAAAGTAAAGTTGGAAGCTTAATGAGAAGCCTTTGTAGCTAAAAGTATTGGTCAAACCCCCAAAGAAATCTGGCAAGGCACTACCTTGGTTAAATTGCTTTGCCGAGCCATAAACGTTTGTTGTTTGAGTTTTAGTTTCATCAACATACCACAAAGCTTCGCCGTTATCTGGATTTACTCCTGCATAACCTGGGTAATAGATTTGATAAAAATCTCCGCCTACAAATCGGTTGTAACCACCAGTAATAATTGGACTAGTTAACTCGGTAATTTTGTTTTTCATGGTAGAGATGTTAAAACTAGTTCTCCACTCTAAACCATCGCCTTTTGGCTGAATATTGATACTGTTTAATTCTAGCTCTAAACCACTATTTTTTATAGCACCAACATTGTCTAAATAACTTGTTAGGCCATTAGTTGCAGAGATTGGTCTGCTTAGCAACAAGCCAGAACTTTCTCTCGAATAATATTCGAAGGTTCCTGTTAATCTGTTTTTAAGTACACCAAAATCTAAACCGATGTTAAATGGTTTATTTTTTTCCCATGTTAAAAGGTTGTTACCATAGTTAGAGAAAATTAAACCCGGAGAATTATCATAAGCTGTAGCTGTGTACAACGCTCTTGAAGCGAAATTACTAATGTCTTGATTTCCGTTTACACCATAACTTGTACGCAAACGCAAATCAGAGAAAATCTTTTGATCGCTCATAAAGTCTTCTTTGATAACATTCCAAGAAGCGCCTAATGACCAGAAGTTACCGTAACGTCTATCAGAACCAAATCTTGATGAACCGTCTCTACGAAACGATGCACTTAAATAGTATTTAGATTGATAATCTGCCGATGCATTCGCAAAAACAGAGTTCAGCGAATTAGCAGTAGCATCTTGTCCGCCATCCATTAAAATTGAAGCATTATCTAAAGTGTAAGTGTTTGGCAAGAAATTACGTCTTTGTACAAAGTTGCCTGTTTCTGTAACTTTTTGTGCCTCGTAACCAACGTAAGTTTTTAAACCAATATCTCCAAAAGTTTTGTTGTAACGCAAAATAGAAGTGTTTACCCAATTAGTAGTACGATCTGTACTTGAGGTAGCTCTACCACCATCTGTACGAGAAGTACCAACACCAGATTTATTATACTCAAAATCTTCGCCATACAAAAAGTTAATGTTCGATTGATTTTCGATAGTTAAATCTTTTACGATTTCGTATTTGGCTAAGAAATTACCGATTAAAGCATAAGCTTTTCTAGTGGTATAGCTTTCTTTAACCTGCGCAATAGGATTATAACGGTTAAAATAACTAAAATCGTAAGTACCATCATCATTATATGCTTTTAAAAACGGCTGTGTTAAAGCATACATTCTTATTGGATTACCGAAGGTACTTCCGTCTGCTTGCGTATGGTTGTTACGGTTATTTACTTGTAAACCCCCAGAGATTGATAATTTATCAGTTACTTGATTGCTTAACCTAACATTAGCTGTACTTCTAGTAAAATCACTACCTAAAACTGGAGCCTTGGCAATGTAATGACTGCCAGAAACGTAGAATTTTGTTTTTTCGTTACCACCACTAATAGAAAGATCTGCTTGGGTGTGGTTACCAGTACGAGTTAGCAAATCGAACCAATCTGTATTAACATTTTGGTTTACATTCTGCAAGGTCATTTCGGCTGCAAAAGTGTTTGGGTCGTTACCTTTATTTACCCAACCTTCTTTCAAAAGTTCCACCATTTCGGCAGTATTTAAAAGCTTGCTTCCTTTTACTTGTATAATATTATTTACACCAGATTGTACAGAAGCCGAAACCACTGTGTTGCCAGCTTTGCCGCTTTTAGTAGTTACCAGAATTACGCCATTAGCAGCTCTAGAGCCATAAATTGACGCTGCAGAAGCATCCTTTAAAACAGTTACACTTTCTACATCGTAACTGTTTAAACCAGAAACTTGGCCGGCATCAATTGGAATACCATCTACAACATATAAAGGGCCACTGCCAGCACTTACAGAACCAATACCACGAATACGTACGTTTGGCAATGCACCTGGCTGACCAGAACCATTACTAGACACCACACCTGCAACATTACCTTGCAAACTTTCTTGTAAACTTGCTCTTGGTGCGCCATTAATTATGGCTCCTTTTAATTCTTTAGCGGACCCTGTAAACGATGCCTTGGTTTGTTTGCCATAGGCAACAACCATAACTTCGTCTAAGTTTTGTGTTGATGCGTTAAGCGTAATATTTCTAACAATTTCGCTATTGCCCACTGTTATCGTTTGGCTAAATTTATCGAAGCCGATGTAACTAGCTGTAAGCGTATAAGTACCTGCTGTTGGCACACTAAAACTGTAATCACCATTATCGCCAGAGGCTTTGTTTTGGTTATAATTTGCGCCAGACAATGTAACGTTTACGCCAGGTATTGGCAAACCTTTATCGTCTAAAACCCGACCTTTAACAATAGCGGTAACTTTTAGCGTACTGTTTAATGACGCTTCTTTTTCTTTGCGCTTTAGCAGCACCGTGTTTCCAACAATTTTAAAATCTAAGGGCAACTGTTTGGCAAACTCATCTAATGCTGTTTCTAATGTTGCGTTTTTAAGGTTGATAGTAATTTTCGCTGTACGCACGTCTTTTGTATCGTAAAAAAAAGTATATCCGGTTTGCTTTTTTAAACTTGACAAAACTTTTTCTAAAGGAGCGTTGTTTTCCTTTAAGTTAATTTGGCTGAAGCTAGCTGAAGCCTTCAAAATAGCCAAAAACACTAGAAGCGATGTTAACTTCATGATTTTTAATAATTTAAGCGGTAGCCATGTTTTTCGCACAGCTTTAGTAATCGTATTAAAATGCATACTTTTGTAATGTTTGGGTTAATACTTAAATAGTTCTCAAAATTGTTTTATCCAGTTTCTGGAAAGGATTAATTCGGCTTTTCCGCAGTTGTGCGCCAACACTTCTGCGGATTTTTTTTGCCCAATAACCTAAGTCTTAAAGGCGTTCTTCATAATTTGTTTGTTTTTGGTTGTTTTTGGTTTATTTAGATTATTGACTAACTATTATTTGTTTCCCTTCTACACGAAAGTGTACTTTATAAAAGCTCAGGATTTCGAAAACTTGATTAAGGTTTAGGTTACGGCTTATTTCTCCAGAGAAATCGTTGTTAGGTAATTTGCCTTCGTATGCTACATCAACATCGTACCACCTGCTAATTTGCCTCATCACAGTTTTTAAATCGGCATCTTTAAACAAGAAAACTCCGTTTTTCCAAGCTATAGCTTCTTCGGCATTCACGTTTGCGACTTTTAATCCGTATAAATTTACTTCGCTTTGCTGCCCCGGCTTTAGGCTTACGGTTTTAATATTGTCTTTCTTAAAACTCGTTACATTAACTGCGCCTTCCAACAGCGTTGTTTTGCTGGCGTCCTCGTCAGTATAGCAATTCACATTAAAGTGAGTACCTAATACGGTTACTTCTTGATTTTGGCTTGCTACAACAAATGGCATGTTTTTACCATTTGCTGAATTAGCTTTCGAGACCTCGAAATACGCCTCCCCTGTTAAGTTAACCTTACGTTGGCTACCGCTAAAAAAGGTGGGATATTTTAATGATGACGCTGCATTTAACCAAACTTTACTACCATCTGGCAAATGAATTTGATATTGCCCGCCTTTTGGTGTAGAAATAGTATTAAACGTTGGTTTTACGTTTTGGCGGTTGCTTACACTATAAATTAATTGGCCATCTTTAGTTTTTGTTACCACGATTCCATTTTGATCGGCCAACTTCCCATCATTTGCGTCGTCTAACGTAATAACATTGCCGTTGGCTAAAGTTAGCGTAGCTCTGTAGCCACCTGGCTTTATAACCGCTATTTGTTGTTGTGTTTGTACAGATTTACCAACAGCAGATTTTGCTTGATATAAGTAAAACCAGATACCTGCTACCAAAACGAATATCGCTGCGGCAGATAGACGAGCCCAAATTGTGAATCGATTGTATTTTTTAGGTTGGGTTGCTTTAGCAATATTCGACCAAGCTTCGTCTAAATTTTTTTCCAATTCAAACTCGTCAATAATCAAGGCATTATCTTTAGCCGTTTTTGCATACCAAACCTTTAAAAGATTCTTCTCCTCCGGAGTTAATGAGCCTAACTTATACTTTTCTAAAAGTGATTTTGCGTCTATTTTTTGCATAGCTTACAAAACTAAATTGTGTTTTGTAAGGCTAAGACAATTAACATTAGCCTTGGTAGTAGAGTAAAGAAAAAAAATTATAACGGAAAAAACATGGTAATAAAAACATTGATTTTGGGGCGTAAAATTTTAATTGCGTTGCCGATTTGTTTTTTAACCGTTTTATCAGAAATATTTAATTTATCGGCAATTTCTTTATGAGATAGGTGATCTCTTCTACTCATCACAAAAACCTCTCGCATTTTGGCCGGCAATAAATCAACTTCCCTTTCTATAATATTAATAAGTTCTCTTTCCATTAAGCTTTCCTCTAAACTCATTTCGCCTAGGTTTATCACCTGCTGTAAAGAATTTAGATATTTCACCTCAAATTTTTGATGTGCGAGAATATTAAGCACCTTGTTTCGCACTGCGCTATACAAGTAAGATTTCACTGATGAAGAAATAAATAACTCATCTTTTTTATGCCAAAGTGTAGTAAAAACTTCCTGAATTACATCTTTTGTTTCGTCTTCATCCTGCAACATTCGTTTAGCATGAAGATAAAGCGCAACTTTATACCTATCGTACAATTCTTCAAAAGCACCATGGTCTCCAGAGCGCATAAAGTCTAGGAGCTCAAAATCAGACGTTGTTGTATAAATTGGCATATTGTTTGGCCAAAAATTGTATGTTGGTAAACTGAACCAATGTTAACCAAATTTTAGGGATTATAGAAATGATTTATACGCTTATAATTCAATTCGATTTATAGAATTTACCAGAACAAATCCTTGCCAAACTTTGCTACCTGGTTCTATAATCTAATAGATTTATTTTTCAGGAAACACTTAAACAGGCTAATTACGGACTAATAATACCTCAAATGTAGCCTAATCGAAAAACTTCTGGTGTGGAAGCGGATTTTTAAATATTTTGCGTAATAATTTTAATAATATGATACATAACGTAAGCATGAATTTTAAAATATTGATATTGTTATTTTCATTTGTTGCGGTTCTATACATTCCTGTCAATATAATTTCTACCCATAAAAATCTAATTGAGATACGCGGAACGCTGAAAGAAATTAAAAATCAAGAAATCGAAACCCTTACTTCGAGTTTAAATTAAACGAGTTTCCCTGTACATTTCACAATCCAGGCAACGGAACTCTGAACATATTTAAGAACGATATTGAAATGAATGTAAATCAAGTTGTTTGCTATATTGACAAAAAGGCTAAGGATGATTTGCAAAGTAACAGTAAGATAATTTACATGGGCTTCAATAAAAAAAACCTTCTAATAGATGTTTATTATAAAATAGTTAGACCAAACGGGTTAGTCCACTTTTTATTTATATTTTCTTCTTTTATCATTCTATGCGTAAACGTGTTTTGTTTTTACGTTTACAACAAGGCTCGTATTTTTGAACTATCATCCATCGCAGTTTTAGTGCATTTTATATTAACGATGGCATTATGACTTTTTTTAGTTTGCTACATCGATCTCTAGAAAATAATTACATTTATTTTCTCAATTTTGTCGTTCTAAAATTTAGCAATTTGAAAATAAATAGCGCAAATCATGTCAACAGTTAATAACAAAGAATTGTCATCCGCACAAAGTGATGAGCTGATTACAGTATTAAAAACGCGTTTCGAGAAAAATGAACATCGCCACAAAGGAATACAGTTTAACGCTGTAATTGAAAAATTGAACAAAAGCAAAACTAAACTTTGGTCGTTAAACGAAATGGAGCTTACTGGTGGCGAACCAGATGTTATTGATTTTGACGAAGAAACTGGCGAATATATTTTTGTTGATTGTGCAGCCGAGAGTCCGAAAGGGAGAAGAAGTACAGCTTACGACCATGAAGGGCAATATTCTAGAAAAGAACATATTCCTGAAAACAATGCTGTTGATATGGCTACAGAAATGGGAATTGAAATTTTAACCGAAGAAGATTACCGTAAACTACAAAGCTTAGGAGATTTTGATTTAAAAACTTCTAGCTGGCTAAAAACCCCGCAAAACATTAGAGCATTAGGCGGTGCAATTTTTGGCGACAAACGCTATAACAACGTTTTTATTTATCACAATGGCGCACAAAGTTATTACGCAGCCAGAGCGTTTAGAGGGTTATTAAGGGTTTAGTATCAAAAACAAATCATCCCTTAAAAATCAATGTAAACAAACGTAAAATAAATACATGCACGCTGGCAAATCTTACAAACTATCAGAATTTCTTATCTGGACAAAAAGGAATATTTATGCAACCTTTGTTATTGGTTTAATTCCGCCAATATTATATCAGGTTTTTGGTTTTAAATTTATCGCAATTCCGTGGTCTGTTGTAGCATTGTTAGGCACTGCTACCGCTTTTATCGTAGGTTTTAAAAACACCCAAACATACAACAGAACTTGGGAAGCGAGACAAATTTGGGGAGCCATTTTAAATAGCAGTAGAGCCTGGGGAGCTACAACTCGAGATTTTATAAACGACAAGGAAAAAGCAAAAGAGTTAATCTATCGGCATTTTGCTTGGCTAACGGCATTACGCTACGCGATGAGAGACAGCAGAACGTGGGAAACCGTAAACAAATCTTACAACGCCCAATATCAAGCTTATTATTCCATCCCCGAAAAGGAGACACCGTTAGAAACAGAGCTTGCAAAATACTTATCGCCAACCGAACTAACTTATATTTTAAGCACAAAAAATAAAGCTGCCCAATTACTAAGTTTACAAAGTAAGACAGCTAAAGAAGTATTCGACAGAAAAGAAATAGACAGTTATCAGTTTGTAGAAATACAAAGGATGCTAAAAGATTTTTACGATCAGCAAGGAAAAAGCGAGAGAATTAAAAACTTTCCTTACCCGAGGCAGTTTGCATCTATCAATGCATTTTTTATAAAATTATTTTGCTTGCTGTTACCTTTCGGGATGTTGAAAGAATTTGATAAACTGAATGATGGCATTACCGGCATTTTTGCTGGCCAGATGATTTGGCTTGTTATTCCTTTTAGTGTGTTAATTTCTTGGGTATTTACCTCGCTAGAACAAGTAGGCGAAAGTACAGAAAACCCTTTCGAAGGTAGTGCAAACGATGTTCCTATCTCTCAAATGAGCAGAACAATAGAAATAGATTTGCGAGAAATGTTGGGTGAAACCGATTTGCCTCCTGCCCTATTGCCTAAAAACAACATTATATTGTAGCCAATTTGAAAAAAACGCTTTACATATTTAGTGGATTAGGTGCAGATGAAAGAGTTTTTAAAAGACTTGATTTTTCTGCTTTTTCGGTAATACATATAAAATGGATTGTTCCAGTAATAAACGAAACTATTGAACAATATACTTTTAGAATTCTAGCCCAAATAACAACTGAAAATCCCTTAATTATCGGCCTATCATTTGGGGGAATCATGGCTTCAGAAGTTGCAAAGCAGATTAAAACCGAAAAAATAATTTTAATTGCCTCAGCTAAAACCAAATTTGAAATTCCTTTCTATTTTAGGTTTTTTGGCATGCTAGGTCTACATAAATTTCTACCGACCAATTTATTAAAAAGTTCAAATTTTATTACAAATTGGTTTTTTGGAACAGGAAACAAAGTGGAAAAAAAATTATTAAAACAAATACTTAGGGACACAGGCCCCCTATTTTTAAAATGGGCGTTAGACAAAGTGGCTACTTGGAAAAATAAAATCCCTGCAGATAATATTTTTCAAATACATGGCGATAGCGACAAAATTCTTCCTTTAGCTTTTGTAAAACCAAATTCCATAATAGAAAATGGTGGTCATTTAATGACTTTAAATAAAGCTGATGTTTTGAATAAAATTATACAACAAGAATTACAAAATATATAACATCTATCCGGTAAGCTAAAACTTACCATTACTAACAATAAATAATTAATAAAATGTTTACCGTTGAAGAAATCAAAACGGCTCACAGCAAAGTGAAATCTGGAGCCGAATTCCCGAGCTACATCAAAGAGATTAAAACTTTAGGTGTTACTTTTTACGAAGTTTTTATGTGCGATGGCCGTACCGACTATCATGGCGAAAACAATTACAAAACATCGGCCCCGCCAAAATATAACACCATAGAAATTGCAAGTGATTATAATGCAGCCGGTTTCAAAGCAGACTTGAAGGCACACCAACAAGGAAAAACCGACTACATGACTTTTATTGCCGATTGCGCAAAAAACGGTGTTGCAAAATGGGCAGTTTGTCTTGATAAATTTACTTGTACCTATTTTAACGTTGCCGGCGATGAAATTCTAGAAGAACAAATACCGCATTAATTTACCGATAGGCCGAAGCGATGTTTTCGGCCTATCATTTTACATCAAGCATTAAAATTTGAAAAGGTTATCTTCATAAAATGAAAAACGTATTAATTATTACTGGCGGAAACAAAGGAATAGGCAAAGGAATTGTTGAAGCTTACCAGACAAATGGTTTTGAAATTTTATCTTTAGCTAGAACAAAAAATAACGATCCCAGCTATAAGCAGATAACCCAAATCGCTATAGATCTTAATGAGGTTGATAAACTAGAAAAATGTTTAATCGATCTAATAAAACAACTTGATGAAACTACAATAGAAAAAATAACTTTGATTAACAATGCCGGCACTTTGGGCAAGATTTCGACTTTAGAAAATATTCAGCCTCAAGATATTGCTAAAACCGTAAATTTAAATACCATTGCTCCGCTTGTACTTTCTTCCCTATTTCTTTCGCTTACCAAATCTTGGGTTTGCAAAAAAAGCATCATAAATATTTCGTCTGGAGCCGCCTACAAAACTTACCCAGGCTGGAGCGTATATAGTGCTACCAAGGCTGCTATAGATATGATGACAAAAACCGTAGCAGCAGAACAGGAAACCAAAACTAACCCCGCTAAAATCATAGCAGTATACCCGGGTGTTGTCGACACCGAAATGCAAACAAAAATTCGTGCTACCGAGAAAGAAAATTTCGCATCATTAGACCGTTTCTTAGAATTAAAAGCTTCAAATTCATTAGCAAACCCATCAACAGTTGGCAAAAAAATCTTCGAAGTTGATCACTCAACCAACATAGAAAATGGCGCATTGGTTAATGTAAACGATATTTAGCCCATTGCCACCTAAGTAACGCGAATATCACTTTCCATTGTAAAAGAGCAGTTCCTAGTCAGTTTCTATTACATTTGTAGTTCATCTCGGTTATGGTTAGGTTAATTTCTAGTGCAGTTAAAGCACTTCCTTTTTTTATATTTTGGCTTTTTTGCGGTAATTTATGGGCGCAAAAACCTGTACAGATTAATGATAACGTTAAACAACACATCTTTAATTTTGCAGAAGTAGAAGTTTTAAAAGACGAAAAAAACAGTTTCACATTTGAGCAAATTAAAAGCGAAGCATTTAGTAGTAAATTTGAACCTAGCGAAAGAAGCACGCCTCAAACTACTTCCCTAAATACAAGCTACTGGGCAAAAATCAAAATAAAACATAATAGCAAAGCCGATAACAGGTTTCTACTAGAATTTTTTGACCAAACTATAGATCATATAACGGTTTACTTGCCACAGGGTGATGGAAGCTATATCGTAAAAGAGCTAGGCGATAAACTAAACTTTGCCGACAGAACGTTAAGCCATAAAAATTTTGAGGTTTACCTAGCGAATGATCATGATCAAACCCAAGTTTATTATTTTAAAATCCGCTCTTCTCAAATTTCCGACGTAATTATCGTTTTAAGATCGGTTAACTGGTTTATCTCCTATGCGTTAGACGAATACTTCTATTTCGGTATTTTTTACGGAATGATTTTGGTTTTTAGCTTTTACAACCTCATCATGTTCATCGCCATGCGCCAAAAACAATATCTTTTTTATGTATTGTACAATATAAGTGTTGGTCTTTTTGAGATGAGCAACGATGGCATTGCCTACCAATACCTTTGGCCCAATGCACCCGGCTGGAATCAGATTGCCTACGCATTCTTTCTGTACGCAACAAGCATTTTCGCCTTGCTTTTTACCAGAGAACTATTGTTTGTAAAAGCAAAAGCACCTAAACTTAACCGATTAATCATCGGTCTCATCGCTGTTAGATCTTTATTTTTTGTTTATTGTTTAGTTTTTGATCAAAATCTTTTCAATTATAAATTTTTAGAATTCATACCGCTTTCGGTAGCGTTCTTTACGGGTATTTATATTTTCAGAAAAGGTTATCAGCCGGCTCGTTTCTTTGTTCTTGGCTACAGTTTCCTGTTTTTTGGTTTTGTTTTAAAGCTATTAATTATGCTAGGTATTAGCTGGCTAAACTTTGGTGTAATTTCTTACTATAGTCTTAGCTTCTGTTTTGTACTCGAAATGGTATTTCTCTCGTTTGCCATAGGAGATAAAGTGAGCATCCTTAAAAGAAAAAAGGAAAAAGCACAACGCCAGATTATACAGCAAATGGCCGTTAACGGCAAACTTAAAGACAACCTGAACAAAGAACTAGAACGACAAGTTAATGAGCGGACAAAAGAGGTTTTCCATAAATCGATAATTATCGAGGCTAAAAATGAGGAACTTCTAAAAGTTAACGAACGCTTGTTGCAACAAGCCGAAGAGATTTCACGAATGAATGTTTTGTTAGAACAAGACAATCATGAGTTACAAATTAACGTAGAGAAAGTTACCAGAGACCGGGTAATGAGTGCGGATGTTGACTTTGAAGAGTTCAGTAAAATCTACCCTGATAAGGAAAGTTGTAACGAGTTTTTAGCAGAGCTGAAATGGAAAAATGGCTACGTATGCAAAAAGTGCAAAAACACACATTTTTATCCAGGTCATGTTGCGCACAGTAGGCGTTGTAGCAAATGCGCCTACGAAGAATCGGTAACGAGTTACACCGTTTTCCATAACACCCGCATTCCGATAAACAAAGCATTTTACATGATCTTCCTGATCTACTCTACCAAAGGAAAGATCTCTTCTCATAAACTCTCTGAAGTGCTAAACATTAGGCAAAGTACCTGCTGGACTTACGGTAGCCGTATAAAAACCATTATGGAGGAGCGTAAATCATCCCTCAAAAAAGCGAATAAAAACGGTTGGAGTCTTTTGGTTTTAGATTAAAGCCCAGTCAAGTCTGTCATTTTTTTGTTATTTAAGATTCTATCTTACAAAAAAAATCAAGGGTATTTAAGCGTATCATGTTAAGTAATGTCCGCAACTTTAAGTTGGTGTTTAACTACTGTAAATCAGCGTTAAAGCTAACAAGTAAGTTAGGGTACCGAAGCGTATCGAATTAATCACAATAAACTAATTATCAACAAGTTACACTAAATTTTCATCCTTAAGTCCTTGCATTTAACCCTCAAATGCACTTAACTTTACTCCAACTAATTATAAATTGTAACTAACCAAAAGATTATGACAAAAAAATTTACGCTGTTTATTGTACTTCTTTTTTGTAGTGTAGGTTTCGCCCTAGCTCAAGAAATTACAATAACTGGCCAGGTTAAAGATCAGCAAGGTCTGCCGATTCCTGGTGTATCAGTAAAAGTAAAAGGCACGCAGTTCGGTGCATCAACAGAAACAAACGGAACATACAAACTTAAAGCGCTTCCAAATGCGGTTTTAACATTTTCATTTGTTGGTTTTAAAACTATAGAAGAAAATGTAAACAATAGAACTACCATTAACACGACGCTTTCTGAAGATAACAACCAGCTTAACGAGGTTGTTGTTATTGGTTATGGTACAACTACCAAAAAAGATTTAACAACTTCGGTTGTTTCGGTTTCTGCCAAAGATTTAGAAAACCAACCAATAACCAATCCATTGCAAGCAATTCAAGGTCGTGCGGCGGGTGTACAAGTAAGCTCGCAATCTGGTAAACCGGGTGCAGGTATTTCTATCAGCATTAGAGGTAACACTTCCATTACGGCTTCAAATAGTCCTTTATATGTAATTGATGGAGTAACGTCTAGAGATGCAAGCTTTATAAACGCTAACGACATTGAGTCGATGACCATTTTAAAGGATGCTTCTGCGGCGGCTATTTATGGTTCTAGTGGTGCTAACGGTGTAGTATTAATCACTACTAAAACAGGTTCTGCAGGTAAATTACAAGTTGCTTTTAACGCATTTACGGGTTTCTCTAACTTTTGGCAGAAACAAGATGTGTTAAACAGCGATCAGTACAGAGCTTTGATGACCGAAATGGGTTACACTAGTTTTGGTGGCAATAGCAATACAGATTGGCAAAAAGAAACCTTTGGTACTGGAACGCAGAATCAATACCAAGTTTCCTTGTCGGGTGGCGTAAAAGGCGGTCAGTATTATTTTTCGAGTGGCTACCAACAAGACAAAGGTGTAGTATCTCCTGCAAAATTAGATCGTTATACCGTTAACTTCAACGGCTCGCAAAACATTACCTCTTGGTTAAAATTAACTGGTAATGCGGTACTAACCTCAAGCAATTCTATAGACGTTGGCGATAATAGCAGTGTTTCTCGTGGTGGTGTAATTTTAGGTGCATTAACTACCCCTCCTACTATTGGCATTTTTGAACCAAACGGACAGTATACAACCATTCCGAATGCTGGTGGTTGGGATAATCCATTAGCTCTAGCCTTCGGTTCTGATAACAGAAATAGAAACTTTAGGTTTATTGGTGCGTTTGGCGCTCAAGTAAACTTTACCAAAGATTTATATTTCAAATCGACTATCAGTACAAACTCGAACAAGAACTTTTATCGTTACGCTACAGATAATTTCTTAACTACATATGGCCGCCAAGAAAGAGGTGTTTATCGTGATAACAGAACAAACGAAAACGTTTGGTTAAATGAGAATATTTTAAACTATACTAAAAATTTCGGCAAAAACTTATTTACTGCAACTGGTGGTTACACCTTACAATCGTCTGATTGGAAATACAACAACAATGAGCGAACTCGTTTCTTTGATACTTCTGGAAACCCGATTGCACCATCTGTTGCGTTAACCATACCACAACGTGCACAATGGAGCAAACAATCCTATTTAGCTCGTATTTCTTACTCTTACGACAATAAATATTTGTTCAGCTCGAACTTTAGAGCCGATGGTTCGTCAAGATTTGCTAAGGAAAACCGTTTCGGTTATTTCCCATCAGTTTCTGCAGGTTGGAGAATTTCTGCTGAGGAGTTTATGAAAGACAGCAAAACGATTAACGATTTAAAGATTCGCGGTAGCTGGGGTAAAGTTGGTAATGATGAAGGTATTGGAGACTACGCTTACATGAAACTTTATGGTATAAATGCGCAAGGCGAATACAATCTTCAAAACCCTGCAAACGATGCTTTATCATGGGAAAAAACAACGCAAACAAACATCGGTTTAGATTTAACGATGTTTAATAACAGGGTTACATTTACTGCCGATGCATATTTGAAGAAAACCAACGATTTGCTAATTAACGTTCAATTGCCTCCGTCGTCTGGCTTCGGTAGCCAAGCTTACAACGTAGGCTCGATGGAAAACAAAGGTTTAGAATTTGTATTATCAACTAAAAACTTCGACCGCGAAAAATTCCAATGGACAACTGATTTGAACTTTTCAATCAACAGAAATAAAGTAACTGATTTAGGCGCTACCACACAATCTCTAAACTTTGCGTCTTTGTACGAACGTGATGATGCTGTACGTGTAGTTGCTGGCAGACCATTGGGAAGTTTCTATGGCTATGTGTTTACTGGTGTTAATCCTACAAACGGTGCCGCCCAATATGCAGATTTAAACGGAAATGGTGTTACAGGTTCTGCAGATCCAGATGATAGAACTTTCATTGGTTCGGCACAACCTAAATTTATTTACGGCATTACCAATAACTTTACTTACGGCAACTGGGGACTAAATGTTTTCTTCCAAGGGGTACAAGGAAATCAGTTGTTCAATGCTTCTAGAATTGATTTAGAGGGTATGTTTGATTCTAAAAACCAATCTGCGGCAGTTTTAGACAGATGGACTACTCCGGGTCAGATCACTAACATACCTAAAGCGTTAAGAGCAAGTTCAGAAAACTCGTTAACTTCTAGTCGCTTTGTAGAAAACGCATCTTACCTACGTTTAAAAACAGCTACACTATCGTATAGTTTCGGCGCATCAGCGCTTGAAAAATTAAAAATGAGTAAGGTTACTTTATTCGCCACTGGTTACAACTTGCTAACGTTTACAAAATATTCGGGACTAGATCCAGAAGTTAACGTAAATTCTGCTAATGGCCCATCAATGGGTGTAGATTATGGAACTTATCCGCAATCGAGAAGTTTCTTATTTGGTGTTAATGTTGGATTTTAAGAATTAAGAAGATGAAATTAAATATATATTCGTTAGTAGCGGCCGCAACAATTGTACTTACTGTGCAAAGTGGTTGCAAAAAAGATTTTTTAGACAAGCAGCCGTTTAATCAAGTTACTGGTGACGTTGCTTTTACTACCGCTGCAGGTGCTGAAAAGTTAATGGCAGGTGCTTATGGTGGCATGTATAACGATTACCATATTTGGGATTACATGGTAAACGGTGATGTAACCTCAGACAATGCTTACGCTGGTGGTGATAACCCTGCAAACATTCAAATTGATTTATTTACCGCAAACGCTACCAATGGTAACGTTGGAAGAGATTGGAGCGGGCTTTATTCGAACATTAAAAATGCCAACGAGGTATTGGAAAATGTGCCGAATATCCAAGATCCGGCTTTAGATGCAAACGGCAGAAGAAACCAAATTTTAGGAGAAGCATCTACATTAAGAGCTTACTTCTATTTCCATTTGGTTCGTTTGTGGGGTGGTGTTCCACTAATTCTAAAATCGCCAACCAATTTAGAAGAAATGCAAAAACCTCGTGCTACGGTAGATGAAGTTTATGCACAAATCATTGCAGATTTAGAATCGGCATTGCCAAACGTGCGTGCTACAGCGCCAAATAAAGGTATCATTACCAAAGGCATTGTAAATGCTCTATTAGCAAAGGTTTATGCTTCAAAACCTAATCCAGATTGGGCAAAAGTTCAGCAATACGCTGATGCAACTATATCTGGCGGTTACAGCTTAGTAGGCTCATTTGATCACTTGTTTGATGGTGCGCACAAAAACAACAGCGAATCTATTTGGGAAATGCAGTATGATGGTTGGGGTGGCCCAAGCGGACGTGGAAACTGGATGACCGGCGTAATTGTTGGTACTGGTTGGAAACGTTTCTGCACGCCAACTAACGATTTAATTGCTGCTTTTGATGCAGAAGGTGATTTAATTCGTAAAAACAGTAGCGTTAGTTTCAGAAATGTGAACACAGAAGGTTGGTCTGACGATTATTGGAGCAAGGCAAACTATCCATTTATTAACAAATACCGTAATGATGATTTGGCTAACTCTTACATTTTGCGTTTGGCAGATATTAAGTTATTAAAAGCTGAGGCATTGAACGAGTTAAGCGCAACAGGATGGTCTGCAGCAAAAACCATAGTAGACGAAATTCGCTTACGTGTTAATTTGGGCGGAACACCGGCTAACAGTCAAGCTTTAATGCGCACTGCAATAGAAAAAGAACGCCGTTTGGAGTTAGCTTTCGAAGGTCATCGCTGGTTCGATTTATTACGTACCAATCGTGCTATTGCAGTTATGAATGCTCAAAGAGATGGCAACAACAATCTTTTAAATTACAATGTAACTGCCGTAAAGTTACTTTTCCCTATTCCTCAAGCAGAGCAGGATAGAAATCCGAATATTAGATAATAAAACTTGCAGTATAAAAATAGTTTAGGCTGTTTTTATACTGCATTTTACCACAACACAAGCTTGTGTTTAAAGCGTATCAAAAAAGCTTTTCAGGCTACGCCCAAAACGTTAAAAAACTCATCCAATACCTTAAAAACGCACATTTATATTGCGGTTAAAGCGTATCAGCAAAATTGATTTTTAATAAGCCAACTAAAGTAAACGCTCTTATTTTACACCGTTAACGATGGTTAAAGCTCAAGATAACAAGTAATTTAGCTTTTAAAGCCATCTAAATAAATAACCATGAACATAAAAAACTATAGTCTAACGCTTCTCCTTTTTTTAGCCGCTACTACCTTATTTGCACAGCAGAAACAAAGTAAAACGGCAATAGACCAAAAGGTTAATTCGCTTTTAGCTAAAATGACGCTGGAAGAAAAAGTTGGCCAAATGGCACAAATTACTTTAGATGTTATTGGAACAGGTAAAGACCGTTACACTAGCGATGAGCCTTTTACGTTAGATAAAAAAGCAATGGATAAAGCCTTGCTTCAATATCACGTTGGCTCGGTTTTAAATACCTCAAACAACAGAGCAAGAACTCCTCAAGTTTGGTATAATATTATTAACGAAATACAAAACGTTGTAACTAAACAAGGCAAAAATAAAATTCCGGTAATTTATGGCGTAGACGAAGTTCATGGAGCAACCTATACCGTTGGTGCAACAATGTTTCCACAACAAATTGGACAAGCTGCAACATTTAACCGTGCCTTAGTTAAAAATGGTGCTAGCATTACCGCTTACGAAACTCGTGCAAGTGCCATTCCTTGGAACTTCTCTCCTATTTTAGATTTAGGCGCCGACCCAAGATTTCCTCGCCAGTGGGAAAGCTTTGGCGAAGACCCATTTTTAGTAACCGAATTAGGTAAGGAAATGATTAAAGGTCTAGAAGGCGATGATAACGACGTATCAAATCCTTTTAAAGTGGCTTCTTCCATAAAACATTTTTTAGGTTATCAAGTTCCAGTTTCTGGAAAAGATAGAACTCCAGCAATTATTTCTGACCAGGCTTTACGAGAATATCATTTGCCGGCGTTTAGAGCTGCTATTGCCGCAGGTGCAAAAACCATCATGATAAATTCTGGTTTAATCAATGGCGTTCCTGTTCATGCCAATTATAAAATCCTTACCAAATTACTAAAAGAAGAATTGGGCTTTAAAGGTTTAGTAGTTACAGATTGGGGAGATATAGAAAACTTGCACAAGCGTGATCGCGTTGCATCAAGCAATAAAGAGGCGGTAATCATGGCTATTAATGCTGGTATAGACATGTCTATGATTGCGTACAACTACGAGCCTTTTTGCGATGATTTAATTGCAGCCGTAAAGGAAGGCAAAGTAAAACAAGAACGTATTGACGATGCAGTTAGAAAAATCCTGATTGTAAAATATGAGTTAAACCTATTCGAAAAACCAACCACCAACATTAAAGATTATCCGAAATTTGGTAGTAAGGAGTTTGAAAAAGCTGCTTATAACACCGCAGCAGAATCTATTACGCTGTTAAAAAATACCAAAAGTGCTTTGCCTTTGAGCAAAACGGCTAAAGTTTTGGTAACTGGCCCTAATGCAAATTCTATGCGTACTTTAAACGGCGCTTGGACCTACTCTTGGCAAGGCGAAAAAGTTGAAGAATTCGCTAAAAACTACAATACGATTGTAAAAGCAATGCAAAATAAGGTTGGTGCTAGCAATGTAACTTATTTACCAGGTGTTAGCTATAAAATGGATGGAAAATACTTCGAAGATTATGCCGACAAAATGGATGAAACCATCGCAGCAGCAAAAAATGCAGATGTTATAGTACTTTGTTTAGGCGAAAACACTTACACCGAAACACCAGGCAACTTAAGCGACTTATATATATCTGACTTACAGACCGAATTAGCACAAAAACTAGCTTCAACGGGTAAAACCATTATTTTAGTTTTAAATGAAGGTAGGCCAAGGGTAATAAGCAAGTTTGAGAAAAACATGAGTGCTATTTTACAATCTTATTTACCAGGAAACTTTGGTGGCGATGCAATTGCTGATGTATTATACGGCGATGTAAATCCTTCGGGAAAATTGCCTTACACGTACCCACAATTTCCTAACGCATTATTTACCTATTATCACAAACCGTCCGAGTCTAGAGAAACTACCGAAGGCGTTTACAATTACGATGCAGATTACAACCCACAGTACGTATTTGGCCATGGTTTAAGCTACACTACTTTTACTTACAGCGATATAAAATTAAGTAGCGCTACGCTAAAAAAAGGCGAAACGCTAAGCCTATCGGTTAAGGTAAGCAACACCGGAAAAGTAAGTGGAAAGGAAAGCGTTTTATTGTACATTTCTGATTTATATGCGAGTGATATCAGTCCGGATGTAAAACGTTTGAGAGGCTTTGATAAAATTGATTTAAAAGCCGGAGAAAGCAAAACAGTAACCTTTAAAATTAAGCCAGAGGATATAGCTTATGTAAATGCCGAATTAAAAACCGTAACTGGCGAAGGCGAATTCACTGTTCAATTGGGCAACCAAAAAATTAACTTCAATTACACCCCCTAAATTTTAGCCGTATGAAATTATTAAATTGCTGTATCGTCCTTTCCATTGTTCTCGCTTCCTGCGCCTGTAAAAAAGCTGTTAAAAATACAGATGGAGGCACTACCCCGCCTATTACAAATCCCGTAGCTAGCGACGTAGCTTTATGGCTAACCAAAGGCGATAGATCAGTTTTGCTGCAAAAACAAAATGTAGCTTTAAACTTTACTGCCACAAATAACAGTAGCACTACCATTGAAGTTGATGATACCCAAACCTACCAATCTATTGATGGTTTTGGCTACACTTTAACTGGCGGAAGCGCAACTTTAATCAACGAGTTGCCTTCAGTCGAGAAAGACGCTTTAATTAAGGAATTATTTTCTACCGAGGAAAATGCGATCGGCGTTAGCTACATCCGCGTAAGTATTGGCGCATCAGATTTGAGTGCGAAAGTGTTTACTTACAACGAGCGTCCGGCTGGGCAAACCGATGTAAATATGGAGCATTTTTCTATTGCTGAGGAAATGACTGATTTGGTGCCTGTGCTTAAAAAAATCCTTGCTGTAAATCCGAACATCAAAATTTTAGGTTCTCCTTGGACACCGCCAACTTGGATGAAAACCAACAACGCCTACAAAGGCGGTAGTTTAAAGCCAGAATATTACCAAGCTTACGCCAAGTATTTTATTAAATACATTGAGGCAATGAAAACCCAAGGCATTACTATTGATGCTATAACAATCCAAAATGAGCCATTGCATCCGGGCAATACGCCAAGTTTATTAATGGAAGCTAAAGACCAAGCTAATTTTATTAAAACAGCTCTAGGTCCTGCTTTTCAGCAAGCTGGCATAAAGACAAAAATTATCCTCTACGATCACAATGCCGATCGTCCCGATTATCCAATGACAATTTTAGCTGATGCAGACGCCAGCAAATATGTAGATGGTTCTGCATTTCACTTATATGCCGGCAATATTTCGGCGCTTAGCCAAGTACGTAATGCTTATCCCGATAAGCACATTTATTTTACAGAACAATGGGTTGGTGGCCCTGGTAATTTTGCCGAAGATTTGAAATGGCATGTAAGTACATTAATAGTTGGCGCTACTAGAAACTGGAGCCGAAACGTATTAGAGTGGAACTTAGCAGCGGATGCAAATTACAATCCGCACACCCCAGATGGAGGTTGCACAAATTGTTTGGGCGCTATAACCATTGCCCCAGCCGTAACCAGGAATGTTGCATATTATGTTATCGGTCATGCTTCTAAATTTGTAAGGCCAGGCTCTGTTAGAATCAATTCTACCTTAAGTAGCACGTTAAGCAACGTAGCATTTAAGAATGTAGATGGTAAAAAAGTACTTATTGTGATGAATACCAGCAATGCAGACCAAGTTTTTAATATTAAAAACAATGGCAAAATGGTAACCACAACATTACCAGCAGGCGCAGCCGGTACCTATGTTTGGTAAAGATTTTTCATACGTCTGTTATGATTGATTTAGTTAATCCCGATGAAAATCGGGATTTTCTATTTTATAGCCATTCTACTAAAAAACTCGTAAAAATGCCAATCTTGATAAACGTACACTGCCATTGCGAGCATGCTCAAAATAACCCAAAGTATAATAGCCAACAAACTATAAAAAGCGATTTTTAAGGTTCGTCCAAACCCTGACAACTGCATAAATCCTTTATAAGCGATGGTATAATAAACGAACTGTATAACGAGGCCGAGCAACGGAATAAAAGCCACCCAAATTGTATTTTTGGAAATAGCTTGTAGCGGAAAAACCAAAATAGTAAATGCCAAGTTAGAAAAACCAACAAACATTAAATTAGCCACCAAATGTTCAGCGTAGTTGTAGGACTTGCGATAAAAAACTAACCAAAAAAATAAGGCTAAAAAGGGTACGGCAATCATAGATAAAACATTTCCGTGCTTTTTAGTAAAGTGTGCAACTTTAATGGCTCTTTCATATTGCGCCATTGCAATACTTTTTACCTCCGGATTTTCGGTATTATTAATGCTTTCGGGAACATTGTTGTTCGTTGCCTCTGATGTACCAACAAAACTGTTCGAAAAAACAAACAAGGTTGCTAACAACAAGAAAAAGGTAAAGGGATTAAAATATTTCTTACGCTTACCGCCTATGTATTCTCGCACTACTTTTCCAGGCCTTAGCGCTAATTCTTTTAATAAAAAGAAAATGCCTTTATCGGTATGCGTAAACGCATGGAAGCCCTCATGAAAAAAGTGCGTTAAAGTAAAACGATGCTGAACAGTTGCTTGTCCGCATTTAAGGCAAAATTTCTGACCTAAAACCAAATCAGCGTTGCAGTTTAAGCAATGTTCAGCATTCATAAGCCAATAATTCTTTATCCTAATTTCGTTAAATAGAATTACAATTCAAATTTCGGTTTTGCTAAAACTTTTTCCGATGGCTGCTGTTTTTATTATTATTTAATCGCCATACCATGAAGATTCAATTGCTATCATTAATTGCCCTAGTTAGCTTATTTGTTGCTTGCCAAAGCGGAAATACAGATCAAAACACAACAGATACAAGCAGTTTAGATACCAACATAACATCGTCTACCTCGCAAACCTGCTATAAATACGCCAAAAATGGTGATACTGCTATGCTAACCTTAATGACAAGTGGTAACGTAACTAGCGGAAAACTAAACTATAAATTGAGAGAAAAAGACAGCAACACTGGAATTATAAAAGGCGAAATGCGTGGAGATACGCTTTTAGCGGATTATACTTTCAACTCGGAAGGAACCGAATCTGTTAGACAAGTTGCATTTATTAAAAAAGGCGACCAACTTTTAGAAGGGTTTGGAGATGTTGAGCAAAAAAACGGTAAAATGGTTTTTAAAGATACCCCGACACTAACCTACGGACAATCGATAGTTTTTGAAAAAGTTGACTGTCAATAGTTACGAAACCTGGAAATGTTCGAACCTTTCCCAAAAACCATCTATTGGTAGCGGTGCAAAAATTTTAACCGGTTCTTTTTGCACAGGGTGAATAAATTCCAATTGCCTTGCGTGCAAACAGATGCTCCCTTTCCGACTTCCTCGAGGATAACCGTATTTATTGTCGCCTACTATTGGGCATTGCATACTCGATAATTGCACCCTAATTTGATGTGAGCGACCGGTAATTGGGTTTACCTGAAGTAAACAGAATCCACCAACTTCTCCGGCAAACTTGTAATTTAATTCAGAACGTTGGCTATTTGGCTCTTCTCTGTTGTAGGCTGTAACCAGGTTTTTCTTTGGATTTTTAATTAAATAGTGAACTAGATTACCTTCTAAGCGAGCTGGTTTGTTTTTTACTACAGCGAAATACGTTTTTCTAACTTCCCTGTTTTTAAATATAGCGTTCATTCGCTCTAAGGCTTTGCTCGTTTTAGCGAAAAGTATTACACCGCTTACGGGCCTATCTAACCGATGCACGACACCTAAAAACGCACCATTAGGCTTATTATATTTAGTAGCGATGTATTTTTTTACCTGCTCGTCTAAGGGTTCATCGCCCGTTTCGTCGACTTGTACTATGTCGCCTGCACGTTTGTTGATTGCAATTAGATGGTTGTCTTCGTATAAAATATCAGATTCGGTAATGGGCATATTTTGGTATCGAGTCTTAGTATTTAGTATTTAGTATTTAGTATTTAGTATTTAGTATTGAAACTGAGTGATTAGAGTTTTGTTTTGCAAAAGAGGCTTTTGTTAAATAAACCCGATTGTAGTGAAAATACTTTTTGTTGAAGATTTTTCAGCATGCTCGAGATGACGCTCACAAAAAAATTGAAACAAAAAGCGGGACTGATGTTTCCGACAAGAACTGCTCTTGCTTTTCGAATTATTAAAAGCTATGCTTTACTCCCGAATGTTTGTTCCTTATTCCTTAATCTTTGCTCCTATTAATATTGTTCTTTCTCGTTCGGGAAATCTCTTGCTTTTACATCCTTAATGTACGATTGTGCTGCGTCCTTAATTCCACTATACAAATCTAAATATTGGCGTAGAAACCTTGGTCTAAAACCTTTGGTTAAACCAATCATATCGTTTACTACCAAAACTTGTCCGTCGCAATCTGGACCTGCACCAATGCCTATCGTTGGAATATGTATGCTTTCGGTTACTTCTTTGGCCAACTTGGCAGGGATTTTCTCTAATACTACAGAGAAACAGCCCGCTTCCTGCAAGGCAAGAACATCTGTTTTTAACTTGTTGGCTTCAGCTTCGTCTTTTGCCCTAACAGTATAGGTTCCGAATTTATAGATTGATTGAGGTGTTAAACCCAAATGGCCCATTACTGGGATGCCCGCAGTAATAATTCGCTGTACTGATTCGATAATTTCTACCCCACCTTCTAACTTTACACCGTGTGCGCCAGACTCTTTCATAATTCTGATAGCAGAGTTTAATGCTTCTTTGGAGTTGCCTTGGTAAGAACCAAAAGGTAGATCTACTACTACAAAAGCTCTGGTTGCGCCACGCACCACACTTTGGGCATGGTAAATCATTTGATCTAGAGTTATTGGCAAAGTAGTTTCATGACCAGCCATTACGTTAGAGGCCGAGTCGCCTACGAGTAACACATCTAAGCCAGCATCATCTAAAATGGTAGCCATAGAATAATCGTATGCGGTTAACATGGCAATACGCTCGCCACGTTGTTTCATCTCTTGCAAAATATGCGTAGTAATACGCTTTATTTCTTTGTTAACAGACATTTGATTTTGTTTAGTAAGGCAAACTTATGGTTTATTATTTGGAATAAAGAACAAGGATAAAAGATCGAGATTAACAATTTAGAAAAGGTTGATGAGAATATTTGAGTTGCAATATGGAAACAACAGCTAAAATAAATGCAGAGATGGACCAAGCAATATCTTTGTGTGTCGTTAGTAAAAATGAATGAGCAACGTTAACCACAAATAAAAAGATAAACACAGATAAATTCGTAAAATCTGTGTCCATCTATGTGCATCGGTGGTTAGTATTAAAAAGCAACCAATTCTAATAAAATGATAACATTCAATTGGTAGTCGTTAACCACAGATAAAAAGAATAAACACAGATGAACTCGTAAAATCTGTGTCCATCTGTGTGCATCGGTGGTTAGTATTAATAAGCAACCAATTCTATAAAATCATAACATTCAATTGGTAACTGTTAACCACAGATAAAAAGAATAAACACAGATGAATTCGTAAAATCTGTGTCCATCTGTGCGCATCCGTGGTTAGGACTAACAAGCAAACAATTAGAATAAAATGATAACATTCGATTGGTAACTGTTAACCACAGATAAAAGAATAAACACAGATGAATTGGTAAAATCTGTGTCCATCTGTGCGCATCCGTGGTTAGTATTAAAAAGCAACCAATTCTAATAAAATGATAACATTCGATTGGTAACTGTTAACCACAGATAAAAAGAATAAACACAGATGATTCGTAAAATCTGTGTCCATCTGTGCGCATCGGTGGTTAGTATTAAAAAGCAACCAATTCTAATAAAATGATAACATTCGATTGGTAACTGTTAACCACAGATAAAAAGAATAAACACAGATGAATTCGTAAAATCTCTGTCCATCTGTGCGCATCGGTGGTTAGGACTAACAAGCAAACAATTATAATATCAGCTAGCAACTGATAGCCACAGTTGAATAGAAATGGCATAGATATCTTTATTATAAATCTGTCGGTACCGAATTAACCCTTAACCATAACTAGGCTTAAACTACCCATTTATAAAAAATGCAAAAAACGTAAAAAAACCTTTATAAAATGATGTCAAAAAACTACCTTTGTATCCTGAAATGAATGAGTTCGGTCAGACTTCTTTTTTAGCATTTAAAAACGGTAGCTCGTTACCAAATTCCATTCCTTTTTTCCTTAATTCGCTTACCTCCAAAAGGAGCAAGAGCTTTTCACATTCAACTCTTATTGTTATAAAAAATGACTAACTACACCAAGTTACCAGCTATTTTGTTATTGGCCGATGGCACTGTTTTTTATGGTAAAGCTGCCGGAAAAATTGGTACAACAACTGGCGAAATTTGCTTTAACACTGGCATGACTGGCTATCAGGAGGTTTTTACGGATCCCTCTTACTTTGGCCAGATAATGGTTACCACTAATGCACATATTGGTAACTACGGCATGCACAAAGACGAAATTGAATCTGGCTCGATAAAAATTGCCGGCTTGGTTTGCAAAAACTTTAACATTCAGTATAGCAGAAAAGAAGCTTCGGAATCTATTCAGGACAATTTTCAAAGCGAAAACATTGTAGGTATTTCTGAAATTGACACCAGGGCTTTGGTTCGTCATATTAGAAACAAGGGTGCAATGAATGCTATCATTTCATCTGAAATTACCGACTTGCAACAATTAAAGAAAAAACTTGCAGAGGTACCAGATATGAGCGGTTTAGAGCTTTCATCTCAGGTTTCTACCAAAGAAGCGTACTACTACGGTAATCCAGAAGCTAATTATAAGATAGCAGCTTTAGATTTAGGCATTAAGAAAAACATCTTACGCAATTTTGATGATAGAGATATCTACGTAAAAGTTTATCCTGCCAAAACAACCTTTGCCGAAATGGATGAGTGGGGAGCGAACGGTTATTTTATTTCAAATGGCCCTGGCGATCCGAGCGCAATGGATTACGCAATTGATACGGTAAAATCTATTTTAGAGGCTGATAAACCATTATTTGGTATTTGCCTTGGCCACCAATTGTTGGCGGAAGCTAATGGAATTGGAACCATGAAAATGTTCAACGGTCATCGTGGGTTAAATCACCCTGTGAAAAACATTATTAAAAACCATTGCGAGGTAACCTCTCAAAACCATGGTTTTGGTGTTATACCAGATGAGGTTAGAAAATCTGACAAAGTTGAAATTACACACGTTAATTTAAACGACGACTCTATAGAAGGTATCCGTGTAAAAGGCAAAAAAGCTTTCTCGGTTCAATATCACCCAGAATCTTCTCCAGGCCCACACGATTCTCGTTATTTGTTTGATGATTTTGTGAGCATGGTTAAAGGCGAACTAGCTTGGTAATAAAAAAGGCTGAAGCTAACGAAGTTGAAGCTCTAGCATTTTTTTACCCAAACTTTAAATAATAAAAAGGATGTTTGTGAAGGCAAACATCCTTTTTGATTTAAGATTTTTTATAAAACCGTCCATCCTTTTCAAGCATCATTTCATCAACATATTAATGCCGTTTAGGCAAAAATCATTTTCTATTCGCACAAACCTTACTAATTTTAAACCATGGAACAGAAAAATGCGATAATAAGCGTTAAAAACCTTGTTAAAAACTATAACGATTTTAAAGCGGTGCAAGGCTTAAGCTTTGATGTTTACGAAAATGAGATTTTTGGTTTACTTGGCCCCAACGGTGCTGGCAAAACTACGACACTAGAAATCATTGAAACCCTGAGAGAGAAAACTTCGGGAGAAGTACTGGTAAATGGTTTTTCTATAGACAACGATGCAAATGCCATTAAACAAATTATTGGCGTACAACTTCAGGCGGCAGGTTACTACCCAAATTTAAATTTAGTTGAGCTTTTAGAATTATTTGCTGGATTATACGGGTCGGATATTGACCCTATGGAAATGTTAGGTAAAGTGAACTTGCAGGATAAAGCCAAAGCAAAATATAAAGCGCTATCTGGCGGTCAAAAACAACGTTTTTCTATTGCCACTACCCTAATTAATTCTCCAAAAATTATTTTCCTGGATGAACCGACAACAGGTTTAGACCCTCAAGCTAGAAGAAATCTTTGGGATTTAATTATAGATATCAGAAATCAAGGTACTACGGTGGTAATTACCACGCATTATATGGATGAAGCAGAGCAACTATGCGATAGAGTTGCCTTTGTAGAGCGAGGTCAGATCATTGCCTTAGATACGCCCGACAAGTTAATTGACAACCTAATTGCTAGCGGTTTCGAGAGAAAAAAAGAGGTTAAAAAAGCAAATCTGGAAGATGTTTTTATCAGTTTAACCGGACAAGAATGGAGAGAGTAAATTATCTTCAATTAGCTTTCTATTTTCTTAAACCCAAACAAAATTGACATGAATAACAAAAATATACCAACGCCTACAAAAACGAATTACAATGATACTAAGGCTACTTTAGCATTGGCTAAAGCAAGTTTACGTTCTATTATGCGCAGTCCATCTGCTGTAATTTTCACATTAGCATTTCCTTTAATTTTTATTTTGGTTTTTGGATTTTTAGGTGGCGGTGGCACCAAATTAGATATTGCTCTTGCTCCGGGATCTGATATGCAAAACCCTGTTATTATTGCTTTAGAGAAAACAGGCTTAGTTAGACTTAACAAAACCGACAGCAAAAAGGAAATTGATAATAAGTTAGAAAAGGGCAACTACGACGCTGTTATTATGGTAGAAAAAAATGCCAATGGTGTGCCTGCATATTTCACAAACGTAACTTATACCTCAGCATCAATGGATAAAGGAAATATCCTAAAGTCTATTCTTAATGAAATATCTTATAACTTAAATAACCAAAACTTAAAGCCCACTGTTACCGAAATCAGATCGAATACCGTTACAGGTCGTCTTTATAGGACCATCGATTTTATTTTACCTGGACAACTTGGATTTTCGTTACTAAGCACCGGTGTTTTCGGTACAGCATTTGTATTTTTCAGTTTACGTCAGAATTTGGTTATCAAGCGTTTTTTTGCCACACCAGTAAAACGCTCAAGCATTGTTATTGGCGAAGCAATTGCCCGTATAGGCTTTAGTTTAATGGGTGCATTATTTATTATTCTGATAGGACACTTCCTTTTTAAATTTACGCTGGTTCATGGCGCTATAACTGTTCTAAATATGCTTTTACTCTCTACCATGGGCGTAATTGTTTTTATGGGATTTGGATTTGTAGTATCGGGATTGGCTAAGAGCGAAAGTACCATCCCTCCTATTTCGAACATCATTACCCTGCCACAGTTTTTATTATCGGGTACATTTTTTAGTATAGATGCTTTTCCAACTTGGTTACAACCCATAAGCAGAGCTTTGCCTTTAACCTACTTAAATGATGCCATGCGTAAAGTTGCCTTTGAAGGGGCCGGATTATGGGACGTAAAGCAACAAATGCTTATAATTTTGGTGTGGGGAATAGGAATTTACGCCGTTGCGGTAAAAACTTTTAAGTGGGAATAAAACTTAAAAAAAAATAGAGGTCGACCATCCAGTCAGACCTCTATATTATAACTATACTAACTACCCAAATTTAAGGGAGTATGCTTTTACAAGGTGATGTAAAGATGTCAGGTTTAAATTCGACGCCTAACATCTTCGGGTTATTATCTTGCTCCAGAGTACTTCAACACTAAAGCAACTTCTCGCTTTGTACTTGTCAGGTTCCAATGGAAATTTAATCTAAATGTTTTGGTAACAGGATCGTATCTGTTATCCATTCCCGTTCTGTTTACTAATGTTGCATTCACTCCAGATGACATGGTAACTAAATTTGTAACCGGATCTACTGTAGCAGTTAACGATTCGATACCAGAAACACTTGAAGTACCACCAGCCCATCTTAAGTTTGTAATTACCACAGAGTTAGCAGTTGCTGTAGTTAATGTCATATTAGGATTCCCAGCTAAACTACCGTTTAATACATCGTTAACGGTAGGTGTAGTTGGATTAGAATAACGTAACACTGAACTACCAGCTTCCACGGTGTAAATACCATCGTAAGCGTTTTTTGCACCGATAATGAAAATACCCGAGCCATAGTTTCTGCTTAATATACCCTTGGACGTAGATAAAATCTTAATCCCTAGTGCATAAGTTAAAGCAAAATTAAACTGTGATGTTTTTAATTTCAGGTTAAGTGTTGCAGATTTTTGTCCCTTTGGGATAGTTAATGTAAATGATGATGGCGTGTAAAGACTTGTAGGCAATACCGTCAATGCCGTATTAGTTGCAACAATTGAATTGTCTAAGCCAAGCGTTATGGTAACATCTTCTGGCGCACCATTTACCCCTGTATAATTTACAACAATCGGGCAGTCTACTTCCGGTTGAGACAAAAATGATTTTGTAACAGACGCATAAGCTGTTGAAGAAGCACGCGGTACCAAATCAGCCAGCTCAACAATTCCGTTTTCACCCCCGTTACCATCATTTGTGAATTGATTGGCTTCTTTTGCGCAAGAAGTAAAAAGGGAAATCCCTAAAACCAAAATTGCACTATATAATTTTAAATATCTTTTCATTTCTTTTCAGTTTGTGTTAGTTATTATCCCAAAAAATCTTTGTCGTAAAAGCGTCAATGCTAGCAACTGGCGGAACATTTGGGTTTAAGTTATATTCTGTTGTAGGATACAAACTTCTTACTGGTAATCTATCTGGTGTTGAACCAACAGATTGTGTCGAAGCAAAAGTGGTAGTTGCCGCGGTACCAGAAACTCTAGGATAACCTGTACGCTTATATTCCTGCCAAGCCTCAAAACCATTCACAAAATTTAGTGCAATGTATTTTTGCGTAATAATTGCTTCTAAACGCTCTGCATCTGTTGTTGCTAAATTATAGTTAACCAAATAACTGGTGGCGTTATTTGTTTTATACGTATTTAAATAAGCATCTAAAACGGCAGTGGTTGACGATGTAGTTGTTGTGCCAGATTTATTAAGGTAATTGTAAGAAGCTTTTATACCACTTTCAAAGTTTGCAGATGCTGAACCAGATAACACATGACCTTTTAATGCCGCTTCGGCCAATAGAAAATGTGTTTCAGCTGCTGAGAAAAATAACAAGCCCATTACACGGCTCTTCAACAAGCCTCTTGCTTCTGTAGAGGCTGTACCCGTCCCTGTTCCAACGTACCAATTTGGTGCACTACCCCAAACCGGATTGCTCTCCACTCCTAACTGTCCTCTTACTGGGTTACCCGAAAATGCTCTGTAAATTAATGTACCTCTGCCTGCATCGCTAAGCTTAGTACCATTGTAAAAGCTGTGGATCCAAGTTGATGGAATTACAGATTGAGCTACTGATGCTCCGGTGTAAGTTGACTGATAAGAATTCCAGAGTGGATTTTGAGTTGCCGCTGTACTTATGTAGCCTGGCTGTATTAAAACATCGTCCAACATAAACCCTTCTGCAGAAAAAGTTCCGAATGCATTATTAACAAATGACGTTAACGAACTATTTTGAGCTCTAGTTAATATTCGGAGCTTGATGTTATTGGCAAACTGAATCCACTTCGTAGTATTTCCACCAAAAACGATATCAGAAGTACCTAATGCAGTAACAGAACTTGATGAGCCAAATGTTCTTAGCTGTAAGATCGACTCATCAATTTGCTTAATCAAATCTTGATAGATAGTTGCGGCATCATCATAATGAGGCGTTACATTATCCGCACCCAAAAGTGCTTCACTGTAAGGTACGTTGCCATACTCATCCACCAAAAGCTGATAATAATAAGACTTCAGAATTCTAGCTACCGAATTATACAAAACATACTGTGGTTGGTCGGTTGTAGATTTAATAATGTACTGCAAACTTCTTAAATCTGAATACGCAGCAGTAAACAAACCTGTATTACTGTTATTATTGTAGTTATATGTAATTGTAGCGCTACCTACAAAAGAATAACCCCCAGCATTAGCCATGTATCCTACCATATAACCACCATAACTAAAATAAGTTAGGTAGTTACCTCCCATGTTGTTTAATACCGCTGGCAAAACAAGCTGTGGAGTAGACGATGTTGCCGAATTGGGATTATCATTAATGTCTAAATAATCCTTCTTGCAACTGCTAAAGCCGACAACAAGAAGCAAGATTATTGATATGTTTAAAATTCTTTTCATAATCTGTAATGTTAAAAAGTTAATGAAATAGTACCACCAAAGTATCTTGTAGGTGGCGTTGCCGACAATGAAGTTATACCTACTGCATTACTTCCAGAGCCGTTGCTACTTACATCAGGATCTCCCCAGGTATTTGATTCTGGCGCCCAAATAAATAAGTTTCTGCCTTGTGCACTGATAGTGGCAGTTTTTACGAACTTTACATTACTTAACACAGACGATGGCAGTTTGTAAGAAACTGCAAGCTCTCTTAACTTCCAATAGTTTCCTTTATAAATTGAGTTACTAGTTACGCCACTAAAACGTGGGCTGCTTGACCAAAAACCAGAGTTACCAGACGAAACAGTAACATCCGTATTTGCAACGTAGGTATTTGTTACAGGATCTAAATAAGAAGAGTTTGGAAAAACAAACTTCTCTCTGTTGTAGTAAACGGTACGAATACTTGAACCAGAAAAATCATAGGTTGAAGCTGCCGAACTGTATTGAACAAAACCGCCTCGATATTCAAATAAACCAGATAATGCCAATCCTTTCCAAGACAAGTTAAAGTCCAGCCCAAGTCTGTGTTTAGGTTGCGTATTACCCAAAACATTACCCGTGGTGGTACCTGTCGGATATCCTGTATTCCTGTCTACCACTACTCGGCCTTCAGAGTCTCTTATATAATCTGTTCCGATAATAATTGGATACGTTTGAACAAAAGTGTCTCCAAAAATAGTTCCGCTACCGCTAACACCTATACGGGTTAAATCTTGTGTTAGAGATATTAATTTGTTAATGTTGTGTGTGTAATTACCACCAACAACTAACCTCCATTTTCCATCGTTAATTGGCGTAATGTGCAATGCGCCTTCTAAACCTTCATTTTGCAATTCACCAGCATTTAGCAAGTAAGTACTATAACCAGTTGATGGTGTAATACCTGCGGTAATTGCTTGTCCAGTTGAACTGGTTTTATAATAGGTTGCCGTTCCATCAACTTTTCCTTTAAATAATCTAAAGTCTGCACCAAATTCATAACCAGTAGTAATCTCTGGCTTTAAATCGTTAGAAACAATACGCGAGCTAGGTGTAAATCCTGTTCCATAACCATAACCAGTTTGCGAACCAAATGTTGCAAGCAAACCGTAAGTACCAACGTTTACGTTACCAACTTTAGAGTATCCACCTCTTAATTTCAAATAATCCAATACTTTACTGCCTTTCAAGAAATCAAAAGCATCTGTAGGAATAAAAGAAACGTCTACCGCCGGATAGAAGAAAGATCTATTTGCAGGCGCTAGAATAGATACCCAATCATTTCTGCCGGTAACATGTAAATAAAGGTATTTTTTAAACCCTACGGTTAAATCTCCCCATACACCATATTGACGTGTATTAGAATTAGATTCGGAAGCACCTGGCGTACCCGTAATATTGGATAGATTGTATAATTCTGGCACTTGCAACCCCCCACCAGAAGCATACAAATCCTTAGAAGTAAAACTTCTTAGTGATGCTGCTGCTAAAAAATTAATTGAAAAATCCTTTATATCTTTTTTCATGTTGGCAATAAAGTCGGTGCTAAAATTGCTGTTTTGAAACAAGTTATCGTTAACAGAACTTCCCTCATTTGTTTTTGCCGAAGTAGACAATGCGTAAGCAGAATATACAAATCCCCTGTTAGAATTTTTATTTTCGTAATAACGATTACTTAATGAAGCTCTATAGGTTAGGTTCAGCCATTCCAAAGGTTTGTAGTTAAATTCCAACAAGCCGGTTAAATAGTCATTTTTTGTAGCTTGTCTATAGCCGTCAATTACCCAATAAGGATTTTCATAATAGTCGTTGTAATAGTTGTTTGGATTTGCCCAGCTATCTGGATTCTGCCAATCGGTATAGGTTAACAAAGGAATTTGCGCAGGTGTGTTTAGCAAAAACTGATACATAGAGCTCGTAGAATTTGTAGTATTGTACTTATTCTGCGTAAAACTAACGTTGTACTTAGCGCTAAAATTTTTGCTAAAACTACGGTCGCCGTTAAATCTAAAAGCAGCTCTAGTGTAATTGTCTTTTGGCGTAGTTCCATCGCCATCCAAATACTGTGCAGATATGTAAGTTGACGATTTATCATCTCCTAAAGAAAGAGAAAAGTCTGTTTGGTTGGCCACTCCCGTATTCCAAAAATCATACTTATCATTTCTAGGTGAATAAACAGCCATTTGAATGTTGCCAGATTCGGTAGGTCTTCCAATCGGCCTAAGTGTGCCATCGAAAGCGGGACCGTATTGTTGATTTTCGATTGGTTCGTAGACCACGGGAAAATCATCGGTACCAGAACCAAACCTGTTTTGAAGCTGCGGATAAAAACTAATTTTCTCTACTGCCGTGGTATTAGAAAATTTGATGATTGGCGCTCCCTTTTTACCTCTTTTTGTGGTTATAATTAAAACTCCATTAGATGCATCAGACCCGTAAAGCGCCGCACCACTTGCTCCGTTCAGTATCTGAATATCATCCACATCATCAGGATTGATGTTTCCCAAAAGTTCATTTGGTACAACAGCCCCATCTAACACAATTAGCGCTTGGTTATTTCCGGTAATAGATCTATCGCCTCTTAGCACCAAACGATAACTAGGATTTACTCCAGTACCCGTTGCGTTAACTTGCAAACCCGGCACTTTACCAGTTAAACCACCCGCAATAGTTGGCGATTTACCTGCTGTCAGTGTTTCTGCATCGATTCTTGTGGTAGCATAACCTTGCTCTCTTGCAGTACGCTTTATACCACCCGCAGCAATCACAACTTCGTCTAGCGCATTTGCGCTCGATTCTAAGGTAACATCAATGGTTTTTGAGTTAGCATTAATTTCCCTTGCCTGGAAACCAATGTAGCTAAAAACCAAAACTTCTTGGCCGGTAGAAGGTAGAGAAATACTATATTTCCCTTGTGGGTTGGTAACCACCCCTCTGTTTGTGCCTTTTAGTTTAACACTTACTCCCGGGATCGGCAAGCCATCATCTTTGGCCACAACAATTCCGGTAATGATTCTTTCTTGAGCGGAGACTTTCATCGCCGTAATAACAAAAAAGAATAGCAAACAACTTAGTAATTTTCTTTTCATTTACAGTTTGTTTAAAGTTTAGTTGATTAGTTGGTTAATTATTAAAATATCCCCATTTAAAAAGATGGAAATTCGATAAATCAAAATACACAAATAAAAAAATTGCTAAAAATCAATTTTTTTATAAAAAATATAAAAAAATCATAAAAATATAATAAAAATTAGACGATAAAACAAAAATATAGAACTATAAATATATAATTAGAGTAATTATTCGGCATAATTAATAAATTAATAGCAATATTTAAAAAAAATATTTAATTTTTAAAGCATAAATATGAAATATTAAGTGATTTTATATCGATTTATAGCATAAAATAAAAAGAAACATAAAAAAAATCATCAAAAAGATATAATTTTAGTTTAAAAACACGAATATTTACAAAATTTGACAAAAAATCCAACCAAAAAAGATCTGTACAGGTTCAGAAATGTAATTTTATCGTCCTGTAAAAGATTGGAAAGGCCGTGTTAAAAAAGGGCTTATTCGAGCAACAAAATCCCCAAGAACAATTTGCGATATTAGTTAGTTGTATATTTATCCTTAAATAATTGCCAATTGTATACTAGGTAGATTGTTTACTAATAAAAACACTTTAAAATTAATTTATGAAAAGCATTTCCATTATATCTGCCAGCATAAGAAATGGCCGAAACAGCCATCGTGTATCACTTTATTTAAAAAAATTCCTCGAAGAAAAACATCAACTAACAGTGAGCATAATCGACCTAAAAGAGTTAGACTTTCCATTGTTTGAAGAAAGGTTAAAGCTGATAGAAAGTCCAACATCAGCTATGCTGGCATTGGCAGATGAGATAACAAAGGCAGATGGTATTATAGTTGTAACGCCAGAGTATAATGGAGGTTATCCTGCCAGCTTAAAAAATGTTATCGATTTGCTTTATGCAGAATGGAAACGCAAACCAATTGGAATAGCTACCGTTTCGGCAGGTGCATTTGGTGGTTCGCAAGTAATTACCTCGCTTCAATTCAGTTTGTGGAAAATTGGAGCGTTAGTAGTTCCCGCAATGTTTCCGGTTGCTACTGTAGAAAAAACATTTGATGAGCATGGCAAACCAAGCGATGAGGTATCGACAGACAAAAAAGCTACCGCTTTTATAAACGAACTTATTTGGTGGATAGACGCTAAGCAAAAAATGGAAGGTTAAACAGCTTCAAGATATTTTTGGCTTAGTAAGCTTCATACTAAAATGAAACTTTATTAAACCAAAAAAATGAAAAAACTTGTAGCAGAATTTATTGGAACATTTTGGCTAGTACTAGGTGGTTGCGGCAGTGCCGTGCTTGCCTGTAATTATCCCGGCGCCGGCATTGGCTTTGTGGGGGTTTCTTTAGCCTTCGGATTAACCGTAATATCTATCGCTTATGCATTGGGGCATATTTCAGGTGCCCATTTGAATCCAGCAGTTTCTATTGGCGCATGGATAGCCGGCAGAATGGAAACAAAGGATTTAGTACCTTATATAGTAGCGCAGGTATTAGGCGGTATTGCAGGAGCGGGAATTTTGTACGTTATAGCTACCGGAAATGGCCAACCCATTGGCGGATTTGCCACGAATGGATACGGAGATTTTTCTCCCGGAAAATTTGATTTAGTATCTGCAGCGGTAACTGAAGTTGTTTTAACGTTTATATTTCTACTTGTAATACTTGGCGCCACAGACAGCCGTGCACCAAAGGGATTTGCAGGCTTAGCAATTGGATTAAGCTTAACATTAATTCATTTAATAAGCATACCAGTTACCAACACCTCGGTAAACCCGGCCCGTAGCACAAGCCAAGCACTTTTTGTTGGCGGAGAAGCATTAGGCCAACTATGGTTATTTTGGCTAGCCCCTATTGCCGGAGCAATATTAGCAGGGGTTGCTTACAAAAGCATCTTTGCGGAAAAACAAGCAAACTAGTAGGTAAAGCGCAGTTAAAGCTTTACACCACATTTAATCTAAATTTATACGCCAGCTAGAAACAGCTGGCGTTTTTATTTACTTAACTATTTAAGAAGAAATAAATCACCCAAAATTTGACTTATTTAGCTAATAAGTTGCATAGAATTAGTATCCTTGCATTAGAGAACTGTGCGCCTATCACAAACTTTAACACCTTATAATGTTAACTCAGGAAATAAATCGTCGAGATGCTAAAATCGAAATTACCTTAAGTCGTAAAACTGAGGGAAATTTCCTTTCTAAGCTTACCGCAGGGGCAAACGATAAAACCTTGATTATTTTCGATGGAAACCAAAAGCATGTTACGGTTAAGTTAAATGATAAGTCTCCTGCACACATTATACCGTTTCGCGACATTGAACAATTGATTATCCATCAACACAGAAGCGATGGAAAGTCTGATTTTAGAGTGGCTTTAATACTTAAAACAACACCTCGATACCTAGCACTATATTCATTCGGAAACCCAGATTTTGGCAAAACTTTATTCGAAGAATTAGAACTAAAAATTTTCGGCCAAATATCGCCAGCCGGTGTATACACAGATACTGCGGTTAAGCAAACCTTTAACCTTTAGGCCTGATTATTAGCATTTAGTTAAGTTTACGCTAAAAAACTTTGATAAGCATCTATTAGTTTAAAAATTATTTTAACTTTGGAAAAGCCATAGGTAATTGTATTTTTTACACTAAGGGTAATTTTTAATCAAATCAAAATAAGATGAGTATCATAATTCATGTCCATGCAAGACAAATCCTCGATTCTAGAGGTAATCCTACAATTGAAGTTGAAGTAACTACAGAGAACGGCCAAACTGGTCGTGCAGCTGTTCCATCTGGCGCAAGCACTGGTCAGCATGAGGCTGTAGAGTTACGCGATGGCGATAAAGCAACTTACATGGGTAAAGGTGTTTTAAAAGCTGTTGAAAACGTAAACACTTTAATTGCGAAGGAATTGTTAGGCGTTGACGTTTTTGAGCAAAACTTAATAGACAAGTTAATGATTGACTTGGATGGAACTGAAAATAAAGGAAAACTAGGTGCTAATGCTATTTTGGGTGTTTCTTTAGCAGTTGCAAAAGCTGCAGCCGCAGAAAGCAGACAACCACTATACCGTTATGTAGGAGGGGTTAATGCCAACACGCTTCCAATCCCGATGATGAACATCATTAACGGTGGTTCTCACTCTGACGCTCCTATTGCTTTTCAAGAATTTATGATTATGCCGGTGGGCGCTCCATCTTTCTCTGAAGCATTACGTTGGGGAACAGAAGTATTTCATAACTTAAAAGCTATTTTACACGATAGAGGATTATCTACGGCTGTAGGTGACGAAGGTGGTTTTGCACCAACGTTTGACGGTACTGAAGATGCAATTGAAACCGTTTTGAAAGCTATAGAAAAAGCAGGTTACAAACCAGGTTCTGATATTTGTTTAGCATTAGATTGTGCTTCTTCTGAGTTCTACAAAGACGGAAAATATGACTATACTAAATTTGAAGGTGCTACCGGGGTAATTCGTTCTAGCGAAGAGCAAGCTCAATATCTAGCAGATCTTTCAGTTAAATATCCTATTATCTCTATTGAAGATGGTATGGACGAAAATGACTGGACTGGCTGGAAAAGCTTAACTGACAAAGTTGGTGATCGCGTTCAATTAGTAGGTGATGATTTATTTGTAACCAATGTAAAACGTTTACAGCAAGGCATCGATACAAATACGGCAAATTCTATTTTAGTAAAAGTTAACCAAATTGGTTCGCTAACAGAAACGATTAATGCAGTTAGTTTAGCGCAAAATAGCGGATATACTTCGGTGATGAGTCACCGTTCTGGCGAAACTGAAGATACTACTATTGCAGATTTAGCAGTGGCTTTAAACTGCGGTCAAATTAAAACAGGTTCTGCATCACGTTCTGATAGGATTGCAAAATATAATCAATTACTACGTATCGAAGAGGAACTTGGCGAAAATGCTCGCTTTATTGGGAAAAACTTTAAGTATGCGAAGAAATAGTATTCGATTATCATATTAAAAAAACGCCTCCTGAAATATTTTAGGAGGCGTTTTTTTTTGACTTAATCGCTATTATTCCAATATTTTTTTCTGAATTGACAACAACTTACTTTCGGTTATTTTTTTGGGAGGATATAGATTCGATTCTCTAGACCATTCCACTTCCATATCATAAAAAGTACTAGCTGAAGTTATTTTATCATTTATTGCGTCATCAATAAAAAGCTTCCAGCGATTGTAATATAAAGATGAAAGTAAACCTCCCCATTCTTTGTGCGCATAATCTCTTAGTGTAGTTTTCGGATTATTGTCCGGTCCCCAAAAAGTAATTTGAGCTTTGGCATTGTACAATATATTTTTTGCATCTGGCAATCCCTTTCCTAAAGCCGTAGCTTGATTTAACCATCTGTTCAAAGAGAAATAGTGGTTATTGTTTAGCAAGCTATCTTGTTGCAAAATCATTGTTAAAAACCTACTACCCTTTTCTTTTATCAACATCTTATCTTTTGTCTGTATTGCTTTAACCAATTCATCGTAAGCCACATCGCCTTTATCGGCCATTACTTGCCTTAAAAAATCAGTTTTATCTGTTCGGTAAGTTTCAGAATTTTTAAATTGTTTATCAGCTTTGGTAAATAAAGCAACGGCCTGCTTAAAAAGCTTAATATCATAATTGCGTTTACGCGTACCCCAAGATGACACCGGATTAACCTTAAGCGATGGTCTTGCACAATAGATACTTTCCGATGGGCCTTCTTGGTAAAGAATCTTGCCCTTTTGGTCTATTGGACTACTATAAACAGTCTTGATGAATATCTTCCATGCATCTACAACATCCTGATTGTAACTTCCATATCTGTAAGTTGTGTAGTCCACAATCCATTTTTCGAGCGACGGCTTGTCATTTCGCCATGCAATATCCAACATCAAATCATAGGCTACGGGGTTGTTATTTAATCCCTCTGGAATAATGCCCACCCCTTTCAAATAATTTCCATACGGACTATGTTTTGCTTTATAAACTTCATCTAAAAACCTTTGAAGCCTTCCGTACAAACCATTTTTCTCACCAAAATTACTCACATTAGACCATATAAAATTCGTACCTCCATAACCTTTTCTTTGCTCCCAATTAGCTGTATTTTCGCCAAAAAGCTCTATAATCAAGGTGTTTTCCTTTTTTAAACCAGCTAATAACGCATCTGCAGGATTATTTTGCCAGCCCTGCAAAACCCACGTGCTGTTTGGAAAATTCTTTTGCATTACATCCTGAACATTTTTGGCTACCGCAGTAATATCCACTCCGCTTTTTTTACCTCCTTCGTGAAACGGCTCGCCGCCGAAAAACTTTATATCAGTTCCGTAAAGCTTTTTTAGCTCACTATAGTAAATGTCTGCTACTGTATTAAACTTATCGTTTGTAGGAGCTAAAATTGCCGGGCGAGTAAATTCTGTAAATACCCATTTTCCTTGGTCGATAATTTCAACATCTTTAAGTGCATTAACCTTTTTATTCAAATCATGCGGTACCATTCCGTAAAAACCCTGTAAAACTGGTTCAATCTGTAGTTCCTTCATCCTAGAAAGCAGCTTTTTCTGAATATTGGCCTGTAATTGCATCAACTGCAAACTATTAGGCCCTCCCCAACCTTCTAAATTGCCCATTAACCACCACGCCGTAAATGCTGGCCCCGGAATAAATGATTTCGCATCTTTGTCTGAGTAACCCAACTTAATTAATGTGTTGTACCATACCAATTCTGTACCCATAGGTGCAAGCATTATATTTACACCACTTAAAGCCATCCAATCTAATTCTTTTTCCCAATCCTCCCATGTATAAAAACTAAAAGAGTAATTAATGGTGCAGTAATTTAATGCATAGCGATATTGATAAGGTGAACTTATCCTAACTTTATCTTTAATTATTGGCAATTTTGAAACTACAGACAAATTACTACCCATATGCGACAAGCTTCTATTACAATAATATTTTAAATACCATCCTAAACCTTGCGCCGCCGCACTTGCATTTGTTGCACCGATAAAAACTTCCTTACCATCAGAACTGAGTTCGAAAACATCTTTTTCGCTCGCTACTATTTTAGAAAACCGTAGCGACTTAACCAACCAGGGCACTCTTCGCTCTGCAATGGATTTTACTGAACTAAAATCTTGTGCTTTTAAGATAGAAGTACTTATTAACAATAAAAATACTAGCAACAATTTTGTTTTATAAATTTTCATGTATTTAGCAAAAGTTGAATCGTAAGAATTCTTTTTTTTTTATTTTTTAAAAAGGAGCAACAAGGTTAAAATTATGCTCCTCCTTTGTTTTTTGCTTTTTAGTATAAATTAACCTCTGATAAAGAAGCGAATTTTTCGTTCAAATAATCACTTGTTGAAACTACTTTAAAATAGTTAAATGTTTTAGCACCATTAAATGGAAAATACTGAACACCATTTAAAGCCATTGTACCTGTATAAACGATTGTCCAGCTTACACCATCAATACTAGTTTCTACTCTAAAGTCTTTAATTTTACCTGCGCCTGCCTGCGTATCTTGCCTGGTATTTATTGATAAGCCATTAGCTGTAACCGCTGAAGCACCTGTTTTAATGGTTATAAAATGCGGATGTAGCTGAGGATTATCCCAAGAGGTATGCCAGTAGGTATTTGCATTGCCATCTAAAACGTTTGAAGCAACAAAACTACCTTGTGCTGTAGAGAACCCATTAATAGCCCATCCGGTTCTTGGCAGCAACGGGCGATCTCCAAAATCGATCACTGGAATATTATCTGCAAATTTATAGGAATAAGAAGTGCTCGTATTTGTACCATTTTGATGATGGAAGAAAACCTGCAACGTATAGTTACTATTCCCTCTTTTTATAAACTCTGCTATTGGCATTTTTATACTGAACGAATTATTGGCACCTGGCGTTGTGGTAAAGGTTATTGACGCATACCCATCAGGATCGGAACTTTCAATATTTCTAAACGTGATGTGGCTGGCTGGATTTGAGCTTGTATATTTTCCAGAAACTATAATTTCGCCATTTAAATACTTCGCTTCAATTTCTGAGATTTTGGAAGTTACGGGTTCATAAAATGTTTTAACCTCTTTACTAAAAACTTGGCAATTATTAAGTGTAGCTGCGTCAAAAAAACTTAAGAAGGTTGGCGATTTGCCATAAGTGTAGTTCCCCGAACCCATTAGCGTCATTCCATATGCTGGATTTGCTGCTTGCGATACGGTTGGCCCATTATGCGGCAAGTTTATGCCATGACCTAATTCATGTAACATACCTCCAATATAAACGGTAGCCTTATCTCCAACACTGCCAGGTTTACCTAAATTTTCATATTTTAAACCTGGAAAATCTACAGCGTAACACCACCTTCCAACGCCGTAATAAGGTATGGTGTGCGTATCTGTTTCTCCTTGGTCGTACTTTTTATTTGATGCTGTTAAAACCAAATAATGGTCACTTTTTAAATCTTGCGGATTTTGCTGAAAGTAAGTTTTAACCAATGCTTCGATTGCAGGGTAATTTGCGTAAGCATCACTATTTAAAGGTCCTCTAACCAAGTGAATTTTTACACGAGTATTTTCGGCATTTTTTAGTAAACCAAAAGTTTTTTCGCCAAAGCCCCAATTCTTCATTCCGTTTGCTACAAATTTTTGGCCTTCTATTAAAATTTTGCTAATTCTTTCTTCATAATCTGGATTGGCTACAGCATTATTTGGCACAAAATATACCACATTTAAATTGTAGGCATAATCTGATTTATATTCTGACGCTCCTGTAACTGGTGGTGTAACGGGCGGCGTTAAGGGGTTATCTCCTGTTCCCTTTTTGCAAGAAAGAACTAAAATAATTGACAAAGCGAACATCAACCTTGTTGTTAGGTAATAATAATTATTTAGCATAGTTATATTTGGTTTAGTCATTTTCAATTAGTCTTTATTAACTCCGCATAAGTTTTTTTCGAAGCATGCATCTTCAAACTTTAATGTGTTCTGGCTCAACTACCAAAAAAAGTAAATATTACTTTTATAAAAAATTAATAGAAGTAATAAAACTTTTAAAATATTTTATTAAACTAAAAGTACAAAAATTATTTTTACATCAAAATATATTTATGCTCAAGATTTTTTTCAGCAATTTTAACCTAACCAATCGAGGGAAACTTCAAAATTGGCGTGATTTAATTTTGTAAGAAGTTTTTATTTTAATACTATATTTGCAGTAACAATTTTCCAAAAACATGAAACGTTTATTAGAACTTTTACGCAACAAATACTTCTTAGCGGTGGTTGCCTTTGGTGTTTGGACTTTGTTTTTTGATAAAAACGACTTAATATCTCAGTACGAATACAGAAACGAGGTAAGTAAGTTACAGCAGGAAAAAGACTTTTACACCAAGGAAATTGCATTGGTAAAAAAAGATCTTAACGAATTAGACAGCAATCTAAATACTGCAGAGAAATTTGCACGCGAAAAATATTTCATGAAAAAGGATAATGAAGATGTATTCGTTATCGTAAAGGAGCAGGCAGAAAAATAAAGCTATCTAGCGCAAATGAAAACAAGTATTTTAATATTCTTTTTCTCTTTTGCCATTTACTGCACTACTGCCGCTCAAGATTTACCACATCTAAAAAGTATAAAGCTTAACAAAAATGCTCATTTTAAAGGTACCGAACCTTTGGTTTTAAAAGTTGTTGCGTACTTGTTTGAGACACCTATAGACAAAAAAAATAAGCAAAGAACCGAAGCGGGGCAATTTTTAATTAAATGGATGAACGGAACGCCCGATTATACCTTTTACCTTGAAGAAAAAGAAACTGATTTTTTTAATACCGATGCCGATTTTACACTAATGTATATGGCCGGGCTTACCAAATACAAACTGCAAAATCCCAATATTAGCGATAAAAATACCTTGTCCATTGGCGCCATGCAACTAACCCTGCCCTACCTTTACCAACAGGGAAACAAAAGTCGTTGGTCTACCAAACTTTGGGAACTAAATGACGCTAACCAAAAAGGAAAACTTAAAGAATTTTTGTACAATTAATTTATTAGGAGCGCAATTTCCTTCCTCTGCCTTAACGTCAATCCCGCTTTACGCTAAATTCCCGGTTTTTGTTAGTGCAAAATTAACGGATTAAAAACCGGGAGCTATCGCTTCAATCGGGGCTATTGTGCAAAAACTTTGCTAGTAGGTTAAGACGTTGTTAATTAAACCTGAAGGAAGTGGAAATACTTTTACCATTTGCACATTCGCTCATACACGATGACTTTTGACGGTAAAAGATTGAAACGAACTGCAGGGCTAAATTTGCCAAAAGCTACCAACATTGTTTTTCAAACACCTTTAATATCCAAACTTGGGCAAGGCAAGCTTGTAGCGTACTACGATAATTCTGAGGGTAAAGATAAAGGCAATTACGATAATTTTTGCAACATCTGTTTTAAGGTTAAACCATAGCAAAGCAAAATAAAGTATGCCACCTAAAATGCAGGCTGTGGCATAAATTTCCTTTCTGAAAATTAAGGGTATAGTATTTAAAAGCGTATCTCTAATAATACCACCAAAACATCCGGTTATGGTTCCCAATGCAACACAAATACCCGGGCTTAAACCAAAAACTATTCCTTTTTGAACCCCAACCATGGTAAAGAGTCCAAGCCCGATTGAGTCGAACAGGAAGAGCGTAATCTTAAATTTTTTAATTTGGGTTTTAAAATAGATAGTTAGCAAAGAGGTAACCAGAATAAGCAGGCAGTAGTTTACGTCTCGCATCCAGGCTACGGGTGTATCGCCTAAAAGCAAATCTCTAACGGTACCACCGCCAATTGAGGTAACAAAAGCAATTATTAGTACACCAAACGGATCAAGGCGTTTTTGCATAGCGGCAAAAGTACCCGATATCGCAAAAGCTATGGTTCCTAAAGTTTCTATTAATTCTATGGTGCTCCATTCCATCAGACTTCACCGTTACGTTTTCTTAAAAACCATTCTGTTGTTAGCAGTACTAAAATTAAAGCAAAAATCCACTTTAGGCTAATCAGTTCTTCATACTTGCGATCTTCGTAGCTAATCGTTTTTATTTGCCCGCTGTTTTCTAGTTCGTTAACTAAGTTAAGCAAGTTTTGTGGCATAACCATTTTACCATTGGTTTGCTGTGCCATAGCATACAACAACTGATGATTTGCGGTAGTTTGCTGATACTCTGCAATTAAAGCGTTGATGTAAAAGGCTCCACTAGCGATGTAATTTTTGCTACCCAAGGTTGCAGATGCGGTAAAAGTATAATTACCCTGTGGCAACAATCCTGCATCTAAACTGTAAGATGTTCCGCTTTTAGAAAAGGTATAGTTGTAAACTTTGCCTTCGGCATTTTTTACTTGTGCTTTAACTTCTGGTGTGTTTATAGGTTCATAAGCATCGTTGTAAAGCGTGGCGTTAAGTAACACACTTTCATTTTCATCGTAGGTTGTTTTGCTAGGATAAACCTTAAATTTCCGTTTATCATCCTTAACAGAAAGATATTGCACCGTTTTAGAAATTAGCTCATTTACCAACGGTAAACTCGGCTCGTTTTTGGCCTCTTCTAATTTCCACTTCCATATTCCTTCGCCCACCAAAAAGGCCAATTTTTTACCATTGTCTTCCATAAAAAACAACATAGGGTTTTGGGTATTTACCCTACCAATGCGCTGATTAAATACAGCGGTATAATTACCGTTAACACTTAGGTTAGCAAATTGGGTTTGCAAAGGGTCGTAATTTGCTAGTTGTTTTAAAGCTGTAGCGTCTATACTAAAAGTGGTAAAGTTTGGTTCAGCATAGGGGAAAGTTTCTTGTAGTGAACCATTTGCTCGTGAGAACTTTACATTATTTTGCAACCTGCTAAAATCATTTAAATTACTTTGCGCACCAAAAACATACCATAATGGCATTTTAGAATCGGCCAGTTTTTTAACAAAAGCAGTAGCGCTATTAGTAATTGCAGGCAACTGATAAAGAATAGCCAAGCTATAGCTATTTATATCAACATTTGCCAAATCATCGGCCAATGCCAAGGTAACTTCATAATGTTTGTTAGCTTCTATGGCTTGCTTAATTGCGCCCAAGTCTGGGTGTGGCGCATTACTTGCCAATAAAACTTTTTGCCTTCCATCAATTACTTCAACAAAAATAGTTTGACTGTTATTTTTAGTGGTAATCTCGTTTTTTAATGCGGATACATTAATGGTGTATTTCTGGATACCTACTTTAGTTGCTTTTAGTTTTACAGTTGCATCTTTTACAAAAGTGGCAGCATTTATTGCAATAGATTGTGTTGCTACTTTACTTCCGTTTTCAGAAACACTAAGCTGCGCTGTTTCTCCTTTACTTTCAAAAGCTTGAAGTTGAATATCCAACGTAAACTCATTATCTAAATAGACTATGTTGTTGTAGTTTACATTAGCGATAAGTAAATCGCGTTTAGAAACCGTATCGCCCATTGCAATGGTGTAAACAGGGGCTTTGATTTTATTTAATTCGTAGATTGGGTTTCCGCCACGATTAAAAATTCCATCGCTTGCAAGAATAATCGCACCAACGTTTCTATTCACCAACTCATCGTTTAGTTGATTTACAAGTTGAGAAGCATTGCTTAGTTTACCATCGCCACTAAACCTCAAACCTGTTTTTACACTATCGCTAAAACTGTAGGTTTTAACGTCGTATTTCTCGGCTAACTTACGTTCAAGCTCTTTTAAATCTGATTGAAATTTAGCTTTATTAAAACCTGCAGGTATTATTTGCCCCACAGAAAGCGAATTATCGTTAGCTAAAACAATAATCGGTTTTTCGGGCGTGTAAGAAATCCGTTTAACTAAAGGTGCAAAAATTAAAAATGCCGTAACGGCAACTACTAACATTCTTAACCCAGCCAAAACGTAGTTTAGTTTGCTGCTTAGGTTTTTATTGCGTTTATACAGCAACCAAGCATACAGCACACCTAATAATAAGCATGCTAAAAAAATTAAAACGGAAGTTGCGGAAAAAAAATTACCCATGGCTTAAATGTAAAGATGCTACATAAAGTTTAAAGTAAAAAGGCAAAAGTAAAAAGAGCCAATAGAGCGGTAATTGTTGTAATTTTTATTTAGTTTTAGAATGATGGAATATCATTGCACTACCAAACACTAAACACATGAAACTATTATTAATCTGCATTTTTTCTATGATGATAAATCTATCAGCTTCTGCTCAAAAAGGCTTTAAAACAGCACAACTGAAGTTTGAAAGGGTACGTACTGCCTATGCAGAAAAGGGAGAAAAATTGCAAAAGGATTTACAGAAAGCCGGGTTTACAAGCAACTTTCAGTTATTTATTTCGGCTTACAAAGCCGAACAAAAATTAGAAGTCTGGCTTAAAGGCAATGGACAAAACCAATATAAACTTTTTAAAACCTACGATTTTTGCGAAAGCTCTGGTACGCTTGGTCCGAAAGTAATTGAAGGTGATTTGCAAACGCCCGAAGGTTTCTATAAAATAAATGTGTTTAACCCTATGAGTAGTTTTCATCTGTCGTTAGGTGTAGATTACCCAAACAAAATTGATGCAGTACGCACCGGACCAAATAGAAAAACAGGCGGCGAAATTTACGTTCATGGCAATTGCGTAACCGTAGGTTGTATTCCGCTAACAGATGATAAAATTAAGGAGGTTTACGTTTTGGGCGTTGAAGCTAAGGACAATGGGCAAAGCGACATACCAATTTATATTTTTCCGTTTAAAATGACGGAAGGAAATATGAAAAAGTATATTGCTCAATTTCCGGCACAAGCTGATTTTTGGCAAAACCTACAGCACGGTTATGCCTATTTCGAAAAGTTTAAAACTTTGCCAGCGGTAAGTCAGGTTAAAGGTAAGTACGTAGTTAAATAGAATTGTTAGAAGATTTAAATGTTATGAAGTTTTAAGGTTAGGATATTAAAATAATAGACACATAACTATAGTATCTGCTGTTACCTCACTTTCTTACAATTTGGTAAAATTTTGTACGCCAAGATACCGACCGATAGTTTTTAAAATAAAAAATGCATAGTTAAACTAATAACTATGCATATAAATTTATAAATGAAAATTGCTTTGCTAAGCTTGCAATAACGAGCGAAATAAACTCTCCATCTTAATCCATTTTGCCTTCTAACTCACTTACAGCATTCCGCCACAAACCGACAAGGTTTGTCCGGTTACGTAAGCGCTCATATCTGATGCTAAAAACACACAAACGTTAGCGATATCTTCAGTTTCGCCAGCACGTTTCAATGGGATATCTTTTTCCCAACCCGCAACAACTGCCGGATCTAAAACTTCTGTCATTTCGGTACGAATAAATCCTGGCGCAACAACATTTGCACGAATATTTCTAGAACCTAATTCTTTAGCTATAGATTTGGTAAAACCAATAATACCAGCCTTAGAAGCTGCGTAGTTAGCCTGACCAGCATTACCTGTAACACCAACTATAGAACTCATATTAATGAAAACACCCTTACGAGCTTTCATCATTACTTTAGAGGCAGCTTTGGTTACGTTAAAAATAGATTTTAGGTTGATGTTGATTACATCGTCCCAATTCTCTTCGCTCATGCGCATTAGCAAACCGTCTTTGGTGATACCAGCGTTGTTCACTACGATATCAATTGTACCAAATTCTGCAACAATATCGTTAATCAGTTGCTCAGCTTCATCGAATTTAGAAGCATCAGAACGGTAACCTTTAACCTTAGTACCAAAACTTTGTAGTTCTTGCTCTAAAGCTTGTCCTTTTTCTACAGATGATAAATATGTAAAAGCTACGTTGGCACCTTGTTCTGCAAATTTTTCGGCTATTTTGCGACCTATTCCTTTTGATGCACCAGTAATTAGTGCTGTTTTTCCTTCTAATAATTTCATTATGAAATGTTGTAAAGTTGAAATATTTTAATGATGTAAAGTTAGCATTTAAAGATAAAAACTACAGCTTTTTTTGACTCAGCTGAAATACATTGCCTTCGATATCTTCCCCATCACAAAACAGAAAATCTATGCCTTTAAAGGATTTAATTTCTTTCATCATTATCCCTTTTGTTATCAGTTTATCTCTGAAATCTGATAACCCTTCTGTAAGTGTAAAAACTAATTTAACATTGCTTGCAACCTTAAAGTCTTTTTCACTTCTATATTCAGCACCAATACTATGAAATGCAAGCTCAATCTGCCCGGCTTTTAATACTACCCACTCATTTTCAATTTCTTCAATCAGTTCTAACTTAAAATTCGACTGATAAAAATCTTTTAATCCCGCTATATTATTGCCAAATAAAATGATTCGATTTAATTTTAACATAACCCTAAACAGCTGGCTCCTGCTGACTCAAACAGTGGAAACTTCCTAATCCCCAGATAATATCTACAGAGTTTATGCCCACTACTGGTCTATCCGGAAAACAGCCCTGAATAATATCTAATGCTATCTGATCATTTACATCGTCAAAAATCGGTACAATTACGGCAGCATTAGCAATATAAAAATTAGCGTAAGATGCAGGCAAACGAGTATCTTCAAAAATAACTGGCGAAGGCATTGGCAGTTTTACAATGTTTAACGGCCTGCCGTCTGGCAATCTCATTTCTTTTAAAGCCTCGTAGTTTTCTTGCAGTAAAATGTGGTTTTCGTCTAAAGGGTTACTTTCCAAAACCGTTAAAACCGTATCCTCATTTACAAAACGAGTAATATCGTCTATATGGCCATCGGTATCATCTCCTACAATACCGTCTCCTACCCAAAGAATTTGTTCAGCTCCGTAAAATTCCTTTAAATAAGTCTCTATTTGCTCTTTATTTAAATGCGGATTTCTATTCTCATTTAACAAACAAGCAGTGCTAGTTAAAATAGTTCCAGCACCATTAAACTCTACCGATCCACCTTCCATTACAATATCTGGCGTAAACAATGGCAAATTAAAATGCTGGGCAATTTTAGTCGGAATAACATCGTCTAAATCGTAAGGCGGATATTTCCCTCCCCAAGCGTTATAACCCCAATCTACCACTGCTTTTTCGTTTCCTTTAACCACAAAAGCAGGACCATGATCGCGGCACCAAGCGTCATTGCTTTCATTAAAGTAAAACTCTATCTTACTTAAGTCAGCTTCAACTTTTTCAAGTTCAGAAACAGCAAAGGCTTTCATTTCTTCATCTTTCACGTTGATTCGCACTTTTTCGCCCGTGGCAACAATTTTAATAAACTCGCAATAGGGTTTATAAATCGTTTCAATTTTCCCCGGCCAGCTTGCCTCCTTATGCGGCCAGCTTAACCAAGTAGCTTCGTGCTTAGTCCATTCTGCAGGGAATTGATATCCTTGCTTTTTTGGCGAATTTGCAAATTCTGGTTGCTCAGAAGTATTTATAACTTTAATTGACATTGTATTTTTGTGTAGAGACCTTCAACAAGCTCAGGATGAGAATTAATATTAAAATTTAGCAGCTTTTCGCTTTCAGACTTTCTTCTTAGTCCCCGTCAATATATCTTTTTGTAATTGGCTGATAAGAATCAATTCTCCTATCGCGTAAAAAAGGCCAGTGCTTGCGGATGTAATCGCTCTGTTTCAAGTCAATATCTACCACCTCTGTTTCTTCTTTATCGTGCGAAGCTAAGTAAAGCAACTTGCCTTGCGCATTGGTAGCAAAACTTCCACCCCAGAATTTCATCCTACCTTCTTGCTCAAAACCAACACGATTTACGCTAATTACCGGTAAGCCATTAGCTACAGAATGTGAACGTTGTATCGTTTGCCATGCATTATACTGGTCTTTATTGGTTTCTTCGTCTTGCGTAGTATCCCAACCAATTGCTGTTGGATAGAACATGATATCAGCGCCCATTAAAGCAGTAATTCTCGAAGCTTCCGGATACCATTGATCCCAACAAATTAAGATACCGATTTTAGCGAATTTGGTTTCGAACACTTTATAGCCTAAATCACCTGGCGTAAAGTAAAATTTCTCATAATAAGCCGGATCGTCTGGAATATGCATCTTACGGTACTTACCCAAATAAGAACCATCAGCATCCAAAACTGCGGTAGTGTTATGGTACAAACCTTCCGCACGTTTCTCAAATAACGAAGCAATAATTACTACGCCTAATTCTTTCGCAACTTCTTGCAAAGCATCTGTAGATGGGCCAGGTATTTTCTCCGCTAAATCGAAATTATCATAATCCTCTACGTCGCAAAAATACAACGAGGTAAAAAGCTCTTGCAAACAAACAATCTGCGCACCTTTTGCTGCGGCTTCTCTAACTTTTGCAATCGCTTTATCTAAATTTTCTTGTTTATCTTTAGTACAAGTCATTTGTACCAAGCCAACTTTCACTTTGCTCATCCGTATAAAATTTGAACTGCAAAATTAACAATTTTGATTAAGGATTAAGGAACAAAGATGAAAGACTGCTTTTAAAATTTAAATTTTCATTAGAAAAGCAAATGCAGTATAACGGATTAAAGTTAGTCTGGCTATTCGTTACAATCTTTTACTCCTAAATCCCCTAAAGGGGACTTGTTGTAAAAGTATTTCCACTGCTATCCAGTTTAGATAATTAAGTTTTTGCTACTATGAGGGGTTGCAGTTTGCCAAGAACCACTGTAGGTTGTTATTTAAACCCGATTGGATGAATGCCATTTTTCATGGCAGAAAGTAAAGCGGGACTGCAGAGCCAATGAAATGCTGACATTCATTTTCAAAAAATGTTAATTTTTTAGTCGTTCAGAAGCCACTGATAGCTATTTAAATCAGGCTATCTCTATATTCTTGCTGTAGCTCGAACAAACATTTAGCACATAAACAACCATCGTAAAGTTCAGAGATATGTTGCACCTCGTTAATGCTCAATTGCACTACACTACATTGACATTTGGTATAAGAATTTGCCTTACATTCAATAGCCGTTCCGCAACGTTCGCAGGGAATAATTTCGTGTTTGCTATGGTTTAAGGTTGATGGCATAAGGTAAAAGGCATAAGGTATGACCTACTGCATTACAAAAATATAAACAAAAAATAAGGTTCTGAACTTTATGTCCAGAACCTTAAATATTATTGCTTTTGAATTATAAGTGTTCAGATTGCTTTAAGACTGCTTCGTTCGTCGCGATGACGTTGAAGTAGGCAGTTTTCCAGCTGTAATCTTTTATACTTGCTCTTTCATCTTTGTTATTACTATCCTGAGCAGCTAATGCAACCTTCTTCCATTGAGCAAACTGGTCCGTCTACAATTTCTTCTGCAACTTGATCTTGTGGAATAGTTGCTGGAATTACAGCCTCGATAGCTTTACCACCTTGGTTTTCTACGGTGAACTTAACCGCTTGCGAAGCAGCTTGTGTACGTAGGTAATACATACCGGTTTTTAAACCTTTTTTCCAAGCGTAGAAGTGCATTGAAGTTAGCTTCGAAGTATTTGGTGCATTGATAAACAAGTTTAGCGATTGAGATTGGCAAATATATGCTCCTCTATCTGCAGACATGTCGATGATGTTTTTCATCTTGATCTCCCAAACTGTTTTGTACAATTCTTTGATATAATCTGGAATTTCGGCAATGTCTTGGATTGAACCATTTGCTAAAATGATTCTGTCTTTCATTTGTGGTGTCCATAAACCTAAAGCCACTAAATCTTTTAACAAGTGTTTGTTTACTACAATAAACTCGCCACTTAACACACGTCTGGTGTAAATATTAGAAGTATACGGTTCGAAACATTCGTTGTTACCTAAAATTTGAGAAGTAGAAGCGGTTGGCATTGGCGCAACCAATAAAGAGTTATAAACGCCAGATTTTACTACGCGTTTACGTAATGTTTCCCAATCCCAACGGTTGCTATCTGGTGTAACATTCCATAAATCGAACTGGAATTTACCTTTAGACAATGGCGAACCTTTAAAAGTTTTGTAAGCACCATGTTTAACCGCTAAATCTGCAGAAGCTGACATACCTGCGAAATAAATGGTTTCAAAAATCTCTTTGTTTAACTGCTTAGCGGCATCACTCTCAAAAGGTAAACGCAATAAAATAAATGCATCTGCCAAACCTTGTACGCCTAAACCAACCGGACGGTGGCGGAAGTTAGAGTTCTCTGCTTCTTTAACTGGGTAATAGTTATAATCGATGATTTTATTAAGGTTTAAAGTAGCTTGGTAAGTTACTTCGTATAATTTTTGGTGATCAAATTCTCCGTTAATTACAAACCTAGGCAATGCTAAAGAAGCCAAATTACAAACCGCAACCTCGTCTTTAGAAGTATATTCGATAATCTCGGTACATAAGTTAGAAGACTTGATTGTACCTAGATTTTGCTGGTTAGACTTACTGTTAGCTGCATCTTTATACAACAAATAAGGTGTACCTGTTTCAATCTGAGAATCTAAAATTGCAAACCAAAGCTCTTGTGCTTTAATTGTTTTACGAGCTCTTCCTTCTCTTTCATAACGTGTATAAAGTTCGTTAAACTCTTCGCTGTGGCAATCTGCTAAACCAGGTGCTTCATCTGGAGAGAATAAGCTCCAATCGCCATTTTCTTCCACACGTTGCATAAATAAATCGCAAACCCAAAGTGCATAGAATAAATCACGAGCACGCATTTCTTCTTTACCGTGGTTTTTACGTAAATCTAAAAACGCAAAAATATCTGCATGCCAAGGCTCCAAATAAATTGCGAACGCACCTTTACGTTTACCTCCACCTTGATCTACGTAACGGGCAGTGTCGTTAAACACTTTTAACATTGGTACAATACCGTTACTAGTACCGTTTGTACCACCAATGTACGCACCAGTTGCACGAATGTTGTGGATGCTTAAACCAATACCACCAGCACTTTGAGAGATTTTAGCAGTTTGTTTTAACGTATCATAAATGCCTTCAATACTGTCATCTTGCATGGTTAACAAGAAACATGACGACATTTGAGGTTTTGGTGTAGCAGCGTTGAACAAAGTTGGTGTAGCATGTGTAAACCAACGCTCGCTCATTAAATTATAAGTGGTAATTACGCTTTCAATATCATCTTTATGGATACCAACGGCAACACGCATAAACAAATGTTGTGGGCGCTCTACAATGGCTCCGTTTACCTTTAACAAATAAGATTTTTCTAAGGTTTTGAAACCGAAATAATCAAAGCCGAAATCTCTATCGTAGATAATTGTGCTATCTAAAATATCAGCGTTAGCGTTAATTACCTGCCAAACATCTTCTGCAATTAAAGATGAAGGTTTTTCTGTTTTTGGGTCGATGTAGGTGTACAACATTTCCATCGTTTTAGAAAACGATTTTAATGTGTTTTTGTGCAAGTTGGAAACTGCAATACGCGATGCCAACAACGCATAGTCTGGATGTTTAGTTGTTAATGAAGCTGCTGTTTCTGCCGCAAGATTATCAAGTTCAGAAGTTGTAACGCCGTCGTACAAACCCTCAATTACTTTTCTTGCAACATCAATCGGATCAACTAATTCAGCATTAAAACCATAACACAACTTCTCTATACGAGCTGTTATCTTATCAAACTTTACCGGCTCTTTACGGCCATCTCTTTTTATTACAAACATCCTTTACAAGTATTTATGGTGCTTATTGCGGTAACAGCGGCACCAGGTTTTAAAATCTATTTATTGTATTAAGTATTTAGTATCAAGTTTTAAGACCGAGTTCCTAAACTTCTGCCTTAAACCGTTAACCTTATACCTTTAAAAGTCTTCGTCTAAAGAAAAAGCTTGCGCTTTATCCTCTGTAGCGGTTAACACACCACTTTTCTGGTAGTCGCCTACTCTTTTCTCAAAGAAATTGGTTTTACCTTGCAGAGAGATCATCTCCATAAAATCAAACGGATTTGTTGTATTGTAGATTTTTGAATAACCTAACTCGCTAATCCATCTATCGGCAACAAACTCAATATATTGTTGCATTAATTTTGCGTTCATACCAATTAAATTAACTGGTAACGCATCTGTAACAAATTCTTTTTCAATTTCTACCGCATCGCGGATGATACCGTGAACCTGCTCTTCGCTTAATTTATTTTCCAGCATGCTGTAAAGCAAACATGCAAATTCGCAGTGCATACCTTCGTCTCTAGAAATCAATTCGTTACTAAAGGTTAAACCTGGCATTAAACCACGTTTCTTTAACCAAAAGATAGAGCAAAAACTACCGCTAAAGAAAATACCTTCTACCGCAGCAAAAGCTACCAAACGTTCAGCAAAGTTTCCATTATCGATCCAACGTAAAGCCCACTCTGCTTTTCTTTTTACTGCCGGAACAGTATCAATAGCATGGAACAAACGATCTTTCTCTTCCGGGTCTTTAATGTAAGTATCAATTAACAATGCGTAAGTTTCCGCATGTATGTTTTCCATCATAATTTGGAAACCATAAAAACAGCGTGCTTCCGGCAATTGTACTTCGCTCATAAAGTTTACGGCCAAGTTTTCGTTTACAATGCCGTCGCTAGCAGAGAAGAAAGCTAAAATATGAGAAATAAAATGACGCTCTCCGCTATTTAAATTATCCCAATGTTTTTGATCATCAGATAAATCAATTTCTTCTGCAGTCCAGAAACTTGCCTCGCTCTTTTTATACATCTCCCAAATTTCTGGGTATTTGATTGGTAAAAGAACGAAACGATCTTTATTTTCCCTTAGTAATAACTCATCTTGCATAGCTTATATTTTTTACGTTTAGAAATTGCATTTACTGATTTGCACAAAGCTTTATTAGGAAACCATAACCGCCAAGCAATTGGTATTTAGTTTAGATTTTTTGAAAACGCTGCTTTGCACCGCCTTTGTAACCTACTAAACACTAATAACTTAAAAAATATTGTGGATGGATTCTTGTAAAGAACTTTGTTTAACAAATATAAAGGCTAAGCGATTTTTTACGTTTTAAAGTTGTTAACATGTTGTTGAACAACCCCTGTTTTTCAATCAGAAATTTGTCAGAAACAAGCAGAGAAAAAGCTAATTATTTCTTTTTGAGCGCTTAGCAAACTTAAAGGAGTGTTAATAATTTAAAAAAACGAGTTGCAACAGCTATAATTTATACACCGTTTTCAACGTGCGTAAGCAACCTCAACTTTTGCATAACCAAGTCTGTAAATACCTAAGGCTTTGGCCGCTGCACCAGAAATATCCAAAGAAAATTTCTTGCTAAACGGGCCACGATCGTTAATTCTAACGGTTACTGTTTTTCCGGTTCTAATATTCTTAACCCTAACCATAGTACCAAAAGGAAGTGTACGGTGGGCTGCCGTAAATTTGCTGGCTCGGTAACGTTCGCCACTGCTCGTTTTCCTACCTTCGAATTTTTTAGCATAGTAAGTTGTAATAAGGGTTTTTACTACACTATCGGGTGTTTTGGTTAACGTTGGCTCTTGCGCCTGCACAGCAAAAGCAACAAACCAAGAGAACAGGAAAATTTTCATACAATGATATAATTTAGTTTTACTGTTTCAATAGGGATGGCAAATATACAAAATCATTTTTTATTGAAATTTAGATGAGGTTTATCCTTAAAAAAGGTCTTTAAAAATCGATTTCTAAGGTCGTAACCCTGAATTTATTTCAGCATCTATTTAACATCAAAGACCCAGAAATAAATTCAGGGTTACGAATTTTAAAACAAAAAAATGCCTTAGCTTTCACTAAGGCATTTTATAAATAAAGCAATACTTCTTATTTCTTTTCTGGCACAAACACCATTGATATAGAGTTTACGCAATGGCGGGTATTTTTAGCGGTTAAGCCCTCGCCAACAAATACGTGACCTAAATGTGCGTCGCAGTTTTTGCAAACAATTTCTACACGCTGTCCATCAGCATCTGGCACACGCTTTACAGCGCCTTTAATCTCATCATCAAAAGCTGGCCAACCACAATGCGCATCAAATTTAGAGTCTGATGTATATAATGGTGCATTACAACGTTTGCAAACATAAGTTCCCTTTTCAAAAAACTTATCGTATTTACCAGTGCCTGCCCATTCAGTTCCTTTATGAACAATTACCGCTTCTTCTTCTTTGGTTAATTTATTGTATTCCATTTTTTTTGTGGTTTTAGATGGGGTTGCCTTTTTTTCTTGTTTCTGAGCGCAAGCAACAAAACTTGTTACCACTAACAGGCTCAGCGCTATTAATGTTTTATTGATTATAGATTTCATATGTGTGTTTTAATAGATGTACGTAATCCTGGCAAGCATAGTTTTTAAACATCCTTTGCTACACAAATATAACGAATAGTAAAACCTTCACTTTCATTTCAACGTCAAACATTTCGGCAAAAAATAAACCACTAAGATACTAAATGCTTAAAGAAAAGATAGGCATATACTACCTAACAAGTTTCAAAAAACATATTAGTTGCTTTATCCTTTATGGTAAGTAAACAAAAAAAGCGCCCCGATAAATCGGGGCGCTTTCTATCTATATTAGTTAAAAATTACTTTTTCAATGCATTAGCCATAGCTGCACCAATTTCTGCAGGGCTTTCTACAACAGTAATGCCGCACTCAGCCATAATTTTCATTTTAGCGGCAGCAGTATCATCAGCACCGCCAACAATAGCACCAGCATGACCCATTCTACGTCCCGGAGGCGCAGTTTGACCAGCGATGAAACCAACAACAGGCTTAGTACCGTGTTCTTTAATCCAACGAGCAGCTTCAGCTTCCATGCCACCACCAATTTCACCAATCATGATGATACCTTCAGTTTCCGGATCGTTCATTAACAACTCAACCGCTTCTTTAGTAGTCGTACCAATAATTGGGTCGCCACCAATACCAATTGCAGTTGTAATACCTAAACCAGCTTTAACAACTTGGTCAACCGCTTCGTAAGTTAAAGTACCAGATTTAGAAACTACACCAACGGTACCTTTTTTAAAGATAAAACCTGGCATAATACCAATTTTAGCTTCATCAGCAGTAATAACACCTGGGCAGTTCGGACCAATTAAACGGCTATCTTTTCCTTTTAGGTAAGATTTTACCGCAATCATGTCTTTAGTAGGAATACCTTCTGTAATACAAACAATTACTTTAACGCCTGCTTCGGCAGCTTCCATAATTGCATCTGCAGCAAAAGCAGGAGGTACGAATATAATAGATACATTAGCGCCAGCTTTATCAACCGCATCTTTAACTGTGTTAAATACAGGCTTGTCTAAATGTGTTTGACCGCCTTTACCAGGAGTTACTCCACCAACAACGTTTGTACCGTAAGCTATCATTTGCTCAGCATGGTAAGTACCTTCGTTACCAGTAAATCCCTGAACAATTACTTTTGAATCTTTATTTACTAAAACACTCATTATATCTATTTTTTTGTTGCAAACTTAAGGTAAATGCAATGGAATGTCAAATGCAAAAGTCAGATAATTTGTCATATCGAGGTTTATTTTACATAAAAAGTTAAAAGCTTATTGTTAAGCTAACAATTTGAAAACGAACGTAGCAAGCATTTGGGCAACTCTTGTCCCGCTTTCCGCTTCAATCTTTTACCTTAAATCCCTAAAGGGAATTTGTAAAAGTATTTACGCTTTAATCGGGTTTACATTACAAAGCTTGATGCCTTTGGCAAATACTTGGCAAAATGCCTAATTTTAGAACCTACAGAATCCACATCATGAAAAAATCGTCTCTATTCTATCTCGCACTTGTTAGCATAAGCACCCTAACCAGCCTCCCTAAAAATGCTTATTCTCAAACAATAGATACTGCTAAATTTATATTACAAAATGATATAGATGTGGCCAAAGAAGAACCCGGCACACATAAAGGCGGTGGCAAAACGATCGGCTTTAACTTCTTTGCCGATGCTAAAAATCTGAAAACAGTTTTCAGAAAACGAACATTAAAAGCGGGTTCGTCAATCGGCTATCATTTGCAAAAAGAAGACGAAATTTATTATGTAATTAGTGGCAAGGGTAGCATGAAAATGAACAACGAAACCTTTGCTGTAAAACCCGGCGATGCCATTTTAACCAGACCTGGCAGTTGGCATAGCATTACGCCCAACGCTGATAATGATTTGACGATTTTAATTGTTTATGAGAAAAAATAATTGATTCTGTTTTTAGTCCGTTGGCTAAAGCCAACGCAAGCCTTTTCTTAAAAACAGCCTTTGTGAATTACAATTGATGATAGTAGTAAAAACCGAGGTTGACTAAACGGGATTGCAGTGGAAATACTTTTTGCCATTCTCCTTTAGGAGATTGGGGGCAAAAAGATTGCAACGAAAAGCCCGACTAACATCAATTTTTTAACTGCTATTGCTTTTCAAATTTTAACGCTTGCTCTTTACTCGCTTTCTTTAACGCAATTAAAAGTTATCCTCTTCTGCCTTTTCTATTGCAATAGGATTTATGGCCTGCAAATATTTCTCGTGATTGAATTCGTTTTCGCTTTTGGCAATTACTATGGTGGCAATACCATTTCCAATCATATTGGTAATTGCTCTTGCCTCGCTCATAAAACGATCTACGCCCAACAATATAGCAATGTGTTCTACCGGCATAATTTTAAGTGCCGTTAACGTACTAGCTAAAACTATAAATCCGCTTCCGGTAACCCCGGCCGCACCTTTTGATGTAACCATTAAAACAGCCATTATAGAAATTTGCTGTGTTAAAGTTAAATCGACGTTAAAGACCTGGGTTAAAAAGATAACCGCCATGGCTAAATAAATTGCCGTACCATCTAAGTTAAACGAATATCCGGTAGGGATTACCAGGCCTACAACAGATTTGTCGCAACCAATATCTTCCATCTTTTTCATCATACTCGGCAAAACCGATTCTGAAGAAGAAGTGCCCAAAACAATTAAAATTTCTTGTCGGATGTATTTTAAATAAGACCACAAGCTAAATTTATAATAATGGCAAATGGCATTCAGAACAACAAAAATAAACAAGAAACAGGTTAAATATACAGACCCCATTAGTTTCATCATTGGCAATAATGTATCTAAGCCGTACTTACCCACGCTAAAAGCCATTCCGCCAAATGCACCAATTGGCGCAAAACGCATTACAACTTTCATGATGTTAAAAAGCACTTTAGAAATTTTATCGAAAGTGCTAATTACCGAATGGCCAGCTTCGCCCAACTTATTTAAACCGTATCCAAATAGAATTGCAAAGAACAAAATTTGCAAAATCTCTCCTTTGGTAAATGCCTCGAATATATTTTTTGGGATGATATGTGCGATGAACTCCAACCAATTAATTTCTCCTGCCTGAGAAGCGTAAGTAGCAATTTTAGAAACATCGCCCTGCGGCACATTTACACCTACGCCAGGTTTTAAAACGTTTGCTACTACCAAGCCTATAACAATAGCCAAGGTTGTTACAATCTCGAAATATAATAACGCCTTGCCTCCTACTCTACCAACTTTTTTCATATCGCCCATATGCGCTATGCCTAAAACAATGGTAAAAAATATTATTGGCGCAATTAACATGCTTATCATGTTAATAAAACTTTTGCTAATTAGCTCGGCATGTGGCGCAAACCCAGGAAAAAACTCGCCCACTAAAATACCTAGAAAAATAGCAAATAGGACCTGAAAAGTTAAGTTGGAGAAGACAGACTTCATTTTATATTTAGTTTTGTAAACTGAAATATAGAAAAATTTCTGACCGAGTTGGCTATTTAATTTTAGCTACCTAAACAAATTTGTTGTGTAACACATTACCAACTTAAAACGTTAATAGTAAAAACTATTGTTCTATGTACTTATATTTACAATGTTTTTGTATTAAGAAATGAAGAAATCTAGCTACTTACTATTATCGATATTTGTTTTTTTGGCCACGCTTAGCGCATGCACTAAAGAAGAGATTAATGCAAAAGAATTAGTGCAACAAAAGATATTGGGCAGATGGCCAGTAAGATATATTATTGGAAGTACTTACCACAATGATATTCTAAAAACGAGAGATACTTTAAACAGAGGTTTACAGGTAGACACCTTGGTTTTTGATGCAAACGGAACTGTGGTTAAACGTTATACGGCTGTTCTAACTACCGATACCTATAGCATTGACGAAACCGCATCGACCATTACTTTTAACGAAGCACCACTAACCAAGAAAATTTCTTTTGTGAGGGCTAACAGCATAGGTTTTTCTACAGAAACCACTAGAGACAGTGGTTCTGTAAAAATTAAAACTGTTACCGAAGAGCAGTTGATTAGGTAGTTAAGGTTTTATGTCCATTATATCGCCCGCGGTAAATAAACCGAACTCGGCTTGTGTAAATTTTATTAAACCTTTTTCTGTTGTCTTTAAACCTTTAGGATTTGCTAAACGTAGCACTTGGCTATCGCCGGCTACAGTAGCTTTATTACCATGAACAATTATTGCTGTAGCTTCATCAATACCTACACAAACCATTTCTGGATGCGCATTTAAAGACGAGATTAAGCGATTGTATCTATTTCTTTTTAAAAAATGCTGATCGATAATGGTGTTTTGCAATAGGCCAAGCCCTTCCGCAAACTCAACGTTTTTATCCCAGAGTTTATTAAAAGTTTCTTTGTAAACAGTATCCAACAACTGTTTCCCTGTAATCATGTGTTTGCTCATTACCGCAGCACCTGCACTGGTACCTGCAACTGTTGAACCATTTGCATAAGCTTTATGTATTGCATTGTAAACTGGGGTATTTAACACCACTTTCATAAACCTGTTTTGGTCGCCCCCTAAAATGTAAATTAATTTAGCAGCCGCTAACGAGTCTACCCATTTCACATCGCTAGTGCTATGTTTGGCAAAATTGAAATTTTTGATAGGTAAATCTGTATGTTTTTTGAGTTGCGCAGAAATGTACTTAAATCCTGTATCTGGTACTTCGCTTGCCATGGGCAATACGATAATATAATCTTTAGGCGTAAATTTCGCTGTGCTTACCAATTGTTTGATTAACTCATCCGAACGTTCTCCGCCACCAATTATAAACAAACTGCCTTTAGGTTTAGTCTGGGCATTCACCGCAAGTGCAAATACAAAGCAGATTGCTGTTAAAAATAATCTTTTCATAAATAAATCTAATACTATTATTGCGCCTTTTTTAGTAAAACACCATTATTTATAGACCACCAGTAAGCTTTGCCACCGGTTGCTTGGGCAAAGCTAAAGTTTGTTACGTTAAAATTACCGCCACCATTAACAGAAGCCGGAATCTCGTAAACAGCTACAGCCTGTTCGCCATTGTTCCATGTAGCTTTTGTATTTGCTACAAATTGCTCTGGTTTTTTTGTAGCATCGGTTACTAAAAAGTAGGCATTACTGTAAGGTCTTGTGGCAGAATAATCTCCATAAACTTGTGCTTTTCCAATAGCATCTATACAAACGGCAGTTCTTTCATCAACAGCTATAGCTTTGGCTGCGATATTCCAATCCGTCAAAATCCTTCCCAAAAAAACCATTGAACGGCCTTCTCTTTCCCTTGTTAAATAATGTTGATCGGTTATTACATTTTGCAAAAATGGCGCTTTCAAAAAATCATTATTGTACAAAGTCACGTTGCTGTCGTAAGGATTAGCTAATGTTGCGGCAGAAGTAACTCCGCCTGTTTCTCCACTGTAGTACAAACTACCCAAAATAGCGCAACCTGCACTTGTACCACCAACTGGCGCTTTTTTCTCGGTTAGTAAATAATTTAGAGCTTTTTCTACTTTGGTACCTCTCCAAAAATTCATGTAATTAGATTGGTCGCCTCCTGCTATAAAAACCATTTCCGCATTGCGAATAATGTAAGCCACAATGTCATCGTTAGCCAATTCTTTTGAGTTGATCAACAAGGTTTCTACAGAATTTACTGTTCCCAAGCCGTTAACGTAAGGATTATAAGCATCCGTTCCGCTGGCACGAAGAATTACCACATCGCCACCACCACTTCTTTCAATCATCCATTTAAAGGCAGCATCTACATCGGCACCGCCACCCATTAAAACTAAGCCACCATTTACCGGTTTTGTAACATTACTTGTATCGCCAACAATACCTATAGACCCTGGTCTTTTACTAGTTGGATTAACCACAACTGGCGGATTAGGCATTGGCGTTGGTTTATCTGTAGGTTTTCCGCATCCTGTTGCAGAGAGGCAAGAAATAACCAATGCTGATAAAAGAAGTTTTTTCATAAAGATTGGGATAAATTTCTGGGAAGGGATTATCCTCCCCAGAAAAAAATATTAGTAGTTAGGGTTTTGCTTGGTATTTTTATTTACCGAGATTTCTAATGCTGGCAATGGGAACGAATATTGCGCCTGTGCCGGAGTTAATGTAACCGCCCCAGAAGCATTGGCAGCATCAGCAGGAATTCTGGTTACCGATAAATTTCTTCTTTTTAAATCGAAAAAACGGTGACCTTCGAAAGCCAATTCTTTAAATCGCTCTGCGTAAACTGCGTCTATTAAAGCTTGTTTATCTGCAAATGTTGCATTAACGTAGTTATTTATTCTTAACGTGCGCAAGGCGTTAATGTCTGCAGCAGCATCTCCACTAGATTCTGCTTTTGCCTCGGCACGAATCAAATACATTTCGCCAGTTCTGAACATTTTTATATCTACCAAACCTGGAGCTGAAGCTGTTCCACCGATAAACTTGTTTACAGAATACTGAGATTTCGGAGCAACTTTAGTTGCGTCAAATTTAATGTAAGCAGGATAGCGCAAATCATTTGCTTGATCAAATGTAGCTATTAGTTCGAATGACGGTGCATAAAGCACAATACTACCTGTTTGTCTGAAATAAAAATCTCCTACTCTAGAATCCGTAGTACCTACACGCTTTAGTTTCCAAATCACTTCGCTATCATTTGCGTCGGTCCACAAACCTGGGAACTGCGCTTTGGTTGCTAAGGGCTTATCGTTAATAACCTCTGTTGAATAAGTTATTGCTTCTTCCCAATTTTTCTCATATAATGCAACACGAGCTTGCATTGCCGAAATTGCAGTTTTTGTAATTCGAGTTTTATCTGTAAAAGTTGCAGGAATTAAAGCTTTGGCTGCAATCAAATCTGCTTTAGCTTTGCCAATTACAACTTCAAAATTATCTCTTGCCGGATAACCGATTGCACTAGCCTCCATATAAGGAACGCCCATTGCGCCAGTTGTGTAAGAAGCTGCGTAAGCACGCAAAAGCTCAAAATGCAAATAGGCACGTAAGGCTAAAAGTTCTCCTCGGTAACGACTTACAGTTGTTGCATCTGCACCAGTTAAGGTTAATGCATCAGCGCCAGCTAAAACTCTGTTTAACCTATCTATTGCGGTATAATTATTACCATAAAGCGAGGTTACAGAGCCACTGCCTGCATTGTAAAGCCACCTAAAGGCATCGCTGTTGCCTACTGTATTTTCGGTTGGAAATGTATTTTCATCCGAAACGGTAGAACTTAACGTTCCCATGGAATTATCAACCAAAGCATAAACACCAATTAAACCCATGTTTATGTCATTAGCATTTCTAAAGGCCTTCGTCGGGTCGATTGTATCGGTAGGCTTCATATCAAGTTTAGAGCATGATGAAGCTATTAATATCAATAACGATAAGGCAAGGATATATTTTTTGTGAAATTTATTAATCATCGCTGTAATTATTATAAGTTAACATTAAGACCTGCAGTATACGTTCTTGTGTTTGGATATTGGAAACGACCGTATTGAGAGTTATTCTCTGGATCCAAACCTCTCCATTTAGTCCAAGTGAACAAGTTCTGACCTTGCACAAAAACCCTAACGCCTTTAATAAACTTTGTTTTTTCTACAATTGATTTAGGTAAAGCATAACCAATGTTTACATTTCTTAGCCTTAAAAAAGATGCATCCTGAATATCTTTTGATGTAAAGTTTCTAGGGATATCAAATCTTTGATGAATGGCGTCGTTACCTGTATCGCCAGCTTGTTGCCAGCGGTTTTCTAACATTCTAACCGTTTGGTTACTGGTTGCATAACGCTGATTTTCGTTGTAAAAATCTTCGTTGTTCCAACGCATTACATCAGATACAAAAGAGAACAACGCCGAAGCCGTAATTCCTTTGTAACTTAACGAAGTATTAAATCCGCCAGTAAATGTTGGATATAAACTACCAGAATTTGTAGTGCTTTGGGTATTTACATTATAAGTAGTAGTAATGCTACCGTCTAAGTTGTAATATTGCGCTTCACCAGTTTGTGGATTTACACCTGCCCATTGCGGAGCAAAATAAGTTCCATATGGTAAACCTACTTTTAAAATACGTGTATCTCCATCTGGGTAAGAATCTGTAATATCTGTTACATGAAGGATTTTATTTTTGTTATAACCAGCATTTACGCCTAACGTCCAAGTAAAATCGTTGGTTTTAATTACATCTCCATTTACTTCAAACTCTACACCGCGATTTCTCATTTTACCCGTACTTAAGTTTAAGTTGGCAAAACCAGATGTTGCAGAAAGTGGCTGATCAATAAACATGTTATTGGTAATTCTGTTGTAGTAATCGGCAGAAATTCTAACTCTTCTACTTGCAAACAAACTTAAATCGAAACCTACGTTAAATTCATCAACATATTCCCAATCGAAATCTGCGTTGCCTGGCGAAGTTGGCCTGATGCCCGTAACACCACCGTAAGAGGTATTAGCTGCATAAGTTGGCAGATATAAGAAATCGCCACCAAACGTACTTGCTGTAGTTCCATAACTTCCTCTAAATCTTAAATCGGAAACTAAACTAACATTTTTCAAGAAATCTTCTTCCTTAGCATTCCAGCTAGCTCCTACAGAGTAAAAACCTTGCCATCTGTTTTTGCGTGCAACTTTTGTAGAACCATCCTGACGGTAGCTACCTGTAACGGTATATTTATTATCGTAGGTATATCTAGCAACGCCCATAATTGATGCTAAACCGCTAGATGATTTTCCGCCAGTTACTGAAGGTAAAAATGTTGCGCTACCGTTTGTTGCACCTGCCGGAGTTTCTGGCAAACGACCATCGATACCGTAAGCACTAAAACCGAAAGAATTATAATTGTTATAAACGTATTCGTAAAAAGCTGAAGCTTCAACATCATGCTTATCTGCAAATGTTTTAGCAAAGGTTAATCCCGATGTAGAAATAACGTTGAAGTTTCTTCTGCTTGCATCTGTTATTCTTCCTTTTCCGCCCAAGGTGTTAGCCACACTTCTAGAGCCGTAGTACGAATCTGGATTGATGAAAACTTGATCTGTAGAACTTCTGTAATCTATACCCGCTCTGGTAGTAATTTTTAACTCTGGCAAAATTTGATAAGCCAATGATGTACCAATAATAGATTTTAATTGTTCGGTTTTGTCTGATGAATTAAACAAACGCTCTAATCCTTGAGAACCCTCACGCTGATCTAATATAAAATACTGCGACTTATTACCTTGATGAATTAACGTGCCGTCTGGCGCATAAGGTTTTTCGTATGGCAATGCATAATAAACAGATGCCATTGCAGTACCCGCACCTGTACCACCTTCGCCTTCGGTAAAGCTAGATTGAGAATAACCTAATGAAACATTAACACTTCCACTGAATTTATCATCCTTAAAATCTACATTACTTCTTAACGAATATCTATCTAATCCAGTACGTTTTGCCACACCTTCCTGGCTATAGTAATTTAAGGAGTTGTAAAAACGAACTTTTTCATTTCCGCCACTTAAGCTAACTTGTTGCTCTTGGAATTTACCTTTTTGGAAAAACTGATCTCTCCAATCCGTATTAATTTGGCGCAAACTATCTAAAATAAAATCTGCACGAGCACGAGTTGTTGCTGTACCCGCTGCATAGGTTGGATTTTTAGGCGAATATGTCCATCCTGGACCAATATTTCTACCAAAACTAGCTCCAATTTCTTCTTCAAAACGCAAGCGTTGCTCGGTGTTCATCATCTCGAAATTTGGTCTGCTTAAATTAGAAAAACCATATTGCGATACATAATTTACCGATAACTTTCCTTCTTTACCTTTTTTGGTAGTTAGCACGATAACACCATTTGATCCTCTAGAACCATACAACGCTTTTGCAGAAGCGTCTTTTAATACTGTAGCCGATTCTATATCTTCTGGATTGATGGTTTGGAAATAACCGGCTTCAATTGGTATCCCATCTAAAATATATAACGGAGTTGAAGAACCACTAACACTTCCTATACCTCTAATTACCACAGAAGCACTTTGTCCTGGCTGACCAGATGTTGAGATTACACTCATACCCGGCACTCTACCTTGTAAAATCTGATCTACAGTTAGGCCTGGAACTTGATTGATTTTCTCTGCTCCGACTGTAGCAATAGAAGCAGCAGACTGTGTTTTTTTGTAACTGGTATAACCTGTAATTACAACGTCGGTTAATGTGTTAGCTACCGAGGTTAATGCAATACTACCCATTTGAGCGCTCGCTACCACTTCTCTATCCGCATACCCTAAATAAGAGATAACTAAAACAGCGTTATCTGCAACATTTCTTAACGTGAAATTTCCGTTGCCGTCTGTAACTACTCCACCAGTTTGACCTTTAACTTTAACTGATGCGCCTGGCATTGGCAAACCATTTTCATCAATCACTTTACCTGTTACGTCTATCGCTAAAGCTGATGATGCTTTTTTAGGCATTATTAAAATGGTGTTTTCTTTTATCTCGTAGCTAAAAGGCTGAGATTTTAAAACGCTTACCAGAACATCATTTAACGCTGCGTTTTTTACGTTAATGCTAACTGGCCTAGCACTTTGTTGTACCAAGTCAGTGTCGTACAAGAAAAAATAACCAGTTTGACGCTTGATTTCTTTCAAAACCTGCTCTAAAGGCATATTTTTTTGGTTAATGCTAACACGTTGCGAAAAAACATTCGCACTTGCCTGCATGCAAAAAATGGTTAAAAAAATTACAACTAGTTTCATCGTGTTAAATAATTTTCTGTTAAAATGATTGGTAATATTCGCTAAAGTTTTTGCGGTCTTTAGCCTATTACTATTAATGTAAAATTCCATACATGTTTGTGGGTTTAAGTTGTGTTTGTTGTTGTTAGTTTATTTAATTCATGGTAGTGTTTCTATTTGTTAAAAACCTTTAATGTTCTTCCCTCTTCTATTTTAAAATTAATGTTTCCGGTAAGCTCAAGCATATTTAAAACTTCAGATAGTTTCGCTTTTCGTGGCACCATACCATTATATCTTTTGTTAGGTATATCGCTATAATCAATTTTAATATCGTACCATCTTTCTAGTTGATTCAAGATTGATTTCAATCCGGCGTTATCAAATACAAAGAGTCCGTTTTTCCAGGCTACAACATTTTGCACATCAACATCTTTGTCAATAGCTATCAAGCTGTTAACTCCAATCAAAGCTTGTTGCCCAGGCTTAATAATCTTCGAATTTTTTGAGGTGTTTAACGCAATACTTCCTTCTAATAGCGTCGTTTTCGAGAAGTTATCATCCATGTAGGTGTTTACGTTAAAATGCGTACCGAGAACTTTTACGCTTTGCTGTTTACTGTTTACATAAAACGGTCGACCATCTTTAGCAACTTCGAAGTAAGCTTCACCTGTTAAAGTAACCATGCGTTCTGTTTTGCCCAAAACCTCTGGATATTTTAAAGATGATGCTGCGTTAAGCCATACTTTTGTTCCATCTGGCAATAACACCTGGTATTGCCCACCTTTTGGCGTAGTTATGGTATTGTAGGCATTAGGTTTTGTTGAGCTTGCATTCTCAATTTTATAAATTAACTCGCCTGACTTAGTTTTTGAAATGATTAATCCGTTTTTGTGAAATACCTCTGCGGTATTGGTATTGTCCAATACAATCGTAGAGCCATCTGCAAGTGTTAGGGTTGCTTTATCACTTCCCGGGTCTACATCAATCTTTTTAGCTACTGTCTGCTCAGCCACAGGTTTAGAGATTATATCTTTCCGCAAGGTGTAGAAAACGGTCATTCCCAGAGAAAGAAATAATACCGCAGCCACCGCATATTTGTAAAAAGATCTAGGCTTTCTTTCGGCCTTTTTTATTTTAGTTTGTATCGCTTCAAAATTAATCTTTGCAAATTCAACGCTGTCTGCGGATGTGAATTCGTCAAGTACATCGGGCTGGTTTTCTAGCTTTGCATAGTAAGCTTCTATAAAAGCTATTTCTTCTGGCGTAGCTTTACCCGAAACGTAATTTTCAATAATTTGCTGAAAGTCTCTTCTCGAATTTGGGATGCTCATTTAGGTACCTTTTATTATATGTACCATGAGAGTGAAAAAATCCCAAAGGAAAATAAAATATTATTTACAAGACACCAAAATCGAAAGAATGGCAACTAACCAAGCAAATAAATGTGTCAATCTCAATTTCAAGGCATGGGAAGCTGTTGTTAATTGATTTTGAACAGTTTTTCTGGATATGCCTAATTTTACCGCAATATTTGCTGTAGTTAAACCATGCATGTAGTGCATTACAAAAATGTCTCTTCGTTTTTCGGGCAAGGCCGATATGTAAAGTCTTAAAAGGGCTTGTGCTTCTTTATCCAACAAATTAGCATCTGTTTCTAGTGGCGATATCAGGTCGGCAATAAACATATCTCCTATAAAACTATGTTTAGGGCTACGTGTAAGTTGTTTAAGTACCTGAAAACGAACTGCGGTATGTAAGTAAGCACTTAAGTTTTCTATTTGTAATTGATCCCTTCTTAGCCAAACATCAGCAAAAACCGTCTGTACAATGTCTTGGCACTTCTCTTTTTCGGGCATCCTTTTATAAGCAGAATTATAAAGTTGGGCCCAATAGCAATCGTAAATTTTAGCAAAAGCACGCTCATCGCCTTGCTTTAACAAGGCAAAAAGAATTTGCTCATCTTCGATATGCTTAGTAACGCTCAAGAAATTTTTGGTTGATTAACCAAACTTAGCAAAATTTACGAGTTTTTAGCAATCCCCACAGACGAAAATTGTAAATCGTATAAACGCTTGTAATATCCGTTTAACTTTAGCAGTTGCTGATGTGTGCCTTTCTCCTTTATCTCGCCCTTATCCAACACTATAATTTGATCGGCTTTTTGAATGGTTGACAAGCGGTGCGCTATAACGATTGATGTTCGGCCCTGCATTAATTTGTCAATTGCAGTTTGTATGAGCATTTCTGTCTCCGTATCAACAGAAGATGTTGCTTCATCCAATACCAAAATAGAAGGTTTATAAACCAACGCCCTAATAAAAGAAATCAGTTGAGCTTGACCAGCAGATAAAGTAGAACCACGTTCCATTACATTGAAATGGTAACCACCGGGCAACCGCTCTATAAAATCATGTGCGCCAACTTTTTTAGCGGCATCTACCACTTCCTCAAAAGAAATGGAAGGATTATTAAGCGTAATGTTATTAAAAATCGTATCCGAAAACAGAAACACATCTTGTAAAACCGTTGCAATATGACTACGCAAGTACCCTAACTCATATTCTTTAAGTTCTACACCATCAACTTTAATTAATCCTTTTTGTATCTCGTAAAATCTGTTTAAAATATTTATTGTTGATGATTTTCCGGCTCCTGTAGCGCCAACCAACGCCACCGTCTCCCCTGCTTTTACTTCAAACGTGATATCCTTTAAAACATAGTTTTCTTCTTCAACCGCAGTATCTTGATTATAGCTAAACCAAACGCCTTCGAAACTAATTGCGCCAGTTAATTTTTCTGGTGCGTAAGTGCCAGCATTTTCTGTGGTTTCTTTTGTATCTAACACCTTAAATACACGGTCGGCTCCAACCATACCCATTTGTAGTGTATTAAATTTATCTGCCAACTCTCTAATTGGTCTAAAAAGCATGGTGATAAACATGATAAACATGGTAATGGTACCGGGTTTTACATCTAATGGTTTCTCTAAGATCATTTTAGAACCGTACCAAATCAGTAAACCTAAAGACACTGCCGAAATTAGTTCTACTACCGGAAAAAAGATCGAATAATACCAATTAGAACGAATGTTTGCATCGCGATAGCGGGTATTGATTTTTACAAATTTTTTGTATTCCTGATCTTCGCGGGCAAAATACTGAATAATAGAAATACCGCTGATATGCTCTTGCAAATAGGTATTTAGGTTCGAAACCTCCGTTCTAATTTCCTGAAATGCAATTTTTATAGATTTTTGAAATATCCGCGTTGCGATAATTAAAAATGGGATGGGAAGTAAAACAACAGTGGTAAGCTCCCAATCTATCCAAAACATCACACCGATAATTACAATAACCTGAAGCATGTCTCCAATCATGGCAATTAATCCTTCAGAAAATATATCGGCAATGGTTTCTAAGTCAGATACTGTTCTAGTTATCAGCTGTCCGATAGGAGTTTGATCGAAGTACTTAAGACGAAGATTGCTGATATGATTAAAAACATTTATCCTTAAATCTTTTATGGCAGATTGACCTAGGGTGTTTGTTAAGAGTGTTTGACTGTATTGGATAAAAGATTGCAGCACGAGCGCTACAATCATTACAATGGTTAATTGCACCAAACCACTGTGGTTATTCTTTAAAATATACTCATCTACCGTGTAGCCAATTAAAAATGGCCTAACCGGCGTAATTATTGCCAATGCCAAAGTTAACACTACCGACCATCTGAAAACAGAGCGATAGGGCTTTACATATTCAAAAACTCTTTTTAGCAGGCCAACATTAAATGCTTCGCCGGTTATTTTAGACATATATCTTTTCTAATTTTGAATGAATGAATTTCGAATGAGTGAATTATTACCAGTAGTTATACTATTCCTCTCTAATTCAAATTCTATCTTTCAATCATTTTTAATAAATGGATATTCTACGGCAACCAGATACAAACCGCAAGCCGGTACAGACTGGCCTGCATTACTTCTGTTTTTGCTTTCAATTATTTTAGCAACATCTGCGACAGAGATATCGCCCTTGCCGACCAAAACCATAGTGCCCACAATTGCCCTTACCATATTACGCAAAAATCGATCGGCTTTAATGGTAAACACCAAACCGTCTTTTTCTTCTTCAAAATACGCTTCGGTAATTTTGCAGTTATTGGTAAAGGTTTGCGTATTCGATTTACTGAAGCAAGAAAAATCTGTAAAATTTAACAAAACTTTTGCTGCTTGGTTCATCGCCTCTAGATCTAAGCCGCCTTTGTATAGCCAAGATCTGTCCAGTTTAAATGGATCTTTACTAAAGTGGATATGGTATTTATAAGCACGGGCCGTGGCATGAAATCTGGCATGTGCATCATCCGCCACTGCGAAAACACGCTTTACCGCAATGGTATAAGGCAACAGCGAATTTATGCCAGTAACCGAATTGGCAACCTGTTTATCGCTAATTGCGGTTAGGTTAAAATGGGCGAAAAATTCTGTAGCATGCACTCCAGCGTCTGTTCGTCCGCAACCTAGCGTTATTACTTCTTGCCTAAAAAAAGTGCTTAGTGCTTTATCCAGGCATTCTTGCACAGTAATTCCGTTAGGTTGCGTTTGCCAACCATGAAAATCTGTACCGTTATAACTCAGTTCAATAAAATATCTCTTACTATCCACTTGTTTGCAAAAATACTTTTTCTAATTATTAACAGACTATAGTATTTGGCAATTAATCTATATTTGTTGTTTAAAATTAAATATATGATACAAAGAGTACAATCTATTTGGCTTTTGCTGGCAACTTTAACAATTTCCTCTTTCCTGTTTATTCCTTTGGTTAGTGCCCATGCTGGTAACGCAACGCAATTTATTACAGCTAGAGGTTTATACCAAATTGCAGGTACCGATACAAAATTGCTAGAAGAATCTTTGCCACTTTTTATCAGTACAATTGCTTTAGCAATAATTTGCTTTGCTAATATTTTTAATTTCCGGAATAGAAAATTACAGAAGCGGATTTCAATTTTGACGATTTTCTTAATTATGGGTCTATCTTTTTGGTGTAGCCAGTTAGCGCAAAAATTAGGCGATAATTTAGCTGACCTTAATTTCGGCATTGGCAGTTTCTTACCTATTATAGCTGCAATATTCTGCTTTTTATCTATTAGAGGTATAAACAATGATGACAAACTAATACGTTCTGCAGATAGATTGAGATAATGATTAAGGACGTAAAAATTTTAAATACCGAGATACTTTCTGACAATTGGTACATCCTAAAAAAGATAACTTACGAATACGTAAAACCCAATGGAGAAAAACTAATTCAAACACGGGAAAGTTACGATCGTGGTAATGGTGCTACTATTCTTCTTTACAACAAAGCTCAACAAACTGTTATTTTAACCAGACAATTTAGGTTACCGACGTTTATAAATGGCAACAGCGATGGCATGATGATAGAGGCCTGTGCAGGTTTGTTGGATCAAGACAACCCAGAAGATTGTATAAGACGCGAGACTGAAGAAGAAACTGGCTACAAAATTACTGATGTAAAAAAGGTCTTTGAAGCATATATGTCGCCTGGTTCGGTTACCGAGATTTTATACTTTTTTATTGCCGAGTACACTAAAGACATGAAGGTTAATGATGGTGGTGGCGTGGCAGGTGAAGAAGAGAATATAGAGGTTTTAGAAACACCTATTGATGAAGCTATTGCAATGATTGCCAAAGGCGAAATTAAAGATGCCAAAACCATAATGCTATTACAACATGTTAAGTTGAATGCAATTTTATAGAGAACAAATACAAGTTGGAAGCTAAAAATGCAAACGGGATTTATAAAACATGGGCCATCATTGGCTTATGTGCCTTGCTAATAAATGTATGCTATCATTTTATGGTGGTAGCGCAAATTAAATATCAATTGGTAAGCGATTTTATTCCAAGAGGAATTATTTGGGATATTGCAAAGGCTAATATAATTGTTGGCTTGCTACATTTAATTGGACTTTTCTTGGGTCTTATTTTATTTGTTAAAAAGAAATATATAACAAGCACAATTTTATCCCTATCTATTTTTGCTTTTGGTGAAGTCTATTTTTTCTTTGCTAATTATTAACTAAAACACATAAAAGCCAAGCGCTCATGAAAAATAAAATAGGTTTCAATTTAGTTTTCGCATTACTTGCATTTCCAATAGCGTTAGCATTGCTACGAGAGTTCGATTTACAGAATTTTACGTTTAGAAAACCAGCATTAGGATTTCTTTACCTCTTTACTTTCGTCGCTTGCGTGTTTTTGACGTTTAAGAAGAAGACAAAATCGCCTGAGCAATAAATAAACTCAGGGACAAGACAGTAATTGCAAAATGCACAACCACGCCAAAAACAACCTTTTCATTAGGTTTAAACAGCCATTAGGCGTATATGATGTGCCTGCAAATTTCTCGCAAATGGTAAATGGTGTTCCGCATCAACTTTGTGCTTTAGCGGCAGAAGATTTACAGCATCATATTCTTAACCAAAAAGAATGGCAACATAATTTTGGCTTAGATAGCGAAGCTGATGGCATGGTAATTGGCAAAATGTTCGGTGTACTTGTTGTAGAAAATCAACAAAAAGAAATTGGTTATTTAGCAGCATTCTCTGGCAAACTGGCGGGCAAAAACCATCATGCTAAATTTGTTCCACCAGTATTTGATACTTTAGCAACGGATGGTTTTTTAAACAAGGGAATGCAAAAACTTGCGCTGTTAAATGACGAGATTAGAGCTTTAGAATTTGCCAATACAGATAAAGCGAAAATCCAAAATTTGAAAGTGGCCAGAAAAAAATACTCGAATGCATTGCAAAGCCAAATATTTGAACATTACCATTTTTTAAACCAGGCCGGCGAAGAAAAAAGCTTAAACGAGTTGTTTACCGCATTTCACTATAAAAACCCTCCCGCAGGTGCTGGCGAGTGTGCCGGACCAAAACTATTACAACATGCATTTCTCCATAAACTTAAGCCACTTGCATTAGCAGAATTTTGGTGGGGTTTGTCGCCAAAGTCTAACCAGTGGAGGCATAAACAGTTTTATGCTTGTTGTAAGGAGGAATGCGAGCCAATATTAGCACATATGCTAAAAGGCGTATAAAATTGACGAGCAAATTCATTAAATTTATAATTCTGTTTATAACACTTAATAAAACATTAGGTTATGCTTTTAGCTATACAAGCTTACAATGATAGTTGTTCGGAAACCGACAAAGCAATTTGCAATTTACTTGCAAACACCATTAACTCAGTACTTGGAGATAGCGAAAGCAAAATCTGGCATGCACACCCAGTTTGGTTTTTAAATGGAAACCCTATAGTTGGTTATAGCAAACAGAAAAAAGGAATTAGGCTTATGTTTTGGAGCGGTGCTGACTTTGATGAACGAGCGCTTAACGTACTCGGTGCAAAATTTAAAGATGCTTCAATTTTTTATAATGAAATTTCACAAATTAATTTAGAGGATTTAAAGCGCTGGCTCCAAAAATCAGAAACCATTCAGTGGGATTACAAAAACATTGTAAAACGAAAAGGACAACTGGAAAAGATTGTTTTATAATAGTTAGCTAACGCGATAAGCATTGCATGGTTTGTAATGCCGAACAATACACAATAAAGTTGCGTATTACAACCCACCGCCTTGTTCTATTATCATACAGACCCCTCTAACAAGAAATCATATTTTCATTTATAAAGAATGTGTTTTTGTTTGCAACACGCCAAGGAATTTAAAAACTAATGCTGCACTGCGTAAAATAGCCCCGATTGGGCGAAAATACTTTTTATCGCATCATTCCGAAGGAGTAAACTATTATGTAGCGTATATCCATGAGATTTCTCACAAACCTTAAAAAAGACGGAAAAAGAAGACAAAAAGATTGCAGGGAAAGCGGGACTAAAAGTAATAGAAAGCACCATAAATGCGCTTCTAAAAGCATTATAATGCGTTAAAAAACAAATACAAAACCTAACTGACTTGTTTTCAAATTATTAAGCCAAAAACTATTTATCTTGGTATCAGTAAAATACCAATTATTAACCTTATCTTTGCGGCTTAATTAAAAAATGTTATAATGATAAACCCATTTAGTAAATTGGGGATAAGTGATGACGTTGTTAATGCCGTAAAAGAGCTAGGATTTGAAAATCCTACGCCTATTCAGGAGCAATCTATTCCTGTACTGTTAGAAGGTAGTAACGACTTTGTTGGTTTGGCCCAAACAGGAACAGGAAAAACAGCCGCATTTGGTTTGCCGCTGTTAGAATTAATAGACTTTAAGAGCAATAAGCCGCAAGCACTAATTTTGTGCCCAACGCGTGAGCTATGTCTGCAGATTGCAAACGACATCAAAAATTTCTCTAAAAACACGCAGAATGCACATGTGGTTGCCGTTTACGGTGGCGCAAACATTATGCAACAACTACGCGAAATACGCAATGGCGTACAAATTGTAGTGGCCACGCCCGGCCGTATGCTAGATATCATTGGCCGTAAAGCTATTGATTTCTCAAGCGTTAAATATGTAGTATTGGATGAGGCGGATGAAATGTTAAATATGGGCTTCCAAGAAGACATAAACGATATTTTATCAACTACACCAGACGAGAAAAAAACTTGGTTATTTTCTGCAACTATGCCACCAGAAGTGCGCCGTATTGCTAGAAACTACATGGAAAACCCTGTAGAATTAACCATGGGTACAAAAAACACAGGTAACGTAAACATTGAACACGAATACTATGTGGTTCGTGCCCGCGATAAATATGCTGCCCTAAAACGTATTGTAGATTTTAATCCAGAAATTTTTGCAGTTGTTTTCTGTAAAACCAAAATGGATACACAAGATGTTGCCGAGCATTTAATTAAAGATGGTTACAACGCAGATTCTTTACACGGAGATTTATCTCAACAACAACGTGATAAAGTTATGCAACGTTTCCGCGATCGTAACATGCAATTATTAATTGCTACCGATGTTGCCGCTCGTGGTATTGACGTTAACAACGTAACACACGTAATTAACTATTCTTTGCCTGATGAAATTGAAAGTTATACGCACCGTTCTGGCCGTACTGGCCGTGCTGGTAAAACTGGTATCTCTATTTGTATCATCAACTCTAAAGAAACTGGCAAAATCCGTCAGATTGAAAGAATTATTGGTAAACAGTTTACAAAAGCAGAATTACCTACAGGTTTTGATGTTTGCGAAAAACAATTATTCTCTTTAATTCACAAAGTTCATAATGTGGAAGTAAATACTGATCAGATTGACCAGTACATTCCAAGAATTATGGATGAATTTTCTGAGTTAAGCAAAGAAGATGTTATCAAAAAATTTGCTTCGCTAGAGTTTAACCGTTTCTTAGATTACTATGCTAACGCACCAGATTTAAATGCAAGTGCAGATGATCGTGGCGAAAGAGGTGAGCGTGGAGAACGCGGAGAACGTGGTGGCAGAAACTTTGACAATAGCAACTACACTCGTTTATTTATCAACGTAGGTTCGGTAGACGAATTTACTAGAGGTGATTTATTAGGTTTCGTTTGTAATAACGGTAAAATAAGCGGTAAATCTGTTGGTAAAATAGATTTGAAAGGAGTTTTCTCTTTTATTGAAGTAGAAAATGATACGGTTGATGCTTTATTCACAAACTTTAAAGATATTAAATTTAACGGTCGCGATGTAAGAATCGAAAAAAGCGGTGAAGCACCAGTTGGTGGAAGAGGCGGCGATGGTGGCGAGCGCAGACGTGGTGGATTTGGTGGAGAACGCAGAGGCGGTGGCGGTTACGGCGCCGGAGAGAGAAGAAGCGGTGGTGGAGATAGAAGAAGCAGCGGTGGCGGAAGACGTGAAGGCGGAAACGGCGGTGGCGGTTTTAGAGATTTCTCTGGTCGCAGTCGCGATGATAAAGGTGGCAACACAGGCGGAAGCGGTAGACGCGAAGGCAGTGGTGGCGAAAGAAGACGTAGATCTTAGTTAACGGTTCACAATTAACAGTAACAATTTTCGGTTAATTGACCACAATAAACAACAAAGCCTCGACAATTTGTCGAGGCTTTGTTGTTTGCAAGCTGTCTTAACCCTTAACTTATTTCAGGGTCGATGTTGTTATTAAACAGATGCTGAAATAAATTCAGCATGACGATTTACTTAATTTTATTTATCAGCTGGTTTATTTCTGATCTGGCTAGCTTTTAAATAAACCTTAGCGCCTTTGCTATTAATATAATATTTGTTGTTCTTTCCGTCGATATAAACATTAGATCCGTCTGGAGCCATTTTGCCTTTAAAAGTTTGATCGGCAACTTTAGCGGTACCTTTTACAGCAACCTCTGCAGTTTTGTTACCTACACTTTTAGCTGCTTTACCTGTCTTCTGAATCACTTTGCCAGCTTCGGTCTTTTTCTCTTGCGCCACTGCGGTAAAACTTACCGAAGTAACCATTCCTAAGGCTACTAAGCCTAATAAATATTTTCTTTTCATGGTAGTAGATTTTGGTAATAAAACACGTTTCGTATAAGTATTGTTTTTTAAATTATTTCATCGGCAATTGCCATACAATTACCGGAATTTGCAATGCCTTATAGATTAGGTTATGTAAGGTTTTAACACTTCAGTTGCTGTGAGGAGAGTTTAAATGGCTGAAAAACCGCATCACTTGTGTAAAATAGCAAATCGAGAAGAGGAATTCTTAAATTAAGAAATTAAGCTTGCACCGCACAAGCCCTTGTTTTTAGCCTCCGATTGGAGCGAAAATCCTTTTTTTTGCGTCGCTCAGTGGAAAGGGCAAAAAAGATTGTAGCGAAAGCGGGACTGCCATTGATAAACACAATGTAGTTGCGCTTCAAAATGTAAGCTGGTTTATTTTAATTTTTCTGTTAGCTTACCCATTTCATGCACAGGAGACTTTGCTTGATAAAGAATTTCGTAAACCGCTTTGCAAATAGGCATTTCTACTTGGTATTTTTGATTGATATAGTGCATGCAACTTACAGCATAGTAACCTTCGGCAATCATGTTCATTTCTAATTGTGCAGATTTTACAGTGTAGCCCTTGCCTATCATATTTCCGAATGTTCGGTTTCGGCTAAATTGAGAATAGGCAGTTACCAGCAAATCGCCTAAATAAGCCGACTCATTTATGTCTCGGTCTATCGGATGCACAGCGTCTACAAAATCTTTAATTTCTCTTATCGCATTTGAAATTAAAACCGCTTGAAAATTATCGCCATAACCAACGCCGTGGCAAATACCGCTAGCAACAGCGTAAATATTCTTTAAAACCGCAGCATATTCGGTTCCAAAAATATCATCAGAAACGTTCGTTTTTATATATCTGGTTGCTAACATACTGGCAAAGTTTGCTGCCAAACTTATATCCATGCTTGCAATAGTTAGGTAAGATAGTTTTTCAAGCGCCACTTCTTCTGCGTGGCAAGGCCCACTAATTACAACTATATCCTGCAAAGGAATTTCATATTTCTGATGTAAAAATTCTCCAATAATGAGATTTTCATCAGGCACTATGCCTTTAATTGCCGAAATAATTTTTTTGCCTTTTAAGTCTTCTGCAGAAATATCTTGCAATGAACTTTTTAGGAAAGCCGCCGGAACGTTTAAAACCAGGTAATCGGCTTTGCTAATAATCTCCTTAACGTTTGACGAAATATGATCTGCCGGAACTTTGATTTCTACCGAACTTAGGTAGTTTGGGTTGTGTTTAAAAGCCTTTATATGCTCAATGGAAGTTTCGCTTCGCATCCACCAAAATATTTCCTTTTCTGTGGCATTGTCACTCAGCATTTTTATAATTGCTGTTGCCCAACTTCCACCACCAATCATTGCAATTTTAGGTACCATATTCTCTTTTAAACAAGCTGTAAAACGAAAAGGTTTAAGGCAACAACTCTTGAGCGTTTCCTTAAACCTTTTCAAGCTTAATTCAAAATTACTTATTTATTATTGATTTGTAGCGCTTACTTTTTGCCATCGGCACTAAAAAGCTTGTCTTTTGTAGTTTTTTCTACTTTTAAACCGTCTTTTAGTTTGTTCTGAATTGCAGAATATGGACCTGATACAATCTCTTGTCCAGCTTTAAGTCCGGTTTTAACAATAATATATTGATCGTCTTGGATACCTGTAGTAACCTCAGCTTTTTTAACTGTTGATGCTTTGCTATCGAATAGATAAACGTATTGTTTAATGTTTTTATCGTTCAATTTTGCTTTTTGCTTATCCTGGTTCTGATCATTAGTAGCAGTAGCCGCCTGTGAAGCAGATTTTTCTTTATCGCCTGTAAAAATAGCTTGAATTGGAACCGCCAATGAAGTTAAAGATTCACTTTCGATATCTACAGTTGCAGATAAACCTGGTCTGAAAGGAGAAGGCAAATCTTTAGCGCCACCTTTAACAGAACTATAAGAATCTGCCAGGATACGAACTTTTACAGAAAAATTAGTTACTTGATCTACGGAAGTAGAAGCTGTACCAACACTTGTTGATGAACTTGCAATCTCAGTTACAATTCCCTTAAATTTCTTGTCCGCAAAAGCATCAACTTCAATTGTTGCACTGTCACCAACGTTTACACGATTAATATCGTTTTCGTTAACATCAACATTTACTTCCATTGAGCTTAGGTTAGAAATACGCATAATTTCTGTACCCGCCATTTGAGAAGTACCTAAAATACGATCGCCCAACTCTATAGATAATTTTGAAACAACACCATCTACAGGAGAATAAATTGTAGTTCTTGCCAAGTTAGCACCAGCTTCTTTCACGTTAGCACCAGATTGCTCTAATCCGAATTTTGCGCCGGTTACATTTTCTTTTGCACTAGCTAAATTTGCTTGAGCAGTTAAATATGCAGCTTTTGCAGCATCAAACTCAGATGCCGAAATTACTTTTTTATTGTAAAGCTCTACATTACGTTTATAAGTTGCAGATGCATTTGCAAAATTAGCTTGATTTTGAATTAACTGTTGTTGCGTTGACGCTACAGTTGCCTTTTGCGAATTGTAAGATGCAACTGCCCTTTCGTATCCAGATTGCAAAATGTCTGGTCTAACTTTACAAAGCAACTGACCTTTTTTTACAACATCTCCTTCTTTTACCAAAAGCTCGGTTACTTCACCAGATACTTCAGAACTTAATTTAACTTCTGTTTCTGGTTGTATTTTACCACTTGCAGTTACTGTTTCTACCACTTTTTTGTTGCCGGCTGCCTCTACTGTTACTTTTTCAGTTTTTTCGCCTCCAATAACACCAGTTACTTTTAAAACCAGTATCAACGCCAACAGTACGCCGACTCCAATTAAAATGTGTTTAAGTTTCATAATATATTAATAGTTGTTTATTTATTGTTGCTTACCAAAATGGATTAGCGAGTGTTAAAACGTAATTTGTTTGCCTAAATAATAGTCTATTACCTTAGCTCTAAACAATAGATCGTACTTTGCTTGTATCATATCTATTTCTGCTTTATTCTTGTTAGTTTGCGCAGTACTAAAATCTAAAGAATTTACTAAACCTACATTGTAACGTTGTTCTACTACGTAAAAGGCATCTTTCTGTGCATTAAAAGCATTAGTTGTAGATTGGAATCTGCTTTCTGCAGCTCTAACATCTACCACAGCTTGAGAAATAACCTTGCTTAAATTATTCTTAGTTAACTGTTCTTGAACTTGCGTATTCTGATAAGTTAGTTTTGCTCGTCTAACATTAGATCGAACTGCAAAACCGTTAAAGATTGGGATAGAAAGATTTAAGCCGATTGATTGATTAAAGTTATCTTGAATTTGATCTGTAAATCGCTGATTTGCATAAATTGTGCTAAAGTTAGGTACAACGACAGACTCATTACCGATAGCAGTTCTACCAATTTCCCGTGTTCCATTCGGTGTAGTAGAAACTAATTCTTGTCGACCACTAGAATAATTTGAGCCCAAGCCACCGCTTAACGAAAGTCTAGGAGAATAAGCACCTTTAGCAATATCAACAGCCTTTTCTGCAGCAGCAGTTCTTAAAGCAGCTAATTTTACATCAGGAAAAGTATTTAAAGCATTATTAAAAATTTCGGTGATGTTATAGTTGTTTTTACTTGCTGCACTTTCAGTAATTAAAGGCGCTTGTACTTCAAATCTATATTCAGATGGCATTTCCATTAACTGATTCAGGGTTAAATAAGATATGGCCAAATTATTTTGTGCATTCGTTACATCTAATTCTGATATTGCTACTTGAGATTTTGCTTGAGAAACATCTGCCAAAGTTTTATTACCTGCATCTAATAAAGCTTGCTCTCTATTTAAAGTTTGCTTAGCTACCTCTAATTGTTGGGTTGATGCTTTAAGCAAATCTCTATTAAAAAGGATTTGCATGTAAGATGTTACCACTTGCAAAATCAAATCGTTTTTTATCTTCTCTACATTTGTTTTATCCGCATCTAACAATAATCTATTTTGTTTTATTTGGTTGATTTTTTGAAAACCCTGAAATAAATCTGCGCCAGCCGAAATACTACCGCTTGCACCTGTAAATTGCTGACTGATATAAGTATTGGTAGATGGATCTATACTACGTCCGAAGTTTTTATTAACGTTTGCATTTCCATTAAATGTAGGTAGCAAAGCATTTTTAGATTGCACTAAGTTTTCATCGCTTATAGCAGCGCTAAACTGTGCCTGCTTAACCTGCAGGTTGTTTTTTAAGGTATTCTCTACCGCTTGCTGTATGGTAATAACTTCTTGCGCAAAGCTTTTTTGGCCCATACCCAATGCAACGGTAAACGTTAAAATATAAGAGAGCTTCTTGAAAAAGCTTAATTTGGCAATGTGTTTCATAAAAATTTGTTTCGCAATATTAAATAAACAATTAATTGATTTCTGTAAATTTTTAAGTACAGCCGTAAAATAATTACTTTTGAGCATGTACTTGGTCAAATCTCCGCTTCTTCTTAAATGGTATTATCCTGCATTAACTTGGAATAAATCCCGTTCGGAAAAAATTGTTTATTTAACCTTTGACGATGGACCCATACCTAATGTTACAGACTTTGTACTAAATACTTTAAAAAGCTTCGATGTTAAAGCTACTTTCTTTTGTATTGGCGATAATATCCAAAAACATCCTGAAATTTTCGAGCGACTAAAGCACGACGGGCACGCTATTGGCAACCACACTTTTAACCATTTAAAAGGTTGGAAAACCGATGACAGTACCTACATGGAAAATTTCGAAAAATGCCAAGAGCTAACACAAACGAACTTATTTAGGCCACCTTACGGGAGGATTAAGAAGAGCCAGATTAAAAAGCTTGTTAAGAGCTACCACTTATCAGTTGCCGATTATCAGTTGCCAATTAACACATCCAATATTGAGAACCACCAACTGGAAATTATTATGTGGGATGTTTTAAGTGGCGATTTTGACATCAATCTTTCACCTGAAAAATGTTACCAAAACGTTATTAAAAATACAGGGAATGGCTCTATAATTGTTTTCCACGACAGCTTAAAAGCATTTGACCGATTGGCTTACGCCTTACCTAAAACTATCCAGTATTTAAGTGACAAAGGTTACCGTTTTGGCACACTTTAACAGTTGCGCAAAAGCTAAGTTAATGCCAAAGCCATTTAAAACCACAACTAACTAAAAATCAAATATTTATATTACGTCCGTAAGTATGATTGTTCGATTACGCACAAGGACTGTCCGTTAATGTACAAAAAGCACCAAATGGATACAACTTCTCCAAGTTCGGATTTACCTCACCACAATCAAAAGGGCTTAAAACAGAACTACCTGTGCATAGGGCATTCTAATTGTCAAAAGACCTACTTGCTTTGTTAGCTAAACCTTATTGTAATGAAAAGCCCACAGGTGAGGCACGAACCGAGGACTTGCAATGAAAAGAAGGGCTGATTTTGCCGATAATTGCTGGCATTAATTTTCTAAAATTTATGAAACCATCATTTTATTTAATCTTTAGATTTTTGAACAAGCCACTAATACCTAAAAATTCTGTTTTAATTTTTCTTTACAAACAAATTACTTTGTAATAACCGCTAAGAACCAACATAAAAATAAATATTTAATTTACTGATTTAAAGTATGTTAAATAAAAAAAAATGACGGCGTATCTTTTAGTTTAGAACAATTCCAAATTATCTAATAGATTATGCAGATTATATTTAAAAGTTGTTTTTTGTTATTTTTGTTTGGGTAGAAAAATTCAAGTTTTTTTACCGTTAGAAACTAATTAACACCTTAAAACCAATATTTTATTTTGCTGTATCGAAGCTGCTTTATGGCAACGAGCTATTGCAAATGAAAAGAAAATCTAGATGAGTATTTACAACGATTATATCCAGGAAATTGAAGACAGAAAAGCTCAAGGTCTTCATCCTAAACCCATTGATGGAGCCGAATTAACTAGCGAAATCATAGATCAAATTAAAAACATAAATAATATTAACAGAGAAGATGCTGTTAACTTCTTTATATACAACACCCTACCAGGAACTACCGGAGCTGCTGTGGTAAAAGCACAATTTTTGAAGGAAATTATTTTAGGCGAAGTTACTGTAGCCGAAATTACTTCTGATTTTGCTTTCGAACTATTATCGCACATGAAAGGCGGGCCATCTATTAAAGTTTTACTAGATATTGCTTTAGCAGATAACGGCGATAAAGCGTACAAAGCAGCAAATGTACTTAAAACGCAGGTTTTCTTGTACGATGCTGATACAGAGCGCTTAAAAGAAGCTTATAACAATGGTAATGAGATTGCTAAAGAAATTTTAGAAAGCTACGCTAAAGCCGAATTCTTTACCGAACTTCCGGAAATACCCGAAGAGATTAAAGTGGTAACTTTTATTGCCGGCATCGGTGATATTTCTACAGACTTACTTTCACCTGGGAACCAAGCGCACTCTCGTTCAGATCGTGAATTACATGGAAAATGTATGATTACGCCAGAAGCCCAAGAGCAAATACAAGCTTTGCAGGCGCAACATCCAGATGCCAGTGTAATGTTAGTTGCAGAAAAAGGCACGATGGGCGTAGGTTCTTCTCGTATGTCTGGTGTAAACAATGTAGCACTTTGGACGGGTAAACGTTCTAGTCCTTACATTCCGTTTGTAAACATCGCTCCAATTGTAGCAGGCACTAATGGCATTTCTCCAATTTTCTTAACAACTGTTGATGTAACCGGCGGTATAGGTATCGACTTGCAGAACTGGGTAAAGAAAACTGATGAAAATGGCAATGTGATTCGTAATGAGAACGATGAACCTGTTTTAGAGCAAGTATTTTCTGTTGAAACAGGAACAGTACTTACCATCAATACAAAAACTAAAAGACTTTACAACGGCGACCGAGAGCTGATTGATATTTCTAAAGCCCTAACACCTCAAAAAAGGGAGTTTATGAAAGCTGGCGGATCTTACGCCATTGTTTTCGGCAAAAAAATTCAAACCTTTGCTGCTAGAGTTCTAGGTGTTGAAGCACCTATTGTTTTTGCACCGGCCAAAGAAGTTTCCATAGAAGGACAAGGTTTAACGGCTGTAGAAAAAATATTCAACAGAAATGCTGTTGGCTTAGCTCCAGGAAAAGTGTTACATGCAGGCTCTGACGTTCGGGTAGAGGTAAACATTGTAGGTTCTCAAGATACTACAGGATTAATGACCGCACAAGAATTAGAGGCAATGGCTGCCACAGTTATTTCGCCAATTGTCGACGGCGCATATCAGTCTGGTTGCCATACCGCTTCTGTTTGGGATAAAAAAGCGCAAGCAAACATTCCAAAATTGATGAAATTCATGAATGACTTCGGTGTTATTACCGCTCGCGATCCTAAGGGCGAGTATCATTCTATGACAGATGTTATTCACAAAGTATTGAACGATATTACTATCGACGAGTGGGCAATCATCATCGGCGGAGACTCGCACACACGTATGTCGAAAGGCGTAGCTTTCGGTGCAGATTCGGGCACAGTGGCATTAGCATTGGCTACGGGTGAGGCTTCTATGCCAATTCCAGACTCTGTTAAAGTTACCTTTAAGGGCCAAATGAAAGAACACATGGATTTCCGTGATGTGGTTCATGCTACACAACTGCAAATGTTGCAGCAGTTTGATGGTGAAAACGTATTTCAAGGTCGTATTATAGAGGTACACATTGGAACTTTATTAGCCGACCAAGCCTTTACTTTTACAGATTGGACAGCAGAGATGAAAGCAAAAGCGTCTATCTGTATTTCGCAAGACGATACCTTGATCCAATCTTTAGAAATTGCTAAAAACCGTATTCAAATAATGATAGACAAGGGCATGGACAACCATAACCAAGTTTTACAGGGTTTGATTAACAAAGCAAATAAACGTATTGAGGAGATTAAAACAGGTATCAAACCTGCTTTAATGCCAGATGAAAATGCAAAATACTATGCAGAAGTTGTAATTGATTTAGATGTTATCAACGAACCAATGATTGCCGATCCGGATGTGAACAACGTTGATGTTTCTAAGCGTTACACACACGATACGATTAGGGATTTAACTTTCTACGGTGGCGATAAAAAAGTAGACCTTGGTTTCGTAGGCTCTTGTATGGTACACAAGGACGACTTAAAAATTGTTTCTCAGATTTTAAGAAATATCGAAAAACAGACTGGTAAGGTAGAATTTAAAGCACCTTTAGTTGTTGCTGCTCCTACCTATAACATTATTGATGAGTTGAAAGCTGAAGGAGATTGGGAATACTTACAAAAATATTCTGGTTTTGAGTTTAGTGATGCTTTACCGAAAAGCACAGCTCGTACGGAGTATGAAAACATTATGTATTTAGAGCGCCCAGGATGTAACCTTTGCATGGGTAACCAAGAAAAAGCAGAAAAAGGTGATACCGTAATGGCAACTTCTACTCGCCTGTTCCAAGGCCGAGTGGTAGAAGATAAAGAGGGCAAAAAAGGAGAATCGTTACTGGCCTCGACACCAGTAGTAGTTTTGTCAGCTATTTTAGGCCGCATTCCGAATATTCAGGAATACAAAGCATCGGTTGAAGGTATAAATTTAACCAAGTTCACTCCTATTTCTACAAAACAATAACAAACAAATACAGTCGTAATTTGTTAATAAATTGAAAAGGCTATCTAAATATCAGATAGCCTTTTCGTTTATGCAAACCTTGCATGGAATGGTTTTAAATAAGACAATTTGACAAATCTCAAAAATAAGTGTGTGAAAAATTGTTTAATTTAGACATAATAGTTATTGACAATAATAAAAAAACAAACTATGGCTTTTGATATAGACATGATCAAAAAGGTATATGCAAACTTTAGTACCCGTGTAGATGCGGCTCGTAAAGTTGTTGGCAGACCTTTAACTCTTTCAGAAAAAATATTATACACTCACCTTTGGGACGGAAACGCAAAAACTGCGTTTAAACGCGGAACAGACTATGTTGATTTTGCTCCGGACAGAGTTGCAATGCAAGATGCCACGGCACAAATGGCATTACTACAATTTATGCAAGCTGGTCGCCCACAAGTTGCTGTTCCTTCTACTGTTCATTGCGATCACTTAATTACGGCTAAATTAGGAGCAGAAATAGATTTGCCTCACGCAAATACAGAAAGTAAAGAAGTTTTTGATTTCCTAGCTTCAGTATCTAACAAATACGGTATTGGTTTTTGGAAACCAGGTGCAGGCATTATCCACCAGGTTGTTTTAGAAAACTACGCATTTCCTGGCGGGATGATGATTGGTACCGATAGCCACACCGTGAATGCTGGTGGTTTAGGCATGGTTGCAATTGGCGTTGGTGGTGCAGATGCTTGTGATGTGATGGCTGGATTACCTTGGGAACTTAAATTCCCTAAGTTAATTGGTGTAAAACTAACAGGTAAATTAAACGGTTGGACCTCTGCAAAAGATGTGATTTTAAAAGTTGCCGGTATTTTAACCGTAAAAGGTGGTACCGGAGCAATTGTAGAATATTTTGGCGATGGTGCTATTAATTTAAGCTGTACCGGTAAGGGAACTATCTGTAATATGGGTGCCGAAATTGGCGCTACTACGTCTACTTTTGGCTATGATGACAGTATGGAACGTTATTTACGTGCCACCAATCGTGCTGATGTTGCCGATGCTGCCAACGAGATTAAAGAACATTTAACTGGCGACGATGAAGTTTACGCTAATCCAGAACATTATTTCGATCAGTTAATTGAAATTAACCTTGATGAATTGGAACCTTATTTAAACGGTCCGTTTACACCAGATTTGGCTACGCCTATTTCTCAAATGAAAACCGTAGCAGAAGCTAACGGTTGGCCTTTAAAAGTAGAATGGGGATTAATTGGTTCTTGTACTAACTCATCTTACGAAGATTTATCTAGAGCAGCATCTATTGCTAAACAAGCAATTGATAAAGGTTTAGTTACCAAAGCAGAGTTTGGCATCAATCCAGGTTCTGAGCAAGTTCGTTACACTGCAGACCGCGATGGTTTGTTAGGTACTTTCACTGACCTAAATGCTACTATTTTCACAAACGCGTGCGGTCCATGTATTGGCATGTGGGATAGAACCGGTGCAGAGAAAGCAGAAAAAAACACAATCGTACACTCATTTAACAGAAACTTTGCTAAACGTGCCGATGGAAATCCAAACACATACGCTTTTGTAACTTCTCCAGAGATTGTTGCAGCGATCGCTATTGCCGGTGACTTAAGTTTTAATCCTTTAACAGATACCCTAACAAACAATAAAGGCGAACAAGTGAAATTAGATCCGCCTGTAGGAGATGAATTACCAGTAAACGGTTACGCTGTTGAAGACGCCGGCTTCCAAGCTCCAGCAGAAGATGGTTCTGGTGTAGAGGTATTGGTTTCGCCAAGTTCACATCGTTTACAGTTATTAGAGCCTTTTACCGCTTGGGAAGGAACCGACTTAAAAGGTTTAAAACTTTTGATTAAAGCTAAAGGTAAATGTACAACCGACCATATTTCTATGGCTGGTCCTTGGTTAAAGTTCCGCGGTCATTTAGATAATATTTCGAATAACATGTTAATTGGTGCTGTTAATTATTTTAACGACAAAACCGACAATGTTAAAAATGCTTTAACCGGAGAATATGGCCCAGTACCAGCAACACAACGCGACTATAAAGCCGAAGGTTTAGGTTCTATTGTTGTTGGCGACGAAAATTACGGCGAAGGTTCATCTCGTGAACATGCAGCTATGGAACCTCGCCACCTTGGTGTACGTGCAGTTTTGGTGAAGTCGTTTGCTCGTATCCACGAAACGAACCTTAAAAAACAAGGTATGTTGGCTTTAACGTTTGCAGATAAAGATGATTATGAAAAAATACAAGAGGATGATGTTATTGATATCCACGGCTTAAGTACTTTTGCGCCAAACGTACCGTTACAAATGGATTTACATCATGCCGATGGTTCTAAGGACATCATTTCTGTAAACCATAGTTACAATTCTCAACAAATTGAGTGGTTCAAAGCTGGTGGAGCACTAAATATCATCAGAAAAGAAGCGGCAATGAAAGCTGCAGGATTATAGGAAGAACAAAGAGCAAGGATAAAAGATATGATCCTTTATAAACGAAATCCCATTTTGAGTAAAATCAGAATGGGATTTTTTATTTGAAAAGCAGATGCTGTAGTTCTTCGGATAAGAAAGTCCTGCTATCCACTGCAATCTTTTACCCTTAATCCCCTAAAGGGCATTAGTAAAAGGATTTCCGTTACTATCAGGTTTAAAATCAAAGGACCGGAAATCATTACTGCAAAGAAAATGTGGGCACTAACTACAAAGACATTGTACGCTCATTATAGTTTTTTTCTTCTCACGTTGGCGTCCCCGCCAACGTCGATCAATTTAAAAAATGAAGAAATTGTCAACCTAACTTTTGTAATGCTTAAGAAAATCAAATGGACTATTTCCTTCTTCATAAAACGAAGCTGAAGACCAATAATAGTCTTCTGGTGTTTCACTTAAATTCCAATGTGCTTGTAAAGGATTGTTATGGATATAATCTAACTTTTGTTCAAAAAAATCTCGCCCCAACATTCTTTAACAACACAATCTCGCTGCCAAAACTGAAAAGTGCGATCGATTAAGTTAACACGATACTTTTCTAGTAGATGTTTTTCACCGCGGTTTAGCAAACGCTTCTTAAACTCATGAGCCGTATAACTTAAAAATGCACCTTGTACTTCCGATCTATTCAAATTGTTTCCTATCTTCCAAAGCAAATGAATGTGATTTGGCATAATCACGAATGCATATATTTCACATTTTTTCGCGTCAACTAACCATTTCATACTGGCAACAACAACTTTTTTAAACTCATCATCCAACAGATGTTGCCAATTTAGAACTGTAGCTGTAAGAAACTCAGGATGATATTGATGTTCCATTTTATATTTAGCGGCATGACGTATGCAAAATCCAAACTTTATATTTTACGTCGGCGAGGACGCCAACGAGGGAGCATGTTTAAAATTTAGGGAGTAAAAAAACCTAGAGCATGTTTGCGTAAACACAATAAGATTTATATTGTGATCCAAAATCTTTGTTTCTTTATCTTTTGCTCCCTACCCTTTGTTCGTTAATCCGCACCTTATTTAAACTCATGCCCGCAATCATAGCAGTGGTAACACTTGCTAACTTTAAAAGGATAAACGAGTAACAATAAAGAAACAATGGTTACCCAAAGACTAAACCTGTTTTTAGTAGCTTGACCATAGCTCACGTTTGTAGATTGGCAATTTTCGCATACCTGCTCGCTCTCAAATGTAGATCTATCTTCCGTACTTTCTACTTCATCTGTCAATAGTTCATTTATCCTATCGAGATCCTTTTCAAAAACATGCAACTTTACCCCACCAACCGCTTGATTGTATAAAGGCTGTATAGTAGAAATATGCTCGTCCGTTAAGAAGCATGGAATGTCGCTATCTTCTAGCCTAGCTTTTATAATATTGGCTTCAATAACATTGTAATAAGTACTATGAACAATTATTTTATCATCCATAATTATTCGAACTCAATATCTTCCGCTAAAAACTTTTCGATTTCTGGAACATCAGTTTCAAAAACATGAAGCTGGATACCACTTATAGAATGATCTAAAAGCGGACGCAAACCGGCTGTATTTTCTCCTGTTAAAAAGCCATTAAAACCCGCATCTTTTAATCGTGTTAAAATAATGTTAGCCTCAATTGGATTTTCGAAAGTTTTGTAAACTATAATTTTATCGTCCATAACGTAAAGTTAACAAACTAAATCGCTTTAATGCAACGTCTTTATCTTGCTAAAAACGATTGCCACCAATAACCAGATTTCTTTATCGTTCGAAGTTGGGTCTTAAAATCGTTATAAACCAGTCCGAATCTCGCTTCATAACCCTCTGCCCATTCAAAATTATCCATTAAAGTCCAAGCCATGTAACCGTCAATCTTTATGTCTTCATTTTTAGCTTTCAGCATCGCTGATAAGTACAGTTCAAAGTAGTTTACACGTTCGCTATCATCGACTGTGTTATTTGCTAATTTGTCGTTAAATGCAGCGCCATTTTCCGTAATCATCAATTTTTTTACTTTAGGGTAAGACGCAAATTGTTTAATGATATTGTAAAAGCTGTCTGCGTTTATTTCCCAGCCCATTTTAGTATGTGGCACACGCCTGTTTTTAGCTTTAACTTCCCAAGCCTGAATAACCGGTACAAAGGCATTAAACTTTACGGTTAGCGGAAAATAGTTTTGCAAACCAATGTAGTCAAAATCAAAAGTCATTCGTTCTTGATGGCGCCAGGTAGAATGGCTAATGGCAAACTTTTCCAGTACATCCCAGTCGGCCGTCGGGAAACCCATGCCTAAAGTAGGCTCGAAAAAAAACCGATTCATTAAGCAGTCTACGCGTTTGGTGGCTAATAAATCTGCATCGCCCTGCGTAAAAGGTATAATTTCTGAGCAGGAAAACGTGGTTCCAATATTTGCACCGCTTACTTCGGCACGCAAAATTTTTCCCCCATCTGCCTGCGCAATAGCGGTATGTAACGAAGCAGAGAAAAAATTTGTCAATCCTGTTTCTCCGGGGGCATGTACGCCCAACATATAGCCTAAAGAAGTAAAACCGAAAGGCTCGTTAATTACAATCCAATTTTTTACTTTGTGACCATAGGTTTTAGCACATAAGATTACAAACTCATTAAAGGCTACGTTTATGCCAAAAGCAGTCCAACCACCGTTTTTAGAAAGTTCTTCGGGCAAATCCCAATGGTAAAGCGTTATATATGGAATAATGTCTTGCTTTAAACATTCATCTATCACATTGTGATAGAAAGCGACACCAACAGGATTCACCTTTCCGTTGCCGAACGGCAGAACCCGCGACCAAGCAATGGAAAACCTAAAAACTTTAAATCCTAGCGTTTTTACTAATGCAATATCTTCAACGTATCGATGGTAAAAATCACACCCTACTAGAGGCGAATGACCTTTTTTAATTTTTCCACCTCTTTTAGAAAAAGTATCCCAAATAGAAAGACCTTTGCCATTTGTATTTGTGGCACCCTCTATTTGCGCCGCAGCGGTGGCTACGCCCCACAAAAAATCTTTCCCAAAATCGCTTGCTTTTATCATACTTAAACCCAAAATGCAACATAAATATTAAGTTGCTGTAAAGTTTAAAACATTTTATGTAGCCGATAAGCCAATCTCTTTCAACAAAATAGCGGCGTTAAATATGGTACAAGAACCATGTTTTAATTTATAATCAAAATTCATCTCTCCATTTTCTATCTGGATATCAAAATGGTAATTAGCGACTTTTTCTCTATGGATGGTTTCCAACTCCGATAAACTTAAATCGTGAGTTGCAAATAAAGTTGGTGTGTTAGAAGAAATCATTTTCTCTATAAAAGCCTTAGAGCCCATATATTTATCATGACTGTTTGTTCCGCGAAGCATCTCATCAATTAGTACCAAAGGATGTTCTTGAACAGTAACATGATTCAAAATCATCTTTAAGCGATTCAACTCTGCCTTAAAAGTTGATGTACTCTCATTTAAAGAATCTTTAATGCGCATATAGGTATTAATGCTAAAAATGGAAAGGTTCATTTCTGTAGCACAAACCGGTGCGCCGGCGTACGCCAATACCATATTGATTCCGATTGTTCTTAAAAAAGTGCTTTTACCAGCCATATTAGAACCGGTAACTATATTTACCGTAGGCGAATTGCCAATATCAAAACTATTATTTATACGTTTTTGTGATGTAATTAAAGGATGTCCAATCTCTTTTCCGCTTAGTGCGAAGTCATCTGTAATTGTTGGAAATACATAATTGGGATAGTTATGTGCAAATGTCGCTATTGCAATTAATTCTTCGAAATAGCCGATTCTATCCAATCCGTTTTGGATATGTGAAGATGATTGCTGATGCCACTCGTCGAGCCTAATACTACATTTTAAATCCCACAGTAATAAAAAATTAAGCAAAGCACCTACAACAATATTAAGTCGGGCATCAAAAGCCTGAATTATAATAACCAAACCCTTAATATCATCACTTACTTTATGCTTCGAGCTAAATAATTCAGTTATGTAATTTGCTTTCCATTGTTTCTCCTCTGTCCACTTTATGGCATTCGCATAATCGGCAAGCAGGTTTGCTCCGCCACTAAAGCCATGGTAAACTTGGTTAATTTGTTTACTGAAATAAAATGTAAGGCCTGCATGAACAAATAATAAAATGCCGAGTATTCCCCAAGCTGCATCGCCTAAAAAAAAGCCCGCAGTAAAAATTGCAACCATTAAAAAAGGTAAGGCTTTAACATAACTTCTAAGCAGAACATTTTTAGTGAATGCCAAATGAGAAGCTAACGAACCATTGAGCCTTTTTTTAATCTGCTCTATCTTTTCAACATCGTGATTTTTAAGCTTTGCCCTAAAACTAAATGTATCATCTATATAAGTCAAAATTTCTTTAATAGCGTCTTGCCTAGCTAAAATTTCGGGTTTAAATATCGGCTTTGCAAGAGATTCGGCTAGCTTTATTTTACCAAGTTTTGTTACGTTTCTGTTAATTAAAGCATAAAGTGAAAATTGTCCAAAAATATCCAAATCGGCAGTGTACGGATGTAGTTCGTCTTCAAAATCGGATCCATTATTATAACCATTAGGTTTATTATTTAAAACGCTTAGCTCGTTCTCGTAAATCCAAAGCAAATTTTCTTTTTCGGTTAACAGCTTACCAATCTTAGCTTGTTTTTTTACAACTATAATAAAAACGGCAACGGGCAACATTAACAAAACGCCTCCAATTATTGTCAACAAATCGGTTTTTGCACTTACAAAAAAGATGAAGAAAACAACTTCCGCCAGCAAAAGAGAAAGCCTTAGAATTGAGAATTTGTTGATTTGCTTTTTTAAGGATGCAATTTGTTCTGAAAGTTGCTTTACGATTAGCTGGTATTTATTTTCGACGGTATTTAACATTATATTTGAAGCCTATATCTAATTTGTTAAAGATATAAAATGAAACCGATAGACTGATGAAGATTACTTTAATAGCCGTTGGCAAAACCGAAGACAAATATTTAATTGAAGGGATTGAGAAGTATCTTAATCGACTAAAACATTACATCAACTTCAATATTGTCATCATCCCAGATATAAAAAACACCAAGAGTTTAACAGAGGCTCAGCAAAAAAATAAAGAAGCAGAATTTATTAGCAAGCAAATTAATAATACCGATGTGGTTGTTTTATTAGATGAAAAAGGTAAAAAACATAGTTCTGTATCTTTCTCTGCATACCTGAACAAACAAATGGTTGGAAGCGTACAAAATCTGGTTTTTATAATTGGAGGTCCGTACGGATTTGATGAAAGTATTTACAAACGTGCCAATAGTAGTTTATCCTTATCTGACATGACATTCTCGCATCAAATGGTTCGCCTATTTTTTGTTGAGCAACTTTATAGAGCATTTACCATTTTAAAAAACGAACCTTATCATCATGCTTAAACATATAATTTTCATATTATTCTCGGTTTTTACAGCGAATGTTTTTGCGCAATCTGCGCACACAGAATATAATTTAGGATTGGGCAAGTTTAATGAAAAAGATTTTAATGGCGCAATGCTGCATTTTAATAAGGCATTAACCATAGACAGCTCTTTTGCAGATGGTTACAGTATTAGAGCCACCGCAAAAACGTATCTACGTGATTTAAAGGGAGCAATAGATGATTATTCGCGTGCTTTATCAATTAATAAAAATGCTGAAAACTATTTCAACAGAGGTCATTTAAAATATCAATTAAAAGATTACAAAAGTGCTATTGCTGATTATACTGAGGCCATTAAACTGGACGCAAACAATGCGCTACTATTTTACACCCGCGGACTTACCTACCAATTGCTTAAAAATACTGAAGCTACATTGGCGGATATGAATAGTGCAATCTCCCTAAACAAAAACTACAAAGAAGCTTATTTTATAAGTGCAAATTGCAAACGTGATTTGGGTGATAGAAATGGTGCAATTGCAGATTACAGCAGTTCTATTAAACTTGACGCTAATTTTGAAAATGCCTACTTTAATAGAGGTGTTTTGTTTGGGCTTAATAAAAATCACGAAAGTGCTATTAAAGACTTTAAGAGCGTAAACGCAATTAATCCAAAAAATGCTAAAGCCTACTACAATAGTGGCATGGCTTATGTGCAATTAAATCAGCAATCGGCAGCTTGCGCCCAGTTTAGGTTAGCGGTAAGCAATGGCTTTAAAGAAGCAAAACCTTTGGCCGATAAATATTGTAAATAATTAAATAGATTGTGGAAATGATGAACTTATCACATCATTTATTAAAATAGGAGGAAATATGTTACCTGGAGATTATAAGAGAAAATATCGTTTTAGATCAGATACTTCGCAAGAGAAAAAATATATCAGACTTGCTACTATTATTTCGATCATAATAATGATTGTTTTAGCGCTATTAATGTATAGACCATTTGGTTTATAAAAAAAACGCCAAGCTGATATTAGCTTGGCGTTTTTATGATAAAGAGTAAAAAATTATACTCCTTTTTTGCTTGTCATGCTTGCTTTTTTAGCTGGCGCTGATTTAGCAGTAGGCGCCTTAGCATTTGTAGGTTTCGCTTTCGGCGTAGTTGCTTTAGCTTTCAAATCTGCCTTATCATCTGCTTTGGCACCTTCTACAACCGCACCTGGAGCTTCCTCAGTAAATAAAGGTAAATCTTTTAATAAGTTATACCAAGATAAAATCTTCTTCATATCCGAAGCATAAACTTTCTCTTGATCATGACCTTCTGCAACTTCTAAGAAATATTTTCTTAGAGCGTTGCCATCAGCTTTGGCATCAGGAATATTTGCTTTTGTAGCATCTATTTTGCCTAAAACATCAATTAGTTTAATTTCTTGTTCTTCACCATAAATGGTAATATCTTCTAACGATGCAAGCTTAGTTGTAGAAATATTAGCTACAATTTTAACCTTCTTCTCATCTAAGCTTTCTAAAACGTAGCCAGCTTTATTTTGTCCTACTAACTTATATAGGCCCGGTCTGCCAGATACGGCTACAATTCCTCTTAAATTCATATGTTTTTTTCGTATTGAGTAATGCGTATTGCGCAACGCGATTGATGTCCATTCGCCGTCCGCAATACTCTATACTATTAATTAATCAGCTAAAACCTCGATTGTTAAAATTTTGTCGCCTTGTTTAATACTGTCTACAAGATCAACATTTTCTATCACCTTACCAAAACAAGTATGGTTACGATCTAAGTGTGCTGTATTTGTTCTGCTGTGGCAAACAAAGAATTGAGAACCACCAGTGTTTCTACCAGCGTGAGCCATAGATAATACGCCACGATCGTGGTATTGGTTTTCGCCAGTTAACTCACAATCAATTTTGTAACCCGGACCACCTGTACCAGCCATACCAGAAGCACCATCTTTAGAATTAGGGCAACCACCTTGGATTACGAAATCAGGAATCACTCTGTGAAAAGCCACTCCGTCATAAAATCCTTCAGAAGCTAATTTTTTAAAGTTGGCAACAGTATTAGGAGCATCTACGTCATAGAACTCAACAGTCATGTCGCCTTTTTCAGTTTTTATTATTGCTTTACTCATCTTATTTTTCTTTGTAAACGGCAAATTTACTAAATTGAATTGAAAGCAATGTAAAATGCTTCTAAATCCTATCAAGAAAATATAAAAACATATCGTTTATTAATATTCTCCGTTTTTAAAAGAAAGAATATTTTTTAATGGCATTCAAAAAATATACATTCGTGTATCACCATAAAACATGATTTTGAGAAAATACAGTATTTTATTTTTCCTTCTATTTTTTTGCTTGATCGGCAAAGCTTCCTCTATTCTGGTTTATATGGATGAGGATCAGAAAAATCATTTAAAAGCCTACGGGCTTGCCTATTGGAGCATTAAAAACCAGGCAGATGTTAATTGGCTTTTAAATTATCGAGGCGGAAGTTTTTTGATTAAGTATGTTAAATCAGTAGAAGATGAATGCAAAGTTCGAGGTGTGTCTTACGAGATTTTAGCCGATGGAAAGGTTAATGCTATTTTAAATGAGATTAATCTGCCAGATGTTAATATGGAAATGGTGAAGTTGGAAAAAACACCAAAAATTGCAGTTTACTCTCCAAAAAGCAAATTACCCTGGGATGATGCAGTTACATTGGTTTTAACTTACGCCGAAATTCCATACGATTTGATTTATGATGATGAAGTGCTAAAAGACAAACTTACAAGCTACGATTGGCTGCACTTGCATCATGAAGATTTTACTGGGCAATATGGCCGGTTTTGGTCGTCTTTTAAAAATGCTACTTGGTACCGTGAAGATGTAAAATATCAAGAAGAAGCTGCCAAAAGAAATGGATTTAAAAAGGTAAGTGAAATGAAACTTGCCGTTGCTAAACGTATAAAAGAGTTTTGCGCCGGAGGCGGATTTCTGTTTGCCATGTGTTCCGGAACCGACAGTTTCGATATTGCTCTTGCCGCTGAAGGCGTAGATATTGCAGAGCGCATGTTTGACGGCGATGGAACAGACGCTAATGCTCAAAGTAAAATAGACTATAACAAAAGCGTAGCCTTTAAAGACTTTCAAATAGATTTAAATCCAGAGCGGTACGAATTTTCTGATATTGATGTAACACAGACCAGAAATTTTAACAAAACAAACGATTTTTTTACGCTTTTTGATTTCTCTGCTAAATGGGATTTAGTGCCGACTATGCTAACTCAAAACCACGACAAGGTTATAAAAGGTTTTATGGGGCAAACTACCGCTTTCAGGAAAAAACTCGTAAAACCTAGTGTAACTGTACTCGGCGAAAATAAAGGTGGCGCCGAAGTTAGGTATTTGCATGGCGAAATAGGAAAAGGTCAGTTTACGTTTTACGGAGGACACGATCCGGAAGATTACCAACATCAGGTTAACGACCCACCGACAGATCTGAGCCTACATCCAAACTCCGCTGGCTACAGGCTTATTTTAAATAATGTACTTTTCCCGGCCGCAAAGAAAAAACCGCAAAAAACTTAACTATTAGTTTATAATTTAATGCGAAAATTATGCTAATTCATACAACTTTGTGATTTTATAGAGCGTACTAAACCCAAAGCGCACACCCTCAATAAAACCCATCAAAACACTGTTTAGCAACACTTTAACACTAGAACAAAATTAATTTAAATTACTTTGGCATAGCTTTTGGAACTAAGCAACTAATACCAATTTTAAATTGGCATTATTTACTTTAACAAAAACCATATGAAAAAGTTATTATTAAGCGGTGCGGCAATTTTATTTGCAACAGGAGCTTTTGCTCAAACCACCATGACAGGTTCTGATGCCAGAATCGGTATTAAAGCCGGAGTGAATCTTTCTACTTATAGCGGAACAGGAGCATTAGACAGAGACTACAAAACTAACGTAGGCTACAATTTTACTGCTTATGGAGATTTCGGAGTTGGAAACAATTTCTTTATCCAACCAGGTATTTCCTTACAAAACAAGGGAACTAAGCTAACAAGTTCTGGTACAATTGCAGGAAACACTGTTACTGGAACATTTAAACAAGATGTAATGGCAATTGAAGTTCCAATTAATGCAGTATTAAGAATTCCTACGGGAGATGCAGGTGCTATTCAACTTAGTGCGGGTCCTTATGTTGGTTTTAACATTGCAGGCAAAAACAAGTATTCCGGCAGTTTCTCTAACGGAACTTCTGAAACAACATTTAGCGATAGAGATATCGAGTTTGGAAGTGAGTCAAACGACGATTTAAGTAGCGTTGACTTTGGTGCGAACTTCGGTTTAGCTTACCGTTTAAACAATGGTGTTACTGTAGGCGCTAATTACGGACTTGGATTATCGAATTTGGTTCCAAAAGATGCAAGATCAAATGATGACAAATTAAGAAACCGTGTTTTAGGTTTTAGCGTTGGCTACTCATTCTAACCGAATTGTACTACATCAAAAAGGCTTCAGAAAATTCTGAAGCCTTTTTTGTTAATCATAAAAATTCCAGCTCAATCCAAGTTTTAACGACCTATCTGGCATAGGATATTTGTTTACAGTGTAAATTCCTTTACTTAGCAAACCTTGGTTTGCATAATCATACTTAGCAAAAAGATTAGCCCTGCGCAACCCTACTTTAACCCATGCATCTATAACAGGCTTAGAAGAAAAGGTAATATTGTCGCCATTGTAAAACTGGCTAGCTGGCGCAGAGTATGATGACGCTATAAAAGAAGTATGGTACCTAACATCAATACCAATTTGAGTTTTAAGTCTCCTAAAAAACGTTTGTTCTTTATACAAACTATTAAAAGTGTAAAACTCAGGTGTTCTTAAAACATTCTGATTATCTGTTTTTTGGTAAACTACATAAGCATCCAAATGCCAAGTGTTGTACTTAAATTTTTTGCCAACACTTATATTAATCAGACTAATATCTCCACTTTGTTGTACCGGAATTATGGCTAATGTTTTATTAGGATCGGCTGCGAAATACAAGTGATTCGTAATAAGATAATAAGAGGCCGTCGCATCTAATTTGTACTTGTCATTTAGGTAGCTGAAAGATAAGTTTGCTGTTTTTGTACGATCAAACCTAAAATCCCAATTGTAGTAATTACCATAATAGCGATTATAAATTTGCTCTGGAGATTTATTTTGCAAGTAAGCGCCAAGAATGATGCGACCTATATTTTTGCTCAGAATAAAATTACTTCTTGCCTCATACATAAAATCTCCTGTGTGCTCGCCCTGAAAAATCTGCTGAAGATTTAAGTTAAAATCAACCTTGTTACTAAAACGATAACCAATGGCCCCTAACAAACTGATATTTTGAAAAGAGGTTTCCCAAGAATAAAAAGTAGAGGTATCTCTTAAAAATCCATATTGCGCATATTTATAAAAATCATGCTTAATACCTGCATCAATCTTTAATTCGTTCTTTATAATCGAACTTCCTTTAGCTCGCAAAAAGAAGCTATATATAAATTCGTTTTGCACATGTTTTACGTTTGTAGAATCGTTTGTAAACATAGCATCGATGGTAGTTTCTGGCAGCGCATTGTAACTATCCGCTTCATCCTTTTTAAAAGAGAACGCACTAGAGGTATAACTTAACGAGTAATTAATTTTGTTAGTTGGCAATATATTTTGCGTGCTGTTAAGTCCGGTACTATCTATCCGCCCAACAAAATAACTTTGTCTTATCAGGATCGAATTTTTGCGCCATAATTGCCTAGCGCTCGTTAATTTTACGTTTTCAGCTTTTTTATCCGCCAGAGCCTCATCGTCATTAAAAATATCATCTTTTACCAACGATCCATTTTCCTGCGCTTTCATGGTATTAAAAACCCCGTCTACCCATAAATTATAACGTTTATTGGGCGATTGATACCAAGTAAAAACGGCAGCATTTAAATCGTCGCCACGTTGGTTTTGATAATCTCCATTGGCGCCAATTCTATTAAAATTAGCGCCGAAGTTTAAGTTTTTATTAATGTTTTGAGAGTGTGTAAGTTTTAACACCTGTTCTTTCTCGCCCCCACTTACATAATAAAGGTTAGTAAAAGCTGTTCTGGCTCTGTAGAATTTCACATCATCATGATCCATCACATAATAATTTAACGAGTGAAAGCCAGGGTCGAAACCTATAGTTTTTGAGGGTTGAAACAAAAGTGACCTAGCCGCCAAGCCTAAAACCCCAGTACCTACTGTAGGGTTGCGGGGTTGAGCTATGACGCTAAAATTCTGTATACCGGTTAAACCCGTATCAATAGGCAAGGTTTGTATACTATCCTTTGTAAGTTTACGGGTAGTATACCTAATATATTTCGAGTCGAAAACCACCGAATCCTGGCTGCTTTCGGCTTTTTTTCTTAGCGAATCTAGCTCTTTATTATTGCCTACGTTAGTTTTTAAATCTTGCGCAAAAGCGTTCCCTACGCCTAATATCGAAACAAAAAAAAGTAAAGCTACAAGTTGTTTTAACATTACAATGCAGAGATAAGCTGACTAAGAATTTTTGTCAATTTTGGTTCGGCAACAGCAGCAGTTTCCAGAATTTCGTCTAAATTAAAAGGCTGTAAATCCTCCGGAAAACCCTCGTCTGTTAATACCGAAATAGCAAAAACTGGCAACGCCATATGGTTAGCTACGATAACTTCTGGAACGGTGCTCATACCAACAGCATCACCACCAATTATACGTAAATATTTATATTCCGCCTTTGTTTCTAAATTTGGGCCGGTTACTGCTACATAAACGCCTTGGTGGCAAATAATGCCTTGTTCTTCCGCTACTTTTAAGCCGTCAGCAATTAATTTTTTATTGTAAGGCTGGCTCATATCCGGAAAACGCGGACCTAAGTCGGCATCATTTATCCCGCGAAGCGGACTTTCTGGCTGCAGGTTTATGTGATCGTTGATAATCATCAAATCGCCCTTTTTAAACTCAGGATTTAAAGAACCAGCAGCATTTGAAACGAAGAGATGTTTTATACCTAAAGCCTTTAGCACTCTAATTGGAAAAGTAATTTGCTGCATCGAATAACCCTCGTAAAAGTGCAAACGACCTTGCATTGCAACCACCTTTTTACCTTTAAGCGTACCAAATATTAATTTACCAGAGTGAAACTCTAAGGTTGAAATAGGAAAATTAGGAATACTCGAGTACATAATACTGTGCTCAATTTCTATCTCTTTTACTAAACCGCCCAAGCCAGTACCTAAAACAATCCCCACTTCTGGCTCAAAAACACCAATCTTCTTTTGTAAGTACTCAACCGATTCTCTTATAGCTTGCAACATATTCTAGTATATTTTGGTCAAAGGTAAATTTATCTTTTGGTGCTATCGCAATTTCTATGGGCAAATAGTACAGAGGCAAATTTAGCAGTAAATCTTTTAAATTTTCTCCTATTAAACGCTTAGCGTCTTTTTCTGTTGTTATTATTATTTTTTGCTTAGCAGGATGATTGTTAAACGCATTAATTAGCTGATTAATATCTTGCTCATTAAAATTATGGTGGTCGGGATGTTTAAAATGAAAAACTGATTTCGAAATCTTTTCTAGATAGGACACGAGCGGTTTGGGATTTGCAATTCCTGTAAGTAAAAACATATCGTAACTTTGGTCTTCTAGCTCAACTATTGGTGCAGAAAACACAGGAACCAAATCGCCGTATATAATTTCAGAAAAAGAGATGCGTTGATCAATTCTTGTATCAACCTTTTTTCTTACTTCAATTTGGTCCATCATGTTTAATGGTAGTGGCGTTTTGGTTATCAGCACAGCTTGTGCCCTATCGTAATTACTCCAAGGCTCCCGTAGATTCCCCGCGGGCAACATAAACTGAAACTTCCTTGTACTGGCATAATCAAAAAGAAGCAAGTTAAATCCGGCTTTAACGGCTCTATGCTGGTAGGCATCGTCCAACAAAATCACGTCGTGATCTTCTTTTAATTGGTTAATTCCGTAAACTCTATCTTCGCAAACAGCAACGGTAACATCATCAAATTTCTGGTAATACTGTAAAGGTTCATCGCCAATAGTTTCGGCAGTCGCGTTATTATCCGCCAATAAATAACCTTTGGTTTTTCTGCCATAGCCCCTACTCAAAATAGCAATTCTATAGCCGTTTAAAAGCCTAACGATATATTCTGTTGTTGGCGTTTTACCTGCGCCACCCAAAACTAAATTTCCCACGCAAATAACTGGTAAATCAAATTGATGAGACCTCAGCATGTTCCAATCGTACATTTTATTTCTTATCAGGATAATAAATCCGTACAAAATAGAAACTGGGAACAATAAAAAGCGAAGATATTTTATCATAAAACAGGTCGAAAATACGATTTATTTTAAAAAAGAACAGTATCACTTATTGGCTTATATTTACTCCAGAAAGAAAAGATAAACGAAAGAGAAAATAATTTTCGTTGTGTATTATTTTTTTGGCTCCAATAAAAGCAGTAATTATTTTTTCGTTATTATTGATTTTTCAAAGAAAAACTATGTCTCCAAATAAACGATTAAAAGTTGGCCAAGGTCAAATTAGCGGCTACATTTCTATCTTCCTTGCGGTGCTGGTACTGTTAAGTGTATTCTGCTTTCGTTATCCAGAACAATTAACTACACCAGAGTTTAGAGAAGTTTATACCAAAAGCATAGCCGAGGCACTAATGATTTTCGGCGTAATTGCCTCTTTCTTTTTTGCATTACTCAGTTTATTATTAAGTAAGAAAATAAAATTAGCTCTAATTGGTACCTCAATTACTGGCCTCGCCATTATCTTAGGTGCACTAACATTAAACGGCAGAGACGTTGCCAAAACAAATTGGCATTTTGGTTTAGATTGGATGATATTAGATTTACTTCTAATGGTTGCTATTTTCGTTCCATTAGAATTGTTTTTCCCAAAAAACAAATCGCAAACCAAATTTCATGAAGAATGGCGCACAGATTTAACCTACTTTGTAATTAGCCACTTATTTATCCAATTTTTCGGTATCGTTACACAAAAACCTGCTGTTTTATTCTTCGGTTGGATAGGCTTAGAGCAACTGCATACTTGGGTACAAGGCTTGCCGTTTATAGTTGCGTTGTTTTTAGCATTTTTTACTACAGATCTATTCCAATATTGGGCACATAGGTTATTCCACAACAAAGTGTTTTTGTGGCGTTTTCATTCCATCCATCATTCTACACAAAACATGGATTGGCTTGCGGGTAGCAGAACGCATTTTATAGATATATTCTTCACCAGAGCAATGACATTTATTCCGCTTTATGTATTAGGATTTTCATCAACTGTGTTTAACGTTTATATTATTTTTATAGCTATACACGCTGTATTAATTCATGCAAATACACGTATAAATTTCGGCCCGATAAAATACATTTTTACCACGCCGCAATATCACCATTGGCATCATTGCGAAGACCCAAAATATTACGGCCATAACTTCGCATCTATTTTTCCTTTTATAGATATGATGTTTGGCACCTATTATTTACCGGGTAAAAAATGGCCCGCCGGTACCGGTGTGCACGAAGCTGCGTACCCTAAGGGATTTATAAAACAATCTATTTACCCATTTACAAAAAGCCCTTTCGATACTAATTTGAACATGGAAGAGCGAAGTGATAGGTAGGCGACAAAATATCCCTCCAATTCTGTCAGTAATCTTACATAAAAATTCTATGCGCAAGGGGCAAATACCTATATTTGTGCAAACAAGAAATATTTTATGCTTAAAGGATTTTTTAACGTACCTGCGCCTGTTAACGAACCTATTTTGGGTTACGCTCCGGGTAGCAAAGAACGCGAACTATTAAAAGCGGCTTTATTAGAAGGCCGTTCTCAGGTAATCGATATACCGATGTACATTGGTAGCGAATTGGTTTATACCGAGACCAAAGGAAAAATTACTCCTCCTCACGATCACCAACATGTATTGGCAACATACAGTAAGGGAAATAAAAACCATGTAAGCCAAGCAATTGATGCAGCCTTAGCAGCAAAAGCTGATTGGGAAAACCTTGCTTGGGAACACAGAGCAGCTATATTTTTAAAAGCAGCTGATTTAATTGCTGGCCCGTACCGCTATAAATTAAACGCCGCAACCATGTTGGGTCAAAGCAAAAATGCTTACCAAGCAGAAATAGACTCAGCTTGCGAATTGATTGATTTCTTACGTTTTAACGTAAGCTACATGACAGAAATTTACAAGCAACAACCTCCTGTTTCTCCTCGTGGTAGTTGGAACAGAGTTGAACAACGCCCGTTAGAGGGTTTTGTATTTGCTTTAACACCATTTAACTTTACCGCAATTGCAGGCAACTTGCCTACTTCTGTAGCAATGATGGGTAATGTTGTGGTTTGGAAACCGGCAAATACACAAATTTATGCGGCCAATGTTTTAATGGAAATTTTCCGCGAAGCGGGATTACCTGATGGTGTTATAAACTTAGTTTACGCTTCAGGACCTGATGCTGGAGATGTAATTTTCTCTCACCCTGATTTTGCTGGTATTCACTTTACTGGATCTACAGGTGTTTTTCAGGATATTTGGAAAACCATTGGTAACAACATACATAAATTTAAAACCTACCCTCGCATAGTTGGCGAAACTGGTGGTAAAGATTTTATCTTAATTCACGGTTCTGCCGAGCCAGAAGCATCTAGTACTGCAATAATCCGCGGTGCTTTTGAGTACCAAGGGCAAAAATGTTCTGCAGCGAGCAGGGTTTACATTTCTAAAACCATTTGGCCAGAGGTTAAAAAATATATGCTACGTGATTTAGCTACCTTTAAGATGGGTGGAACTGAAGATTTTAGCAATTTTATCAATGCGGTTATAGATGAGAAGTCATTTGATAACTTAGCGAAATACATTGATGCTGCGAAAAAAGATAGCGAAGTTGAAATAATTGCTGGTGGAAATTACGATAAGAGCAAAGGTTATTTTATAGAGCCAACTGTTTTGGTTGTAAAAGACCCGAAATATACCACTATGTGCGAAGAGTTATTCGGACCGGTTTTAACAATTTTCATTTACGAAGACAAGGATTTTGAAAAAACGTTGGACATTATAGATTCAACTTCTATTTATGCGTTAACGGGCGCAGTGATTGCTCAAGACCGTTATGCAATTGAAAAGGCAACACAACGTTTAAGAAATGCCGCTGGTAACTTCTACATTAACGACAAATGTACCGGAGCTGTAGTTGGGCAACAACCTTTCGGTGGTGCAAGAGGCAGTGGTACAAACGATAAAGCTGGTTCGATGATTAACTTATTACGATGGGTTTCTCCACGTACAGTTAAAGAAACATTTGATCCGCCTAAAGATTACCGTTACCCATTTTTAGCTGAGTAAGCTAGTAAACATAATTTAAAAACCGTTCAACAATCAGAACGGTTTTTTTTGTGACCAAATGTTTTTATGAAAAGCCAAAACAGTAATCCTATTTATTTAAGCCCTGCCAACGCTACTCCCGATAATTCGGGATCCGCGAATGTCAGGTTTAGAAATACAGGTTTCTGCAACAATGTATTTTTTATCTGCACAAGCTTTAATTTTAGCCCTGATTGAAGCGGAAATCTCCCGATTTTTTCATCGGGAATTGAAGCGTAAAGCAGGAAGAAACTTAGTAGAATACACAAAAATTGCGCTCCTATCTTCTCTACAAAAAAGTAAAATTTATTGCCAAAAAAAATGTCTCCATAAAGCTTGTGCTCTAGGAGACATTTAATTTTATAGCAATTAATAATTAAATACTCATTTTAAATACAGGATCCATCTCGTCTGCTGCAGAAAAAGTAGATTTCAGGTCGTTGATTAAACCTGTTTTTAAGCTGTACACCCAAGCATGAACAGATAATTCTTGTCCGTTAGCCCAAGCATTTTGCACAATAGAGGTGCTGATTACATTGTTAGCACTATGGATGGCGTTTAATTCTACCAAACGGTCAATTTTCTGGTCTTCTGGCAAGCCATCAACCTCTTGTTGGTTAAAACGGTAAACGTCCTTAATGTTTCTTAACCAATTATCTATTAACCCTACTTGTTTGTTACCATGTGCAGCGGCAACACCACCACAACCATAATGGCCGCAAACAATGATGTGTTTAATTTTTAACACGTTAACCGAATAATCGAGTACACTTAGCATACTAATATCTGTATGTGTTACCACGTTTGCAATGTTTCTGGTTACAAAGATATCACCCGGCATAGTATTGGTAATTTTATCGGCCGGCACACGGCTATCCGAACAGCCTATCCATAATACAGGCGGCTTTTGCCCCGCCGAAAGTTTTTCAAAGTAATTTGGATCTTCGTCTAAAGTTCTTTCTACGAAATCCTTATTACCCTGAAGTAAGTTTTCTAAAGTTATTTCTTCTCTTGTTAAAAGATCATCTGAATGATTTGCGCACATAATTTTACTGATTAATTTCTTCTACAATTTTTGAATTTAATTTTGGTACGGTATAATGCTTCTTCACATTTTCTAACGTTACTATAATACCCTTAGTGTAGGCATTATGTTTGTAATTAAATATAGTTTCTAAAACATCTGGATCTATGTACCTGGAGTTAGAGCCATCTATAACTACATTTGTTTCTTTTGGGATACCCGTCAATAACACTTGTATTGATGCTTTATTAAGGAATGATACCTCTTCTGCCAGCTTTATTCGAATGTTTTTTTTATCGCCATCTTCTTGTACCTTATAAAAAAAAGGGTTGCGCATGTTAGTGCGCAAAAGATAAAATACAGAAACCGCCATACCTATACCCACACCTTTCAGTAAATCGGTTAATAGTACGGCAACTATGGTAACTACAAATGGTACAAATTGGTCCCAACCTTTATGGTACATGTGCTTAAACAACGCAATACGAGTTAGCTTATAACCTGTTACCAATAAAATAGCTGCCAAACATGCATACGGTATCATGTTTATGATTTTCGGGATAAAAAGCAATGATAACAGTAAAAGCAAACCATGGAATATAGCCGACATTTTTGTTCTTCCACCAGCGTTTACGTTTGCCGAACTACGTACAATTACCGATGTCATTGGTAAACCACCTAAGAAACCACTTATCATGTTTCCTGTTCCCTGTGCAATTAGCTCCCTGTTTGTTGGTGAAACTCTTTTGATAGGATCAATCTTATCAACTGCCTCAATGCTTAGCAGTGTTTCCAAACTTGCAACTACGGCAATGGTAACGGCTACCATGTAAACTTTTGGATTAGCTAACGCTTTAAAATCTGGCAATTTAAAAAGGCCAAAAAAGTCTGATGCGCCATTAACAACAGGAATAGATACGAATTGATCTTGACGCAATGCATCAGCACCGCCGTTAAATAAAAGTGCACCTATAACTCCTATTATAACGACTACTAGTGGTGCTGGCACTACGCTCAATTTCTTAAATTTTGGCCAAAGTATTAAAACTACGATAGACAATGCCGCTATAGCCAATGCTGCAATACTAACGTGATTTATTGCCGCTCCAATAGCACTAAATGTGTTTTCATGATCTGCTTGCGAGAATTGTTCATCGCCGAAAAAATCTGAATCTACACCTAACGCATGTGGTAATTGTTTTAAGATTAATGTTAGACCAATGGCGGCCAACATTCCTTCAATTACGCTAGATGGAAAGTAATTACCGATTGTACCCGCTTTAATTACGCCGAGTATAATTTGCATAATACCTGCCAAAATAACAGCTACCACAAATATCTGGAAACCACCTAAATCGTTAATGGAGGTTAGAACAATAACCGTTAACCCGGCTGCCGGACCAGTTACACTTAATTGAGAGCCACTAATTGATGCTACAACCGTACCACCAACTATACCAGCAATAAGGCCCGCAAACAAAGGCGCCCCAGAGGCAAGTGCAATACCTAAACACAAAGGTAATGCAACCAGAAAAACCACCACACTAGAGGGTAAATCTTTCTTTAAGTTTTTTGCCGAAAAATATTTTTTCACATCGAACATAGACGAGTTCGAATTCACGTTTTCCATAACACTTAGCGTTATATTTTTTAATTTTTATGATAGAATTACCCCGTAAAACGAATTACAAGGCGGATAAAAATTAAGAAAAGTTGGGAGGAGGCGTGGGAACAGATGGATGATAGGGATCTACGTATCTCCTAGAATGATTGATAAAACTATTTGGCAATCCGTAAGAGATTACCAAAGGCACATAAACCACATCGAACCGTTGGAACATTAGTTTATGATCTGCAAATTTCACATTTCCTTTGCCTGTTTCTTCGCCATTGTTTTCAACCTCTAATTGCATAATTACTGCATTCATTAGGCTTTTATCAATTGATGAGAAAAAAACAGGTGCACCAGAAATTACCATCTTTGTTGTAAAGATAACCATGAAGGCCATTACAATAAGTATATAGTATTTCCTTAGGAACATAATTTAATTTTGCGTTTTTCCAAAAATAGCTCCAAAAAGCTGAAATTATCAAATAAATAAGTAATTAATTTGTAATTTGTAGCAAAAAACATACAAAAACAACTGTAAAATAGCAAGTTATAAAATTTAAAACCGCTTATTTTTCTAATGTTATTCTAATCTTATAACTAAGCCTTGATCCCAAAATTTTCTTTTGGGTGATAAATCATCAATAAAAAACGGTAGAAATTAAGAAGTGTTTTTACCTTTAGCTATCAGAGTAATATATTTACATTATAACCTTTGAGCCAAGAAGCCAATATAAATCTTGCTATGCAAAACAAAATTGAGAATCTACAAAACAAAATTAAGGCAGCACACTTAGGTGGTGGTCAGTCCAGAATAGATAGTCAGCATAAAAAAGGAAAACTTACTGCCAGAGAACGCATCCATTTTCTAATGGATGAAGGTAGCTTCGAAGAAATAGGTATGCTTGTTACACACAGGAGCACAGATTTTGGTATGGAAAAAGAGAAATACCTAGGTGATGGTGTGATTACTGGTTATGGCAATATCAACGGTCGCTTAACCTATGTTTTCTCTCAAGACTTTACCGTTTTTGGAGGCTCACTATCTGAAACCCATGCCGAAAAAATTTGCAAGATAATGGAAATGGCAATGAAAAACGGCGCTCCAATTATTGGCTTAAACGACAGCGGTGGTGCAAGAATACAAGAAGGTGTAGTTTCTTTAGGCGGTTATGCCGATATATTCTACAAAAATGTGCAAGCTTCTGGCGTAATCCCACAGTTGTCGGCAATTATGGGTCCGTGTGCCGGCGGGGCGGTTTACTCGCCTGCTATTACAGATTTTATTTTAATGGTAGAAAATACTTCATATATGTTTGTAACTGGGCCAAACGTAGTTAAAACCGTTACGCATGAAGAAGTAAGTTCAGAAGAATTGGGTGGCGCAAGTACGCACGCTACAAAATCAGGCGTTACGCACTTTGCCTGCGCTAATGAGATAGAAGCAATTAGCTATTTAAAAAAGCTGCTTAGCTATGTTCCGCAAAATTGCGAAGAAACGCCAGACAATTTGCCTTACGAGCCCGGTGATGAGCAGCGACCTAATTTAGATCATCTCTTACCTCAAAATGCATCGCAACCTTATGATATTAGAGATGTTGTTACTGCAATAGTTGATGAGGAGAGCTTTTTTGAAGTACATGCTGCCTACGCAGAAAATATTGTTGTAGGTTTTGCCCGCCTAGCAGGAAGAAGCATAGGAATTGTTGCTAACCAACCGGCGTATTTGGCTGGCGTTTTAGATAGCAACTCATCAATCAAAGCTGCTCGTTTTGTCCGCTTCTGCGATTGTTTTAATATCCCATTACTTGTATTAGAGGATGTACCCGGATTTTTGCCTGGAACAGACCAAGAGTGGAATGGCATCATCACCAATGGTGCGAAATTATTATACGCTTTTAGCGAGGCTACCGTACCCCGTATTACCGTAATTACCCGTAAGGCTTACGGCGGTGCTTACGATGTGATGAACTCAAAACACATTGGCGCTGATATGAATTATGCATGGCCAACTGCCGAAATTGCGGTTATGGGTGCTAAAGGTGCAGCCGAAATTATCTTCAAAAGAGAGATTTCTGCTGCCGAAAACCCGCAAGAGAAATGGATGGAAAAAGAAAAACTATACTCGGATATTTTTGCAAACCCCTACCGTGCCGCAGAGCGAGGTTTTGTAGATGAAGTTATAGCGCCTTCGCAAACAAGAATTAAATTGATAAAAGCTTTTAAAATGCTTGAGAACAAAGTAGTAAACAACCCTCGTAAAAAACACGGAAATATTCCTTTGTAAACGTATGGCGGTAGTAGTAGAACAAATTTTTCCATCGTTAACTTGGCGTATAAGGCATGTAGCCATGTATCCACAACATCCATTTGATTTTGTTAAACTCGAAAATGATTTTGACGGGATTCATTTCGGCTTATACGCGAACCATGAACTGAGCGGTGTAGTTTCGCTTTTTATAGAGGGTAGCGTTGGCCAATTTAGAAAGTTTGCCGTTTTGCCTGAAGTTCAAGGCCAAGGGTTGGGCAAACAACTTCTCGCCTACTTAATAGATTTCTGCAAAATCCAAAAACTGACAAAACTTTGGTGCAATGCAAGAGTTAATGCAAAAGAATTTTATACTAAATTTGGCTTCCTAGAAACGAACAAAACCTACACAGCAGATGGATTTGATTTTGTAATTATGGAATTAGAAATACAGTCAGTTTAATCACAAAATAATAAATCACTAACCTGTAAAATCACTTTAATCGGTGTAATCACATATACAATGGCAAAGAAAAAAGACGAAGAAAACAAGAAAAAACATATCCCGGTAGTAAATAAAAAATCGCTGCAGTTTTTCGAAAAATACATTAACAATGCAGCTCCAACTGGTTATGAGTGGGAAGGGCAAAAATTATGGCTAGAATATTTAAAACCTTATATCGACGAACATTTTGTAGATAATTACGGCACTGCGGTTGGTGTAATTAATCCAAAAGCACCCTATAAAGTTGTTATAGAAGCACATGCTGATGAAATTTCTTGGTATGTGAACTACATCACTAGCGATGGTTTAATTTACGTGATTCGTAACGGCGGTTCAGATCATCAAATAGCACCATCAAAACGCGTAAATATTCATACAGAAAAAGGCTTGGTTAAAGCTGTATTTGGTTGGCCAGCTATCCATACACGCAGTGGCGAAAAAGAAGAGGCACCTACTTTAAAAAATATCTTTTTAGATTGTGGCGCTACTACCAAAGAAGAAGTAGAAAACATGGGCATACACGTAGGTTGCGTAATAACTTACGAGGACGAGTTTATGGTTTTAAACGACAGATATTATGTTGGCCGTGCTTTAGATAACCGTGCTGGTGGTTTTATGATTGCCGAAGTTGCCCGTTTAATTAAAGAAAACAAGAAAAAACTTCCCTTTGGTTTATACATTGTAAACTCTGTACAAGAAGAAATTGGCCTGCGTGGTGCCGAAATGATTGCACAACGTATTAAACCAAACGTTGCAATAGTAACAGACGTTACGCATGATACCACAACACCAATGATTAGCAAAATAACGCAAGGTGAAATGGCTTGCGGTAAAGGTCCTGTAGTTTCTTATGCACCAGCAGTTCAAACTAATTTAAATAAGCTGCTTATTAAAACGGCCGAAAAAAATGGAATTCCTTTTCAGCGTCAAGCTTCTTCTCGCTCAACTGGTACAGATACAGATGCGTTTGCTTATTCAAATGGTGGCGTTCCATCGGCCTTAATCTCTTTACCATTACGCTACATGCACACCACCGTAGAAATGGTTCACAAAGAAGATGTGGATAATGTAATTAGCTTAATTTATCAAAGCTTGCTCACTATAGAAGCCAACCAAGATTTTAGAGAATTTAAATAAGCAATGGAGCAAAAAATAGATTACAAAAAAATAATATTAAGCACACTTTTAAAGGTATTTCTAATACTTGTAATTGTATTCTTTTTTAATACTTGGCCCTATATCATGCAAAGTTTGGATGGCAGAACACCGCCATTTAAAGACTGGCTAGACCACAGTGTAAAGATGAGCAATGTTTACGTTATTGTTATTGCAGGGGCATATTTCTATTTTAATGGTGTTTCCAAAGCCAAACACAATATCGAAAATCAATAAAACAGTTGACTAAAAAAAAGAAAGATCTGGAGCAATACTTCAGGTCTTTTTTATTTGAAAAGCAATGGCATTGCAACTATCTAATTACAGCCCCGCTAATGTTACTGCCACGAATTAATTGAAAATAATCGAGGTGGCATCCACTAATATCGGGTTTAGGTAACTTAAGTCAATGTAAAAAACAACGATGATCTTATCTAACCGAATCTTTAAGAAATCAAATCATATTACATTTTTCATTTCAATAATTCTTTCCTAATTTGAACTCGCAAACATCTACACCATGAGCGACAAAAAAATATTATTTACAGAGAAAATTAAAGCATCTTATGCACCTACAGGTGCATCTATATATTTAGGAGCAGGAATTTTAGACGGCGAAGTTTTAGGAGATGCAGAAGTAAATCTGCCTCTACGCATGATGAATCGCCACGGTTTAATTGCCGGAGCAACCGGAACAGGTAAAACGAGAACTTTACAACTTTTGGCAGAACAGCTTTCTGATGCAGGCGTACCCGTTTTTATGCTAGACGTTAAAGGAGATTTATCTGGTCTTTATCAAGCCGGAACATCAAACCCTAAAATTGAAGAAAGAGCTACGCAACTTAAAAAAACATTTACTCCTTCTGGGTTTCCAATAGAATTATATTCATTAACGGGAAAAGCTGGTGCGCAAATGCGTGCAACTGTTACCGAATTCGGACCAGTTTTACTGGCTAAAATTCTAGAACTTAACGATACGCAAACGGGTGTTTTAGCGGTAATATTTAAATATGCCGATGATAATAAAATGCCAATTGTTGATCTTAACGACCTTAAAAAACTGTTAAGTTACTTGGCTGAGGGCGATGGCGCAGCAGAAATAAAAAGCAGTTATGGTTCAATATCTACAGCTACTTCTAGCACCATTTTAAGAAAAATTGTTGCTATTGAGCAACAAGGCTTGGGTGGTATGTTTGGAGAAACTTCTTACGATATTGAAGATCTTTTCAGTCGTGTAGATGGTAAAGGTGTAATTAGCTTGCTAAACATAGCCGATGTGCAAAGTCAGCCCGTACTATTTTCTACTTTTCTGCTTAGCTTACTTGCCGAAATCTATCAAACCATGCCAGAGGCTGGCGATTTAGATAAACCAAAATTGGTTTTCTTTTTTGACGAAGCCCACCTGCTGTTTAACGACGCTCCTAAAGCGTTTTTAGAACAAGTTAATACCATTATCAGGTTAATTCGTTCTAAAGGAATTGGCGTCTTCTTTTGCACCCAGTCTCCAATGGATATTCCCGAAACGGTTTTGGCGCAATTAGGTAACCGTGTACAGCATGCACTTAGGGCTTTTACACCAAATGATGTGGATGCCTTGAAAAAAACGGTTAACACTTATCCTAAATCAGATTTTTATGAAATTGACAAAGTCTTAACTTCTTTAGGTACAGGACAAGCTTTGGTAACCGTGCTTAACGAAAAAGGTATACCGACGGAGGTTGCTGCAACCATGCTTACGCCACCAAGGGCTTTAATGGGCCCAATGGCAAATATAGACTGCGAAAAATTGATGCAGGCAAGCCCGCTGTTTACAAAATATCAGAAAACAATAGATCCTATAAGCGCTTTCGAAATGCTTACAGATAAGATTAACCAAAAACTTGCAGAAGAGAATGAAGTGAAGGCAGCGCAAGAGGAGCAAAAAAGAATAGAACAAGAAAGTAAACCGAAACCCGGCGAAAAAAGCCTAGTTGAAAAAGTTATGGGCGCAACCATTACTCGGCAAATAGGTAAAGAAATTGTTAGAGGCTTATTTGGTATGTTAACTGGGAAAAAAACACGTTCAAAAAGTGGCGGTCTCTTTGGTTTTTAAAATATTATAATCTCCAATAGTCCAAAATAACTATAAAGAGTTATAAGCCAAATTACTAATTTAGCAATATGAAACCTACCTTATTAATTTTAGCCGCTGGGATGGCTAGCCGTTATGGCAGTATGAAACAGATTGATGGATTTGGCCCGAATGGCGAAACAATCATCGATTATTCTATCTATGATGCAATTAATGCCGGATTTGGCAAAGTTGTTTTCATTATTAAAGAAGAGTTTTTAGAAAACTTTAAAAATATATTTGATCCGAAACTTGCCGGAAAAATTGAAGTGGATTACGTTTTCCAAAATTTCGATTTAAAACAATTTGGTATTGAAGAAGAAATTTACAGAGAAAAGCCTTGGGGAACTGCGCATGCAATTTTATCTGGCAGAAAAGTAATTAACGAACCATTTTGTGTTATTAATGCAGATGATTATTATGGTTATGATGCATTTAAAAAAATGGTTGATTTCTTAAACGAAGAAGCTACCGATAGCAATTATTCCATTATCGGTTACCAAATAGGTAAAACACTTTCTGATTTTGGCGCCGTATCTCGTGGTGTTTGCAAAGTAGACGAAGCAGGAAATTTAGAAGAAATTGTTGAGCGTACCAAGGTTTACAAAGATGGCGAAACTATTGTTTATGAAGAAGACGAGAAGAAATTTCCGTTAGCTTATGAAACACCTGTTTCAATGAACTTTTGGGGATTCACTCCTGCAGTTTTTGCAATAACTGAAAAACTATTTAAAGAATTTGCCTTAGCTAACCAAGATAAACCTAAAGCAGAATTTTTTATTCCGTTAATTGGTGAAAATTTAGTTAAAAGCAACACCGCAACTTTTAAAGTGGTTCCAACTTCTAACCAATGGTTTGGTGTTACATACAAAGAAGACAAACCTTTTGTACAGGCAAGTATAGACCAGCTAATAAAAGATGGTGCCTACCCAGAAAAATTATGGAGCTAAATTTAGCTGAAGAAATATTGTTAGCCTACGGTTTCAGCAGTGAAACCGTAGTTTTAAACCAAATAGGTTCGGGGCATATTAACCGAACCTTTTTGCTTACTACTAAAAATGGAGAAAAATATATTCTGCAGAATATAAATACCCACGTTTTTAACGATCCAAATGCTATCGCAAACAACATAAATGCGGTGGCAAAATATCTAAAAACCAAATCTCCTAACTACCTTTTTCCTGCACCTGTTGCTACCGAAGGTGGTGAGCTGATGTTCCATTTTGAAGAGCAGTACTGGCGACTTTTGCCTTTTGTGCCAAATACAATAGCTTTTGACACATTAAGCGAGCCAAAGCAAGCTTATGAAGCCGCTAAACAGTTTGGCAAATTGACGCACCTTTTAAATGGTTACAATACTGAGAATTTAAAGCCTACAATTATTGGTTTCCACGACTTAAGTTGGAGATATGAGCAATTTACCTTAGCCTTAAATGAGGCTAAGGATGATTTAAAGAACAGCGCTTCGAATGAAATTGAAACTGCACTACACCATCATTTTATTGTAGATTACTATAACTCTTACGAGCGGAGCAACAACTTTCCGGATAGGGTTATACATCACGACACCAAGATAAGTAATGTTCTATTGGCCGAACATAGTTTCGACGGAATTTGCGTAATTGATCTAGACACGCTGATGCCAGGCAAATTTATCTCAGACTTAGGTGATATGATGAGGACTTACCTATGTGCATTCTCTGAAAACGAAACCGATTTAAGTAAAATCAAGATTCGTTTAGATTATTTTAGGGCTACGATTGAAGGCTATCTATCTGAAATGTCGGCTATTTTAACTGAAACAGAAAAAGATTTAATTCTATTTTCAGGAAAATATATTGTTTATATGCAAGCACTTCGTTTTTTAACTGATTACTTAAACGGTAGTATTTATTATCCAATTGCTTACCCTACTCAAAATTTAGACAGAGCCAAAAATCAGTTCAAGTTGCTAAGCGAGTTATTTGAAAACGAAAAGGTTTTACAAGGCATTATTGAAGAGTGTTTATAGATTTTGCATAATTCATTATCATTTTCCGTTAGCTGAAGCCGAGATTATCTAATTAAGTCTTAGCTATCTTATAAACATTCATTTCCGTCGGCTTTAGCCGACGTTTTTTATGCAATTTAGTTTTGGGCTTTAGCCACATTGGTTAATAGTTGTACAAGCTTTTGTTATTTAAACCCGACCGTAGCGAAAATACTTTTTTATTTTTTGCCTTAGCTTAAAGCCGATCCCGACTTTTCGGGAGAGGCATCTCTTATTTTTTGACCACTAGCTTAAAGATTTCTCCCTGCGCTATAAATGACGAAAATAAAAAAGATTGCAGCGAATGGCGAGACTGTTTTTGCCCTGAAATACAGCCATTCATTTTCCAATAAAAAAATAGCTTCGCATAACAGACTGCTTCGTCGCTAAAAAGCCTCCGAAGAGCGGAAATGAAAAAAGCGTCACTGAAATTAATCAGCAACGCTTTTTATATATTAATCTTTGGACTTTCAGACCTCAGATTTTCTGACTACTTTTTCTCGTCGTCTTTTACTTCTTCAAAATCAACATCAGTAACAGTATCGCCACCTTGTTGCGCATCAGCCTGTGGTGCATCACCCTGAGGTTGCTCACCAGCTTTATACATTTCCTCTGAAGCTACGTTCCATGCAGCTTGCAATTCTTCTTGAGCCGCATCGATATCTGCAAAGTTACGAGACAAATGAGCTGCTTTTAATTTCTCTAAACCAGCTTCGATTGGCGCTTTTTTATCATCAGATAATTTATCGCCAAACTCTTTTAATTGTTTCTCAGTAGAGAAAATTAAAGCATCAGCACCGTTAATTTTATCTGCTTCTTCTTTTTGTTTAGCATCAGCTTCAGCATTTGCTTCAGCTTCTTCTTTCATTTTCTTGATTTCTTCATCAGTTAAACCAGAAGATGCCTCGATACGGATTTTTTGCTCTTTACCTGTAGCTTTATCTTTAGCGCTTACGTGTAAAATACCGTTAGCATCAATATCAAAAGCAACTTCTACTTGAGGCACACCACGTGGCGCTGGTGGAATACCATCTAAAATGAAACGACCAATTGTACGGTTTTGAGCAGCCATAGGGCGCTCGCCTTGTAAAATATGGATTTCTACCGAAGGCTGATTATCAGCAGCTGTAGAGAAAGTTTCTGCTTTTTTAGAAGGAATTGTAGTGTTAGCTTCAATTAATTTCGTCATTACACCACCCATAGTTTCGATACCTAAAGAAAGTGGCGTAACATCTAATAACAATACATCTTTAACCTCGCCAGTTAACACACCACCTTGAATAGCTGCACCAATTGCAACAACCTCATCAGGGTTTACACCTTTACTTGGCTCTTTACCAAAGAAAGCTTTAACAGCATCCTGAATCGCAGGAATACGAGTTGAACCACCTACTAAAATAATTTCGTCGATATCACCAACTTTTAAACCAGCATTTTTCAAAGCAGATTTACAAGGATCGATAGTACGTTTAATTAAATCGCCAGCTAATTGCTCAAATTTAGCACGGCTTAAGGTACGCACTAAGTGTTTTGGTCCGCTAGCATCAGCAGTAATATATGGCAAGTTAATTTCTGTAGAAGTTGTGCTTGATAACTCGATTTTAGCTTTCTCAGCAGCTTCTTTTAAACGTTGTAAAGCCATTGGGTCTTTAGATAAGTCCATGCTGTTTTCAGCTTTAAACTCGTCATTTAACCAATCAATAATAATGTGGTCAAAGTCGTCACCACCTAAGTGTGTATCACCATCAGTAGATTTTACTTCAAAAACACCATCACCTAATTCTAACACAGAAACGTCATGCGTACCACCACCGCAGTCAAACACAACAATTTTCATGTCTTTGTGCGCTTTGTCTAAGCCGTAGGCTAACGCAGCTGCTGTTGGTTCGTTAATAATACGCTTTACGTTTAAACCTGCAATTTCACCAGCTTCTTTAGTAGCCTGACGTTGTGCATCGTTAAAGTAAGCAGGTACAGTAATAACCGCTTCAGTAACTTCTTGTCCTAAGAAATCTTCTGCCGTTTTTTTCATTTTCTGCAAAATCATTGCAGAAATCTCTTGCGGAGTATATTTGCGGTCATCAATTTCAACACGTGGCGTGTTGTTGTCGCCTTTAACTACGCTATAAGGTACTCTACCAACTTCTTTCGAAACCTCAGCAAAGCTAGAACCCATAAAGCGTTTAATAGAATAAATTGTTTTTGTAGGGTTCGTTATCGCCTGACGTTTAGCAGGTTCACCTACTTTACGCTCGCCGTTTTCTGCAAAAGCAACAATAGATGGCGTTGTACGTTTACCCTCACTGTTGGCTATAACTACAGGTTCGTTACCTTCCATTACAGAAACGCAAGAGTTTGTTGTTCCTAAGTCTATACCAATTATTTTTCCCATTTTATTATGTATTTCTTTAAATTTTTTAATGTTTACAAGCTTAATAACAAGCAATGTGCCAATTGGGTTTTGGCAGAAATAACAGCTAAATATCTGTTAAAATGTAATAATTAAGCACAACATCTGCTGACACCTTGGCAGAAAATTGCGAAAGGCAGAAAGTATGAATCTGGAGTGTTTTGAAAACTAATGTCAGTAATTCTTGGGATTTTTCGTCCTGCTGTACGCTACAATCTTTTTTGCCCCTAAAATCCCTAAGCCGGAATCAGCAAAAAAGTATTTTCGCTTCCATCAGGTTTAATTAACAAAAGCTTGTAGTACAATTTAAAAATGAGCCCTTAGCTGAAGCCAACAGAATAATAGCAAAACATATAGGGTTTAGCCATTAATAAAAACCAAATAACCCTCTTAATTCGATTAATATGGAGAAACGGCCTTCTCATCATAATCATACAAATAGGGCCTGTGACCATTTTCAGAATAGAAATATTCATCCTTCAGCGCATCTACATAATCATTATTAAAAATATGAAGATAAACTTTCCAAATATGGTTTGGCTCATAGCTATCTGATTTTAGAAAACCTCCTTCAGGATTTAAAAAATCGCCTATTTTATTTTTATAATTTTCATGATCCGGAATCATTTCGCATTGAACCTGTATAGTCCTGTCATCCAACAACCAAGTAAATGTGGTAAAACTAGCAATGTGTTGTTTAACTATAGGTTTGCCATATTGCCTTTTTAGTTCGCTTAAGAGCTTCATTTGATCTGCAAAGCCACAATCTGTTTCAGTGCTCATCATCATTAAGTTGTCCCTAAGATCAGTAATAGACACCAAATTATAAAAACTAACATTTTTAAGTTTTGCAAATTTGCCAAGGGATTTATCAGCACTCACACTATACTTTACTGAAACTGCTTTTTTTTCTCCATCCTTATAGTTGAAAACCGTATCGCTATAGGAAGAATATTTTGCGGAATTCTCCTTTTTTAATTCATTTTCATAAAGACCGCTAACGCTTAATCCAATTGGAAAATCGTCTAAATCAAGAATTCCCTCTCCTAATCTTTTAGGCTCGCATGAAGCAAAGAAAAAAAGCAAGACGCCTATTACAAACAATTTAGCGTTTAGAAATTTTTGTTTAATCATACCCTAAATATCCAACAATCTTTCCAAATGATGATAATCGATGCCAAAGTAAGCTTTAGTCTCCTTTATATTCTGTAGGATTTCTTCTTTGTTTTTTGCTCCTTTATCTTTGTTCTTAATCCCTACTACCAAAACATTCTTAGGTGTATGCGCATCAGAGATAAATTCAAAAACTTTAGTTTTATAGCCGAAATATTCTAAAATCAACGCTCTCATTCCGTCAGTTATCATCTCTGCCTGTCGCTCCAGGAAAATCCCATACTTAGTTAAAAAAGAAACATCATTTTTTACTTTGTGTTTTTCTATTTCTCTTCTAATTTGTTTATGGCAACATGGCGCAACTACAATCAATTCGGCGTTAGCTCGTATTCCTTTAAATATTGCATCATCTGTCGCTGTATCGCAAGCATGTAAGGCAATTAACAAATTAATATTTTTCTGGCTATAGCTTTCAATTGTTCCTTCTACAAATTTCAGTTTATCAAATTCAGCATCCTTTGCAATGGTATTACACAAGTCTACCATATCTTTTCTAAACTCTACTCCGGTTATGGAAATCGCATCACCTTTCTTTGAAAAATAATCGTACAACGCAAATGTCAAATAACCTTTACCAGAGCCCATGTCTACTACGTTTTTTATGGTTCTGGCAGGCAATTCTTTAATTAAAGAATTTAAAATTTCGATGTACTGGTTTATCTGTTTGTATTTGTCTTGTGCGTTTTTATAAACTTCGCCGTTAGCGTCTGTAATTTTTAGTTGGTGTAAATAAGCGTTCGCTTCTGGCTTTATCAAACGCTGTTTTACCTTATCGTGAGAATGGTTAGCCTCAAGTTTCTTTGTCAACTCACGTTGTCTTATTCTTAATGTACCTTTCTTGTCCTGCTCAATAATGTTTTCAGTTTCAGTAGTAAACAGCGTACCGATCTTGAAATCGTTACTGAGTAGGTTTATCAAAAGTTTCACACCTTCTTCAATAGCTAAGTTTTTAAAGATATCCCTTGTTTTATATCGGTAATTAAAAGAAAGCATATCGGCACGCTTAATCTTTACCAGTTTAACATATAAATTCTTCAATTCTCTATCATTGCCTTGATAGTTACCCAAAGACAACTTTACTAAAGATTTATTGGCAATACTTGCCGAAAGGACTTCTCTAAACTTTTCTAATGCTTCACCTATAACCATAAATGCTTATCATGTACTGATATGATCAGTACTATTTTTAATTGGTATAAAATTACGGTTTAAATAGCTAACCACCGATGACAAAGTATTTAATTATATGCAAATGCAACTTTAGGTATTGACAAGGCGTGTTAAATTCAGAAAAATAACACGCAATAAAAAACCTCTTTAAGAAAATTCTTAAAGAGGTTTAATTTTTTGACTTAAAAGTCTAACTATGCTTTTGGAGCTTCTTCTTCAGTAGCAGGTGCCTCAGGAGTTGCTTCTTCAGTTGCAGGAGTTTCTTCTTCAACTACTTCAGCTTTTGGAGCTTTAGCTTCTGTTGCAGGAGCATCAGCTTTTTTAGTTTTGCTTCTACCTCTACGTGTTGTTTTCTTCTCTTCAGTTGCAGCTTCTTTACCGTAAACTTCGTTGTAATCAACTAATTCAATTAAAGCCATCTCCGCATTATCACCCAAACGATTGTTTAATTTGATAATACGAGTATAACCACCTGGACGATTAGCAATTTTTGGCGCTACATCACGGAACAATTCAGTAACCGTTTCTTTGTCATGTAAGTAAGCAAATACTGTACGACGAGAGTGTGTAGTATCGTTTTTAGATTTTGTAATGATAGGCTCAACATAAACACGTAAAGCTTTAGCTTTAGCTAATGTTGTTGAAATCCTTTTGTTTTTAATCAACGATGAAGCCATGTTTGCTAACATCGCTTTTCTGTGCGATGTAGTTCTGCCTAAATGGTTGTGTTTTTTACCGTGTCTCATTTTTTGTTTTATAAAGTGTATACCGTCTCTTTGAAATTAATCTGAGGGAATTATACACAGTGAATATTTAATTTATTCGCCTAAAATCCATTTACGGATTTAGGGGTGGGGGTTACTCTTCGTCTAACTTAAATTTAGAAAGGTTCATTCCAAACGATAATTGTTTAGATTTTACCAGCTCTTGGATTTCAGTTAAAGATTTTTTACCGAAGTTTCTGAATTTTAACATGTCAGCAACATCGTAAGAAACCAAATCAGCTAAAGTACGGATGTCAGCAGCTTTTAAGCAGTTTAAGGCACGTACAGAAAGATCCAAATCAACCAATTCAGTTTTAAGGATTTTACGCATGTGTAAAATTTCCTCATCAACTTCTTTAGTTTCTTCTTTAGCTTGAGACTCTAACACTAAGTTCTCATCAGAGAATAACATAAAGTGTTGGATTAAGATTTTAGCTGCTTCTTTCAAAGCTTCTTCTGGATGGATAGAACCATCGGTAGAAATATCTAAAATCAATTTCTCATAATCCGTTTTTTGTTCAACACGATAGTTTTCAATCGTGTATTTTACATTTTTCATTGGAGTAAAAATCGAATCGATAGCGATTACACCAACTACTGTATCAGTAATCTTGTTTTCCTCAGCAGGAACATAACCACGTCCTTTATTGATAGTTAATTCCACCTCTAAAGTAACTGATTTTTCCATGTTACAGATCACAAAATCAGGGTTCAAAACCTCAAAATTGTTAGAGAATTTAGTAATGTCGCCAGCTAAGAATTGATCTTGACCGTTAACAATAATAAACACTTTCTCTGAATCTCCAGAGTCACCAACTTTCTTAAAACGTACTTGTTTTAAGTTTAAGATGATTTCTGTTAAATCTTCTACAACACCTTTCATGGTAGAAAACTCGTGAGAAACGCCTGAAAAACGAATACTAGTAATAGCAAAACCTTCTAAAGAAGAAAGTAAAATTCTTCTTAGGGCGTTACCAATTGTTACACCGAAACCGGGCTCTAAAGGACGAAATTCAAATTGACCATCGAAATCAGTTGATTTCTGCATGATTACCTTATCGGGTTTCTGAAATGCTAAAATTGCCATTTATAATGTTTTTAGATCGTTATTAATGTTGTGTAACGTAAAAAAGTTAAAGCCTTAAAGGCTTTAACTAAGATTATTACTTAGAGTATAACTCTACTATAAGGTTCTCTTTAATGTTTTCTGGGATCTCATCGCGTTGAGGATAAGCTAAAAACTTACCTGACAATTCGCTCGCATTCCAATCTAACCAACCAAATTTGTTGATCGTTCTTCCTGCTACTGAGTTAGTGATAGCTTCTAAAGATTTAGATTTATCACGTACAGCTACAACATCACCAGCTCTTAACTGATATGATGGAATATTTACAACCTCGCCGTTTACAGTTACGTGTTTATGGCTAACCAATTGGCGTGCACCTGAACGAGTTGGAGCAATACCTAATCTGTATACTGTATTGTCTAAACGAGCTTCTAATAATTGTAATAAGTTATCACCAGTGATACCTTCACGTGCAGAAGCTTTAGTAAACAAGTTACGGAATTGTTTTTCTAATACACCGTAAGTGTATTTTACCTTTTGTTTTTCCATTAACTGTACAGCGTACTCAGATTGCTTACCTCTTCTTTTAGAAGCACCATGTTGGCCTGGAGGGTAGTTTTTTCTGTCTAATACTTTATCAGGGCCGAAAATTGGCTCTCTGAATTTACGGGCGATTTTGGACTTTGGTCCGGTATATCTTGCCATGTTTTGTTTTGATTTTAAAGTATCATCCCAACTTTAATCGGGTGACTCTTAGCTTTAAAAAATAAATAATTAAACTCTTCTTTTCTTTGGTGGACGACATCCGTTGTGAGGAAGTGGAGTGATGTCTTTAATAGACAATACCTCTATACCTGCAACTTGTAAAGTTCTGATTGCAGACTCACGGCCTGAACCTGGACCTTTAACAAATACTTCAACTTTACGTAAACCTAAGTCAAATGCTACTTTAGCGCAATCTGATGAAGCCTGACCAGCAGCATATGGAGTGTTCTTTTTAGAACCTTTAAAACCCATTTTACCAGCTGAAGACCATGAGATTGTTTGACCATTGTTGTTTGTTAAAGTAACAATGATGTTGTTGAACGTAGCGTTGATGTGTGCCTGACCTACAGGTTCGATTACAACGATACGTTTTTTGGTAACTTTTTTACTTTTAGCCATTTTGCTTTAATTATAGATTAATGAATTACTGGATTAGCGAATAACCCGGACCCATTAACTAATTTAATTTATTTTATTCCAAGCAAATCCCGTGATGAAGGAACTGCTTATCAATTACTATTTACTAGCTTTTTTCTTGTTAGCAACTGTTTTTCTCTTTCCTTTACGGGTACGAGAGTTGTTTTTTGTACGTTGACCACGAACAGGCAAACCTTTTCTATGGCGTAAACCACGGTAACAACCAATATCCATTAAACGCTTAATGTTTAATTGAACTTCAGAGCGTAAAGCACCTTCTACTTTAATCTCATCGTTAATCATTGTACGAATAGCCGATAACTCATCATCAGACCAATCTTGTACTTTTTTGTTAAGATCGATACCTGCAGTAGTTAAAATACGTTGTGCAGTAGTCTTACCTATTCCGTAGATATAAGTTAGACCAATCTCTCCTCTTTTGTTTCTTGGTAAATCAATACCTGAAATCCTTGCCATATTTATTTGCTTTTTTAAGTAATTCCGAACGGCGGGCCACCGTTGTACGGTACATTACAATATTTTCTAATTACCCTTGACGTTGTTTGTATTTAGGATTTTTCTTGTTAATAACGTAAAGTTTACCTTTACGGCGAATAATCTTACAATCAGCGCTACGTTTTTTAATTGATGATCTAACTTTCATTTTATTTGTATCTATAAGTAATGCGCCCTTTTGTTAAATCGTAAGGCGACATCTCCAGTTTTACTTTATCACCAGGAAGAATTTTGATGTAGTGCATCCTCATTTTTCCCGAAATATGCGCAATAATTTCGTGACCATTTTCTAACTCAACTCTAAACATAGCGTTAGATAATGCCTCTCTTATTACTCCGTCTTGCTCAATTGAGGCTTGTTTAGCCATATAATATTGATTTTTACTTAATTAGCTGTTATTAATCAGGGTTGCAAAATTAAATAAAAATTTTTGTTTTTTTATTTTTTTTCTGCTAAAACTTTCTCTATCAGCGAAAAGGTGGATAAAACATCTGCTTTGCCCTTTTTTACAGCTACTGTATGTTCGAAATGTGCCGATGGTTTATTGTCTTTAGTTGTAACTGTCCAGCCGTCTGACCAAAATTTAACACCAGCAACGCCGGCATTAATCATAGGTTCGATGGCTATTACCATTCCTTCCTCTAACTTTAACCCATTTCCACGTTTTCCATAATTAGGCACTTCTGGTTTCTCGTGAAGTTGAACACCAACCCCATGTCCAACTAATTCCCTAACTACGCCAAAGCCATTGCTTTCCGCGTGTTCTTGTACTGCAAAACCGATATCACCGATCCTCATACCAACTACCGCTTTTTCAATTGCTAAGTTTAAACACGTTTGGGTAACTTCGCTCAGCTTTCTACTTTCTTCACTGATCTCTCCAATTGCAAATGTATAGGCAGAATCTCCAAAGAAATTATTTTTTATCACACCACAATCTACCGAGATTAAATCTCCTTCTTTGATCACATAGTCGTTCGGAATACCATGTACTACTTGTTCGTTAGGCGAGATGCACAATGAATTAGGGAAACCTCCATAATTTAAAAATGCCGGTATTGCACCGTGATCTTTAATAAATTCGTATGCTAGTTTATCTAAAGCAATTGTTGTAACACCCGGGCCAATTAATTTAGCAACTTCTGCCAATGTTTTTGAAACGAGTAAAGAACTTTCCCTTATTAATTCAATCTCTTCTGGAGACTTATAATAAATTTTCGACATGTTAGTCTTATTCCGACCGTAGAAAAAAAATTAGATGGTAGCGCTTAAACTACCATCTAATAATAACCTTTTATATTATAATGGAGATCCACTAGTAGCTCCTGCCGCTGGAATTCCAGAACGACCAGTAACTCTACCAGTTTTCATTAAACCATCATAGTGACGCATTAACAGATAACTTTCAATTTGTTGTAAAGTATCTAACACAACGCCTACTAAAATCAACAATGATGTACCACCAAAGAAATGGGCAAACTCTTGTTGAATTCCAACCTTTACTGCAAATGAAGGCAAGATTGCTATCAATGCTAAGAATAACGATCCTGGGAAAGTAATCTTAGAAATAACATCATCAATAAAAGAAGAAGTTGCTAAACCTGGTTTAATACCTGGAATAAAACCACCATTCTTTTTCATATCATCAGACATTTGTGTTGGATTTACGGTTATCGCAGTATAAAAGAATGTAAAAGCGATAATTAAAAACGCAAACGTTAGGTTGTATGTTAAAGATGTAATTTCTGTATAATTGTGTAACCAGCTATTTGTTAACTTCTCTGGGAACATTCCAATTAAAGCATTGGGAATAAACATTAAAGCCTGAGCAAAGATGATTGGCATTACACCAGCAGCATTTACTTTTAACGGAATATATTGTCTAACACCACCAACTTGTCTGTTGCCGACAATTCTCTTAGCATATTGTACAGGCACTTTACGTACACCTTGCACAATAAGGATAGTGAACATGATAACAGCAAGTAAAGCTACAACTTCAAGTACAATCATGATAAAACCACCATCGTTACCAGAAAACTTAGAAGCAACTTCTTGCTGCAAAGCCATTGGTAAACGAGCAATAATACCCACCATAATAATTAAAGAGGTACCATTACCAATACCTTTATCAGTTATTTTCTCGCCCAACCACATTACAAATAATGTACCTGCAGTTAAAACAAAACCTGATAAAATGTAAAAAGTAGTATGATCTATTGTAATAGCCGCATCAGGAACTTGTGTTTTAACATAACCAACTGCTTGTACAGCAGTAATAGCTACCGTTAAGTAACGAGTAATCTGAGTTAGTTTTTTTCTTCCGCTCTCTCCTTCTTTTTGCATTTTTTGGAAAGTAGGCACTGCTATGCCTAATAACTGAACTACAATAGAGGCCGAGATATATGGCATTACACCTAATGCTACAATTGATACTTTCGAAAAAGCACCACCTGCAAACATATCCAACAACCCTAAAATACCAGTCTTTTCAGCAGTAGATAATTGAGTGGGGTCTACACCTGGTAGTACCACCTGACAAACGAACCTGTAAATAACAAGAATCATCAGCGTAAATAAAATACGCGTTTTTAATTCTTCTATTTTCCAAATATTACTTAAAGTAGTAAATAGCTTCTTCATTAATTACAATTTTACGATTGAGCCACCAGCAGCTTCGATTGCTTTCTGTGCAGTTGCAGAAAAAGCATGAGCAGTAACTTCTAATTTAGCTTTAACTTCACCACGACCTAAGATTTTTACTAAGTCGTTTTTAGAAGCTAAACCGTGTGCTTGGATAGCAGCAAAATCAATACTTGTTAAGTTAAACTTTTCTGCTAAGTTTTGTAAAACATCTAAGTTAACACCAACATATTCTGTGCGGTTAATTGGCTTGAAACCAACCTTAGGCACACGACGTTGTAAAGGCATTTGACCACCTTCAAAACCAATTTTTGTTGAGTGACCAGAACGTGAGCCAGCTCCTTTATGACCACGAGTAGATGTACCACCACGACCAGAACCTTGACCACGACCAATTCTTTTTACTTTTTTTACAGACCCTTTTGCAGGTTTTAAATTACTTAAGTTCATTTTAAACTTTTTGTGTTGCCCTTCGCTTTCACTAATCAGGGACAACGATAAACAAATAAAAATCTGCTTAAGCGCAACAAAGGCTTAAACAGATTTTAGTAATAATTATATAGCTTCGATAGCTACTAAGTGATTAACTTTTCTTACCATCCCAATAATGGCAGCATTAGCCTCAACTTCTACACTCTGGTTTAATTTAGTTAAACCTAAAGCTTGCATTGTTCTTTTTTGGCGTTCGCTTCTATCGATAATGCTTTTTACTTGGGTAATTTTAATTTTAGCCATGATATTATCCGTTAAAAACTTTGTTTAAATCTACACCACGGTGCTGTGCTACTGTATAAGCATCACGCATTTTAGTTAAAGCATCTACAGTTGCTTTTACCACGTTGTGCGGATTTGATGAACCTTTTGACTTTGCAAGTACGTTATGGATACCTGCACTCTCTAATACTGCACGCATTGCACCACCAGCAATTACACCGGTACCTACAGCTGCTGGTTTAATTAGAACAAAACCACCAGAGAATTTACCAATTTGCTCATGAGGAACTGTACCATGTAAAATAGGAACTTTAACTAAGTTCTTTTTTGCATCGTCAATACCTTTAGCAATAGCCTCAGTAACCTCTTTTGCTTTTCCTAATCCGAAACCAACAACGCCTGCCTCGTCTCCAACAACCACAATGGCTGAGAAACTAAAAGTACGACCACCTTTGGTAACTTTGGCAACACGTTGTATGCTAACTAAGCGATCTTTTAATTCGATTTCGCTAGTTTTAACTCTTTTTATATTAATAGTTGACATCTTTCCTGTTTCTTAGATTAAAATACTAAACCAGCCTCGCGAGCACCTTCTGCCAACGATTTAACGCGTCCATGGTATAAATAACCATTTCTGTCGAAAACAACTTCTTTCACGCCTGCTGCAATTGCTTTTTCAGCAACTAATTTACCTACAGCTACAGATTGCTCAGACTTGTTGCCTTTAGCACTAAAATCTTTTGATAAAGATGATGCTGAAACTATTGTACTACCAGTTACATCATTGATGATTTGAGCATAAATACCTTTATTGCTTCTGAAAACTGATAAACGTGGACGGCTGTCAGATCCAGTAAGTCTTTTTCTGATACCTTTTTTAATACGATCTCTACGAGATAATTTTTTTCCTGCCATTTTAATTATTTTTTAGAAGCTGATTTACCTGCTTTTCTTCTTAATACTTCACCAACAAACTTGATACCTTTACCTTTATAAGGCTCTGGAGTACGTAACGAACGGATTTTCGCTGCTACTTGACCAATCAATTGTTTATCAATACTCTCTAAAATAATTTTAGGAGTTTGACCTTTTTCTGATGTAGTAGTAACTTTGATCTCTTGTGGCAATTGGAATACATAGTGGTGAGAATAACCTAAAACCAAGTCCAAAGTATTACCTTGGTTAGTAGCACGGTAACCCACACCTACTAATTCTTGTTCTATTTTAAAACCTTCTGTTACACCAACAACCATATTATTGATCAAAGAACGATATAAGCCGTGTAAAGCTTTATGTCTTTTTTGATCAGATGGACGAGATACAGTTAAAACGCCATCTTCTTGGCTTACAGTGATATCAGCATCTACTGCTTGAACTAACTCTCCTTTAGGGCCTTTTACAGTAACTAAATTATCTTTAGCTACAGAAATAGTAACACCTGCAGGTACGTTAATTGGATTCTTTCCTATTCTTGACATTGTGCTATCCTCCCTTTATTAATAAACGTGACACAATACCTCACCGCCAATGTTCAATTTGGCTGCTTCTTTATCAGTCATTACACCTTTAGAAGTAGATAAGATTGCGATACCTAAACCATTTAATACTCTTGGCATGTTTTCAACACCAGCGTATTGTCTTAAACCTGGCTTGCTGATACGAGTTAACGTACGGATTGCCGAGATTTTAGTGATTGCATTGTATTTTAATGCAATTTTGATAACGCCTTGAGCGTTAGTGTCCTCAAACTTGTAGTTTGCGATGTAACCTTTGTCGAAAAGTACTTTAGTAATTTCCTTTTTAAGGTTTGATGCAGGAATCTCTACAATTCTGTGATTTGCCTTAATGGCATTTCTTACTCTTGTAAGATAATCTGCGATTGGATCTGTATTCATTATTTATTGTTTGTGATAGTGGTATCCGTTTGCCACCCGGCATTGGGACCTGCTATCGGTTAAAATTCTAATTTGAGTTATACGTAATAAGTTATAAGTCGTAAGAATACTTACAACTTATAACTTACACTTAAAACTTTATTACCAGCTTGCTTTTCTTACCCCTGGGATTTTACCTGCTAGAGCCATTTCTCTAAAAGTAACCCTTGAGATACCAAAAGTACGCATATATCCACGAGGACGGCCAGTTAATTTACAACGGTTGTGCAAACGTACTGCTGATGAGTTTTTAGGTAACTTATCTAATCCTTCGTAATCGCCAGCTGCTTTTAATGCTGCACGTTTATCTGCAAATTTAGCTACCAATCTTTGGCGCTTAACTTCGCGTGCTTTTACACCTTCTCTTGCCATTATTGCTCAGTTTTTTGATTTTTAAACGGTAATCCAAATTGTTTTAAAAGTTCCAATGCTTCAACATCACTGGTAGCAGAAGTTACAAATGTAATATCCATACCTAAAATCTTGTTGATTTTATCGATGTTGATCTCTGGGAAAATGATTTGCTCAGTGATACCTAAGGTATAGTTACCTTTTCCATCAAATCCTTTATCATTGATTCCTTTGAAATCTCTAATACGCGGCAAAGCTACGGAAATTAATCGATCTAAAAACTCATACATGTTATTATCTCGTAAAGTTACTCTTACACCTACTGGCATACCTTTACGTAATTTGAAGTTTGAGATATCTTTTTTAGATTTTGCGCCTACTGCTTGCTGACCAGCGATGGTCGACATTTCCAAAATAGAGCTATCCATAACTTTCTTATCTGTTACAGAATAACGGCCAACACCTTGGTTAATGGCAATTTTCTCCAATTTAGGAACCTGCATTACGCTTTTGTAATTGAACTTATCTTTAAGAGCAGTTACAATTTCCTCTTTATATTTACTTTTTAATCTTGGTACGTATGACATTATTTGATCTCCTCCCCTGATATTTTAGCAACTCTAACTAATTTTCCGTCGGCGTTTAATTTACGACCAACACGAGTAGTTTTACCAGATTTTGGATCAACTAACTGAACGTTAGAAATATGAAGAGCAGCTTCTTTTTTAATTATACCACCGTTAGGTGTTGCAGCATTTGGCTTAGTGTGCTTAGAAACAAGGTTTACACCTTCTACAACCACTCTATTTTTGGCAACAATTACTTCTTGTACTGTACCTTGTTGGCCTTTTGAATCGCCAGCGATAACCTTAACTAAATCTCCTTTACGGATTTTTATTTTGGCTTGTGTTACTTTGTTTTTCATATTATAATACCTCCGGTGCTAATGATACAATTTTCATGAATTGTTTTTCACGCAGTTCTCTCGCAACCGGGCCAAAAATACGTGTACCACGTGGCTCGTCTTGTGCATTTAACAATACTGCTGCATTGTCGTCAAAACGAATATAAGAACCATCCTTACGTCTGATTTCTTTTTTGGTTCTTACTACTACTGCTTTAGAAACTGTTCCTTTTTTAATGTTACCAGATGGCAAAGCGCTTTTTACAGTAACAACAATTTTGTCGCCTATTGAAGCATATCTTTTGCCAGTTCCACCAAGTACACGGATAACCAATACTTGTTTTGCGCCGCTATTATCGGCTACGTTTAATCGTGATTCCTGTTGTACCATCTTATTTAGCTCTTTCTAAAATTTGTACTAATCTCCAGTTCTTGTTTTTACTCAGCGGACGAGTTTCTTGAATCAACACAGTATCACCGATACCACATTCGTTCTTTTCGTCATGAGCCATAAATTTGGTAGTTTTCTTAACAAACTTACCATAGATCGGGTGTTTCACTTTACGCTCAACCGCCACAACAACAGACTTATCCATTTTGTTGCTTACTACCAACCCGGTTCTTGTTTTTCTTAATTGTCTTTCCATTTCGACTCTAAAGTTATTTAGTTTCAGTTGCAGACTTAGCGTTTTGCTTAGTCAATTCAGTAGTTAATCGGGCGATGTCTTTTCTTACCTTAGTAATGCGGGTAGGATTTTCGATAGCCGAAATTGCGTGAGCAAACTTTAACTTTACTAAGTTTTCTTTTTCTTCTGCAATCTTAGCTACTAGCTCTTCTTTTGAAAGCCCTATGATTTCTGAGTTCTTCATTTTATTAATTTTTATATTCGGGTCTAGCGGTTGTAACAACAAGTTATTTACAACATTGACCCCGAAATTTATTATGCTTCTACGTAATCTCTACGTACTACAAATTTTGTTTGAATTGGTAATTTTTGAGCTGCAAGTCTTAATGCTTCTTTAGCAACTTCTAAAGGCACACCTTCTGCTTCAAAAATTATACGTCCAGGTCTAACTACGGCTACCCAGTATTCTGGAGCACCCTTACCTTTACCCATACGTACCTCAGCTGGTTTTTTAGTTACCGGTTTATCCGGGAAAATTCTAATCCAAACTTGACCTTCACGTTTCATGAAACGAGTTACCGCAATACGGGCTGCTTCTATCTGGCGACTTGTGATCCAAGTTGCCTCTAAAGATTTAATCCCGAAAGATCCGAATGACAATTCAGCACCACGAGTTGCTAAACCTTTCATTCTGCCTTTTTGCATCTTTCTGAACTTCGTTCTTTTTGGCTGTAACATTTTATCTTAATATTATCGTTAAACGATCTGTTAACTATTTGCGTGGGCCTCTGTTAGCACCGCCACCTTTATTATCTCTTCCAGCTCCGCCTTGACCCGGACGACCACCGCTGTTGCGTTTGTCATTCCTTCTGTCGCCGCCACCACCTCTGTTATCTCTACCACCGAAAGCGCCTTGAGGTCTTTCGCCACCTTTACCAGGTGCATTGCTTGTAGAACCTATGTTTGGAGAAAGATCACGTTTACCGTAAACTTCACCTTTACAGATCCAAACTTTAACACCAATTTTACCATAAGTAGTTAAAGCTTCTGCTAGTGCGTAGTCAATATCAGCACGGAAAGTATGCAAAGGAATTCTTCCTTCTTTATACTGTTCGCTACGAGCCATCTCAGCACCACCTAAACGACCAGAAGTCATTATTTTGATACCTTCAGCACCCATACGCATTGTTGATGCGATAGTAGATTTCATTGCTCTACGGAATGAAATTCTCGCTTCTAATTGTTTTGCAACACCTTCTGCTACTAATTGAGCATCAAGTTCAGGGCGTTTAATTTCGAAGATGTTAATTTGAATTTCCTTTTTAGTCAATTTCTTTAACTCTTCTTTGATTTTATCAACCTCAGCGCCTGCTTTACCAATTACAATACCCGGACGAGCTGTGTGGATAGTTACAGTGATACGTTTTAACGTACGTTCGATAACTATTTTAGCTACACCACCTTTTGCAATACGTGCAGAAAGGTATTTTCTTATTTTTTCGTCTTCAACTAATTTATCAGCATAGTTGTTGCCTCCGAACCAGTTAGAATCCCATCCTCTGATGATGCCTAACCTGTTACCTATTGGATGTGCTTTTTGTCCCATTTCTGTTAATTAGTTTGAGTTTCAACGTTTTTACTATCTACTACCAAGGTTACGTGATTAGAACGCTTACGTATTCTGTAACCACGGCCTTGAGGTGCTGGTCTAAGTCTTTTTAACTGACGACCACCGCCTACCATTATCGTTTTCACGTATAACTGGTTTTCTTCAGGGCGAGAACCTTCATTTTTAGATTCCCAGTTTTTGATAGCTGACAATAAAAGTTTCTCGACTCTGATTGCTGCTTCTTTATTTGTGAATTTTAAAATGCTTAATGCTTTCTCTACACGCTCACCTCTGATAAGATCTACAACCAAACGCATCTTACGTGGTGAGGTTGGACAATTGTTTAATTTCGCTACTGCTTCCATCTCTTAATTATTTTTTCTTTTCAGAGTGACCCCTAAATGTTCTGGTTGGAGCAAACTCTCCCAGCTTGTGACCAACCATGTTTTCTGTTACGTATACTGGTATAAATTTGTTACCGTTGTGTACAGCAAATGTATGATTCACGAAATCTGGTGAAATCATTGATCTGCGAGACCAAGTTTTGATCACAGACTTTTTGCCTGAATCATTCATAGAGATTACTTTTTTCTCTACGTTATGGTCAATATAAGGTCCTTTTTTTATCGAACGAGCCATTATTTCTTCCTTTTCTCTATGATGAAACGATTTGAGTATTTTTTAAGTGAGCGGGTTTTGAAGCCTTTAGAGTAAACTCCGTTTCTTGAACGAGGCTGACCTCCTGAAGAGCGACCTTCACCACCACCCATTGGGTGATCCACAGGGTTCATCGCTACCGGACGAGTACGCGGACGACGACCTAACCAACGGCTACGGCCTGCTTTACCTAATACTTCGTTAGCGTGATCTGCGTTAGATACTGCGCCAATTGTTGCTAAACAAGTAACCAAGATAGATCTTACCTCACCTGATGGCATTTTAATTGTAGCATATTTACCATCTCTAGCTGCAAGTTGTGCATAAGCACCAGCACTACGTGCTAATTGCGCTCCTCTACCTGGTTGAATTTCCAAGTTGTGGATGATAGATCCCAAAGGGATATTTGCTAAGGTTAATGTGTTACCTACTTCTGGAGTAGCGTTGTCACCCGAAAGCAAAGTTTGTCCTACTTGCAACCCTTCAGGTGCAATAATGTAGCGCTTCTCTCCGTCTGCGTAGTGCAACAAAGCAATACGTGCGGTACGGTTTGGATCGTATTCAACAGTTGCTACTGTTGCAGGAATGTTAAACTTATCGCGTTTAAAATCAATTAAACGGTAAGATTTTTTGTGACCACCACCAATGTAGCGCATAGTCATCTTTCCTGTATTGTTACGACCTCCCGATTTCTTAGAAGATACAACCAATGATTTTTCGGGCTTGGTTGCTGTAATCTCCGTAAAGCTTGCGCCTACCCTAAAACGGGTTCCCGGAGTGACTGGTTTAAATTTTCTTAAGCCCATAGTTATAAATTATTCAATTCTTATTAAATATTCGCGTAATAATCTATTGTTTCGCCATCTTTCAATGTTACAATAGCTTTTTTATATTTCGGGGTACGACCCGATACTAAACCACCTTTAGTATTTCTTGATTTTAACTTACCTACAACAACCATTGTGTTTAAGGCAACGATGTTAACACCATACATTTGTTCGATGGCCGATTTAATCTGCAATTTGTTAGCTCTGTGATCTACTCTGAAAGTAAAACGGTTAGCTTTTTCAGTTAATGCAGAAGCTTTTTCAGTTAATATTGGTTTTTGTAAAATTTCCATATTACTTGGCAAATGCCTCCTCCAAAGTTTTAAGCGAGTCTGCAGTTAACAAAAGTTTACCTGCATTTAACACGTCGTAAGTGTTTAAATCTGCTGCAGTGATAACTTTAGTTTTCTGAATGTTTCTGCTTGATAAATAGATATTATTATTTTGTGCAGGTAAAACCAACAAAGTTTTCTCGCCAGCTAAGTTTAATGCATTAACTAGGTTGATGTAGTTTTTAGTTTTGATTGAATCAAATGTAAAATCTTCTAAAACTACCACGTTGTTATCTTGTGCTTTGTATGATAAAGCAGATTTACGTGCTAATGATTTTAATTTTTTGTTCAATTTAAAACTATAGTCTCTTGGTTGAGGACCAAAAACACGACCACCACCATTGAACAATGGAGATTTAATGCTTCCGGCACGTGCACCACCTGTACCTTTTTGTTTGTATAATTTACGAGTAGAACCTGCAATCTCGTTACGTTGTTTAGATTTGTGCGTTCCTTGACGTTGGTTAGCCAAATATTGCTTTACATCTAAATAAATCGCGTGGTCGCTTGGTTTTACACCAAATACCGACTCAGGAAGTTGCACCTTGGCACCTGTCTCTTTTCCTGAAATGTTTATTACTTTAACTTCCATCTGCTTACTTATCTAAGATTACGTAAGAACCCTTAGCTCCTGGAATGGAACCACTAACTACTACTAGGTTTTGCTCAGCGTAAACTTTCAAAACTTGCAAGTTCTGAATTTTCACTCTATCTCCACCTGTTCTTCCCGCCATACGCATACCTTTAAATACACGAGCTGGATAAGATGCCGCACCTAATGAACCTGGCGCACGCAATCTGTTGTGCTGACCGTGAGTTTGACCACCCACACCACCAAAACCATGACGTTTAACAACACCTTGAAAACCTTTACCTTTTGAAGTACCTACAACATCAACGTAATCTCCTTCGTTAAAAATGTTTACAGTTACCGTATCACCTAAGCTTAACGATTCTTCAAACTGCTCAAATTCAACCAACTTACGCTTCGGAGTAGTGTTTGCTTTCGCAAAGTGACCCTTTAAAGGCTGGGTAGTGTTTTTTTCTTTGGCTTCATCGTATCCTAATTGAACTGATACGTAACCATCTTTCTCTTCGGTCTTAACTTGTGTTACAACACAAGGTCCAGCTTCGATCACCGTACAAGGAATATTCTTGCCTTCGGCGTCAAAAATGCTGGTCATTCCTACTTTTTTTCCAATAATACCTGACATTTTCTATTTTAAGTTTAACACCCATCGAAGCAGTAGGGCTTCGTTCAAGGTGGATATGCATCCCCGTTAAGGGAGGGCAAAAATAGGAAAGAATTCTTAATTTTCAAATAGTTAGCTAATTATTTTTTCAATTAATTAGCATTTATTTTTCTTAGTACCAGCACACTAACTAAAAATCTTGGTTTAATGTGCTATGTCGAGGTATAAACTGGCTACAATAATGCAAAGTACAATGATACCGATTATGACGTACATGTAGTCTTTCTCCATTAAAAAGCCAAAAATTGAAAAAACAACGCGAGCTATTGGCGTGAATATCAGCAATATCACACCGAATTGGATAATTGCCAAACCATCAAAAGTTTTTAGCCCTTTTAAAATTTCGGCAATAGAAGAAAACCTAACATCTTCTGGCTTGAAGGTTTCGAAAGATGAAATTTGGCTGGAATTATTATAAAGAAAAACCAATCCGCCAATAAAAACTACGCAAGCAGATACAATTACACCAACTCGAAGCAAGGTGCCTAATATCGCTTGTACATCTTTATCGCCCAAATAATGTTTTACCTGCATGCTCATATCGTTCCGGTTAATCCTTTGTAAATCATCTGCAAGGCTAAAATTGTAACCACAATAGCAAAAACAACCTTTAATTTGTCTGTTTTAGTTCTGATTAGAATTTTAGCACCAAGCGTTGCCCCTAAAATTACACCAATAGTTACGGGCATCGCGATAGCAGGATTAATTTGACCTTTATGCAAATAAACTAAAGCACTTGCAGCAGCGGTTACGCCAATCATAAAATTACTTGTAGTAGTAGAAACCTTGAAAGGAATTTTCATGATGTTATCCATACCAATAACTTTTAATGCGCCAGAACCTATGCCTAATAAGCCAGATAGTATCCCTGCTAAAAACATCATCGAGAAGCCACCAACTACTCTATGCACCGCATATTGCTGAATTTTTCCTTCGGTCGGGTAACTTCCGTTTAACTTAAAATAGTTAGCTAAAATGCTGGTTTTTTCATTATTCGAATGATCTATTTTTTTCTTCAACATCATCACTGCAGAAAAAAGCAAGATAAACCCGAAGATAACAACAATATAATCGGCCTTAATATAACTGGCTATTACAACGCCCACAATAGCACTTGCTGTAGTGGCCACTTCTAGGAACATGCCTATACGAATATTTGTAATACCTTCTTTTACATACGCCGCAGCAGAACCAGAAGAAGTTGCTATAACAGAAATAATAGATGCACCGATAGCGTAATGAATATCAACTCCTAAACCTAATGTTAACAGCGGTATAATAATTACACCACCACCTAAACCTGTTAACGAGCCCAGTAATCCCGCTAGGAAAGCGCCGATTAATACAATTAGGGTAAATAACAGGATTGACATGTGGCAAATATACCTGCTTGTTACGCTTTACCCTAAATTATATGAAAATAGTAAACTACAAAAAAGGTATATATTATAGGCATTGAGGCGTTTTTTAATATTATTCCACTTCTGTTTGGTCTTTATAACCTACCGGAACATCGTTGGTATCTAAAACCCAAATATCTTGTATTGTACTCGTACCTAAGGAGCTCCCAAAGGTGATTAATTTAAATCCGTTGTCGTATAAAGTATAGTAACCACATGGATATGCTAAAAAGCCATTACTTAATTTTACTGGCTCTGGTTTTCTGAACCCAAATTCTACTACAGTCCTACCCTTAATAAATTTATCGAATGCCTCTTCGAAAGTCATAGCATTAAAAAGATCCTCCATATTAATTACTTTTTAACTATAAAGTAAAAGAATAAAACAAAAAACTACAAATTGCTGATGCTAAAATTAAAACATAAATGCCCACTAAAAGCGAAATCAAATAGCTAGCGAGCCATATTTAATCTTTTCTACACAATATATTTTGTTTATAATTGTTAAATAAAAAAGCAATTTTATGGCGAAGCAACGTTTACTTTTTATAACTACCCTATTAATTTCCTCGTTTTTTGCTTCTACAAGCAATTCGCAAACTAGACCGGCAACGGTTCCAAAACCTGTTGCCACGCAACAATACAGAAGAGTTGATACAGTTAAAAACACAGACTTTTCGCTTAACGGTCAGTACCGTTTTATGCTTTCGCGATCAAAATCTTCATATGGTGCTAAGCTTATAAACCCAACAAGATTAGACGCTTTATGGAAAAGCGTTAATGATACGTTGAGAAAAGAGCGTGTAGAACTAACAAAAGCAAAAGCGAAAATTGCAGAACAAGAAAAAAGTATCTCATCTTTAAATGGAAAAGTTAGTGGAACTGAAAATACCTTGAATGAAGCCAATGCCAAAGTTGATGAGATTAGTTTTTTAGGAATTTCGTTTACAAAGTCTACCTATAACATTTTAGTTTGGTCTATAATTGGCGTTTTAGCGATTGCTTTGTTTGCGGTTATAGCCAGATCTACCAAAAGTATTTTGGAAGCAAAACACAGAACGCAACTTTACGATGAAATTTCTGCAGAATACCAGGCCTATAAAGCCAAAGCTAATGAGCAACAACGCAAATTAGCAAGGGAGCTGCAAGACGAAAGAAATGTTATTGAAGAAATGAAAAGTAGAGGAAGATAATTTGAGTAGTAGAATGTTTTAGTAAGGAAGCCTTAGCAAAAATGCTAGGGCTTCCTTATTTATCTAGTTAACCCTAATGTAATCAATGAATTTTTCTTTCGTAGCTAACCTCGAATTTACCCTAACCTCTACTCCGTAAGTTAAATCGTCTAAGAAATTTTCTGAGAACGTTGCTATCAGTCGGCTTTCGGTCCAGGATAAACTACTTGCAACAGTGAGATAATTTTTAACACCGTTTATAATTCTGTAAACTCTAACTGATCTATTCAAATCTGCCGTACTTCCAAATCCATTCCCGTCTATAGTTATCGTTCTGCTGCCATTTACTGTGCTATAATCGAAATCACTAATGGTAACATTACGCTGAAATGCAGAAATGAAACTACCCCACTTGTTATTCACTCGAATATCATATCTATTTTTAACAAAGGCGCTTGTTTGCGTAAAAGTAATTGTTGCAGTATTGCCATTAACGGTTGTATTGTATTTTACACCATCAATAAGCATTTCGAAATTGGCGTTTGGTGCAGTAGCATTATAATTATTACCGTTAACTACAAATGTAAACGTGTACCATCCGGCAGGTAAACCAATTGCTGGTACAATAGTGGCGGTTGTAGATAAAATCGTTGGTTCCAAATAATTGAAAGTCAAATTTCCGTTGGGATAAGTAGCTTCAAAATTATCTAAGTATATCTTTATTTGTTGTAAGTTATCTTGCGATGAAGAAAAACTCGGGGTTAGGAAAACTACATCTGTATTAGTTACAGAAACTATAGTTGCATTTTGCCCGCCAACGGTAACCCTTATTCTATTCGCAGTTGTACCAAAATTGCCACCTTTTATAGTTACACTTGCACCATCAATTCCAGATACGCTACGCAGTACTGGCGAGGTTTGGTTCAGACTATTAGCAACAATACTCTGCGAGTAAGTGAATGAAATCGAGTTGCTAGATACGCCATCTACAGTTACAACTACATTACCGCTTACACTATTCGGAATACGAACTTTTATTTCTGATGCAGAATGACCTAAAACAGTAGCCGCAACGCCCTCGAAATTTACTATTGGCGTTCCGGTTCCGTTAAAGTTTCTTCCATAAACTGTTAATGTATCTTGGGCAAATGCGATGGTTTTACTCAACCCCGTAATTATTGGCGCCATTTTGTAGGTAAATGTTTGGGCATTGCTATTTACACCATCTACAGTTACTACAACATTACCGCTGGTGGATGCAGGAACACGAACTTCAATACTAGTACCGGCATTTGAAATAATTGTTCCGGCAACGCCGTTAAAACTAACAGCAACGTTTGGTCCGGCGTCAAAGTATTTTCCGTTTAAAACAATAACTTCTCCCGCAAATCCGCTTGTTTTATCTAAGCCTGTAAATTGGGGGATAAATCTAAATACCGGCCCAGAATTAGTAATACCATTTGATGTAACTGCAACCGGCCCATTTTTAGTCTCAGGCACCGTAGCTTTTATCTGTGTGGCTGACGATGAAATTACCGTTGCAGGCAAACCATTTACCGTTACTTTATTGTTTGCAGCGCTACTGCTAAACTTACGACCATTAATTGTTATTTCTGTGCCTGCGTTGCCCAATAAAGGCGAAACATCTGTAATAACTGGCGCATCGTAGTCATATGTAAAAACTGGGCCAACAATATTTTTGTCTCCAATTTTAAGACTTACATTTCCAGTTCCAGCTTCTGATGGAACGCTAGCTAAAATAACATTGTTGGTAGATTTTTCAATTACCAAACCTTGTTTGCTGTTAAAAAAGGCTTTTAACTTCGAGGTGTCTACAGGAAAGTTTCTTCCGTAAATACGAACTTGGGTATTTTCAGTTCCTCTTTGCGGGCGAATGCTGTCTATTATCGCCGAGTTATCTGTAGGTGCATAATCGTATTTTTTCGCACATTGTGCCAGGCTTAACGCTAGCATAAATGCTAACAAGCCAAATATATTTTTTCTGCAAAACATGATATTTTGAATTTATGTAGGATTAATTTCTTCTTATCGATTTCTCTACACCAGGATTACTATTACCTAGCTTACTTTTTGCCACAATTCTATAGCTGTAAAGCATTCCTTTCTGAGCTGATGTATCTGTATAATTATCTGTCGATATTTCAGCAATCATTTTAAAATCCTTTTCAGCAGAGCCTTTTCTATAAATAATATTTATGTTCTTGGCATCAGACTGATTTGGCCAGGATATATAAACTCCTTCCACCTTGTTAACTAAATACAAATCTGCTGGAGGAGCCAAAACACTGCTTATTGGAATAGAAACAGAAGTAACCGGCGATAGTACGCTCTGACTAGCAGTTGCATTTACTGCAGTTATGCCATACTCATAAGTTTCACCAACTTCTGCCGTATTATCTTCAAATATTACTGTATTAACTATTGCCGAGTTAAGTAACTTAAAGTCTTTATCGGCCTTGCCTTTTCTATATATTTTATATCCTATAACCTCATCGTGTTTAGCAATCATGTCTTCCCAAAGCAGTTTAACTGCACCATCTGCATAACGAGCACTAATACCCGATGGGTAAGGCACAAACTCTACTTTAAGTGGCTTAAACATAACAGTAGTAGATATATCGCTCATTTTTTGAGAAATATTCATCAACTTAACCCCATAGAAATAGGTTGTTTGTCCATCTAAATTGGATAGCGAATCTGTATAAACATTGGTACGTAATGCAGGAGATACAATCCTCATATCTTCTTTTGAGGTACCCCTAAGCACATAATATGCAAACTGATCTATTTCTGGATTTATATCCCAATGTAACTGAACTTGCGCTGTACTGTCTTGCCAAACTTTTAAACCTTGCGGCGCAAAAGGAACCTCATTTTGATTTTTAACAGCGATGTTAGCGCTTGCAGACGGTAACAAACCAAATCCTTTAGCGCCTATTGTTAATGGCCTAAGTTGATAGAAATATACTACGTTAGGTAGAATTTCCTTATCGTAATAACTGCTATCGGTTGATGAGACTGTTGCTACTTCTAAAAACCCATCTGTACTTTTTCTCGATTTTAAAATCTGAATTCCGGTATAAATGCCTTCATTTGGCAAACCTTTCCAAGACAACCACGCTCCTTTTACAGAATCCGCAATTTTAAAGTCTTCAATTCCTTTTAGCTGACTAAAAGATTTACTGATGGCAAAAGCCGTATCTGATGGCAAGCCTTCATTACCCGCAAAATCCTCGGGCACTACATAATAATTAAAAAGCTTGCCTGGTATTACACGTTCAGAAAAGCTAATTTTAGAAGTGTCGTTCGTATTACTCACTATACTTAATTGAGGCACAACGGTAAAACTCTTATCGGTATTTGATTTTCGGTAAACCTTAGCCATAAATGCAGGTGTATTGGTTGCTTTTGCATACCATGACATTTGCACAACGCTATCTGTACTTGTTAAGTTCTGCAATTCGTATTTAGCAAAAGGTACTCGACTAACATCGCTTAATTTCTGACTTAGTAATAATTGCTCTTGCCCTTTATTATCAATCTTTAGTATTTTGTAAGTAGTTGAAGAATGGTTTCCCTTAACATCAACATCTTGCCACAAGACCCCAATACCCTTTAAAAAGATTTTTGAAAAAACCAGAAAGCCCATTTTATTAGGATCTCCTGCAACCAGCATTTTGTAGGCTTCCTCATCGGCATTTGTATTAAAATTATTTTTAACTTGCTGTGCTACCTCTTCTCCAACACGACTTCTAAAATCTGCAAATGAGGTTGGAAACGTTAACGCCAAAATTTTCTTAAAATTTCCTGTACCTTTTTCGTCCTTGTAGATATCGTATTGCTTTATAGATGCCGAATATAGATTGATAGAATTCATGTCATCATTTGTAAAAACAATGCCATATACTGAACTAGGCCCAGGCATTATAGTTCCCATTTGAACACCTGTTGACGGGCTGATTTGAGCTTGGACTTTTACCATTGCGTACAAGCAAAATATGATAGCTACTAAAGTTTTCATGTCTTAAAATTTTAAATATTAGTTAATTACACAATGGACTACCACCTACAAATGCTTTAAAACTCAATCCTCTGTTTTGTGCATAGGAAGCCTTAACTCCCCCTGTACCACAAAGCCTAAATGCTGGAAAACAAAGCCCAAATTTCACAGAATTACATGACGGGTTGCATCCGCCTATTTTTAAGGATACATTTCCAGAAGCTTCACCACTAATAAACCAACCATCAGTATCATTACGCCCGCCCATAAAATCATAACAAGCATCATATCCGAAACCTGCACATGCAATACTGGCTACGCAAAACTCGAAGCCACCTCCAAATTTTCCGCTTAAACCGAATAGATAACTATCTTCAGCAAAATTTAAAATGAGCTTTGCATTAGATTCTGTATAGAAGTATAAACTTGCACTAGCAATTTTAAAGTCAAATCCTATAGCCTTATCTTTAGGGATACCCATTTTTGCGGTGGCATTTATATACACTCCAGAAAATACATCCTGTACGTATTTTCTATCAACGTTTCTAAAATAATAGCTAACTCTATCTCCACGAGTAACCGGATTTTTAACGCCTACACCTAAAGCAAACTCTCCATTCGATTTTATAAGTCCTAGTAAATTGGTTTCCATAGCACACCCGAGAAAGGCAAAACGATCGTCTTTTTTCAAGCTGATAATTAAATCGCCCTGTAATTTTGTACTCATAACACCCTTTATGGGTTCGATATGCGAATCAACTGTAACACTAAATGTTTCCTGCGGGAAATCGAGTTTCATTCTGGCGTTTGCCAAATTAAGTGTAGAACCCACGACTACGCCACCATAACCCTCTATCACAGGTCCGCTTCGAACCGTTAAACCTATAGGATCTAATTTTACGAGCGCTCCAAGATTAGCGATAGATAGAGCACCATTGATGTCTACCATAAAATCTTTGGTAGCCGTATTGTATTGGAAGCCTCCGCCTACACGCTCTATGGTTACAAAACCTATCGGGATGGTTACATTTGCACTAAACTTAGCACCGAAGTCTATTCCACCTGTTACTTTGTAGTAATGGAAATCTATACCCGCATTTACGGGTGTACCAGGAATGCCAAGTTTACCCGATCCGGCAAAACCGTTATCTTTCATATCAACCTCTATTTCTGTTTTTAAAACCGGAACATCTAAAGAGGCCTTTATTTTGCCCACCGTAACACTTATGCCACCACCGCTATTTTTAAAGGATATATCTGCAGCGGTTAATTTTAACAGTGGAACATCTACCGAAACTGCTCCCTGAACACCGATGAAAGGAGTGCCACTTGTATTATCAAACTTAATGGCTTGAACCTTTAACTTGGCAAATGCTAGGTTCGTCTCAAAATTTACTGGTGCATCAACTAGGAAACGACCGTTGGTATGCACTTCGAAAATTGGAATGTTAATCTCGGAAGTAATAAATTTGGTAAATTTGATTTTGCCCGAGCCGCCTAGTTTATAAACGCCAGACTGGTTTGGCACCTGCCCAAATGAGATAGGAGAAGCTCCTTTTTTAATACTTACAATATTAAAAATGTTAATTCCGTTATCAGGGATTACAAACTTGCCCCCGAAAAACATATCCTTACCAATGGTAACATCAGAAAAATTAATGTTAGAAGTTCCAGAAGCTGGAACTTTTATTACCATGTTACCGCCAATTTTGAAACCGTCTTCATTAAATAATAGCGAAGCGATATTAGCGCTCCAATCTAAAATTTTAATGGCTGGCAAACCTGTTTGGCTAACATTAACTCTTTTAACCAGTAAGTCTGCGCCGATTAAAAGTTCTTCAATTTTAAACACACTAGATTTAATAACGCCTAGATCTGGTGTATGTAGCTCTCCTACAAAGTGTAATCCGTCTTTATCTACAAACGATTGTTCTGTTTGAGCCATTAATTTAAAGCCATACAAATTACCTTGCCAACCCGCTTGTGGGCCTTTAATTTTATATTTAGCGCTTACTTGAGCTGTAGCTGAAGAAGCAAATGCAGTTACGAAAGTTGTAGCCGAAACATTGTCTGGGAATAATTTAACATCAGCATCGCTTAAACCCCAGCCTCTTCCACCTTGTATTGCCGTCATATTCGCAACAATCTCTGCAGTTATTTTTCCACCTCCATTGCCATCGGTTTCAACGGTAATTCCACTTGGCGATTTTAGTGCAACAGGAATAAAGTTCAGCAACTTAAATTGTAAAGAAAGCTCGTCGGTTACTATCTTATTGCCTTCTGGAATGGCGTTGTTACTTGCATCGAAGTTGATTTTTATATTGCTAAACTGTAGTTTGGTAGCTATAGCAGATTTCAACTCCGTTAATGCTGGCTTAAGATTTACGAAAGCACCAGAAACTCGATAGCTGTTGCCTTCTGGAGTCATTTGGTCTAACTCTACATCGAAACCTAAAATTTTAGCTATGTTTCGTCCGCCACCGTCTGCTAACTCGAAATCTAATTGAACTGCAGTAGATGCAGCATTTACCGCCTGCACTTTAGAAATATATCCAGGTTTAGATGCTTTTAATTGAAACTTTCCTTTGGGAACATACAAACTGTAGGCTCCAGTAGCGTCTGTAGCGGTTAGCAGATATGGTTTCTCTTCAACCTTAATAGTTACGCCATCAATTGTATTGCTGGCTTTGCGTACAAAGCCACTAACTTTTATTCCCTTTTGTAATTTTATTGATTTCGCAATTTCGCTTCCTGTTTCATTAATCAACAAACTTTCTTCGGTTATTACATAGGCAGTTCCATTAGGCGCAGATACCGCTACTTTAGCTTCGCCACCAAAACCTTCATAATACCACTCGCCCTTATTGTCGGTTACGCCAACCGTATCGAAAAGTTTAATTTTTGCTTCCGCGATAGCAGCGTTTGTCTCCGCATCTAAAACTTTGAACCTGATTTTCCCTAATCGCCTTTTTAAGAAACCTACATCGCCTAAATCTAAAGTGGTTAAGGTATTGCTACCATAATTTGAGCTGGTAAGCGCATTGGTAAACACTTGGCTCATAGAAGTTGCAGCAGCAACATCTGTAATTTTGGCATTCGCACTAAATGTGTTCGATGAAAAACTTACCACGTTTCCGCTGGACCCTGCAACATTGGTAGCCACAGGCGAACTTGTAGAAGTAAGGCTTTTAATTCCTGAGCTATTAACCTTTGAAGCACTTTGACTACCTGCTACGCCAAACATTGATGGAGAAAATGAAGCTCCTTTTGCAATTTCATTTTTTATAGTCGGCGTGTTCAATAGCTGTATACTCAAATCCAATGAGTTGGCCTGTGTATTTTGCAAAGCTTTTGCTCTGGTATCATCAAATACATTTGCCGCTTGAAAAAGGTGATTATTCTGAAGTACGTTGCTTGGTAATTGAGTTGCCTGATTCGCTGTTGCTCCGCCCACATTGCTGCCGCTGGATTTCGCAGGAACTATAACTTTGATTTTTGCGTCGACATATCCTTCTTTTTTTACAATTAGATAATGTGTTCCAGGAAAATAGGTTGTCGTGAACAAACCCGTTTCACCAGTAGTAAACATATCTGTAGAGCCTTCGAAATTTAAGCGTGCATTGTTTAACGCTTTCTTATCTTCCGCCACCACGCGACCGGCGATTTGAACTAAGTCAGGTTTTATCCTAAACGATACATCTTTTTGCTCTCCATCTAAAACTCTGTTTACGATGGCAGAATTAGATGGTTCTATCTGAAGATTTTGAAATTCTGCTGGTACTTTTAACAGTTTTACCGTAAAAGTCTTCCCTTCTTTTAACCTTGGCAAATTTCCGATCGCATAATTACCGGCACTGTCTGTTTTAGTGGTATACGGCCCGCTATATTGATCTAGCATGTTCACTGCAGTTGGTGCATTAGCCAAAGCATTGCCAACGTTTGCCATAACTGCTCCGCCTTTAAATATGGAAGTTGTTGGACCGCCAGTATAAAAATTACTTGCAGTAGTTGATTTTGCTGTACTTATGGATTGCTGAACCGCAGTGGCACGTTGCAAATTTGTATTGGCATTATTTACGCCGTTAACCAATTGAGCCGAATATTGATTATTTGCGGTTACAAAACTACCGGGCAAAACACCAGTTTGTTCTTCAACGTCATCCTTGTTAAATTCTACCCTAACTACCGCATCTTTTACTGATGCAAATCCGCTTTGTAGCGATAATTGAACAGAGCCAATAATTGATGGGGGAAGCGCAGTAAGCGTATAGGTAGGTTTAACATTGGCTACTTGTGCACTAGACAGATCAGTTTGTGCAAGTTTTAATCCGCCAGAACGTTTGTTTACGTTGCCACCTGTGCTAACTTGCACGGTATAATTAATTCCCTCAAAAAGCTTTGCAAATTTAAATTGAGCAGCACTTTTTGCGTTGACACTATCAGCTGCAATAAGTACCATACTTTTTCCACCTATTACCTCTTTTGTTTTCCTATCGGGAGATAAATTTCCATCGTAAGCTAAAAACGGACAGGCAATAGCATCTGCTTCTTCCCTATAAATTTTAACAACAATATTTTTATTATCGTTTGCTGTACCTTGAATCTGAGGGAGCTCTACTTTAGGCGTATATCGATAAGTTGAAGCGATACATAAAACTTCGCCTAAATCAACATCAGGATTTTGGAGCGTACTTATTGGGATGGTTTTTGTTTCCTCAATAGCGCCTTTTGTAATTACAATTTTAATGCTACTGAAGCGATTACCGCCAGTATAGTTTAAGTCAGCAAAGCTGATATCAAAATTTCCTTCGGCATCCGTACGACCGGAGGCGATCAAATTTGGCTCTAATGGTTGTATGTTAAAAGTAGCTCCGTTAGTGGTAGCTTTATTTGTAGAAGCTGGCTGGTTTTTCGAATTAGGAGTAGGCTGTACTACACCTTTTTGCGGTGCAGGTATTCCGTTTTTATTAAGTGTTAAAATACCAAACTGAGAAGCCTCTTGTTCTTTTTGCTTCTCCTGTTCTTTCTTAACGGTAGTGTTAAAAATTCCCAAATTTACCGGTGTACTGCTAACAACTCCAATAATTTTTACCGTAGCATTAGCCAAAGGCATTTTGTTGTTTGATGCGGTTGCACTAATCGCATCAATACTAAAATCCAATTTTTGGTTTCCGGTAACAAATATTGATGAAGATAAAGAAGCGGCGGCATCTGCTGCATTTTGCGTAACCAGTCCACTTACATAGCTGTTGCTTGCAGCTGTTGCCAAAAGTGTTTTATCGGTAGACAGCGCTTTTTTAAAGTTAGTTGGATTGTCGGTTAATGGGTTAAACGAATTAAACACAACGCCACCTATTACTTGGCCACTTGTCTTCAAACCAGTATTTGTTGGTGCATTTGCCTGTGCAGCAATAGTTGTCTGTTGCAATCCGGCAGTTGCAAAAGCCCTTGGCATTTCTACAACATTGTTCGTTATATTTCCTAATGTGCCAAGTTGCACAGATGATCCACTGCCTCCTACCGCCATGGCTCCTTTATAACTTTCTTCACTAGCTTTAAATGCCCATAATGCCTTACCTCTAATACTATTAGTAGTCATCGGCTTTTTAGGTTCTTTCTTTGTTTCTGTAGGTTTACTCTCACCACCAGCTGCAATATCTGGCGAACCATAAGTAAAAGAGCTTACCTGGCTTATACCATTGTTTCTAAATGTGTAACTTCCATTCGGATCGAAAGCCGTTACCGCAAGTACATATCTCCTACCTGCAGTAAACTGTGGATCTGACGGGTTGTACACATACACATTTCCCATTACTTCTTTTTCAAAGAAATAAGGTGGCACAGCCGATAAATAAGCATCGTTAGGATTACGGTTAGCTAATACTTCAATAATCCTAATTTTATACCTAATTGATGGTGGTGCACCTGGAGGTGTTGTCCAATTGATGGTAAAAATATTTCCGACGGTTGGTTTTAGTTCATCGCCATCCAAAGGCTTAATAATTAATGGGGGCTCCAAACTACTAATAGAAAACCTGTTGCTACAACCTACCGGTTCATCTGCACTTATAGGCGCATTGGTATTGTAATCAAAGGCTTGCATACAAACCTGATAGCTTCCCTCTGGCAAGCCATTTCCTCTTATAAATTCTTCTTTTGTAATACCGGTGTAGGTAAGTTGGTTATAATCAAAAAGCGTAACTAGGTCTGCACCATTGAGGCTGCGTACTTGACCAGGCGCTAGTGTTATTGCAGACGAACTCTTATAATTTCTACCTACTTCTAACCGAATGCCATTATCGCCAACTACTGAGGCACGCAACTGAATTTGCTGTGTTCCGGCAGATTGATTTGTAAGCGTTATTAGCACTTGTTGTGGCCTGCTTTCGTAATCGGTAATCCGGTTGGGATAAGGAGGCAAAATTCTAATAGAAACACCTACTTGTGCACTTAGTGTTTGTGTAAACCCAAATGCAAGTATTAACACGATAAAATAGATTAATCTCTTCATAACTAAAATTTTATTTGATAAGCCAATTCACCTCTTAACTCCGAATATTTTTGTTGTACCCCCCCGCTAGTTGCCGGCGAATTTCTCAGAAAATAAAGTCCGAAATCTATGTTATGTCCTTTGGTTAACCGGTATTTTGTATTTAGCGAACTGTTGTAGATAATGCTTTTTCCGATGTCTTGTTTACCTAACGTGAGTGAATGATTTGTAGACAACCTGAGTAGCGACTTAAGTAGCGAAACATCGCCACCTAAAGAAAAGCCTGTATAGGTTTGGTTAATACCCATTCCACTTAGCTTTGTGGTGTTTACACTTGTATTTAGATTGATGCCTTGTTTTATAAAACCGATACTATAATTAGCCATTAGCTGCTTAGTATCCATATTTCTACTAACAGCACTGTCGGCAAAAAATTGGTTAAAGTCATTCAAATTGCTCAGTGTTGCTGCAACGGTAACCATATGCGTATAATTTTCGTTGCTAACTATGTACCTCGGCATTAAGCTGTACATTTCAGTAGTTTGTACAATTCTTAGCGAGTCTGCAAAGCGCACGGTGTTTGGAGTTTGGTTATTGGAATAATTGCTATAACTCGCATCAACTCCCAACTTATCGGTAAACTGTAAACTGGCATTACCAGCGCCAATAAATCTTTTATTGGTTGCATTCTTTTGATTTTGAAGATTATCTTTCTGGATACCAATACTTCCATTAAAACTGATTTTATTCTTCCAGGCTATAAAAGACGGAGTAATCGTCCAAGCTTCAATATCTGAAGTAATAAAATAAGCACCCATCGATTTAAACTCAGGATCAATACGTCGGTAGTTTAATTTCAATCCATATTTTTTATCGCGATAGCCAACACCTGCACTAAATGCAGTATATAACTCGCTAGTGGCATTAACCCTAGCAAATTTTCTAATCGTTTTTAATATTGGATCTTCTAAAGAATCTATAGGTAGTGTGGTGTGTAAGTTACGCGTATACAGACTTACCGCACCTTCACTTTCTACAGAGAAATATTTAAGAAAAGATAGTTGACCCTTGTAACCCACCACAGAATTTGCAGATGGAGCGATTGGGTTAAACTGCCTGTTGAGTTGACTTTTCTGAAAACCAACACTGTCATCCTTAGCATTTAAATAGCTGAAGTCGATAAAACTCTTTTTTGTTCCATAACCAACTTTTACAGCATAACCTTTTCTGGTAAATGCTTGGGGCGCCAACGACTGCGTTACCGAATCTATTACAGTAGCTTTATTTAACCGGCCGTACATAAATCCTAGTCTAAATTTACCGGGATTTAGCTCTGCACCCGCCCCTAACATGGTGTGGCCTCCTAATGTATATGGAGAAAAATTCAGGTTTCTATAACCACCGTGCAAGGTTATCCATTTATAAGTCGGACTTAAACCAAATTGATTAAAGGGTTGTTGGAAATTGGTTTTCCTATCTGTGTAAACCACACTAAAAGGAACATCCCATCCGTAAAAGCTCAACGTCGGACTTCCGCTGATGATTAAGGAAAATGGATTCCGCCTATTTGCGGCACCATTCATCTGGTAGCCAATAGTTCTTACCTCAAGCGCTCCACTGTAACTAAAAGGCTTTTGATTTTTAAGGTTGCTCAAATCTTGGGCATAAATTGTATTGGTAATTGACAACGCAATTAACAAACAACCACAATTTCTTATAACAAACGAAGACTTCATCATTATCCCTTGTTTAATTTATAGGTTAAAAAAACAGCTTTATTACGATGGTTTTCTGACGACTTATCCAGCAACCCTTTTTATTGAGTGAACTACTATTTTTAACTAGAGAAAATGCTTCGCATTGCGAATACGCTCGCCTTCAATTTATAAAAGGCTGAAATAAACTAGCGGTATTTGGGTAAATGAACAGCTCCTTTTAAATGCACCCCAATACCATTTATTCGCTAACGCTATACAAATGTATTACAGGTAAAAGCTACCACTATTGTAAAAAACGGAGATTTTTAGCTGCTATGCATAAATAGTAGCCATGTCTTATTTTTCGATTAAATTTTCGTTATATTAGTATAAGACGAAAGAGAAACTTCTTAAACCAAACTGTTGCACTTGAAGCATTTTCTATGGAACTTATCCAACTCCCAATTTGTGGAGCGTTACAAGCCCACATTTCTAAAGCATTATATATAAAGCAGCAAACAGAAAACTCTGTTAGGTTTAAACTTGTGCCTCGCTTTTATGGCTTGTGGGCTTTTACCTTGGAGGCAAGCGATCCGATGACGATCAATTTTGATAATGGGAAATTGCATAATACTGCGCCTGGAAATATCTACTCGGGAGGCTCCGGTTATGTGCCTATCGATTTTGAAATTCCCTGTAAAACAGAATGGATTTTGGTTTTACCAAAGCCCCACAGTACTGCGCTGTTTTGGCGTGAAGATGCCAATCATTTTGCCAATACCATGTACTGTGTAACAGACATGAACAAAAACTTGCGGATTTTAAATGATAAAATAAACAGCTTTAAGTTAGTTTCAGCGAAATGGGAAGCAATACAGGAATATTTGCTACAGAAAATTGGCTATGCACCAACTAATAATATCAATTACGTGAACAGCGCTTTGTCTATGATGTTCAAATATTCTGGGATGGTAGACATTAGAGAAATTGCTAAAAATTCTTGCACATGCGATAGAAACCTGCGAGATAGCTTTCAGCAGCATGTTGGATTTTCTCCAAAAAAATTTGCCTCAATGGTACGCTTTAATACATTGGTTAACCAGTGCTTAAAACAACCTATTTCCAAAAGCATTTCAGAAACTTCTGCCCAGTTCGGCTATTACGACTTATCACATCTTAATAAGGATTTTTTACGCTTTACCGGATTAAGCGCAGAAAAATTTCTACTGCAGGATCAAGGAATAAATCAATTGATTTTAGAATAAACCACTTAAAACAAAAAAGCCTCGAGAAAACTCCCGAGGATTTTTTGTTTCTATAAAATCATTAAACTTTGATTTCAACTTCAACACCGCTAGGTAATTCAAGTTTCATTAAAGCATCAACTGTTTTAGAGTTAGAGCTATAAATATCTAAAAGACGTTTATAAGCACACAATTGAAATTGCTCTCTAGCTTTTTTGTTAACGTGTGGAGAACGTAATACAGTAAAGATTTTTTTCTCTGTAGGAAGTGGAATTGGTCCGCTTACTACTGCACCCGTAGGTTTAACAGTTTTAACGATTTTCTCAGCAGATTTGTCTACCAAGTTATAATCGTAAGATTTTAATTTGATTCTGATTCTTTGGCTCATTTTGTTTTAATTTATGACGCCTTGTTAGAGCTATTAATAACAAGGAATCGGTTTATTTTTGAGATGTGAGAAATGAGACGTTAGATGTGAGACAAATCTCAATTCTCATATCTCAATACTCACATCTAATATTAGTCTTCAGACTTAATTCTGCCTTTTGATTTAGCAATTACTTCGTCTTGTACGTTTTTAGGCGCAGCTTCGTAGTGATCAAACTCCATTGTAGAAGTAGCACGACCAGAGGTGATTGTACGTAACTGAGTTACATAACCGAACATTTCTGATAAAGGCACTGTAGCCTTAATTACTTGAGATCCATTACGAGTATCCATACCTAATAACTGACCACGACGACGGTTCATATCACCGATAACATCACCCATGTTTTCTTCAGGAGTTAAGATTTCGATTTTCATGATTGGCTCCATCAAAGTAGGTTTACATTTAGGTAAAGCCTCACGATATGCCATACGAGCAGCAAGCTCAAATGATAAAGCATCTGAATCGACTGCGTGGAATGAACCATCAATCAAACGTACTTTCATATCAGGAAGTGGATAACCTGCCAACACACCATTCGACATTGCAGAAGCAAAACCTTTCTCTACAGAAGGAATAAACTCACGTGGAATTGAACCACCTGTAATTTCGTTTACGAATTGTAAACCACCTTTTTCAAAATCAGCATCAATTGGAGAAATAACAACTTGGATATCCGCGAATTTACCACGACCACCAGATTGTTTTTTATAAGTTTCGCGGTGTTGAGTTGTACCAAAGATAGCTTCTTTGTAAGCCACTTGTGGCGCACCTTGGTTAACTTCTACTTTAAACTCACGTCTTAAACGATCGATCAAGATATCTAAGTGAAGCTCACCCATACCAGAGATTACAGTTTGACCAGTTTCCTCGTCAGTTTGAACTCTAAATGTAGGATCTTCCTCCGCTAACTTACCTAAAGCCATACCTAATTTATCAACGTCTGCTTGAGTTTTAGGCTCAATTGCTAAACCAATTACTGGCTCAGGGAAGTTCATTGATTCAAGGATAATTGGATTTTTCTCTTCGCAAAGTGTATCTCCAGTTTTAATGTCTTTAAAGCCTACTACCGCAGCAATATCTCCAGCACCTACGTTAGGAATTGGATTTTGCTTGTTAGCATGCATTTGGAAGATACGAGAAATACGTTCTTTGTTTTCAGAACGAGCATTGTAAATGTAAGAACCCGCCTCTAAGTTACCCGAGTAAACGCGGATAAAGCATAAACGGCCTACAAATGGATCTGTTGCAATTTTAAATGCTAAAGCTGCAAAAGGCTCACTTTCTGATGGTTTACGTAAAACCTCTTCGTTTGTATCTGGGTTTGTACCTACAACACCTTCGCTATCTAATGGTGAAGGCAATAATTCCATCACATAATCAAGCATAGTTTGTACACCTTTGTTTTTGAAAGATGAACCACAAACCATAGGAACAATTTTAGCATCAAGTACCGCAGCACGTAAAGCATCTAAAATTTCACGCTCTGTAATTGAGTTTGGATCTTCGAAGAATTTCTCCATCAAAGTCTCATCATAATCAGCTACAGATTCAAGCAATTTCTCTCTCCACTCTGCAACCTCATCTAACATATCCTCTGGGATAGGCACTTCAGTAAAGGTCATACCTTTATCATGCTCATTCCAAACAATACCACGGTTGTTGATCAAATCAACCACACCTTTAAATGAGTCTTCAGATCCGATAGGTAATTGCAATGGAACTGCATTACTACCTAACATATCTTTAACTTGCTTAACAACTTTTAAGAAGTCAGCTCCAGAGCGGTCCATTTTGTTAACAAAACCAATACGAGCAACATTATAGTTGTTAGCTAAACGCCAGTTAGTTTCAGATTGAGGCTCAACACCATCAACTGCAGAAAACAAGAATACCAAACCATCTAATACACGTAACGAACGGTTTACCTCTACGGTAAAATCCACGTGTCCCGGTGTATCGATAATGTTAATATGGTATTTGCTACCACGGTAGTTCCAGTTTACGGTTGTTGCAGCAGAAGTAATGGTAATACCACGCTCTTGCTCTTGTGCCATCCAGTCCATTGTTGCTGCACCTTCGTGCACCTCGCCAATTTTATGGCTAACACCAGCATAATAAAGAATACGCTCAGTTGTTGTGGTTTTACCCGCATCAATGTGAGCAGCAATTCCAATATTTCTTGTAAATTTTAAATCTCTTGACATATTTTTGAATTAATGAATGACGTAAATGAGAAAATGATTGAATAGGAATTAACCAATTCAATCATTCAAAATTCACTCATTCAAACATTATCTTAGAATCTGAAGTGAGAGAACGCTTTGTTAGCCTCAGCCATTTTATGCGTATCTTCTTTCTTTTTAACTGCTGCACCTTCACCTTTAGCTGCTGAAACGATTTCACCTGCTAATTTCTCTTTCATGGTTTTTTCTCCACGTTTACGTGCATACGTAATTAACCATTTCATGCCTAAAGCAATTTTACGATCTGGTCTTACCTCTGTAGGTACTTGGAAGTTTGCACCACCAACTCTACGAGATTTAACCTCTACAGCTGGGCTGATATTTACTAAAGCACGTTTGAAAATTTCTAATCCGCTTTCGCCAGCTTTTTGTTCTGCAATTTCTACTGCATCATAAAAAATAGCGTATGCGATAGATTTCTTTCCATCGTACATCATGTTATTTACAAATCTTGTAACCTGAACATCGTTAAATTTAGGATCAGGAAGAATAATTCTCTTTTTTGGTTTTGATTTTCTCATGTCTGTTTCCTCCTAATTATTTTTTCTTTCCTTTTGCTGGTGCTGCAGCTGCTTGTCCTGGTTTAGGACGCTTAGTACCATATTTACTACGACGTTGGTTACGACCCGCCACACCTGACGTATCTAATGCACCACGGATAATGTGGTAACGTACACCTGGCAAATCCTTAACACGGCCACCACGAATTAACACGATAGAGTGCTCCTGTAAGTTGTGACCTTCCCCAGGAATATAGGCATTCACCTCTTTTCCATTGGTTAAACGTACACGGGCAACTTTACGCATTGCTGAGTTTGGTTTTTTAGGGGTAGTAGTATATACACGCGTACATACACCTCTTCGCTGTGGACAGCTGTCCAACGCTGGAGACTTACTCTTGAACTCCAGTGCTACTCTACCTTTTCTAACTAATTGTTGAATGGTTGGCATTTCTTGCTTTTTGTTTTTTCTATTTTATTTTAAAAACTCCCTAATGGCCAGCCTACAACGAGGCCACATTAAGGGACTGCAAAAGTAGAACAATTTCTTTTAACTATCAATAGGTTACACCAAAAATTTTAAGATTTGTGCATTGCTTAACAGAAAGTTTACCCACAATTAAATTATCGAGCATTTTATTTAGAAAAGCAAGGGCAGTAGTCCTTATGTAAATATAGTCCAGCTTTCTGTTCCAATCTTTTTGTCACCTCGGTTCCTGTTATAACATTCATCGCTATTAGCACCAGCGAAGCAGCCTTGTAAAGCCATCACGTCAAAAAGTATTTACACGCCAATCTGGTTTAGCTAACCAGGGCACATCACATAACTTTTGTAAAACGTAAAACAAAGCGCCAAAATTTCGTTATACGAAAAAAGATTTCGACATTAGTTCATATTATTACCTATGCAATCTAACTCAAAGAGCAAAACCCAACTGGTTTTTGAAATATCATTAGCATTCGCTACTTGGTTTGCTTTAATTTTACAGCTTGCTATTTTAAAAGACACAGTAGCCAACTTCTTCAGTTACTTCACCATTTTAAGCAATTTATTAGTAGCTAGCACACTAACCATTTCAGTTTTTGGTGCCACAACCAGATTAGGGAAAATACTCTCGCAACAAACAAGCAAATCGGCCATTGCATTGTATATATTAATTGTTGGTTTAGTGTACAACCTTGTACTTCGAGGTATTTGGGCACCAAAAGGATGGCAACTCGTAGCAGATAACTTATTGCATGTAATTGTGCCCATCGCTTACGTCATCTATTGGATAATTTTCACCCCAAAAAACTCGCTAACTTGGAAAAACGGCATTGCTTGGAGCTATTTTCCACTTCTATATTTAATTTACTCGTTAATTCGAGGACATTTCGTTGGTTGGTATCCTTATCCGTTTTTAGATGTTACCAAATTTGGCTATCATCAAGTACTAATAAACTCGGGCTTTGTGTTACTTGCCTTCATTATATTCGCCTTAGCAATAATTGGCTTTAATAAAATCGGCTCTGCCAAAAAATGATTACCGCTTAGTGCTTATTACCCTATCTGTGTTAAGGTAAAACTCATAAACTTTGTAAAGGCCATCGTCTTCAATTTCCACAGATTCTACCCTCCCGGTTTTACTAAAACCATCAGTTATCATATCGCCCACTTTTACCTCTTGCAAGGTTTCTGTGGGCGTTTCATCATTAATTCTAATCATAAAAACTTATTTCATTGCCCATTTAATGCCCGCCAACAAATGCATTAAAAAATTCGGATCAGTGTAACATTCTTTTGTGTGGCCTAAAGCAGTGTAAAAAACCTTTCCCCCATCATACTCATGATACCAGCTTACAGGATGATCGTTATTCATTTTTCCACCGGAGTAAGAAGTTTCATCTACCTTAACCAATACGTTTACCGCTTTGTTAAATGATTTAAAGTTGTACCATTCGTCTTTGTGCATCCATGGGTTTGGCAAACCTTTTACAATTTTATGCTTAGGCATAACCACATCCAACTTTGCTGTTTGTATTTTAGGGTGACTGGCGAAATAACCACCAACCATTTTACCATACCATTCCCACTCATAGTTACAGTCCGTCGCGGCATGTATACCTACAAATCCACCACCATTATTAATGTATTTCTTTAAAGCATTCTTTTGCTCATCATTAAATAAATCTGAACCCGTAGGATTTAAAAACACGACCAAAGCATATTTTTTCAAGTTACTTTCATCAAAGGCGCTAACATCTTCGGTGGCATTAATTTCGAAGTTATTTGTTAAGCCCAAATTTTTCAGTGCTTTGATTCCTTCATCAATTGAATCGTGCCTAAAGCCTTTTGTTAACGAAAACACTAAAACGAGTTTCTTTTTTACAGGTAATGAATTATCAGCCTTAAAGCCAAAAAAGAGGATTAAAACAAATAAAAACGCAAAAAAACGGATAATTTCTTTCAAAGCACACGAGATAAATGAACTGCAATTTAGTTATTCTCTTCTGCTTTTAATCGAGGCAAGATCTTTTTTTCAGCTGGTAAAAGTTTAAACTTATCGTAAGCATCTATCAAATAAAATTTAAAATCATCAGCGCTAGCCTTCTGTACAAATTTTAATGTTGGGCGGTACATTACTAAAAATGCATCTAGCTCTGGTTGCTTTAATGGAAGTAAGGCGGTTACAGTTTTTAGGTTAAAACGTTTATCAATCTGATTTTCCTTCACATCTTGCTTTAACATTCTCTTAAATCGTCTTGCTTGTTTCCCTTCTCTACTAAAATAGGCAGAGGGATAAAACAATAGACCGCGACCTGGCTTGAGCAATACAGCGTTAGCTTTATTAAAAGTTTCGGCATATTGCTCTTTGATGCTCTGGTTGTTTGTAACGGTAACTGTATTCAATAAATTAACATCCTTTTCAAGATACCGCCTTACAGGGCCTAAACTAGTTAGCAACAAGGTGTCTTTTCTGTAGCCTAGGATTAAAAAACCAACAAATCGTTTACCGAAGCTTTAATTTTAAATTCGCCTTTGGCATTTGTTAAAGTTTGCGCTTTATTGCTCAGGTTAAAAACATCCACAAAATCAATTGATTTTCTGCTTGTTCTATCCTGTACCATACCACTTACATCACTTTGCGCTTTTAGTAAGGACACCATAAAAAACAAGAAAATTACCTGAAAGAAAATACACTTCATGCAATGAAGATAAGTACAGAAAATTAAGTTAAGAGTTTTTTAACCCTTTTTAACAGAGGCTTAGTGAAAGGTATTTAAATATAATTTTTCTACCTTTTTACGTGCCCAGTCTGTTTTACGCAAAAATTTTAGACTAGACTTTAATGAGGGATCGTTTCTGAAACAGGCAATTTTAACCAAATTACCCAATTCCTCCCATCCGTAATGGAAGAATAACTGCTTAACAATAAATTCTAAAGTTAAACCGTGTAATGGATTGTTTTTTTGTTCAGTAACTGCCATACACAAAAATAGAGATGTTTAGTGTAACGTCAAAATTCTATTTTTTTATGCTAGATCTGATTACCTTATAAAAAAATCGCTGCAAGATTACATCTCACAGCGATTTTTTCTCTTTTTATGCCGATTTCATCTTTTCCACTGCGAATACCGCTTGAAACGATGCTATAACGTCTTTTCCCGGAGCGGATTTGAGCAACATATTCTCAACCCCTAAATCAGTTAATCGTTTTGCTTTATTCGTTTCAATGGCATACTCCGAAAACATAACAATCTTTGTACTTTTCGCCATTTCCTTAACAAATTCCTCAAGCTTTTGAGACCCCGGCATATGCATATCCAAAATCATCAGATCGAAAGAGGCTTCCTGAACATTCGTCACCACTTCTTGCAAACTGCCAGCTTCTGCAATTGTAGCATTGGGCCAGCATTTGCTGATGTAAGATTTGATTACATACCTATAAATCAGAAACTCGTCCGCTATAAGGATATTCATTTTATTAATAAACTATTGTTTAACAATTTTAAACTCGGTTCTTCTATTTAACTGATGTGCCTCTTCGCTACATTTAACCCCGTTGGTACATTCGTTAACTGGCACACTCTCGCCATAACCTTTAGCCGTAATTCTAAACTTATCTATACCTCTATCAATAATGTATTGAACCGCGGAGTTTGCTCTGCTTTGAGACAACCATTGGTTATATTGATCTTTACCTCTGCTATCCGTGTGCGAGCCTAATTCAATCCAAATAGTTGGGTTTTCTTTTAAGATAGCTACCAATTTATCTAACTCTTTTGCGGCATCTGGCCTGATGTTAGACTTATCAAAATCGTAATAAATATTTTCAATTCTGATTGGTTTATCAATTACGATCGGAGTTAAATAAAGATCTTTTTTAATTACCTGCGAAGTTTCCATTCCCTTGGTAGTCACCTTATCAGCTGCGCTTCTAAAACTGGTTTTTTCTCCTAACAAATCATAATCGGCATTTTCTGCCAAATTAAATTTATAAGCTCCGGTTTCATCCGTTTGAACCTTTAAAGGTGTACCGTCTACTTTGGTTAAACTTACAATAGCGTTTGCCATTGGTAAATTTGTCTCTTTGTTAAATACGATACCTTCTAACCTAAACGCCAATTTTTGCTGTTCTATAAAGCTGTAAATATCATCGCTCCCTAACCCGCCATCTCTATTTGAGGCGAAATAGCCTTTAAGCTTTCCGGTTAAATTTAAAGCGAAATCATCTTGTGGAGAATTTACCGGATAACCCATATTTTCTGCTCCACTAACCAATTCGTTATCGATTTTTGCTTTGTAGATATCTAAACCGCCCATGCTAATATTTCCATCGGTAGAGAAATAAAACTCGTTCCCAATTTTAACAGGGCTACGTTCATTTCCCGCAGTGTTTACATTAGCTAGTGCCACTGCCTCGCCCCACTCTCCACCTGCATTGCGCTTGCTGTAATAGATGTCTGTGCCACCTTTACCTCCTGGTTTGTCAGACACAAAGTATAATGTATTTCCATCTGCAGTTAAAAATGGGTCGCCTACCGACCATTGCTGAACATTGTTGTAACGAAAAGGTACAGGCGTTGTCCAGCTATCGCCCTGTTTTTTACTACTGTAAATTTCGATATTTAACGTACTTGGGGCATTTTTAACACGATTGATGTTTTTAGGAACTCTAGTTAACGTGAAATAAATTTCATTTCCATCTGCACTAAAACTTGTTGCGCCAACATGATAATCTGAACCCGCATTTAAAGGAAATAATGAAACACTATCTGTTCCTGGAACTTTCGAATAGATATTCAAATAATCATTTCCAGTCCAGCCGTAAACTTTTGTATCAGGCATTTTGCCGGTATCAAATCTTAGAAATGGTCTATTAGACTTTACAGAACCAGCGTTTCTGTTTGTTCTATCTGATGTAAAAACCACGCCGTTGTTGTAACTAACTGCTCCCCAGTCAGACTGAGCGCTGTTTAATGCCTTTTCGTTAGTAATAGCAATATTTTTAGGATTATTCATCCATTTAATTGCCGAATCGCAAGATTTAACTAAAATAGCTAGTTGGTTGTCTTCAGCTGGAGTAACATTTTTAACCGCTGATTTATATTTTAAAAATTGTGCTTTCGCTTCGCTGTATTTAGAATTGCTTTTTAACATTTCTGCATACCATTTCGTATCTTCTGGTTTTGCGCCTTCCATTGCAGTCAAAATTGCATACCAGCTTTCTGCTTGTTTAAAATCTCTCATTAAACGGTAGCTCTCTGCTAATCTTTCTGCAGCCTTTAAAGTTTTCTTCTTTTGATAAGCTTCGGTATAAAGCACAACGGCTTTATCATAATTATAAAGTTCAAACTGAAAATCTGCTTCCTTTAAAACATACTGAGCAGTAGCTTTGGTATTAATAGCCAATGTACTTGCAAGGACAAATAGTATGATGATTATTCTTTTCATTATATGTTGATTTTACCTTTTGGGTAGAAATGCTTAATTATTTTAATCGATTTAGAAATACCTAGGAGTTAACATTCTAACGTTTTTAGGTTTGATGTAAAAACCTACCGAAATCTCATGTGTTCCGCCGCTGTAGCCAGAAAGCTGACTTAGCGAGTAATCAAACGCATAACCCAAACGTAAACGTGGCGAAGCATAAATCTCGGTCATTGCTACGATAGAGTTTTTCATATCCAAATCGTTTTGCAAGTAAGATTTGTCGTACAGTTTTACTGCAGTTCTATAACTTCCACCAAGCCAAATTTTATCTGCTAGTAATACAAATGCATTTATGTCCAAACTTGTTGGCCCACCTCTATCGTCTTTTAATAAAAAAGATGGTTTTAATTGTACAACTTCGTTAATTGGAAGTAATACACCGCCCGTTAAATAATAATGTGCCTTCGGTGTCGGGTAATAGGCTGCATCGTTATTTTGTTTAACCGCATATTGTGCAATTAAATTATCTACAGACAAACCAGCGTACCATCTATCGTTCGAATAGAAAACACCGGCTCTGGCATCGGGCAATAAATTTGTTTGTTTGCCTATCGGAATTCTGTTATCACCTGGATCAAGCGGATCAAGCATATTGCCGTCTATCCCGGTTTGTACCATACCAGCACCTACACCAAGCGCCAACCTAGAACTTTCAGAATTACCAATTCTTAGTCTATAGGCATAGTTGGCATAAGCAGATAAACTACTTTGTGCACCTAATTTGTCTGAAGCTATTTGCAATGCCAAGCCAACGTTTCCGCTATTTGCAATTGCATCAACCGCCAACGACATACTTTTGGGTGCTCCTTTAATACCTGTCCACTGGTTACGGTAAAAGCTATGTAAGTTAAGCTCTTCCTTATATCCAGCATATGCTGGATTAATATATATGCCGTTAAACATATACTGGCTGTACTGAGCGTCTTGTTGCCCTTTTACCGTAAGGGATAAAACAATAAGTACAAATAAAATTATTCCATTTTTCATGTTATATTTTTCTTTTGCCTTTCCAGGCCTATTTCTTTGCCCCTATAGGGAATGATTGCAGCTCTTATTTCAATTTAAGTGCCGTGTTAAAAAATCATCCACGGCCTCAATTAAGCCACCTAAGTGTAAAGCAAACTGTGGATTATTTGACTCAATGCATATTATTGGGTAAAAAATTCCACAAAAAATCCCTGATAAATCGGCAAAAAAAATCCCCAATTAGTTGCAACCAATTGGGGTATTTCGATTTTATGGATTTCACTAATCTAATTTCTTAACAAAGAAATCCATCCTTTAATAATTTGCCAATTTCCCGTATTATCTCTCAATTTTAAGATATAATAATAAGTACCTTCATTCAGTCCTTCACCAGTCCAGTTATTCTGATAAGTAGAACCGGTACTGTGCCATACCTCATTGCCCCATCTGTTAAAGATTACTATATTGTTTTGAGGATATGCCTGCAGACCTTGGATCACGAAGGCATCATTTTTACCATCGCCATCGGGGGTAATAACGTTTGGAATTTTCAGCCCGAGTACCTCCTTATCGAATGAAGAAGTATTATCAGCCGGATTCGAATCTGTTTCTTTACTACCCACTGTAGCCGTATTTTTTACTACACCAGCTAATTCTGCTTTCACTTTAATGGTTAGGGTTACACTTGTTCCTGCCGCTAAACTTCCTATGTTCCATGTAACGGTTTTAGAAGCTGCACTGTAATTAGCCGTACCGAAACTAGTTTGTACACCTACATAGCTAATGCCGGCAGGCAATATATCTGTAGCAACTACTTGTGTAGCTAGATACATCCCTTTATTTTTAACTTCAATTGTGTAATCAAAAGTTTCACCAATAGCAGTTCCCGTCAATAATGCGGTTTTAACAATACTTAAATCAACTAAAGCTGCATTTGGTACAGGAGTTACCGTCGAACTATTGTCGCCAGGAACCGGGTCTGGCTCTGTACCATTAATAGTAGCAGTATTTGCATAAACACCTGTTTGGTTTACGGCTGCAGTAACGGTAAGTGTAGCACTTGCGCCATTTGCAACGGTTCCTATGGTCCAAACACCGGTAGTGTTGTTATAGGTTCCTGTGCTTACAGTAGAGCTAACATAGGTATAACCTGTAGGAAGCAAATCTACTACTCGAACATTGGTTGCCTCGTTTGGCCCTGCATTTTTTGCTACAATAGTGAATACTACATTAGAGCCCACAACCGGCGACATTGAACTGACCGTTTTTACGACACCTAAATTAGCCTGTACCGCACCTAGAATTGGTGTAACAGTAGAGGTATTATTGCTGAGATCAGGATCCGTTTCATTACCAGAAATAGTAGCGGTATTTACGTGGCTTCCAGTAGAACCAATCGAGGCAGCAACAGTTAATTTCTCTGTAGCGCCACTGGCTAAACCACCTAAAGACCAAACTCCAGTTCTGATATTATACGAACCTCTACTAGCAGTAGAGCTAACAAACGTATATCCATTTTCCAATAAATCATGTACCACAACCCCGGTAGCATCACTTGGCCCTTGGTTTTTTACATCTATGCTAAAATTAACTGTAGCACCAACGCTAGGCTTATTATTAGAAACAGATTTTATTACCATCAAGTCTGTACAAGCAACCGTTTGTTTGGTGAAATAAGCTGTAGCGCCAATACCCTCAGGTACTATTAAATTATTTCCAGTGATTACGCTTATCGGGCTACCTCCGTCAACACCGATACAGCTTTGCGACCAAACACCAGCAGATTGCTGTTGAGATACGTAAGCTTGAGTATTTTTAAACAAATTTTCATCAGTACCACCTCCATTTCTATTGTTAGCCGTATTATGCTGTAAAGAAACAACAGCGAGACCTGCCAAATTACTGCTAATCTGCCAGGTTCTATCCATACCTCTTGTAGCAAAAGTAGTTTCTACCGCTGCGCTGGCATTATAGTCTTTTACCTGAACATTTATATTTCTCGTACCCGCCTTGTTAGTTACCGTTGCTGGTGTGTAATCAAATCCGGCAATACTTACTGGAAATGCAAAACTGGCATCAGTTGCTACGCTTTCTTTTACAATTACACCTGTTCCGTTTGTAACAACGTGTTTTGATACATCAGTAGCAACAAAAATGGCATCGTTATCTAGCACAAGGTTAAAGTTGTTTAAATAAATATGGCCCCTTTTAAAGTTTACCGTGTTGGTAATACGGGTGTTGCCTAATAGAGATACACCCAAAGGGTTATCAATTTCTATATTAGGTAGCGATGGGTTTATGCCACTTGTATAACCACCGTTTAAGGTTTGTTGCAAGGGATAACCCGCATGTAATGGATTATCGGCCCTAAAAATAATTACTCCCGTACCTGTTTGATTATTGCTAGGAAGTGAAATAAACTTTGCTGCAGGATCTACTACCATATTTTTTCCGTAGAAAATTGCCGTAGCTCCATCTTCAAGGTAAACAACCGCTTCCGGACCAAAAGTTACATCGCCATACCAGGTAACTGGCACACCAGCATTAACGTTAAATGTGGTATTAATATAAGTTGGAGATTGAGCCCAAAGATTGACCCTCACAAAAATTAGTAAAAACAATACTATAAACTTTTTCATTCTAGTTCTTTAAAATATCCCTTTAAAACACAAGCCGATCTAGGTTGGGCATAATGGTATAGTTAATATAATTTTTTGTTATGGTGTTTTCCTTGCTTTATTTGGCAACATAGGGTTTGTGATCACAGGCGTTTGGATATATATCCGGTGATCTTCAACTTCACCGCCTGGTGTATAACTGGTCGGAGAAACTAAATCAGACTGATTTTTGCCATATCTTAACCTCACATAGGTACTTCCAACTACACGATTTGCCGGTACTGTCCAATTCAAAACCACAGACGTTTGGTTAGCTGGAGCAGCTACTGTGATACGTTCGCTATCTTCAAATACACCATTCAGATTGAAATCGATCCAGCCAGATATGTAGGCATTTTCTGAACCTTTGTAAGCAATGGTAGCACTGATGACATTACCTGGAAGATAATATGTTTTATACGAAAAGCTTTTATATTTAATCGGCCAAGCATCTTCTTCTAAAATACCTGCCACTCCATTATTATCATCGCCTAACGCATCTTTACTGTAAAATGCCTGCGGATCCATATCCGGACCTACAGATCCAAGAAAATTAGTAGTGGGAGGTATTAAGCCCCCCGATGTGTAAGAAGCAACATTTAGATTAGTTGTAGCACCTAAATCAGAACCAGATCCAATTCCGTCGCTCGATAGAGCTACAGCTTCTATAGTATGCAAGGGTGAACCATAGGAAGCTGGAGCATCACCGCCATCGACACCTGGGGGCAATAGGCCTAAAGCTAAAGCTGTTAATCCGCCTCCCTTCAAAGTTACATCAAAAGATACTTCAAAATTGTTCCCCGTGTAGGCTGTAGGATTAAAAGTTAGAAATGAAACTGCTCCAGTATTATTATCATTTCCTGATACAAATTCCATTCGTTGTTTAGTGGTTGCTGTTATATCTACTTTACGAACGTTGTAGGCACCGGAAGATAAATTTTTTTGCATTTCAACAATATTCCACTTGCCATCAGCAGTCGCATTAAAATATTCACCCCCTGCTAGGGATTCAGCATCTCCAATTACTAATCCCGAAAGTTTAACTGGCACGCCGTTCAATGTTGCCTTACAGGTAACCCTGAAACTAGACAAACCTCCATTTGTACCATTTCTAATTCCCGAAACTAGTTTATTATTAGTACCAACGCCTCCGATATTATATCTTTCGTCCATTGAATCTCCTGAAAAATTACCCGGTGCATAACTTTTTATATCAGACCCTGTAAGATTTGATATAACAGCTTCTACACAAAGATATCTACCTCCTCCAACATCGATCGAAGCGTAAGATGCGGCGCCATTAACCAAACCGATGTCGTGCCTGCCATAAGGGTATGTGCCAACATTAGAAAGTGTAGAGCCCCATGTTAACCATAACACTTGATTTTTATAGGGACTTGTGCCACCCGTAGCAAAAGTTGCCGTTTTTGGTTGGGTAGGGTAACATTGCGCCCAGCTTTCTTTTTCAGGCAATAGCAAATATAAACAGATAACAAATAATATCCTTTTCATCTTATTTTACTCCAAAAACAATATTCATAAACGAACCAACTGAAACATCAGCATTTGCTTTAATCGTATAACTTAATATACCAGTTGCAGATACGGTTACATTTTGAAAAACATTGGTATCATACCATGTAATATAATAATTTAATTGAGTATTTGTTAAAACAGGCAAAGCAGGCGCACCTGTACTGCTCACTACTGGCGTACCGAATTGCTTGGCGTAGCGCCCATGCAAATTGATAGTACCAAATGATTCACCTGAAACACCTGGTTCGGCAACGAATTGGTCAGCTGCTGTGGGTATAACTACCGAAGGCATGTAAAAAAACGATGGCATAAATGCTATAGCTTGTTTTAGAACACCATTTGCATCTGCAATAACAATTTTATCAGCGGATGCTGGAGTGACAGTTTGTAAACCCGCAACGGCTAATGTATTTGCACTACCCCCAGTAGTTATCACTGTCGACTTCACTAATGCACCACCTAGTTGGATATTTGTAGTTGTCTTAGTTAACCCATTATTGGCTGTGATGTCATCAGATCCTTTAGTTCCAGTATCTCCTTTCGGACCTTGCAATCCTTGTGCTCCTGTATCTCCTTTGGGACCAGTGGCACCAGTGTCACCCTTAAGACCTTGCAATCCCTGAGTACCAGTATCTCCTTTTGGACCAGTAGCACCTGTAGCGCCAACTGCACCAGTATCACCTTTCAAACCTTGCAATCCCTGTGATCCAGTATCCCCTTTGGGTCCAGTTGCACCAGTGTCACCCTTAAGACCTTGCAACCCCTGAGTTCCTGTATCCCCTTTTGGTCCAGTGGCACCCGTAGCGCCAACTGCACCAGTTTCACCTTTAAGACCTTGCAATCCTTGTGATCCAGTATCCCCTTTTGGACCAGTAGCACCAGTAGCGCCAACTGCACCAGTATCACCTTTCAACCCTTGCAATCCTTGTGCTCCAGTATCGCCTTTTGGACCAGTAGCACCAGTTTCACCTTTAAGACCTTGCAACCCCTGAGTACCTGTATCCCCTTTTGGACCAGTAGCACCTGTAGCGCCAACTGCGCCAGTATCACCTTTCAACCCTTGCAATCCTTGTGCTCCAGTATCTCCTTTTGGACCAGTAGCACCAGTTTCACCTTTAAGACCTTGCAATCCTTGTGCTCCAGTATCCCCTTTTGGACCAGTAGCACCAGTTTCACCTTTTAAACCTTGCAATCCTTGTGTTCCAGTATCCCCTTTTGGACCAGTGGCACCCGTAGCGCCAACTGCACCAGTATCACCTTTCAAACCTTGCAATCCTTGTGCTCCAGTATCCCCTTTGGGTCCAGTTGCACCAGTGTCACCTTTAAGACCTTGCGAACCTGTGTCTCCTTTAGGGCCTTTGATGTTTCCGTTAGAAACCCAAGTTGTTCCGTTGTAAACAAAAGTCTCACCAGTGTTTGTATTGATAAAAGTATCGCCAGTAGCTCCACTTGCCGGCAAAGTTGTACCGCTGGTTACAGATGTACCGTTTGTACCAGTATCGCCTTTTGGACCTTGAGCACCGGTATCGCCTTTAGGGCCTTTGATATTTCCGTTAGAAACCCAAGCCGTGCCGTTGTAAACAAAAGTTTCACCTGTAGTAGTGTTGATATAAGTATCACCTGCATTACCCGGAGTTGTTGTACCAGGATTACCAGGAGCACCTGTTACAGATTTACCATCCAAACCATTTGTACCTGTATCACCTTTAGGGCCTTTGATATTTCCGTTAGAAACCCAAGTCGTGCCGTTGTAAACGAAAGTTTCACCTGTAGTAGTGTTGATATAAGTATCACCCGTATTACCCGGAGTTGTTGCGCCAGGATTACCAGGAGCACCTGTTACAGATTTACCATCCAAACCATTTGTTCCAGTATCGCCTTTAGGGCCTTTAATGTTACCGTTAGAAACCCAAGTTGTTCCGTTGTAAACAAAAGTTTCACCTGTAGTAGTGTTAATATAAGTATCACCAGTATTGCCCGGAGTTGTTGCACCAGGATTACCCGGAGCGCCAGTTACAGATTTACCATCCGCACCGTTTGTACCGTTAGTACCTGTATCGCCTTTAGGGCCTTTGATGCTACCGTTAGAAACCCAAGTAGTTCCATTATAAACAAAAGTTTCACCCGTAGTAGTATTAATATAAGTATCACCCGTATTGCCCGGAGTTGTTGCACCAGGATTACCAGGAGCGCCAGTTACAGATTTACCATCTGTTCCAGTATCCCCTTTCGGGCCTTTGATGTTTCCGTTAGAAACCCAAGTAGTTCCGTTGTAAACGAAAGTTTCACCTGTAGTAGTGTTGATATAAGTATCACCCGTATTGCCAGGAGTTGTTGCACCAGGATTACCAGGAGCGCCAGTTACAGATTTACCATCCAAACCATTTGTACCAGTATCGCCTTTAGGACCTTTGATGCTACCGTTGGAAACCCAAGTAGTTCCATTATAAACGAAAGTTTCACCCGTGGTAGTATTAATATAAGTATCGCCCGTATTGCCCGGAGTTGTTGCACCAGGATTACCCGGAGCGCCAGTTACAGATTTACCATCCAAACCATTTGTACCATTAGTACCAGTATCGCCTTTGGCACCCCTAATATTTCCGTTCAATACCCAAGTATTGCCTTGTTTGATATAGGTATCGCCCGTAAGGGTATTGATATAGGTGTCGCCTGCATTGCCCGGAGTTGTTGCACCAGGCGCACCAGCAGCGCCAGTAACCGACTTTCCATCAGCCCCTTGCACTCCTTTTGCCGCAACCCATCCGTTGCCATCCCAATAGTAAATACCTGTACCATCTCCGGCTATTGCTGGATAACTAGCAGTTCCCGAAAAACCGCTGGCAATGGTTTTTATATTATAAACCATCATCCCGGCTACAGGAGTACTCCCAGAAGTCAAACTCCATGTAGTCGTATTGGTTAAATTAACTCTTGGAAAAAGCAAACCTTTATTTGCATGTTCCAACTCCAAAAGAGAAGCTTTGTTTATTGTTGTCGGATTTTCCCCAATTTTTACCTGAGCATTAACTTCCGTTGCAAGGGTTAAAAGGGTTATGAATAATACAAATTGTTTAGTAAAATTTCTCATATTTATAGGCGCTGATTTTGATGAATGCCTCTATTTCGCATACACCCAAAACCAATATGATGCCTATCCTAAAATTAGCCCTTAAACAGCATTAAAAACCAATTATTCTTTATTAGCCCAATAAACAACTGTGGTGAATTTTCCCCAAACTGTGAAAAATTTGTCATGTGGGGTGTATTAATAATTGTGAAAATTTTGTTTTTATGGCAAAAAAAATGCCCAGAATATCTGGGCATTATATAGCGCTTATTCACTTAAGATTAAAGCAAAGCTATTCTTTACAATTTCCAATCTGGTCGCTCAAAATGGCAAGTGTAACCATACGGATGTTTCTGTAAATAATCTCGGTGTTCTTCTTCCGCATCCCAGAAATCCCCGGCTTCTACAACCTCTGTAACAATTTTTCCAGGCCATTTACCAGAAGCATCCATTTCTGCGATTAACTGTTCAGCAATTTCCTTTTGCGCTGCATTTAGGTAAAATATAGCAGAGCGATAGGAAGTACCTATATCATTCCCTTGTCTATTACGGGTAGTTGGATCGTGGATTAGAAAAAAATATTCCAATAATTTCCTGTAACTAATAACCGCAGGGTCAAAAGTAATGGCTATTCCTTCTGCATGTGTCCCGTGGTTTCTATACGTAGCGTTCGGCACATCCCCACCCGTATAGCCAACGACAGTCGATAAAATACCTGGTTGATGACGAATTAATTCTTCAACTCCCCAAAAACATCCACCTGCTAAAATTGCTTTTTCTTCACTCATGTTTACAATAAATTATATACTATAAAGATACAATCAAATACTGTAAATGTTTAAGGGAGCAAACCATCAAAAAGTCAAAAAAAGAAAAACGGGAACCATCCGTGCTGATAGCTCCCGTTTATCTAAATTAACGCTCTCCATATTAAGACGACTTTTACATCGTTTTATTATTCGGTTCTAAAAAAACTTGTATCTTTTTCCGAAAAAGAAAATTAAAGCTATTAATGCTAGTGATACTGGCCACCACCAACTAAAGTTTTTAGCAAGAATTTGCTTTTCAACGTTCTTTTGCCGTAGCTGAGTGTTCTTACTCAAACTCAACCTGTTCTTTCTTCTAAAATCGCTTTCTATTTTAGATTTATTAATACTCCTTTTGTTTGCGGTTATGTTAAGTATCTCTGCTTCACCTAAAAAACCATCACTAAACGAGTAAGAAAATACACCCTTCGGTTTAATAGTCAACAAAATGTTAGCTTGGCTACTATCGACGGTTCCTATATTTTGTTGCAAAGTGATAACTTCGCTATTCTCTTGTTTCAAAAAATTTTTATCGATAACAGTGTTTTTCACTACGTCTTTTTTACGCAGACTGCAAGCACTAAAGCTTATAATCAAAAAGATATAAATCCAGATTCTCATCTGCTACCTCCGTTCTCTTTCAGCCAGTCGGCGTAAACTTTAATGATCCGTTTATGTCTAATCCTTTGGTAAACGCCATCACCTTCCCTGCTTCCAGAAACATTTGTATTACCCTCAATGGTGTAAACCCAGTTTCCATTTAGCTTGCTTACCAAGCCACAATGTGCAATACGTTTTAGTTTAGGATAGTAAATACCGAACACCATAGCTATTGTTGGCTCTTGGGCTTGCCTCTTCTTTGGAAATAAGTCTGGACTCCAAGCAGATTTTGGCTGATGGTAACCTGCTTTTCCAAATACCCAACTAACAAAACTGGCGCACCAAGGATCTCCTTTTTGATTGCCGGTATAGGCCAAATATTTCTCAACATCAACTCCATCGTTATTGGCAGTAGCTTCTCGAATACCTACCTGAGATTTTGCAATAGCGATAATCTGTTGCCTATAATCTATTACCTGTTTCGCGATTCGTTGCTCGTCTTTCGCTAGTCGTTTTCCGTCTTTCGTTGTTCGTTTTGAGGTTAAGATTGAGTTTGAGAGTTTTACATGTTTAAACTTAAATCCTAGGCCTTCCTCGGCCTTGGTTGTTCGTTTTGAAACATTCCAACTTTTCAACTTCCCAACTTCCCAACCTTCGTCCCAAAATCGTTGTTCGTCAACTTTAAGCCCTAAACCCTCCACCCTAAACCTTTCTAAAAAATCGCTACCAGGCTTAACAAAGCCGTCAGCAAAAGTAAGGCAAATGATGCCCAATAGAATACGAATTGTTGCCATGAGTTGAATGCTTTAAAATGTAAAACCATCGTGTTAATTGAAGGTAAATTGTTAGAACGGATGAGCCAGTTAAAAATCAGCATCGCTAAGGCGAGCATCGTGATAAAGGAAATGCAGGCCAGCAATAGCAATTGCCATACTCCCGGATCAATTAAACCGGCATATTGGTCTATCGACCTAGTAAGATACGGCATAGACAACCATGCTATAGTTAAGGCCAGTGCCAAAATTACCATAGCTGAGATTGCTTTGAGCGTTGAAGGATTAACCGCCAGTTTAGGCAGCCATAATTTTATTGTTTTCATGATTTTTTCTTTTAAAAAGCGCCCCAGCCACACAAGCTAAGGGGCGCATGATGATTAATTAGACAACTACCGAACTACCCAGATAAAGAGTTTCAGACTGTAGCATCTTTTGCTTGGTAGAACCGAACGCAACGTACAGGTGCAAATTATCGCCAACAAAATTTGCAGGCAGCTGCAAGTTGTAAGACATAGCCGAACGCGTGGCTGCATTAGAAACCCTGATGAATTTCTTTTTATCTGGGTTGTAGGCCAGCACATGGATTACATCCGTAGCGTCGACATATTTGTCGTCTGTTTCGGTATGAGGCCAAGTTAAGCTTGCAACCGCAGCGCCAGCAAAAGCCACAACAACTTCTAAAGGCAAGTCTAGTTTACCACGACTAAAAACCACCTTGCTTAGATCGAGTTCGAAATCAGGTTCTATACCAATGATAGCTTCTTTTAAGTGGTAAGACACGGCCTGGTTCATGGGCGTGCTCGTAGAATTAGGGGTTTTAAACCCAATATCTATCAAACCACTAATATTGCTTAAAAAAGAAGTAACCAAACCGAACTTAAGTTGCTGATTAATCTGCAGTTGCGTGGCGCCCTTACCACTGTTTCGGGGCAGTGCCCTGATTACATCAAGCTTACGCCAGTAGGCTCCTACTACTGTTCCCGTTTTTTTTCTGAACCCACCTAGGATTCCCTGTTTAATAAGTCCCATTTTTTTAAAGGATTTAGGTTGTGAAATTTGTTAACTAATGCCTTGCTGTCCGATGTGAAATTCCCGGTGTATCTCTGGCAACAGTGGCAAAGCATGATACAAATAGCGCAAAAGACATTAAGTCTTGGCAGTACCTAGGGTACGGTACTACAGGCAAAAAATAATTAAATAACTCGCTCCAAGACTTGCAAAGCCGATATTTGCAATTTATTTTTTGTTAGAAAATGTTAGCAATCAAAGTTCGCTTCCACAATTTTCGTCATCTTTTTTAATAGTGATCGGACGTTAAGTGCCGTACGTTGCACGACCTGCTTGTACTTTGTTGTAAGACTATTTGCAGAAAGCAACTGGTCGCCGATACCTGCGGTTTGAAAATGCCGGGCTACAAACTGCAACAATTTGGAACGGGGCTCTGCCTCCAGTACCCCTGCCTCTATCAGCAAACGCAACAGATAGGCCAAGCCGTCGGCGCCGATACTCAGTTTTACACGGTAATGCCCAAAAGCTGGGCTGTTAGACGGTTGTACCAGTTGTGCAGGTTGTTGAATCCTATTGTAGTAAACCATGCAGGCGTTAACGTAGGCTAAAAGTTGTTCTTTGGCGCTATCCTTTCCAAAATCAAAGGCAGTGTTTTTATTTTCAAGTAGGCAGGCGAAGTACTTTTCACGCTGGGACAAAAACACAAATTGTTCCTTCAAGTTATAGATGGCCGAAAGCTGAATTTCCAGGTTTTCCTGAATATACCTGATCAAAGGGGCATAATTAAGATTCTGGTAAATGAGGTAAGCAAGCAATGAGTTTTCAAATTCTTCATCGGATACCTTATGGGCATAGTTAATTATCCTGGTTTGCAGATCCCCTAAATAGTGCATTTGTGCATAGCTATATCCATTTGCCAAATCAGTATCAGCAAAAAGGCCTAGCAAAATTTCCTGCAAACGCTGTGGCAGTTTTTTACGTTTAAAGCCAGCCGCTAACAAGAGTTGTTGCGCCTGCATTTTAGCTAGACACCTAGTCTGGTAAAGTAAGGGGGCGCTGTTATGCTCATTAAAATAATTACCATGCGCCTGATACTGGAAATCGAGCAACCGTAGCAGCATTGCCTCATTAGCCAGCGTATAAGGTTTTAGCGGCTGTGTTTGCCATTCATCCTCCACTAAAAATCCTAACAGCAATTGGCAACTGTTTTGCAGATGCCTATGTTGCCTCCTTAAGGCCGCCTCCCTTTGCCGGCTTGCCACCAAAAGATCCAGCCCTGCAACAATTTCCTGTTCCAGTTGCAACAATTGTTGCTGATGTTTTTGCAAGGACAGAGTCGCCTGGTCCGAACCATCCAAGCCTAAGGCAGGCAAGCTGCCTGCCAGCTTTCTGAGTGCCGTTAATTGTTTTCCTATCATGGCTCCATCCTCCCTAGATATTGGCTATTGCTAACCCTTTTCCGGTTTAGGCTAACCATACTTAGGTACAGCTCCAAGCTTTGCCCACCCAACTTTGGATTAAACGTAAAATCCAGCTTCCCGTCGCTCCTCTTAGCCAAGCCGATACAGCCATCCGCCAGCTTAAGCACAGGACTATAAACTACCAGCATTAACTGGTCGTTGTAAGCGGTTATGCCACCTTGCTGATTCCAATTGAGAACAATGGTATTTGGTTGTATCCTTTCCACCTGTGCCAAAATCAAACCTGATAAGTTGCCCCTGCTCAGGCAAACCCGCTCGTAATTAATCGCTAAACCATTGGCGGTTGTTTCCAATGCCTCGTGGTAGTTGATCTTAAACGCCGTATTCAATTCAGTTCTGCCTGCAGATAGGTTTGCAAAACCAATAGTTACATAGGGATGGAAAGGTTCCAGCCAGGCATTCATAAACTTGAATTTCTGCTGATTTGCCAATTGGGCTGGCGAGGGCGGTCGCTTTTTATCATGCTTTACTGCTTTAATTCTTACGTAAGGGATATTTTTCCAGGTAGCCCCCACTACCGGACCAACCGTGCCAGACAGTGCGCCCATAATTCCTTTTTTAATTGTTGCCATAACGTATCTATTTTTTTAAGTTTTTATTTACAAATGCCCTATAAATCGCCCTTGAGGAAAATAGCTAGGGAAAAATGTGCTGAAATCAACCTCAAGCCTGCCTCAAAGCTGTTTTTCACCGATTTGGCCGAAGCAGTCCCCTAGCTGGCACCTAGCAGGGCCCTAGCAATGCCCTATTAGTTATAGTACTGAACAGGAGAAATTCTATATCTCAACTGTACCAATCCTCGTGTTTCAACTAAGTGTTCGAATGTAATTTAAGCAAGACTGCTATGGGTTACATAGAGCTGATTCGTCTGCTACGCATTGGTACAGATTTCACGACGTTAATACTTTTGGTGCGCATTTACGCACATTATGCGCAGGGATGGGATTTTGATTATTGCAGATAAAAACTTAGCTTAGGTTATCATTTACCTGCTGTAAAAACAGGTTCCGTGCCATGCCGGCACGCTATGCGCCACCTATTTGTTGCAGTATTAAAACTCGACAATATGGAAAGACTATGTGTTTTCCCGAAGGATATAGCCCGTATTACGGGCATGGGAGATCGTTACTCGCAGAAGCTGCTGCAAGAACTTAAGTTACTGCTTAACAAGAAGAAGCATCAGTTTGTAACCAAGCAGGAGCTGGCAGATTATCTCGGCATAGATGTAAACCTGATTAGGTTGCGTTAATTTTTAGGCTTTGCAGGAAGTACCTTTAGTTTGTACCATTTGCAGAATTTGGCACTGCTCCTCTGGCTTACCAGAATAGTTTCGCCGGTAGGCTGATGCAATAGCAGTTCGATACATTTGGAACTGCTGTACCTGGCCTGGATAATATTGTTCCGATGTACGATGGCAGATTTGTTTATTTTAAAGAAATCATCCTGTGGCAGCGTTTCTATGGAACGGTTTATGGTAATTGGCCATTGCAGCTTTTCTCCCGCTTTGCTATAGCTGAACAGTTTCCTGTCTATGCTTTTTATTAATAGAATATCCTGCACTTGATAGCATTCGGGCAGTATTAGGGGCATTGAAACCGGCATTACCTCGGGCAAGGTTTGATCTGCTTCGGCCGATGAATCTAAAACGGCTTTTTCCCTGGCCAACATCTCGCGTTCGATGGCCTTCTTTAGCCTATGCCTTGTTTGCAGGATAAAATGGACAGGATAATAGGCGTTGGCGCCGATTAACAATAAGCATGAGACCCCAAATATCCTTGTAAAATAGGTGGTTTTGGATAAAGACAAGCCATTTGCATGAAAATAGTACCACATGGCAAATACAGCAAAGCCAATTGGCAAAAGAAAGCCAAATAAAAACTGGAGCACAAAACGCCAAACCGGCTTTTCATCCCAATCATACTTTTCATCCAACCAGATGCTAAGATAGTTAACCGCTTTGCTGAGCAAAATAGCGATGGCACAACTTACCGCAATCGCAAGTTCAAAACCATCATACAGATGCAGGTCTGCCCAGCTGCCGGGTTCGCTAAGGTAAACCATCAGCACGCCAGCTATCATAGCCAGGCCCCACCTTGGCCAACGTCCAAGATACCTGATTGGTGGTATATCGAGTTTAGGTTGCAGCTCCATTTTAGTCAAAACCAATATAGCTATAAGTTTTAAAATATTAAGTATCGCTGGTAGTTTTTTTGGTATCGTTGGTAGTCTTAGCTGGCAAAATAGCTTGTTTGCTTGCTCCAATGGCTATAATTTGGCATTATAAATTTAAGCGGTAGCGTAAAAGCAACCGGGATTATTAACCTAAATATTTTAATTTATGCAGAAAAAACCTTTTACGCAGGCGGGCTTCGAAAGCCTGCAGGCAGAACTGTACGCCCTAGACGATGCATTGCTGCAGCTAGAGGCCGATGCCATTGTGCTCAACTTTAAAGGCTGGATGTATAAACATTTTGAGCTGACCCTGCCTCAGATGACATTCATGGACCAGATCGATCAGCGATGCATCTACTTTCTCGAAACCCAAACTTCCTTTGCCGTAAACAACCGTTTGCCAATTAGCTTGGCCAAGGGCGAGCCGAGCGACGATGAGGAATCGGGCAAGGTAATTAAACCTAAAAGCAGTTTTACCGTAACTGCTGGCAACAATGGAAACATGGTTGTGGAAGGCGAGCTTCACATCCAAATCTATTATCAAAGCTAAGCCATGAAATCATCCCTATTTCGAAAAAAGCCCTACCAGACGGCGCTAGCTGGTAGGGCTCAGTTAACTTATGACAAAAACCTATGATAAGCCTAAATAGACCACCAAGAATGAAAATATATCTACCTATTGTATCCAAAAATAACTGGATATACAATACAACATCAAGGGTACTGCTATGGCTCGTGCTCCACGCTCTGATCAAAAAAAAGAGGGTACTAAAAGATGAAGAACGAGAGTTGCGGCAAAGCTACAACGATGCCGTTTGTTATTTTAACCGTCATCCTAGCTTTTCCCTACATAGAAAACTAAATAACAGGCGCTACAGCATACAATTTGAAATAGACAGACTCAATTCAATATTAGATGTTCCCTATCAGTTCGCACAGCAGAAAGATCAAAAAAAACAAAAACAAGAATCTTGGCCGGCTTTCTGATTGCTTCCAAAGGCTTAGGCCTTGCACACAACAAGAAAAAGCTACTATTTGAACTAGGAATATTTACCTTGGCGGATTTTGATCGCTTCACCGGTGGAATAAAGGAACTAGGCGGAAGATCATTAAGTCTCATTTATCATCACATCAATGAAGTGAGCAAGGATTTCAATTACCATCCAGACAATACTTTTATTGAAGCGCAAATTGTGCAAATCAAAGAGGATGCCCCACTTAGAAAAAGCAGCCTTACAACCGAGATGAGTACTATCGAAGCAAAAATAGCTTCGGTTTGCCAGAAATTGCATAAGGCAAATGATGAAATCGATCAAGTGTTTGAAGCCAAGGTAGCGCCACTACGCAAACTTAAAGAGCCATGACAGACGAGCAACATTTACTTCAGTTAAAGCTGAAAATCCAAAGTTTGGGTGCTTTAAGGCCAGAAGCATGGGCCATGATTTTAGATTTGACGCAAGCCACTAAACTTAAAGCCAACGAAAGCTTTATTCGAAAAGAAGGTACTTTGGCATATATTGCCGAGGGTTTGCTCAAAGAGTACGATTCCCACGAACGCAAAACCCCATCTATTGTTAATTTTCTACCTACTGGTCAAAGCTTGATCACCCGTAAATATAATAGCCATCATTACCTTAAGGCCTGCATGGCAACAACGGTATACCACTGGAGTTTTGAAGATTTGCGAAAGTTGTATCAATCCTATAGCGAGCTGAAGATCATATATGACACTTTATGTTCATCTTATGATGAGGGAGTTGGCTTTCAAGTGCGGATATTGGAGGAAAGATTGGTGCGCAACAGGATAAGCCTGTTTCTTTCAAGATACAAAACCGCCCTGCCTTTTTTAAAGAAAAAGGATATTGCAAATTATTTAAAAGTAACCTATAGCAAATTTATGGCTGGCTATAATAGCTTTATATAGTCCCTCTTTTTCTAGGCTATTTTTTATATATCCCACGGGATAATTTTAGCTCTCCATTCGCCAGCTAAATTTGGTTGTACCAATCGGAATTAGAAATGGCCAGTTTAAAATATAACAATTACCTACTTGATAGCATTGTTTTCCTCCTCGTATTGTTATGGGCTTATACAGCTTTAAGCAAGCTTAGCAACCTAAACGAATTTAAATTACAGATCCACTATCAAAACTTTAGTACCCCTACCGCAAAAATGCTGCTTTGGTTTATCCCGGGCATCGAAATCTCAGCTACTGGGCTACTGCTCTTCGCCAAAACCCGGTTCAGCGGTCTTTTGCTTTCTAGCATCCTAATGTTTGCATTTACAGGTTATGTAGGGCTCGTGTTGGTAGGTTTTTACGACAAGGTACCTTGCAGTTGTGGCGGTGCGCTCAGCGTGTTGGGCTGGGAAGCGCACTTATGGTTCAACCTATTCTTCTTAAGCCTAAGCCTTTTAGGCACCAAGTTACAAATTACCAGAAATTCAAATTAAGCGAGCTTCCAGGAAGTAAAGCTTAGGGTGTTAGCCTACCAAAATGGCAGATATCGCTTCTTTACAATGGAAGCAATGCAGTGACCAAGGGTCTCTGTGCAAGCTAATTTATCAACCTAACTTTTTCGTCTGCTTTTTCAAGTGCAAAATAGCATTCATTAACAATGAAAACATTAAAAAATTTCATGCCACTACTTGCCTTAGTATTAGGCATTGGTTTAGTTTTTACGCAAAGTGCTTTTAAATCTGTAGCAAGTGCACAAGAAGAAAGATGGTTCGTTTACACGGCAAGCGATCATCCAACCAATGTTACCGATGCAAAACAGCCCGGCAATTATACCATGCTGGATTTAAACGAACTGCCAGCGTGCGAAGGCAGTGAAGATCTTTGTGCGATTAGAGCCACAGTAGATGCTGGACAACCAGACATTTCTGGATCTGTAGCCACAGCTATTGACGACTATTTCGATCCAAGCCCGCAGGTAGATCCAGCTTATCTAGCGATTAAAAACTAAAAAAAGAGGGGCGAATATCGCCCCTTTTTATTGTTCAATAAGTACAAACATGTCTAACATTCTCTTTCCCCGTTTTAAATCCAATCCATAACGGCGAAGATCCGCTTTCAGATCTTCAAAACTGTTAAATCCATTTGAGAGCTGTATCCGCAGCAGATCATGTACACCTGATTCATCCAATAAGGGAATATGGTCTGTTTGGTAGTTTACCGCATTCACCAATGTGGCAATGTCTCCGAAAACAGTTCGCTGAAGCTTTCCGGAGTCGACTTGAGGCTCCTGTTTTGCATCTTTCATTTTCTCAATTATCCAGCAGTCTACTTCGGTTTTTTCCATGCGGCCATCAAGATTAAAAGCCATATTCAAATCTGCAAGCAGTTTGCCTTGCATTTGTTTCCAAGGGCTTGTTAATGGATATACAACTTCCAAACAAAAATTATGTTGCTCACGCCAGTCTTCAAGATAGGTCTTTTCTCTGTCGTAGAAGAACCGCGAGCTGTCTTTTGACTTAACCAAGATTCTGTTTCTTGCATTCCCCATAGATGGATTGGAAGAAAGTACGGAGCGATAAAGATCCAGAATTGAATAGTTAATTGCATAGAACCTGCCCGTTTGAGTTAAGCTATCCTTGATATGCCCCGAAGCAAACTTTTGGATGATGCCTTTTATGCTCGGCAAGATTGAAACGATATATTTAGACCTACGCTCGTTTTCCTGCTCTAAGGTATTCTGCAACATCGGTTTTTTGAAATCGTACTTAGCCTGCAGGTCCTTCTTAACCGGCCAATCTACTTTTTTACCGTCCAATAAGGCTTGTATATTCTTTTCATTTACATATTGCCCCGTAGTTTTTCCCCTTACAATCCCTTTAGGATCGAGCCAAACCTCATAGGGCACCCCCAAATGTTCAAAATGCTGCTGCATCCTTTCATCTTCAACAACAGTAGGCAGACTAATGGTTTTGGTAATGTGATTACGTTTCCAAAATTCTTCAATCTGCGCCCTTGGCTGGTCTGAAATCAAGAGGATCATCAATTGATTACCAAATTTGCGTTGCAAGGCTTCCATCTTGGGCATATCCGCAATGCAGGTACTACAATAGGTAGACCAAAAGCTGAAGATTACTACCTTCTCTTTAAAATCTTGATGGGTGATGATTGGCTTTTTACTGTTAAGAACCTGGTCGAAGGAAATTTCGCCTAATGCTTCGCCAATTTCAATCTTGCGGTATTGGCTCAAAGCACTGTCTGCACCTAAAAGAGAGATGGCAAGCAGTACAACTAAAGTTATTCTCATGGTGATCATTTTTATGGATTTTGAGGAAGATTACTAATGTTAACTATCGTTGAGGGGAGGGCTACGGTGTAACGCTTGCTGCGTGGCTGTAGCGTGTAGGTTTCCGTACCGAACTTGCGCATAGGAAGAACGCCATAATCCGGATCGCCACTTAGTCGGCGCATGTCCGACCATCTAGTACCCCTAAACAGTAATTCCTTTCTACGCTCGTTTAACACTAAGCCTACAGCTTCTTTTACATTACCCGCTGTTAGGGGTATAAATGTTCCTTTTTTAAACCGACTTTGTAGTAAGGTATTTAATAATTGCATGGCTTTGCCAACGTTTCCAATCCGTGCCTCGCATTCGGCTGCAATTAGATAAAGTTCGTCTGTTGCCAAACCCCAAAACGCATAGCCGGAGCTCGAGCCGCTCCCATCATAGTCGGCCTTGAATGCATATCTGCCCGCAGCCATCTCTCTAAAATATACTTTTTTACGCAGATCGTTTTCGTGATAACTGGCATAAAGCAAAGTATCAATCCGAGCAATAGCAGGTCCGAGAATAGGCGTTGATAGCGATCGGGCATGAAAAACCACTTCGGAATTGAACCTGCCTACAGGTGCTGCAGCTGCAGCATTCAACAGATTAAAGTCCATTAAACTGCTTTGCAACTGCAAGGCAGAGTCGGCATACAGTGCAGCCTTACCATAATCGCCAGTTAGCAGATAGGTTCTGCCTAAAATACCATAAGCCATGGCCTTTGTTGGTCGGGTTTTAAGTTTTTCCTGTATAGGCAACAATGGAATAGACTGTTGCAACAATTCAACGATTTTCTGATAGGTCTCATGCACACTTTGCCTGATGACCGGCTTGTTAAAATCCGAATCCTCCCGCAACGGCAAACCGTAAGGGTTAGTTACGCCAAGCTCTAAGGGTTGCGCAAATACCTGTGCTAGCACATAGTAATAATGCGCCTGAAGGCAAAGCGCTGCGCCCTTTAATGATTTATGCTCAGCAGTTAATTGGTTGGCATCAATTTTCTTGAGTTCGTCCAATACCACATTGGTATAGAATATACTCTTGTAGGGCAGGTTCCAGTCGTTAAAATTATTCTCATCTCTCTGCCACAAATATAGATTTCTAGCCACTTCGCTACTCAGCCCTTTCCAGTCAGTTTGGGCAACATAATAATTGTCGCTCATTACTTCGGGCATTATAGGATGGCCGTTGTTCATCAGCGTGTAATTATCCAATATCATTCTTAAATCGGCAGCCGAACTGGGCACGGCCAATTTTGCATCTGGCTTAACATCCAAATACTTTTCGCAGCTGGTCAACATCAGCAATAAGCCACATAGGCTATATATGATTTTTTTCATTTCTGGTTTTATTTAAATTCAACTTTTAAGCCCATTGCCATAGTGGCTTTGGGCCTTATACCATTGGGATATTGCGGATCGAGACCAAACTTGTTGGCTTTCCATAACATTACATTAAGGTTGTCGGCCATGGCAAAAACATGTAACTCTGCAAGGCCTAGTTTGGCTAGAAACCTATTTTCAACGGTGTAGCCCAAACGTACATCCTGCAACTTAATATGGCTGGCCGATGCAACCGTAACCGAAGCGTTTTTGTAAAATGAATCTCTATTGGTGCTGATGGGATAACTTATGGAAGGCACACTGGTGCTCAACTCGTCACCAGGCTGCTGCCAACGCAAGAGGTAATCGCTGTGCATGGCACCATTGGCAAAGAGTGCCCCATACTGCAAGGCCGAACGCCTAAAATAATGCCCTAACCTAAAAGTTAGGTTTGCAGATAGCGACAGCTTACCATAGGTAAATTGCTGCAGCATATTGCCGAACATCGGAGGCAGGGCGGGGCCTGCAATTATTTGCTGGCTTAGTTCATTTCTGAACAATGCCACATAATCGGTGCTTAGCTGTCCACTGAGGTAACCTTGCGGATCACCATTGTTGGGCGACAGCCCTGCCCAAGCATGGCTAACGATAAGGTAAGGATTGTAGCCTACCAGCGGACTTATGCTAGCGCCATCGCTCACATAGGCATTGTCAAATGCAACGGTAGAAAGATATTTGCTCACCTTGTACTGCTCGTAGCTGATATTTAAATTGCTGCGCCAATTGAATGCGCCTCGATTGAGCAAAAGGCCGTTGAGCTGCAGCTCCAATCCGCCACCCACCAAGTTAGCAGAGTTGGTTCTGAAAGAAGCGATTCCAGTGGTTGGATCTAAGGTTTCACGTCCCAGCACATCGGTAGATTTTTTACGGTAAAAATCAAGGCTGCCCTGCAAGCGGCTTTTGAGCAGGCTGAAATCCAAGCCCAGGTTAAAGGTTCTCACCTGCTCCCACCTCAAATTGGGGTTTGGCGCTCCGTTGAGGGAAGCGTAAGGTGTATTGGTAATTTGTGAACTGGCACTATTTAATGAGATAATAGTAAGTGCAGTAACCGCCGGATCGAGATTGCCGCTAAAGCCGTAGCTGGCACGAAGGCTCAACTGCCCTAGCCATGGCAATTTCATAAAATCCTCCTCGGTCAATTGCCATTTGAGCCCCGCCGACCACAGTGGCTTCCATTTTTGGTTGATGTTTACACCGAAAAGGTTGGAAGCATCCCTCCTTGCACTAAAAGATGCAATGTACCTACCCATTAGCGTATAGGAAGCATTAGCGAACATAGACACGAAACGGTCAGTCGTCTGCCCATCGCCTGCCCCAAGTGGGATAATTGCCGTACTGCCAACAAAAGTTGGGTAGGGATTTATAAAATCTACATTGGCACTGTTCAGCAGATCATCGTAACCATATAACCTGTAGCCCTGGCTCGTAGAACTCAAATGCCTAAGCTCCGCCCCCGCCAAAGCATCAATCCGATGTTTGCTCCAAACCTTATTGAAGCTCAATTGCCCACGTAACGAATGTCCTTCTTCCAAGCCAGCTGAGCGATCGAGAATAGCACCTAAGGGCACTGGATAATTTACCCCATTGGCTCTTAGCTGTGCAAATTGCGTAATTAGCCGCCTAGTGTAAAATGTGCCCAAGCCCTGGTTGTTTTCGCTATTGTTGCTGCGGTAATGATATTGGTAGCGAACATCAACCTTAAGGCCGTGAGGCAATTGGTAGCCCATGGCTGCTCCGGCTAAAATATATTGGCTCTCTTGGCGCAGGTCTCTGGCCTGCAATTCGCCCAAGGGGCTGTATTTAACGGAAGGTAACCTGCCACTACCTAAGGTATCGGCGAAGGCTTTTCTGTAATAGATATCCAATTCATTTGCGTTTCCATTTGCATCTTTGAACGTGGCATAGGGATAGAGCTGCCTGCCGTTTACGTTTAATTGGCCATAGCCTCCCGGGTTATTGTTGGTGCCGTTCTGCAGCACCATGCTCGAATGCAATTGAAGCGTTAGGCGCTTTGATAGGTTAAAAGTATGGTTGGCCCTCACGTTAAACCTTTGGTTTTGGTTGCCTACCAAGTTATCCAGCTGGCGGTTATAGCCTAAGGCATAAAAAAACTGCATCTTTTCTGAACCTCCCGCAATGCTGGCGTTATGCTGCTGCAGAACTGCGGTTCGGTAATAATGCTGCAGGTAATCGTTACGCACATCCAAATTGCGCAGGGCATCTATCGCCTGGTTGGCGTCAGCGACACTCAGTTGTCCCTTACGTTGTTTAAGCAGGATTTCATAAACCGGAGTAAGGGCAGGCATCTGCCGGTTTGCCGTGTCGGACAGCCGATAGCCTTTATCGAAAAGCCAGCGTTCCATGTCTATATATTCGGAAGTGGGCATTACATCCAGCCCGCCCAATTGGGGCTTGGCATTTAGGTTAACCGATGCGTTATAGCTTATTCTTGGTTGCTGCTGCTTTCCCTTTTTGGTGCTAAGCACAATTACACCGTTACCTGCTCTTGCGCCCCAAATTGATGCAGCAGCTGCATCCCGTAGAACCGTTACGTTCTCGATGTCGTTCGGATTGATGTCGTTGATATCGCCCTCAAAAGGAAAATCGTCCAATACAATTAAAGGCTGTGCCAAGCCTTCCGTTAAGGTGTAAAGCCCTCTGATCTGGATTCTATTCTCTTGGCCTCTCCTTTTATCGAATAACAGACCAGGCGCAATACCGTCCAGCCTACCTAAGATGTTTGGCGAAAAAGATCGTTCCAGTGTTTTTTGGTCTACAACAGTAAAACTGCCCGTTGCACGCTCTTTGGAAATTTGCTGGTAGCCTGTGCTCACAATCTGCACGGTTTCCAATTCTTGGGTATTGGCCTCGAGTCTAACGACTAAGGCTTCGGTAAGGGGAAATGTAATGTCTAAGATCTTATTTGAATAGCCGAGGTATTGGATTTGCAATTGGTATGTGCCGTTTGGCAGGTTCAGTTCAAAAAAGCCGTTATTATCGGCAAGTATGGTTTTTTCGGGTTTGTTTACTCTGATGAGCACGCCAGCTAAAGGTTCCTTACTTTGGGCATCTACTACCCTGCCCTTAAATTTCTCCTGCGCTCCTACCGCATAAGCGTAGAACAGCAGGCTAAGCATGATGTACAAATATTTTTTCATTGGTGGTTTGTTTTGGTTTGTTGATTGGAAATTTTGGGCATAGCGCTGCCCCTACGATTAAATCGTTATTTTTTCAGTAATTAGGATTATAGGAATGTTGATCTCTCTAATACCGCCAAAAGGCGGAAGCGGAAGCCAAGCCTTTACTACCATCCGATAAACCAAGGCTGTGATTATTAACCATTTTATTAACCTAAATTTAGGCTCCCGCTTTATATCATCCTAAACAGGATTTTTAGGTTTCAAGGCGTATAGCCGGTTAAAGGGATAAGTGTTGTGATTCATAATTTTTTATTTAATCTTTATCATTCCTTTTTGGACTTTGTCATCCCGAGTTCCGAGGGATCTGCCTACTATGCTAACACTTCCCTCTCACTACCTTGCCTCAACTCACCGCCGTTGAGGGGCTCCTTCTTTTGTACCGACAAAAGCAACAAAAACTGCCGCCTGCGCCCAGCTCTTTCAAAGTTTGTGCGTTGGCTAGTTCTGTTTAACCGAGCTGGCCAAGGGCGGGGTTTAGTAGAACGCCGAAACAGTGCTTCTGCCAATGATTAATCCATACTTACTAAGCCGTCCTTTGTGCTTAGCAACATTCTAACACAACCACGTTATTGCAAGGCCTAGGTTTGAGCGAGCCGAAGCAATCTCTTCAATAATTCAATTACCTCTTTCGGACTTTGCCATCCCGAGTTCCGAGGGATCTGCCCGTATTCTACGTCATGCTCAGCTTCCCGAAGTGAATTCGGGACAAGTGACTGGGCATCGTAATGCGATAAACGTTAACATCAGTCCCCCAAACCGCCTTGCCTCGGTTCACCGCCACCGCGTGGCTCCTTCTTTTCTCTTGATAGAAAAGAAGCAAACCTGAGCTTGCGAAAGCATGCTTACCTATAAAAACATAAGCAAACAAAGCATAACATCAAGGCTGTCGTTTCCTATCTGCGGATCATACGTCAATTGTTTTTAACCGCAAAATGAGCCGTTACGGTCGAAAGCACCTCCACTTCTCCATTTCGCTGATTTTACTCGAGAGAAATTCATCTCTTAAACAATTAACTATGCTCCTTGCCAGGATACGAAGGCCGTCCTGCGTGCTTAGCAATGTCAGCGTTTTTATGCACAAGCCATGTCCCCCTCTGGAGGGGGTAAGGGGGAGGAATATTTTCGCCATCGTCTACCTCAAATCACTCTAGAAAACCAACCATCCGGCTAGTTGTTGAAAAATATTTTAACAATAACCAGCCCTTGCCACCCTTTAGGGGCAGATTACGGAAAACCATAATTTGTTTTTCATGAAAAGATTCTTACCTTAGGTTTGCGACATCCTATGATAGTACAACCTTTTGCTCAAACACAAGGACTGGTACCAAACAAAATACCGACCTAAAGAATTGATTGCGCTCTCAAGCAACCTCTTTTTTTATTGGCCTCTTTTATTTGGAATTTCCTGTACGTACTAGGTAGGAGAACAAATTTTGTTCTTTATAATAATGGATTGGGAATACCCATGCCCCACCTCCTGGAGGTGACGGTAAATGGCGGTGCTTAATTTTTTCGTTTTCATACGGTATTATTTGGTTATGTAAAACGATGTGTACCCGTAAAGCAAAGGAAGAAAAACCGAATTGGTTAAGAACCAATAAGGCGAGCCTCAAAGCTTTGACAGTGGTACCGCTAAGAACCAATTACTTAACCGAAGTTAAGTCTCCCCAAAGCCGAAAATGAGACCCGCCCTATTGGATAATATCACAAAGATATAAAAACCAATAGAAAGCGAGCTCACGATCAACTCATAGGGAAAATTAGCGGTTTTCTGTTATGAGTGACATCGTAAAAAGTAAAGCTAAGCCCTACTCAATTTGTCGCTATAATTAACTGATAACAAATGTAATAATAAATAGTAAATGTTGCAATAGTCCAACAAATATTTTTTCAAAAATATGGAAAAACACGAGAAAATATTCAGGCTTGTAGGTTCAAATATTAAAACTTATAGGAAAAAAGCAAAATTAACCCAACAAGAGTTAGCTAATAAATTTTCTGGCGACCGAACTAAAATAAGCTTGATAGAGAACGGAAAAGAAAACTTTATGTTTTCGACGTTATTAGATATTGCAGAGGGATTAAATGTGGATGTGAAGAAGTTTTTTCTACCTATTAAAAAAGATTAGAAATAGATATATAGACGATCGTATCCCCCACTTAATATAAAAATTTTAAAAACAAAACATATCATATCATATTATGGCTCACTTAGAAAACATTACCTTAAATAAGTTTCGTGTATTTAATGAAGAGTTTTCTCTGGATATACACCCTTTAACTTTTTTAACTGGCCCTAACTCATCTGGTAAGAGTTCCATCTTCAAATCTTTACTCTTACTCAAAAGCAATCACAACAGTAGTTTACAAGTGTTAGATTTTTCTGGTAAAGATCATAATTTGGGAAGTTTCGAAGCCACAAGAAATAAAATAAAAGACGAAAAAGAGGAGATATATTTTACATTGACTTCAAATGTATCAGACAACATAGGATTTATGTCGTCAACTTTCATGAAAGAACCAATTACAACAAGACGAAGTGTGTTCCATATTCTACATGAATTAGATAGTAAAGACCATGAGAAAATTAAAATTAGATTGGGATATAGAAAAGTTGATACCAGTGGAAAAATATCTGAAATTTCACTATACCAATATGAAGATAAAGAACCGTTTCTAAATTTGACAATAGCGAAAGATGAAAGTCTTTCCCATAGCATGAAGTTTAATTTGGAGTTAATTAGAAAAAATAAAATATTGCGAAATCTCTTCTTTAAAAGATTGCTACCTGATGAGTTTAAATTTACAAAACAGGATAAGGTAAAAACGTATTACACTCCATCAAAATTCAAAATATTAGAAAGTACTGGAGCACAGTTTTATGACGAGCCAATATTAATATTTGGGAAACTATTCGAACAATTTACAAAGGACCTTAGAGGAGGAAAGGTTTCTAATGAATTAGGTTTGAATAGACATGACTTTCTATTCAAACTCCCGTTACAAAGAATTCTGAAAGATTTTTCGGCACTTTTAGATAATACAGAGTATTTAGAAGCTGTTCGTGCCAATACTAAAAGATTATACACGAACGACTCCCAAGGTACTTCTTTTAACGACTTGATATTAGATTTCAAGTCTAGAGATATTAGCAAGGAGGCTACTGCTTTTCTAAATAAATGGTTAAAAAAGCTTGAAATAGCTGAAAAAATTATTTTCAAGAACATTGAGGGGGTAGCAACATCAATATATCTTGTTAGTGGAAAGAATGAAATAGCCTTAGCAGACTTAGGATATGGCGTTACGCAGGTTATCCCTATTCTTCTAAGAATTGCTATGGAACAGCCAATAAGAAGACGCGATGAGACGACTCGTATTGTAAAAAAATTAATGCTCTTGGAAGAACCCGAAACAAATCTACACCCTAAATTACAATCCATTTTAGCAGATCTTTTGGTTGATTCTCTAAATACTTTCGAAATTAGATTTATTGTTGAGACACATAGTGAATATTTAATTAGAAAAATGCAAATACTCACTGCTGAAAAGATAGTAGAAAAAGAGGAAACAGCTATTTATTACTTCATAAATCCAGAGAAAGTTTCTGAAAAACAAAAGCAAGTAACAAAGATATCCATTAATCATAATGGTTCATTAAGTGATGAATTTGGCGAGGGCTTTTTTGACGAGGCAACTAATTTAAAATTTGAACTTTTAAAAAAGAAAACTGTTTAAAGATGAATCTAGTTTTAGAGAAAAAATTCTTAGAAGACCTTTTTGAAGATCCGAACAATGACTGTGAAATTGCAAAAGATTTGCAACAGTTCCTCATGAAAGATTGTAATGGATACAATTTAATATGTGACATAGATTCGTTGGATGAATACAAACAATTATGCATAGACAATCCTGCATTTGAAAGTTTGATGGATAAATTCATTTCAATAAGTTTTAAAAAAAACCTGCTCAGTGAAGACAACATTCTAGCTAACAGTACAAGAACTATTTTTTTCACTACATTAGAAAAAAAACAATCAAAAATTTTAACAGAGAAGTACGGACAAATTTTTATCTCTAATAAAGATTTAAAAAGCTCTTGGGCATCACCGTTAAATATGAGAAAAGGCAATGAATTTATGGTTACTCAGTCATCCCTGATCTCAGACGAAAATAAAATAGATAGATGGGATAAATTTGCAAGGTTTAGTCATACGTTTAAAAACGCAATAATTTTTGACAAATTTCTCCTTAAAAACATATCTCCCAACGAGGTCGGTTTAAGCTGTATCCCTTTAATAAAAAACCTTTTAAATACTCGTAAAAGTAATCAAAAAGTGAATTTGACATTAATATCAGAAATTAAAGTTGGCTACAAATTAGGCGATTACATTGAAAAGATATCACAATATTTAGACAGCGATATTACCATAAATATAATTAGGCACCTAAAGGCTCTATATCCTCGAGACTTGGAGGGATTTCACGCTAGATTTATTGTGACTGATTATATGAAAATAAATTCCGACAACAGTTTTAATTATTTTAAAAAAAATGGACAAGTCAGCGCAGTCGCAACCGTAAAAAGTAAATTTACTTTTTGTGGGAACAATAGAGAATTTTTCGAAAAAGATATAGCTGATTTAAAACTATATCTAACCAAGGTTAATTTAGAACCTAATGGAGATGAAAAATATAGCGACACATATTTCCCTCACAAAAATAACCCATTATTAACCTAAAATCAAACCAATTCATATAATTTCATTTTAGCTTTCAATGTATTTATTGTAATTCCGAGTATTCTACAAGCCTCTGCATTACTTTTAACCATTTTCAAAACTTTTTCAACATGAGCTTTTTCAATTGAATTCAAATCCATCTTACTTTCATCTGCTGGGCTTAAAATACGTTCTGGAAGATCAGTTTTATTCACTTCCACTTCATTAAACACATAAAGACTTTCTACAAGATTTTCCAACTCTCTAACATTACCAGGAAAGGGATAATTTAATATTACTTGTAAAGCACCCTTTGATACCGATAGTTTCTTGCTTCGTTTAAACAGCTCCTTTTTCTTCATCAGAAAGTAATCAAGTAGCTCCTTACGTTCTGAGTTCTCTCTTTCTATCAATGGTGGCAAATTCAGCTCAGTTACTGCAAGTCTGTAATATAGGTCCCACCTAAATTTATCTTCCCCACATAATTTCGTTAAGTCTTTATTTGTTGCCGCAATGATACGCACATCTATTTTTCGTTCTTTATTTTCACCAATAGGCAAAATCTTTTTCTCTTGTATTACTCGCAATAGCAGCTGTTGCATATATGGTGATATATCACCTATCTCATCTAAAAAAACAGTACCTCCTTTTGCAGATTCAAAAAAACCCATGTGATTATCAATCGCTCCAGTAAATGTACCTTTTTTATGTCCAAGCAAACGAGACTCTAATAGCTCGTCTGTAAAGGCCGAACAATTAATCGCAATAAATTCTCTCCCACTACGGGCAGATTCTTCGTGTATATATCGAGCTAAGTGCTCTTTCCCCGTGCCACTATCTCCATAAATTAAGGTAGTTACTGCATCGGCATTTGCAATTAAAGATGCCCTTTTATATATCGGCTCTAATGACTTTGTGATTTTATAATTTTCTATGTGCTTACCAGCTTGCTCCTCCTTTATTATACTGCTACTAGGCGTATTAGATTTTGAGACCTTTATATCCAATAGTTCAGCTTTACCTGATTTTGAATAACCCTTTGGTCTTACCTGAAAGAGATTCGTGTTTAATATTTGCGACTCATGAATGAGATACCAAGCTATTTGCATAGCAGATGTACCGGGAGAAAAGAAAATATCTATTTCCTCATTTTTAAAATCTCTTAACAAGAGCCCTTCCACTTTACTCCTAATCTCTGCCATATCTATTACGTCCAAAATATCGATATATCGAGGTTCAATATTACGTCCAGGATGTTCTTTTCTTAGCTCTGAAAGTAAGAGTGAAATTTTAGGGTCTAATTCATCCTTCGTATTCACTAAGACAATGTGCTTTTCGTGCTTAAAAAAATCCTTATGAAAATTAAAGGTTGGACCATCATAATTAATTTTATTTCCTCTATCACTTATTTCCCTTTGGAAATCATGCATCATTGCAACCCAAGACACTAGTATTTTCATATCATTTATTGATAACTAAAAATCAAATATTGACATCAAATATAACAAAAACACCAAATAAACAGTAATATTTCAATTGGCACAACATTAGCCATTACCAAGGCATAATATATACGAAGAATGGCAAAGCAAACAACAATATAACGAGACGCTGGCACAGGGCAATTCGTAAAGAAGAGCTACGCAGACAAACACAAAAAAACAACAGTAAAGGAAACAATTAAAAAATCTAAATAAAAATGGCAATAATTATTACATACGACGTTCCAAGTAAACATACAGAGCTAAAAAAAGAAATGGCTACACTAGGCTATACAAAAACCATTACGAACCAAGGTAAGCCAATCAATCTTCCAAATACTACGTTATACCATCCTTCCAAAACAGCAGACCAAGCTTTAGCTGATATTAAAAGCAAAACCTCTGCTCTTGGAATTAAGCTAGAACGTTGCGTAGCTACAATCTGGGAATCTTGGGCAGCGATTTGGGGAGACCCTTTAAATTAATCAACTTATGGAAGGAGAAAAAAATAAAAAATTCAGAATACTTTCCATAGATGGAGGCGGGATAAGAGGGCTTATCCCTGCCAAAGTCCTGGCTGAATTAGAAGCAGAGCTTCAAAAAGAAGCACCAGAAAAGAAGTTATACGAGTATTTCGACCTTATATGCGGCACCTCTACAGGAGCTATATTGGCTATTGGCATCGCACTAGGCATTCCTGCAAAAGAGCTTGCCAAATTCTATGAAGACAATGCAAAAAATATTTTCCCAAGATTTATATTTCGTTTTATCCCAAGAAAAGGACGGGCATTCTTTAATGCCATATATAGTAACAAAAAGCTTTTAAAAACAATTAGACAAATCTATGCAAATGCCAATGGCGGTAGCGACCCACTATTAAATGACTTAAAAGCAAATGTTTGTATTCCTGCATTTAATGGCAATGATGGCGCCATTAATGTGCTTAAGACCAAACACCATCCAGAATATAGAAGAGACTACAAACTTCCTGCATACCATGTAGCTATGTCTAGCGCATCGGCACCAGTTTACTTCCCTCCCCACTCGTTTTCATTTAAAAATGAATTTGGAGAAGGCACAAACATCAATATGATCGATGGAGGCATATTTGCGAATAACCCTGCGCTGATTGGTGTATTTGAGGCAACCGGTAAATTAGATATAGCTATTGGCGACATATCGGTACTTTCATTTGGTACAGGCCAAGGAAAACAAATCATCAAACGTTCTTGGCGTCCTAAAAACGTGTTTGACTGGTTATTTCCGCATCCAAAATTAGTAGACCTAGTACTAGACACTCAGGCCCAAATTACAGAACAGTACTTATTGTTCTTACAACGTGCTTTAGCAAAGATAGGCAACACCTTCAGCTACCTAAGGATACAGCACGATATGAAAGGCGACAACATCGAACTAAATTCTTCAAAGAACAAACACATTGACCGTATGAAATCTATTGGAGACGAGCTAGCAAAAAATAATCTGACACACATTTTAAACTTTCTAAAAAAATAAACCATGGCAAATTGCAACAACTTATTCCAGGATTATCATAATGAGATATCCATTGGCTCAGCCAAAAACACCAAGATGAAAGAATCTAAGGCAGGATTGCGTAAACGAATCAAGAAATGGTTCAATGAAAACCATCCTGATTACCTACCACAATTCTATATACAAGGTTCTTATAAAATGAAAATAGCCATCAGGACTGCTCAAGACATCTGTGACTTAGACGATGGAATATATTTTTTCCGTGAGCCAGATGTAGCCGCTACCACGCTAAAGGAATGGGTGCGCCAAGCCGTGAATGGCTATACTGCAACAGCTCCTGAGAATAGAAAAAAATGCGTACGTTCTATTTTTGTAAATGATTATGAAATCGACCATCCTATCTATTACAAAATTGACGGTCAGGAATACAAAATAGCAGTAAAAGATAAGGGTTGGGAAGATAGTGACTCGAAGGCTGTAGTAGATTGGTTTGTTTCCAACAAAGACAAAGAAGGCCGCTTGGCCAGGATCATAAAAGACATAAAAGGTTGGGCAGATAACCAAAACTTTAAAATGCCTAGTGGCTTAGCCTTGACAATCTTAGCGACGAATGCAAAAAATAAAATTATACTTAATGAACGTGATGACATTAGCATTAAGGATATTTTGAAAGAAATTAAAAAAGCATTAGCAATAAGTTTCTCTTGCGTTGTACCAGCAACCCCATACGATGACTTGTTCGATGGCTATGACCCTTCGCGTAAGGAGAAATTTCTAGATGCACTAGACAACTTCATAAAAGATGCTGATGAAGCTTTAAAACTTTCGAATCAAAAATCGGCAAGCAAACACTGGCGCAAACATTTAGGCGATCGATTTCCATTAGGAGAAGATAAAGAAGAAAACAGCTCTGCAAATTCAGCGCTTATAGCTGGAGCAGCAGCTTCAAAACCTTGGGCAAATGTTAGCAAGTAATGATTACAAAGATTTTATAGATCAAATTAGCGATGCCTGTTCTACAAATCCTGGGCTTACAACTTTCTCGAAAGATGGAGTTCCGGGGTTAAGAGGAACGATCGAATTATATGATGATCATCATGCTTTTGTAGATAGTTATAGTATTGCAATTTTAGCAACCGATGGTTTCCCTAGGGATTTCCCTTTAGTTTTTGAAACTGGAAACAAAATTCCGAAAAATTACGATTGGCACGTTTATGAAACCGATGGTCATTGCTGTATAAAAACGATACCCGAGGAAATGCTTGCCTGCAAAAAAGGCATAACATTGAATAGCTTCATTGAAACTGAGATTAAACCGTATCTCTTCAACCAAACGTTTAGGAGAGTTAATGGCTATTTCTACCAAGAACGTTCACATGGTTTAACAGGATGGATAGAATATTTTAAAGAGGTATTTAAAACAGCCAATCCAAAAACCATCGTAGATGGTTTAAAATTTGTTTCCAAGAATGAAAAACCCAATAGAAGTGCTTTATGCTTCTGTGGGAGTGGTATTAAATACAGAAAGTGCCACAGAGAAGCTTACGAAAATCTAAGCAAGTTATCTCCCAGTGATTTTGACTTGATTTTTAGTGCGATAGGGATTAAACCATAGAGATTATGCTTTTAACAAAATTGTGTTTAGAAAAATTTCTTCCCATTTGTTACAATCTCTATTTTAACCGATAATCAACTCGAAACGTTATAGTTGAAGTATTTTTATTAGATTTAATATCTAATAAAATACGCTCATGCTTCCAAATAATGAATCCAATAAAGTTATACAAACCTTTATTGATTTTGATAAGGACAAATGGCCAGATCAAATATTATTTCCTTTAATCATTAAAGCGCAATCAACCACTCTACAAAGCATTGTAGATCCAGTCATTGAAGAAAGTACAGAATATATGATCATTACTAGATTTACTTCTTTATCAAACCTGATTGATCTATTTGGCAGTAGAGACTTTAGCAGCAACCGCATTGTAAAAATCCTTATTGGCTTTGAGCCGAACATTAAGGGCAGATAGAAATATCTAAGGCTGGACCTTAATAGGGAAATTAAGGATTATGTTTAACAGAAAAGAATCAGGACCATAGATTAAAAATAAACTAATTAATAAAAGCTATAAACAACAGAGAACTATGATGCAGACAAACACATCTCTTAAAACAATATCATTAGATCATTTTGGTATCGACGAACTATACATACACCGATTTTTCAGGATTAAAGGGCCCAAGTGGAATAAGTTTACAGGCAACATCTATTATAAGAGAAAATTGAGTACTAGCTATAAAGATGGTGGTTCAGATTTACTTGATGAATTTATATATGATGCCATCAAGAAAAACTACCCAGAAGCAACTTTATGTTTTGAACAGGTGATAATTTTTAAACAACAATTAGATTCCATTATTTTTACCCATAAAGGAGGCTGTTGCTTAGATTATAAAATATATTTCATACCAAATGCAGAGTGTTTTGACTTATCACAAACGAATCACACAAATTCTCAAGCATCTGTTTTAAATATGAATTTCTATCTAAACCTTTCTCCAGATAGTGAGAAACTCAATGACATTGTCTTGGATGCTTTTTTACCACTAAACGAAAATGACCTTTTATTTATTAAAGAAAAATTGGTTGAATATGTTAAATGATAGTTTTTTTAAGACAATCAAATTTAGCCGAAATGTTCAATATTCTTACATTTTAGGTAATACAAATTATTGTACCTATGTTAGTATAAAGGCAACTTAATTATGAGCAAATTTATTGAACTGACAATTAAAAACGAGGGTAAAGTGTTTATTAACATTGATAATATTGCATACGTTCGAGTAGATGAAACACGAACTCGTGTATATTTCAACTGTTTAAAAAAAGATGATTATCTTTTCGGAAAGACCGTAGAAGAAGATTACGATTACGTCACGAGCCTTCTAAGATAGATAATTTTAAAATCCAAAAGTTTATTACACATGGAGAACAAACCCATAATTAGTGATGTATTAGGAATAGCGCCTTATGGTGAGGCAACCAAACTAATTATACAAAAAAGCCTAGATGGCATTGGTTTAATCTTAGGTAAAATATGTTTACCAGTAGCAGAAGAATTTGGTTTGTTGTTTAAGGATAAAGTTAGAATCCAAAGGCTAAATAATTTCATTAAAATAATTAATAAATCGAATGGAAAATTTGATTTTAACGGTGATCTTTCTAACATATCCATACACCCTAGAATATTAAATGAAGTTATTGATTCTGGCTCTTGGTGCGATGACAATACATTGCAGGAGATGTGGGCTGGTTTAATAGTATCTTCTCTAGAAAATGGTGAAGCAAAAGGGAAAAATGTACTCTTTTTAGAATCACTTAAAAAACTAACTCCAATCCAAGCAAAAATAATAGAATTTGCATGTCGGAACTGTAAAATAGTGGTTTATAAAAGTGGTTTAATTTTGGGGTCGGATATTACCGTAACTCACCAGGAGATGATGAAAATAACTGGCGAAGGAGATGTTCAGCAGCTTGATGCAGAGCTTGATAATTTAAGAGCAAATGAACTTATTGGCGGTTCTGGAGGTTTTAATGTTAAAACTAATCCACTTGAAGCAGAATTTTGCCCTTCTACTTTTCTGTTGCAGCTTTATGCCAAGACGCAAGGACACCAAGGCTTATTAAGTGAATTTTATATGAACCAAATTGTAGAGGAAGGAAATGCAGATTTTAAACAAACAAATTTTTTAGTGGTATAGCTAAAAAATCAATGTGGAAACTATCAGTGAGTATTTTCTATGAAAACCAAAGACCGTTAAGTAACATATTAGTTACATTCAAACGATACTCTTACTAAAATACTTAGTTTCGTACCATGAATGCAATTGATGTAGCTAACGGATTTATTAATCTTACTGAACCTGAAAAAGGTGATTTAATTTCTAACTTAAAAGTTCAGAAATTACTTTATTATGCTCAAGGATTTCATATAGCTATGTACGGAAAAGTTTTTTTTGAAGAAGATATACAGGCATGGCAGTATGGTCCAGTGGTTCCTGAAGTATATCATGAATTCAAGGCATGTGGTTCAGGCCCAATACCATTAAAAGAAGATTTTTCTTTTGAAAATTTTTCCGAAGAGCAATTGGAGCTACTTTCGGAAATTAATACAGTTTATGGTCAGTTCTCTGCACTCAAACTTATGGATATGACTCATAATGAGGCTCCATGGTCTAGTGTTCCTTTGAACTCTGTCATTCCTAAGGAATCGATGGGTGCATATTTTTCTAATTTTTTAAATGGCTAAAGAAGGAAGGGTCAAATTAACTCAACCGGTTAACCAAGGCAAGAAAATTCATTTAGATACTAGCAAAATTGAAATCTATAATTTTCAGCACCCTATTTTTTGTTTTAAATATCTCCAAAAAGATTATCATTTAGATAAATGTATACAAGAAGAACAAGTTTCACTAATTACCCAAATCGTTGCTATTAGTCAACTCACGTGGACACAACTCCAATTTGCACCTAAACACGGCATCGGTTCTGAAAAAATTGCAAGAAATTCAATTAAGGCAGGCATGCCAGATATTGTGACAGATGATGTTGATCACTTTTTAGCATTTAGATTTCATGGTAAGGCTCCTTTTGTTGGAATTAGGAATAGGTTTATCTTCCATGTGATATACCTAGATAGAGGGTTTACGCTATATAAACACTAGAGTTATCTCAAATATCAATTAAGAGCATTTATTAGACTTCAAAATCATCCAGTAACCTTTTAGCAAGCTCTTTTAATTTATCAATCTCAGGCTTAAGGCGGTCGTGTTGTGCTTGAAACTCATCGCCCAACGCAAGATGAGCCACAATCATCTGTTCATATACTAATCTACCATTCTTTGTTAGTGAGGCCAGCTCCTGAATCTGTGGGGTTTCGGGCAAGTCAGTCCAACAATACTTGAAAGCGAAGTTGTAAATAGGCACCATGTATGTGCGGTAACAAAACTCCGCATTCGTCTTTTCGGTCTTGCTCTTTATTAATGAAGCTCCAGCTATCTTGTTCACTTCCACCGACAATTGTGGTGCTGAACTCTGTAAACTAAGTGCTAACACCGCAACCAGCCTTGAAGCCTTCTCAAAATAACCACTAAATTTTTCCTTGGCATTCCTTTCATCTTCCTTTAGCAACTGGAGATGCGGATTCATAGCCTTAAACGTGCCGTGCAACATATCTACCCTAACAATGATATTATTGAACTCCTTTATGGCTACCTGCCTATCATCTTTGTAATAGTTAACATAAGCTAACATATAACTCTCCAACTGCAAATCTGTAGTTACTCTTCTAAGTTCATTCATAGAGAAAATCATAAGGTGCTTAACCTCATCTGGATCAGCCAGCTGTTCCTTTGCAAAAACCAAGATATTATCATTCTGTTGCTCAGAAATTTTTATGATACTATTTACGGAATTTGCAAAATAATATAACTTATCCTTTTGTAATTGTCTTTCAGCTTTCCGTTCCTTTCTTTTATCCCTTCTCGTCTCAGCAACAAAAATCCAGTATGCGAACCCACTAGCGAGTAAGGTGATACCTATCGGCACAACAAAATCCTTCCAAACATCATAGGAAGTTAAAAATCGGCTTAAGATACAGGAACTGGTTTGCAGGAAAATTAGAAAAGTTGACATATGTGAGGTTGCGTTAATATTAAAGATAAATTTAATACTCTCTTTAAGAAAAAGAAAGATCAATTAATAACTACTAACACATTAGGCAATAATAAATTGTATATGCCATAAACCCATTTTTGGCTTACTTAATTACATAAAACAATCTGTTTAACCTCACTCACAACAATCTGCGGTTCCTCATGATACAAAACCAATTTGCCAGTAACACATACTTTTTTGTTTAAATAAGTTTTTTCTGGCTCCGTAAATTTAGCTAAGGCTGGTTTATAGATAACTGTTTTCTGAACTCTGCACGCTAATTAACCAAAGTTAAATTTGTTAAGGCTCTTGTTATGTCTGTTAGTTAACTAAATTTTATTAAATTTATTAATTAATCGTATTAATTCTCTCATTATGCACAATGAATTTGGTGGTTCTTGGACTCAAACCAAGATTGAAATCCTAGAAAAATATGCTGAAGCGTATTTGCATATTATGAGCAAACAGAAGTTTCATTTAACCTATTTCGATGGTTTTGCTGGAAGTGGAGACATTAAGATTGGAAATGAAGAAGATTTTAAGATAATAGCAGGTGCGGCAAAAAAAATCGTCGCTATAGGCGTCCCGAGGAGTTTTGATATTTATTACTTTGTAGAAATGGATACGCAAAAGCGTGATCTATTGGAATATGCATTAAAAACGATTAGAGCTACAAACAATATATCTGTTGTGGCTGAAGATTGTAATGTTGTGTTGAAAAGGTTAGCTGAATATTTACGAGCTGACGTTTCAAGAAAAGCATTGGTTTTTCTTGATCCATTTGGCATGAACTTAAATTGGGAATCTGTAGAAATTTTGAAGGGTTTGGGTGTCGATCTGTGGATTTTAAGTCCAACAGGTGTTGGTGCTAACCGTTTACTTAAAAAAGATCTTAAAATTTCTGAGGCTTGGTGGCAACGCCTTGAGAAATTCTTTGGTATAGAGCGCCAAGTAATCAAGGAAAGTATATACGATGAGCATTTAGAAACTGACTTGTTTGGTTCAAGAACCGTTACTAGGAAATCAACTTTAGCCAACCAAAAGTTATTTGAGATCTATGCTGAAAGACTAAAGACGGTCTTCAGCTTAATTTCAGATCCTTATGTAATAGTAAACAAAAACAATTCACTTATGTACCACTTTTTTTGCGCATCTAATAACGCCAGTGCTATTAAAATTGCAAATGATATCGTGAAGCAATATAATAAGAAAAGTAGCTAGGCTGCTTTGTGTGGGATTTGCCTGAAAATTTCTCCATCTAACTCACAGCCTCCCTTTGCATGTTTGGGATGCTTTGAATCAATTGTTGGGTCATCCTGATTAACATTGAATTTTGGCTTACCCCATTGCTTAAAAAAGAAAGCAACCCCTTCATCTGTACATTTTTGCTTTACATAATCTACCCATTCTTTTTTTAGAGGTCTTGCTTTATGCCCTGATTCACCTCCTACTATAACCCAATCTATATTTGCCAAAGGCAACGTTCTAACTTCCCCTATTAAAGGTTCTATAGATAAAAATTTCATTTTAGCTGGTGTTAATGCAAGGTCGCTAATTCGATAAGTATAATCTTCATTTTCTACCGACACGCCCATCCATATATTTGGAGTCCAATTTAACTCATCTGCAATTTTTAGCAACCTTTCAGATCGCTTTGTTAACACTTGATAAACGTGTTGCGGTGTTTGATTCATTACAGCAAAAACAGCTTTTATGAATTCAATTGGAACTTCTGGATGAAATAAGTCACTCATAGAATTTACAAACACCGTTTTAGATTTCTTCCAAGTAAATGGGATATTTAAAGTATCTGGGTGCACCCGAACTTTAAAACCATCTTTATATTTTTCCACTCCCATGGCTGTTAATCTTCTAGTCATAGTTTCTGCGTAGCAAAATTTACAACCGGGACTTATTTTACTGCAGCCTGTAACTGGATTCCATGTAAGTTCTGTCCATTCGATATTTGATTGTGCCATATTTATTTTGATACTGAAGCAATTTACTAAAATCTTTAGTGTTTGTCAAAGCAAATGTATTATTATTTAAATTAATGTATAAAGTAACAGTTTTGGCTATTGATAACCGTCTATCATAATTAATCAGCGGGTAGCTACTATTGTATGTTATCAATTTATCATTTTTCATTTGCTTAACTATCTCGATGCTATGAGAGTAAATGTGTCCTTCTTTTATTGTCAAACTATAAAATTCTGAGTTTGTTGTTATTTTTGGTATGAATTATATTTTTCACATCTTCTTGAAATGACTGAATCTTGTTTTTCTTATGCCAAGAAAAATATTGCCTTGATGCTTAGAATTGTCGTCATCAAAATTAAATTGTCTCTTGTTACAAAATTCTATTTTTGATGGTATCTAAATTGACAGAGTATTTAAAGACTACAGGAAATTGTATCGATAATTCCCCAAATCACCCCCTAAATCCCCAACTTTAATAAAGCCAATTTTCTCTTAGAGTTCCAATATTTGCTACAGCAATTTAGGAAATCTTTTTATCCAAATTATAAAAATGGCTTCCTATTTGCAGTGTAATAAACAAAAAGCTACATCACATGCCTTCGCAGATTATACTTATAGAAAACAGCACGAGCCAACAACAATCCATAAAGCCATTACTGGCATTTCAGTTCCCAAACACAGCAGTTAGATCGATGGGGAGTAATATGAAGGCACTAAATTTCTTCGCACAAAGTTCAGATCATAACATCGGGAAAACCTTGGTAATTATAGACCTTGATCTTTCTTCGCTAGAAGGTATAGGTTTTATAGAAACTTTTTCTAGAACCGCACACTATAAAACCTGTAGCGTATTTATCATTTCGGAAAGAGAAGAAATGCAAACCTTAGGAGCGGCACAGCTAAATCAAAACTTCAAATTTTTAGATAGAAAACAGGTTCAAAAAATACACGCATTAATACCTAATAACTAATTAAAATTTATTGCAAGCATTGCATTTTAAAATCACTGGCAAATTGCCAAAGTGCTAGCAATGGGGCTGGGGAAGATTTGACAAAAGCTCAAATTACTTACTCGTTAATTATTAACTACGCAATTAAAAGCGATTTTTTGATGATCTTTTGCTATTAGCAATGTTTTTGTAACTTAGGGCTTAAACCTTATCGAAATGCTTGGAGAACTTAACAAAAGGGCTATCATAGATTTGTTGGAAAACAATTTTATTGGACGTGTAGGATGCCATGCTGATGGCGAAACCTATATTGCGCCAATAAACTACATTTACCGAGACGGTGCTATTTATGCGCATTCTGGGCCGGGAAAAAAGATAGATATGATGCGCAAAACGCCAAAAGTATGCTTTCAGGTGGATGAAATTGACGATACCTTTAGGTGGCAAAGCATCCTTGTGCAGGGAAATTATGAAGAACTAAGCGGTGCTGAACGCCAACAGGTATTACAAGAATTAATTAAGTCGATTAGCAGTAGAAGGGATAAACCGTCTCAAGGGCCCTCGCATGCTATAGACCCAGCACATCAGCAAGAATTAATTGTTTACCGAATAAAAATACAGGAAGCGAGCGGACGTTACGAAACACATTAACATTGTTATTGCCCATTATTTGTTTTGCAAGGTTATTGAGGTAAAGCAAAATGCATTATTTTCAGAATTTATGAATAGGCACCTATTTCCCGACAATTATAGTAATAATCTGGAACTGCATCTATAATTATCAAAGGATTTATTGACCTTATTCTTTTCGTTATTTGCTAGCGTGGCGCCTATTTTCTTCAAAATTTCATTTCGCTCAATATGGGCTTTTCGAACGCTATATAAATTTTTGAGTATAAGGTAAATTAATCCAACCATTAAAATAATCCACACACTTGTAATCAAATTCATTGTTGGCATAGCAGTAATAGGTTAGTTTGTTATAAATTGGTTTTCATTAAAAAGCCCATTTAACGACCTTCTAAATTGCTAAAGTAAATTTATTTTAATTTATTTTATTCTCAAATATTCATAAATAGAAAAACGTTTGTTAACTGATTGTTGTGTTGGTAATAATCGCATTATTAGCCTTGCGTTTACCATATCCTCTGTAAATGATAATGGCAATTCTGCAAAATGCAAACACTACGAGGATGGCAATAGTATTTTCAATCAAATAGTTTTTCCAAAATTCATCCAATTTATCTGGTGTACCTGGTATGCTGATCCAAGAGTTTTCAGGGTCGTCTTCTACATAAACTATATTAATTTTTTGAGGAAGTTTATTTTTGTCCAAATTATATAGATCTAGGTGTAATGTTTTTTCAGAACGCTTTACCAAAACCCCATCCTCTGTTAGAAAATGATAGTCTATATAATCACTACCAAGAAGCGAACTTATTTGTGCAACTTGCCCAGTAGTGGTTTTCCCATACCTAAATAAATCGTATTGTTTAAATGGGCTGATTGGTGGTAGGATAACAAATACTATGCAGCACAACATTAAGCATAGATCAATGCCGGGAGATTTACTAAAGTAAGTGTAGAGTTTGTTAAAATCCATAACAAGAAATTAAATTACTGAATTTAAGCATTTTACTTAAAGATTCAAAATCATCTTTATTGCTACAGTTTTTAAAATACTCTAGCTCCATTACAACGTGGCATCTGCTTGGTCAATTCATTAGTAAAGCATTGGAATCAGTATCAAAATGCTGGAAGTTTATCAAGAAATGAACAGACTGCACATTTTTAGCGGGGAGAAATTTAGCTACATTTACAACAAACGCCTATTTATTTGTTACGCATGAAAAAATCCGTTTTATCATTTTTGATATTTTTTGCTACTAATTATTGTTGTTCGGCACAGTCTTCGGAACTTGGTGGTATAAAATCTAATTTAAATCAAATTAAAGATAGCCTAAGTTACGTTGATGCTCTAAATCGAATGGCGATGCTATGGTACGAAAAGGACATAGATAGTACCTTTTTTTATACCGTAAAGGCTAGGGCGATTTCGGATAGGCTGAGCTATGATAAAGGGAAAGCTGATGCCACTAATAATCTTGGCGTTTTTTTCGACATCAAGGGCAACCTACAATTAGCACTGAGATATTACAACAGTGCATACATAAGTTATGTTAAAATAAAAGATTCTTCCAACCAAGTACAGACAATGATGAATATTGCGATGGTGTACAAACAATTGGGCAGAAACGTGCGAGCTATAGAGCGCTACAATGCGGCATTGAAAATGGGCAACAGTTTAAGTAAAGACTCGATTATGTCATTAGCTATTTATAATTATGTTTTAGAGTTTCCAGAAAAATTTGGCATGGCCGAACGTGTTAAATTTATTAATAGAGCGAAAAACATCGCCACGAGATATAAAGACGGTCGAACACTTCTAGCTATTGAACAGCTGATTGCCGATGAGATGATCAGAAATGGTCAGCGTGAAAAGGGTTTACAGTTATTGTCTAACACAATTGACAGTGCGCTGAATAAGCATCTATATTACGTAAGCATGGATCTGTTTCTAGCCATGGGAGATCATTTAATTGATAAGGATCCGAAACCAGCTATTGTACATTATGAGAAGGGCCTAGCAATCGCCAACGAAAACGGGTACCTTATTTACAGCAAAGTAATGGCTAAAAAATTATTTGATTATTACACAAGCCAAGACGATCACATAATGGCTAACAAATACGGCCAAGATTTAGTTAGCGCTATGGAAAAGCAGGAGGAATTGGCTAATATTTCGGGCGTTGATTACCTTGATTACGCAATAAAGGAACAAGAAGTTCAAACACTGGTTGCAAAGGCTAGATACCAGAAAACATTATCAGTTCTTTCTATTATTGCTTGCTTATTTGCCATTGGTATTACTTTTTTCATACTACAAAACCTAAAACGTACAAAGAGGCTTAACAAACTTATATCAGAGCAGAACAACATCACGAAAGAAACTTTAATTGCACTTGAGAAAAGCGAGTCTGACAATGCAAAAATGATAAAGATAGCAGCGCATGATCTACGGAGCCCAATCGGAGGAATTTATGCTGCGGCCTCGCTGATGATGGAAGATGAAGGTAGAACGACTGACGATATAGAATTATTAGGAGCCATTAAACAATCTGCCGATAATTCGTTAACCCTAGTAAAAGAATTATTGGAGGTACAATTTAGCGGTGAAGATTTTAAGCGGGAACTAGTGGACATTTCAGAAATGTTAAACTACTGTGTTAACTTACTACAGAGTAAGGCCCAAAGTAAGCGTCAAAATTTGCAATTGCAGACGTTCGAACTTAATTTAAAAGGCAGCAGAGAGAAACTCTGGAGGGTGTTAAGCAACCTAATCTCAAATGCAATAAAATTTAGTCCAGATGAAGCGGTAATAAAAATCGGTATGCAAAAAAAACAATATTCGGTTTTAATTAGTGTAGCAGATAGTGAGATTGGTATCTCGGAGGAAATGCAGGATAAGATTTTTGAGCTGTACACAGATGCAAAACGCGAAGGCACTGCAGGAGAGGAAACTTATGGATTGGGGCTATTTATTTCTAAACAGATTGTATTGGCGCACAACGGAAAGATTTGGTGCGAAAGCATTCCGGGCTCAGGTAGTACTTTTTATGTAGAATTGCCTTTGTAACCATTAAATTACTGCGGAATGTTGTTTTGAGCATCGACTTCGAGAATTGTTTATTAACGAAGTTGCTATCAATTATAAGCATCGAGAATTGAACCTATTATTTCAAAATGCTTTTTTTATAAGCAGCTGGCGTACAACCCTTAATTGCATTGAACTGCCTGTAAAATGAAACTTTTGAACTAAAGCCGCTTGAGATTGCTAACTCAGACATACTCATATCGGTACCGTCTGTCATTAACTGTATAGCGTGTTGAATCCGTAATCCATTAATGTAGGTGTAAAAACTTTTACTTAGGCAGGTACTTAAGACTTGGGTTAGATGATGGCTGGGCATCCTTAACAATTTAGCCAAACTATTAAGTGAAAGTGTAGAATCTAAATATGGTTGATTTTTTAAGGTAAATTCATGCAAGCTATGTTTATAAGCCTGTAGCTGTTGTAAAGTTAAGCTAGAGCGCTCGTATTTAGCTACGGTTGGTACAAATTCTTCAGTTCCTACAGTAAGGTCTTGTAGGTTGTCTTCGTTAAAGACAATTGACGTTTTATATTTAAAAATTAAAATTGAGGTTGCAAACATTAAAGAATAAATCATCATAGAAATCAAATCCGTTGCAGCTGCATTGCTTAAAAGTTTATCTCCATATATTGGAACAATGATACTTATTAAACTCATAAATATGAGCAAAAGTATAGCCGGCATTACCATCAGTTTATAACGCTTTAAATTTGAGTTAGAGGCAAGTATGGCACTTATACCATAGCCCGCATATCCAATAAGAGAAATAGGTGTTAGCAAAGCCAGAACAATATTGTAATATAAGTAAAAGCCATTTCCTTCTCCATAAAAAAAGATTAATACCAAACATGCAAACCAAATAAGGCTTGGCAAAGCAAGGTGTGCATAGATTGTTTTCTTTTTGATAGTATTGCGCCTGATAAGCTCAATAGCAATGTAGAGAAGTGGACCATATACCAATACAAATGGCGCTACGGTATTAAAGTAAATGAATTGTATAAAAAAGTGCCTTACAGTAAATACAAAAATAGCATGCAGGAAGAGGTAGATATTCAAAGAAAATATTAACCAATTAAAAGCCTTTTTTTTATTAGCGCTAAACCAAAAATAGAAGTTGCAAAATGTTAGAACGATAGTTGCCAGCAAAAGATATGTTAAGATAGGAAAACTAGCCATACTTTACGCTTATGCTGATTTGCTTTTTTGTTGAATAAAAGCAATAGGTGTTAACCCTGTGTATTCTCTAAAGTATTTGTGAAAAGAAGTTTTAGAATTAAACCCACTTTGATACGCAAGTGATTCTATCGTAAAGTTATTGCCTGTTTTTTGAAGTTCTACAATTGCATAATCTATACGTAGCGTAGCCAAGTAACTATAAAAACTTTTACCTAAATGTTGATTAAAAAGTACAGTAAGATGGTGTTTGGGTATTTTCAGTTCCTTACTAAGTGTTGCTAAGGAAAGGTTTGGATTTAAAAAAGTTTGTTCCCCAATTAAAAAACTCTGCAGTTTATGTTCATATTCTCTAACTTGGTTTAGGTTCAGAATCAATGTATGTTCATCTTGGCCAATTTGTGTTTCTTGAGGTTGCTCTATTTTTGACAATATGGATAATGCGTAAAAAATTAACGTTACCATAACTAGAACTAGTGCATAAATTATAATTCTATAGTCGACTACCATGTCTACTTTCAACACTGCCCAGCATAGATGCATCGTTAAAGAAACTGACGCTATTAGTACGTAAAATCCGCTTATGCCTAACTGTAGGTCATCTAAATGTGCCAGGTCGGCTATTTTTTTTCTCAGCGGGAAACTAGTTGCGATTCCGTAAGCAAATAAGGATATAGGCACCAAAACAAACATTTTTTGATACACGCTATAAAAATATTCAGAAAGGTTGTTACCGAAAGAATTATGATAGCTAGTTAACATAAACATGAACATCATTGCCATAAACGGCGTAAGATGAAAAAGTTTTATGGTTACGCTCTTAATTTTTTGTTCTCTATTATACCGCATCATTAACAATAATGGGCCCAACAACAGCCACGTTGGATTCCACAAACTCATATCGAAAACGATAGTCCAGTCACTATAATTTAATTGGTGTAAAAAATTTAAAATGGAAATTATCGCTATAGCGAATAAATAGTGGGTAGGTCGCGAAAATAATTTGGAATAGAACCGGTACGAAAATAATTCTGACGATAACCGCGAAATAAATACCCCCATTGCTTAATACAAACGTTGCGATTTTGGAGCAAAAAAGCCATGTATGATCGAACAACGTAAATAAAAGGATAATGACTTATTTATTGACATCTTTTCTTGCACGATTACTTTTTACAAATATAAATATTTGGCGCTTTTCCATGTCAAAAACTATTTTTTTTCTGAAAATCAATTTTTAAATATATAGTTTAATATAATTTAATTATTAAACAGAAATCCAATCTGCTAAATATTAACAAGAGATACTGCTCAGATTTAATGTCTAATCATAATAGTTAGGGCAGATTACGGGAATCCGTATAAAAATGAATTAATGCTTTGATAATTTTGAGCAAATAAATTTTATATTCATGCAAGTTCTATCAAAAATTATAATGTATAAATTATTAATAACGATCGGAATCACTACAATAATTGCCGGCTGTAAAAAAAAGGAAGTTGAAGTGCCTACCATTTCGCCAACAACATTTAGTTACGAGGTAAGTTGCAACTATTGCGATATTACTTTTACAGATAAAGACAAACAAACGAAAAAAATTAATAATAATAATGGGCAATGGGTTTATAAAATTCAAACCAATTTTTCTTTAGACTTAAAATTGGTTGTTAAAACGACCACAATGAGTTATCAATCTATAGAAGCATACATTTTAAAAGAAGAAGAAGTAATGTATGGTAACCTAGGTTTCAACAATGCTGAATTATCCTACAATACTTCATCAGGAATTGGGAAGTCTAGTTTCGGTATTTTTACCTCATCAAGCGGTGGCAATACAGGGGGCACCAATGGATCGAGCACTTCCACCACTTGCGGTGCGAGAAATAAGACGGGTGGATATTGCAAAAGAGTTGTCATTGGCGGAGGTAGATGCTGGCAGCACCGATAGTAGCATTATATCGCTTTAAATGAAAGGAATCCATTAGAAAAAAATACTAAATATCAGGTATTAAGCAAATATTCACAGTTGTATAAAATTGCATTAAATTTAGGTATACACTGCAGATTTATACGTGTAAAATCTCATGAAATTATCAGGAAAAAACTCAGTTACTGAGGCATTACAAAAGGAGAGCAATGCAATCAGAATAAAGCAAATCCTTGCTCAAACGACGTATTACGGAAATATATTTACTAAGCTTAAAAAAAACGGCAGGTACAATGAAAGTTTTAGCCTCCATCATAAGCCATCAAAGGCTTAAAGATTATTTTACTTAATACCCTTTAAAAACGATTATAATTAAAAAAATATGGGGCCAATGCTATAGAAACTATCAGCCCCATTTAATTATCCCTAATTGTTGAATTAGCATAGCAAATAGCAAACCAATATAGTTGTTTAAACATCGTTTTAAGTCGATTCAACTTAAGAAAAACCTGGTTACAACGATATGGATAAACATTAGATCAATGGTTATACTATCTTCTTCCAATATAAGTAAATAAAAGTAGATGACAAAGTTAACCAAGGCGAACTCCAATAGGCGTTTAACTTCAAAGCTAGAATGAAATTTTATAAAAAAGAAAACGGGAACCATCCATATCGGACAATTCCCGTTTATCTAAATTAACGCTCTCCATATAAAGACGCTAATTTTTAGCATTTAGTATACTTGCCTATTTTTTTTTACAAGCATAACTTCGCCAGTCCACGGCCATTTTAGTTTAAACATTTTATGTTTAAAAAAAAATAAATAGCAATTTGAAATCATTAGATTTACCTTAGACAAGCCGAACTGCCGATGAATATTTTTGATCCGACAAACTTATTGCCCGATAATGATCAGGAACGTGTATTGGCGCTCGATAAATATGCGATTTTCAATGCACCTAGAGAGAAAGCTTTCGACAACATAGTAAGTTTGGCCCAGGCAATCTTTAAAGTTCCAATTGCTCACCTATCTTTTTTGGATGATAAACACGAGTTTGTAATGGCAAGCGAAGGCTTAGGTCATGTTGGCTTAATACCTAGGGAAGAAAGCCTATGTGCACTAACGGTATTGAGAGCTGATGTGGTAATTATCGAAAATGCGCTCGAAGAACCATTGCTTACTTCGCACCCTTACGTAAATGGAGATTTTGGCTTACGCTTTTATGCAGGAGCACCAATTATTACACCCGACAATTTCGTAATAGGCACGCTATGTTTGGTAGATCAAAAACCAAGAAATTTAAGCGAACATGAAATAACGGTTTTAAAAGAACTTGCAAAAGTTGCCATGGAACAGCTCGAATTGCGAATGGTAAATCTGGAAAAAACTAAAAGCCTTGCTTTGGCAAACCAACGTTTAAAAGAGCAAATTACCCAGAAAGACGAATTTATTGGCATCGTTAGCCACGAATTGCGTACCCCAATTACTGCTTTAAAAGGTTATGTACAAATCTTATCGCGTAAAGCACCTTTAGACGAAAGCATATCGACTAAAATGTTGCAACAGGCAGAAAAAAGCACCGAAAAACTAAACGGTCTTGTCGACGATTTGCTGAGCGTTTCTAAAATCGTGAACAACGTATTGCAATTACATCAAGCACCAACACAGGTTCAGGATTTATTAGACACCTGTTGCCGAACTATCGAGCTTCCAGCAACTCAACAAATTGTAATTTCTGGAGATACCATGCTTAAGGTAAATGTTGATCGTAAGCAGATTGAGAGATTATTGAATAATTTGTTAGACAATGCGATAAAATATGCACCCAATTCTAAAACAATTGAAGTTAAAGTTTTGAAAAAAGGAAACTTTGCAGAAATAACGGTAAGTGATAAAGGCCCGGGAATTATGGCTGAAAAACTTAACCTGCTCTTCGAAAGATATAACCGCTCTTATGATGCTACCACGCAAAGCCACGGATTAGGCCTTGGATTATTCTTTAGCGCTCAACTTATTAAATTACATGGTGGCGAAATTGGCGTGGATTCTAGTCAAGAAAAGGGTAGCAAATTCTGGTTTACCTTACCCCTAGCACAAAATTTCGAAATGAACTAGCAACATTTTTTTATCCGTATATTTACCTATCTTTAGTGGCACAATATTGGAGTGTAACGACAACCTTCGAAACAATAGAATATGGCTGTTTCAACAGATCTTTCCAACTTTCAAGCAGACATTGATAACATCAATCAAATACCAGCTGTTGCTAATATTCTGGAGGTGATATGTAGTGCTACAGGAATGGGCTTTGCCGCTGTGGCAAGGGTTACGCCCGATAGATGGATTGCCTGTGCTGTTAACGATAAAATTGATTTCGGTTTAGCAGTTGGCGGCGAACTAGTGGTAGAAACAACCATTTGTCACGAAATTAGAGAACATAGAAAAGTTGTAGCCATAGACCATGTGGCAGAAGACCCCATATACAAAGACCACCCTACGCCAGCAATGTATGGGCTCCAAAGCTATATTTCCATACCAATTTCCCTTAAAAATGGCGAGCTGTTCGGAACTTTATGCGCAATAGACCCTAAACCAGCTTTCGTAAATAATGAAAAAACAATTAAAATGTTTTCGCTTTTTGCCGAACTCATTGCCTTTCACCTCGATACGCTACAGCAACTGAGCAGAACAGAACTCAAACTTAAACAAGAGCAAAAAAACACCGAATTAAGAGAGCAATTTATTGCCATGCTGGGCCACGATTTAAGAAACCCGGTTCACGCCATCTCAAATTCTGTTCAACTGCTATTAAGAAGCGACCTTACGGAAAGACAGCTTAGATTAAGCACAATTATACAAGACGCCAGCTATAGAACTAGAGGTTTAATAGACAATATTCTTGATTTTGCCAGCGGAAGGCTTGGCGGTGGCATAAAACTAAGTTTCGACAACGACCATTCTTTGGAAACCGCCTTGCAGCAAGTAGTTACAGAGTTGCAAATGGCTTATCCAAATGCAATCATAGAAGCCAAATTCGCTCACGAAGCTGATACTAAAGCTGATTATAAACGCATTGCGCAATTGTTTTCTAATCTTTTAGGTAATGCACTAACGCATGGTAATGCGCAAGAACCGATTGTGGTAAATACCAAAGACGAAAATGGCTATTTTAACCTATGGGTAGAAAATAGTGGCACCAAAATAAGCGAAGAAGCACTAATACATCTGTTTAAACCGTTCTCCAGAGGAAAAATCCATAAAGGAAACGAGGGCTTGGGCCTTGGACTGTTTATCGCAAAAGAAATAGCCAATGCACATAATGGTTTTTTGGAAGTGTATTCTGATGACTCCAAAACTTCATTTACCCTTCGAATCCCAAGATCACACACACCGATAGCGAGCTAATTTTGGCGATTCAGCCTACATCAAAAAAATTTGTTTATCTTCATTTAAATAAAGAATAGGGATTAACATTTCGCTTAATTATCGCTCAATGAAAACTGCTGCGCAACCCAAATGTTCTCCAGAAGAAATCTCCTATCGCAATCAACGAAGAAGCGTTGGCATATTGGGTATTATGCTTCCCTTTGCATTAATTATTTATACCTATCTGCAAGGTTGCAAAGAAATACAGCCTTCAATTAGCCAGTATTTTTATAGTACAGCTGGAATACTATTGGTGGGCGTATTGAGCGCCGTAGGTTTATTTCTTATTAGCTACAAAGGGACACAAAAGATTGATGACATTATTACAAATCTAGCGGGAGTATTTGCGCTGGGTATAGCCTTTTTCCCAACAGATACCGATCTTAACAGCAAATGTTTACTGTTCACTTTTCCCGCAAATAAAGTGGTAACTACTGTACATTACGTTTCTGCAGCCTTATTTTTTATCAGCCTTGCTGCTAACTCATTTTTTCTGTTTACCAGAACCGATAAGAAGATGATTACGCTGCAAAAACAACAAAGAAATCATGTGTACAAAACCTGTGGTATTCTTATCATCGTTTTTGTAGCATTGGTTCCGGTTTGCAATATCGAAAAAGTAAAAATCTGGCTCAACCTACCCTACGCAACCTTCGCGTTAGAGGCACTAGCTTTGTTAACTTTTGGCATATCTTGGTTAATAAAAGGCGATACTTTATTGCAAGACAAAGCACATACGCAAATGGTAAAAGCCAATCCTGCTGATGTGGTTTCTCCCAATGCCAAATAATTTTATTCGTATCGATAGGCATAATAAAATAACTGTTTATCAGATTGTTACCTTAGCAAAAAACTGAAAAGACTTCTGCCTTGTTATAATTAAGATCGCTACACTAATCAATTTTTTATGAAGCAGCTCAGATATTTTACATTGCAGTTATTGCTACTTTTATCTATCACCATATCAACCTCATGCCAATCTTCCGATAACTTCGGCGGTGTGTATGCAGGTGTAAAACTTAGTTTGAACCCATTGGGCGGAGGTATGAATCGTTCGGATGAGGTTTTCTTGTTCCGCAAAGACAAAACGTTTACCGACCAGCTGGATAAAAAAGACTGGAAAACGGCGGTAAGGGGCAAGTATGAAATTAAGGGATCTGAAATTTACCTTTTGTATGCCAATGGCGATAAAGACCAATTCATGATTACCAAAGGTGGCAACCTAGACGCGGGAACTTATGTGCTCTTTAAAATGGATTTAGACAATAGCGTACCTAAAGGTTCGTACAAATTTAAATTTATTAATGGAAGCGGCGGTATGGCAACCGGAACTACCTATGTAGGCACAAGCACACAAATGGAATTGAATTTTGATGGAACTGGCAATTTTACTACAGACAGACAGTCAACTACTGTAATATCGGGAAATAATATAGGTGGGGGCACCAATACCAAAAGCGATGGAAAAGGAAAATACACCGTTAAAGATGGTACGCTAACGCTTATTTACGATAACGGCAACAACACCACACATAGTTTTTTTGCAAGTGCTGGCAACGGAAAAAATAAGGCGATGGCGGTAATAGATGGTAGCTTTTACTTTACGGATAGTGATAACGATAAAAAAGAAACTAATACTAAACTTCCCAGTGCAAGCGAAGTTCTTAAAAAGGTTAGGGAGGTTTATGGTGGCGCTGCCCTCGACGAGCTTAAGACTTACACCGTTGAAGCAGAATTTAATGGTATAAAATTAGTTTCATATAATGATCTGGTAGAAAATAGGTTTCGTAACGAGATGTTTAACAAAGGCAAACTAATAGCTGTTGAGCAAATTACTGCCAACGGAGGCTGGTTATGGAACAATGGAATAAAAACCATTGCCAATAATGAACGTCTTCAAGAGGTAAAATATAACGATTACATCGGCTTAACTGGTCTTCAACAAAAGAACAATGTTGCATTTGCAAAGGGTACGGTACAAGCGAACAAAGATGGTTACGCTGTAGCATTTCAGGCTGGTGGACATAATTTCGAATATCTCTTGGATCGTAACTATAATATTTTAGGAGATAGTTATCAAATAGGCAAGAAAATGCAAATTAATACCTATAGCAACAACAAAACGGTAAATGGTATAAAAATGCCTTTTACTACCGTTACGAGTAATGGCGATACCAAAGTAGAGATAAACTACAAAAGCATTGAAGTGAATAAACCCCTAAATACCAATTGGCGAGAACTTTAAACTTGTCTAAAGCCACAAAACTATGTAAATGAGCTAAGTAAATAAACCTAGAACGTTCCTTTTGTCATTCAGAGCGACGCGAAGAATCTATTTCAAAGATTTTTATCGTTTATAAATCAATTTTTAAAAGAAAACGGGAACCATCCATAATGGACAATTCCCGTTTATCTAAATTAACGCTCTCCATATAAAGACGCTCTATTGGAAGATTTATTGTAGCACATCTAAAAAAAATCAAATATTTTTTTCATTAGTTGGCGCAACATAGCTAAAGCAAAGATGAAGCATAGTTCAAGTAGGGATCAAGTATAGATGATTACTGTAATAGTACTAATTCATAAATCGCTTTTTCAGAAGTAAACGTTCCAACATCATCAAAAAAACCAAACCGGATCTTGTTTGAGCTTCACCACAGTTCATTATTAGTCGCACTCAAAAAAGCACAAAGCTCCACAAACTGGCGTCGCCAAAATCCAATCTTTTGCATTGTTCGTATATCAAACTATACGTAACCCTTAAATTAACTCATATGAAAAACTTTTTCAAAACTTCAATAGTAGCGATTGCATTAATGCTTTCTGTAGCTGCTCAATCAGATGCCCAAGAAATGACAACAGTTGACAAATCTTCTAACGGCATGAATTTTAAAATTGGTATTGGCGCAAGTGGTGGTATTCCAACAAAATCATCTCCTTTTGATTATGCTTTAGGATTAGACTTGCAATTACAATGGATGTTAATGGATAATTTGGCCATCACAGCTTCTGGTGGTTATACCCGCTTTATGGTAGACGGTGCAGACGACATCGGTTTTATTCCGGCAATAGGTGGCGTAAAAGCTTATCCTGGTATAGGTGGAATGTACTTGAGTGGTAACGTTGGTGCCGGCTTCCCTATTGAAGATGGTGGCAAGGTAAACTTTGTATTTGGTGGTGGTGTAGGCTACGACTGGAACAGCGGTTTGTCTCTTGGCGCTAGATACGAAGGATGGCAACAAAACGGTGCTTCTAGCACTTATGTACCCGTAAAAATGGCCGGACAGTTTGCCTTGCGTTTAGGCTACAACTTCAAACTTTAACAGTTAATTACAATATAAAAAAACCTCTTTCGGGAGGTTTTTTTATTATATCTCCATTGGCTAAATAAAGAAATTACATCGCTCCTATTTCCTTTGCAACCGCCTCCTTGAAGCTATCTCCAATAGGTATTTCCATATCCCCTAAATGCACTTCATTTTTACCAATTGCCGTTACATAGGTTTTATTAACCAGGTAAGAACGCTGCACTCTTAAAAAACTGTCATCTGGTAATAAATCGCACAGATACTTCATTGTCATGTGCACAATCAAATTCCCGCTTTTAGTATAAAGCATAATGTAATCCTTTATAGATTGTGCATAGCGTAAATCTTGGTGTAACACCTTTTGTAGTTTACCAGATACCTTAAAATAAGTGTAGTTCTTTGTCTCTGTTAATTCTATCGGTTTAAGCTTAAAAAGCTTCGCCAAACTCTTATCGAACCGTTCTTTCGTAATTGGTTTTAGCAGATAATCTACCGCTTCTAATTCATAGCTTGCAACAGCATATTCTGCATAGGCTGTGGTAAATATTATAGCTGGCGGATTTTTAAGCGATTTTAAAAAGTCAATTCCATTTAGTGCCGGCATTTTAATATCCAAAAACATTAAATCTATTTTATCGCTATGCAAAACTTCGAAAGCTTCAAATGCCGTACTACACTTTTTAACTAAGCAAAGCTGATTAGCTTGTAACACATAGGCTTCTAAAATATCCTGCGCCAAAGGCTCGTCATCAACAATGAGGCAATTTATCATACCATATCTAAAGTTAAATTCACCTGATAAACCCTTTCAGTTTTAGCTATCTCCAACTTATGCTTTCCCGGGTACAGAATTTCCAGTCGCTTTTTCACATTTGTTAAACCTATACCGCCAATATTCACTTTCGTTGCAGCTACGCTATTAGCAACGTCTAGCGTAAGCTCATCGCCGGTTTTACAGATTACAATATGAACAAAACCTTCGTTTTCTTCTTCGGCTATGCCATGTTTAAATGCATTTTCTATGAAAGGCAAAAATAATAACGGGCTTATTTTACTGCCTGAGTCGATTCCCTGTACATCAAAATCAATTTTTATAGCAGAGCGATACCGAATATTTTCTACAGCTACATAGTTTCTTAAAAACTCGATTTCGTCTTTTAACAATACTAGTTTTTCATCGACCTTGTATAACATGTAGCGCATCATTTCTGCCAATTTAGCAACTAAGGGCGCTGTATCTTTAGACTGCTTTAGCGCTAAACCATATATATTGTTTAATGTGTTAAAGAAAAAATGTGGTTGCAATTGTGCTTTTAAATAGGTTAGCTCAGACATTAATTGTTGTTCTTTTAAAGCTTTTAACTGCTCTTTTTGCCTTGCCGAATGAATAAAATACGCTAAAAAACTAACTCCTGCTAACTGTGTCATCATATAGCTTAATGTAAAACCAAGCCTTTTCAAATGATACCATTTTATAGCATCGCTTCTTATCTTGTCAGAAAGAAAACTTAATTCAGAAATTAACAAATAACTTCCTTTTTTGTAGAAATAATGAGAAACTAAAAATGAAACAATTAATACGGCAAACATCCATATTTTATTACTTTTTAGGCAGAATTTTAAAGCCCAATAAAAAACCAGAAATACGATGATGTTACACGTCCCGTAAACTATGCTAAATTCTAATTCGCCAGACGGAATTCCTATATAATTTCTTTCCCAGAAATTATATTCAAAATTAGATAGCAAACTAATGCCATAAAAATACACCAGAAAGAAAACGACTTCTATTTTAGTGTACTTATCAAACTTAAAAAGTGTTTTTGCCACGCAAGCAAGGTAAAAATAATTTTTATCACGTACTTTAAACCTAAATTATTTTTCGACTAACCCTATGTTTTTTTCGACTAATCCACTGTAAATTTTATCCGTCGAATTGCTAATTGGCTTGGTCTAATTTTCACGATTATTTGAAAATGCATAACTACTTTTGGGATGTAAACTTTAATGACATGAAAAACCTAAAATCAACCTGTATCTTATTTATACTATTAATTTCTTCGCTTTCGAGCATAGCTCAAACATTTACCATTACCGGTAACACAACAGGAGTTGAAGATGGAACTTGGTTATTCCTAAAAACATCCTCTCCACAGGTGCTATTAGATTCTACCAAAGTAAAAGACGGCAAATTTATTTTAGTTGGAAAAACCAAAGAGAAAATAAGTCAAATGCTAATTCACACAAAAGACTTCGCTAACTATGTATTTTTTTGGGCCGAAAAAAACACTCATTTGGCACTAAGGAATGGAGAGTTTAAGAAAGCTGTAATTACCGGTTCCAAAACCCAAGCCGAGGCCGATCTTCGTAGAAAACTTACAGCGACCAACCAACAATTACAAGACAGTTTAACTTCCCTTATTGCTAAAGAGAAAGACGTAACAATTAATAAGCAGTTAAAGGAAAAACTGACGGATACGAGAAATGCAGAGAAAGAATTAGATATACAAGGTATCAAAGACAATCCCAAATCACTGATAAGCGCTTACATACTAAGCGTTTATACATCTACTTGGGGCAAAGAAAAAACTGCAGAACTTTTTGAGCGTTTAAGTTCAGAAATGAAAAACACTTCGTATGGCAAAACCATAAAGGATTTTCTAACGCTTAATAAAGAGGTAAAAATTGGCGGGAAATTCGCTGATTTTGAACAGGCTAATACCGCTGGCAAAAAGATTAAATTATCGAACATTAAAGCAAAATATATCCTATTGGAGTTTTGGGGCTCTTGGTGCGGACCATGTAGGGAAGAAAACCCGAACTTGGTAAAAACTTATAACGCCTTTAAACCTAAAGGGTTTGAAATTTTAGGCGTAGCAGCAGATGATAACAAAGCACAATGGCTAAAAGCAATTAAGGATGACCAATTACCATGGGAAAATGTTTCCGATTTGAAAGGTGATAAAAACCAAGCTGCCTTAATTTACGGCATTAACGCATTTCCAACAAACTATCTAATTGATGAAAAGGGAATAATTGTAGCTAAAAATTTGAGAGGCGAAGCGCTAAACAAAAAACTGGCAGAACTACTACCATAATTTGAGGATGTCATCTTCAATAAAGCCTTTAAGTTCTTCCTGTCACATTCAAACTTCGTGATGCGTAATGGAAAATTAGACTGAAAATATGAATACTAGGTGTGGAATTATTTCAATCGATACATCTAATTTTTATGACCAGACGAACAGTCAAAATATTTTATCCTGCCGGATTCATTAGTATAATTTTCCTACCTATTTTTTGTATCTGGAATCTTTATATAAATGGACATTTTGAGAAAATTGTTGCGATTGATGTTAGCTATTTTTATCATAGCGAAGAGAAAGCATATTCAAGCAATAGGTTTTTTGAGAAAATCAAATTAGCTAGAAATTATAGTAAAATAGAGTTCACCGGCAATGAAGCTGGTGATAGAACGAAACTGAAATATGCAAAAGTAAAGGTTGCAGAAATAGTTAATTCAAAAGATACAACCAACGGCATTCTATTTAAATGGACTAAAGACGCAAAACATAAGGATTTTGTGAGTGCAATAGATATTTCTAGTTATAAAGAAGTTCGTTCTGTTATTGATGGTGATAATCTTTGGATTTTTTATCTTAAGCCCATTAGGCTGAAAAAGGAAGAATCGTACTTTATTTGCGGTACCAATGAATATTCTCGAAAGGCTGAAATGAAAGCCGAAAAAGAGGATGCATTTCATCAATATCTTAGAGAAAAAATAAATTCGTTTTTATTGTTGTCGATTTTATTTTTGTTGATGTGTTTCTTTGCTTTTAAAAAGTAAAGTATGCTAAACTTTGTTAGTGTTGGTTCAAAAAAAAACTACTGTGCCTTAATATGCTTTACAATTTGCTCAGCATGTATCCTTGAATTTTCGATGTACCACTTGTGCGTGTCCATACCACCGCAAACCACGCCAGCTAAATACAGTCCTTTGGTGGTAGTTTCCATCGTTTCAGGATTGTGTGCGGGCATATTTTGCTCATCTAAAACAACACCAAGCTTTTTAAGCAACGCGAAGTTAGGTTGATAGCCGGTCATAGCCAATACAAAATCGTTGGCTAAGCTAATTTCGGTTTCTGGTGTTTTGATGGTTACTTCAGTTTCACTAATAGCTGTTACCTCACTATTGAAATAGGCTTTAATTTCACCTTCTTTAATTCTGTTCTCTATATCGGGCCTAACCCAATATTTTACGTAAGAACCTATTTCGCTACCGCGAATAACCAAAGTTACGTCTGCGCCTTTCCTATACGTTTCTAGGGCAACATCTATAGCCGAGTTGTTGGCGCCAATTACCAGCACTTTGCTAAATGCGTACAAATGCGGATCTTGATAATAGTGTTTTACCTTAGGTAAATCTTCGCCAGGCACATTCATCATTACCGGTACATCATAAAAGCCGGTAGCTATAATTACCTTTTTAGCATGATAAGTTGCTTTCGATGTAGCAACTACAAAATCTAAATCGTCAACCTTGTTTACGCTACTAACCTCTTCAAAAAGTTTAATGTTTAGCTCAAACTTTTCTGCCACCCGGCGATAATATTCTAAAGCTTCGTTTCTATTTGGTTTATTGCTAATACTTACAAAAGGAACCCCTCCTATTTCTAGTTTCTGAGAGGTAGAAAAGAAAGTCATAAAAACCGGGTAGTTGTACAAGCTATTAACCAGCGGGCCTTTTTCTACAATAACGTAGCTTAAGCCGGCTTGTTTCGCCTCAATGGCACAAGCTAAACCAATTGGTCCGGCGCCGATAATTAAAACGTCGTATGATGCATTTTGAGGATTTTTAGCCAATTTATTGTTGCTTTAAATTATAAACCTGATAACAGTGAAAATCCTTTTTTCCAAGTCTCCTTAAGGGGATTTGGAAAAAAGATTGTAACGAATAGCAGGACTGATGTTTCCAAGAACTACTGACCTTCGTTTTCTAAAAAACTTTTATTTTCATCATATACTAAGCGATCTTGGCAGTTGACAAATCAAAATAAGCGCTTTGTTTAGCGATGACGAATTGCAAATTAAACTTTCATCGCTTTGCTAGGGCAAGCAAAATCGCTACGTTTTAAGTTGGTATTTTTAATTGCACCGTAACCACCAGCAACATCAATTACATTGTTAACGCCACGAGCTTTTAGTATCGATGCTGCAATCATAGAACGATAGCCACCAGCACAGTGAATGTAATAGGTTTCATCTGGATTAATTTCATTCGTCCAATCGTTTATATAATCTAACGGACGAGTTAATGTTGCCTCTAAGTGTTCGGCTTCGTACTCTCCCGGTTTACGCACATCTAATGCATTTAAATTCGGATTGGTATTCAACGCGGTTTCGAATGCTGTAGCCGAAATCGACTCAATTTGATCAGTTTCTTTTTCTTCTTTTTCCCAAGCCTGCATACCTCCAGCCAAATATCCGATGGTATTATCGTAACCTACACGAGCTAAACGTGTAATAGTTTCTTGTGCTTTATCATCCTCTACAACCAGTAGAATAGGTTGTTTTAAATCTGAAATTAATGCACCAACCCACGGTGCAAACTGACCATTTAAGCCAATATTTACTGCATTTGGAATAAAAGACTTTGCAAAAGTTTGTGGATCTCTGGTATCTAAAACCAAAGCACCGGTTTGGTTTGCCAAATCCTCAAATTCTTGCGGGCTTAAAGCAACTAAACCTTTTTCAAAAACTTCGTCTATGCGCTCGTAACCACCTTTATTTAAGGCAGCATTTTTAGCGAAATATTGTGGCGGAGGCAAAATACCATCCGTTACTTCTTTAATAAATTGTTCTTTAGAAGTAGCTTTTAAAGCATAGTTAACCTCCTTCTGGTGACCTAGCGTGTCAAAGGTCTCCTTGCTCATGCTTTTGCCACAGGCAGAACCAGCACCATGCGCTGGATAAACAATTACATCATCTGGTAAGGTTAAGATTTTTTCGTGCAGAGAGTCGTAAAGGATTCCAGCAAGATCATCCATAGTTAGGCTACCTTTTTGCGCCAAATCTGGCCTACCAACATCGCCAATAAAAAGTGTATCGCCACTAAAAATGCAATGTTTCCTGCCATCTTTATCAGTAAGCAAATAAGTGGTAGACTCTAACGTATGACCAGGTGTGTGCAGGGTTGTTATGGTTAAATCGCCAATTTTAAACTCCTCTCCATCTGTTGCAATGTGCGATGGAAAAGTAGTTGTTGCCGTTGGGCCATAAACTATCGTTGCACCAGATTTTTCAGCCAAATCAACGTGACCAGAAACAAAATCTGCATGAAAATGAGTTTCGAAAATATACTTGATTACGGCGCCATTTTGCGCTGCCTTATTTAAGTAAGGATTTACTTCCCTAAGCGGATCAATAATAGCAGCTTCGCCATTACTCTGGATATAATAAGCGGCTTCGGCTAAACATCCGGTATATATTTGCTCTATTTTCATTTCTTTAGATTTGTTAATGAGATGTGATAGCGATCTTATCACATTGAGCAAAAATAAGCCATTAAAATTTAAAGCAGAATGATTTTAGTCATAATTGCCGTAATTTTACTTTTGCTTGAGCGAAATGTTATGCTGTTAGCTCGCCACGGATAGATTGTTCCATTTGTTTTCTAACCTCTGCTTTAGCTAAATTTTGTCCCATTAAGTACATCAATTTAGTTACGGTGGTTTCAAAAGTCATGTCGTAGCCACTTAAAACACCCATTTGTTGCAGTCTTCTACTGGTTTCGTACAAACCTAATTGCACAGCACCACCCTTGCACTGAGAAATGTCTACGATAATCTTTCCGTTTTGTATGGCTTGTTCTAAACAGTTTAAAAACCATTCGGCCGTAGTGGTATTGCCAGAGCCGAAAGCCTCTAAAACAATGGCGTCTACATTTGCTTCTGTTATTGCCTTAACGGCATTTTCTGTAATACCGGGATACATTTTAAGCACGCCGATATTACTGTTAAAGTTGGTATGGATTTTAAATTCTTCGGTTGGGTTTGGAAGAATGTAATTTGGAAAGAAATCTAAATTTACACCGGCCTCGGCCAAAATCGGATAATTTGGTGACGAAAAAGCTTCGAATTTTTCTGAGTTATTTTTGATAGAACGATTGCCTCTAAATAACTGATAATCGAAATACACACAAACTTCTGGCACCATTGCTTTACCATCTTTTTTGGTGGCAGCAATTTCTAAAGCAGTAATTAAATTCTCTTTTGCATCTGTTCTAATCTCACCTATAGGCAATTGAGAACCAGTTAAAACAACCGGTTTAGCCAAATTTTGCAACATAAAACTTAAAGCAGATGCAGTAAACGACATGGTATCTGAGCCATGCAAAACCACAAAACCATCGTAATCGTTATACTTTTCTTCAATTAGGCTAGCTAATTTTGCCCAAACTACCGGATCCATGTTAGAAGAATCTAATATTGGATTGAACGAATGAACGGAAAGTTGGTAATCTAATCGGGCAAGTTCGGGAACATTATGCTGTATTTGCTCAAAATCGAATGGAATAAGCGTACCGGTTTTAGCGTCGTTAACCATACCAATGGTTCCGCCAGTATAGATGATTAATATTTTGGTCATACAGTGCAAAGATAAATTAAACGCAAAGATATAGGGAATTAGCATTAAAATAACTGCAAAGAATCAAAGACCGAAAGGAATTGTTAATTGGTACTTGAAGTTATTTACAACTCTTTTTAGCCACCCAACACAATTAACCAAACAACTGAAAAACAACCCGTTAAATTAATTACAAACTAACATATTTGCTTAAGACTTATTATTCTTTGCGTCCTTAGCGCTCTTTGCGGTTAAAAACTAAATCCCAAATATCTTTTTCGAGTTCTCGGTTGTAACATTAGCAACTTCTTCTAAGCTTACATCGTAAATATCGGCTACTTTTTGCGCTATATGAATCAGGTAACTACTCTCATTTGGCTTGCCACGATACGGAACTGGCGCTAAGTAAGGCGAGTCGGTTTCTAGCAGAATGTTCTTAAGCGGAACATCGGCCAATACAAGATCTAAACCAGCTTTTTTATAGGTTACTACACCGCCAATGCCTAAATAAAAACCTAAGCTAATTGCTCTTCTGGCTTGCTCTAGATTACCTGTAAAACAATGGAAAATGCCTCTCATTTTCTCATCGTTCATTTCTTCCAATACTTCAAAAACCTCATCAAATGCTTCTCGACAATGGATAACAAACGGCAAATCTAACTCCTTAGCCCAATTTATTTGTTGCTTAAAGGCGTCTTGTTGTATGGATAATGTTGTTTTATCCCAATATAAATCGATTCCAATTTCGCCTATGGCATAAATTTTCCTTCCAGCTATGCTGTTGTAAATTAAGGCTAATTGTTCTTGATAGCCTTCTTTAACATCGCAAGGATGCAAACCAGCCATTGCAAAACAATTATCTGGATATTTTGACACCAAATCGTCAATCATTTTGATAGATTTTACATCTACGTTAGGCAAAAAAAGTCGGTTTACATCAAAAGCGAAACAACGCTCCATTAATTGCGCTTGTTTCTCTAAATCTGTTTCGTAGTATAAGTGCGTATGGGTATCGGTTAGTAACATTGCGCAAAGGTATTTATAAAATGTGGGAACAAATATAGGCACAAAAAAAAGCCCTATCTAAAACAGACAGGGCTTTCTCAAATAATTTTTGATATTATGGTTGTGTCATTACCGGAGCGGCTGGTGCCACTGGAGCGCCTTTACCTTTAATAATTTTAACGATTTCTACATCAAAAGCTAATGGAGAATACGGACCGATTTTCTCTTGCGGAATACCTTGTTCGCCATAACCTAATTTAGAAGGGATAACAACTGAAACTTTACCACCTTGACCGATCAACTGCAATGTTTCTGTGAAACCTGGTACAGTTTCTCCCATTACCATTTTAGTTGGGCCATAAGTTCTGCCCATTTGTACTTTATTGTTTTCTTTAGCAATCTTCTCGTCGCTAGTATCAAAAACTCGGTATTTACCATCTGTACCTTTTTTAGTAGATCTACCAGTGTAATTAATTTCCACTGTATCGCCTAAAGCTGGTCTTGTAGCATCACCTGGTTTTTCAATAACATAATTTAAGCCACTTGCAGAAGTTGTAACTTTTAAGCCTTTGTCAGCAACGTAAGCTTTAATTTTAGCATCTTCAGCAGCTTTTAACTTATCCATGCTAGTTTTGTAATCTGCTTGGAAAAAATCGTTAGCTCTTTTGTTGAATACTGAATCAGCTTCGCCTGCATTCTTTTTGAAAACTTTTTCAATTTTAACTGTAAACGTGATGTATTTATCGTTTTTAAACTGCTCTGGTTTAGGCTGGTTATTGTTGTGTTTAGCCAAAGTATCTAAATTGATTTTAAATGTAGCGCTATCGCCTTCTCCAAATAAAGTTAATACGTCTTGGATATCACCAGCGTACATTCTTTTTTGTACAGGGAAAATCTGAGCCATTTCTGCCTCATAAGTACTGCTAATAACAGAATCTTTATCATTTTTCTGAACAAAGTTCATTTTCACGATATCACCTTCCTTAATTTTCTCTTTCCCTTCAGAATTGTGGATTGTATAAAGCAAACCACCTTCGCCTTTTTTCTCTTGGTTACAAGCCGCTAAACCTAAAGTTGCTGCTAAAAGAATTACTAAACTTTTTTTCATTTTAATTATAATTTCTATTTGTTTTTTGGTTTTGATAGCCTTAAAAGCTAATATTTATTGAAATAATTGCGTTTTATATTCTGGTAAAATTGATTTGAATTCCGCAACAGTATCTGCCAAGTTTTTGTCTGAAGCACCACCTGCTGCATTTCTGTGTCCGCCTCCGTTAAAATATTTCTTACAAATCTCATTTGCCGGAAAATCTCCGGTTGAGCGTAAAGATAATTTAACCCTATCTGGTCTTTCAATAATAAAGGCTGCCAACTTAATGCCGTTAATAGATAAAGCATAATTAACAATCCCTTCAGTATCTCCAGTTGCAATGTCAAATTTGCTTAGTTCCTCGGCATTTACAGTAATCATTGCTACATTAAATTCTCTAAAAATTTCTAATTTGTTAGAGAGACAATAACCTAAAAAGCGTAAACGGTTTTCAGAGGCGTTATCGTATACCAATTGGTGTATCCTCCAATGTTCTGCGCCTAAATCTATTAAATCTGCCGCAATGCGATAAACGGAGGAATTAGCCGATGGAAAACGGAATGAGCCTGAATCTGTCATAATACCTGTGTAAAGGCAGGTTGCAACATCTTTATTAATCAGTTCTTCTTCCTTTAACTCATTTTTGATAAAATCATAAACCAATTGAGCTGCAGCACAAGCATTAATGTTCCAATGGCGATAATCATCAAAATCTTCAGGTTCAAGATGATGATCAATCATCAACTTTAAGCCTGGTGCGTTACGGATATGTTCACCTAAGTCGTTTATCCTGCTAAGTGTATTAAAATCACAGCAAAATATTAAATCTGCTTCGTTTACTAACTCAATAGATTTTGCTATAGCCTCGGTAAAAATAATAACATCGCTGTTATTCGGCATCCAATGCAAAAAATCCGGGTAGTCCGTAGGCGTAATTACGCTAACATGATGTCCTTTTTGAATTAAAAAAGCATACAGACCTAGTGAAGAGCCCATTGCATCGCCATCAGGTTTATGATGCGTTGTAATTACAATTTTTTGTGGCGTAGCCAGTAACGTTTTTAATTCTGAAATTGATATCATAAATTTTCGCCTGCAAAGCTAATAATTTTAGGTATAATAGATAGCTTTTATTCTCTAAGCTTTAATATTAAGTTAAAGAATTGTATTTTTGCAGAAAATTTCAAAACAAATTTCAAATGAGCACAAATAGAACATTTACCATGATTAAGCCTGACGCTGTTGCAAACGGGCATATTGGCGCAATCATAAACGATATTACCAACGCAGGTTTTAAAATTATTGCTTTAAAATACACTCAGCTAACAGAAGAAACTGCTGGAAAGTTTTATGAGATTCACAAAGAGCGTCCTTTCTACGGCGATTTAGTAAGCTTCATGTCTTCTGGACCTATCGTTGCTGCAATCTTAGAAAAAGATAACGCTATCGAAGACTTTAGAAAATTAATTGGTGCTACTAACCCAGCAGAAGCTGCAGAAGGTACTATCCGTCAGAAATATGCAAAATCTATTGATGCAAATGCCGTTCACGGTTCTGATTCTGACGAGAATGCTGCAATTGAAGGTGATTTCTTCTTTACTGCTGCTGAGCGTTTCTAAACGCTTATCAAAAAAAATAACTATACTAACAAAAGCGTTATTCTGTAAAAAGGGTAACGCTTTTTTATAGGATAATTTATTTTGTATCTTTTGACCTTTAATAAATAATAAATGAAAAAGATTTTTCTAGCTACTTTACTTACCGTAGCAGCTTACGGTGTTAACGCACAAACAACGGCTAAGAAACCGGCTGTACCTGTAAAAAAAACTACAGCAACTGTTACCAAAACAGCTCCAAAACCTGTGGCTAAACCTGCACCCTTTAAAAACAAATTAGATTCTGCTAGTTATGCTTTTGGTTTTTCTATGGCTAGTCAATTAAAAGCTGGTGGTTTAACAAGTTTAAATTACGATCAAATGATTGCTGGCTTAAAATCTTCCTTTACCAATACTAATCCAGCTTTAACAGAACAGCAATGCCAAGAAGTGATTACTTCGCTATTTCAGAGTTTTAGTGCTAAACGCGAAGAAATGGATAAAGAAAAATATGCTGGCACTATAAACCAAGGTAAAGCTTTTTTAGCGCAAAATAAAACTAAGCCGAACATTAAAACTACTGCAAGTGGTTTGCAATACGAGGTTTTAACTGAAGGTGCAGGCGTTGCTCCTCTTGCTACAGACAAAGTAACGGTAAACTACAAAGGCACTTTATTAGACGGTACTCAATTTGATAGCTCTTATGATCGTGGACAGCCAACTTCTTTCGGTTTAAATCAAGTTATCCCAGGGTGGACAGAGGGCTTACAACTGATGAAACCAGGTGCTAAATATCGCTTCTGGATTCCTTATAACCTAGCATACGGATCGAGAGATGCTGGACAAATTAAACCGTACAGCACTTTAATTTTTGAGGTTGAATTAATTAAAGTTGGCGACGAATAATTAAAAACGTCAAACTATTAGTGATTCTGGATGTTTATTTACGAAATTAACATCAATCACATGAAAAAATATACACCACTGGCACTTGTTGCCCTATTATGTACAACGCTTACTAGTTGCGATTTAATTACAGGAATATTTGAAGCCGGCATGTGGACCGGAATAATAGTAGTAGTAATTGTTTTAGCCCTGATAATTTGGTTAATATCAAAAGTTTTCGGCGGTAGAGATTAAAAACAGTCAATTCTTAAATTAATTTGTCATTGGGTAATTATTGTAAACGTTTCGATAAACCCGATGTGAAAGACTATAAAAAAAGCCGATGCTTAGCATTGGCTTTTTTATAGAAATATTATTTCGGTAATCACTTCGCCACCGGCATGTTCATTCAATTTTTGAATGATGCCCGTTCTAACTATCAACAATTCATTTTTTATGACCGAAGATTCTATCCTTACAAATAACTTTTTGTTGTTAACGTAAATCTGTGTAGTACGGTTAGCGATTGCCGTACCCATTAGTTCTGGCCAAAATGCAACTACACCAGTTTCATCATATTTGCCACGCAAACGGTAAACCGATAACATTTTTGTAATCGCTTCCTTTAAAGTAACATCATTAGGTTTACGCATTTTCTATAGTTCCGTTAGCTACTTCAAACAAAGTTACATCAACATTTATCTCTTTAAAAATGGTTAACACCCTTTCTTTTCCAGTATCTGTTAAAAAAATCTGACCAAAATCATGGTGAGATACCATTTCCATTAACTTTTTTACCCGTAAATCATCTAGCTTATCAAAAATATCATCTAACAAAAGTAAAGGTTTAAACGCTCTAAACTTTTGCAAATAACTATATTGTGCTAACTTCAATGCTATTAAAAACGACTTCTGTTGCCCTTGAGAACCAAATTTTTTAAGGGGCATATCTCTAATTGCAAATGATAGTTCATCTTTATGAATTCCGGTGGTAGTTCGCTCTAAAATCCTATCTTTTTCCAAGCTATCCTTTAACAAATCGGCAAAAGAGTGCTCGTTAAGCTGAGATTGGTAGCTCAGCGACACAACTTCGGCGTTATCGCTAATAAAACTATAATGTTGGTTAAACAGCGGTATAAAATCTAGCAGAAACTGCTTTCTTTTTTCAAAAATTTTATTGCCAGAGGCGATCAATTGATCATCCAATATTTCTAACAAGGCAACATCCAACTTTCTTGTAGCAGCAATTTGCTTCAATAAAGCATTTCTATTTAACAGATAGCGATTATATAAAATCAACTCATCTAAATAATGGGCATCAGTTTGCGAAATTACATTGTCGATAAACTTTCTCCGCTCCTCACTCCCATCCAAAATTAAACCAACATCATTAGGCGAAATCATTACTAGAGGAAAAAGACCAATATGGTTAGCCAATTTATCGTATTCCTTCTTATTTCGCTTAAATTGTTTCTTTTGGTTACGTTTTAAGCCGCAAGTAATCTTTTCATTTTTATCTTTTCTGTCAAAATCGCCCTGCACTAGAAAAAGATCTTCATCAGTTTTAATCTGCTGACTATCAATTGGGTTAAAGTAACTTTTACAAAGGCACAAATAATGTATAGCATCAAGTAAATTTGTTTTACCTGCACCATTGTTACCTACAAAAGCATTAACTGTTTTGGCAAAACTTAGTTCGGCCGAAGCATAATTCTTGAAGTTTAAGAGGGTAATATTTTTTAACCACATAATTGAACTACAAAGTTAACCGTTTTTGCCATTGCTAATCGACTAAAGTTTAATTAAATAGTTAAAAAAGGGGTTGATACTTTGAATGAAAAATGTATTTTTGCAATCTCAATTTTTTATAATAAATGTCTACACAAGATAATCCAACAACACAACCAGTTAGAAAAGGTAGTTTTTTAGAAGAAAACGGTAAAAGTTTTCTATTTATTGGCGTAGCGCTTGTGGCGTTATTGGCAATTGCACTTTACTATTTCTACTCATACATTCCTAATCGTGCAGACGAGGCTGCTAGCCAAATGTTTAGAGCTGAACAATATGTAGGCGTAGACTCTTTATCAAACAAAGCAATTAACGGCGAAGGCGGTTACCCAGGTTTAGAGAAAATTGCCGAAGAATATGACAACACTAAATCTGCTAACTTAGCTAACCTTTATTTAGGCGGTATTTACTTGCGCAAAGGCGAGTACAAAAAAGCTACTGAGGCATTAGGCAAATATACTGCTACAGGTAGTGCAGTTGCAGATCCATTAGCTTTAGGCTTATTAGGCGATGCTTACAGCGAGTTAAAAGACTTTAAACAAGCTGCTACTTACTACAAAAAAGCAGCTGATAAAGCTAGTAACAAGTTCACTTCTCCAATGTTCCTTAAAAAATTAGGCTTGGTTAACGAAAACTTAAAAGACTTTAAAGGAGCTGCAGAAGCTTACAACAAAATTAAATCAGAATATCCAGACAGCCAAGAAGCTAGCATGATTGACGAGTATATTGCTCGTGCTGAAGCTCAAACAAAATAATTTTCTGCTTAGCAGTTAATAGAAGACTCTGTTTTAACAGGGTCTTTTTTTTGTTTTATGACAACATTACAACTTTATAATCCTACAACATTTCGACAATAAATTTACCTTTGCAACATGGCATCACACCTTAAAAACTTATCAGATTTCTCTCATACTACCATACCCAGTGGTGAGAATTTTAAATTTGCAATTGTTGTTGCAGAATGGAATGCGAAAATTACCGGAGCATTATATCAAGGCGCTTACGATACGTTAATTAAACACGGCGTTAAAGAAGAGAATATACTTTCTTTACCCGTACCTGGTAGTTTCGAATTATCCGGCGCAGCCGAGATTGTTTTGCATAAAAACCAATCTGTTGATGCGGTGATTTGCTTAGGTTGTGTAATACAAGGTGATACTAAACATTTCGACTTTATTTGTGAAGCTGTTGCTAACGGCATAACCAACGTAGGCATAAAATATAGTAAGCCTGTTATTTTTGGTGTTTTAACTACCAACGACGAACAACAAGCTATTGATAGAGCTGGTGGAAAACACGGAAACAAGGGAGATGAAGCGGCAATTACTGCCTTAAAAATGGCGCATTTTTCTGCAACATTATAAGCTTTTGTTTGTTATTGATAAAAATTTGTACTTTAGAGCTTTAATCAAGGAATTTTAAAATTTAGACGATGAAAAAAGTAGCAATTCTAGTATTATTTGTATTCTGTGCTATCACAGTTTTAGAATCATGCTCATCTCGCCTTTGCCCTGCTTACAGCTCTTACCCAGAGGGAAAAAGAAGGAGATAATAATGCAGTGGAACAACCTTACTAACGTAGACCAGCTTAGGGAAATTAAAAAAGCTGATGGTTATAGCGTAATATTTAAACATAGCACACGTTGCTCTGTAAGCTTAATGGCTAAACGAAAATTTGAAATGGATTGGGATGCAATTCCAGAAAATACACAAATGTATTTTTTAGATTTAATTGCCCATAGAGATATTTCTGCCGCAATTGCTGATGTTTTTCAAGTACATCATGAATCGCCTCAGGTTCTTTTAATCAAAGATGGAGAATGCACTTTAGATGCGTCGCACAGCGATATTGATGCGCAAGAAATTGCCGATTCTATATCGGCTTAAATAAAAAAGGCGCTTTGATCAAGCGCCTTTTCTTTTAACTTTCCACTAAGCTTGTTAGCTTAAGTACCGCAGATGTACGATTTCGAGTTTCCTTACAAAGCTCATCGTTTTCGGCAAGCTTTTCTCCATAAGTTGGTATCATAGCTCTTATCTTTGTTTGCCATTCGGCAGTTTGTAGTTTTGTTTTAAAGCAACGGTCAAGTAAATCTAGCATAATTGAAACCGCTGTAGATGCACCGGGAGATGCACCCAACAGTGCAGCGATAGAACCATCGGCAGCACTAACCACTTCAGTTCCAAATTCTAAAATCCCACCTTCTTTTTCGTCTTTTTTAATTACTTGTACACGTTGACCAGCAGTTTCTAAAGCCCAATCTTCAATTTTTGCACTAGGTAAATATTCTTTTAAAGCCGCAAAGCGATCTTCAGGCGATTGCCTAACTTGCTCAATTAAATATTTTGTCAAATCCAAGTTGTGCAGTCCAGCCGCAATCATTGGTCTAATGTTGTTGAATTTTATTGACAATGGTAAATCCAAAAACGAACCATGTTTTAAAAACTTTGTAGAGAAACCTGCATAAGGACCGAAAAGCAATGCCTGGCGACCGTTAATTATACGCGTATCTAAATGCGGAACAGACATTGGTGGCGCACCAACCGCAGCTTTTCCGTACACTTTAGCATGGTGTTGCGCAATTACTTCTTCATTGGTACATTTTAACCATTGTCCGCTAACCGGAAAACCACCAAAACCTTTTCCCTCAGGAATATTAGATTTTTCTAACAAAGGCAAAGAACCACCACCTGCACCGATGAAAACAAATTTGGCAAAACGTTTACGCTTTTTGCCCGTGGCCAAATCTTTAACCTTAACCGCCCAATTTCCATTTTTTTCCTTGTCGAGCTCTCTAATCTCATGATTGAAAAACAAGCTGACATTCTCTTGTTTGCTCAAATAAGAGAACATCTCTCTGGTTAATGAGCCAAAGTTAACATCAGTTCCCAAATCCATTTTTGTAGCGGCAAGCGGTTCGCCAGCTGCCCTATCTTTCATTACTAGCGGAATCCACTCGGCAATTTTAGCTGGGTCTTCAGCATATTCCATATCCTGGAACAAGTTGCATTCTTTTAGGTTTTTGTAACGTTTCTTTAAAAAGCTTACATTGTCTTTGCCCCAAACAAAACTTAGGTGTGGTATATTTTTTATAAACAACTGCGGATCTGAGAGAATGTTTTTCTCTACTAAATAAGTCCAAAATTGTTTTGAAACTTCAAAAGATTCTGCAATATGTATTGCCTTTTTAACATCAACAACACCGTTTTTCTTTTGTGGCGTGTAATTTAGTTCGCAAAATGCCGAGTGTCCAGTTCCTGCGTTGTTCCAGGCGTCAGAGCTTTCTGCGGCCGCAATATCTAAACGTTCGTAAATTTCGATACTTAAACTAGGCTCAAGTTCTTTAAGAATCAAACCTAGTGTAGCGCTCATAATACCAGCGCCAATTAAAATCACATCTGCGTCGGTTTCAACAACCGTCTTTCTTTTTCTGCTCATTTTATTTAACTAGTTACCTCTAACAACGCACAATTAATGCCAATACGTTTTGCTCAAGGTCAAATTATTCTAATATTTAAATGTTATGTTTTGCGTAATATCTGGATGCAAGCTTTTTGCCACCGGACAGCTTTTTGCCGATCGCTCGATAATTTCCTTAACTTTTTCGGTATAATTGTTAGCCGGAAAAGCTAATTCAATCACAATTTCGCCCACCCTTCTCGGATTTTCGGCCATTATTTTAGTTACACTAGCTGTTGCACCATTTATATCAAAATCATGCGCCTTAGCTGCAATGCCTATAATGGTTAGCATACAATTTCCCAGTGCTGTTGCTAATAAATCAGTTGGCGAAAATGCCTCGCCTTTACCTTGGTTATCTACTGGCGCATCCGTTAAAATCTCGTTCCCAGATTTAAGGTGAACCGAACTAGTTCTAAGGTTACCAACATAGGTAATTTTTGATGTGGCCATTGTTATATTTTTAAAGGCATAAAAATACGACAAATTCTATTTAGAAACGTGTTTAAACGCTATAATTTTCAAAAAAATAACTAATTAAATATCATTTTATTAGCAGGTTAGGATATATTTGCTTTAATACTATATAACGAGGCAAAAATTCTATTAAAAACATCATTATCAATTTTTTATACTTTAAAATTCTAAATGAACGTTAAAAATTTTATTCTTATTGCTACGGTAATTTCATTTTTAGGTTGCTCCAAAACAGAAACCGACGAATATTTACTAGAACTTGATAAAAAAACGCTGGCGGAAAACATAAACTACGACAAAATTGTGTTTTACAAATTTGCCAAAATTGCGATAAGATCTAGTGCTGTACAAGACACTAGTTCGGCTAGTTATCAAACCTTCGCAAAAAATTCTACACATCTTTTCAATAGCTTAAACAATATAAATATCGACAGTGGCAAAAGTATATCTGCCGTTGATGCTTTATTAATTTATCAGGATTACCGAAAGGTAAAAAAGTTTGTAAAAGAAACCGACGAAGATATTTTCCCAACGGTAATTGAAGGATTTAACAAAGTTTACGGGGATAAAAACTCCTTGCAGACTTTGCTGGGTGGCGAAGCAAAAATTTACCACCAAAATGTTGAACATGCTATTTTAAGCGTTGCAACTTTGGCAGCCAAAAGTCTAGGACCTGAATTTGCACTGTACGAATGCTCTAAAACCCAACCAGAGACTTTAAAAGACAGCGAGGAAAAAACTTTGCTGGAGTTTATTAGAGGATTTTTGTTTTTAAATAATAACCTTTTGTACCTATCCGAAGATGGATTTTCAAGAAATATTAAATGGCTAGAGCAGAATAAACAGATTCCGCTGCCATTTACAAAAGCTTTCTTTGGGTGGAGATCTTTAAGCAATGACCAAGCAAATACAGCTTTTCATGCGATGAATTGCCTTTTTAGGGGAATAGATCGCCTGAAAATGAAACGTGAAATTGATGAAGAAAGAGCACTTGATGATTTTGAACTATTTGTAAACGATGCCGACGAATTAGGTTTGGAAAGCGAATTGGTTTGGAGCGTAGAAAGTTATTTATACCTAAAAAGAGAAAAACCAGCGCAGGCTATCGCATCTTTAAATAAGCTGAAAGCTAGCAAAATGTTAGGCAATGATGAACGTGAAGCTATACAAGAATCTGTAAACTATTTAAAAGACAGAAAAAATGGCGATAAATTGAACACCGTTTACGACAAAACTTTAATGGCAAAAATTGCTACTCGTTATGTATTTGCTACATTAAAAAAAATAGACTGGGAAAAAGTTTTACAGCAACAAGGCGTACCACATACAAGGGAAGTTTTTGCAACTTTAAGAAAATACGAGGAGATTGCCGACAAGGTTAGCAGTTATACTAATGAGGATGCGATAGACAAGGGCAAAAAAACCGTTAAAGAACAAGGTGGCAACCTACTTAACAAAGCGAAAGACTTTTTGAAATAGCACAAAAGCATTTAATTACAGCACCGGCATTGCTTTTTAAACCTTATTGAAGTGGAAATCTTTTTACTAAGTCCCCGTTAGGGAATTTAGGAGTAAAAAATTGAAACGTAAAGAAGGACTGACTTAAAAATAGGAGTTGAATTTGCTTTTCTAATGCTAATATCCGGAAAACATTACAAGGTTCCAACATTTCAAGATTGCAACATTTCAATCCTATTATGTAACTTTGTAGCATGATAGAACTTCCTGTAGTTGCAGCGGTTACAGAAAAAGCTCGTAAACCAGATTGGTTAAGGGTTAAATTGCCTGTGGGCAAAGAGTATGCTCAGGTGCGTAGCCTTGTTGATACGCATAAATTACATACAATTTGCGAGAGTGGAAATTGTCCGAACATGGGCGAATGTTGGGGCGCTGGAACGGCTACGTTTATGATTTTAGGTAATATTTGTACTCGCTCTTGCTCTTTTTGCGCAGTTGCAACTGGTCGTCCGTTGGCGGTTGACACAGATGAACCTAATCGTATTGCCAATTCTGTAAAACTGATGAACGTTAAACATTGCGTAATTACATCTGTTGACCGAGATGATTTAAAAGATGGCGGTTCTATAATTTGGGCAGAAACTTTACAAGCTATTAGAAGAGAAAGCCCGGAGACTACTTTAGAAACTTTAATTCCCGATTTTAAAGGACAATGGGATAATTTATACCGTGTTTTAGAAGAAAGACCGGAAGTAATGAGCCATAATGTTGAAACAGTTAGACGCTTAACAAGACAAGTTCGTATACAAGCTAAATACGACAGAAGTTTAGAAGCGCTTAAAAGAATTTCGGAATTTGGCTTGAGAACAAAAACCGGCATTATGCTAGGTTTGGGAGAAACTGAAGACGATGTTTTAGAATCTATGGATGATTTAGTGGCAAATGGCGTTCATATTCTAACCTTAGGGCAATACTTGCAACCAACAAAAAGCCATCACCCTGTTGTAGATTGGATACACCCAGATCAGTTTGCAAAATACAAAGAAATTGGCTTGTCGAAAGGCTTACGTTATGTAGAAAGTGGGCCATTGGTACGTTCTTCTTATCACGCAGAAAAGCATTTATTTGATTTTTAAACAATTGCAGTTGTAACAAACAAAAATTTAATTTGTATGTTTAGTCTCTATATTAGTACCCATTGGCAACATCAAAAAAAATATCGCTCTCTGAAGAAGAACTGGTTAGCGCCTTAAAAAGGCAAGATACCATTGCTATTAAAGCACTGTACGACATGTATTCTGGTGCTTTGCTAGGAGTTATCTCACGTATTATACAGCAAACCGAAGTTGCCGAAGATCTCTTACAAGAAACTTTTGTTAAAATCTGGAATTCATCTGCAAATTACGATGCCTCAAAAGGCCGGTTATTTACGTGGATGATGAACGTTGCACGTAACCTTTCTATAGATAAGTTACGCTCTAAGGATTTTAAGAATGCAAATAAAAACCAAGACATAGAAAATAACGTAGATTTTATTGACCAGCAAAAAAAGGTTAGTTTTAACGCAGATACACTTGGCGTTAAAGAGTTAGTTACAAAACTAAAACCAGATTTGAAGGAAGTATTAGACATGGTTTATTTTAAGGGCTATACACATGTGGAGGCGGCAGAACAATTGAATATACCGTTGGGAACTGTAAAAACACGTGTTAGAATGGCCATTATAGAGTTAAGGAAAAATTTTAATTGAGGCGGAAAGTGGAAGAAGTAAAAGCATATATAGAATCTGGCATACTTGAACTTTATGTTCTAGGGCAATTATCTGCTCGAGAATGCAATGAAGTTGAGGATATGGCAAATAGGCATCCGGAGGTTAGGGCAGAAATTACTGCAATTGAACTTGCTATGGAGGCTTATGCACTAGACAATGCAGTAGAACCTTCTGTAGATTTATCTGATAAAATATTTTCTAAAATAGAGACAGCTAATGCCTCTGCTCCTGCTGAACCTAAAATTATACCTATGTATGAGGGTAGTAATGACAGTAAGGTTAAGCGTTTAAAATATGCTTTAGTTGCCTGTAGTATATTGTTAGCTATTAGTTTAGGCGCATTATTTTCGGCGCATAACGAATTAAATGTAGCCAAAGATCAAATACTTGCATTAAACACAGATAAGGATCAATTCGCGAAGACCGTTAGCAAGTTAGAATTCGACAAAGCGGGAATGGAAAATAGAATTGCCATGACCGAAACAAGCGAATGGACTACTGTTAAACTTGCAGGGGTTAATAAAACTCCAGCTGCCAAAATGGCTGTATATTGGAATAAGGCTAATAAAAACGTGGTTATCAACTATGCCGCAATGGATCTGCCTAAGGCAGATACCGGCCACGAATATCAGTTATGGGCACTTGTAGATGGAAAACCGATTAGCTTAGGCGTTTTTAACGAAAACTCTGCAGAAGCTGTTAAACAAATGGAAACTATTCAGAAAGCACAAGCATTTGCGGTAACCATTGAGCCAACTGGCGGTAGTGTAAACCCAACCATGGAAAAAATGGTAGTTATGGGTGCTGTTTCTATCTAATTTTCATCTCCAACGTAACCGTGTAATTTATTTTTATTTCAGAAGCGCAATTTTGGTACTGCTATTAAAGCTGGTCCTGCTATCCGCTATATCCCCAATGAAAAATTGGGGGATGCCGCTCCTATCAGGGCTATTTAAAAAAAGCCGTTCAATAAATATATTTTCCTCCTCACAAACTTCAGTAATTACTTGTAAAGCTGTCGGCAAAGACATTAACGCTATATCTATCTAATGTTACCGTCTTCGCTAAAATATTATTTATCTTTCAATAACCTTTTGATGGTTTTAGGAATCTGGAGTGCCAATTTTGATGCAGTTACGGTAAACCTGTTTTTTGAAAGCTCATCGCCAGCTTTTCCGTGCAAATAGACGGCTACTGTAGCGACATCTATAGGCGAATATTTTTGAGCCAATAAAGAAACCATAATTCCAGTTAATACATCGCCCATACCGCCACTGGCCATTGCAGGGCTTCCCGTCGAATTTATAAAGACATCACCGCCAGGTGTGCAGATAAACGTGAACTGATTTTTTAAAACAATAATTATTTTCAGTCGCTTAGCTTCTTTACGTGCCGTTTCTAGTCGGTGCCACCAACTTTTATGTTCGCCAAACAACCTGTCGAATTCTTTTAAATGAGGTGTGAGTATTGTAGAAGCCGGAAGTCTTTCTAATAGATCTTTCCTTTTGCTCAAAATTGTCAGTCCATCCGCATCAATTACCATAGGCTTTTGCAAGGAAATAATCTCATCTAACAAATTTTCATTTACAGTTGTTACACCTAAACCTGGTCCGAAAGCAATTGCAGTAAACTTCTCAAAATCTATAGAACGCAGTGTGTCTTTTCTCGGTAACACCATCGCCTCCGGCAATATCGTATTTATAGCTATCAATCCACTTTGTGGCAAACAGACAGTTGATAAGCCGGCGCCGCTGTAGACGCTAGCCGTTGTAGCTAGAATTGCTGCACCCATAGTGGTATCATTGCCCGCAACTAATACAGCATGACCGTAAGTTCCTTTATGACTAAAGTTTCTTCTGGGCTTAATTAAATTTCTAACATCACTTGCCTCTATCAGTTTAAACTGGCTATCCTGTTTCGCTACAAAATCCTGGTCTAATCCTATATCAACAACTTTAAACTTATTTTGCGCATTTGCAGATTCTGGGAAGAAAAAATTAATCTTAGGAAGTTGGAAAGTGATTGTTAAATCAGCTTTTATACCGTCGTAGTTTAATGCTATTTCTCCTTCGCTAAATAGACCGGTGGGTATATCTACAGCGACAATTTTCGCATCTAAACTATTAATGTGTTTAATTACCGAAGCGAGTTGTGGTGTTAATGGTCTGTTGAGTCCAGAACCTAATATAGCGTCTATAACAATATCGGTTTTAATGGCATTAAGTTCTTGCGATGATGAAATTTTAGTTACCGGAAGATTTGTTTTGCGCAATCTGGCAAAGTTTGCTGTAAACTCATCACTTTCTTTCTTGCCGAAATTTAGCAGGTATATTGAGATTTCCTTATAACCTTTTTCTGATAAAAGTCTAGCTATTGCTAAACCATCTGCACCATTGTTACCTTGTCCGCAGAAAATACTAATGCTTTTATTTTTCTCTAAAACTTCTTTCTTAAATGCTTTTACAAATGCCTTAGCTGCGTCTTCCATTAAATCTATTGCAGAAATATTACGCCTTTGAATGGTATAGGCATCAGCATTTCTTATTTGTTGTGCGGTAAGTAAATTTTGCATGTTTTTAAGTTAAGCAATTCAAATCTAGTAAAGCAGTAATACGTGTTTTTGTTTTATGCGTAACAATTTAATGCCAGGCTTATCTCAATATTAATTAACAGATCACTAACCAAATTTAAAAAGATGAATTTAAAACCATCAAACGCATTCATAGCAGCCGCATGGATTGCATTAGGAGTTGGCATGATTGGCTATATTATTGGGCTTTGGCGCTCGGATATGGAGCTTAATGAAAAAGGTTATTATTTTACCGTATTGATGTTTGGACTCTTTGCCGTAATATCTTTACAAAAAGCAGTTAGAGATAAATTAGAAAAAATACCAGTTACCGAAATTTATTACGGTATTAGCTGGTTTAGCACACTATTAACCATTACCCTACTTATTATTGGTTTATGGAATGCAGATCTGCTGCCCAGTGAAAAAGGATTTTATGCCTTTGCTTTTTTACTCGCTATTTTTGGTGCCATTACCGTGCAAAAAAATACGCGAGACAGCAAGCTTTCTGGCAACCTTCAGAATTTAGACTAGATTAAACATTGTTAAATTAGTAAGCCATTTCGTTGTCGGAATGGCTTTTTTAGTTAAAAGTTAACAAGTTTAGCACTAGCGGTATTCAATAAACGGGATTGCAGCGAAAATCCTTTTTGTTTTTAATTGACATAAAAATTGCCAATTGCGTTGCTAACAAAAAGATTGCAGCAAAAAGCCCGACTGACAATAATCGGGCTTTTGTATTTGCTTTTCTTACCTATTTCAAGTTTTAAAATGTTTTCAGAAGGCTTTGCTTTGCTTCCACCGACCCTACAAAATTATCCTTCCATTTCTTTTTTCAGAAACTTTCCGGTTAAGCTTATTGGATTTTGAATTAAACCTTCTGGTGTGCCTTCGAAAATAATTCTTCCGCCACCGGCTCCACCTTCTTCGCCCAAATCTATTACCCAATCGGCCACTTTTACAACATCTAAGTTGTGCTCGATAACAAGAACGGTGTTTCCTTTTTCAACCAATTCATTTAATACACCAAGCAGAACATTAATATCTTCAAAGTGCAAACCGGTTGTAGGTTCATCTAAAATATAAAATGTTTTACCTGTATCTTTTTTAGAAAGTTCGGTAGCTAATTTAACGCGTTGCGCCTCGCCGCCAGATAAAGTTGTTGAGGATTGCCCCAAACGAATGTAACCTAGGCCAACATCATTTAAGGTTTTAATTTTACGATAGATTGCTGGCATGTGCTCGAAAAAAGTACAAGCATCTTCTATGCTCATATCCAAAACATCGCTAATCGACTTCCCTTTATAACGCACCTCTAAAGTTTCTCGGTTATATCTTCGGCCTCCGCATTCTTCGCATGGAACCGATACATCTGGCAGGAAATTCATTTCTATTACCTTCATTCCGGCACCTTGGCAAGTTTCGCAACGACCACCTTTTACGTTAAAAGAAAAACGACCAGGTTTGTAGCCGCGAATTTTTGCTTCTGGCAACTGTACGTATAAATTCCTTATATCAGAAAAAACACCGGTATAGGTTGATGGATTTGACCTCGGCGTGCGCCCGATAGGCGCCTGATCGATTTCAATCACTTTATCAATTTCTTTTAAGCCATTTATTTTCTGGTAAGGAAGTGGGTGCTTTTTTGCTCTAAAAAAGTGATGATTTAGAATAGGATATAAAGTTTCGGTGATTAAGCTGGATTTACCACTTCCAGAAACACCAGTAACTGCGATAAATTTACCCAAAGGAAAATCTACTGAAACTTCTTTTAGATTATGGCCAGTTGCTTTGATGATAGACAACTTATGCCCATTTCCTTTTCTGCGTTTTTTCGGAACTTCGATGCCTTTTACACCGTTTAAATAAGATGCTGTTAGCGTTCCAGACTTTAAAATCTGCGCTGGTGTGCCTTGTGCTACAATTTGGCCGCCGTGAACACCCGCAGCCGGACCAACATCAATAACATGATCAGCCTCTAAAATCATATCCTTATCGTGCTCAACTACCAAAACAGTGTTGCCTAAATCGCGAAGATTTTTCAATGCACCAATCAAGCGCTCGTTATCACGCTGGTGCAAACCGATGCTTGGTTCATCTAGAATGTACATCACATTCATCAGTTGCGAACCAATTTGCGTAGCCAAACGAATACGTTGCGCCTCGCCACCAGATAGCGTTCTGGCTGTTCTATCTAAAGATAAATAAGTTAAACCTACATCAGTTAAGAAACCAATACGAGCTCTAATTTCTTTTAAAATCTCCTTGGCAATGGTGTTCTGCCTGTCGTTTAAACGGTCCTCAACATCTAAGAACCAATTTTTAAGCGATTGGATATCCATTTCAGACAGCTCGAAAATATTTTTGCCATCGAGCTTAAAATGTAAACTTTCTTTCTTTAAACGAGCACCGTGGCACTCCGGACAGGTTTTTAGCTTACGGAAAGTATCCATATCATCCGCATTTGCGGTATCGCTACGTTTTTCTTGCTGCTCTTCTAACAGTTTAATAATACCATCAAAGGTAATTTGGTAGTTCTGTACGTTCCATTTATTATACTCAACCGCCACACTCAATAACTCAGGTGTTCCGTTTAAAATAATATTAATATTATCCTCGCCGAGTTTTTCTAAAGGAGTAGATAAAGAGAAGTTATATTTTTTGCCGAGCGCTTTTAAAACCTGAAACATCCAAACATCTCGGTATTCGCCTAATGGAGCCAAACCACCGTTAATAATGCTCAATTTCATATTCGGCATTACAGATTCTTTATCCACTACAAAAATATAACCCAAACCATCGCAACGCTCGCAAGCACCGTAAGGCGAGTTGAAAGAAAAACTATTTGGCTGTGGCTCATCATAAGAAATACCAGTGCTTGGGCACATTAAAAATTTACTAAAGTGCGCTACATTATTGTCCTTGTCGCTAATTTTAATAATACCTTTACCCAAACGCATGGCAGTTTGAATACTGTCTAATAAACGTTTGTGGTCTTTTTGATCAATTATCAAACGATCAACTACAATTTCGATATCGTGAATTTTGTAACGGTCGACCTGCATTTTGGCCGTAATATCTTTAATTTCCCCATCCACCCTAACTTTTACGAAACCTTGTTTACGAATTTGCTCGAAAAGTTCTCGGTAATGCCCTTTTCTACCTTTAACAACAGGAGCCAGAATATTTACTGGCATGGTTTCAAACTTGCTGTAAATGTTTTTAAGAATTTGATCTTCGCTCATGCGTTCCATTTTCTCTCCAGTATTGTAAGAGAAAGCATCTGCAACACGAGCATAAAGCAAACGCATAAAATCGTATATCTCGGTAATGGTACCTACGGTAGAACGCGGGTTTTTACTCGTAGTTTTTTGTTCAATAGCAATTACCGGACTAAGCCCAGAAACCTTATCTACATCTGGCCTTTCCATACCACCCATAAACTGGCGAGAATAGGCGCTAAATGTTTCCATGTATCGACGTTGCCCTTCTGCATAAATGGTATCGAAAGCCAAGGAAGATTTTCCGCTCCCACTTAAACCGGTAATTACAACCAGTTGATTTCTAGGAAAACTAACATCAATATTTTTAAGATTATGTACCCTGGCACCGTACACTTCTACATCTTTTTGCTCGCCTAGGTCAATGTTCTTCTCGCTCATAAATTTTTATGCTTTTTGTGTTAAAAAACAGCCTGCAAAAATAACGATTTTTAAGCAGAAAAACTAAAATTTTTAGTTAATTGAAAAGCAGTTCTGCTTCGATTATTTATAATCAAAAGAAATGTTTTGATTTCTGCAATGGCGGGATTATTTTAATATCCCACCTCCAGTAAAATTTGTGCCTTACTTAGGTTAAAAAGCAGGTAAATTGTTGTATGAGATGATTAAACCTTTTGTGTTTTTTAAAATCTTAACATAGGTCAAGAGTACCGCATTAAAAATTTAAATACCTTTACAAAAAATTAAAATTATCAAGATGAAATTTAAAATCTCTTCAATGTTATTGTTAGCTGTTGTGGCTAGCTTTTCTTTCCTTGCATTTGCTCCAAAAGACGATGTTTACACGGTAGACGTTACTAAATCTGCAGTTACTTGGGAAGGTAAAAAATTCTCTGGCTCGCACAACGGAACAGTTAACTTAACTTCTGGAACATTAGCATTTAACGGCAAAAAATTAACTCAAGGTGGCTTTGTTGTAAACATGACAACCATTAAAGATGCCGATAAAAGTGCTGGTTTAGAAAAACACTTAAAAAACGATGATTTTTTTGGCGTTGAAAAGTTCCCTGCTGCTAATTTTGTAATTAAAAAAGTTGCAACTAAGGGAAATGCACTTGACATTACTGGTGATATTACAATTAAAGGTGTTACCCAATCTATCACTTTCCCAGCTACTGTAGTTTGGAATGCAGACAAAACTGTAACTGCTACTGCCGATAAAATTACGATTGACAGAACTAAATTTGGTGTTCAGTACAAATCGAAATCTGTGTTCTCTAACATTGGTGATAACTTTATTTACGACGATTTTACTATTAGTGTAAAGCTTGTTGCTAAAAAATAATTTTATTTCTTTTAAAGAAAATCGATGCCTGTGAGGTTTAATAGCCTTACAGGCATTTTTTATATGAAAAGCTTTGGAAATTAAATTTAATTATACATAACTTTAACAATTAAGAAAACCCTTTCTTAAATTACGTAAGCACTTAAATGTTAGATAATAAGATTAATTTATTGGTTATTGATGACGATGATATCAACATTTTCATCATCAAAAAGATCGTAGAAAAAACTGGTTATGATATAGATATGGTTGCCAAAAGCAATGGCCAGCTAGCTATTGATTATGTAAACGATACTTTAGCCAACAATGTTGACAAATTTCCAAATCTTATTTTGATAGATATAAATATGCCGGTAATGAACGGCTGGGAATTTGTTGAAGCTTACAGTACCATAAGCGGAACGCCAGAGGCAGATCTATATATCTTATCATCGTCTGTTTACGAAAATGATATTGAAAAAACCAAGAGCTATCCAAATGTTAACGGCTTTATTTCAAAGCCACTTTCTATCGAAAGATTAACAGAGCTTTTGAAAGCAATAACCGTTTAGTTTTCTAAACTATTTTAAACCTATCGTCTTCTCTTTCTATAAATGCTTGCGATTTGGATTTTGAGTGATAAAAAAGGCATTTCCAATTTTCGTCAACCGCTCGTTTGCCAAATTCCTCACGCAACTCCATCGCTTTGCGACCATCAAAATCGTATTTAGCGATAAATTTTCTAATTAGCTCTTCAGGTTCTGGTAAAACATCTCCACCAAAAAATACTTTATCGTCTCCGTCTGTAATTAAAAAAACTTGATGGTTTGGGCAATGTGCACCCGTAAATTCGTAAGAAATCTCTTCCGTTAATTTACCCGAGCCTTCGATAAATTTTAATTGGGCATTTCGTTGTAAATAATCAAATATGTCAGTGTGGTAAGAAGATGACGTACTTGAAAATGCTTCCTCCCATTCTCCTCTTTGTATAACATAAGTTGCATTTGGAAAACTAAGTTTCATTTCTCCATTAACATCATGCACCATACCGCCAGAATGGTCGAAATGCAGGTGAGACATCAATACCATTTCAACATCTTCAGGGTTGAAACCTGCTTTCCTAATATTTTCATGTAGAAACAGATTTCCATCTTCATCACTATAGCCCAAACCAGTATCCAACAAAATTAATCGGCCATTAAGTTCTACCAAAAATGGCTGCACATTTATAAAAAGAGATGCCGGTCTGTCTTTCGCCTGGTGTATAGCCGGATCAAACGGAACAAATTTTTTGCTGGCATCTACAGAATAAGAACCTTCGTGAAGTGTGTGTACTTTCAAAGACATGATTATTTTTTAGAAAGGAATTTAATGATATATTTACGATGCAAATATAGGCAACGTAGCCGAACAAAACGTCATACGAATATCTGTAAAGCTATTTTAGGCGTTAATAACGAAACAAAAACCAAATGGAAAAACGATGGGCACAAGTAGATGCAGAAGATGAAACAACGATTACCGAGCTTGCCCAAGCGCTAAATATTGACGAATGCTTAGCTAAAATACTGGTGCAAAGAGGCGTTACAAACTTCGAAGATGCACGCTACTTTTTTAGGCCGAATTTAAACCAATTACACGATCCTTTTTTAATGAAGGATATGGAATTGGCTATTAATAGAATTACAAAAGCACTAAAAGGAAATGAAAGAATTTTAGTTTACGGAGATTACGATGTAGATGGAACAACTTCAGTAGCTTTAACTTATAGTTTTTTTAGTCAATTTACGGCAGAAATAGCATACTATATTCCCGATAGACATAAGGAAGGTTACGGAATTTCAACTGCCGGAATTGATTTCGCAAAGGAAAACGGCTTTACTTTGATTATTGCTTTAGATTGTGGAATTCGTTCGATTGATAAAATTGCTTATGCTAACAGTCTAGGCGTAGATTTTATCATCTGCGATCACCATTTGCCTGGCGATGAATTACCTAAAGCTGTTGCGGTTCTAGACCCAAAAAGAGTTGACTGCGAATACCCGTTTAAAGAATTGTCGGGATGTGGAATTGGCTTTAAACTAGCACAAGCCTATTGCGTTGCAAACAACTTACCAGACGAAATGTACGAATGCTATGTTGATTTGTGCATGGTGAGCATTGCAGCCGATATTGTTCCTATTGTAGACGAAAACCGGGTTTTAGCACATTTTGGTTTGGCTAAACTAAATGAAAACCCTTGTACAGGCTTAAAAGCATTAATGCAAATCTCTGGTAAAACGGAGACCTATTCTATAACAGATGTAGTATTTTTGCTTGCGCCACGCATAAACGCCGCTGGCAGAATGGGCGATGCAAAAGACGCCGTAAAAATGCTTTTAAGCGACGAGGTAATTTTGGCAGATGAGCAAAGTGCTTTTATCAACAGCCAAAATACCGACAGAAAAACTTTTGACCAAAACATCACACAAGAAGCGTTAGCTATTATTCAGCAAAGCGACATTTTGGTAAATAGAAAAACCACTGTAGTTTATCAGTCTGATTGGAACAAGGGCGTAATTGGTATTGTGGCATCCCGTTTAACGGAAACTTATTATCGCCCAACCATCGTGCTAACAGAATCTAATGGAAATTATACGGGTTCTGCAAGATCTGTAGCTGGCTATGATTTATACGAAGCGTTACTTTCTTGTAGCCATTTGTTAGAGCAGTTTGGCGGACATAAATATGCAGCAGGCCTAACCATAAAACCAGAAAATTTAACGCTTTTTGCAGATAAGTTTGAAGACGTGGTCTCTTCTACTATCAGTCCAAATTTATTAGTTCCAGTAATTAACATAGATTGCGAAATAGAATTGAGCCAGATTGATGCGAAATTCTATAGAATATTAACGCAAATGGCGCCTTTCGGGCCACAAAATATGGCTCCAATTTTCGTGAGCAAAGGCGTTACTTTAGTTGGTTTTCCGCAAATTGTTGGCACAAATCACTTAAAAGTAAGTGTAAAACAACAAAATTCAGCTATTTTTGAAAGCATCGCTTTTGGACTTGGGGAGTATGAAAGTTTATTAAAATCAAACATTCCTTTCGATATTTGTTATACTATCGAAGAAAACGTTTGGAAAGAGAAAAAGCGCTTGCAACTAAATATTAAAGGAATAAAGATTTGAGTTGAAAGTTATACGTTGTGAGCTGATGTTTCACAAAGCTAACCAACAAAAAAAACTAACCAACAAAAACTATAAAACTACATGATTTTAAAAGCCGAACATCTGGTTAAAAAATATAAGCAAAGAACCGTAGTAAACGATGTATCTTTTGAAGTAAGTCAGGGTGAAATTGTAGGACTACTTGGACCAAACGGTGCCGGTAAAACTACCTCTTTTTACATGATTGTGGGACTAATAAAGCCAAATGAAGGGACTATTTTATTAGAAGGCGAAGACATTACCAAAGATCCGATGTACCGTAGAGCCCAAAAAGGAATTGGTTATTTGGCCCAAGAAGCAAGTGTTTTTAGAAAACTTACCGTTGAAGAAAACATTATGGCCATTTTAGAAATGACCAAGCTTAACAAGCATGAACGTGCCGATAAATTGGAAGAACTAATTAATGAATTTAGTTTGCACAAGGTGAGAAAAAATCGTGGTGATTTACTTTCTGGAGGCGAACGCAGAAGAACTGAAATTGCAAGAGCGCTAGCTGCAAATCCCAACTTTATTTTATTAGATGAACCATTTGCAGGAGTAGATCCGATTGCGGTTGAAGAAATACAAACCATTGTTGCTAAGCTTAAGAAAAAGAACATAGGTATATTAATTACCGACCACAATGTACAAGAAACCCTTTCTATTACAGATAGAGCTTATTTGCTCTTTGAAGGAAAAATATTAGAATCTGGTACGCCAGAAGTATTGGCAGCAAACGAAATGGTAAGAAAGGTTTATTTGGGCTCAAATTTTGTGCTACGCAGAAAAAACTTATAATTTTTGTAGATGGCAATTGTAAACTCAATTTTTACTTGGTACATGAAAAAGCGAATCCACCAGATTGAGCTTTTTATGAAATACCCACTAGATGTGCAAGAAGAATGGTTAAACACGCTTGTTTCTAGTGCAGAAAACACCGAATGGGGAAGGGAGTACGATTACAAATCCATTCTTACCGCTAGCCAGTTTAAAGAACGTGTTCCCATTCAAAATTACGATACATTAAAGCCTTACATAGAGCGCATGCTTAAAGGCGAACAAAATATTTTGTGGCCATCAGAAATTAAATGGTTTGCAAAATCATCGGGCACTACAAGCGATAGAAGCAAATTTATTCCAGTTTCTGAAGAAGCCTTAGAAGAATGCCATTTTAAAGGCGGCAAGGACATGATTTCCATCTATTGCAACAACAGACCTAATACGCAAATGTTTACCGGAAAAGGTTTGGTTTTAGGTGGTAGTCATCAGATAAATCAGCTGTGCGAAGATATACAATATGGCGATTTATCAGCTGTGCTTATAAAAAACCTGCCGATGTGGGCAGAATATTACCGCACGCCCAATATGTCTATCGCTTTGATGGATAACTACGAACAAAAGATGGATAAAATGGCCGAAGCCACCATCAAAGAAAACGTAACCAGCCTTTCAGGCGTACCAACTTGGACCATCGTTTTAGCCAAAAAAGTACTTGAGATGACAGGCAAGAAAAACCTGCTGGAAGTTTGGCCAAATTTGGAGCTTTACTTTCATGGTGCCGTTAATTTTACCCCTTATCGCCAACAGTTTAAAGAGCTCATTCCTTCAAGCGACATGTATTATCTTGAAACTTACAACGCTTCTGAAGGTTTCTTCGGCATTCAGGATCAAGTTAATTCTGAGGAGTTACTGTTAATGCTGGATTATGGTATTTTTTACGAGTTTTTGCCTTTAGAAAACCTGGACGATGAAAACCCAAAAACATTAAATTTAGACCAAGTAGAACTGCATAAAAACTACGCAATCATTATTTCTACTAATGCCGGTTTATGGCGATATCTAATTGGCGATACGGTACAGTTTACCTCTTTATATCCTTTTAGGATAAAAATAACTGGCAGAACCAAACATTTTATAAATGCATTTGGTGAAGAGGTTATAATTGATAATGCAGAAAATGCACTAACAAAAGCTTGCAACGTAACCAATGCAAAGGTTAAAGATTACACCGCCTGCCCTATTTATTTTAAAGGCGAAGAAGCTGGCGGCCACGAATGGATTATTGAATTTGAAACCCAACCGACTAATTTTGAACAGTTTGTTGATGTGATGGATGAAACCTTACGCGAGGTAAATTCTGATTACGATGCAAAGCGTTTTAAAGATATGGCCTTGCGCCGACCAAAAGTGCACAATGCGCCGGCAAATACATTTTACAATTGGCTTAAGCAACGTGGCAAATTGGGTGGCCAACATAAAGTGCCCCGATTAGCTAACGATAGGCAGTATGTAGATGATATTTTGAAAATGCTGTAATTAATATTTTAGAGGATGAGCAAGATCAAGCTAAAATATGATGCGACTTTAAGCGTTTCGGTTCTTTTATTAATCTTGATTATGACGATGCCGACATTTTCACAGGCCAAAGCGAGCCACGAGGTCAATGTTGTTGTTAAGATTTTAGAAAGTTCTTATCGGTTTAAAAAATTAACGGAAGGGCTAGAAGAACGCATTAAAAAAAATGGTGGCAAAACTTATGGAATAATGTTTACCGGTAGTCCTAACCCAAAAAAAGACTCCGCTAATGCAATCTCTAAAAATTACGAGATAAATCTTCACGAAAGCTACGACGATAGAATGGTCGTAATTGCTCGCTTCCTATTCGATCCTGCAAAACAACAGTTGTTTGAAGTCGACTCAGAAGATGGATTAGATGCAATATCGTTCGACAGAAAACTGCTTCCATTATTTAATAATAAATGAAAAAAAGGCTTAATTATTTTAGGCTAATTTGGCTAGTGTTCTTAGCCTATTTTTTTGTTTTGATGCTTCAGATTACACTGAAATATATTCCTGCGGATTCCGATATCGCCTTTTTGCAGATTAAACAGACCGAAGTAACCAACATAAAACCCTACTTACCCATATTTTACATCCATGTTTATAGTGCAATTTTTGTTTTGCTTGCAGGTTTTACTCAATTTAACCCATGGATACTAAGAAAATACAAGACTTTTCATAAACGTGCTGGTTATCTTTATGCTTATGTAGTTTTGCTATTAGCTGCGCCATCTGGAATTTTTATTGGTTTTTATGCTAACGGTGGTTTTATAGCTAAAACCTCATTTATTCTTTTAGGCCTATTATGGTTTTGGTTTACACTAAAGGCGATAGTTGTGATTAGAAAAGGCAACATCCTTATGCACAAACAAATGATGTGGCGAAGTTACGCCTTAGCTTTCTCTGCAGTTACACTACGGCTTTGGAAAGTTATTTTAGTATATTTATTCCACCCGCCACCTATGGATGTTTACCAAATTATTGCTTGGTTAGGCTGGATACCAAACCTTCTGCTTATTGAGTGGTTAATTAGAAACAAGAAACTTTAACATGAAAAAATTATTTTATGCAATTGCGTTGCTCGCAACTTTATCGGCTTGTAATAACGAAAATAAAAAAACAGGTGCTAATGTTGATACTAACTCGGCTGTTGTAAACGAGAGCACCGTACATAAAGATTTATACGGTATGTGGGTTGGCGATTTCGAACCTGTGGAAGTAAAAGAAGGCGCACCAAACGTACAAACAAACAAGATTACCTTAATTATAAAGAGTATAACCGAAGAAAATGATGTACTTGGACAAAGTATTGTCGCGGGCAACAACCGCCCGTTAAAAGGTAAATTAACTTCGTTAAACGACAATTTAAACTTTGTACTCGACGAGCCAGGTGACGATAAATATGATGGCAGATTCGAATTTGAGCTTGATGACGACACCTTGGTGGGACATTGGAAGTCTTATAAAAACACACTATATGTAACAAAAAGATCGTTCAGATTAGTTAAAAAATCTTTTGTTTATAATGCGAATCTTATGCTTTCTTCAAATGGCGATTATACTGATTATTACGACAAACAAACGAGGGCAGTTATAGATACCATTGATGGTAAGGCTACAGAAATTTTTATAGAAGATTTTTATAGAACGGCAAGCAATGCGGTTTATGAAATAAATGCATCTACAGACAATTTAACGGAAGCAGAATTGAAAAAATTAAGCAAGCTTGATCTTCAGATTTTAAGGAATACCATTTTTGCTAGGCATGGTTATACTTTTAAAAAGAAAAACTATCGCCAGTTTTTTAACCCTGTAGAATGGTATGTTCCAGTTTCCAGCAATATAGATGGCCAGCTTACTTCGCTTGAAAAAAAGAATATCGCTTTGCTACAAAAATTTGAGAAATATGCCGAGGACAACTATGACACTTTCGGGAGGTAATTAGGTACGTTTATTGATAGAGTGAATTTAAATATACCACCTATGAACCTCGACAAATTGAAAAAAAGCTTTAAAGCTTTTACAAAAACTGCTAGCAACCTTGTTAAGGACAAGGAGAAAACGATGAAAACAGTGCACGATAGTATTGCGAAGGCTACCGCCAATAAAGGTGCTTTAACGCAAATCTGGGAACAAATGCAATTGCTGTTTTCAGTTGCTAAAGATTATGCCAACGGCAGTTATACCACCATTCCCAAAGGTTCTATTGTAGCTATTGTTGCCGGTTTACTGTATTTCATTTCACCGCTTGATTTAATTCCAGATTTTATCGCTGTTTTTGGTTTTATAGACGACGCCTTTATTTTGAGCTTGGTTTACAAACAAGTGGCTAAGGATTTAGAAAAGTATCAGGCCTGGAAAGATAAACAGAACATCATTCATATTTAAAACGAAGAAAAACAGCTATTTGCATTTTAAAAAACTTTAGTTAAATTTAGGTAGCAACCAAAAAGCTTCCTATGAAAAATGTTCAACAAATAATTAACGCTAAAGCCGAAGGAGTTTTCAGCGTTACATCTAACGCTACTGTATTAGATGCTTTAAAAGTAATGACTGAAAAAAACATCAGCTCGCTACTAATTATAGAGAAAGAGGTTTTACTAGGCATTTTTACCGAAAGAGATTACGCGAGGAAAATCATCCTCCAAGGAAAATCATCTAAAGAAACTTTAGTAAGCGAGGCGATGACACCAGATCCTATTACTGTAAATTTAACTGATAGTATAGATCATTGCATGCAACTAATGACCGAGAAACACATCAGACACCTACCTGTTGTAAACATGGATAAGGTTGCGGGGATGGTTTCAATAGGTGACGTGGTTAAGTTTATCATCGCAGACCAGAAGCAGACCATTTCGCAGTTAGAAAGCTATATCAACAGCTAGTACTTAAATCCTATACGCAAACAAAAAAGGTGCTGAATTATTTTCAGCACCTTTTCTGTTATAAATGGATAAAATTAATCTTTCCATCTCCACTCTCCAGCTATTTTAAGCGGCTCTTTCAATCGTTGCGAAATTAAAAACGCTTCAAGTTTTTCTTCAGTTTGTTTACCTACCGGAATTTTAGGGGTATTTGCCAAAGCGTAAGCTAATATTGCACCATTTCTAATCGTATTCTTCATTCCTTGTTCGTCAACCAATTTAAAGGTATCACCATCAGAATGGTAGAAAGGACCAGAGTTGTTAGGTAATTTACCACCTGCACCACCGCCTGTGGGCACGCCTTCTAATAAAAATGGTTGATGATCGCTATGTAAACTTGCCCCCGCCAAAAACAAATTCTTAAAATTCGTATCTAATTTAGCAACATCAGCGCCCCAAGCTGTAAATAAGGGCTCCATCTCTTCTCTCGAAGTAGAAAATCCCTTAGGATCATTTGTCATATCATAATTAAGCATGAAGCTAACTTGGTCTATAGTTTTGTTCTTCTTCGCGTCTGCAACATATGCTTTAGAACCCAGAAGGCCCTGCTCTTCGCCCATAAATAATACAAATTCTACTGTTCGTTTTGTACTAAGACCTAACTTCTTAAAAGTTCTCGCCATATCTATCACCGAGAATGAACCTATTCCGTTATCTATTGCGCCTGTTGCTAAATCCCAACTATCCAAGTGCCCACCTACAACAATCTTTTCTTTCGGAAATTGAGTTCCTTTAAAAGTTGCAATTACATTTCTTGCTTTAATTAAACCTGAAAAGTTGGTCATTTCTATTGAAGCGAATTGTTGCGTTGCCTTTAACTTTTCTTTTAACTGCATACCGCTTTCTAAACCGATACAAACTGCTGGTATAGGAATTAGTTTACCGGTAACAGATGCCGTACCAGTTAATAAAACCCCATTTTTAACGGTGTTGATAATGATAACACCCACCGCACCATACTTAATTGCTATAGCAGTTTTCTCAGAGCGATGTAAAGAAGCAGTGCCTTTTGCCGAACCTGGTAAAATACCCAGATAAATTAAGGCAATTTTCCCCTTTACTTTTTCAGCAAGAGGTTGATAGTCCGCTTCCAAACCATTACCAACATCTATAATTTCGGCGTTTACTTTGGCATTAACAGGAGAATGAGCCAGGGTAACTGCCCTAACATTTTCTAGAGCATTATTATTCGGTCCAACCTTCACTGCAATCGTTTTACGGTTCCAGCTTTCTACCTCAAAAGGTTGATATTTAACATCGCAACCATAAGATTTAAGCAAGTAAAAGGCAAATTCCTCGGCCTTTGCCCCATTGGCAGAACCGGTTAACCTGTGCCCAATAGTTTCTGACGCATTTTTTAAATTTGCATAAGCCTTAGCATTGGCCTGTACTTCGGTATTTATTTTGGTAAAAACTGGCGCAAAATTATCCTGAGCATTTGCTGAAAAACCAACAAATACACATACACCTAAAAAGAAATTCTTCATCATTATTTATTTTCCTTGAAAGTAGCAATTAAAATGCTTGGCCTTGAAAAATCCTATAATTTTTACAAAAGCTACTAATGTGCGTTAATGGTTTTTTTAGGAAAAATTAGCGAAGCGACAATACTAGCTGCAAGGATAAATACAATTACCAGCAACGAATGTTCTGTTGTAAATCCCCAAGCCTCAAGGTAACTGTGGGCTAACATTTTTACGCCAATAAAAGTTAAAAGAAATGCTAATCCTGTTTTTAAATAGTGGAATTTATGGATAATGTTAACTAATAAAAAGAACATCGACCTTAAACCCATTATGGCAAATATGTTTGAGAAGAAAACGATATAAGCATCTTTAGTAACCGCAAAAATTGCAGGAATGGAATCTACCGCAAATATCAAATCGGTAAACTCTACAATAAGTAAAACCAAAAACAACGGTGTTAAAAGGCGTTTTCCATTTACTTTATGAAAAAACTTTTTGCCTTCGTACTTAGGGTGAATTTTAAAGAATTTAGAAGCAAATTTTACTACCGGATGGTTAGCCGGATCAATTTTCTCTTCTTCATCCTTATTAAAAAACATTTTAATTCCAGTAAATACTAAGAACGCACCAAATACATACAAGATCCATCCAAACTTACTGATGAGAACCGCACCGGCAAATATGAATATAAAACGCATTATAATCGCACCTAAAATCCCCCAAAATAATACACGGTGGTAATATTTCTCTGGTACAGCAAAGGCCGAAAATATAAGTACAATAACAAATATATTATCTACAGAGAGCGCATACTCAATAACATAACCTGTTAAAAACTCTATACCAAGATTGTTTTTGTAAATGCGCAAACTTTCTTCAAAATTACCCGGAATCAAGGTTATCGGATGTTTGTGCGCCTGTACAATCTGTGCAAGCTTTTCGTAGCTGTCAATGCCGTGTAGATACTCGCCTTCCAATACTAAGAGTACGTAAAAGCTTAAAGCTAGAATGACCATTATAAAACTCATAATGGCAGCTTGTTTTAAGCTGATGGTATGTTCGCGTTTACTAAACAAACCTAAATCTAGTGCTAGTATTAGCACTATAAAAAGCAAAAAGCCTCCAATAAACAATAATTCGTTCGACATTATTTTTTTCTTTCAGTAGTATATTTAACCAATTGTTCTAATCCGGTTCTCGCATCACTCTCAGGGAATTGATGCAAAATGTCAAAAGCTTCTTGTTGGTAGCTTAGCATTTTTTGGTTAGCATAATGCACCCCATCTTTACTATTTACGAAATCTATGATCTCTTGTATTTTTTTCGGATCATCTTGATGATTTTTCACCAGATTTATGATTCTTTTTCGTTCTGCCTTTTCTGCCCTATTTAAAGCGTAGATTAAAGGCAAAGTAACTTTTTTCTCTTTTATGTCTATACCTAAAGGCTTGCCAACGTCGTCGGTTCCAAAATCAAAAGTATCATCTTTAATCTGAAAAGCGATACCAACTTTTTCGCCAAACAAACGCATTTTCTCAATCGTTTCTGCATCTGCGCCAGCAGAAGCTGCGCCACAAGCGCAACATGATGCGATTAAAGATGCAGTTTTTTGTCTAATTACATCAAAATAAAGCTCTTCGCTAATATCCATTCTGCGAACTTTCTCAATCTGCAGCAATTCCCCTTCGCTCATTTGTTGTACCGCTTCAGACACGATCTTTAACAGTGCAAACTCATTATTGTTTACCGACAAGAGCAAACCTTTCGCCAGCAAATAATCACCAACTAAAACAGCTATCTTATTTTTCCATAAAGCGTTAATAGAAAAAAAACCTCTACGCTCATATGCGTTGTCTACTACATCATCGTGCACCAAAGTTGCAGTATGCAAAAGCTCTACCAATGCAGCGCCTCGGTGCGTTGCTTCAACAATGCCACCGCAAAGTTTAGCAGCAAAAAAAACGAACATTGGTCGCATTTGTTTACCCTTGCTTTTTACAATATAGTGTGTAATTCGATTTAGCAAAGGTGCATCGCTTTTCATAGAGTCTTTGAACTTCACCTCAAAGGCATCAATTTCTTTAGCAATGGGTAGTTTTATCTCATTTATTCCAGGCATTCAGCTATAAAATGTATTTGCAAACTTACTTATTAAAAGCGTATTTTTAATCAAATTAATGACGTGAAAAAATTACTTTACAGCATATTGGCTGTGCTACTTATTCTATCGATAGTTTACCTTGCAGGCCCAACTCCAACTAAACCCGTTTTCGAAAAAACTTTACCTAATGTTGGGAATCTGAACTCGCTTGAAAATTATATTACAACAGCAGAAGCGAGACATAGGTTAAAACCCGGCAATGAAGCAGAAATTATTTGGGCAGACAGTAGTAATAAAACACAAACAGAATATGCAGTAGTGTATTTGCATGGTTTTTCCGCATCTAAAATGGAGGGCAACCCGGTTTATTTGCACTTAGCTAAATCTTTAAAAGCAAATTTATTTCTGTCCCGTTTAGCAGATCATGGTATAGATACTATTGCACCTATGCAGTATTTCACAGCAGATAGGCTTTGGAAAAGTGCGCAAGAAGCTTATGCTATTGGCAAAAAATTAGGAAAAAAGGTAGTTTTAGTGGGTACTTCTACTGGTGGTACTTTGGCATTACAGTTGGCGTCGGCCTACCCAGAAATTAATAGTTTGATACTACTTTCTCCAAACATAGCCATAAACGATGATAAAGCATGGCTATTAAATAATCCTTGGGGATTGCAAATAGCAAGAAAAGTAACCGGTGGCAACGAACGAAAAGTAAGTGGAAAATCGGCTGAATACAAAAAATATTGGTACACCAATTATCGTTTAGAATCTGTTGTAGAACTAGAAGAGCTGTTGGAAACCGCTATGTCCAACGAACTTTTTGCATCTGTAAAACAACCCGTGTTAATGCTCTATTACTATAAAAATCAAAAAGAGCAAGATCCAGTAGTTAAAGTTGATGCGATGCTACAAATGTTCGAAGAACTGGGTTCTACTCATAAACAGAAAATAGCACTGCCAAAAACTGCCAATCATGTAATTGGGTCTTACATAACTTCAAAAGATATAAAAGGAGTTGAGCAAGCAATGGAAAGTTTTATCACAGAAAGAACAAAGTAGTAAACCTATTTTTTTTGAAAAACAATGTCAGCATTTCATATCAAACTGTAGCCCCGCTATCCGTTTTACTCCTATCGGGTTTATATAACAAAGTACTATAAAATTTCACCTATGAACACAGCAGAAAAAACAAAAATCACCGTAAAAACAATCGTACATGCACCATTAGCTAAAGTTTGGGAATATTGGACCAGCCCAGCGCACATCCAGAAATGGAACCAAGCCTCAGAAGATTGGGAAACAACTAAAGCCAGCAATAATTTAGTCGTAGGTGGTAGCTTTTCATCTACTATGGCTGCAAAAGACGGAAGTATGTCCTTTGACTTTAATGGAAGTTATACACAAGTAGATACCAACAAATTTATTGCTTATACAATTGCCGATGGTAGAACCGTAACGGTTTCGTTTACACAGAAAGCGGAAAGCGTAGAAATAATCGAAATTTTCGAGGCTGAAAACGTAAATAGCAAAGAAATGCAACAAGCCGGATGGCAAGCTATTTTAGACAATTTTAAAAAATATACGGAGGCTAATTAGTTGCAAAAGCCATAAAAAAAAAGCCCCAATAACCATGGTTATTGGGGCTTTTATATTTAATAAAACCACTATTTACCAGCAGTCCATTTGTTATTTTCTAAGTTACCATCTGGCAATACTCTTTCCGGGTCAATAACAACTTCGGTAATTTCTTCGGTTGTTGGGAAACGAACCAACCAAGTTGTATTTTTCATCCAAACATCAACAGGAACTTTGACAATTTCGGTTTTACCGCTTTTTGTTTTAACCTGTAATATAATTGGCATAGGTAATTTCTCTAAATTTTTAACTTGGATTGTGTAACCAGTTAACGCACCATCCTTCTCTACTTTTTTTACTTCGCCAATTCCTTGATCGCTTTTCCAGCTGTTTAAGAACCAACCTCTCCAGAACCAAGCTAAATCTTCGCCGGCTCCGTTTTCCATAGAGCGGAAGAAATCATAAGGAGTTGGGTGTTTATAAGCCCAGTTTTTGATGTATTCTCTAAAAGCATAATCAAATCTATCTTTACCTAAAATCTGATCTCTTAAAATATGTAAACCCCATCCCGGTTTGCTGTAAAGGTTAACACCAATATTAGCCTCTTTCATTCCATCAGGCATTAACATGATATTTTCATAGTTTGGATTACCAATTACGCGACTTCCAATAGCATTCATGTCAGTTCTACGTGGTTTGTATTCGCCGTTGTTAAATTCTGTAGATGATAAATCGTTAATAAAAGTGTTAAAACCTTCGTCCATCCATCCAAATTTACGTTCGTTAGAACCGACAATCATCGGGAACCAAGTATGGCCAAACTCGTGGTCTATTACACCCCAAGCATTACCTTTTTTGGCTGTCCAGCCACAAAAAACAATACCTGGATATTCCATACCGCCTACCGAAGTAGCAACATTTACTGCCATAGGATACGGATATTCGAACCACATTTTTGAGTAATGTTCTATTGATGCCTTAACATACTCTACACCACGACCGTAAGAATCCATTCCGTTGCTTTCTACTGGTTGTGCAGACACTGCCAAAGATTTTTTACCGCTAGGTAAGTTTATTCTAGCTGCATCTAAAACGAACGATCTAGAAGTTGCCCAAGCTGCATCCCTTGCGTTGGTAATTTTAAATTTCCATGTAAGCTTTTGTGCTGATGGGCGAGATTTAGGATCATTAACTTCGGCTTCTGAACGGATATGTACAGTTGCATCACTTTGTTTGGCAGCGTTCCATCTTTTTAACTGCTCGGCAGTAAAAACCTCTTGTGGATTTAAAAGCTCTCCAGAACCCATCACAATATGGTTTGCCGGAACGGCAATATCAAAAGTGATATCTCCAAACTCGCAGTAAAACTCTCCTCCACCCCAGTACGGTAAAGTATTCCATCCAATTACATCGTCGTAAACACTCATTCTAGGGAACCATTGTGCAATGGCATAAATCTCGCCATTTTTGGTAGTTAAACGACTTGTTCTATCAGAACCTGCTTTAGGTACGATGTAAGAATAATCCATTTTAATAGTTACTACATCGCCACTGGCAGCCATAGGCTTATCTAAACGGATTTGCATCCTAGTATCTTCAACTAAAGAAGTAAACTTCACGTCTTTCTTTTTCTGTTGTACAACTATATTTGAAATATTATAGCCACCTTCAAATTTTTCGCCTTGCGCACCGTAGCGACTACGAGCCGGTGTAACTGCATAACCTCTTGACGTTTCTTTGAAACTATTCTGATCTAACTGTAACCAAAGATATGGCAACTGATCTGGACTATTGTTTTTATAAGTTATGGTGATTGTACCGCTAACTTTATGTGTTGCGGTATCTAAATTAACGCTAATATTGTAATCTACACCATTTTGCCAATATTTATGACCGGGTGCACCGCTAGCTGAGCGATATTCATTTCCATTTTGGTTGTAGAATAATGGTCCAAACGCTTCAGAGGGTACATAATTGGTAGCGGGTGGCGTTGTTTGCGCACTGCTAGAGAAAGCAGTAACTGCCAAAAGCCCCAATGCCAAAAGGGGTTTAGAAATTAGTTTATGCATGTTGATATTATTTTTTCTTAAAGGTAATTTGTAATTAGAGAAATACAAACTGTAAAGTAATATTGTTACCTTTTTCTATTGTTTGTCTTTCTTTAACAACGATGGTAGCTTACGCTGATCTTCTGGTAATTTTAACCATGTACTGTAAGCATTCGAAATGTAATAATCGTATTTGAAAGGGCGTTCGGCCTTCACCTGCTCTACGGTAGGTCTGTACATATCAATAAAATCCTTAATATTTGGTCCTTGAAATTTAACAAGCTTTTTAATGTATTTCTCATTAAAATTGCGGTTGATCTCTTCTTGAAAACGATCATTTTCTTCTAGCATTTGAACTTTCTCCTGCTCCCGTCTATTTTTTCCAAAACCTAAGTTTAAACGCAAGCCACCTCGTTCTTTGCTATATTCTACCTCTTTTGCAGCAACCGCGTTCGGATCTTTAACATCTAAGTAAGGAGAAACTTTTGTGCTAGTTATATCAACAGTGTTTAAATTGTTAACCTGAACCCGCAAATACACATTTTTTACAACCAATTTAGTAAGATATAAGGTATCTGTTTGATAACCAACCATACCAAATGAGATCAAATCGCCAACTTTGGCAGCTATGGCGTAACGTCCTTCTTTGTCGCTAAGTACTAAAGATTTTGTGCTGAGATTTTTTATGGTTGCACCTTCAATCCCCGTTGCTCTATTTTCGCTATCGAAAATGTTACCAGTCAAAAAGCCATTTTGCGCCAACAAATGTAAAGGTGCTAATAGCAGTAAAAATATGATGAACTTCTTTAACATAACCCAAATTTAAATGATTTTAACGTTACTGTACTTAATTAACAAAATTTAACAGAAAATAGATTGACTTCTTTCGAAATATTCAATTTGTTCAAATTCGATTTCGGCACTTCCATCGATTTTTTATTTTGTTGATTTGGTTCAAATGTTTAAATTTATTTTAATCCCTATTGCTATACTATGCCGTTGCTTTCAAATAAAATCGCTAAAACCAATAGAACCATTATCTTAATTTTAATGGTTTTTTGCCTTGCATTATCTAGTTGCAAAAAAAAAGAGCAAGAAGTTGGGATAGAGTTTTTAAAAGAATATCATAACTCGGCCGTTAAATTACGCGATGAAGGCGATGGAAGAAAGGCTATTATTTATGTAGATTCTGTACACAATGCAGTAAAAGAATTTTCTAGGGCACAGCGTTGGCAAAAATATAATTTCAAGGCAGATATCTACCTAAATCGTAAGGTTGATTTAAGTAAGGCTAAATTAACCATAGATTCCATGTACATTATTTTGGATGGAATTGAAGAACAACATCCCGAACATTATGTTCGCACTAAATTTTACGAAGGTGATTTGCTATTAAGAGGTGAAGATTACAACGCCGGAATAAAGAAATATTATGAAGGTGAAAGTTTCGGCAACGCTCATTTAACGTCTTGTGAGATGAGTAATTTCACCTATAAAATTGCTTTAATCAAATATAAACAAAAGCGTTACAAAGAGGCAATCCCTTATTTAAAAAGCACTTTGGCTGATCTATCTAGCTGCGATAACTCGAATTTCGACACACGTGTTCTACGGCCACAGTCTACATTAAATACCCTAGGCCTCTCTTTTGAAAAAGCTGGGATACCGGATAGTGCTGTGATCTATTATAAAAAAGGGATAGCATTACTAAATGAAAAGAAAATCGAATTTCCAGATCGCAATAAGGGAATTTCTACCGCACTTGCCGTTATTTATGGGAATTTAGGAGGCACCTACACATTATTAGGCGAAGATATTTTGGCAGAGAGTTTATTAAAGGAAAGCATCAAAATAAACCACAAACCAGGTTTTGCTATTATGGATGCGCATACTGCAGAACTAAAACTCGTTAGCTTGTACCTTAAAAATAATCGTTTAAATGAAGCTAATACACAGCTAAATACGCTAATGTTGGAAATTAAGGAATGGGAACTTCCATACAATGCAACTCAACAACAATTGTTATTAAAATTTAGAGAATTAGACTGGAAACGGCTTGATAAATCCAACAATATTCTAGCTGCCTACAATGCGTTTAAAACCTATTCTGCATTAAGAGACTCTTTGACCGATGCAGAAAAAAATGTTAATGAAAAGGACTTAGAAAGTGTATTTCAAATTGCCAGAAAAGAACATGAAATTGAACTGCTTAATAATTCCAATAAATTAACCACTTCTTACATGTGGGGAGGAATTATTTCTTCGGTCTTTCTGGTTATTATCTTATTCCTAATTATTACATATTTAAAACGTTATAGAAAACATAATACAGCGCTCAAAAAATTAAATCAAGAGGTTGGAGAAAAAAACGCACAATTAGAAGATGCACTCTCGGCACTTCAAAAAAGTCATGAGGACAACTACAGGATGATGAAAATTATCTACCACGATTTACGTAGCCCAATTGGTGGTATGACGATGGCTATTGGTTTAATGCTAGAAGACGAACACCACACTACCGAGGATAGAGAAATGCTGCAAATGATCAATACTTCTGGCCATGATGCTATCGGATTGATTAATGACATGTTGCAGATTAATACCGACGTTGAGCTGAGCAAGGAGGATATAAAGCTTAGCGAACTTTTACAATATTGCAGTTCTATGTTGCAGTATAAAGCCGAAGAAAAAGGGCAATTGATTGAACACAGAAGCGAACAGATCGAGTTGCAGATTGACCAAGAAAAAATCAGAAGGGTTTTAAACAATCTGTTATCGAATGCGATAAAATTCAGTCCTTTTCAAAGCAAAATTATACTTAGTGGAATAAAACAGAACAATAATGCCTTAATCTGTTGCGAGGATTTTGGTATAGGCGTACCAGAAGCGCAACTGGAAACAATTTTCGATATGTTTACTGAAGCGAAACGTGTGGGCACAATGGGCGAAGTAACGTTTGGAATGGGCTTAGCCATTTGCCGACAAATAGTAAATGCCCACAAGGGTAAAATATGGTGCGAAAATAAAGTGACAGGCGGTAGCATTTTTAAAATCCTACTTCCCTTAAATGATAATTAGCCTAAGATGTTTTTATAATTGTCTGCATCGAAACCAATTAAAACAGCTTTTTCTCTTTCTACGATTGGTCGCTTAATAGCACTTGTATTATTTAACAGATAAGCTGTTACAGCGGTCGGATTATTAATTTTCAGCTGTTCTTCCTTACTAAGTTTTTTAAAAGTAAGTCCGTTTTTATTGATAACCTTTTCCCAACCAAACTCGTTAAACCATTCTTGCAATTTTTCGGCAGTAATTCCTTTTTTCTTAAAATCGTGAAATTCAAAATCAATTTTATTTTCCTTAAGCCAGTCTGTAGCTTTTTTTACCGTATTGCAATTTGGTATTCCGTAAACAATCATTTTTAGTTATAATTTTCAGGTTCTAAGTTATAAGTCTCAGCTCAAATCAACAAGTAAATTATAGATTGATTAACCTACTGTTTTATTTCGTCACATTTTTTGGCTTGTTTATCACATTTCTAATAAAACAAAAAATATCATAGTTAAAATTGTAGTGTAAAAACAACAAATGACAACTACCAAATTTATTTTATTATTAGTTTTTAGCCTATCAGCTATAGTTTCTGTGGCCCAAACTAAAAATCTATCCAAAAAACAGGTTCAAACAGACTTACAATTTCTTACGAAAACCTTGAATGAGAAATCTTCTTATGTTTACCTGAACGGATTTGATTTTAATAAAGACGTTAAAAACTATCTCGATAAATTAACAGATGCTACTACGCTTGAAAATTTTGGTCTATTTATAGCCAAAACCATTGGAAAAATTGGCGATAGACATTCTTCCGTAAGAGATTATGAAATTAGGAACTCACTTTTCCTGCCTTTTGTATATGCTCCGCAAGCAAATAAAGTTCTTGTATTAAACAGAAATACTGATAAAGATTTAGTGCGCTTAAATGTAAAATTCCCTTACTTAAAGGAGATAGATGGAACTCTTATCGAAAATTTCATCCAACAGATAATTCCAGATGAACTAACTGCACCAAAAGAAGCATATTTTACAAAAGCAGTTAGGCAACTAAGAGATATTCAAAAAATATATAGTGTTTTAAACAAATCATTACCAAAAGAAATCAAACTAACGCTTTCAGATTCTTCATTTAAAAATGATACCGTTTTAGTGGTTTCTCCGGTTGGAAGAAAAATGAGATCAGGTTATTGGGACGATGAGTTTGAAAAGAAATTCGCATTGCTTAAAGATGAAGATTATAATAAAGAGGAAAATGTTAGTCCGCTTTTCGGCTTAAAAGACCAAATTGGATACATGCAAATACCTTCGATGGTTAGTAAAGAAGACGCTCCCTTGTTATTTAAAAAAATCAATTCCTTTATGGAATCTATCCGGAATAACAGTAATGCCTTAATTGTAGATGTTAGAAGTAATGGTGGCGGCACACGTGATATAACTTACGAATTGGCAAAATACTTTGTTCACCCCGACTCCATTTACATGGTAAATGCAACGAAACAAAGAGGGCCAATTCCTTTACCACAAGAATATGAAGAAAGCTTAAGTAGCAGAAATTTGTTTTCGTATGCCGCTTTAGATAAGCAGGAAAAGAAAAGTGCTACTGCGTTTTTAAAAACGTTTAAACCGATGTATGAATTAGACCAAAAAAAATACAGCGAATATTATTTCGGTTTACTGAACGGGAAGAAATTAGCAAAGCAAGCCTTTTACTATAATAAGCCTGTTTATATATTGGCAAACGAAAAAAGCTTTAGTGCTGCATCTGTTTTTGTTGCTGCTTTTAAAGCAATTCCAAATATAAAAATTGTAGGGACGACAACGGATGGCTCAAGTGGCAATAGTGAAAGATTTGAATTGCCAAATTCTTCAATTCGTTTAAAAATCAGCACAATGGTTTCATTTCAAAAGGATGGAAAAATTTTAGACGGATTTGGGACCGAACCTGATATCAAAATTGAAAGAGATATTAATCAAATTCTTTGGAAATCTGATACACAGCTTGAAAACTTAAGAAACTTGATATTATGAGAAAACAAAAACTAGCGCCAAAAACCAGCACAAACAATAAAAAAACGTTATGAAACAGAAAGATTTACAAAGAGCAGAGTTTTGGATCTCGACGATATTATATGCGATTGCTGTAATTATCTTAATCTCCAACACCGGTAACCGAAGACTTAATTGGGAATATTATAATTTCAGAGAAAATCATATGACGTTCTCTTACCTCTACAATTATTTTTTGCCCAAAATATTTCAATATTCAGTTATTTATATGGCCTTTTTAGGGCTTAATTTTATTGCTATCCCCGCTATTATAAAAAAACAACAGGTTGCTACAAACGTAACCTATGTGTTTATACTTTTTATTGTAACGGGATTTGTAATAAGTATTACACGAACCTACAGCGACGCCTATTTATTCGCTGAATATACAGATAACCAATCTGCGTATAATCGCATATTTTTTAAAGGTTTTTCAGACACACTTTGGATTTTCATTGCCGTATCTGGCTACGTAGTTTTAAAAGAGTTCGTATTTTATCTAATCCAAGAAAATAAAGACGCAGAAAATGCAAATTACCAGATTAAAATTGATGTTGGTTTTGGTTTGGCGTTTTGGTTTGTAGGTTTACTGCTATTGGTTGCAACTAGTCCGCAGTACGAAGTAATTGTGATGTGGACACTAATCGTGTTTGCAGGCATCTGCCAAGCAATTTATGCCATACATTTTTACCTGCCAAAACATCAACAAAAAGAGAAAAGGTTTATTCATTATTTCGGTTACTTCTTATTAATTGCATTGTTTTTGGCAATACCGGTTTCATTAATAATGATGTTGATGGCCACAAATATAGATTGGGGAGCAATTATTCTATGTTTCCACTTTCCAACACAATTGATTGTTACAATGCTTTTAGCTTGGTATATTTTCAAAAGCAGATCTGCAAGCAACAATCAAATCTTCGCACTAAAAAAAGAGTTAGGCAAATCTGATGCTTCTTTGAGTTTTCTACAATCTCAAATTAACCCCCACTTTCTCTTCAATGCATTAAATACGCTTTATGGCACTGCCTTACAAGAAAATGCAGAGCGCACTGGCGAAGGCATTCAGAAATTGGGAGATATGATGCGATTCATGTTGCACGAAAACGTTCAGGATAAAATTTCGCTAACGCGAGATGTAGACTATCTAGAAAATTACATCGCTCTGCAAAAGCTACGCACGTCTAGATCTGGAAACATTGTGATCGACACACAAATTGACGAACAGTTAAACAACCTGGAAATTACGCCAATGTTGCTGATTCCTTTTGTAGAAAATGCGTTTAAACATGGCATTAGCTTACAGCATCCATCGCATATAAAAGTTACTCTACAAACTAAAGAAAACACTTTATATTTCGACGTTAATAACAGTATTCATATTAAACCAGATAACGATCCGGAGAAACTAAAAAGTGGTATAGGTTTGCAAAATGTAAAACAGCGTTTAGCCTTATTATATCCGGGCAAACACGAATTGATTATCAGGGAAAGCGCCAAGGAATTTTTCATCCACTTAACCATTAAGTTGTAAATATGAAGAAACTGGTATTGCTACTCATTTTATTTGCCAATCAGCTGTTTGCACAAGATAATAAGATATTTTTTAGCGCTAACATTATCCGTCCAAACTCAGACTCTATTGTTGTACACAATAAAAATTTTAAAATAACCATCAAGGGAAAAGATGGGAAATTTTCGGAAAGTTTTAATGCTCCACAAGGTTTCTATCAACTGTTTGATGGCTCGGAATTTGCAAATTTATATTTGAGTGGTGGTTTCATTTTGGAGTTAAAAGCAGATGGCAAACGATTTAGCGAAACACTTTCTTTCGACGGGAATGGTGCTATGGAGAACAACTATCTGTTGAAAAAGAAAGCCATAGACAAAACAATGAAACAAGGTTTTGGAGGAAAACTACCTGGTGAAGAAGAGTTGAAAATAGTACTTAAAAAACGTTTCTCTGAAGCAAAAAATTATCTTTATCAAGAAGGTTTTAGTCCATCTTTTTCGAAGCTAATGTTAGCCGAGTACCAATTGGAAGATAAACGAATAATAGACGAACTTAAGAATGTTACTTTAAAGACAAGTGGGATAACAAGTTTGGAAGGCAAAATAGCTCCAAATTTTGAATATGTGAACCATAAAGGTGGAAAAACTACGCTCTCTAGTTTAACAGGAAAATATGTTTTTTTAGATATTTGGGCTACGTGGTGTGCACCTTGCAGGGCAGAAATTCCTTACCTAAAAAAGTTGGAACAGCATTACAAAACCCAAAATATTGTATTTGTTAGTATTTCGGTTGATAAGCAAGACGATTACGAAAAATGGATAAAGTTTGTTAATGATGAAAAACTAGGTGACATTCAATTATTTGCCGACAAAGATTTTAGTTCCGAATGGGTTAAGGCTTTTAAAATTGATGGAATTCCCCGGTTTATCCTGATTGATCCGATAGGAAAAATACATACCGCTGATGCTCCACGCCCATCGTCGCCCGACCTAAAAATGTTGTTGGATAAATTATTAACTTCGAAGGTAAAAGAAGCCGAAAAGTAAATCTTAAAGTATTTGCACTCATCGCAACAAACTTTTAATTTTTTAATAAACGATATATGATTGCAATTGCAATAGACGACGAACCGATAGCTTTAGACATTGTTGCAGCACACGCTAGCAAAGTGCCATTTATTGACTTGAAGGCTCGCTTTACTAATGCTTTTGAGGCAATTACTTATTTACAGCAAAACAAAGTTGATTTACTTTTTCTGGATATAAAAATGCCAGATATTAACGGAATAGATTTTCTAAAAACATTAAGCAAACCACCGATGGTTATTTTTACCACGGCCTACAGCGAACATGCAGTGCAGAGTTTTGAGTTAGATGCGGTAGATTATTTATTAAAACCTTTCTCGCTGGCTAGGTTTTTAAAAGCTAGCAACAAAGCCAAAGAATTATACGATTTACGTAACAACCACCAGCCAGGCAAAACAGATCATATTTTTATAAAAGATGGCTATGAGCAAGTAAAAGTATTCTTAAAAGATATTCTTTTTATAGAGGCATCGGGAAATTACACTCAAATTAATTTAGCTGATGGCACATTGCTGAGCACCAGAATTACCATTAACGAACTTACAGAACTATTGCCTCGCGAAGATTTTGTAAGATGCCACAGAGCTTTTATTTTGGCTAAAAATAAAATCACCAAGTTCGATCGTTCGCAGATTTGGATTAACGAAAAAGCCTTTAGTATCGGCGCAACCTATAGCGATTGCATGAAGTAAAAAGGCAAAAGTAGAGAGTTAAGAGTCTTGAGTACAAAATCTTGAGTCTTAAGTCTACATCCCAGAGTCATTATGATCATAAATTAACAATCCAGACTGAAAACTGACAACACAACCTACAACTGACAACCGAATATTATTTATTAAAAAGTGTCATGGTTTGTGCAGCGCCAATGGTTGCAAAACTCTTAATCATGGTTACGCCGCGGTTAATTAAAGTTGGCAGCTCTTTTTGTTCGTCCTTATCAAAAGCACCCAAAACATATTCAGCTTGTTGGCCTTTTCTAAAATTATCGCTAATGCCGAAACGCAATCGAGCGTAATTTTGTCCGCCACAAACTTCTTCTATGCTTTTTAAACCGTTATGCCCAGCACTACTGCCCTGTAATTTCATACGTAATTTACCTAACGGAAGTGCTAAATCATCAACCAAGACCAAAACATTTTCTGGTGCAACTTTCAGTTCTTTCATCCAATAGTTTACGGCCTTACCACTTAAATTCATATAGGTGGTGGGCTTTATTACATGTAACTTTTTGCCTTTATAACTAACTTCTGCGTAGTAGGCTAAACGTAATAGTTCAAAACTACCACCTAAATCTTTAACTAACTGATCTGCTATATCGAAACCTATATTATGACGAGTATGTGCATATTCTGGACCAATATTGCCCAAGCCAACTATGAGAAATTTCATTTTGCTAAGTTAAAAGCTTAAAGCTTAAAGACCAAAGTTTAAAGCAAAGAAAGACTAAGACCTAAGCTAAAAAGTTAAAAAATAATTATTTGTCGTTTTTGTAAAATATAGCCAGTGATTATGGCAGACTTTAGCCCCGTTGTACGCTATATCTTTTTTCTAAATCCAAAAAAAGGCTTTGGAAAAAAGTATGCCGCTACCACCGGGTTTATGATTTAAGTTTTGTGGCCCGATTGCAACCTTTAAAAAATGCACAGCTTTTTATATTTAGCCCCGGTTGAAGCGATACCCTGCAGCAAGTAGCTTTGCTACGTAGCGAAGCGTATAAGCAAAAAACGGGAAGAAATTTGATTACTAGCAAAGCTATTGCGCTTTCAAAAAAATAAAAAAACCTGATGCTTTTTATCTTAAAATCCGAAATTATAGACCAAAAAAAAGCGGTTCAGAATTGATTCTGCACCGCTTTTTGTTCAGCAAAAAATTTATGAACTACTATTTTTTACCTTTAGCTGCTTCTGTCTCTGCTTGTTTTAAAGCTCTAGACATACCTACAGAAACGATTGTATCTTCTGGAGTGTTAATTACAGCATAATCAGTTTTAGCTAAATCACGAACGCGGTATAAGTTACCTACTTCCATTTTATCTATGCTAACTTCAACCACTTGTGGCATATGTTTAGGCAAAGACTTAACGCGTAATTTACGTAATTTCTGAACCAATTTACCACCCATTTTAACACCTGGAGAAGTTCCAGTTAATTTAACAGGGATTTCCATTACAATTTCTTTCTCATCAAATAATTGAAGGAAATCTACGTGTAATAATAAATCTGTTAATGGATGATATTGAGCATCTTTAATGATAGCTTTAGTTTTAGTACCACCGATAGTGATTTCTAAAAAGTTAGCCTCTGGAGTATAGATAGCTTCGTTTAAATCAGTTCTTAATACAGAAAAGTGTACTTGTTCTTTTCCACCATACAATACTGCAGGAACTTTACCTTCATAGCGAAGCTCTTTAGCATCGCGTTTCCCTACGTTCTCTCTTGGAGAACCGCTAATTGCGATTGTTTTCATTTTTTATTTATTTTAATTAGTATATGTTTTAGCTTCAGTATTTAGGCCTTGATGCCTAACCTTCCACCTTTTATTAAACTCTAAAAAGATCGCTTATTGAGCCATGTTCGTTAACATTTGCAATTGCTTTTGCAAACAAACTAGCGGTGCTAAGCACTCTAATTTTATCACTATGTTGTTTTAAAGGAATTGTATCAGTTACAATTAATTCTTCCAACACAGAATTTTCAACCGTTTCATAAGCCTTACCAGATAAAACTGGGTGTGTACAAACAGCTCTCACACTTCTTGCGCCATTTTCCATAATCAAGGCAGCGGCTTTTGCTAACGTACCTGCAGTATCGCAAATATCATCTATCAAAACTACATCTTGACCGGTTACATCTCCAATAATCGACATAGATTCGATTTCGTTGGCACGTTTACGGCGTTTATCACAAATAATAACTTCTGCATTAAAAAACTTAGCAAAGGTACGGGCTCTGTAAGAACCGCCCATATCTGGCGATGCAATAGTTAAATTTGGCAGATTTAAGCTTTTTATATAAGGTACAAATATTACCGATCCATCCAAGTGATCTACCGGAATATCAAAGAAACCTTGTATTTGTGCCGCATGCAAGTCCATCGTCATAATACGGTGGATACCTGCAGCTTTTAATAAATTAGCTACCAGCTTTGCGCCAATTGCTACCCTTGGTTTATCTTTTCTATCCTGACGAGCTAAGCCGTAATAAGGAACTACTGCAGTAATATAATGTGCAGATGCTCTTTTAGCCGCGTCTACCATTAAAAGAAGTTCAAATAAATTATCGCTAGGTTGGTAAGTGGATTGAACCAAGAAAACATCGCACCCTCTAATCGATTCATCAAAAGAAGGTTGAAACTCGCCATCGCTAAACCGACTTAAAGTTACGCTTCCTAGTGGTTTGCCGTAAGCTTCGGCAATTTGTTTCGCTAAATCTTTTGTACCGGTTCCGGCAAAAATTTTAACTGGGTTAAACTGCAATGGCATGATTTGCGGGTATCAATGCTGGTTAAAAAAAAATCGGATTGCGGGTTTATTCACAATCCGAAAAAATTTGTTGTCCGACCTGGATTCGAACCAAGACAAACGGTACCAAAAACCGTTGTACTACCCTTATACTATCGGACAATTTTCCATCTCGATGTTGTTCCGAAATGGAATGCAAATTTACGCTTAATTTTTATTCTTGCAATAGTGAAATGAAAAAAAATTAAAAAAAGTTTCAAAGTGCATTTCTAGCCTCTAACAAGCGTTAATTTTTGTTAAAAGACTTCGCAAAGTTAACCAATTTATCAATCTATTTCTTTATTTTCGGACGCATTTTTATGCGTAAAACAAAAAATTTCACCTCATTAGTACGATGAATTATTTTAAAGTAAACAATATAGTTGGATGGGCCTGTTTCTTTATCGCCACTTTAACTTACATTTTAACATTAGAACCAACTGTTAGCTTTTGGGATTGCGGAGAGTTTATAGCCTCGGCATTAAAGATGCAAGTTGTACACCAACCAGGCGCACCGTTGTTTTTAATGATAGAACGCTTCTTCTCTATTTTTGCCATGGGCGATAATACTAAAGTTGCCTATTTTATGAACGTAGGTTCTGCGGTTGCCAGTGGTGCAACCATTTTGTTCTTATTCTGGACAATTACTGCACTTGCAAAAAAGATTTTAGTTAAAGAAGGAGAAGTGGTTAGCACGACCAACCTAATTAGTATTATGGGTTCTGGTATTGTTGGTGCATTAGCGTATACTTTTTCCGATAGTTTCTGGTTTTCTGCCGTTGAAGCAGAGGTTTACGCTTTATCATCATTATTTACTGCAATTGTATTTTGGGGTATTTTAAAATGGGAAGCGGTTGCCAACGAGCCTAAAGCAGATAGATGGTTATTATTTATAGCCTATATAATGGGTCTTTCTATTGGTATCCACTTGTTAAACTTGTTAACTATACCAGCAATAGCTTTTGTTTACTACTTCAAAAAAACGAATAAGGCAACGTCAAGCGGTATATTTAAAACGCTTGGTATTGGGATTTTGATACTTGCAGTTATCCAGTACGGAATTATTCAATATATGGTTTCTCTAGGCGCTTACTTCGATTTATTCTTTGTAAATACCCTAGGTTTAGGTTTTGGAACCGGTGTACTTTTCTTTGCAATTTTATTAATTGGAGGTTTGGTTTGGGGAATCCGCTATTCAATCAAACATCAAAAAAGAGTTTTAAACCTTGCACTTTTATCAACTGTGCTGGTAATTTTTGGCTACACCTCTTTTGCCATGATTATTATTAGGGCACAGGCAAAGCCAAACCTTAACAATAGCGATCCTGATAATGCTTTCTCTTTTTTAAGCTACCTAAACAGAGAACAATACGGCGATAGACCGTTGATAACCGGACCTAACTACAACACAATTCCTAAATATCAAGAAAATGGCTATCCAGTAATAGATTCTGGCGCAACCATTTACAGAAAGGGGGCAGAAAAATACGAGGTTGCCGGCATTAAAACTAAGCAGGTTTACGGTATAACCGAAGGATTCCCTGATAGTTTAAAACGCCTACAACGCACTACGCTTTTCCCTAGAATGTACAGCGATGATGCCCGACATGTAACTTATTATAAGGACATGATGAATCTGGGCGATCAGGATGTGCCAAATCTGTTCGACAATATCGGATTCTTTGCGAAATATCAAACCGGGTTAATGTACATGCGCTACTTCATGTGGAATTTTGCCGGTAGACAAAACGAAGACCAAGGACAAGGCAGCCTGTACGAAGGACAATGGCTAAGCGGTGTAAAACCAATTGATGCTTTGTTTTTAGGCGACCAGACAAACCTTCCTCCTACCATTACAGAAAGTAATTCTTACAACAGATTTTTCTTTTTACCCCTAATTTTAGGATTAATTGGTGCTGTTTGGCATTTCTCTCGTGCCCAAAAAGACGCAGGAATTATAGGCTTGCTTTTCTTCTTTACAGGATTAGCGATTGTACTTTACTTAAATCAAAAACCATTAGAACCGAGAGAGCGTGATTATGCTTATGTAGGATCTTTCTATGCGTTTGCCATTTGGATAGGTTTAGGCGTACTAGCCATAAAAGAATGGGTTTTCGGTAAGCTTAACCCTAAAACCGCAGCTGTTGGTGCAACGGTAATAGGTCTGCTTGTTGCTCCAGTTTTAATGGCCAGCCAAGGCTGGGATGACCACGACCGTTCTGATAAATGGGTAGCAAGAGATATTGCAATTAGCTATATGGAATCTTGCGCTCCTAACGCAATCTTATTTACCTATGGTGATAACGATACTTACCCACTTTGGTATGCGCAGGAAGTAGAAGGTATTAGACCAGATATTAGATTGGTAAACTTAAGTTTGTTCGACACCGATTGGTATATTAACGGTATGCGTCGCAAAGTGCATCAATCAGAGCCTTTACCAATTACCATGAAAGAATCTCAGTACGTTTCTGGCGTTAGAGATTACATGAGATTTACAGACGCTAATATCCAAGGCAATGTAGAGCTTAAAGAATTAGTAGATTACCTTTTGGAAGCAAATAACGATTTGCCAACTAAGAACTTGAAATTAACCATCAATCCACAAGATGTGATTAGTTCAGGAACTTTACCTGCAAACAGAGGAGGTGAAATTGCTCCGGTAATGGAATGGAAATTTAACAAGCCATATATTACCAAAGGTACGCTAGCGATGTTTGATATTATAGCACATAACAATTGGAAAAGACCAATTTATTTTGCTAAAACAGTTCCAGGCGATCAGTTTAATGGTTTAGACAATTATTTGTATAACGAAGGTTTAGCTATCCGCTTATTGCCTTTAAAAATTGATTCTACCTCTACTCCAGATGAGTATATTAACCTTGATCCCTTGTATAAAAATGTAATGAACAAGTTTAAATGGGGCAACATAAAACATGCTTCTTACTTAGATACGCAATCTGCAGATGATGTTGCTATCTTCATTAACATCTTAAATAGCTTAACAAGTGGCTTAATTAAAGCTGACAGATTAGACGATGCTAAAAAGGTAATGGCTAAATACGATGAGGTTATACCAGACAAAATTTACAGCATAAGATCTATGATGAGTGTTGCGCAAACAGCACAAAACCTTTATGCTTTAGGAGAAACGAAAAAAGCGAACGATTTGATAAAAAAATCGATGGTTTACATTCAAAAAGAAATGACCTATTTAGCTGATGTTTCAAAAAGCAAGGACATTTTGATTGGTGGTCAGCAAGGGCAAATTGCCTTAAATTATGGTTTAGTACCTATGGCACAAGTTGCTTCACAGTACAAACAAACTAAACTTGCCGAAGATATTGCAAAACAATACCAAGAATTAGACGCTAGATTTAACTATGTTTTCAGTCGCTCTATGCAACAGCAAGGTGGGCAATAGACGTTAAATGTAAAGTTAAAAAAGCCTGAGATCGAAAAGGATCTCAGGCTTTTTTGTATAAAAACGAATCGTTATTCTGATCCGATAGATATCGGATTTGTTTAATATCCTATCTAACATAAATAGATTTAGAACAATCCAAGCTGTTCGAGATGTTAGCGTAGCGCATTTCGGACTAAAAAACAAGATCGGATTTGAAATATGCAATAATCATCCATTCGAACACCTCAAAGAGCGAAAATTACACACCAAAATAAAACCACAAAAAAAGCCTTTCTAAAAAATCAGAAAGGCTTTATATATTTTCGAAAAGGATTAACCTTCGTTAACCACACCCATCGCACAGAATTTATCAATTCTGGTGGCAACAAGTTTATCGGTGTTAACCTTTTTCAGGCTTTTTAAATCACTTACAATTTGTGCTTTTAACGTTTCGCCCATTAACTCTGGGTTTTGGTGCGCACCGCCAAGTGGTTCTTTAACTATGCCGTCTATCAGTTTGTTTTTAAACATATCTTCTGAAGTAAGTTTTAAGCATTCAGCGGCTTTCTCTTTGTAATCCCAACTTCTCCATAAAATAGAAGAGCAAGATTCCGGAGAAATTACCGAATACCAAGTATGTTCTAGCATGTAAACTTTGTCGCCTATCCCAATACCTAACGCACCACCAGAAGCACCCTCTCCTACAACAAAACATAAAATTGGCACTTTTAAAACTGCCATTTCCAACAAGTTTCTAGCAATCGCCTCTCCTTGTCCGCGTTCTTCTGCTTCCAAACCTGGGTATGCACCCATCGTATCGATAAAGGAAATTACAGGCTTATTAAACTTTTCAGCCAATCGCATTAAACGCAAAGCTTTACGGTAACCTTCTGGGTTTGCCATACCAAAATTACGAAACTGGCGCTCTTTGGTATTTTTGCCTTTTTGGTGACCGATAATCATTACCGTTTCGCCATTTATGGTAGCAAAACCACCAACAATTGCCTTATCGTCTTTTACAGTTCTATCGCCATGCATCTCGATAAAATCATCGCAAATCATGTTAATATAATCTAAAGTTTGCGGTCTTTCTGCGTGACGAGACATTTGTACTTTCTGCCAACCCGTAAGGTTAGTGTAAAGTGTTTGGCTCGTAGTGGCAACTTTCTCGTCTAGTTCTGCTAATGTAGCAGACATATCCACTTTAGTTTTTTCGGCAACTTGTTTAACCTTATCAATCTGCTGCATTAAATCAGCTAAAGGTTTTTCAAAATCGAATGATGTTTTAATCTGTTCCATAGTCGGGCTACAAAATTACAGATAAAAGAATAAAGAACAAAGCATAAAGAGCAAAGAACAAGGAGCAATGAACAATGAGTAAAGAGTAAAGAGCAATGAACAAGGAGCAATGAACAAAGATTAAAGACCTGAGACTAAAGATTAGGCTTATGTATAAAGCTAAGCTATAAATCCTGTCTTTTATCTTTGTTCAATTATTTTACTTGATCGGCATCATTAAACTGGTATTACCGCCAGCTTGTGTAGTAGGTAATTTGCCATCCCATTTTTTAATCCACTCTTGTTGTATTAGCATTGGCGTTAAAGAAGATTGTCTTAAACGGTTTGCCTCAGCCTCAGATTTTGCCCTAACCAATAAAGCTTGCGCCTCTCCGGTTGCTGTAGCTAATTTAACCTTTGCCTCTGCATCTGCTTGTTTAGCTTGGTTTTCTGCTTTAAGCCTAGCTTGTATCGATGCGTTTTTTTCGTCAATCATTTGTCTTAGGCTTTCTGGAGGTGTAATTGCCGATGTTAATTGATCGTATATAAAACCATCCTTACTTAGGTTTTTGGTTAAAATATTCTGAATCCTATCTTCAAATTTTTCGCGGTTACTCATAACCGAATCAGAACTAAAGGAGTTGGCCACAATACGGTAAGCATCATAAATGGTATTACGCATAAACTGTTGCTCAATTTCGTTTAACGGTTTGCGGTACTGCCTGTAAATTTGTGGTACCATGGTTGCATTTACATGGTAGTTTAACTTCGGATCTACCTTAAATTCTGCAGCGTCTTTAGTGGTTACTACAAAAGGCTCGTAATCTACAGATTGCGTATAGGTTGGAAATTCTACAATTTTTGTGGTCCAAGTGTTGTACCAAACCCTACCAGTTACAATAGTTATGTTGTCAACCCCACGATCTGAACCGTAGAGGTTAATTTTAATACCCACATTACCGGCATCAATGTTTTCGTAGGTAAAAGGTTGTATAACCCAAAGTATAATTAAAACTATAAAAATGGAGAAATACTTAAGAAGGCGTTTAATTAAAGATGGTTGATCCATGAACGTTTTAGATTTTTTTAAAAAGTGATTTAATTGGTGCAAATATAATTGCCAAACCTAAAAATATTTCAATTGCGCCAATGGCAACTTCGGTATTTGATGGCTGGCTTAGGTTATCTACCCCGATAGTTATTAGCACGATTGCTGCAATTACTCTGATTAGAATAATAATTTGTTTCATTGTTACGTTAGGCTATCTCGAAAGATAACAAATATGCGTAAAATTACAAAGTAAAATTTGCTGTAAAATCTGTTTTTGAAAAGCAATTTATCAAACGCTTCGGTCTCGAAAGTCCTGCTATTCGCAAATAATTTTTCCTTCGACTAGCTCCGGACACCAAAATTATTTTGCTTCTATCAGGTTTATTTTACGCAGGATTTTACTACTATGAGGGGTTTTCCTTGCACACCCTTAAGTTTTTAGCCCTGATAGAGCGGAAATCTCCCGATTTTTATCGGGAATTGGAGCGAAAGCAGGAGGAAACCTAAATAATTGCAGACAAATGCGCTTCAAATAAAAAAGCGATTAGTTTACCTAATCGCTCTTAAAACAGGATTATAACTATTTTAGAATTTTGCTGGCACACCAGGTTTAGGTAAAGCTTTCTGGATAAAATCGCGAATGTGGTCATTACCCAGCGCTAAATCCAACTTACGCAGGTACATCATGTGTCCACTTTCGTAACCTTCCCAGCTCATTCTGTCTTTTAACTTGCCACTTGGGTCCATTTGCCACATGTTGTATTTGGCATTGAAATAATCGCAAGCACCATCATAATAACCAGACTGCACCAAAACGTGCAAATACGGGTTTTGCGCCATTGCTGCCCTTAAGTTGTCGCCTGTACGATCGCCAGTGCGGTCCCAAGGATTTACAGGACCGAACATGTTGTACTTTAGGTCGGTTTTATAGTTTAACTCTTTGCGGATGTACATGTTAATTGCAGGTGTAAAAGAGTGCAACCACGAAGTTAATTCGGCATTGTAATCTGGTCCATTGCCTGCATCGGCTTTATCGATACCTTTATACCTAGAATCTAAACGACCAACAGTAAAACCTTTGTCGCGTAGCAATTCTTTCCAAAACAGGTTGGTAGAAACATCTAAGTTGTTTTGTAAAATAACCTTCTCAGAAATACCAGAGAACCTAGCCATTTTAGCAGCTATTTTTTGTTTTTCAGCCGGTGGCAAAAACCCGCCTTTTGCAATTGCCGGCACCAATTCGTTAACGGTAAAGTTTTCTACTTCGGGCAACATATCGGTTAATTTCTTGCCTTGCAAATCGGCTGGTAACATTTTGTGGTACCAGGCAGTGGCTGCAAAATACGGCAGTCGCAAAGCAGCATCCATTACGGTGCCTCTTTCTATTCCCAACTCTGTTGGCGATACTAAAATTACTCCATTTAAGTACATCCACTGGTTACTTTGCAGCTCTAAAGCTAAGCCAGAAACACGGGTTGTACCGTAACTTTCGCCAATTAAGAATTTAGGCGATGCCCAACGATTGTTACGTGTTACAAAGGTGTTAATCCACTCGGCCAAGTATTTAATATCTGCCCTAACGCCAAAAAATTTGTTGGTTGGCACATCTTTACTGGTAGCACGAGAATAACCTGTATTTACCGGGTCTATGTAAACAATATCTGCAACGTCTAAAATAGAAGTGCTGTTGTCTTTATAGCCATAAGGCTGAATTGGATAACCTTCATCGTCTATGTTTAACACAACGGGACCGGTGTAAGCGATATGCATCCAAACCGATGCAGAACCCGGCCCTCCATTAAAAGAAATTACTAAAGGTCTGCTATCCTTATTCTGGATATCAGAACGTTCGTAATAAGTATAAAACAAACCAGCAATGGCTTTTCCATCCTCATCCCAAACTGGCAAAGTACCTGTTACTGCCTTATAGGGAACGGCTTTGCCTTTAATGGTTACCGAATGGTTAGTTACCACTGTACTTTCGGCTACGATGTTTCTGGTATTGATATTGGCATTGGGTTTTGCTTCTTCTTTAACTGGATTTGCGCTTGTAGCAGTTGTTGCCGTTGTGGCCGGACTGCCCGCATTAGCACCACGTTGTGGTTGCTGCGCCTGCAATACACCAAAAGAACTTAAAGCTAAGAGACTTAGGGTAAAAATTTTCTTCATTATGGGTTAGTTTTGATTGTTTGCATAAATATCAAAAATAGAAACCACAATAAGCAACGAACACGAAATTGTTACTTGGTTTAGGAAATAATGAATTGTTCTGCTAAATTCACCCTACCTAAATTTACTATTATGAAAAACATTAGCTTATTATGCATATTACTATGCTTACTATCTTGCAAAAACAAGTCGACTAACACCAGCGAAAAATCTATACTCGAAAATAAAGCCGAGTGGGACGAGTTTGTAACTAAATTAAACGAAAAGGCTACACCAAAAGGTGGTTACGCCAACATCAATTACAGAGAGAAAAGTTCTGGAACCGAGTTTATTGTAGATATTACTACTGATACCAATAGCACCACCTGGAAGCAGTATGAGTATGAGAAGGGAGAATTTACTTTTAAGGAGGATATTAAAATTGATCTGATTGGAGATGCCAAGGCAACTAACTTCGTATACAAACCTTATCAATATGATCTTAAAAGAATAAACAAATTGGTAGATATTGCGAAAGATAAAATTTTAAAGGAAAAAAACATTAAAGATACGAGGGCGGTGTTGTATGGTTTAAACGCTCCAAACTTTACTGATAACGATTTTAAGGGCGAATTCAGCAATGTAATTTGGTGTTTAGATCCAAAAACCAAGACCTATTTTACATTTAGATTTAATTATGCAGATAGTTGCGAGATGTTTGCGCAATTGCCCCCAACATTTAAATTCTAGTTTGCAATCTATTTTAAAATAGGCGCTAACACTTTCTTTTTCCCATCAATTTTATGCGTATAGGGCAAACCTAAAATCTCGGCAATTAGCGGATAAACATGAATATTTTCGAACGCGTTTATTTGATAAGCTGATTTAAAATTTGGCCCTGTAGCATAAAATATGGCGTGCATCGCTGGGTTTGCAGGATCAAAACCATGTTGCCCAATTTCTGGTTTTATGCCGATAGTACTAAATACCTTTGGTAGTTTAGGTACCAAAATCATATCGCCTATTCTATCAAACTTATCATTTTTCTTATTGTATTTCCACCTTTTTGGAATTCGATTAGCCAAATAAACCTCGTAATCCTTAGCCTCAAGCTTTAAAGCTTTGTAAGTTGGCTTAATATATTTTTTATCTTTTGCATAAAGGTGCAATATTGAAGTTCCGGGAGGCACCACAAATTCTTCTCTATCTATCGCCTTTGGCAAAGGAATAGTATTTAGATTATCTACCGCAGCCATACCGTGGTCTGATAAAATCACAAAATTTACCGGCAAATTAGTTTCTTTAGCCACCTGCATGAGTTTTCCTACCGCTTCATCTACTACATTAACGGCTTCTTTAGTCTGTTCAGAATCTGCAGTAAACTTATGTGCCGCTTTATCTACCTGCGGAAAATAAAGCGCAATAAGATGGGGTCGCTTTTCTGCTGGCAGATGCAACCAATCACTAACTACGCCAATGCGTTGTTGCAATGGTGTAATTTCGTTGTATTTGTAGTAATAAGTTGGCCTAATATTATTGTTAGATGCTTCAGAACCGGGCCAGAAAAAAACTGCGCTCAACATTTCTTGCTCTTCGGCTAAAGTCCACAAGGGTTTGCCTCCGTAAAAAGTACTATCTAAAGCGGTTGACTTATCTGAGTTTTTATATGTTCTTGCAGTTTTTTTATCGTAAAAAATATTGTCTACAATTCCATGATGCGATGGATACATACCCGTTGCAATGGTGTAATGGTTAGGAAAAGTTAACGATGGATAAGACGGTTTTAAATACTTTGCCGACGCTCCAGTTTCTTTAATTTTAAGTAGGTTTTTAGCTTGATATTTTTCGGCCAAATCCCACTTAAAACCATCTAAAGATATAAGTATAACGTAAGGTTTTTCTTGTTGCGCTAAGCTATTGTACTTATTAGGTATTATTTGTTGTGTAGTATCTTGCGCTTTGGCAGTGAAAATTATTGCCAAAAAGGCTAAAGCAAAAATAAATTTTTTAAAAATCATTAAACTAATTTAAAGCCTGTTTACTATAAATATGGTATTCGCCAGGTGCTAACGAATTGCCAAAAATAGTATTTGTTAAATTAATATTTGATCCGCCGCTAACATTTAACCAAGTACCACTACTACCAAAATCTATATTCGCAGTTTTCGCTGTTACATCAAAATTACCTACAACCACAACTGTATTGTTGCCACTGGTAAGTTTAATGTACTTAATTCCGCCAGTTAGATTGCTGGTGTAAGTTGGCGTATTAAATATTGGATTAGCTTTTTTCAGCTTTATAAACCTTGAATAAGCATCGTATAATGCTTTTCGCTTCGGATCTGTGTAGTAATCCCATTTAATAGGTTTGTCTCCCGTTCTGCCATTAAAATCTATATTAATATCATATCCCAGCTCTCCAAACTGCCAAATCATTTTAGGACCTGGAATAGCAAAAAGAAATGCGGAAGCCATTTCTTGGCGTTTTAAGGCAGTTGCCAAGTCTCTAACTTTGTAATTGCTGGCATCATTATTACCATAGGTGATGTTTTTATAATTTAGCCTTTCTTCATCGTGGCTTTCTATGTAGCTAATTAAGTTTTCTGACTTTGCAAAACCGTGTTTATCAAAAAATCCCCAAGAAAAATCAGAATCGTTTAACCAACCCATTGTAGCTTCATTCATATTATGATTAATATTTCCCCAAAGCATCATTCCATCGGCAGCTAAAACCTTTTCCTCACTAGCTTCTGCAAAATGTTCTAAAATCACATAAAAATTATTCGGGTCTATGCTTTTGATGTAGTTATTGTACTCTTTCCAAATAGCCACACGACTTGCGTCGTAAGCAGCAAAAGGACTATCACTAGTGGTAAAATTTTGTGTAAACCCTTTAGATAAATCAAACCTGAAACCGTCTATTTTGTACTCTTGCATCCAATGTTTAATTACATTTTTAGAGAAGTATTTTGTTGCCGGGCTTTCATGGTTAAAATCATAGCCTACATTATAAGGATGTTTGGCATCTACGTTAAACCAAGGACTGTTATTAGTTGGCTTGTTGCCATCAAAATATAATTGTACCATAGGCGATTGCCCAAAAGAATGATTTAAGACCATGTCCATAATTACGGCTATACCTTTACCGTGGCACTCGTCTATAAAATTTTGTAGTGCTTGTTTGGTTCCGTAATATTTATCAGGAGCAAAATAGTAGGAGATATTATAGCCCCAACTTAAATTACCTTCAAATTCTGTAACCGGCATTAATTCTATTGCATTTATGCCTAAGCTCACCAGATAATCCAACTTCTGTAGTGTAGATGCGTAGCTATGTTCGGCAGTAAAATCTCTAATCAATAATTCGTAAATAACTAAATTATCTTTCGCAGGGCGATTAAAAGTTCCGTTTTTCCAGCTATATGTTGGTTTATTAGCCTGCATTACACTCACGTTCCCTGTGGTTTTATTAGTAGGATATGCCTTTAGGTTCGGATAAACACTTGCTGGAATAAAACTATCGTTATTAGGATCGAGAATTTTTTCGCTATACGGATCGGCAACTTTCAAACTACCATCTACAAAAAACTGGTAAGCATATTCTGTGTTTGGGTTTAGGTTATCTATCTGCACCCACCATGTATTGTTGTCTGGCGCAAGTTTCATTTGGTAAGCAGGCAAGGCTTGCCAATCATTAAAATCGCCTAGTAAATAAACCGAATTTTTAGAAGGAGCATAAAGCGTAACAATTGCAGAGGTGCCGCCATTAATGAATGCAACACCATCCTTTGCTCCGACCGGCAAAACGTTTGTTCCAGTTGTTGGCGGTAAAACTATTGGTGGTTCTGGAGTCGGAGCCGGGAACGTTCCCGATTTTTTGCAGGAAAATAGAATGCTAAGGCTTACTAAAAGCAGGAAATAACTGATTTTTTTCATCTAGGGATTATATTTGGTTTTCAAAAATACTCAATATTAGGTATTTACAAAACAATTTTTAAGTGTAAATTTCTCCTTTAGAGAATAAAAAAATCTTTAACTCGTTCTATAACGCTACTAAGAGCTTAAACTTTAATCGCTTAGTTTTAAACTGGAGATGTTTAATTGAAAACTGACCAAGGAATAAATACGTACATAGAGCGAAAGGGTTTGAATTAAAATCAAAATAATGTAAAAAAACGCTTTTATTAAACTACATTAGCTAATATATCAAATCCATCCCTACACCACCCCAACCAAAAATATGATAAAAAAAGTAAAGTTTACGAACGTAAAAAAGTCGGCATTTTATGCTACGTTACGTAAACGCGTTGATGCGCATTTTGAAGAAGAGGATCTGAGTATCAATGCAAACGGGGCCATGTGGTTTAAAGCAATTTTCTTTTTGGGCACATTTATTTCGCTCTACCTGTTAATTATTTTAGGTAATTTAAGTGGGCCAATTATGCTTGGCCTAGCAATTTTACTAGGCGTGTTTGGCGCTTTCGTAGGATTCAATATATGTCATGATGCGATACACAAGGCATTTTCTAAAAATCAAACTGTAAATAAATCTTTTAGCATTCTTTTTAGTTTGATTGGTGCAAGCGCCTACGTTTGGAGTATTTGCCACAATATTGTACACCATACTTACACTAACATTTCGGGGCACGACGAAGATATTGACGTAGCTCCGGGTTTAATCCGCTTTTGCGAAAACGAACCGGTAAATAAACTACAACGTTACCAGCATATTTATGCTTTCGGATTATATAGCTTAGCGATGCTTTCTTGGGTTTTTAGAAAGGATTACAAAAAATTCTTTCAAACCAAAATCGGCAGCCAAGTTGCCAACCACCCACGTATTGAGTATTTTAATTTGTTCTTTTTCAAATTTCTGTATTATTTTTTATTTATCGTTTTACCGCTAATTGTATTAAACGTTACTTGGTGGCAATTTGTAATTGGCTTTTTAGCCATGCAGTTTGCACAAGGTTTAGTTTTGGGCTTAGTTTTTCAATTAGCGCATGTTGTTGAAGGTACTAGCTTTCCGCATCCAAATAACGAAGGAAATATTGAAGAAGCTTGGGCAGCACACCAGATGATGACTACAGCAAATTTTGCGGTTGATAGTAAAATTGCTGCTTTTTTCTGTGGCGGACTTAACAGACAAGTTGAACATCATCTATTCCCTAAAATTTGTCATATCCACTATCCGGCAATAGGCAAAATTGTTAAAGAAACGGCTTTAGAATTTAACTTGCCTTATATAGAAAGTCCAACCTTTGGTACTGCACTCGCATCGCATTACAGAACATTAAAGCGTCTTGGAAAATATGCTTATTTAGCAAAAAAGAATGAACCGGCACCGGAATTTATTCCAGCAGTTAGTTTAGTAAAAACAATGCCGTAAAAAAAGGCGCAGAATTTTAAAATCTGCGCCTTTTTCCATTCTCTTCTGTTTCCCGTTTACAATCGGAATTTAATTCCTCCATTCATTACAAATCCATCAAGTGGTGCGTAAATATCCTTAAACTGCGGATTGTTTTGCGGCCCGGTGTAAATGCTATCGAAACGTGTTTGTCTGGTATCTACAAAGTTTTCAAAATTTACGTAGATCGAGAATCTCTTCCAGAGTTTCTCTGCCATAAATCCTGTAATAACATAGTTTTTACCGTAAGTTCCGTCATTTAACAATTGTTTGCTAAAGGTGTAAGCTTCCAATCCAAGTTTCCACTCATCATGCACTTCGTACATTAATACAGAATTAATACGATGTTTTGCTGTAAGCGGATTCAATATAGAGAGCCCATTTTCGTTTCTCTTCGCATCGGTATAAGTGTAACCTAAAAACAATTTAAAATCTTTGTAGCCTAATTTAATATTGGTTTCAGTGCCTTTCGTCGCCAAATTTCCTGCACCATTAACAAATTGATAACTTCCGCTTGGCAACTGCACCATTTGCAATGGATTTTGTAAGTGCGTATAGAAAAACAACTGATTTATAGAGAAAGAAACATTTTCGTTAAATAAAGCGGTGCGGTAATTTACATCCCAATTTGCGCCATAACTTTTCTCTAACTTGTTGTTTTGAGGGCTTATAGCTAAAACATCTCTGTATTGGATACGTTCACTATCTTCGGTAAAAATTGTTGGCGCTTTATAACCTAATCCACCTCCTATCCTAGACGTAACCTGTGGGCTAATTTTAAACAGTGCCGAAAGTCGAGGTAAAAAAGCAAACCCATAATCTACAACATGATCGGCTCGCATACCAGCTTCTATGGTTAACCATTCGTTAGCCTTATAATTATTTTGCACAAAAGCCCCAAAGGTGGTTTGGTTATAATTACGCAAAGCGGATGAATTTTTAGGCTCTTTAAAACTGTCGGTCCATAAATTTACGCCTGCAACCCACTCCATTATTTCGCCATGATTAGCATAAGTTGCCTCAGAAAATGTGGCATATTGCGTGCCATCAAAGGCGTAGCCAGGTGTACTAAGTTCTCTGTTAAAATAACTTACACTATTTTTAACGGTAAAATGGCTACACTTTCCAAAAGCATGATCTAAAGAAAATTGCGAACTAATACGTTTCGTTTTATTTTGTTCAAAATAACTATGCGTAGCATCGCCTTTGCCATCAATAAAATGCATATCGCCTCCTATCCTATCTTCAAAGGTGCTGTTAATGCCAAACACCAATGTTGTTTTTTCTGTAGGATAATAGAAAAATTTAGGGTTAAAAGTAAAACGCTCTGATTTTGGAATCGCAGAAAAATCTATCCCTGCAGGATCATAAGAGGCATTATTTTGGTAAGATGCAAATAATGTTGTGCCAACTTTTTCATTCCGCTTTGCGTAAAAACCATTTAAGGTTAAGCCTAGCGCATCGGTTCCATCAAAATGAAAGCTTAGTTCTCGTTCTTTTGTGGGCGTTTTAGAAATTAAATTAACCAAGCCAGCAATTGCTCCACCGCCATATAAGGTAGACGCAGAACCTTTAATTACCTCAACTTGGCGTAAATCTAAAGGAGCAATTTGCAATAAGCCTAAGCCACTTGCTGCACCAGAATAAAGCGGAAATCCATCCTTTAAAATTTGCGTGTACCTACCATCTAGACCCTGAATTCTGATAGCTGCATTTGCCGATGTTGCAGATGTTTGTTGCACTTGTATGCCGGTGCTCTCACTCAAAACCATACGAATATCGCCAGGTTTCATATTGGCTTTTTCTTCCAATTCCTCGCCTGCAATAAACTCAACTCTGGTGGGTATATCTTGTATACTTCTAGAGCTACGTGTTGAAGAAACGACAACCATTTCCAAATCATCTTCCTGCTCTTCTAGCAGAACCTGCTCTGGTTCTAACTGGGTTAAGGGGAACTTTACAGTGTAGGTTTTTGTCTCAAAACCAATATAGTTGATTAAAATAATTTGCTCTCCATTAGGAATATTTCCAATTGTTAACAAACCTTTTTCGTCTGATTTGGCACCTAGTTGTGTGCCTTTAATTGTTGCCGTTGCGCCAGCGATTGGCGCTTTAGAATGCACATCCAATACTTGGGCTTTCCAGATATTTTGTGCAAAAGTTAAGCTACTTGCAAATAATGCAAGCACTAACAATAAATATTTTTTCATTGATTTACTATAATCGATTTAATCTAAAAATTAGTTTAGGTAAAAGCCATCAGCCATACTGCCGATGTGTTTAAACCGTATAAAAGATTAAGCCAATTTTGGCGGCTGCCAGATGTTATTAGATCGTTGTTTTAAACGTAAACAAGTTAAGGTAGATACTTTACTCCCAACAATAATAGGTATGTTAACTTCTAGTTGTACAAAGTTATTTTGTACTACGTTTTGTCCGCAACAGGCGCAGGCACAAATAGGCGAACAGGTTTCTGTGCAACCGGTATGATCATCGGCTGAAATATGAGCAATTTCTATGCTAGTTTCGTTACGTAATTCGGCTTCATCGCTGCAAGGCATTGCTGTTAGCAAAACCATAAAGATGATATAAAAGATGCCGAGATTTTTCACGTCGTAAAATTAGCAATTCCATTTAGATTTTGCTAGTTTTTCTACATCGACAAAAACCAACCGTTTCCAATAATTTCCCTTCTAACCTATATTTTCTACCAACTGTCAGAAAAACTATCAACAAATATATTTAAGGCCTATTTTTGATGTTGAAGAAATAAGCTAAAAATGCATACATCAAACAAATTATTTACCAGCGAAAACAATTGGTTAAAAAGTAACGCTAAATATGCATTAATCGGCATTGGTGTTGGTTTGTTCTTGAGCGCTTTTACTGCTATCGTAAGTTCGAAAGAAATTTTGCTAAGACATGTCGCATTAAATATCCTTTTCAGTTTATTTATTACCTTAAGCATTAGAAATGTTATTGCATTTGTACATGTATACTTTGCCATAGACAAAACCAGTTTCTGGAAATTCATTCTTATTTTTTACGCGTGCAACCTACTGGGCACCTTAATTGGAATCGAGCTTTCTTATTTAATTGTGTCATTTATCTTCGATATAAAATTTCAATTTCTATCCCATTTTAACGATTATAAATTCTCCACCCTATTTTCATTAATTATTGGAACACTTATTTTAATTTATCAGCTGCAGCAAAAAAGTATCCAAGCTAAGCTAAATGCTAAAGAACTAGACTTGATTAAACTAAACCAGCTTAAAACCGAAGCTGAACTTCAGACATTACAATCTAAAATTAATCCTCATTTTTTATACAATGCTTTAAACTCCATTGTAAGCTTAATTCACGAAGACCCAGACAAGGCAGAAGACATGACCTTGAAACTCTCCAAACTCTTTAGGCATAGCGTAAATACGATGCAAGAAAACTTTTGTACGGTTAAAGAAGAAGTTGAAATTTTAAACACTTATTTGGCAATAGAAAAGGTTAGATTCGGCAACAGAATAGACTTTAAAATAGAAGTTGATGAAGGATTGAACGAGAAATTAATCCCGCGTTTTTTACTACAGCCATTGGTAGAAAACTCGCTTAAACACGGCTTAAAAGATGTGCGGGAAAACGGACATTTAAAAGTAAATCTTACGCAGGAAGCAGGTAGAATGGTAATTTATATTTATGATAATGGCCACGCATTCCCCGCGGAGCTAAATGCCGGTTATGGATTGCAAAGCACCTTTAATAAATTGCAATTACTTTATAAAGAAGGCTATGACGTACAGCTTAATAACGATTCCGAAAAACACATCAAAATCACTATACCTTTTAATTAATCATTATGTGGAAGACGATAATAATTGACGACGAACAACTAGCTAGACAGCGTATAAAAAGATTGTTAAAAGAATACGATGAGGTTGAAATAATTGAGGAAGCCTCAAATGGCGAAGATGGGCTGGAAAAAATAGAGTTCCTTAAACCTGATCTGATTTTTTTAGATATAGAAATGCCCATTTTGAACGGATTTGAAATGTTGGCAAAATTAAAGCATCATCCGAAAGTAGTATTTATTACAGCATACGATCAGTACGCGATTAAGGCTTTTGAAGAAGGATCAATAGATTATTTGTTAAAACCTATAGAGATTGAAAGGTTAGATAAAACGATAAAAAAGCTAAGACAAACCAGTTTAGCTCCGGCACAAATTCCGTTGGAGGATTTGTTACGCCAAATACAAGGCAAAAAAGCAGTGAAAACACTTACCATAAAGCTGGGCGACAAAATATTACTAGTTAAGGTTAACGAAATAGTACATATACAAGCTGAAGACAAATATGTTTTTTTGCACACGGTTGATGGGAAAAAGCACCTCACGGACTTCACTTTATCAACCTTAGAAACGAAACTTCCTGAGGAGTTTCTGCGAATCCACAGGAGTGACATTATCAATGTCGATTACATTAAAGAAATTAGAAAAGGTTTTAACGGTGCTTTAGTTTTTGTGCTAAACAATCAAAATGAAACCAAAGTAACTTCGAGCCGATCTAACAGCGAAATGCTTAGAGAAAAATTTGACATCTAATTATTTCAGCAAATAAGGCTCCATAATTTTTTGCCAAATAGCATAACCTTTTGCATTCATGTGCAAGTTATCGCCAATAAAAATATCTGTTTTTATAGATCCATCTTCATTTAGCATCCCATTAAACGTGTTGATATAAACAACAGTTTTCGGAAACTCTTTCAGCATTCGCTCAATCAGCTGGTTTGCTTCAACCATTTTAGGTACAAATGATTCTCGCGATGGACTCGGCTTGATAGAAATATAAGCAATGGGCACTTTAGGATATTTTGCCCGAATCAATTGGATAAGATTTTTCGCCCTATCGGCAACGGTTTTTGGATCTATACCGCCTGCTACCATGAAATCGTTTTCGCCGCAGTAAATAACCACTTGTTTCGGTTGGTACGGATAAACCACATCGCCAACATAGTTAATTACATCTGGTAATGAAGATCCACCAAACCCGCGATTAATAATGGTATGTTTTGGGAAATAACTTTGTACGTCTTTCCACATGGTAAATGTAGAACTCCCGATCAGCAAAACTGCATTTTTAGCCGGAAACTTTATACTATCCTGTTTTTTAAACTGCTGAATATCGTTGTAAAAAGGCGCTTTTTCTTGCGCTTGTAAAGCTGTAAATGCAAAAACGAAAAGGAAAATAAATTTTAAATGTTTCATAATTAAAATGACCGAATTACGAGTGAAATATTAAACAATCAAATGGCTGGCAAATTATAAAAATAACGCGACATTATCTTTTATCGACTTTAAAAGTGAAAAAACTAGTTCCAAGCAAACCATCACCATCTATTCCGTTCAAAACACCAATATAGGTACCTGTTAAGTCGGAAGTAAAAAAATCAAGCTTCGCCTTTGAATTTTCATCTAGCGCTATCTTCGGGTTCCAATATAGCGTGCTTCTAAAATCCGGCAAGGTATTTTTTAGCTCAAAATCGATGTCATAGTTCGGCGAATAAAATTCCCGCTGGCTTTGCAAGCCGTTATAATCTAATACCAAAGCATTGGGGCTAATATCGACGTTTGCTAAGGTTGTTTTATAACTTGATAAACTTATAATTCCATCAAATAGCGAAGACCCTAATTGGTATGACGCGGGTACAATCTCTAATTTTGCAATTTTTGTTGGATCTATTTGCATTACTTTATTCATATTAAAATAAGGTACACCGTCTAATAATACTAGCGGATTTCCCTGCAACGGAACATCATTTGCTAAAAGTCTAATTTGATAGCCGTTAGAAGTTTTTGAGACAAATGTTTCTTTAACAAATTCCCTAAAACTTTCTTCCATGGTATTAAAGCGCTCGTAATTATTGAACACATACGTATTGTATGCCTTGCCATAAAAATTAGTTGTATCTATAATTGTTGATGTTAAACCATTTAACTCTTGTTTAAAAAAATTTCCATAAACCTGAATCTGAAAACTGGCATCCTGTATTTTTTCTGCACTTAGCTTTTTAGTGTTTAGATAGTTATTTTCTGAAAGACTATATTGATTCGAAAACGGGGAATATAAGGAGATTTTCGCCGTGGTATCCATACTTTTGTTTACAACCACAATTTCGTTGGCATCATAAAAATCTTGGGTGTTAAACACAAACTTACCGATGGAATCACTAACAGTTTGATAAAACTGTAAACGTTTGCCGGGTACAGCCAAAAAAAGATCTTCATATTTTATAGGTGTACCATTTGGCTTAACTATATTACCAGTAATGATGTGCCCGCTATATTCTGGCAAGAATTTAAGTACAGGTTTCTTTTCTTTCAGATCATTAAAATTAAACCTGCGCCATCCCTGTGTAATTAGCAAATTATCAAGCGCTATGTTACTTTCTGTGCTATTTTGCAGATAAAATGCTGGAGATTGAACTCTGCCTTTTAAGGCCGAAGTTAGTATATTGCTCGAGATAATGTTTTCTAAACCCAACATCTCGTTTTCGTCGATTTTAGCAATTGATACTGAAAAATCAAAATTTTTAACTGGTTTATTGTGGGCAACACTAAAGTCTACACTAACTTTTTCCCGAAGGCCATAATTTAGTTTATCGCTTTTAACCTCTAATTTTAAATAGTTTTTAGGGTGTTTAAAATATAGTCGCTCGGCAATTGGGATACCGTTTTCATTGAAGAGCGTAATATTGGACACCCCTTCCGCCAGCTGATTTTGATTAAGCTTTAATGTAGCTTTGCCTCTTTCAAAAGCTAATTCCTTACTCAGTTGCACAGTTCCGCCATTGTGAATAACTAAATAGGATTTTGTAATTCCTAAATTATTGGCAACATTAATGTCTATTTCTGTTGCAGAGCCTTTTAAGGCGATGGTGTAACCTACTTTTTGAACAGTAGGAAACGATTTAACAGCGTAGTTTTTAGAAGAGTTAACCACAACTCGGTAAACCTCATTCTCTTTGGGAGTAAAACTAAACCTACCGATACCAAATTTAAAGGTGTCGAACTTGGCAATTGTATCATTTTTTTGGTTAACAATTGCTCCTTGAACATCCACGCCAAAGCCAAAATTATCAACGCATTTTATTCCCACTACCCCATTTAATCCTGCAACTAAGTTTCCACCTTCTGGAAAGAATTGCAAAATTAAATTACTGTTGGCAATTAATGGCTTTTCGGGAGCTAGGCTAGGGTTGATAAGGGTGATTGTCTTTTCATAATAAAAATTTTCACCATAATTCTTCATCCAATTGGTATAGGCTCTTAATTTGTATACACCACTTTTATAAAAACTGTTTACTAAGATTGAGCCGTTACCAGATCCGTTTTTCAACAAGATTTTTACCTGTTCTACCGGTGTATTTTCTTTATCAACAAGCTCGATGTAGCAAACTTTACTTAAATCCGCAGGTTTTCCATCAACATCATTTACGAGGTACGCCTTTAGCCAAAGTATCTCTCCACTGATATAATTTTCTTTATCGGTATGTAGAAATATCTTTTCCTGAAAATTATTCGCTTTATATTTGATAAAATCACTTTCAATTTCCTTCAAAAACTGACTCTTGCCCGCAAAAGCAAATGACATTAACAGTGCAGTAATAAAAAATCGGCTAAATATTTTCATGGTATGTTATTGCCAAAATGTAGGTTTTTTATTTGTACCTCTAAGCGTGCAGTCTACGCACGCTCTACTAGAGGCATATACTCCAGCTCCAAATTCTTCAATTGGAACATTAAACCCGCCACTAAAAGTTGTTCGGTAATCGGATCCTGACACCTCTACAACCAATAGAGGTTCTATGCAAACTCTGTCAGGTTCTACTCTAAAGTTTGGCACGTCTGCTTTATTTACGTATACTCTTTTAGTAGATACGGAGCCGGCACTTACGTAACCTATTACAGGCTCATTTGCATTATTTAGGTTACGAATATTTCCGGTAAGTTGTGATGGTTGTACATCGAAAATAGATCCTAAGCTCTCGGTATTTTTTTTCAGGTTCTGCCAAAACTCGTAAGCTTCTTTGCTTAAGGCATATTGTTTTACTAGAATGCTGTATCGCTCACCTAGCTTTTCGGAATTAGATGGAATATTGGTTATCGGTTGCTTAAAAATTACATCAGCACTCAGCTTTGCCGAAGAGCCCAAAATTATTTTGTTGGACTTTTCATTTCCCCAACATTGGTAAACGTAGTTGTCTGGCGTCCTAGATTGTAACGCGGTGCCATTCCAAAAAAGCACAGAATAAAATTTCGAGTAAAATATCCATGTTTCCTCATACTCCCAACGGTAATAACGTGTGTTATTACTAGCGTCTTTGGTATTAGCGAACAACTGCAATTCATCGGTTTTTACGTCCCAGCCTACCTGCTCTATTTCAGGACTAATTTTTACCTCAACATAGTCTGACACATAGATGCTACCATTAAGTGTTTTAATATTTAGGCGATATTTTTTTGTTGCGTTTAGATTTAACCCTGGTGAGGCGTAGGTTCCTTTTTGACTGCTTAACTCAACCAAAGGTAATAACTCATTTGATTCGCTTTCTATCGCAACTGTTGCACCAGTTTCGGGGTTACCGACATTCTTTTCTGCAACTACAACGGTTCTGCTAAGCTTGAATTTAGTTGAGTCGGAACCTGCATTAATTAAACCTTCTACCACCAACAAATTACTATTAAATGAAGTTACATTTGGTTCAAAGGAATCTTTACACGCAGCTAAAATAAGTATTGTAACGATGCATGAGAGAAAGATTAATCGATGTATATGACGCTTGATAATCATAATTAAAATTTAATATTATAACTAACGAATGGCATTATAGATGCAAATATCGACAGTTTAAATCCGTTAATAACACCATTATCATTGCTAAAATAAGTTGAATATGCATTTTTTCTACCCGTTATGTTATACAATCCGAAAGTAAACGAATTATGAAATGTTTGATTTATTTTGTGGTTGCCTTCAATGTTAAATGCTATATCGGTTCTGAAGTAATCTGGTATTCTATAGGCGTTCCTATCAGAATAATAAACCCGCTCACTACCACCATACACGTATTTCGCTATTGGTAAGGTTATTGGCCTACCTGTACTGTAGGTAACGTTCAACGATAGGCTGTATCTTCTTTTGAAAGCGTAATTACCCGTAAAATTAAATGAATGAGGTTTGTCATGATTTGCCGGATAATATTCACCGTCATTAATTGGAGAATCGTTTAAAGGATCGTCCATCTTCAGCATTGTTCTAGAAAATGCATAACTCATCCAGCCGGTAAGTTTACCTGCATTTTTCTTCACAAAAAACTCTATTCCGTATGCTTTACCACGTGTACCTAACACATCGGTTTCTATATGCTGATTCATTACCAAGCTTGCACCACTTTTGTAATCTAGATAGTCTTTCAACTGTTTGTAATAGCCCTCAACCGACAGTTCTACCGACTGCGAAGCTAAATTTTTATAAAGGCCTAGTGATAGCTGATTTCCTTGCTGGGGTTTAATAGTTGGATCACTTAATTTGTAGATATCTGTCGGAGCGATTGCAGTTGTATTGGAGAGCAAATGGATATATTGTCTTAATGTATTAAAAGATGCTTTTATAGAAAAATCATTCGCCAAGAGATACCTTGCAGCCAATCTAAATTCTGGTGCGTGATAGGTATTAACTACTTTATTTTTTCCGAAACTTTTTTCGCCGATAACATTATCATCATTTATCGGCAAATTTGGTGCATACTCCCTCACTGTTTGAGGACCCAGGTAGTTATAAACTGAATACCTAACACCCATATTTACAGAAAATTTATCATTAATGGCAATTTCGTCTCCCAAGTAGATTGCACTTTCAAGCGCTTGTTCGTCGGGCACAACATCGCTAATCACCAAAGATTCTGAACCAAATGGTTTAAATTCGCCAGGGCTCAGGTTGTAATTTATGGCAGATAGTCCAAATTTAAGTGTATGCGTATTGTTCAGTCCATAAACAAAATCAGTTTTGAAATTTTTCTGTTTAATATCAAACTTCAGTTTATAAGCATTCACAGGATTTACATCGCTCGAAATATCATAATTATAAAGATCTGTACCGAGTGTAACGTCCATATTTAACTTTTCGCTAAAGTTGTGTTTCCATTTTATAGATGCATTTTTATTGCTGTAGCTGTAACTAGTGTCGCTATTTAACTTAAATTCATCTTTACTGTAATATCCATTTATGATAAGCTGATTATTCTTATTAAACTGATGGCTAATGCCTAAATTAAAATCATAGAATGATGCTGCACTATTTTCGTATTCTTCTGGAAGTAATTTAAGCAACCAATCTGCGTAGGTTCCTCTAGCACCAACTATAAACGAAGTTTTGTCTTTAACAATTGGTCCCTCCAAGCTAACTCTACTGGTAATAATTCCGATTCCGGCTGATCCAGAAAGTTTATCCTTGTTCCCTTCTCTGTTGTTTACTTCCAAGACAGAAGACAAACGTCCACCAAACTTCTCGGGGATGGTACTTTTATAGAGTTGCACATCTTTTACCAAATCTGGGTTAAACGCAGAAAAGAAGCCAAAGAAGTGGGAAGGGTTGTATATTGTTGCATCATTAAGCAAAATCAAATTCTGATCTGTTGAACCGCCCCTTACATTAAACCCTGTACTGGCTTCGCCAACAGATTGCACCCCTGGCAAGGTTAGTACAGCCCTAAGTACATCTGGCTCTCCAAAAAGTGCTGGTATTTTCTTTAGCGCTTTTAAATCTATTTTATTGGTGCCCATCTCAGTGCTTTTTACAACTGATGCCTTGTTTGCTAAGATATTGATTTCTTTCAGTGTCAGTATTCTTTCCTTAACTTCAAAGTTTAATCTTCCGCTCGAGTGCACCAGCAAAGTCCTTGTAGTTAAATCCTTACCGGGCGCCGTAATGATAATATTTGTTTTTCCCGCTGGAAGAACGATTGAATAATAGCCGAGTTGGTTTGAGTTGGCACTTACATTACCGTTTGAAGATAAAATTTTAGCACCAGCTATTACATTACCTGTTGTAGCTTCTCGCACATAGCCATCAACAGTAATTTTGTCTCTCGCCCTACCCGACTTGATTCCGATTTCATAGAGCTTATTAGGTGTAGTTGCATTTAAATTTTTTCTATCGTCAACAATAGTTATAAAACTGGCAACATCTTCAACAGTCTTATTATCTTCATAAAATTCCTCCGCAATTGCTGTACCTAAAGGCTCACCGAGAGTTAGATAAACAGCATTCTTGTAAATAGTGTACTTAATATTCGTTCCTTCGAAAATATTTTTAAGCGCCAAATTAAATGGCTGGTCATCAATTTTTTTAGTAATATAAATTGTATCTAAAACCTCTGTTTTATAATAAAATTTAAGTTGTGTTTTTATCGATAAAGATTTAGCAACTTCAGTAGCAGATGTCCGCGTAAAATTTACGTCTATTTTTGTTTCTTGCGCAGAAACATAAGCAATCGACACGCAGAAAAAAATAAAGGCTAAAAATAAACTTCTCATAAAATTAAACGCTCATAGTACTTTACCACTTCCACTGTAAACTTTTCAGGATCTTGTTTAAATTTTAAACCGTTTTCTCTTACGTATTGAATAACTTCTTTCTTTTTATTTGAAAAAATGTTTAGCAAAGAAGACTCATTGCTAACTTCATGCAAGTTATTATTCATTTCCACATACAATAGCTTTTTTGGATTGAAATAATATGGTGTTTCCTTATTTAAGGAGAACTTGAGCTCACGACGGTGTTTGACATAGACGCCTAACTTTCCCTTGTACTTCACTTCAAAAAATCCAGACACATTCTTTTTATCTAAAACGATAGATTCAAGATTAATAAAAGAATGCGAGCCCATTCTAAATTGATCTATTTTTTCCGAAACTATGCTAAAAGCACCAGTATTTGTTACGGAAACCAATTTATCAATATACAAATCATACATTAATGGAATTTCAATGTAGGTTAAACCTTCATAAACTAACGTTCCGTTGACAAACGTGCTATCCCCAAATACAGCAGATCCTCCAACATTTGTACCGTAGCTATAATAAGTTTCGCCATTAACAAATCTTACATTTTCGTTAAGCGAAACCCTGTAGAATGACAATGCATTGTTGTATGAAAGCTTTGCTAAAGAATCTCTATCAAGATTTTGAGCGAATAGAAAATTCCATCCTGACGAGAGGATTACTGTTAAAGTAATTATTGATTTTTTTGTGAGCATAATTTATATACAAGTTATAGTTTATTTTTAATAAAACAATACAATAAATCAATGCAACCGATTGTATTTTGTAAATTTTAAGTTTACTTTAGCAGCATAACCTTATTTGTAATGAACAAGAAATTGGCAATAGTAACTGGCGGTGCAACCGGACTGGGATTAGCAATAACAGAGAAGCTCTCTAGCAACAACATACATGTTGTGATGATAGGCAGAAATGAAGAAAAACTCAAAGAAGCCACTGAATCTTTTGAAGAAAACTGCAGTTACAAAGTTTTTGATTTAAAAAATCTGAAGGAAATTCCTACATTGATATCAGAAATAGAAAATGAGTACGGAAATATTGACATCCTTGTAAATAATGCTGGCATCAACCAAAAAAAGCCTTTTATAGAAGTTACAGATGAAGAGTTTGATAATATTATACAGACCAATCTATCGGCAGTGTTTGCCATTAGCAGAGAAGTGGTAAAAAAAATGCTTCCCACACATAGTGGATGTATAATAAATATAAGTTCAATGGCAGCGCAATATGGCATTCCAAAGGTTATCGCCTACTCTGCAGCAAAAACGGGAATAGAGGGAATGACACGAGCAATGGCTACAGAATTATCACCTTTGGGCATACGTGTTAATTGCGTTGCACCGGGTTTTATCAAAACGGCAATGTCTGCAAAAGCCTTAAATGCAGATCCCGAGAGAAAAAACAAGGTTTTCTCCAGAACGCCAATGGGCAAAATGGGCGAGCCGGCGGATGTTGCAGAAGCAGTATATTTCTTCTGCTCAAATAGCGCAAAATATGTTACAGGTGTTGTTATGCCTGTAGATGGCGGTAATTCAATAGGTTTCTAAAATTTAATTAGCATTAACATGAAAATGATTCAAACAATGCGATGGTATGGCCCGGAAGACATTGTAAGCTTAGCAGATATTTTACAAGCAGGCTGTACGGGAGTAGTAACAGCGTTGCATCATATCCCTGTTGGCCAGGTTTGGACCATAGAGGAAATTAAAAAAAGGAAGCAAGAAGTTGAAAAGCATAATATGACTTGGAGTGTGGTAGAGAGTTTACCAGTACACGAGGACATAAAAAAACGAAATGGCGACTATAAACTTTACATATCCAATTATGTCGAGAGTTTAAAAAACCTTTCGCAGTGCGATGTAAAAGTAATTACTTACAATTTTATGCCGGTATTAGATTGGATGAGAACCAATTTAAAGTATAAAACCGATACAGGCGCATTAGCGTTAAGATTTGAGAAAAAAGCTTTTATCGCATTCGATTTATTCATTCTAAAAAGACCTAACGCCCAGGATGATTACACCGCTCAAGAAATAGAAAAAGCAACTAATCATTTTGAAAAGCTTAGTGAACAGGAAATAGCAGAGCTGAAAAACAGTTGCCTACAGGGCTTGCCGGGCAGTAAGGATATGTTTAAGCCTGAACAAGTATTGGCATTATTGGATAGTTACAAAGGCATAACTCCTGAAATTTTGAGACATAACCTTTGCAAATTCTTAGAAGAGATTACCCCCGTTACAGATGCACTAGAGATGCAGTTGGCCATACATCCAGATGATCCGCCGTATCCAATTTTAGGCTTACCAAGAATTATGAGTACGGAAGCAGATGCAAATTACATTGCCAAAAAGGTACCTGCAAAGTCTAATGGTTTTTGTTTCTGCAGTGGTTCATTTGGCGCAAGACCAGATAATGACCTACCAGGGATGATTAATCGCCTAGGTTCTCGCATTTTCTTTTTGCACCTGAGGAGCACACAGAGAGATGATGAAGGGAATTTTTACGAGGCCAATCATTTAGAGGGGAACGCAAACATGTATGCTTTGGTTAGAGAAGCCATTTTACTAATGCGTAAGGAAGGAAGACAAATTCCTATGAGGCCGGACCACGGACATCAAATGTTAGACGATTTAGATAAAAACCCTTACCCAGGTTATTCTGCTATTGGCAGTTTAAAAGGGCTGGCAGAACTAAGGGGACTTGAATTGGGAATTGGCCAATCGATTTAGACAGTCTTTAAATAAAACACACACCTAAAAGCCTATCAATAGATAGGCTTTTTTTACGAAGTTATTTGTTACTACATCAAAATCTAGTAAAATTTATATCGACGTAATGCAATCGGTATAAATACCTATTAACCTTTATTTTAGGTAAAATGAATAAAAAAATAAATTTTTATGCAATCGGTTGCAAATTGAATTTTTAATTTCTACTTTTATATTAACCAAATATACTTAAGCAAATTTCGCCACTCTTGAAAGCGAACAAAACTTAAGGTTATTTAGAAAGCAGTTAAAAACATTGCGACTTAAATTAAACCTTGTATGAAAAAACCTAGACAAAAAACTTTTGTTAAATGGCTAGTCCTATCTTTATTTTTGATAGGCTTAACCCCAACCCTACTTTTTGCCCAAAATGCCTTGAAGGGTAAAGTTGTAGACGAAAAAAATCTTCCCTTACCTGGTGCTGGCGTTAAGCTTACTACTTCTGGCAGAGTAACCGTAACAGACAACGAGGGAAATTTCAGTATCAATACTACTGAAAATGACAAAACCTTTATTGTATCTTTTATCGGATACCCATCTCAAGAGATAACTATTAAACCGGGAGTGAGCACTTATAATGTTAACTTAACTCCAGACTCAAAAAACCTTAATGAAGTTGTAGTTATCGGTTATGGCACGCAAAAAAGACGAGATGTTACCGGTTCGGTTGTTTCTTTAAGCGGATCAGCTATTAAGGAAGTGCCCGCAGCAAACATTCAGCAAGCTTTGCAAGGACGAATGGCTGGTGTGGAAGTACAATCGGTTGGTACAAGACCGGGAGCTGGCGCTCAAATACGTATTCGTGGAGAACGTTCAATCAACGCTTCCAACGATCCATTATTTGTGGTAGACGGAATTCCTTACGGCGGCACTTTAAACGACATCAACCCTGATGATATAGCTAGTTTAGATGTTTTAAAAGATGCTTCGGCTACTGCTATTTACGGATCTAGAGGTGCAAACGGTGTAGTTTTAATTACTACTAAACGTGGTATCGCAGGAGACACTCGGGTTTCTTTCAATAGTTATTATGGCATAAGTCAGATTACCAAAAAATATAACGTATATGATGCAGACCAATATCGTGCACTGCGTGACTATTCGGTATACGCCCAGGATTATCTTGCTGATGAAAAACAAGGTATTGCGGAAAACCGAAATACAGATTGGCAAGATTTAATGTATAAAGACGGCTACATTACCGACAACAACATTAGCGTATCTGGTGGTAACGAACAAGGCCAATTCTCTGTTGGTGGTGGTTTTTTTAAACAAACATCGGTTTTACCAAGCCAAGATTTTACCCGTGGTTCGTTCAAAGCAACTGGCGATTTCAAAATAGGCAAGCGTGTTAAAGTTGGTTTTAACAACCTAACAAACTACAGCATAACTAACGGATCACAGTTTGGATTAAACGTTTTTCCATTGTTAACCCTTAGCCCTTTAAGCTCTCCTTACTTAGATGGAGTTGTAAATAAAAAACCTGCAGGCAATCTTGATGACTTAAATACAACTTACAGCCCGTTATTACTAAATACCAACAATAACCAATGGACAGATAGAGTTCGTCGTTTCCGTACGTTTAATAGTTTATACGGCGAAGTACAGATTATAGAAGGATTAAAATACCGTTTAAATGCAGGTTTAGATTTTAACCAAGAAGAAGGTGCACAGTTTAGAGGTACAGATAGTTATTTTAGACCAGCCTTAGGCAATACTGCAGCGGTAAACAATGGTACAGGAACAAAATATTCGTTAGATAACTTATTAACTTACGATAAAACTTTTGCAACAAAACACCGCGTTTCTGTTACTGCGTTATTCGGTTTCGAACGTGAGCAATACCATAATACAACGGTTAGTAAAGACTCTATTACTGCAGACTTTGTACAATGGTACAATTTAGGCCAGTCTTCTGTTGGGCCGGTTGCCATTTTAGGTGGAAGCGAGTCTTCAGCTACTTTAATATCAATGATGTTGAGAGCTAACTATGTGTTTGATGATAAATACATGATTACGTTAACCGGTCGCCGCGATGGATCATCTAGATTAGGCGACGGAAATAAGTGGAAACAATATCCTGCAGTTTCGGCAGGCTGGAGCATTAGCAACGAATCGTTTATGCAAGACCAAAAAATTGTTTCGAACTTAAAACTACGTGCTGGTTTTGGTGTAACGTCAAATCAAGCAGTTCCTGCTTACAGTACATTGGGTGGCGTTGCATCAAATGGTGTGAGGTATAACTATGGGCCATCATCTCAAATAGGTTATTACGTAACTAAAATTGTAGATCCAAAATTAGATTGGGAATATACCAGAACAACAAATATTGGTTTAGATTTCGGCGTGTTAAATAATCGCATTACAGGTAGTGTAGATTGGTACACAGCCAAAACAGATAAGTTATTGTATGGTGTACCGCTACCTCCAACATCAGGCATAAGCGAACCTTATTTAACTAATATCGGAAACGTAACCAATAAAGGTTTAGAGGTGGCTTTATCGAGCCAAAACATAGTTTCTGAAGGTGGTTTTACTTGGGGAACAGATTTGAACTTCTATTTTAACAGAAACAAATTAGTTGCTTTAAATGGCGATATTAAACAAGTAACCAACGCTCAATTATTCGTAGGTCAGCCGTTAACAGCGATATTCGATTATAAAAAATTAGGAATTTGGCAGCTAGATGAGGCGGCACAAGCTGCACAGTACGGCTTTGTACCTGGTCAAATTAAGTTAGAAGACCACAACGGAGATGGAAAATTAACCGTGGATGACAAACATGTTATTGGAAATGCACAGGCAAAACTTCAAGGTGGTATAACAAATCGCTTTAGCTATAAAGGTTTCGATTTCTCGTTTGTTGTTTACGCTCGTTTTGGAGGTACACTGATTAGTCAAATACACCAACCTTTGGCAGGTTATTTAACCATTAACGACGGAAGAAGAAATCAATTAGCGGTAGATTATTGGACTCCTACTAATCCAACTAACGCATTTCCTTCGCCAAACGTAGCTGGTGGTTTAATCACTTCGGCCTTAACCAGCGATGCTTGGTCTACACTAGGTTATTACGATGCAAGTTTTGTTAGGGTTAGGAGTATAAACTTCGGTTATTCTTTTAGCAACACTTTAGCAAAAAAACTAGGTGCGCAAAAATTTAAAGTGTATGTAGCAGCACAGAACCCTTTCTTACTTTACTCTCCTTATGTAAGAGCTGGCGGACTTGACCCAGAAGCTACAGGAACTGGTAACCAAGGTGTATCAAACCCTGGAAATATCTCTAATAGAGCTTTAACCATTGGAGCTACAATACCGCCTACAAGATCTTTCTTGGCAGGTTTAAATGTTACATTTTAAACGTATTTAAAGATATCAAATATGAAAACAAAATATTTTATACTAGCGGTGCTTACTGTCTTTACCGCATTAGCGGGATGTAAGAAAGCCTTAGAAGAAACGCCATATACAACCTTCACAACAGATTATTTTAAGTCGCCCGAAGGCTTACAATCTGCCATTACCTCTGTGTATGCTGGCATGAGATTTAATTATGGTCCGATAGGTGCTACATTACTAGCAAATATGGGTACCGACGAGTTTAGTTTCGGCGACCAAGGCAACTCAGGTCAAACGTTAGAGCTAGGTACTTATCAAATTCCTCCTACTAACGGATCTATTTTAACACCTTGGAACAGAAATTACTCAAATATCAATCTTTGTAACGCAATTTTGAAATTTGCGCCAGACGTTGCCATGAGCGATGCAGCAAGAAATGTGATTATGGGCGAGGCAAGATACCTTCGAGCACATTATTACCTTTTACTGGTAGAGCAGTTTGGAGCAGTTCCATTAGATTTAGGTTCTGGCGATTTAGTATTTACTGACGTAGCCTACTACGGTTTTAATCGCCTACCAACCAATGATGTGTTAAAGAAAAATTATGCATCTATGATTAGCGATTTGACGTTTGCCAGCCAAAACCTTCCGGTTACCAGACCTGCAGGAGCTTTTAGATTATCTCAATCTGCAGCCTTGCATTTGTTATCGAAAGTTTATTTGTATCGCGGTTATTCTGATGCTAAAGAATCTACAGACTTTAACAATGCCTATAAAACGGCTATGGAATTAATTAACAACAAAGCAAAATACGGAACAGATTTATTGCCAGATTATAGCCTAATACACAAACAAGGAAACGACTATAATAGAGAAGTTTTATATTCGGTAGAACGTTTACCACTAAACAACGTAAACAACGAGGTACTTAGCCCAGGAACAGAGTTTGCTGGAAAAGCAAATATCTCTGGCAACTTATTTACCTCGAACTACCAAAATGCCGCGGTTGTTGGGGGCGTTTCTCTAATAGACGATCGTCCTTTACAGTATAACAGGCCGTTAAGGCAATTAGCCCCTACTGCATTTGTTTACAATACTGTTTTTGCTGATAAAACCAACGATGCCCGTTTCGACTGCAGTTTTAGGGTAATGTGGAAAGTGGCTACGCTACGTACTGGAGCAGAACTAGAAACCTTTAAAACCAGACTAGCATCAGTGGGTTTTGCGCTTGGCGATACCGCGATTTATTTGGCCCCTACAAATGCAAGAGCTGCACAACTAAGGGCAATGGGCAAAAAATATAAGGTTATTGGCCCGTCTGAGTATTACAGCAATCAAAACAAAACGAATTTGATTTATCCAAGTTTGAAAAAATATGATGATAGCGTTCGTAATAATTTCCAAGACGTTTCTGGCAGGCCATACATCGTTGCCAAATTGTCTGAGGTTTATTTAATTGCAGCAGAAGCTGCTTTACAAGACAACCGCGTGGCAGATGCAGTTCCTTTAATAAACGCATTAAGAGAACGTGCCGCGTTTAGATCTGGCTTAAACGCAACAGAACTAGCTGCAAGAAAAGAAATTATGAAAGTAACTGCTGGCCAAATTACTTTAGATTTTATACTTGATGAAAGAATTAGAGAGTTATGCGGAGAGGGCTTACGTTGGCCAGATTTAGCAGTTAGGAAAAAACTGGTTGAGCGTGTTAAAGCTTACAACCCAGATGGAGCTCCTAATGTTAAGGACTTCCACAACTTGCGCCCTATTCCACAAGATCAGATCAATAGTGTTGTAGATCCTGCCGGAGACCCGAACAGAAATAAATATCAAAACCCAGGTTATTATTAATCGATAATTAAAAACAAAAAATGATTTAAAAATATTATACTGATGAAAAGAAAATTAATTATTCCTGGTTTATTGTTATTCGCAGTAACAGGAATGTATTCTTGTAAAGAAGAAGCCATGTTTAATGGTGGCGATAGCTTGGCAAACGCACAATTTACAGATACGGTTGGCTCACTAAAATCTTTTGTAAATTTTCCTATCGGATTAGCGGTAGAATATCCACTATCATCTACCAACAGCAAATATTGGTCTATCGTTAAAAGAGAGTCTACTTGGGTTACATTTGGTAACGAACTAAAAAATAGTTCTCTTGTAAAAGCCGATGGAACCTATGATTTTACGACGGCTGATAATTTTTACAATCTGGCTACAGCCGCCGGTTTAAAAGTTTTTGGGCATACTTTAGTTTGGCATACGCAACAGCGAGCTACATATTACAATAATTTAATCGGCGCCACAGGCAATACCAGTGCCCCAACTAATCTATTAACAACAGGAACTGTAAATGGAAATCCTGGTTTTGAAGATGGTACTGGAAACGTATTTACTAATTGGTCTACTTTTAATGGTGCCGCATCTTTCTCTGCCGCAACCGGAGCCGACGTAAGATCAGGAGCAAGAGCTTTAAAAGCCACCGTTACGGCCGACAATCCTGGAGGAGAATGGAGGGTTCAGATTGCCAGCGCCTTGTTCCCGACAGAAGTTGGAAAAAACTACAAGGTTACTTATTGGGTTAAGGCTGCTAATCCTGGAACGGCAGCAATTAGATTATCTACGCAAAATAGCGCTGGTCAAAATGCTTCGTACCAAGGTAACCAAAACGTAAGCACCAGTTATGTGATGCAAGAATTTACTTTTGCCGCAAAAGATGCGCAAACAAGAATTTTATTGGATTTAGGCGCAAAAGCAAATACCTATTTTTTCGATGATATTACTATTGCCGATGCGTCGATCGTTCCACCGCCAACTGGACCTGCTTTGGTTGCAATTGTAGATAATGCAATGAAAAAGCACATTCAAACGGTTGTAGCTAAATACGCCGGGAAAATTACAGCTTGGGATGTGATTAACGAGCCGTTTAGTGATGGTGCCGAATTGAGAAACAATGTAAATACGCCAGTACCAACTGGAAGAACCGACGTATTTGTGTGGCAAAATTATCTGGGTAGAGACTATGCAAGTAAGGCATTTATTTATGCTAGAGCGATGGATGCGAATGCCGATTTGTACATGAACGACTACAATTTGGAAGCCAGCTCTGCAAAGCTAGATGCCTTTGTAACCTTAGCTAAAGAATTAAAGGCTGCAAATACCGGGATAACAGGTGTGGGTACTCAAATGCATTGCAACGTTAATACATCATATGCTCAAATTGACAATATGTTCATCAAATTAGCGGCAACTGGATTAAAAGTGAGGGTTTCGGAACTTGATGTAAGATTGAATCCACTTGAAAAAACCGGAAATGTTGCTGGCTCTTCAGCCTTACAGAATTTGCAGGCTGCAATGTACAAATACGTAGTTCAATCTTATTTAAAACATGTTCCGGCAGCACAAAGAGGTGGTCTATTAGTTTGGGGAGTTAGCGATTCGGACAGTTGGATCACCGTTATGGGCAAAAATGATGCTCCATTATTATTTGACAATTCTTACGTTAAAAAACCTGCGTTTGGTGGAATAGCACAAGGACTTAAAACACAATAACCAACTAAATAACTGCTCCAAAAAAAAGCTTCAGTCTTTAACTAGATTGAAGCTTTTTTTTGAAATATATTCTTTGGCATTAACAAGATAAAAATACGGTTACCTCTTCACCAGAGTCTATTTTACACGCGCTTCAAATGGAGAAGCTGGCAAATTTTCTTTATTGTACAAGTTTGCTTTAGCTGGATTATCAGCCCATGCGTAACGTACATACAATGGACTAGCTATTTCATCGGCCCAAACTAAAACTTTGTTATTAGTGATTTTTGCTTTTGCCCAAACAAACTTTCTATCGGCACCAGCAACTTCAAAATAGTTCAAACTTTTATCGCCTTTGGCCATTAACCCACCACCCACATTTGAAAAACTGACTTCTAGTCTATTACCATTCTTTGCCAAAATTTTAAATATTGGCCCGCTACTAACCAGAGCCTCACTGCCATACACTAAAGATTGCGCTTGTAATGCGAGTCTTTTGCCTATATCTTGCTTATTTAAAGGGTGAATATCGTTCCTTTCGCCTAAATCGATTGCTACCGCCATTCGGGTATTTGGAACGGCTAAAAGATTGAGCTGTTGCTGGCGCAAACTAGCCCAATTGCTTTCTGTAGGCTCACTTTTTTCATTCATAAATCCCGGCAATTGAACATATAAAAATGGAAAATCTCCTTGTCCCCATTGTTTTCTCCAATCGGCCACCAAAGTTTCCATCAAAGACTTGTACTCTTCTGGTTTAGAAGTATTTGATTCTCCCTGGTACCATAGCGCACCTTTAATAACATAATTGCTTAACGGATTTATCATAGCGTTATACAAACCAACGGCTTTCCACCTAACAAAAGTTTGCGACGGTGAAGGCTCCATCTTTGCACCGAGCTTATACTTCCACTTACCTTTTAAATCGATAATTTCATTACCAACTATCAGCTGGTAATCTTTATCAATTACAAAACCTCCATCCCCAGAATTATTGACCACTCTTACAACGATGGTGTTTTTACCTTCTTTCAAAATTCCTTCGTTGAACAAATACCTTCTTGGCGGATATTGATAACTTGTAGTGCCAACAAACTTGCCATTTATAAAAACAGAGTCAGCATCAACTATTCTTCCTAACAATAGCTTTACAGATTTGCCGACCATACTTTTCGGCACGTTGATTTCTTTTCTAAACCAAATAACGCCATTCAGCTTTCCCAATTCACCGTTTGCCCAGTAACCAGGCACATTCATCTCTGCCCAATTGCTATCATCCAAGTCAGATTTCCAGTTATTCTTTAAACCTTCATCTTTAATATTTAAGTTTTTATACCAAGCGTTTGAAGCTGCCTGGTCTTTAGTTTCTATCGATTTTATTAATTGATCATCCTTGAAGCTCTCCACTTCTGCCTTATAAGCCGGAAATTTTTGAATCGCACTTTCGCTTATCCATGCTTGTGCCGGCGAACCGCCTAAAGCTGTGTTAATTATTCCGATTGGAACATGATTTTTCTCGTAAATATCCAAAGCGAAAAAATAGGCAACTGCAGAAAAGTCTAATACATTTTTAGGACTTGCACTTAACCAAGAACCAGTTGAAAAATCCTTTCTCGCTTCTTTAAAATCATATTCATCTGGCACCAAAAACTGCCTAATTTGAGTATTGTTAGCATTTGAGATGACTTCCGGATATTTGTCGACGAGCCTTCCAAGAGGTAATTCCATATTAGACTGTCCACTACAAACCCACACATCGCCAAACAATACATTTTCTAAGCTGATTTTGTTAGATGCTGTGAGCAGAATTTTGTACGGGCCACCTGCTTTTTGAGCTGGTAGCTTAATTTGCCAATCGCCCTTTTTATCTGCTATAGTTGTATAAACAACACCTTTAAAACTAAGCTTAATTTTTTCATTAGGAGATGCCCAACCCCAAATTTTCGCTGAAGCATCTCTTTGCAGAATCATTCCACTGCTTACTAGTTTTGGCAATTTTATTTGTGCGAATCCAGCAAAGCCGACAAAAATTAAACCCGCAATTAAAAACCTCTTTTTCATAAAAACAGATTATTTATAAGTATAAAGCTTTATCTTCTGCGTGCTAAAATCGCCCTCTGGAATTCTCAAATGCCTACCTTGATGACTTTGATCGCCACTAAACCTAAGCCCAGGTTTAAACACGCCATTTTCGAAATTACCTTCGTCAATATATCCGATACCAGCTCTGGCGTTTGGCGCAATTGGTTTAAATGTAACAACAACGCCCGTACCAGCTACAACAAATTCGTCTGGTGCCAATTGAACTACCAAGGCACCGGTAATAGGCCAATTTTCGTTTTTAGATTTGCCAGACCAACCTAGGTTTAAATCATGCGAAAAGGTTAGCACATAATCGCCCATTTTTAGCTCTTGTCTATTGTTTAGTTTATCAAACATCACTCCTCCTATAGTAGCTTTTCCCTGATGCTTTAATACTAGAGGTTGCAATTCCCTTAATAGCTTATACGCTTCTGTAACTTCCATTGTTTCTTCTTTAGCACCGTTTTCTATAGAAAATGGCGAAAAACCCATTGCGCTATGATGACCCAAAGCATAAAAAGCCTTACCGGCCATGCCTTGCTCAAAACGAATTTCCGGAATGAAAAGCGTGTTTCCTCCCCTTACATATAGGTCGTTCCAATACTTATAATCTGGATTGTAAAAGTCGGGCGAAAGCAGATCTATCTTCGGTGCTCCTGCTTTCCATACATCCATTAGGTGTGGTAGGGGCCCAGCGCTAGGGTATTCGCCTGGTTTTGCTTCCTTTTTATAGTTTAACGCGGCATTCAAATACATAGGCAAATTGTATTCTTGCTTTCCAGCATCTGTTAGTTTATTAATAAAATCCGCATAATACCAGGCCATAAAAGTTTCATCGGTAGCTAAACTTGATCCAAATACCTCTTCCCAATTGCCTGATGTTTTAAAACCGTTTTTTGCCCATGTGGCTTTAAATTCTGGCATTAAACTCTCTTTGTTGGTCTTCAGGTAATTAAAAAATGGAGCAGGAACTGGTTTTTTGAACATCGCCGTTGCTGCGGAGCTATGGTCCCTCGCTTCTGGCAACATACCAATTTCGTTCTCTACTTGAATCATTACAACTGTTTGATCATTGGCATCAACGGCTTTAATGTGTTTCATCAGCTCCCTAAAAACTTTTACGTCGGCAATTAAATTATTTTCGTAAAACGGACTTAAAATTTCCTGACCTACGCCATTTTTATCTGTTGCCCTAGGGAATCTTTTCTGATCTTTTTTAACCCAGTATGGCGCATAACAAGACATGCTATTTTTCCAAGCACCAAACCACAAAAAAATCAACTTCATATCGTTTTTTCTTGCATTGTAGATTAGGCTATCTACCAAATTAAAATCAAACTTACCCTCTTCTGGCTCTATCAATTCCCAATAAACAGGAGCTAGAATAGTATTCAAATTCATCGATTTTATTTTTGGCCAAATTTTGTTCATATACTCGTTATTGGACGAGCTAGAGTTGCCTAATTCTCCACCCAATATTAACAAAGGTTTGTCTTTAACGTAGAGTTGCTTAACTGTTCCTTGCTGTTTTAGATAGGTTTGAGCGAAAGAGAAATTTGTAATCAATAGCAATACGCTACAAAAGGTGAGGGCAATTTTTTTCATACTTTATACTGGTTTGCGTTAGATGAAGAATCTAGCACTAATATAGCAATAAAATTAATTACTGCAATCGGTTGCACAATATTGATATTAATCTTACCTTCAAGAGAATTTTACCATTTATAAGCAATGAAAAGGTTACTAACAATATTGTTAATGGCATGCAGCGTGTTTTGCCAATCACAAATTAAGTTCATAAATCCTATTTTGGCTGGCTTTTACCCAGACCCTAGTGTAACCAAAGTTGGAGATAACTACTACCTTGTAAACTCTACCTTTTCCTATTTCCCGGGAATCCCGATATTTCAGAGTAAGGACTTAAAAAATTGGAAACAGATTGGAAACGTAATAGACAGACCCAACCAAATGAACTTTATGGGCGATGGAACATCAAGAGGATTATTTGCACCTTCTATTAACTATTTTAAAGGCACCTACTATTTAACATGCACTTTGATTGATAGAAAAGGTAATTTTGTTATGACTGCAAAAAATCCTGCCGGCCCGTGGAGCGATCCAACTTGGTTGCCACAAGTTAAAGGGATTGATCCCTCGCTATTTTTTGATGATGATAAGGCTTATATTGTTTATAATAGCGATGCGCCAGACAATAAACCGCTTTATAGCGGACATAGAACAATTAGAACTTATGAGTTTGATCCTATTAACCTAAAAGTAATAGGAGAAGAAGTACAATTGGTAAATGGTGGAGTTGATATCAGTAAAAAACCGGTTTGGATAGAAGGACCACATATATTCAAAAGGGAAAATTGGTACTATCTATGTGCTGCAGAAGGCGGCACATCTGTAAATCATTCTCAAGTTATTTTAAGAAGCAAGTCTGCAATTGGCCCATATACACCGTACCAGAAAAATCCAATTTTAACACAGCGTGATCTAGATCCTAGGCGCAAAAACCCAGTTACATCAGCTGGCCATGCCGAACTGGTTGAAGGGCCTGATGGAAAAACCTATGCTGTTTTTTTGGCTGTTAGGCCTTACGAAGGAAATCATTACAATACAGGAAGAGAAACGTTTATTGCTCCAGTAAGGTGGGTAGATGGTTGGCCAATCATTAATCCAGACCATAAAGAAATTCAATACCAGTTTACAGCAGGCTTTAAAGAGGTAAAGCAAAAGGCGGTGCCACAAAGCGGAAATTTTGCATACAGAACTACTTTTGAAAAATCATTAGATCTATCTCTCCTATTCTTAAGAACCAAGGATACGAGTTGGTATAAATTAGATAGAATTAAAGGTTTAACAATGAAGTTAAGGCCAGAAACCTGCATGGGAAAGGGAAATCCATCTTTTGTGGCTAAACGCCAACAGCATTTAAGCTGTACCGCCAGCACAGAACTGGATTTTGAAACAACCGCAGCGAATGAAAAAGCTGGGCTTTTGATTTTTCAAAGCGAGAAGAATTTTTACTACATCTGCAAATCTGCAGATAACGGAAAAACCGTTATTCAACTATTTAAGGGAAATGAGGAAAGCAAGGGAATGGAATTATTAGCACAACAACCCATTTCGGCAGCTAGCAAAAAGGTTTATATTAAAATTAAGGCAGACAAAAGTCTTTATAGTTTTTCCTTCGCAACAAAACCTAACAACTGGATAACGCTAAAAGACAATGTAGATGGGAAGTTTTTAAGCACTGAAACTGCAGGTGGCTTTATAGGTTCAGTATTCGCTATGTATGCAACTTCCTCTGGCAAGACATCAACCAACCAAGCAAGCTTTAAATGGCTTGACTACAAAGGCGATGATGAAATTTATAGATAGACCTATAAGGTTTTGTAAACCTTATAGGTCTTGATACGTTAACCCCTATTTATTAATCGGCTCTATCAGCGCAATTGTACCATCCGCGTTATGCTTTAATTCAGTAACCTTGATATTTCTCAAGTGCGTTTTATTAGAAAGTTCTGTATCATGGTAGAATACATACCACTTACCTTTAATTTCTAGAATAGAATGATGGGTTGTCCAACCTTGAACTGGATTCATGAACGTACCTTGATAAGTAAAAGGTCCTGTCGGACTATCGCCTATTGCAGATGCTAAAAAGTGCGTATCTCCGGTTGAGTAAGTAAAGTAATATTTGCCATTGTATTTATGCATCCAAGCTCCTTCAAAAAACCTTCTGTCGTGATCTTTAGTTAACAGCTCTTTACCATCTTTATCTAGAATTTTTACATCTTTAACAGCACCGTCAAAACTCAGCATATCTTTACTAAGCTTTGCAACTTTAGCGGAAAGAGCTGGCTCGTTTTCTTTCTGACTATCGGTTTTACTTCCATTGGCATCGTATTTTCCGTCTTTCCAACGTTGTAATTGTCCCCCCCAAATACCGCCATAATACATATATGAAGTTCCATCATCATCGGTAAACACTGCAGGATCTATACTGAAACTTCCTTCAATTGGTTTTGCCTCAGGTTTAAATGGTCCGGCAGGATTTTTAGACGTGGCAACCCCAATTCTAAATACATCATTTTTATCCTTAACAGGAAAATATAAATAATATGTGCCATTTTTAAACGCCGCATCCGGAGCCCATAACTGTCTACCAGCCCAAGGGATGTCTTTAACGCTTAACGCTACACCGTGATCTGTAACCTTTCCGCCAATGCTATCCATACTTAAAATGTGGTAGTCACGCATATCAAAATGATCGCCGTTATCATTTTCTGGTGTTCCAGCTTCAATATCATGAGATGGATAAATATAAATTTTTCCATCAAAAACATGTGCAGATGGGTCTGCAGTGTAAATCTCCCTGATTAGAGGCGGAGATAAAAATTTAGACTTCTTAGTGGTATCAGCAGTGTTGGTGCTTGCAGTTTTTTGGTTCTGCTGACAAGCACTTGTTGCTAAAGCCATCAAAAGTATGGCACTAGATAGTTTGAAATTAGTTTTCATGCTTAAGTTTATAAATGGTAATTAATCTTTTCTATTTACAAATGTTTCTTTAGGGCCTAGATAGCTAGGTTTTAAGCCACCTAAATCTATTACGAGCTTTTGCAAAACTACACCTGGGTTTATCATCCAATATTTAAGGCTGTGCTTACCCGGAGCATCTATTTGTAGTTCGGTTTTAAATATCTTGATATTGTCGGCTACCGACTTATCCCAAGCTTTTTCTGTTTGGTAATCTTTGCTAATATTTACAATTATTGGAGGCGCACCATCAACAGAAACCGCAAATTTTAGTCCATCGGTATTTGTAAAATCTATGGTTGGCGAAACGAAAGTGTTTAATGTAAACTTTCCTGCATCATGCACATAAAAATCGTAAGTTAAATGTGGCGTATTAGCATCTAATTTTTGCACTGGCGATGTTACCGGAACCACAAACACGCCAGCAGTTGTTTTGCCGTAACCAGAAATTGTTTTCCAGGAAATTGGACGATTACCAACAGCTTTGGTATAGCTTGCCGCTTCCATAGCAATAACTCCACTTTGTGGTACAAATGCAGTAATATTTTTGTCTTTAAATCTTCTGTTATCTAAAGTTATAGGAACTGTTATTTTCGAACCTTCGCTACCATCAATTACAATCATTGTTTCAGTCTTGCCAGCTGGAGCTTTTAACCAATCTACACTTAGATAAATTCTTTTTTCTACCGATACCTCACCTTTAGGCGCATCAACCTTAATGAAATTTGGTGCTTTAACTGTATAATTTATCGAGCCGTTACTTGCGTTAAACAACTCTATATAATTCGCGTTATTTGTATAATAATCAAATACCGGGAATTGTTGTGTTACCTTTTGTTTCCCCGTCCATGATGTTTTGCTGCCTGCTATTGTAACACCTAGCTTTGGTTTCGTTAAATCTCCGTTAGAAACAATCTTACTAGTTTGCGGAAGAATATTAGTTTCTGGCTGTTGCCAATTTGTATAGCCTATATGGGTTTGATCCATCATGTGATTCCATTTTCCGCTAGCTAAAACTTTATTGTAGTAATGAGTTATTTCCTCATCTTTTTTGTAAAGTTGCCCTACTTTATCGGCATACCCATTTGCTGAAATCCTACCTTGAGCGAAATGCAACTTATTTTTAGCTACTGCGAAATACATTTCGTACAAGTTGCTCAAAGCAGTTATAGGATGTAAAACCAATTGATAAAAAGCATCTCTCTGTTCGGGTAATAGTTGATTATTTACAAAGACTGCTCTCTGTTTTAGTTGGTCAAAATCGGATACGACGCTTTCAAACTCATGGTAGTTTACCAAACTATACGCTGTATCGTTCAAAAGTTCTGGTTTAATCCTTCCTGCAAACTTGCCGTAGGTATCAATCAGATCAGCTATTTCAACTGTATGTTCATTTCCAAACTGTTGCTTTACCCAATTTTGGGTATATTCTTTTAATCGCTCTGCCGGAATGGCATCTGGAGCCCAAGCATAAGTTAAAAAGAAAGAAATTGGGAATTCCATTGGTTTTAAATCGCCAACATTCACAATCCATATTTGGTTAGCATTATACTGATAGGCCAGATGCATTTGTTCCCAAATTTTCTGTATCGGATTGGTGTTAATCCATTTATAATTTCGCGGTCCACCTACATAATCAAAATGATAGTAAATACCGTAGCCACCTGCTCTTGGCGCTTCATTTAATTTAGGTAACTTTCTCAAGTTGCCCCAGTTGTCGTCAGCTAAAAGTAGTGTTACGTCATCAGGCACCCGCATACCCTGGTCGTAATAGTCTTGAACCTCTTTGTACAATGCCCAAATTTGTGGTGTTTCAGCTGCTGGCTTTTTAGTTACCTTTTCGATTATTTCTCGCTGATCTTTTACAATTTTCTCTAGTAAAGCGGTGGCTGTACCTTCAGACATGGGCTCATCTCCGTCGCCTCGCATTCCAACCGTTATAATTTGTTCTTTATCTGCAACTCTAGCTAAACCACTTTCCCAAAATGCTTTTAGCTGTTCGGGATTTTGCTGGTAGTTCCACTTGCCACCTTTGTATCTTTTCCACTCGTCATGCGCTCTGGTTAATGGTTCGTGGTGCGAAGTACCGATTACTACTCCATATTCATCTGCTAAAATTGGATTTAATTTATCGTCATCGTTAAAGGCGCTTCCCCACATCGCTGGCCACAGATAATTACCTTTTAAACGCAAAACAAGTTCAAAAACCTTTGTATAAAACTTATGGTTAAAGCCACCAAATTCCTTTTTAGACCATCCAGATAAAGCAGGCGCTTCATCATTTAAAAAGATTCCTCTATATTTTACCGCAGGTGATGAAATAATATGCCGGCCGGTTATTACAAAAAGCGATGTACTCTTTTGGATAGGCACATCTGCCCAGTAATACCAAGGAGAAACCCCAATTTGCGAACACAATTCATAAACGCCATAAATCGTGCCTCTTTTATCGCTACCGGCAATAATCAATGCACTATCAACTCCAGGAAATGGATTTTTGACAACCTCAATTAATGTGCTTTCCCATTTACCGGCAACGCCCGCCACATTTATTTTATTGGCAGTAACTAATTCGTCTATAATTTCACTATGACCAATAGTACCAATAATGATGGCATGTTTAGCAGCCTTATCAACTAGAATTTCTGGTTTGATATCAGTTACTTTTTGTAGGTCGAGCTGAAGGTCTTGAGCAACTCTCTTTACTCCCGCAAAGTCGTTATCGCTAATTACAATAGAACTTAATCTGCCCTTAACTGCCATAGCAAAACTACCTTTAACATAAGCTTTTGTAACAATAGGGTCTATCGCAAAGCAGAATTCGCTCACAAAACAGGCAACAGCTATTAAAAGTAGTTTCTTCATCATCTTATTTTTCAAAATTTACAACCTTCCAAAACGCTTTCTTAGGTTGTAAGTTGGTGTCAAAAAGTAAAGGATAATTTTTTCTTCCCATTACTGGATATTCATCTAACCAGGTATAACGATCAGAGATATTCCAAAAAGTAACATTGGTAATTACTGATTTAAACTCTCTAAAAACTTTAAAAGCCATCGCGTATTTTTCCATTTGCTTTTGTTCTAATGCTTCTGTAAAACGATCATCCTCATCTGTTCTTTTGGCTCTTTTGGTTTTCTCCCAAGGGTAAATTGAAAGATCTACTTCTGTAAATTGTATTTTCAGCCCCAAAGAGGAGTAACGCTCAATTGCAGTCCTTAATTCTTCTTCACTAGGCTCGTATATTGACCAATGCGCTTGCAATCCTACTCCATCAACGGGCACATTTTTCTCTACCAAACCTTTTAATAATTTGTAAATCCGTTCTCTTTTTTCAGGTCGTTCGGTATTATAGTCGTTATAATAAAGTTTAGCTTCCGGATCAGCCTCATGCGCATATTCAAAGGCTTTAACAATAAAATCCTCCCCTAAAATCTGGTACCATTTAGAATTTCTCATTAATTTTTTCGGGTCATCATCTATAGCTTCATTTACTACATCCCATGCGTAAACCTCACCTTTGTATCGTTTTACAACCGTAGAAATATGTGTTTTTAACCGTTGTAGTAGTACTTCTTTAGTTACCTGTTTTCCATCATCGCCAATAAAAAACCAATTTGGAACCTGCTCATGCCAACACAAATTATGACCGCGAATTTTGATGTTATTTCTTTTGGCAAAGTTTACAATGCTATCTGCATCTCTCCAATAAAATTTACCTTCACTTGGCTGTAGTGATTCCATTTTCATGGCATTTTCGGCTGTAATGCTGTTAAACTGTTTTTTGATTAATACAGCTTCATCGCCAACCAAATTTCTCGGACCAACTGCCACGCCAATCGAAAAATAATCACGATAGACATCTTTTAAACTTAGGTTCTTCGAAATTTTTGCTTGCTGAGCAACACAAGAGTTTCCGAAAATCGATGTAAGCATGAACAATAAAAAGAGGATACTATTTTTCATCATCAATTATTAAATACCGGGAACAAATTTGAATTCTAGTTTTTCGTAATAAGCTAAATCGTGCTCCGGCTTCGCTAAACCTGATGGAATTGGTAGCCCAGATTTAGATTGAAAATAAAGTACACATGCATTTCTCCACCAAACTGCTTCATCGTATTGAATTGCCAAAAGTTGTTTTACTTGTCTATAAATTACCGGATCAATCTGCTTTTCACAGCTATCCCAAGTGGCCTGCATTTGTTTTACTTCAGCAGCGCCTTTGTAGTACCTTTTTACCATTCCATCCCATAAATTATTGCCAGACTTTAATTTGTAATTCCATGGCAAATGATGAAACCATAATAGATATTCTTCTGGACAGGTATTTAAGTTGCTAAACTTTTCGGCAACTGCCGGAAAGTATTGCGCCAAAGCATTGCTTCCGGTATTAGTTCTATTGAAACCAATACCATTTTTATCTGCCTGATGGTAATATACCGAAGTCCAATCTGCCCTTGGTTTATCTTTTATCCACGGACCGGGTCCATAATGATGATCCCAACCCATAATGTGATGCAAACCGAGTGGCGTCATATAGTCAACTACTGTCTCTCGGCTTTTCATCATCATTTCATTTAGTTTTTTGATAGTCGCAAAGTCCGTCCTGAAAGTCATTTTCAGCCATTCATCTGCAATTAGCGTAGCAGGCGATTCATCGTTCCAGGCTAATTTTCCAAATGCGTACCAATTAGATTGCGCAAAAGGATGACCACACCAATTTACATCGTTACCAATATTTGCTACACCAGCAATTGCAGAGTTTTTATTGCCGTACAAACTTCCATTTATGACTTTTGCCACCGTAGAGCCTTGTCCTTTTGCGTAAGTATCTGCTCCTAAAGTTTCTTTAAAAAGTGTGGCCAAATAAACCAAATTGGTAGACATGCCTAAATACTCCTGCGTTAATTGAAACTCTAACATGGTTGATGTATTAGGCATTGCGCCGAACAAGGGATGAAATGGTTCCCGAGGCTGGAAATCTATTGCGCCATTTTTTACCTGAATAATTACATTCTCATCAAAATTTCCATCTAAAGGCTTAAACTCGTTGTAGGCTTGTTTTGCTCTGTCATCCGGTACTTTATTATCGTATACAAAAGCTCGCCACATTACAATTCCACCATGTGGAGCTAGCGATTTCGCCAACATATTTGCACCATCGGCGTGGTTACGATTATAATTTTGCGGTCCTGGCTGACCTTCGGAATTCGCCTTGACTAAATAACCGCCAAAATCCGGAATAACTTTATAAATCTCGTCTGCCTTTTCTTTCCACCAATTAATAACTTCTTTATCTAATGGATCTGCAGTTTTTAAACCACCAATTTCAATTGGCGCACTAAATCTTGCAGTTAAATACACCTTGATACCGTATGGCCGAAATGCATCAGCCAAAGCTTTAACTTTTAATAGCCAATCTTTAGTTAATATTAAGGCGTTTGCATTTACGTTGTTTAAAACGGTTCCGTTAATTCCAACAGATGCATTCGCCCTAGCGTAATCTATGTATCGTTGATCTATATATCCTGGTAAGGTTTGCCAATTCCACAAGGAAAAACCTGCGTAGCCACGCTCAACCGTTCTATCCAAATTGTCCCAATGATTTAAAATTCGGTTTCTAATTTTAGGTTCGCTTTTTACATTTAGCTTTTCAATCTCTTGTTGCAACTGTAACTGTTTGATAAAAGCAAATGAGCCGTAAAGCACACCAATATCTGTTTTTGAAGTAATTAGGATTATCTTTTTACCACTTATCGCCGTTGTTTTCACCAAATAACCTTCTGGATTTTCTGGAACATCGGCTATGCTAAGATTGTACTTTTTCAAGTCTGAAGATTTTACCAAAAGTATTGTACCATCAGTTAATCTAGCTTGTTCTGAAATTTGATGACCTACCAAACCACTAATAGCAGTTTTCAATTCCTGCTCTGCTGCCCTTATAGTTGGGGAAGCAGCAACAATATGGATAGACTTAATTTGCTTCGCATAAATCGCCTTAACACCAACAGGCAACAAATCATATTTTAGCCAAAGGCGATAACCATTATCGGCTAATGCACTAAATCCAATTAAAATAAGTAGTAAGGTAATTCTGTACTTCATACAAGGAGGTTTTTAGCGTCAGTTAAACTTTGTAAGGGTAAGCAATACAAAGAAAATTTTAGGCAAGGGTATATTTGGTATGGCTAAAATATAGTTAATTTAACAAAATTGCAATCGGTTGCATATATTTATTTTTATAACTCAGAAAACCTATCATTTCCACATTTTTTATTTATTTTGCCTTTCTATAATTTATAGCAACAAACCATTTTATAAAACTTGAAGAAGAAAACTACTATTTACGATATAGCTAAAGAGCTTAATATTACTGTTTCTACGGTTTCTAGGGCACTTAGTGGGTTTTCCGCAATAAGCGAAACAACAAGAGAAGCCGTTTTTGAAACTGCCAAAAAACTAAACTATAGTCCAAATAGATTAGCTTCTGCTTTAAAATCTGGCAAAACCTATATTATAGGAGTAATTGTACCAAGTGTACAGGCACATTTTTTCGCCTCTATTATCCATAGCATAGAGGAAGGCCTAAAAGACAGCGGTTATCGGGTAATTTTATATCAATCAAACGAATCGGTTGAAAACGAGATAAATGGTGTTAAAACACTGTTGGAGGCACAAGTTGACGGAATTATTGCATCAATGTCTTTAGAAACAGAAGATGCGTCTCACTTTGCAGAGGTAGTAAAACAAAACAAACCCTTAATTTTATTTGATAGGGTAAATGTAGACTTAAATGTACCAACCGTAACCTTAGATGACTTTAAAGCGGGGTACATAGCAACTCAGCATTTAATTAACCAAGGGTATAAAAACATTGCCTTTGTAACAACAATTCATCAAATTAAAATATTCGAAAACCGACTGAAAGGGTATAAATCGGCGCTAACCGACAATGGGTTTAAGGTTAAGGACGAAAACATCATTTTCGGAGGCCTATCTATTAAGGATGGAAGATTTGGCGCCAGCAAATTGATGCGTTATGAAAATAAACCTGATGCAATTATTGCAGGAGACGATTTTACCGCTCTTGGAGTGATTAAAAAACTCAAAGAAATTAATGAAGCTCCACCTAAAATAGGCGTAATCGGATTTGCCAACGAAGCATTCTCTGCCTACATCACCCCTAACCTATCCACTATAGACCAACATCCAAATCAGATGGGAACTGAATGTTCTAAAATGTTTTTAAAAATGATTCAGCAAGAGAATCCTTATAAAGACATAAAACACGTGGTCTTAGATCCAACTATGGTAGAGCGCCAATCTACCGGTAATTAAATTCTATGCAACTTTAAACAATAAATTGCATACGCAACACTTGTTAAGCAACAAGTTGCACTGAATGCTAAATTTATTTTAAAGTTTTTTCGAAAATATTTGAATTTGATAAATTATCACATATCTTTATGCAACCGTTTGCATAAACCAAATATAATTTGAACAACATGTATTTATTAGGCATAGATATAGGCACCTCATCTATAAAGGTGGCAGTTGTAGATGTGTCTACTCAAAAAAATATCGCAACAGCACAATACCCAGAAGAAGAAACCGAAATTAAGTCTGCCAAACAAGGCTGGGCAGAACAAGCCCCTATGGATTGGTGGCACAATGTGCAACAGGCTGTATTAAAACTAAACTCCTCTACTTTATTTGATCCTACCCAAATAAAATCTATTGGTATTGCTTACCAAATGCACGGATTAGTAGTGGTTGACAAAGAGCAGGAAGTGCTTAGAGATAGCATAATATGGTGTGATAGCAGAGCGGTAGCGCTTGGCGAAAAAGCTTTTGATAATATAGGCCACGAAAAATCTTTACAGCACTTGTTAAATTCTCCAGGCAACTTCACAGCATCAAAATTAGCTTGGGTAAAAAACAATGAACCAAGCCTTTATAATAAAATTGATAAAATTATGTTGCCCGGCGATTTTATTGCGATGAAATTAACAGGTGAGATTACAACAAGTATTCCTGCTTTATCTGAAGGCATTTTTTGGGATTTCAAAAACCACGAAATCTCTAAAGATGTAATGGATCATTACCAATTAGATTATAATTTAATTCCAGACATAAAGCCACTATTTGCCATACACGGTTACTTAAAAGAAAATGTAGCTAAAACCCTGGGGTTAACTGCAGGTATTCCTGTAGCATACAAAGCGGGCGACCAACCTAATAACGCACTTTCTCTAAATGTACTTAAACCCGGCGAAGTAGCTGCTACCGCTGGTACTTCAGGCGTGATTTATGGAGTTAGCGATCAATTAACCTACGACCAGCAATCTCGTGTTAATACATTTGCACACGTAACTTATTCTGAGCAAAATAAACATACAGGCGTTTTGCTTTGCATAAATGGAACTGGAAGCATGTATCGCTGGGCAAAACACACGTTTGCACCTTACCTCTCGTACCCAGAGTTAAATCATATCGCGGCTCAAGCTCCTATTGGCAGTAAAGGGTTAAGGATTTTACCTTTTGGCAATGGCGCAGAGCGGATGTTAAACAATAAATATACCGGGGCACAATTACTAGGGATAGACCTAAACATACATACTCAAGCTGATATTTTTAGAGCAGTACAAGAAGGAATAGCATTTGCTTTTAGATATGGTTTGGACATTATGCGTGAAAATGGTATGCAGCCTAAGGTAATTAGAGCTGGGAAAGCCAATTTATTTTTGAGTGATGTTTTCGCTCAAACTTTTGTAGACGTTACAGGTATCCCCGTAGAACTTTACGAAAATGATGGTAGCGTGGGAGCCGCCCTTGGAGCGGGCATTGGAGCAGGTATCTTCAAAAACACAGAAGAAGCATTTACCCAACATGAGGTAGTACAATATTTAGAGCCAAAAAATACCGACGCCTACGAAGCCATTTATCAAGAATGGAAAAAATTATTAATTAAAGCAATATAAAATAGAACCACCAAAACATAATCACCATGACAAAAGTAGTAACAGGAGAAAAGGAATTTTTTAAAGGTATTGAACAAGTTAAATTTGAAGGACTAGAAAGCGATAATCCACTTGCGTTTAGATGGTACGACGCAGATAAAGTTGTTGCCGGAAAAACAATGAATGAGCATTTTAAGTTTGCTTGTGCTTATTGGCATTCTTTTAATGGTAATGGTGCAGATCCATTTGGTGGTGCAACTCATATTTTCCCATGGGACGAAAAGAAAGATGCCGTTGAACGTGCTAAAGATAAAATGGATGCTGCTTTCGAATTTATCACCAAAATGCAGTTGCCTTATTATTGCTTCCACGATGTGGATGTGGTGGATTACACCAATGATATTGCAGAAAACGAACGTAGATTGCAGACTTTGGTAGAATATGCTAAACAAAAACAAGCCGAAAGTGGCGTAAAACTACTTTGGGGAACAGCTAATTTGTTTAGTCATGAACGCTATATGAATGGCGCATCAACAAATCCAGATTTTCATGTGTTAGCACATGGTGCTGCGCAAGTTAAGGCTGCCTTAGACGCAACTATCGCCCTTGGTGGAGAAAACTATGTATTTTGGGGAGGCAGAGAGGGCTACATGAGCTTGTTGAATACCAATATGAAACGTGAGCAAGAACATTTAGCTAAATTTTTGCACACCGCTAAAGACTACGCTCGCAAACAAGGTTTTAAAGGAACATTCTTTATCGAACCTAAACCATGCGAACCATCTAAACACCAGTACGATTATGATGCGGCAACAGTAAAAGGTTTCTTGCAAGAATATGATTTGTTAAAAGACTTTAAATTAAACCTTGAAGTTAACCACGCAACCCTAGCAGGTCACACCTTTCAACACGAACTACAAGTAGCAGTAGATAGCGGTTTGCTTGGCTCTATAGACGCTAATCGTGGCGATTACCAAAACGGATGGGATACCGATCAATTTCCTAATGATATTAACGAATTAACGGAGTCAATGTTAATTATTCTTGAAGGTGGTGGTTTACAAGGTGGCGGTGTAAATTTCGATGCCAAAATCCGTAGAAACTCAACAGACCCAGCTGATTTGTTCTATGCACACGTGGGCGGAATGGATCTTTTTGCTCGTGCACTAGTAACCGCAGATGCTATCTTACAAAAATCGGATTACAAAAAAATTAGAACGGATCGTTACGCATCTTTTGATAATGGCAAAGGAGCCGAATTTGAACAAGGAAAACTAAGTTTAGAAGACCTAAGAGACTATGCTGCATCTAATGGCGAGCCAGAAAAAATCAGTGGAAAGCAAGAATACTTAGAAAACCTAATTAACAGATACATCTAATAATCAGCTTGTTAAAAAATTTACACGTCATTTTATGAAAATAAATGTTAAAATGACGTGTATTATTTATGCATTTTATTACTTTTATCATTCTAAATTCGAACCAAATAAACTTATTGAATGAAGAATAACTTACTAGACACGAAAGATTATATTGTATTTTTAATCTATTTCGTAATTGTAGCTGCGTACGGTCTGTACATCTACAACAAAAAGAAATCCGTAAAACGCGATTCAAAAGACTACTTTCTTGCCGAAGGATCACTGACTTGGTGGGCAATTGGTGCATCATTAATTGCTTCTAACATTTCTGCCGAGCAATTTATCGGTATGAGTGGGTCTGGCTTTAAAATGGGTTTAGCTATTGCTACCTACGAGTGGATGGCTGCACTAACTTTAGTAATTGTAGCTGTATTTTTTATTCCAGTTTATCTGAAAAATAAAATTGCTACCATGCCACAGTTCTTAAGCCAGCGTTACAATAGCACCGTAGCAATGATTATGGCTGTTTTCTGGTTGCTTTTATACGTTGTGGTTAATTTAACGTCTATCCTCTATTTAGGCGCCTTGGCAGTTAGCAGTATATCGGGCTTCGACCTAACTTTATGTATGTATGCAATTGCAGCCTTCTCTATTATTATTACCCTAGGCGGGATGAAAGTGATTGGCTATACAGATGTAATTCAAGTATTTTTCTTGATTTTGGGTGGATTGGCGACAACTTATTTAGCTTTAAACTTGGTATCTGAGCATTATGGAACCAGCGGTATTATAGAAGGTTATGGACTAATGACCAATAAAGCGTCAGAACATTTCCACATGATCCTTAAACCAGACAATGAAAACTACGTAGACTTACCGGGTTTAACTGTCTTAGTTGGTGGTATGTGGATTGTGAACTTGAACTATTGGGGCTGTAATCAGTACATCACACAGCGTGCTTTAGGTGCAGATTTGAAAACTGCCCGTGGTGGACTTCTATTCGCAGCTTTCTTAAAGCTTTTAATGCCTATTATAGTAGTATTACCTGGTATTGCGGCTTACGTTTTATATAAGGATGGCGCCTTCCAAGCAGAAATGTTGCAAGATGGTTCAGTAAATCCAGATCGTGCTTATCCGGTATTATTAAACTTATTACCTTCTGGATTAAAAGGTCTTTCATTTGCTGCATTAACGGCTGCTGTTGTAGCATCGTTGGCAGGTAAAGCAAATAGTATAGCAACTATCTTTACCTTAGATATCTATAAAAAAGTTTTCAAACCAGAAGCTTCTGAAGGAAACTTGGTTAATGTTGGTAAGGTTACCATTATCATTTCTATGATTTTGGCTGTATTTATTGCGCCTCACTTAGGAATTGACAAAAAAGGCGGTTTCCAATATATACAAGAATATACTGGTTTCGTATCGCCAGGTATATTTGCCATGTTTATTCTAGGTTTCTTCTGGAAAAAAAGCACTTCAAATGCTGCTTTATTTGCAACCATCGGTGGTTTCGGGTTATCACTACTGCTTAAATTCCTTCCAGGCATGATGGATCTTTCATTCCTATCGGATTTAGGTTTTTCTGTAAAAGCAGCAAATGGCGTTTACGAAATTCCTTTCTTAGACAGGATGGGCTTTGTGTTCATCTTCTGTATTATCGGTATGTACATTATCAGTATAATAGAGAATAAGAGAGGTATTGTGCCAAATGGACTTGAGATTGACACCAAAATGTTTAAAACCACCACTGGTTTTGCAGTTGGCTCGATAATCATTATTGGCTTATTAGTTGCACTTTATACCATATACTGGTAATTAGTTTTATAATTGGTTAAAGCTTCCCGAAATTCGGGAAGCTTTTTTTTTATAGGTAGAATTTGGAAATTATCTAAAAACCCTCTTCGTATTAAAGTCTTCTATCTCTTGATACAGGGTTAGGTTGGTAGCAGTTAACGATGCATACATCTCTCTCAGGCGATGATTCTCAGATCTTAGCTTTAGAAACTCATTGGCTAAGTGGCCAAAGTCTTCCAACCATTTATCTAATGTTTTTCGGTCAATAGAAAGTTCATTACATATATCTACAGCTTTTTTGCCTAGGTAATAACTCTCAACTATTTCAATAATTCTTTTGGGTGTAATATTCTCCACTAGGTACATTCGGCAATGCTATGCAAACAAGGAGCAGGCTCATCCCTAAACCCTCGGTGCTCCTCGTCGCTTAGCAAACTCTTTAATATTTTTATAAACGCGTTAAAATATTGCTACTCGTTTTGTTTAGCTGTGCAAAAGAATGAAGTTTTATTAAATTTGTAGTAAACAAAAGATACTCAAAACTACTCACGGAACACAGCTTACTGAAATTCAATTATTTAATAAAAATCAAAGCGTTGTACATTCAACATTATAACTAGCTAATGCTTTTTAAAAAAACTTGCATATTATTACTATTAATGCTTATTCCATCCTTAGTTGGGCTAACATTTTGCTATGCGCAAACACAAAGCACTAAGCGAATAGATAGTTTGTATGAAGTAGCAAGAAGGTTAATTAATGTAGAACAAAGTAACAAATTAAGCTTGCAAATACTAAAAGAATCGAAAGCCATAAACTATACCCTTGGCCAAATACACGCCGAAATTTTACTTGCCACCAATCTTTATAATGAAGGCAGGTATAGCGCTGCATTAGAACAGATACAGAAGATTGAACCTTTAACTCTAAGCACGGATAATTATCCAAAAATTGCAAACTTACTTTCCTTAAAAGCGAACTGTTATGGCAGACTAAAATTTTTCGACAAGAGTTATCAATTATTAAACGAAGCGAGATCTTACGCAGAGAAAATAGAAGATGATGACCGCAGATTTTCAAACCTAGGTAGAATTTACAGACTATTGGGTTCTAACATAAATGAAGATAAAAGCAAAGGCGCAATTAAGGATTCTGTTTTCTACTATCATAGAAAAAGTTATACTGTACAAGACAAAATTAAATCCAAAACATTAAAAAACGGCATTTTACTTCAGGCAAATATACTTGGCGATCTTTTTTTGGAAAGGAATAATATTGATTCGGCAAAATACTACTACAACAAAGCGCTTGAACTATCGGTTGAGCTTAAACAAACCAAATTTGTACCCGAATCAAAGCTAGGCTTGGCTTCCATCCAACTCAGGGAAAATGATTTAAAAGGGGCACTTGCGAGTTACGAAACTGCACTTGCAATGTCAACAAAAACAAAGAGCTTAAGCAATCTAAAAAAGAGTTATTACGGACTCGCACTAGTTCACGAGAAACTTGGCAACGAAGAGAGGTCGCTTGACTACAGCAAAAAATACGGGCTAATGGCAGATAGTTTGACAAACAGTACAGTAAATGCTGTTAGTTCTTCTGCCGATTTAATGATTAAAGAAAATGAAAGGATGTTTGCTCAAAAGAGTATGCGCTTCGTTTGGATAATTGCAGCTGTTATCGCGGCATTGTTATTACTTATATTTTCGATTATAAAATTGAGAAAAAAGAGTACAGAGGTTATTTCGATTAAAGAAAAAGAACATAAAGCATTATCCGAGCAACTACAGTTGATGCAATCAGATGTGTTAGATGAGCAAGAGTTAGCCGAAGTGATCAGACTAGCAAAAAATAACGACCCAGCATTTTTTAACAAATTTAAGAAGACACACCCATTATTTATACAAAAACTAATGCAGAAGGAACCCGGGCTTCTGGGTACGGATCTTATTTTATGTGCGCAATTGAGGCTTGGATTTTATACTAAAGATATTGCCCGATATACCAAAACTACAGTAAGAGCAGTAGAAGGAAAAAAATATCGATTGCGAAAAAAACTAAATATTAGTACCGACGAAGATATCTATAGTTGGATTTTGAAGCTTTAAAGTTATTCTAGTTCCTACTAAAACCGCGTATATACCGCCAGTTGTGCCACGTTATTTATGGTATTATTATTTGCTCCATGTATAGCTTGGTTCAAATAACCGGCTTCCAAATCAAACTTTTTAGAAAAACGATAACCAATAGCAAGGTAAGCTCTGTTTTGGTCGAAAAAGCTATTATTTAGTTTCTCTTTATTTTGAATATTTAAGAAGGTCTCATTTTGCAAAGCCACAAATAAACCTTCTGTAAATGCGCCATCTTGGTGTTGTAGTGGCTGTATTAACCTAAAGAAATAACGAAAGCGTTGCGAAAAAAGCTCGTCATTTTGGCGTTCTATAAAACGTTGTTCTAATCGAAACCTATGACTTAAAGTTGCAGAAGCCCAAGGCTTATGGTTGTAAATGTATTGTTGCCAAATACGGTGCTCGGTTAGTGTATTCTTAAGTGGCGGAGCACCCACTAAAATGTTATTCGGCAGATAAGTTTGAGTAAACAAATAACCTAGTGTAGCATTAGCATTTTTGTTAACGTAGTAGGTAATTCCTGGTCTTACTAATAAATTCCTAACCCCATCCCAATTATCTTCTGTCCGAAGTTGCAAATCGAAATGCATCCCCCATTTGTCATTAAATTTAGTGCTGTTTACAAACATAAACCATCCGGTGTTCTGATTTACTGTTTGAGCGAAACTAAAGCTCGCAAATAGGCTAAAAAGCGTTAAAAAAAAGACTTTTCTCATTCGGTTCTAATTTGGTGTGTAGCGAAAATATATAAATATATGTTAAACGGCAAAAACGTAACAGAAACTAAACAATTTAACTTAACACTGTCTTAGTCCTTAGCTCTATTAGCTGTACAACTCGATTGGGCATTATAATGCAGTGCAAAAATAATGAGACTGATTGATTTTTTGGCGGGCTGCGATCTGCAAGTCAAGTAATACATGTTAAGATTCCCGCATAGGCGGGAATGTCGATACGCTCAGAGGATCTTCACAAAAAAACCCTGTTCATCGTAATGAACAGGGTTTTGATATTTATTTATAATCTTCTCAAACAGCTACTGAAATAAATTCAGCAAGGCTTGATTATACGCCTAACAATAATCTAGCAGGGTCTTCTAATAGTTGTTTAACACGCACCAAGAAACCTACAGACTCACGGCCGTCGATAATTCTGTGGTCGTAAGATAATGCAATGTACATCATCGGACGAATTACTACTTCTTTGTTCTCTGCAATAGGACGCTCTATGATGTTGTGCATACCCAAAATTGCAGATTGTGGTGCATTAATAATTGGAGTGGACATCATTGAACCAAAAACACCACCATTGGTAATGGTAAAAGTTCCACCTGTCATCTCTTCAATTGTCAACTTGCTATCTCTTGCTTTGGTAGCTAATTCAATCACTGTTTTTTCAATTTGTGCCAAGCTCATGCTATCCGCGTTTCTAATAATTGGCACAACCAATCCTTTAGGTGCAGAAACTGCAATAGAAACATCAACAAAATCATTAAAAACAATCTCTTCGCCCTCTATACGAGCATTAACTGCAGGGAAATCTTTAGCTGCTTCGCAAACCGCTTTAGTAAAGAAACTCATAAAGCCTAAGCCTACGCCGTGTTTCTCTTTAAATTGGTCTTTATATTTAGCACGTAAATCCATAATTGGCTTCATGTTAACCTCATTAAAAGTAGTTAACATTGCTGTTTCATTTTTTACAGCAACCAAACGTTTAGCAACGGTTTTACGTAAAGGAGACATTTTCTCTCTACGTTCGTTTCTAGCACCAGCAACTACTGGAGCAGCAGCTTTAGGAGCCTCAGCTTTCGGGCTAGCAGATTTTTCTGCTTTCTGAGCATCTTCTTTGGTTATTCTACCATCAACACCAGAACCTTTTACAGCACCGGCATCAACACCTTTTTCTGCCAAAATTTTAGCTGCCGAAGGCGATGGTGTTCCTGAAGCGTACGAATCTTTTGACTCTTTGCTTTCTGCCACAGGAGCTGAATTAGAAGCATCAGCTTGTGGTTTTTCGCTTTCTGCTTTTGGCTCAGCGTTAGGAGCTCCCTCGCCTGCTTCGATAGAGCAAACAACTGCACCAATTTCTAAAGTATCACCTTCGCTAGCAACAATTTTTAAAGTTCCTGATTGCTCTGCAGTAAGTTCGAAAGTTGCTTTGTCTGATTCTAACTCAGCAATAATTTCGTCCATTTCTACAAATTCACCATCGTTTTTAACCCAACGAGATAAAACTACCTCGGTAATCGACTCGCCTACTGGCGGAACTTTGATTTCTAAACTCATATTTTTATGTATGTTGTTAAGTTGAAATGTTATAAGGTTGAAACGCTTCGGCTAAAGCCCTAAGCCCTTCCCCCTAAACCTTAAACCTCTATTTTTAATCTACTATATCTTTCACTGCATTTTTAGCAGTTTCTTTAATTGGCTTTTTTGCTACCTCTGCAACAGAAATCTCAAAAGTTTTAGCTACAATGTAAGCTTGTTGGTTAGTATGTTGTTTCATGTAACCAGTTGCCGGACTACTGCTTTCTTTTCTCGAAATTACATCAATTTTATTTAATGATGTTTTTCTAAGTCTACGTAACAAATATGGCCAAGCACCTTGGTTTTCTGGCTCTTCTTGCACCCAAATAACGTCTTCAGCATTTTTATATTTTGCAACAATAGCTTCCATTTGGTCAACAGGTGTTGGGTATAACTGCTCAACTCGCACTACAGCCACGTCTTTACTTGCATTCTTTTTCTGCGCTTCTAATAAATCGTAGTAAATTTTACCAGAGCAAAAAGCCACTCTCTTAACATCCGCAGCTTTTACGTTCGCATCATCAATTACTTCTTTAAATCCGCCAGCAGTAAAATCTGCTAATGGGCTTACACAAAGTGGATGACGTAATAAACTTTTAGGGCTAAAATTCACCAAAGGCTTACGGAAATCGCGTTTAAACTGACGACGTAACGAGTGGAAGAAATTAGCAGGCGTTGTACAGTTAGTAATCTGCATATTGTATTCTGCACAAAGTTCTAGGAAACGCTCTATACGTCCAGAAGAATGTTCAGGACCTTGACCTTCGTAACCGTGTGGCAATAACATAACTAAACCGTTAGCTCGTTGCCATTTGGTTTCTGCACTTGCAATGTATTGATCGATTACAATTTGAGCGCCGTTAAAGAAATCTCCAAATTGAGCTTCCCAAATAGTTAAGGCATTAGGGTTAGCCATAGCATAACCATATTCGAAACCTAAAACGCCGTACTCAGACAAGTGCGAGTTGTAAATATCAAATTGTGCCTGCTGTTCAGAAATGTTCAAAAGTGGTGTATATTCTTCTTCAGAATCTTCTAAAGTTAACACCGCATGGCGATGAGAAAAAGTACCACGTTTTACATCCTGACCACTTAAACGAACTCTCTTGCCTTCGGCTAGTATAGTTCCATAAGCCAGCTGCTCGCCCATAGCCCAATCAAAAACATGTGTTTCCGAAGCCATTTTTAAACGCTCTTCGAATAATTTTTCAATTTTTTTGAAGAACTTTTTCTCCTTTGGTAAAGTGGTGATTCGTTTTGCTACCTCTAACAAAGTAGTTTTCTTAACGCCCGTTTCCGGCGACGTTTCAAAATCCTTTGCTGTTGCCAAACGCATATCTGCCCAAGCACCGCCAAATTTAACATCGGCTAATGCCGCATTATATTCTTTAGCTTCGTTTAATGAAGTTTGTAAATGAGCTTTAAACTCTTTCTCCATTTCCTTGGCACCATTAGCATCAAGCTTACCTTCTTTAACTAATTGTGCAACATAAATCTTTAAAGGATTATCATGTTTTTCAATCGCTTTGTATAATAAAGGTTGCGTAAATTTAGGCTCGTCAGATTCGTTATGGCCAAATCTACGGTAGCAAAGAATATCAATAAACACATCATTTCTGTATTTCTGACGATATTCCATTGCTAAGTTAATTGCATAAACTAGCGCTTCTGCATCATCGCCATTTACGTGAAAAACCGGCGACAAGGTAACTTTAGCAATATCTGTACAGTAAGTACTAGAACGTGCATCTTTATAATTTGTAGTAAAGCCAATTTGATTGTTAATTACCAAGTGGATTGTACCACCGGTTTTGTAACCATCTAAACCAGCCATTTGTATTACTTCGTAAACAATACCTTGTCCAGCAACAGAAGCATCACCGTGAATCAAAATTGGCGCTAAACGACCATCATCGCCAGCATACTTAAAATCGATTTTCGAACGGCTCATTCCTTCTACAATCCCATCTACAGTTTCTAAGTGAGACGGATTTGGACATAAGCTCAAGTGCACACTTTTACCTTTATTGGTAGTTACGTCTGTAGAGTAACCTAAGTGATATTTTACGTCGCCACTAAAAGGAGTTTCTTCGTTGTAACTTCTCCCTTCAAACTCTGTAAAAATATCTTTATATGCTTTTTGCATGATGTTAGCCAACACGTTCAAACGACCGCGGTGCGCCATACCCAATACAAATTCTTCAATACCTAAATCAGCACCTTTTTCTATAACAGCATCTAAAGCCGGAATTAAAGCTTCAGCACCTTCTAAAGAGAAACGCTTCTGACCTAAAAATTTCGTACCTAAAAAGTTTTCGAAAACAACTGCTTCGTTTAACTTTTTAACTACCCTCATCTTTTCTTCGTTAGATAGCTTTGGCGTGTTGCGCTCGCCTTCCATTTTGCTCTCTAACCATTTAAGCAATTCTGGCGTACGTAGATATTTATACTCTACACCAATAGAACCACAATAAGTCTGCTCTAAAAACGCAACAATATCTTTCAGCTTTGCCGGACCAATGCCTAACTCTACACTAGAGTTAAATACAGTTTCTAAATCTGCAGCAGCTAAACCAAAATTCTCAATTTCTAACGTTGGCAGGTGTTTACGTCTTTCTCTAACCGGATTAGTTTTAGTAAATAAATGTCCACGCTGGCGGTAGCCATTAATTAAATTTAAAACATTAATTTCTTTTAAAACATGCTCTGGAGCTTCGCCTCCACCAACATTGGTAGCATCTGCACCTCTTCCAAAATCAAAACCTTCAAAAAATTTCTGCCAACCAAATTCAACTGAATTAGGATCTGCGGTGTAGCTTTGGTATAAAGACTCTATATATTCGGCATTTGCGCCGTTGAGATAAGATAAGTTATCCATTGTGTATTTGTTTCGATAAGTATTGCAAAATTAGGATTTTACCTCAAAAAGTGGCAATAAAACTGCAATTAGTTGAAATAAAATTAGATTTTCTTGAAAGCGTATTTTTAGCACTTATTTTATTGGCTGCTTAAGAAAAAATTAAGCACCCAAAGCTTGCGCATACACGCCTTTCGGGTCGAAATTTTTAAGCTGTTTTTCGAAATCGAAACTGCCGGTTAATCGTAAATCGTTACCAACACCAGCTACAGTTGCCCAATTACCCCAATTACTGGCAGGCGCATAATCAATAAGTTTTTCTTCTAAATACGCCGCACCAACTACCCAGCTTAACTTAAGCTGATAAATTAAATAGGTAGCAACGAGCAATCTCGAAGTGTTATTTATGTACCCGGTAGTATTTAATTCATGCATTACGGCATCAACTAATGGTTGTCCGGTATTTCCAGCTTTCCAAGCCTTCATTAATTCGTTATCCTGGTGTGTATTTATCTTCGCGTCGTTTTTAAACCCTGCTGGCTTAAAAAATGTATTACCGTGTTTTTTAAACATAAAACGATAATAATCTCTCCACAACAAACCCACCACAATCTGGTTAAAATAAGGCTTTAAACCATAATTAGCCTCTGCTTCCTTCATCTTCCAGTACACTTCTCTGGGTGATAAACAACCAAGCGCAAGCCAAGGAGACAATTTAGAAATTACTTCTGTTTTTTTAAGCGATGTATTTGACAAAGCAATCGTTTCGCCGGCATTCAAAAACTCGTCTAAACGTTTAAGCGCTACAGTTTCACCTCCAACAAACTCTTCCGATGTTGCTAAATTTTTTACATCCTCGTTAACAACCAAATCAGTTAAACTTGGCAAATCGCCCCAATGCTCTACCTCAACAAAGTTGATATAAGTTGGCGTAACGAAGCAAGGTTTCACAATCGCATCTCGCTCAGTTTTCTTTTTAAACTGCGCAAAAACATCAGGGATGTCCTTAATTGGAAAAGGCAAATCTTCTTTATTGTAAAGCGTATGCCCAATAAAATGCCTTAAGTTAACTCGCAATTTCCACAATAAGTCTTCCACTTGTGTAGAAACGGCCGTCTCTTCGCTCGCAACTTCCCTATGGTGGTAAACTTCTGTGATTTCGTAGGTCGAAACCAATGTAGGCAACAAATCTTCAGGCTTACCCAACTGTATTAAAATATCGCCACCAAACTTTTTAAAAGACGAACGTAAATCGGCAACACTTTCTAATAGAAAACGAGCTCTAATAGCTCCAGTTTTTATCGTCTGGTAACGGGTAATTTCAAACTGGCGAGGGTCAAAGAAAAAAACCGGCAAAATTTCATCAGATTTGGCAATTGCCTCAACAAGCATTTCATTATCGTGCAAGCGAAGGTCATTTCTAAACCAAACCAATATTTTTTTGCCCATATCCCGGAAGCCATTTATATTAAATCGCAATTTGCACAAAATAGCGCACAATAACCATTCAGCAAACTATTTTTTACAAAGCGATAACATAAAACCAGGCAAAACATAATTTCTAATAACTAATTTGAAAAGCAAAGCCTTTGTTAAAATTAAGCGTTCGTCTGGCTATCCGCTTTACTTTGTGCTCGCTCCTATCCAGTTTATTTTACGCGGGTTTTTACAACTATTTATGCGCTGATTGCAAAAAATGGTATTTACTTTTATCATCTATAAATAGAAAAAACTAAATCAAGTAGCAAAAGGTTTATTCTACATGGGCAAAAACATTCTAATTACCGGAGCAACTGGTTTAGTAGGTAGAACACTTGTACCGGCATTACAAAAGCAAGGGCATAACATTGCTGTCTTATCGCGTAAGCAAACCGAAATTAAAGATGTACGCGTTTTTTTATGGGACGTTTACAAAGAAAAAATAGACAAAAAAGCATTTGAAGGAATAGATACGATTATCCATTTGGCAGGAGAAGGCATTGCGGATAAAAAATGGACCGTTGAACGTAAAAAGCAATTAATTGACAGTAGAGTTAGGTCTGCCGATTTACTTTACAAAGCCGTAAAAGAAACTAACGCACCTGTAAAATCATTTATATCGGCATCTGCTGTAGGTTTTTATGGCGATAGAAACGAAGAAATTTTAACGGAAAACAGCTTACCAGGAAACGATTTTTTGGCCGAATGCTGTATAAAATGGGAAAAAGCAGCCGAAGAAGGAGCCAAATTAGGGATTAGGGTAGTAAAAATTAGGATTGGTTTAATTTTAAGCAAAGAAGGCGGTGCCTTAGCTGCGATGGACAAACCTATAAAATTATTTGCTGGCGCACCTTTAGGTTCGGGAAAACAATGGATGCCTTGGATACATTTACAGGATATAATTGGCATTTTTAGCAAAGCGGTAAACGACACTGAACTTTCTGGTGCCTATAATGCTTGCGCCCCAGTTCCAGTAACCAATAAATTACTAACTAAACGTATAGCACATTATCTTAACCGACCAGTTTGGCCTTTCAATGTTCCTCAATTTGCACTAAAAGCACTTTTAGGCGAGATGAGCATATTACCACTAATGAGCAACAATACCTCATCGCAGAAAATACTTAATACAGGTTATCAATTTTCATTTGTGAATTTAGATGATGCGCTAAAAGAAATTTACAAATAAACACTGGATACTAACTCAAAATCCCGCATTTTAAGATTTAAATGCGGGATTTTTTTATGCTTTACGGTTTCCCGTAAATAAATAATGCAACTACTATTTACTTTTGATTTTATCCCGCCAAAAAACCAAGATTAACAATAACGCTCTGTTAAGATCAAGATAAACCAGTTCGCTCTGCGGACTGGTACTTGATTTTTAAACGCGTAAGAAGTGAATCTACTTACCAAAAAAATGACTGGAAAATTTATTATCAGCCTATCCGACCGAGAGAAATATCAATATAAACTTAAAGCCAAAAACGGGCAAACAATTTTGTTAGGCAAAGGCTATGGAACTATAGAGTCTTGCCAAAAAGATATTAGTTTAGTTAAATTGAACGTACAAGTGGAAGGCTTTTTAGAAAGAAAGATTGCAAACAAACTTTTTTATTTCGATATAAAAAACGGCAATGGCAAAACTATAGGTACGAGTGGTATATATTCTTCAATTTTTGCAAGAGAAGGTGGCATACAGTCTGTTAAAAAATATGCTTCAGAGGCATTAATTTTCATAGATTATTAACATTGCTTATTCTGTAGTATTTGATTATTAAATTAGCCGAAGATTTCAACTTTCTAAAACTCCATTTTGAGAAACTATCGTATCCTTTTCCTTTTTTTAATTGTCTCTTGCCACAGTTACGCACAAAATAAGCTTAACCTAAAAAATCAAACTTTTGTAGCCAAAGTTACCGGTGTTAGCGATGGTGATACAATGGAAGTTTTGTATAAAAACACAAGAGTAAAAATCCGTCTTGCGCATATAGATTGTCCAGAAAAAAGAAGCGCTCAGCCTTTTAATAACGAAGCCAAAATTACACTATCCAACCTTTGTTTTGGGCAAATGGTTACTGTAGAAGGTGAAAAATATGATCGTTATCAGCGATTGATTGCGGTGATTATAAATAAGAAAAAGCAAAACGTTAACAAAGAAATGATTAAAGCTGGCATGGCTTGGCATTTTAAAAAATACTCTAAAAATACCGAGTACGCAGATTTAGAATTAACTGCAAGAAAAAACAGCATCGGACTTTGGAAAGACCCCAATGCAGTTGAACCTTGGCTGTGGCGCAAACCTAAACGTTGATTTTTTGTTTTAAAAGCTCATCAAATTGATAAGTTTGCAACATGAAAAAATCAAGTGAAAATCAACCGTCTAAAACGCCTAAAATCAACTTATTTTGGTTTCGTAGAGATTTACGATTGGAAGATAATGCGGGGCTATATAATGCTTTAAAAAGCGACAATACGGTCTTACCGATTTTCATCTTTGATAAAAACATATTAGATAAACTACCCAAAACCGATGCTAGGGTTACGTTCATCTACCAAACCATCGTTAACTTAAAAAATCAACTAAATAAATTAGGGTCAGATTTACTCGTAGAATATGGTGTGCCTGAAGAAATTTGGAAAAAACTAGTAGAAAAATTTGATATTGAAACCGTTTATACAAACCACGACTACGAACCGTATGCAAAAAAAAGGGATAGTGAGATTGCAAAGGTTCTGAAAAATAATGGCATCGATTTTAAAACGTTTAAAGATCAAGTAATTTTTGAGAAAGATGAAGTTGTAAAATCAGACGGAAAACCTTACACAGTTTTTACGCCCTACTTTAAAATTTGGCAACAGAAACTAAACGACTTTTACATAAAGGAATATCCAACAAAAAAGTACTTTAAAAAATTTGCCGAAACTTCCCCATCGTCTACGCCGTTTTTAAAAGACATGGGTTTTGAAGAATCAAAGCAACTGTTCCCTTCTGCAAACTTCGAGGAAAAACTTGCGAGCTACGAAAAGCGCAGAGATTACCCGGCCGATGATGCTACTAGCCGTATTGGTTTGCACTTGAGGTTTGGTACAGTAAGCATAAGAAATGCCCTTGCCACAGCAATTGAGAAAAAAGCTAATAAGTGGATTTCTGAGTTGGCTTGGCGAGATTTTTACATGATGATTTTATGGCATTTTCCTCAAACACAGAATAAAGCATTTAAACCGGCCTACGACAACATAGAATGGCGAAATAACGAAAAAGAGTTTAAGGCTTGGTGTAATGGCGAAACAGGCTATCCTTTAGTAGATGCCGGAATGAAGCAACTTAATGAAAGTGGGTTTATGCACAATAGGGTACGAATGGTTGTTGCCAGTTTTTTATGCAAACATTTGCTTATAGATTGGCGCTGGGGAGAAACCTACTTTGCAGAGAAACTTTTAGATTACGAGATGGCCAGCAACGTTGGCGGTTGGCAATGGGCTTGCGGATCTGGAAATGATGCAGCCCCCTATTTCAGAGTTTTTAATCCGGAGTTGCAACTTAAAAAATTCGACCCTAAAATGGAATATGTTTTTAAATGGGCACCGGAGTATAAGTTGGCGATTTTACCCGTTCCCATTGTAGAACACACTTTTGCTAGAGATAGGGTCTTAAAGGCATTTAAAAAAGCATTAGCGTAAAAAAGCCCCGATTTAAAATCGAGGCTTTTATTATATTTCTAGTTGGCTACATCAACCAGCTCGATATCAAAATCTAAACTTGAACTTGCCGGAATGCTCGTCTGAGCAGCAAGGCCATACCCTAGGTCTGATGGAATAAAAAGTCGAACTTTTGCGCCTTTTTGCATCCCTAATAGTCCTGCTTCCCAACCTTTAATTAAACTAGATATTGGAGAAACTAGCGTTGCTTCACCCACGCTTTGATCGAAAACGGTTCCGTTTAACAATCTTCCCGTGTATTTAACAGTAATTGTTGAACCAATATCTACCGCCTCTCCAGATCCAACTTGACTAACTATTCTATATACTCTAGAAGGAAGTTTGGTAGCTGTTAAACTTTTTGAGGTTAAAAAATCAGTTATATATTTATCGTCTAATTCCCACTGTCTAGTTTGTGCAAAAGTAGAAAGCTCTGCCATGATTACCTCGTTAGAAGGAACCATACCGGTGCCATTTTTACCATAGGCTAAATAAGAAGGTAAAATAACACGAACTTTGCTACCTCTAGCTACGTTCTCCAAAGCAGTTCTGTAAGAAGCTGGAGAGATGTAACCCAAGTAAGTACCCTCGTTAGAATACCCGGCAGTAGTATAATAAGAAACCCCGCTTAGAGATTTTATTGCCAAATTATAAAAAACAGAATCTTTGTTTAACATCGGTGCGCCAGAACCCGGTGTTAAAACCTGATAGTAAAAACCAGCAGGATCTTTGGTCATGGTTAAATTATTAGCTTTAATGTAAGCTTGAATTTTCGCCTCGTCTATACTCTCTATAGACTCATATTCTTTTTTACAAGAATTAAAAAGAACTAACATGCCTAATAAGGCAACGCCATAAAGGCTTATTTTTTTGCGCATTATAATGTTATTGTACATTAACTAAATCAATGGTAAAATCTAAAACAGCATTTGCTGGAATAGCGCCTCCTGGCGAAGTATTTCCGTAAGCTAAAGCCGAAGGAACGATTAATCTGATACGGCCACCAGCTTTGATTAGTGGTACACCAATTGTCCAGCCTTGAATTACTCTGCTTAAAGGAAAACTTACGGTTTGCGTAGATTTATCAAACTGGTTTCCATTTAATAATTTCCCTTCGTAATTAACACCAACTGTAGATGCTGCTGTTGCACTAGCTCCAGTGCCTGGCGTAATAATTTGATAATACAATCCTGAACTATGTTTTGTCGCCGGAATATTATTTTGAGTTATAAAATCAACAATAAGTTTGTCATCAATAGCCGCTTGCTTTTCTGCATCGAAATCTTCTTTACTACACGAACTTAACACGCCAACAAACGCGAAAAGAACCAATAAAATTCTAGTTTTTAACATAATTGCACAAAAATAAGCTTTTATTGCCGATGGCGCAATTTTTAACCAAATTTAACATTCCGAAAGACTGGGGGGGCGAGAGGTTTAGGGTATAAGCCTACTGTAAAACGTAAAAAGGCAGAAAACGTGGATTTGCACCCAAGCCTTCTACCTTTAAACCTTCTACCTTAAAATATATATTTGTTGGCTGCTATAATTTGTTGCGCAACATTTTGTCTAGCTTGTTTAACATTAAAAGGTTCCATTTTGGTAAATCTGCGTAAACCTACCAGCATCATTCTTAATTCATCGCCTTCGCCAAAAGCCCATAAAGCTTCTTTTCCTGCTTTTGCTACACCATCTACTGCTTCAACGAAATAAATTCTCATCATATCAAGCTGACCTTTGCAAGCCTCCTCGCCACGTAATGAAACCAATTTTTCTGTTCTAAGCATTGCTGATTCGGCTATATAAACATAACTTGCCATATCGGCGATGTTCATCAAAATTTCTTGTTCTTTAGAAAGACTCATCATCAGCTTCTGCACCGCAGCGCCAGCAACCATTAACGTAGCTTTCTTTAAATTCTGGATGATTTTTTTCTCTGCAGCAAATAAAGTATCATCTGCTTCGCCAAAATCTGGAATAGACATTAACTCTCCGGCAACCGCTGTAGCCGGTCCCATTAAGTCTAGCTCACCTTTCATCGCACGTTTTAGCATCATATCAACTGTTAAAAGTCGATTGATTTCATTCGTACCTTCAAAAATTCTATTAATACGAGCATCTCGGTAAGACCTATCCATTGGCGCATCGGCAGAAAAACCCATACCGCCGTAAATCTGCACACCTTCATCCGTCACATAATCTAAAACTTCAGAGCCCCAAACTTTTAAAATTGCACACTCTACTGCAAATTGCTCGGTCGATTTCAGTTTTGCTTTACCTGCATCCATTCCTCCAGCAACCAAAGCATCGTAGGCGTCATCTATGTTCTGTCCAGCTCTATAATTTGCCGCTTCTACTGCATAAATTTTAGTTGCCATTTCAGCAATTTTATGCCTTATTGCACCATACTTGGAAATCTGTCTATCGAACTGAATACGCTCATTAGCATAGTTAACTGCATGGTTTAAAACTTCTCTGCTACCACCAATTGCAGCGGCAGATAATTTTATTCGTCCAATATTTAAAATGTTTACCGCTATCTTAAATCCATTCTCTCGTTCAGAAAGCATATTTTCAACTGGCACGGGACAGTCGTTAAAAAACACCTGACGGGTTGACGAACCTTTGATTCCCATTTTATGTTCTTCCGGGTTCATCGTAATACCGCCGAAGTCTTTCTCAATAATAAAGGCGGTTAAATTCTTATCATCATCAATTTTTGCAAAAACGATGAAAATATCTGCAAAACCACCGTTGGTAATCCACATCTTTTGGCCATTTATGATGTAGTGTTTTCCATCCTCGCTAAGCTTAGCTTTCGTTTTACCAGAGTTTGCATCAGAGCCAGAATTTGGTTCCGTTAAACAGTATGAGGCTTTCCACTCGCCTGTACCTAATTTCGGTATGTATTTGGCTTTTTGCTCTTCGTTGCCATAGTATAGGATAGGCAATGTTCCAATACCTGTGTGTGCGGAAAGTGCCACTGCAAACGAATGACCTGCGCCGCAAACATCTGCCACAAGCATGGATGTATTAAAGTTTTTTCCAAAACCTCCGTATTCTTCGGGAATTGATACGCCCAAAATTCCTAACGCACCTGCTTTATCCATCAAAGCTGGCATCAATCCCTCCTCTTGGCTATCAATCCTATCTAGTATCGGATTAATTTCTGCCGTTAAAAAATCGCGACACGTTTGCGCAATCATTTGTTGCTCTTCATCAAATTCTTCAGGAATAAACACATCCTGATAAGTAGTTTCTGTAATTAAGAATTCGCCACCTTTAATTGTTTTTCTTTCCATTTTTTTAAATGATTAAGGAGTAAGGAACAAGGAATAAAGACCAAGTGCCTAATAAATATTTTATATTAATGTCTTTTTAAACGTCGAAATTTTCTTTTGTAATTGTATAACACTCAACATTAGCTTTTCACTACCTACCGGATCTAAGAAACCCAATTCAACAGCGAGTTGCAATTGAGTTTCTAATTCAAATAGAGAACCTAATGCAATTGAAAGAAAATGAGTAAACTCTTTGTTAGAAGATCTTGAAGAACCTTCGGCAATATTTGAAGGCACAGATATAGAACATCTTGATATCTGAGAAATTAGACCGAATTTTTCTGAAGTGGGAAATTTATTGAGAACCAAATAAACTGATTTTGCAATACTCATCGCTTCCTGCCAAACTTGCAATTGTCTGAAGTTATGCATCGTATTTTAGTCGATTAATCATTGTTCTTTATTCTTTGCTCCTTCATCCAAATTAAAAAACCTCAAACACACCAGCTGCACCTTGCCCTGTACCAACGCACATGGTTACCATACCATATTTTTTTTGCTGTCTTTTTAACTCGTTAAATATTTGAACCGATAGCTTTGCACCAGTACAACCCAGCGGGTGACCTAATGCGATTGCACCTCCGTTAACATTAATTTTGCTTTGGTCTAAACCTAAAGTTCTGATGATTGCCAAAGATTGTGAAGCAAAGGCCTCATTCAACTCGATCAAATCAATATCATCTTGTTTTAAACCGGCTTGGCTCAATGCTTTCGGAATTGCTTCAATTGGGCCAATACCCATGATACGAGGTGGTACGCCAGCTACACCATAACTTACCAAACGAGCGATTGGTTCTGCTCCTAATTCTTTCATTTTCTTTTCAGAAACCACCAAAACAAATGCAGCACCGTCTGATGTTTGAGAAGAATTACCTGCTGTAATTACACCATTGGAAGCAAAAACAGGCTTCAGCTTTGCTAAGCGATCTATCGTTGTATCTGCTCTAGGCCCTTCATCCGTATCAACCAGGTAAGATTTAGTCTGTTTTTTCATGTTGGCATCTAAAAATGTTTCGTTTACGGTAATTGGTAAAACCCCCGCTTTTAAATGTCCATTTTTAATTGCTTCAACCGCCTTCATGTGAGAGTTGAACGAAAATTCGTCCTGATCCTCTCTACTTACATTATATTCTTTAGCAACCGCTTCTGCAGTTAAACCCATTCCCCAATACCAGTCTGGGTTAGTTTTTGCAACATCCGGATTGGGAACTAATTTCCAACCTCCAAATGGCATTCCAGACATTACTTCAACCCCACCAGCCACAATACAATCGGCCATGCCAGCTTTAATTTTTGCAACAGCCGTAGCAATGGTATCTAAGCCAGATGCGCAATAACGGTTAATGGTAACACCGGGAACTTTATCAGTATCCAATCCCATTAAACTAATCATACGGGCAATATTCAAGCCCTGCTCCGCTTCTGGCGTAGCATTTCCTACTATCACATCGTCTATTTGCTCTTTATCTAAATTAGGTACTGATGCAACTAAATCTCTAATTACATTAGCTGCCAATTCATCAGCCCTTGTAAAACGAAATACACCTCTAGGTGCTTTCCCTACCGCTGTTCTAAGTCCTGCTATTATGTATGCTTCTTGCATTGTATTTTTGATTAAGGATTAAGGAACAAGGATTAAAGATCATGTTTCCTAATCAATTTATGTTTTCATGAACAAAGATTAAGGAGCAAGGAATAAAAATCATGCTTCCTAAATCAATTTATATTTTAAACGTTAAGTCATTATTCTTTAGTCGGTTATCCTAATTAATTCCTCAACGGTTTACCTTTTGTTACTATACTTTGTATCCGTTCCAAAGTTTTTCTTTCGCCGCAAAGCGATAAGAAGGCTTCTCTCTCCAAGTCGAGCAAGTACTGTTCGGTAACTTCGGTTGGAGATGATAGATCTCCACCACACATTACCCAACCTAATTTCTCAGATATTTTCTTATCATGCTCAGAAATGTAATTACCTGAGTACATGGTATTTGCACCAGCATAAACAATCCCCAAACCTTGTTTACCCAGCACCTTGATATCTTTTCGTTGTACAGGCTTAGTATAGCCCGCATCAGCTAATTCAATTGCTTTTGCTTTTGCGTCGGCAATTAATCTGCTTCTATTCATACTAATTGCATATTTATCTTTTTGCAAATACCCCAATTCAACAGCCTCAACTGCCGAGGTAGATACCTTTGCCATACCGATGGTTAAGAATCGATTTTTTAAAGCATTTTGTACAATTTGATCTTCTGCATATTCGTCTGATGCTCGCAGTGCAAATTCCTTTGTACCGCCACCACCAGGGATTACGCCCACACCAAACTCCACCAATCCCATGTAGGTTTCGGCATTTAGCTGAACAAAATCTGCGTGTAAACTAAACTCGCAACCACCACCTAAGGTTAAATTATGCGGCGCAACAATTACAGGAATTGAAGAATAACGAATACGCATAGAAGTATTTTGGAACATCCTAATCGCCATATTCAACTCTTCCCACTCTTGCTCAACCGCCATCATAAAAATCATTCCAACGTTAGCGCCAGCAGAGAAATTGGCTCCATCATTTCCGATAACAACGCCTCTATAATCTTTTTCAGCCATATCAATAGCTTTATTAATGGCTGCTAACGTGTCGCCACCAATGGTATTCATCTTAGAATGGAATTCTACATTTAAAATTCCGTCGCCTAAATCAATAATCGAGGCTCCAGCATTCTTCCAAATTACATTGTTAGCTCTTAGATTATCTAAGATTATAAACTCATTTGCACCCGGAACTGCTTTATAGGTTTTAGATGGAATATCATAATATTTTTTAATCCCATCTTCAATTTTATAGAATGAGGTATGGCCAGCTTCCAACATCTCGTTTACCCAGTTTGCTGATTTATGACCGTACTGTTTCATTCCCTCAAGAGAATCTTTTACGCCTACCGCATCCCAAACTTCGAACGGACCGAGCTCCCAACCAAAACCAGCACGCATTGCATCGTCAATGCGATATAGTTCATCAGAAATTTCTGGAATACGATCTGAAACATATTCGAACAAGCCAAAAAAGGAAGCTCTAAAAAGCTCTGCTGCTTTATCTTTACCAGTAGCAAAAACCTTCATTCTATCGGCAACTTTATCAATGGTTTTAGTCATTTCCAGAGTGGCAGATTTTACTTTCTCTTGCGGGCGATATTCTAAAGTTTTTAAATCAAGTGCCAAGATTTCCGTTTTGCCATCGGCAGATTTTGTCTTCTTATAGAAACCCTGTTTAGTTTTATCTCCGAGCCAATTATTTTCTTCCATTTTTTGCACGTAAGCAGGAAGCTTAAATAAATCGTGTGCTTTATCTTCAGGGCAATTATCGTACAAACCTTTAGATACCTTAATCATAGTGTCTAAACCTACTACATCGGTAGTACGGAAAGTAGCAGACTTTGGTCGCCCTAAAGCCGGACCAGTAAATTTATCCACTTCCTCCACCGTTAGATCCATTTTTTCTACCAAATGCAATAGTGCCATAATAGAATAAACGCCAACGCGGTTAGCAATAAACGCAGGGGTGTCTTTACATAAAACAGTGGTTTTACCTAAAAATTTATCGCCGTAATGCATTAGGAAATCCACCAACTCTGGTTTTGTATGAGGTGTGGGTATAATTTCTAATAACCTCAAGTAACGAGGCGGGTTGAAAAAGTGTGTTCCGCAGAAGTTTGCTTTAAAATCGTCACTTCTACCTTCGGCCATCATATGTATAGGAATGCCAGAGGTATTTGAAGTTACTAGTGTACCTGGTTTACGGAATTGCTCAACCTGCTCGAAAACTTTTTGTTTAATGCCAAGGTTTTCAACTACCACCTCAATAATCCAGTCGTAGCTAGCAATTTTTGGCATATCATCTTCGAAATTGCCTGTGCTAATTTTATTTAGCACCGATTTGCTGTAGATTGGAGATGGATTAGTTTTTACCGCAGTTTGCAATGCCGTATTTACAATTCTATTTTTAACAGAAGGATGCGTAAGCGCCAAACCTTTTGCCTGCTCTTCGGCAGTTAATTCTTTTGGTGCAATATCTAAAAGCAACACTTCTACGCCAATGTTGGCAAAGTGGCAGGCAATACGGGAACCCATAATGCCAGAACCTAAAACTACTACTTTATTTATTCTTTTTCGTAACTCCATTTTTTTAACGGTTAAAAAGCTATTATGATTTTTTTTGCGAATTTCTTAGCTGGCAAATCACAATGGTTTTTGTTCATCATATCCTTTTTTAGGTGAGTATGCCAACGTTAATTGGTTAACTTTCTCTAAGGTTAAAATTAATTGTTCTTTCTCTTTGGCGCTTAACTTTTCGTTTAAGTATTCGTTAAATTTGATTACTACGCTACTAGCCAATTTTCGCTTTTCGATTCCGAAAGGGGTTAAAAAAACTTTAACCGATCGCTTATCACCGGCAGCAGTTTCTCTATAAATTAACCCCAGCTCTTCCATATTGTTTAGCATACGCGATAAACTAGTAGCCTTAACACCTAGCAAGCCTGCCAATGCAGAAACCGCAGTACCCTCGGCTTCTATATTAATTAACACATAACCAATAGCTTGGGTTATGCCAAAACCACCTGCAATTTGGTTATAGGTGTTTGATACGTTTTGCCAAACCACCTTTAAAAAATAATCTACTGTCTCTTTCTGCTTCATTAATTATTATGCTTGCATAACAAATTTAAACTATAAAAGTTTAGGATGCAAATAGAATTTTAAAATATTTTAAGCTTAAAATAACTTTGACAAAGTTCTAACTAGGAGCATAAACCTTTCTCAAACTTTTGTTAATTGAAGCGCAATTTTTAAGCGTTAAATGAAGTTTGCTCCTGCTTTTCGCTTCAATCTTTTATCCTAAATCCCCTAAAGTGGATTTGATAAAAGGATTTCGCTTCAATCAGGGCTGGGAAAAAAATTGTTCTGCTACTATAAGGGGTTGCAATTTGCAGAAGAACTGCTGGCTTTGTTATATAAACCTTATTGAAATGGAAAGCCCGCAGGTGAGGTACGAAACCGAGGACTTGTAATGAAAAGAAGGGCTGAGTTTGCCGATGGGCCGTAACATTATTTTTCAACACACAACGATAGCTATTAAAGCTTACTTGGTTACTAGTAGTCAAGATTTAATAAACAAAAAAGCGCCCCGACTTTGGGTCGGGACGCTTTTAGTAGGCTAGAGGAAGTTACTAGTATAAAGTAAATTCTACTCTTCTGTTTTGTTGACGACCAGCTGCAGTTTTGTTAGTAGCAATTGGTTGATCCATACCGTAACCTGTAGCTTCGATTCTGCTTGCGTTAGCACCTTGAGATACTAAATAAGCTTTTACAGACTCTGCTCTATCTTTAGATAAACGCATGTTTAATGCTGCAGAACCAGTGTTATCTGTGTGACCTGCTAATTTTAAGCTAAAGTTTTTCTCCATTAGTAATGCAGCAACTCTATTTAAAGTAGCGTAAGATTTAGAACGGATGGTTGCTTTACCTAAGTCGAACTCTAAGTTTTTAACCGCATCTGCAACAACTTTACGATCTACTTCGGTAACGATAACTTTCTCAGTTACTTGAGGTGCAGGTACTTTTAACGGACAACCAGAACCATCTACAACTGTGTTTGCTGGAGTGTTTGGACATTTATCCAATTTATCTGCAACACCATCGCCATCGCTATCTTTTAATAGGTCATTCATTTCTGAACGTAATTTAGCATTTTCTGCTTTTTGCGCATCTAAATCAGATTTTAATGCATTTGCTGTGTTTTTAGCAGCTAAAGCCTCATCATAAGTTGCAGCTACCGGATTGTGGAAAGCTAATTGTTTTCCTTTACCCAACACGAATTCTAAACCAGCGTGAGCATAGTTGTATTTATCATTTCCGCCTCTGTAGTAACCGTCTAAGTTATCTCCATCAACAAAGTTCATGGTCCAACCTAAATCAAAGTTTACAGCATCAGAAATTCTGAATTTAGCTCCAACACCAACTGGAATGATTAATTCGCTAATAGTTTTACCACCTGCATACTCAGATGTACCTGCAGCAGTAGTAATTGTTGGTTGGTAACCAGCTAAACCAGCACCAGCCGAAGCATAAAGTTGTAATGCATTTTCTTTTTTAAACATATCGATATTGAACATGTTTACAACTGCACTTAAAGTACCTGAATACTCTAATTGAGTTTCGAAAGCACGAACTGGACTATTATTAACCAATCCACTTTCATAAGGCTCTGCATTGTCGCCTTTTAGTTTACCTCTAACTCCGTCTAAACGTAAAGAGAAATAAGGAGTTAATTGTTTTTTAACGTATAAACCATAACCGAAGCCTGATTTGTTGTTACTAAAATCATTTTTTCCACCTAGTGGAGATAATGGTGTTAAAACACCAGCATTAACACCAATAGACCAAGTTCTAAATTGGCTAGTAGTAGAAGTAGTTGGCGTTTGAGCCGAAGCGTTTAAACCAACAAACAAACCTGCAAGAGCAACAGGAAGAGTTTTTAAGAGATTTATTTTCATAATAATTAATTTTTGGATACTTGTTTATATCCAGCCATTAAACAATAGCTGTACCAAATATTATTACAAATGATTTAGTTGTTGTGCCATCTACTTTAAACTATGATTTTAGCCATTTCGAAAAAAAAACATTGTGCTATTTGCTATACAACTAAGCGAAATAATTAGACAAATTTTAATTTAATGCTCCTGCAAACTTCCATTTTGTACTGAAATTTTCGGGCAAAATTTGATTGGTTAGCAAAGCTCTCACCATCTCAACCGGCATATTATTTTCTTTTAATATCCTATCGTGAAACTGAACATTGGTAAGCTTACCCGACTGTACCAACTCCTTATGCAAAGCTCTAAACTGCAAGCCTCCAAGCATATAGCCTATTTGATAAAGAGGCCCATAACCACCCGTAAACGAGCGACGCACTTCTGCTTCGGCATTTGCACGTTCAAAGCCAACCCTATCTACTAAGAAATCTATACATTGTTTAGGTGTCCATTTATTTAAATGGTAATTCATGGAAAAGATAATTCTGGCGCAACGATGCATGCGCCAAAAAAGCATCCCGATTTTATCTTCTGGGGTTTTTGCGAAATTTTTATCCCACAGCAACATTTCCCAATAGAGCGACCAACCTTCTGACCAAAACGGGGTACTAAATCCCCTACGATAAGTTTTGTATCTGCTTTGCATAAAATATTGCAAGTTGTGCCCTGGTATTAGTTCGTGGAAAACCACCGCTCTAGAAAAGTGCCTATTGTTCCCTCTTAAAGTCATCATCTTTGCGTCTTCGCTCATATCTTCAGTTGGGTATGCAATTAAAACAGATTCGCCACCTAAAAAGAAAGGGGCAAACTGCTGCTCTTGTGGCGAAAGCATACGCATCCTCCACCCTTCTTTAGCTAGTTGTGGTACTTCAATTAATTTGTTTGCCTCAACAAAATTTATGGCTTCGTTTGCTAATTCGTAAACCAATTCTGGCTGTTTACCCAATTCTGGATAAGCTGTTTTAACTTTTTCCAATGCTTTTTTCCAATCATTGCCGAACCCCATTTGCTGAGATGCCTTCAACATTTCGGCATCACACCAGGCAAACTCTTTCATTGCTATAGCTTCAATTTGCTCGGGTGTGTAAGCAATCATCTCATCGTTTAACAAATCTAAAAAAGATGCTCGTCCGATTGGATTCCCAATGATTCCACTTCCATCGTCTTTAGCTACTGATAGCTTTGCAGTTTTACCTAATGTTTTACTATAGTTTTTTAACGCTTCTAAAACCTCAGGATAAACTTTTTTTGTTTCCTTAGTAAACTGTGGATCATAACCATCGTAAAATTTATATGCCTCAGTAAAAACGGTTAAATGTTGGTTTACGGTTTGCTGGGCCCAATTTGCCTGAACGGGATTTACAGTAAGCGAGCCATTTTCTACCGCTTTATCGGTTTGATTTATAACCTCTATTAACTCTTGGAATTTTTGAGCAGTTTCCTTTCCATTTTGCTGTTTTCCTACTCTACGCTTCTGTTCAAAATCTATTAACGCGTTATCAAAAGGAACGCTAAACTTTGTATTGGCAAATTCAGTTTCACTTTGTTTTAGCGCTCTTATATCAGCATTAATGTCACGTTTTAGCAAAAGATAATCTACTCTTTCGTTTTTGGTTAATTTATCAAACGGTAACGATTTTAATTTCTTCAACCATTCTGCGTAAAAGGTTTCCAAGCGCTTAAAATATTCGTCGCTACGCTTTAATGCATATTTGCGATTAAACATATTTTCATCGGCCTGATATTGTGTAATAAGCGGGCCTAGCAGACTGGCCTCGTTACTTTGTGCATTTACATTTTGTAAAATAACAAAGCATAGAAAGAAAGAGAGTAGAAGTTTGCGCATATGGGTGATTTTTTGGTGAATTAATTTGTAACTAAAGGTGGGCACTTATCTGATCGTATAGTAGTTTTTTATCACTCGGCCTTAATGCCTTATCATTAACCAATTTCCCATCTTTTAAAATTAAGTAACGAGGAATTGAATATCCTTTTCCATCCCAAAGTTTATCCATTAAATTTTGCAACAAAGTTGGATTAACGCGAATATGATTACCGGAAAGTTTATAAAATTTGATCATGTCCTTCCACTGCTGATCTGCTTCATTCTTATCCATGGAGATATACAGCATTTCTGCGCCTTTAGCTTTTAGAAACTTGTCCAACTCTTCGCCGTACTCGAATTCGGCTTTGCACGGACCACACCAGGTAGCCCAAAGATCTACGAAAACTGTTTTGCCTTTAAACTGGCTCATCAGATCGTCTAAAGTATTAATTTGCTGATAATTTGGAACGAATTTCTGATCGTTTGCGAATTGCTTTTTTGATGTTTCATGATAGGCTACAATTTCTTCAGCAGCTGGGCGTAATAATGGGCTAAACTTGCTCTTAGGATATTGTGTTTCGAAATCGTTTAAAAGCTCAACCAAAATGGGCTGGTATTTTCTCTGAAAAATCTCGTTAAATAAAAAACTAGCCATTAGATACTCGCGGGTTTTTCCTGTAAAATTTTTCCCGAACCCCTCGTAAGAAATCTTTAATCTTGCATTCGGATCATTAAAATCTGGTTTTTCCCAAGTTCCATTAACCTGTTTAAGGTACATTCCTACATAGTAGTCTGAATAGTATTGTGCATGATAGTAATATTCTGTAGTCGTTAAATCAGCTAAATCATTAAACGGATGTTCATCATATATTTTCTTCCACAGATCTTTAAATTCCTGCTTAAAAACAACTTTGCTATTTGGTCTTTGCGAATCGAAAAAAAGCTGTATTGGCATAGCTGCAGCGGTGGCAATATAATCCATTTTTATATCTCGCTTTACCTCTTCGTAAAATGTTTTGCTTATTTTTTTCTGAGTCAAAAGATCGTCGAAAACCTGAAATTCTTTGTTTCTATCAGTTTCCAATAATTTCATGGCACCGGTAACTGTGCTGTCTGCAGTTAAATATTTACTAGCTCTGGTTTGATAAAATATGTTTGGTTTAGTGTTTAAAGCAACTTGCCCCACGGCATTTGTACCGTCAAATACAATTCTATCGGATGCTTTTTTCGCTACATTTAGTTTTATCGATACATCTCCCGGCTCAATTAAAAACCTAAATCTTTTACCGCTGTTACTGATGTACAAATTGGCTATTTTTTCTACAGTAAGGCTAATTAATAAATTGCTATCTGCGTCGAATATTTTTTCTTGCCTATTAGGATAAAACGTAGTCCCATCTAGCGGAAGCTGAACAAAAACTTTGTTTTCTGTTGCACCCGTAAATTTAATTTTTACGTTGGTTTTTTGGGCGAATAATGAACTTGTAGCTAGGACTAAAAAATAGGCTAGAATTATCTTTTTCATTTCGAAGGATTGATTAACAGCTAAATATGCCTAAAATAACCTTAAAATGAAAAATGGAATAGAAATGTGACAATACGCTTCTGTGGAAAAAGATTACCAAGAAAGCTGCTATAGTTCAAACTTCCATTCAATTACTAAATTTCTGACATTCGAAATGAGTACGTAAGCTACCAACCAACAGCTTTATCATCTCCCCTCGGATCTGCTCCTCCTTGGTAATAGCCCCATTTTGTTTTAAGAATAGCATCAACCCTGCCAATTGCGCCACGAGAAACAAACTTATAACCTTTCGCTTTTAGCTTTTCTGAAGTTAAACTATCTAAAGCGTTAGTTTCTACGGCAACATCATCTGGCAACCATTGATGGTGGAATTTTTTAGCTGCAACGGCATTCTGCATAGACATATCAAAATCAACCACATTAAGTATGGTTTGAAAAACGGAAGTGATTATGGTAGAACCTCCAGGTGTTCCTACTATCATATATAAATCGCCATCTTTGGCTAGTATAGCCGGTGTCATCGAACTTAGCATTCTCTTTCCAGGGGCAATTGCATTTGCCTCGCCACCAACTAAACCGTACATATTCGGCGATCCAGGTTTTACCGAAAAGTCGTCCATTTCGTTGTTAAGTAAAAAGCCAGCATCTTTTACCACCACACCTGCACCGTAAGAGCCGTTTAAAGTAGTGGTTATTGCAACTGCATTTCCTTCTTTGTCTACAATAGAGAAATGTGTAGTTTCCTCATGTTCGGCAGGAGCTACTTCTCCCGCACTAATTTCGGCACTTGTGCTTGCCTTTTCCCAATTAAAACTAGCCATGCGTTTTTTTACATAAGCATCAGCCATCAATCCCTCTACCGGAACTTTATAAAAATCTGGATCACCTAAATGTTTTGCCCTATCGGCATATACCCTTCGTTCTGCTTCAATCATCAATTGTACAGTTGAATCGGTATTAAAGCCCCATTTTTTTAAAGGATACGGTTCAACTGATTTTAACAACTGGATTAGCGCTATACCACCGCTAGAAGGCGGAGGCATGGTAACCACATCAAAACCTCTGTATTTGCTTTGCAAAGGTTTACGCCAAATAGCCTGATAGTTTTTTAAATCCTCTTTAGTGATGATGCCCCCACCCCTGTTCATTTCGGTAACAACAGCCTCCGCAACCGTTCCTTCGTAAAACCCTGCCCTTCCTTGCTCTTCAATCCGCTTCATTGTTTTTCCGAGCTCGGTTTGGGTAAGTAAATCGCCTTCAGCCCATTTGGTATCTTTAACCAAAGCTGTGCCTAATGGATTCAATTTTGTAAAACGATTTTTGAGTCCATTAAGTTCTGAGGCTTGCCTCGCCGAAATTTTGAAACCATTATTGGCCAAAGCTACAGATGGAGCAACCAAATCGGCCCATTTTAGCTTTCCGTATTTTTGATGCGCTTCTACCATTCCAGCCACCGATCCAGGTACGCCCGCCGCTAATTGCCCATACAGACTTTTATCTACGATAGGATTTCCAAGCGTATCAAGGTACATATCTCTATTGGCTTTAGCAGGAGCCTTCTCTCTAAAATCTAAGGTATTTACTTCTCCTTTTGCAGAGCGATAAACCATAAAGCCACCTCCGCCAATATTGCCTGCATTTGGATAAACCACAGCTAAAGCAAACTGTACAGCCACGGCCGCATCTACTGCGTTACCACCTTTTTTTAGAATATCTACCCCAACTTGCGATGCAATTTCATTGGCAGAAACTACCATTCCGTTTTTAAATTGACCACTATTGTTTTTACCTAAATGGCCTCCAGCGCAACATAAGAATAAGGTAACGATAACTAATAGGCTTAGCGATTTAAGACCTAAGTTTTTAGCCTTTGTAGTTCTCTGCATCTTTGTAAATTTTTTCAATGGCGTCTGCATTTTTTTCTAGAATCACCTTTCTTTTTAAGCTTAGCTTAGGCGTAAGTTCCCCTCCGTCAATACTAAATTCTTTTGCCAATAGTGCAAAACGTTTTACTTGCTCCCACTTACCAAACTCGCCTCCTAATTGCGCAATAATCCTTTCGTATTTTTCAATTACTTGAGGATGTTTAATCATCTCTTCATTGCTGGTGTAAGCAATTCCTTTTTTACTACACCAAGTTTGCAAAGCAGCAAACGTTGGTACAATTAACGCTGCAGGGAATTTTTGATTCTCGCCCAACACCATAATCTGCTCTATCAAAGGCGATTCTTTATATTTATTTTCCAGCATTTGCGGTGCAACATATTTTCCGCCAGCAGTTTTAAAAATTTCTTTTTTCCTATCGGTGATTTTCAAAAATCTGCCATCTATAATTTCGCCAATATCTCCGGTATGAAACCATCCATCTTTATCAATAGCCTCGTTGGTTTGTTCGGGTTTGTTGTAATATCCTTTCATAATATTATGGCCACGAGCAAGCACCTCCCCGTCTTCGCCCAATTTTATTTCAACACCTTTAATCACTTCGCCAACTGTACCAAATTTAGTTCCACCAAAATGGTTTACTGTTATAACTGGAGAAGTTTCCGTTAATCCGTAACCTTCAAAAACTGGCATCCCTGCTGCCCAAAATATACGTGCCAAACGTGGGTTTAAAGCGGCGCCACCAGAAACGATTACCACAATTTCACCACCTAAAGCTTCCTGCCATTTTTTAAAAACTAGCTTTCTTGCAATCCCTAATTTAAAATTATACCACCAGCCGGCTTCGGTAGTAAATTTCTCTGCCAGCGCCAACGACCAAAAGAAAATTCCTCTTTTTATGCCCGTTAAGTCCTTACCTTTTTCCATGATCTTATCGTACACCTTTTCCAACAAACGCGGAACTGTAGAAAAAGCATTAGGCTTTACGTGTTGGATATCCGCAACAATCGTATCCATACTTTCTGCATAATAGATAGAGGTGTTATTAAATAAGTACAGGTAAATAATCATTCGTTCGAAAATGTGCGATAAAGGCAAAAAGCTTAAACTTTTATTTACTCCTTTTGGCATTACAACCGCCGAATTAACAAAGTTCGAAACCAAATTATCATGCGTAAGCATTACACCCTTGGGCGTTCCAGTAGTTCCAGAAGTATAAATAATGGTTAAAATATCTTCTGGCGTAACATCTTTTCTATAATCATCGAGATTTATAGCAGTATTATTTTTACCAAATTCAACTAGCGTATTAAAATGTTCTGCACCTTCTATTTTATCGAAAGAAAAAATCTTAATGGAAGGATTTACTTCATCAACACATGGTTTTATACGTTTATAAAGCGCCTCATCAGCCACAAAAACCATAGAGATTTCCGCATCCTTTAAAATAAACTTAATATCATGCTCTGCTAAAGTTGGGTATAATGGAATTTGATAGGCACCAATTTGATTGGCTGCAAAATCGGCAATATTCCATTCTGGTCTATTATGAGACATTACAGCAACACGTCCACCTTTTACAACACCAGCATTAATCAATCCCTTGCTTAAACTATCTACTGTTTCGCAAAAAGAAACTGTACTGTAATTAATCCAACTACCCTTTATTTTTCCATTAATAAATTCGTCTTTGGGAGATGTTTCTAAATTATATTTTAGTAAATCGAATACTCTAGTTATAGCTACGGACATACGATAAGATTTAAATTTGGTCAATCGATTACATTAATAACATGAGTCGTTAAATGTTGTTTATCAAATCTAATAAATAATAATTTGTATGCCAACGGATTTTAAATTTATTCTGCATGCATAGTAATTATATAAAATTTCATGTCCTTAACAACCCCCTAGGGTATTACCATACCGGTATTTTTTTACCCTACACAAACACAACGGCACAAATGTTGTTATGTAGTGGAAAATACTATTGAAAAATTAAACGTATGATTATGAAAAAATTACTTTTTACTCTTATTGCCGGTGCTGCTCTTTTTACTACGAGCATTACCGATGTTAAAGCCCAAGACTACAAAACCGCAGCTGGTTTAGCAATCGATTTTGGAGATGGTTCTACATTAGTTGGTCCACACATTAAACATTTCTTTAACGCTAATGGTGCAATTGAAGGTGATGTATTATTTGCTAGTGGCGCAACATTTATCCAAGCATTGTATTTACACCATGGAGATATTAAAGGTGCAAATGGACTAAGATGGAACTTGGGTGTTGGTCCTGGTGTAGCTATTGGCGATAACAACACAAATTTTTTAGTTAGACCGAATGCAGGTTTAGATTATAAAATTAACAATGCTCCTCTAGGTTTGTCTTTAGATTGGAGACCAGCTTGGACTTTCTTTGATGGTGGCAACGACTTTAACGCTGCTAGATTCCAATTAGGCTTCAGATATATCTTTAAATAAGAATATTCAGCATATAAAAATCCCGTTAGGTTAATTCCTAGCGGGATTTTTTTATTTTCCTTTTTTAGGCTTCAATAAATACAGAAATTTTCTGACCAAAAATTCAGGTTTGTATTTCAGTTAACACGCTATTAAATTAAATCTTCCTATCGTGGATTAATTTTTTCTAAACTATCTTAGCCATAGAAACATTAATTACACCAATGGATTCAAGAAGAGATTTTCTAAAAAAAGCATCGCTTTTAGCTGCAACTTTTGGCGCAAGTAACGTGGTACCAATGTCTATACAAAAGGCAATGGCTATTAATGCCGAACCCGGAACCACATTTTACGATGCTGAACATGTAGTGTTTTTGATGCAGGAAAATCGATCTTTCGACCATATGTTCGGGAAATTAAAAGGCGTACGCGGTTTTAACAACCCAAGGGCGAAAACGTTACCTAACAAAAACAAGGTTTGGTTGCAAAACGATAACAACGGAAATACTTTTGCCCCATTCCATGTAGATATAAACAAAACCAAAATCACTTGGCAGGGCGGTTTGCCACACTCGTGGAGTGATCAGGTTGCTGCCCGGAACAAAGGAAAATACGATAAATGGGTGCCGGTAAAAACATTAATGAGTTTAGGTTATTACCAACGAGAAGATGTTCCTTTCTATTACGCAATGGCAGATGCCTTCACCATCTGCGATCATCATTTTTGCTCTTCATTAACAGGAACTACACCGAATAGGCTTTTCTTTTGGACTGGAAGTATTAGACCGGAACAAAATGCAAACAATGTTGCTGCTGTAAATAATTCGCAAGCCGAATCTCGTGATAACGTATTTGTAGATTGGCATACTTTTCCCGAACTTTTAGAAGATAATGATGTGTCTTGGAAAGTGTATCAAAATGAAGTGTGGACTGCAAATTTACCAGAAGGAGAAACAGATGACTGGTTGGGGAATTATGGCGATAACGCCTTGGAATACGTAAAAAGACACCGGGTAAAACTATCTGCGTATTTTAGAAAAAACGGTGATGATACTAGCAAACCATCCTTAACTGCCGATGAAGTTTTAGCGAAATATAATCAGTTGTCGCAAAGAGAAAAAAACCTAATAAATAAAGCTTTTACAACAAACATCGACAACCCAGATTATCTGAAGTTGGATTCATTTACCTATACAAATGATAATGGTGTTAAGGAAAAGATTAACCTACCAAAAGAAGATATTTTTGAGCAGTTTAGAAAAGATGTTGATAGCGGGAATCTGCCGATGGTTTCGTGGTTGGTTGCGCCACAACGTTTTTCAGATCATACCAGCTCGCCATTATATGGCACTTGGTACGTTAGCGAAGCTATAGATATTTTAACAAAAAATCCGGAAGTATGGAAAAAGACAATATTCATTTTAACCTACGATGAAAATGATGGATATTTTGATCATTTACCACCTTTTGTAGCGCCCAAACCCGACGATGCATCTACCGGAAAAGTAAGCGAGGGTTTGGAAGCTTGGGTAGATTACGAGTTTAAAAAAGATAGTCCGATTGGTTTGGGCTACCGTGTGCCCATGCTGGTAGCTTCGCCCTGGAGCAAAGGCGGATATGTAAACTCGCAGGTATTTGATCATACCTCAAACCTGATGTTTTTAGAAAAGTTTTTGAGTAAAAAAACCGGGAAGCAAATAAAAAGCAATAACATTAGCAATTGGCGCCGGACAATTTGTGGCGATTTAACTTCGGTTTTTAGACCTTACAACGGGGAGGAAATAAAAACGCCAGCAAGGCTGAAAAGAGATGGAGTAATTACAAGCATCCAAAATGCGAAATCTAAACCAGCACAGGTCAAACCATTGCCTTTAGGTACAGCAGATATCGAAAAAATAAACCAATATCATGGTTTTGAAAAAGGCGCTTCATCATTTGCAACCGCACAAGAAAAAGGCACTAAACCTGCTTGTGCTTTGCCTTATCAATTATTAGCTGAATCTTTTAAAAATACCGATAAAATTGAAATTGAATTTTCTTCGTTAGCTAGTTCTTTTGGCGGAAAAATTGAAAATTCAGGTGCGCCTTTTAATGTTTATACACCAAGCACTTATAAAAACGAAGCGGGTAAAACTTGGGCATTTGCTGTAAAAGCAGGCGACATTCTAGTGGGTAGCTGGGAAATAGCAAATTTTGAAAATGGAATTTATGATTTGGTAGTGGATGCTCCGAATGGTTTCTTTAGGAGATTTATGGGCGATAAAAATGATCCTCTACTAAGTGCAGACTGTAGTTACGAGAAAAGTGGTGTAATTAAAAAGACTACCGGAAACCTTAATCTGTTGCTAGAAAATTTAGAAACACAAACCCTACAGATTTTAATTACAGACGATGTTTACAAAGCCAATTCGAAAACTATAGCTATACCAGCAAACAGTAAAAAAACAATTAGTTTAAATTTACAGAAAAGCAAAGGTTGGTACGATTTTAAAATACAGGTAAATGGAAAAAACAACTTCTTGAAACATTATGCCGGCCACGTAGAAACTGGCGAAGAATCTATAACTGACCCGTATATGGGCGGTGTTTTATAAATAACTTATGCAACCACAGCTGAAATCAATTAAAAAGGAAGATGATGCCGAAATGGGAAAACTCATTAAATCGGTTTTAACAGAATTTAAGGCTAACAAGCCAGGCACCGCTTATTTTGACGAGAGCACAGATCATTTATCAACGGTTTTTACCGAAGTAAAATCTGCCTACTGGGTTTTAGAGGAAGCAGGAAAAATTGTTGGTGGTGGTGGCATTTATCCTACTGCTGGTTTACCAGAAAATACCTGCGAACTAGTTAAACTTTATTTAGCTCCCGAAACCAGAGGCAAAGGTTTTGGCAAACTAATTATCAATCAGTGTATAGCTAAGGCGAAAGCGTTTGGCTATAAATATGTTTATCTCGAGTCGATGCCAGAGCTTAATCAAGCCGTTAACTTATACGAAAAACTAGGTTTCGAATACTTGAATAAACCATTGGGAAACACCGGACATTTCGGTTGCAACCTGTGGATGCTGAAGAAGTTGTAACTTTAAATAAGCCACCCAATTTCGGTTAGGTGGCCTTTAAGATTAACCTCGTTACTCCAACAACAGATCGTCATCGTCGTCGCTTAGGCTTAATTGAATATTATCATTACCAGAAATACCTTCTATAGAGCCACGAATATGCGCCGCATTTAACAATACTTTCTCTAATTGCTTTTCGCGGCTTTTCCATAACCTTTCCATAGCATCACGCTCTTTCTGAATCGATAATTTCATGCTCATAAATCCTTCACGTATTGCCTTCCATTGCTCAGAAAACTCGTTGCTATTCAAATAATCGTAAAGCATGTGCATCTTATCGCCTTTGTTTTCTTGAGATTTTGCTGCACTAAAAAGCTTTACAATTCCATCTCTCAAAATATAAGAAACTGCCTTAACCTCATCAAAAGAACAAATCCACACGCCATCCCTCTCTCCAAAACAATCCATCCCCTTCGGATAACATTGAGTTACAATTACGGCAACATCAACACCCATGCTACGCATATCCTTTTTAAGCTTCTCTATCCATTCCATAGAAAACTCTTTAGTGCGTTTACTCTCGTAAATAATACGTCCGCATTCTTGCCCATATTGGTTACGCACATTATGTACGCAATCTGCGCCACGTACGCCTTTGCCAACCTCCTCAATAGTATCAAATGGAAAAGTTGTACGTAATAATTCTTCTAAAATTAATTCTTGCACTTCGCCTTGCAATTGCATAGAGCCTTGTTCGGCTTTACGCTTCATTTCTTCGGCAAGTTTCTTTTGGTCGTCTAATTGTTTTTCAAGTTCTTTTACGCGTAGCTGATGTTCGGTATCTTTCAAATTGTTTTTCTCCAATTCTTGTTTACGTACCTGAGCTATCAACTCTTCTCGTTGTTCTTGCAGTTTTCGTTGTATGCTTAATTCCAACTCCGCTTCACGATTTTTTATCTCCTGCTCTTTTTTCAAGAACTCCATTTCTTTTGCACGTGCCAACTTCAACTTTTCTTCGTTCTCCTTATTAGCTTCTTCAGACATTTTTAGCTTATTCTCAAAGTCTGCACTAATCGTTTTACGTAAGTTTTCTGTAACACTAGCTTGTAAAGCAATTTTCTCCTGCGCCAACTTTTGCTCGTAGGCAAGCTCCTGCTGTTTCTTCTCTCTGTCAAAAAGTTCTGCTTGTTGCTTACGTTGCAGTTCAAAAGCTTCAGATTTTTTTAGAAATTCTTCTTCCTTTTGCTTGGTAAAAGAAACCATTTTCTCGCGTAAATCCTGCTTATATTCTTCGGCCATTACTTCTTCTATCGGAAAAGCATGATTGCAATTAGGGCATTTTATTTCTGTTGACATGTTTGGAGATTTTTACGCCCTGAAATTTTCGAGCGGATTCAAAAATACAGAAATTATAGGTAGAATTTTACAGCCGATTGTCTATTTTTGAACAGTCAAGCCAAACCAAATGCTCCAACAAATTTTTAATGCCTACAAAACTTCTTACACCGGTTTAAGTAAGGAAACCTGGTTGTTAAGTTGCGTAATCTTGCTTAATCGTTGCGGTTATATGGCTGTGCCGTTCATGGGCTTGTACGTAACCCAATCGCTGCATCGCCCAGAGTCTGATGCTGGCATAATTATCTCTCTTTTTGGCGTTGGGGCAATTCTTGGCGCAGCGGCCGGCGGCAAGCTTACCGATATGTTTGGTTTTAGACCTGTGCAAATTGTTTCATCGGTAATTGGCGGTGCACTATTTCTGGGTTTTGCCCAGATAGAAAATTTTACCCTGCTCTGCATCATGTCTGTTTTAATTAGCTTTTTTTACGATGCTTTTAGGCCAGCAAATTTTGCTGCAATTGCCGCCTATTCTTCTCCGGGCAAAGAAACCAGGTCATACTCATTAAACCGCTTGGCAACCAACATTGGCTTTTCTTTTGGCATTACTATAGGTGGCTTAATAGCTGCCTTAAATTATAAACTTTTATTTTTGGTAGATGGCGTGGTGAGCATTTTGGTAGGCCTTGCCATACTTTTGCTTTTGCCAGCCGTAAAAGGTTTTAGAAAGGCAGCCATAGAAAAAGCAAAAAATGTAATTGTGCGCAAGCCTTGGCAAGATGCATTATTTATAAAATTTGTACTGCTAACAGCGGTATTTGCTACCTGTTTTTTCTTAATGTTTAGGGTTGTACCAGTGTTTTTTAAACAAGAGTGGCACATAAACGAAGCTATGATTGGGTTAATTTTAGGTGTAAATGGCGCAATCATCGCTCTGCTAGAAATGGTTATGATTAGCAAAATTGAGAACAAGCGATCGCCTCAGTTTTATATTGTAACAGGGGTATTAATCGTAAGTGTTTCGTTTGCATTTTTAATGATACCGAAATCCATCCCTATAGTTTTAGCGCTGTTATGCATCATTGGTTTTACTTTCGGCGAAATGTTTTCCATGCCCTTTATCAACACCTTTGTAATTAAAAGAAGTAATGAATTTAACCGCGGACAATACGCTGCGGGTTTTTCTATAGCTTGGTCTATAGCGCAACTTACACCCGTTGTTGGATTTTACCTAGCAGAAAAGTGGGGCTATAATATGCTTTGGATTTTAAGCACAATAACGCTGTTGTTTTGTGCCTACGGTTATAGTGCTTTAAATTATGATAACGACCAACAAAAAGAGAGCGCAATTTGAAGTAGAATTATTTTTTATAAACCTGCAAACAAAAGCAAATTCTCATTTGTTCATATCTTATATGAAGAAACGCATACACATTCTAGAAGATGATAAAGATATCGGTTACATTATCGAATTTTTATTAAAAGACGAAGGTTACGATTTGACGCTGTCATCATCCTTCAAAGAAATGAAAGAAAAGCTAAAAGATTCTATCCCTGATCTTTTTATTTTGGACGTAATGTTGCCAGACGGTAACGGAATTGAAATTTGCCACGATTTAAAGAACGATATGTTCACTAAACACATTCCTGTTATTGTGATGTCTGCTAACGTAAGAAGCAAGCAAATGAGCGAAATGGCTTCTCCAGATGATTACATTAGCAAACCGTTTGACTTAGATGATATTGAGGGCAGAATTAGAAAACTGTTAGCTAAACAAACAGCTGCCTAAACTTAAAACTTACTATACCATTTGTTACGCTAATTAGTCAGCAGGTTTTATAGTAAGTTTTTTTTTTGCAAATCAAATTCCAACGATAATCGGTTAGCTTCGGCCCCGCTTTTCGTTCCAATCTTTTACCTCCAAATTCCCTAAAGGGAAATTTCAGTAAAAGTATTTCCACTACAATCGGGTTTAAAATGCAAAAGCAGAAGAAATTTGTCCCTCTGCTTTTTTAACGGTTCTTTCGCATTATTGCTATTAAGCCGAAATTACAATTTTGCAACTTCTTTCCAGTTTCCAAAAATCTTATTAACCAGCATTTTGGCATCAGCTACGCTAATATCTCCAGCAATAGTTAAATAGGTATCGCTGGTTTTAATAGCATTTTTATGGTAGGCCTTTAGTTGTTCTGCAGTTAAGCTTTTATCTGCATTAAATTTCGAAGTAGCTTCTTGCGAAAATTCTGGGTTAAATATCGCACTTACTGCAACAGTCAAAGTATCTTCAAATTCATTTGTTCTGGCAGCTGTATTTGCTTCAGCAAACTGCAAATTCATTGGTGCAACTTCTCCATTTAAAGGATAAGCCATTTTGTTAAACTCGATTGCTTTCTGGGCAAGCACATTAGTTATAAGTGTAACAGTATCGTTATTTAAAGCAGTTACATCGTTTTCTACCGTTAATCGAGCATAAACTTTTCCCATACCTGCGTTTTGTGCTACAATTAAGGTTACCCCATTTTTAAGTTTAAACCTAACTGGAGCTTTCATATTGTTTTGAGCAACTGCAATATTTATCGTAAAAATTATAAGTAAGGTACTGATGATTGTTGTAAAAAATTTCATTGTCTAATTATTATGAGTATTTAAGGGTTTATTATTATTTGATGATGCAAAACTACCGCAGTGTTGCCATGTGTTAAATAGTGAAGAGTTTAAAAGGCAAAATCAATCGGTAAAAAGCCAAAATCACTCTTTAAAAAATGGTACCCTAGCTACGTAAATAAATATTGAACAGATTGAATAGGCAAAAAAAAGTTGCTTTAATTCCATTTTTGATATTTTTAAGCATAAAACGTATAGTATGAACTGTTTAGTTGTGGATGATAATGATCTTGCTAGATTAACACTTAAAAAACTGTTATCATTAGATCCCGCTTTGGTAATGGTAGATGAGTGCCCAACTGCAGACATGGCCTATCAAACTATACTGAATAAAGAAATAGATTTACTTTTTTTAGATATCGAAATGCCAGGAATGAATGGCATAGAACTAGCAAAAAGCTTGGCAGAAAACAGTACGATGATTGTTTTTACTACATCGAAAAGAGACTACGCTGTAGAAGCATTTGATTTAAATGTGGTAGATTTTATTATAAAGCCTGTTGCACCTGCAAGGTTTTTACAGGCAGTTAAAAAAGCAAAAGGAATATACAAATTAAGAAGCCAGGCAGAAAACGACAAAGTACAGGAGTTTATTTTTATTAGAGATTCTAACACAGTTAAACGGGTAAGATTAGCAGATATACTTTTTTTAGAAGCGCAGGGAGATTATGTTAAGGTTGTTGCCGAGGGTAATGTTTACCAAATACACTCTTCTTTAAAGTCTGTTGAAGATAAGGTTCCAAAAAGTATTTTTTTAAGGGTGCATCGCTCGTTTATCATCAATTTAAGCAAGGTAGACACTGTTGAAGGAAACACTTTAATTATCGACAAAAAATTTGTTCCCGTATCTGATGCTTACAAAGCTACACTAAATAAGAGGATGAGAATTTTATAGATTACGATTATGAGAAACACATTTCAGTTCAACTATATAAACCTCGACTACGTAGAGGAAGTTAGCAACGGCGATTTAGCTTATGAAAAGGATATTATTGCGTTGTTTATATCAATTATTCCGCAGAGTGTAAGCAGTTTAATAAAGCAATTCGAATTAGGTTCTTATCAAAACGTAAAAAAAATATTGCACCACATGCATTCTAGCACGGGCATTATGGGCCTAAACGATAAGCTAGGCAAATATATGGATGCTATTGTTGAGGAAGACCTAGAAAACAAGGCAGTTAGAAAAAACATGCAGGAAATAAGTACCGTTTGCTTAAATGCCGTTGAAGAAGCAAAAAACTATTTGCATACTTTAGAATAAGTTATTTTTTGTTAATTTTTAAATCGTTCGCAATCAATTTTATACTTTTATTGCATGATGATTGCTATCGAAAACGAACACCTAAAAGTTTCTTTTGCTAAAAAAGGCGCAGAAATACAGAGCATTAAAAGCGTACATAGCAGTACGGAATTTATGTGGAGCGGAAACCCAGATTACTGGGGCAAGTTTAGTCCGGTTCTGTTTCCAATTATCGGCGCATTAAAAGATGACACTTATATTTACGAGGAGCAAAAATATCATTTGCCTCGCCATGGCTTTGCCCGTGATATGGATTTTGAACATGAGCAAATTTCCAATCACGAGGTGGTTTTTAAGCTTTCGCACAACGACGAAACGCTGAAGGTATATCCATTTGAGTTTGTTTTAAGTTTGCGTTACAAAATTACTGGCGCTACTTTATCCTGTACTTACGAGGTAGAAAACCCTGCAAATAAACCACTGTTGTTTTCGGTGGGCGGACATCCGGCTTTTGCCGCTCCTATTGATAGACAAGGTAATTACACCGATTATTATTTACGGTTTAATAAAGATAATGCGTTAACTTATCATCATATAGAAGCTAACCTAATTACAGATAAAACGACTACCATAACACTTGAAGGCAACAAGCTACCTTTAAAGCACGAGCTTTTTTATGATGATGCTTTAGTATTTAAAAATCTGCAAAGCGACAAAATATCTCTTCTTAATTCCAAAAATTACAACGGTATAGAATTTAGTTTTTCTGATTTTCCTTTTTTTGGAATATGGGCTGCTAAGGATGCTGACTTTGTTTGCCTAGAACCTTGGTGTGGCATTGCAGACGGTCTAAACGACAATCAAAATTTAGCAGAAAAAGAAGGCATTAATACTTTAGATGCAAAAGGAAATTGGCAAAGAACTTGGCAAGTAACTTGTTTTTAAATAAGGTTTGATTAGAAAATTGCTGATAATGGGTTGATGCAACGTTACGCGAACGTTATCCTATAAAACAGATGCTGAAATAAATTCAGCATGACGAAAAGGTAAGTTCATGTTAAAAACCTCAGTTCGGTTATTAATGTACACTGGTTCTTCATTTAAACACGTTTCTTTTGTTTTTACCCCCCCGCCCCTTGGGCACCCCTCCAAAGGAGGGGAATGGAGCACACAAATCCCTTCTTTTAGAGGGTGGTCGCAGACCGGGCTGTTAAAAAGCAATAAATAATAATCAAATTCATTTTAAAAAATTAATGCAACATAAAAAATCCCGCTAGGCACAACCTAACGGGATTTTTATGAGTGATTATCTTAACTAAGAACTAGTTAATACCCATCCATTTTTTGCGAACTGCAAGTTGCGCTGGAGTAGCATTTTCGTCCATTGTAGCTTTTAACCTTACTGCATCGTTAGCGGTTAGGGTTACGTTTAACGTTTGTCTTTGTCCATCTCTAACCACAACTACCTTTACCACATCGCCAACTTTTTTATTGGCAATTTGAGGCATTCTTTCTAACATCATTTCTGCTGGTGCATCGTCTATAGAAACAATTTCATCGTTAACATTTACACCGCCGTTCCAAGCGCCAGAACCACGTGTTACCGTACCAACAATAACTTTACCAGCACCTGGAGTTGTTCTTGCCGGAGTTGCGCCAAACAAAGGCGTGCTAGCGTTTACATTTTCATTTACCACATTAATACCAGCATAGCCGAAATATTTCGCAAACTCTACATCTGCAGTACCTGTAACGTATTTTGCATAAAAATCGGTAAAGCTTATGCCACTAATTTTTTCTATCATTGATTTAAACTCTGCATCAGTGTAACCGCGTTTTAATGTTTTGCATTGCAAGTACATTGCCTTCATTACATCGTCTAAGCTTTTTGCCCCTTTTGTAGCATTCGCAATCTCTAAATCCATTAAAATACCAACCACTTGACCTTTAGTGTAATAAGAAATGAAAGTGTTTTTAGAGTTTTCGTTAGGGCGATATGCACCGTTTATCCAAGCATCGAAACTAGAGGCCGCAGCAGAGTTAATTTTAGCCCCCGGCGTATTCATAACCGTGCCAATAGCGCCTAAATAACTTGTTACAAATCCTTCTGGTGTTGTAAAACCAGATCTTAGCATCAATTTATTTTCGTAGTACGATGTAAAACCTTCAGCTATCCATAGATTGGTTGTATAGTTTTCTGCATCATAATCAAATGGCCCTAAAGCAATTGGGCGTAATCTTTTTACATTCCAAAGGTGATGATACTCGTGCGCTACTAAACTCAAGAAACCTTTATAACCTCTTTCGGTACTGTAACCATTACGAGATGCACCTAAAACTGTAGAGTTTAAATGCTCTAACCCACCTCCACCTTGTGTAAAATTATGTACAATAAAAGTGTAGTGTTTATTAGGGTTTTCGCCATAAATAGCTGTTGCATTTTCTACAACTTTAGCCATATCTACTTTTAGTTTTTCTTTATCGTAGTTACCGCCACCGAACATTGCAACCTCATGTTTAACACCCGAAGCAGTAAATTCGAAAACATCTTGGTTACCTACTTCAATCGGGCTATCAAACAAAATATCAAAATCTGATGCGTAGTAGGTAAATTTCTGACCAGCAACCGGCTCTAAACCTGTGCTTACTTTATCCCATCCAGTAAACGGAATAATTTTAACTGTGCTTGGGGTTTTAATCATCCCAGCAGGGTACATAAAAATATTTGCCGACGAAAGGAACGCATGGCTTGCATCTATAAATGCCGTACGCACAGAAATTTCGAAAGCATAAACGCGGTAGTTGATTTTTACTGCATTTGCTTTTGCATTATAAACTCGCCATGTATTTTTAGTTACCTTTTCTACTTTTACAGCTTTACCACCTGCGGTTGCTCCAAAACCTTCTACACTTTTGGCAAACTCTCGCACTAAATAAGAACCTGGTGTCCAAACTGGCATCTTAACATCTATATAATTTTTGGTAGCAATGCCAGACATGTTCATTTCTACTTCGGCATAATGCGCCTGTGGTTCTTTGAAGCTAACTTCGAAGCCAATTTTTACTTGAGATTTAGCGGCCATAGTAATTGATAGGAGGATTACTAATCCTAAAATTGATTTTTTCATTGTATAATGTTTGTGTTTCTCGTCCTTAGTCAAATCGCAATGCGATATTTAAGGTAAAAATTTCAATAGAATTAAAATCTTTATCGCAAATTTATAATTAATTGATTTTTATCAATCCTAAAATAAAAATTAAGCTGTAACATATTGACTACATCAGTTTTGTAAGCAAACATTTGAATATTTTTGTCTGTTACGCATTTTAACGCACACATGAAGAAAAGATATATTATTTACATCATTTTACTATTGGGCATTGCCTACTTAGTGTATCACAGAATTTCTGAAAACAAAAAAATATCTGGCGACGGACCACCAAAAGGTGGCGCAAAAGGCGGAAATCCTGGTCCTGGTCTTTCTGTTGAAGGTATTGTAATTAAAACTACAAACTTCGATAGCAAAGTAGAAATTACTGGTACGCTAGAAGCAAATGAATCGGTGGTTTTACGTAGCGAAGTACAGGGCCTAGTTACTGGAATATATTTTAAAGAAGGTTCTACCGTTAGTAAAGGTGCTGTTTTAGTTAAAGTAAACGATAGAGATATACAGGCCCAACTTCGCGAAGCGATAACCAAACAAGGTTTGTCGGGTACAAACGAAAACCGTGCTAAACAACTTTTAGAAAAAGGTGCTATTAGTCAGGAAGAATATGATACTTCCCTGGCTGATCTGCAATCGCTCAAAGCACAAACACAATTAATAAGGGCACAATTGGCTAAAACTACTTTGGTTGCTCCTTTTAGTGGTAAGATTGGCTTAAGATCTATCTCAGTTGGCGAATATTTAACACCAACAACCGTTATTGCCAATTTGCTAAGCACAAATCCAATTAAAATCAATTTCTCTATTCCTGAGAAATATGTGGGGCAGATAAAACTCGGTTCAGAAATCACTTTTAATACCGATGCATCTAACAAAGAGTTTAAAGGAAAAGTGTTTGCCATTGAACCTGGAATTGACCAACAAACTAGAACTCTACAAATAAAAGCCTTAGCAGCAAATGCTAGTGGCGAATTATTACCGGGTTCGTTTGCGAAAATAAAACTTGCGCTAAACACCATTAACGATGCTATTTTAGTTCCTACCGAAGCAATTATCCCTGTTTTAAAAGGCAAAGTTGTTTATGTAAGCAGAAACGGAAAAGCACAACAAGTTCCTGTTGAAGCAGGTACAAGAACAACAGAAAAAATTGTAATCACCTCTGGTTTAAAAGTTGGCGATACGGTTCTTACTACCGGTGCAATGTCGTTAAAGCCAGATGCCGCTGTAAAAGTTAAAATTGTAAATAACTAAATGCAATGAGTATATCAACCACCAGTATAAAGCGACCGGTTCTTGCCATTGTAATGAATCTAGTAATTATCCTTTTTGGGGTAATTGGATACAATTTTCTGGGCATTAGAGAGTATCCTTCCATAGATCCAACGGTTGTTTCGGTACGCACCTCGTATCCTGGCGCAAACTCAGATATCATCGAATCGCAGATTACTGAACCTTTAGAAAAATCAATTAACTCTATAGATGGAATCAGAAATATTTCTTCTTCAAGTAATCAGGGTACGAGTAATATTACCATAGAATTTAACCTTGATAAAAATATTGAGGAAGCGGCAAATGATGTTCGTGATAAGGTTTCGCAAGCGGCAAGGAATTTACCAAGGGATATAGATGGTTTACCAGTTGTAAGCAAAGCTGATGCAAATTCTGATGCAATTATTTCGTTAACGATACAGAGTGATAAAAGAAATGTAACTGATTTAAGTGATTTCGCAGAAAACGTAATCGCTGATAGAATACAGACCATTCCTGGGGTAAGTAGCGTTCAAATTCAAGGTCAGCGAAAATATGCTATGCGTATTCGTATCGACCCAAATAAATTATCTTCTTATGGTTTAACATCGCAGGATTTGGTAACCGCCTTAGACCGCGAGAACGTAGAGCTGCCCTCTGGAAAACTAAGTGGCGCAACTACAGAGCTTACTGTAAAAACATTAGGAAAATTAACTACTGCCGAAGAATTTAACAACCTTATTGTAAAAACCGATAGCAATAACGTTGTTAGGTTGCAGGATGTAGCCTATGCAGAATTAGGTTCTGAAAACGAAGAAACCGTATTACGCGAATCTGGTAAACCGATGGTTGCCGTAGGTATTATTCCTCAACCTGGCGCAAACTATTTAGAAATAAGTAAGGAGTTTTATAATCGTTACGATAAGTTGGTTGCCGATATGCCGGCAGACATTAAGCTAAATATTTCTTTAGATACTACACTGTTTATCAAACGCTCTGTAACCGAAGTTGCCGAAACAATTTTAATCTCTTTGGTACTGGTAATTTTAATCATTTACCTGTTTTTTAGAGATTGGGCAATTGCGTTTAGACCACTAATCGATATTCCGGTATCGTTAATTGCTACGTTTTTTATCATGTACATTTTTGGCTTCTCCATTAATGTATTAACCTTGCTTGCCATAGTTTTGGCTACAGGCTTGGTAGTGGATGATGGTATCGTGGTAACGGAAAACATCTTTAAAAAAGTAGAGGAAGGCTTATCTCCAATTGAAGCGGCTATAAAGGGATCGAACGAAATTTTCTTTGCCGTAATTTCTATCTCTGTAACCTTAGCTGCAGTATTTTTGCCATTAATATTTTTAGAAGGATTTGTAGGCCGACTGTTTCGAGAATTTGGGGTGGTAATTGGCGCCGCGGTGTTAATATCTGCTTTTGTATCGTTAACATTAACGCCGATGCTTAACGCCTACTTAATGAAAAAGGGCGGACATAAGCCAAGCAGATTTTACACATTTACAGAACCATATTTCGTAAAACTAAACGATAGTTACGAAGCTAACCTAAATAAGTTTTTGGGCAAAAGGTGGCTTTCTATTCCAATTATTGTAGTGTGTTTAGGTTTAATATTCTTGTTTTGGAAATTACTGCCGAAAGAAACCGCACCTTATGACGACAGAAGTGCGATTAACATGAACTTAAGCACCCCTGAAGGTTCTTCATTTACATACACAGACAAATTTGTAGGTAAGGTAAATCAGCTGGTGCAAGATTCTGTTCCCGAAAAAAATGTAAATATCACCATCACATCTCCGGGTTTTGGTGGTTCAGGCGCAGCTAACTCGGGTTTTGTAAGAATGGGCCTGAAAGACCCTTCGGACAGGGAACGTTCGCAAAAAGAAATTGCCGACAAGCTTACCAAAATAACCAAAAGCTATACCGAGGGTAAAGTTACCGTAACCCAACAACCTACTATTTCTGTGGGCAGAAGAGGTGGTTTACCAATCAGTTATATTATTCAGGCTCAAAACTTTGAAAAACTAAGAGAAAAAGTTCCGTTGTTTATGGAGGAAGTTTCTAAAGACCCAACCTTTACTACTTCAGATGTAAACTTGAAATTTAACAAGCCAGAAATTAACCTTACCATTGATAGGGACAAAGCAAGAAACTTAGGTGTTTCTATTGTTGATATTGCCCAAACCTTACAGTTAGGACTAAGTGGACAACGTTTTTCTTATTTCTTTATGAATGGGAAACAATACCAAGTAATGGGCCAATTTAACATTAGCGACCGCAGCGAACCGCTTGATTTAAGTTCGGTTTATGTTCGTAATGATAAAAACCAACTGATACAACTAGACAATTTAGTAAGTACTAAGGAAGAAAGTAGTCCGCCACAGCTGTACCGTAACAACAGGTTTATTGCCGCTACGGTTTCGGCAGGTTTAGCACCGGGCAAAAGTATTGGCGATGGTATTGAAGCAATGGATAATATTGCAGCTAAAGTTTTAGATGAGACCTTTAGTACCGATTTAAGTGGCGAATCTAGAGATTTTCAAGAAAGTTCATCGAACACATTATTTGCCTTTGGTTTAGCATTGCTATTAGTTTACCTAATATTGTCTGCCCAGTTTGAGAGTTTTAAAGATCCCATCATCATCATTTTAACTGTACCAATGGCGGTAGCAGGTGCATTTTTATCCCTTTGGTTATGTGGCCAAAGCTGGAATATTTTCAGCCAGATTGGTACAATTATGCTTATTGGCTTGGTAACTAAAAACGGAATTTTAATTGTAGAGTTCGCCAATCAATTAAAAGAACAAGGAAAATCGGTTCAAGAAGCTATTAGAGAGGCGTCAGTTTCTAGGCTTCGCCCGATTCTAATGACAAGTATGGCTATTTCTATCGGTGCCTTGCCCATTGCCATGGCATTAGGTGCTGCTGCAAAAAGCAGAATGAGTATGGGAACTGTTATTATTGGAGGAACAATGTTCTCCTTAGTGTTAACTTTATTTGTTATTCCAGCCATTTATTCTTACTGGTCAAAAGAATACAAGGAAAACAAAGATTTAAAAGATTCTTTAAGAGCAGCAATGGCTGATGAAGAGGCAAGTAGAAAATCAATCGATTAAAATGAAGATTAAACACTTTACATTTTTTATCGCCCTATGGCTAAGTTGCACAAATCTTTTTGCGCAAGAATTGCTCACCTTACAAGAAGCGGTTGCCATAGCATTAAGAAACAATTACGATATTAAGTTAATTAAGAACGAAGCTGTAATAGCTCAAAACAATTCGAACTTAGGCAACGCAGGCATTTTACCCGTTGCAGTTGGTAATTTTAGTACTGGCGGAAGTAGACAAAATACTGTACAGACACAAGCAAGTGGTGTTGAAAGAGTTACAGACGGTGCGAGAAGCACGAACATGAACTATGGTGTTGGCCTAGACTGGACCGTTTTTGATGGTTTTAGGATGTTTGCAACTTTAGAAAGGCTGAAGACTTTAGAACAGCAAGGGCAGGTAAATGCGAAAGCGCAAATTTTAACCACCATTTCTGACGTTGTGGCTACATATTACAATGTAGTTAAACAGCAAAAATTAGTATTGGCTTACGACAGTGCTATTGATGTTAGTGCTTTGCGTTTAAAAATTGCAAACAACAAGTTAGAAATTGGTAGAGGCTCTAAGCTTGATGTTTTAGCGGCAAAAGTTGATTACAACACTGATACTTCTGCCTATCTGCAGGAAAAGAATTTAATGGCTACCTATATGGTTAATTTAAATCAGTTAATGGCTAGAGACGTAACCCTAAAGTTTAGCGTTCCCGATGAAATTAATATCGATAACAAATTAGATTTTACAACGCTCGCCGGACAGATGCAACTGCTAAATCCGGATTTAAGAAATGCGATGTTGAATAAAAAAATAGCCGATTTAAACTTGAAAGAAATTAAAGGGGATCGTTACCCAAGAATTGCCTTAAATAGTGGCTACGAGTTTTCTAGAAGCACCTCGCCTACCGGATTTAACACACAGTTTAGAGCAAATGGTCTCACCTATGGGTTAACAGCCAGCGTAAATATTTTTAACGGATTTCTACAACGCCAAAACGAGCGAAATGCAAAAATATTAATCAATTCTTCTGAGCTTTCGTTAGAGAAGGTTAAACAGGATTTAAATGCACAGCTAACCACAGCATACCAGAACTATATTACGTTTTTAGATTTGGTAGAACTAGAAGACAGAAACGTAGAAATTGCAAAGCAAAACCTAGATATTACTTTAGAAAAATACAGACTTGGGAGCATTGCTCCACTTGAACTTAGAGAAGCGCAACGCAATGCGATAGACGCCAGCAATCGTTATGTTGAAATAAAATATCAGGCAAAGCTGGCAGAAGTGACCTTAAAAGAGATTAGCGGCACTCTTAATGTTCAATAATTTTTTATTTTAGCGCATGATTTTAGTTGCAGATAGCGGATCGTCTAAAACAGACTGGATGGCCTACAGGGATGGCGAAACCTTAACTTTTAACACGCAAGGAATTAACCCTTACTTTACCAATGCCAACGATGTTTCGAGAATAATATCGAAAAACAAAGAACTGGCAGCTTACGCTAATGAAGTTACAGAAATCTACTTTTTTGGTGCAGGTTGCTCCTCTCCAGATAAACATGAGATAATTTCTAATGGTTTATCGGCATTTTTCACCAAAGCATACATCAGTATAGACCATGATTTGATTGGATCGGCTTATGCCACATGTGGGAATAAAAAAGGCTTAAGTTGCATTTTAGGTACAGGTTCAAACATCTGTTTTTACGATGGGGAACATGTGCACGATGGCAAACATGGTTTGGGTTACGTTTTAGGAGATGAAGGATCTGGAACCTATTTTGGCAAGAAAGTTTTAGTTTCTTATTTGTACGGAACAATGCCTGCAGATTTGCGTGAACTTTTTGCAAAGCAATTTCAGATAGATAAAGAAACAGTAATTATTAATGTGTACCAAAAACCTTTCCCTAATTCTTATTTAGCGGGTTTTAGTAGATTTTTATACGGCAATAAAACACACCCTTTTGTGCAGCAAATGCTTAAAGAAGGTTTTCAGGAGTTTATTGATACAAATGTAAAAGACTATAAAACCTACAAAACTTTAGACTGTAATTTTGTTGGTTCTATTGCCTTCTTTTACCAGGATGAATTAAGGGAAGTTTTTGCCGATAACGGAATTAAAGTTGGCAAAATCCTTCAAAAACCAGTAACTGGAATCTTCGATTATATTCTTAAAAGAGAAGGAATTGTAAGGTAAAATTTAGTCTTGAGTTAGAAGTTCTGAGTCTGGAGTAATTCGTCTATTTGCCAATATTCGTTATCTCGACGTGTAAATGTCATTAAGTGAAGAGTTATCGTCAGTCTGAGCGTAGTCAAAGACTAATTTAACTATTATAATATTAGTTTGTGATTCCGACTTTGAATCTAATCAATAACCAGCGTTTCTAACATAGAAAACTTTAAAGCAGTTAGAAAAAAACGTTGGTGCAAAATACACAGAGATATCCCCTGGCTACGCGCTGTAGATATAACGATACGAACTGAGGCGAAAAATAAGAAATTGCATAAAGCAATCTTGTGAAGAACACTTCGTCCTTAAATGTATTCCTAATCCCTATTTTCGTCTGCTTCGTAGCTCGTTAACTTCCAATTACCTTTTGCATCCTTCTCATAACCAACCTTATAATTAGAAGAGGGTGGAATAGTAAAATGGAAGCTTAACTGTTTCTCTTCTGTGTTTTTTGGAATAAAATGTGGCAAAATAGCGTTTGCGGTTGCTTCAATCTGTTCTTTACTGTGTTTCATAATTTCAATCCAACTTTCTGTATAACAATTTCGCTTTCGTTTCCGGTTCTATCAATAGCAGTTACTGCAAAATCACTTAATAAATTTCTATCCTTACCATTTGCAGCAGTTGTAAAAGGCAAAAGATCTAAATTAGTATCTTTTCTATTCATGATTTTGTAGCTCCACTTATTTCCAAACTTAAAATAAACAACCCATCTAAATACCTCTGTATTATCTCGCCTAACCCAATTTACAGTTAACATATTTCCTTTTGGCGCAACCGTAACAATTGGGTCTGCAGGTTTTTTATTATTTAACCAAGTACTGGCGGGAACAATCGCTTGTTGTTTATAAGGTCCGTCTAACAAACCCTTACGCAATTTCTCGTGTGTTACGATACCAGCAATACTCCAATGCACTGCGCCTTTACTTTCTGGCAACATCCCTCTGGTAATCATAATCTGATTAACAACTTCATCTACATTCTTGTCATCGCCACCTAAACCTATATTCATTCCTGGCCACAAATGCCTGCCTTTTTTATTTTCGCTCTGCCACCAGCCGGTCAAAACCGGAAAACTGTGCGGTATATCATTTACCTTCCAGTATAACTGAGGTGTAAAATAATCTATCCAACCTTTGTTTAGCCAAAGTTTAGCATCGGCGTATAATTTCTCGTACTGATCCATACCTTCTATAGATTCTGGATAGCCGGGGCGCCAAATTCCAAAAGGACTTAAACCGAACTTAACGTGCTTCTTTTCGCTTTTAATTTCTTTATAAATACGTTCTATAAAAGTATTAACAGCATCTCGACGCCAATTTGCACGGCTTAATTTGCCACCGTCTTTAACGTAAGCATTCCAACTTACACTGTCTGGAAAATCCTTGCCACCGTTATAAGAATCATAGGGATAAAAATAATCATCGAAGTGTACGCCGTCAATATCGTAACGTTTTACAATGTCTTTAACCACCGCTGCCGATTGATCTTGAACCGCTTTCAACGATGGATCCATCCAATACTGACCATCTTTAAGCTTTACAACTAATTCTGGCTTAGCTTTAACTACCGATAATTCGCTTTCTTCGCCACCAGATAAATGATGCGCCCTGTAAGGATTAAGCCATACGTGCAACTCTATTCCTCTATCATGAGCGGCTTCAACCCAAAATTCTAAAGGATCGTAATATGGTTCTGGAGCTTTGCCCTGTTTGCCCGTTAAAAAGTACGACCATGGCTCTAAATCACTCTTGTATAAAGCATCTGCCTGAGGCCTAATTTGTAAAATAGCTGCGTTAAAATTTAGTCTTTGCAACAAGTCGAGCAAAGTAATGGCTTCCTTTTGTTGCTCTGCTGTAGTTAACCCAGGTTTGCTTGGCCAATTTATGTTGGCTACCGAGGCAATCCATGCAGCCCTAAATTCCTGCATTACGCTAAAAGGTTTATCATTTGATACTTGAGCCAAAACTCCGTTAGCCAATAGCATCGCAAAAACTAATGCAATAATTCTATTCTTCACAAATTGTATTTTATTGGTTTGATAAAACAAAAATGGGATGAATTTTCATCCATCCCAAATTTTTATTAGTTAACGCCACCTTTTCTGGTAGGCTTACTTTGTATCGGCCAGGTCATCGGCTCGCCATTACGCGGATTTAATGGTAAAACGCTTCTCACTTTAGAGGTAGTTTGCGGATCTTCGCACGCCATGTAAACCAAAATTGCAGTTAGTATTGCGTTGCTTCTAATATCATCAAAAACCAATTTATCATAAGTATCTCTATTGGTGTGCCAAGTATAATTACCATAAGACCAACCTGTAGAACTTAAAGAAAATGCTGGTGCACCTGCTGCAACAAACGATGCATTATCTGAACCGCCACCACTTGGTGTACCAGGGAAAGTACTCTTAATATCTCTTCTTATAGATGCAGGAACTGGAGCTAACCAACGGTTAAGATATTCGTAAGCATGTAAAAATCCTTGTCCAGAAATATCAAATACCCTACCTGTACCATTATCCTGGTTAAACAAAGCCTGAATATTTTTAACTATCTCAGGATGATCTTCTACGAAAGCTCTTGAACCGTTTAAGCCTTGTTCTTCGCTACCCCAGTGGCCAGCAATAATAGTTCGTTTAGGGTTAGGATAAAACTTTTTAAGAATGCGCATTGCTTCCATCATGGTAATTGTACCTGTACCATTATCGGTAGCGCCTGTACCACCATCCCAAGAATCTAAATGAGCCGAAAGCATTACATACTCGTTAGGTTTTTCAGATCCTTTTACAGTTGCAACAGTATTAAAAGTTGGCACCATACCTAACTCTTTAGAATCTGTTTTAACGCTAATTTTCGGTTTAACACCAGATTCTGTTAAACGATACAACATTCCGTAATCTTCTAAAGAGATATCAATCGAAGGAATTTTAGTGGTATTAGCGCCAAAAATTTTGTTCACGCCAAAACCTTGCGACCAATTGCTGGTAACTACACCTAAAGCACCGTTTTGCTCAAAAGCCATCGCCAATGCTTTTAGGTTTAGGCCGGTTTTACTAATTCTAGATCTCCAGGCATTAGTTTGCGCAGTCCTTTCATCGTTCATCTTTTTAAACGACTCTTCCGTTCCCCACTCTTTCCAGTTATAATCTGGTCGGCCGGTTGGCTGGTTCATAGAAAACATTACAAATTTACCTTTAACATTTTTAACCCAGTCTTTAAACGATACCGAATCGGGTAGATCAGGATATATAATCATTTCGCCGGTTAATGTTTTGCCATTTGTGCTCGGACTAAAACCCAACTGCATCCCTTCTAAAGATTTTACTCTTGGAGAAACCATATCTATATGAGAAATCCCTCTCTCCCATCCACGCCACTCGCCCCATTTTTCGTTCTGAGCTGTAATTCCCCAACTTCCGTACTTAGCAACAACCCAGTCGTTTGCCTGTTTCATTTGTGGTGTACCCACCAAACGCGGCCCCACGCCATCTAAAAGTTCATGCGCCAATTTCTCTAATTGCGAGTTATCGGTTGCTTCCTTAATAATATTTTGGATTATTGGATCTTTACTTTGTGCGTAGCTTAAACTAGTACTAAGCATAGTTGCTGCAAAAAGTAATTTTGCACTACGTCCAATAGCGGGAAAAGCCAGAATTTTTGTCGAGGTTTTCATCAATTTTATTAATTAGTTTAGTTGTGACTTGAAAGATAAGGCTTTGCATTTGTTTTAACAAAGCAAACATTCAAAAACCAAGCATAAAAACAAGTATAAAAAACTGATTATCAAATTATTGAACAACAAAAAACAACATTGTAACAAAACTATTTAATAGAAAAACTGTGTTAGCAAACTATGGCTACAAATGTCCTTCTTTACGCTTTACTGCGTGCTCGCTTCAATAAGGTTTATTTGTTAAAGTTTGTAGGCTGTGGCAAGAGTACGCATATTGCATAGAAAACTTACGAAATCTACGCTAAAACGCAGAAAAGACTTCTCAGTTTAAACTATACGCTTCTCATTACGCCTATCTGTTTACCAGTCCAATCTGGAAAGAGCACCTTATTATTGTTAATACCTAAATGTTTATTGGCAACCTCGCTAAATACAGCTCTAAAGTCTGTAGTTACGGCTAAATCCCTACCATCCTCTAAATTTTCTTTAGCTAAAGGATTTACGATGCCGTGTACCAAACCGCCACTTACGCCATTGCCTAAAATAAAATTGCAAGACGCTCTTCCGTGGTCGGTACCACCCGTACCATTTTGCGCAACGGTTCTGCCAAATTCAGTCATAGTCATCACGGTAACCTCATCTTGGTATTTACCCATATCAGTCCAAAATGCCATCATGCTATCGCTTAGATCGCCTACATTTCGGGCAAAAACACCGGTATCTTTGCCTTGATTAAAATGTGTATCCCAACCGCCAGATTCTGCAAAAGCAACTTCTAAACCAACATCCATTTTAATTAGTTGTGCAATCTGTTTTAAGGAGTTTCCTAAAGTTGTATTTGGGTAAATTGCACTGTATTCGGGTTTGTAATTCTTGGTATCGGTTTTTTGAAGCATTTTAATAGCGTCAAAACTTTCCTTACCGGTATTTTTTAGTAAACCAGACGAGGTTTGATCGTATAAATCTTCGAAACTTTTCGATGCCATATTCGCACCAGTTTGGTTTCCTCTCAACTGAATATTAAAATCGGCCAAATTGCTGATAGCAACGGCAGCATTATTACCATAAAAAGATCGTGGTAACGATGAAGTTAAACTTACACCTTGAAAAGGCGAAACGGTTTCATGACCCAACAACCCAACTGCTCTGTTTAACCAACCACTTTCAGTTCCTTTATTAAAGGGTGTGCCAGACTCCATAAAATCCTGTGCATCGAAATGCGAACGCGTATTGTTTGGCGAACCAATGCCATGTACTATAGCCATTCGTTTCTCCCTAAACATAGGCTCGAACGCCTCCATTGATGGATGTAAACCAAATCTTCCATCTAAATCTATTAATGGTTTACCGGTTGCAGTTTTTGCCGCCGACATAAAAAGAGTTGGCCTTGCTGCTTTTAAATATTCATCAGTAAATGGTGTTACCGCCATTAAACCATCCATAGCTCCACGTTGAAAGATACAGACTAATATCTTTTTCTTTTTAAACAAACCTGGGCTATTTGTTCCGGCTACGGCATCTGCCAAAAAGCCCGGAATACCACCTAAGCTCATACCAAATAGGGCAAGTCCGCCTGCTTTTATAAATCCTCTTCTCGATGTCATAATTACTTACGTTGATATTCTGGTGAACCTATAATTACCCCAACAACTTGCGAAAGCATATTGCTCGTAGCGTTTTTCTGTAGTTTAGCATTAGCTAATGCCTTTGCCTGTGCTTGTTTTTTATCCATTGCATCCATCAGGGTTGTATCCTCATCATTTGCATTCATGGTTTGCTTGTTTACTGTATTTCGCTCTGCGGCCTTTGCAACATTAGCCTCTAAATCTGGAGCGTTTAACATCGGTTTTAACCTATTAACCGTTTCATTCAAAGCCCGGCCTGGCATAAACATCTTGCTGTAAACCATTAAGGCTGCTTCCGCACTTTCAGGCTCATGGTTATTGTTTAAGGCTGCCAAATCAAAAGTTATTCCAGGGATTTTTTTAGATGCCAATGCGAGTCCAAAATTCATTCTGTTTAATAGCGAACCTGTATTTATCCAATACTGCCCTCTATCTGGAAAGCCGGTAGGCGCTTGGTAATAATATATTTTCTGACCCATTTTATTTATCCAACTAAATAATTGGTAAGGTTGGTTTACATTGGCATTTAAACTTCTCACAGCGCTTATTGCTAATTCAAACGGCGACTTGGTTTTTTCTCGCAATGCATTTTTTGACCAAAACTCTGGCGCATTTACCATAGTGATTAAAACTTCCTTTATATCTCCGTTGGTACTTAAAAATGTTTTCGCCATTTTATCAATCAACGTTTTGGCAGGTTGATCGCTTACAAAACGTGTGGCCAATTTCGTTGAGATAAAGTTAGCCGTGCTTTTATGATGGGCCAACATTTTTAACAATTCTACTCCTTCTTCATAACCTCCACCTGCCGGAAATTTTCTACCCAAAACAGTCTTTTCGCCATTATCGTGTTTGTTCATAGCGAATAAGAAATCTCCATCGTGTACAAATCCGCGTTTTCGCAAGTTTTCCTCGCCTAATCTATCGATAAGATTCTTCATTGGCTTACCATAACCGTCATCTCCCATGGGCGCTAAAGTCCAGCCAGTTAAAATTCGAGCTGCTTGGGTTACATCGCTTTGCGTATAACCGCCATCTACGCCCAAAGTGTGCAATTCCATTACCTCACGAGCATAGTTCTCATTTAAACCTTGTCGGTTTTTTTGCAATGCTTTTGGTTTTGCATTAGGCTTTGCGGCTATTATTTCGTTTCCTCGATCATCTACAACCGTATTACTACCTGTACTGGTAAAATTGTCCAGATACATGAGCATTGCCGGAGATTTGGCAGTTTCTAAAAGTAGGTTTTCAAATTTTCCAAAAACGTTCGGCCTTATAATATCCCGCTCGAAAGACGGAATGTAAGCTGCGCATTGTGGTTTACTTAAGGAAACGTTAAAATGATTAAACCAAAATTCGGTAAGTAATTCTCTTAATTGATTATTACTATAGGTTGCCCTCAAAATCTTTTGATTTATGAATTGGCGATAAAGCTCTTGTTGTGGTTTTAGTCCTTTCGATTGCATATAAACCGCTAAAGTATCCCTATAAGCTTTGGTATTTTGCCGATTAACCGAATCTTTATGTATAAATCCATCTCGCACTGCAAACCTCACAATTTGCGCCTGACGAGGAAAAACATTCTCTATTTCGGTATTGGTCAGATTTATCGCATCGAATTGAGCTAATCTTTTATCTAAATCGGTGTCCGATAAATTTCCGGTTAGTTGCTTATCGAGCCATTTTTCCAAACCCATTTCAATGAGTTCCTCAACATCGCCATCTTTAGCGCCATAAGTAAACCTATTTAATAAGTGAGCTGCAGCCTGTTGTTCTGTTAAGCCCGCTTTTTTGTAAGGAAGATTTAATTTTTGTACAGCTTCGAAATTTCTAACGAAAGAACAAAACAATATAGCGCATGTAAATGCTAAGGTTGCTAAGTAGAAATGATGGAATTTCGCTTTCATAATTAACTGGTAAATTCTATGTTATGACCATTGATAACGTAGAAGGATTAATTAAAAGGAAAATTTAATATGGAGCGTTTAAGCTAACAAAAAGTTAACATTAATAATTTAGTAGTTATACAATATAATTAAACGTAAGAATTTTTGTTTTGTTTTAGGATGGATTTAAGCCTGATTAATAAGGCTTGATGGCTCTGTACTTTCGCCTTCTTTTGCTTTTACCAACTTACTAACCCTGTTCATTAAGATTATACTGATGATTGATATAACTACCACAAGGTACCCAACTACATTGTAATGTTCTAGGGGACTATTTTTTGTTTCCTGCACTACAATCATCCCAGAAATTGCCGCTGCTACCCCACCAGCAATTTGCTGTAAAGACGAGTTTACGCTCATAAAAGCACCTCTATCTTCTAGATTAGGTACGGCGCTGTTTAAGGCTTGCGAAGGAATCATCCTACTCATTACGCCAATCATTAAAAGTATATTTAAAACAATAACAAGCCAAAGCGGAGTAATCGAAAGGTTGGTATAAACAACGCACATAATCATCATCCAAATAGACGCAAAAGCAAAGATTTTGAATTTGTTTACTTTATCGCTTAGCTTGCCTACTACTGGCATAACGATTAATGAGCAAACACCAGAAAACATAAACAACATGGTTAATTGGGCATTGGAAACACCAAGGTTATTTACTGCAAAGGAACTGCCGAACGGCATCATCATAAAACCACCAATTGATAACAAAGCGGTTGAGGTAAAGGCTATCCGATGGCTTTTCTTCCGTAACGTGTTCCATAAATGTTTTAAAGGAGAATTTGCCGACTTAACCGCCAAATGTTGGGTAAGTGGCTTCATTTTTAACGCTATTAAAATTGCAATTATAGCTGCTAAGCCTGCAACCATCAAAAACGGCGCTTCCCAGTCCCATAAGTTTGCAATGTATAAACTTATGGGTATACCTAAAACCTGACTTGCACCAAAACCCATTTGTATAAAGCCCATAACCCGGCCTCGTTGTTGCAGATTAAAAATATCGGTAATAATTGCCATTGAGATAGAACCAATTACACCACCGAACAAACCGGTAAATATTCTTGCAGCAACCAATTCTACGTATGTGTGCGCTAAACCACAAAACACGGTACCTATAGTAAAGCCCACGTAAAAGAAAAGTAATAGTTTTTTACGGTCAAACCTATCGGCGAAACCCGCAGCTAATAAACCAGAAATACCTGCACTAAAAGCATATGCAGAAACGGCTACCCCAAAAGCAGCAGGCTTTAGCGACATGGATTTCATCAGCATATCTCCCAACGGAGACATTACCATAAAATCTAAAATAACGGTAAACTGCGTTACGGCAAGTAAAAAAACGATTAGTTTTTGATAGCCTGAGAATACAGGTGTTTTAGTTTCCATGTTCTACGTTTGCAACAAAAGTAACTGGAAATAAAGTAAAACCGATGTAAATAAAAACTTACTTAAGAAGAAAATTCTTTTAACGGAATTTTAATCTTTACGATGGTCCCTTTATAATTTTCGAGAATTAACGAACCATTAAGCTTTTCGATTCGTTTTTTGATATTCTTAAGTCCCATTGCATTATGGCGGGCATCTTTTGGGTCGAAACCTATGCCATTATCCTTAATAATAAAAAGCAAAACGCCATTACTAACCGTAACAGTAGTTGACACTTCAGTAGCCTTAGCATGCTTTATTGCATTGTAAACCGTTTCTTTTACTACTAGATAAGTATTTCTTCGCCCTTGGCTATTGATAATAACTTCTGGCACGTGCATCGGGAAATCAGGAATGTATTTGATATCTGTATATTCAAATAGCTTGATTGTTTGATGTTCGATATAATAAAGTAAGTTCTCTAAGTTGTCGCCTTCAGAATTCGTACTCCAAATAATCTCGTGGATTTTCTCGGACATCTCGTTAACCATACCACTAATTTGTTTTATTTCAGCTACATCTGTTCTGTTTTTACTGGCCGTATCTGCAAAAAGTTGTATAGCGAATAACCCAGAACCAATATCATCGTGTATTTCGCCACTAATGCGTTGCCTTTCGGCTCTTATAAATTGCTGTTGTTCTAAAAGAATCTTTTTTGATTTATCTCGAAGGGTGGTATATCTATAGGAAAGATAAATAATAGCTGTAATTGCAACTAATATAACCATTAACACTGCCCACCAATATTGTAAATAGGCTACAGAGAGACTTGATTCTTTCTGAGGTACCGACAAAACAATTAAGTGTAAAATAGGTTGCATTGTGTAAAGAGGGTTGAAAATTATTCCGATATCAAAAATGGGAATTATAGAACAATATAACAAGCTAAAATATTGTATACTGAAGTCAAATACCTAATTTTAGGTACATTTATTAATAAATATTTTTATAAATTAGGTATTATTTTTACAGTGCTTTTAAAATGTGAATAAAACAGCAGCACTTTTTTAAGTGGTTCTGTGGTGGTTGTGCATCTTTTTTTACTTCAATATTAAGATTAATAAACTAAGATAGTATATATTCGCAAACATTTAATGTTTAAACATTTAAAAATGATTTCTATATCTATTGTTGAAGATCATGAGAACTACAGAAAATCGCTTGCAAAAGCGATTGAGACCCATGAGCAGTTTAATATTATTGGTGTTTATCCATCGGCCGAAGAGGCGATTAACGAACTTGTTAACAATCCTCCCGATATAGCAATATTAGACATTAAAATGAAAGATATTTCTGGCATTGAGCTCATTGAACAGGTTAGAGCTCAAATACCTGACACGCAATTTCTAATGTGTACCTCATTTCAGAATGACGAGAACGTTTTTAACGCTTTAAAGGCTGGAGCATCTGGTTATATTGTAAAAGGTTCTACCGCCTTAGAAATACAGAATGCAATTTTAGAGTTATATGATGGTGGCTCGCCGATGAGCCCGTACATTGCCCGAAAGGTAATCAGCATGCACCACAAACAACCGGCTCCTTCAAATTTTGGTTTAAGCCAGCGAGAGCTAGAGGTTCTATCACTATTAAGCAAAGGGTTGTTGTACAAAGAAATTTCAGACCAGTTGGACATTAGCCCAAATACTGTAAAAAACCATTGCAAAAACATCTACAAGCGTCTTCACGTACAAAACAAAGTAGAAGCTTTAAACAAATTTAACAGCTTTTAACCAGCTATAGCCCAAAGGGGCTATTGTACTTAAGGCATAGAAATTGGATTTTTGAATTGTGAGTTGTAACTGACATTGTGCTCGGTTAAAATTCAACAATAAAATCATCCCAATTGATATGCAAAATCGTTATGTATTTATCTTAATAGCCCTGTTAGCGGTATTTGATGCAATCGCCATCAACTCATCGTATGCAGTTCTCTATTTTTTTGATATTATAAAACATGACGAGTTAAACATCTCAGTTAGCATAGCCTATTTAATAAAGTTAAATCTATCTTGGATTTTGGCTGCATTGCTAACAAAACTGTACAGCTATCAAAGCCTACAGCAAAACAGAAGCATTTGGTTAAAGAGTTTACAAACAATTGCCCTGCAACTGACCGCTTTTACCGTATTATCACTTGCTTTTTCTGCATTCGATTTGTTGCAACACTATATTGTAATAGCCATTCTACTTCAAATACTATTTTTAGCGTTGGTGAGAGCCGGAATTTACTTTACCAAAAATTATTACCTAAATGCCGACTTGATTAGAAAAAGAATTGCAATAGTTGGCGGTAATGACATTAACCTTAGGCTGGAGAAGTACTTTATGCAAAACCAGCTTTCGTATGAATTTACTGGAACTTACCCAGACATAAAGACAGATACTAAAACCCAAAGTGATAGTTTAGAAGATTTAGAATCTACCATACATTTTGCCATCGAAAACAATTTGGACGAGGTTTATACCTCCTTGTTTCCTGAAAACCATACAGGACTGGATAACCTAATTGCTTTGGCCGAGCAAAACTGCGTAAGGGTTAAGTTTGTAACGTCTTTCTTAGAGTTTCAGAACCAGGAAGCAACCTTCGCAACCGAAAATTACAAACTATCGAGATTTTATGACGGGATACCGATTTTAGTAGCTAGAAATGAACCTTTAGATTTAGTCTGGAACCGCTTAATAAAGCGAAGTTTTGATATTGTCTTTAGCCTATGTGTAATCGTTTTTCTATTATCATGGCTGTTGCCAATTTTGATGATTGCGATTATGATCGAATCCAAAGGCGCTCCAATTTTTACACAAGCGAGATCAGGTAGAAACAACAAGTCTTTTTTATGCTTCAAGCTTAGAAGCATGAGGCTAAATGCAGACAGCAACAAACAACAGGCTACGAAAAACGACCCGAGAATTACCAAAATCGGCTCGTTTATGCGTAAAACTAGCTTAGATGAACTACCACAGTTTTTTAATGTGCTAATGGGTAATATGAGTGTTGTGGGTCCGCGACCTCATATGTTAAAACACACAGAAGAATACCGAAAAATAATTAGCCAGTACATGGTTCGCCATTATTTAAAGCCAGGCATTACTGGATGGGCACAAATTAACGGACATAGAGGGGAAACCAAGATACACCAGCAAATGCTAGATAGAGTTGAGCACGACGTTTGGTATATGGAAAACTGGAGTTTAAGTAAGGATGTTGAAATTATACTTAAAACAGTAACCAATGCGTTAAAGGGAGAAGATAACGCTTATTAAAAGAAAACAATAAACAAAACAATAGGTAAAGAGGTAGGTTGATGGATGTCAACCCCTCTTTTTTAAACAAATCCTTTAGTAACTATATAGTTAATAAAGGCCTTAAAAAGCAACAATAAACAAAACAATAGGTAAAGAGGTAGGTTGATGGATGTCAACCCCTCTTTTTTAAACAAATCCTTTAGCAACTACATAGTTAACAAAGGTCTTAAAAAGCAACAATAAACAAAACAATAGGTAAAGAGGTAGTTAATGGATGTTAACGCCTCTTTTTTTTGCGTCTAACCTCTTAAACACAACCAATGTAACAATTATTTTATCGTCTGCAAAATAATTTAAATTTGTTAACGTTGAGCTTCCTTAAATTTAAAATGTCGCCCGCACTATCAGAGGTGGTTATTAGATTTAATCACAATACAAATTAAACACGCTCTTTTCTCAAATTCTCCATAAGGTACTACGCTTCATTTACGCCTAAACTATATTTTATCTATTCACAGACGGATAGTTACTTATGGAGTGTAACATCCATAAACCAACGGACACTTCGTTAGCACCTCTGCAATTAGAGCAAAAATCTGCACTATTACCATATTTGACCTATACTTAAGCCCTACCCGAAGATGGCGTAAGCATAGTAGTAAATAAACTAGTAGTAAGTTCGCAGTGCGATGTAAGAAAGGGATTTTAAAAAGACGATTAACTATGAAAACATTATCAGCTAGTTACATCATAAACGCTAGCACAGAAACTGCAGAATTATTAAGCGAATGAATGTTGATCGTAAACTTTTTTAAGCAGCCTTGCTGGGTTGCCCACCATAACAGAATTTGATTCGATGCTTTTTGTGACTACCGTACCGGCACCTATGGTTACATTATCGCCAATCACTACATCGCCAATAATTACCACATTTACGCCAATATCAACATTATTTCCAATTTTTGGCGATTTACCTGACGAACCATCTTCGGCAATTTTATTGGTAATCGTGGTAAAATGCCTTATAGTACAATTATCTCCAATAATAGTATCTGCAGAAATTACAGACCCATAACCTCTATTAAGTTTTAGCCCTCGCCCAGCAGTTACATTCCAATTAATACCAATATTGAGTATCCATTCTATAAAAAACCGATACAATAAAAGATACCAAAAGAACAGCACGTTGAATACGATATTACTTTTAACCAATTTAGCCAAACGAAAAAGGAACATTACGATTTGCCCCTTAAGGCTACCCCTGTTCACTTTCCAATCCTGAAAAAGCGCAAAATCCATTTTATGATTTGATAACCTCATTTTTATTAGCGCTCTAATTGGTTTAGTTCTGTACGTTTTACTATCGGCATATTATCTGGTTGTAAAAGGCAATCTTCATAGTTGTCTATAACACGCCTCCAATTATATTTTTCGGCTATTTTTTTGGTGTTATTGAAAATAAATTCCTGTGCTTTGGCATCAGATTTTTTTCGTTTAATAAGATGTTTAGCAACCTCGTATGCATCGTTAAAATAATAGCCATTTTCGCCTAGCAAGTCCTTATTAATCTTATTGTTATTTGCAACTATTAAACTGCCAGAAGCCATTGCATCAAATAAAGCAAGATTTGCGCTGTATGCCCAATTATTATGAAAACAGAGATTGGAATAATGCCTAAGGTTATTCAAATGCTGAGTATCGTAAATAGCACCCAAAAACAGGATATTTTTAAATTTTTGATACTTTTCTTTTAACGCTAATGCATAACTGCCAACATCATTTCCCACAACTAAAAATAGTACGTTATTATCAGCCAACACTACCCCATCCAACACTTCCTCAATCCTGTTCTCCGGAATCAACTTGCTAAATAACATGTTGTAATTGCCAGCACTCAAATTATATCTTTGCAAGATTAGGTCATCAAATTGCGAAGGCATTTCTGCACCGAAAGGAATATAAACTGCTTTTTTCTCGTATTTATTTGATATTTTTCTTTCAACAGAGGTTGCGTCTGTTACAATCAAATCGCTATGCTTAACCGCCATTTTTTCTGCGAACGAAAGGTATTGTTGCATTAACTTACCGTGTTTGGCTTGCTTGCCGCTAAGCCCATCTATTAAAGTGATAACTTTTGCATTTCTGGGAAACAAAAAACCGAAAACGGAAATTGTTGTGTAATCTAATTGGATAAGCACATCGAAATCCTTAGCCCTTACATCTTTTAAACAATTGTAGTTATAAATAAAACGCCCTATAGATCCAAGTTTATATTCAAGATCTTCAATATGAATGATGTTAATGCCATTCCAACTAGGTTTTTGAAAGGTATGGTTATGGGGGCTGTACACTGTCAATTCATGTCCTCGGCCGGCCAAACCAAGCGCTAAAAGCTCCGCAAGCCTCTCATATCCCCCGTACCTATTTGGTATCCCCCTGGTGCCTAGAATCGCAATGTTCATGAATTAAGATTTGTCTGATGATTTGTGTGTCGAGAAAGCACTCGATTTCAACATTCGAAATTATCTATTGTTATCAGGCTCGACAATAGCCCTTTTTGACTATGGTTCAATTTTAGATATTAAAAATCGATAATAGCCTTTTTAAAAGGCTATTGAGAGACTTGTACAAACTACACAAATGTTTAGCCTTAAAGGGCTATTGGGCTACTGATGCCAGCTAAGTAATTTAGCGACTTCTAAAAATCGAATACCGAAAATTACTTGTCTCTAGAAAATAATGAAAAAATTAATAAACAGCTTAGTTATTTTAATTGCTACTACAATTTGCATTTCTTGCACTGCATATAAAGATGTGCCATACTTTCAAAATGTAAAAACAAATACTACTGAAAAAATAGCAAATTTTACTCCGATTACAATTCAACCTCAAGATATTCTTGGTGTAAATGTAGTGAACCTAAATCCAGAAGCTGCTGCAATTTTCAACAGTAATTTAAATCGAATCAATGGAAATAATCTAGATGTGAGTGCAACTAATCCTATTATTGGATATTTGGTTGATCAAAACGGAAATATACAATTCCCTACCGTAGGAACTATGAAAGTTGCTGGCCTAACCACGTCAGAGGTTCAAGCCAAAATTCTTGAAAAAATTGGACCGTCCATGAAACAACCATCAGTAACAGTTCGCATAATGAACTTTAAAATTTCCGTGTTAGGTGATGTTGCTAAGCCTGGCATTTACCCTGTAACCAATGAGAGAATAACCGTTACGGAAGCATTAGGGCTAGCTGGAGATTTAAATATAACTGCTTTAAGAAAAAATGTATTACTGGTAAGGGAGATAAATGGAGAAAGAAAATTTATTTCGATAGATCTTACTTCAGAAGCTCTGTTTAGTTCTCCAAATTACTATCTCAAAAATAATGATGTAATTGTTGTGCAACCAGGAAAAGTAAAGTATGCTCAAGTAAGTCGTGGATACCAAACTACCACAATTTTACTCTCTGCATTGTCCATAGCTGCGTTGGTGTTTACAGCCTTTAAATAATATATACATTATGTCAACGGCTGATCGCTCTGTAGCGATAGATGTTTCAATTGTTATCGTAACAATGAACCATCTTAAGAAATTAAAGAACCTGCTCACTTCTATAAACAAAATTGATGACGGCGCATTAACTTACGAAGTAATCATAATAGATAATTGCTCAACTGATGGGGCACCTGAATTTGTAGCAACAAACTATCCAAATGTTAGATTAGTTGTTAATTCAGAGATTCATGGTTTTGCATACAACAATAACAAAGGAGCAAATTTAGCTTTTGGAAAATATATTTTCATTTGTAATCCTGATGTTGTAATTCTGGAAAATGCTTTAAATAACTTGTTTAAGTTCGCACAACAGCATCCTGATGCTGGAATTGTTTGTCCGCAGTTATTAAACTCCGATTTATCTTACCAGCCATCCATCAGGGGTTTTCATAGCCTCAAAATAATTTTTGCTAGATTAATCTCTAAAGGAAACGACAGCGCCAAAAACCAAACTGTAAGGGCTTATTTACTATCTGATTTTGATAAGAATAAAACACAAAAAGTTGATTGGGCTTTAGGTGCAGCCATGCTCTTAAAACAAGAATACTACAAAAAGCTAAATGGTTTTGATGAGAAATTCTTTTTGTATGTAGAAGATGAAGATTTGTGTCTTAGATCTTGGAAATTAGGCCCGGGTGTAACCTACTACCCAGAATCAAAGATGATACATGATCATCAGAGAGGTAGTTCTAAAATCAGCATATTAACTTGGTACCACCTAAAAAGTTTTATATACTTTATAGTTAAACACAACTTAGTTTTTAGAACTGTAAAGCGGGATTAGTTCTTATCAGTGTTAGAGGTGACAACTTCATTTAAAGCATTTAATAGCGAATTTGAGCCTGCAACATCTGCTGACAATTCCCATATCATTACCCCGCCTGCTTCTTTTAAAGCATATTCTGTTTTTTTCTTTATGGTTTGGATTCCGTTGTAACCAATGCCATTAAATGTATCGCTTGTTGCCGAACCTCCTTTTTGCAAAATATCTTTATATAAAACATACGAGGTGAAATCCCAATCTTTTCGGGCTCGCCCATAAAATGGAACGCCCAAAATTGCTTTAGAACTTGGTAGCCCTCTTCCCTTCCAATACGCTAAACCATCCACTACCAAACTATATGGAGAATGATTAAGTAAATTACTGAAACTGTCGTATGCCATTATATTTAAAAAGTCGATATGAGTTAAAACTTCATTTTCGATCCCTGGCTCGTTTAACGGTGGTACGGCAATAGTTATTATTTTTTTTTCGTTGTGTACGGCAGTAGACAACTCTTTAATTAAGGCCGTAAAATTCTTATCACTTACACCAAGTTTAGGTGTCTCCCAATCAATATCAACTCCATCAAAACTATAAGTTTCAAAAAGTCGGAGTATTTGACTTATAAAGTTTTTTCTATACGACTCATTTGCCGACAACGAGATAAATGCACTCGCATCTCCGTGGTTCCAACCGCCAATAGATGCAAGCACTTTAACTTTATTAGAATGTGCTTTCGCAATTAACTGTTTAAGTGCCGAAACATCACCTATCGGACTCAAATCACCTTTAACAGTTGGTAAAATAAAAGCGTAGTTTATATGCGTTAACTTATCAAATTGTATAGAATTCATATCAATAGACCATTCCGGAACATATGCTATAACATGAAATTTCGGCGCCATAGGAATAGCTGGAGGCAATGGAATTTTGGCGACCTGTTCGACTAACATTACATCTGTCTTTTTAGCACAGGATAGAAATATTAACGCTACGAATAAACAGATAAAGGTTATAAGTTTTGGAAATCTCATAAACAGGTTTAAAACAAAAATACAACAATAAACAATTTCCTTATCTGATTGATAGAGAGCAATCTGAATCCAAATATATAAAAAAAATCGGTTTTTGTTAATACCTGTTATGTTAACATTTATTTAAGCAGATTCAATATACTTTCTTTTAAAATTTCCGGGATATTAGAATTCAAATTGTAGGATTTAAGCGAAGTAGTATTAATCGCGTTAATAGCAGGCTCCAACATTTCCATATCTGTTACGTTTATTACAAAACCTAGTGCTGCGAGTTTAGAACTCAGGTCGGATTGGTCATTTACAGCTTCTCCATTCTCAAATGTCCTAGGAACTACAACTATGGGCTTACCAATCCTTAATATTTCGCTTAACGTGCCGAAACCGCCGTGTATAATAAATGCACTGGCATCCTGATAATATTTTGTAATTTCTTCTTTGTTAAGCCAACGCTTGTAGGGAATATTTTTGGGTGTGAATTGACTGCTGCCTATTTGCGCAAAAAAAGATAAGCCGTACTTCAGTGCTAGCTCATCGCATTTCTGAATTAGCCTATCAAAACCTTTATTTGCTGTACCAACGGTGATAAATATCATAATAAATTAATGCCTACTATTGCTTTAGGATAAACTTCTTTCAATTCTTCCCATTGAATTATAAATACATCTGTAAACCGGTAAATTAGTCGACCTGTAAGTGAAGGTTTGGTTACATTGGCACCAGATTCTATAAACACAAGTTTTTTATTAAAAACCTTGGCAATAATCATAATAGATAAGGTAACATCTGCGCCAGTAGAGATAATGACATCAGGTTTTTCTTTCAAAAACACCTTAAAAGAATGCACAAAATTCACCATCAACAAGAAAATTCTTTTCAAAATAAAGCCATGTTCTGGGTGTGCAACAAAATAAGCTCTTTTATCAAAATGTGTAGGTTTCGAGGGCTTATAGGTAACATAAAAAATATCATAACCATCGTGGTTAACTAAAAGCGAACAAGCTTTTAATGCTTCTAAGTAATGACCGCCTCCAGAAAATGCTATGCCTATTTTTTTCATTTTCATTGCAATATAGAATTATAGATTTTCATTAACTTATTCCCGTAATTTTTATAGTTAAAGTCTCTATCCACATCAGCCCTAGCACTTTCAGACAAGTCCGCATATTTATTTGGTGAGATTAATAAATAATCAATACTTTTTTTAAGTTCTTCTGTATCTCCAGGATTTACTAAAAAGCCGTTTTTACCATTAACTACTACATCTGGTATTCCGCCAACAGGCGTTGTTATTGGAACTACTCCATAAGACATCGCTTCTAACAAAGACATTGGTAAACCTTCGTTGTAACTTGGAAAAACTAGAATGTGCGCCATTTTAAGTATTTCGTCACGCTTTATACTATCGATATAACCTAAGATAAAAACACTGTTTTCAAGGCCGTATTCCCTCACCAGTTTATTGGCCATTTCTACATCTCCTTGACCGGCAACGTAAAGCTCTAAATTTGGAAACCTTTTTGCCAAATCTGGCATTACTTTCATTAAATCGAAAAAGCCCTTTCGTTTTTCTATTCTTGCTAGATAAACTAATATTGTTTTCTCAGTCTTAAAATTTTTGGTTTGAATATTTTCTGGAATCTCAATTGCATTTTGCAACATGAAAAATTTCGCATTAGGGGCAATCTCATTGTACCAACCAAGCCATTGGTTAGACAAAACTATAGTTGCGCTGGCATTGTTAAATATCTTTATTATTTTTTCCTTGTTCTTTTGCGAACTCCCATTATAAAATTCGTGAAAATCTGCGCTGTGGTTATGTAGCAAAGTTTTTTTGTTAAGAAAATTAGCGAGGTAAACCATTCCTCCTGAAAGCCAAAAATTTAAGTCGGATGCATGATGTATGTGTACAATTTGACATTTTGGCAAATAATAAATAAACAGCAAATAAGCCTTTAACCAACATAGTAACTTTCTAACGTTAGAATAATCATCGCTTGTGGTATAAATTGTTCTGTAAGATGTAAGTGTTTCAAGGTTTTTGTCGGCAAGTATTTGGTTCATTACCGTTACCACTCCAGAACGAGATTTGTTCAAATCTTCTCCTATAAATAAAATTTTCATGCGTTTATATGTCCTAAAGTGTTTTTTTACCAGCCTCGGTTTGAAAAATAAAACAATATGTTTTCAGCAACCTTCTATACAATGCGTCATTTAAAATAAAAATTTGGGCTGCATATTTTTGCCTCTTGCTAAGCTTTTGAGTTGTAGTAATGAAAGACTTGTAATTACGCAGATTTTGAGCCACTTCGGCGTAAGAAGACGAACGATGCTCTTTTGCTAAAATTATTAAATTTAGAATAGAAAGGTTTGAGATCAAATCTAAGATCTTTGCTTCTTCTACATGTTTCCCAAATTCTGAGTTTACAATTTTTAGTATTTTATTAGATACATATACGCTTTCGAGCTGTTTTTCGCTAAACTTTGTTAAGCTAACGGAGTTTTCACGTTTTATGTAATTGTATTTTTCCTCGTCAGCAAAAACGGCGTGGCCCGTCATTAAACGAATAACATTAAAACAGTACAATAAATCCTCATTCATTCGCCCCTCAAAAGCTACGGCAGTTGCTAATTCTCTTTTGTATATTTTGTTATTAGCACTCCAGTTTATTTTACCATTAAGCAAGGCCGTAAGGGTTGCTGATTGCGATAACATAGATGCATCCCGTCTGAAGCTATTTTTTGTTTCAAAAGATTCACTCTCTCGTATTACTATGCTACATATTGATAGGTCTGCGTTGGTCAACCTGCAATTATTTACCAATAACTCGTACATATCTGGCTCAATTGTATCATCGGCATCTATAAAACCAACGTAGCTTCCATTTGCCATAGAAAGCCCTTTATTACGTGCTGCAGAAACACCTTTATTCGATTGATGAAAGACAACGATTCGTCGGTCTATATCGCAATATTTATCACATTTATCTCCGCTACCATCAGTAGAACCATCGTTAATTAAAATAAGTTCAAAATCTGTGAAAGATTGAGCAAGAATAGAATTTATGCAACTATCTAAGTAATTAACTTTATTGTAAACCGGGATGATTATAGATAAAAATGGCATAATTAATTTGTTAGTCGATGACAGGTTTTTTGTAAATGTTCATGAATTTATAGATTGCAAACGCCAATATTATGGTAGAAAATCCGGCGAAAACTAAATACTCATTTAACTTTACCGATAAGATAGAATAAAGGATTACGAAAACTGAAACAATGAGATAAAACACTAAGCTTTTAGCTATCGTTGTTATACCTTTTTTCATTAGAAAGATATTTTGAAATATATGGAATGCTCCGAAAGAGAGTAGTATTGCATAGTTTATTACGGTTAATGATTTTTCGAAATACAATCCTGTAAAGCAAAAAACAAGCATTAAGATTAGACTAAGAATGTTTAGCCACATGTCTATTTTTTCCGCCTTCATAGCTACTATTAAGTTTGCCTGGAGTAACAAAGTTGGAAATAATAAGAATGCCAGAAACATTTGCTTAACGCATGTTATTGCACCATCAAACTTACCTCCAAACGCCAACGGAATTAACGTGTGAGAAAACGAAAATATAAAGGCGTAAAACAGAAACGAGAAAATATTGTAAACTAGAAATACTTTATTGTAAAGATCTTTTAGGTTTTCTTGCTCATTAGCTTGAGCAAATTTGATAAACTTTGCGAACACCGTTGCAGATGCAATTGTAGGCAGTATTAGCCCGATAGAAAAAATTCTAAAAGCAATTTCATAATCTGCTACGTCCTGTTGTGTTAAAACTTTTGAAATAATAATATTTGCTGACCTCCAAAAAATTATCGAAATACTGCCAATAACAACAAATCGCCAATTTAAAAGAATCTGATGCTTAATATCATCAAACGAAACTTTTGAGCGCAATAAACTCGCAACATTAATAGTATTAGATGATCCTAATTTTATAAATAAGTTAAGTGTAAAAAATCTCACAAATAACAAGACTACCGACAATGTAAATATAGACATGGGGTAAATGAACAACGTACACCCAACTAATAGTTTAAGGAAACCATCTATAATCAGAATACTAAACGTTGTTCTTTGTCTTCCTTCGGCTATGTTTAAGTGCTTGATGGCATAAATCAAATTATCGAAAATGATATTAATTCCTAAAATGCCAGCTAGCCATAAAATCTCCGCATCATCATAAAGAATAAAAGCTAAGGCTATGTTAACGAAATAAAATATAGTTCCAAGTGAAATTTGCAGCTTAATGAATTTGCTTGTAAAAGACAGCTTATCTGTTTGAGTATTAAATTCTCTAATAAACCATTGGCCTAATCCCATTGAAGAAAATGCTACGATAAGTTGATAAACAGTTGTAGCGATTAAAAAATGTGCAAATTGGTCTATATCAAATTTGCGAGCTGTAATAGCGAAAAAAATACTTAAAAAAAGTGTTTGAAGAACATTTGAAAAAATACCCCATGCACTATTTCTAAACAGCTCTGACTTGGCAACTTGCGAATATACTAACTTAATTTTCTTCACCGTAAATCTGATTTTTAGGGTACGTGATGAGTAAAACGATTATGGCGCTAAAAACTATTAGCATTCTTGTATCGAACAAAGAGTAAACGCTATTGAATGCCACCAAGAAACTTATAGCTCCAGAAATAAATAAAATAATTCCGTTACTTCGAATGCCTCTTACATAATCCAAAAACGACACTACAAGGGGAGTAATGACCATTAGTAAAAAGATTGCTAAACCAGTAAATCCAAATTCCACCAGTATTTTTAAATAGCCATTCTCAGGCTGGTCAAAATACGCGATCTCGTTATTTTCTAATTCAAAATACTGGTTGGGATTGTGTAGTTTGGTATATTCTTCATAATTGCCACTTCCTATTCCAAAAAATGGATGTTCTGTTCCAATTTTATAAGCTTCTTTCCAAATTGTTTGCCTGAATTTAAGGTCGCTTCCAATATCTTTAGATCTATTTAGAATTGTAATTTTATCCTGGAAATAAAATACAGTTGCACCTAACAGCAACACACCGATGAAAAGGTAGCCTATGTACTTCTTACCGATTGTGAGCATTGACAAAACTAGACCAATGCCAAAACCGAGAAATGCGGATCTGCTTCCACACATATATATAGCTACCACAGCCATAAAAAACATAAAATAATTTAAAAGCCTGAAACTAACTTTGGCTTCTTGTTTTACATACAAGAATAAAAAACTGCCTACCGAAAAAAATTGACCCTGTACTTGAGAATCATGAAAATATCCGGGGTATCGAATTTTACCGCTAAAAGGGTCTAAGGTGTTTATGTTTAATGTATGATAAAATGTAAACTTTAACCCAAAAATCAACTGGATTAGGAGAAAAACAATTGCAACAGAAAATGCTAATTTAAGTACGTTTATAATTTTATAATGGAATGAAAAGTCTTGTAAGCATTCAAGCATTAAAAACCTACAAAAAACAAAAATTGGAATTATTTTAAAGACATCAACTAACGACTTATTTGGGTGTTCAGAAATCAATGATCCAATTACGGCAATAGCAAGTAATAACAAAAACAGAAGCAAATGAAAATATTTTTTGTTGATGTAATTGTCTACTAAAAAATACTTTAGCAAGTATAACAATGCTCCAAATGTAACCACGTCGAAAACTTTAAACCCGCCCATAGAAACTTTAGTTGCGTAAAAATTCATAAAAGGCAATAAATAAAGAACACTCAGCAAGTACATTTTGGGATCGCCAAACTTTATCAATACATACGCAAAGTACAGTATTGACGAGATGCTAAAGAGATATATTAATTTTTCGTACAAAATGCCTAATTGTGATTATTGAGTTGGCTAAAATCTAATTGCTTAAAATTACCCTCATTAGTAATTTTTGAAATCTGAACATTTCGCTTGATGTGTTTTTCGTTTGTTGTTGACATTAACAGCACCCCAGAATTTATTTTTTGAAATGCTAAACTCAACAACAATTCTCTTTCATTTTCCAGCAAATCGAAGCCAACATTATTGGTCTTAAGGCTTCTTAAAAAGGAAATCTGTTTTTCGGTAAATTGCTTAAACAAATTCATCGCAGAATAAACGATATTGATCTGCTCTTTCCTATTAACCAATGCATCAAATATGCTATCAAACGATAATGGAATTTGTAACGCAGACGGAAAGTAATTACTCGACAATAGTTTTTCTCGTTCCTTTTGATGGTTAAGGTTAGTTCCGATAATTCTTATTTTACCTTTATCTTTTTCAGCTTCTAAAACAGCCCTAATGTCTTCATTCAACATTTCCTCAAAAGTGGATTCGTGGCAAATAAATATGTCCAAATAATCGGTATTAAGTTCTTTTAAGCTTTTGTTTAAGGAATCAACAACCATTTGTGGTGTAAAAAATTTCTTTTCTAAAACGCTGTTCGACGCACTTTTCAAAGCATTACTTGCTCCAGGGATTTGATTTTTTATAAACCTAGCGGCACCAGTAACTAAGCTTTTAAACGGAAAGGACTTGGGTGCTTCAATACCAAACTTGCTGGCGAGCACAATATTAGATCGTTTATTTCCGATAAATTGTCCAACTATTCCTTCGGCCATTCCATAGCCATAAGATCTAGCAACGTCATAATATAAAATACCTTCGTTATAGCAAACATCTAATGTTCTGAGTGCATTTTTTTTCGACACACTACCGCCAAATGTAGAGCAACCACAACCGAGAAACTTTTCGGTTTTTAACCTTTCTAAATTAATCATGTTTGTTATTTTTTAGGTGATCTGCTAAACGAAATGCAAGTGCAATAATCGTCGTTGTTGGGTTGGAATGTCCGCTTGTTGGAAACACAGAGCTGCCAGCGATATAAAGGTTATCTATACCAAATACACGGCAATTTGAATCTACTACCCCAGTATATTCGTCTGTTGCCATCCGAGTAGTGCCGATATGGTGTTTCGCATCTTTTATATGATCAAACCACTTGGCATCATAAATCCAATCATCTAACTCCAATTTGCCAAGATCTAGTTTGTCAAAATATTTTTTTAGAAACTCTGCGGATTTTATAAATGTTTGTCGCATCAACTCATCACCTTCCCAATTTATTATTGCTCTAGGCATTCCTAATTGATCAACTTCCTTACTTAAACAAATTCTATTTTCGCTTAGCGGAGTTGCTTCTGTCATTAAGTTCAATTTTAGGACAGCATTTGGGGTATAAACCCGCTTTTTTATAGCATAGCTGTAGCCAATTTTAAAGAGGTGGGGCATGTTTTTTAAAACCTTAAAAATGATTTTAAAATCAGCAGACACCAAACTTCGTCTTCTATATTTTCTGTAAAAATCCTTGATTATTGAAAACAGATCGTTTTCGTCTGTTATGAACGAAAAATAGGCGCTACTATTCAAAATCAGATTATCCCTTTGGAATTTCTCAGAAAAAACAAATCTTGGCAAAAACCTAGTTCCGTTGATGTAGAAATAATTGAAGTAAGCCTGGGCTTTATCATCTTTTGCATGCAAAGTTGCGATATGAGCATTGGGATGATCCTGCAAATAGCGCCCAACCATTCCGTTTTGATTTCCAATACCGTTGCTCATCTGGTTATTTGATGCAAGTAGAAGTCTTGCGTTTTCTATTCCACCACATGCTAAAACAAATCTCTTTGCAGAAAATTTAAATTCTTTTTTTTCGAGATTTACACAGGTTAAAGATTCCACTCTATCTCCACTAGCAAACAAATTAATATTTACAACATTTGCATTTTGAATTAGCGTTACATTCTCCGATTTAATAAGTTGCTCTCTGAAACTTTCTCTTAAATCTGGCTTGGCACTCCATTTCGAAAACTTTAATGAAATGTTGGTATTTGCTTGCAGCTTTGGCAATTGATTTATAGTTGAAATATCTTCAGCATATTCCACTGGATAAAGTTGCAAAAAGCTATCTACTTTGGAGTAAAAGGTAAATACTTCATTATATGAAATCGGCCAACCGCTATTGTTAATCCAATCTCGTTCAATAAAATCAATTTTTTCTAACGGCAATGATTGTGCACCCCATTTGGTAGTTGAGCCTCCAAACACTCTAAACCTACCATCTAGTGCACCCGGAAATGGATGTACTTTATTAATTGTTTTATACTGATCCTGATTCTTTTCCGTAATGTACTCTCCTCCCGCTTCAAGAACTAAAATGGTTAATTCATTATCAAGCAGTTGCGAAAGCATTGCGAGTGATGCAGCTCCAGTACCAACGATACAGATATCATATTTCTGAGCAATTTCCTCAGGAAAATCGTTAAAATTAAATATCATTCGTAAGTCTAAAATCTGCTCAGAAATTTACCCATCATTTTTTTTGCCGAGAAAGAAGATGGTTTTGAATAATAACTACTTGTATAGTGATTGCCGTAACCAAATTTACCTTGTGCTACACCGTTAAAAATAATATTGATGTTTGGTAATTCATTTTGTTGTTCTAGCTCATTTATAAATTCTAGCTCGGCTTTATCGGTAACACCTTGTCTAATTACATACAAAGTAATATCGGTTAGCCTAGAAATAATCATAGCATCAGTAACGAGATGTAGCGGAGGCGAATCAATAATAATATCATCGTATTTTTCTCGTAAATGTTTAATCAACGTACTCAATCTTTCGAGCGTTAATAATTCTGCCGGATTATTAACTGGTTGACCTGCGGAAATGACATCAAGTTTCTCGAAGAAGTTGGATTTTTGTATAATATCATTTACGTTGATATCGCTTGACAAGTACTCAGTTAAACCCTTATAGCGAGACTCCAAATTAAATACTTTCGCCAATTTCGGCTTCCGAAGATCTAACTCAAGCAAGATGGTTTTTCTGCCCATAAATGCTAAAGACGTACTTAAGTTAGCACTGACAAAACTTTTTCCTTCACCAGAGATACTAGAAGTTATCAGTGTAACTCTGCCGGTTTCTTTCGCTTTATTTAAATAATAAAGCTTAGTTCTAATTGCTCTAAAATGCTCGCTTAATACATTATTAACACTATGATCAACCAATGAATTTTTCTCAAGATATTCATTAGGAAGCTCGCCCAGGATCGGAATTTTCACATTTTTCTCGATGTCGCCTTTGGTAAGTATTTTGTTTCGCAAAGTAGTTCTTGTGTAAACAATTAAAAACGGTAGTAGTAAGCCCATTAAGCCAGAAACTGCCATAATAGGAGTAGTTTGAGGCCATATTTTACTGCCGATGTATGCACTATCCACAACTCTGGCATCAGATAATGTGGCAGTATAGCTTAACGAAAGCTCCGCTCTTTTCTGAAGTAAGTAATTGTACAGATCTTCTTTAGCCTTTTGCTGTCTGATTAAACTTTCAGATTGTCTTTCCTGCCCCGGAATTTGCCTAATTGAACCTTGCACCTTTGCATTAAAGTTCTCTAATTGTCTTTTTGTAGAAAGTAAGGATGCCTTAATAGATCTTACATTACCAATAATTGCATTTTTGGTGATTTTAAGCTGGTTATTAATAGGCTCAAATATGTAGTTGCTTTCTGGAGTTGTTGCCAATAATTTCGCTTTTTGCAACTGCAAATCAGATAATTTATCTATTAAACTTGCCAAATTGTTATCTGCAATACCTATAGTAGAAGGCATTGTATTTGAATTCTGCGGAGAATTAACGTAACTTTCAATTCCTTCAATAATATCAATTTGAACTTTCGTATCATTTAGCTTCATCTCATTTATTCGGCTACTTTCCAAATAACTTTTTGATTCAGAATTTATGTCTGTCAAACTATTTCCACTTTTATAAACCTCAACAGCACCTTCAGCAGCATTTAATTCAGTTCTTAAGGAGTCTAATTTTTTATCAATAAATCCTATCGACATATTAGAATTCTCACTCTTCTCTGAAGTAGAAGCCAATATATAATTAGAAATCAAAGCATTTAAAACGTCCTGTCCTCTTTGAGGTACTTTATCATTTATGCTTATACTAATTGTTGGCGCTAGCTTATTTATTAACGAAACCTGTAAAGCTTTCTGATAAAGTTCCGCTGCCGCTGATTTTGGGCTTATTGTTATCATTATCTCTTTACCCAGAAAATCTTTTAGTTTGCTTGTCGGATTCAATTTCCAAATTCCAAAAGAACCTTTAATCGATTGTCCGTACGAAAAATCTTTTTTCGATCCATCCTGTTCAATGAGCGTAAATCCAGATTCTTTGACAAGAACGTTTAACGACGATTTTTGATCTGCTTCATACTCTTTTTCTAACGTAAGCGATATGGGGCTATTTTTATAAAGATCCACGGTTTTTAAACCATCTTTTGAAGTATAACTTGTTTCAAGTTGCAACTGATTCACAACTTGGTTAATCAGTTTTCTTGAACTTATAATTTCTACTTCGTTCTCTGCAATCTTAGCCTGACTTGATTGTTCTAATTCTTTTAATGCAGAATGCTCTTCCGTAGTTTTCTTGACATCTTTAACAGCTATAACTGCTTTTACCTCATAAGTTGGGTTGGTAACCTTTAAATAATAAAAAGCTATCGCAAATGTTAAGCACAAACCAAGCAAAAATAATGGCCAGTGATATAAATATTTTAAAAGTGCGCTTCGTAAGTTAATAGGTTGTAAAGTATGAGCCATTTTTGGGATGATTGTGTTCTTTTCAAAACACAGTGATAAAAAATATTTTTCTTTATACAAAGGAGCAACATCCACGCAATCTCATCAATAGCCCTTTAAGACTAAAATTTTTAACACGAAAAACCTTGTAGTTAAAGCAAATGCCGTATTGTGAAATTAGGAAAACTTTTAAATGACCCGCTCTACTGATTTATTAGGTTATTTTTTATACAGATTTACGCGTTTCCCCGCTCTCGGCATTTTTATCAGTTTAAAATTCCACCTAGTAGAACAAATTTGGTTTTAGACTAAAAACTAGCCAGGCTAATTCTATTCGCACACAACCTTTGGTTGTTAGCTAAGCCATTTTAAAATGCAGGGCTAGAGCATTAGCCCTTTTGTACTATATTTTTGGATTTAGCTTAATCTTATCTTTGGGTATAGAAAATCGAGCCAAGCTAATCTTTCTATTTACCTATTTACCAATTCATTAACGCCTTAAATTGTATGGATACGATTTCAGCCTTATTCTCCAAACAAGCGAATTTAACGCCGGAAGGTATTGCCTTAATATTTGAAAATGAGAAGCTAACTTACCAGCAGTTAGAAGAGCGCTCAAACCAATTAGCACATTACCTTATTAATAATGGCGTAACGAAGGAGGAATTAATCCCTATTTGCCTAAACCGTTCAATGGAAATGATAGTTGGCATCTTGGGTATTTTAAAAGCGGGCTGTGCCTACGTACCCATTGATCCAGAATATCCGCGTGAGCGTATAACCTATATTTTAAAAGACACCAGAAGCAAAATAATAATTACCAATGAAGAGAACAATAAACTTATTAGTTCTCTTGCCCAAGAAATAGAAATCATTTCAATAGACAGCAATTGGGATGCAATTACAAAAATGCCAACTTCTCTTCCGGAAGTTGATTTGCAACCAGATAACCTTGCTTACATTATTTATACTTCAGGGTCTACTGGTACTCCAAAAGGTGTTATGATCGAGCATCATAATGTTGTTAGGTTATTTTTTAATGAAGCGCCATTATACAATTTTAATGAAAACGATGTGTGGCCATTATTTCACTCTTTCTGCTTTGATGTTTCGGTGTGGGAAATGTATGGATGTTTGCTTTTTGGCGGAAAATTAGTAATCGTACCTAAACACATTGCTCAAAATGCATCAGAATTTGGCAAACTACTACAGGAACATAAAGTTACCATACTAAACCAAACACCTTCTGCCTTTTATATTCTTCAAGAATCTATTTTAGCATCGCAAACATTCCCACTTCAATTAAGATATATCATATTTGCCGGTGAAGCATTAGATCCTTCAAAACTTAAAATTTGGAAAGAACGCTACAGCGATTGTAAACTAATTAACATGTATGGTATTACAGAAACAACCGTACACGCAACCTACAAAGAAATTACAGCAGCACACACAAATAGTAGCAAAAGTGTTGTTGGGGCTCCTATTCCCACGTTATATATTTATGTTTTAGATCAAAATAAAGAAAAGTCTGACATTGGCGTAGAGGGAGAAATTTATGTAGGTGGAGAAGGTTTGGCTAGAGGATATTTGAATTTACCAGAACTATCTGCAGCACGCTTTATTCAAGATCCTTTCAGCTCGGATCCAAACGCAAGACTTTACCGTTCTGGCGATTTGGCAATCTTACTAGCCGATGGAACATTCGAATATTTAGGCAGAATGGACGATCAAGTTAAGGTAAATGGATTTAGAATTGAACTTGGAGAAATTGCAAGTAACATTAATCAATTTGACAATATAGATCAGTGCATTGTACTTGCTAAAGAAACTAATTTTGGCGAGAAAAAATTGGTTGCCTATTATCAATCGAGCACTTCAATAGATCAACAAAGATTGCTAAAATTTTTGTTAGATAAAATGCCGGCGTACATGGTTCCGAGAATTTTTGTACCTATAAAAGCAATTCCTCTAACAAGCAATGGCAAAGCCGATAAACGAGCACTTTGCCAAATTAAAATAGAACGCCCTGAGTTGGCTTCGCTCTATAAAAAACCACAATCTACGATAGAAAAAAATATTTATGATGTGTGGTCAACTTTTCTAGAAATTGACCAGATAGGTGTAAATGACAACTTTTTCGAGTTAGGGGGAAACTCCTTATTGGCACAAAGAACAATTGCAATTTTAAAAAACACCTACCAATACAACCTACCTATTACAAAGGTTTACCAACTACCTACAATTGCTGCATTGGCAAAATATCTAGATAAAACGACCGGAAAAAACCTCGAGTCAACTATCGAAGCTAGCGCAAAAAACACATCATCGGCTATTGCTGTAATTGGTATGGCAGGTAGGTTTCCGGGAGCAGATACTATTGATGAACTTTGGGAATTATTGGTTGAAGGCAAAGAAGCTATAACATTTTTTGATACCGAAACACTAGATCAGAGCATACCTGACAACGTAAAAAATGACCCTTCTTACGTTAAAGCCAGAGGGATAATTAACAACGCAGATCTTTTTGACCCAGCATTTTTTGGCATCAATCCAAAACTTGCAGAACTGATGGACCCACAACAACGCATTTTCTTAGAAATTGCATGGGAAGCAATGGAAAAAACAGGACTTCTTTCGCAAAGAGAAAAGAAAAAAATTGGGGTATTTGCTGGTGCCGGTACCAATACTTATTTCGAGAATAATGTTTTAGCCTATCCAGAATTAATAGAGAATCAAGGCAGAGTGCAAACAATGTCAGTAAATGAAAAAGATTATATTGCATCTCGCACTGCGTATCATTTAAACTTAAGAGGCCCGGGCGTAAGCGTTAACTCAGCCTGTTCTACATCTTTATTGGCTATTGCCGAAGCGGTAAATAGCTTAAGAGCAGGCCAATGCGAGGTAGCATTAGCGGGTGCTGCAAGCATTACCTCACCAATTAACAGTGGCCACCTTTATCAAGAAGGCAGTATGCTAAGTGCCGATGGGCATTGTACACCATTTAACGCAGCTTCTACAGGAACCCTATTTAGCGATGGAGCCGGTGTTGTTGTGCTTAAAACCTTGGAGGCGGCCGAACGTGAGGGTGATTGTATTTTTGCCATTATAAAAGGAATTGGAGTTAACAATGATGGCGCTGGAAAAGGAAGTTTTACCGCTCCTAGCGCCGAAGGCCAAGCTGACGCGATAAGCAGCGCAATTAAAGATGCACAAGTTAGTGCAACTGATATCACTTATATTGAGGCCCATGGAACGGCAACACCATTGGGCGATCCTATAGAATTTGAGGGCTTAGTAGAAGCTTTTGGTCAACAAAATCAAAACCAATATTGCGCTATAGGTTCTATAAAAAGTAATATGGGGCATTTAACCCATGCAGCCGGTGTAGCTGGTTTTATAAAAACTTGCTTGGCACTACACCATAAAATGATACCAGCATCTTTAGGTTATCACAAACCAAACCCACATATAGATTTTAAAAATAGTCCGTTTTACGTAAATGCCAAACTAACAGAATGGATTGATGAAAAGCCTCGTATTGCTGGGGTAAGTTCTTTTGGCGTTGGTGGTACAAATGTGCACGTTGTATTAGAAAGCTACGATAACAACGAAAATACACCTAGCAAATCGAAGCCGTTCGAATTAATTAGCTGGTCTGCGAAAAACGCAAAAAGCATGGCTAAATTTGAAGATGCTTTAGCAAAAGATTTACAGCAAAATACCGACAAAGCGCTAGCCGATATTGCTTATACTTTACATGCCGGAAGAGAGACATTTAAACACAGAAAGTTTGCTGTGTGTGAGTCAAAATCGCAACTTGTAAATCTATTATTTACCGACCAAATCCCAGTTTCTGATTCCAATTTACTAACAGAAGCTCCAGACGAAATCGTTTTTAGCTTCCCTGGTCAGGGTGCGCAATATGTAAATATGGGCTTAGCATTATATCAGCAAGAGCCAGTTTACAAAGCTGCAATAGATCAGTGCGCAACTATATTAAAAAACTATTTAGATAAAGACATTAGGAGCATAATTTTTGCTTCGTCCGATGTAAAGTCAGCGTCCAATCAGCTTAAAAACACCAAGTATACACAACCCGCTTTATTTGTTACTTCGTACGCTCTGGCCCAATTATGGATGAGCTGGGGAGTGCAGCCAACGATGTTTATCGGACATAGCGTAGGCGAATATGTAGCTGCGCATTTTGCGGGTGTGTTTTCTTTAGAAGATGGACTGAAATTAGTTTCAAGTAGAGGCTTATTGATTAGCCAATTGCCTAGCGGAAGTATGCTATCGGTAAGGGACGAGGCTAGTAAAATTAAAAATTTGCTTACCGAAGATCTTTCTATCGCGGCAGTTAATAGCGCTAAACTTTGCGTAGTAGCAGGGCCGACAGACCAAATTGCAGAATTTGCAAAACTGTTGGATCAACAGGAAATCCCGAATAAGCCACTTTTTACTAGCCATGCGTTTCACTCTTCGATGATGGACCCGATAATAAACGATTATAAAACCGTTGTTTCCACTGTTTCATTATCACCACCAAATATCAAAATTATTTCTACCGTAACCGGAGAAATTTTAAGCGACGAGCAGGCCATCGACCCAAATTATTGGACAACCCATCTTAGAAAAACCGTTGAGTTTGTTAAAGCGGTAGAAACTGTACTTAGTTACAATTTGCCTTTATTTTTAGAAGTTGGACCAGGGGCTGTAACTACTACATTAATTAAACAAATTGCAAGTTCAAATAAGAAAAAAATTAAGGCCATCAACTCGCTTGATCAAAACCAAGATGCTCTAGCCTCTACATTAAATGCGTTAGGGCATTTGTGGAATAATGGAGTACACATTAATTGGGATGCCTTTTATACCAACCAGAAGATTGTTGATCTGCCGACTTACCAATTTGACAGACAGAAATACTGGCTAACTCCTAAACAAAATTTTACAGAAACCTCTCTAGCTGAAAATCCAATTACTCATTTGGTTTCCGCTAAAACTTCAGATCAAACAATCATGAGAAAAGAACGCCTTACCCAAGAAATTAAACAAGTGCTTGAAGATGCATCAGGCATTGAAATGAATGATGTAGACAACAATCAGAATTTTTTAGAAATTGGTTTTGATTCGTTGTTGCTTACACAAGTAGCAACATCATTAAAACGAAAATTTAATTTGCCAATTACGTTCAGAAAACTTAATGAGGAGTATGCAAGCATTAGCAGTTTGGCAAGTTATTTAGACGGAAATATGCCTGAAACCATACAGACAGAACCTAAAACAGTATCAACACCTATTTATAATGCTCCCATTTCTGTTATGCAACCACAGTTAACGGCAGATAATACTGCTTTAGGTTTAATTGCACAACAGCTAAATATTTTAACACAACAACTAATGTTGCTTCAAGGTCAAAGTACTGCTTCGCAACCCGAACCATTACCCGTTCAGCATACGCCAAATGTAATGCAAAATCAAGCTAAGGTTAATATGCCGAGCTTAGATAACGGTTTATCTCAAGAAGAAAAGGCAGAAATACAAAAGCCATTTGGTGCTACGCCCAAAATAGAACGCCAATCAACAACTATTTCGCCGAGCCAAAAAGATTTTATAAAAAATTTAAGCGAGCGATATAACATAAAAACAGCAAAAAGTAAGGCATACACCAATGAAAGCCGTCCTTACATGGCTGACCCAAGAGTAGTCTCGGGTTTTAAACCTGCCACCAAAGAGTTAATATACCCAATTGTAATTAACAAATCTAAAGGTAGCAGAATGTGGGACATTGACGGAAACGAATACATTGATGCCTTAAATGGTTTTGGCTCGAACATGTTGGGCTATCAACCAGATGTTATTAAAAACGCAATGCAAAACCAATTAGAAAAAGGTTATGAGGTTGGCCCTCAGCATGAGTTAGCAGCATCTGTGAGCAAATTAGTTTGTGAGTTTACTGGTTTTGATCGATCTGCATTATGCAGTACAGGCTCCGAGGCTGTTTTAGGATGTATTCGCATTGCCAGAACCGTTACCGGGCGTTCGCTTATTGTTGCTTTTACGGGATCCTATCATGGCATAGTTGACGAGGTTTTGGTACGTGGCACAAAGAAACTAAAATCATTTCCGGCAGCGGCAGGTATTATGCCAGAAGCTGTACAAAACATCTTAGTTTTAGATTATGGCACGCCAGAATCTATGGCAATTATTAAAGAAAGAGGCGATGAAATTGCCGCCGTTTTAGTAGAAACCATACAAAGTAGAAGACCTGAGTTTGTTCCCGTAGATTTCCTTAAAGAATTAAGAACAGTAACCAAGGAAATTGGGTCGGTACTTATTTTTGACGAAGTGATTACTGGATTTAGATTTCACCCCGGCGGCGCACAAGCAATATTTGGCATTAAAGCAGATTTGGCGGCCTATGGAAAAGTTGTTGGAGCAGGCATCCCAATAGGTGTAATTGCTGGCGATAGTTATTTAATGGATGCATTAGATGGTGGTATTTGGAATTACGGCGATGCGTCTTTCCCTGAAATTGGGGTTACCTATTTTGCAGGTACTTTCGTTCGCCACCCCTTGGCACTTGCTTCAGCCTTTGCATCTTTAAGCTACATGAAGGAAAAGGGGCCACAATTACAAAAAGAACTCAACGAAAAGGGAAATTACATTTCAAAAGTTTTAAATAAAGAATTTGAGAAACGAAACTTACCTATTTATGTAGCCAATTATGGTTCTATGTGGAAAGTAAAATATCATGAAGAACTTGCATATAGCGAATTACTTTTTGTACTGCTTAGAGAAAAAGGTATTCACATTTTAGATGGTTTTCCATGTTTTATGACCGAGGCGACTTCTGCATCAGATATTGAAGACATTATATCTGCATTTATAGAAGGTATGGATGAAATGGTTGAGGCCGGTTTCTTTCCATCTTCAGTTAATACGGATAAAATTTTCGACCCGAAGGCTATCGTAATTGAAGGAAATAACCCACCAATGGCTGGAGCGAGATTAGGAAAAGATCAATTCGGCAACCCTGCATGGTTTATACAAGATCCAGAAAACGAAACAAATTATCTTCAACTCGGCAAGCATTAAATCTTATGGTTAACGCAAAAATAAGTACACCTGCGGTTGGTTTTAACCCATTCGAAGCTGGTAAGGAAATTGAAAAACTTGTCGTAATAAACGAGTCGCAGAGAGAAATCTGGCTATCGTGTATGATTGGCGGAGATGCTGCAAGTCTTGCTTACAACGAGTCCTTTTCGTTAAAATTAACAGGACCTTTTTCGCTCCCAGATTTTAAAAATGCATTTTCAACAGTTGTACAAAGACACGAAGCTTTAAGAAGTTCTGTAAGCACAAATGGCGAACACTTTATAATTTACAAATCTTTAACAGCAGATATTGAATTTGTTGACCTAGAATTTTCAGCGCCAGAGGAAAAAGCTAACTCTTTCGACAGCTTTCTCAAGAATCAAATGCTAATGCCAATTGATTTACAGATTGGCCCTTTGTTTCGTGTTTATGTACATCGTTTTACACCAACAGAACATTATTTCACTATCGTTATCCATCATATAATTTGCGATGGTTGGTCTACAGGAATTATTTTAGAAAACTTAAGCAAAACGTACAATGCACTACAAAAAGGCTTATCGCCAAGCTTACCACCAGTTGTACAAATTAGTAATTATGCTAGTCAACAATTTGAGTTTTTGCAGAGCGATGATTTTAAAAAAACTGAACGTTTTTGGCTAAATTTATATAAGGGCGATATTCCGTTAGTAGATTTACCGACGGATTTTGAACGTGGAAAAACTAGAACCTACAAAGCGGCTAGAATAGACTATAAATTACCTGCAAAATTTGTAAGCGAAATAAAAAAAACCGGGGCTAAAGCTGGTTGCAGTTTGGTTAACACGATGTTAAGTCTTTTCGAAATTTTCTTGTCGCAACAAACTAAACAGAGTGATATTGTGGTGGGCCTACCTGCAGCCGGACAACTTGCCACCGATAATCAGGAATTGGTTGGGCATTGCGTAAACATTCTTCCAATAAGAAGCAAAATTGACCCGAATAATACGTTCTTGGAATATTTGAAAAAAAGTAAATCTATTTTTTTAGATGCTTATGAACATCAGCTATTCAGCTTCGGGCAGTTATTAAAAAACCTCAATTTTAAAAGAGATAGTTCAAGAATACCGCTAGTTCCTATAGTTTTTAATATAGATATGGGGATGAGTAGCGCCGTAGAATTCGATAATTTAACTTACGAGTTGATATCCAATCCGAGAGCTTTTGAAACTTTTGAAATCTTTTTAAATGCTACTGGAACAGAAGATGCTTTGGTTTTGGAGTGGACTTATAACACACAACTATTTAAGGAAGCTACAATAAACCGGATGGTAGCAGAATTTGAATCTTTATTGAACGCTTTTGTTGCCGATCCAACAAACACCATTGCACAAAGCTGTTTACAAACTGCAAACAATTTACAAATTGCGGCCTCTCTTGGAGCAAACACAGTTATAGAAAAAACGCTATTAAATTTATTTAAAGAAAGTAGTAGCAAATATGCTAATAAAACAGCGCTTAGTTTTAACAACGAAAATTTATCGTACGCTCAAATTGCCAACCAAGCTAACAGCCTAGCAACACTACTAATCGAAGAAGGAGTTAAGCAAGGCGATATTGTTGCAATTGCCACAGAACGATCGGCCAAAATGCTTATTAGCTTACTGGCTATTATGAAGGCTGGTGCAGCATATCTACCACTCGATCCAGAATATCCGCAGGACAGAATTGAATTTATGTTGTCAGATGCCGATGCAAAGACAATTTTACTATCTAAAAAATATCAGCACGCCTACCAAACTACTGCAAAAAAACTCATAATAGAAGACTTATGGCCAAAGCTAAAAACAACTAGAGAAGTTACTATACCCGTAACTGTAATTGATGTGGCCTACATACTTTATACCTCAGGATCTACTGGAAAACCTAAAGGTGTGCAAATTACGCATCAGAATTTAGCCAACTTCCTAACCAGTATGCAAGTGCAACCTGGTATTACAGAAAAAGACTGTTTACTTGCCATTACAACCATATCTTTTGATATTGCAGGTTTAGAATTATTTTTACCTTTAATTGCTGGCGCCGAAATAATTTTGGCTACAACAGAAGCCACAAAAGACGGTCGCTTGTTACTTTCTATATTAGAAGAACAGCCCGTTACCATAATGCAGGCAACACCTTCCACTTGGCAAATGATGCTCGATTCGGGATGGAAAAAGCAGTTGCCAATTAAAGTCTTATCAGGTGGCGAAGCGCTTTCTAAAGACTTAGCTGAGAAGCTACTTAACCTTTCTAAACAGCTTTGGAATATGTACGGCCCTACAGAGACTACTATATGGTCTACTATTAAGGAAATTTTGCCAAATCAAGAAAACTTAACCATTGGCAAAGCCATTCAAAACACACAAATTTTTATAGTAAACGATCAAAATAAGCCCTTAGCAGTAAATGAGGTTGGCGAAATTTGTATAGGTGGTAACGGCGTGGCAAAAGGTTATTTAAATAGAAGAGAATTAACGGATGAAAAGTTTATAAATCATTTTGAAAACGATAAAACCAACAGCAAGCTTTACAAAACCGGCGATTTAGGAAAAATACTAGCAAATGGAGAAATTCTCTGTCTCGGAAGAATAGATCAGCAGGTTAAAATTCGTGGGCATAGAATTGAGTTAGGTGAGATAGAAGCAATAATTGAACAACAAAGTGGAATAAAACAAGCAGTTGTTAAAGCTCAAGAGATTACACCAGGCGACAAAAGATTAGTTGCGTATATTACGGTTAACGAAGATAATACTTCTATTAATTATGAAACTTCAAATAACTTTGAACTTAGCTCAAATGCAAAAAGCATAGCAAAAGAAATTGTTGTAAATTGGAAAGAAAATCTGAAAGAACATTTGCCCGCTTATATGGTTCCAGATTACTTTCTTGCTTTAGAGAGTTTTCCGCTTACGCCAAATGCTAAAATTGACAGAAAAGCTTTACCTAGTTTAAAATTGGCAAATACAAAACCGCATACCTCGGTTGGTTTATCGCCAGACGAAAAAATGGTGGCGGAAATTTGGTCAGTAGTATTGGGAGTTCAAGATTTACAAGCAACAGATGATTTTTTTGAATTGGGCGGACACTCATTACTGGCTATAAAAGTAATGGTAGAAATTGAGAAAAAGACCGGCACTAGGCTTCCGTTAACCGTACTTTTTGATAACTCTACTATAGCGGGCTTAGCGTCACATTTGTACAGCGGCGATCAATCAGAACATTGGAAATCGCTTATCCCGATTAAAACGGACGGCAAGCAACCACCACTTTATATTGTACATGGTCAAGGAATGAACATTATTGGCTTTAGAAGTTTAGCGCCAGAACTAGATGCCGACCAACCCTTTTACGGGCTACAAGCTAAAGGATTAAACCCTGATGATGAGCCGTTGGAAGATGTAGAAGAAATTGCAGCAGGATATATACAAGAAATGATACAAGGTAATCCGCAGGGCCCTTATGCTTTACTAGGTTATTCTTCTGGTGGTGTTTTAGCTTTAGAAATGGCAACCCAACTAGAGGCAATGGGCAAAAAAGTTAGTTTTATGGGCCTTATGGACACTTATGTTAGTCCAAACAATTATAAAGACCTTTTTGAACAGAAAGACTATAAAGGGATAGCGAGTTTTACAGCAAACAGCATCCGCCATGCATTTTCTTGTTTATTAAAATTCCCTAGACGGTATTTAAGGCATAACAAAAATTTTATATTGGGTAGCCTTTATAATTACTACAAAAAGTTTAACCCAATTAAACCCGACAAAGCTAATCCATTATATGTTTTAGATAGATTACAGAAAGCTCATCAAAGGGCATTAACAAAATATCAATTTAAAAGATACGCTATGAAAGTACATCTTTTTAAAGCTAACAATGAGGTTTGGAATTATGTTAGGTATGGCGAAACAAATGGTTTTGAGCCCTACATTGATGGTGAAATAAAAGTAATCAATATCCCTTTGGGGCATTTGCAATTTTTTGAACCACCGTTTGTTAAGATATTTGCCGCAGAGCTGAAAAACATGTTAGATAACATTAATGATGCTTCCTAATGTCGATGTTATTTAACAGCTCGCCTATTCAATGGCTTAGCTATTATCAACAAGATTTTTTTGCCGGTGATGACATACATGTTTTCAAAATCCACTGTAACTTATACCCTTTAATACAGAATGATCTGGCCAGGGTTTTAACAGAAGCTGAGCTTGAAAAAAAGAACCGTTTTTTCAAAGTTGCCGATGCTGAGCGGTTTGCACTTGGAAAGTATTTTTTAAGAAAAATATTAGCTGAGCAATTAAATGCCTACCCAAGAAACATTCGTTTTTCTGTAACCGAATCTAGCAAACCTTATTTGCCAGACATTCATTTCAACATTAGCCATAGTGGCGATTATGTGGTAATCGCTATTAGCAAGAAAAATGTAGGTATTGATGTAGAATTGATAAAAGATCATTTTGACCATGAATTATTAGCCGAGGTTTGTTTTACTTCAAATGAAAGAAAGCTAATAACAAATCTTGAGGATTTTTATACCTTCTGGACCAGAAAAGAGGCTATTCTAAAAGCAAGTGGCGAAGGCCTGATTGACGATTTGCACGACATAGAGTGTATTGGACAAAACGTACAGCGACAGGAGAATAATTATCTTTTAAAGAGCTATTTAATGGATGATAAGCATTTATTAAGTCTCGCTTATGATGAAAGCGCTAAAGATTTACAATTCTGGAATCTGGGCGCAGACTAATTGATTAATCAAATTAGAAACCTTAAATACAACTATTGTTTAACAAAATAACCATGGTAACATTCGTTACCGTATAATGCAACCATAGTTTCCGGTTTATCTTTCAAAAATTCGTCAGCAGCCAATTTTGCCCCGGGGTTAACATCATATCCACCCTCTATTCCTTCTGCACCCATATAATCCATTAACACACAAATAGCACCTTTACTCAATTTTGGATAAACTTGGTTAAGGCAAAACAGTAATATGTCTCTATGCTCAAATTTATCTCCACCAAAACCACAGTCCATATGTACGAAAGCAACTTCGTCTGGCAATTGCGTAGGTAAGGTATCTTGAAAATAACCCTTATGCATAATCGGAACTTGTAATTTAGCTTTCTTAAAATTCGCAATTAAAATATCTTGAATATTACCAGTTTCCATAAATTGGGTTTCAAAACTATCGTACAAATGCAACTCTTTGCCAGATTTACTTTGCTCAATTACATTTTGGAATAATAGAGCGCAGTAACCAGTAAATGTTCCAAATTCAATTATTTCTCCACGAACTTTTGTATCAATTACCCTATTTAACAAATGGAAATAACTTATTCGTTGCTCTACGGTTGTCATATCCATCATAGGATCAAAAATGTGTGATTTTAAATCTCCTATTTTAAAGAACCTAAGGCTTTTTTTAAGAAGATTAAATAAAGGGCTAGCTTTAACCGAACGAGTGTATGGCTCTTTTGCAATAAAAAAATTGTTCATTTTTTGGATGAATTAATTAATTAAAAATAAGCATTTCCATTAACTTTTTCGTTTCGATCTTTCCCAGGCTGCACTCTGATTTTTACGGTAATAACGAAGCATACCGGCTAAAACCGCGTAGTTCATTACGCAAAAATAATAGGGAATAAAAAATGCTTTTATTTTGATGTTTTTCCTTTCGAAAAACAAACCTAGAAGGCTTAAGAAATAAAAAACTATCTGTGCTACAAATAGAGCTTTCCAAAAAGGCAAATTTGTTTGATAAGCAATTATTGCATTTAATATAAAAACCGCTAGGAGTAAAAAAGGCGTAATTGTCCATCGTAAAACCCTGTGGGAGATGTATTGAAATGTAAGTATGGGATAGTTAAATGGATTAGCCGCTTTTTTAAGCCTGAAGATAGATTGGATACCGCCAGCAGCAATTCTGATTTTTCTTTTTAATTCTTCTTTTGTGTCTGCCGATGCGGTTTCTGTAGCGTAAGCTCCCGGCTCGTAAGCTATTACATAACCGTTTTCAGCTATCCGCATTGCTATCATGTGGTCGTCTATAATCGTATCGCTTTCTACAGGCTGGTAAAGTGCTGTTCTAATACTAAACAATTCACCTGCGGCCCCAACGTTAGAATACAATTCATAATCCCATTTTTTTAGTTTCGATTCATATTTCCAATAAAATCCTTCACCAGCAGAACTAGCGTCTGCTGTTTCCGCTACAAAAATTCGTTTTTCGCCAGCAACAGCACCAACTTTTTTGTTCTCATAATGTTTAACAAGTTCTTTTAAAGCTGCGTTATTTAAGAAAGTATTTGCATCAGTAAAAACCATTACCTCGCCTTTTGCATAGGGAATTGCTCTTTTAATAGCTGCCATTTTGCCATCCCTAGCGTTATTATGCAACAGTTCAACTTCTGTAAATGGTCTAATCAAATCAGGTGTTCTATCTGTAGAGCCATCTGTAATAAAAATAACTTGTAATTTATTTTTAGGGTAATCTAATTGCAGGGTGTTATTAATTTTGTCTACAATCATTTCTTCCTCATTCCAGGCAGCTATTAAGACGGTAACGCTGGGCAGCTCAAATTTTTCGCTAAATTGAAAAGGCCTAACGAAAAGCCGTTTTATTTTTATGATAATAAAAAGTAAAAATCCATAGCCAATAAAAGTATAAACCACTAAAAACAAAGAAATCCAAAATGCTATAATCATTTTAATATTAAATTTTAAAGCCTAAATTTTTACTGTTTTTACCATGTGTAAAATTCCATAATACTGCTTTTACAGTCCACTTTACTAAGTCAACCCTACCTTTTAACAAATAGCCAAAAATCTGTTTGGTGCATGCAAATAGTAAGTAGTATGTGGCAAACAAAAATGTATTTAAAACATCGGTATTTCGCCTAATAAAAAGCATTCTATTCCTTGTCATGAAAAAGGTTTTAATTGCACTCTCCTTGCCAACGCTTACAGACTCTTTATGGTAGATTTTAGCTTTCCCCAAAAACCACATTTGCAAACCGGCATTTTTAAATTTTTCGCACCAATCCAATTCTTCGTAATACAAAAAATAATTTTCGGGCATTGGCCCAACTTTAGCTAAATCAGATCTTCGGCACATCATGGCAGCTCCATGACAATAACCGGTTGCACGGTTATCTTTCGAGTATTGATCTTCATCGATATCCATACTGCCAATACCACTATTTCTGCCGGTTAAGTAATTCATTTCGGTAAAACCTGCGTACTGAATAATGTTAGGTTGATCGTAAAATAATATGAGCGGCGATATTAAACCAATTTTCGGGTTGTTCTCCATTTCCGATACCAAATCGTCGATAAGATTTGGCGTAATTTCGGTATCATTGTTTAAGAACAACAGATAATCGCCCTTGGCAACTTTAATTCCTAAATTATTACCACCTGCAAATCCAAGGTTTTTTTCAGATCTGATATAGTTCAGTGAGGGATAGATTTCCTTGTAAATTTCTTCGTAATCAGTTTTACTTCCATTATCAACAAAAATAACCTCTTGTATATAGGATGAAAGATTTTGTTTCAAAGATTTTAAAAAATCAATATTTACCTGATGTTGATTAAAGTTAACTGTGATAATTGAGACGGAGATCATTAAGTATAAAAATAGATATTATAATGTATTAAATATAGATAAAAACTATTTCGTAGCTTAATTTAAAAATGGCTAAGATAAGCGTTTTCAAAAGCAGATTTTGAATGTTTTAAAACTAAAATCTGCCTATTAAAACGCTAACCTTTTAAAGCTTCTACCAGGTTTTAACCTGTTTAAAAACATTAACCAATCCGGTTGTTGAATTGAATGTAACTTTATCGGCAAGACTTAAAATATTTACTGCCGTAATTTTCTTGTCAGCTGAAACTAAAAAGCTTAAATCTCTCCATCGTATTCTATCTGGCAGGTTTTTCACATCGATACTTATCGTAAATTTTGTGCCATCTAAATCATACTTTATAGGCAACGAAGACATTACCCTGTACTCCATAGCTTCTCTGGTCGGTATAAATAATATTTTATCAGCAGTTGAAGATTGAAAATTATCAATTATTCGATTAAACGCAGCCTCATCAATACCGTGAGATGCAAAGCGAAAATAAGGGTTGTTTTTAGTGCCGATATCAGCAATTGCTTGTTTCACATTTCGCTCCATCTCCGCCCAGTCGTCGAAAAACATTCTGTTGAAAGAGCTAAAATCTTTTGGGGCCAAATCAAAATCCTGCACATTTTTGTAAACCGGTTTTCCGGCAGGTTCAAAACCGTCAAAAGTTCCTTGCGAGGTAGAAAATAGGTAGCCGATCTTTTTAGCTGCAGTAGGAAAACCATCATAATTAGTGGGAACTACCAATCCATTTAACTTATACTGAAGATTTTTAAGTAACAAGTCATCAAGCTCTTTCACATTTCTGTCTCTGTCTGTACCAAAATTATAATTACCAGTCGGATCATGATAATAACTATGGTTCTCGATGTCCCAACCAGCGTTAATAAATGTTTTCATCTGGTCGTAATTAACATTATTTGGGATTTTTGCGGCTTCCTCATTACTGTACTGGTTTCTGCCATTTACAGCAACCGCAGCGGTGTAGGGTATTTTATTACCACAACCATCTGTGTAAAATGTTGTTTTTAATTTTTCAAACCCTTTCAAAGCCCCGATTGAATTATCGTCCCACTCTGCACTAGCCCAACCTATCTTATTAAATTTAAGCTTGGCCGGTGTCGCTGTGGCCTTGGTAGGGTTACCCTCAAAAATTATTTCGATCACAATTTTATTCTTGTCATCAACAGGCGGTGTAGTTACCGTTTTGTTTGAGTCTGTGGGCGGCGTTACAATTTCTGGAATTTCCTTTTCTTGAGCAGTTCTTTTTTTACAGCTCGTTAAACCAACCAAAACAATCAGCATTAAAAGCATATTGCATGGATAAACTTTTCTAATCAACATTACTATTTACTATAAAAATTAATATTAATTTATAACATCTACTTTAATAAAAATTGGCCTCTCACTTACGTTAGCTGTAACCATGGTTTTATTAATTGCGAGGTTGCTCTGGTTACCCGTAGTGCTTTTGTCTGCCAATTCTATTTTAGTGGCAGATTTAGCATTGGCAGCTAATTGTAGTTGGAAATCATTTTTTGTTGCATCTGTTCTAGTTTTGTACCAAACTGCATAAACGCCTTCTGCATTATTCATGTTTTTGAATTTGTAGATCAAGATATTTGGATCTCCAGAAGTTTGTTCGCCAATAAACACCATATTTTTCAGCGTATTTTTTAGTGTATACGTATAAAACCAAGAGGGCTTTTTGGCGAAGTTTAACGTTCTATCAAGCAATCCCGCTGTACCAAACCAGGTATCGATATAGTTTTGGCTTGGGTCTGATAATTCGAAAAGCTGAGCCTGATCTACCCCTGCGGCAGCGAATGCTAAATAACCTCTAATAATATACCTGCCCTGCAATTCGTTCATTGTCAATGCATTTAATTTTCTAGGACTTAATACTGATTTTGGATTTGTATCCCAACCGAACTCCGAAATCCATACTTCTGCATTTGGAATATTTGCTTTGGTATAATCAACAAGTGCTTTAGTTTTTTCTTTCAGCTTACCATCTTCTGGCGTTTCTGCAGTGTTAACAAACCCTGTCGGATTACCAAAATCGATGTTATTGGCAAACGCATAGATATGTGCATTTACAACGTCGGCCGCAAACTTTTTATCAGCTCTATTGGCTTTAAACCATTCGTTCATTGCCTTTACATAATCTACGCTTAAGGTAGCCAAACCACCCATCACAACCTTCATTTTTGGGTCCGCTTCCTTTATTTTGTCATAACAAGCAGACAACATGGCCGCATACTCCTGTGGAGAAAATTTTGCGTTATCGCCTTCCCAAGTCTTATCTTGCTCGTTCCAAACTTCCATATACTCAAGCAAATCCAATCCGCTTTGTTTTTGGTTTGCAGGAACGTTAAGTTTCTCTGGGGCTACGGTAGTTTTACCATATCTGGCAGCGATTTGATAAAGTGTATTTGCAATACTTTGATATGATTTAGGGTCTGTGGTACTAAGACCCGCTCGGTCTACAGGTTTATCATTAAACTTGAATGTTTTTGTGCCTTGCAAATTTTTTATGGCACCTTGAAAACACATTGAAACAGTTACTCCGCTTTCTTTAATTTTCTTAAATGCATCATCAAAATACCAACCGCCTCTTGAATTTTGAAAAATTAATTGATCACCCGCATTATCTCCTTGAAACCAATCCCAGTTACAATAGGCACGCAATGTGCCTGCAGCTTGCATAAATTCAACGTTATCTTCGTGAAAACCATTCACTCCGATAAATTTATCCATTGGAATTTTAGAGATTTGGGTTGGGTTGGTAGATTCTGCAGGAATCTGAACCCCTGGCACAGGCTCCTCTGTCTGTACTTTTCCTTTATTTTTTTTACAAGAGCAGAAGAAAAGCAGAACTACTAAACTTCCCATTACTAATTTTGATAGACGTTTCATTATTTTAATTTTAATATTTCAACATAACGCTATAAAGTACTGCGTATCAAATAAATAAAACAATCGGCGGAAAAATGTAGAAAGGAATATTACTAACGTCTAAAAATACGAAAAGTTATTAATTTATAAAAAAATATATTTCGAAATTGTAAATTATAAAAAGCAATTATTCGAAATTATTTTGTGTGCAAGCTACAATCGAAAGAAATAAAACTAAAGATTATGCTCTTACTAACTGCTAATACTAAAGTTTCTCAAATTGAACGATTTAAATACTATTTTATTCAATTAAATACTAATATATCTCAAATCAAAATTATCTTTGGTAATTGATATTTTAAATTTCTGTTACCCAACAGATAGATGGTTAAACAAAACAAATGTTATTTACTTTAAAGAAAATTGCCGGATTATTAATTAGGTTATTTAACACTAATGTTCCGGCTAATTACAAATACTTTTACAGGGATACTTATGTGTGTATAATGCTACAATGCAAGTATGTTGTTCGTGATTTTATTCTTAAGAAAAAATATAAAGTTATTGACTATAAAGGGGAGTTTGGCGCCGAATTACAGTTTTCTTTGCCTTTTGCTTATTGGCATTTTAAAAATGGCACTTTAAAAGAAACAAAATCTTTTCCGGGAACTAGAGAGCTTTATTTTTTCTCAGAACACCATCAAGAAGACCATGAGGTAAGAACCAACGAGGGTAATTATAACTTCGAATTACCAAGAATACTTTACAGCCAAAATTATAACATGAAAAAATGGCTGAGCGTACCGCTAAAGGAAATCTACAAAAACGATATTTATAAGTTTGATAAACCAATATTGGTAATAGCAAATCGGTACAATACCGAATGGGATGGTGCTCCTGTAAGTTTTTTTGATATTGATACCTTGAATGAGTTGATAGTTAAATTAAAGGCAAAGTACACCATCATCTACAACAGACCAATGGGCAAAGATATTGTAAATGATAATAGCTTAATTTTGGATCTTAATGAATTTGATTGGCTTAGGCAAACCCATCCTGAAGTTTTATTGATTCAAGATTTACATGAAAAGAACGAAATAGGAGCCAAAAACTTTAATCATTTTCAACTTTGCATTTACGCAAATGCCGATCATTTTATTTCATTGCACGGAGGCACGGGTACTTTAGCAAGCTACTTTGGCGGCAAAAACATTTTGTTATCGGCCGAAGGCCCTGAACATTACTTTAATTGCTATAAAAAACTTTATCCAAAATTTTCTGGCGCCGAGGTCTATCATGCAAAAAACTACGCCGAAGTAATAAATTACGCTAATCTATATTTATAATTAGAAAACATGTCTACAAACAATTATTGGTTAAAAAATGGACTAATAAATATTTTACAAAATGGATTAACCGTAGTTATTGCTATTGTAAGTTTATACCTTTTATTACGCATAACTAATACTGAAGATTACGGAACTTGGGTACTTTTTTTAAGTGTAGTAAGTATAATTGAGGTAAGCAGAAATGGTTTAACGCAAGAAGCAATTGTCAAATTTTTATCAACCGCAAACCAAGAAGAACAAAAGGACATTACTACGGCAGCTTTGTTTATAAATTTTCTGATGACTGTTATCATCAGCATTGTTCTGTTAGCTATAGCTCCTTGGCTTGGAGAAATCTGGAAATCAGATCAGCTATCACACATGATAAGCCTTTACATTGTAATATTTTTTATATCTGGTGTTTTAAATTTATTGAACTGTGTTGAACAAGCAAACCTACATTTTACCGGCGTGTTCTACTCAAACATCTGCAGGCAACTTTTATTTTTAACCTATATTTCATTCTGTTATTTTACACAAAGACAAGCCTCTCTAAAGATTTTAACCTATGTACAAATACTAAGTGTACTTTTTGCTTTAGCCATTGCTGCGTTTCATACTGCTAAGTATTTTAGGTATGCCAAAAAGCTAAACTTTATATGGGTAAAAAAACTTTTCCATTTCGGGAAATACTCATTTGGTGTTTCGCTTAGTGCAATTTTAGCCAGTTCTATAGATCAAATGATGTTAGGTAACCTTATCTCAAAATCTGCCAGCGCATCATTTAACATTGCCGTGAGAATTACCAATCTTACAGATATCCCGACAAATGCTATGGCTACAATTATGTTTCCGCAAAGCGCTATAAAAGCAAATACCGGTGGCAAGGACGCTATAAAATATTTGTATGAAAAATCTGTCGGGGTAGTACTTGCCCTTTTAATTCCGGCAATTGCTCTAATGTATTTATTATCCGATTTCACCATTCACTTACTTGCTGGCAATAAGTACGAAAACGTTATTCCACTTTTAAAAGTTACGCTTTTATACTGTTTTTTTGCTCCATATGGCAGGCAGTGTGGCACCATATTAACAAGCGATGGACGGACGAAATTTAATTTTTACATGGTTATCGTTTTCGCGGTATCGATAATTACATTTAACTATATTTTCATCAAACAATTTGGAATAATCGGCGCCGCTTATGGCACTTTATTATCTACCATAATCAGTTTTGTTGTGTCTCAAATTTATTTAAACAAGTTGTACAATATTAATGCACTTAATCCATTAATATATGCCTACAAGTTTTACGGAGAATTTTACCACAAGTACATTAAGAAAACGGCTGCTTAACGTTTTTAAATTGTATGTTTAGAGATTTTGAACCAGTATTTCGCTAATGCGGTTGACTCTATCCTGCCAAGTGTTTTGCAGTGCAACTTCAATTCGTTTTTCTTTCAAAATTAAATCTTTCTCAACCATATACTGATTTATAGCATCTGAAAAAGTTGTGCTATCTTTTACATACGCTACAACTTCGCTACCTGAAAATTCTGTCAGATCCATATTGAAATCTGTACAAATTACCGGTTTACCCAAGCCTAAATATTCGAAAAGTTTTAGTGGGAAAATTGTAGCGCTTATATCGTCCTTTTTAAATGGAATCATACATACATCGAAACCATAAATCATTTGAACAACCTCGTTGTATGGGATAGATTCTACAATGTGTATATTCTTTGTATTGTAGAACCAATCTGGTATATGCTCTCGATGTTGCGGACCAACAAAAACGAAACTAACATGAGGGTTTTGAGCAGTTACGCTTTTTATTAAATCGTAGTCAATTCTTCTTTCTATTGCGCCAACATAACCTACAATTGGTTTCTTAATATTTTGAAGCGCTAAGTGGGTAGTTGAGTTATTTACCAAAGAACTTCTACTGCCAATATCTGCACCATTAGGCACAAAATAGGTATTTGAATTTTGCTTCTTTTTTTGTTCGTACAAGGCTCTGCTAGTACAAATAACCACATCTGCATTTTTTACAATAATTCGTTCGGCATTAATTCCATGTTTGGTATTATAATCTCCCACAATAGGATCTACACAGTGGTAGACGGTTAAGTCGGGATTAAGGCTTTCAAATAAAGAAGGGCATTTGAAGTTGTAAGAATTGATATAGATGTAGTTTTTAATCGCTTTTTTCCGAATAACTTTTTTTACTCGAGATAAAATTATTCGCTGGTTAATTCGGTTAAAAAAGTCGTATATTTTTCCCTCTGACAAAAAATTAATTGGCAAAATAGGCAGGCTAACCAACAGGTTTACACCATCTAACTTATCGGTTAACAAACCATCATCAAAAAAACGAAGCGCTTTTTTTCTCAACTGATATTGTTCGGATTTTTTTTTCAGCTTGAAAAAATCTGAAATAGTATAAGGTTGCTCTATGTAATAAACTTCGTTGTTTTTAGCCAAGTATTTTGCAATGGTCAAATTTGTAGATGCTAACCCATCAAACTTCATTAAACTCATTATAAAAATTACCTTTTTCTCTAACATTTGGCTACGGATTGAGGATCGTTAACTTAATATTTTACTTGCTTTATTTTTTATTCTTTGAAGCAGAGAACCATCTGCCAAAAATTTTCTGCTAGATGTCCATGCAAACGACTTTTTGCTTCGTACTTTGTGTATCCTACCAAACTTATCCCTTAACTTTAAGGCCAAATAACCGTCCTCGTTTGCACCAACAGGATGCTCGTACGCATTTACTGCTAGCACTTGGTCTCTTCTGTAAGCAGACGAACAGCCATAAACATACATGGCGCTATCTTTATTTAAACCGTTTATTTTTTTAAAAACATCGCCAGTTAATTCGTACAGGTAAAGTGTAAATCTATTATAATACTCAGGCACGAAAGCAAATTTACCGTGAGAAATAGCTATGTTTTCATCTGTTGCAAGAGGCGCTATTAATTCGTTTACCCAATATGGCGAATAAATGGTATCTGCATCGGCACTAATTACATATTTGCCAGAGGCAAAATTTAACCCAGCTGTTCTTGCATTTTCAACACCTGGTTTTGGTTCAAAAACATATTTAGCTCCCGACTCAATAATATACTGTTTAGTTAAATCGGTTGAGTTATTATCTACAACAATCAGCTCTATACTGTAATCGGTTATGGTATCGGCTATAGAGGCAATGGTACGTAAAATACTTTCTTGTTCATTATACGCAGGAATCACAATCGAAACCTGAGTTTTACCACTATTTAATTTGGCAAGTTTCATCCTTGTGCTAGAGATATTACTTAAAAACCAACTTGCCGGTTTTTGATTTATTTGGATATAAGGAGGTACTGACGCGGGTCTCATCAATTTTATATTAGATTGTAAATGGCCAACAGATCTTCGGCACTTTTTTTCCATGAAAATTCTGCCGCACGTTTAATTCCAAGTTCGGATAAGCTTTTTTGCAATAAGACATCTGACAATACCAAGTGCATTTTATCCGCAATATCTTCAGCATTTTTCGGATCGACCAATAACGCAGCATTTCCGGCTACCTCCGGCATTGACGAAGTTGTAGACGTAATTACGGGTGTACCGCAGCCCATCGCCTCTAAAATAGGCAGACCAAAACTTTCTCTTAATGATGGATAAAGAAATAAAGTAGCTGCATTATAAATTAATGCCATCTCATCAGAGGAAATGAATCCAGGGAAAAATATTTTTTCTAAAATTTGTTCATTACCCTGTTCTTTTAAAATGTTCTCCACTAAAGCTTTATTGTAATCTAAAATTACCAATGGGATGCTATCCTTTGCCGTTTTACAATAGAGGGCATATGCTTTAATTACGTTGACAGTATTTTTCTTAGGCGCAGTATTCCCTAAAAACAACATAAATTGATCTGGTAGGTTATGTTGCTTTTTGAAAGCAGATAAAGTCTGCAGCGAGTAAAGGTTGTTAAACTTCTTATTAACGGCGTTGTACACCACTTTTATCCTATCTTCTGGAACCTTTAGCTTTTCGATTATGGTAGCTCTCTCGAAATGTGATACCGTAATAATCATTTCGCTCTTTTTCACTACACGAGGAACAACAAATTTTCTGTAGATATTTCCAAAATTTTGATAAGTGGTTCCTTTAAAATTAATTTCCTCTAAATAAATAATATCATGCAATGTAAGTACCAAAGGAACAGAAAGATTTAACGCCGAGGTATTACAGGTAGAATGCAAAAATTTAGGTTTGTTTTTATTTACTTCTTTAGACAGATGGTACTGTTCCCAATCGAAATAGGTTTTGCCTTTTAGTAACTTTACCTTTAAATTATCGCTTTCAGTTAAACAAGCGTTATCCGCATCAGACTTTGCGTAAACGATATAGTTATTATCATTTTTAATTTGCTGCAGTTCTCTAAGCACCTCTAACGCTACTATTTCCATTCCATGCTTTTTTTCTCTAAAAAGACGCTGAACTTCTATTCCTATGGGTTTCATTTTTAGATATTATTTAGAGATTTGAGACATCGTGTTTAGTGGCAACCGAAATTTTATTTGCCGAACGAGCTTTAAATAGGGAAATAATTTGATAAAAAATAAATTTCGGAGCGCTCCATAAGGACTCGTAAATTGCATTATCTGCTTTGAAATATAATAGAGAGCGATAAAACATTATAAAAAAACAAGAAAATGATACCGCCCAAATTAGTAACAGAATTGGCGAAAAGAAAAGATTTATCGCTATCATAAGTATGGAAATTAAGCCCAAAAGAAATAGTGGCGGTCTTAAAAGCATTACCGAAAACGCAAACTGATTCCAGTTGAAATTTAATAGCGACTTGAAAAATAGAATTGCGCCAAGTTTCCAATATTTAAACCAAGTATTAATCCATCGAGATCGTTGTTTTACCAATTGATCTGCCTTTGTAGTTTTTGCATCGTATACAATTGCTGCTTCGCAAAACTCAATTTTTTCTTTGCTGGCTACTAAATTATATTGTAAAGCTTTGTCAAAACCGGCGCCATTAGTTTCAATTTGCTTTAAAGCCTGTATGTACAAATCGCTTTTAAATGCCATACCCGAACCTGCAAGCGATGCGGAAGAGCCACTCTCTGAAAGTAATTTTCTGTCGATAAATCTATAGAACATATCGCCAGCTTCATCTAAACATGCCAAAAACGTATTTAGATTTCTTGCCGCCCTTACTCCTTGCACAGCAGAAAAATTTTCATGGAACTTTTCATTTAAGGCCGAAAGGTAATTTTCATCTACTAAATTATCGCTGTCTACAATGGATATAATATCATGATTTCTTTCAAATCTATCTATGGCATAAATATGAGATTTAACATTACTAGCCAAAATATTTTCTGGTTGTAAGACAATTACTTTCGGATTAGCAAAGTTCAATCCTGAAACATCGCAGTTATCTGCCACAACGTATATGATGAAATTTGAATATTTGGTATTTAAAATCGAATAAACAGCATCTTTTAACAAATCTATTTGTTGGTAAGCGGTAACGATTATGGCAAAATCAAACTCTTTGTTATTTAACGCTAAAGGCTTTCGTTTTTTTTTTAAAAAAGATGTTACCAGCAACACCACCGGAAACCAGAGAAATGAACTAAATAAGATTTGAACTATCGCCCAGATTAACATTGACATAGCTATTGATTCGTTTCGTTTTTACTGTTTACTTTTTCCCAAGTATTGGACATCTCGTTATACTGTTTAATGACCTTTGCGGGGTTGCCAACTACAACACAATACGCTGGAACATCCTTTGTAACTACACTTCCGGCTCCAACTATGCAATGCTTGTTAATAGTAACACCCGCGGTGATTACTGCATTTGCCCCTATCCAAACATTATCCATAATATTTACAGTTTTTTTTGAAGTGGCTTGCTGGCTTGGTGGTATACTCGTATCCTCGTACCCATGGTTTAAACCAGAAATTACTACATGTTGTGCCAACATTACATCGTTGCCAATATTTACTGGACCTATAACAACACTGCTTAGTCCAATAATCGTTCTATCACCAATGTTAACATCTCCAACTCCGTTATTAATAACCGAAAAATCTTCTACAATTGCCTTATCGCCTAAAACAAACTTGTTAAAGGGCAAAATATCTAGTCTAGCCCTATTCCTAATTATAACTTGTTTACCCTTTGTAACCGTAAACGGGTTTATTATATTTCTAATCCACCACCTTGGCCTAGCATCGTTAGGAGGCATTAAAAGCCATAAACTAAATTGTTTAAGCTTATTATTAGCCTTGATTTTTTCCTTTAAACCCATTTTGGCAATTAGTTTAGTTCAACTTATTTTTATCGCCTCGCATTTCCTTTAAGCCTCTGTATATACCCCATATTAAGCAAAGTAAACCTGGAATGATAAAATATATAAACGGCATATCGGTATTATTTATCTGTTAATTTTTCTTTATAAATTCTGCTAAAAGCGTACACTGCACCTAACGAAAGATGTATTACAATTAAAGACGGCATTGCATTCATTACCTCGTTACCGTAACTACATACAAAAATACCTGCCACACCAGCTAAAAGTGCAATTAACTTGGTTCTAATTTGCCGTTCTTTTAGGTTCCATAAAAGGCCAGAACATTTGCCAAACCAATATAGCCAGATGCAGAAAAATATAACGAAGCCTACAATACCATACATTGCCCAAACTTTAACCCAATAGCTATCTGGAGCAATTGTTGATAGATATTTATCTTTATTATATTCTCGGCCCCAATGGCCAATTACACCCAATCCACCACCAAATGGTTTACCCTGCATATACTCTGCAATTTTATTTTGGTTAATTAGCCTTACATTGAAAGAGGCATCCTCAGGATTGATTGAAGTTCTCAACCTATAGATATCGTAATTTGAGTTACCTATGTAGGTGAGTTTTAGTATGCAGAAGAAGAACAAAGCAATACTGGAACCCCAGATTAAGATTTTTAGACGTTTGCTTAAAGCAATTACCATAATTACACCGAAAGCAATTACAAACAGTGCACCTCTTGTACCAGAAATAAGCATACCGTAAAAGGATAATAAACCTAAAATCAGTAGCAAAATTCTTTTGCCCCAGCTTAATCTTAACGACAATGCTAATACTATAGCCATTAATGCTATGTGCGCTTGAGAAGGGCCAAATTGACTAGCATCACTAAAAAAAGAAAATATTCGTAAATGGCCAAAAATTACATGGGTAACATAACCTCCATTATCTAAAAATGCTTGTTCTCCGCTTGTGGGACCGATTTTAGCTTGTTTAATTCCATTAAGCGTGGCTAAAAAAGACAAACTAAAAATAAGTATAATGAAAATATTTAGGCGTTTATTGGTGTTAATTAATAATACACCCAACGGGGTAATTAGCATAGGATACAATGCTGTACTCCTAATTTCCTGTAGCCAGCCTCTAGGGCTAGCGCCCGCTAAATTAAACAGTTCTAAAACACTTATAACAAACCATGCCACAGTTAGCCAGATTAGATCGTTGTTTAGCACCTTAAAATCAAACTTATCCGCATGGTACCATACGCTCAACCAGGTTAATAGCAAGAAAACTTCGATGCCCATTCCGTAGGGTAATCCGCCGATCTCCCGGTCTAGAATCCCCATCAAAAAACAATAGGCAATTGTAATTATTAGTCCGTTAAATGGTTCTCTAAAAATTAATATCAATACTGCAACCGCACCTAGAATAACTACCGGAAAAAAAGTATATGCATAATTGGCTTGGGCTAAAGAGAAATACGAAAACACAAATGCAAACAACGAAGCAATTATCAGGAGCGTGTTCCTTTTATTAAGTTTTATTGCTTCTTGGTAGCGTGGCATACTGTATTTATAGGTTATGGAAAAATAATACTGTTAAAAAGTTATGCTTCGGCTAACTTCGTTTTGTTTAACACCCAACCCAAGTAATTTTTTTGTTTTGCTAAATACTCTATAAAAGATAAGTCCTCAGATTTGATGTTATTTCCTGCTTCGAAAACAGATATAAATTTATCGCAGAACATTAGCCATTCTTTTACTTTAAACATATCATGAGAGCTATCGATATCGATAACAATTAGGTCGAATGTCTCTTTTAGTATGCCGAAACCAGCTAGCAAACTTTTTCCATCCATTACTTCTAGTAAAGAGTTATTTGCCGGGTTGGTTTTTAAAATGGTAATTTTATCCTCAATCTGGATTTCTTTTCTTACCAAGAACGACTCAAACTTTTGCTCGTTGTCAAATTTTTGTTTTTGAGCAGTACTTTTATTAGTTAAAACACTTAAAAGATCTGATTCATTATCGCAAATCAACAAAACATTCTTGCCCATCATTGCCATTGCATAGGCTAAACTATTGGCTAAAAAGGTTTTTCCTTCAGACTTGGATAAACTTGTAATTCCCAACACCTTATTGTCACCCATAAGTTCTTCGCAAAGCTCAAATCTCAACGATCTTAATAAATCCTTATATGTAGTGTAATCTTTAATATCATCAGTATTCTTCCAAATATCTCGCAGATCTTTATTTTTATCGGCTATCATGTTTAGAGAGCCAAGAATACGCTGTTTAGTAACATTTTGCAACTGTGCAGCTGTACTAATTTTTGGATGTAGAATAAAACTAATAAACAACGCAAGCAATACAGTTAGTAAACCAGATATTCCTGAGAAGCCCAAATACAACATGTTTTTTGAGGGCTCAGCCGGACCTTGCAAACCGGGTTCTGCCAATGTCATTCGGGGCATTGTTTTAGCATAAATGCTATTTTGTTCGTACAATGCCTGCGCATCATTATATTCTTTCGAAGCTAAATCTGCCTTTTTTAGCATTACTTCCTGATTATTAGTACGGACGCTTAATAGCCCATCTCCACTACCCGACTGCATACTGATGGCGTTTAATTGCCTTTCTGTTGTAGAAAGACTGCTTTTTGCCGATGCAAGGTCGGTTTCTAATTTAATTTTTTGATTAATTAGTTCTTGCTTAAGTACGGTCGAGTTTGTACTTCCGCTGTTACTGGTAATGTAGCGCAACTTTATTTTTTGTAACGAGTCAATCTTGTTTTTAAATTCACGTTTAAAGTTGCTATTAGAATATTGTTGGTTAGCAGCAGCTATCTGGTCGTCTAGATTAATAATCATTGCATTTTCCCCACCATTATCTTGCCTTATATAACCACCAGCACCGCTTAACTTTCTATTCACTTCAGTTATACTTCCTTCAATAGCACTTATGCTTCTTAATATCTGCGCTCTTTGTGTCTGTATGTCTATCAGTCTTTGTTGATTTATTTCTAGTGCTTTCTGACTTACCATAGCTTCCGCAACTTTTACAGATGAGCTAGATAATTCTTGGTTCTTATTCGTTAATTCTGCCTGTTTTTCCTTAACCAAAGTATCTAAAAAAGCTATTGATTTTCGCTGACTAGAAAGGCCTAAATCAAGGTAATAATCTATAAAATCATTTGATAGGTTGTTTACCACATATGCCGACAGAGCCGAATTATTGGAAGAATATTCTACCTTAATAAAATCACTTTCGCCATTCCTATACATTAAAAGGTTTTTTAATATAGATTGCGCATCGTACCCAGACTCGTTTAAAATATCATACAATTTTAGTTTTCCTTCATTATCTGATATTGAAATTGCAGCGCCATTTATGAGCATTGATGTATAAGCATTTATTGCTTCTTGCCTTTCAACTTTCGACATTTTTTGAACCAGCGGTCCATAAGATTTAAATGCAACTGCTTCATTCTTAAGATCGTGGATTATTAGTTTGTACGACAAGCCATTTAACAATCTTTTAGAACGCATTATTTCTAAAATATTGCCGAATTGCTGGTTAAGCTTAAAATTATCCATAGACTGACCGTTTGCAACAACCGCTTGTTGAAACTGTTGAGTTACGCCGGTTGAAATCAAAGCTTCAGACTTGTAAGTTTTAGGAAGCGTTTTTACAAAAAAATAGGTAAATGCTAAACAGATTGTTGGTACAATTATTATCACCCACTTATAACCTTGTAAATATTTTAAGAAGTCTTTTAAATTAAAGTTAATATTCATCTATAAAATTTTTAATCTACTTTACGTCTTCCAGTTTACTGCCAATCAAATCCTCTAGCGCATTTTTAGCCATAAGGTAACTAGCTTCAGCGCCCAGTAATAATTCATCTGCTTCAACAGACATATTTTTTGCAGCAGTATACACATCAACCTGGATCTGCGATCGCTCATATTTTAGTTTAGCATCTGTTAAGGCAACTCTTAATTCTTGAGAAGATTGGTTTCTTAGTGATAAATTAGATTTTCTAAGAAGAAAGTCGTAATATTTAGTACGCACCTCTGATTTTAGTGCTATTAGATAATCGTCATTTTGCGCTTTTGCAGCCTTGTAGGTTTCATTTGCCGATTTTATTGCCGATGGCCTTGAAAGTAATGCTCCCAAACTAACGTTTAAACCAAACTGAAACCCATTAACATTGTAAGGATTAAGTGCATCCACAACCGATTTATTATCTGGGCGATAAATGTATGCAGCATTAAGGAAATCAAATACCGACATTTTGGTAGTGGCAACATCACTTTTAGCTTTGGTTTCGTATGCATTGAAAACCTTTTTTCGCGGATAATACTGAATAGCCATATCAATATATTTTTGCAGCAACTTATTATCTACATTAGTTAGAAGAGACTCTTGCGCACTAGCATTTATGGCAAAGAACATTAAGAATGTTAAGGCCAAATTTCTGATTTTCATAGTAATGTATATTTAGTTAAACAGCTTCTTTTTGAATGAGCGCCGGAAAAGTTTTAAGGATAATTTTTAGATCTAGAAGTAACGAATAATTCGAAGCGTAGTAGTTGTCTAACTCCTTACGTTCAACCTCGGACATATCTTTTTGACCGCGTTTTGAAATTTGCCAAAGCCCTGTTAAACCAGCTGGCCCATTAAAACGCTCAGACCATTTGTTAGTGGTCAAACGCTCTGCTTCGTAAAGTGGCAATGGTCTATTGCCTACTAAAGACATATCCCCTATAAAAACATTTATCAATTGAGGTAGCTCATCTAAACTGGTCTTTCTTAAAAAAGCACCAATTTTTGTTATTCGAGGATCGTTTTTAAATTTAACGAAAGCCGATTTTGCATTTCCATTTTGCTCGCTAGCGTATTGGTTTAAGCTTGCCATTTCTACAATCATTTTATCAGCATCGGTACGCATAGACCTAAACTTATAAAAGTTGAAAATGCGGTAGCCTGCACCCACTCTTTTGCTAGTGTATATAATATCGCCTTTTGAACCTAGCCTAATCATCAAGGCTACCAGTAACAAAATCGGCGATAAAACCAATAACGCCATGCCAGAGGCGATAATATCGAAAGTTCTTTTTACTAATGGAATCTCGTATTTTTCGGTAGATTTATAAGTAGATTTTTCTGAAAGTTGTGGTTTAATCAATTTGAACTTAACCAGAAAATTAATACGTGCATAGAAATCTTCTATCGGAAAAGGATAAGTATAATAATCGTTAACCTTTAGAGCCAGTGCTTTTTTTCTTAATTGTTTACTTTCTTTAATACCAATCAATATCACAATTATAGATTCAAGTACTGGATTAGCTCTTAAGGCTTGTACCTGATTAAAACACTCATCGTTTTCATCTACCTCAATAATAATTACGTCTGGTAAACTTAGCAACGTTTGATGGTTAATGTATTCGTCAAAATCCTCCGGACATTCCAATCCACTGATATTTGCTTCAAGCTCGCTGATTAAAACTTTGCTCAGCAATTTTCCGAAGTAAACAACTTTAGACGTAACAACAGGACTTTGAAATGTAGAAGATGGGATCATTAGGCGATTAACTTTGTTATTTGCATTTTTAATACAGTTGGATCAAATGGTTTTTCAAGGTAGCTATCAACCTTGTAGGCCATTTGTTCAACCCTTTCGGCTAAATTTTCATCGCCAGAGAGCAACATAACAGGTGTATTGCGATAAAAACCACTTAATTTAAGATTTTGAATAAATGCACAACCATCAAGATAAGGCATTCTTAAACTTGTAATAATTAAATCAGGATCATTTCCCTCCTCCAACCAAGCAAGCGCATCTATACCATTTTTCTTAATGGTTAATGAATAATCTGAGGACAAAATGTAGCTATAAAGCTTAGATAGGTGTGATCCACCATCAACTATCAAAATACTTTTTTTGAAAAATTTTTCTGTGCTGTTTTTAGTCTTCATGTTTTTAGGGATTATGTATTAAAATTATTTCTCCTAACCTTAATTACATACCAAAGATGAAGCTTAAGCGGTTTTTAGACAATAGCCCAATAGGGCTATCATAAAAAATAGCAATCATAAATAACTGTAAAACAGACGATTAATTTAAGCCTATTCCTAAAACGTTTTAATTTTCTTAAAAAGAAACATATCTATGATAATCGATAGATTTATTTAGAATTAGCCAAAGGCAAATAAAAAAGTGCTGACGAAAAAAGCATTTTAGAGACCGTAATATTTCAAACTCAAAGACACAAATGTTAATTTGATGCACTTAAAATAAACACAGCTGGTTTTTGGAAAACATGAACCTTTTAAGATCAGCTTCTATATATCAATCGTTTAAAACCCAACCAACTTGGTTTTTGTACTTAACGAGCTGATAATTCTTGAAACTTCCCAACACGTCTAAAAATTCTCCCGATGGGGCAGAGACCTTTACAGACGCAAGTGAATCAGGCTTATCGTAAATTTGGCTTTGTATTTTTGTTTTATAGGTGGTTAAAGGTTTATTGGCCAACACGAGTTTATTAGCAGGAATATATCCCAAACTTCCATCGGGCAATTCTACACGATAATTATTTTTACTTGCTGCGTTAACGCGAATAACATTACCGCTTTTTAGCGATACTCCATCTAATTCTACTTTTGAAGTAGTTCTCAGTGTTGCATTTAATTGGCTCACAGAACTAGTTACAGGTGGCGCCTTTTGTACTGTTGGATCAATAAACGGTAAAGGATCTATTGCACCGCCGTTTGTATAAAGGCCTAAATGTAAATGTGGTGGTGTAGTTTGTGCATTACCCGTATTGCCCATTAAACCTAAAGTATCGCCTTGAAAAACTGTTTGTCCATCGGTAACTAATTGTTCATCTAAATGCGCATAATACAATGTGTAATCCTTATCGTTTGGTCTAAACCAAACTACCTTGCCTCCCAAATTATTGGTATTAACTCTCGTAACTCTTCCGTTCGCAACCGCCAATACCGGTGTGCGAAACGATGAGAAAATATCTACACCTTCATGTTTTCTTGCCCCGGCATCCCTTCCTACTCCAAATAAACTTTGTATCTGATTTTTATTTACAGCTTTAAGCGGATAACCTAATGAAGGACCGGTTGTGATGGCTAAAGTATATTCGCCACTACCCAATAACTCTGGCTGCAACCTGAGTACGTAGGTTCCTGTTTTGTTTGCGTCTAACTCAATACTTTTGCCCAATGTATCTGCAGAAGTGAGTAATTTAAATTCCTGCTGTTCATTCAACTCCCACAAATCGGCGTAAATCATAAATTTTTCCACTGGTTTTCTATCCAGTTGAATTTGAATTTTTTGTCCACGTGTTAAATTAAAGCGGAAAGCAATTGCATCAATTTTATCGGCAGCGAAATAACCTTTTTCCTGATAAGGTAAATTAATAGCTACCGCTTTTGTTAGGCTAGCCTGTGCATTGCTAATCCATGTTGCACCCATAACCGTTTTATCTAAGCCTGCATTTTGCAGTTTTCGCTCATACTGCTGATGTGGCGACCCACTTTTAAGCATGTTAAACGGTCCGCTTTTACAAGAAAGGATAAGCGCCAAGGAAAATAAGGTTAAAATACTAAATAGATTTTTTTTCATAACAGCGGGATTGCAGATTTACAACAAACGAAATTGCTTTGATGTTTAATCCTTCTTTTTGCCCCAGTTATTTTTGAGCTGGCTATAGGCTTTTTTTGAAATAGTGCGTTTCTTTTTAGACCTAGATTTCCCCTTACGTTTTCTAGCGTTAATATTATTTACCAATGAATTTTTAACACCAAGCTTATTTTTACGTTGCTTTCTGGTATTGGTTTTTGTTTTTTTAACTTTTCTGGGCATGAATAATTTTTTAACTACAACACGCTCAAAACAAGATTTGTTTAGGCAACGGTATCACTTCCAGTTGTATTCCAAACATCTGCAAAATCTTGCGGATGTCTCTTAAACTGGGCGTGAACGTAAGGACAAAGTGGTACAACTTTTAAACTGTTCTCTCTGGCGTAAGCCACCATTGCATTTAATAGTTCTTTTGCCACTCCTTTGCCTTCGGCTTGCGGCGCTACTTCGGTGTGGTAAACAATTAAATTGTGGTCGTCAACCTTTAACACCATCTCGCCCAACTGCTCTTCTGCATCCATTACTATAAATGCACCTTGGCCATCTTTGTCTAACACTAACGTCGGTTTGTCCATAAAAAACAATATTTAGAAAAAATGTAGACATTAAGTTAGCTAATATTTTAGAAGAACAAAAACGATTATAAATGTAAAGCCCGCAAATAATAAATAAACGGTTGCAGTTATACATTATTTACCAAATAGCGCAAAATTGGCTCAAACCTTGTTCGTATCTTTAAGTATAAAACTAAACTCGCTCAGTTAAAATGGCCAAACAGATTAAAGCAATAAAATGTCCGCATTGCGGAAGTATAAATAAAAGTGAGGTAAAAGCCGATCATTTTAAATGCAACTCTTGCAACACCGAATATTTTTTAGACAATGACGATATCAATATCAACCATAATGTAAATTACAACACGCCTAACTTTAACCCTGTACTTGGAAGAAAAATGGCGCTATTTATCGGTATTGGTGTTTTTGCTTTTATCTTGCTTACCTTAATCATCCCCGCAATTTTCAGAAGTTCTAGCCCTAGCCCCAGTTTTAATAAAAGTGCTTATCAAGCGCCAGAACGCGATGATTTTTTCTGGCATTACAGAGAAACCATCACTTACACCAACTCTAAAGGCGAAGTTATAGTGTTAATTTTTGGTAACAGAAATTATATGGGTAACGATAACAAAGCAAAAGAAGGAACTTACTTAAGCTTCTTTAACCTTTTATCTGCGAAAGAGATAAAAACCCAAAAAATTGACGGTATTGCAGAAGCAACTCATACCAATTTTCAGCTGCGCCAATTCCCTGATGGAAAAATTTATGGTATCGCTAATAAAACCAACGTTTTCGAAATTGACAAGGAAAACTATACTGCTAGTGATGTAACCCAAAGTTTATTTAAAGGCCATTCAAAGCTGGCTAGTGGAATTGCCAACGCAGAGTTTGCTTATGATAGTTATGGCCACGCCTTTAATTTAATGAGCAATGAGGGCGCAAATGTTTTCTTTTATCCTTTAGAGAATAAAATTTACACAAAAGACGAAGTTTATGCTGCACAAAGAGCACTTGTAACGAAAGAGCCTAACGAAAAACTAAAGACCAAATTCGACTTCACTTCGCTTAGCAGCGATTATCCGGAAGAAAAAATACAGTTAATAAGATTTACGATGAAAGATAGCCAGGGCGGACCGGATGATGATGCCCATTTGAGTTGGCGAAATGATCATTTTGTTGGAAGATCACTCACCTCATTCGGATCAAAATTCGTGCGAAACTTTATCGACCTAACTCCTGGCAGACTATATTTTAAGCCAGATATATTATACAGTGATGATGATTATGTGGTTATAACCGCAAATAAAACCGCAGCCGAAGCAGCGCCTACCAATATACAATGCATTGATGCTAAAACGGGGCAGTTAGTTTTTACTTATCCATTTCCAACCAACCAGCGTTTTGAAGATGCAATTAGGTATAAAGACGGAATTGTGGTTAAATCTTACAGCCTTATCCTTGCTATAGGCTTGGATGGTAAATTAATTAAAGAATTTAAAATCAAATAAGCTATGGGAATTATAAAGTTTTTTAAAAATCAATTATCTCAAGTAATCGAGTGGGATAATCAAAACCCTGAAGTTTTGGTGTATAAGTACCCATCTAGCAACGATGAGCTTAAAAATGCCAGTAAATTAATTGTAGGCCCGGGGCAAGGTGCCTTATTGGTTTACGAAGGGAAATTAACCGACGAAATTACTACAGAAGGAATTTATGATATTGAAACAGACAACCATCCTTTTATAACAACGCTACTTAAATTGCGCACTGCTTTTGAAAGCGAGCACAAGCTGAAGGTGTATTTCTATCGTACCTCAGAAAACGTAAACCAAGGATGGGGAACAGCCCAAGCTATTAAGTATGTAGATCCCATTTATAAAATCCCAGTAGAACTAGGCGCAAACGGGACCTTTTCTTTTAAAATTGCTAACGCGAAGCACTTATTCGTAAATGTAATTGGTTCTGCAGACAGTTATACCGTGCTTGACGCAAGACAAATGCTGCAAAGCAGATTTCCGCAGGGAATTTCTTCTTCGCTGGCACAAGGTGGTGTTTCTTATCAAAATATTGATGCGCAATTGCCCCAGCTATCGCAAAACATTAAAGCACAAATAAATGAAGAGGTAGTGAACTTAGGTTTTATCTTAACAGATTTTAAACTTAACGGAACCATGTTTGATGAAGGCACCAAAGAAAGAATTGATAAGATTGCTGATATTACTGCAGATTCAATGGCGGCCGGCGAAGGTGGGCTAACCTATGTAGAACTTGAAAAGCTAAGGGCTTTGAGGGATGCTGCTCGTAATGAGGGTGGCCTTGCTGGTGCGGGCTTACAGTTTGGCGTGGGCATGGAAATTGGAAAAACATTTGATACCATTAAAAATGAGCAGATTGATGCTTCTAATGCTGATCCCGTTGCCAAACTACAGCAACTTAAACTGCTACTGGATGAAGGCATAATTACCCAGGAGGAATTTGATGCGAAGAAAAAAGAATGGTTAAACAAATTTTAATTATTAGGCTATGAAAAAAGTTATTGGAGCAATTATATTGCTATTGAGCATTGCGTTTTTGGGCATTTTAGCTTTAAGAATTTGGAATATTGAAGTTGTAAGTATGCAGACCATTATAAGAAGCAGTGCAACCTTATTTATTTTAGGTATTGCCATATTTATTCTTCTAATTGGATATGGATTTTTCTTTAATGAAAGTTCGAAAAAATATGATAAATCAGTTGGCAACAAAGCACATCCTAGACTTTAAAAAACTAACTAAATGCCTAAAAATACGAAGACTATAGTTTGCCCTAACTGTGGCAGTACAAACAAAGCAGATGTAAAACCAGATCAGTTTATTTGTAAAAGCTGTGGCTCCCACTATTTTTTAGATGATACAAATGTTAATGTAAACATTAACTATAACCATAATAATATCAGCAGGCCCAGCATTGCACCAAAAAATATTATTGTGGCTGTCGTACTTTTTATTGTGCTTTTTACCTCTGCAATAGTTGGGTTTTTGTTGTTTAACCAAACGCCTAAAAAAAATCTGGAAAAAGAAGTCGTCGATTTAAATTTCTATTCGGGGTATCGTAGTGATGTTATATATGAAAATACAACCAATAATAAGCCAGTTTTTTTACGCTTGGGCAAGGAGCATTTAAGAGGTGACGATGACAAATTAGATTTAGTAAATATTCATGCCTTGTATATTGATCCGGTGACCAAAGCGATTATAAATGACGAGGTGATGTTTGAAAGAACGAAAAGACTCGATAATGGTTTTGATAACTTTGAAGAATTTAATGACGGTAGCGTTTACATTGTTTACGAAACATCCACTTTGTTTAAACTGGATAAAGCCAACAATAAACTTGTAAATGTAACAGGCAATTTGATTAAGCAGTTTAAAGAACTTGGTTCTGGCATTGCCGAATTTGATTTTCATGGCCATGAACAAATTGAAATTATGACCAATGATGGAGAAAAATTCTTCTTTATACCAGCTAAAAACCTACTTTTTAAAACACAAGATGAAGCGAAGGCTACTAAAGATCTTCTGAATCCATTTTATTTTACCGTTAATGATGGCAAACTTATAAAGGAATTTCTGATACCCGGTTCATGGCGTACTAAATCTGAACATTTAGCGCCTGAGCGTAAGTTTTTTGAAGCCAGAATTACTTATCAGAAAGACAGCCTACTTTTTATTGCAAGCCATACAGTAGCGAGCGATCAGTCGCCTACTATTTTGCAAAGGATAGATGTAAATACAGGAAAAGTATTGTGGTCGTTACCGGCTAAAAAGGCTGAATATTACCAAGTAGCTAAATTTAAAAATGGCTTTGGTGTAAAATATTACTTTTTAGACGGCAGCTATATTTCCGGTGTTTACACCATTTCTTCAGAGGGAAAAATTCTTCACGATTATGTGATACAAAGAGGCAAATAGGGTTTTTTCAGCATTAAACGTTGGCATTACCGCCAACGTATGCTTTTCAATTTCTTAAACTTTTTTAGGAGGCAAATCGAATGCTATTGCTTCATGCTCAAAATGTCCATTGTGTGCGCCATCGCAAAATGGCTTGTTTTTAGAAAGGCCACAACGGCAAATAGATAATACTGTTCTGCCTTGCAAGCCATATTCATTTCCGTTTCTGTCTACAATTTCGAAATCGCCTTCAATTTTTACGGAACCGTTGTTGTTAATAGTAAGTTTTGTTTTTGACATTGTTTGTTTTGTATGATGCAAACTTAGCACAATAGCGCATGGCAATTTAAACAGATTGCAATTTAGAAACGTTCTGTACCGACCGTATGAAATTTTCTAGCTGAACCAAACCATTTAACGTTGCTGGTTACTAAAATTAAATACGATAGGATATGGGTATTAACGTGGTCTCGGATAATAGCAACGTTCAAACAATTTTTTTCTCCATCTATCCTTTAAAAAAAAAATAGTTGATCAAAATGATAAACATATTTTGCCTTTTGCTGTTCTGATTATTAGTAACCATTTATAAAACTTATGAGTATCACATTAGCACAAGCAGAGCAACTATCGGCAGTTGCCAAAGAAAAAGCAAAAGAAATTGGCGTTGCCATGAATATTGCAATTGTTGATGAAGGCGCAAATTTAGTAGCGTTCCATAGAATGGATAATGCCTGGCTAGGCTCAATTGACATTGCCATAAAAAAAGCAAAAACCGCTCGTTTTTTTGATATGAATTCGGGCGAGATAGGCAAATTATCCCAACCAGGCCAGCCACTTTATAATATTGAACATTCAAACGGTGGCTTAATCTCTTTTCCAGGTGGAGTGATCATTAAAGACGGATCCGCAAAAATTATCGGTGCCATAGGTGTTTCTGGCGGAACGGTAGAACAAGACCATGAGGTTGCAAATGCTGGTGCTTCATCGTTATAGTGCAAACCAATAATCTTCTTATGGAATACAATCTGAAAAGATTTTTAGATGCGCAAGACGATATTTATAACGTTGCATTGGCCGAACTGAGTCGTGGTAAAAAAACAACGCATTGGATGTGGTTTATATTTCCGCAAATTGCGGGTCTTGGCAAAACAGAGACTGCGCAATTTTACGCTATTGTCGATATCAATGAAGCAAAGCTTTATTATGAACATCCAACTTTAGGAAATAGATTGGTAACATGTTGCGAGGCACTATTGAGCTTGAACGAAAATAATCCCTCTAAGATTTTTGGTAGCCCAGATGATCTAAAATTAAAATCTTGCATGACGTTGTTTGCCATTGCAACTGGCGACTTAATATTTGAGAGCGTACTGCAACAATACTATAATGCAGAGCATGATATAGCCACACTTACACTTCTGAAAATACAGTCCAGTACAAATCAGGAAACTGGTAAGTAAGCAATTTGATAGATATCGCAAAGCGAATCCAAGTCGGCATTTCTGTGGTACATAATTCTACCGATCGAATCTCCATTTTCATCTTTTATCGTTAACATCTTTATTGCAAACTGAATAACCTCTTTAATTTGATTGATTTGCACTTCGTTCTTTCGCTCAACAACTTCATCCAAATAAAATGCATAGTCTAATACAGCACTCACCGCTATTGTTCCGTCATCCAAAACCCTGGTTTTTCGATTCTGATTTTTTGTTTCTAAGATCGAGGATAACACATTATAATAATTTGTAGCTAAATACTGATTTCTAACGGACAGTCCTCCACGTACCGTTTTACGCAAATCTACCACAGCTTTAATAATCGAATACTTCACATCGCCCTTTAAAACTTCAGCCACCTTTTCATCTACCGAATAATAGGATTCATAGGTAGCTTTTTCTACACTATCCCGATTTTTCCAACCTATTTTATCCCAACCAAAATTTAAGATATAGTATGCCGTGTAAATTTTTCTTCGTTGTTCGTAATCTTTGGCAGAGAGCACTTCGAAAACCTCTTTATGCAAACTAAACTGCGCACCATAATTGCCCATTAGGCCTAGAGCCACGCCTTTTATCATTTTGCTCAAGTTAAGGTAGAGATCCTTTGTTTGGCCTCCATTTACCGATAGTTTAAAAGCAATTGCTTCGTCAAAAAACTGAATACTTTTTTGATAGTCTAAACCTTCCTCCCACCACACAGAGCCTAAATCGTGTAATAAACCAGAATAAAGCGACAATTTTAAGTCAGACATCTGTGTTGTTGTACTCAGTGCAGCTTCATGAACATCGATAATTTGTCTACTCTGTTCAAATAGTAGTTTTGCGTCCTCAAAATGCCCTTCACGTTGTTTTACTTTGCCAATGGCCTGCCTCGCTCTTTCGGTTAGTTTTAATTTATCATCGCCAACATAAACTTGTTCAAAGAACTGGTAAGCATCGTTGGCTAAACTCATTGCTAACTCGCAGTGATCACGAAGAATTAAATTATGCGAATTACTTAAACCAATTTCATGCAACAGTTTCATATCGGTTGGAGCGATTTTTATTACCTGCTCATTTAATCGCATAGCCTGTGCAACAGCTCCAATCTGAAAGCTGTAATTAGCTGCAGAACGAAGTAACCTCACTAGATCTATTGATATAACCTCGTTATTATCTGGTTTATGATAACTCGCAAATGACTCTACATGTTGTAAAATTGAATTGAAGTATGGATAATCCGTACCTACAAAACCCTTAGCCGCTTGTACTAAAAACGAAAGTGCTTTAGCATAAACATCGGCAAATCTTCCTTGCTCTAGTAAAATTTCATGTATTGCTTCTTGCCAAAGGCGATGGATAGAATAGAATTTCCCACCATCTTCTTCTGTAATTAGTGCATATTTTTTAAGCTGCACTATAGCTTCGGTTACTCGATTTACTAAAACACTACTTCCGTTTGCACCATCGGTTTGTTGCTGTTGGTAGCTAATAAGTTCCTTTAAAGGAATTTCGTTGGGCGATAAAAAGGACATCAAGCTAAGCACTTTCGAAGAATCATCACTCAAAGCGCTATAACTAAGGTCAAATGCCTTACTAATTTTATCCTTATTCCGGTATTTAGCCTTATTTCGAATCAGTTCAAAATATGACGAAGGCTTGCACCTGTTTTCGACCATAAAAGCGCCAGCCAAAGAAGCAGCAAGAGGCAAACCATCTAATTCTTTATATAACTTTTCGTCAGTACTCCCATCATTCGTAATGGTATCAAATGATTTCTCTTCGTCCAAGTGCCTTGCCAGGTAAAATGAAAACTCGGCCAAAGTCCAGCGTGAAAGCTCTATTCCATTTCCCCAATCCTTATTTCTAGATGTAATGATAATTTTTTGGTGCTTTCTTGGGTCTGTAGCAGGAAAGAATGCATTTTTAAACTCTCTGATTGTTTTCTCCACGTTACCATCGCCTACATCGCAAGCATTGTCAAATACTAATAAAAAATTCACTTTGCTAAGGGCTTTCATCAACTCGAATTGCCAATTGGGCTGTGCTGTATCTAAATCAAAACCCAAGCGGGCCAAACGTGTTAAATCGTCATTTTGGTTTGGCTCAGGACCTACGTTCTTTTTAGAGATACTTTCGGCATCTATCCACCATACTACATTAAACTTTCTCTTTTTAATGGGTGTAATGGCATAATGGTAGGCTACTTCCTGCGCCAAATAACTCTTACCTATACCAGGCGTACCGAACAAAGAAATACTTCTATCGGTTGACTTGTTATCTTCAACACTCTGTTGCAACCTGCTTTTGTAACTTGGTTCTCCGGCATCATTAAATTTATCGATATCGCGAGCTTCCATTAACGTAGTTAAATTCTCGATGGTTGGTTTTATTTCATCTTTTGATACAGGATTTGGCTTTGCGATATTTTTAAACCATTTAAAAAGCCCAATTACAATACCAACAATAGTTGCCAAGGCAAAAAGAACCTGAAAAACCGGCAATTTAAACAGCTCGTCGGCCTTTTCTATTAAAGATGAATTACCCTGAAAAATCAAGGTGCCGACAAAAAAAATGGCTAGGGTAAATTTCATAAAAGATAAGCGTTAAATAGCGGTGGCAAAAAGGCAAGATAAATGTTTAACCATCTTTCTTTTACTGAGCTAAAAATGATAAATAAAACTGGTTTCTACAAAAATCATTAACAGTAAATTACGAAACCATTCTAGTGCTAAACCATTGTGTACTTTATTGTTAACGATTAGCATTTACATTATACTTAGAATGGTAATGCTTATTATGAAAAATTTAAGCATTGCGGTACCAAATGAAACAATCCGGAACAAAACTAGAAGAAATGTGGAGATGTTTGAATATTTAGAAAATTGAATTGTATTATTGTTTGTAGTCCGAACCCTTATGAAAATAGCAGCTAGTACATTTGATGAAATCCCCGGTGTCATTATTGCCAGAAAATCAGCCGACAAACAATATATCGGTTCACCAAGCATTGCTATATTACATAACGGAGAATACATTGCTTCGCATGATTTTTTTGGCGCGGACAGTAGCGAACGGAAACAAGGACGAACAAATATTTATGGTAGTAGCGACAAAGGTGAAACCTGGCATTTATTAGCTGAAATTTATGGCGCATTTTGGAGCAATCTATTCCTGCATCAGCAAGATTTATATCTTTTAGGAACGGATAAACATTTTGGAAACGTAGTTATTCGTAAATCTATTGACGGTGGAGCAACTTGGACCACACCCTTAGATGGACAAAGTGGCTTAATTTTGGATGGCAAATTTCATACTTCAGCCGTTCCTATTGTAACTCACAATAATCGAATTTGGCGTACCGTAGAAACAACATTTGGAGCAGACTCCGTTTTAGGGAAAAGATTTGGCTCAATGATATTGTCCGCACCAGTTGATGCAGATTTACTTGATGTTAAAAACTGGCAAAGTTCAAATGCACTCGCTTTTAACCAAACTTATTTAAACGGAAATTTCAACGGCTGGCTAGAAGGAAACGCAGTTGTTAATCCAATTGGTAAAGTTTGCAATATTTTACGCGTGGAGGATAAAACTACTTTGGCAGAAAAAACAGCTTTGATAAGCGTGAGCGATGATGGGAAAGAAGCATACTTTAATAGCGAAACTGATTTTGTCCCCTTTCCCGGAGGAAGCAAAAAATTTACCGTCAGGTACGATGAAATTACAGGATTTTATTGGGCTCTAAGCAACATCATTCCTGCAGAGCTACAAGAAAAGTATGCAGGTAAAAATCCTTCCTTAATCAGAAATACACTTGCTTTAATCAGCTCTACCGATTTACGAAACTGGCAAATCAAAAAAACAATTTTAAAACATGATAACGAATTGAGCTATGCATTTCAATATGCAGATTGGCTAATGGACAGTGATGATATTGTATTTTTAGCTAGAACTGCTTGGCATGATGATGATTCAGCAGAGGACCGTAGCAGACAATCTAACTATTTAACCTTTCATCGAATAAAGAATTTTAGGGAATGTTAATAGATTTTGAAAACCTAATAAACAAAAAAAGAGACTTGAAAATCAAGTCTCTTTTGTAGCCCGTAGGGGAATCGAACCCCTGTTTCCAGAATGAAAATCTGGCGTCCTCACCCCTAGACGAACGGGCCATCTTCAAGCTTAAAGTTGAAAGCTTTACATTGTAAGTTAAATCTAACTTATAACTTTTCACTTAAAACTTACCACTGTAGTGGTAGCGGGGACCAGACTCGAACTGATGACCTTCGGGTTATGAGCCCGACGAGCTACCAACTGCTCCACCCCGCACTATATTATGTTTTTAAGGTACATCAACCTATCAGCCTTGCTGATAAAAAAACCGCTCTTGGTAAAGCGGTATTTGTAGCCCGTAGGGGAATCGAACCCCTGTTTCCAGAATGAAAATCTGGCGTCCTCACCCCTAGACGAACGGGCCATCTTCAAGCTTAAAGTTGAAAGCTTTACATTGTAAGTTAAATCTAACTTATAACTTTTCACTTAAAACTTACCACTGTAGTGGTAGCGGGGACCAGACTCGAACTGATGACCTTCGGGTTATGAGCCCGACGAGCTACCAACTGCTCCACCCCGCACTATATACAACTCTAAAGGCCTTGGCAAAAATTAATTAAGCACTTGCTCCGAATTGGAATGCAAAGATATAATTCGTTTCTTTGCAGAACAAATTTATTTTAAAAAATATTTTCATGTCGCATAAAGCAGGTTTTGTAAGTATCATAGGTAAGCCAAACGTAGGCAAATCAACGTTAATGAACGCATTAGTAGGTGAAAAGCTTTCTATCATCACGCCTAAAGCTCAAACTACTCGTCACCGCATTTTAGGAATCGTTAACGAAGAAGACTTTCAAATTGTTTTTTCCGACACTCCCGGTATTATAAAACCACTTTATGGCCTGCAAGATTCTATGATGACTGCAGTAAGTGGAGCATTAAGTGATGCCGATTTAATTTTATTTGTAACCGATATCCACGAAAAACATGATGAAAATGATGTTTTGGAGAAAATAACCAATACCACTATACCTCTGGTAGTTCTTTTAAATAAAATTGACAACGCAACACAAGAACAGGTTGATGAAAAATTTGCTTATTGGCAAGAAAAGTTAAACCCGAAACATATTTATGCCATTTCGGCTTTACACCAATATAACTTAGAAGGCATTTTGCCGATGATTTTGGAAAACATCCCAGATCATCCAGCTTATTACGACAAGGAAGAATTAACCGATCGTAGTCAGCGTTTCTTTGTTTCAGAAATTATCCGAGAGAAGATCTTTTTCAACTACAAAAAGGAAATTCCCTACAGCACAGAGGTTGTGGTAACCGCCTTTAAAGAGGAAGAAACCAAAAGCGGACCAATGATTCGCATTACTACCGAAATTATTGTAGAGAGAGATTCGCAAAAAAATATTTTAATCGGTACCGGTGGAGCGATGCTTAAAAAAGTAGGCATGGAAGCTAGAAAAGACATCGAAAAGTTTTTAGAGAGCAAAGTATTTTTAGAAACTTTTGTAAAGGTTATTCCAGATTGGAGAAGTAAGAAAAACTACCTTAAAAATTTCGGGTACGACAGTTAGATTGGTTTTTTATTTTTTGGCTGATTACGTTATCAGCCATTGGCGCATTAGGATTAGCTGATTAAATCAACTGTAATGAGCCTAAAGCGAACTAAAAGCAATTTTGGTTTAATGTTCCAATTATTTACCTTACCTTTGCACTCCCTTTAAAAAAGGGTTAGTAGTTGATAGTCAAAATGTTTAGGAAATGTTTAAGCTCTCAATTATGGGTTTAGGTAACATTACAACGTTTCAACTTTAAAACGTTTCAACAAAAAATTATGAGCAATATCATCGCAATTGTCGGAAGACCAAACGTAGGCAAATCTACCCTTTTTAACCGCTTAACCGAAAGTCGTAAGGCTATTGTTGATGATTTTAGTGGTGTAACCCGCGATCGTCATTACGGCAAAGCCGAGTGGACGGACAAAGAGTTTACTGTTATAGATACTGGCGGTTATGTAGCCAACTCTGAAGATGTTTTCGAGGCGGCTATTCGCGAGCAAGTAATAATTGCTATTGAAGAAGCTTCGGTTTTATTGTTTATGGTTGACGTTACCACAGGTATTACCGACTTAGATGACGAAATTGCACAGTTGCTTCGCAGAAGCAAGAAACCTGTTTTTATTGTTGTTAACAAAGTTGATAACACACAATTAGAAAACGACGCAACTGTATTTTACGGTTTCGGTTTAGGCGAAATCTATACCATTTCATCAATGACTGGCTCTGGAACCGGAGAGTTGCTAGATGACGTTGTTAAACACTTCGAGGATATTGTTGAAGAAGAAAATTCTTTACCAAAAATCACTATTGTTGGTCGCCCTAACGTAGGCAAATCTTCGTTAATTAATGCCTTAATAGGTAAAGACAGAAATATTGTTACACCTATTGCGGGTACCACTCGTGATTCGATTCATATCCACTACAACCAATTTGGGCACGAATTTATGTTTATTGATACCGCTGGTTTGCGTAAAAAAACCAAGGTTAAAGAAAACATAGAGTTTTACTCGGTAATGCGTACCATTAAAGCCTTAGAAGAGGCAGATGTGGTTATGCTAATGATTGATGCCGAAGATGGATTAGAATCGCAAGACGTTAATATTTTCCATTTAGCAGAAAAAAACAAAAAAGGTATTGTGGTTTTGGTAAACAAATGGGATTTGATTGAAAAAAACAATAAAACCATTAAAGAGTTCGAAGATCAAATTCGCACGAAACTACAGCCGTTTACAGATGTTCCGATTGTTTTTATCTCTGTGTTAAATAAACAACGTATTTTTAAAACTATAGAAACAGCTTTAGAAGTTCATAAAAACAGAGCTAAAAAAGTACCTACATCAAAACTTAACGATGTAATGTTGCCTATTATCGAGGCTTATCCGCCACCTGCTTTAAAAGGAAAGTACATTAAGGTTAAATATATTACGCAAATTAATGGTACTTCGCCAATGTTTGCCTTCTTCTGTAACCTACCGCAGTACATAAAAGAACCTTATAAGCGTTTTATCGAGAACAAACTACGCGAGAACTTCGATTTCGCTGGCGTGCCGATTCAGATTTATTTTAGACAGAAGTAAGGTTAAGTTTGAGCCTGAGGCTTAGGTTGGGAGGATAAAGAACAAAGTGTAAGGAACAAGGAGAAAAGAATAAGGCAACATGCTTAAAGCTTGAGGAACCGAAAAACGATCCACAAAAGACAAAAAACGTTTTTTTTTTAGAAAATCAAAGTCAGCATTTTATAGCTACTTTGCCCCGCTGTACACTTTATCCCGATAAATCGGGATGTTCGTTGCCATCGGGTTTATTTAAAAAAGTGTGTGCTACTAAGTACTCTAGTTCCCTACATTGGCTCTATTTAATAGCCCTTGTTGAAGCGGCATCCCCCGATTTTTCATCGGGGATATAGCGGAAAAAAGGACTGACATTAATAGCTGTAACAATTGGCGCTTCGAAAAAGAAATTCACATCTTTAATCTACTCTAATACTAAAATATGTCAAGCCAAATACAAATCATAAATAGCAATCTTGAAGATATCGATACTATTTTCAAATTTTATGATATGGCTATTGAACATCAAAAAAAGGTTTTCAATAAACATTGGCAGGGCTTCAGTATAGATTTAGTTAAGCAAGAAATTGCTGAACAAAGACAATATAAAATCTTGGTAGATGGCATCGTTGCTTCCATTTTCGCTGTTACTTTTAGCGATCCAGAGATTTGGGGAGAGAGAGATAAAGATCATTCTATTTACATCCATCGCATTGTTACCAGCCCTAAGTTTAGAGGTTACGGATTTGTAAATATCATTATCGATTGGGCTAAAGAATATTCAAAAAAACGTGGCATTCAATATATCAGAATGGACACGTGGGCAGATAATGAAAAGCTTTTGGCTTATTATACCGGATGTGGTTTTTCGCACGTAGGCAGTATAAAAATTGAACCGAATAGTGGCTTACCGAAACATTACGACAATATCAGCTTAAATCTCTTTGAGATTGAGGTTGATTAGTAGTTGGTTAATTGGGCAAAAAGCAAAGCTTATCTAAAAACCCTCAATTCAAACCGTAGGCAGAGATCTTGGTCATCGCGTCACTTCCGCGGTACAGATACAACATCATTATTTAAGTTGGGAGCACTACTTCAACTTTTTTAACCTTGGTGGCGACGCCAACACTGGGGTGTCCATGTGTTGGCGTAACCGCCAACGCTTAACTTAATTACATAATATCGCTTCAATCACCAATGTCAAAAAAAAAGACGACGGAAGAACAACGAAAATATCTACCTTCTATTTTGAAGTTACCAAAAGTTCGGTAACCATCTCGGTTATCAAATCATCAACCTGCGTTTTCTCTATATTGGGCATACAAATTATATGCGACCAACCACTTTCTGACGCTAATTGCCACTTTTGCCTAATTCTTGCGCTAGGAGATGGAAAATTTACGGTAATTGTATGAGGATTTTGCCACGCTTCGATTCCATATTCATTCAATTTTTCAAGCGCATATTTAGCTGTTTCCAGACAATTTAAAGCACGATCTTTTAGTCCATCTAAACCCAATTTTTTGAGCGTGTACCATAAGAATAACGGGCTATGCCCATTCCTAGAACCTGTAATTGTGGTATCTACACTACCAATATAGGCTACAGAACGGGCAATTCTATCTCTGTTGGATTTTTTTACCACGACCACACCACAAGGCATAGGCGAGCCGAAAAACTTGTGTCCACTAATTGCAATACTGTCGGCACCGTCTGCAAAATCAAAAGCTGGTCTTGGCTCCACAAACGCACTGTAGCTTCCAGAAAGCGCTCCATCAGCGTGTATATAATAGTTTTTAATGGCCAGCTTCTTTAATATTGATTTAATTTTCGAGATATCATCTCGAGCCTCTGTCATTGTAGTACCTATATTTGCCATAATAATTACGGGCAATTGTCGGTTCATACGTATTGTTTCTTCTAAATCCTGGTAATTGATTTCGCCATTTTCTTGGGTGCTAATTACAATGTTGGGCATATTTAGCAAGTGTAAATTCTTTTGAACGCTGTAGTGCGTTGTCTCAGAATAGTAAACCATTGCTTTAGGATGCAACTCTCTTGCTAAAAACAAACCATACAAATTGCCTTCAGACCCACCGTTTGTTACATACCCCCACCAATCATCAGCTTCTGCCCTAAATAAAGATGCAAAAAATGCAATTACCTCTTTTTCTATCTCCCTAGAACCCACATCATAAGTACATGCTACAAATGGATCACCTAAATTATTCATAGGGTAATTTAAAAAGGGCATTAGTTCGCTAAAATCCAAATCTTTAGAAACAGGATACCCCATAAAGTCGGCAGTTTTCTGTTCTACTTGCAGAAGTAAATTGTTTAGCACTTTTTTATCTGTATCGGATAGAGATTTCGATTGCATTGCGTTTATGTTGTTGAACAACAAAACTATCGCAACTAAAACAAAATTCCTAACAACAGAGTTAAATCAAAATATTATATCGACAATAAAATATAAATAAAATTATATTCCAAAACAAGCGGACTTATTCAAGTTATGTAAAATTAAATCTACGTCTAAAATCGGGTATTTCTAATTTAAACTATTAAGTGCTTGCTTAACTACTTTATCGGTTAGATTATTGGCTTTGTAGTACCCCATATCGCCTAAATGGTATTTACACAACATCACCTTAATATCATTGTAAATGATAGGCCTTGAAGAAATCAATTGTTTATAATCGATTACAATTTTTTTAGCCTGAATATATTTCAGCAAATCTTTGTAATCGGCATCGTTAATGGTAAAGGTATTTAGGTTTTGAGATAAATAAGCTGGCGTGTAACGATCAATTAGTACGTCAAAAACAAAATCAACCAAAATCTTTTTATCAACCAAGGTTTCATAAAACTTGTTGTAACCTGCCGTATCTAAATTAACATAAACATCTGGCTGTATGCCACCACCTGCATAAACCTTTTTGCCACCTTGTGTGGTATAGGAAGGAGCTTTTTTAGCCGAATCTTTCGCTTTGCTTGAAGTTAGTTCACCGTCGTTAAATCTATCCTCTAGCTCATGCTGATAGGCATTAAAACCTTTTTTGTACGACTTCTGAATACTTCTTCCAGATGGTGTGTAATACCTGGCAATGGTTAAATTAAGTGCCGATCCATCTTCAAAAGCGAATTGTTCCTGCACCAAGCCTTTACCAAACGATCTTCTGCCCACAATAATCCCACGATCTAAATCCTGTATAGCACCTGCAAAAATTTCGCTGGCAGATGCAGAGTTTTCATTTATTAAAACAGCAAGTTTGCCTTGCTCAAATTCGCCTCCACCTGTTGCAAAATAATCGGTACGCGGTTCATGCTTGCCTTCGGTGTAAACAATTAATTTATTTTCTTGCAAAAACTGATTTGCTAGACCCGTTGCAGCGCTAACATAACCTCCACCATTATCACGTAAATCCAATATCAGCTTTTTCATGCCCTTAGCTTTTAACTGCCTCACTGCATTTATAAAATCTTCATCGGTATTTGCACCAAATTTGCTAATTCTAACATAGGCAGTTTCGCTGTTCATCATATAAGCAGCATCGATACTACTTACAGCAACTCGTCCACGTTTAATGCTAAATGTATTTGGTGTTTGGTTTCCCGGATGCATTACGGTTAAGTTAACAGCAGTACCTTTTTTACCTCTAATTTTACCAATCATCGAAGAACGGGGCAAAGATCTTCCACTAATGTGCAAACTATCAACTTTTAGGATTTTGTCTCCTTGTCTTAAGCCCGCAGCATAAGCCGGACCATCTTTAAACACGTTGGTAACCAGCAAGGTATCGTTTAAAATATAATATTCAACACCTATTCCCTCAAAATTGCCTTCTAATGATTCAGAAAGTTCAAATGCTTTTTTTGCCGGCAAGTACATGCTATGCGGATCGAGCTGATGCAACATGCTATCGATAGGCAAATGTTGCAAGCTATCGGCATCTACATCGTCAACATAATTTTTTTTGATGATGTGCAGAATATCCTCTACACGTTGATTGTTGCTATCTGCTGTTAGGTTAGTATCTCGCTGAACCTGAAAGCCTTGATCTTTTAAAAATTTATATCCCAATACCATACCACCTATTAAGGTTACAGAATAGGTTAAGGCAATAAGTAGGTTATAACGAGTACTTTTTTTCATTTGTAGAGCAACGCCTCAAAGTTATGAAAATTAGCGTGTTAATAAAGCAACAACAACGCAACATTTTAGTTTTTATATTGTCTTTTTTATTTAAACGAGAAGACAGGCAACTAATGCTACAAAACTGAATAGATTTATGCTTAATATTTCTTGCTTTTTGAAAAATTAACGAACTTTAACACAAATTATATCTATGAACAGAGTAACCGAACAAGAATCTAATTATAACGATATCGACAAGATGTCTGTAATGGAAATTCTTAAGGGCATTAACAACGAAGATAAGCTTGTACCTTTAGCAGTAGAAAGGGCATTGCCTCAAATAGAACAACTGGCATCGGCTGTTGCCGAACGAATGAAGACTGGCGGTCGCCTTTTTTATATTGGTGCTGGCACGAGTGGTCGTTTGGGTGTAGTAGATGCTTCTGAGTGCCCGCCAACTTTCGGGGTTCCATTTGATATGGTGGTAGGAATTATCGCAGGTGGCGATACTGCCATTAGAAAAGCGGTAGAGTTTGCAGAAGACGACGATAAACAAGCGTGGATTGATTTGCAGGAATACAACATCTGCGAAAAGGATTCTCTTGTAGGTTTGGCTGCTTCCGGAACCACACCATATGTTATTGGGGGTTTAAATACTGCCCGAGAAAATGGGGTTTTAACAGGCTGTATTGTTTGTAATAACGGCGGGCCAATTGTTGCTGCTTCTGATTTTCCGGTGGAGGTTGTAGTTGGGCCAGAATTTTTAACGGGTTCTACCAGAATGAAATCTGGAACAGCACAAAAGTTAGCTTTAAACATGCTGAGTACTACCGTGATGATTAGACTAGGCAAAGTTAAGGGCAATAAAATGGTAGATATGCAGTTAACTAACCATAAGCTGGTAGACCGTGGCACACAAATGGTAATGGATGAATTAAGCATAAACCATACTGAAGCGGCGGCATTGCTAGCTAAGTACGGAAGTGTGCGTAAGGCAGTAGAAGCAAGCAAATAAATTACGAATTAGGATTTACATTTTAAGCCTACACCAATTAAGCTAATTGCTGTCTGTTGCAGAACATCAGAAATCGTTAATCTAAAATCTAAAATTCCCTAATGCACGAAATTGAACCTTTTTATTTGTGGAGAGACGATTATATCGCTGCAGAAGATGAGTTATCGCCATTTTACGAAACCGAGTATTCTGAGTTTTACTACGACAAGCAGTTATACAACTTTCTCATTCATCCTCAATGGGATACCTTTGGCTCGCAAACACTTTATATAAAAGTATTGTTTGTAGATTACGATCGAAATTATGCCATTATCGAGTTGATGGGCGAATGGAATGATGCCATCAATAACGATATTATGATGCTGAAAAGAGAAATCATTGAATTGATGGTTGACGAAGGCATTAATAAATTTATCCTGATAGGCGAAAACGTTTTAAATTTCCATACTTCTGACGATTCCTATTACGAAGAATGGTTCCAAGACGTGGAAGACGGCTGGATTGCAGGTGTAAATTTTAACGAACACGTAATACAGGAGTTTAGGGAAAACAGCATCGACTACTACATCAATTTTGGAGGCGAACTAGACGACTTACATTGGCGAAAGCTTAAGCCACATCAGTTTTACAAAAAAGTTGAAGAACTATTGACAAAAAGGTTAAATTAAAACCTTATTTTTAACATAAACCAATTTTTACCATAAATGGAACAACAAAATTATCAATACAACGAAAGTCCTTCTTACGTACAACAAGGCGCCGTTTCTAAGCGTTTTTTCGGAAACGTATTTCTGTGGATGTTTGTCGCTTTAGCGCTATCATCTGTATCTGCTTATTTTTTAGCTAGTAGCCCAGTTATTTTGCAATATCTAATCGGCGAAAAGGGATTTACCATATTAGGCTATATCGCGATTTTTGCGCCAGTAGGCCTTGTATTTCTAATGGGAAGTGCAATGAACAGATTGTCTTATCCAGCTTTAATAGGTGTATTCTTACTCTACTCTATATTAACCGGAGTAATGCTAAGTTTCATTCTATTAATTTACGCCACCACTTCAATTGCGATTTGTTTCGTGGCAGCTTGCGCTATTTTTGGTGTAATGGCAGTTATGGGATACACTACTAATGTAGATTTAAGCAAATTTGGCCCAATTTTAATGGCCGGAGTAATCGGTTTGATCATTATCAGTGTAGTTAATATGTTTCTGCAGAGCGATAGCCTTGGCTACATTTTAGGTTTTATCGGCGTAGCTATTTTTACTGCGTTAACCGCTTACAAAGTACAAGAGATTAAAAGAATAGGTCAAGGTTTAGATGAAGAGGGAAATACAATTTCTACAGAAGACAGCAATAAATTGGCTCTTATGGGCGCATTATCGTTGTACATCACTTTTATTAACTTATTCCTGTCGTTATTAAGAATTTTTGGCGACAGACGATAATAACTTTTAAAGTGCTTTAAAGGTCATGCAGTTTGCATGACCTTTTTTTGTTTTAGGCAACACACCAACTGATAAAAATCAAGCCTATTAGCACATTAAAAAACAGGCATAAGCCGAAGTTGATCTATGTGCCTAGTGGTACTTACTTTTTGCTCAATTGTAAGTGGAATGATTTTATTTCTGCAACAGATACGCTTTAAAACCTTCAAAGTCCTTTCCTAATTCATTATAAACTTCAGGGTTATTTTTTAAAGATTGTACTTGAGTGGGTAAAGCTACTTTAGCTAAAATATCAGCTGGAAAAACTTCAGGGAATTTGCAAGCGTGAGCCGTAGATAAAAACACTTGAGCCGTATTTTCGCTTGGATTATTTGCTGCGTAAAATTTACTTGCCAAATAGGCGATTGCGGTATGTGGGCAAGCAACGTAGTTGAAATTTTCAAAGAGCTCCCGAATTCCAGCCAAAGTCTCTTCATCCGTAAAACGGTAGGCTTTTACCAGTTTATTGATTTCCTCACGATTTTCGTTAAACATATCCATAATGCGTACCCAATTGCTAGGTGCGCCTACATCCATTGCGTTGGCATAGGTTTGCACAGATGGTTTTGTTTCGTAAATGCCACCTTCTAAAAAACGAGGCACCGTATCGTTGGCGTTAGTTGCAGCTACAAAGCTTTTTACAGGCAATCCCATCTTGTAAGCTAGCGATCCTGCGCCTATGTTTCCAAAATTTCCACTCGGCACCGTAAAAACCACCTTATCAAAACCCTGCCTCTTCAACTGCGCATAAGCATTTAAATAGTAAAACGTTTGCGGAATTAACCTTGCAATATTTATAGAGTTTGCAGAAGTTAAACGGAATTTAGCATTCAATTCATCATCGGCAAAAGCCTGTTTTACTAAAGCTTGGCAATCATCAAAAGTTCCATCAACAGCAATTGCGCTAATATTTTTGCCATTGGTTGTCAATTGTAAACGCTGTACCTCACTTACCTTCCCTTTGGGAAACAGAATAGTTACCCTAGTATTGGGAACGCCCAAAAAGCCCAATGCTACTGCTCCACCCGTATCACCGGAAGTGGCAACCAACACATCTAATAATTTTTCGCCGTCTTTTAGGAAATGAGCCATTACCCTACTCATAAATCGGGCACCAAAATCCTTAAATGCCAATGAAGGTCCGTGGAACAATTCTAGCACAAAGGTTTGATCATCTAGTTTGACAACTGGAGCATCAAAGTTTACCGCATCTTCAACCAAAGCGTTAAGCGCCTCTATTTCAATATCATTTTTAAGCAAAGCTGATGCAACTTGTTTCGCAATATCTTGTAAGCTAAAGTTTTCTATATTTTCGATAAAGTCCTTACTTAATTTAGGAATTTCAACAGGCATGTAAAGGCCTTTGTCTTTAGGCATGCTATTAAAAACGGCTTCTTTAAAAGAGACACGTAAATCTTTATTGTTGGTTGAGTATAGTTTCATTTAAGGTTAGCGGTTTAGGGTTATAAGGTTTAGGGTTTAAGTGCTCGGTATTACCTACGCCCTAATCCTTCAACCTTAAAAATTATTCACATAATTCTTGGTCCTTCGGCATTTACCGAAGAAACGTAAGCGTTGCTGTTAATATTTAATTGAGATAAATGTTTTTGTTGTGCATCGGTTATTTTTCTAGCAGTTGCCTCATCTTTAGCTAACGCGAATACAGATGGACCAGATCCAGATATTCCAAAACCTACAGCGCCGTTTTGCATTGCCAGTTCTCTCAAAGTTTCAAATCCAGGGATTAAGATTGATCGTGTCGGCTCTACCAAAACATCTTTCATGCTTCTGCCTACCAGATCAATATCGTTTAAGAATAAGCCACTTACCAATCCGGCTACATTTCCCCATTGGGTAACAGCGTCTTTGAGTAAAACTTTAGATCGTATCATTTGCCTTGCATCCTTAGTAGGTACTTCTACCTCCGGGTAAACAATAGCTGCAAACAAATTTTCTGGTGTCGGCAAAGCTATTAAATCTAAAGGCTCATAACTACGAACCAAAACAAATCCACCCATTAACGCAGGTGCAACATTGTCGGCATGTCCGTAACCGCAGGCCAACTCTTCGCCTCTCATGGCAAAAGGGACCAGTTCTTTAGCAGTTAGCAAATTTCCCATTAGCTGATTAATGGCATATAAACCGGCAACGGTACTTGCAGAACTAGAACCCAATCCGCTACCAATTGGCATCTTTTTATGCAGTTCTATTTCTACGCCTACGTCTTTTCTATTTATATGTTCAAGGTAATGCTGTACAACCGCACTTACCGTATTTTTATTAGCATCCAAGGGCAATCTTCCATCATCGCCAGTAATTTTCAGTAAACGAACACCAGGTTCATCAACCAATCGCATTACCACTTCATCGCCAGGTTCGTTAACTGCGAAGCCTAATACATCAAATCCGCAAACTACATTGGCAACGGTGGCAGGAGCGAAAACTTTTATTTCTTTCATATCTGGATTGAAGATTAAGGAGCAAGGAATAAAGACCTTGTTCCAAATCTAATTTTATAATTTCTTTATGGTCTTTTTTATAGTTGGTCTTCGCTGTTTTGTCTTTGTTCTTTTATCTAATTTCGCTCTCCACCTACATTAATAATATCTGCAAAAACACCAGCCGCCGTAACTTCTGCACCAGCACCCGGACCTTTAACTACCAACGGTCTAACTTTATACCTGTCTGTAGTAAAAGAAATGATATTATCACTGCCAGAAAGCATATAAAACGGATGGTTGTCATCTACCATTTGCAAGGTGATGGATGCTTTCCCATCTTCAAGTTTGCCAATATACCTTAATACCTTTTTGTTAGCTTCGGCTTCTTCTTTCAGTTTAGTGAAGTACTCGGCATTAAGCCTAAGCTGTTCGTAAAACGCTTCTACAGTTGGGGCTTGCAGACAGGCATCGGGCAACATATTCTGAATACTCACATCAGCTTCTTCAAAAGCATAACCCGCATCGCGAGCTAAAATGAGCATCTTACGCATAAAATCTTTCCCATTCAAATCATCTCTTGGATCTGGTTCTGTGTAACCTAATTCCTGCGCTTCTTTTACCACTTCATGAAAAGCTACATCGCCCTTAAAATGGTTAAAAATATATGAAATTGTTCCTGATAATATGGCTTCGATTCGAGCTACCTTATCCCCGCTCATCATCAAATCTTTTAACGTTCTAATAATTGGCAAACCTGCGCCGACATTAGTTTCGTAATAAAAATCAACACCAAACTTACGGGCCGTATTTTTAAAAATTTCGTACTGCGCAAAACTTGCCGAGTTGCCAATTTTATTACAGGTAACCACAGAAATACTAGCTTCGAAAATACCTTGATAAAATGGTACGGGTTGCGGACTAGCGGTATTATCTACAAACACACAGTTTGGTAAATTCATAGCTTTCATTTTGGCTACAAAGGTCTCCAAATCCGCTGGCTCGCCTTGTGTATCTAACGTCTCTTCCCAGCTTTGCAAAGCTATACCAACGGGCGATAACAACATCTTTCTGGTATTAGCTATACCCATTACTTTTACTTGCAAATCGTTATTTTTAGCCAAAAAAGGCATTTGAACCTGCAGTTGTTTAAATAAGGTTTTACCAATATTTCCAGTTCCTAAACAGAAAACGTGTAAGGTTTTATTAAGCTCGGTATAAAAAGCATCATGCACCGCATTTACCGCTTTAGATAAATCTGCCTTGGCGATAATAACCGAAATATTATACTCAGAAGAACCTTGCGCAATGGCGTGAACATTTACACCATTTCTGCCCAAGGCATAAAACAACTTACCAGAAATTCCTGGCGTACGTTTCATGTTTTCTCCCACTATTGCCAGCACGGCCAAACCAGTTTCTACTTCTGGCGCTTGTAATTTGTTGGCTTGTAATTCTAAATCAAATTCTTTAGCAATTAAATTAACTGCTTTAACCGCATCATCAGGTTTTACGGCAAAAGTAATGCTATGCTCTGACGAAGATTGGGTGATTAAAACCACGTTAATTTGCTCGCGAGAAAGCAAAGAAAACAATCGTCCACTAAAACCTGCCTTGCCAACCATACCGCTACCAGCCAAATTAATAATGCTGATATCATCTATAGAAGAAATTCCTTTTATAGGCAAAGCCGATGGTTTTGCACCATGACGAATGTAAGTGCCTTCAAAATCTGCTTCGAAAGTATTTCTGATAACAATTGGAATCTTCTTTAAAAAAGCCGGTGTCATTGTAGGCGGATAAATAACCTTGGCCCCAAAGTACGACAGTTCCATTGCTTCTATGTAGCTTAACTCTTCTAACGGAAAAGCTTTTTTCACTATCCTTGGGTCGGCAGTCATCATACCGTTTACGTCGGTCCAAATTTGTATTTCGTTTGCATTTAAGGCCGACGCTAAGATTGCCGCAGTATAATCGCTACCGCCCCTACCTAATGTCGTAACCCTGTTCGCATCATTACTGGCAACAAAGCCAGTAACAAAAAGGATTTTATCGGCATGCTGCTCATAAAAATCCTTCACCAAAAAGTCGGTTAATTGAGTATCAACTCTTGCCTGACCGAAATTACTATCAGTTTTAATAAACTGTGTTGCATCTGCAAAAACCGCTTCCGGAAATTGCTGTTTAGCAATATGGCTAACCATTAAAGTTGAGCAACGTTCGCCATAGCTTAGCACCAAATCCTTAGCTTGCAAACTCAATTCCTTTAAGTTATAAATGGCTTGCAAAAGTTCCTCCAGCTCGTTGAAATAAAGCTTCAGCTTAGTTAAAACAGGATTTTGCGCCGCAGCAGGTAACAAAGCTCGTACTACATCAAAATGGCGTTGCTCTATAGATTTTAGTTCGCTACTATAATCTTGCCCTAATGCAGCCTTTTCTGCCATAGCGGTTAGCAAATTGGTTACGCCACTCATGGCCGATAAAACCACAATTGGTTTTTCTGGCTGTTGATTTTCCTTTGCTAAGATGTTCAACAAAGCGCTAATGCTTTCTACCGAACCTACTGACGTACCGCCAAACTTTAAAACATTCATAATTTTAGGTTAAAAAAAAAAGCGCTCCCGATATTCTCGGGAGCGCTTTATATGTTGTGTTTCAATTATACCACTAGCGTTTCCCCATCAGGCATTGGCCTGTTGTTGATGTAATAATGGTAATAATTGTGTTGTTAAAAATCATTTTCTCTTGGTGTATTTTCTACACCACTAAGTAGACGATTAATTTTTACAATGTCAAGTGTTATTTTAAAATATTTTATTTTTATTATTAAAAACAGTTGTAAGCTATAAAATTCGCAATGGTTTACAACATTTGATGATTTTATTTTTTTGAAAAGCAGATGCAGTAATTCATCGGCAAGTTCTGTCCCGCTTTACGTTTAATCTTTTTTGTTTTAAGAACAAAAAAGTATATCACTGCAATCGGGTTTAAGAACAAAAGCTTTTTTAGCAACTGGGTTTTTTGTTAGTTTTTTGCATGGCGATAAATTTACTAAACCTGTCAGCAGTGAAAATCCTTTTTTGTTTTTTTTGCAGAGTAGTAGATTCATTTTGGTTTTGCGCTATACGCGGTGATATCTCCTAACGTTGATATGCCAAAAAACAAAAAAGATTGTAATGGATGGCAGGGCTTTCGGCCCATAGCAGCGTTGCAATTGCTTTTCAAATTCTAAATAATCGTTTTCAATGTGTGTAATCATATCACTACCTTTGTTTTAAGAATATGCAGGGATTAGTAATTAAATCTACCGGGAGTTGGTACCAGGTTGTTGCCGAAGACGGTAACACTTACGATTGCCGTATTAAGGGCAAGTTTAGGATTAAGGGAATTCAAACGACAAATCCGGTTGCTGTGGGCGACAAGGTAGGTTTTGAGCTGGAGCCTAATGCCGATACCGGCGTGATTGATCGTTTAGAAGAACGGAAAAATTATATCATCCGGAAATCTATTAACCTAAGTAAACAAGCGCAAATTATTGCAGCAAATCTGGATCAGGCTTTTTTAATTGTAACGCTTGCTTCGCCACGAACGTCCTTAGGCTTTATAGACCGTTTTTTGGTTACTTCTGAAGCGTACAGCATCCCCACTTCGTTGATATTTAACAAGCTTGATCTTTTCAGTAAAGAAGGTTTAGAAATTTTAGCGGAGTACAAAGCTATTTATGAAGCTATTGGCTACTCTTGTTATGAGGTTTCGGCCTTAAAAGGCACCAACATTGATTTAATAGAGGGATTATTAAAAGATAAAACCACCTTGTTTTCTGGGCATTCTGGTGTTGGAAAATCGAGCTTAATTAATGCCTTGTTACCAGGTTTCGAGATTAAAACCGGCGAGGTTTCTGAATGGAGCGATAAGGGGCAGCACACCACTACATTTGCCGAAATGCACAATTTGCCTTTTGGCGGTTATTTAATTGACACTCCCGGAATCAGGGAATTAGGGGTCTTCGACATTAGACCCGAAGAGTTGAGCCATTATTTTGTAGAGATGCGAGATCGCTTAAACCAATGCAGGTTTAACAATTGTAGGCACGTTAACGAACCCGGTTGTGCGGTTATAAAAGCTGTTGAAGAAGGTGAAATTGACTTGAGCCGCTACGAAAGCTATTTGAGTATTTATCATAATAACGATACGAGGGGCTAGTTTTTTGGTTGGTTAGGTAGTTGGTTGTTTAATAAAGGTTCAAACATATACAAAACCCTCATAAAATGATTATTTTTTTTCTATTAAAAAAAAAACCAAAATGAGAGCAGTTTTACAAAGAGTTACAGAAGCGAGTTGCAAGGTTGATGGCAACATTACCGGACATATTGAGCAGGGCTTTTTAGTTTTGTTGGGTATTGAAGATGCCGATACGGATGAGGATTTAGAGTGGCTTGCACAAAAAATTGCCAATATGCGTGTTTTTAGTGATGAAAATGGTTTGATGAATAAAGCCTTGGCAGATATTGATGGCAATATTTTATTGATTAGCCAGTTTACATTATTTGCATCGACAAAAAAAGGTAATAGACCGGGCTTTACCAGAGCTGCAAGACCAGATAAAGCGATTCCGCTTTATGAAGCTACGATTAGTCGTTTATCAGCTTTGCTAAATAAAGAAGTTGCTTGTGGCGTTTTTGGTGCCGACATGAAAATTAGCCTAGTTAATGATGGGCCAACAACAATCATAATTGATACTAAAAACAAAGAGTAAGCCCAACCCTAAAGAGACTTTATTATATACCACAAACGCCCCGATAATATCTGGGCGTTTGTGGTTTGAGAGCGTTTTAGTTATTTTTAGTAAGCGCCGATAAAGCGATGTCCTGTACCATTTGCTAATTTAGCACCTTTGGTAAGCACACCTGTTTTCCAATTGTAAACAAATACATTACCTGGCAAACTTACTGGAGTTAACGGAACGTAAACAAAATCACCTTGAACTGCAATACTTTGGTGCTGATCGAAGTTTAAACTTGCTTCATATTCCGTTGCAATTTTGGTAGCAGTTTTAGCGCTTAAATCAATTAAAGCTAAATAACCACCTTTTTTATCAATATCATAAAGCACAAACCCTTTGTTATTACCAAGATATTTCCAAGCTTTGATACCAGCAACGCCTGTTACATTAAGTGCTTTACCTAAATCAAACAGATAATTATTATCATAGTCGTTAGTATTTTTATCTATACGTAAAATGTGCGGATAACCTGTAGTGTTTACACCTGTAGCTTGGTAAACGTGACCATCATCACCAATATACTGGATCATGGTGCGGTAGCCGTTATTACCATATTTACTTTGAGTAGACCAGATTAATTTAGGATTTTTCAAGGTTGGATAATCGAGTACTATAGTAACTGTACCAGCAATATTTGCTGCATCACTTGGCCAAGAAATTACACCCGAAGTTGCATTTTGAGTAGGCGTACCAGCTGGATTTATTTTAGAAACGCTAGCACCAATATATACTTTATCTTTTGCCTGATTAATTATAGGCACATCGATACGGCTAACCGAATAACCTGCCGCAAGTTGTGCTGGAGTAAAAGGTAGATCAAATGAAGCAGTGTTTAAAATACTTGGATTATCAAGGTTAAGTGAAGCAACTGCTGCTGTAGATTTTATAGATCCAAAAGTTACAGCCGGAAATGTTCCTGTAAAAGCAGTTTCGGTAGAGATACTAACACCAACGCCAACGCCTTCAGCAGCTTTTACCCAGCGAGGTGAAGTACCTAAAATAATTGCAGTATTAACTTCGTTGCCCTCTCTTACGTATTTTTCTTGTCCATTAACTTTAAATTTTTGGAAGATACCACCGTCAGTTCCAGTATACTGGATATCGTATAAATATTTTCCATCTGCAGATGCCTGCACACGAGAAGTACGTGGAGACTCTAACTTTAAAGCCTTTCCTGTTGGAAAAATATCTAATTCAAATGCTGGATTAATTGCTTGTTCGTGCGAAATTCCGTAAGCTAATGTTCCACCATTACCATCGCCATCATTAGTTTGTTTTAAAGCTGCTGTAAGTGTAATCCACCTTGTATCGCCTGATGGTTGGGGCTGTTCAGGAGCTGGGCTATCACTTTTGCTGCAACTCCCTAATGTTAGAGAAGCAATTACAGCACTAAAAACTGCGGTTTTAATTAGTTGTGTTTTTTTCATATCGAAATTAATTATCTGTTGTTAAAATTTTCCAATCGTGTAATTCAATTTAAAATATAATCCCCTACCTGGTTTTTGAACACCAAAGTTGTCGTAAAGGGCTGTATTAAATACATTTTTCGCATCCAAACTACCAATGAGCTTCCCGTTTGGAAATCGGTAGCTGGCACCAAAATCATGCGAAAACTGGGCAGGCGTTAAACTTCCTTCAGAAGGGTACCAGGCAATATCGTACGCACCGACATATCCGGTATTGTAGTAAATATTCGTGACAGATTTTTTCTGTAGAAAATTATTCAATCTGTATTGAACGTTTGCATTTACGGTAAAAAATGGTTCGTTAGGTACCTGTAAATTATACCTATCATCTCGGGCACCTGCATCATCACGTTCTCTTTTGTATAGCGCATTAAACTTCGAAAAGTTAACTGATGCATTTAGCTTATTATTAAAAACATATAGCACCTCTGCCTCTATACCTCTCGATTGCGTTTTACCAAGATTAACAAAACCTACGGCTTGTATATCCAAATCGGCATCGGTAACAACACTATCAACCGTTTGTCTTGTAATTTTATCAAATCCATTACGCCAAAAAGCACTGGCATAAAATGAAAGTTTATGTTTGCCAAAATCCAGACTACCAAACCTAAAACCAATATTATAATTGATATTCTGTTCTGGTTGCAGATTTACGTTAGGTAAAATGTTAGTTTCTGGATTTCCATACATTTGCTCTTCGGTAGGCATGATATAGCTATTTTCCATCGAAGCGATAAAAAAAAGTTTTGGGATGACATTGTAGGATGCAGTAGCCCCATAACCAAAATTATCATTAAATGACCTTGATGTTTGCGGATTTAGTTCGTAAGATCCATCAGCTTTGTAAGTTGCATTTGGATTGGTTTGCTTGGTACTGTTGGCGGTATATTTAACCATTAAGTTTGTTTGCAACTTATTATTAAATGTTTGAGCCTCATAATTTGCTGACACAATATTTTTCATAACCTGAGTTACCGTTATGAGATCTTTGTTTACATCTCTTAATAAATTTGTGTCATCTCTATCCGTTACCTCAATTTTGTGATTCAACGAAACACGATGACCGGGTATAATTGTATAAGCCAAATTAGAACGTGAGTTTGTTATTTTTCTATCAACCTGACTAATTGTTGGTGCACCTTGTTGAGCGCCATTTCTTGGGGCTTTTATAATTATAGGAGGATCGCCTGCCTCAATCATGAAATCGGTGTGCAAGATGATAGGTTTCCCATCCCAGTTATATAGTGTAGTTACGGTATCCTGTACATAAGTACTACGGCGACTATGTACAGCATTAATATTCAAGGCTAAACCATCTATAAAAAGATCTCGCTTTGTATAATTCATCGTAAAAACATTTGCCTTATATTCTGTAAAACGACCAACGTACGGCTGAGCTGTAGTTGTACCATGAGGTATTTCGCTATAAGTATCTGATACGTTATAGCCCAAAAAAAACTGATCGGCCCACTTAACATCAGTAAAACCAGCCTCAAATCGACCACCAATAGACTTATAAGTATTATTAAATCTTTTTGCCCTAAAATCACGTATTAATATGCCGTTTCTATCTGTATACTTTGCAAACTTGCCCCACATTTCGCAACTATTGTCTGTATAAGTATAAAAACCTGAACCTCTAAATGACAACCCATTTTTTTTATCTCTAAGTGTTACACTTGCATCAGCATTGTAGGTATTAAATGAACCGTAAGAAACCGCAACAGTTCCATTATTACGCGAAACATCTTTTTTTAGCACCACATTAATTGCACCTCCAACATAATCGCCTGTTAAATGAGATGGAAGAACACCTTTATATACCTCAATACGTTCTATCATTGCTGGCGGAATATTATTCAGATTAAAAGAAGACCCATAAGTTGAAACCTCAATTCCATCTAAAAACACCCCAATCGTACTTCCCGACATGCCATTTAAGTTATATTCAACTTGAGATCCGACGCCTCCGTTTTGTCTCACACGCACTCCTACAGATCTGTCTAGAAGTTCGTTTGTAGTTAAATTTCTTAACGAGGCTTCCTTAGTTTCGATTATAGAAACCGCAAAGCCACTAGTTTCCATCTTTTTCTTTTCGGTTTTGCCAGTAATGCTAACTTCATTTAGGACTTTATTTTCTTTGGCTTTTACCGCTACATTAAAAATGTTTATTGCTTTATCTACTTTAACATCTACGGTTTTGAAAACAATTTCCATAGAGCTAACCTCCAAGATGTAAGAACCGAAAGGAATACCTGTAAACTGATAGTTTCCTTTCTCGTCGGCGATAACTTGTTTGCCTAATGGTTTTAGGGTTAGGATTGCACCATCTACTCCAGTTCCGTTTTCTACCGTTATTTTACCGGATAATTTGGCTACCTGAGCTTGAGCAAATACCGAAATTGTGATAGAAAAGTAAAGAAATAGTAAAATTTGTTTCATATAGCGGGTATAATTCTGTATTCTATTTAGAAAAAGTCTAAATAAACTTACCTTGCGGTCGCAAATGTACGCTGCCCAATTTTCAAGGAATGACAACATCAGAAATTTTAGTAACGCGAAAGGAAATAATCAACCCTAAAATAGTTGAACCGCTTACTGAATATAATGAGACATTAGAACGGCATAAGAAAATTGGCGATTTTGCATCACATAGCTATATTTTTAGTGACTTGCTTCTTGACCGTGACCATCCAAAAACCATAAAATTTTCGGCAAATTGTAACTTGATTTTGATGCAGTTTTGTTTAAACGGAGAGTGCCGCATTAGCGATCATAATCAAAAAAAGACATTCACTTTCGGCAATTCTGTACACAATAGTATTTATATCCCAAAGGGAGATTTTTACCTTCAGAAAAAAAGTACTACGCTTAATCTTCTTCATGTCTATATCGCAGAGGATTTTTTCTTCAGGCAAATGCCAGATCAGCATGATGCTTTTAACAAGAAAAAAATCGGCGCATTAAGTTCAATTTTTTCAAAAAACATTCATATTTCTCCTAGAATTAAAAGCATATTGGTTGAAATTGAAACCTGCCAATTTGGAGCTCACTTAAAAACACTCTACCTAAAAGCCAAAATAATTGAGTTGCTTACTATGCAATTAGCAGATGCAGAATTGATTAGTAAAGTTGAATTAAAAATTACTGAGGTAGAAAAAATGGCGGAAGTTAAAAAGCTAATAGAAACCAACCTGCAAGAATCTTTTAACATTGCCTACTTAGCTAGGGTGGCCGGAACAAACGAACAATATTTAAAAAAGCATTTTAAACTATTATACGGAAATACTGTTTTCGGCTACATTTTATCGTGTAGAATGCAAAAAGCCAAAGACATGCTTCTTGCCGAAAAACATCAAATAGTTGAAGTGGCAGAAGCAGTTGGCTACAAACACGCCACGCATTTTACCACTGCATTTAAGCGATTTTTTGGCTATCTGCCTAGCGCCATTAAAGCCAAGTTAATGCTCGGTGGCTATTTCTCTTTAGGCTTGGAATTAGAATTCTTAGAATTGCTCATCGCTATTTAAAGCTAATTTATATACCTTCGGTTTAAGATTAAGCGCAAGACACATGACGATTAAAGAAACTCAGGAAACCGTTGACAACTGGATTAAAACTACTGGCGTTCGCTATTTTAACGAATTAACCAACACCGCAATCTTGATGGAGGAAGTTGGCGAAGTTGCCCGTATAATGGCCAGAAAATACGGCGAACAATCTTTTAAAAAGAGCGATGAAGAGGTGGATTTAGCCGATGAAATGGCCGACGTACTTTTTGTATTGGTTTGTTTGGCTAACCAAACAGGTATAGATTTAACGGAAGCATTAGAAAAAAATCTCAAAAAAAAGTCTATCCGCGATGCGGATAGACATATAAATAACAAGAAGCTAAATCCTTAAGGAGCGGTTATATCTCTTAAAGCATCAACAATTTTTTCTTTGGCTTCGCTCAATTGCCCTGGCGTTAGCTTTAATTTTTCATTAGCAAAATTCATGTCGTTCATTTTGTTAATTGGAATAAGATGAATATGTGCATGTGGCACTTCTAAGCCAATAACGGCTACACCAACACGTTCGCAAGGAAATGCCTTTTTAATACCCTGGGCAACTACTTTTGCGAAAAACTGTAAGCCTCCATAGGTTTCGTCGTCCAAATCAAAAATGTAATCTACCTCTTTTTTAGGGATAACCAATACATGGCCCATCACTAAAGGGCTAATGTCTAAGAAGGCTAAGAAATCAGCTGTTTCAGCAACAATATGTGCCGGAATTTCGCCTTGTACAATTTTAGTGAATATACTCATTTCTTAAGATTGAAGGTGAAAGCTTGAATTTTTAAGTTTAAAATTGAAAGCTCCTTTAGGGGTTGGGGTTATCTAGAAATTTCCAATATTTCAAATTCAATTTTACCTGCCGGAACTTGAATTTCGGTTTTATCGCCAACAGATTTACCTAACAAACCTTGCGCAATAGGCGATTTTACAGAAATCTTTCCTGTTTTTAAATCAGCTTCTGTTTCAGGAACTAATTGGTAGCTCATGGTAGCGCCGTTTTTGATATTCTTGATTTTAACTATTGATAATGCTAAAACCTTTGATAAATCAAGTTTGCTCTCGTCAATCAGCCTTGCGGTAGAAAGCGTAGCCTCCATTTTAGCAATTTTTGCTTCATGCATTCCTTGCGCTTCTTTGGCAGCATCGTATTCTGCATTCTCAGATAAATCGCCTTTATCTCTAGCTTCTGCAATCTGTTTAGAAATTGCTGCTCTATCTACGGTTTTTAATTTATGTAATTCCTCTTTCAGTTTATCTAAACCTTCTTGGGTATAATAAGTTACGTCTGACATATCTGGTTATTGTATTAGTGATTCCTATAAAAACAAACAAGACTACATCGGCATTTAGCCTACATAGTCTTGCTTCAATCAAAACGAAGATATAAGGCAATTCTTATAAATGCAAATATTTTGATTTAAAAACCTGAGATTTTACTCGTTTATGGCTTTGCAATTGGGTTGATGTTTAACCGGAAAGTTCAGGGAATTAGCAATAAAACACATTTTGTTAGCTTCTTCATGCAAAGCATTTGCCTGGGCAACTTGCTCTTTTTTTGATATTACAACTGTAGGTTGCAACACAACTTCTTTAAAATTACCACTTCCATCGGCATTTTCGATCATAGTTCCAACCGCATTATCTGCATATTCTAAAACTACAATATCGTTTTTTGAACATAAGTGCAGGTACCACAACATATGGCAGGAAGAAATAGACGAAAGCAATAAATCTTCTGGGTTGTACTTTGTCTTATCGCCTAAAAAAACCGAATCCGAAGATCCAGAAATGGGCTCTTTATTTTCTATAGAAACTACAAAATCCCGATCGTAAGAACGATAATCCATAGTTCCGGAGCCTTTATTACCCGCCCAAACCAAGTTGGTTTTGTATTGATGTTGCTTTGCCATAACAAGTAAGAATTTGAGTATTGAGATGTGAGATTTGAGACAAAGTCCATTAGCCTAACATTCAAATAGTTTATATTTGTTACGAGCAATTTAACAATTTATAATTTGATATCCGATAGTTTTTGCGCCAAAACCTCAGAAATTTTACGGTACGAATCGAATGTCCATCCACCAACATGAGGAGTTAAAATTACTTTTCCATTTGCCTTTAACTCATCAAACCAAGATTGTTCGCCCAAAGCAGGGAATTTCTCGGTTTCCAAAACGTCTAAACCAGCCCCTAAAATTTTACCTGCTTTAATATTATCTAGCACAGCTGATGTATCCACAATTTCGCCCCTAGCGGTATTTATAAAGAAAATTGGCTTTTTAAAATGGTAAAAATATTCGTCGTTTACCATTTGCCTGGTTTCTTTAGTTAAAGGAATATGTAAGCTCAAAATGTCGCTGTGCTTTACGATTTCCTCCATGCTAACTTCACGAGCAAATTCGTTGCTAAAACCGGTTTTATATTTATCGTAGGCAATTACATCTACTTCAAAACCTTTAAGCTTCTGCGCCATTTTTTGGCCCATAAAACCATAACCCACAATGCCTACAGTTTTTCCTTTTAGCTCGTAACCTCTATTACCTTCCCTATCCCAAATACCATTTCTAATTTCATTATCCGCATTGCGAAAGTTATTCATTAATGACAGCAAAAGACCAATTGCATGCTCTCCAACGGCATCTCTATTGCCCTCGGGTGCATTAATTAAGGCAATATCTCTAACCTTTGCTACGTTTTCATCTATGTTATCCAAGCCAGCCCCTGCCCTGGCAACAAACTTCAAATTCGGCGCAACATCAAAAAGTTCCTGATCAATTCTAAATTTGGTACGCACAGCGATGCCTACATAGTCTTTAATAACCGCCAAAGTCTCGGCTCTTGTAATTTCCGGTCTATCGTCAACCTCAAAACCCAAAGCGGTTGCCTGCTCTTTAAAAACCGGATGTAAATCATCTATAATTAATATCTTTTTAGTCATTAGCTTTAATGTAGTTGATAGTTTGTTTAACCCAATCTTCTGTAAAAGGCTGTAAATTAACATCGGGTTTAACACCAACAGATTCAAATGCAACTTCTTTTTTCGAAGCAGTCATATCGGTTGGATAAAAAGAAAATCTATTGCTGGGCGTCGAAAGTGTTTCACCATAATTGCTACCATAAGCTATGGTGCCTCTGGTAGATTCGCCTAAAGTTTTAACATTACCCAAAGCTTTTAAATTGATAATAAATTGTTCGGCATTGCTAACCGTATAACCATTTTGTAAAATATAGATTTTACCAGGAAAGCTTCTTAAAAACCTAATGAATTGCATAGAATTCTTGTATCCGCCACCGAAATTATTTCTAACATCTACAATTAAATGCTTAACGTTAATGGTCGATTTAACGCTGTCAAAAAAATCAGTAGCTGCTTTAATTTCCTTATCTGTAGAGTTAAAGGTGCCTAAACTTAAGTAGCCAATCTGATCTTCTAAAACTTTGTAATCGTACTTTTCCTTTCGGGAAATCATATTATAAAACGCTTTAACATCTCCTTTATAATAATTAGTACCAATTAACAGGTTGTTTAAGAGTTTAATATTTCTGGTTAACGTATAAGCATAAGGATTTGGCGCAAACTGAATCACATCAAAACTTTGATGCGGGGTTTTATACATTACCCCCTTTAATTCGCCAGTTGATAAATTAATAATTTGATATTCATCTTCTTCTGCCCCTCGGATTACATATTTAGTTTTTCCACTTTGATAGATTCCTTCAACACTATCTGCGGGATAGTTGATATATTTATCTATCATCGCAACAGAATCTACCTTATATTTTGGCGGGATGAATTTATAACTCGAATCAGCTTTTTTGTAAAACCCTAAATGATTGTCGTTTAACGGCCGAATTAGTTTAGCCAATTGCTTAAATATCTCAAAATCATCATTAGCCTTCAAATCCTTTCGAAGATTTTCATAAAGCTCTTGATATTTTTTATCGCCTTTTAACTGATCTTTGTAGGATGGCGTTTGCTGTATAGCTTGATATAAAAAAGCTAAATCGGCTATATTTTTTTCTTCCTGTGCCCTAAGTATACCTGAGCACAGAACTAATAAAAACGCAAAAATTATTTTCCTCATAATTTAAAGACGTTATAAAACTTTTAAGGTTGCATCAAACTACTTAAATGTTGCGTTAAAGCAATAAAATCTTCTACACTTAATTGCTCAGCTCTTTTATCAAAAAACGGATGGCTATCCATTTTATCTTTAGGAATGGTGCCAGACAGTGCATTTCGCAGGGTTTTTCTCCGTTGATTAAAGCCTCCTTTTACCGTACGCCAAAACAGTTTTTCATCGCATGGCAAGGTTTCCACATCATTTCTGCTTAGCCTAATTACACCAGAATTAACCTTTGGTGGCGGATTAAATGTGCCCGGCTTTACCGTAAACAAATATTCTATGTTATAATAAGCTTGTATCAGCACACTCAAAATACCGTATTCCTTAGTTCCGGATTTCGAAGCGCATCGCTCGGCAACTTCTTTCTGAAACATGCCCACCATCTCGACTACGTTATCTTTATGCTCTAATATTTTGAATAAAATTTGAGACGAAATATTATACGGAAAATTACCTATCACGGCGAACTTACCCGCAAAAATAGAGGTTAGATCAAGTTTTAAAAAATCGCCACTAATTAGTCTATCACCCAATTGCGGGTATTTTTTGGCTAAAAAAGCAACAGATTCAACATCGATATCAATTAAAAAAGTCTCTAGATTTTCTCGTGCTAAAAGTATGTCAGACAAAATCCCCATACCCGGTCCAACTTCTAAAACCTGACGGTATTTATCGGTGTGAATTAATCCATCTACAATACGTTCGGCAATTTTTTTGTCGGTTAAAAAATGCTGACCTAAATGCTTTTTCGCTTTTACTAAACTCATAATCGCAAAGGTAGTAATAAGGTTTAAGGTTTAGGGTTTAAGGTTCGCAATACACCTTAAACCTTTTGCCATACACCTTACATCTCAATTCTATTTATTAATTTGCGCCAAATTCTATTTACAACAACATGAGCGATAAAGTTAAAATAGGTATAAGTGTAGGCGATATAAACGGTATAGGTTTAGAAGTTATTCTTAAAACCTTTGCCGAAAGCAAGATGTTAGATTATTGTACGCCTATAGTTTACGGTCATACTAAGGTGGCTTCTTTCCACAGAAAAGCATTACACATGAGCGATTTTATGTTTAATGTAATTAACACGCCTGCCGATGCAAACCCACGCAAGGTAAATATGATTAACGCTTGGGAAGAAGATGTAAGAATTGAACTTGGCGTTGCCAATGAAACCGGCGGAAAATACGCTTTACTATCTTTACAAAAAGCTACCGACGATTTGGTAAGTGGCGCAATTGATGCGTTAGTTACTGCTCCAATCAATAAAAACAACATCCAATCAGAGAATTTTACTTTCCCTGGCCATACAGAATATTTACAAGAGCGTAGCGGAAGCAACGATGTATTAATGTTTTTAATTAGCGAAACGCTACGTGTTGGTGTAGTTACAGGCCACATTCCGGTTTTAGATGTGCCAAAGGCGATAACCACGCCAAACATTGTAAAAAAACTTCAACTGATTAACGAAAGCTTGAAAAAGGATTTCTGGATTGAAAAACCAAAAATTGCAGTTTTGGGCTTAAATCCTCACGCTAGTGATAATGGATTGTTAGGCAAAGAAGAAGCAGAAATTATTAGTCCGGCTATACAACAAGCATTTGACAAAGGCATTATTTGTTTTGGTCCTTACCCTGCCGATGGCTTTTTTGGTAATGGCACTTATAAAAAATTCGATGCGGTGTTGGCTATGTACCACGACCAAGGTTTAATTCCTTTTAAAACCATTGCTTTTGATACTGGCGTAAATTACACCGCGGGGCTGAAATTTGTACGCACTTCTCCAGATCATGGGACAGGATACGATATTGCAGGTAAAAATGTTGCCGATCCAACTTCGTTTATGGAGGCGGTTTTTGCAGCCATACATATTGTTAAACATCGCAGAGAGCAAGAAAGCTTATTAAAAAACCAATTGCGCAGTGGCGGAAAACTAATTGAAACCGCAGGTGACATTAAGGATGATGCGAATTAGAAATTGAGTTTTGAAGCTAAAGATGAATTTATGAAACGAAACATTTCTCCAATCATTCAACCTTCTGAATTATTAGCTTTAGATCCCAAAAATTATATTCTTATTGATGCTAGTGCTGGCTCAAAACCTCGCTATGACGAAGGTCATTTAGCAGGTGCATTCTATGTAGATTTAAATACAGATTTAGCCAACATTGGAGATTTCGCCATAGGCGGAAGACATCCACTGCCATCACCCGAACAATTCGGCATACTGTTAGGCAATTTAGGTATTGACGAGAACAGCCACATAATTATTTATGATGATAAAAACGGAAGCAATGCGGCAGCTCGTTTCTGGTGGATGTTAAGGGCTATTGGTCATGAAAAAGTTCAAGTATTAAATGGAGGTTTCCAAGCAGCGGTTAAAGGAGAATTTCCTGTAGATAACTTAATGCCTAAAGCTGAAAGCAAAAAGCCTTATCCGATAAAAAACTGGCAGTTACCAATTGTAGCTATTGATGAAATAGAAGTTGCTAGCAAAACGGGCAACCAAACGATTATTGATGTTCGAGATGCGAATCGCTACGCTGGTTTAACAGAACCAATTGATTTAATTGCAGGGCATATTCCAGGCGCTATCAATTTCCCTTTTACCAAAAGTTTAGATGAAAATGGTTTTTTCTTTAATCCGAAGGTTTTAAAAAAAGTATTGGAAATGGAATTAGAAAACCTGAATCTTGAAGATACCATTGTGCATTGTGGCTCGGGCGTAACGGCTTGCCACTTGCTGTTAGCTATGGATTATGCCGGTTTAGCTATGCCGAAATTATATGTTGGTTCTTGGAGCGAATGGAGCCGAAACAATAAGGAAATGGTATTGGCAAAATAAATTTTAATCGCCTTGCATACTTAGCAGCAATATCCAATAACTATCCGAACGTATTAGTTGCTCTACTCATTATTTTATGCGCAGCCTCAGTCTGAGCTTTTGCTAAGAATATTTGAAGCGCAATTCAGCAATTCATTTTAAAGTTGCTTCCTGCTCTACGCTGTATTTTTTGTGCCTCCTTTCGCTTCGCTCAAGCTGAGCACACAAAAAGATGTCGCTTCGATCAGGGCTAAATATATCTTTTCTGCTCCTATGAGGGGATGCAAATTTTCAAAAGAACCACTACCTTTGTAATATAAACCTTATTGAAGCAGACATGAGCCGAAGGCACGCAGGCGATTAAAGCGGAAAGAAGGACTGAATAAAGCAAAATGACCTTAGCCTAGTTTTTCAAATTTAACCTAAAGAGGTTAAGAGAATTAGGCAATTTGAACAGCCTAGGCTAAAGCACAAATTATTCATGTTTCATTTTTCTAAAAAGATTTCGTTTTAATAAAATATTTCATACCTTTGCAGGCTAAAATTTAGTTACAATTGAAAGCATTAAAACAATTTTCTATCCCATTTACTGGTTTAAAATTGGGCAAACATCAATTCGATTTTGATATTGATAAAAGCTTTTTTGATGCGTTTGAGTACTCTTTGGTTAAAGATGGGGCACTTAAAGTTACGCTTGAGCTAGATAAACAGGAAACAATGTTGATTTTGCATTTCCATATTTTTGGAACCATGCAGCTGAACTGCGACAAATGTTTATCGGAGTTTTCGCAACCAATTGATGTTAAAGAAAGGCAGATTGTAAAATTTGCTGAGGATGCTTTAGAAAGCGATGATTTAGAAATCATTGTTTTAGAAAGAAAGGAAAGCGAGTTGGATGTTTCGGAAATGATTTACGAATTTATAAACGTATCTGTACCGTACATTAACAACTGCGAAGAAGCTGGCAACAACCAAAAGTGCGACCCAGAAATGATTGCAACTTTAGAGAAACTGGCCAGTGGAAATACAGAAGTAGAAGAAGAAAAAACTGACGACCCACGTTGGGAAGCGTTAAAAAAATTAAAATAATATTAAAACAAATCAGCAATGGCACATCCAAAACGCAAGATTTCTAAACAAAGAAGAAATAAAAGAAGAACTCACTATAAAGCAGAAGCTCCTTCTTTGACAACATGCCAAACTACTGGTGCAATACACGTTCCACACACAGCTTACAATGTTGATGGTAACTTGTACTACAACGGTAAATTAGTTATAGAAAACACTTCAATAGGTTAATTTTCTAAGAAAATTTTTGTGTTTTCTGTTAGTTTAAGTTTACCTTAGATTAATAGAAGTAAAAGCGATAATGCTTACACACAAAAGATTTTTACTATGAAAATAGGTCTCGATATTATGGGCGGAGACTATGCTCCTAAAGCTAATGTTTTAGGAGCAATAGCTGCTCATTCATCCCTAAAAGCCGATGAGCAGTTAGTGCTTATTGGTGATACTCAGCAGATTAAACCTCTACTTTCGGAGGCCGGTTTTAACCCGGACCATTTCGAATACGTTCATACCGACGATGTTATTGGTATGGGCGAACATCCTACTAAGGCTATTTTACAAAAGCCAAATTCTAGTATCGCAGTAGGTTTCCAATTATTAAAAGAAGGCAAAATAGATTCTTTCGCAAGTGCGGGCAATTCTGGCGCAATGCTTGTTGGCGCAGTTTTTAGCGTTAAGCCGATAGCTGGCATTTCTAGACCATGTTTATGTACAATTGTACCCAAACTTAAAGGTGGTACAGGCTTATTACTAGACGTAGGTGCTAATGCCGATTGCAAACCCGACAACTTGATGGATTTTGCTGTTTTAGGCAGTCTTTATGCCGAAAACGTAATGCAAGTTAACAACCCTAAGGTAGCGTTAATGAACATCGGCGAAGAAGATGAAAAAGGCAACATGATTACGCTAGCCAGTCATCGATTAATGAAAGAAACCAAACTTTTTAATTTTGTAGGTAACGTAGAAGGTAGAGATTTATTTAACGATAAAGCTGATGTTATTGTTTGCGATGGTTTTACTGGAAACATAATGCTTAAATTAGCAGAATCGTTTTATGTATTAACGATTAAAAAGGGATTGAAAGATGAGTTTTTTGACCGTTTTAACTACGAAAACTATGGTGGCAGCCCGGTATTGGGTGTTAATGCTCCAGTATTAATTGGACATGGCATTTCTTCTCCGGAGGCTATCAAAAATATGATTTTCCAATCTAGGGATATTATTACCTCTAACCTTGTTGGAAAAATACAAGCTGCATTCCAATAAAACTTAAACAACACACAAATGAATAAAATTCACGCTGCTATTACTGCCGTTAATGGTTACGTTCCTGATTACATTATGACTAATAAGGAGATGGAAACCCTAGTAGATACCTCTGATGAGTGGATAACTTCTAGAACAGGCATTAGAGAGCGAAGAATATTAAAAGGCGAAGGTTTAGGCACATCAGATATGGCGGTACACGCTGTTAATGGTTTGCTTAAAAAACGTGGTATTGATGCAATGGAAATTGATTTAATCATTTTCTGTACTACAACGCCAGATTTTACCTTTCCGGCAACTGCCAACGTACTAGCAGATAAAGTTGGCGCTAAAAACGCTTGGGGCTACGATTTACAGGCAGCTTGTTCTGGCTTTATCTTTGGCCTAAGTACAGGCGCTCAATTTATAGAGTCTGGCAAACATAAAAAAGTATTAGTTGTGGGTGGCGATAAAATGTCGTCTATTATTAACTATAAAGACCGTACTACTTGCATTATTTTTGGTGATGGTTGCGGTTGTGCTTTACTAGAGCCTAACGAGGAAGGTTTGGGCATACAGGATTCTATCTTAAGATCTGACGGTTCGGGAAGAGAATTTTTAGGCATGAAAGCTGGTGGTTCTGTTAAACCAGCAACACACGAAACTATTGATGCTAACGAACATTTCGCACATCAAGAAGGTCCAACCGTATTTAAATTTGCGGTAACAAACATGGCTGATGTGGCTGCAGAAATTATGGAGCGCAATAGCTTAACTTCTGATGATGTTGCATGGTTAGTACCACACCAAGCAAACAAACGTATTATAGATGCAACTGCGTCTAGAATGGGTGTAGATTCTGATAAAGTAATGATTAATATTGAGCGTTACGGCAACACAACCAACGGAACTATTCCATTATGTTTATGGGAATGGGAAAGCAAATTAAAAAAAGGCGATAACATAATTTTAGCCGCATTTGGCGGAGGCTTTACTTGGGGTTCTGTGTACCTTAAGTGGGCTTATAATAGTTAGCGGTTGCCTGTTTAATTTGTTTTTTAGTTGTTTGGAAATAATCAAAAGCTAAAAAACCGAAAAACTAAACAGCAAAATACCAAACAAAAAAACAATAACTTAGTTAAACAAACCATACACCAATTTTTTTAACATAACAACTAAAGAATGGATATTAAACAAATTCAGGAACTGATTAAATTTGTTTCTCGGTCGGGCGTAAATGAAGTTGCTATTGAGCAAGAAAACTTCAAAATTACAATTAAAACTAACCAAGAGCCGGTTTACGTAAATGCAGCTTTACCTCAGGCACTTGCACCACAACCTGTTGCTCCAGTTGCCGCTCCGGTAGCGCAAGCTGCAGCAGCACCAGCTCCTAGTACACCAGCAGAAGATAATTCTAAATATATTACGATCAAATCTCCGATGATTGGTACGTTCTACCGCTCTGCTAGCCCAGACAAGCCTTCGTTTGTAAACGTAGGTGATGAAATTGGTGTTGGCAAGGTAATTTGTATTGTTGAGGCGATGAAACTTTTCAATGAAATTGAGAGTGAAGTTTCTGGCCGTATCGTTAAGGTATTGGTAGATAACGCATCTCCAATAGAGTACGATCAACCGTTATTTTTAGTAGAACCTATTTAATTAGCTATTTATCAATTGGCTAATTAGCTAATTTTAAAAGAATTATGTTTAAAAAAATATTAATTGCCAACAGGGGCGAAATCGCTTTGCGTATTATACGTACCTGTAAAGAAATGGGCATAAAAACGGTTGCTGTATATTCTACCGCAGATAGGGAGAGTTTACATGTACGTTTTGCCGATGAGGCTGTTTGTATTGGTCCACCTCCAAGCAAAGATTCCTATTTAAGTATTCCAAATATTATCTCGGCAGCAGAGTTAACCAATGCTGATGCGATACATCCAGGTTACGGTTTCTTATCAGAAAATGCTAAATTTTCTTCGGTGTGCCGTGATTATGGAATTAAGTTTATTGGCGCTACGCCAGAACAAATTAACGGAATGGGCGACAAAGCTTCGGCTAAGGAAACCATGAAAATTGCTGGTGTACCAACTATACCAGGTTCTGATGGTTTGTTAACCAGCGTTAAAGAAGGTATTGAGATAGCTAAGGAAATGGGCTATCCGGTAATTTTAAAAGCTACCGCAGGCGGTGGTGGCCGTGGTATGCGTATTGTTTGGAAAGACGAAGACTTTGAAAATGCTTGGGACAGTGCTCGTCAGGAATCGGGCGCTGCTTTTGGTAACGATGGTTTATATTTAGAAAAATATATCGAAGATCCTCGCCACATTGAAATCCAGATTATTGGAGATCAATTTGGAAAAGCTTGCCATTTATCTGAAAGAGATTGTTCAATCCAACGTCGCCACCAGAAATTGGTAGAAGAAGCTCCTTCTCCTTTTATGACACCTGAACTGCGTGAGAAAATGGGTGAAGCGGCAATTAAAGGTGCTTTGGCTGTTAATTACGAAGGCGCAGGAACAGTTGAGTTTTTGGTTGACAAACACCGTAACTTCTACTTTATGGAGATGAATACACGTATCCAAGTGGAACATCCGGTAACTGAAGAGGTAATTAACTTCGATTTAATTAAAGAACAAATTAAGGTGGCTGCCGGTATTCCTATTTCTGGAAATAACTATGTGCCAAATATGCACGCAATTGAGTGCCGTATTAACGCAGAAGATCCTTTCAACAACTTTAGGCCTTCGCCAGGAAAAATCACGAATTTCCATTCTCCAGGCGGCCATGGTGTGCGTGTAGATACACACGTTTATGCAGGCTATCAAATTCCTTCGAATTACGATTCGATGATTGCAAAGCTAATTTGCGTAGCTCAAACTCGCGAAGAAGCAATTTGCACCATGGAACGTGCGTTAAGCGAATTTGTAATTGAAGGTGTAAAAACAACTATTCCTTTCCACTTGAAATTGATGAAAGACCCCAACTTTAGAGCGGGTAACTTTACTACCAAATTCATGGAAACTTTTGAATTTTCAGAATAATATAATCTTTTATTAGATTTTAACCGTAAATACCATTCTATATCAAATAGAATGGTATTTTTGTTTACTAATTATTTCAATGAGCGACAACAAAGCAAAGGATCTGATAGATTCGATTAAGAAAAAAGGAAAAAATCTAGAGGCAGAAATGTCTTTCTTCGATCATATCGATGTTCTTAGAAAACACTTGCTTAGAACTTTAGCCGTAGTAACTGTTTTTATTTGTGGTGCATTTTATTTTACCGATTTTATCTGGGGTAAAATTATTATGGGTCCAAAAACACCCGGCTTCTGGACCTACAGAATGGGTTGCAAATTGGTAGACATGTTTCCGGCAATTGGTAAAGAGTTTTGTATTACAAAAATAGATGCAAAGCTAATTAACACAGAGATGTCTGGTCAGTTTACCTTGCAAATGAACTCATGTATCATGGCTGGTATCATATTAGGCGTACCTTACCTCCTATTTGAAATTTGGTTGTTTATTAAACCTGCTTTACTAGATAACGAAAGAAAATCTGCAAGTGGATTCGTATTTTTTGCTTCAGTACTATTTTTCTTAGGTGTAGCTTTTGGCTACTATATTATCGCCCCATTTTCTATCAACTTTTTATTAAACTTTACGGTTGATGAAAGCATCGCAAACACGATTACAATTGATTCTTACCTATCTACAATCTTAACCCTAACCTTAGGAACTGGCCTTATTTTTCAGTTACCTGTAGTAATATTCATCCTCTCTAAACTTGGTGTAATGACACCGCAGTTTATGAGGTCTAGCAGAAGGTATGCAACCGTATTAATTTTAGTAGTTGCGGCAATTGTAACCCCAACTGCAGATCCGTATACCATGATGATTGTTGCTCTACCATTATTCTTACTTTATGAATTAAGTATTATGATTTCGGCAAACATCCAAAAGAAAAGATTAAAGGAAGAAGGACTAGTAATTGTTAAATAACGAGCAACAAAAAATTTACGCTTTATATTTATAATTCTATCTAAATTTGAAAATGCCTACAGAAAACAAACTTAAAATTGCCATTGGCTCTGATCATGCCGGATTCGATTATAAAGAATTGGTAAAAGAATTTTTAGCTAATTACGAAGTTAAGGATTTTGGCACTTACAGTAACGATTCGGTAGATTATCCAGATTTTGCTCACCCTGTTGCCGAGGCTGTTGAAAATGGCTTGTTCGATTTTGGTATTTTAGTTTGTGGTAGTGCTAACGGCGTTGCAATAACTGCTAATAAACATCAAGGTATTAGAGCCGCCATTTGTTGGCAAAATGATATTGCTGCTTTGGCTAGGCAACACAACAATGCAAACATTTTATGCATCCCGGCTAGGTTTGTAAGCGAAGAACTTGCAAAGGAAATGACAACTACTTTTTTAACCACAGCGTTTGAAGGTGGAAGACACGGAACAAGAGTTTACAAAATTTCTTGCTAATAAAAAAACACCTAACAAGGTAAGGTTGGCAACAGCATTACCAATACTTAAACAAATAAAACTGATGAAAAAACAATTTCTATACACTGGTTTGGCAGTAATGCTAACTTTCAGTGCGGTAGCGCAAGACAAAAACGCTATCAAGTATAGTCAAACTATCAATAAAGATAGAGGCTATGACCACCTTTCTATCCTTGCATCTGATGAATACGAAGGCAGAGAGACTGGCACTAAAGGCGCTTGGATGGCTGCCGATTATATCAAAAAACAGTTTAAAAGTTTCGGCTTAACCGGTCCAGTTAAAGGCGGTAAAGATCCATATTTTCAAAACGTTGGCTTTTCTACAAAAAAACTAGATAAAACTACTTTAACTGTAAACGGACAAGCAAAAGAGAATCTTAAAGATTTTTATATAATGCCTAACGCTGTAGGCGATGCTGGTTTCGACGTTAAAGCTAACGCTGTTATTTTTGCCGGTTTTGGTATTAGCAAAGATGGTTTTGATGAATATGCTGGCCAGGATGTTGCTGGTAAAGTTGTTATGGTTTTCTCTAGCGGAGATCCAACTGCAAAACCTGCAGAAGCACCTGCACAAGGTGGCAGAAGAGCACCAAGTAGTGTTGGTAGCTTACAAAACAAAATCAAATATTTAACAGAGAAAAAAGCCGCTGGTGTATTGGTTATCGAACCATCAGTAGACAATATAAATCCACGACTTAAAGCTTACTTAACCGGTGGTTCTGAAGGTTTAAAATACGATAAAAAGAAAAATGCAACACCTACTGTAGCTCCTATTCCAGTTGTTACAATTGGCACTGCTGTAGCAAATCAAATTCTATCTGGTGCTAACACTACAGTAGATGCTGCTAAAAAAGCGATCACAGAAAGTGTTAAACCTGCAACTGTTGTAATCAATACTCCGGTTACTTTTGCAGCAAGCATTAAAGAAACTGTTTTAAGAGCGGAAAACGTTTTAGGTTTCTTGGAAGGTTCTGATCCGAAATTAAAAAACGAAGTATTGGTGGTTACTGGCCACTATGACCATATTGGATTAGTTAAAGATCCAAACGCCGTTGATAAAGTTAACAACGGTGCTGATGATGATGGTTCTGGAACTACTGGCGTTTTATTATTGGCTGAGGCTTTTGCTAAAGCTAAAAAAGCTGGTCATGGCCCGAAACGCAGTATTTTATTTATGACAGTATGTGGCGAGGAAAAAGGTTTATTAGGTTCTGAGTGGTATTCAGAATACCCTGTATTCCCTATCGCTAACACTATTGCAAACTTAAATATCGATATGATTGGTCGTGGTGACGATGCTCGCCCAGGCGACAATAACTTCGTTTACATTATTGGTTCTAATATGTTAAGCGATGATTTAGATAATGTTAGCAAAAAAGCAAATGCAGATTATGTAAATATTGTTATGGACGAAAAATATAACAACCGTACAGATCCAAACCGTTTCTACTATCGTTCAGATCACTACAACTTTGCTAAGTTCGGTATTCCGGTAATTTTCTACTTTAACGGTACGCACAAAGATTACCACCAACCTGGAGATGAGGTTAGCAAAATCGATTTCCCAATGTTGGCAAAAAGATCTCAATTAGTTTATTTCACTGCTTGGGAATTAGCTAATGGTGCAAATCGTCCAGTTGTTAATAAAAACGAAGACGGTACGCCAAAAACTAAATAATAGTTTATAATGATATAAAAAGCCGATGGTTAACCGCCATCGGCTTTTTTGTTTAAAACTTTTTTAGAATCCATGCATTAACGGCACTGTATTTAGCGTTTGTAGCTTATACGTTAGCTTAAATCTTTTTATCTTTGAAGATGATCAATACTGCCGAAGAATTTATAACAAAAGCCGATGAAAAAGCTTTTGACATCCCTCATCGTAATACCATCAATCATAATATTGGAAAATATAATGCTGCTGTAGAAAGGGGTTTGTCTAAATTCGAAAATTTGGAGCAGTCTAAAAAGAAGGCACATGTTACCAAATGGCGTGTGATGGAAAATTTAGATAAATTTTTACCAGAATTTGAATCTAATTTCCAAAAACGTGGTGGCAAGGTTATCTGGGCAAATGACGTTGAAGAAGCGCAAACCGAAATCCTAAATATCATTAAAAGAAGTGGCGGAAAAACGGTTATAAAATCTAAATCTATGACTACCGAAGAAATTCATTTAAATGAGTTTCTGGAAAAGAATGAAATAGAATCGTTAGAAAGTGATTTAGGTGAATACATTGTACAGCTTTTGGGGCAAAAGCCTTATCATATTGTTACACCAGCCATGCACTTAAGCAAGGTAGAAATTGCACAATTATTTCACGATAAATTTGGCACCCCTGTTGATGCCACGCCTGAGCAACTTACACAAAAAGCGAGAGAATTATTAAGAGAAAAATATCTGACAGCCGATATTGGTATCTCTGGAGGCAATTTTTTAGTGGCCGACACTGGTAGCGTAGCGCTAACGGAAAACGAAGGAAATGCTCGCTTATGTACAACATTCCCTAAAATACATATTGCCATTGTTGGCATAGAAAAGGTAATTCCATCTATCGCAGATTTAGACTTATTTTGGCCCTTACTTGCCAGCCATGGAACTGGGCAAAATTTAACGGTTTACAATACTTTGTTAAGTGGTCCTCGCCAGGCAAATGAAACCGACGGACCTGAAGAAATGTATGTGGTGCTTTTAGATAATGGCAGAACCAATCTTTTGGCACAAAAAGAACAACGCCAAGCTTTGTATTGCATCCGTTGCGGTGCATGCTTAAATGCTTGCCCGGTTTACAAAAATATTGGTGGCCATACTTATGATACCACTTACAGTGGACCAATTGGCTCTATTATTACGCCTCATTTTAAAGGGATGAAAGAGTTTAAGCATCTTAGCTATGCCTCTAGCTTGTGCGGAAAATGTTCTGAAGTTTGCCCAGTTAAAATTGATATCCATAAAATGTTATTGCTTAATAGAAGAGATGCAGCCAGCCAGCATGAAAACACTAAAACCGAAGAAATTGGTTGGAACATCTGGAAAAAAGGCATGAAAAATCGTAAGCTCATGGACATGTTAGGTGGCAAAATGAAAAATTTCTTCCTAAAAACATTTTTCAAAAAAAGCTGGGGTAAATACAGAGAGATGCCAGAAGTAGCTCAAAAATCTTTCGCTAAACAATGGGAAGACGCAAAGAAAAATCCAGAGTCTTAAATCTGGAGTTTAGATTTCGAAATCAAATTGTAACTTAGAATTTAGGAGCTAGATTCTAAGTGTTTTATAAATACCAACCAAATATGCAGTTCGATAGAAAAGATAAGGATGACGCTAAACTTTTAGCGCTTTATAAAACACTACTTTATCCACGTATGGTGGAGGAGAAAATGCTTATTCTTTTACGTCAAGGTCGAATTGGCAAATGGTTTTCTGGTATTGGGCAAGAAGCGATAGCTGTTGGTACCACCTTAGCTATGCAGAGCGATGAATACATTTTACCAATGCACCGCAATTTAGGCGTTTTTACAAGTAGAAACATCCCGCTAAAAAAATTAATGGCGCAATGGCAGGGCAAAATATCTGGTTTTACAAAAGGCCGAGATCGCTCCTTCCACTTCGGAACACAAGACTATAAAATCGTAGGCATGATCTCTCATTTAGGCCCACAATTGGCTTTAGCCGATGGAATTGCCTTAGCAGATTTAATTGCCGACAGAAAAAAAGCCACACTTGTTTTTACTGGCGAAGGCGCTACCAGCGAAGGTGATTTTCATGAAGCCTTAAACGTAGCTGCAGTTTGGGATTTACCCGTAATTTTCATCATCGAAAATAATGGATATGGCTTATCTACACCAAAGAACGAACAATTTAAATGTGAAAACCTAGTGGATAAAGCTATCGGTTATGGTATGGAGGGTTTTAAGATTGATGGGAATAATATCTTGGAAGTTTATGATAAGATAACTGAAATAGCAGAAAGCATAAGAGAAAATCCTAGACCTGTTTTAGTAGAATGTTTAACATTTAGGATGCGTGGGCACGAAGAAGCATCAGGAACTAAATATGTTCCGCAAGCGCTTTTTGATGAATGGGGCAAAAAAGATCCGGTAAAGAATTTTGAAAACTTCCTTTTAACACAGGGAGTTTTGAACGAAGATTTAATAGCATCGATAAAAATTGGTTTTAAGCGTGATATAGAAAACGAAGTTGAAGAAGCTTTTGCAGAAACCGAACCTATAGCCAACCCAACTGTCGAGCAAGAAGACATGTATTTTCCCTATCAACAAAATGTGGTTTCGCCAACCGGCGAAGAGAAGGAAATTCGGTATCTAGATGCGATTAGCGATGGCTTAAAACAGGCTATGCAACGTTACCCAGAGCTAGTAATTATGGGGCAGGATGTAGCAGAATACGGCGGTGCTTTTAAAATAACCGATGGCTTTGTTTCAGCCTTTGGCAAAGCTAGGGTTAGGAACACGCCTATTTGCGAGTCGGCAATTGTTGGTACAGGTTTAGGTTTATCAATTAATGGCGCAAAAGCAATTGTAGAAATGCAATTTGCCGATTTTGTAACCTGCGGATTTAACCAAATTGTAAATAACCTGGCAAAAACTCATTACCGTTGGGGCGAAAAGGCCGATGTAGTGGTGCGCATGCCTACTGGTGCCGGAACAGGCGCCGGACCTTTCCACTCTCAAAGTAACGAGGCTTGGTTTACCAAAACTCCTGGTTTAAAAGTCGTTTATCCAGCATTTCCTTACGATGCAAAGGGCTTGTTAATAGCGGCAGTAGAGGATCCAAACCCGGTAATTTATTTCGAACATAAGTACTTGTACCGTAGTTTAACGGGCATGGTACCAGATGGTTATTATACTGTAGAGATTGGCAAAGCAAATGTATTAAAGCAAGGCAATCAGTTAACTGTAATCACATATGGTTTAGGCGTACATTGGGCATTGGCATACTTAAAAGAAAACCCAACTATCAGCGCTACTTTAGTAGATTTGGTTAGTTTGCAACCTTGGGACAAGGAAACAGTTGAAAAAACGGTAAAAGCAACTGGACGGGTGCTTATTTTACACGAAGACACTTTAAGCTCTGGCTTTGGGGCGGAGCTAAGTGCACACATTGCAGAGCATTGTTTTAAGTATTTAGATGCGCCGGTAATGCGTTGCGCAAGTTTAGATACCGCAATACCGATGAGCAAAATATTGGAGGATAGCTTCTTAGCAAAATCTAGATTAGGAGAAACAATTGAAAATTTATTAGCTTACTAAATTACCACAGCCTCCTATTGGCACGATAATAGCCACTTACTAAATAAGGCATCTTACTTATTTGGGATTATGAAAACTGTATATTTTTTAGCTGTTGCTTGCCTATTTAGTACAATTCTGGGCTGTAACAAAATAAAATCCGATCACCCGCAGGCTGGCTTAGGTGATGAATTTGCAACCGACTTAAATGCAAAAACCATTGTCGGCTATGCAGATTCTATCGACAAAATATTACCTACTCTTAGCAAAAGAACTAGCCTCGTCTATATGCTTGGCGATTTATCGTTCTACGTAGAAAGTTATAGTGATAACAACCGGACAGTACTTTTAGTAGAGCATGCCAACAATGGTGGAATAAACAGTAACCTGAAAAAATATTATTTAAGAAATGACAGCTTAGTATTGCAAAGCAACAGTACAATGTTGGCCGCCGATGATGGAAACGTTTTTAAAGACTCACGAACGTTTTTGCGTAGCAACACAATTTTTAAAACAGATAGCAGAACCGCATCTGCCGGAGGCGAAATTAAATCGTTGCCCTTTATTGACATCCCATTGAGTAAAAATCCAAAAAGCGATAAATCTATTTTGGACAACATAGCCTCTTTAAATGATGTTTTAGCGGGGACTGATAAATTTGATATGGTGTTTGAAAACATTACAACTTATCCGGATTCTAGATACATCGTACTAAAAAGTAAAATGCAGAATGGTTACAGCGCAAGTATTTTAGTAAACGAAAAGGATGGCTTTATTGATAGCTTGCTAAATAATCCTATCCAATTTAAAAATCAGAAACTTGATATAGATTGGGTAGTTAAAGATCAAGAAGCTATTTACGTACCAGTTGCTAAAAATACTTCGGCAAGTGGGTTAAACAGATAAACGTTTCCATTATCTAAACACAGACAACGATAGCGTTTACGCATTCTTTCTCCTTTTTTAAATCTCCTGCCATCTTTTAGCACAAAAACCGTATCGTGTGGCAATTCTTCTACGCGGATTGTATTGATAACAGGATCATACTTTTTTAACGCTCTAGCAAGGCTTAAATCTGTACAGCTTGATGCCGATGGATTATTAAGGTAAGTAATAATAGTCTGATGAATATCTGACGGGAATACATTTAAATCGAAGAAAGGATTCATCATCCTTTTGAAATTGTGCTTCCATTCTGCACCATGAGGCTTCACCTTATTTTTATGATCATTCCAAGTAAGCAAATGCGCAAACTCATGTACAGTTGTAACTAAAAAAGCAAAAGGATTCAGGTTGTTATTAACGGATATTTTGTGCCCCTTATCTTTAAACGGATGTCTGTAATCGCCGAGTTTAGTTGTCCTACCCTTAGAGATTTTAAATTCGCATTGAAAGTAATCGATCCATTTAGAAATAATTGGAGCAGCATCTGCAGGCATGTATTGCGCTAAAACATCAACTTTATTCACGCTTTAAAATTAACCATTTTTTTAACAAACTCGTCTTCCAAGGCGTAACCACAGCTCCTCGATTTAACAGAAACAAGACAAGACCTATTCTTCAATTACTTGATGTTAAATTCCTCTTAAATAGAAAAGCTTTGCAAACAGGCAATTAAAGAAACCTAAGTTATTTCAACAATTGGTAAGCAATTAATGCGGCAAAATAAGCCATCGCAGTCATGTAAACCAACTGTATAATTGGCCACTTCCAAGATTTTGTTTCTCTGTAAACGATGGCAACCGTGCTCATGCACTGCATCGCGAAGGCGTAAAAAAGCATTAAAGAAATACCTGTGGCAAAAGTATAAACCGGCAAACCTGTTCTGCTATTAATCGAGCTTAACATACGCTCTCTAATGGTATCCGTGTCTTCATCTCCACCATCTACGCTGTAAATGGTAGCCATAGTTCCTACAAATGCTTCTCTGGCGGCAAACGAAGTAATTAAGGCAATGCCTATTTTCCAATCATAACCTAACGGTCTTATTGATGGTTCTATCCAATGCCCTAAAATACCGACATAAGAATTTTCTAATTTTTCGCTGCTAATTAAACTTTCGATATGCTGGGTATTCTTTGTAGTGTCAGCCAATGCTGCAGCATATTTATTCTCGATGTTTTCAAACCTATCCCCGGGACCGAAAGATGCCATTACCCATAAAATGATAGAAATAGCAATAATTACCTTACCGGCCTCGAAAACGAAGGTTTTAGATTTTTCTACAACGGTAAAAAAAACATTATTCCATCTCGGCATTCGGTAAACAGGCAACTCCATAATAAAGTACGAGCGTTCCTTAGCTTTGATTAAAAACTTCATTATCCAAGCTACCAAAACCGCACCAACCATGCCCACCAAGTACATAGCCATCAAAGCCAAACCCTGCGTATTAAAAATTCCAAAAACAGTTCCTTCTGGTATAATTAAAGAGATAATTAGAATATAAACCGGCAAACGAGCCGAGCAACTAACCAATGGCGTAACCATAATGGTTATCATCCTATCTTTCCAGCTTTCTATATTTCTTGCGGCCATAATAGAGGGAACTGCACAGGCCAAACCACCAATCATAGGCACCACAGACTTACCATTTAAACCTACTTTGCTCATCACTTTATCCATCATAAAAGTAACCCTAGCCATATATCCAGTATCTTCTAGAATAGAAATAAAGGCAAATAGTATCGCAATTTGAGGGATGAAAATTACAATGCCACCCAAACCCGCAACAACGCCATCAAGAAACAAATCAGTTAACATTCCGGCTGGTAAATACTCATGACCCATTTCGGTAAGCGAACCGAAGCCGGCATCGATTAAATCCATTGGGTAAGATGCCCAAGCGAAAATTGCATTAAATATGATGAACAACAATAATAGGAAGATTGCAAATCCCCAAACCTTATGGGTTAATATCGAATCAAGCTTGTCGGTATTGGCAAACTTTTTAGCTGCTCCTGTATCGGTAACTACACCATCTAAAATTGTACCCAAGTGTCTGTACCTAGCAACCGTCTCCTCACCTTGTAATTTTGAAGAATCAAAATTAAACTTGCGCTCAATTTCTTCTATTTCACTTTGTTCTTTGGTAGTAAAATTCGCTAAATGTTCATGCTGATGCAAGACCTGCAAAGCATAATAATCGTTCGCAGTATTTAGCTTCTGTTTAATCGCATTTATCGCCTCTGGCGCAAACGAATTAACATTGATACTGTAATTTTGCGTACTGATTCTGGTGGAATTTGCAATTGCATCTTTAAGCAGTTCTACACCTTCATTATTCCTTGCCGCCATTTGCACCACCTGTATTCCTAGGCGATTGGCAAGTTTATCAACGTCAACAGCTATGCCTTCCTTCTTAGCCATGTCGGCCATGTTAAGTACCAGCAGTGTTGGCAACCCTAAATCTGCTACTTGTGCATAAAGCAATAAGTTGCGACGAAGATTTGTAGCGTCGGCAATTACCACGATTAAATCAGGATGGCTATTGTTATTTCTATCAGCTAAAACCTGAAAAACGATACTCTCATCTTTACTTTTTGGGTAAAGACTATAAGTTCCAGGTAAATCTACAATCTCAGCAGTGCGAGTATCTGGCAGTTTACAGAAACCTGTTTTTTTATCGACAGTAATGCCGGGAAAGTTTCCTATTTTCTGATTTAATCCGGTTAGTAGATTAAAAACGGTAGATTTTCCGGTATTCGGATTTCCAACTAATGCAACTTTAATATCCGCCAATTTATGATTGAATTATGATAACAGAAGCTTCGCTTTTACGAAGGCAAAGTTGATATCCCGCAACGCGGATAGCCATTGGATCGCCGAGTGGCGCAAGGCGTTCAACTTCTACAACTTCGCCAGGCAGGCAACCCATTTCCATCAGCTTAACCGACATTTCTGCATCTGTAAAAGATACAATTGTTCCTTTTTGTCCTGGATTTAATTGCGAAAGTTTCATAAAATATATGGTCGCAATTTACCCTTTATTTATAACAAATCCAAATAGAAGGCATTTGCGTAGTGTTCAGAAATAGGCTGAAAACAAAAAAGCGCCCCGAAAAATCGGGACGCTTTTTATATAAAAATCAGATAAGATTACATACCACCTGGTCTGCCCATTCTCATGCCACCACCTGGTCCGCCACCTTGTCCTTGTGTATTCATACCTGCAATGTTGCTTAATGAATAGGTAAATGAGAACATGAAATAACGCTTAAGCACGTTAAAGTTCTGATCTACGATAGCATTGTTTGTTGCTGTACGCAAAACGCCAGTGTTCTCATTGAATAAATCGTTTACAGAAATTTTAAACGTTGTTCTGTTTTTGAAAAACTGACGACTCATGTACGCGTTTACCAATGTATATTTTGTGTTAAACGCTGCTCCTCTACCCGTAACTTGGTTGTAAGTTACGTCTGTTTGCAAACGTATATTTCCTGGAAATAGATAACTGATATCGATATTTGGAGATAATGTGTAGAAATTTGTTTCTTCACCTATGGTATAGTTACCATGAGTCCAGTTACCAGATATACCTGCAATCATGTCTAATTTATCTAAATTAGAAACCAATTTGTAACCATTTTGGATGGTGAAATTTTTAGTAATATTTTCTAAATTACTTGTAAAGTTGGTAGACTTACTTGCGCTTAATCTTCCGTCTATTTGGAAGTTTAATTTGTTTCCTTTAATAATTGGCAAGCCCAAATTTCCGAAAACCGTAGCATCGTAATTACCATCTACGTTAGTGTAACCATTAGCTATTTTACCATAGTTATCTACATCTGTAGGATCTGTGATTAAGAATTGAGAGTTACCAAAAGCATTAAAAGTTTGGTTAATAAAAGCACCCAAGAACAAAGTACGGTAACTAGCAAAATCGAAATTGTTATAGAAAATTCTTAAGCTGTTTGAAAATGACGGTTTCAAATTAGGATTACCAAAAGGAACCGTTTGCGTGTTTGAGTTATCTCTAACCGGTTGAATTTGATCGATGCTAGGTTGATTTGTACGACCGTCGTATCTAATGTTCAAACGCTTCTGGTTACTAAAGTTATACCTGAATTGTGCAGAAGGCGTAATGTTTGTAAAGTTTTGTGTAAATAACACACCAGTTGTTAAGTTATCGTTTTCACGATTGGTGCGTTGTACACCAACACCAATGTTCCAGTTATATTTTTTCTCGTTTTTATTAAAGCTAAACCCAACAGAGTTAGTTAAAGTCTGATTTTCGAATTCGTTGGTATAATCTAAATCCCTAATATCATATTGTTGTGTTATTGGATTGAAATTGTAAACTATTCTATGTCTATCATCTTTAATAAAACCGTTCTGGTAGTTTAACTCTAAACTTAAGGTTTTAGATAAAGGCTCGGTAAATACTAAACGTGCTGTATTACTTAGCGAGTTAGAATTATTATCAATTAAGTTGTTAATTAAACTTTGAGTTACACCTCCACCCGGAGCAGTAACAGTTTCTGGATTATTATTTAAATTAGAGGCATCATTATCGTTTATGTTTGTATTAACATTTAACGACAAAGTACGACCTCTACGTAAAAATTTCTTTCTAATTAAGATGCTGTTGTTAACTGATGGTGATGTTGATTTAGTATCGGAAATTTGCTGACCTACCGAGTTTCCAATTAGCGATACTCTATTGTAGTTTTCTGTACTATAACCAGAGTTATTTGTGTAAGAAATATTAGGCTGGATACGGATTGAGGTTGTCGAATCTAACTTTGTATCAACCATAAAGTTTAAACGGTGATTTAAACGATCGGTAGTGCTATTTAAATCTCTTTGGTTAGTTGAAGTATTATTACCTAAAAAGTTTTGTGTTAAACTATTGCTGGTAGAGAACAAAGAAGTTTTGTTAAAGAAATAACTTCCTGTAAACTGCGTTCCGTCATCGTAAGTATCGCCAAAGTTAATACCTGCTGCGTTTGTTGTTGTAATACCGGCTTGTTGCTGGCCACCGCCACCACCGCCAAACATCTGTCCGCGGTTACCACCACCAATACCACCACCGAAGTTTTGTTTGTTAACGTTATTAAATTGACCAATTAGAGATATTTGTTGTTTTTCGTTAAAACGGTTAATGTTCAAGTTTACATCATATCTATCATCAGTACCATAACCTACGGTATTATTACCTATAAAGCCTTTATTTTTTACACCGTTTTTAGTTACGATGTTTAAGATTTTCTCTCTATTTCCATCATCTACGCCAGAGAATTTAGATTGCTCAGACATATCATCAATAATCTGAATTTTATCAACCATATCAGCTGGTAAGTTTTTGGTAGCTAATAGTGGGTCGTTACCCATAAAGTCCTTACCATCTACCCTTACTCTTTTAATGGTTTCACCTTGTGTAGTAATTGTACCGTCTTTAGAAACTTCAACTCCCGGAACTTTCTTTAGTAAATCTTCTACTACAGCGTTCTCTTTAACCTTTAAAGTTGATGCATTAATTTCTAAAGTATCTTTTTTAACCACCACTGGAGGAGTTTCGCCTTTAATCTCTACGCCAGAAAGTGTAATTCCAGAGTCTTCCATGCTTAAAGTACCGAAGTTTATACCGGGATTGGCTGCCGTTAATTCGAAGTCCTTGGTAATGGTTTTTAATCCTAAGAAAACTACGTATAATTTGTATTTACCAACGGCTAATCCACTAATTGAAAAAGTACCGTTTGCAGCTGTATTTGTTCCTCCAACAGAGGTCGAGTCGCTAACTCTTTTGATACCAATAGACGCATAGTCGATTGGAGTTTTATCTTTACTATTTATTACTTTACCTGTTGCTGTTCCACTAGTTTGTGCGCTAGCTTGTAAGCCTACAAATAATAATATTACAAGTACTGATTTTTGTAAAAAAGAATTCATTTATTTGTTATAATTTGTTGTAATTCATCTATCAGACTACAATAAAGCCCGAAAGTTTGTTGATGGGTGTTAAAAAAAGGGTAACATTTTAAATACAACTAACTTTACCGTTACAGAGGGGATGATGAGCGAAAAAAAAGTTAGTTATTTTGCTGTTAAAATTGTTTTAAAGCAACATTTGGATTGATACGCAGGGTTACATCGCAGAAATAAATATTTCAAAAAAAATAAAAATCGAATTAAACCTTATCAATATTTTCTTCACGATAGTGTGAAAGATGTAGCAAAACATAACTAAAAACACCCATTAGTGCCCCAATCATGTCACTAGCAAAATCCCACCATTCTGCAGAGCGATAAGTGAAAACTTTCCATTGCAAAAGTTCAATACCGCCACCAAGCACAGCTGATATCAATAAAACTTTTAAAATGGTTAGCGAGCGAAAAGTGTAGTTATGTTGATATTTTATTTTTCCGTAGAACAATAAGATGGTTAGCACATAGAAAAAACCCAAATGTGCCATTTTATCGAAGCCTTTAAAGAAAAAACCTTCGCTACCATCGCCCTCGGGCAACCTTATATTACAAAGGATTAAAGTAACGACAGCCCAAAATATAGCCCAATACTGATACTTTAATCCTTTGGAAATATTCATTATTAAGCGCCTACTAAAGCTTTATAGTCATCAGCACTTAACAGCCCGTCGAAATCTGCTGGGTTAGTTAAAACTACTTTAACCATCCAACCGTCACCATAAGGATCAGCGTTTACTAATTCTGGGTTATCGTTTAAAGCAGCATTTACTTCTACCAATGTAGCTGTAAGTGGCATAAAAAGATCAGAAACAGTTTTAACAGCTTCTACAGTTCCGAAAACTTCTTCTGCAGCCACTTCAGAACCAACGCTGTTAATGTCGATATAAACAATATCTCCTAACTCACGTTGTGCAAAATCTGTGATGCCAATAAATGCTTCGTTACCTTCTACTCTCACCCACTCGTGGTCTTTGGTGTACTTTAATTCTGATGGAAAATTCATTTTATTTCTTTTAAATCTGTTTTGTTTGAAAAGCCTTACAGGCGTTGTTGCACCAAAGGTAATTATTAAACCGCTTTATAACAATTGCTAATTTAAGGTAACCCTTAAACTAAATCCAAAATTACTAAAAGAGGTATTAAACGATTGTGATGTATAAGGTTTGGTAATGTTAGAATCGTAGAAAAGTTTAACATTAAAACGTTGGTTAACCACATAATCTACGCTCGGTCTTAAACCAATATTTTTAGCTCCAGATGATACTTCGGCCTCTGTAACATCTGCCCTGTAAATAACCGTTTTATTGTCTCTTACTGATACATCTAATTTAAAGTCCATATTGTTGTCCATTTTTAGTTGGCTAAACCAACCAAATGGGAACCTGAATTTTGTTGTTCTATAGCCCAAGCCAAAAACCAAATTGTTTTCTGATAGTTGCGCTAATTGACTATTAGCTAAACTTAAGGCCATAATTCTGGTTTTGTTAACCTCGAAATTAGCCGTTAAGTTGTTTTTCAATCTCGTGTCAATACCAATTAATGGCGCAAACTGCTCAGAGATGGTTACCTGCGCAAATTGGTAAAGTGGCAAGAAGTTTAAGCTTACATCTCTACTACTTACGTAACCGTCATTCTCTTGGTATTTAATTAAGCTGTTAAAACCGTTTACACTGTAGGTAGAACGATAACCATGACGAAGACCAATTTCCGAGAATCGCTCTGCGATAAATGGAATTTTAGAAAGCCCACCATAGGTTAACCGCCAGTTTGGAAGCGGTATTTTTGGTAAGCTGTTTAAGCTGGTCGATCCCGCATCTTTACCTGTATAGGCCGCAATAAAAGATGAGATTACCACATCTTGCGAACTCTTATCGTAACCGTCGGCAAAACCTCCGTTACTACCTGAAGAATTTGGATTTAAACCTCCAAATCTTGCCGAAATAACCTGTCTATTAGACATAAACTGATTAAACAAACTAGAAACCGTACTTCCATTTTTGTCTTTAAATGCTGTACCCAAAGAGATTATACTAACGCTATAATCTCCTGTAGTAGTCGGGCTAAGGTTCCTGAAGCTACTGGTGCTATTGTCGTACCTATAATTGGTAGAATAGTTTAGTGTTCTGTTTTTAGATGCACTTAGCGTAATTTTAAAATCTCTAAATGGCTCAATCGTGCTGGTTAGCTGAAAATCTTCTCGTAACGTATTAATGTACAACTGATTTTGAAGCTCGTCTGTAGTTAACCAACCATTGTTCAATGCCATATCTCTAATATCTCGTTGACTACCGAAAACAAAACCTAAGCCGGGCGCACCGGTTACGTCGTCAATACCAAAAAATCTTGTTCTAGGCAGGTACCCAGGTAAAAACGTACCCTTAGTTTGCGTAAAGGCAACATTTACATTTTTTATACTCGTAACTATTCCAATAAGCATATCAGAAAAATTCCTAACTGAATCTGTAGGGTTATTACTTTTCTTGATAAAGCCAAACTTGTTGTATAAACCCGTAAGATTTAATGTTGGGTTAACCTGAATAGTTCTAGAATTTTGCACGGTGTTTCCTAAGTTAATAGACGGATCTCTCAACGTAGAAAGGGGTTCTGTTTGCCAATTAAAGTTTGTACCATAAGTGGTGGCAACCGTAACCCAATCCATCCCCGGAATTTTATTGATAGGTAATGCGTACCTAATATTTAAGTTATGGTTATAATCAGTTGTACGACCTAGGGTTTTTAGATTTTGCCAAAGAGTATCGCGTTTTAAACCTTCAATTCTACCCTCTGGCTCGTCAATTATCGAATAATTGGTTGCATCAAAATCCAAGCTTAACGAATTGGTTAAATCCCAGGCAATACCATAAATTCTAGACACTAAGAAGTTTTTATTATACGTAGTATTTATTGGGATGAAGTTGTTTGGATCGTTGTTACGCAAAGTATTTTCAGAGTAAAAACGGTCTACATCTATTCTAAAATTAATCGCGTTTGGCATCAACGTAAAGTTGAAATCCTTTAAAAGTTTTAGCGAATTCGATTTTATAATCTTATCAAATGGCTGATAATTTTTTGGCGTACCTGCATAATTATAACCTAATGATGCTCGGTAGCTGCGTTGCAAGCTTGTTTCATTAATAAAATCGCGATGCGAAAATTTGGTTTGCGCATAAGAAACATTAAAGTTTTCTATATCCCAAAGCCTAACCTTTTCTTCGCTGTTCATTCTCTCCTTACGTACATTGGTAAAGGTTAAACTGCTACGCGTAGTATAATCTTGCGCAAAGTTTAAAATAGAATCTTTTTGTGCTCTAGATGCACCTGCCAAAGTATTTTTTAGTTCGATATCTGGTGTACGTGGATCAAACTGTGGCGTTAAAACCTGCTTAGAATAACTTACAAACATTGGTATTTTAATACCTGATTTCTGAGGTAAAAACTTACCTAATTCTATGCTCGATGAAACATCAAAAAACTCGTTATCAGATCTATTTCTCTCGCTTACTTTTTTCTCTAAAGATCCAAATCCGATGGTAGATTTACTACCGGAAATATTTACGTCTGCAAAATCGGCTAGCTTAGCATTCATTCTTGCTGTTGCTGCCCAACCGCCACGTTCGTCAAATTCTGTTAAACGCAACTCGTTGAACCAAACTTGTGCATTTTTATCAAAACCGTCATCGTTATTTGGCAACGCCGGATTACGCAATGGATTTTTAACTCCCAACATATAAACCCTAACCTTACTCATATCAGGTTGGCCTTTTACAATGATGGTATTACCGCCATCTATGTAAGTGAACGGAATATTAATTGGCCACGGTAAACCCGCAGCAGTTCTGGCCTGGTTTCTGGCTACTTTTGCTTTCTGGAATAGCTCTAAATCAATATCCATTTTATTCTGGTCTGGCCAAATTGCGTAAGGATCACTAGTACCCGGATTGGTTACTTTTAGAGATTGATTGTATTCGTAATAGTTATCTTGGTTATCGGTACCAATTCTAATAAACGCCTGTAAATCGCCATCTTGCAAAGTTGCCTCGCCCATTGCTTCTAAATGGACAAACATTTCTAAACGTTTGTACGATCTAAAATCGTTAATAGCAGTTTTGAAGGCTGCTCTTCCGTAACCATCTCTCAAATTTTTAACAATTAAAGCCAATGATTGCTCGTTTTGCCTAGTATCTCCACGGAAGTTGCTAAAATCTCTCTCGCGAATAATCCCCGGAGGCACAACATACGGAATTGGCGTACGCTTACCGTTTTCTTCAATATTAACAGTAGAAACCTCGATAGTAGAATTATCTGCAGATGCAGGTTGAATAGATGGATCTGCAATTACATTGATTGCTTCGTTTTTAGCATTGTACTGTCTCCACTCTCCTCTTACTAATTGAATTTTTGCAAACCTCAAAATAGCTGTATCTGCAAAATTGGTCATAAACATTCTTATAAACCTTATCGATTTAAAATCCTGAATACCGCCAACTTTCTGATCGAACTGTGCCAAAGGAATACGAATTTGGTACCAAGTAGCATTTTGGGTTTGCCCATTTGCTAAGCGCACTGCAGAAGTAACTTTATCGGTTACATACTTGCCACCCACATCCAAATCGCCAGGTCTGATAGAAACTTTGTATTGAAAGTATTCATCAGACTGCGTCATATTGTTATCTCTGTTAATGTCTTCGCCATCTGGCAAAGCGGTTGAAGCAGAGTTATCTAAACCTAATTCTTGTTGCGACTGCTGCGAAGTTTTTGAGTTACCTTCAGTACCGTTATAACTTTCGTATCGCTTTAAAATTCCCGCATTTGCATTGTCGAAATTACTCCCTCTAAAGAAAGAATAATCATCTGACGATGGATCGTTCTCAAAAGCTAATGCTGCATCTGGGTTTAGCTGCGCTTTAATTTGATTAATTAACGTTGCAAATTTTGCCTTTTCATCGGCATTTGCCAAACCATCTAAACCAACATCTTGCGCACGTCTGGCAACTGGGTCGTTATCAAAAGCTTGAATTACAGGTTGCAGCTTTGTAACCCTTCCCCAATTGGTTTCGTCATATTTAGAAGGATCTCCGTTTGCTGGCAGACCATTTTCTAATGACTTTCTACCATCCTTAAGAATATCCTCAGAAATATTTCCGATGTTAAAATACAAATCTCCACCTTGCGAGGTTGGCTTGTACATAAATGGGTCCATTAACCAAAGCTCGATGTACTCGATGTTGTTTGCTTCAAAATCGTTTACATCAATTCTTCTGGTAATACCTCCCCACCTAGAACGCGGATTGTTCAAAAGCCCATTTGGACTAAAACCAGTTGGAGTGTAGTTGTAAGGCCCGCGAATATTAGGGTAAAAGGCCAAATCCAAAGTTGGCAACATTAATGGCTGTCCGGTTGCTATCTCTTTAAAAGGGAAGACCTCTTGCTCTATAATTTGTCTCACATAGTGATTTGACAGCTCTGTGTTTCTAATACGCGATGGCAAAATAGAAGTTCCACCGGTATAAAAAGTTGGATCGATATTGTAAAACGCAAGTCTTGCTCTGTTGTAACCGTACGCCAAATTATCTACTAATTGCGATTCTGGAAAAAGTTGTGGCGTACCAGCAATTTGCCAAGGAACCGAACTTTTTAAATCGATAATAGAACGTGATGCTTCAAAATCATCTAAGTAACTAGAACCACCCCTATCACCACCAGAATTAATGGCATTTGGGTGTCCAGGAATTAATTTTGCGTACTCGCCAGCAAATGTTATACTTGATGGAGCTTTAGTAGAAATTCCCGGTATTTTATCCACTAATTTGGTAAGCAATCTCGATGGAGAACTATAGGTTCCATCAAAACCAAAGATGGTGTTAGATATAGGTTCTTCCATGTAGTTAACCTTTTGGGTTAACGGTTTTTCGGTCAAATTCATAAAAGTACCACCCAAAGTAAGCTTCGGGTTAACCCTATAATCTAACCTTGCTCCAAATAAAGATCGCTGTTGCAAGCCAAACAATTCGTTGTTTTCTGTTGTAATTCTAATCGGCTGACCAGAACTCAACAAAGCCGTATTTATAATTTTAACTCTACCACCTTGGTAATCTACAGTATAATCTGAACCTTCAATTAATGGAATTGTACCTGCAAATACCTTAACCGAACCCTCTGCAACATTTATAGAGTTTAAAGAGAATTCTGATGAAATTTCTGATTGGTAATTACCTTTTATGATGTAAAGATTTTTATTGGCGAACAACTGCTGCGCCACCACCTTTGTAGAGTCGTAAAGTTGTGGGTAAGTATATTTGTCTGCCAATGCTTGCTCTGCCGGCAAATTAAATTTATTTGCTAAATCTGCACCGAAAGGTTCAATTAACGGAAAAATAATTCTTCCGTTAAGTGGATCGATGGTGACATAACCATTATTGGTATTGTTTATTAGCGTACCTAATGAAGCTCCGGTAACATTAGAACTAGAAAAAGCATTTTGCTGCTGCAATTGCTGGTCGCTAACAAACGGTTTATTCTCGTACTCAAAATCGAAAACACCATCTGGTTTCTTTTCTTTCTGTTGATTTAGCTGATCTAAATTTGTTAAGGCGATGTATTGTTTTAACTCAGTTCTACTACCTTCCCTAATTAAGGGCATTTCAATACCCGTTTTATCGTCTATTCTAAAAATATCAAGCTTAAAATTCTGGTTGCTGATTTGATATCCACCAATAGAATAAATATTTTTCATCATCAAATCCCAAGTCGGCAAATTGGTTTTGATGGTTTCATTTTTTAATAACTTAGCGTATAAAACTTTTGGAGTACCTTGATCAAAAGGCACATCTGTAGAAAACTCACCCACCTGATACTCTACACCGTTAAAAGTATAGCGGTAAGAAACAGCTAAAATCTCATCGGCATTTAGTGGGTTGTTTAACGAGATATAACCTAATTGTGGTTGGAAGTTGAACTCTCGCTCTGTTAGTTTTCTGGCGTAAGATAACTTTGCAAAGTTATCTGTAGCGCCATTTGCTTGGAAGTAAGAAATTACACTGTTTGAGTTGGTCTGACGAGCGTCGGCAGGTAAATTTGCCAATAAACTGTTGGATTGGGCAGGAAAAGTTGGGTTTGTAAAGCCAGAAGGTAAAACGGAGCCACCACCTGTAACCTGCGCTGTGTTGTACGGTGCGTTTTCGCCTAAATCCAGCAAACCTAATACATCTCTAGAATCTGTAGTATTGCCCGTTTTGTTGGTAATCCAAACCTCAATTTTTGTAATTACGATACCCGATAAAACCGTAGGCGGATTTGCCAAAGCACGGTTATAATTGTCTCTAAAATATTTACCCAAAAAGTAGTGTTTGTTAGCTTCGTAATCACTTCCGCTAATTCTATACTCGTTTTGTTGGGCACCATTGTTTATCTGTAATTCTTTAGATTGGGATTTTTGCTGCGTAAAAACCGCGGCAACATCTAACTTACCAAATTGCAGTTGTGTTTTAACGCCAAAAAGTGCCTGTGTACCGTTAATTAGCGTACTATTTAAAGGCAAACTCACATTACCCGCCTCTATTTTTTTAATGATATCGTCCTCACCACCAGTATAATCTAGCTTAACTTGATTTTCGAAATCAAACTGCGCTTCGGTATTATAGTTCATGTTGATTTTCATCTTCGAACCAATGTTACCTACCACATCCATTTGTATGCGCTGGTTAAAATCAAAATTTGCCTGACTACGTTGACGCTCATTAAAAAGCGGATTTTCGTTTTTATTGATACGTCCTAAAAAGGTAAGTTCCGCCTCGCCCCTTGGCTGGATATCGATAGTTGTACCACCAAATATTTTCTCGAAAACACGGCTATTTACTTTTACTGGCGGAAGAATTCCCGTTTTTCTAACCTCATCTATCTCAGCGTTAGAAAGCAATCTCCAATTTTCGCGTTTTATTTCACTATTTACAAACCTTAAGTACTGTTCAACTGTTAAATATTGCGGAACGGAAATTAGCTTATCGCCAATACGCTCTGTAATTACATAACGTTTGTTAGTAGCATCATACTCTACAACACGTTTTATGTTTTCTGGTAAGGTTAAAAAAGGATTGTTAAAATTTCGGAGTCCGAGATTTTGCTTCTCTCTTGTGGTAAAATTATTTCTAGTCGAATCGGCGTTTGATCTCGAAGGGGTTACCTGCGAAAAAACACGCTGACCAGCCAAAAAAATAAGAAAAAAAACAATTAGGGTAAATTTGTTTTTCAATTGTTTATACAATTATAAATTTTTCAGTGCTATTTTGATCATTTGCTCAACTGTTAAATCCTGATCAGCTTTTTTAACAGCATTGTCTAACGCCTTTTCTGCAACTTGCTTGCCAAACCCCAACATAATCAATGCAGACAGCGCTTCATCCTTAACTGTGTTATGCATAGGCATAGAAATAAGTGAATCAGAACCTTCCTTCTTCAATTTATCCTGCAGCTCTAACACAATACGTTGGGCAGATTTTGCCCCAATTCCCTTTATTTGTTGTATAAGTGCCACGTTAGCATTAACTATAGCACTTTGTATTTCTAACGGTGTAATAGAAGAAAGCATCATTCTGCAGGTGGTTGGGCCAATGCCAGAAACCGAAATTAAATGCAAAAACAATCGTCTTTCTCCTTCATCTGCAAAGCCATACAAAGTATGCGCATCTTCTTTAACGTGCAACCAAGTATAAATTTTGCATCGCTCTGCGCTACCCAACGCAGAGTAAGTATTAAGCGATATATTGATGTGATAGCCAACTCCTCCGGCTTCAACTACTATATATGTTGGACACTTAAAGGTCAACTTCCCATCAATATACGCAAACATTATTTTATTTCTTTGCTATTTTACTTAAAATACCTTTTCTTTTTGGTTCTGCTTCAGCTTCTTTACTTTGAACATCCAATACTGCAATAGTAACCATATTTACGATTTCTCTTACAGAACTTCCTAATTGAACAATATGAACAGGTTTTTTCAGCCCTAATAGAATTGGTCCAACTGCTTCGGCACCGCCTAATTCCTGTAAAAGCTTATAAGCAATGTTACCTGATTCTAAGTTAGGAAAAACTAACGTATTTGCAGGTGCATCTACCAGCGTACTGAAAGGGAAATTTTCCTTTAATAAAGCGTTGTTTATAGCAAAGTTACCTTGCATATCTCCATCAACTACAATATCTGGATGCTTTTCGTGCAATATTTTTACTGCTTTTCTTACTTTCTCCGGAATAGTACCATCGTTAGAGCCAAAGTTAGAATAAGAAAGTAAAGCTACACGAGGTTGGATGTTAAATTTGCTTACTGCTTTTTGCAACAACAAGGTTAAATCAACCAGTTCCTCGGCAGTAGGATCTACATTTACAGTGGTATCACCGAAAAACACAGGGCCTTTCTGGGTCATCATCATGTACATACCCGCAACGCGATTAACGCCTTCTTCTGTACCAATAACTTGCAACGCTGGTTTTATCGTAGAAACATAGTTTCTAGTTAAACCCGAAATCATGGCATCGGCTTCGCCGAAATTTACCATTGAAGCGCCAAAATAGTTACGATCGCGAAGCAACTTATTTGCATCAAATAAAGTTGTACCCCTTCGTTGTCTTTTTTTGTAAAGCGCCTCGGCGTATTTCTTCATTCGAGCTGGTTCTGAAACTGGCTCCACAATTTCAACGCCCTCTAACTCTAATCCGTTTTCGTCTATAATCTGTTGGATGATATCCTTATTACCTAATAAAATTGGAATAGCGATACCATCATCTTTAACAATTTGAGCAGCTTTTAAAATTTTGTAATTATCCGCCTCTGCGAAAACCACACGTTTAGGTGCAGATTTAGCTTTGTTGGTAATGGCACGCATAATTGAATCGTCCATGCCTAAGCGGCTTTTTAATTCTTCTGCATACGCATCCCAATCGGTAATAGTTTTACGGGCAACGCCGCTTTCTATTGCTGCTTTAGCTACCGCCATTGAAACGTTGGTCATTAAACGGAAATCCATTGGTTTAGGGATTATATAATCCTTTCCAAATTTAATATTACGCTCATTGTAAGCCATGTTAACGGCTTCTGGAACCGGTTTTCTGGCTAGCTCAGCAATAGCACGAACGGCAGCAATTTTCATAGCCTCGTTAATGCTGGTAGATCTAACATCTAGCGCTCCTCTAAAAATATAAGGGAAACCTAAAACGTTGTTAACCTGGTTTGGATAATCTGAACGGCCGGTAGCCATAATCAAATCCTTACGAGAACTGATAGCCAAATCGTAGGCAATCTCTGGATTTGGGTTAGCCATAGCAAAAACGATTGGGTTTTTAGTCATCGACTTTAACATATCAACCGTTACGCAGTCTGCTGATGAAAGTCCGATAAAAACGTCAGATTCTTTCATAGCTTCTTCAAGCGTACGCAAATCTCTAGTGGTTGCAAACTCTCTTTTAATCGGGTCTAGATTATCTCTATCATGACGAATAACGCCACTTCTATCGCACATTACGATATTCTCTTTTTTTGCACCTAAAGAAACGTACAAACGAGAACAAGAAATTGCAGCGGCACCAGCACCATTAACTACAATTTTAACTTTTTCTATTTTTTTCTTTTGTAAATCGCATGCATTTAACAACGCCGCAGCAGAAATAATTGCCGTACCATGCTGATCGTCGTGCATTACCGGAATATTCATTTCTTCCTTTAAACGACGTTCAATTTCGAAACACTCTGGCGCTTTAATATCCTCAAGATTTACACCACCAAAAGTTGGCTCTAAGGCTTTAACAATATTTACAAATTCGTCAACATTTTTAGTGTCAAGTTCAAGGTCAAAAACATCAATGTCAGCAAAAATCTTAAACAATAAACCTTTACCTTCCATTACTGGCTTGCCAGCTTCCGGACCAATATCTCCCAAACCTAAAACTGCTGTACCATTACTAATAACCGCAACTAGGTTTCCTTTTGCAGTGTACTTATATACGTCATCCTTATTATCGGCAATTTTTAAACAAGGCTCTGCCACACCTGGCGAATAAGCCAGCGTTAAATCTCTTTGAGAAGAATATGGTTTGGTAGGTACAACCTGAATTTTTCCTGGTCTTCCCTGCGAGTGGTAATCTAGAGCGTCTTGTTTTCTATTCGTTTTACTCATACTTTACATTTTGTAACGGGCAAAGTTACAATTATTTTCAGCAAACAATTACACTTTTAAAACTAACTTTTGGAGTATTTGAAACTAGAAATAACAGTGTTTAACAGTCGAATTTTTGGGAAACAACTAAGGTTTTAGCTTTTAATTTTTAACACCATGCCGGGTTGCAAAGCCGCTTTTTTAAGCCCATTAGTAGCTTTTATGCTTGCCACCGTTGCCCCGTCAAATTTTTCGGCTATACCGGATAGAGTATCTCCAGCTTTTACTTTGTAAGTAACATAAGTTGGCTTTGGCATTAAAGTTTTGGCAACAGCTAATTTGCCAACTACTTTTAATTTCTGGCCAGGAATGATTGTAGAACTTTTTAAGCCGTTCCAAACTTTTAAATCTTGTACCTCTACACTGTATTTATCTGCAATGGAACCTAAACTTTGCCCTGGAAGAACTTTGTGGTAATTTACGGGCGTAGCAACAGTTTTCTTTATAGCCATTTTACGTAAATCCCTAACATCATCTGTTGATGCCAGAACAATATCCCTATCAGTTTCAACGTCGTTATTTAGAACTTCAAAAAGAGAAGCATAGCTATTTTGGTCAATGCGAGGCAAAACCATCCTTTTAGGATCGATTAATGTTCCGTTAACAATTTTCTTTTTGTAGGATGGGTTTAACCTATATAAAGTAGATTCCTCAAAGTTTATAGCTTTCGCAACATCGGCCAATGCCACAAAGTGATTAACTTGTATGGTATCTGTTTTATAAGTTATAAGCGATGGCTTAGAAGAAATCTGATGGGTATTTGCATAATTCATTACATACACCGCGGCAATAAAAGCAGGAACATAGTTTCTGGTTTCTTTCGGGAGGTAAGGTCTAATTTCCCAGAAATCTCTAGAGTTTGCCTTTGCCATAGCACGGGTTACGTTTCCTTTGCCACAATTATAGGCAGCTATTGCAAGTAACCAATCGCCCAGCTCTTCATAAGCATCCCTAAAATATGCTGCCGCAGCATAACTAGCTTGAATAGGATCTTTACGTTCGTCTACAAAATTATCCATGTTTAAGCCGTAAGCTTTCGCCGTACTAAACATAAACTGCCACATACCTGTTGCGCCAACTCTTGAAATTGCATGCGGATCCATTTGCGATTCGATAATAGGCAGATACCTAATCTCCGCCGGAATGTTATAAGCTTTTAATGCAGTTTCGAAAATAGGAAAATAGTAATTAGATAAACCCAACATACGACCAAACTGATCTTTTCGTTTGCTGTAAATATCAATATAGGTTTGTACGTGCTCGTTATAACTGAGTGGTACAGTTTTTTGAATGGAATCTAACCTCAGTTTGTATACTAAGTTTTGATTAAAAAACGGAGCGGGTTCTAAAACCGGAACCGCTGCGGTATCTGCGGAAACGCTTCTTAAAAGAGAATCTAACCTGGGTTTGGTAATTATTTGCGCAGAAGCGACAAAAAAGATAAAAAAACTCAACAAACTAAGTACTAATTTCTTCATAGGCTTATATCCAACTCTGTTGCCAAAATTTATTTTCTGACTACGAAAGTTAACGTGTTAAACTTCGTTTAAAAAACTATACGATAGGTTTAGCAAACCTTGCTCATTAAAATGTTTGGTCATTAATTGTACACTTAACGGCAAACCTTCAGAATTATTGCCCAAAGGCAATGCAACTGCCGGAATACCAGCTAACGACGCTAATACTGTGTATATATCGGCCATATACATTACCAATGGATCTTGTATATTTTCGCCTATTTTAAATGCTGGCGTTGGCGTTACCGGACTAAGTAGAAAATCATTTTCGGCTAACAAAGCTTCAACCTTTTCTCTAATTAATCGGCGTACTTGTTGTGCTTTTTGATAATAGGCATCGTAATAACCAGCGCTTAACACAAAGGTGCCAAGCAAAATTCTCCGTTTTACTTCTTCTCCAAATCCTTCGGCTCTGCTTTGCTTGTATAAAACATTTAAGCTTTCGGCTTGCGTATTTCTGTAACCATAATGCACCCCATCATAACGAGATAGGTTAGACGAAGCTTCGGCAGTAGTTAAAACATAATATGCTGGAACCAAATAAGCTAAAAGATCAAAAGAAACATAATTTATTTCATGACCTTGCGCCTTAAGTTTTTCTATAGACGCCTCTATTGCCGTTTTTATCTCAGGATCAAGAGCATCATTTTCAATGGTTTCTTTTAAAACTGCGATTTTCTTTTTTTCGCCTTGCGATAGATGCTCGCTGTAACTGGGAACAGAAATGTTAGCAACAGTGCTATCGTTGTCATCAACACCAGAAAGTACCTCTAGCAACAAAGCGGCATCTGTAACTGATGATGTGAGTGTTCCAACCTGATCGAAAGAGGAAGCATAAGCGATTACGCCATAACGAGAAATACGCCCATAAGTTGGTTTAAAACCAATACAACCGCAAAATGCTGCAGGCTGACGAACAGAACCGCCTGTATCAGTACCAAGCGTAGCTAAACACATGTCTGCTTGTACCGCTACTGCCGAACCGCCAGAAGATCCACCAGCTACCCGCTCGTTATCGACTGCATTTTTAACTACGCCAAAGTAAGAAGTTTCATTAGAACCACCCATGGCAAACTCATCGCAATTTAACCTGCCAATTATAATCGCATCTTCTTGCAGTAAACGATTAACAACTGTAGAAGAGTAAGGAGAAACAAAGTTTTCGAGCATTTTAGAAGATGCAGAAACCTGATGATCTTGGTAGCAGATATTATCTTTTATACCTATAACCATACCCGCAAGTTTACCAGCATTACCTTTTGCCAATTTTTCTTGCACAGCAGCAGCTTGCAATTTCGCCGAATGAAAAAACACCTCATTGAATGCATTGAGGTGTTGATTTTTTTCTATCTGCTCGAAATAGTAAGCTAAAAGATCTGGTAAATTTAACTCGCTGTTTGCAAGTCTAGATTGTATCTCTGTTAGAGCGGAAAATTTCTTCAAAATTTGAATTTATCAGTCAAAAAATGAATCTATTTATTGTCGTGGTTAGTTGTTGGATTGCCTCCAGAATCTAAACCGTCTTTACCATCTTTAAACTCTTTCATGCCTTTTCCTAAGCCTTTCATTAATTCAGGAATTTTCTTTCCGCCGAACAATAATAAAAGTGCTAACACAATTAATGCAATCTCCCATCCACCTAAAGCGGCTAGTAATGTTGGTTGTACCATTTTATTTGTTTTTAATTTCTTTTAACTATTAGTTTAAACTAAGCTTGAGTTTCTTTCTCCTTAGTTTCGTTATTCTCTGTAGTAGTAGAAGTAGTTTCTGCAGGAGTCTCATCCTCTACCGGATGGTAACGTTGTGCAGTTTGTTCGTCTTGTTTTAATTCGTTATCAATATCTACGGAATTAATGTTACGATGGATTTCTCGTTTAACTCCTTCTGAAGCGTCTTTAAATTCCCTAATCCCTTTTCCTAAACCTCTTGCCAATTCTGGTAATTTTTTACCTCCAAATAACAAAAGTATGGCTATCATAATGAGCATCATCTCGCCACCGCCCATGTTTAAGAACTCTAATATTGTGCCCTGGTACATCATTCAATCAATTTATATACAAATATAGACAAATAATATTGCCTTATAGTTTATCTTGCTACCCAACTTTCAGGGTTTAGTGGTGTAGCACCTCTGTTAATTTGCAACCCGACCTCTGGTATACCATCGGTTAAACCCGCCGTTCCAATGGCTTGTTTTGTAGTTACGGTTTGCCCTGAAGATACACTTACGTTTTTTAGGTTCTGATAGATTGTAAAATATTCACCATGTTTAATCATTACATACCATTTTCCAAATTTTTCGAATACTGCAGATACTTTTCCACCGAAAATTGCTCTTACACTGGCATTTTCTGAAGTTTGATAAATTACGCCTTCATGGTTATCGATAGCGGTACCCACCCTATAAGTACCAAAACGACTTGTTATGGTTCCTGTAGCAACCGGCCAAGGTAAGCTGCCTTTATTGCCCTCAAAAGCATCAGATAGTTTAGCATCTTCTGGGCTGTTTCTCAAAGCCTGACTATTTGTTTTAGGTTTTGGAGCTTCTGCAACTGGAGCTGCCTTTCCTTCGGCCTTAGCTTTAGCCGCAGCCACTCTTGCACGTTCTCTTTCTTCTGCCTCTGCTTTTTCTTTCGCTATTTTAATTTGCCTAGCAATCTCGGCTTTAATTTGCCTATCTATAGCATTCTGCTGTTGACGTTTTCTTTGAATATCCTGAGAAAACTGTCTTTCTTGTTTAGTTAATTGCCCTAATACAGCTGTTTGCTCGTTTTTCTTTTTATCTAACTTGGTTTTTTCGCCTTCTTGCTCTCTCAGTAAATTCGATTTATTTTTCAAATCCCTATCTAAAACAGAAATTTTATCATTTAAATCTTTCTCCGTTCCTTGAATATATGCAGCCTGCTTTTTGCGGTATTGACCAAATTGTTGCAGGTACTTAATACGTTTATAAGCTTGGTTAAAATCGTTTGACGCAAAAATAAACATCATTTTATCGTACGAATTTTTGTTTCGCTGTGCAAAACGAATCATCCCAGCATACTCCTTTTTAAGATCTGCCAATCGGTTTTGTAAATTATGTACTTTACCCGTGTTTTCCGTAATCTGGTTATCCAGATTTTTCATCTCAGAGTTAATGGTAGAGATTTTTTCTTGCATTAAACGCACTTGCGCCTTAATGGTATTAATTTGGCCCAGCGTTAGTTTTTTACCACTTGCTGCTTTTTTGAGATTACGCTCCGCAAGCTCAATTTCACGTTGTAAAGCTTCTTTTTTACGAGTAAGTTCTTTAGTAGTTTGCGCAAATCCGTTAGCACACAGCGCTATAAATAGCACAGAAAAAAATAGTTTGTTTAACTTCATTGCATCAAAAATATAAAATTTTAGTTAACAAGCTCATAACTTTTAGGAACGCTAAAAGGAAATTCCAATGGCGTATTACTATCTATCTTATTAAATTCTAGGTCGATGTTGATTTTTTTTGCTCCAGCCATTGTGCTTATTGCCAAAGCCGATGGGAACAAAGCATTGTTAACTGGCGTATATTTACCGTAGGTTACTTTAAAAGCTTGTCCCGCCTGAGCATCATTCAACGTAGTTTCGGCAACTTTTAACAAGTCATTAAATAATATACGGTAAACTACATTATCTGATTTGCCACTTACCGCCCACACGCCGTTTTCTTGTGCTAAATCTGCCTGCGTTGTCATAAAGTTTTTAATCGTATTACCTGATAAAACCGATTGAAGCATAGCAAAATCTACCTGTTTGTTTGTAAAACCATAAACGTAACTAAAAGGCTTTTTGGTATAACTTTTTTGCAGATTGTTTCTTAACAGCAAACTATCTGGTGTAATTACCGCTCTAGCCACTTCTATACCTGCAATAGCTGTTATACTCACCCAAATCTTTTTGTCCTTCTCTATTCTAATTAGCATGGTAACGTTATTCTCGTCGCCATTAACGTTTAGCTTAGCTTTGCCTCTCAAAGACAAAGTATTAAAGGGCAAATCCTTACTTTTTAACAAGGCTAAGTTTTCCGCTTTTTTACTGGCCGATTCATCTAATTTTTCGGCGTTTACAGGTGGTGTGGTAACAATTAGCTTTTTTGGCTTACAGCCGATGCCTAAAACCACTATTCCAGCAATTAAAATGCTATTTAATATATTTCTTTTCATTGATTTTTCTTTTGAGTTTCTCTGAGTCATTTCCTGCTTGTTTTGCTTTTTGCCATTGGGTTAATGCCATTTCGGCATCTCCTTTTTGAAAAAGAATATCGCCATAATGCTCCAAGTAAACGGGATTTAATGCCTCATTGTTTTGCAATGCCTTTTCTATGTAAGTTAGAGCCTCTGAATACTTACCTTGTTTAAACAAAACAATAGCGTAAGTATCTGCAATAGAAGCATTTTTAGGCATCGCTTTAGCCGCTTTCGCCACCAAATTTTCTGCTTTCGTCAGGTCTTGGTTTCTCAAGGCTAAATAGTAAGCGTAATTGCTAAGCGTAAGGTAATTATCTGGCGCTAATGTAACTGCCTTATCAAAAGCCACATCAGCTTCTTTTAACTTTTGTTGATCTATTAAAACCTCTGCCTGTAAAGCAAAAATTAGGGCTTTTAAATTATTATCGTCTCCATCTAGTTGCAAAGCAGATTTTATCTCTAAACCAGCTTCTGCATTTTGACCGTTTCTATGTAAGGCAAAGGCTTTGTAGTAATATAAAATTGCCTGATTTGGGTAGATGGCCAAAGCATCATCCCCCGTTTTAATAGCTTCGGCGTAATTGCCCATTAAAGTTTGAATACCTAAAATTTTTTCCCAAGCAATATAGGTTTGCTCATCGTTTTTTAAAACTGTTTGATATTGCTCTTTAGCCGCCTTTAAATTTCCTTGCTGATACAATATATCACCATATAAAATAAGCAACTTTTGTTCACCGGGATGTGCCTGCAACGCCAATTGTATTAATTCGCCTGCATCTTTTTGCCTGTTAGCATTAGCTTTGGTAAGCATGCCTGCAACAATCTTAACTTTTGTGGCAATGGGCATATTTTCTTTGCTAAAAGCACTTTTTAAGGCCGCAATTAGTAATTCATTTTTTTGCTGCATTCTATAGATATCGGCCATGGCCAAATCTACTTCGTAATTATCTGGCTCTGCAACTTTGGCCTTTTGCAATAAAGCATAAGCTTCATCAACTTTGTTTTTTTCAAGTAACAAACCACTTAAATACAAATAGTTCTTAGCTTCTGCCGGACTTTCTGCAATTAGCTTTTCTACTACTTGCGTAGCATTTGAACTATTAACGTTAATACGTTGCTTGGCCATCTCCAATTCTTTAGACGGACCAAATTTCTGTTCAATTTCTGCGTAGATTTTTTGTGCTTCGGCAGGCTTACCAGAAATAACCAAAGCATTTGCCTTATCAAAAAAGTAACTATCTACGTCACTATCCAAAAGTATCAACTGATCGAAAACCATTATCAGCGCTTCCATATTACCGTTACGCTTATAAATTTCAGTTTGCAATTTGTGGTACCAAACGTTCTTCGGATTTAAGGCAATCGCTTTTTTAATATTTGTTTCAGCTTCCAACAACTTATTCTGCCGTATGCCTATGTTGGCCAATTCAAAATAAGCTGCATCATTTTTCTGATCTAATGCAATAATCTTGTTAAAATTAGCGTTGGCTTTAGCATAATTCTCTACCATTTTATCCTTTAAGCCGGCAAAGAAAAGTTCTTTAACAACATTCTCTTCTTTTGCTACCGGCAAAGCAATTTCTTGCGCAAACAAAGTGATGTTTACCACAAACAAAAAAAGGAAGAATGTTACTTTAAATTTCATATTTTAAACTGATTTAGCCTTAACCTAAGCTTATACTGACAAAGCCAATATAGCACTAATAAAAAAACTATTTACCTGTATGGCCATATCCGCCCGCACCACGGTCTGTATCGCCCAATATTTCTACAGTTTCCCAAACAACAGTTTCGTGTTTTGCAACAACCATTTGGGCAATTCTATCGCCGTTGTTTATCTCAAAATCAGTGTCTGACAAATTTACCAAAAGCACTTTTATTTCTCCACGATAATCAGCGTCAATAGTTCCCGGAGAATTTACAATACTAATTCCGTGTTTATATGCCAATCCGCTACGTGGCCTAATTTGCGCTTCGTAACCAACTGGCAACTCTATATGTAAACCTGTTGGAATAAGCATACGTTGCAAAGGTTTAAGCGTAATTAAATCTGTGGTGTTTGCCCTTAAATCCATACCTGCCGCGTGTGCAGTTTCGTATGCTGGCAAAGCATGAGCCGAGTTATTTATAATGTTGATCTTCACTTTGTGATATTAAGATTTTTTTAAAATTCTAAGTAGTTCTGTTTTTTCGAAATAGCATATGCCACCAACAAAAGCAATTAATAGGGCATTGCCGATGTAAATATTTCTATTAAATATAAAAAACGAGACAAATACAATTACAGTTGATAATACTAAATACGCTGAAATCTTCTTCAAATTGTAGGGAATTGGATAATATTTTTGCCCTAATACATAAGATAAAACCATCATCACAAAATAAGCAAGCATGCTAACCCAAGCAGAGCCCATATAACTGTACTTAGGGATGAGTACTATATTTAATACAATGGTAATTATAGCTCCGGCTAATGAAATATATAATCCGAATCTAGTTTGATCTGATAAGCGATACCAGATGGAAAGATTCATATAAATTCCTAAACAAACGTAACCTAACAATAAATAGGGCACTGCTGGCAAGCCTACCCAATACTCTTCTTTACGGATAAAATGTTTTAAGAGTTCGATGTTTGCAATTAAGCCGACAAACAAAACTGCCAGTGCGATAACGAAATACTTTAAGATGGTGGCGTAAGTATTTCTGGCATTTTCGCTCTTAGCATGACTGAAGAAAAAGGGTTCTGCACCTAATCTAAACGCAGTAATAAATATGCTTAGAAAAACTGCTATTTTACAAACCGCACCATAAATACCAACTTCTCCATCTGCTATATCTGCAGGCAAAAGTTTTTGCAATACAATTTTATCTAGATTTTCGTTAACGATGAAAGATAAATTTGCTACTAAAATAGGCCAGCTATAGGCAAACATATTTTTAAAAAGTGCAGTATCAAACTTAGGCTGAAGCTTGAAAAATTCTGGCAACAGATAAATTAATGTAGCAAGGCTGGCGATTAAATTGGACAGGAATACGTAGCCAATCCATTGGCTTTTGTACCAAGATGCCATCCACTCTGCACCTACCCAGTTATGCTTAATAAACGCCGGAACAACAAACAAGAAAATAAGGTTGAAACCTACAAAACAGCCTATGTTTAAAAATTTAGCTATGCTGTACTGAATTGGTCTTTCGTCGGCCCGTAATTTTGCAAAAGGAATTACACAGATGGCGTCGATAAATAAAATCCAAAGAAAAAAACTAACGTAGATTTTATAGTTACCTACATCGGCAATATCGGTAGCTAAATATTGCGCAATGGGCGTAGAAAAGATTAAACCTGTAACTAGAAATAACGTAGAAATAAATGCAATGCACAAAAAGGAGTTGTTATAAACTTCTTGCTTTTTGTTTTCGAATTTATTCAAATACCTAAAATAGGTACTTTCCATACCGAACGCCAAAACTGCATTTATAATGGAGGCATTAGCGTACATATTGGTAAAAATACCATAGGTTTCTTTGGCGTAAACATTGGTATATATTGGCGTAAGTATAAAGTTAAACAGCCTGGAAAAGACTGTACTCAGACCGTAAATAGCCGTTTGCCCTAGAAATTTTTTATATACAGACAAGTTAGTTTTAGATTTTGGATTTTAGATTTCCTAAAATCAATGTTCGTATTAGACTATTGGGACTGCTCAATGCCAAATCATAATTCGTCAATCTACAATGGTAAATTAAGCTTACCAAAGCAGGTTCTTTTTTACAACTTCAAAATTCTTAAAATCTTTAAATTCCCCCTCGGTTACCTCAACGTTTTCTACTACCGATTTATCAGGCCCTTCGTTGCACCAATCTACAAACATATCTAAAAAGCTAGATTTTCCTTCAGCTTCTATGTACACAGAGCCATCTTTCAAATTTTTAACAAAGCCTTTAACACCCATTTGGTCGGCAACGGCCTTGGTGCTTGCTCTAAAAAATACACCTTGCACTTTACCTTTTACGCTAATATTTATGTGTTTTATTTCCTCGGGCATTTTATCTTTTAATTTCTTGTGTAGTATTACTTGAAGGCATTTGTTTAGACTTTTTTCTTACCAAAACTATGGCTACCACCAACAAAATCACCGTAACTAAAGCCAATATTCTTTTATAAACCATCCAATTACAAATTTTAAATTGCTACAAATTTAAGTTAATTCTAGAACGAAAGCTTTTCTAAATTGCTTTTCTCCTGTAAAAACTCATTTAAAATATCTTGCAGAATTTTTGCGGCAGGTTTAATTTCGTTAAGCATAGCTGATACTTGGCCAATTTCCAATTCACCTTGCGCCATATCCCCTTCAAACATGCCTAATTTTGCTCTGGCTCTGCCTAAAAGCTGAACTAAAGTTTCGGCAGTGGCTCCCTGTGCTTCAGCCAATGCAACTTCATCTGCAAACTCATTCTTTAGTAAGCGTACAGGAACCAATTTTTTCATCCTTAGTTTTGTATCGCCTTCGGCGGAAGAAAGTATCCTTTCTTTAAAATTAACATGAGCTGATGATTCTTCGGCAACGGCAAAAGCAGAACCTATCTGAACGCCATCTGCACCCAAGGCGAAAGCCGCCAACATACTTTTACCGCTACCTATGCCACCCGCAGCAATAACAGGAATTTTAACCGCTTTTTTTATCATCGGAATCAAGCACAAGGTTGTAGTTTCTTCCCTTCCGTTATGTCCGCCCGCTTCAAACCCTTCGGCAACAATAGCATCAACACCACAAGCCTCGGCTTTTAAAGCAAATTTTGTATTAGCGATTACATGCACAACGATTATTCCTTTTTCTTTTAAAAAAGCTGTCCATGTTGCCGGATTACCAGCCGAGGTAAAAACGATTTCTACCGCTTCCTCTACCAGTATATGCATAATTTCCTGAATATTTGGATAAAGCAAAGGTACGTTTACCGCAAAAGGTAGCGAAGTAGCTTGTTTGCATTTTCTAATGTGATCTCGTAAAACAGCTGGATACATTGACCCGGCACCAATTATACCCAACCCACCAGCATTAGAAACTGCTGATGCCAAACGCCAACCACTGCACCAAATCATTCCGGCTTGTATAATTGGGTATTTGATTTTAAAAAGTTGCGTAACTGAATTGGCCATATCGCTAAAATAATCTTTTTACAACTGTATCCCGCTTAATAATTTTATCATCTGCTATACTCAATAATAAAACTCCAGGTTTTTTGCCAACTTCAAAACTTCCAAAGTTATCGGTGATGTTTAAAAACTCGGCACCATTTAAGGTTGCCCATTTCAATAACTCTTCAAATTCAATCAACTTTCTCTCCTGCAAAGTTTTCATCTCTGCCAAAATATCCAAAGCCAAATTACTGGCTAAACTATCGGTACCTAAAGTTATTTTAACATTTTTAGAAGTCATCATATTTACATCTGGCAACGTCCCTTCTATATACAAGTTGGCATTTGGACATAAACACCAATACAATTGTTGATGCGTTTTCGTGGCGAAATCTACATCAGTTTTGTTAACAAAGGTATTATGTACCAACAATGTATTAACGGCTTTTGGCATTTGCGGCAAATGGTAAGCAATAGAATTCTTCCTTGTATTATGCGCATCGCTTTGCGCAATTCCTAAACTTGAAAAGAAATCTGCAAAAGCACCTGTTCCTGCTTCAAATAATTCGTTTTCTGATTCCGTTTCCTGGTTGTGGATACTCAAAATATCTTCAGCATTGGTTATTTTATTTATTTCGCCAAACAGTTCGGCTGATACAGAATAGGGTGCATGTGGCACAACTGACGCTTTAAGTGGCAAAAACTCCTGTTTCAGTTTTTCGCCCTGCGCTATAATCGGTGCAGATGGCCTATTAAACCCAAATACCTCTACAAAAGTGTGGTAATAAATTTTGCTATTTTGCTTAACCGATTTAGAAATAAGCTGATTAGAAATATCGCCAACGGCAACAATACCATTCTGTGCCATCTGCTGGTCGGCAATTTTCATTGCACTTAAAACTTCATCATCTGGCTGTTGCCTTAAGGATAGAATTTGTTTTATAAAACCGGGCAAGCCTGTTTGCTGTTCAATTTTATCTTTTAAGTGAGAGAGCTCCAAATGGCAATGCGTATTGATAAAGCCCGGCACTAAAGCGCCTTTGTAAGTGGTAACGTTTGCTAAATCCTTTGCTTCTAATGCACTAAAAATTTTTTCAATTTTACCCTCTTCGGTTAAACCTATTACCCCATTTTGTATAGCTGGGCTATTTACCGGAAAAATCCAATCGGCAGAAATGTAATTGAGCATAGTGCAAATTAAACGCTTATGCCAACAAACACGAAATTTATTTAAATCTATTGCAGAGATAAGCTACAAAGTGTGGAGAAAAGCAACAGTTTAAAAGTTTGAAAATATTTATAAATAGTTAATTATCAGTTATTTGAAAATATTTTTTATTTGTGGCACCATTATGTAACCTATGGTAATCGTAATACATTAATTATAAATAATAAAACTATAAGAACATGAAAAAATTAATTTTATCAGCTGCATTTTTAGCTTTCGCAGGTTTCACAGCAGCAAACGCTAGTGAAGTAAAAAATAACAATATCGAAATTGTAACAGTTCAAGATAGTGTAGTAAAAACTCCTATCAAATTAGAAGAATTGCCAGACGCAATTAAAACTACTTTAGGAACTGACCCATATAAAGCATGGACTCCAACTGCAGCATTTGCTGTAAAAGATGGAACTAAAGAGTATTTCCAAGTAGATGTTAAAAAAGAAGAAGAAACTGCTTCTTTGAAATTTGACAAAGACGGAAAACCAGTAGAATAGTATTCCCGATTAAAACAATAAGTATAGCAAAAGCCGGATTTATTTCTGGCTTTTGCTATTTTTGCTTATGGCCAAAATCCTAATTATTGAAGACGATACTACTTTTGCAGAATTACTGGAGGTTTTTTTAACGAAGAACAAACATGAAACTGCGTTTGCCACTAACGTAAAACAAGCCATAAAAATGTTAGCACAAGAAGACTTTGATCTTCTGTTAACAGATTACCGTTTACCAGACGGAAATGGCTTGGAAATTTTAACTCAAGCCAGAGCAAGCGGTGTAACTGCGCCTGTAGTTATCATGACTAGCTTTAACGACGTGAGGACTGCAGTTAAATCTATGCAGATGGGTGCATCTGATTATATAACAAAACCCGTTAACCCCGACGAATTGTTAATGATTGTGAGCAATGCCCTGCAAAAGAAGCAAACACCTAATGGCTCTAAAGACAGAGAAATAACCGATTTTATTAAAGGCAAAAGTGCAATTGCCGATAAACTTTATAGCCACATAGATTTGGTTGCACCAACAGATATGTCTGTAATTATACAAGGCGAAAGCGGTACGGGAAAAGAATATGCGGCTAGAACTTTGCACCTGCAAAGCAAAAGAAAAAACAAGCCTTTTATTGCGATAGATTGTGGTGCATTGTCAAAAGATTTAGCTGCAAGCGAATTATTTGGCCATGTTAAAGGCGCATTTACCGGTGCTTTAGCCGATAAAAAAGGTCAGTTTGAAGTTGCTAACGGAGGTACACTTTTTTTAGATGAGATTGGGAATTTAAGCTACGAGGTGCAAGTTAAATTACTCCGAGCACTGCAAGAAAGAGTTATTCAGCCTTTGGGCAGCACAAAACAGGTTAAAGTTGATGTAAGAATTATTGCTGCTACAAATGACGATTTGACCAAAAGCATAGCTGACGGTGAATTTAGAGAAGATCTTTACCACAGGGTAAATGAATTTAAGATCCAACTTCCGCCCTTGCGAGAAAGAGGTAATGATTTGGAATTGTTTATTAACCACTTTACCCAACAAGCCAATAAAGAGTTAGACAGAAATGTAAAAACCATTGCAAAAGATGCAAAAGCAATTTTATTAAAATACGATTGGCCAGGCAACTTACGCGAACTTGGCAATGTGATAAAACGCATGGTTTTGCTTAGCCCAACCGAAGAAGCTAAAATTGAAGCTTTGCCAGATGAAATGGTTTTTGCCATTGAACAGCCACAGGCTAACAATCAATCGGACTTAAAAGCGATAAATGAAGTAAACGAAAAGACTTTGATTACGGAAACCTTGATAAAAGTAAAGTACAATAAATCTAAAGCCGCCAAATTATTAAATATAGATAGAAAGACGCTTTACAGTAAAATGGAACGTTACGGCATAGCGTAACTTTGCTGATCTAAATCTTCAACCAGCTTTTCAAGCCTTATAATCAGCGACTGTATTTCGGCTTTTTGCGCTTCTGTTATTGCATCCGTATCGGCAATATTCTGTTCCATTTGCCTAAAAGCCAAACCCAAATCCTTTGCGCCAATTTGGCCAATTCTTCCCGCAAAGCGATGAACAATCAAACTTGTTTTCGCATCATCACCTTTGGTTAAAGCTTCTTTTAACTCAAAAATATCATTTGCCGAATCGGTCTTAAATCTATTTAAAATCCTCGCCATTAGCTCTTCATTTCCGCCCGTCATTTTATGCAATGCAGAAAGATCGAACGTAGCATTTGTAGAAGAAATTGGCTTTCTATCGAAAATTGACAGTAAATCTTCAGCCCTAAAAGGTTTCATAATTAACCCGTCAAAACCAGCTTTCAACACTCCTTCTCGTTCATCCGGCAATACTTGTGCAGTAATGGCGTAAAATTTTACATCTTTTGGAAGTTTAGTTCTCAATTGCTGGCATAATTCTACTCCAGAAATACCAGGTAAACGCATATCGATTAATACGTATTTTAAATCTGTATCAATCGGCATCGCCAAAACTTCGTCAGCATTGCCAAAAGCTTGGTAATTTATAGCCTGACTAGTAAAAATCATTCCGCACAAATCTAAAATCAATCTATCATCATCAATTACCCAAACCTTTCCTTCGTTGTTTATCTCAGCTACGGTTTTTGTATCCAATTCAGTTTCTAGGTTTTCGGCAATTTTATATTTTAAGTGGAAAGTAAATGTAGTGCCCACTCCCTCTTTGCTACTTACATTAATTCTTCCACCTTGGCTTTCAATAAGCGATTTCACAATGCTCAATCCTAAACCACTTCCGGTTTGGTTTATCTGGTTTTTCTCAGGGAAATCTACCTGCTCAAATTCGTTAAAAATTTTCTCAATATTATCTTCAGAAAAGCCAATTCCGGTATCTTTAATTACAAAGTTGAAATATAAATCATCGCCTTGTTGTTTACACGAAACAGAAAAAACCACTTCGCCCTTAAGTGTAAATTTAACCGCATTGCCAATTAAATTAAATAACACTTGCTTTAGCCTGAAAGCATCGCCTTCAATGTAGCTTAGGTTTTCGAGATCGAAATCTTTAACCAGTAGCAAACCTTTTTTCTCCGCAAGCGGATGCATCGCATCAAAAACCTCTTCTAATAATTTTCTGATATTAAAACGGGTAACCTCTAATGATAATTCGCCAGAAACAATTCGGTTGTAATCTAAAACCTCGTTTACAATTTGCAACAAGTGTACAGAAGATTGATAAATGGCATCCAAATCTTTTTTATTGGCATTTTCCTGTTGCTTTACAACTTCTGCGTAACCTAAAATAGATTGCAAAGGCGTTCTAATTTCATGGCTCATATTAGATAAAAAACGCTGTTTGGCCTTACCATGATATTCAGCCTCATCTTTGGCTAGTTCTAGTTCCCTTCTGTAGGTGTTACTTCGAGAAATATCCGTTAATATAAAATAAAGCAACACGCCCGTAAATACAAAAAATGCAATTAATATATAGCCAATCTGTTTAATCTCTTGATTTACGAGTGCCTTTGCTTCGGTTCCATTTTGGCTAATTTGCTCAACTACTTCGCTCTCTACTTCTTTTAAAATGTTAAGCATTTGCTGCGTAAGCTTCGTATTTGCCTCAGCCAAAACAGCCTCTCTTTTTATAAACCGTTGGCTTTTTACTTGTTGCTCTATCGCGATGTTTTGCAAGGAGCCTTCCATACTTCTGATGATACTATCCTCGCTTGCACCTTGCAAGGTATCACGTTTTATTTCGAGCTCCTCGTTAATGATTTTGTAAACCTCCGACTTCTTTTTACCAAAAAGCCTATTAAAAAAGCCTCTCGATTTCTCCTCGTCCTCTGGTGCCACAGTGGTAGTTGAAGTTGTTGTCTTGGTAGTTAAAACGGCACTATCTGCATTTCTGAGCCTGCTCCCTACCATCTCATTAAGCTTATCTACTTGCTCAGAAAACGATTTATTGTTAACGAGCCCTTCTCTAACTTTTAGATACTCTACAAATTGTTTATCCCTAACCCCTAACAAGTTTTGGATAGATTGCAGTCTTTTTAGTTGCGAGGAATCGTTGCTGTATAAATTTTTAAGTGTATCAAGCCCTAGTTTAATTTTTTTAGACTCCTTGTAGAAGTTGGATAAATTACCTGGTTTTTTTAACGCAAGATCTTTTTGGGTTTGATCTAAACTTGCCAACTGATGAGTAAGATTTGTTACCGTTCTTAGTCTATCATTAGGTGCAGAGATATCATCAACAGTAGTTAAAATCTTTTTAAAAGCAACTTGATTTAATCCCCAAACCATTAAAAGCACAAGAAAGGCAAGCAAAAATCCAAGTATAATTTTGCCTTTTGTTGCCTGTAAAAAACGATGTTGAGAGATGGATGCCATTAATAAGCTAACGCTTTTTGTTAATCGATTAATATAATACAGCCCTGTGCGCCCTTTTGTTTGTATTAATTGGTTAACTTTGCATCTCAATTTACAATTCTGCAATGACCGAGTCTACAACAAGATTAAACAAATACATTAGCGAAAGCGGTTTATGCTCTAGAAGAGCGGCCGACAGGTTCATAGAACTCGGTCAGGTTTTTATTAACGGACGTAAAGCTAAAGTAGGCGACAAAGTATTTTTTGGCGATTTGGTAAGCGTAAATGGCAATAACATTGAGCCGAAACAGGCAGAGAATGTTGTACTGCTGGCTTACAACAAACCTGTAGGCATTACCAGCACCACAGAAAGTAATGTTAAAGGTAACATTGTAGATCATGTAAATTACAGCGAACGCGTATTCCCTATCGGGAGATTAGACAAGGATTCTCAAGGTTTAATCTTTTTAACTAATGATGGCGATTTAGTAAATAAAATTCTACGTGCCGGAAATAACCACGAAAAGGAATATATAGTTACCGTAAATAAGCCAATTACCGATCAATTTGTTCAAGGCATGAGCAAGGGCGTGCCGGTTTTAGGCGTAATGACCAAAAAATGCAAGGTGGTAAAGGAAAGTAATTTTGTTTTCAAAATCACCTTAATTCAAGGCCTAAACCGTCAGATCCGCAGAATGTGCGAGTACTTTGGATTTGAAGTAACTAAGTTGGAGCGTACCCGCATCATGAACATTACTTTAAAAGGTTTACCAGTTGGCGATTGGAGAGAACTTAACGAAGAGGAGCAGGCGGAAATTGCAAAGATGGTGGCAAAATCCAAGTCGGAGAAACCAGTTACACCGAGGCAAATTGTAAAAAAGGCATCTGCAAGCGACGAAAAACCTGCACAACGTTTTGCTAAAGCTAAATTTAAAAAAGAAGCACCAAAAGCTAAAACCGGCGCCGGCAAAAGTTCTGGTAGTGGCGCAAGCGCAAGTGGCGACTGGTTTAAATCTAACGGACCAAGCAAAAGACCTACTCGTCCATCGAACGGAAAATCAGGTGCACCCGCAGCAAAAACCCGTAGCCCTAAAAGGAAATAATTTTTAAGTTGTAAGTTATAAGTAAAAAGTTCAACGTTTTTGGATACCGAACTTTTTAGACTTTGAAGCTGTAGCACAAATTAATTACCTTTGCATCAATATGATAAATACTAAAAAAACAGATATACGTTCTTTGGATTTGCCTCAGTTGCAAAAACATTTTACCGAAATGCAAGAACCTGCATATCGAGCAAAACAAGTATACCAGTGGCTTTGGGAAAAATCTGCCAGAGATTTTGAGCAGATGAGCAATTTATCAAAAGATCTTCGTAAAAAATTAGCCGAAAACTATACCATCAACGCTGTTGAAATTAACAATGCACAGTTTAGCAATGATCATACGATAAAAAACGCCTTTCGTTTGTACGATGGGAACATTGTAGAAGGTGTACTTATTCCAACGGAAGAAAGAATGACTGCTTGCGTAAGCTCGCAGGTTGGTTGCAGTTTAACTTGCAAATTCTGCGCAACTGGCTACATGGATCGTAAGCGTAATTTAAATGCCGATGAAATTTACGACCAAGTTGTTTTGATAGATCAACAGGCTAAAAAGAATTACAATATCCCTTTAACAAACATTGTTTACATGGGCATGGGCGAACCTTTGCTTAATTATGCCAATGTTTTAAAATCAATTGAAAGAATTACTGCACCAGATGGTTTAAACATGTCGTACAAACGTATAACTGTTTCTACTGCTGGTATTGCTAAAATGATTAAAAAGCTTGGTGATGACGGTGTAAAGTTTAATCTTGCACTTTCATTACATGCAGCGAACGATGTGAAACGCCACGAAATTATGCCAATTACCGAGCATAATTCCCTAAAGGCTCTGGCTGAAGCCTTGAAATACTATTTTCAAAAAACTAAAAATCCGGTTACCTACGAGTACATTGTTTTTAACAATTTTAACGATGAGATTGAAGATGCAATGGATTTGGCAAAGTTCTGTAAACACGTACCGTGCAAAGTTAATTTGATTGAGTACAACCCTATCCAGTTTGCCGATTTTATTAATGCCGAAGGCGATAAAATTGACAAATTTGCGAATTACCTAAAGTCGCAAGGTATTAACACTAATATTAGAAGAAGTAGAGGTAAAGATATCGATGCCGCCTGCGGACAGTTGGCGGTTAAGGAAACTGCTTAAATTGCTTTAAAATACGGCCGTTAAATTTTTAACGACCGCATAGATTCTCGCTAAACTATATTTAGCCAGCAAATTTCTCATACTAGGCTTTTTTTACCTACCTGGTAATACAAAATCACCAGGAATATAACCGTTTAAACACTCTCGTGCGGTTCTATCTCTTAAGCGATTTAAATGCACATACAACTGTCCATATTCACCTCTCCTATCGATCACATTACAACTTCTGTCATTGGTCCATTTCAAACCTCCCTTAACGCCATTCATCTCGGTTTTAGACAATACGGAAACGTTTTTTGCTAACATTTTTAAATTTTTCATAATATTTTAATTTAAGTGAGATACTAATTTAAGCCGATTAGCATTTGTCCTCATGAGAAAATCTATATCCGTTTAGATGAACTACATATCCGCTTCCGTTTAAAACTTATTCGATACAAGTGATTTCGCCTATTAGTAGGGGCCCAACTATCAGGATGAATTTTTTACTTCTATTTTTTTTTGCTAGATTGAGTTATGATTGCCGTAAAACGTTTAGCCACAGACATTATAGGATTGCTCTTCCCTGAGCTTTGCAATGCTTGCGGCATGCATTTGTATTACGGTGAAAAAGAGATTTGCACAAAATGTTTGTACGATTTACCCTATACAGACTACCATCGACATCGTGAAAATAGAGTAGCCAAACAACTTTGGGGGAGATTGCCTGTAGATGCTGCAACGGCAATGCTTTATTTTAAAAAGGGAACCAAAGTACAAAACCTAATGCATGCGCTAAAGTACAAAGGCAAAACGGAAGTTGGTGTTAAATTGGGTAATTTGCTGGGCGAGAAATTAAAATCAAGCGAAGCGTATAAAGAAATAGATTTTATTATTCCGGTTCCACTTCATCCTGCTAAGGAAAAAATTAGAGGTTATAACCAGAGCGAATTTATTGCTAAAGGCATTGCCGAAGTTTTGGCTGCAGAAATTAGCACCACACATTTAGTTAGAACCAAAATAACCGAGAGCCAAACTAAAAAATCGAGATATACACGTTTCGAAAACATGCAGGAGGTTTTTCGTGTTAACAAAAAAGAAGAACTTGCCAACAAACATGTTTTGTTAGTAGATGACGTGATAACAACCGGGGCAACACTAGAAGCTTGCGGAAATACGTTAATAGAAATAGGAGTAAAAAAATTAAGTATAGCGGCCATTGCCTTTGCAGAATAAATATGCGTAAAACACTACTATTCTTCAGTTTCATTATAGCTGCATTTTTGTCCTCTTGTGGCAAAGATGAAGAGATAACTGTGGATGCAAATGCAGTGTTAAATTTCTCAAAAGACAGCGTTCTTTTCGATACCGTGTTTACCTCTATCGGATCTACAAGTAGGCGCCTACAAATTTACAATACAAACGAAAAAGCAATTAATATTAATAATGTGCGCTTGGCAGGCGGCTCCGCTTCTGCTTTTAGCTTAAATATTAACGGACTAGCTTCTACAGAAACAGCAAACCTAAAAATTAACGGTACAGATTCCATCAACCTTTTTGTAAAGGTAAATATCAACCCAACCAGCCAAAATTTGCCATTTATAGTTCAGGATTCGATCCTTTTTTATTACAACGGAAAAAAACAAAGCATCCCATTGGTGGCATACGGGCAAAACGCGGTTTTCGTTAACGGCAACACAATTAAAGAAAATACCATTTGGGATAGCAAATTGCCTTACATTATATATAAATCTGTAACTGTTGCCAAAGATGCGCAATTAACACTTAATCCAGGCACTAAAATACTTTTCCACGGTAATTCTACAATGGCCATAAAAGGTACGCTTATAGCTAATGGTAGCAAAAAAGACAGCATTGTATTTACCAGTGATAGATTGGAAAAAATGTACGAAAACGAAAGCGGGCAATGGAATGGTTTGCACTTTTATCCTGAAAGCAAAAACTCCAACATAAACTATGCAATCATAAAAAATGCAGTAGCAGGCATTACAGTAGATTCTTTGTCGGCCACCAAAAACCCTAAATTACTGCTGAGCAACAGCATTATTAAAAACATGCAAGTGGTAGGGTTTTTAGGCTACCAAACCGAACTAACAGCTTTTAATAATCTATTTTACAACTGCGGACAGTATTTGCTTTACGGTGTTGGCGGAGGAAAATATGACTTGAAACAAAACACCTTTGCAGGATATAATATCGATTATGTAAGAAAGACACCTGCCGTTTACTTTTCTGACTACATAAGCAACACGCAAGCTGGAAATTTAGCCATAGAGCTAACCAACAACTTAATTTGGGGCCAACTAAATGACGAATTTGTTATAGAGAAAAAAAATACCTTGACCACAATCAGCAGTAGCATTAAACATAATCTGCTTAAAACCTTATCAACCAACTATAACGCTGGTGGAAATATTATAAACACTGATCCGCTGTTTGTAGAGCCCTCGAAATTTAACTTTAACTTAAACAAAGCTAGCGCAGCACAGAATAAAGGCCTAGATCTATCCTCAAACTTATACTTTAACGAAATACTAAAAAAAGATTTAAGCGGAAAGAACAGAATATTTCCTTATGAATTAGGCTGTTACGAGAATAAATAAAAAAAGTTGATTTTTTAAAAACCAAAAAGCATTTGCTTTCGTTTATTATATCGAGAGCGTTAATTTAGATGGTAAGGGTCGATATTTCTTATGAAGTATCGGCCCTTTACTTTTTTAGGTAAGTAGCCAATACTGCTTTTATTTCTTCGGGATTAAACGGCTTTAAAACATGGCCATTCATACCACATTCTGCAAACTTGCTATTTTCGTTATGTAACGTTGATGCTGTTAAAGCGATTATGGGCAATTGCTTGTAATAATCATCCTTCAAATCCCTTATAATTCTAGTGGTATCAAAGCCATCCATACCAGGCATTCTGATGTCCATAAAAACCAAGTCGTATTTATTGGATACAATTTTGTTAATTGCTTCTTCTCCAGAAGACGCAAATTCAATTTCCAAGCCCCATTTACTTAAAAATCGCTTTGCGATAAGGATGTTAACTTCGTTATCATCAACCACCAAAACCTTTTTATCATTATAAATACTAATTAGTGGCGCCGGTTTTTCTTCTACATAATTACCAGATAGTCTACTAAAGTTTATATCAAAAGAGAAAACTGTGCCTTTACCTTCGGTACTCTCAACGGTAATTTCAGAATTGTAGAGTTTTAATAATTTTTTAGTGATCGCTAAACCTAAACCTGTTCCGCCATATTTTCTAGAAATATCTGTTTTGGCTTGGGTAAAGGTTTCGAAAATATAAGTCTGCTTATCTTTAGGTATGCCGATACCGGTGTCCATAATTTCAAAACCGATTACGGCTTCCTCTTCATTTATACGCTTTAACTTAACAATAAGTTCTACCCTGCCATTATCGGTAAACTTAAGCGCATTGCTTAACAAATTAACCAAAACCTGGTACAATCTTGTTTTATCTCCAAGTAGACGGCTGGAGATGTGATCATCGAATATAAGGTTAAGACTATTGCTACGTTTTGTTGCGGTAACCTGCAAAGAGTTTACAATATCTACGCAAAGCGTATGCAAATCGAACGGAATGGTTTCCAATTGCAAATTGCCCGTTTCAATCTTTGTAAAATCTAAAATATCATTTATAATATGTAATAGATTTTCGCCAGAGAACTTTAGAATATTCAAATCATCAACCTGCGAAGGCTTCGGATCGTTTTCTAAAAGCAGATGTGACATGCCGATAACCGCATTTAAAGGCGTACGAATTTCGTGACTCATTACCGAGAGAAACATTTCTTTGGCTTCGCTTAGTTGTAAAGCTTGTTCTCTAGACTCTACCATTTCACGCTCTACTTGCTTGCGTTGTGTAATGTCTGTTATCAATTCCACTTGTCGCTCTAAATCTCCCATTTCATTTAAAATAGGAGTATTTGCAACAGAAAGCCAAATAGCTTCTCCGTTCTTCTTATGCGCTTGCACTTCTATATGGTACGATTCTTTAGCAACTGCCTTTTCGCGTGCCAACAGGATTACATTTCTGTCGGTATCTTTGGTTGATAGGACATCGCCAAGCATCTTGCCCTTCAGTTCGGCTAAAGAAAATCCAACTAAATTTTCTAAAGCGGCGTTTACCCAAGTAATTTCGCCTTGCGCATTTGCTATGGCAACACCAGTATTGGTTTTGCTAGCTACAAGTGATAAGATTTCTACCTCTTCTTCTGCCTTCTTTTTTGCTGTTATATCGATGATGATTTCAACTTCGGTCTCCACCTTTCCTTCATCATCCAACACAACGGTATTATATATAGATAACCAAATTGGGGTTCGATCTTTTTTATACGCTAAAATATCAACTGTGAAGGATTGTTTTTGTTGTGTTAATGATCTAGCATTTTCTATCTTTTTCCAATCGGTTTTTGGCCCGCTTATTAAATCGCCTAGTTGCTTACCCTTTAAATCCTCTAGGTTAAATCCAGTAATTTTTTCAAATGCGTCATTTACCCAAGTAACGTTATTACTTCCATCGTTTATAACTACGCCATTGTTAACCTTGCTTGCTACGAAAGACAACTGTGTTAACTCGTTTTCAACTTTTTTACGCTCGCTAATATCTCTGCCGTAGCAATACCATTTATCATCTTTAGCAACCATGTTCCAGCTAATCCACAGCACTTGGCCGGCTTTGCTAACCAGTCTAAAATCTGTACTAAATTCCTTATCTCCATTTTTGAGGCCCCGCTCAATCACGTAAATAGTCTTTTCTATATCATCGCGATAGCAATAATGCCACATAACATGGCCTGTTACCTCGCTGGCAGAATAACCTAAAAGTGCGGTTACGGCATCGTTAATAAAAAGTATGGCGCCACTGCGATCTAAAATGCAATGTATTTCTGGAGATACAGTAAAAATATCGACAAACTCGTTAAACTTTTTTGTTTGCTCGAGTAATTGTTTGTTTTTACGCTGCAGTTTTAATTGCGTGATAACTTGCGTTGCAATGGTTTGCAAGCCTGCATGTTCATTATCTTTTAATGTTCTGGGAACAGTATCCGCAACGCATAAACACCCCAATGGTAAACCCTGATTGTCTTTAAGCGGAACGCTTACGTAAAAGCGAATATATGGCTCGTTTACCACGATGGGATTTTGCGCCAATTCGGCATTTTGCTGAGTATCTTCTACCACGAAAATATCATCACCCCACATGGCATGCTGGCAAATCACATCGCCATTTCTGGGCAAACGGATCTGAACATTAACGTTTAACCCTACGGTAGATTTAAGCACAACTTCGTCTCTATCTACCAAAGCTACATATGCAATTGGCGCACCGGCAAATTGCGCTGCAAGTTTTACTAAGTTTAGTAATTCTTGTTCAAGCCCTTCTCCCAAAATATCAAAAGAATACAACGCCTTTAAACGCTGCTCTTCTATTTCGGGAGAAATACTGGGCTGACTCATATTTAGAATATTATTTATAAAGTGGGAAATTGCTAACCAAAGCTTGTACTTTTCCTTTTACAGCTTGTAAATTATTTTCGTCTTCTGGGTTAGAAAGTACCTCGTCTATTAAATCTACAATCTGTTGCATTTCAGTTTCCTTAAAACCTCTAGAAGTAATTGCTGCAGTACCTACACGCATACCAGAAGTTACAAATGGCGATTTATCATCAAATGGCACCATGTTTTTGTTTACAGTGATATCTGCTTTTTCTAGCGCATTTTCAGCTAACTTGCCCGTAATGTTTTTATTTCTTAGGTCGATAAGCATTAAGTGGTTATCTGTACCGCCAGAAATAATCCCGTATCCTTTAGCTACAAAAGCTTTTGCCATAGCTTGGGCATTGGCACCAACTTGTTTAATATAGGTTAAATAGTCATCAGTTAAAGCCTCACCAAAAGCGATTGCTTTAGCTGCGATAATATGCTCTAACGGACCACCTTGCGTACCCGGAAAAACAGCCATATCCAACAAAGCAGACATCATTCTAATTTCTCCTTTTGGAGTTTTCAATCCCCATGGGTTTTCGAAATCCTGGCCCATCATTATCATTCCACCTCGTGGACCACGTAAGGTTTTGTGCGTAGTTGTAGTAACGATATGGCAATGTGGAAGCGGGTTTGTTAATAAGCCTTTTGCAATAAACCCTGCCGGGTGAGAAATATCTGCCAATAATAAAGCACCAACTTTATCTGCTACTTTACGAATAAAAGCATAGTCCCACTCGCGAGAGTAAGCCGAAGCACCGCAAATAATTAATTTTGGTTTTTCTGCCAATGCCACTTCTTCAAGCTTAGCGTAATCTATTAAACCGTCTTCTTTTTTAACTCCATAAAAATGAGGTTGATATAATTTACCAGAAAAATTAACTGGAGAACCATGCGTTAAGTGACCACCATGTGATAGATCGAAACCTAAAATTTTATCACCTGGCTGAATTACTGCTAGCATAACCGCAGCGTTTGCCTGTGCGCCAGAATGTGGCTGAACGTTTACCCAAGCAGCACCAAATAATTCTTTAGCTCTTTCGATAGCAATGTTTTCAATATCATCAACAACTTGGCAACCACCATAATAGCGTTTACCTGGTAAGCCTTCTGCATACTTGTTAGTTAATACAGAACCTGCAGCTTCCATTACTTGCTTGCTTACAAAATTTTCTGAAGCAATAAGCTCTAAACCGTGTTCTTGTCTATCTAACTCTTTATCAATTAAGTCGAAAATTATATTATCTCGTTTCATTATGGAATGTTTTTTCGGTAAAAATAACTATTTATTTCTAATAGCGAGTTTGCAAAATAATATTATAAAAAGGTATTGTAGCTCCATTAAATCAGAAATTACGTAAATTTCATTTGTTTACGCGTATATCTACTAAACTTGTCATTTAAGCTCTGCTATGTTAAATTTGGAATGATTATATGGTAAAAGTATTAAACAAAATACCGTAATTTGTACTTTTTAAATAATGCATGGAATTTAAAACCGGGCCTTTATTAGCAAATATCAATTATCCTGTTGATTTAAAGCAATATACAGAACAAGATTTAGAGCAAATTTGCCAAGAACTTCGTCAGTACATTATTGATGTGGTGAGCGTAAATGGCGGGCACTTTGGCGCTAGTTTAGGTGTGGTAGAACTTACCGTAGCTTTACATTACGCGTTAAACACACCTTACGACAAGCTGGTTTGGGATGTAGGCCACCAAGCTTACGGCCATAAAATACTTACAGGTCGCAGAAGCCAATTCCATACCAACCGAATAATTAATGGAATTAGTGGTTTCCCGAAAATAAGCGAAAGCGAGTACGATACTTTTGGTGTTGGCCACTCTTCTACTTCTATTTCGGCAGCACTGGGCATGGCCGTTGCATCCCATTACAAAGGAGAAACAGATAGACAACATGTTGCCGTAATTGGCGATGGAGCTATGACCGCGGGCTTAGCTTTCGAAGGCTTAAATCATGCTGGTATAGAAAATTCAAACCTATTGGTGATTTTGAATGACAATTGCATGTCTATCGATCCAAATGTGGGTGCGCTTAAAGAATATTTAACCAGCATTACTACTTCAAAATCGTATAATCGCTTCCGTGATGATGTATCGCATGTATTAACCAAGCTTTCTGAGCTCGGTCCAAATGCACATAAATACGTTAAGAAAATAGAAAAAAGCATTAAAGGCACTTTGCTTAAGCAAAGCAACCTTTTCGAGTCGCTAAACTTTAGGTATTTTGGCCCAGTTGATGGCCACGACGTAAAGCGATTAGCATCTGTAATAAAAGACCTAAAAGATATTCCCGGCCCTAAGCTTTTGCACTGTGTAACGGTTAAAGGAAAGGGCTTCGCTCTAGCAGAAAAAGACCAAACCAAATGGCATGCACCGGGTTTGTTCGATAAAATTACCGGCGAAATCAAAAAATCGGTTATTGATAAACCTCAGCCACCAAAATACCAAGATGTTTTTGGGCATACAATGGTAGAACTGGCCGAAGCAAATAAAAAAATTGTAGGCATTACGCCGGCTATGCCTTCTGGTTGTTCATTAAACATTATGATGAAGGCCATGCCCGAAAGAGCATTCGACGTGGGCATTGCCGAGCAACACGCGGTAACTTTCTCGGCAGGTTTAGCAACACAAGGCTTAGTCCCTTTCTGCAACATCTACTCGAGCTTTATGCAAAGAGCATTCGACCAAGTTATCCACGATGTGGCGATACAAAACTTAAACGTAGTTTTTTGTTTAGATAGAGCAGGTTTAGCAGGTGCTGATGGTGCTACGCATCATGGCGCTTATGATATTGCTTACATGCGCTGCATACCAAACATGGTTGTTGCATCGCCTATGAACGAAGAAGAGCTACGTAACCTAATGTATACTGCCCAACAAGAAAATGTTGGCCCTTTCACCATCCGCTACCCGAGAGGAAACGGCGTTATGCCAGATTGGAAACGTCCTTTCAAAGCATTGGAAATTGGTAAAGGTCGCAAAATTGCTGATGGAGAAGATGTAGCTATTTTAAGCATTGGCCATGTAGGCAATTTTGCCGTAGAAGCTTGTAAGGAATTAAATACAGAAGGAATTAATCCAGCACATTACGATTTAAGGTTTGTAAAACCACTTGACGCAAACATGCTTCATGAGGTTTTTACCAGATATAAAAATATAATTACCATTGAAGATGGTTGTTTGCAAGGTGGTATGGGTAGTGCTATTTTAGAATTTATGGCCGACCATAATTATCAAGCTAATGTAGTTCGCTTGGGTATTCCAGACAATTTTATCGAACACGGCGAGCAAGCAGAACTTTGGGCTTTGTGCCAGTACGACACTAATGCTTTAATTAATGCAGTTAAAAAATTAGCGGTAAGCAGAACAACTAAAACAATGGCATCTTAGATTAGCCGGCCAAAGGGAAGAATTTAAAATTTTATTACGTTGGAAAAGAACGCAAAAATATATGTTGCCGGCCATAGAGGCATGGTTGGATCCGCTATTTATCGCAAATTGGAAAAAGAGGGCTACAACAACATTGTAGTAAAAACTTCTGCCGAACTAGATTTAAGAGATCAACAAGCAGTTGCTTTATTTTTTAGCAAAGAAAAACCGGAATATGTTTTTTTAGCAGCGGCCAAAGTGGGTGGCATCATTGCAAATAATACTTACAGGGCAGATTTTCTATACGAAAATTTGGCTATTCAAAACAATGTCATTCATCAATCTTACCTTAACGGCGTAACAAAGTTGATGTTTCTAGGCTCAAGTTGTATTTACCCTAAGCTTGCTCCCCAACCGTTAAAAGAAGATTATCTTTTAACAGGATTGTTAGAAGAAACTAATGAACCTTATGCCATTGCAAAAATTGCCGGCATTAAAATGTGCGACGCTTATAGAGCACAATATGGATGTAACTTCATTTCTGTTATGCCAACAAATTTATATGGCTATAACGATAATTACCACCCTCAAAATTCGCACGTATTGCCTGCTTTAATTAGAAAGTTTGACGAAGCGAAAAAAAGCAATGCAAGTACGGTAACTATTTGGGGTTCTGGAATGCCTATGCGTGAGTTTCTTTTTGCAGATGATCTTGCCGATGCCTGTTATTTCTTGATGCAAAACTACAATGAACCAAATTTAATAAATATAGGTACTGGCGAAGACTTGACCATTAAAGATTTGGCATTACTGATTAAAAACGTTGTAGGCTTTGAAGGCGAGTTAACATTCGACAGCTCGAAACCTGATGGTACGCCACGTAAATTAATGGATGTAAGCAAGCTTCATAATTTAGGCTGGAAACATAAAATCGAACTCGAAGAAGGATTGAAATTAGCCTATCAGGATTATTTGAATTTAGTTGTTTAGTTGTTTGGTGTTTAGTTTTTTTGTTAGGAAATTCAACACTAGATTTCTCACTGAGGCATAGCAATCCATTACCCCATTCAACAGTATTTTCGTCATTCCCGTGCAAACGGGAATCGTAAACAATAAGTCTATTTAAACAGCTATCGCTTTAAGGTTGCCAGTCGAGCTGGCAATGACGCACGTATAATTGATTCGAAAAGTCGTAGCCATATAATAGAGTAAATCTGAAATCATTTTAAGATTCCTTTTTAGCTGGAATAACAATTATCCCGAAATATTATACCGAACAACATCAACATCTGTCTAAATTTTATAATAATATTTGGCAATCAGCCTTATATTTTTGGAATTGATGTTGCATTGTTGCATTTTTGTATCGCTTATAAAGAAAGGCGGAGGGATTAGACCCAAAGATGTCTTAGCAACCTGTGCTAACAAGGTGCTACATTCTATCCCGATTCATCGGGAGAAGATAAGTTTTATAGAATAATCTGTTCTAACTTTTGAATAAGCTTTTGTGTACTTAGTATCAAGTATTTAGTAATTAGATATGTTACGATGCTTTTTATTGAGATAAGTGTAGTGAGGCGAAGGCTACCTAGTACTTTGTACTAACTACTAAATACTATTATGAGCATTAGAGAAGAACTAAAAAAACGCATTTTAATTATTGATGGTGCCATGGGCACTATGATACAGCGCTATATTTTAACAGAAGAGGATTTTAGGGGCGAGCGGTTTAAAAACCATCCTTGCGATGTTAAGGGCAATAATGATTTGCTTAACATTACACGACCTGATATTATAAAAGCTATCCATTTAGAATATTTGGCTTCCGGAGCGGATATTGTCGAGACCAATACCTTTAGCACGCAACGTATTTCCATGGCCGATTACCAAATGGAAGACCTTTCTTACGAATTAAGTTTTGAAGGTGCTCGTGTGGCTAAAGAAGCTGTAACAGAATTTATGTTGGCAAATCCCGATAGGAAGTGTTTTGTGGCTGGCGCAATCGGCCCAACCAACAGAACCTTATCCATGTCGCCAGATGTTAATGATCCAGGTTACAGAGCGGTTTATTTTGACGAGCTGGAAGCTGCCTATTACGAGCAAGTACGCGGATTGGTAGATGGCGGTGCCGATGTGCTTTTAATAGAAACTATTTTCGATACCCTTAATGCAAAAGTGGCTATTGTAGCCATAAAAAAATACGAAGAAGTTATTGGTCGCAAGTTAGAAATTATGATTTCCGGCACCATTACCGATGCATCTGGAAGAACATTATCCGGGCAAACTGCCGAAGCTTTTCTAAACTCGGTAATGCATGCAAACCCCTTAAGTATTGGTTTTAACTGTGCGTTGGGTGCAAAAGAAATGCGTCCGCATATAGAAGAGTTAGCCGCAAAAGCGGGATGTTATGTTTCTGCCTATCCTAACGCTGGTTTACCAAACGAGTTTGGCGCTTATGATGAAATGCCACACGAAACTGCTCATCTGGTAGATGATTTTATGGAAGCTGGTTTCGTAAACATTGTTGGCGGTTGTTGTGGCACTACGCCAGAACATATTGGTTGCATCGCCGCTAAGGCAAAAAAATATGCACCTAGAGAAATCCCAACTATTTCCCCTTACCTGCGTTTAAGCGGTTTAGAGCCCGTTACCATAACGCCAGAAAGCATATTTGTAAATGTTGGTGAACGTACGAACATCACTGGTTCTCCAAAATTCTCAAAGCTTATTCTAGGCGGAGATTATGAAGCTGCATTGGCAGTTGCACTACAGCAAGTTGAAGGGGGTGCGCAGGTAATCGACGTGAACATGGACGAGGGTATGATTGACTCTGAAGCTGCCATGACCAAATTTCTGAACCTTATTGCTTCTGAACCTGATATTGCCAAACTACCAATAATGGTCGATTCTTCTAAATGGAGTGTGATTGAAGCAGGCTTAAAATGTTTGCAGGGAAAAGGCATCGTAAATTCAATCTCATTAAAAGAAGGCGAGGATAAATTTAGAGAAAGTGCAAAAAAAATAATGCAATATGGCGCTGCCGTAGTTGTAATGGCATTTGATGAAAAAGGTCAGGCAGATAATTACGAACGCAGAGTAGAAATTTGCAAACGCAGTTATGATATATTAGTTGACGAAATAGGTTTCCCTGCCCAAGACATCATCTTCGACCCTAATATATTAACGGTTGCAACGGGTTTAGAAGAACACAATAATTATGCAGTAGACTTTATAAACGCTACCCGCTGGATTAAACAAAACCTCCCACATGCTAAAGTTAGTGGTGGAGTTTCTAATATATCTTTCTCTTTTAGAGGAAACAACGTGGTTCGGGAAGCGATGCATTCGGCCTTTTTATACCATGCTATCCACGCCGGACTAGATATGGGTATTGTAAATGCCGGGATGCTGGAGGTTTACCAGGAAATAGCCCCCGAGCTTTTAGAGCGAGTGGAAGATGTGTTACTTAACCGCAGAGATGATGCTACCGAGAGATTGGTAGAGTTTGCCGAAACCGTAAAAAACAAGGGCAAGGCTGTTGTTAAAGATGAAGCTTGGCGACAAGCATCGGTAGAGGAACGTTTATCACACTCGCTAGTAAAAGGAATTGTAGAGTTTTTGGATGATGACGTGGAAGAAGCCCGCCAAAAATATGCAAGGCCTATACAAGTGATCGAAGGGCCATTAATGGACGGGATGAACATTGTTGGGGATTTATTTGGAGAGGGCAAAATGTTTTTACCACAGGTAGTAAAATCTGCTAGGGTAATGAAAAAAGCCGTAGCTTATCTTTTGCCTTTTATTGAGGAAGAGAAACTTGCCAATCCTGATGCTTCACAAGGATTATCGGCCGGAAGAGTGCTTTTGGCAACCGTAAAAGGCGATGTGCATGATATCGGCAAAAACATTGTTGGTGTAGTATTGGCCTGCAACAACTTCGAAATCATAGACATGGGTGTAATGGTTCCCGCTCAGGAAATCATTAAAAAAGCAAAGGAGATTAATGCGGATATCATCGGATTGAGCGGTTTAATTACCCCTTCTTTAGATGAAATGGTGCATTTCGCGAAAGAAATGGAGCGAGAAGGATTTGATATTCCCTTAATTGTTGGTGGCGCAACCACTTCACGAATACATGCCGCGGTTAAAATTGCCCCTAACTATTCGGGGCCCGCAATACATGTTTTAGATGCTTCTAGAAGCGTAACCGTTTGTAGCACGCTGATGAATGGCGAACTAAAAGATGCGTATGTAGCTCAAATTAAAGCAGAATACGACAAAGCCCGCGAAGCACATTTAAGCAAACGCTCCGACAAACGTTTTAAAACCTTGGCAGAAGCGCAAGAGAACAAATTTGAAATTGACTTGAATCTGGTTGCTCCAGCGCCTAAATTTACAGGCACTAAAGTTTTAGAAGATTTCCCATTGGAAGAATTAGTGCCCTACATAGATTGGACACCTTTTTTTCATACCTGGGAGTTACGTGGCAGTTATCCTCGCATTTTCGAAGACAAAAACGTTGGAGATGAAGCGAAAAAATTATTCGATGATGCGCAAGCATTATTGAAACGAATCGTGGACGAGAAATTATTAAAAGCCAAAGCTGTCTTCGGCTTTTGGCCAGCACAAGCCATAGGCGATGATATTCAATTAGCCGTTCCAAGTTCTCAGTTAACAAAAACGGCTGAACTTAAAAACGGCAATTCAGAACGGGTAACTATCCATACCTTACGCCAACAGGCGGAAAAAGTAGATGGTCAGCGGTATTACGCGTTAGCTGATTTTATTGCACCCGCAGATAGCGGAGTAGAGGATTATTTTGGGGCATTTGCCTTAACAGCCGGCATTGGTTGCGATGAGTTGGTAGAAGTATACGAGAAAAACCACGACGACTATAACAGCATTATGGTTAAAGCATTGGCTGATCGTTTAGCCGAGGCCTTTGCAGAAAAATTGCACGAGCTCGTTCGTAAAGATTATTGGGGTTACGCAAAAGATGAGCAGCTTTCTAACGAAGATCTGATTAAGGAACAATACGCAGGTATTCGCCCTGCGCCTGGCTACCCGGCTTGCCCCGAACATACCGAAAAAGGCACACTCTTCGCCTTGCTAAATGCAGAGGAAGAAATTGGACTACGCTTAACAGAAAGTTACGCCATGTATCCAACCGCGGCGGTAAGTGGCTTTTATTTCTCACATCCAGAATCCCGTTATTTTGGCTTAGGTAAAATCACCAAAGATCAAATTGAAGATTATGGCTCAAGAAAAAACATGAGTATTGAGGAAGTTGAAAGATGGCTTAGCCCGAATTTGGCTTATTAGTTTTTTGGTTAGTTAGTTGTTTGGGTGGTTGGTTTGTTGGTTGGTTGATTTTTTAGGGGTTATTATCCATATTGGTTTAAATGGCATATCAAAAATATACGGAGTTAGAGGTTTGGAAAAAGGCTAGGGCATTTACAGCTTTTTTATATGAGCTAACTGCTACTTTTCCAAAAGAGGAAATTTATGGGCTAACATCTCAGATAAGGCGATGCGCTATTTCAATCCCTTCTAATATTGCCGAAGGATCTGGCCGACGCCATGCCAAGGAAACCATACAGTTCTTAGCAATTTCTAGAGGTTCATTATATGAAATTGAAACTCAGATTTATGTTTCATTCGATATCGGACTTATTTCGGAAACTCAACTAAATGAGTGCATTAATGAAATTGAGATTTTGGGAAAGCTAATTAACGGATACATAAGATATCTTGCAAAAGAATAATATGATTTAGATGGAAAGGCTTAACCAATTTGCCCCAAACAACTAAAAAACTAAACAACGAATCAACACAAAATGAAAATTACCCAACATATTGCAGAAGCTAAAAAGACCTTATTCTCATTCGAGTTACTACCGCCTATTAAAGGGCAAAGCATCCAGTGGATTTACGATGCTATAGAACCCTTATTAGAGTTTAATCCGCCGTTTATAGATGTAACTTCGTTAAGAGAAGATTATATCTACAAGGAGCAGGAAAATGGTTTATTGGAAAAGGTATCGTACAGAAAGCGTCCAGGTACTATTGCAATTTGTGCGGCGATCATCCATAAGTACAAAATCGATGCAGTTCCGCATTTAATTTGCGGTGGCTTTACAAAAGAAGAAACAGAAAATGCTTTGATCGACCTGCAGTTCTTGGGTATCGATAATGTTTTGGCTTTAAGAGGCGACGCACGTGTGGCCGATAGTTCCTTCATCCCTACCAAAGGTGGGCACTGTTATGCAACGGATTTGATTCAGCATATTAAGAACCATAACGATGGGAAGTTTTTGCATGAAGATGTAGAGACTTTTAAAAGCGATTTTTGTATCGGCGTTGCCGGATATCCGGAAAAACACTTCGAAGCTCCAAACCTAAATGCCGATTTTAAATACCTGAAAAAGAAAGTAGACATGGGTGCAGAGTTTATTGTTACGCAGATGTTCTTCGATAATCAGAAATATTTTGACTTTGTTAAAAAATGTAGGGAAAATGGAATTAACGTACCGATTATACCTGGTTTGAAGCCAATAAGCACTTTATCTCAATTAAACGTTTTGCCTAAAATCTTCCATATTGATTTGCCAGATAATCTTGCTGATGCATTATCTCATGCAAAGAGCAATGCCGAAGCAAAAGAGATAGGTACCGAAGCGATGATTAAGCAGTGTAAGGAATTAATTGAGTTTGGTGCACCTGTGCTCCATTTTTACACCATGGGCAGGCCAGAGCAGACTAAACAAATTGCCAAGGCGATATTTTAAGCTACAGACCTTCCTATCATCTCAAACCTTCGTCATCTTAAATCGAATAGGACGGCCTTCGTATCCTGGCAAGGAACTTAGTTAATTGTTTCAAGAACTATCTCTCTCAAGAGCAATCAGCAAAATGGAGAAGTGTAGGTCTTTTCGACCGTAATGGCTCATTTTGCGGTTAAAAACAATTGACGTATGATCCGTAGTTAGGAGACGCAAGCCCAGATTTTATGCTTTTTGGTTTATATTTTCATAGGTAAGCATGCTTTCTCAGGCTCAGGTTGCTTCTTTTCATCAATGGAAAATTGCGTAGCAATCTTGAGGGCTAAAACCAAACTACTACAACCTAAAAACAGGAGCCACTCGGTGGCGGTGAACGGAGGCTGGGTTGAGTGAGAGAAAAAAGACATTTTATCCGCTCTTTGCCGCGGGGGCAAGATTCTTTTTTCTTGACAAAAAAGAACCCAAAAAGTCAAGAAAGAACGATGCTTCCACGCTAGGGCCAACGCGTGGCACGCCGTTCTTTCTAGCCTGCGCTCTTTGGGAAGTACAAATAAGTAGTTGCATTGCTATTACGAAGGACGGCCTTCGTATCCTGGCAAGGAACATAGTTAATCGTTTCAAGAACTATCTCTCTCAAGAGCAATCAGCAAAATGGGGAAGTGTAGGTCTTTTCGACCGTAACGGCTCATTTTGCGGTTAAAAACAATTGACGTATGATCCGTAGTTAGGAGACGCAAGCCTTGAACTTTTGTTTCTTTTGGTTCAAGCCAAAAGAAAGAGCAACTCAACGGCAGTAAGTTGAGGCGAGACTGAGCGATGGGTTCGATTTTGTAAATAGCAGGAGTGAATAGTTAATCCCGGATGACAATCAACTATTAAAAATCCTGATAAAGGTTTCTGAAGCTACTACGTAAACCAAAGGTGATCAATCCAGTATTGTTTTTACCAGCGTCGTTACTTTCCTTTCTTAATAACCCACCTAACTCAAGTTTTAAGTTATACTTAGGATTAAGTAAATAAGCAACCTTAGCATTGGCAATGTAAAGATTAGTAGCTAAGCCCTGACCAACACTATTGCCATAATCAGCTTCCCTAGTAGTATAATCCTTAAAAATATCCTTACCAAAGTTAGTACCAGCTGGATCTAAGCCATATCTAGCATAAACCAACTGACCTTGAAAATCAAAACGTTTGTAGCTATAGTTCATCAAGCCTAAAAACTCTCTAAAGTTTGCCCCAAACGGATGCGCTAAAGGTTGATTATAATGCCCGTAGTTTGAAATACGATCGAAATGCGCATAAGTGTAAGGTCTGGCTGTATTAAACTCAGCCAAATAATTTAAACGCTGTACGTTAAACAAATCAGAACCTCTAAATCCTAACTGAATGGCCCATTTATTGGCCCAATAGCCGTTTTTACTAAAAAACTCTTTCGCGGTAAACTCATCAAACATAAACTGGCCGTATACCGCAGTGTTCTTTAACACTTCATATTTCAAGTTTAGACCCAATCTCATTTTATCAGGAGAAGTGGTATTCGTATTTTCTATCGGTCTTAAGAAAACAAATGGATGAACATAGTTGAAATCAAATCCACGTTTACCTTCAACTTCAGCATCCGCCCAAGTCACTGCTTGGAATAAACCTACTGAAAACCTGTTGGTGATGTTCCAATCTAGGTAATGTGCTGCCATCCACTTTCCTCTATCGCCTAACCTACGATCAGAGGCTAACTTCGGCGCTCCCGGATCCAACATATATGCAAAAATGGTTTGGTATTGTACATTACCCACAGAAGCCCTTACACGGAAAAAAGAATAGTTGCTAGCATTGTCAGACAATAACATAGAGCGGTAACCATCTCCAATAAAGTTTTTATCATAACCCAAAGCTAGGTTCAAATATTTGCTAGGCGTATAAGATAATAATGCGGTTACGTATGCCCAGTCTTGTGTTTCGGTGGCTAATTTACCGTAACCCTGCCCAGGCACAACCTGATTTTGGATTACATAATCGTTATAATATTTCGCAAATTTTCCTTGATTCTCGAAACCGTTTAAATAGAACGAGAAGTTTTTACCAACGTTACCACCAACCTGAAAACCACGGGTATTTAACCAAGTAGTTTTGCCTTGCTCAAACTCCCTTCCTATTGAAAAATCCGGCAAGAAATCTGCATAGATGCGATAATCTTCGCTATTAAATTCTAACAAATGTTCTTTAAACAATTTGCGATGTACCCAAGATCTACGGTTTAAACTGTCAACACCATAACTCATTAATGAATCGTAACGCAAGCTCAAATTACTATCATCGCCATAAAAACCTTTAATAGAACTATGCACCCTATTGTCCTGGCTGTAAACAGACTTATTTAGTTTTTGGTAAAACTGAAAATCGTAAGGAATGATTTGGTTTGGCGTAGGGTTTTGGGCACGTAAACTTGTTGTTGCTAACGCGATTAAAAAAAGTAGACCTATTTTTTTCATTTATTAATCTTTATGGGCTTCGTCTAATTCCTCAAATATGGAATTCTTGCTCTTGTACTCTTTAACAAGCGCTTTCATCGCTACCACAACCTGACGATCGTCATTTTGTTTGGCATGTTTAACTAAGGTATAAATTTGCTCCTCGATTTCCGAAAACACATATTCACGTACCTTGCCAATCATAATTTTCTCATGGTGGGTAGGCATAGTATTTTCATTATCGTTCAGCAGTTCTTCGAACAATTTCTCTCCAGGGCGTAAACCAGAATACTGAATTTTAATATCCTGATTTGGGACTAAACCCGCTAACCTGATCATCTTTTTAGCTAGCTCAACAATCTTTACGGATTTCCCCATATCGAAGATAAAAATCTCTCCCCCTTTACCCATACAACCAGCTTCCAAAACCAAACGACAAGCTTCTGGAATGGTCATAAAATAACGGGTAATTTCTGGATGTGTAACCGTTACCGGTCCGCCTTTTTCTATCTGTTGTTTAAAACGAGGTATCACTGATCCGTTAGAACCTAATACATTACCAAAACGAGTAGTAATAAACTTGGTAATAGGTTTTACGTTTAGTTCGTTGATGTAACTTAAGCCATTGCTAAACACAAAATTATTGGTGCTTAGAGAATTGTTAAGCGACTGTACATAAATTTCTGCAATACGTTTAGAGGCACCCATTACATTAGTAGGATTAACCGCCTTATCCGTAGAAATCATTACAAACTTCTGTACACCGTGTTTCACCGCCATATCAGCAATGGTTTTAGTGCCTAGAACATTTGTTTTAATAGCTTCTGCCGGATTATCCTCCATTAAAGGTACATGTTTGTAAGCCGCAGCGTGATAAACATAATGAGGTTTAAAAGTCTCAAACAAATAGTTCATTCGTTTTTCGTCTCTCACATCCCCTACAAAAGCGTGGAAATTCGTGTTTTTATGTGTCTCTTCTAATTCAAGATAAATGTTATGCAGAGCAGTTTCAGACTGGTCGCATAAAATGATCAGACCCGTTTCGAATTTCATCAGCTGGCGAACAACCTCACTCCCAATAGAACCCGCTGCACCGGTAATTAAAATGCGTTTATCCTTTAACTGATTCTGTATACCGTCTATATCGATCTGTATAGATTTTCTATTTAATAAATCTTCGATATTGATATTCTGGATTTGGGCCGTTTGCAACTGCCCATTTTCCCAAACATCCGCTGGTGGAATATTTAATACGGCAACCTCATTTTCTAAACAAACATCTACAATATCGTTTTTTCGCTCTACAGGTATCGTGTATGAAGCGAAAATGATTTCGTCTATTTCGTGTTCCTTTATTAAGTGCTCTAATTTGGCAGCCGACAGAATTTTTACGCCATCAATGGTTTTCCCAACCTTACGCTCATCATCATCAACAAAAGCAACAATGTGTTTGTTAATTTTACCATCATGGTCAAAGGTACGTTTGGTTGCCAAACCAGCTTCTCCAGCACCATAAATAATAACTTTTCTTCTATCAAGATTAAGGTTTTTGATATAGAGAAAAAAATACTTAATCATTACCCTATAGGTAATTAACAGCAGAAAGCTGGTTAGTCCGTTAACCACTAAAATACTGTTAGAAATATATGGGCTTTGGTTAAACGCTACAACACCTAAGTTTACAAAAAAGAATAAACCATTGGTTATTAAAACCGCAAATAATATCCTAAAAGTATCTTGTGCACTTGTATACCTAATGATACCCGCATAGGTTTTTACGTTAAAAAATACAAGGATGTTGATTAAGCAAAGCACGATAACGTTTCTGCTGAACTCAACCATATCAAGGCCTGATAGATCGAAATTATATTTTAAAAGGTAGGCTACCGTTAAGGAAATAAAACATACGCCCAGGTCGAGTAGGAAAATAATCCAGCGGGGTACGATATTGATTTTATTAAACAAAATTTAAAGTTTTAGTCCTGGGTAAAGATAAGATAAAAAATTGTAAGCTATCCAAATTTTTACGCAAGTATGTTTTAGTTCGAGTGTGGCTTCAACAAATATTTTCTGCCTTCAACGGCAAACCTTAGCAATAAGAATACCAATGTTACAATCGCGGTAAAAACAACTGCATAAATCCAACTTTCCTTTAAAAACAGTATTAATACGGTATTTATAAATAGTTGCACGATAAAATATAAAGACGATACTAACAAATGATTGGTTTTCTTTTGATTAGCCAAGTATTGATAAAAATGGCTTCTGTGTGCCTCGAAAATATTTTCTTTTCTAATTTTTCTGAAAAATACCGTGGTAGCGGTATCTAAGCCGTAAAACAATAGCAGGAGTATATAAGCAAAATTCCCTGTTTCCAAAATCAGTTGTCCTATCAGGAAAACGATAACAAAGGCAATACTTACGCTACCAACGTCACCGGCAAAACATTTGGCTTTTTTTCTAAAATTGAAAAAATTGAACACAATTAAAGACAAACCTATAACAACCAAAAAATCGGATGAAGTAAAATGGATTACCTTCTCGTTGATGTAATACAGGCTTGCAATTGCTAATAAACTATAAGAACCCGTTATACCATTAATCCCATCCATAAAATTGTAGGCATTAATGGTTCCAATAACAAATACCAAAGCAACAATTAGCCAATACCAAGGATGTGTAAATAACTGCCACTGATAAAACATCAATAAAACAGAAATAAGGTGAATACTCAACCTGATCTTATTATTTAAGGTAAGGACATCGTCCAAAAAGCTGATAATGGCAATGGCTAATAAGCCAGTAATAAAATAAGGATACTCGAAGCCTGAAAGGAAGAAAAAGATTAATCCGGCAAGGCTAAAAATGATACCGCCACCCCTCAAGGTTATCGTTTGGTGAGAACTGCGGGCATTCGGTTTATCGATAATATTATAATGGTCGGCAATTTTAAAATAGGCCAGTTCCATTATAAAAAGAGAAATTAAAATTATTACAGCGGGTAATAGTGTTATCATAAGCTTTGGTGGCAAAGATAAATATTTATTCCTTCTAGGGAAACCTTTAGCTTCAAGGGATCTCCGCAACGTTTTTTCATACTCAGCTCGACTGGGCATCGTAATGCAAACGGACATTGTTTAACCCCTCACTCAACCTTTCCGCAACCAATTCCGTCATCGCCTGTCTGCGTTAGGCAGGCGAACTGAAGCCCAGGCAAGAGTGGTGACGTGAAGCAATCTATTAGATAATGTTTTCATCCAGCGGCCGAAGAATGCAGTCTCTCTGCCTTAAAACACAGGTCAATGAATGAGTTCTTCAACGTCATGCCATGTCCCGCTCTGGAGAGTTTATCCCGACTAGTCGGGAGGGCAAGGGGGAGGAACAATTTAAAACAATGCAATATCGATACCTTTACTCCTAACGCGTCATTGCCTGCCTGCGGTAGGTAGGCGAACAGAAGCGTCGGAAACAGCAAAAGTGCGAAGCAATCTATTAAATAATTTGTCATCTAGCGTACCCAAGGATCTAGTTGTCCCTACATCTCTTGACAACGCAAAAAAACGGGAACCATCCAAATGGACAATTCCCGTTTATCTAAATTAACGCTCTCTATATAAAGACGAGATTTTGCTTTCTTTATTGTCTTGCTTTTAAAAAATTCGAAACTTTTTGCTGAGTACAAAAAACAGGATTAACAAAATCAACAACAAGAATATCCAAATTGAATTTATCCCACTACGCTCAACCTGCTGAGATCTGGTTTTTTCTACACTTTCATTTTTAACAAGGTCTGTCAATTTATTCGTTGCAGTTATTAATTCTCCTGCTGCTATACTACGCCCATTGACTTCTTGTGTCTCGATCATTAATTCCTCTGCTTCTCCTACAAAACCATCTTTTACAGAATAGGAAAATAATCCTTTAGGTTTGATTTGAAGCAATCGAGATGATTTCGAACTATCGCTTAAAACCAAGTTCCGTCCGAAAGTCAAGGTTGCTGTACTTTCTTTAACTAATTCTTGTTTTTGCAAAACCGACGATTTATCTATCTGCTTTTGTCGCAATCCACAAGCCAAATGGCAAGATGTTAAGGCGATCAGTAGCGTCCAAAAGGTTCTCATGGTTGCGCTCCTTTCTCATTTAACCAATTGGCATAAAATGCTATTCCCCGTTCGTGTCGAATTCGTTGATAAACGCCATCCCCCTCTCTACTACCCACTATGTTCGTATTACCTTCGATGGTGTAAATCCATTTATCGTTAACTTTGCTTATTATACCACAATGTGCAATTCTTTTTAATTTCGGAAAATAAATACCAAATACCATGGCTGTCGCTGGGTTTTGGAGTTGCCTAGCCTTAGGAAATAAGGCCGGACTCCAAGCGCTTTTCGGTTGATGGTAACCTGCTTTTCCAAATATCCAGCTTACAAAACTAGCACACCAGGGATCGCCTTTTTTGTTACCGGTATAGTGCAAGTATTTCTCAACATCAAGCCCATCGTTATTACCTGTAGCTTCACGAACCCCAATTTGAGATTTTGCAATAGCGATTACTCGTGTCCTGTTATTTGTTTCCGGTTTTGCGAACCGTTGCTCGTTTGCCCTTGTTCGTTTCGCAACATGCCAACTTTCCAACCTTTCAACTTTCCAATCCTCTAAATTAAACCGTTCTTCATCTTCCGCTAATCGTTTTGACATTGAGGATGAGAGTTCTACATAATTAACCTTAGACCCTAAACCTGTTAGCTTCGACCTCTCTAAAATATCGCTACCAAGCTTAACAAAGCTCCCAGCAAAAGCAAGGCAAATGATGCCCAATAAAATACGAATTGTTGCCATGAGTTGAACATTTTAAATTGTGAAACCATTGTGTTAATTGAAGGAAGGTGGGCCAAACGAATAAGCCAGTTAAAAGTGAGCATACTTAGTACAAGCATTGCAAAAAACGAAATGCAAGCCAGCAATAGCAATTGCCAAACGGCCGGATCTATTAAACCTGCGTACTGGTCAATCGATTTGATAAGGTAAGGCATGGATAACCACGCAATGATTAAGCCCAGTGCCAAAATTACCATAGATGATATCGTTCTAAGTATTGAAGTATTAACCACCAATTTAGGCAGCCATAATTTTATTGTTTTCATGACATTTTCTCTAAAAAGCCCCCAGACAAAAGCCAGGGGCGTTATTAAACGATTAAACAATTATTGTTGGACCATGATAAGTACTTAGCGATTGCCTACCACCATCATCCATTACGTAAAAAAAATAGGTATGTATAGTTTGACCAGAGAAATCCGTTGGAATTGCAATGGTTACTGTGCCATCTTCCCTATTGGCTACGGCCGTGTATGATAAAAAAAGATTTTGCTCCTGGTTATAAACCAAAACGACTAATGTGTCGCTAGCAAAAGCGTTCAAACCATTTACTTGCGGCAACCATGTTATATCCAAACTGCCGGCTACAGTGCTCGATACATTTACACTACTTGGTTTCTGTAGGGTTCCCTTACTAATTTGTACTAATGATCTATCAACTTCGTATGCTGGGTAGGTACCAGTTATAGCATTAATAATGGCATGCTGTATGCCCATGTTAAAACCTGTTGCCCTACCTGCGGTTTGGCCTTTGTAACCCTGAATAAGAACATCTTTAATTGGCCCAAGGTACTGCAGCACTGCTGCAAAGCGGGCTCGCTGATCGAGCTGTTTCAAACTAGCGGGTTTGTTGCTAATTTTTGGTAATCCCTTAATGTAACTGATGTTGTTCCAGCTACTTCCAATAACACTTCCGGCTTTTCCGGAGAAGCCACCATTGGCTCCATTTCTAATTGTTCCCATAACTCTAAAAATTAAATTTAATGCTTTTGATGGCCGGCCGGTACACCAAATGCTTCAACAAACTTAGATCACAGAAACGCAAAAAACTAAAGTACAGTAAGTTGAGAATTAATTTGAACGGGTTTGATTGTAATTGACTGAAAATGGCTAAGGAGGTTAGCTCAGCATGAGCATAAATAAGCACAAATAGCCATTCATTTTGGATTTATCGAGAATTATTCGATTCAGAATTATCTAAGCATCACATAAGCGCCGTGAAAGACTCAGCTATTCTTCGTGTCCCACCCGAACAGTTCCCGAAGCTTTCCCGAACGTTTCCCAATGCCTTCTCGAAGGAGACCCGAAGAAAGACTGAATAATTGCTGACCAATAGACGAATAAACGGTGTGGAAATAACAGATTAGGTCGACGTCTTGTTGTTAGCCGAAGAATTGAGTGATTTAAACTTTTTCTCCGCAGCATAGAAGTCTGCTTTTTTACCATAGCTCACCCGTAGTTCCAAGGGCTTCGAAAATGTCTTTTCATTCGATTTCGCCAATAACGCTACAGGCGATTCATTCTGGTTTTCAGCAGATAAATTGCTAGATAATGCCTTTTCGATGGTGTAAATGATCTTTTTCCCAACTACAGGCAAAGGATAAATCACAAGAATCTTGGTTGACTTTGAATGATGATCTATGATGGCTTTGAAATTAATTAGGTAACTACGGTTGATAGCAAAAAAATAATCTTGCGGTAAAAGTTTTTTGGAATCGCCGAAACTATGTGGCCATATCACATCTTCACCGTTCATATCGATACAATAGCAATGTTTGTTACAACAAAAAACACAGGCGATATTGAGTAAATCAGGATCAACAAATTTCGTATCTGATGTACCCAGGGGCAGGGTTTCTGTCTCTACTAGTACATCATCTTGCCTGAATTCAGAGGTTACATCCTTGAAAACAAGCGCATCGGTAATCTGTGCTAATTGACCAGTAGCCGCATCTGTTGTTTTTTCATTTACGGAGCCGTAAAGCGCAAAGGCTAAATTCACAATCGTAAGCAAAATAACTACGAGTAAAAAATACTTGTCAAACCAGATTGTGTCAAAGATATTAGCAGAATTGCTCCAAAAATAGATCGAAGCAAGCGTGATAGCAATTAACACTGGTAGGATTATGCCTGCTAGCAATTGTTTACGTAACCTTCTTTCGAGCGCTTGGCGCCAAGGGTAGTGTGCGTCAAACCTAGTTGTAACCCAATGCACAACGTACATCAACACGCAAATGATTATGGTACTGGCCAACCATGCTACGTAAAACTGTGGTGTAACCAATGCAAGTTTAACGCTAAACCTTTCTACATAGGCCAACGCCACAAATGCTACAATTGGTGCTAAAATTAACAAAGGCCATTTAGGGTAAATAATTGGCCCTTTTGAACGATTCAAAACGAAGCTTTTTAACATAATTTAAACCGGATGATTCCCTTAAAGTTAGTTTTTTTGGGGCAGACTTACAACCACAGGTTTTAAATAATCATCCGGATAGTTATTGCGAACCTAGCTAGCCAAATAAGCCCAACAGCATGCGCACAAAAAAAAAGGAAGACGATAAAAGTTTAAACATGCAAGTTCCGTTTCAGCAAAAAACATTTCCATTTCGTCAAAAACCTGCTTTTTAAGCTTGTTTAAGGTTTAAACATTTTCAAGGTTTGCTTTCAATATTAACTTAACCTAAATAAAAATGGAAAAATTCCCTTTCAATGCTGCAGGCTTTATAGCCTTGCAGCAGCAACTTTATGCCCTGCCAGATCAGCAACTTTGGGCAGAGGCCGAAAACATCAAAAACGATTTCGATGGATGGATGTTAGCACGCTTTTTACTAACACAAAATCAGGTGCTTTTTTTAAATGCCATTGATAGCAGGGCTAAGGAATTGGTAGCGTTCGAAGCCAGTTTCGCTATAGGCAACCGCCTGCCAGTGTTATTGGTAAAGGCCGATCCGCCCGCTGAAGGAGAAGAACAAGGCAAAATTTTCTGGCCAAAGAGCACGCTAACTGTCGCATGGGGAACTAACACCGCCTATCAAGCAAGCGGGACCTTAGAGATTAATATTTATTATCAGAAACTAGTTTAGCAATTAGAAAGGTCGTGTTATCTAAGCACGGCCTTTTCAAATCGAATTATCAGGATCGGCTAAAACAGAAGATTTGTAATAGTACCATTTGCCTGCAATAAGTTTGCATTTCAACTGCTTTTTCTTGCGTAAACGGTAAAGTGTACTATTACTGATGTGGAGCAATTTTTTAATGTCGGTGGCGTCTAAAAGTTCTTCCTGCACCACCATGGTTTCAGTTGCTCCCTTCGCCAATAAGGATAACATTTTACGCTGTATCCCAATCAGAATCTCTAAATTTTTTAGTAGTTCTACATACATAGGCTTAATATTAAATTTAAAAAAGCTTCAGGGATGATGGCTTACCTAAATTTAAAAGGGCATTATGATGTTTTAAAATAGCTAATCTTATTAACCGCAACCTATGAACATTACTTATTTTATGAACCAGTTGCAAAACAGAGTGCAACTTAACGAGCAGTGGCAAGTCGAACTAAAAACAAGGACCAAAGTAGTGGAGGTAAAAAAAGGTAACTGCCTACTTTACCCCGATGAGATCTGTAAACATGTATATTTTATCCGCTCTGGATTTTTTAGGATCTTTAGTACGGTAAATGGGATAGAAGAAACGGTAGACTTTGCTGCTGCCGATCACTTTCTTACTTCCATACCTAGCTTTTTGACTCAAAAGAATGGAAAAGAAGGCATTATTTGCGAAATGGATGGCATTTTACTAAAACTCAATTTCAATGACATCTTAGCGCTCGAAGATTTATCTCCCGATTTTTTGAAATTGCACAACCTCATCCTCCAGGAATACCTGCTATTACTCAATCAAGAAAAAAATGTTTATCGAACGGCCAATGCTACACAAAAATACCGCTTCCTATGTAAGCAATATCCTGGCATTGCCAACATCATAAGCCATAAAAATATAGCTTCCTATCTAGGCATAACCCCACCCACCCTAAGCAATCTGCTAAAGGATTTATTAACAAAGGATAAATAAAGCGCCCTCCATTTCTTAAGAAAAGCAAACAAGTAATTGCACGTAGCCTGCCGAATTTTGGCTAAGCCTTGCAATTATGACAGCTCAACACATTTATCGGCAGCGACTGCAATACCTCATTTATATGCTTCGGCATCATAAACCTGGTGGCGCAATGCAATTAGCCTCCAAACTTGGATGTAGTGACCGAACACTGAAAAATTATATGGCTAAGCTACGCAAGGATGGTTTCGATATAAAATACAGTAAGGCGCTGCAACGCTATGTATTAGCTGATGAGTAAAATCTGCTAAATGGAATTGTAGCTGTAAAGCATTTCAAATGGCTTTAGTTCAATTTTACTAGACCCTAAAACAAGTGCTTTATGTAACAAAAGGCTAAACCAAAGAAAGGAGGTCTGCAAAAATTAAGTTGATGAAAAAGCAGTAATAGCCCACCTGCAATAGAACCGTAAATATTATCCTCGGGCTCAAGGAAGAGGCTAAATCAAGTGAACCGCCCCTAGGGCATAAAATTAAAATCATGAAAAATTTAAAAAAAGCAGGTTTAGGCCTTGCAGCGCTGGTAGTAGCGTTCGGTCTGGCATTTAGCACAAGCGCTTTTAAAGCGAAAAAAGAAACCAGATGGTTCATCTATACGCAAAGTGATCATCCAAACAATGCTACTGATGCTAAACAACCATCAAATTACACCATGCTGGATGCCGAAGAGCTACCACCATGTGAGGGAGAGCAAGATCTTTGTGCCATCCGTGCAGACGTGGTTTCTGGACAACCAGACATTTCTGGTTCGGTAGCTACCGCAATCGACAATTACTTTGCGCCAAGCCCAAGTTTAGACCCACTTTATATTTCAGAGAAGAACTAACTTGTTGATGCGAAAGCCTAAAATTAAAATTAGGATAATAAAATCCTACAATTAGGGTGCTGTATCTACCTCTGTAAAGTTGAAGTGTTGGCTCAGCCGCCAACACTTCTTTTTTAACCATTACTTTATTTCATCTATAGTAAGTACCTTGATATTTCTCCAAGCCTTTTCTAATTGAAAGCCATAACCAGCTAAATCCTTGTTCAACTGATTAAAATCAGTCGTGTTGCCTTTTAATACAATAGATATACTATTCTTTTGGTTTGTTTCATCTAAAACTGGTGGGTTTTCAATCCTATAATTTAAAGCTAACAACAACTCGCCTATGCTTTTATAAACAGTACCGTTCTTAGCTTTTCCTATATCCCTAGCATGCCCAGACTTGGTAATCACCCAACAAAACATTTCTTTCTCAACTACTGCACTCTTAAGTTTAAAAACCCTATCTAGCTCCGCACGTATCGATGTTCTAAATTCAGTTTTATTTAAGGCAATTGGATAAGTACTTTCATAGCAAAAAGCATTTTGCCTTATCCATTGTTCCCTATAAACCTTGTCTTTCTGGTAAAAGTATCTGGAACTATCGCCCACGTTAAGAACAAACCTATTTCTAGACGAATTAAATATTGGCTCTTCGGCCATGGCAAATCGATAAAAGTCTAAAATCGCAAAGTTGATAGCCCGAAAGTGATTTACGCCTTTTATGGTATCTGTCAGAAAACTAAAACCATGGTTAAGTTTTAAGCCTGTTATGCTCGGTGAAAGAACTGTGTAGTAACTAGCACTACCTAATGATTGTTGCCGGGGCGCTATGTTAAAAAGGTATCCATCCTTAAGTTTAGGTTTTATTTGGCTAACCGGCCAGTCTACTTTTTCATTTCTTAACACTGCCCTTATATTTTTTTCATTTACATATTGGGCTGTAGTTAGCCCTTTTACCACTCCGTTAACATCTATCCAAACTTCATAGGGTACACCTAAATGCGCAAAATGCTTCGCAAGTACAATATCCCCAACTAAATTTGGCAAAGTTATTTTTTTAGTAATATGGTTGTACTTCCAAAACGCATCAACAATACTGCGGGGTTGCTGGGTTACCAAAACAACAACCAAACTGTCTTTAAATTGTTGCTGTAGGCTCTGCAATTTCGGCATTGCGCTAATACAGCTACTACAGTAAGTAGACCAAAAGCTAAAAATGACCATTTTACCCCTAAGCGAATCTGTATTTAATTCCTTTGCGCTATCGTTATAAAAACCTGTTAATTTAGTTGGCGGAACAGTGTCTCCGATATGCAAATTGGCAAGCTGTCCGTAGCCCATTCTTGCAAGACACAAAAATAGGCTTATCAATATTACTTTTTTCATCATTTATAAAGGATTTTGAGCCATTTCGCTCTGGTTAATTATTGTGTAGGGAATTGGGAGGGTATATTTGTTACTATTTGACATTAACCTAATTGTATCACCATTAACTACACGGACCGGCTCTACTACCTGAGGTTCATCTCGCAAACGTCTAAGATCAGACCATCGTGTTCCTCTGAATAGTAGTTCTTTTCGACGTTCTCGAAGGATGATGTTTAACGCATCTTCGGCGTTGGCAGCACTAAGAGCAATGAAACTTCCAGACTTCCATCGGGTAATCAACAAGTAATTAAGCGTTTCCATAGCCAAAACATACATGCCTTGTCTGGCCAAACATTCTGCCCTTATCAGGTAGAGTTCGTCTGTTACTAAACCCCAGAATACATAACCCGAGCTGGTGCCGCTACCATCGTAATCTCCTTTAAAAGACACCGTGCCATTGGCATTAAGCTTAAAGTACATCGTTTTGCGTAAATCATCTTTATCATAACTACGATAAAGGTTACTGTCTATCTTCGCTATCGCTGGACTTAGAATTGGCGTTGTACTGGTTCTTGCATGGAAAACTACTTCTCCATTAAATCTGGCGAACGGTGCATTAGCATTGGCATTTAAGGTATTGAAATTAATGAGTCTGTTATTATACAGCAGGGCTGAATCAGCATAAAGTTGTGCTTGAGCATAGTTTTTGGTAAGCAAGTAAGTTCTTGCCAAGAGACCATATGCCATAGCTTTTGTAGGGCGTGTTTTTAAAGGCTCTTGTGCAGGTAGCAAAGGCAATGATTGTTTCAATAACTGAATAATGGTATTGTATGTTTCATGTACACTCGCTCTCGTTATCGCTTTGCTAAAATCAGCATCATATCTAAGCGACAATCCCCATGGTGCATCTGCACTAGCTTGGTAGGGCACCGCAAATAACTGAGCCAGCATATAGTAGTAAAAAGCCTGTAAGGCCATTGCTGATCCTTTCACCGCAGCAGCTTCTTGTCCTCCTTCTAGACCTAATTTCTTCCACTCATCTAACACTACATTTGTATAATAGATGCTCTTATAAACATTTGTCCATTCGCTGTTTGCCGTTTCATCTCTCTGCCAGGTGTAAAGATTTCTCATCAGCTGATTAGCCAAACCACTTAAATCAGTATTGGTTACGTAGTAGTTATCCGACATGGTTTCTACAGTAATCGGCATCCCATTGTTTATAATGCTGTAGGTGTCGAGCATTAATCTCAAGTCATGCGCCGTAGCTGGCACTGCTAGCTTTTGGTTAGGCTTTGCCTCCAGAAATTTCTCGCAAGAACTACATAGGCCAATGATGGCCAGTAAGATTATTATTGTTATATTTTTCATTATTATATCCATTAAAATTCTACTTTAACACCTAAATTATAATTTACTGTAGGTAACAGCCCATTGCTGTATTCAGGGTCTACACTTGCTTTGTTGGCGGTCCATAATAGTACGTTTAATTGATTGGCCAAGGCATAAAACTCTAATGATTTAAGTCCCCATTTTGGCGAAAGCCGATAACCCATTCTTATATCCGAAAGGCGGATATGACTGCCATTTAGAACATGTACTTCAGCGCCCCTAAAAAAAGCATCTCGTTGCTCAACCGCCGGGTAGTTTAACGAAGGAATATAGGTGTGCTGTTCATCTCCAGGATTTTGCCAACGCTTTAAATAATCTAGATGCATAGCTCCATTGGCAAACAACGGTACGTATGAAATGGTAGAACGCCTCACATAATAACCTAACCTGTAGGTGATATTTGCTGAAAGACTTATTGAGCCGATTTTAATTTCCTGTAAAAAATTGCCAAAACTAGCGGGTAAGGCTGGTCCGTGTACCTGCTGATTGACAAAAGGGTTTCTAAGCAATTGTATATAGTCTTTAGATACTTGTCCGTTAACATAGCCCTGTGGATCTCCATTATTTGGATCCAAGCCTGCCCATCTATTACTAACCAATAAATAGGGATTATAGCCAACAATAGGCGAGATACTAGAACCATCGCTCACGTAGCTATTGTTACCCACTACTTCTGCCATGTATTTTGTTACTTTATAATTTTCGTAACTGAATGAAAGATTACCCTGCCAAACAAAGTTTTTTTGCCTTATAAAACTAGCTCTTAAGATCAACTCTATGCCACTACCCTTTAAATCTGCGGAATTGGTTTTATAGGATCCCAGACCTGTGGTTGGATTTAAGGCCTGTGTGCCAATTACGTCTTTAGATTTTTTATAATAATGTTCCAAACTGCCACTCAGCCTTCCGTTCGCAAGTTCAAAATCTACCGCCAAATTAAGTGTACGAACTTCTTCCCATCTCAAGTTTGGATTTGGAGCGCCATTTACGCCCGCAAAGGCTGTATTCGTAATTTGAGCATTTGCTGGATTGTAAACCATAATGGTAAGGGCGCTTACGCTGGGATCTATGTTTCCGCTAAAGCCATAACTTGCCCTTAAGCTTAGTTGCGGCAATAAATTGCTGTGATAGAATGGTTCTTCCGATAGACGCCATTTAAAACCTGCCGACCATAAAGGTTTCCATTTTTGGTTAAAGTTTACCCCAAAAAGGTTTGAAGCGTCTTTTCTGGCACTGGCACTGAACACATACCTGTCTTTGTAAACATAGGCAACATTACCATAAATTGAGATATTTCTGTCTAACATAGCGGCCAAACCACTGCCTAGGGGAATGGTGGTGTTGGCCCCAAAAATAGTAGGGTAGTTATTTACATGGTCAACTGCAACTATATTCAGTTTATCATCATATCCATAAATCCTTGTGCTTTCGCTCTGTTGTTGCAATTGCCTGGCCTCTGCACCTATTATAGCATTTATACTGTGGTTTGCCCAAGTTTGATTTAGGTTTAGTTGGGCTCTGAACCCTTGGTTTAAGGATGTTGCATACTGCCGATCTAAAATGGAAGCTCTAGGCACCGGATAAAATACTCCCGTTGTTCTTACTTGTGCATATTGAGTCACAATCTTTCTAGTGTTGAACAAGTCTAGCCCCTGTATATCCTCTTCCGTACTATTACTTTGTTGCAATAAGTATTTCAAGTCTACATCCAATCCTTTTAACAATTTGTAATTTACACCCACCTCGCCAGAGAAAAACTGCTTTTTCTCGCCTCGATCCATAGCTTCCAGTTCTGATAACGGCCAATATTTCATATCTGGGAGCCTACCCCTACCCAATGTATCTGTAAAACCCTTACGATGGTAAAAATCTAAAGGAACTTCCTTGCCCGCTACATCAGTAAAACTGGCATAAGGATATAATTGCCTACCATTACTATTTAAAGAACCATATCCGCCTGGATTATTCTTGGTATAATGCTGGCGCACGTATGTAACATTTAGCCTTAGCAACAGCTTACTGTTAATATTAATGTTGTTATTTAGCCTAAGGCTAAGTCGACGGTTGCTATTGCCTACCATATTTGTATTGTTAGCATCGTAACCCATTGAGTAAAAATAGCTGTGCTGTTTTGCGCCACCACTTATATTTAATGCATGCTGTTGGGTTACTGTTGCAGTGTAATAATGTTTTAAATAGTCATTTCTAACATCTAAATTTTTCATTTGCTCTAATTGCGCATTTGCTTCCGTAGCAGAGATGAGACCACTACGTTGCCTAAACAGCAGTTCGTAGGCAGGCGTAAAAGCTGGTTGTAGCCTATTGGCGGTATCGGCAAAACGGTGCCCCTTGCTAAAAAGAAATTTCTCCAGCTCTATATAATCGCTACTAGGAATGATATTTACACTTGCAAGTTCTGGTTTGCCAGCCCTACTAATATTAAAGCTGTAATTTACACGGGTTGGCTGATTGGACTTTGCCATTTTGGTACTGATTACAATTACTCCGTTACCCGCTCTAGCTCCCCAGATAGAAGCAGCAGCAGCGTCTTTTAATACTACGATGTTCGCAATATCATTTGGATTTATATCGTTGATATCTCCTTCAAAAGGAAAATTATCTAACACAATCAGTGGTTTGGCAACGGCTTCGTTAAGGGTGTATAAACCCCTGATTTGTATTTTTTTTTCCTGTCGCCTATTATCGTACAAAAGCCCAGGCGCTATCCCATCTAACCTACCTAGCGGGTTCATACCCTGTTGCCTATTTAACATACTGCTATCTATTACTACAAAACTTCCCGTTGCACGCTCTTTAGGCAGTTTTTGATATCCTGTGCTAACAATTTTCACTTCCTGCAATTCGCTGGTATTAGCATAGAGTTTTATGAGTAGTGGTTCGTTTGAGGGTATCTTTAAACTCAGGTTTCTAACTCCGTAGCCTAAGTACTGCACCTGAAATTGGTACTCGCCATTTGGCAGGTTTAGCTCAAAATAACCATCGTTATCGCTAACTATTGTTTGTGCTGGTTTAACTATTTTGATAATGGCGCCTCCCAAGGGATCCTGCCCTTGGGCATCCACTACCCTACCCTTGAGTTTAACTTGCGCCCCTGCCACATAAATACAGAGTTGCATGCTTAATATGAGGTAAATATATTTTTTCATTGGTCGTTTGTTTTGGTTTGGTTATTAGAATTTTTGGGCATAGCGATGCCCTTACGATCATAAATCGTTGTTTTTTAAAATGGTATGGAATTGGTTTACTGATGATGGTTTGAATCTGTTTTGTGGCATTAGTTGCCCTTGCGCCGTCGTATCAAGGAGCGTAGTGATAACTTGCCCGGAATATCCGGGGAGATATCTTCAAGGATGTTTCAGTAACAACATCAAAAATCCGTCATGCTCAGCTTGTTCCTATAGCCATCGGAAGGGCACCATAAAGAGATATCTATCATCTCATCATTACCCCCGGGCTCAACCTTTCCTCGCTTAGCCAGCGAATGGCTCTTTCTTTTCTCTTGATAGAAAAGAAACAAAAGATCAAGGCTGGCATAATTCCCTCGCATAAAGCTAACAACAGCTTCTTTGCGTAAGAAAAAGACGTCTCCTACTTCTGTTCCCTTACACAGACGTTGCTTTCTTACTTGGTTGTAGCAACTTGGACGATATTGCAAAACTGTTTGTTGCTTTCTGCTTCGGTGATATGCTAGGCCGTCCTTCCTTGCTTAGCAATGTCATTGCTCATCCTCCGTCATTTCGAACCACAGGGAGAAATCTCCACTTTTCTTTCACCAATTAGACACAGCACCAGCTAAGCTAAAAACAATGCTATTATGAAGCATTTTTCAACTTTCACCAACTAATTAAACTCCAGAATGGTAACTCGCAACCCAAAACAGACAACAGGCAACAGACAACTCATCTAAACCATCCATTCAAATACCGCCAAAAGGCGGAAACGGAAGCCAAGCCCTATTACTATCCAGTAAGCTAAGGCTGATTATTAACCATTTTATTAACCTAAATTTAGGCTCCCGCTTATTATTTGCTATACAGGATTCTTCGGCTTTAATGCGTAAAGCCTATTAAAAGGGTAAATACTATAAAGATGATTGGGATCTGAAAAAACAAAACCTTGCAGGGTTATTGCCCTTAAAAGACAATTATTTTCACTTACATATTGGATTAGTTTTTTCATTGCTCGTATGGATTATACGAGTCTTGCTTTGGCTGCTAGCCACATAATACATGTGGGGCTACATACCACGGCTGCTTAAAGTTTCTGACGCCTTACGCTAACATGGGTTTACAGCAGCCCCACATCTATTTCGATGTACAAATATATACAACTACACATAGATATGGGCATTAATCTGCTGTCTTGCGTTAGCGGCGTCAGAAAATGCAACCACAAGACTCTTATTAATACCTTTTTATATAAATCAAATATAATAAAAAAGATATAGTAAACAAATTTGTTGACCATCTTTTTTGTTATTTATTGAGTTTGCAAGAATGAAAGATGATGTTAAATTATTTAGAAAACAGTTAGGGAAAAGAATATTAGAACTCCGGGTAAAAAAGGGATTAGAACAAACCGAATTAGCTGCAATTCTAGATGGAAAGGACAAACAGTTTATTAATAGGTATGAAAAACAAGGTGCTAATCCAACCGCTTACATTTTGGTGAACCTATCTAAAGCTTTAGATGTTAGTGTTGATGAACTTCTAGATTTCTCTAAATTTAAAGATATATAGTCAATAACAACTTCGAAATTATCTTAGAAGTTAAAATAAAATAACCTTTAACAGCGTAGTTTCATTGTTTAATATCTCTGTTGAGATTTAAAACCTTATAGGTTTAGCACCATACTTATGCTAAAAACGTATAAGATTTGTGATAAATTATTTGTGCTCGTCTCCGAAATATGATTTAGTTAGCGGCCTTTTGAATTTTTAAAAGATCGTGCAGTAAGTGCCAATCCTTGTTCGGTTGAAATCGGCAGTTCTAAATTTAGTGCTTGCTTTAATTTTTTGTTGCTTACTACGTAATTTTCAGTAAGTTTGTTTAGGCGCTCAGAATTCAAAGGCAACCTCAATGCGTCCCCAATTTTAGCTAAACTATGAATTAAACTACTAGGAATTTTCCATAGCCTGGCTTGTTTATTAACCGAATTAGCCAGTATTTTAACCACCTCGCTAGTAGACAATGTTTTATCATCTGCTACATTATAAATTCCTGATGGAATATCTTTCTGCAATAAATTAGCAATTAGAAAACACAAATTTTCAATACTTAAAAAAGAGCGTTTATTTTCGAACGATGCTAGGGGGTAAGGGATACCTTTCTGCACAAATTTATATAATAAATTTAAGTTTCCTTTATTACCAGGCCCATGAATCATACAAGGACGTAAAATGTAATAAGATTTTCCTTCAGGTAATGCCTGATTTTGAATATATTGCTCAGCCATTAATTTAGACTTACCATAATCTGTAATGGGATTAGGTATATTATCTTCCGTTAAAATTCCATCTACGACATCTGCTGATGCTTTAACTGAACTCATGAATATGAACTTCTTCGCATTCGATTTCAAAAAAGCATCGTATAATATTTTAGTTAATTCATAATTTACTTGGTAGTACTCATCAGGATCAGATATTTTTTTTAAGTCATGGGCTTTACCAGCTAGGTGTATCATAGCGTCGGCATTTTTTGGCAATAGGTATTCAATCATCAATACATCTTTCCTAGAAATGCTATTAACGACAATATTCTTATCCTCGAAATATGAAATCAGATTTCGACCAACAAAACCGCTAATACCACTGAAATATACCTCCATAATTATCTTTGAGTTTTACGTAGAAATCTATTGTAAATAAATAAAACTATTTTCGGTGGCAGCAATCTTATTGGAAATTTTAAAATTACGTACTTCAAAACTTCAATTGAAGTAAACGCATCAACTCTTTTGGCATATTTAACAAAATCCCATTCTTTTTTCAAATAATGTAAGCCACTCCTGCGCTTTATAGTCTCAATTCCAACTCCAACCCTGAAATACAATAAGACTTCCTGTAAATTGTAAAATCTGGATCCGGATTGCCATAGTTTTAAAAATAAGGAATAATCCTCAAAGAGAGGTAAGTCACCATCATAATTACCCGCTTTTAAAATACTCGCTTTTCTGAACATTATTGAGGGATGGTTAAATGGACTCCTTAACTTGATTGCTTTTATAAGTTCTTCGTGGTGTTCATGAGTATATTTAAACCTTTTTAAATCTCCGGGAACTATATTGAATTCTTCTATGTTACAACCAACTACATCATATTGCAAGTTATTTTCCAAAAAAGCAAATTGTTTTTCAAATCTGGTTGGCAATGATATGTCATCAGTATCCATTCGGGCAACTATGCTAGCCTCACATTCTAATAGTCCTTTCCGTAACGCAGAACCTAAGCCATAATTTTTATCTAGGCTCAAAACCTTTAATTGATCCTTAAATTTATTTTCATAATAACTAATTACTTCGCCTAATTTCATACCGATCGGTCCGTCTACTACTAGTACCACCTGTTTTGGCTTGACGGTTTGGTTGATCAATACACTCTGAAGCGCAGAATTTAGATTCGCGGGCGATTCTCTCTCATAGACAGACATTAGTACAGAAAAATCACGTTTTAAATTATATTTCAAAGTCATTTTATATTTTCATGCTATAAAAATTTTTAGTCTAGTCTTTTAATTTTGTTAACTCTTTTAATCTATCAAATTAAGTTTGTATGACTTTCTGTTTATTTATAGATTAAATATGCGGTGCTATCGTCTAATAAATAACAATCATATCTAGTGACTCTGTTAAATGAGTTTGAAAAGTTATAAGATTTAGTTAGAAAATCAACCGTAATGACCTAACCTCCCAAATAAATATTTCAGCTAGAGAACATAACAATTTCTTTTTCAACAACATATACTCGTTAGTTCTGAACCAAAGATTGCTCAATGTACTTACTACTAAACTCTCTAATAAAGAAACTAAAATAGTTAAATATGAGGTTTTTTAACGAATCCGATCCATTTCTTTTTAGAAGTTGACTATAAACTCAAATTATTTAAAACAGATTTAGGTTTCCAAGCTAATAATGTTCTAGCCTTTCTATCATCAAAGGTTAAATCGTTTGTAATTTTCCTCATTTTTCTGATATTTATAGGAGCCTTATTACCAAATAAAGCGCCAACAAGCGCTAAAACATTAGCGAACCATATCGGTATATTGAAAGGTTTAACTTTGTCTAACTTGGCCGCTATACTTTCAGAAATTTCAGCAAATGATGGATGATAACCGTCAGTGAGATTATAGACGCCTCCAATTTTAGCACTTGTAGGAATTATTTTCGCCACGTCTTCAGCGAATACCATACTTTTTTTTGCCTTACCACCTCCGATATTAAAATAATAGCCTTTTCTAATTGCTTTGATCATAGAGCCTAAGTTTCCTGGAGGATGTTCACCTACTAAAAGCGGTAAACGAAGTATCGTACAAATCACATTATTTTCTGTGCACCACTTTTGTATTAACCGCTCAGCTTGAATTTTACTCAATCCATATGGATCATTTGCGTCTAGCGGATGATTTTCGTCAATCATGTTACCATATTCACATCCATATACAGCTACAGTGCTGATAAAAACAAAAGCTTTTGGCAATTCATTACTATCCTCTAAGCCATTTATTAGGTTTGCTGTTCCAGTTAAATTTACATCAAAAAAAGCTTTCTTTTCTTCTATTGTTTTAGGTATTGAATGGGCTTTACCGGCACAATGTATCACCAAACTAGCCGAAGGCAGTTTAGGAATCTCTATTGCTAAGTTAGCATTTACGCTTGCACCTAGCCTAGAAACTGTTACAACTTCATGTTCATTTGCCAATTCCTTGTAGACAAATCTGCCGAGAAAGCCCGATGCTCCCGTTAGAATTATTTTCATCGCAAGATTTTTTTATAGAATACCCTTAACATAAATTTCGGCATGAGTCTAAGAGGGGCCTTAGTTATAAGTGATAGAAAGAATTGTGTATCGTTGATGAATTTCCTTTTCTTAATTTCCTTCAAAAAATTAACTTCCTTTTTTAAATATGATAATCCGTGTCGTCTACCAATCATATCATTGCCAACTCTAAAATGAAGTAAAGCATCGGATAGATTTTCTATTGTCAAGCCTTGTTCTAAGACCCTAATCCATAAGAAATAGTCCTCAAATAACGGCATATCTACATAAGAACCAACAATTGCAATTTTAGTTTTTCTAAATACAACGCTTGGATGATTTAAAGGATTTCTAAATTTAGCAAAAGTTAATATTTGGCACATATTTATGGGTAAGTGTCTGTAAAGGCCTAGATCATTGGGCATTGTATTGAATTCTTGAACAGAGCAACCTAGAACAGCAATTTCTGGATATAAAATCATGTGATTAATTTGTTTTTCAAATCGATCAATATAGCATATATCATCTGTATCCATACGGGCTACTAACTCATACCTGCAATGTTTCAAGCCTATGTTTAGTGCCCTGCCTAAGCCAATATTTGATTCTAATTTAATAATAGTTAGGTCATTAAGTTTATTTAAAAAGCTATTTACAATCGTAACCAAGCCATTTCGTAAAATACCGTCAAATACTATGACAACCTGGTCAGGCTTCAACTTTTGTATCCAAAGACTATGTAGAGCTTGTTCTAGATGACTCTCTACTTCTCCATCATACAACGACAATAAAACCGAAAACCTATTTTGCATTTGTTTTATTTAAGACTATATCGAAACCGTCCTTTATGCCAGTAAAAATGCGTGTAAATAATTTTAAATCTTTCCTCACAACTGGGTAATAAATCGCTTTAATCAAATATTTTATTAAATTATTTAGTTTCCAGTACGTAGGTACATAGCTTCTAAATGACAAAATTACATAATTTCTGTATTGATAATACAATCTAAACGATGAAGTAGTAGCTATTTTAATTCCGAGAATTTTTTTATCACCATCTCCTAAACTATGCACTAATGTTGCCCTAGGCGACAGAAACACAAAATAATTATATCGTATCGCTCTCCAACACCATTCATGATCAACTCCATCTATAAATAATCCCTCTTCAAAATTACCTATAACTTCAAAATCTTCTACACACATTAATCCCCCAGAACTAATTATTTGTTTTGTGGTATAAAAATCTAAATTTTCAATAATTATCTTTTTATTCTTTCTAAGCCTCGGTTTATAAAACTCATTAGTTTGGCTATTCAACGGCATAGGGCCAATGGTCGCAACAGCAACATTATTTTTTCTCAGGTGAATAAAATCCAGCAGTAAAGCCTCAACTAAGCCATCAACAGGTATGCTATCTTGATCAAAAAAGATAATATACTCACTCCCCCCACCTTTAACTAATTCAACACCAATATTTTGAGCCTTAGCAATTCCTACATTCTTTCTTAAAGATTTATAAACCAAATTGTCAAAATAACTAAATCGTTTTTCGATTTCTGATTTATTGTCAGTTTCACTGTTATCTACGACGAAAACCGTTGAAGTTTGCGACGAGGCGGCGTTGATAACTTTGGTTAACAATTCCCAATTTGGATTGTAAAGTACAATTACTGATGCAACTTTATTTTTGTTCATTTTTATTATAGTAAATTCTGGTAATTATTCTGTACAAATTATATATGCTTTTAACATGGTTCAATTAAATAATTCGTACACCTTTTCTCACGATCATAAATAATTAGCGAATTTAAAACTACGATAACAATAAAGTGGTTTGTGTCGAATATATATGGATTTGTGACTGAATAAATTAGGTAAATAATATATATAATAACAATATATGTTGATCTTCCCCACTTTAATGATACAATAATGGACTGGTAGAGAAGGTAACAAAAAGAAAATATTATCCCTAGTTGATTGAATAAATAAACAACTTGTAATTCATAGTAAGATAAACCACTGTAATTTCTAAACTGGGTCGTCACATCTAAAGTATTTCCAAGTCCTCTTCCTAATGTTAATGAAAAAGCATCTCTAAATAGGTCTTTTAATAGTTGTTGTGTTTGATCATATCTTGCGCCTAATGATTCATCCTTTTTATCTGCTAGAGTTGAAACGACGAAATTATATGCATACGGTAGTATGAAAATCAAACAAATCCCCAGAGCAAATAAACTTAATTGATAGTAATTCAATGATCTTTTATTTCTCAATCTTAATACCATATATAGAAAATATATGGCTATCGAAATTAGAAATGCAAAGTTGCCAGCAAGAATTATTCCAATTAAAAGAAACATTGCAACAACTAGTTTAGACTTAATTAGATCCGTTTCTACATTTAGTATAAAGGCGATTACTAGTAACGCACTACCCTTTATTTGTATTCTATAGAAAATACCGTTGTAAGTATACAAATCTCCCCAGCCTTGCTGTTGAACATAAAATCTAACTGGTAGATAATTTTCATAACCTACGAAGATATAAATGAACAATAACGCAAGAATAAGGCAGAAGCTTTGAAAAACGCACAGATAAATAAACCATTTTAATGCACGTTCACTAACTTTAACAAAGTATGCCAGTCCAATTGATATTAAAATTATAAAAAACCTCAAAGCTAACGACAGTTTGTTGTCAGTTAGAATTGATGAATAAAAAAAAGAAAAGGCTAATGGAAGAAGCAAAAGACTTATGACGATTTTGATCTCGTTTGAATTAAGCCTGTATCTATATAAGGAGAAAACTACCAATAATACTAAAGCGATATTCATTAGGGGCGATAGCATTGAGAATGGCACCTGTCGCGTGGTTATGAATACAACTATTACAAATAGAAAATCAATAACAGATTGATATTTGATTACATGCAAGAATGCCATTAATTGGTGTATTTTCTAAATGCAGCTATTTTTTTTACAATTAGAGATCTATCTCTCAGCAATATGAACTGCTCCAAAACGAGCTTTTTTTGGATAGTTAATCTTGAAAAATACATGTTTTTGAAAGATTTCGCTTGATATATGTTTTTTAATAGATAATCATCTTCCCTAAATATTAACTTTATATAAACTTCAATTTTTCTAAATATATTAATTCTTTTTTTTTCGGTAACACTTTCAGCATGGCTCCTGTAAAAGACTGTTGATAGGTTAACAGCTTTTATATTCCCAAATCCGTAAGCAATCATTGCCAGCCAATGATCATGCATTAATACAGTTTCTGGCATTAACAACATTTCCCTTTTCATATGTTTATTGAAAACCATTGTGCAACCTGTAGCAATGTTGCCGTACATACTACTTTTGAAGCTTTCTCTTTCTGGACACATTCCAAGTGATTCCCAAAATGAAATTTTAGATAAACCGCCCTGATTATCGATTATTGACAGATCTGTGTAAATTAAAGCCGGTTTATTTTCAATATCTATTTCTTTTAAAGTTTTAATGCTAATTTCCAGTTTATTAGGCTTCCAGATATCATCTTGGTCACATAATGCTGTATAAACTCCATTGCAATTACTAACTGCTAATTTAAAGGATTCAATGGCGCCTAAGTTAACCTTATTGACAATGTATCTTATAAAAGGATACTTATCATTGTAAGATTTTATTATTTCAAGCGTATCATCAACTGAACAATCATCTACAATAAATATTTCATCGGGGATTACCGTTTGTTGTAACAATGACTCCATTAACTGCCCTAAATATTTAGACCCGTTATATGTTGCTATAGCTACTGAAATTGTTTTATTATCTAAGTTTGGTTTCATAATCCATTTAATCTAAAAGTGATTTTAAATCAATCGCATTATATTCAGTTTTCATTTTTTCTGCAATAAGTTTGTTTTTAATAGATTTATTTGGCAGTAACGATGATGAAAAATCTGAATCACAAACAAATTCATATCCTAGGCTATGAAAATCCCCTATGAATGGAGTCTTTACAATTGGAATTATTCCGTATTGCAAATATTCTACCATTTTTGTCGGGCATGCAACCTTATTAACAATGACATCGTCCCGAAGAATAAAACCATAATGAGCTTTCTGATAGAATTCATAAAGCTTGTCAGGATGGACAGATTTAAGGGTATAATTAGAATGGGGCACTTCATATTTATCGAAATAAACCTTCATCTTGTCGGGTTCTCCAGTCAGTATATAATAATATATCTTTTGAGATAAATTTTGTTTTATAAGTTGCACCATATAATCTACGTTTTGCCATTTTTGGGCGTTTCCGCTGTATACTATATTTGTAACATCACTTGGTTCATCTACAAACACGTTTTGATTAAACGCTAAATTAGCTGGCAAAATCGTGTAAATCACATAATTAGTTCTTGAATTTTTATATTTCTTTTTATAAAAGTCAATCATTGCTTGAGAAACACACAGAGCAATTGTTAATCTCTTAAAGATAATAGATTCGGCTAATGAATAAATCATACCCATCAATTTCCTTCCAGTAAAGTAATTTTCTTCAGGAACAACTCCATGTATATCCAATATAATCTTCCTTTTAGGTGCTAATAATACAGGAATAATAGACGGCATTACATTTATCATAGAATGAAAATATAATGCCCGAGACCTTTTAAAAATTTTTATAATAGTGAAAAAATGGAAAAATAGGTTAACACTTAATTGAACACAATTTTCTTCTACATTAACCGTCTTTTTTTTTAAAAACTGTAAAAAAGAGATTTGTAAGTATATTCTCCTGTAACTTTTAAAGTGTTGGTCAACTGCAAGTATCCTTTGAGCCATGCCTTCTTTTTTTTCTAATTCCGTACTAGGAAAATTCGCTACGAAAACGAGTTCATTTTTTACATTGAGTGAATCATATTTCGACATTATAATTTTATGGTCAATAGGTGGTCAATAATTTGTTTACTTGTAGTACCATCACCATATGGGTTTTTGGATGAGCTAATACTTTCATAATAACTTTTATCATTTAAAAGAGTTTTCACTTCATACACGATTTTTTTTACGTCGGTACCAACCAACTTTGCAGTTCCCCCATCAACTGCCTCAGGTCTTTCAGTGGTATTTCTCATTACCAATATAGGCTTACCTAAGCTTGGTCCTTCTTCCTGGATGCCACCACTATCAGTCAATATAACGTAACTCCGATTCATCAGCCAAACAAATGCTGGATATGACAGCGGGTTAATTAGATTTATATTATCTGCATTTCCCAACATTTCAAAAACAATATTTTTAACATTCGGATTTAAGTGCACAGGATATATAACTTGTACATTTTCTAATTCGGAAACATCTTTCAACGCTATGCATATGTTTTTAAATCCTTCTCCAAAATTTTCTCTCCGATGTCCAGTCACTAGTATAATTTTTTTATTTGGATCAATAATTTTTTTAAGAAATAAAATTTCTTCATCCTCATAGTTTTTTAACTTTTCGAGAGCCAAGAATAACGCATCTATAACTGTATTACCTACTACCAGTATCTTAGTATTAGAAATGTTTTCCGTGGCTAAATTGTACTTGGATTTTTCTGTGGGTGCATAATGCCATCCTGCTATTCTACCGGTTATTTGTCTATTCATCTCCTCAGGAAACGGAGAATGGATATTATGCGTCCTTAAGCCCGCTTCAACATGGCATACTGTGACACCAGCGTAAAATCCAGCCAATGCGGTAGCTGTGGATGTAGTTGTATCTCCGTGAACAAAAATATAATCAGGATTAAAAGCTTCTATAACTGGCTTCATGCCAGTTATTACGTCAGCTGTCAAATGAAATAAATTTTGCCCAGGTTTCATAATATTAAGGTCGTAATCTGGTATAATATCAAAAAAATTCAAAACTTGATCTAACATCTCTCTATGTTGGGCAGTAACACAAACTTTAACATCAAAAGATTTTGCGTGTAGCTTAAATTCTTTTACTAGCGGCGCCATCTTTATGGCTTCTGGACGCGTACCAAAAACAATTAATACTTTACTTCTCATTTCTTTTTTTTAATTTTAGTAGTGCATAAGAAAGCACTTCTTGTTGAAACTTTGTTTTCATAATATGATTCAAAATGACGAAAATTGCCATACCCACAAGTATTTTTATAATCATATTCATACTTTGAACTGGAAAAATATCTAAATTTTGGATCACTAACATCATTATTATCGACGCGATAAATGGAGCAAAACTAACGGTTAACAGCAATTTGATGTTAATATAATTTCTGCAGAAATAATATTCTACACCCAATATTAAAAAATGAGATAATAGATTACTTACTGAAGCACCTGTGACTCCAAAAATCGGTATAAGCAAAAGATTTAATAATAAAGAAGTGATTACCATTGAAGCCATTACTATTATATATTGTCTATCTTTATTGGTTGAGATTATAATTTGATTAACCATTATATCACCCAATCCTATAAAAAATATTATAGGAGCAAGTATACGCATAGACTGTATCATACCATTAAATGACTTATCAAACAAAACATTTACTAAATTTTCAGATATAGCGATTATACCGAACACCATAGGAAATGAAAAGTAACATACAAAAGACAGAGAGAATCCAACTAGTTTTTTAATATCGCCCTCCTCCGTTTTTGACATACGCGCCACCATCAAAGGACTTAGTGAGGCAGTTAAGACGCAGAGAATCGTAATAATTTTTAAAGAATTGTCATAAATTACTAATGACTCATTATTTACAATCTTTGCTAATAAGATTTTATCAAAAGATGCATACACCAACATTAACATCGTTGGAATAAAGAATATGAAGACCTTTCCTAGTTCCTGTAAAATTTGTTGCAATTTAATTTTCCATATTTTGAAGTGATCTGAATGAATAAAACCGCACATGAGCAAATTTAGCAAGAATGTCGTGCCAAAATATATATATAGGTAAACCAATATATCCTCGCGATTCTTCACCAGAAATAGTATCCCAAGGATCATGATTACCTTTACAAATAAATTTCTAATGGTTATATTTTTAATTTTATTTTGAGATATGAAATACCATGAAAAATCAAAAATATTTGCTAACACACCTATTGATGATATAAAAAAGTAATGGTTATACTGTTCTTCAAATTTTTTTATGTAAACCAAAAAGAATGCATATGATAAGATCGATGTTATTATCTGAATGGAAAACAATAGTCTAAAGTCAGAAACTACATTTAACGAACTGGATATTTTTCTATTCCCATAATTTAATAAGCCAGCTGCACCTATTGTTATAAAAACTTGACTTATTGCAATCACGTAGCTAACATCACCCATACCAATAATTCCCAATCTTTTAGAAATTATTGGCAGAACTATAAAAGGCGTAACCAAATTTAATGCTTGAGTTAACAAGTATAAAATATAATTTGAAACAAAACTTCCCCCGCCTTTCGTCATCTGTAACGCTCACAAAATAACAAAAACTTCTCTTTATAGTTCAGTAACCGCCGGATAGGTGATGCAATAGTTGTACGTAAAAACATATCTGATCTATAAAAATTTAAGGTGACTCTTTGCTTCAACCAAAAAATCCTTACCGCATTAAGATCGAAAAACTTAGGAAATCTTTTTGTCTCTATTGGATTAAAGCCATAATACCTTTTCTGCAAACATCCTTCAGGATAAGGTAATCCAAAATCTTTAGCCTCAGACGGCTTCCAAAAATTTAGCATATTCTTAATTGATCCAGCTACAATATAATCCAGCAAATATGCTTCTTTCGAATTTTCAATATATCCTAAAAATATAAGATCAGAAGATTCGAAAAACAATTGCTTATTATTCAAATAGAATTTCTTGAAATTGCTAAATATCATATCAGACCTTATTTTAATTATATTATCCGCATGCTTTCTATTCGACAAATATTCAATTCCATAATATGATGTGCTACATTGAAGATTTAGATTCCAATAGCCTTTGGTCTCAGGCATTGATATCTGTATAACTTCAATGCCATGGGATTCAATGAAAGCAATATTTTCGGCTGGTTCTGTATCCCAGGTTACCCATAAAATATCATTAATTCCATTAAAGGCTCGTACTTGTTCACGCCAATAACATGTTGGTCCCTGAATTAGTATCGATAAATTTTCCAAGACTCTTACTTTAGCTTTAAATATTCTTCTAAGTCTTCAGGTGTACCAATGCCATGCATTTTTTCAACTGGGATGTCAAAAACGCCAATTTTTTTTCCCAGATCTATTGAATAATTATATACGGGGCAAGTATAAAACTCATTGTTAACCCTTTCATTCTCAATTATCATACGCACAGCAGAATCAACAAAATCTTTACCTTTTGAAAATAAGTAAATTCCTATTGTCGCATATGATGATATCGCCTCCTTTTCTTTTACCTCATCGACAAGGCCATCTTGTCGAATCTTTGCAAAAGACCATTTTGGGTTCAATTCTTTATCTTGAAAAGTCAATATTGACCCGTCTAAATTTCTTTCAAAGCAATCTTTAACGAAATCAGATATGTTTATATCAATGAGCTGATCAGAATTTGCGATCAATAATGGTTTATCAGTATTTATTTGCGGCATTGCAAAAAGAACTGTGCACGCGGTACCTTCAGTCAATTTATCAATTGAAATGAACTCTGCATCATAATCCGCAATTATTTTATCTACGAGCGCTTTCTCCTTTGTTAAATGATCTTTTCTACCAATCAAAATAAAATGAGCATTTTGATATTTTAGATTTTCCATCACTCTAACAATCATAGGCTGCCCATCAACGTCAATAAATGGTTTAGGCTTACTGAAACCTGCTTTCACAAAACGGCTACCTTCCCCCGCCATCGGTATCACTATGTTTATCATAATTATATAAATTTATCGTCATTAGCGCCCGGCAATTTGACTACCAACGTTTTGACATCTGTTAATGCTTTAAAATCAGTTTTATCATATGGTTCAATTACAAGGATATCACCCTCATTGTACTCTATTCCGTTCATTTCAACCTGGCCACAAACGATTACGGTATATTCAGTAGCTATTTTGTGATAATGAACACCTTCATAGTCTCCCATTTTGTATTCCTTTAGACCGACTTCCACGTCGTTAGTCTTAAAAAGGCTAGGTTCAAAATTGCCAATAAACCACCCCTTAAACATATCTTTGATCTTAAATACTTTCATATATTCTGAAAATTTCTCTCGTATTCCTGCAACATTTGAGGAGAATAAAATAAATGATATTTTTTATTATCTATCTTATAGGCAAAAACATTTTCAGCATTTAGTACATATTGGTTAACTACTGGTGAAATGAAAAACATTCCATCCAAATGAACACCTTCCTTAATCGATCTAAAAGCAGCACTAAAAAAGGCACTTGCAACTTTGAAATAATACGCTCCAGCAATTGCGTAGTTACTAATAGGATTTTTTTCTGCTGTCTGCACTACTATGCCATCTATAAGTCTTGCATATGACCATCTAGGATGTACTGAGGTAAAAGTGATCAGACCAGCAGGTGCATCTAATTTCTTCCAATATTTATAAATTTGGCCAAGTGGTTCATCAATCACTTGATCGCCATTTAATATCAAAACCTCATCCTGAGGATCTATTTTATCAACTGCGAGCATTACGCTACATAGCGCACCTTTTGTATCATTATCAATTTTGATGATTTCACAATTAGGGGCAAGTATTCTTAATGTGCTATCCAGATGGAATTTCTTTGCATCTTCCACTTTAATTATGAAAATAAAAGATTTTTCAACGTCAAGTAATAATGGGTTATTTAAAACTGTTTGGATCATAGGGATGCCTTTGACCTCTATCAAAGGTTTGGGATAGTAGTAACCTGCATTTGCGAACAGTTCTGAAGACCCGGCAAGTGGTATTATTATCTTAAGCATTTTCTATCTCCTTTATTTTATCTATTATATTATAATAATGAACATCATCAGGACTGTCGACCATTAGCACATGTGCTCCCGAATCAAGGGCAGCCCTAATACCATGTTCGTTATCTTCTACAACCAAGCATTCTTCTGGCATTAAGCCTAATCTTGAAATAGCCAAATTATATATAGCTGGATCAGGTTTTCCGTTAACTACGTCTTGATTGGATAAGAAAAAATCTAAATAATTTAAAAGTGATGATTTCTCCATCATAATCTCAACAGTTTTGGCAATTGAATTTGAGCATACTGCCAAATTGTAACCATCTTTCTTTAATCTAGAAAGGGCATACTGTTGTTGAAATACAGGTTTACAATTAGAGTATACAATTTCCATTGTATATTGTTGCTTTAAATCATTGACAAACTGATGCAAACCTACGGGGAAACCCGCAACGGCTGTTAACATCTCCAATTTCTTTTTGGTAGGTAGTCCGTCGAAAGTAGTTAAATGATCGTATCTAGTAATTTCTGCACCGAATAAGTTTAGTGCTTTATTAAGTGATTCAAAATGCCATTCCCTTGCATCTATCAAAACACCGTCCATGTCAAATATAACAGCTTTAATTTTTTTCATTGAAATATTCTCTAGCTTCTATAGGTTTATCCGTACATATCATTAGCTCTCCATTTACTAAAATTTTAGAATCTATATCCTTGTAGTCTTTCCATTCATCGAAGTAATTACGTTTATGTAATTCTGGTGAAACAATGCATACCTTCTTTCCCCTATTAAGGTGATTAGTAATAGTCTTACTATCGATCCAATGATGCTTGAACTCATCTAACCAAACCCCCATTGATTCAGAATAATATGACGGTTCCAATTCATATTCACTTTGCCTAGTGAATACATTCGCATTCTGCCGGATATAAGATAAACCATCTGGCACCGACATATCAAATACAAAATAATTATGTATTTCATATTTCCGCAAAAGAGAAACCAATTCCTGAACTAATCCATCCGATTTTATATTCAGAGCTAAGGGTAAATTCTTATTGTGTTTTTTATAAATGTCGAAAAAGTCTTCAACAAAAATATTAGCATCCTGAATATGGGGTATATCATGGCTTATAACTAATTTTCCATTTAGGTCTCTGATATCCGTTTCCGTGCCAAATCCAAGCTTGAACGATCGCTCAAAAGCCTCTTTAGTATTTTTCTCGTGCTCGGTAAGCCAATAACCTCTATGTGATAAAATGATCATACTACTTTTTAAAGATAAAAAACGCTCCTTAGCGCTCTACGTGTTGTTAGAAAAAAAACCGCCAAAAAGCCGAATAAGAATCCACCTAAGCCTATACCTTTTATTTTCCCAAAATTTTGTTTATCTAAAGGATATATTGGCTTGTCAATAATTTCAAGTAAAGGTGTATCCTTCATCAGAGCCAGTTTAGACATCTCCAAATTCTGGACTAAAGAACTCAAAATAGCTTTATTAGTCTCAGCAGAGAACTGTGCTCTTTGGGCCGGTGCAACCCTTTGAACCTGTCTGGTAGGATTTAAATTAGGTGTGGCATCTGCAATGGCTACTGCTTCATAGATCGCACCGTTCATCACTGCTCGTACAGAATCTGCTTTTTGCTGCATGATTTGAACATTTTGAAGGGATTTTTTAGTTTTAGTTTGTAAATAAAATTCATTTACATTACCAACGATAGCTTCATTGAACGCTTTTGAAAAGAATTCATCTTTGGATTTCACATCTACCTTCAAGATACTAAGCTTCTTATCTGACTTTTCGACAGTTAAACAGTTTTTATTGATTTCAGAGACGATAGAATTTAATATACTATCTCTCAGTCTGTTTGGCTTCAAACTCAGGTTTCCATTTAACAACGTGTCAGGTTTAAATGATAACTCCGCTAATTCAACTTTGTCTTTCCATTTGTTTTTAAAATCATTAAAATAAAGGTAGCGGTCTATTAAGGTTTCTTTCCTACCATTGTCAATAACCTCAGTTAACAAAGTTTGCACCACCATTCTTCTAGATTTATACAATTCAAAAATGTTATCCCCTTGAAAAATTCCACCACCACTTCCCACATCCACTCCTGCCATAGAAGCTAGGCCTGCTAGTGAACCTAAGCCCCCTCCACCTAGTTTTTCATCTTCTAAAACAAAAGTAGTTGTAGCGGTATAAATAGGTTTTTTGGTAGTTGCGTAGAAAAAACCTAAAGCTCCACCTAATAATCCAAAGGCTAGGATGATCATCCATTTAGATAAAAGGTATCGCCACCATTCTCGGATTCTCAAGATGAGGTCTTTAAGGGAGATCTCGTTGGTTTCATTATTAATATGTTGCTGACTTTCTGTTGTCATGTTCGTTTGTCGTTGTTCGTCTTTCGTTCGTTATTCGTCTTTCATTATGCTTTATACTCCTGGAACTGTCCCAAGGTGCCGGCCAGAAAGAACGGCGAGCCATGCGTTGGCTAGGAGCAAGGAAGCATCGTTCTTTCTTGATCTTTTGTTTCTTTTCTATCAAGAGAAAAGAAAGAGCCTCCCACCGGCGATGAGGTGGGGCAAGCATCAGCATAAGCCAGTTTTTCTTTCCTCAAATATATTTTCTTTTCGTTTTAGCCACCCAGCTTTATACTTCCGTTCGCCTGCATACCGCAGGCAGGCAATGACGTATTTCTACTTTCCTCCCCCTCCCTAAGCGCTTCCTCTCCCACCCCCGTCCAGAGAGGGAAAGGTAATGTTCCTTTGGAAGAGATTGCTTCACGCTCTCACACATTACAACACTTCAGTTCGCAATGACGAATTGTAGGGTCTATCTTAGCAAACTCACCACTATAGCGCCTAAAGAAGCTAAAGCAGTTCCTATCCCAATCCAAGCTTGAGGTGAGATCTTTTCACGATCTGCTCTTTTTGGAACTAAAATTTCCGAACCTGGTTTTATTTTAGGATAACTTCTAAAAAACAAAAAGCTACTTACTGCAGCAGCAGAACCATTTGGATAAATAACATATACATTGCCTTTTCTTGCATTAGTTGTAAAACCACCCGCTCCGTTTACGTATTGTTTTAAACCTTTAGCAGGCAAGTAAACGATACTATTCGGATTTAATACTTCTCCGCTAACCTTAACTGTTTGCAATTGTTTAGGTACGCGGATGATGTCGCCATCTTCTACCAAAATATCAAATTTAGATTGTGGTTTGTCTAAAATCTTCACCAAGTTGATACCCACTAAATCGCTTTGGATTAGTTTCTGTTCAATATCTACCGCTACGGTGTCTTTTACGCCAGCTTCTTGCGCACGTTTTAGTCCTAAAAGTTTTTTATCATCTTCGTCCTTCGTATTAATCGCATTTTTATCATTTGGATTAACTACTTCTGCACCTGGGCGTTTTAATGAGGCACCGTCTGCATACGCATAAGCCGTTAAACCACCTGCACGTTTAATCAAATCTGAGATACGTTCATCTTTGTTAGCGATGGTATATAAACCTGGGTATAGAACCTCTCCCTCTAATTTCACTTGTCTTTGCACGGTGTAACTTTCCGAGCTTCTAACCGAGATAATATCAAAGGGTTGAATGGTGAAGGTATCTGTAGTCAACTTCAAATCACGATCTACGTTTAAGGTAAATAGCGTAGCCGTTTGCGCTTTTTTAGAAGTGGGATCCGCATTTCTAACCCGTCTGGCTACTTCTATACGATTTGGCGTTGCGCCTTCCTTAAAGCCACCTGCCATTTGGATCAGATCTTCCAATTTTAGATTATCTGCATATTGGAAAGAACCTGGTGCCCTTACTTCTCCTTGGATACTTACGGTGTATTCTTCCCTTAAATCAAAAATTGAACTAATCGTTACTTTGTCTTCTCTTAATAAAGTGATATCAGCCTCGGTACCAGCGAATATTTTAGCCACATCAAAGGATATTAGGCTTGCCGTTTGATCTGGGTTTAATCGATTGATATAACCTCGGTTTAAAAAAGCATCTTCCGTTAATCCATCAGCCTTGGTAATTAAACCTTTAAGGGTTAATCCTCTTTCCAATTCGTAAACCCCTGGTCTAAATACAGATCCTGTAATCTCAACCCTGTTTTCGAAACGTTCTAAGATAGCTTCAACTATAAATTTATCTCCGTTCTGCGGGTTATAGGTATTAAACTCGCTGTCTGCTATATCGGAGATCCTACGTTCTTTGGATGTATTTTGGAAAACCTTAATTTTTGCAGTATAGGCTTCTGTGGTAAAACCAGATGCAAAATTAATTACATCCCTTAAGGTTTCGCCTTTAACAACCTCGAAAAAAGCTGGGTTTTTAACTTCACCTGTAACTTCTACTCTTTTATCAAAAGTAGGGATATTGATTACATCCTGATCCTGTAAACGGATGTTATTCGTCTGTAAACCACGCAAAATATAGTCGTAAACATCTAAAGTAGCAATTACTCGGTTTCCTCTAATAACCTGGATATTACGGAATGAACCATTTGCCGACGGCCCGCCTGCAGCATTTAATGCGTTATATACACTCGATAAAGAAGAAAGGGTATAGGTACCTGTTTTCGTTGCCTGACCAGTAATGGTAACCTTTATACTTCTGATATTACCTAAGTTGATTGCTAAGCTGGTTCTACCAGATGCTAATCCCGGATAGGTTCTAGCCATTGCTGATCTGATTTTTGCGCTGGCTTGTTCGATGGTCAAACCACCAACCACTACCCTACCTACATAGGGTAAAGAGATTACGCCTTCTGTGCTTACCGCTAAATTATAGTTAACCTCGTTATCGCCTGTAAGATCAATGATTAGTTTATCATCCGGACCAACCACATAATTTCTTGGCGTGGCGATACGAAGATTTGGTTCGAAGGTAATATTTCCATTTTTGAAAAGCTCCGATCCGAAGATCTTTGGGCCTTTTTCTTCTTCGTCGGTTCTTTTTTCGTTAGTTAAACTTCCACCCTGCGTAGTTTCGCTCATTTCCCTGCCAGTAGAAAGAGGCTTGTCTGTTGTTTGCGCAGCACCACCTTGAGCTTTCAGCTTCTCGGCACGTAGTTTAAATTTCTGTACTTCCTCGGCTTTCATACCACGGGCAAGTGCCATTTGCTCTAACTGTTGCGGGCTGGTAAAACCCATCGCCTCTGCGTCTTTAATTACTTTCAACACCTGCGCATCCGATAGTTCGTCCACTTTAACATTTGCGAAGTTCTGCTGTGCCATAACCGCTACCGGTACAGCAAAGCTGATAAGTATTAATATTAAAAATTGCAGTAAGTGGTTTTTCATAAATATTTTTGTCATTCTCCTATACTCGTTCTCTCTCTCAAATTCTGTTGCTATAATATTAGCTAATATCTTTTAATTTTCTCTTTAAAGATTGTTTCTCTCCTACACCAGCCCAAGCTGCCGTTCGCGATGATGAATCTCTACTCGAAATAATTCAATGTTTTAAAGTTAGCTTTTTTCAGGTATTCGTCTTTTTTCATTAAAGATAAGTCGGCTTGCATCATATCTGCAACTAAAGCTTGTAAATCGTATTTCGGTTCCCAGCCTAATTGTGTTTTAGATTTGGTTGGGTCGCCTATTAATAGATCTACCTCGGTTGGCCTAAAATATTTACGATCTATCCTAACAACTGTAGTCCCTAGGAACAATTTGTCAGCACTTAAACCTAAACGACTTAATAACTCCCCATCTAACCCAACTATTACTCCCTTCTCATTCTCATCTTTGCCGCTAAACTCAATTTCTATGCCAAGTTCGGCAAAACTCATTTTAACAAATTCTCTAACCGTTGTAGTAACTCCTGTTGCAATTACAAAATCTTCAGCTTTTTCTTGTTGAAGGATGAGCCACATGGCTTCGATATAATCCTTAGCATGTCCCCAATCTCTTTGTGCAGAGAGGTTTCCTAAATATAAACAGTTTTGCAAACCTAAGGCAATCTTACTTGCCGCCCTTGTAATTTTTCTTGTTACGAAAGTTTCTCCCCTAAGTGGGCTTTCATGGTTAAATAAAATACCATTGCAAGCAAACATGTTATACGCTTCGCGATAGTTTACCGTAATCCAATAGGCGTACATTTTTGCTACCGCATAAGGCGAACGAGGGTAAAATGGTGTGGTTTCACTTTGTGGCACTGCTTGTACCAATCCATATAATTCAGAGGTACTGGCTTGGTATATCCTTGTTTTTTTCTCTAGGCCTAAAATACGTACTGCTTCTAATAAACGTAAAGTTCCAATGCCATCTGCATTTGCAGTATATTCCGGCATTTCGAAACTTACCTGTACATGGCTCATTGCCGCTAGGTTATAAATCTCGTCGGGCTGCGTTTCTTGTACGATACGTATTAGATTGGTAGAATCGGTTAAATCGCCAAAATGAAGTTTGAAATTTACATTATTTTCGTGCTGATCTTGGTATAAATGATCAATTCTATCGGTATTGAATAAAGAGGAGCGTCTTTTCAATCCATGTACGAAATAACCTTTTTTTAGTAAAAATTCGGCTAAATAAGCTCCATCTTGTCCGGTAACTCCTGTAATTAAGGCAACTTTCATGTATTGGTATTGATTAATGAGCAAAGCTAAGAAATAATTTTACAAAGTTGGGAGATTTCCCAATCAATCGGAATTTCGCATTGATAGTTAGTGTTACCAGCGGAAAGGCAGTTAGTTTTCCGAGTAATAGCTCGTAGCCATCCCTGTTAATTTTTCCTCCCCCTATCCCCTCCCGACTTTCGGGATAAACTCTCCAGAGAGCTTGCTCCGGTTTTATAGTATGGGACATGGTTTGTGCGTAAAAGCACTGACATTGACATTACGGGGACGGCCTAGCATATCACCGAAGCAGAAAGCAACAAAAGGCTTTGCTGTACCGATCGGGTTTGCATCATCAAGTAAGAAAGCAACGTGTGTGCGGGGAAAAGTAGTGTAACGTCTTTTTCTTACGCCTTAAGGCTGTTGTTAGCTTTATGCAAGGGGATGATGCCAGCCTTGATCTTTTGTTTCTTTTCTATCAAGAGAAAAGAAAGAGCCAACGGTGGCGGTGAAATGAGGCAAGGTTGAGCAATGGATTAAAAATATTTTACCCGCTCTTTGCCGCGGGGCAAGATACTTTTGTCTTGATGCAAAAGTACCCAAAACATCAAGAAAGAACGATGCTTCCGCCCACAAGCCAACGCGTGGCCCGCCGTTCTTTCTGGCCTGCGCTCCTATTGCAGTGCAAATAGCAGTTGCATTGCCATTACGCAAGGACGGCCTTCGTATCCCGGCAAGGAGCGTAGTTAATTGTTTCAAAAACTTTTTCTCTCTAGCGTAATCAGCAAAATGGAGAAGTGCAGGTCTTTTCGACCGTAACGGCTCATTTTGTGGTTAAAAACAATTCACGTATGATCCGCAGTTGGGAGACGTCGGCCTTGAACTTTTGTTTCTTTTGGTTCAAGCCAAAAGAAAGAGCCTCTCAACGGCAGTGAGTTGAGGCAAGGAGGAGCGAATGGAAAAAGGATGTTTTCTCCGCTCTTTTCCGCGAGGAAAGATAATTTTGCCTTGATGTAAAAGTACCCAAAAACCGAGCTCTTAGTGAACTCATTAATGCCATTCAAAACAATATAAACAGATTAATACCACAAGAAAGAACGATGCTTCCAACCACAAGCCAACGCGTGGCCCGCCGTTCTTTCTGGCCTGCGCTCCTATTGCAGTGCAAATAGCAGTTGCATTGCCATTACGCAAGGACGGCCTTCGTAACCCGGCAAGGAGCGTAGTTAATTGTTTCAAAAACTTTTTCTCTCTAGCGTAATCAGCAAAATGGAGAAGTGCAGGTCTTTTCGACCGTACCGGCTCATTTTGTGGTTAAAAACAATTCACGTATGATCCGCAGTTAGGAGACGGCAGCCTTGAACTTTTGTTTCTTTTGGTTCAAGCCAAAAGAAAGAGCCTTTCAACGGCGGTGAGTTGAGGCAAGGAGGAGCGAATGGAAAAAGGATATTTTCTCCGCTCTTTTCCGCGAGGAAAGATAATTTTGCCTTGATGTAAAAGTACCCAAAAACCGAGCTCTTAGTGAACTCATTAATGCCATTCAAAACAATATAAACAGATTAATATCACAAGAAAGAACGATGCTTCCATCCACAAGCCAACGCGTGGCCCGCCGTTCTTTCTGGCCTGCGCTCTTATTGCAGTGCAAAGCAGTTGCATTGCCATTACACAAGGACGGCCTTCGTATCCTGGCAAGGAGCGTAGTTAATTGTTTCAAAAACATTTTCTCTCTAGCGTAATCAGCAAAATGGGGAAGTGCAGGTCTTTTCGACCGTAACGGCTCATTTTGTGGTTAAAAACAATTCACGTATGATCCGCAGTTGGGAGACGTCAGCCTTGAACTTTTGTTTCTTTTGGTTCAAGCCAAAAGAAAGAGCCTTTCAACGGCGGTGAGTTGAGGCAAGGAGGAGCGAATGGAAAAAGGATGTTTTCTCCGCTCTTTTCCGCGAGGAAAGATACTTTTGCCTTGATGTAAAAGTACCCAAAAACCGAGCTCTTAGTGAACTCATTAATGCCATTCAAAACAATATAAACAGATTAATACCACAAGAACGATGCTTCCGCCCACAGGCCAACTCGTGGCCGACCATTCCTTCTGACCTGCGCTTTTTGGCCAGTGCAAATAGCAGTTGCATTGCCATTACACAAGTACGGCCTTCGTATCCTGGCAAGGAGCGTAGTTAATTGTTTCAAAAACCATTTCTCTCTAGCGTAATCAGCAAAATGGAGAAGTGCAGGTCTTTTCGACCGTAACGGCTCATTTTGTGGTTAAAAACAATTGACGTATGATCCGCAGTTAGGAGACGTCAGCCTTGAACTTTTGTTTCTTTTGGTTCAAGCCAAAAGAAAGAGCCAACGGTGGCGGTGAACCGAGGCGAGAAAGATGCATTACCATGATGCAATCTCTTATGGATCAACGTTTCGTCATGCTCTTACCTATGCATTATAGCGAGCTCATTAATACCAATGAAAACAATATAAACAGATTAATATCAAAAGAAAGAACGATGCTTCCATCCACAAGCCAACGCGTGGCCGGCCATTCCTTATGGCCTGCACTCTTTGGCGCATTGCGTAAAAGCACTGACATTGCTATTACGGGGACGGCCTAGCATATCGCCGAAGCAGAAAGCAACAAAAGGCTTTGCTGTACCGATCGGGTTTACATCATCAAGTAAGAAAGCAACGTTTGTGCGGGGAAAAAGTAGGGTAACGTCTTTTTCTTACGCCTTAAGGCTGTTGTTAGCTTTATGCAAGGGGATGATGCCAGCCTTGATCTTTTGTTTCTTTTCTATCAAGAGAAAAGAAAGAGCCAACGGTGGCGGTGAACCGAGGAGAGAAAGAGCGATGGGTTAAACAATTGTCCGGTTGCATTACGATGCCTATTCACTTGTCCCGAATTCAGTTCGGGAAGCTGAACATGACGAAACGTTGCGCAGATCCCTCGAAACTCGGGATGACAACAAATCCATAAGAAACTGCTTCACGCCACCACTCTTGTCTAGGCTTCAGTTCACCTGCCCACAGCAGACAGGCATGATGGATCGTAACGATGGGTTTGCTGAATATTTTGGGAAGAAAAATTCAGTTCCTTTAGAATAATCGATACTTCTTTTAAGTATTCATTAGCTTCGAACCGAAGGAGATAAAAACCCTTAAATAATCCGATACCTTTCAACTATAGATCAAGCATAGCTCAAGTAGGGATCAAGTATAGATGAAGTACTGTAATAGTACTAAATGTGTTTTTTATATTTAAAAAGTTAGTTACCTAATTAGCTTACAACCTCGCATCAACAAAATCACGATTAATAAAAGATTTAGTATCGAAAATGATAGCCCCATTTTGTTTATAAGAACTAAAATCAATTTTTGCAAATTCTTTATGGGCTACGGCCAGAATCACGGCTTCATAAGATGTTGTATTAATTGCATCGACCAAAACAATACCGTACTCTTCCTCAACTTTTGATTTATTGGCCCAAGGATCGTAAACCTCCACATCTATATTAAACTCTTTAAGTTCTTTGTAAATATCAATAACCTTGGTATTTCTCGTATCCGGACAATTTTCTTTAAATGCGAAACCTAATACCAGAACTTTAGCATTTTTAATTACTTTACCTTTTTCGACCATCAGTTTAACCACTTTTTGGGCAACAAATTTCCCCATGTTGTCGTTTACTCGTCGTCCAGACAAAATCACCTCTGGTTTGTAACCCAGGGCTTCGGATTTATGTGCCAGATAATAAGGATCAACACCGATACAATGACCGCCGACTAAGCCTGGTTTATAGTTGAGGAAATTCCATTTGGTGGCAGCAGCGGTTAACACATCGGTTGTATCAATGCCCATTTTGTCAAAAATTAAGGCTAATTCGTTAACGAAGGATATGTTAACATCCCTTTGTGCATTTTCAATTGCCTTGCTGGCCTCAGCAACTTTAATACTGGGTGCTAAATGGGTTCCAGCTTCAATTATCGAAGCATATAAGTCATTTACAACAACTGCAGTTTCTGCATTTGAGCCTGAGGTTACCTTTTTTATCTTCGTTAATGTATTTATTTTATCGCCCGGATTGATACGTTCGGGAGAATAACCGCAGAAAAAATCCTCGTTATAAATTAACCGTGATTGTTCAGCTAATACTGGGACGCAATCTTCTTCGGTGCAACCAGGATAAACCGTAGATTCGTAAATTACCGTATCACCTTTTTTTAATATTTTGCCCAGCATAGCTGATGCCTGCAATAATGGTTTAAGGTCTGGATTTTTAAGCTCGTCGATAGGTGTAGGAACGGTAACGATATAGAAATTGCAGTGACTAATCTCCTCTAAAGTTGAAGAAAAAGTTAAACCTTTTAACGAATCTCTATTTTTTGCTACCGCGGATAATTCGTATAAATTGGCTTCAAGCGTACTATCGGTTCCAGCTGTAAGCTCTGCAATTCGATTACTATTTATATCGAATCCTACAACTTTATATTTTTTCGCAAAAGCAATAGCGAGTGGCAAGCCCACATAACCTAAGCCGATAACTGCAATTTTATAGGTTTTATCCATTTTATGTTTTAATGCGATAAAGATACTTGTTTTTTGGTTTTGTGTATAAAGGCAATTATGTGATGCTGATGAATACGTTTATCAACTGTCTTTTAATGAAGAGCTATATCATATTCCTCCCCCCTTACCCCTCCGAAGAGCTTGCTCCGATTTATTGGAGGGGACATAGCATGATGTTGAGGAACTGGCCTGCGCTCCTATTGCAGTGCAAATAGCAGTTGCATTGCCATTACGCAAGGACGGCCTTCGTAACCCGGCAAGGAGCGTAGTTAATTGTTTCAAAAACTTTTTCTCTCTAGCGTAATCAGCAAAATGGAGAAGTGCAGGTCTTTTCGACCGTACCGGCTCATTTTGTGGTTAAAAACAATTCACGTATGATCCGCAGTTAGGAGACGTCAGCCTTGAACTTTTGTTTCTTTTGGTTCAAGCCAAAAGAAAGAGCCCTTCAACGGCGGTGAGTTGAGGCAAGGAGGAGCGAATGGAAAAAGGATGTTTTCTCCGCTCTTTTCCGCGAGGCAAGATACTTTTGCCTTGAAGCAAAAGTACCCAAAACCGAGCCTTAGTGAACTCATTAATACCCATGAAAACAATATAAACAGATTAATACCACAGGCGCTTTTTGGCGCATTGCGTAAAAGCATTGATAGTACGGGGACGGCCTAGCATATCACCGAAGCAGAAAGCAACAAAAGGCTTTGCTGTACCGATCGGGTTTGCATCATCAAGTAAGAAAGCAACGTTTGTGCGGGGAAAAAGTAGGGTAACGTCTTTTTCTTACGCGTTAAAGCTGTTGTTGACTTTACGCAAGGGGATGATGCAAGCCTTGATCTTTTGTTTCTTTTCTATCAAGAGAAAAGAAAGAGCCAACGGTGGCGGTGAACCGAGGCGAGAAAGAGCGAAGGGTTAAACAATTGTCCAGTCGCATTACGATGCCCATTCACTTGTTCCGAATTCAGTTCGGGAAGCAGCTCATGACGAAACGTTGTGTGGATACTTCTAAAGTCGGGAACACGATAACCCATCAGAGATTGCATCACCCCACCACTCTTACCTACGCATTATCTCAGCAACAACGGAGTTGGTATAGATTGTCAGTGCAATAAACAAAGAGACTTCTCCCTGCGGTTCGAAATGACGGTTAAGGAATTCATTCACTGCCCTGTCTTTTAAGGCAGGGAGCAAAAAGAAAGATCAACCGAAAATGATTGATCCTTTTAACTTCTTGTACGATAGAATTACTATTTCAACAACCTCAATAAATATTCGCCATAACCACTCTTAACCAGTGGAGTTGCAATCGCTTTTAATTGTTCGGCATTTATAAAGCCCATTCGGTAGGCAATTTCCTCGATACATCCGATTTTAAGACCTTGACGTTCTTCGATGATCTGCACAAACTGACCAGCTTGCATTAAAGAAGCAAAAGTTCCGGTATCTAACCAAGCTGTGCCTCTACTTAAAACACCTACTTTAAGTTTACCTTGTTCTAAATAAACCTTGTTAACATCGGTAATTTCATATTCGCCACGTGGCGAAGGTTTTATGTTTTTAGCAATTTCAACTACTGAATTATCATAAAAATATAAACCTGGTACTGCATAATCAGACTTAGGGCTAGCTGGCTTTTCTTCAATAGAAATTGCATTTTTGTCCTGATCAAATTCTACTACGCCATAACGTTCTGGATCTGCTACCTGATAGGCAAAAACTACTCCCCCTTCTGGATCTGAACTTGCCTGAAGCAATTTAGCCATACCATCACCGTGGAAGATATTATCGCCCAATACCAAAGCTACTTTATCATCACCGATAAAATCCGCTCCAATTACAAAAGCCTGTGCCAAACCATTCGGCTCTGCCTGTACAGCATAAGTAAATTTACAACCGATGTTACTCCCATCGCCCAAAAGCTTTTCGAAATTTGGCAAATCATGTGGGGTAGAGATGATCAATACCTCTCTTATCCCTGCCAACATCAAGGTAGATAGTGGATAATAAATCATCGGCTTATCATAAACCGGCATCATTTGTTTGCTACATGCCAATGTTAATGGATGTAAACGGGTGCCGCTACCGCCGGCTAATATTATACCTTTCATGAGATTTCAGATGTTAAATGTTAGATTTTAGACTCAAGTCGACGAATCTATAATCTATATATTTTATTAAATAAATTAATTGTTTATTGCGTTAATACAGTTTACCAGACTTGCTCTCCAATAGGGAATGGTTAAGTTAAATGTAGTTTTAATTTTGCTTTTATCCATTACCGAAAATGCAGGTCTTCTTGCTTTAGTTGGATATGCCGAACCTGGAATTGGATTCAACTTTACCGAAGTATTGCTAATCTCAAAAATTGCCTTTGCAAAATCGTACCAAGAAGTTACTCCCTCATTGCTGTAGTGATAAGTTCCGTAAGCTTCGCTTTTTGATGCGATGATATCGAAAATAGCATTGGCTAAATCTATTGCATAGGTTGGTGTACCTACCTGATCTGCAATAACCCCTAATTCATCTCTTTCAGCACCTAATTTAAGCATTGTTTTCACAAAGTTATTGGCATATTCCGAATACAACCAGCTCGTACGGATTATAAAATGCTCGTTTAAAACATTTGCTACTGCTAGCTCGCCATCTAATTTGGTTTGCCCATATACACTAATTGGAGAAGCGATATCGGCTTCTTCAAGTAACTTTACATCCTTACCTTCAAATACAAAATCAGTAGAAACATGTATTAATGTAGCTCCATGATTTGCACAGGCATTAGCCAGATTTAGTGCTCCTGTTTCGTTAATTGCTTTACAAAGCTCTACTTCATCTTCTGCCTTATCTACCGCGGTATAAGCTGCGCAGTTAATTACAAATGCAGGTTTCTCTGTACCAAACAAATTTTCTAAAAGAGCTGGATCTAAGATATTTCCTTGCTTTTCATCCGCGAAGATGATATTATCAATTCCTCTTCTTTCCGCTACAGTTTTTAGGCATTGCCCTAATTGTCCGGCTGCGCCGATTACTAAAGTTTTAACCATTTATTTAAGCGAAGAGAAGTTTTTAAGGATTAAATCTTTATCAGACACGGATTCTTTTCCGGCAGGGATTAACCAATCGACATTAAGTTCCTGATCGTTATACATAATCCCCACTTCTGCATCTTTATGATAAAAATTATCGCATTTGTAAAAGAACTCTGCTGTTTCCGACAATACGGAAAAACCATGCAAAAATCCACGAGGAACATATAGCTGCTGTCTGTTTTCCGCACTCAGCCTAACGGAAATATGTTTACCGAAGGTAGGGGAATCAGGACGGATATCAACCGCCACATCCAGTACTTCGCCCTTAAGTACACGTACCAATTTAGCTTGTGCAAATTCACCAGCTTGCGCATGTAATCCTCTAATTACACCATAGGTAGAAAAGGATTGATTATCTTGTACAAACTTTCCCGAAAGACCTGTTTGATCTTCGAAACTCTTCTGGTTAAAACTCTCAAAAAAGTAGCCTCTAGCATCTTCAAAAACTCTAGGCTTTATAATTACACAGTCTTTTAAACCGGTTTGTATAATCTCCATTATTTATTTGCGTATTGTTGTTCGTAATAAGATTGGTAATTCCCAGAAGTTACATCGTTTAACCATTTTTCATTAGTTAAATACCAATCTACTGTTTTGGCCAAGCCTTCTTCAAACTGTAAACTTGGCACCCAATCCAATTCTTTCTGTAATTTTGTTGAGTCGATTGCATATCTTAAATCGTGACCAGCCCTGTCGGTTACATAAGTAATCAACTTAGCCGATTCGCCCTTCTCTCGACCTAATTTCTCATCCATAATATTGCAAAGCAGATTAATCAGATCAATGTTTTTCCATTCATTATGACCACCGATATTGTAGGTAGTACCTGTTTCAGCTTTGTGAAAGATTACATCAATTGCTCTAGCATGATCTTCTACCCATAACCAATCGCGAACATTCTCTCCTTTACCATAAACTGGTACAGGTTTATTGTTTTTGATGTTGTTAATAGCCAAAGGAATTAACTTTTCAGGAAAATGATGAGAACCGTAGTTATTAGAACAGTTAGAGATCACACAGTCTAAGCCATAGGTATCATGATAAGCTCTTACAAAGTGATCTGAACTAGCTTTTGAAGCCGAATATGGGCTATGTGGATCATAAGAAGTTGTTTCTGTAAACATTCCTTCTTCTCCTAGCGCACCATAAACTTCATCGGTACTTACGTGATAAAATCTCTTTTTATCGTAATCGCCCTTCCAGTACTCTCTAGCTGCGTTTAACAAATTCACCGTACCAATTACATTTGTAATTACGAAAGCGGTAGGATCTGTTATCGATCTATCTACATGGCTTTCGGCTGCCAAGTGTATTACTGCATCAAAGTTTTCTGTCTTGAATAAATTGTTAATCTCGTTCGCGTCTACGATATCAGCCTTAACAAAACGATAGTTAGGTTTATCTTCCAAATCCGTTAAATTAGCCAAATTACCTGCGTAAGTTAATTTGTCGAGATTTACGATCTCGTAATTAGGATAGTTATTCACAAAACGACGCACCACATGCGAGCCTATAAATCCGGCTCCGCCGGTGATTAGAATTTTTTTCAAGTTAATAAGTATTTGTTCCTCTAAAAGTATTTATTTTTATGTTGTTAGACAATAGCCCTTTGCCACTATCTTACAGATTCCTCCAATTCAGCATACCAATCGGCACCGTATTTACGAATAAGCGGGTCTTTTAAGAATTGGTAAACCGGCACTTTTAGTTCTCTTCCAAAACTGCAGGCATCATGGCAGATGTGCCACCTATCGTAGTTAAGTACATCAAACTCTGGGTACTTTGTAATACGTATTGGGTAAAGATGGCAAGAAATTGGTTTTTTCCAATCTACCAAGCCTTGTTCGTAAGCTTTTTCTATAGCACATTTGGTAATGCCACCTTCAAAAGTTACATAAGCACATTCTTTGTTACCATCTACGCATGGCGTAGTTAAATCGCCATCCAAGTCTACAACAGATGTACCTTGTTCTTCGATAGCTATGATTCCCTTTGGTGCTAAAAGGTGTTTTATTTTAGGATAGATTTCTTGGAGGATTAAGGTTTCTTCTGCATCTAAGGGCGCACCTGCATCACCTTCAACACAGCAAATGCCCTTGCACTTATTCAAATTACACACAAAGCTCTCGCTTATCACCTCCTCGTGCACCAAAGTGCCACCAACTTCTATCATCTCTTTTAATTTATTTTACTATTGAGCTATAAACTCAATTTTATTTTCCTATCGGATATCTTAAACCTTCGGCCGATTTAATTTCCATAGTTACGGCCCCTACTAAAATCTCTACCTGAGCTTTTACCGGCACGCGATTACCATCATCGGTGATCCAAAGATACAACTTACTATCCTTCTTAAAAATACGTCCTGGTTTTATGGAAGGGCTAAACTTTAAACAGCGGATGTTACCCAACTTGGTTTTAATGGTTTCTTTACCAACGTACTCGATCTGCAACTGTGAGATTTCATCGCTCAAGAAATAATTCAATTTAAATTCATCGCCAATTTTTAGCTTTGAAATATCTAAACTTCTTGCAAAATAATAGGCAGATACTAAATCAAATGTTTGTGTGGTTGGTGTGGTAAAAGTGCCTTTATTGGCTACCACTTTTTTCGCCTCTTGATGGAACCTTGCCTTATCGGTACGTCTGTAACTCGCTTCGCGAATATTTTCCTGATAGAAATAGGGCGTTAGGTTTGTTTTGTCTATGTAAGAATCATAATGATCGCGAATTTTATAAAAGACATCAAAAGTACCAGATGTACGAGCATCAACAGACAAACGATAAGTTGGCTTATCATCAAACTTCATATCAGACGGTAGCACTTTAATAGTAGCCTCGGCAGCAGTAATAAAACCGTACTTTAATTTATAGCTTAACACCTCGCCCTCTTTAAAGATGGGATCTTTTTTTAAGGGCAATTCCTGAGAAAATCCGGCTAAGCTAAAAAGCCCTAACGCAATTGTTAAGATTAGTTTCTTCATATTTTGTGGTAAACAAAAAGCAATCCAAAAAAATTAGGCCTTCTTTTTGTAAATCGGAACGGTAGAACAAGGTTCGCCGTACATGATACTTTTAGCCACTGGTGTTAAAAGCGAAGTTATTTCTACAAAAGCGTTAACAGGCACTTCCAAATCTGCACAGCCTTTTATTACCACACGTTCATCGGCATACTGATTAACATCAATTTTAGCCAAAGCTTTAGTGTAAAGTACCGCTTCTAAAGTTTCTAAACTACCAAATACTACTTCGTTGGCAAAAGGCTTCATTTTATTAGCCAATAGCATATAGGCCCAAGTTGGCACTATTGCATTGGTACTGCAAGTGATTGCTATGTTTTTATCCGTGTATTGCGACCAATCATGTTCTTTAATAAAGGCCCTAAAATCTTGCTCCTTTAACATTAAACCATGAAATAAATTGTCTTTTATATCATACACCACACGTTCTCCTTTGTGGAAATATTCTTCTAGATTTAAAGTAATTAAACCGCTGTTTGCTACTTTATTAACGATATTTTCTTGGATTTCCATAGTTATTGATCAAAAACCTCATTAACAAGGTTAATGCAAAATTACATAAATATTATGGCTTAAAAACATTAGCTGCATTTGATGGCTAGTGAAGCTTGGTTTTTTACGTTGGCTAAACAAATAGCGCTAACGATAATTTTGCTTGAGGTACATCTTTGCTTGCGTAATTCTAACACTGAAAATTTTTATCTCGAATTCAATTCAAATCTCTTTCCAAAAAAAAAGGCAATGGTAAAAAACCATTGCCCTTAATTTGATTAGCAATTAAAGCTTAATAGAATTTAACTCTATTATCTTTGATTTCGCTTTTATCTTGCAATGCTTGGAAAGCTGCACCCAACGAACGTTGTGTTATGCCTAACATCATTGTTTCTTTTTGTTTGAAAGTATTGCCTAGTGGAGCTGGATTAGTAAATCCTTCTGCTACTACTACGTAAACACCTTTATCGCCTTCAATTGGTTTAGATAGTTTACCTACTGCAGAACCGAATACAGTACCTACAACTTTGTTTTCTTGTGCTAAACCAGGGATAATTGGATTAGCGAAAACCATATTTTGAACTGGAGCAGCAGCTTTACCAACTTTTTGAGCAACCGCTTCAATGTTAGCAGAACCCGCTAAAGCTTTATTGAATTTTTCAGTTAAGGTTTTAGCTTTAACCGCATTCATCACCATTGGTTGAATTTGTTTTTTAACATCTTCTAAAGACAATTGGCCTTTAGGCTTAACATCGGTTAAACGAGCCACTACAAATCCATTATCCATTGTATAAACCTGAGGCAATACCTCGCCTTTATCAGCAGCATAAGCTTCCTTGATTAATTCGCGAGGATTATCTAAACCTGCTGCATAACCTTGTGTAGCTACTACCCTATCGGCTACGCCAACAGTGTAACCATTTTTCTGTGCTAAACTGTTAAAATTATCTCCTTTAACTTCGTTCAAGAAAGCTGAAGCTTTTTTGTAAGCGACATCTCTGGTTTTTGAACTTGGCGCAAGTGATTTCTCGATATAAGCAAGTTTAGCAACTTTAGCATTTCCTACTTGTTTTTCGATTTTTAAAACATGGATACCAAATTGAGATTTAACAACTTTAATGTCGCCGGTTTTTCCGTCAAATGCAGCGTTTTCAAATTCTGGAACCATAGCACCGCGAGCAAATGTACCAACATCGCCACCGCTATCTTTCGAGCCATCAACACTGTATTTTGCTGCAAGTTCTGCCATGCTAGCACCACCTTGCAATAATGTTTTTAGTGAATCTGCTAATTTGTTAGCAGCAACATCACCACCAATTTTAGAAGGATCAATTAACACGTGGCTAGCTTTAACTGAATCTGGAGAGAAACGGCTAGCTACTACTTTAATTAATTTATAAGAGTTGCCAGATAAAGCTGGTCCGTAGAAACTACCTGCAGGATAATTAAAGATTACCGAATCAACTGCCGGATCTAATTTTCCTTTAGAAAGATATACAAAAGGAACTTTAACATCAGAATTAGTAGCTGCAAATAACGAATCGTTTGGCGTAGTTCTAAAATCTGCTGCCAACTTATCTACTTGCGCTTTAATAGCCGCAGAATCTGCTGCTGTTGGCTTAATGCTAAAATTAACATATTCGATCGTTCTGGTTTCAGTAGGGTTATCGAAACGTTTTTTGTTCGCATCATAGTAAGCTTGATAATCGCCGTCGGTGATTTTTACATCTTTATCTAGGATTGAGCTATAATCTAAATTTACATATTTAAAGTTAGCCAACTTGTTACGGTTTGAATACTCATCATTAGCTTCTAAAGAAGTTACATAAATTGAGTTACGGATTAAACTCGCATATTTCTGTTGCAAAGCTTGTTTTTCAACCTCGGCCTGCAACATATCCCATTGCTTTTTAAGGTCTGGGTTTTTAGACTGCTGTTTTAAAGAATTGATAACCGCAGCACGATCAATCTGACCAGTTTGTTGGTTACCAAAATATTGCATAATTAACGGACTTGGGTTTTTACCTTGCAAAAGGTCAAATAACTCATCACCAGAAACGATTAAACCTAAGCGCTCGTATTCTTTATTTAAAAGTACACCCGCAACTTCTGCTTGCCAAGCCTGGTCAATTGCCATAGCTTTCATCTGATCGTTAATCTCGCCACCATACTGTTGCTTAAATTGTGCAACACTTTGTTCTACTTTTTGGTTAAATTCTTCGTACTTAACTTCTTCTCCATCTATAGAGCCTACAGTGTTTCTAGAGCTGCCAAAAATTGCCGGCCCTTGCTGCAACAGCGGTTCTAAAACAAATAACGCTAATACCACAGCGATACCTCCAACTAAGAAGTACCCCATTTTGGTACGCATGAATGTCATTACTCCCATATTATTCTTATTTTTACTTTTTTTTAAGAGGGCGCAAGATACAAATTTGCATCTAATAAGAAAACAATAAATGTTTTTTCTTATTGCTACTGAAAATTAGGCAGATAGTATGCTGAAAATTGCGGTTTTATTGCGTTAGATCGCCTTCGATTGTGGTTTGCCCAGAGCCCTGAATAATTTCGTAGGTACTAAAATCCTGCGGCGCAGTAAACTTGGTACCAGTCATTTTCTGCCCATCTTTACCGGTAACCGTACCGTAAGGAGAAGTGTACAATTTCTTGTTCTCGTCCCAAATTAATTCTTCCGTTGTAAAGGTCATGTTATCGCTAACTACAACTACATGTTTTCTGAAGATGGTAACCTTTTCGCCAAGTTTATTGATGGCATAATCTGAGGTAATGGTGCCTTTTATTTTCATAAAATCATCAAAAAACTCAATTTTAACGCCTTTGGGCATTTCATTATAAATTGCGCCAACAGAGGGCGTAACTTTGTCTAAAATTGGCGCATAACCTTTAGCTTTTACTTTAGCCGAATCGCTGTAAATTATATCGACGCCATAAGACCTATCCTTGCTTAGGGTAATTTGTTTTGCGGATATGGTAGCCGCATTTTTTAAATCATCATCGCCACAAGAAGTTAAAAGAAACAACTGCGCAAATGCCAAAAGGCAAATAAGCTTGGCGATGGATGTTTTCATTAATCGAATTTAAATCTATGGAACCAAGAACCATCATTAAGTGTAAAACCTAAATGCAGGTTTATGAATTTTTCTTGTAATAAACCGTTATTGGTCGTTCCTCTTTTACCCAACTCTGCAGAAACATTCATTTTGTAAAAGGTACCTCTAGACAGAGAAGACAAAGGCAGACCCAAACCTGCTGTAACCGACATTTGTTTAATGTCTTGGTTATTCATTTGGATATAGGTTTTATCATACGCGAAACCTAAACGGTAATCTACACGTTTAAAGTATCCGTTAATTGCAGTAATATCTGGCGTAAACTGACCACCGAATGATGCTCCCCAAGTATCTTGCAAACCTTGGTTAACATTCCCGATGCTTAGCTCAGACCATTTACCCATGCGGTAATCGCCACCAATCATCCATTTGTTAGTTCTTGTGATGGTAAAACCGAAATTGTGCACTAAAGGCAGCTTCATTTTAGTTGTAGCGTTTTCATCTGCCAACAAACTATCTATTGGGGCATTCTCATTACCTTGTGCATCTTTTAAATAGTAGGTAACGATTTTACTTGTTTTAGAATTGATTTTAGATGAAGAAGATCCTGAGTAACCAAAGTTTAAATTAGTTTTATTATCTAATCTAATATCATACTGCGCACCATAAGAAAAGGCAACACCACCTATACTGTTTTTATCTTGAATACGGGTATTTAGAGAACCTGGCTCGTTTACATACTCTGTAGATCGGCTATCTGAAAGGTTACCGAACAAATACTCTACGTTAGCACCAATTCTAAAATGGTCGCCAAACTGCCTTCCGTAGCCAATGTAAGCCTTTGTTAAACCTCCCTCGCCTACATATTTATAATCTACTGTTTTAGTATTCGATGCATTAGTTCCAATTTGAACCGTATTTTTAAAATCGTAACCCAAATCTGAATAAGGCATTATACCAAAGCTAATACCTGATTTTGGCGTTAAGTTAAAACCCATTGCAACATGACTAAGTGCTGCGTTAAAGCTGTTTTCTGTCTGTGCACCAGTTTTAAGTTCGGTAAAACCGCCGCTCATGCCAATATCTAAAACCGCAGTATTTCTGTTAAAACCAGCGTAAGTAGCCGGATTTTGCATATTGATATTATTAAATGCACCTGCCCTGTAAACACCGGTAGAAATACCGCCCATTGCTCTAAATTGAGGCAATATAGAACCTTTAACATTACCAACGCCAAATTTAGAGTAAGGAGATTGTAGGGTAACTTGAGCATTTGCAAAAACGCTTGTTAAAACTAGGCAAGTTGCAAACGCGTATTTTAATTTATTGTACATATTATAATGTAATAACTTCATTTAATCCTTTTAAAACCAAATATGGCTCTTGTATAATTTGGGATGCAAAGATGCTGTTTTTTAATTGTTTGTTCAAAAAATCTGCATCGCCGCCCGTTATTATTATCTGTAGATTGGAGTTTTTCTTGCTTTCGGTGGCAATAAAACCTTCCACTTCGTTTAAAACACCATTTAAAACGCCGCTTTTAATAGCATTTGTGGTATCATTACCCAAAGGGATTTCAACATCCTCGTTGGGCCAATTAATTAAAGGCAATCGCTCTGTGTAATTGTTAAGCGCCTTAAAACGCATATTAATTCCTAAACTAATGCTACCTCCAAAATATTCACTTTTGCTGTTCAGCACATCATAGGTTATGCAAGTGCCCGCATCAATCATCATGGTATTTTTTCCATTAAACAATTTATGCGCAGCTATAACTTTTGCCCATCTATCTAAACCCAAAGTTGCTAAAGAACGATAATTGTTTATAATTCCTGCTGTAACTGCGGTGGTAAATGGAATGTAGTTGACCAGCTTTTTTAAAAAAATGCTCAAATCTTCAGTAGCGGCATTAACGCTAGATACGGTGGCATTTTTTATATTATACTGCTCAATTAAACTTGCTAAAAAAACATGGTCTAAACTTTCGAGTCGCTGATATAAAACCAATTCTTTTTGGTTAAACACAGCCAATTTGCTGTTTGTATTCCCTATATCTATTACCAGATTATGCATTAACAAATAAAGTATGGCTATAAAACACCAATCCGCACTTTACGGCACAAAGCTATTAATCTTTGCCAAGTTTTAAGCCCAAATATTGTTAAAAAAGGTTAAACAAATAGAAAGTACTGTATTGAAAGTGCAAACAAAACGAATAGCGACTCGTAAAACCAGCGCTTTTTTGCGTTTGAGAAATAGTATGCCAACATTACCGCACCAGGTGGCACGCTTAGTAAAAAATGATAAACCCTAAAACCAGGTTTGGTATATACGCTGATAATGGTTAGCACAAACATGAAAAAGAGCATTTGAAACGCCTTTCTGGTGCTAACAAAACTTCTAAAAAAATTGTCGCGGAGCTGAAATGCCGCTAACACCATGATAACTGCTGTTGGTACCAGCACCAAATAATCATCGTATTTAATTTGCAAAACCGACGGGAATTTATTCGTTAAGGGGCTCCAAATCTTATAAAATTGATTTAGATTATCATTCCAATAATAAAAAACGGCTAGAAAGAAAAAGATAGTTAAAAAACCGATTATACCGGCAATCCATTCTCTCCAATTAAAACCACGGTACAGCAATAAACTTAGCCACAGCATTAACAATAAAACGATAAACGGGAAATAGATTAAGCTGCCAATGGCGATAATCATTCCGACATCGAACATGGTCATCATTGCATTTTGGCTCTTGCCTATCTTAAGGAATTTATCCATAATCCAGATAAGCAGGAAATTGCAGATTAAAGGAGGACAAAGGAAAAAGAACTGTGTAAACAAACTTGCGCCAGTGATATAAAGGAGCGCAGGCAGATAGGTTGGTTTGGCCAAAAGCCCGTGGTTGTTAACTACGCGATTAAAAATCATCGCCTGTGCGAAAATAATTAAGGTTGCAAAAAATAAACTGGCACTCGGCGAAAACAAACTTCCACCATCCGGAACAGGAATAAAAAACCTAGCATAAGGCTCTAAAAACTCAAAGTTGAGTTCTGCCGGCATATTAAAAATGATAGCCAAGCGCATAAAGATGGTGTAAGCCACCAATATCAATATATTAACAGGATTTAAACTTCGAAATTGATTGATCATGCCTTTTGCTAAGGGCAAAGTAAAGAAATTTATCTGGCAAATGTCTTTACAACTTTATCAATTATTGCAGCGGTTTCATCAGGAAAATGGAATTGATGCTGCTGAGGAGTAGCTACAAATTGTTTAACAATAGGCAACCAATTTTTATCGCTACCCCAAATAACTGGCAAACCGAGTTGCTTAAGCGCATAGGCATTACACTGTTGCTCATATTGGAAACGCATTGGTGCAACTAACAACTTTTTACCCAAAAATAGCGCTTCAGCAGGACCTTCGAAACCACCACCGGTAAACAAACCTTCGCAAGAGGCCATGCTGATGTTGAACTTTTCGTTGTTAACGGGCTCTACCACAACGTTTGCATCTACATAACCGGTTTTTGTATGTTTAGAAAACACTTGCCATTTAATGTGGGGAATTTGTTTAAGGAGTATAGTTAAGTTTCTATCATCAACTGCTGGTAGGTAAACGGTATAATGACCTAAATTCGTGGGTTTAAGGTTTCTAATTTCGCTTCTTATAACCGGTGTGTAGATAAAATCGTCGTAACGCTCGAAATGAAAACCGACATGGTGCGTGGTTGGTGCGTACCTGCTTAAAATAATTTTGCCCCAATCTATTGTTCTTGGTCGTGGAACTTTTTTAGATTTAAAAGCAGCTTGATGACTTAAAGAAACACTCTCTATACCCTGCAAGCGACAAGCCCAAGCAGTTACAGGTTCAAAATCGTTAATGATGAGATTATAATCCTTAAGCGGAACAATGCCCATGTCTTTCTTAAAGCGTAGCAAATTCATGTTCTGCCAAGTTTTAAAATGGTGCACTCCTCCTTTTTTGCCAAAAACAAAGCTAAAGCCATGCAATTGATATTTTATTTCCTGTGCTAACTTAACATCAGCTTGCGTACCCGAAATTAAAATATCTAGTTCACCATGTTGTTGCAGTAACGGAACAATTTCTCTTGCCCTACTAACGTGCCCATTACCGGTGCCCTGAATTGCATAAAGTATCTTCATCGGCTCCTAATATCTGTATTATTTCTGCTTTAGGCAATTTCTAATTTAATCTTTTGCAACAAAGTTGGAATATCCAATTTACTGTGCAAGTCTTCGCTGTCTGACAAAAGTCCCTCTTCTACATCGTCTGTTTTAAAGTCTTTGGCATCGTACTTAAAAATCTTCCATTGTTTCTCGCTGTACTCCAAAGCAGTTAAACTTTCAACCCAATCGCCACTATTTAAATAGGTAACATTGCCGTTTTCTGATGAAATGGTTCTTATTTCCGATTGGTGAATGTGTCCGCAAACCACATAATCATAACCATTTTCTATGGCCAAATCTGCAGCAGTTTGCTCAAAACTATTGATAAACTTTACGGCGTCTTTGAACTTAGATTTTATCTTTTGAGAGAAGCTCATTTTCTGTCTGCCGACTGCAGTTAAGCACCAGTTTACGAAACTGTTTATTAAAATTAAACTATCGTAGCCGATAGCCCCTAATTTTGCCAGCCATTTAGAATGTTGCATTGTAACATCGAAGATATCGCCGTGAAAGAACCAAGCCTTTTTACCATCCAACTCTAAAACCAGTTTATTTTGCAGATGAAAAGCGCCCATGTGCATATCGGCAAACTTCCTTAACATCTCGTCGTGATTTCCCGTTAGGTAATAAACCGGCACACCTTCTACCACGAACTTCATTAGTTTTCTAATGATTTTCATGTGGGTTTCGGGCCAATAACGTTTACTAAACTGCCAAATGTCTATGATATCGCCGTTGAGGATAACGGTTTTGGGTTTTATGCTTTTTAGGTATTTGAGTAGTTCTTTGGCATGGCATCCGTAAGTGCCAAGGTGCACATCAGAAATTACAACAATTTCAACTTCTCTCTTATCCATAAACATAGGTTTTAATCTAATCTCAAAAACTTAGTCCTCCTCCTCATCCACTTTTAAATCGTACGGACTAAAAAAGAGTGCTATCAGTGCAACTAAACAGGCAATCAGGATTAATTCAGTCATTTGAAACAATTAAACTATTACAAATTTGCAAAGTATAGATTAACAGTAGGTTAAAGCATTATTATTAAATTATTTCCCTGGGATAAAAAGAAAATGCATTGCTGTTTTTTATGCTCAAAGGTGGATTTTAAATCCGCTTTTATTAATAGTTTAAGTGTATCGTGTGATGTCTTACGCTGATAAGCGCCGACCTTACTACTGACTTAAACCGCTGACACACGCTGATCCAAAAAATTTGCGCTCCTTTTCTGCGTAAATTTACGAGAGAAAAAAGCCCAAACTGATAAGCGCCGACCTTACTACTGCCTTAAACCGCTGACACAAATAAAATATACTACGGACATTTTGTACCTGTGTATCCACTAACAGTCGTATTCGAATAAATGGTTTTCGCCGATATCTTTAAATTTGAGATGCGCTATGCCAAAATCTATAACAGATTGTTTTTCATGATTTTATCGTCTAACTTAATTTAACTATGCTTGATATAATAGCTATCCCTCACTAGAAAGATCGGTACTTACTTTTACAGGATACAACTCAACCTTAGTTGAGCACTTAGCTCCGTAAAGCATAATAATCTGAACCTTATTGAGAAAAATTAATTGGAAGAATTCTGGATTCTTTAATCTCATTGTAAACTGCTCTAGCGTATAATAATTCCTGTAAAGCAAAAATTCTTTATCATCTTTAATAAAAATAGACCATTCATTTGTCCCACTCTTTTTTGGAGATTGGTAAATGAAAGAAATTGCATCTCGTTTGAAGCCATGAAGTTCCCAATTAACGTTAAAAAAAAAGTTAATGTTGTATTGATTTTCAAACGTTGAATGAAATTTACTGCCTACATTTTCAATATTTGTTCTAATGTAAATTGTATCTGCTTTTTGTTCCTGCGCATTTAGTTTTGATAGTAATAACAAAGCTAAAACTATAAGTAAATTTTTTTTCATAATTTTGATTGCAAGGAATATTGCTATTAACCATCAAATCGCCCGCCTTGTTGTTATGTACCTGCGATAATGGGTAGTTTCCACCGGAGTATTCACCATGATTACGTTCCCGTTAGCATCCTTACAAACGGTATTGAGGTAAATAAGAGGTGAGTTCCAGTCGTTGATATGCAAGAGCTTCAAACCTGTCTGCATTAAAATTGCTGTGATTTGAGTTGTTAGCCAACGAGAAACTTTTTAAACCATTTTTTATTATTTCTATATTCATAGCCATGAACTCATGGTGTTGCTGAGCTAATGTAGGTTGGGGTTGAGCAACGCTTTCTATTTTATCTATTGGATAGCCATAATAACCCATTTTGATATAATAGCGAGAATAAGCGTCTATATTAACCTTATATCTGGGTTTTGTGCTCGCATTTTGTCCAACAGCCATTAACTTACCTTTCGAAACATTTTCGGAATTAAGCATCACTTCTTTAAGATTACCCAAGGATGCCATATTTACGTTTTTGCTAAAGCCGTTAAAGGAAATGGTCTGAATTTTTGGTGATTTCAGATATTCGCTAATTTTTGCTCTTTGAGCAGGATCGATTTCTTCCTTAACGTAAAGCTCCTTTTTACAAGAATTGACGAAAAGCAGAAGCATAGCAAGAGAGAATTTTTTTCATGATGAAGAGTGTTAATTTTTCTTAATGATAATGATAAAGCTTCAGAATAACAAGTTTTAAAGTTCGTTTGGAGTATATTTAATGTTAAAAAAAACCAAAAACTATTCCCGAGAGTCGAGATGCCTGATGCTACAATGAAACCACTTCGGCCCGAATACTGCAAACTGTACCAGCCAACGTCGATTTTAAAATAGAACCTAAGATTTTACTGCTATGGCTCAACCAAAAAAACGAAGTCATTATTCAGCACTCCCGTTTGGTTATTTTTCAACTAAAACAAAAAATCCCGCAAGTTTTACCTTACGGGATGGTTAAAAGATCTTGGTTATTGCTAAACTTTAGCTGGTTTTGTTTTTTGTTTATTATCTGTATAAAAACCTAAGCCTAAGAAAAGTACTAATAATATAGAACCTGCTAATGAGATTTTCTCTCCAGTGTAATAAGATGTAGGTTCGAATTTAAATTCCACTTTGTGGTTACCAGCTTCTAATTGCGCCGCTCTTAACACATAGTTTCCTCTAAAGTACGGTTTCTCTTTACCGTCGATGTACATATTCCAACCTTTGTCGTAATAAATTTCAGAGAAAACCGCAATTACATCTCTTGGCGCACTGTAACTATAAGTAATATGGTCTGGGTGATAGCTTTCCATTTTAATAAAGGCAGATGGATCGGCACCTAAGCGTGTGGTATCAATTGCGCTTTTGTAACGCTCGTCAACCACCACTTCCAATTTCGGGTCGAAGCTGCTAATGGCTTTCATTTCCTCGTCTGCATTTTTAACAAAAGCGACACCTTTAACCAGCCATGCGTTACCTAAAGCGGTTGCGTTACGTTGCATTTTGTAAGAACCATTTTGAGGATCTCTGGTGATGAAATATTTAGCGTTAAGCATATCCAACACATCTTGATTAACGCTCTGTCCGAATTGATTTTGAATTAACTCATCAAATCTTTTCAGCTTTGCTGCGTGGTAGCCACCAATAGTTTTATGGAAAGAAGTTACGCTAGCATCGCTAAAAGTATTTACGGTCTGATCGTAAACTCTAAAGTTCGGATCTTTGTCTGATGTAATAAAAGTGTCTACATCTCTTGGCTGGAAGTAGTTTGCCAACGTAGATTTACTCTCGAAGTTTTTGTTGTTTAAATAACGACGATCTACTTGCCACATATCTATCAGCACGGCTAAAGCCAACAAACCAAATGCTAATTGCATGTTTAGTTTTTTGGTGATGAATGCCCAAACGATACCAAAAGCAACTAAAATAAATAGGAATGAGCGAATAGCGTCTTCTCTTGCAATAGCAACGCGATCTTTAATTAATGCATTGGCAATTTTTTGTGCAATAGTTGCATCGTTTCCTACACTTTGCGTTAAAGCCTGAACTATATCGCTGTGGTTTGAAGTTTTGAAACTGAAAAATACAGTTGGCAAAATGGCCACCAACAAAGAAAAACCACCTGTTATGCCCGCCGACCAGGTTAATTTTTTAATTAAAACTTTTTGGTCGATGTTACCTTCTTGCGCCTCTTTAACGGCTAAGAATGCTAAAAGCGGAACCATTAAACCTACAACGGCTAAAATAGATTCTACTGCTCTAAATTTATTGTAAAGTGGGAAATAGTTATAAAATAAGTCTGATACAAACGGAAAGTTCTTACCGAATGACAATAGCACGAAAAGTACTGTTGTAGCTAAAATCCACCATTTTAAACGACTACGAACGATGAATAAGCCGAACACAAAAAGGAAACATACAATTGCTCCAAAATAATAACCGCCAGAAGTTCCAGGTTTTTCGCCCCAATACTGTTGCATATTTAACTGTGAGCCCAAGCTTTGAATTGCCTGTATAGTTTGTTCAGGATCGCCACCAGTTACACTAGCAACAGCTTTATACATATTACTTTCTGGCTTAACTAACTCATCAATACTGGTTGCACCTCCATATAGGTCTGGGATTAAGAATGTAAAACTCTCTCCAACACCTTGGCTCCAATTGTAAGCATAATCTTTTGTCATGCCCTCTTTTTTGCCTTGGTCGTTTGTTAGGTTTGATTTACCCCTATTGGTTTCGCCAGCATATTCTGAGGTTGTCCATAGTAAACTTGCATTTACCATCAAAGCTAAAACCGCAGCGCCTGCCAGATAAGCAACAGCTTTGCCCAAAGCCGGCAGTGTTTTATTTTTATAAGCCTGATAAAGTTCTATCCCCATAAAAATAAGGATACAAATAAACAGGTAGTAGGTCATTTGAATGTGGTTAGACCTGATTTCTAAAGCTAAAAACAGGGCCGTTAAACTTGCGCCTAACAACAGTTTACCTCTTAAGGTTAAAATTATACCTGCAATAATTGGTGCAAAAAAACCGATTGCCAACGCTTTATTGCTATGCCCTGTTGCTATGAGCACAAAATTATAGGTGGTAAATGAAAATGCAATAGCACCCGCAGCCGCCAACCAAGGGTTAATTCGTAAAACGATGAACAAAAAGTAAGAGCCCACTAGCAGTAAAAGAACCGTGCCTACGGGTTGTGGCAAAGCCTTTGTAATTAGGGCAATTCCGTAAGTAGCACCGTTATTGGCATATTGTACCCAGATTTGGTAAGCAGGCATACCACCGAACATTTGGTTAGTCCAAAGTGGGCCTTTGCCATCTTTCTCTTTGTACTCCATGATTTCTTTTTGCATGGCTTTAGACTGAATAACATCACTCTGAGCCGGTGCTTTACCCTGCAAAACAGGACTGAAATACACGAAACAAATAACTACAAATATTGCAACGATGGCTACGTGAATGCCATTTTTATTAAACCAATTGTTCATTTAGGCTGTATTAAAATTAATCTGAGCCCAAAAATAGAAAATTTTTCGAGTTTTAGTGTTTAGTATGAAGGATATAGGAGATTGATTTATTAAGAGGTAATATTGATTGTTTTCTAACAGATATGCGAAGATCTAAAGATACGCTGATGTACACAGATTGAGTTCAGCGAGGATCGGCAGTTTAGAAAACAAGAAAGGTCTGCAAAATCAGCGTGAGAAATTTGTTTCGGCAGTTGAGGACACCAAACGATAGATTTAAATGAAATAGCTATTGGATGTTAGTACTTAGTATTAGAAAGTTTGGGATAATATTAAGTATCAAATGTTCAAGCTCTAAATACTAATATCTAATTACTAAATACCTATTTCACCTCCTCATAGTCTACGAAATCGCCCAATTTATCGGCATTGCCTTTTTTCTCTTTTTTAGGCATGTAATCTATAGAAATCGAACCTTCAGGTTTTGAAGATCTTTGTTGTTGGTGCTGGTATTGCTGACCGCCGGTTTGGTTTTGCATATTGCTAAATGCTTTTTTAAGCATAACCGGAAAAATAAGCCTGATTAACGCTCTAATAGCCCAAAAAACCAAAATAGAGATAATGAGGAATTTTAAAAAGTAAGGCATTTTTATATTTTAATTAACACAAATATAGACGAGCCAATTAACTTTTTGTTACTTTTTAAAAAGATAATTGCATTCTAATTACAATTAGACCAAGTATTTGTTTCATTTAAACTAACTCGAATGAACTAAATTAAGCTATTATAAATGAAGTTTTTAGTGTTTATTTTATTATTAATCCTCTTCTACAATCTCGCAAACCCTACCAACTTGCCCATCATCCAAGCGTACTTTTATCCCTCTAGAATGATAAGCCGATGAGGTTAACAGTTTCTCAACGATACCATAAGTAACTGTTCCGTTTCTCTGGTCTTTCTTTAAAATAATTCCCACTTCTAATCCGGGATAAATATCCGCTCTGTTTTGTCCTTGCATACCTCTCTTTGCCTTCGGCATCTCTCTCCTAAAAGGATAAAGAATGGAATAGCTAATTTAATTTTCTAAAATCTATTATTGGTTTATTGTTAGTTTTTGGCTTTGTAAATACCGATTTGGCTGGCGTAAAATTGTTGAAAAAACCGCAATTCTGTAGAAAGAAATTTTTACCATCTAAACCGCCTGCATAATCTTTCCTGTAATTTACTCGCCCAGTATTGTCAATCGTAAAGCTAGCTTTGTCTAATTCCGTCCAATTTCCTTTGCTATCGCAAATCCATTGGTTGCCAAACAGAACCTTTCTCTTTTTATCTCCCATTTCGGGGATAAAATTCTCTAAAAAGGAATGAGGCCTTTTAATATAAGTCTGCGTTTTAGGCCTTTTAAAAGAGGCAATCAACTTCCATTGATTCAATTCTGGCGCAAAAAAGTACGCTGTGTAGGTTGTGGTACTATCTTGAGTGTAAACAACATCCACTGTTCCGTCAGCTTTTTCAGGCTTTAAACTTGGAGTTCCGGGCTTAGCATGAAGCAAAAACTTATAGGTATTTCCCGCTTTCCAATTATATTTCAAATAGCTTTGGCCTCCCGAACCTTCGTTGCCAAACTCCCCTGTGTAAACATCTGTTCCTTTCTTCAACAACTTTATCTTATCGCTTTCGGGAATGCTTTTTGGATCATCTGTAGTAAAGGGGCTCCAAACAGAAAATAAAATCCTTCGCTCTGTAGCAGAGTTAACCTGAATACCGAAATAGCCTTCTGCAAAACCGTTTGCCATATAGTCTGAGCCAACAACATCTTCGCCAGTTGGAACAGTAATTTCATTATAAAACCATTCTGCTTCTACATCCTTCGGAATTTCGTAGTTCAAATGTACAGATGGACCTCTTCTGCCCCAATAAAAAAAGTTACCCTCGTTATTTTTAACGTAAGAAGTTTTATCATTAATTGCCGTACCACCAAGTTGCAAACTAGTGATATTGGGGAATTGACCAGAAGATGCACTTAGTCCCTTAATTTCGATGGCCACATATCCGGTGTCGGTAATTTCCCATTCGCCCAATGCCTTCGTATAATCATCACCCTGTGCCAGCTTTAATATTTTTACGCGTTTATTAATACCGAAACTTATTAGATTGTCGCCCACAATTTTACTCGCTTCTTTTATTTTTAGAGTAAGGGTACCCGTTTTAGCTAACCTAACATAGGCCTTGTACGAAGTTTTGTTATCCTTCCAGTTTTCTATACCATTTTCTGTTACCGTTTTTTCGGCGCCACCGCTTGCATAGGCATTTCCTGCCAATGGCAATAAAATGGATTTATCGCCCTGCGCAAAAGCTAATTTTGTTAAGGAAATTAAAATTAGGAAAAGGAATAATTGGTAACGCATTGTTTTAATATTAGAGTCTTAGATAAGCTGAGACTGAAATTTATTATTTTTCGAATCTTTCTGCAAATACTTTTTCTAACGCAAACATCTCATCACGCATTCTGGCTGCCATTAAGAAATCCATCTCCTTAGCTGCTTTCTGCATTTCCTTACGCGTTTTGTCTATGGCTTTTTGCATTTCTGGCTTGGTCATATATTGTACAACCGGATCTGCAGCTATACTAACCTCATCAATTTCTACATAAGCCTTTTTACGTGCACTACTTTCGCTAAAATCTAGCACCGAGCTTTGCTCTATAATCTCTTCGCGGGTTTTGCCCACTGTTTTTGGCGTAATGCCATGTTCCAAGTTATAGGCAATTTGTTTTTCTCTTCGCCTATTGGTTTCATCAATAGTACGTTCCATAGATTCGGTCATATCATCTGCATACATGATAACTCTACCCCTATCGTTACGGGCTGCACGACCGATAGTTTGTATCAGCGCTCTGTCTGAACGCAAAAAGCCTTCTTTATCTGCATCTAAAATTGCTACTAAACTCACCTCTGGCAAATCTAAGCCTTCACGCAAAAGGTTAATTCCTACCAAAACATCAAACTCGCCCAAACGCAAACCACGCAAAATTTCTACTCGCTCTAAAGTTTTAACTTCTGAGTGGATGTAGCGACATTTAATGTTCAAACGATCCATGTATTTTGTTAGCTCCTCAGCCATACGTTTGGTTAAAGTTGTTACCAAAACTCTATCGCCCATTTTTATGGTTTTGTCAATTTCGTCCAGCAAATCATCAACCTGGTTTATTGCTGGCCTAACCTCTATTATTGGATCTAACAAACCCGTAGGCCTAATTACCTGCTCAATTACCACACCATCTGTTTTTTCCAGTTCGTAATCTGCCGGCGTTGCACTAACGTAAATAGTTTGGGGCGCTAGGCGCTCAAATTCATCGAAATTTAAAGGTCTGTTATCTAAAGCAGAAGGCAAGCGGAAGCCATACTCTACCAAACTCATTTTACGCGAGCGGTCGCCACCATACATTGCCCTAATTTGCGGAACGGTAACGTGGCTTTCGTCTATCACCATTAAATAATCGTCTGGAAAATAATCGAGCAAACAGAAGGGGCGCATACCAGGCGAACGACCATCGAAAAACCTCGAATAGTTCTCGATACCCGAACAGTAGCCCAACTCCTTCATCATTTCGATATCAAAGTTTACCCTTTCTTCCAAACGCTTTGCCTCCAATAACTGCTTATCGTTTAACAGCTGATTTTTTCTTAGCTCCAATTCTTCTTGAATGCCCCAAATAGAAGAGTTGAATTTTTCTTTCGGCGTTACAAAAAGATTTGCCGGATAAACCGCCATATCCTCTACCTTTTCTATAGTTTTAGCCGTTATCGGATCAATGATGGAAAGTTCTTCAATATCATCTCCAAAAAAAGAAATCCGATAGGCATTATCTAAATAAGCCGGAAAAATATCTACCGTATCTCCTTTTACGCGAAAAGTTCCACGTTTAAAATCGTTTATGGTTCTGGCGTATAAAATTTCAACCAAACTATGCAAAAAAGAATTTCTACTAATTCTTGTTCCAACCGCAAAGCGGAAAACCGATCTCGAAAAATCTTCGGGATTTCCCATACCGTAAATGCAGGAAATGGAAGAAACCACAATTACATCTCGCCTACCAGACATTAATGCCGAAGTAGTTCTCAAACGAAGTTTTTCTATCTCTTCGTTAATGCTTAAATCTTTTTCTATATAGGTATTTGTCGTTGGCATGTAAGCCTCCGGCTGGTAATAATCGTAGTAAGAAACAAAGTAGTTAACTGCATTTTCCGGAAAAAACTGCTTAAACTCGCCATATAACTGCGCTGCCAGAGTTTTGTTATGGCTTAGGATTAGCGTTGGCTTTTGCGTTTGCTCAATAACATTGGCTACCGTAAAAGTTTTTCCAGAACCGGTAACCCCTAAAAGCGTTTGGTAGTTTTCTTCGGCGTTTACACCCTGCACCAGTTGTTTTATGGCATTAGGCTGGTCGCCTGTAGGTTTGTAATCAGATATTAGTTTAAACTTCATCGTAGGTAAAGATAAAAGATAATGCGCAAAGCAAAAAGGTATAAACTTAAAGATTGGACAACAATGATAAACGCGAGAAGTTTATGGATTTTATGGAAATAAAAAAAGAACCAATGCATTAACGACTATAGCATTTAGAATTGATTTGAAAATGAACACCGCAAGTTAATGGCAAACTTGTCCCGTTGTCCGCTTTATCCCCGATGAAAAATCGGGGTATGCCGCTACCACCGGGTTTAGTTTTAACGGCATTGCAGCAAAACATGCATAGTTGCGTAGCATTGCCTTTAGCTCCGGATGTCGCAAATCCATCGTACCATCAAATTGCGCATTGGCGAGGAAGCCAACATTGGAATGTTTCTTTGTCGCGTCCCGGCCAAGGCGATCAATAATTTAGTAAATTAATGATACTTAGCAATACCTTACATCGAGCTTTGAAGCATATAATCTAAACCCGGAAAGAAAATGAACAGTATTGCTTTTTTTGCGCTTCGCAAAAAACAATCGCTTACACTATCGCGTTAAAAAGCATAGTTAAGCATTGCATCTTTTTCTTATATTTAGTTTATGATCTTCGACCTAAGCAAAACAACCGCCATTGCCAATACCTTTGTTGCCGAAATGAGGGACGAGCTGGTGCAAAAAGACGCCATGCGTTTTCGCAAAAACCTAGAACGTTTGGGTGCTTATTTTGCGCATGAGATTAGCAAGAAACTAAGTTATAGCGAAGCTGATGTTCAAACTCCGCTTGGCATTGCAAAATGTAAGTTGTTAGTAGAACAGCCGGTAATTGCAACTATTCTTAGAGCGGGTATACCTATGCAACATGGTTTACTCAGTATTTTCGACAAAGCTGATGCGGCTTTTATAACCGCTTATCGTAAAACCAAAAAAAACGGCGATTTCGTAATACAAATGGAGCATATTTCTGCGCCAGATTTAGAGGGCAAAACCGTTATTCTGGCCGATCCAATGCTAGCAACGGGTCTAAGCATGGTGCTTTGTGCAAAGGAATTGATTAATACTTACAAAATAAAAAAACTGCATATCGTGGCTGCCATTGCCAGTACAGAGGGCGTTAAACATGTGGTGGCAAACTTGCCGAAAGCAGATTTATGGTTGGGCGCTATTGATGATGAAATGACCAGCAAAAGTTACATTGTACCGGGTTTAGGCGATGCCGGAGATTTGGCTTATGGCGCAAAACAGTAAATTTAATGAACATTCTTTTTGTATGTAGTAGAAATAAATGGAGAAGTTTTACAGCAGAAACCATTTTCAAAGATCATCCAGATCATCAGGTGAAATCGGCCGGAACATCGCCTTCGGCTAGAGTTAAAGTGAATGCCAAGCATATTTTATGGGCAGATTTAATTTTCGTTATGGAAAAAGGACATCGTCAAAAAATTAGACAAAACTTTAATGACATGCTTAGCGATAAAGAACTGATCGTTTTAGATATTCCAGATGATTATCAATACATGGATGAAGAACTGATACAGGAATTAGAAGCAAAAGTTTCGATTTATATTTAAAAATGTGGCAACAAAGCAAGGTTGGACTTCGATGCAAGCTTAATATAGGTTTATTTAAAGGTTGCTACTAAAATCAATTCAGCATCAAGATACCGTTGCTACATGCTTAATAAATAAATGACAAGTGCTAAACAAGAGTTTTAAAAATCTTGCCGAACTTAGCAATTGTTACAAGACAAAAAATCAGACCATTTGCAAAATTTAAAACACATTTTCTTCGACCTAGATCATACCATTTGGGATTTTGATCGCAATGCGCATGAAACGCTTACCGAACTTTACGGAAATTATAACCTACGCGAACTTGGCCTACATTCTTGCGACGATTTTATTAGCACCTACACTGCGCACAACCATCAGTTATGGACGCAATACCATTTGGGCCAAATTTCTAAAGCCGAACTTAGGGCCGAAAGATTTAAAAAAACCTTTATCGAACTCGGTATTGAGCCAGAGAAAGTTCCCGCCCAATTTGAAGATGATTATGTAAGTATTAGTCCGACGAAAACGAATTTGTTTGATGGTGCTACAGAAGTGCTCGCTTACTTGCAAGAAAAATATCATTTGCACATTATTAGCAATGGTTTTAAAGAAACTACTTTAACTAAAATGCACCTATCGGGATTAAATCCTTATTTTAAAAATGTATTTATTTCTGAAGATGTAGGCGTTAACAAACCTGATAAAGCAATTTTTGCACACGCCTTAAGCAAAGCTGATGCACAAATACATGAAAGCATTATGATAGGTGACAGTTTAGAAGCTGACATTAGAGGTGCGCAAAATTTTGGAATGAAGGCCATATTTTTCAACCCGCTTAAAGTGGCTAAACCAGAAGACGTCACTTGGGAGATTAACAGTTTAAAAGAACTGATTAACCATTTCTAGCCGATAATTTTTAAATTAGAAGAATGAGTATTGCATCTGTAAACAAATCAATTGTAAAAACTGTAAATGCCTACAAAGAAAAACTTGCAGGTTTTACCGAAGCAGATTTTACAATTACGCCACCTATTGGAGGCTGGAGTTACAGCGAGGTATACGCTCATATTTTTGATGCGAGCTTGCTCTCGTTAATGGCCTTAAATAATTGCATAAAAGGAGATGGCGAAAGAAAATCTACAGCTCTAGTGGTTAAGGCAATTCTGTTTTTTGGCAGTTTACCGCCGGGTAAAAAGTTTATTGTACCTAAAAGGATGGCTAGTCGTGTTAAAAAGATTAATTTTATGGCTGCACAGCAATTCATTCTAGATTTTGAATTACAATTGGCGCAAGCCTTACCTAACATTGCTAAAGCAAACCCGAAAATAAAAACCAAACACCCAAGGCTGGGCTACTTAAATGCCAAACAATGGTTAAGGTTTATAGAAATACATTTAAAACACCATCTTAAACAATTGAACAGAATAGCGCAAAGTTTTGCTAGCGCTTAAATAAATAATCACATGAAAAGAATTATCTACATCTTGTCTCTTGCCGTATTGGCTTCTTGCAGTAATAATAAAAAAGAAAAGAATGAAACAAATTACAGCGCAACGCCCACTGGCCTAAGTGGTTTGCAAAACACTGCTAGTACAACAAGCGCAAATGCAGGCACAACAGCAAGCGATGGCAGCTTATTGCTAAATCCTGAGCATGGCAAACCTGGTCACCGTTGTGATTTGGCCGTAGGTGCTCCGTTAAATGCTGCACCTACACAAGCAATTACTCCAACACCACAACCTGCACCCAACCAAACGGTAAGTGCACCAGTTCCGACCTCTAGCACACCTACGGTAAATGAAAAAGGCCAAAAATTAAATCCGCCACATGGGCAACCAGGCCACAAATGCGAAATTGCTGTTGGTGCACCTTTAGATTCTAAACCTGTACAAACAAATGTTAGCACAACATCTAGCCCTACAGTTACAACTACCACTAGTGCACCTAGCTCAGCACCCGTTGCTACTACTAATGCAAAGGGTCAGAAACTAAACCCAGCCCATGGTCAGCCTGGCCATAAATGCGAGGTGGCTGTTGGTGCGCCTTTGACCTAGTTTTTAAAAACTACTTCGGTAGCACCGAAACCAAATTTTTCTTTGCGGGCATCCATAAATGTTCTTACTTGCGGATGCTTGCTAATTGTTTTGTGGATATGGTGCCTTAAAGTTCCATTTCCCACACCGTGGATAAAAACAATGGAAGGCATTTGATGAACAATTGCTGCATCGAGCATTTGCTGAAACGAAGCCAGTTGTATATCGATAATTTCTGATTGGGATAGAAACTGACAATCGTCTCTTAATTTTTCGATATGCAAATCGATTTCCTTTGCTGGCTTTAACACTTTAGGTTTTTCAGTTTCGCCTTTAAAGAAACTTTCTTTTAATTTTTGTGCATCTATAATGGGTGCAGGTTCATCTAACTGAATGAGCCAACCGTATTTATTGATTTCTGCAATTTGGCTTTTTGCACCATTAAAATCCTTCGATCTGAACTTTTTAGTAATGCTTAACGGCGCTACAGGTTTTAAATTTCCGCTGGTAAAATAAAGGATTTGAAACACAAACTCTGGCCAATTATCTAAATCGCCCAAATTTGCACTATACAATTGCGTACTAGTTTTTGGCTGTACTGCACTTGCAAATTCGCCTTTGTAAAGTCCTTTTTTATCAGTTTTTAAGCTTAGCAAAAGCTGATAAGAACTTCTGTTTATTAGCGTAAAATGCGCAACTGCACTCGCCTTGCTATCTTCGGCAACTGCCAAGAAAACGCCATTTTCTTTAAATTCTTCATCAACTACAATTGTAGCCGTAGGATTAATATTAGCATTTGATGCTTGATGACCATGAACATGCGTAAGATTGCTCGCCACCACCGGAATCTCGAAACCATCGGTATCGGTAACGCCAAAAGTTTGCGCATCGATAATTCGGGTTACATATCCTTCTCTTTTCTCGTCTACAAAACGAACAAAATCACCTAGTTTGAACATAAAATTATTAAGTAGTTAGTATATAGTATTTAGTAGTTAGACATTATTAGTTAGATAGTTGGGCGTCTACGTTTTCAATTTAAAAACGTAAAACTTATAACGTCCAACGTAAAACTCCATTACCATCTTATTAAAGCACTGGCCCAAGTAAATCCAGAGCCGAATGCGGCAAGGCAAACCAAGTCGCCTTCTTTTATTTTGCCAGCTTCCCAAGCCTCGCAAAGTGCTATTGGCACTGAAGCAGCAGTTGTATTCCCATATTTTTGAATGTTATTAAACACCTTATCGTCTGGTAGTTTTAACAATTGCTGTACATATTGGCTGATTCTTAAATTAGCCTGATGTGGCACGAGCAAATCGATATCTTCAGGTTGTAAATTATTAGCCGCCAATGCTTCTTTTATCACCTCTGGAAATTTAACAACCGCTTTTTTAAATACCGCAGGTCCATCCATGTAGGGCAAAGCCGCTCCACTTTCCAACTGTTCGGTCGTCATAAATAAACCGCCAAGCTCTTGTTCTGGGTAACCTGGTTTTTCGGGCATCCATTTATTGGCATGTGCACCCGGATAAAACATGGCTAGTATCTCGGCATCGGCACCATCGCTGTGCAAGTGCGTACTTAAAATTCCCTGACCTTCTTTTTTAGTGGGCTGCAACACTACCGCACCTGCCCCATCGCCAAAAATTACAGAAACATTCCTGCTTCTGGTTTCGAAATCCATAGCAAAAGAATGTTTTTCGCTCCCTACCACCAAAATGTTTTTATACATGCCGGTTTTAATAAACTGATCGGCTATGGATAAAGCATAAACAAAACCAGAACATTGGTTACGAATATCCAATGCGCCAATCTCGCCCATTTTCATTTCCCTTTGCAACAAAACCCCACATCCTGGAAAGTAATAATCCGGACTTAACGTAGCAAAGATGATAAAATCTACATCTTGGGCGGTTATCCCGGCTCTTTCAATTGCGATTTTTGCAGCCTCTACACCCATCGTGGTAGTGGTTTCTCCAAGTCTATCTGCAAAGCGACGTTCTTTTATACCTGTACGTTCCTGAATCCACTCATCGTTGGTATCCATAAAACGAGATAAGTCGTTATTTGTGTACACATTTTTAGGAACGTAATAACCGATTCCGGCGATTTTTGAACTTTGCATAGCAATTGGTTTGATTAACAAATGTAAGAATTTAGAAAGATGTGCGATTAAATGTTTACTATCTCAAATCTAGTGCCTTAAAACTCAAATCTAATTCGTTATTTTTGCACCATGGCTACAGAAACCAAAGAAGAAACATTTACACTGGAAGAAATCCTTACCTCTTTAAAAACAGTTCATCGTTTAATTTTGTGGAATGATGATGTAAATACCTTTGAACATGTGATTTGGTGCATGATGCAATATTTGGATTACAGTGAGGCACAGGGCGAAAAAATAGCTTGGGAAGTGCACAACAAAGGTAAATGTGCCGTTCTTGAAGGTTCTTTTACGGAAATGGAAGTTTACCGCAAAATTTTACAGCAAGAGGGATTAACGGTTTCTGTAGATTAGCCGATTTTATTTATAACTAATTACAATCTTTTGCATTTTTCTTTACCACAGATGCACACAGATTGTTTCTTGTGAAGCTATTGGTCGTTACATTCTAGTAGCAGATTGTATTCAGGCCTAATTCAAATCCTGTTTTGCCTCAATGGTTTGACCACAGATAAACACGGATTGTTTCTTGTGAAGCTATTGATCGTTACATTCTAGTAGCAGATTGTATTCAGGCCTAATTCAAATCCTGTTTTGCCTTAATGGTTTGGCCAGAGATGCACAAAGATAAATACAGATTGTTTTCGGACATCAAAGTTTCAAACAATCCTCCTATCATGCAAGCCGCTAAAAAAGGTGAATTTAAAACATTGAATTATTTTAACTGCTTTAACAGCGCTACCAATTCTTTTTGGGTAGTCAAGGTTTTATCCTTAGCGTACCAACTGTGCAACTGTTCTGCAATTAGCATCATATCGCTGTTTTCCTTTTTCCAGTCGGCTAGTAAAGTTTGTAAAACTGCTGGTCGCGGACCCCATTTTGGCAAAGCCAATTCTTTGTTTTCGTCTAAAATTAATAGAACTGGAATTGCACGACCATTATTAGTTAAATGCGCATCAATTAGTGGCAAATTTCCATCTCTAAGTACCAATTTCAAATCAAATTTATCCGGCGCAACCGAAACCAATTTATTAATAATAGGCACAATTTGAGCAGCGTCGCCACACCAACCTTCGGTAATTACCAAAAAGTGGTATTTGCCAGAAATATTAGCCACTGTTTCTAAAATCTCGTCCGTTAGAACCGTGGTTTTATCAACCCTGTTCATTCTGGCCACATTCATTTTGGTGTAATGCAACATGGCATCGCTATCATCCGGACCAGTTGTTTTGCCTGCCACTAATAGATTATCAACCAATTCGCGGTAGTTGCTGTAAGTTAAACCTTCGTTATCAAAAATATTACCGTAATTAAGCATAAAATAGCTGTAATAAAATAGTTACGCCTCTTTATTTAAACCTTCAAATCCGACCTTTGTCTTCCTTTTAGGAAAACACACGAAACGAAATCAAGATTTAGATGAGACACCTTACCCGCAAAGTTCTATTATTAGCACTAGCAATTTGTATTACAACTGTAAAAATTTACGCACAAACTACCGGAGTTGGAAAAATAACCGGAACCATAGTAGACGGACAAACAAACGAGACCATTCCTTATGCATCTGCATTGGTATTGGACAGAAAAACAAAAGCAACCGTTAAGATAGTTCAAACCGATTTAGATGGAAAATTTACGATTAACAACCTTCCTAAAGGCGTTTACACTTTTAAAGCGAGTTACGTTGGTTTCCAAACCATGGTAAGAGATTCTGTTAGCATTAGCGATGCAGTAAAAGAAGTTAATTTTGGTAGCATTAAAATGAAAACTGCCAAAGGAAATCTTTTACAAGAAGTAACCATTACAGCTGCAAAACCTACTATGCAATTAGGAATTGATAAAAAGGTTTTCTCGGTTGACCAGAGTTTGGTGAGCGAGGGTGGTTCTGCTACCGATCTTTTGCAAAACGTACCATCTGTACAAACAGATATGGAAGGTAACGTAAGCTTACGTGGCTCATCGGGCGTTAGGGTTTTAATAGATGGAAAACCATCTTTAATTGCCGGCGGAAACGTGGCGCAAATCCTGCAATCCATCCCTGCAAGTTCAATTGAAAGTGTAGAGTTAATTACCAACCCATCTGCCAAATACGATGCTGAAGGCCAGTCTGGTATCATCAACATTGTTTTAAAGAAGAATAAAAAATTAGGTTTTAACGGCTCTTTAGCTTTAACTGCCGGAAATAGAGAAAACTATAACGCTAACACCAGCTTAAGTTTCCAGAACAGCAAAGTAAATATTTTTGGTAACTACAGTTACCGTTATGGTTACAGAATTGGTCGTGGGTATAATAACATTACTTATTTAAATCCATCTGCTGGCGGATTAGGTTTCGCCAACCAAAACAACGAATCGAGAGATTTGAATGACGGACACAACTTAAAAGCTGGTTTAGATTACTATTTGGCAGAGAAAACAGTGGTTACATTTTCTGCAGGTTTAAACTACAGAACAGGCGATGAAAACGAGTTATTGAATATAAATCAGTTAGGCGTTGCTTTCAATCCATTGTCTTTAAGCAGAAGAACCAATAACGAAACACAAGACAATAAGAGTTATGATTTGAACTTGGATTTCTCTCAGAAATTTAAAAATCCGAAGGAAGAAATTACAGCTAACTTCAGTTTCTCTGAGGGAACCAACGATAATTATCAAATCTATAACACCAACATTTTCAATCTAAACGGAAATGCTGTTGACGATTTAGATATTCAGCGTACAGATCGCGATAGCTATAATAAAAACTACACTGCACAAATAGATTATACACGTCCTTTGGGTGCTAATGGCAAATTAGAGGCTGGATACCGCACTCAAATCCGTAATTCGGAGAGTTTAACTTATGCCGATCAGTTAAGCCCGGTTAATGGCGATTATGATTTTAACTACGCGTTAAGTAACGATTTTAACAGTAAAGACCAAGTACATGCAGTATATGTGAACTACCAAAATCAGATTAAAAACTTTGGCTATCAGTTAGGTTTAAGAGGTGAAGATGCTACCTTAAATACGAGCATGGGCGCTTATGATATCAACTCGAACATTGCTTACACTCCAGGAAAAGTTGCTTATACTAGAATTTATCCGAGTGTGTTTTTAACGCAAAAACTTAAAAACGAGCAACAGTTACAAGCTAGTTATAGCCGTAGGGTAAATCGTCCGCGTGGTTGGGATACCAATCCATTCTTAGATGTTTCCGATCCGTTAAACTATCGTCAGGGTAATCCAAACTTACAACCAGAAGATGTGCATGCTTTTGAGTTGAGCTACAGCAAGTTTTTCACTAAGTTCTCTTTAATCTCGTCATTGTATTTACGTAAAACGAATGACGTAATCCAAAGATTAAGAACCGAACCAGATGCAAATGGTATTACGATTACTACGCCACAAAACCTAACCAACAACATCTCTAGCGGTGTGGAGTTAATTGGTAAATTCGACTTGGTTAAAAAATGGAATTTTACAGCCAACGTTAACTTATACCAAAGCAAAATTAAAGGTGTACCAGAATTTGGTATTGTAGAAAACGCTGGTTTTAGCTACAACGCTAACTTAACCAACAACTTTACTCTACCTTACGGGATAACTTTACAAGTTAGAGGCGATTACAGATCTAGAGAAGTAATGGCACAGGGTATTAGAAAGGCGATGTTTGGTGTAGATGGTGGTGCAAAATACGACATCAGCAAAAAAGCGAGCTTGAGCTTAAACGTAAGAGATATTTTTGCTAGCAGAAAGTGGGAGATGCAAACCATTGGCGAAACTTCAATCGTAGATTTTAGTCGCTTATGGGGCGGAACCCAAGCCAACTTAACGTTCTCTTACCGTTTTGGTAAAAACGATTTTAGCTTCAAGAAAACACCTAAAAAATCTGAAGAAGGCAGTCGTCCAGAAGAAGAATCTTTTTAACATATTAATTTAGCTCCAACTTGAAAAAACACGCCCTCCTCTTTATAGCCCTAAGCATTTTAAGCTTAACCACTTTTGGTATCGGCTCTGCCGAAAAGGGTGTTATTAGAGGAAAGGTTGTTGAAGAAGTTGGAGCTTTAGCTATTCCTTTCGCAGGCGTTGCACTTTTCGAAGCAAACTCCGAGCAACCGCTACAAACCATTCAGACAGACGAGAATGGTTTTTTTAAATTCAGCAATCTTAAAAACGGCACTTATAAGGTTCGTGTTAGCTACGTTGGCTTTACCAATTTATTTGTTAACGATATTCTTTTAACAGAAAAAGACAGCGATAAAAACCTAGGCAACTTAAAATTAGCAAGCGAGCAAAGCAACTTGAACGAAGTTGTAATTACCGCCCAAAAACCGGTAATAGAATTTGGTGCCGATGTAATTACCTATAACGTGGGCTCTTCAATTTTAGCAGAAGGCAGTACAGCGACCGATCTGTTAAAAAATGTACCAATGGTACAGGTTGATATTGATGGTAATGCCACCATAACCGGAAAAAGAAGTACCAGGGTTTTTATTGATGGAAAACCATCGGACTATATGACCTCGAACATTGCCGACCTGCTAAACGTATTGCCCTCAGATGCTATTGAGAAGATAGAAGTAATGACAAATCCTCCATCAAAATATTCTGGCGATGGCGAAGGGATTTTAAACATTGTAATGAAAAAAGGCTTTAAAGTTGGCTTTAATGGAAATTTAGGAATAACAGCTGGTGTACAAGGCAACAAAAACGCTAACGCCAATGCTTCTTACAAAGGCAAAAACTATAACATTAATGGCAGTGCAGGGTACAGATATAACATTAATCGTGGCGATAGCGAAAGTTATAGAACCAACTTTTTGCCAGACACTACCTTTTACCTAAATCAGTTTAACAATTACGATAACAACAGCAATGGTGGTAATTTTAGAGTGGGTTTTGATTGGGATATTACCGAAAAACAGAGCTTGCGACTTTCTACCAATTACAACATTAATAAAAACGATAATCTATCTGGCAACAATTTTTATTACTTAAACGAGGATTATATAGAAACAAGGTTACGTAACCAAAAAAACTTTGGAGACGGTAATAGCAATAACTTTGTATTTAACGCAGATTATAATTTAAAAACAGATACCAGTGGTGGTAAATTAAGTTTAGGGTTTACCCTAAATACTAACACCAACAACGACCTCCGCTCTTACGACAGGATGTTTATTTTCCCTACTAACTTAAGTCCAACCTTACAGCAAAACAATAACCAAACAGATAACGACGGTATTAATTTTACGCTAGATTATGATAAACCTGTTTTTAAAAAACGAGATCAGTTAGAGTTTGGCGTGGCTTATAACTACCGCAAAAACAACAACGATTTATTGGTGCAAAATTTTAACTACCAAACAGAAGAATTTATTACCAATCAGCGGTTAAGCAATAAGTTCTTTTATAACGAAAATATTTTATCGGCCTATGCTTCTTACAATTACCGAAAAGATGGCTGGGGCTTAAAAACTGGCTTAAGAACAGAATATACCGATGTAAACTTCGACCTCTCTACCGGCGAAAGCTATAACGTAAAACCTTATTTCAGCCTTTTCCCAAATATTTCTATTAACAGATTTTTTAAAAAGAGGTACAATTTTGGCGCAACTTATAGCATCCGTATTAACAGACCTAGAGAAAACGCATTAAACCCGCAGGTTAATAACTCAGACACATTAAATATCTCGTACGGAAACCCAGATTTAAACCCAGCTTACACGCATCAAATGGGATTAAGCTTTGGCGTTTTTGGTCAGAAATGGTCTTTTACACCACGTGTTTCCTATTCCACCAGCAAAGGCGTAATCGAGCAGTATCGCATTGTAAAACCTAACGGAATTTCTGAGCGTACCTTTAGCAACGTAGGCACTAACAATGCCCTTGCCCTAATGCTTATCGGTAACTACCGCCCAACTAATAAGATATCTACAAACGGAAATTTTAGCGTTATCCAAAACAATTATTCTTCCAGCTTAAATTCTTCGTTAAACAGAACAGGTTTAAGTTTACGTGGTTCGCTTGGCTTTTCTATGCAATTGCCATTAAAAACTGCGTTTGAATCTAACTTAAATTACGCCAATAACATTACCGCCCAAGGTCGTAATAAAGGTTCTATAACCAGCAGTTTCGGCGCTCGTAAAAGCTTTTTCAAAAATACGCTTTCGGCACGTATAAGTACCAACGACCCTTTCGGACGCAGAAACAACACTTCTTTTAACCAAGGTGTAAATTTCGTTTCGCAAAATTTTTCTACTAATAACAGTAACAACGTAAGTTTTAGCTTAAACTATCGTTTTACAAAAATCAAAACCAACAAGGTCGAAATTCCGCCGGCACCAAAGCCTTAATTTTTTCCGAAAAGCAAATCTCTACGGTCAATTAAAGTTAGTCCTGCTAACCGCTTTACTCCTCCCGATGAAAAATCGGGATCCGTGTTCGCTAATATCAGGTTTAGACGGCAAAAACAATACTGCTATTTTGGGTTGTAGGGTGTGTACTTGCATGCAACATAAAACACGTAATTAGCAACTGAAAACTTACGATACATTAGTGTAATCTTATAATTCGTATCTTGCAGCCATGAGCGAGCATAACCCTTGGAAGGTTTTAGAAAGCAAAGAGATTTACAATAACAACTGGATAAAACTAACCGAACATCAAGTTTTAAATCCGGCTGGAGGCCATGGAATTTACGGAGAAGTGCATTTCAAAAACATCGCCATTGGCATTTTACCCTTAGATGAAGAATTGAATACCTGGCTGGTTGGTCAGTATCGTTTCCCGACAAAAAGCTACAGCTGGGAGATTGTAGAGGGTGGTGGACCGTTAAACGACGAGCCACTGGAAAGTGCGAAAAGAGAACTCTCTGAAGAAACCGGACTGACCGCCATCAAATTCACAGAGATACAACGCATGTACTTATCTAATTCTGTTAGTGATGAATTAGCAATTATCTATATTGCCCAAGGCTTAACGCCCGGGCAGTCATCTCCAGAAGAAACGGAAGAACTAATTGTTAAAAAGTTACCTTTTGAGCAGGCCTATCAAATGGTTATGGCTGGCGAAATTACAGACAGCATCAGCGTTGCTGCCATTTTAAAAACCAAAATATTAATACAAGAAGGAAAAATTTAATTTACATGAGCAAGTTTTTTGGCTACCTATTTACGCCTATATTTTACATCCTATTTTTTGGATTTCTGTGTATCTTCCATCCTATTCAATGGGTTTGCTTTAAGCTTTTCGGTTATAAAGCGCACAAAACATCGGTAGATATTTTAAACCTTTTTTTAACCTACAGCAATTGGGCTTTATTTAACTCGGTAACATTTATAAACAAACAAAACCTGCCAACAGACCGACCAATAATTTTTGTTGCCAATCACCAAAGTATGTATGATATTCCGGGAATGATTTGGCACTTGAGAAAACATCAGCCTAAATTTATTTCTAAAATAGAATTGACTAAAAACATACCATCTATTTCTTATAACCTGCGTGTTGGCGGTGGTGCAAACATTAACAGAAAAGATAGCAAACAAGCAGTTTCTGAACTGATTAAGTTAGGCCGACGAATGAAAGAAAACAATTGGAGTACCGTTATTTTTGCTGAAGGCACAAGGGCTAAAGATGGCAAACTAAAACCTTTTCAGGTTGGCGGAATTGCAACGCTTTTAAAAGTTGTGCCTGATGCTTTAGTTGTGCCGGTAGCCATAGAAAACTCTTGGAAAATTGTACGTTATGGAATGTTTCCGCTAACGGTTGGCAATCCGATAAAATGGGAGGTTTTAAGCCCAATAGACAAAACCGATAAAAATGCCGAAGAGATTGTTTTAGCTGCAGAAAGTGCAATTAGAACTAAATTACATCAAAGTATTTAAATTAGGCTTTGGTCAAATCATCCCACGTTATGAAAGCATTCCGTTATTTATTCGTACTATTTTTAAGCTTTTCTGTTTCCGCCTATGCGCAAAATAAAAAAGCTGCCAATACCTTACTTTGGGAAATTAGTGGCAATGGGCTTAAAAGTCCTTCTTATATGTTTGGCACCTACCACTTTGCAGGCAAGAGTTTTATAGACAGTATGACTGTAGTAAACGAGAAGTTAAAAAATGCAAATGCTATTGTAGGCGAATTGGTGATGGACAGCACTATGGCAACCAAGCTAGTGCCATTTATGCTAATGAAAAACAATTTTTTAGATAAGTTACTTACGCCAACTGAATATAAATTGGTAGAAGAGTATTTTAAAAAGGTATCTGGCTACGACCTTAAAATGTTTAACTCCATGAAACCGATGGCTATTCAAATTACCATTATGGGCCTTACTGCTCCATCTACTTTTTCTAAAGAAAACCCAGCAATAGATGAATATTTTCAAACGTACGCTAGTGCTAACGGAAAACCCGTTTACGGTTTGGAAACGGCAGAAGATCAAGGCGAAATTCTTTTCGGGAGCACACTAGAACGCCAGAAAGAATTGTTGCTAAAAAGCATTAAAGAAGAAGCTAAAAACAAGAAAACTGCAGACGATCTTTACCAAAATTACATCTTGCAAGATTTAGCAAAAATGGAAAGTCTATTCAAAGTGGACGATAATACCACTCAAGCAGAAATGGATAAACTGCTGAAGAACCGAAATGATAAATGGATGGAAAAACTGCCTGCGATGATGCAAAAAGAGAACTTATTTATCGCAGTTGGTGCTGGCCATTTACTTGGTAAGGATGGTTTAATAAAAGGTTTACAGGCTAAAGGTTACTCGGTTAAACCGGTGGCGACAAATTAGGTTTTTGCGTCATGCTATAAGAAAGATTGTCATTCCGACTTTGGAGGAATCTAAACTGACAGCCCAATTCAATAGATCCTTTGCTTCGCTCTGAATGACAAATTATACTAAATATTCTTTCCGTCGATACGCTTAAAGAACTCGTCTCTATAAGTATCTCCTATCGGGATGATTTTAGATGCGATGGAAATTCTGCTCCGCTCTATACTTTCAATTTTATCTAAAGCAATAATATAAGATTTATGCACACGAATAAAATCGCCTTTTGGCAAAGTTTCTTCCATCTTTTTCATATTCTGCAAAGTAATTACACGCTCCGTTTTGGTAAAAATAGAGATGTAATCTTTTAAGCCTTCTATGTACAGAATATCATCGAGCTGTATTTTTTGTATTTTATGTTCGGTTTTAACAAAAATAAAATCCTGTACTTGCTGTGGCGCCGGCGCACTTACAAAACTTTGTATTTGTGGTGGTTCTGGAGCAGGCGCTACAGGTTCGGCCTTTTGCAGCTGATTATGTACTTTTTCTACCGCTTTGTAAAACCTATCGAAAGCAATTGGCTTAAGCAAGTAATCAGATACATTTAAGTCGTAACTCTCCAGCGCATACTGCGAATAAGCTGTGGTTAAAATATAGTTGGATTTTCCATTGGCAATTTTCAGAAATTGTATCCCAGTTAAATCTGGCATTTGGATGTCTAGAAAAACCAAATCAATACCGCCGGCTTGCACCAACTGTAAAGCCTCTATTGCATTTTCGGTTCTTTTAACCAATTCTAAAAAAGGTACTTTCGAAACGTAATCTTCAATAATATCTAGTGCTAGCGGCTCATCGTCTACAGCAATACATTTTAACTTCATCATTTTATTTGCCTTTGGTTTTTATATTTTTTACAAATCCAACATCAACTCTGTTGTATAATGGGTAGCCGAATTTACAATATTTAATTTATACCTATCGGGATAAAGCAACTGCAACCTTCGTTCTACGTTATTTAAGCCAACGCCACCCATTGCATCTTTATTAGTTTTGTTCTTCTTGTTGCTTACGCTAAAGTGCAATATCTTTTGGTTTGCAATAATATTAATCTTTATCGGGTTTTCCGGATCGTTTGCTACCCCGTGTTTAAAAGCATTTTCTACAAACGATATTAAGATTAAAGGTACAATCTGTTGCCCATCTATTTCGCCATTTAACGTAATTTCTACCGCAGCGCCATCTTTAAAGCGCAATTTATGTAGTTCAATGTAACTTTGAACATATTCTACCTCTTTGCTAAGCGCAACCCAACTATCGTTACTTTCATAAATCATGTAACGCATAATTTCAGAAAGCTTTAAAATAGCATCGGCAGTTTTATCAGACTTTTGGTACGCCAACGAATAGATATTGTTTAACGAGTTGAACAAAAAGTGTGGGTTAAGCTGCGATTTGAGGAATTGAAGTTCCATATCTTTTTTTTCGCTCTCTAGGTTACGTTGCACCCTTTCGTTGCTAAACCAGTCTATAGAAAACTTAATGATACAGCTAGACACCAAAAAGAAACCCGAAATAAACGACACGACCACTGCATACATGTTTAGTGAAATGTGGTGTATTTTTCCCCTAGCATCTTTTCCCTGCAATAAATCTTCGGGATTTAAAGCCGCAAAAACCGTTTTTACAGCCGCAGTGGCCAGCACCAAAAGTAAAAACGCTAGTATGTAAAGCCAGTACTTTTTTCGTTTCTGAATTAGCTCTGGGATAAGTATTATATAATTGATATAAAAAATAGAGACATTAAGCAAACCAAAAATTCCATCGGTAATAATGTAGTCTTTAACCGTATGTTCAGACACGAGCATATCTATTACCACAATAGCTAACATAATTAGCCAAAATATAACATGCATCGCAATAGCGCCTTTACTTTTCATCAGATTGTTATTAGATTTCTATCCCACAAATTAAATATATCTCTTGTTTTACGCCACCACTTTCGACGAACGGGCAATTTTTTTCTACCAAAAGGCTAAAATTAGCAATAAGCCACGAAACTATTCATTTTAACCGTTTATCTATAATTATCTGCACTTGGTCTAAAACATTTTAGCAGTATTTTTAAAATCATTCTCTTTGGTTAACAAAACAAACAAACCTATTACCTAAAAATAGAAATCATGAAAAAGTTAACCAACGTATCGCCATTCTTACTTTTATTATTTCCAGTATTTATAATGATGTTGTTCGCTTTTGCTACAAGCACTACTGCAACGCAAGAAGATGAAGTTGTTTTAAAAACTACACCAACTGCAACAAACAGTATTGTAAAAGCATTTTTAAAATAAGATGAGCAATTTTGCAATAGAAACTGTTGGACTTAACTACCACTTTGGTAACCAAACGGTAGTTAAAGACTTATCGCTACAAGTGCCAAAAGGTAGTATATATGGTTTTTTAGGTCCGAATGGAGCGGGTAAAACCACAACAATTAAAATTTTGCTTAACCTTTTGCAATCGCCTACCGATCAAGTTTTTGTATTTGGCAAAGAGCTAAATGCTAATCGCATTGCAAGTTTAAAAAGAATGGGCGCTTTGGTAGAACAACCTGCAATTTATGCGCACCTAACTGGCAAAGAAAACTTGGTTAACCGTTGCATGCTTTTAGGCATTAACAAGAACAAAAGTAACGAAATGCTAAGCCTTGTTGGCTTGGTTGAAGCTGCCAATAAAAAAGCGGGCAAATATTCTTTAGGCATGAAGCAACGCTTAGGAATTGCATTGGCATTAATTGGCGATCCTGAATTGTTGTTGTTAGACGAACCTACAAACGGCTTAGACCCTAACGGGATTATAGAAATAAGAAACCTAATGATTGAGTTGGTTACCAAACATGGAAAAACCATTTTAGTATCTAGCCATTTATTAGCAGAAATAGAAAGAACGGCAACGCATGTTGGCATTATTAATAAAGGTCAGTTACTTTTTCAAGGTACCATAGGCGATTTACAGAGCTTGAGTAAACCCCTTGTTAAAATTGAGGCTGATGATTTGGCATTAGCACAAAATATTTTAGCAACAGCCGGTGCCGAGGTTTTGCAAAACGATGGGAAATCGATATCGATTGTTTATAAAGGCAAGGAAGATATGGGCATTTTGAACAGTACGCTGGTGCAAAACGGCGTTACCGTTTATAGTTTGGCTCAAGAAAGAAAAGACCTAGAAAATTTATTTTTAGACATTACCTCAAAGAATTGATATGCGCTCTTTATATATTTCATTAACTTCAGAATTCTACAAATCTCGTAAAACGCTTGCTTTTTGGGCTGCCATTATCTTGCCCGTTGTTATTTGCGGGTTAATAGCCTTTGGTTTTTATAGTGATACGGAAAGGTTATTAAAAGCTAACAGCCCGGGCTTGATTTTATGGGGCAGATATAGTGGTGCTGCATTGGGCGTAATGGGCATGCTAATTTTGCCTTTTTACGTAATGTTTATGGCATTTTCGGTAAATAACATCGAACATAAAAACGACACTTGGAAAACGCTTTTCGCACAACCCTTAAACAAATTTTCTATTTATGCAGCAAAATACCTTTACGCAGTTTTGCTACTGGTAATCTGTTTGTCGTTATTTTTGCTGTTAACAATTGCATCAGGTTATTTGCTACAGGTTTTAGTTCCAAAACTTACCTTTAAAGATTACAACCCTACTTTACTCCTATTTAAATTTTACAGTAAATTATTTTTAGCTTCGTTAGGTATTTTATCTGTACAATTTGTTCTGAGTTTAATTTGGTCTGATTTTTTAAAACCAATGGGAATAGGTTTTGTAGGCATCATTGCAGGAATTATTACGGCAAATGTTGGTTGGAAACACGCTTACCTAATTCCATATAGCGACCCAACGCTAGCTTTACGGGTAACAAGAGTTAAGGATGCTAAATTGGAGGAGTTTCCAATTTTTACGCAAGAAATTTGGGTAAGCTTAGCCTACGCTGCAGTGTTGTTTATTGTAGGTTACTTTATTTTATCTAAAAAGAACATCAAATAAAAAATAGTTTTTAGTTTAGTTGAAGAGGGCGCTTTTATAGCGCCCTTTTTTGTTATATAGCTTTTAGATTATCTGCCAGGTTTTGGCGTAACAACTAAACTTTCATGCCCACTCTCGTCAACAGATTGAACGCCGAAATAAAAGTTGTCTTTTGAATAGTTTAGCGTTGCAGAATTTTCCTTCACAAAAAACTTTTTCTCCCAAAACGGACTTGTAGTTTCACGCATCAATACATAATAACCTGCTGGAGTTTTCCCTTTTGGCGCCTCCCATTTTAAAGCCGTTTTGTTGGTTAAGCCCGAAGTTAAAACCACAACATTTTCCGGTTCCTGACTTGATAAAGCCAAATTAGCCATCACGGCCAAATTCATACGTGTTACTTTTTGCAAATAGTTATAATCTACATATTCTGGTAAATCGCCGAACTTAAATCCATTTTCTGTTCTTACATCTTGGTGTTGTCTGTTAAAATCTTCATTCATTTCGGTAATCCGCACTGCGGCAAAACCTTGCTGTGAAAACGGTGTATGGTCGCCACCTCTTAAAAAACGGTCTCTTCTGTAAATAAGTTTTACTTCTAATTGGTCAACATAACGTTCGGCAACCTCTTTAATATATCTAGCGGCTTGCCTAGCCTTGCCGTCATTATCTGTTCCGGCAGATTGCCTGGCAGCAACCTGAGCTGGTGTTTCAAGAGGAGAAACCCCTTCGCTAAAAACACGAACACTTTTGTTGTCTTTAATATCTGTTTCCATGCCGTAAGAATTTCCAACAATATCGTTGTTCATTAAGAGATGGACATTCCAGCCTTCGGTTTTAGCCCTTTTTGCCAAGTTGGTTGCACCGTAAAGACCTTGTTCTTCGCCAACCATGGCCACAAATACAATTGTCGAACTAAATTTATACTTGCTCATTATTCTGCACATCTCTAGCACCGCGGCTACGCCAGATGCATCGTCGTTGGCGCCCGGCGCAAAGTCTTTTGCATTCATTACGTCGGTAACTCTAGAATCGTAATGCCCCGAAACCATTAACATTCGTTTATCATTAGGGTCTGTTCCGGGCAAAATTGCAATTACATTTTTAAGCACAACTGGTGCTGTAATTCTTCTTCCATCAGCCTCTTGGATAAAAGTATCATAAGAAACCTGCAACGTACTTTTATTCTCCTTGCCATATTTTTCGAACTCGCTTTTAATCCAAGTTCTTGCCGCACCAATTCCGGTGGTTTTACTTAAGGTGTCGCTTAAAGTATGCCTAGTATGAAAAGAAACTAATTTTTTGATGATGTTTTCCAAATTTGTTGGCGAAACTTCTTTAACCATTTCACTAATCTTTGAATCTGCAACCACTGTTTGCTGAGAAAATGAGTTTTCGACTAAAATTAAAGTCAGAATTATAAAAAAGCTTACAAATTTTATCTTCATATAATGAAATTTAGAAAGAAAGATACAGCTTTTTTGCTTACAGCTACACACAGCCCAATAATAAGTTGAATCAAAACATGTAAAATTGTGAATAGAATGCGACAAGTAATCGGCATTTGCTGTAAATTCATACCTGTTAATTCAATCAACTAACAATAACGATAAACTATGATGAAAAAATTTACTTTTAGTGCATTGGCCGTATGCTTATGTCTTTCTTCTTTTGCGCAAGAGCCAGTAAACTCGGCTGTTATACAAAAGATCAGAACTGAAGGTTTAGAGAAATCTAAAGCTTCAGAAATCGCTTATAAAATTACCGATGTGGCAGGTCCACGTTTATCTAACTCGCCAGGTTTAAAAAGAGCACAAGATTGGGCAGTAAAATATTTCAATGAAATTGGGCTTAAGAATGTGCATTTAGAGGCTTGGGGCGATTTCGGCAAAGGATGGCAGGTAGACAAATATTATGCTGCTACCACTGCACCTTTTTACCGTCCAATTATTGCATCTCCAAAAGCTTGGACACCGGGCACTAATGGTCCAATAAAATCTGAAGTTATTTTAATAAAAGCTGATACCGTTACCGATTTGGCTAAATACAAAGGCAAGTTAAAAGGCAAAATCATTATGATTGAGTCTGTAACTATCCAGCCATTAAAAAATTCTTATAAAGCTGATGCAGTACGTTATACTGATGAGGATTTGGCCAAGATGGCAGCTGCAGAACTACCTGCTCCAGGTGCTGGTCGCCCGGGTGGCGGCAACCGTCCAGGTGCTGCTAACAATCAAATGGCTATGATGATGAAAATGAGAGAAACCAGAGCAGCTATTAACACAATGTTACTAGAAGAGCAAGTTGGCTTAATCTTAACTTACGCTCGCGGTAGCCATGGTACTTTCTTTACCAGCAATGGCGCTTCTTACAAGTTAGATGCTCCAGCAGTATCTCCAGAATTAGAAGTTAGCAGTGAAGACTACTTACACATTTTACGTTTGTTACGCGGTGGCGAGAAAGTAGAATTAGAAGCAGAAGTTAAAACTTCATTTTATGATAAAGACCCTAAAGGTTACAACGTAATTGCTGAAATTCCGGGAACAGACCCGAAATTAAAAAGCGAAATTGTAATGTTAGGTGGTCACTACGATTCATGGCACGCAGGAACTGGCGCTACAGATAATGCAGCAGGTTCTACCGTAATGATTGAGGCTATGCGTATTTTAAAAGCTATTGACTTTAAACCAAAACGTACTATCCGTATTGCATTATGGAGTTCTGAGGAGCAAGGTTTGTTTGGTTCTAGAGGTTATGTAAAAGAACATTTTGCAGATCCAGCAGATATGAAACCAAAACCTGAGCACGAAAAATTAAGCGCTTATTATAACTTAGATAACGGTACAGGAACTATCCGTGGTATTTACTTACAAGGTAACGTAGCTGCTAAAGATATTTTCCAAGCTTATTTAAATCCGTTTGAAGACTTAGGGGCAAAAACGGTAACTGTTGGCAATACAGGTGGTACAGATCACCAAGCTTATGATGCTGTTGGCTTGCCAGGTTTCCAGTTTATTCAAGATCCAATGGATTACAATACGCGTACGCACCACTCTAACCAAGATACTTTTGATCGTTTGGTAGAAGATGATTTGAAAAAATCTGCAACTATTGTAGCTTCTTTCGTTTATCATACTTCAGAACGTGCTGCTAAAATCCCTCGTAAAGAGATGCCTAAACCAGCAGCTCCGAGACAATAATATTTAGTACAAAAAAAGCTCCTTAAGAAATTAAGGAGCTTTTTTTAAGTGCGTATTTATGGCTATGTAAGGTAGCATACATATAGTTTAAATACAAGCAAAAGATTACTGGATTGGACTCACTACACATTGTCCCTTACCAACCCATATCCTGTTAGACATAACGCAAGCGCTTTTACTACCGGTTGTTTTTACATACTGAAATCCTTCTTTTACTTTAATGGTTATTGCAGAAGCTGAGGTTGGCGCTCCACAGCTAGGTGTTGAACTAACGTTAGTCATTAATTTTCCGACTAAGCGGTCATCAACATAAACTGATAGTGACCCACAAAACAGTGTTCGATCAGAATACAAGGTTAGTGTGCCTAATTCTGAGCCACTAGTACCTGATTCGACTAGTGTTTCTTTGTTGCACGAAATTTGAAATAACAAAAATAGCGCTACAACAATGATATATAATTTCTTAATTTTCATATTATTTAGTTTTAACTAGCGTGAATATTTTACCGAATCTAAAAGCCCATAGCGCTTTATTTTTTTTCTCCATATCATACTGAGGGATACCGCCAGAAACATAATTACCAGCGTACTCACCACTTATGGTAATTCCTGTCCCAACCGACAATTCTACAGCATAGGAATAGATAGGATTTTTAGTGAATGAATTTTTCAGAAAGGAGATTTGTTCAGTGAATATTAAAGCCCTAACGTATTTTTCGTTGTAATCATCCGAAATATCTATGTGTAAGCCACCTCCTACTTTGGTAAAGCCATACTTAAATTTACCCTTGGTAATTGCACCCCTTGCTCCGTCAGGAGTTAGTTCGTAGCCAGCATCTACTGCCGCAACATCGTTGTCAATTTCAAGATTCCCAAAACGCTCACCCATAGCACCTTCCATTGCCAGTTTAACTCTTTTTACACCTGCATTTATTTTTACCTTTCCATAATAAGAAAAGAATGTATTTTTTATGCCTGTAATAGGATTTACACCCAGTATGCCTCCACCAGTCAACCCAATGTCGACAAATTTATTTCTAAGTGCCCAGAAATCAAGCTCAGGTAAAATGTGAACTGGATCAAGTGACTTAACTGTACTTGAGGGCACATAACCTTCTGGATCTGTATTAACAGTAATCGGAATGCCCATGTAGCCTCCTGAAATGCGAACATTAAATCCCATGCTATTATTTCCATATTTTAACGCTTGCATAGAATCGTCTAACAAAGCTCCCATCGCTAAACCAGTAGATGCACCAGCAATTAAATTGTTAACTTTATTAGCTTCTTGTGCTTGATTTAACCTATTATTCAGATCGTATTGCTGAAAAGATGTATTTGCACCATCGTTGCGATTTAGCGAATTGATATAATTGATCGTACTAAAAGCATTTGCTGTTCTCTGTGCATTAAATTCCATTTTCTGAATTTTTAACATTACCCTATTCGACTCTTGATAAGTTCTACGCAACTGTTCATGCTCGGCATTAAACTCAACGCTGGTATCTAAAAATTCAGATTCCGATGCAAGCAAATCAATTTGTTGTAGAATATACTTATGCGTGCCCGAGCCATATTCAGCGTAGCCGAGTGCTTTTAAGTAAAGGTTTATCGCATCATTTACCACATCCGTTTTTACCAACAACAATTGCAGATAATCTTCATTCGCCTTTCTTCTTTTTTGCTCATTAAGCCCATCCCTAAATTCCTCCATATAGGAGTTTGAATCATACCACTCAGCTTTAACAACTAGGGCTTGGTTAGGGTTAATTGCTTCTGATTTAACCTTGGTGGTATTAGCCGCCTCTAAACTTTGTTTAAGTTTATCGGGATTAAATTCCATGACCTCTTCAATTGCCTCGATACGATTATCCAACGCCTTACGTTTTGCTTTCCTACGCTCTTTACGTTCTTCCTCCTTTTTCCTCTCTTTTCGATCTCTTTCTTCTTTTTCCTTTTTTTGCTGTTCTTCACGTTCCGCTTCTAGCCTGCTTCTGTCGATTTCAGCTAACCTGGCCAGCTCACGCTCTTCATTCTCCGCTGCAACCTTTTCCAATACTCTTTGCTCAGCTTCTTTCTGTAGTTTAAAATTGTTAACATCGGCCTTCAATTGGTCTAACTTTTTTTTATCTAAAGCCAAATCTGCATTAGATTTTTTCAAAGCCAACTCCTGCTCGTCCTTTAAGCGTTTAATTTCAACTGTCATTAAATCTACTTGTTGTTTTGCGTAGCTATCATTAAAGCCCGTAGCAAGTGCGCCTTTATAATTACTTAGTGCGTTAGTATAATCTTTCTGAGCTTTCGAGGTGGCAGCCAGGGCCATAAAAGCATCATACTGCCTTTTTTTATCGGCATTTTCCATTGCCTTTTTAATAACGCTAAGTTGTTGGTTAATAAATGACTCGTTCTGCTTGTAGCGTAATGCTTGCTTATACCTAGCTTCAGCTTGTAAATAATCTTTTATTGCAAAAAAACTATTTCCCTCGCTTAGCAATAAATCAAATTCTGCCTTCTCTCGTATCCCGGTTTCGTGTTTTGCTAAAAATTCATCTACCTCAAACCATTTGTTTAAGTTTTCTTGTATATAAGAATTTAACGATACACCTTCAACCCTCCATCCGGCTATATCGGCGAGTTCTGTTTTAGAAACATTTTTAAGGTATTGGCCGTCACCCAATATGCCCAAAGAAAATCCATCTATCGTGGTGTTAATTTCTTCTTTAAAAACAGACCTATAAAATACTTTGAGCGTAACGTTGGGGTAGCTAGCTCTTAAAACATTAAGCTTAGGCAACAGACCGGCAACCTGAGTAGCTCTATAAATTTTACCCTTATATTGGTAGCCATTGTCTGGGTTTACGTTTGTACTGGCAGCAAGCGCTAAAAACAGTTTCCCATCATACGGTATAAAGCGATAGCCTACCGTAGAAGTAGCTGTTGCGCTACGTTTGTTAAACGAACTTGTTAATTTAATTGATTGCGCAATGCAGTTGAGTGAAAATGCACCAAGCAGGATTAATAAGGAGATCTTTTTCAAAATATTTGCTTTAAACTATTGCAAAAAGACAACATAAAGCAGTTAAAAAAAATACCTAATTATGTGTATTTTTTTGTTTATAACGGAAAAAATCCTTAGTTTATAATATATTAAAATATAGGAGATCTGGCAAGAAGGCTTAATAAGCTAAATCGCTTATTATTTAATACCATAAGTTAAAAAAGTTCTACACCTCAAATTCCTGGTGCCTATCGGGAATTTCAATATGATTAAATCCTTTCTCTTTCAGCTTTGCTGCAAAAATCTGTTGTACATCATACTCGCCGTGTACCAAAAAAACCTTTTTAACTTTTGCGGGGTCCTGGCAGGATACAAAGTTTAACAAATCCTCGTAATCGCCGTGTGCACTCATAGACTGTATGCTTTGCACTTCTGCAATTACCTCAAACTGGTCGCCGTAAATGCTTACTTCTTTAGCGCCATTTTTTAATCTTCCACCTAAGGAATTAGGCTCGCAGTAACCCACCATTAAAATGGTGTTTTTGCTATCGCCGATGTTATTTTTAATGTGATGTTTCACACGCCCGGCTTCGGCCATACCAGAAGATGAAATGATTACACAAGGCGCAGGGTTGTTGTTTAAAGCTTTTGATTCTTCTGCATCTTCTACGTAATGCAGGTTTTTGAAATCAAACGGGGTATCGTCCACCTTTAAAACTTCTTCTACATTTTTATTGTAGTTTTCATCGTGCTCCTCAACAATTTCGGTGGCTTTGGCAGACAATGGACTATCTACATAAACTTTCACATCTGGCAGTTTGCCGTCCAAATCTAGTTTGTTTAGTACAAATAAAAGCTCTTGGGTTCTTCCAACACTAAAAGCCGGGATTATTACTTTTCCCTTTTTCTCTACGCAAGTTTTTAAAATAACCTGCAATATCGCCTCGGCAGTTGGTTGCGCATCTTTATGCAATTTGTCGCCGTAGGTAGATTCGAGCAAGATATAGTCTGCCTGAGGAAAGGGTTGTGGTGCTTTTAAAATCAAATCTCCATATTGGCCAACATCTCCACTAAAGCACAACTGCGTAGTTTTTCCATCTTCATTAATAGTTAGATTTACTGAGGCACTACCGATAATATGGCCCGCATCTATAAATTTTAGCGAAACATCGTCAGTTAATCTAGTTTCGTTATCATAATCTACCGATACAAAGTAATCCAATGCTTGTAGTACGTCTTCCTCCTCGTATAAAGCTTTTTCTAAAGGCAAACCTTTTTTAGCAAGTCGCTTGTTTTTATACCGCACATCGCCAGCTTGAATCCTAGCAGAATCTAGCAATAAAATTTTTGCCAGTTTTTTAGTAGCCGTAGTACCGTAAATAACTCCTTTAAAACCTTTGGCAATTAATCGAGGTATCAAGCCACTATGGTCTATATGCGCATGAGATAAGATTAAAAAATCTACCTCTGCGGCGTTGAAGCCAAATTCATCATTTAAATCGTCTGTTTCCTGCCCCATTCCTTGAAACAAGCCACAATCCAACAAAATTTTTGTGCCATTATTTAAGGTAATTAGGTGTTTACTGCCAGTTACGTTCCTAGCTGCGCCATGAAAAGCTATTTTCATTTATTTCGGTTTTTATTTATCCAATGATAAGAAAATAATTTACTAAAAGTTTTGAAAACTAAAATATTAGTTTTAAGTTTATAATATGGTATTCATTTAAGCTTATTGAATATCAGCAAAGTAGAGCTAAAGTTATAAAAACAATAACCATGGAAATTAAAGATTTAACAAAGGCAGAGGAACAGATCATGCAAATTGTGTGGCAATTGGAGAAATCATTTGTTAAAGAAGTGATGGATTATTTGCCCGAGCCAAAACCGGCCTACAATACCGTTTCTACCATTATTAGAATTTTGGAAGTGAAAGGTTTTATAGGTCACGAGGCTTTTGGTAAGGCGCATAAATATTACCCATTAATAAGTAAAGAAGAGTACAAAAAACATGCTACAGAGAAACTGCTTGGCAACTATTTTGAGAATAGTGTAGAAAGTATGTTCTCGTTTTTTGTTAAAGAAGAAAAGTTGGATTTAAGTGATGTGGATGAAATTTTAAAAATGATCAACAAATTTAAAAACAAACCAAAATGAGTTGGGCACATTATCTCTTACAAGTAAATATTTACTTGATTATTTTTTATTGCTTCTACAAACTACTGTTAGATAAGGAGACTTATTTTGTATTAAACCGGTTATACTTGGTTTCGTCAGGAATATTCTCTTTAGCTATACCCTTTTTGCGCTTTGAGTTATTTAGCAAAAAAGTAGTAAGCGATACTTTATATGTCAGCGTAAGCGAGATAAATACTGTTGTAACCAATTATGCAATTTTACCGCAAACCCAACAGCAGTACGACTGGGGACGTTTAATTGTAATCATATACCTTATCGGCTCTTTGTTTTTTTTACTAAATTTTGCTTATCAGTTATTTGCAATTAATAAATTATTTAGCAAAGCTGATGAGAATAATGCCTTCTCTTTTTTTAACAGAAAATCTGTTTCGGCAGGTTTGCCTGGGCATGCTACAGTAGATTTGCATGAAGACATCCATATTAAGCAATTTCACACCGTGGATGTAATATTTTTCGAAATTTTAGGAATTATAACCTGGTTTAATCCAGTGATTTATTTCTATAAAAAATCAATAAAAAACATACACGAATACTTGGCTGATGAAGCCGCTGCTAATTTTCAGGGCGATAAGGAACAATACTCGCTACTACTTTTAAGCCATGCTTTTGGCGTAAAACCAAACAATTTAACCAATGGCTTTTTAACAAAGTCGATGATTAAAAAGCGGATTTACATGTTGCACAAAGAACGCTCTAAAAAAACTGCGGTGCTAAAGTATGGCTTGTTTGTGCCGATTTTTGCAATTGCCTTAACACTTTCTTCTGCAACTATCAGAAAAAATGATGGCTTATTGGCAATGGCTGACAAAATTCCGTTAAACGAAGTAAATACGGTTGTAGAAACAGCTTGGGAAGCACCTTTAAGTGTAATAAATCTATCACCACCACCGACACCTAAAGATAGCGTTGCAAACTCGGCCCCTACTACAAATGTAACCCTAGTTGATAATCCTTCTATAAATATCGAACCAGAAGCTAAAGAGCAATGGAGTGGTTTTTATAAACATTTAGGGAGCCTAATTAAGTATCCCGAAGAAGCGGCAAAAAAACAATTACAGGGATCAACCATTGTTACGTTTTCTGTAAAAAATGGCTATATCACAAACCTGAATATCCCTCAAGAATTAGGAGATGGATTTGATGAAGAAATAAAAAGACGTGTTAATTCGTTCGACGAATATTTAGAAAAAGATGGCAACTATAGCTTGAAAGTGAATTTTAAGTTATTTGATGCCAACGTTCCGTCGAAAAATGAAAATATTTCATCACCTGATGGCTTTACAGCTTTACAAAGTATAAATATTGTAGGCTTTAGTCCTAAAGAACAAGCTAGCGAACCTGTCTACTCATTTCATTCTATGGAAGTTCCTCCAGAATATCCGGGAGGAATAGCCAAATTCTACGAATTTTTAGGCAAGACGATTAAATATCCAGTTTTAGCAGCGGATAATGAAATACAAGGAAATGTTTTCATGTCGTTTGTGGTTGAAAAAGACGGCTCGTTGAGCGATATTAAGATTGATAGGAAATTAGGGTATGGAACCGATGAAGAAGCAGTACGTGTACTAAAGTTGAGCAGATCATGGAATCCGGGAATGCAAAACGGCAGGCCTGTTAGGGTAAAGTATAATATTCCAATCAAATTCTCTTTGGGCAATATGGATAGAGAACGCAAATTAGCAAGTGTCGCAATTAGATCAACCGGCAGTAATGATCCTTTAGTTATGGTAGATAACGAAGTTAAAGATATGAGTGCCATTGCCAAACTCGAATCTAACAATATAAAATCAGTAAACGTCTTTAAAGCGCCTGTATCAACATCGCTTTATGGCAAAAGTGCAGAAAATGGCGCAGTAATTATTACCTCTAAAAAAATACCAAAACCAGCCGTTACATTAGTTAACCGAAATTAAAAATGCTTAGTATGAAAAATTTATTAGTCAAATCCATTTTATCGCTACTACTTTTCGTATCGTTTAGTAGTAAAGCAGAAACAGTTTATAATGATAGTCCAGAAGCTTTATATAAACACTTAGGTAGTTTTATAAAGTACCCAAACAAGGCTTCTGTGGAGCATTTACAGGGCAACAGTTTAATCCTTTTTAGCGTTGCTAACGGAAAAATAAGCGACATTAAAGTTGAAGCAGAACTAGGTGGCGATTGTGATGGTGAAGTGGTAAATCGCTTATTATCTTTTAAGGGTTACAACGAAGTTAAACCCGGCAAATATGCGCTTAAAACAACGTTTAAACTTGAAGGCGCAACTACAGCTAAGAAAAATGAAACTGTTAATATTCCTCAAGGATACCAGGAACTAAAGTTAACTATTGTTGGATTTGCTACACGCGACGTTGGTGTTAGTGGATTCGGTCAGAAATCTAAAAGTGGCGGCGATGTAATGGGTATTTCAATAAAACCAATAGATGGAACTGCACCTAAAGGACTTGTTTTAAGAGGAAGCGGAACCTGGAACACAGACAAAGCTCCTTTAATTATTTTAGACGGAAAGCACATTGACAAAAACACCTTGGATGGATTAAATCCGAATATGATTGAAAGCATGACTGTTTTAAAAGATGCGTCATCTACGGCAATATATGGTAAAGAAGGCGTTAATGGTGTAATTGTTATTGCCTCAAAGCTAAAATCGGGCGAAGCAAGTGACATTTTGGGCACGAGCTTTAAGCCTTTAAATGGAACTGAATCGTCTGGCTTAACCATTAGGGGTTACGGTAATTGGGATAAGGAAAAAGCACCACTAATTATTTTAAATGGGCAAACTATCGATAACGATACGCTCAAACAATTAGATTCAAATACAATTGAAAGTGTTTCGGTACTAAAGGATGCATCTTCAACCGCACAATATGGCACAAGTGGCGCTAATGGTGTAATTATAGTTACCACTAAAAATAACGACGACAAAAAGCCTAAAAACTAACCTAACCACAATTTAAATTTTTATTCATGAAAAAGTTCATTTTCTCATCGCTATTTGCGGTGACCATGCTAAACTTGTGCCCAAAAATAACGTTGGCACAAGACACAGAAAACAAAGTTTATAAGTTTACTGAATTAGAAAACCCACCAAATTATCCAGGTGGAATAGCGAACTTCTATAAATTTTTAGGTCAAAATATTAAATATCCTGCGGACGCAGTAAAAAATAATATTCAAGGAAATGTGTTTATCTCTTTTACGGTAGAAAAGAATGGCGCCGTAAGCGATATCAAGGTGGATCGTGCGCTTGGGCACGGAACGGATGAGGAAGCTGTTAGAGTGATTAAATTAGCAGGTATTTGGAATCCTGGAACCATAAATGGAGAGCCGGTAGCAACAAAATATAACATACCTGTTAAATTTTCATTGAACAAGAAAACTGGTGCATCAACAAAACCTAAACAGCCTACTAGCAGTTCGATTACAAATAATGATAACAGAACCTACAGTTTTACGTCATTGGAAAACCCACCTACGTTTCCAGGTGGTATAAAGGCTTTGTATCAATTTTTAGGAAAGAACATAAAATACCCAGTGTTAGCTGCAAAAAATGGTGTACAGGGCAATGTATTCGCCACTTTTACAGTAGAAAAAGATGGATCCATTACAGACATCAAAGTGGATAGAAAAGTGGGCTACGGAATAGATGAAGAAGCCGTAAGAGTTCTTAAAACTAGCCCTAAATGGATTCCAGGATCTCAAGATGGCATGCCGATTCGGGTTACTTATTCTATACCAATTAAATTTGCATTAGAAGGCAAAGCGCCTGTAAGTAAAAGCTAATAAACCAAGACACATATAAGCCTCTCAAACAAAAAACCCCATGCTAAATAGCTGGGGTTTTTCGTTTTTTAGTATTCTCCTTTGTCTCGGACAACTAAATTTAATTATTTAATCGAACAAAAACAAATCAATTTTTAATTCCTAGTTAAATTTTCAAACTGAAAACCGATAACTGGAAACTGATTATCCTTCCTCTTCGCTAACGAATTTGGCGGTTACAAAGTCTCTGTTCATACGAGCAATGTTTTCTAAAGAAATCCCTTTAGGACATTCTGCCTCGCAAGCACCTGTATTTGTACAGTTACCAAATCCTTCTGCATCCATTTGCGCTACCATGTTTTGTACACGTTTGTAACGCTCCGGCTGTCCTTGTGGCAATAAAGCCAACTGAGAAATTTTTGCCGATACAAATAGCATAGCTGATGCATTTTTACAAGTTGCAACACAAGCACCACAGCCGATACAAGCTGCCGCTTCGAAAGCAGCATCTGCTTGTGCTTTTGGAATAGGCAAAGCATTTGCATCTTGCGCATTACCTGTATTTACAGAGATGAAACCACCTGCAGCAATTACACGGTCAAATGCCGATCTATCTACTGTTAAATCCTTAATTACCGGAAAAGCTTTCGCTCTCCAAGGTTCAACTACAATTGTATCGCCATCTTTAAAAGAACGCATATGCAATTGGCATGTTGTAACCGCATCTTTAGGACCATGCGGACGACCGTTAATGAACATCGAACACATACCGCAGATACCTTCTCTACAGTCGTGGTCAAATACAATTGGGTCATCGCCTTTGGTAATCAAATCCTCGTTTAAAACATCGAACATTTCTAAAAAAGACATATCAGGCGAAATTTCAGACACTTTATAGTCTACCATTTTACCGCTGTCTTTGCTATTTTTCTGACGCCAAACCTTTAGCGTTAAGTTCATATTTCCTGTACTCATTTGTATAGAGATTTGAGACTTGAGATTTGAGACCTGAGATGTGAGATGTGAGACTTTAGAGTTTAGGCGATTGCCTACCTCGTATCTCAAATCTAGTTTCTCATATCTGCCCTCTCACATCTATTTATAACTTCTTTGTGCTATTTTAATATTCTCGAATTTCAACTCTTCTTTGTGAAGTTCGAAAGTTCCATCACCCTTGTTTTCCCAAGCTGCTACGTAAGCATAGTTTTCATCATCACGTAAAGCCTCACCTTCTTCTGTCTGGTATTCTTCACGGAAGTGACCGCCACAGCTTTCGTTACGGTTTAACGCATCGATACACATCAACTCGCCTAACTCGATAAAATCCGCAACGCGACCAGCTTTTTCCAACTCCGGGTTATATTCATCTGCCGATCCTGGTACGCGAACATCTGCCCAGAAATCTTTCTTTAATTGTTGTATTTCTGCAATTGCTGATTTTAGACCTTCAGCATTACGAGCCATACCACATTTCTCCCACATAATTAAACCTAATTTTTTGTGGAAATGGTCTACTGATTTAGTTCCTTTAATATTGATAAAGTGATCTAAAATTCCTTTTGCCCTAGCTTCAGCTTCAACAAATGCCGGATGATCTGTAGGAATTGCTTTTACAGAAATTTCTTTAGATAGATAAGCTCCAATTGTATAAGGAAGAACAAAATAACCATCTGCCAAACCTTGCATTAATGCAGACGCACCTAAACGGTTTGCACCGTGATCTGAGAAGTTTGCCTCACCTGTACAATACAAACCTGGTACAGAAGTCATCAAGTTATAATCAACCCATAAACCACCCATGGTATAGTGTACCGCTGGATAGATACGCATTGGGGTTTCGTAAGGATTTTCTCCTGTAATCTGCGCATACATGTCAAACAGGTTACCATATTTTTCTTTAACAACGGCTGTACCTAAACGCATACAAGTTTCTTTATCTGGATTGTGGATACCAGCTTTAGATGCTTCAATTCTGCCGTAACGTTCTGTATTGGCTTTAAAATCCAGGTAAACCGCTAGTTTAGACGCACCTACACCGTAACCCGCATCACATCTTTCTTTTGCAGCACGAGAAGCCACATCACGAGGTACTAAGTTACCAAAAGCAGGGTAACGACGCTCTAAATAATAATCTCTTTCACCTTCCGGAATATCCGATGCTTTACGCGTATCATCTTTCTTTTTAGGCACCCAGATACGTCCATCGTTACGTAACGATTCAGACATTAGGGTTAATTTAGATTGGTGATCTCCAGAAACCGGAATACAGGTTGGGTGAATTTGCGTGTAGCAAGGGTTTGCAAAAAATGCGCCTTGTTTATTCGCTTTCCAAGCTGCGGTTACGTTACTTCCCATTGCATTGGTAGAAAGATAAAATACGTTTCCGTAACCACCTGTACCCAATACTACGGCATGGCCGAAATGACGTTCTAACTCGCCAGTTAATAAGTTACGAGCAATAATACCACGAGCTTTACCATCTATTTTAACAACTTCAAGCATCTCATGGCGGGTAAACATTTCTACTTTACCCATACCAATTTGGCGCTCTAAAGCAGAATATGCACCTAGCAACAATTGCTGACCAGTTTGACCAGCTGCATAAAAAGTACGTTGAACTTGCGTACCACCAAATGAACGATTATCCAACAAACCACCATATTCACGAGCCAATGGCACACCTTGCGCCACACACTGATCGATAATGTTTGCACTTACTTCTGCTAAACGGTGTACGTTTGCTTCGCGAGCACGGTAATCGCCACCTTTAATGGTATCATAAAATAAACGATAGGTACTATCACCATCGTTTTGATAATTTTTTGCTGCATTAATACCACCCTGAGCTGCAATAGAGTGCGCTCTACGTGGCGAATCCTGAAAACAGAAGCACTTAACTTTGTAGCCCATTTCTGCTAATGTAGCTGCTGCCGAAGCACCTGCTAAACCAGAACCTACTACAATTACTTCTAAACTTCTTTTATTTGAAGGGTTAACCAAGGGCACAGACGATTTGTATTTCGTCCACTTGGTGGTTAAATCTCCCTCTGGTATATTTGAATTTATTGCTGACATTATATTTTAGCTTTATTCGTTCAATATTATTTTTGAGTGATTGAATATTCTGTCATTCAATCATTTTCTCATTCAACCTTGTTTATAAACCCCAGCCGAAATAGATGGCCACTGGCATTGCTGCAAAAAGCAAAGAGATGATGATTGAAAACCAAACACCGGTTGCTTTAATAATTGGGGTATATTTTTTATGGTTCCAGCCCATCGTTTGAAAAGCCGATGCAAAACCGTGCAACAAATGATACGCAAGAGAAATCATTGCTAAAACGTATAATCCTACTCTCCAAGGCTCACTAAATTTAGCCTTCATTACCGCAAACATATCTTCATGTCCGTTTAAATCTGCAGGTGTGCTACCGTTAAAGTGCTCGATACCTGTAAAACGAGAAACAATCCAGAAATCTGATAAGTGAACGATTAAGAACATTAGCAATAAAGTTCCTAATAAACCCATTGAACGAGAATACCATTTACTGTTTGCATTACCATCGTTATAAGCATATTTTACTGGCCTAGCTGCCTGGTTTTGAAACGTTAAACGTAAACCTTGTACAATGTGCAGTAATAAACCAGCCATTAAAACAACTTCCATTGCACGTATAATCCAGTTGGTTGCCATAAAGTGCGCACCTTCATTAAATAGCGCTCCGGTTTTATCAAAAAACACAAAGGCATTTAAGAAACAGTGAACTACCAAAAAGGAGATTAGAAAAAGGCCTGTAAGACCCATTATTAGTTTTTTTCCTATTGACGAGGAAAAAGCATTTGCGATACTACCCATTAGCTTTTATAATTTTTATTCGATTACTGCAAAAGTATTTAAAATATGATTTAAATAAGACATACCAAGGACAAAAACATAATAAAGAAGCTATTTAGAAACATTCTAAAAAAAACAGCCTTATATCATTTAGATGAACCTAATTAATCGACTGATTTTAAGACACAATTAATAAAAAAAAGGATTAACAAAACTGTTAATCCTTTTCCACTTTAATTTGATTAAGGTACTTAATCTATTGTAATAGCAAAAGTTCCTCTATCACTTAATCCTGCAATGGTGGTTCTTCCGTCACGAGATGTTTGTAAAGCTTTTTCCACCTCTTCTGCATTGTTTACAGGCTTGCCATTAATCTTTGTAATTACAGAACCTTTCGAAAAATCGTAATAATCGAATAATTTACCTGGCTCTACATTAGTAATAACCACACCGTTAGTTATGCCATACTTTGATTTAATAGCTGCGGAAGCCGGAGAAAAGCTAGCTCCTAATTTACTTACAGTTGTATTTGTAGATTTTGTAGAAGCAACCGCTGTGCTTGGCGCAATACTACTTTCTGGTTTTAAAATAACGTTTACGTTTTTGGTAGAACCATCAGCTTTTAAAACTGCTAATGCAACTTTATCGCCAGGGCGCATACGACCGATTTTTTCTTGTAAATCTGGAGAATCGTAAATTTCTACGCCTTCCACTTTTTTAATGATATCGCCTTCTTTAATTCCAGCCGCAGCTGCTGCACCACCTGGAACAACACCGCTAACGTACAACCCGTTGATCTCTTTAATTTTTAATTTTTCGGCAGCATCTGCATCTAAAGCTGCAAACGTAACGCCAATATAACCACGCTTAACAACGCCAAATTCTTTAAAATCTTCAAGAATTTTTTTCGCTAAGTTAACCGGAATTGCAAAGCCATAACCTTCATTCATACCTGTTTGCGAGGCAATGGCAGCGTTAATACCAATTAATTCGCCATTCGCATTTACCAATGCACCACCACTATTACCTCTGTTAATAGCAGCATCTGTTTGTATAAAAGATTCTATAGCGGTATTTGCTGGGCGCTCTGGCATTACTCCGGTTCTTTGGTATTCTTGATATTCTTCCCTAGTCGGCTGCGCATTTTCTCTATTTAAAATACCAATGTTACGAGCTTTAGCACTCACAATACCCGCAGTTACGGTTGTTTGCAAATCTAAAGGGAACCCAACTGCCAGTACCCACTCACCTACCTGTACATTATCAGAATTACCCATTTTAACAAAAGGCAAACCATCCACATCAACTTTAATTAAAGCTAAATCCGTATTTGGGTCCTTGCCAATAACTTTAGCAGTTACTTTTCTTCTGTTAGCTAAAACCACTTCAATTTTATCTGCATTATCTACTACGTGGTTATTAGTTACAATGTAACCATCGGCAGTTAAAATAACGCCAGAACCAGAAGCTGCTCTAGGCATACTTTGTCTTCGGCCACCGCCACCTCTAAAAAACTCTTCAAACATATCTTCCATGCTACCACCACCACCACTTCTTGGGTTAGATGGCGTTGCACTATAAGTTGTTTTAATATGCACCACCGCCGGCGAAACCGCAGCCGCCGCTTGTACAAAATCTACACTACCCGCCGAAGAAATTTTTGATGGATTATTCGCAAACATCATATTTTGCTTTTCTGTTAGCGAATACACATCATTGTTGCGCTCTAATAGTTTATAAGCGCCAATTGCAACTGCACCACCTAAGAATGCAGCCAACACTACTAATCCTATTTTTTTCATATCCTTATATAAATTCTTCTTTTTATAAATGTTTTGTTCAAATTTAATACCATATAAACGATATTTGTATGCAGAACACACGTGCTTTAGTGTTAAAAAATGTTAAAACAAATACAGCATTTAACACGGCCAGTTTTTCCAATAAGAAAATTACAAAATACAGATGAACATTAACTTTTCAAAATACCAAGGTGCAGGCAACGATTTTGTGTTAATCGACCATCGCGGAAATACGCTAAAAAACATCGATAATAAGCTTGTGGCGCAACTTTGCGACCGCAGATTTGGTATTGGAGGAGATGGCTTAATGCTTTTATTGGATCATTCGGACTATGATTTTGAAATGGTGTATTACAATGCAGATGGCAACGTGGGGAGTATGTGTGGCAATGGCGGAAGATGTATTGTTGCATTTGCTAAACATCTTGGTATAATTGACAGTGAGACTAATTTTTTGGCAGTAGACGGGCCTCATTATGCCAAAATTACAGCCGAAGGCAATTGGGTAGAGCTTCAAATGATTGATGTTGACAACATAAATAGCGATAACGACGCTTTTGTATTAAATACTGGCTCGCCACATTACGTTGTGGAAAAAGCAAACCTGTCTTCGCTCGATGTTTTTACGGAAGGTAGCGCCATTAGAAATAATGAGACTTATAAAACTGAAGGGATTAACGTAAATTATGTAGAAAACAAAGGTGATCATCTTTTTGTACGCACTTTTGAACGTGGTGTAGAAGACGAGACCTATGCTTGCGGAACTGGCGTAACCGCAGTTGCAATGGCAATGGCAAAACAAGCCAACCAAATTGGGCATGTACAAACACCTGTAAAAGTTTTAGGCGGCGATCTGAAAATTAACTTTGATTACGATGGAAAAACCTTTACCCAGGTATTTTTATGCGGCCCTGCAGAAAAGGTTTTTGAAGGCGCTTTAAGTATTTAATTTTACGAAAAGCAGAGCCTGTGTTTCAATAAACGTTAGTCCCGCTTTCTGTTACAATCTTTTTGTGGCTGTTCTACTAAAATTCGTCATTGCTCAAAAGCATGATGAAGCAATTCTTCACGCCAGCGATGCAAAAAGTATTTTCACGACAATCGGGTTTAAATCACGGCATTTTACAATACTATAAACCAAACCCTACACCAGCACAATTATCAATCTGAGTCGAGAAAATTGCTACGGTAAAGCCCCGAATTATAAGCGGAAAGCTACGAAGTAAAATTCGTAGAACTCGACCGTCATCCTAAATTTATTTCAGCATCTTTATGTTATTTATTAACAAGGCATTTTTACTTATCTTTAACAACAGTAAATATATTTACCCGAATTAAAAACCTACATAATTCGTCCTACGCTCAATCATGTACGCAATTCTCAGAGACAAGAGTTTCCAAATCTCAATCATTTTAACAACAATTTTTATTGGTACCGGAATTGTATTTTTATTTCTGGGCTTAGTAGATTATTCTTGGATACTATTTGGTCTTTTACCTGTTGTTTTGGGTATTGCAATAGGAACCATGAAAGTTAGGAAATACGCTTTATGGGGAGCGATTATCACCACAGTAATTTTGCTTATCGCAATTTACATCCCGGGTCTTTCTGGCGTTATTTGTATTGTAATGGCCATTGGATTAATTGTGCCTTTCATATTTTTAGGTTACGTTATAGCTAGACTAGTAAAAAGATATTCATTAATTAAAGAAACAAATCGCCTTTCTGTTTTAGTATTGCCGATTATCCCATTTTTACTAATGGCGCCAACAGAGCATTTTCTTAAAAAAGAAAAAGAAACTATTACCGAAGTTAAAACAGAAAAAGTATTCAATTACACGCCCAACCAAGTTTTCGACGTCATTAAATCGGTAGATACGCTAGATGCAGAAAAACCTTTTTTACTTAAACTTGATTTACCCATACCCACAAAATGTATTTTAGAAAAAGAAGAAGTTGGAGCTTTAAGAACTTGCTATTTTAAAGCTGGTAGATTAAGTAATGCAGACTTTGGAGGCGGAACGATAACTGAAAGAGTAACGGATATAAAACGTGGCAAAGTTCTAAAAATGGACGTAATTGATTATAATTTAGTTGGCAGAAAGTGGATAGGTTTTAAGGAAGCTATTTACTATTTCGAACCTGTTGGAATCAATAGCTGTAAGCTAACGCGAATAACAACCTACACATCTGTATTAGCCCCACGGTTTTATTGGGAACCGATGGAAAAATTAGGTATTGAGCAGGAGCACGAATACGTTTTTAATAATTTAGAGAAAGATTTAGAAACCCAATTTGGAAAGTCAAAAGGAGTAAAATAATTGGTTTACTTATTGTTACGTTCCGAAGGTTTGGGAATAGCATCTTTTCTACTTTTAACTGAGATAAATTCAGGGATGACGGTTATAAAAAAGATTGCTTCGCAAAGCTCGCATTGACGAGATTTAATGCTAATTTCCATCTACTAAATAGGCTGCAATGGCGATTTTAATTTCACCGAAACCGTAAGCCTTCCCTAAATGTTCACGTATCTCGTTTAGTTTTACCGATTTAAGCTTTACAATGGTAGCGGTAATTTCCTGTAACTTTCTACTCGGCACCAATTCGCTAGCTGCTAATTCTTGCCTAGCAACAAAATATGCTAAATGACCTTCTATGGTTCCTGTAGACATTTTTCGGGTTGCGGCTATTTCTATAATGGTTTGTCCATCTTTAAAAAGCTTTAACGTAATCTCTTTCGTATCTTCTTTAGGCTCTTTTGGTTCTTTAACTTTTTTAGGTTTTGCCTTGCTGTAAAAATCTGCAGAACCTGGTTTAAGTTCTTCTTTATTTGGCAAAGTGTAAGCCTGTTTTATCAACTCTTCGCGTTTTGCGCTACGGTACAATGCCAACACGGCTTCCTTACTTAGCTCTTGGCCTAAAATTGAACTCGCTAACATTGCCTTTGCCTTTTTTATTTTTTTAAACTGCTCAAAAAACATTGCTTCCATCTCTACCAATTCCGCTAAAAATTCTTTGGTTTGCTTTTGGGTTTTTGCCACCTCCATTAGCGAAAAAATAGATTCGCTAAAAGCAGTTAACTGTGGAATAAAATAATTTTCGGCGGCTGTAGTTCGCTCTAAAAGCATATTTAAACTTTCCGTATCGCCAACAACAAACAGTCTTTCAATCTGCTTCAGAAATTTATCAGCATGATTTCTGGAAGCGATTAGTTCTTGTTGCAACTTAACCGCCCAAGGCAAATGCGTTTGTTTTGTAGATCTTTTTTCGTCTTTAGTATAACTGAAAACATGCTCAAAAACATAATTATCTAAATTACTGAAATTAAAAGCCTGCAATAAAGAAAACCTTAAAAACGCATCGCTTTCCTTTTTTATCTGAACAGCTAAATCTTCCTGCTGATCTTTGGTGCGTGCAAAATAAGTAACATTCTGATCTTGTCTTATGCCTTTGTTAGAAATTAATGAGGTAAGCACTAAACCATTAAGTGATCGCAACCTAGATAATGCCACATAAATTTGCCCAGGTGCAAAGGCATCTCCAATATCAATTATTGCTTTATCAAAAGTTAAACCCTGACTTTTATGCACCGTAATTGCCCAGGCCAATTTTAGCGGAAACTGTGTAAAGGTGCCGATAATTTCCTCTTCAATTTCGTTGGTGGTTTTATTGGTGTTATATCTAATATTTTTCCAAGTATATTTTTCTACTGTTAACGAATAGGTCGCTCCATCTGGCAAAAGTTCAATACTATCGGCGGTAAGTTTTTTAACCACCGCTAGTTTTCCATTAAAAAACCGTTGCTCGCCAGTTGGATCATTTTTGATGAACATTACCTGTGCGCCAACTTTTAGCTCAAGAGACTTGTCTGCCGGAAAAGCGCTTTCTGCAAAGTCCTTTTCAACCTCCGCATTATAAAAGAAAGATTTGCCCGGCAACTCCTTTAAACTATTTCTGTTTAACGTATCTGCTTTATGATTGTGCGTGGTAAGCGTTATGTAATTATCCGTTAATAAAGGCTTATAATTTTCTTTAAAATAAGTTTTAAGCAGAGCGATATCCTGATCTGTAACTACATTATTGCGAAGGTTATTTAAAAGGGAAATAAAAGTTTCGTCAGATTGGCGATAGATTTTTTCCAATTCGATGTAAACCGGTGGATTTTTCTCTAAAGCCAATGCATCAAAAAAGAAAGCGCTGTTATAAAACTGACTCAGTAAATTCCATTCTTCGTTTTTTACAACCGGTGGCAATTGGTGCAAATCGCCGATGAAAAGTACCTGAACACCACCAAAATTTGAATTGTTTTTTCTAATGTAACGTAAAACCGTATCAATTGCATCCAACAAATCGGCACGCAACATACTCACCTCGTCTATTACCAGCAATTCTAAATCGAGCAAAACTCTGCGTTTTACCGAATTCATGTTTAAGTGCCTGATGATGGATTTTGGCGTATTATAATGCTGATATTCTTTTAACTCGCTACCCGTGGCAGTTTTTGGCAAAAAGGTACCAAATGGCAATTGAAAAAGAGAATGAATTGTTACACCGTTTGCGTTAATGGCGGCAATACCTGTTGGAGCAACAATAACTGCCTTTTTGTGTGTTAAGGAAATTAGGTTGCGCAAAAACGTGGTTTTGCCTGTACCTGCTTTTCCGGTTAAAAAAATATGCCTCGAAGTTTGATTAATAAATTTAGCGGCAAGTTGGGCAGGTTGGGTTTCTTCGGCAGTAGATTGCATTAGCTTACATTGTTTCAAAGGTGTGTGAAGATACGGCTTTTGCAATTTTAACGTGAATTTTAGCAGAAAAAGAACATAAATAAACCTTATTGAAGCGACAGCCCCCGATCCGAGTTATCGGATTTATCGGGGCTATAGCGTAAAGAAGGACTGATATTAAAAAATGTTGCTGCCATTGCTTTTCAAAAAACCGCTACGCTTAGTTTTTGCTAATGTTAAATAATGTTATTTAATGTTAAAATCTTCCAACTAAATTTTTAGTATTAAATTTTTAGTTATACTTTTAAGAACCAAACAAAACCCAAAAGAATGAAAACTATAAGCTTGGCATTATTGCTATCCTTATGCGTTTGCACCGCTCTCTTTGCCCAAAACCCCTATCAGGTTAAAGGTATTGTTGCCGATTCGGCAAATAAAAGTATGTTGCAAAATGCATCTATTAGCGTTTTAAACGCGAAAGACTCTACACTTTACAAGTTTACAAGAGCAAATGCCAAAGGCGACTTCCTGATTAGCCCAATGAAAAAGGGAAATTTTATTCTGCTATTAACTTATCCTGAATATGCAGATTATGTTTCTAGTTTTACTTTAGACTCTAGCAAAACCAGTTTAGATTTTAAGCAAATTAACATGAAGCTTAAAGCAACTTTGCTTAACGAGGTTTTAATTAAGGGGCAAGCTGCAGCTATAAAAATTAAAGGAGATACTACCGAATTTAATGCTGCTGCATACGCCATACAACCTAACGATAAAGTTGAAGATTTACTGAAAAAGTTTCCGGGGATGCAGATTGATAAAGACGGAAAGATTACTGCCCAAGGCAAAACCGTAACCAAAGTATTGGTAGATGGAGAGGAATTTTTTGGCGATGACCCAACGTTAGCTACACGAAATTTACGTGCCGATATGGTTGATAAAGTGCAACTATTTGACAAAGCCAGCGAACAAGCAGCCTTTACGGGTGTAGATGATGGCCAGAAAGCCACCACCCTAAACGTTATTTTAAAGGAAGATAAGAAAAGCGGTTATTTCGGAAAAGTTGATGCCGGAGCAGGTACCGAAGGTTTTTATGATGCGCAGGTAATGTTTAACAGATTTAAAGCCAAGCAAAAATTCTCTTTATACGGAACCGCAGCCAACAACGGCAAAACCGGTTTAAGCTGGGATGATGCCAGTAAGTACAATACCGGCAACAACAACATGGAAATGTTTGATGGCGGCTTTTATTTTAGCGGTAGTGGCGATGAAATAGATAACTACGGTGGCCAGTACGGTGGCGAAGGCATTCCTAGAGCTTATAACGGCGGAGCGCATTACGACACAAAATGGAATGGAGATAAGGAAAGCATAAATACTAATTATAAAATTGGTTCTTTGGGTGTTAAGGCAACTAAGAATACGATTAACCAGAACAACCTACCAGCCACAACAAATAATCCGTCGGGTGTAATTAATAGCAACACCGATGAAAACTCTGACCGCTATATTTTTAGACAGAAACTAGATGCAATTTACACGATTAAAATAGATAGCACTACAAATTTGAAGGTTACAGTAGATGGAACCTTGAAAAATAGTGATAGCGAATCCATCAATAACAGTACGGGATTACGTGGTGATGGCACCTTGCTAAATACCACCGAAAGAACCAACAGTAGCGATGGCAAGGATCAAGTATTTAACATGACTGCTTTTTTGACCAAAAAACTTAAGAAAACTGGTCGTAGTTATACCGTTAACGTTAGCCAGCGATTAAGTGAAAACGACAACGAAGGCTTTTTAAAGTCTACCAACAGTTTTTTTGACCCTAATGAGCTGCAAACCAGCAGTGAAGTAGTTGATCAGTTTAAGACCAACAATACCAAAAATTCTGTTTTTACGTCGAACATTACCTATAATGAGCCTCTTTCCAAAACCTTCTCTTTAATACTTAACTATGGTTTTGGCATTAATTACAGCAGAGCTGATAAAAAATCTTTTAATGCTTCTAGTCCTGGAAATTACGACCAGCTAGATACAGAATTTAGTAACGATTTTAAGGCTACGCAATACTCAAACCAAGCAGGTGTGGTTTTTAACTATAAAAAACCTAAAAGTACGTTAAACTTCGGCACAAAAATTAATGCGGTAAATTTTGATCAGTACGAAGCTATTTCTAACCAATCTTACAAAAGAAGCTTCTTAAACTGGATACCTCAAGCAAGTTATCAGTATAGGTTTTCTGCACAAAAATCGCTTCGCGTTAGCTATAATGGTTATACAAACCAACCAACGGTAGAGCAATTGCAACCTGTAAGAGTAAATACAGACCCTTTAAACATTCCGTTGGGTAACCCGGATTTGAAACCGTCTTATAGTAACAGCATTAATATTAATTACAACTCTTACAAAGTGCTAGCTAACCAATCGTTATACTTTAGCGCTTATTACAGCACAGTTAGTAATCAAATTGTAAATAACACCACAACCGATGACGAGGGAAGATCACTTAGGCAAGCTATTAACTTGAGAGAGAAAATGCCCTCGAATTATAGCCTTTGGGGTGGTTTTAGAAGAAAAATTGATCTTGCCGATTTTAATGCCGGTATTAATTTAAGCGCCAACGGTAGCGAAAGTTTTAACTACATTAACACCAACCTAAACAAAACTACGAGTACATCAATTAGCCCAAGGGCAAGCATTAGCAGATATAAAGATAAATTTGAACTTGATTTAAGTTTTGGGCCTAGCTATAACTCGCAAGTTGCATCTATCAATAAATCATTAAGCAATAAAGGATGGGGAACGAGCGGATACGGAAGTTTTAAAGTGATATTGCCTAAAAAGATAACCATACAAGCAGATGCAGAATACAACTACCAACCAAAATCTGCTTCTTTCGATAGCAGTTTTGAGCAAATGATTATCAACTCGTCAATTACAAAGAGCTTCTTTAAAAAGGATGATTTAAAATTGGTACTTAAAGGAAATGATTTACTAAACCAAAATCGTGGTTTTAGACGTTTTGCATCTGCGAACTCTATTACGCAAACCAGCTATAACAACATTAATAGGTATTACATGTTCTCTTTAGTTTGGGATTTTAATAAAATGGGTGGCACAACTAAATAATAATAAAATGAAGATTAAAAACTTATTGATGCTTTGTTTAACACTTTTGGTTGGACAGACAGCACTTGCTCAAAACGCACGTTTTGCAACAAGCGGCGTTATAGAGTACGAAAAACGTGTAAATGTAATTGCTTTGATTAAAGAACAATTAAAGCGTTATCCAAATGATAATTTCGGGCCAAAAATCTTAGAGGATTATCAACGAAATAATCCGCAATTTAAGACCTTAAAAAGCAAGTTAACGTTTAACAAAAACGAAACTGTTTTTACACCAGAGCCTGATAACGTACCGCCAAATAGTTGGTTTAATTTGGCATCTGCACAACAAAACAATACTATTTACACCAATGTAGAAAATGCTACAAGTGTTACACAAAAAAAGGTTTTTGAAGAAACCTACCTGTTAAAAGACAGTACAAGAAAAATTACTTGGAAGATTACAGATGAGTTTAGAAACATTGCCGGTTATGATTGCAGAAGAGCAAATGCCGTAATCATGGATTCTGTTTACGTGGTCGCTTTTTATACGGATGAAATTCCGGTTGCTGGCGGACCAGAATCATTTACCGGTTTACCCGGAATGATTTTGGGTATAGCGTTGCCTAGAGAACATACAACTTGGTTTGCAACTGCAGTTACAGACGAACCAATTACTGCAGACAAAATAAAAATTCCGGCTAAAGGGAAAGCCGTAGATACGAAGAGTTTAACCGATATCTTAAAGAAAGCCCTAAAAGATTGGGGCGACAGTGGAAACGACATTGTTCGAACATCGTTGTTATAAATGCAAAAATCCCTTGTAAAATTACAAGGGATTTTTTTATGCCTTTAGATTTAAACTTTACTGGGACTAGTTCACAATCAACTTATATCCTTTACCGTGTACGTTTAAAATTTCAACTTTCGGATCGTCTCTTAAGTATTTACGTAACTTGCTTAAGAAAACATCCATACTTCTTCCGTTAAAGTAGTTATCATCATGCCAAATGCTTAGCAAAGCTTCTTCCCTAGTTAAAACCGTATTTTTCTTTAGGCATAACAATTGCAAAAGTTCGGCTTCTTTGGTAGAAAGCTTTTGTTGTTGGCCATCGAAGTGGATAAGTTGCGTAGTATAATCAAAAGTATATTTACCAATTTGGAAATTAGTTTGAGCTGGTTCGTTACTACTAGCTTCTTTGCTTGCCACACGTTTTAACAAGGCATTAATGCGCAACAACAATTCTTCTATCCTAAAAGGCTTGGTAATGTAGTCATCGCCACCTAAGTCGTAGGCAGACGCTTTATCCTCCATCATTGCTTTTGCCGTAGCAAAAATAATTGGCACATGCTGGTTTGCTTTTCTAATTTCTTTACCTAGTGTAAAACCATCTTTTTTCGGCATCATCACATCCAAAATGCACAAGTCGAAATTTTGTTTGCCAAATGCTTTTAACCCTTCTTCACCATCCGTACATAACACCACATCAAACTTCCCTTTTAACTGTAAATAGTCCTGCAGTAATAATCCTAAATTTGGGTCATCTTCAACTAATAAGATCTTCTTCATAATTTAATTGTTGCGTTTAAATGGTAATATTACTTCGAAAGTGGTTCCTTTATCTTTTTCGCTATGTACTTTAATTGTTCCGTTCATTTGCGTTACAATATCCTGAACGTAGTTTAAGCCCAAACCAAAACCCTTTACATCATGAAGGTTTCCTGTTGGCACTCTATAAAACTGATCAAAAATGCGTTTAGTTTGATCTTTTGTCATCCCGATACCTTTATCAGCTACTTCAATTATCAGTTTCTGAAGACTGCTTTTTGTGCTAATGGTAATCTGTGGATCCGCTGTACTATATTTGTTGGCGTTATCTATCAAGTTGTAAATAACGTTAGATAAGTGTAGTTCGTCACCAATTACAATGTCATCAACAGCATTTAAACTTAAAGCAACGTGTGCATTACGTTTTTGCAACTGTAAACTCATACTATCTACTACCGCATTAATCAAATCGTTAACCGCAACGGGATTAGATTCTAATTTTATTTCTTTTTTCTCTAATCTGGCTACGCTCAATACACGCTCAATATGGTTGCCCAATCGAATATTTTCATCGTAAATAATACCTGCCAATCTGCTAATTCTGCTTTTATCTTCTACAACCTCTGGGTCTTTTAACGCCTCGCTGGCAATCATAATTGTTGCTACAGGTGTTTTAAACTCATGGGTCATATTGTTAATAAAATCCGTTTTCATTTCTGTTATTTTTTTCTGGCGGATAATTGCGTAAATGGTATAGGCAAAAATAAATATCAGCACCAAAAGCAAAGCGATGGAAGAGCCCATGCTCACAAACATATTGCTCATGATTAGCGAGTTAACACTTGGAAACCTAAGGTAAATCATCCCCGGATCTTTAATGGCAACATCATTACTAAAAATAACCTGAGAAAAAGTGTTTTTATCTACCGCTAACTCATCTGCGTTTACCACTTTTTGATAAATAATATTCTTGCGATTGCTAGCTGGCGTTAACCAAAAATCATAATTAAGATTTATGTTTTTGCTTAACAGTTCGGCTCTAATTAAAGTGTCTAGTGCCTCCAATCGGGGAATTCTTTTTCTTAAAGGAATATCTTTATTGGTAAGCTCCTGCGCTACATCTCGCACCAAATCTAAACTCGCATCGTTGTATAAAACCGCGGTATCTGCATACAAGCTCTTAAGGCCAATTTCATATTTTTTCTCCGCCTTGGCATCTTCAATCTTAAACTTGGCCACTAAATCCGGGTCGCTGCTAGGCACATGAATAGTAATTGGCAGCATGTTAGCCGGACTCAATGCAACATATCTAATCGTATCGGGAAGTCTTCCGCCGATTTGCAAATTTCTTTTCGGTTTTGGCAATAACGGCTTGATCCTGACGCCAATACGCTCTCCAGAAACTCTATCGGTTAAGTCTTCTACCTGAATCTTTAAATCGTTGCCCGATGGCGAGTTACCGCTATACAGCTTAAACTCTTCTTCGCTAATAATTATCGGAGACATGTACATAGACCGAATAGTGCTGTCTTGCGCATTTAAATAATCTATAACTTGTTGTTGCTGTTTAAACTTTCTTATAGCCTCACTCTCTCTAAACCTAACTTTGAAGGCAACTATGCTATCGGTATGACTTCTTAATGCGTCCTCACGTTGTTCTTTTCCCTCAAAATCTTTTCGGGTAATGTGGCTAGCAATATTTCTTTTTTGCACTTTGTTTACCACCGCAGTTAATGCCTGGTTTACATCTTGCTCAAACAGCCTGGAATTAAGGTTATACGACTCCCGCAGGTAATACAATTGCATTACAAAAACGCCTAGCAAAGCTAACGTCATTAGGGCGGTTATTAACCAAAGGCTTCTGCTTTTCATTACTGTATGTCAAAAATAACGAAGTAATAAGGATTATATGTTGTTTTAACAATTTTTAACACGCTCAAAATCTATTAATAACATAAAAAAAGCCGTCTCGAAATATCGGGACGGCTTACTTACAAATTTGTTTCCTAAAAAAGGTCTTAGAACGGAAGATCGTCTTCCTCTCCAGCTGGCGTATTCAAATCAACCGGAGCTGCATATTGTGGCGCTGCCGCAGCACCTGCTGTATTACTTAATTGGGTTAATCTCCAAACTACTAAACTATTAAAGTATGAAGTAACACCATCTTTGTTTGTCCAAGGTCTACCACGTAAATTAAAAGATACTTCAACCTCATCACCTGCTTTTAAAGAATCAAACAAAGCTGTTTTATCTTGTAAAGCTTCAAATCTAATATATTCAGGATAAGTTGGGTTTTCTGCATATTCTACAATTAAATCACGTTTTTTAAACGTCTCACTTACCTGTTGTAATGCACCGATTTCGTGCACCTTTCCTTTAATTTCCATATCAATACTATAATTTACCTACCAAATCTCTAAATTTTTATCGAGAATTATGCAAATCTATGCATCAAGTTTTCCACACATTAGTGGTGCAACGCTTATAAACCAATAGTTAAATTGCACAGTTATTTAGGCTTTGTAAAGGCAAAAGCTATATCTCTGTTTTTATTAATAACTTTGTAGCACTATGATGCAAGTTTTTCAAACTAAAAGCAAGGTAATTATTACCTGCAACAAAAGGCTTTCTAGCTATTTACAAGATGAGGTTACCGCTTTAGGGTACGAAATTGTAAGAGAATTTTCTACCGGCGTTGAGCTGAATATTACCTTAACAGAGTGTATCAAACTAAATTTAAATTTAAGGTGCGCTAGTCAGATTATGTATTGCATTAATAGTTTTAAGGCAAATACCCCAGAAGAATTATACAACAATTTAATACAGATGGAATGGGAGGAAATAATCGATTTTGCTGGTTACTTCTCTGTTACATCCAATGTAGACAATCCAACAATAACCACCCCTCTTTTTGCCAATTTAAAGGTTAAGGATGCTATTGTTGACAGATTTAGAGAGAAAAAAAATATACGCCCTAACTCTGGTTCAGACAATAATAAAACAGTTATACACTTATATTGGAAAGACGATGAAGCTGATGTTTTTATTGATACCAGCGGCGAAACATTAGCTAAACACGGTTATAGAAAAATCCCAGGCAAAGCCCCAATGCTAGAAGCTTTGGCCGCTAGCACAGTACTTGCTACCCAATGGGATCAAAAATCTCCATTCATAAATCCAATGTGTGGATCTGGAACTTTAGCTATTGAAGCGGCATTAATTGCCACTAACCGCCGACCAGGATTATACCGCATGAATTATGGTTTTATGCACATTTTAGGTTACGACGAGGAGGTATTTTTTGCAGAGCGAAGAGTTTTAAAAGATCAGGTTATCAAAAATATCGACCTAAAAATTATTGCTACGGATATTTCTGAAGATGCGGTTGATGTGAGTCGAAAAAATGCAAAAACTGCTGGTGTTGATGGGCTAATTACTTTTGAGGTTTGCGATTTCGAGGAAACAGAAGTACCCGAAGGAGGCAGAGGTGTTGTAGTTTTTAACCCAGAATATGGCGAACGATTGGGTGTACATAGCAAATTAGAATTAACCTATAAACGAATTGGCGATTTCATGAAAAAGAAATGCAAAGGTTATTTCGGCTATATCTTCACTGGAAATCCGGATTTGGCTAAAAAAATAGGCTTAAAGGCAGATAAAAAAATAGAATTTTATAATGGTAAGCTTGACTGTAGGTTACTAGAATACGAATTGTATGACGGTAGTCGCCGACCAGATGAAGAGCGACCTAAACCAAAACTTTAATTTTATCGCACTGCGAAATAAAAAAGCTTGTTTTTAAAGAAATCAATTCTTTTTTAAAACCGCCCATTTTTATTTTACGTTAATAGAGTCTGATACTAACCATGATTCTATGAAAGATAAGTTAAAAGCGGAGATGAAAGTTGTGGCGGGCAACATCAGAAAAGTTAGAGAGTTTAGAAACTACACACAAGATTATTTGGCAGCGAAGTTAGAGATATCGCAGAATGCCTACAGTAAAATTGAATTAGGCTACAGCAAAATAACGCTTGATAGACTTTTTCACATTGCAATAATTTTAGAGGTTGAGGTAACCCACTTATTATACTTCAACAAAGACGTTTTAAAAAAATAAAGACTAGGCAGCATTTTTCAACAATGTTGCCTTTCTTAATTAATTCGAGATAACTTGCATGAAATTTTCCTTCCATGCAGCAAATTATCGATCAAACCATAAACTTTGTTAAACTAACACTTGCTAATGCCGAAACTGGGCACGATTGGTTTCATATAGAACGCGTTTATAAAACCGCGAAAACTATTAATGCAATCGAAGGCGCCAATTCGTTTGTGGTAGAATTGGCAGCGTTATTACATGATATCGCCGATAGCAAGTTTAATAATGGCGATGAGGAAATTGGCCCACGAAAAGCTGGCGAGTTTTTAGCAAGTATTGGTGTTGACGATGAAACAATTACTCATGTAAAAGAAATCATCTTAAATCTTTCGTACAAGGCAAGTTTAGGCAATGTAACGTTTAACTCCAAAGAGTTAAATGTAGTGCAAGATGCGGATAGATTAGACGCTATTGGCGCCATAGGCATTGCTAGAGCTTTTACCTATGGAGGTTACAAAAACCGAGTTTTATACGATCCAGCTATAAAGGCAAACCTAAATATGAGTAAGGATGAATATAAAAACACCACTGCTCCTACCATTAATCATTTTTACGAAAAATTGCTTTTGCTAAAAAATTTGATGAAAACCGAAGCGGGAAAGCAAATGGCTCAGCAACGACATGATTTTATGTTAGCCTACCTTGACCAGTTTTACCAAGAATGGGATGGACTAAAATAAATCAAAGGCAATAAAATTTTTCAATCATCCATTAAATCCTATTTTTATCGATTTCTAAAAGAAAGCACTCAATATATTCCGCATAGCGCTAAGCTAATTTCTTTTTAACTAATATTTTTAGTTTTATTTACTATTTTTGTTAGTAAATAAAATCGTTATGTCTGATAGGTTAAGGGAAAAATTAAATATTCTAGCTGATGCGGCAAAATACGACGTGTCTTGTTCATCAAGCGGAAGCAATAGAAAAAACGACAATAAAGGCGTGGGGAACGGACATAAATCGGGGATTTGCCATACCTATACAGAAGATGGTCGATGCGTTTCTTTATTAAAAATTCTTTTAACTAATCATTGTATTTTCGATTGTGCGTACTGCGTTTCGAGAAAAAGCAATGATATAGAGCGAGCTGCTTTTACTGTAGACGAAGTAGTGGAATTAACCATGAGCTTTTATCGTCGCAACTACATAGAAGGTTTATTTTTGAGTTCTGGTATTTTTAAGAATGCAGATTTTACCATGGAACGATTGCTCCGTGTGGTTAAAAAATTGCGTTTGGAAGAAAAATATAATGGCTACATCCATTTAAAAACTATTCCCGGTGCTAGCGACGAATTAATTAAGGAAGCCGGTTTGTACGCCGACCGGATGAGCATTAATTTGGAAATGCCTACAGAAAGCGGACTAAAATTACTTGCGCCAGAAAAAAGCCATACCGATGTTATAAAACCTCTAGATTATGTACAAAAACAAATTGTACAGTTTAAGGAAGAAAAAAAGTTAATTAAAAGCGTACCTAAATTTGTGCCGGCAGGCCAAAGTACGCAGATGGTAATTGGCGCTACTCCAGAAACGGATAAAGAAATTATGCATACTGCTGATGCATTTTATAAAAACTTTGCGTTGCGCAGAGTTTATTATTCGGGCTACATTCCGATTAGCAACGACAGCAGAATGCCAATCTTGGGAACCCAGCCTCCTTTACTCAGAGAAAATAGACTTTACCAAACCGATTGGCTGATGCGTTTTTACGGTTTTAATGTGCATGAGCTTTTAAACGATGCAAATCCGAATTTAGATGTGGATATCGACCCAAAATTAAGCTGGGCTTTAAGAAATCTACAGCATTTTCCGGTTGACATTAATACTGCCGATTATAAAATGATTTTAAGAATTCCGGGAATTGGGGTAGGCTCTGCAAACAAAATTGTTCAGGCTCGAAAGTTTGGTAAGCTTTACATTCATCAGTTAAAAAATATTGGGATTTCTTACAACCGAGCTAAACACTTTATCAGATGTGCGGATTCTCCCTATCAATTAAAAGATTACCAAGCAACGCAGATTAAAAGCTTTATTTTAGCTGAAAGCCAAAGTAAGTACATAAAAACAGATACACAACAGTTGATTTTGTTTTAGTAAAACGGAAGCCATGATTTATATTTTCGATGGAAGTTTAGAAGGCCTGCTAACCGCTGTTTTCGAATGGTTTGAACGCAAACCTGGTTATACCTCTTTGAAAGTTGATAAAACCTACCAGCCTGATGCTTTTACTTCATCTTTTTTAATCGTTAGCGATAGACAGAAGTCAGATCGCGTTTGGAATGGCTTACAAAAGAAGCTCGGCAAGCAATGGATGAGGAGGGTTTATTGCGCCTATTTATCAGAAAAGCCTGAGGCTTTCGACTCGCTTTTTCATTTTATGTCTTACATTTTCCTAAATCCGGTAGGTGCCGAAAAAAATTTCGGAAATAAGGACGTTTTAGACATCTCGCAAATTGCCACTAAAGTAGAACGAGAAAAACATAGAATGGAAGCTTTTATTCGTTTCCAACAAACATCTGATGGTTTTTATTACTGTGCGATAGACCCCGATTTTAATGTACTTCCGCTAATCGCCAAACATTTTAAAGATAGGTATGCTGACCAACAATGGATAATTTACGACCTTAAACGTCACTACGGTTTATTCTACGACCTCGAGAAAGTAACCGAAATTACAGTAGAACTTGGCGAAGAAAAAAACTTTAAGCAACCAGCATCAGCACAGCTAAATGAAAAGGAAGAGCTATACACACACCTTTGGAAAGATTATTTCAAAAGCACAAACATTGTGTCTAGAAAAAACACAAAGTTGCACGTAAAACACGTTCCGAAAAGATATTGGAAATATTTAACAGAAAAACAGCTTTCTTAAAATTCGCGAGTTGGAAATAGAAGATTAAAAAAATTTCCCTTTTATTTTCTTAGATTCCTAAATACACCAACACAGCTTATGCTTTTCGCTGAAGTTCGAAGCACTGACATTACGTTATAAATTTCGCGAAATATTTTAAACCATTAAGTGACGATATCACTTACTTTCTTTAACTACAACTCTCTAACCCAAATATTTTTAAAGCTAATTGGCACGCTTTTATCGCCATGCGACTGTAATTTGATTGGCGTTGCGCCATGTGCTTTTTTGTAAAATGGCTTTCCGATGTACTGTGTTGGCCCAGCTAACTCAAAATTATTTTGAATTAAGACACCGTTAAAAAGAACGGTAACTCTCGCCGCACTTTTTAAACTTCCGTCTTCGTTAAATACCGGAGCCGTCCAAATTACATCGTAAGTTTGCCATTCGCCTGGCTTTTTATTAGCATTTACCAAAGGAGCAGTTTGCTTGTAAATACTTCCCGCTTGACCATTGGTATAGGTTTTATTATTGTAAGAGTCTAAAATTTGCAATTCGTAACCATCATCGCCAGGGCCAGTAGAAGCCAAAAACAAACCAGAATTACCCCTAGATTGTCCTTCTAAATTAATATTTGCAGGAATTAACCATTCTATGTGCAGTTGGTAATTATTAAAAGTCTTTTTGGTTTCGATATTGCCCTTACTTTTATCTACGGTTATAACACCATCTTTAACTATCCACTTCGCCGGGCTCTTATCATTTGTACTAACCCATTGGTCTAAATTTTTGCCATCAAAAAGCACAATAGCATCCGAAGGAACATTTGCTATTGTTTTACCAGGCGTAACTACAGCTGGAACTGGCGTATAAAATTCTGTATCTTGAGGTTTAGGTTTTTCTTGGGCCATAACATTTGCCAACTGTGTTGCGCCTAACACGGCGATTAACAAATAACGTTTCATATTTACGAGTTGATTATTAAAATTATACTTAATAGTAAATAAACCATTTAGGTTAATTAAAGCTCCAAATTACGAAACATATTGATAAAGCGAAGTCAAATAAGCAAACTTAACATCCAATTAATTTATAAAATGTATTTTAGCCGGCATGAAGCTTAGTGTTCTTGTGTTAATTACAGCTTTAGCTGTAGCGCTTTCAATTGGCATTGTCAATTTCTACTTTCAACATAGCTGGTATTACCTAGGTGTATCATTCGTAATTTCTTTTGCTACCAGTTTTTTGGTTTTTTACTATTTGTTTGAAAAGTACATTTATACCAAAATAAAATTAATTTATAAGCTGATACATAACCTAAAACTTGGAAAAGATTTAAAGGAAGCATTGGGAGAATATGTAAGTGCCGACCCTATAAATGATGTTGAAGCCGAGGTGAAAGAATGGGCCGGTGCAAAAAAGCGGGAAATTGACTTACTAAAGAAACAAGAACAATTTAGGCGTGAGTTTCTTTCCAATGTATCGCACGAGTTTAAAACGCCTCTTTTTGCTATACAAGGCTATATTGAAACTTTACAGGATTGCATTACCGACGATCCGGATATGGCACTGAAATTTTTGAAAAAAGCAGAAAACAATGTAGAACGATTGAGTTACTTGATTAACGATTTAGATTCTATCTCAAAACTTGAAACTGGTGAAATTCCGATAAACTACCAAAAGTTTGATTTTGTATTTTTAGCTAAGGAGGTAATGGAAAACTTGGAAGATCGGGCATTAAGTCATAAAATAAAACTTGCTTTTAAAGATAAATACACCGCACCAACTTTTGTAAACGCCGATAGGGAAAAGATTAGGCAAGTGCTTATCAATCTTATTCAAAACTCTATAAAATATGGCAATCCTAACGGGATGACAGCCATTAAAATTTTTGAACTGCACGACCAGTTTTTGATTGAAGTAACAGATAACGGAATAGGCATTGAAGAAAAACATCTGGTAAGGCTTTTCGAACGTTTTTACCGAATAGATTCTCACCGATCTAGGGTTGAGGGCGGAACTGGTTTGGGCTTGGCAATTGTAAAACATATTTTAGAAGCACACCAACAAACCATTTCGGTACGTAGCACGCCAAGCATAGGTACCACTTTTGCATTTACCTTACAAAAAAGCAACTAGCTTTGTTCTGGCTCAAAAAAGCATTAGCTTTTAGTTAAATAAACCCGATTGCCGCGGAAAGCGCCCGCAGGGACTTGTAGCAAAAAGCGGGGCTGATGCCACCGAAAAGCGTTAACCGCTCATTTTCAGTTTCTTTTAGAGAAAATTTTAATATTAATCTATTGCTAAATATTAACGAATTAACATTAACTTAACATTGGCGTTGTAGCTTTGCGCTATATTAAAATTTAACATGAATAGTATTTTTAGCTTTTTTACGCCTAAAGACAAAAAATTTCAACCTTTATTTGAACAGGCTGGAAGCAACGTATTAAAAATTGCTGAGGCTTTATTAGTAGCCGTTACTGCTACCGATTTAGAGAAAAGAAAAGAGGCAACCAAAGAAATTGAGCGTTTAGAGCACGTTGGTGATGATATTACCCACACAATTTTTATTGAGCTAAGCAAAAATTTCATCACTCCTTTTGATAGAGAGGATATTCACACTTTAGCGAGTGCGATTGATGATATTGCGGATTATATTCACGCCTCTGCAGGAAACATTGAGCTTTACCAGTTAACAAATGTTGGCGACGCAATGGTAAAACTTGCTGAGCTTTTGGTGGAGATGTGCGGCGATTTGGAGAAAGCAATTAAAGAACTTAGAAGCTTTAAAAACATACGCGTTATTGCTGATGCTTGCGTGAGAATTAACAGCGCAGAAAACCAAGCAGACCACGTTTGTAATTTAGCAATAGCTCGTTTGTTTGAATTTGAAACCAATGCTATTGAATTAATTAAGCAAAAAGAAATTTTACAAACGTTAGAAATTGCAACCGACAAATGTGAGGACGCAGCAAACGTATTGGAGTCTATTTTGGTTAAAAACGCTTAAGAGAGATGAGTTTAACCCTACTTTTGGTGATCATTGGATTGGCCTTGGTATTTGATTATATCAACGGTTTTCATGATGCCGCAAATGCAATTGCAACCATTGTTGCTACAAAAGTTTTAACACCTTTCCAGGCCGTGGTTTGGGCTGCCTTTTTTAACTTTTTAGCCTATTGGGTTTTTGGTTTTGGCGTTGCCGATACTGTTGCGAAAACTGCCAATACAATGGACATAAACCTGGTGGTTATTTTGGCCGGGGTTATAGCTGCTATTATTTGGAACCTATTTACCTGGTGGTTCGGTATTCCGTCTAGTTCATCGCACACTTTAATTGGTGGTTTTGCAGGCGCAGCTATTGCGCATGCTGGTATAAATGTGGTAAACTGGTACAAAGAAGGTAAAGCTGGAGAAATGCCTACAGGTGTTTTGGTAATTGTTGGCTTTATAGTACTTGCACCTTTTTTGGGTGCTATTGTTTCTTATTTTATTTCTGTTTGGTTACTGCACTCGAGCAAAAAAAGTATTTGGCCAAAGTTATTTACCTTAAGTTTAATGATTGCCACAGTTTGGTTTGTAACAGACCAAATGCATTTTTATAACGAAATTAAACATCCACGTTTCGAATCTCAATTTTACAGCGTAATCTTCGAATCGCATAACATTAAATGGCTGTTAGTTGGTTTTATAATCCTTTCAATTAGTTTCTTCTGCCTTATTTTTAGCAGCTTAAACCAAACGCAATCAACTGCGTGGTTAAGAAAAATGCAATTGCTTTCTTCTGCATCATTTAGTTTAGGGCACGGTGGTAACGATTCGCAAAAAGTAATGGGAATTATTGCTGCTGCTGTTGTAGTTTACATACATACCAGTGGTGTTTCTATGGAGAGTTTACCAGAATGGCTACATGTAATTTTGCCTTCTAAAGATGCCAATGGCGAAGAAATTGCTGGTGCTATGCCTGCATGGATACCATTAGCATGTTATAGTGCAATTGCGGCTGGTACGTTAAGTGGAGGATGGAAGATTGTGAAAACAATGGGCTCTAAAATAACTAAAGTTACCCCTTTTGAAGGTGTTACAGCAGAAACTGCCGGAGCATTAACTTTATATTTTACAGAGCATTTAAAAATTCCTGTAAGTACTACGCACACCATTACCGGTTCAATTATCGGTTCTGGTTTAACTAAAGGCGTATCTGCTGTTAAATGGGGCGTTACTGTTAAATTAATTTGGGCTTGGGTATTAACCATCCCAGTTTCTGCCTTGTTAGCAGCAATTATTTATTGGATTTTAAATCCGATGTTAGGCTAGTTCTAATTCAAATTATATAAAAATCCCCGACGCAAATCGGGGATTTTTTATTTTTAACGCTTTTACCACCTTCGAAAACGATAGCGCACATTAGCTCATTAAGCTGTTAAACTTAGGGTAAAGACAGATATAAAATACTTAAGCGCTTCAAATTCTTTCTGTAGTTAAAAAATTAAAGTGCTTTAGCATCCATAAAAGCTTGTTCTTTTTCGTTGATATATTTATCGTCGATAGCATACGTTTTGATATTGGCGATTTTCATTTCATCAATTACATCAACAAAGTTTTTGTAGTTTGATGTTTTGGTAGGTTTTATAATTACCAAAAGGTGCTTGCTTGGATCGTTATTATTTGCTTGTGCTACCTTATCCTTACTTTGAGCGATAAATTTGTTTAATTCGTTAACGTTAATTACCTCCATCTCCTTTGGCTCGGTTACGCCTACATAATAAACTGCTTTATTGTCTTTGCCCATTAAAATCGTCATGGTACGTGAAGCGGGATATTGTGCTCCATTAGTAATATCTTCAATCGGTACAGGCTTAACTACATCCATTGCACTCATTTTTGCTAAGGATGTGGTAAGCATAAAGAAAGTGATGAGTAAAAATGCCAAATCGACCATTGCAGTAAGGTCTACACCAGGAAGTGCTTTGTTACTTCGTCCTTTTGCGGCCTTGCTGTTTGCGGGAATGTTTAAGGTTGCCATCTTGTTTAGTTTTTCTAAGATGATGCACACTTACCAAACATTGCACAAAAAAGGCGATAAATAATTTATCGCCTCTAAATTTTATTTTGCAGCTACTGCCTCTATAATTCCGCAACCCACTCTTGGCCCAGAATTACCAGTTGGCTGTGTGGTATAATCATCTGTTCCACCGTGAACAATGATACCCTTTCCAATGATATTTTTAATATCGTTTTGGTCAACGCTCCACCTGTCTGTACTTACACTAAGCTTTGCAGTTCCTTCGCCATCTAACTTAATGTTTCCGATATCGCCAGAATGATAAGCGCTACTGTCCCACTTTCCATGTGCTTCATTGGTTGGGTTCCAATGTCCGTGTGTGTTTTCGCCCATGTTACCGCAATCGCCGTGTTCGTGAAAATGTACAGCTACAGTACTATCAGCTCTTTCTGGCATATTTATCTCGATATCCATTTTTATTTTACCGTCTGACGTGCTGAAGAAGTTAGCAGTACCAATAGCTTTATTATCTGCAGTAGAAAGCAAATTTGCTACGCCTATTTTGTTTTCTGTTTTGCTACAAGAACTTAGCGCAAACATTGCGCAAGCGAACCCTAATGTTAAGTATTTTTTCATCGTTATTATTTTAGTTTAAAACAGAACAATTTTATAATGCTTTGGTTTGCAATTGATTCTTAATAATTATAGCGAAAAACAAAACCAATTCAAACGCCCTTTGTTTTTAAGTTATACCAACAAATAACATCATGGAACAGCCAGGAGAAATGAATACAGTAAGTCAGATTTTAGAAAAATTGAGACTTAAAGGAAGAGACAACGAGATTAAGATGTCAGATCATGGAAAAATGCAATCGGCTAACCTTAATAAAATATATAAGCCAGAAGATTTAACCATTGTAAAAACTTATCGCTTTGAAGGCATGTCTGACCCGGGAGATAGCTCAGTTTTATATCTCGTAGAAGATAAAGATGGCGACATCGGCTACATGCTAGATGCTTATGGCGCATACAGTGATAACGATGGACCTGCATTTGCAGATTTTTTAAAAAAGATACCCACCGCAGATCGAGACGAACAAGAGCTTTTTTGCTAAACCAAAGGCGATTTAAATTTAATTAAATCGCCTTTATTTTTTGTTGCGCAAACGTTTGATATTTCTGTTTTTGCTTGTTCTCATTTTTTTCTACCTTTAATTTAAACCTACCTAAATTAAGTTGACAGCAAAACCTACTACCATAAAAGTTATCGCAAAGAAATTGGGCATTTCGCCATCTACGGTTTCAAGGGCCTTGCATGACCATCCGAGTATAGGAGAAACTACCCGTAATAAAGTTAAACAAACTGCCAAGGAACTTAATTACGAGCCAAACGAGAGGGCAATTCTCTTTCAGAAAGGCAAAACATTTACCATTGGCGTTATCTTACCACAACTTGCAGAGGCCTTCTTTTCAACTGCTATTAGTGCCATTGAGGATGCAGCTTATAGAAAAAACTACACTATTTTATTAGCACAATCTCATGATGACCAAGAGCGGGAAAAATTATTAGTAGAAAAAATGAAAAACCATCGTGTAGATGGATTAATCGTTTCGGTAGGTAAAACCACTACAAATTTTGAACATTTTGATTATCTAAAAAAGTACAATATCCCGGTAGTGTTTTTTGACAGAATTCCGCCGTTAAAAAACATCCACTATGTGGCTTGTAATATAGAAAGTGCAAGTACAGACATAGTCGACTTTTTAGTTAAGAGAGGCCATCGAACAATTGGTTTGATTAATGGGCCAAGCGCTTTAATTGCTACAGGACAACGCAAAGAAGGCTACATCAAAGCATTACAAAAGAATAGGTTAAAATTCGATCCGACTTTGGTAGTAGATTGTGATTTAACCGAAAGCGGAAGTAAGGATGCATTGGAAACTTTAATGGCAAATAAACGGAAGCCATCGGCAATTGTAACTTTTAACGATTATGTATCGGCCTATGCCATAAAACATGCACGTAAGCTCGGGCTAATTACCACAAACGAACTCGAATTTGTAAGTTATGCCAACACACCCATGATAAACTTCATGGAAAATGGGCCAGTTGCATCAATTGAGCAATTTCCGTCTGTACAGGCGCAAAAAGCGGTTGATGTACTCTTTGATTTATTTAATACTTCGGAAAACGAAAGTCAGGCCTACTACAAAATTACAGTCGATGCCGAACTTGTAGAAAACAACTAAAATAAAAAGCCACAGCTACTTTGGGAGGCAACTGTGGCAAGTTTATTTATGTTAAGTAATTTAAAATCCGCTATCGTCTAATGCAAAGGTATTTTTTCTGTCTTTCCATTTACCTCTTGTAAAATCTGGAAATTCTTGAGTTTTATTACCTTCCTTTAGCGACTTTGTAGATAATGGTGTAATAACGCTCATGGTTACAGAATCGTAAACATCTATTGGTGTTTGTTTTTTGTGCTTAATAGCCATCACAAATGCGTTAAATACAAACCAATCCATACCACCGTGACCAGCACTAACTGCTTCTTTTTGGTATTTTTTCCAAAGTGGATGATCGTATTTATCAAACCATTCCTTAGCAGGATCCCAAGCATGAGGCTTAGACTTACCTTCTATGTGCACAGATTTGTTTACATCCATCCATAAACCATTTGTGCCTTGCACCCTAAACCCTAAAGAATATGGGCGAGGCAAATGCACATCATGAGACAACATTACTGTTTCGCCGTTTGCACAGTTAATCAACGTAGTAGTTACATCGCCATTTTTGTAATTTATCTTCGCATTTGGATGTCCTGGAGATTTACTTTCAACGTAGTTTGCCAAACCTTTGGCCTTAGAGCTAAAAGAAACCAAATTTGTAAAGCGATTGCCTCTATTTATGTTAGCATATTGCATTACCGGACCCGCACCATGTGTTGGATATAAATCGCCATCTTGGTCTATATTAAATTGTGTACGCCATTGCGCTTCACTTAAAGCTTTTGGGCCATATTCTACCCCTCCTCCATAATATTGCTTACCGTTGTTAAAAAGCACTTCGCGTAAGTCGTGCTGGTAACCACCTTCCAAGTGAATCATTTCGCCAAACAAACCCTGCCTAACCATATTTAACGCTGCCATCACATCTCTTCGGTAACAAACGTTTTCTAAAGTCATATAAGGCATCCCTGTTTTTTCAGATGTATTTACGATATCCCAATGCTCTTTAACTGTTAAACCGGCTATTACTTCGCAACCAACGTATTTACCAGCATTCATAGCATAAAGCGCTTGCTCATGGTGAAATTGCCATGGCGTTGATATAATTACACCATCGATATCTTTTCTATCTAACAACGCTTTAAATGCTTCCAAACCGCCTGTATATTCCTTAGCTGCTGGCTTGCCTGATTTTGCAATAAAATCCCTACAGATTTTTAGTGAACTTTCTTGAGTATCGCAAATGGCTACAACCTCTACATCATCCCTTAAAATGCCCTCGCTAATGTGGTTCATTCCCCTAGCGCCAACACCTATGTAACCCAATCTTACCTTACCGTTATCTTTGGCAAATAGCGAACCTGTTGGCAAAATGTTAAAAGCTGCCGTTGCTAGCGCACTGTTTTTAATAAAATCTCTTCTTTCCATCTGTTGTTATGAAATCGTAAATTATTTGGTTAGTTTGTGAAGATATAATTTTTTTAGCGCCGATAGTATAAATTTAAGTCATTAAACACTGCGCAAACGTTTGTTAAAACATTAAAAATAAAGCTAATGTGGACCTGCCCAAACTGCAATAGTACTTTTAAAATTACAAATCAAAATCACTTTTGCGATAGCACGAATAATTTTTTAAGTGGAAAAACAGAAGTATCCTTAGCGCTTTATAGAGAGTTGTTATCAACACTTGAAAAGATTGGGCCAATAATTTTAAGGGAAACAAAGTCGATGATGGTAATTGCATCGGATACTGCTTTTGCATATATCATTAAACTGGGCAAAAATTTTATAGATATTGTTCTACCCTTTAACGAACCTTTTGCCGAAAATTTGTGTTTTCGGAAGATAGCTTTAGTACCAGGGAGCAATCAATATAACCATCATTTAAGAATAATGACGCTTAGCGATTTTAATGAAGAAGTAACGGAATATTTTAGAAAAGCCTATGCCAATGGAAAAAACATATCAACTACACGGGCATAAGCTTTTGGTAGAATTTAATGAAAAACTTATCAGGGTTAAAAAACCTCATGCCTTACGAAAATTTTTATCTGAAAATATAGAAGAGCGATCCGATGCTTTAGTAGCTTTAATAAAATCAGACTATGTAACACTTTTTAGCAAAGAGCTCGATATCTCTACCGATTCGCTCGCAATAGAAATATGGGGCCACGTATATGCCAGTTATTTTGCCAGGGCGATGAAAAACCTTATTAAACTAAAACTAGTCGAAAATTTCGCCGATTTCATCATCACACGTAGCGATACAATAGACTGCGGCGAAGCCGATGTAGATAGCAACAGAAAATTTTGGGATATGCTAGCTAACTTCAAAGGATTAATCTTAACCTTCCTCCCTAAAAGGATGAAATAATTATTTAGAATTAACCGCTTTCACATAAAACGTCTTCTCTATCGCATCAACAGTAAAAAGTTTTTCCTCACCAGGTTTTAACACTAAAGTTTTTGCTGCAGTGGTTGGCAATAATTTTATAACTGTAGCTCCATCCTTTAAAGTTAAAGGCATATTAAATCCATCAACGCTGTTGCTATAACGATAAGTCAACTTGCCGTTTTCTACCAAAAAGTTAAATGTAGGTATTTGTGTAGTGCGTAAATACTGATCAAAAACTTTAACGTAGTTGAATTTTGCCATTTCAGAAATGTAAGCCTCAACTTGTGCGGAAGTAACCGTTTTATGATAAAATTTCTTGTTTAGTCCTCGTAAAATATTTCTAAAAAGCACATCATTATTTAAGCCGTGCCTAATGGAATGCAACATATTTCCACCTTTTGGATACATATCGCCACTACCTTGGGCATTTACGTTATAATCTGTAATGATTGGCTTATCATTTCTAATGCCTTTTCTAATACCATAATTATATTCGTTACCGGCTTGCTCGCCAAAATGATAATCTACAAAAAGTGTTTCGCTGTAATTGGTAAAACCTTCGTGCACCCACATGTCTGCTAAATCGTTTGTAGTAATGTTATTTCCAAACCATTCATGACCACTTTCGTGGATAATGATAAAATCGAATTTCATGCCCCAGCCATAACCAGATGCATCTCTACCACGATAGCCAAACTTGTAATTATTGCCGTAAGAAACCGCCGACTGGTGTTCCATACCTGTATGTGAAGCATCTATAAGCTGGTAGCCATCTTCGTAAAACGGATAAGGACCAAACCAATGCTCAAAAGCTTTGAACATTTTGTGCACCTGGTCTGGGAAATAGGTTTTAGCCTTTGACAGGTTATAATCCAAAACCCAGTAGTTTACATCTAACGGACCTTTTTCTCCTTTATAAACCTCGTTAAAGTTTACGTATTTACCAATGTAAGGAATGATGCAGTAATTGTTAATTGCACTATTTACATTGTATTTGTAAGTAGTTGTGCCATCGGTACCAGGTTTTTTATAAACCAGACGTCCGTTACCAACCGCCACCAAACTATCCGGAACGGTCATGGTTAAAGACGCACCTTTATCTGGCTCATCACTTTGATGGTCTTTGTTAGGAAACCAGATAGAAGCACCTAAACCTTGGCAGGCAACCGTCATCCATGGTCTAGCTAAAGAATCTAAGCCAAAAATAAAACCACCATCCCAAGGTGCCCTAATAGCCTGATGCACCTTTCCATGATAGAAAATATTAACCTTATTTGTTTCGCCAACTTTTTGCGCTGGAACCGTTAAATACCAAACGCTTTCCTTCTTAGCAAAAGCTATTTTCCTTTTACCATTATAAATTACACTATCAATTACCAAAGGATTTTGCAGATCGATCTGCATTTGAATTTTGCCATCGTTAGCTTTTATAACCTTATAAGCAATCTCGTTTGAGCCTGCGAGGCTTTTATCATTAAAATCAGGCTTAAATGCAATTTCATATCGTTGCACATCCCACCAAGTTCGTTCTGGCGTTAATGTACCACGTAAAATTTCAGCTTTCGAATATTTTTTTTGCTGATTTGCTGTCTGAGCACCCGCTTGGCTACTTAATGCTAAAACACTCAACACAAAAACTAGTCTGGCAATAACTTTCATAATGGTTAAATTGATAAACAAATATGTTCAAATTTTTCGAACCATTTTTATAGAGTTAATATTTGCGAATAATTAGGCAATAATAATCAAACGACAAAGCTATGAAACAAAAAAGCTCCAACATTTCTGTTGAAGCTTTTGCGGACCGGACGGGACTCGAACCCGCGACCTCCGCCGTGACAGGGCGGCATTCTAACCAGCTGAACTACCGGTCCGTTTTCCTTAAAACAAAATCTCTTTCGTTTCGGGATTGCAAATATAGCGACTTAAATTAAATTTACAATAATTATTTTAAAATTTTTGCAACCTATTGTTTATCAGACTGAAAAATTTAAAAGAAACAAATCCGTAAATCAATCTTTGCTCCTTATTCTTTAATCGTTGCCCCTAAATTACCGCTCCTTCTTTCATTTTCTCCGCATTTTCAGCAAATTGAAGCGCATCAATCAATTCCTGTACGTTACCGTCCATAACATTATTCAAGTTATAAAGTGTTAAACCAATTCGATGATCGGTAACCCTACCCTGCGGATAATTATAAGTTCTAATCTTCGCCGATCTATCACCTGTTGATACCATCGTTTTACGTTTAGCCGCAATGTCTCCATTTTTCTTCTGCAATTCTATATCGTACAACTTACTACGCAACATCTCCATTGCAATAATACGGTTGCCCAATTGAGAACGCTCTTGCTGACAAACAACAACGATACCCGATGGCCTGTGCGTTAACTGCACCTTGGTTTCAACCTTGTTTACATTTTGTCCTCCAGCACCACCAGAACGAGATGTTTGTAAATCGATATCAGCTGGGTTAATATACAAATCGATTTCCTCAGCCTCTGGCAAAACAGCAACAGATGCTGCCGAAGTATGTACACGACCTTGGGTTTCCGTATCAGGCACACGCTGTACACGATGCACGCCCGACTCGTATTTTAACAAGCCGTAAACATCCTCGCCACTAACTTTCAAAATAACCTCTTTATAGCCGCCGGCAGTACCTTCCGTTACATCAACAGTTTCTACACGCCAGCCTTTGGTTTCGAAATAACGCGTATACATACGGTATAAATCGCCCGCAAATAAAGCAGCCTCATCACCTCCGGTACCGCCCCTAATCTCAAAAACAGCATTTTTCGAGTCCTCAGGATCTTTCGGAATCAACATTAAACGAACGCTTTCCTCCAACTCCTCCTGTTGCACCAACAACAGATCAAGCTCTTCCTTAGCCATTTCACGCATCTCAGCATCCTTTTCAGTAGCCAATATCTCCTTGTTCGCATCAATATTGCTCATCACATTTTTGTAGATTTTATAAGAATCCACAATTTTGCCCAAGTCTTTATATTCTTTGTTTAAAGCGGCAAAACGTTTCATATCCTGAACCGTATCCGGATTACTCAATTGCTCTTCTACATCTTCCCAACGCAATTTTATCGCTTCTAATTTTTCTAACATAATCTCTAAATCTTTTTTGAAAATCAGCGTTACAGCTTTCTATTTCTTCAGCCCCGCTTTTCGTTACAAAGTAAATTTTAAATCGCTACGCTAATTAAAAATTTACGTCTTTCACTGCAATCGGGTTTATAAAACAAACACCATTGCAATAAAGCTTGCAAAAATAACGAAAAAAATCTCAGTTTTAGCAAGTCAACGCCCAACTACTAAACACTAACTAGCTAATGCTTTTTTCAAAGTACTCCAACCTTAATTCTTGTCCGTCAAAAACCCCGTACGACTGGTAATTTAACCATTCGCCAATATTCACATACCTGCTTTTATCATTTAGCTTAATATCCAATGGCAAGTGTCTATGTCCAAAAATAAAGTAATCGTAATGTTCTCTTTGCAATTGCTCTTTGGCAAAAATTGCTAGCCATTCATTTTCATCGCCAAGAAAAACAATTTTTTTAGATCCAATCTTTCTACTTTTATTAGACCAACCGTTTGCTACAAACATCCCAACTCGTGGCGGTAGTACAGAAAACAGCCATTGGCAAAATTTATTCCTAAAAACCTTTCTTAAAAATTTGTATTTGCTATCTCCAGGGCCTAAGCCATCGCCGTGGTGAAGAAAAAAGCGCTTGCCGTTTCTTTCAATTACAAGTTCGTCGCTGATAATTTCCAAGCCAATTTCTTTGGTAAAATAGTCATCTACCCACATATCGTGGTTGCCCTTAAAGAAATAGATTTTAATGCCTGCATCTGCCATTTCTGCCAGCTTACCTTGCAATCGCACAAACCCTTTAGGTATCACTTTACCGTATTCAAACCAGAAATCAAACACGTCGCCCATTAAAAAAAGCTCACTACACGTCGGCGTAATAAAATTTAACCAATTTACAATACGTGCCTCACGTAAACGACTTTCATTATATGTAGGCGCTCCTAAATGGAAATCTGATGCGAAATAAATGTTTTTTGCCATTTGTTAAGCAAAGTTACGGAAAAAGCTTAAACCAATCATTAGCTTGCACAATAGCACAACACTAAGATTTTACCCTGCTTCGATTTAATACTTTCGGAAAACCTGCGATATATTCTGTACCTAACCAACCCGTTTTTATGGTTAATTCAATTTCCTCGTCTGGCCTAATCTTTTTAAACCTAACATATTGGTAAAAAAAGCCAGAAATTTCAACCGCACCTAACTGATATATTGATGCGTTAAAAGTCTTCGTTCTTCCGGTTCCAGTTATATATACGTCATTTAATCTGGTACGCATTACATTTTTATCCGCACTCCAGAGTCTATTCACAAATAAAAGTACAATGTTCGAAATCCAGACCTTACTCACAAAAATGATAATTAAACAAGAGAAAAAATGATCAAAAACAATGCCCAGCCATGTCTCAGATTCTTTAAAATTAGATGCGTTATAAAAATAAACAATCAAAAACGGAATAATCAATAAGTAATTTAAGTAGCTAGTAAAACCCCTAAATTTCGGTTTGCTTAAAACAACATGAATGTCTAGGACGGTTACAGGAAGCATAGGAATTAAAAGCAACCAATTCCACTGTGTGTTTGTATCATAATAAAAAAACGACGCTATAGACATCGGAATAAATGCAGCTGTCATTTGCCAAGACCTGCCACCAATAATGAAACAAGATGCCCAAACAGCAAAGAAGAGCATAAATAAAATCAAGTATTCTAATTCGGGCATCAACAATAAAATAGTAAAAATAACCGTCAACAGCTAATAATTCCTATCACTAACACGAATATATTGAAATAAGTTTGTCAACTCCGCCTCAGTTTATATAGAATACATCTAAATAAGAAAAGGATTACATTTTAATTTCGTAAATTCGCACAAATTTTAAACCATGATCTCTACTGATATAGCCATTATTGGCGCTGGTCCAGTGGGCCTTTTTGCAATTTTCGAAGCAGGTTTGTTAAAAATGCGTTGCCATCTAATTGATTACCTTCCGCAAGTTGGTGGTCAGTTGTCTGAAATATATCCTAAAAAACCTATATACGACATCCCTGGTTATCCTACGGTTTTAGCTCAAGAGTTAATTGATAACTTGGTAGAGCAAGCAAAACCATTTCACCCAGGCTATACTTTAGGTGAAAGAATTGAAGGTTTAGAAAAACGTGGCGAAGCTGATTTTGTGCTTACCACAAACATGGGAACTATTATTGAAGCTAAAGTTGTAGTAATTGCTGGTGGTTTGGGCTGTTTCGAACCTCGTAAACCTGCTGTTGCTGGTTTAGAAGACTTTGAAAATGGTCGCGGTGTAAATTATATGATTTTAGATCCTGAGAAATACCGTGGTCAGAAAATGGTAATAGCCGGCGGTGGCGACTCTGCCTTAGACTGGACCATTTTCTTGGCTGATGTAGTATCTGAATTAACTTTAATTCACCGTAGCGAAAGCTTCCGCGGTGCACCTGATTCGGTTAACAAAGTAATGGAGTTGGCAGAAGCTGGAAAAATTAACCTAGTGTTAAACAGCAATTTAAATTCTGTATCTGGCGAAGGAAAATTAGAGCGTGTGGAAGTGATTCACAACCGTACCATGGAAAAATCTGTTTTCGAAGCAGACCACTTAATTCCTTTATTTGGTTTAAGCCCTAAATTAGGCCCTATAGAGCAATGGAACTTAAACATTAGCAAGAGTGCTATCGAGGTCAATACAGACGATTATAGCACTAATATCCCGGGTATTTACGCAATTGGAGATATTAATACCTATACTAATAAATTAAAGTTAATTTTGTGCGGATTTCACGAAGCAGCATTGATGAGTCATAGTGCTTACCAGTATATGAACCCAGGTGTAAAATACACCATGAAATATACTACCGTGAACGGCGTAGCTGAATTTTAAACCCCCAGCCCCTAAAGGGAAAGAAAATATTTATAATGAGTGATATTAATATTGTTGTAGAAGATAGAGAAGGAAATACTTCGGAACTTGTAGCTCCAACAGATATGGGCCTAAGTTTAATGGAATTTCTAAAGGCTAGCGAATACGATATTTTAGCAACTTGTGGTGGCATGGCTTTATGCGCCACTTGTTGCGTTGACGTAATGGAAGGTGAAGAAAAGCTTAACGAAATGACAGACGACGAATACGCAATGTTAGATACATTACCAGACCTTCTGCCAAACTCTAGGCTTGCATGCCAATTGCAACTAAGCCCCAAAATGGATGGCTTAAAAGTAAGGTTGCATGCGATGGATTAATGCACTTACCTAATTATATTAATCGTTCCCCTAATTAAGCTGCAGTCTTTACCTAATTCGATAATATAATAGTACGTGCCAACTGGTAAAGCTTTGCCTTTTCTGTTTCCATTGAAAAACATTTCTTGGTTATTATAGCTATATACAATCTGTCCAAGTCGATTAAAAATTTTTGCCGAAGCAGCTGGATAATAAGTCAACCAACTTAAATTCCATTCATCATTCACGCCATCACCATTGGGGCTGATAGCATTTGGCAGTTTTTTGGCAGAAACACCAATTGCTATATCAACTTCGGTACGCTCACTTTCACAATCTCCGCTTGCAAACGACACATACACCTTTCTATCTATATTAGCCTGGAATTCGAAACTACCAGATACACCTTCATGGATTGGATAGGGAGATTGCTGCGAATCGTAAATTCTATATCTACCAATCTGCGGGTTAATAACCTCAATATTTGCCAAACCTGGACTACAAAGCTTTATATCAGCAACATTTGGCTTTGCCAAACTTATGTCGCTGTTTATTATTTCAAAAGACTCTTCAAATGGATCAACTCCGCAACTATCGGTTATCAAAACCTTGTATTTGCCAGCAGACACATTGTTTAAATTAAGGTTAGTACTTACCACATTTTGTTGTTCATCAAACCATTTTACTAGTATTGGATTAACGCCACTTATTATCTTTAGACCGTTTACTGCACCAATACTCCTGTTGCAGGTATCGTTTTTTATAAACGCGTCACCAAAAGAAACATCTAATTTACCTCTGCTTGTTAAGGAAGCTGTAGTATGAATCACCTCGCAACCTTCTTTATTCTTCAAATATAATCTATAAATACCATTAGAAAGCCCATAAACATTTACATCAGTGCCAACCGTATTGTTCTGCGCATCCACCCATCTTATACCCTCCGGAATACTTGAATTTGCTGTGACAATATGAAAACTCCCATTATTGGCTCCACACGACGTATTTATGCCATATACCAGATAACCGTTTATAGGTGTACCGCCGGGTGGCAATGTAACCAGTGTTGAGTTTTCGCAACCATCTGCTGTTATACCCACTAACTGGTATGTTCCAGCACTGGCATTTACCAAATTTAAGCTTGTAGAAACAACATTCCCAAAATCATCTATCCAGCGGTAAGATACTGCACCGGTTGCAGTTATACCTGTAATAGAACCTCTATTATCCTTACAATCTGGTTTGGTAAGCACTACATTGGTTAAGTTAAAAAGCACACAGTTTTGTGCAATGCAATTTTGACTAACCAAAAGCACTAAAATAACCGAAAGAAAAAATCTTGGTACGCTCTGCATTGAAACTAAAAAACTAAATATAAAAAAAAAGGCCACCTGATAGGTGGCCTTTTTAAAATAAAATCTAATACTATCTTACACCTGTATAAGTATAAGTTTCTTCGAATTGACGTGCACCAGCCGTCCATTTTACGTACAAAACTTTAGTAGCAGGGTTCCAATTACTAACCGGATCTGTAATCGGTGTACCAATTGAGCTAACCACACTTACAACAGTAGCTTTATTTGTAGTGAAGTCGATGTTATAAGTAATAATGTTAGAATAAGTATCTAACAAGTTAGTTCTAACTGTATTAGGACCAGCTGTTACCAAAGGTACATTATTAAAATTAGCATTCGCAACTAATGAAGTTGTAGCAGAAGTTTTATAGTTGTATAAACCATCTACCGCATTTTTAGCACCAAAGTTTATTAAGATTTTACTGAAGTTAGTGCTAATTGTACCAGAAGAAACACTGCTGATTGTTAATGGCACTACATAGGGTTTAGTTAAATCAAATAAACTTGTATTAATACTAACATTAAAACTAGCTCTTTTCTGCCCTTTTGGAATAGTTACAGAAGTAGCACCTAATGAGTACCAAGATGTTGGCATCAAAGTATAGCTTTCACCTTGCTCATTGTTGTACTGATCAATTATTGCTTGACCACCTACTGCTAAGTTAACAACAATGTCTTCAGGAGCGCCATCAGCAGGACCTGAGTAACTAACCTCTAAAGGAATTACCTGTAAAGTACTAGAAACTGGATAGCTCATTACGTATAATGCTGTAGTACTACCTACGTGGTTAATTTGAGCCGGGTTAACAAACTCAATAACGTTTGTACCTTTTTCGGGATCAAGAACCAATCTATCATCTTTCAAACAAGATGATAGCGTTGCAACCGCGATTAGTGCGGCAACAGATTTATAAAAATATTTTTTCATGATTTTCATTAAAATTAATTTACGTCCCAAAATATTTTAGAAGTATATAAGCTAATTCCAGTAGGAACATTACTTGGATTCAAGTTAAATTCTTGTTGTGGATACAATACTCTAGTAATAATTCTATCTGGAGAAGTTGCTACAGAAGATCTAGAAGCAAAAGTTAACGTCGGCGATGCTGCTCCAGCTGTTACGGTACGAGGGAAACCAGTACGTCTATATTCATTAAAAGCTTCGTCATTCATAATGTTAGCTAAAGCGATATATTTTTGCGTGCTAATAGCCTCTACTCTTGCAAGTGTAGTTGTGGCTAATGAATAATCTACTAATGCATTACCCGGGTTTGCAGTTATATAAGAAGCAAACCAAGTGTTAACTTCTGCAGTTGTTTTTGTAGGGGCATCAGAAGCGTTTTTATACAAATAATTGTATGAGGCTTTAACACCATTAGCAAATGAAGTAGCACCAAAATCTGCAGACGTTAAATAACCTCTGGCTTCTGCCTCTGCTAATAACAAATCTGCTTCTGCTTTTAAGAACACTGGCTGACCTTGAGTAGAGTATTTAGCAACACCTAAACCTGGCGTATTAAAATCTGTACCTGTAAACCAAGCAGTATAAGTTGCAATAGCTGCAACCGCTGCAGATGTTTCATCACCTAATTGGTTAGATGGCGTATTAGGGAAACTTCTGAAAATTACTGAACCTCTACCATTATCGTTAATTTTGTTACCATTATAAAACGTTAACATCCATTTAGTAGTAGTAGCTTGACCTTGGCTACGTACGTTAGTAGCATTTGATGCTAATGACGCGAAGTTAGGATTTTGTCTACCTGGTTCTTTTAAATAACCTGGATTTACCAAAGCATCATCTTGGATGTAACCAATAGCACCTAAAGTACTAAATAATGGAAGTGCGTAAGAATTCAAATCAGGAACGCCAGCCATTTTAACCAACATACGTAATTTTAAAGTATTCGCAAAACGTTTCCATTTGTTCATATCACCTTTAAACAAAGGGTCTATAGTAGTAGGAACAACTTTGATCTCTGCAGTAGCAGGAGCTGCTTGTCCAGCGGTAATTGCAGCAATAGATTCATCGATTTCCTTAATTAAAGCTTTGTAGATATCTGCAGCTTTATCATATTTAGGAGCTAATGAAAGTCTACCTTTTAAAGCGTCGCTATAAGGAATATCATTGTACTGATCAACTAAACGAGCGAACCCGTAAGCTGTCATAATTCTAGCGATTGAAGTGGTAAAAACTCTAGTACCATCGCCAGCATTAGCATCCAATACATTTTTATAATCCTGCAAGTTGTCGTAACTTGAAGTCCACATACCGTTAAAACTGCTGGTTGTGTATGCTTGTGTTAGAGTTGCACCATAACCACCAACTCCACCAACGTTAGCGAAAGATCCGCTTACAAAGTTCAAGTTTTGGCTAAAAGTATTTGTTACCGAAGCCGAACCAACTATAGCTTGAGGCAAAATTAAATCTGCAGTAACTGAAGTTGGGTTATTTGGGTTAGTGTTTACATCAAGGTACTTTTCGCAAGAAGAAAATCCTACAGCAATCGCACCTATTAATAAACCATTAATTATCTTTTTCATATTTCTTCTAATTATAATGTTAATGAAAGCGTTGCACCAAAGAATCTAGAAGGAGGAGTTTGACCTAAACTGGTAAAACCAATTGCATTACTGTCAGAACCTAAAGCACTATATTCTGGATCTGTATAGATGTTCGTTTTAGGAGTCCACAAGAACAAGTTTCTACCTTGAACACTAATACGTGCACCTTTGATATACTTGATGTTACCTAATATAGATTTTGGCAAATCGTAACTTAAAGAAACCTCACGTAATTTCCAGAATGCAGCAGAATATAAATAATTCTCATCAACCCCTGTATTTGTAGGTCCGTTAGTCCAGAAATCTACACCACCAGTTCTAGTCGTGATGCTAGTATTAGCAACATAAGTGTTAGTTACTGGATCTAAATAAGATGAATTTGGAACTACAAAACGCTCACGATTGAAGTAAGTTGTTCTGATACCAGCTCCAGAGAAATCGAAACTAGAAGCACCGTTGTACATTACAAAACCACCTCTATATTCAAACAATGCTGCTAATCTGAAACCTTTGTATGCAGCTGTTGCATCTAAACCTAAACGGTGTTTTGGTTCTGTATTGCCAAAGTCTGATATTGTTGTAGTTGCAGCAGGGAAACCTGTAACTCTATCAACAATAATTCTACCTTGATCGTCTCTCACATAAGTAGTACCTTTTAAGAAAGGGAAAGGATTGTTCGGCATTGCAACAATTTGTGCAGTACCAAAACTACCTAAACCTAACTGAGGCAAATCATTACTAATTGAAAGAACCTCGTTTTGATTGTAAGTATAGTTAGCTCCAACAGTTACTTCTAAACCAGTAGTTTGGTTTCTAACAACTACACCTCTAACTGCAGTTTCTAAACCAATGTTTTCAACTTCACCAGTGTTAGTTAAGTATGAAGTAAAACCTGTAGAAGAAGGAATGTTGATTGGCACAGTTTGATCTGTTGTATTAGATTTATAAGCAGTTACACTACCCGTGATTCTTGATTGTAACAACTCGAAATCGATACCACCTTCTAATGAAGTTGTAATCTCTGGGTTAATGTTAGGTGCAACGATACGGTTACCTAATGTATAACCAGCAACACCATTATAAGGATATCCAAAAGCCTGACCGTAAGTTGGCAATAATGCATAAGCACCAATGTTAACCAAACCTACTTTAGATACACCAGCTCTTAACTTTAAAGAGTTGATTACTTTTGAATTTTTTAAGAAATCTAATGCATCAGTTGCAATAAACGCAATATCTGCTGATGGATAGAAGAACGATCTGTTTTCTTTCGCCAATACTGATCTCCAGTCATTTCTACCAGTAACGTGTAAGTATAAATAATCTCTGAAACCTAAACGAGCATCCGCATATACACCCATTTGGCGTACTGTTGAGTTACTTTCGCTTGCTCCAGGATTTACTACCGTGTTGCTAACGTTAAACAAATCTGGTTGTACTAAACTTCCTGCACTAACGTTAACGCCCTTTGCAGTGTTGCTTCTAGCACTTGCACCCAAAATTACATTTAAAGATAAATCTTTAGTAATTTTTTCGATGTACTGCGCCTGGAACTCCGGGTTAATTTGAGTACTGAAACCAGAACCATCACTTACGTTACCTTGAATATTGTTAAAGTTTGATGTTAACGCTTTTCTGTACGCAGAATAAGTGAATTGGTTAGTCCATGCTTTGTTAGAATAGTTTTGCGTATTTAAACTAACGCGGAACAAGAAAGATAATGGTTTAATTGGATACCATTTAACCTGTACGTTACCAGTTAAATAATCATTTCTAGTTTGGCTTCTGCTATTATCAATAGCGAAATATGGGTTTTGATAATATTCGTTGTAATATCCGTTTGGATTTGCAAATTTATCATTTCTCCAATCTTGATAAGAAGTCAATGGAATTTGACCAGGAGATTGTAACACGTTATCAAAAACTGCAGAAGTTGCAGTAGTTAAATCGTATCTATTTTGGATATAGTTAGTGTTGAAAGTAAATTCTACACCGTTACCCAAATCTTTTTTACCGTTTAATCTAATTGTAAAACGATTGTAGTCATCATTTTTAAGTGTACCAACTTGATCAAAATACTGAGAAGATAAATAATAAGAACCTTTATCATCACCAGATTGGATACTAAAATCTGTTTGGCTAGACAAACCAGTTTCCCAGAAAGCATCTTTGTTTTGAGAAGAAGGAGAATATTGTACAGTTTGGATTGATCCATCTACTAATGGCTTACCAATCACTCTCATTGAACCGTCAAATCTTGGACCGTACTGTTGGTTTTCGTAAGGAGTATAAGTTGGAACATCGTCGTTACCTGTACCCGAACCGAATTCATACTGTAATTGAGGCAAGAAACTTACTTCTTCTACGTTAATAGTTTGACCTACAGAGATAGCAGTTACACCTCTTTTACCAGTTTTAGTAGTGATGATTAACGCACCGTTAGATGCATCTGAACCGTAAAGAGAAGCTGCACCAGCACCGTTTAACACCTCTACGTTCTCAATATCCTCTGGGTTCAAGTTACCTAAAATGTTGTTAGGAACGATAACGTTATCCACAACAACTAAAGCTTGGTTGTTACCAAGTAACGAACGGTTACCACGCAATACCAAACGAACGTTAGGGTTAACACCAGAACTTACAGCGTTAACTTGCAAACCAGCAACTTTACCAGTTAAAGCACTAGCAACGTTAAATGCTTTTGCTTGAGTTAACTCTTGAGATCTAATTGTAGTAGCTTGGTTACCTTGCTCACGACGTTTGATGGTAACACCACCCGCTGTAATTACAACCTGATCTAAAGTCTTAGAATCTAAAACTAAAGACGCATTAATAGTATTACCTGATATAGCCACCTCTTGAGTGTTATATCCTAAATAAGAAATCGTTAAAGTTTTTGCATTTGCAGGAACTTTTAATGAAAACTTACCATCAGCGCTTGTTGTTGTACCAACGGTTGGCGCTTCTTTTACTTTAACGGATGCACCTGGGATAGGTAGTCCGTCTTCACTTGCTTTTACAGTACCTGTTATGGTGCGTTCTTGAGCGAATGCAGCAACAGTTAGTGTACACAAGATGAATAAACTTAGTACAAGTTTTTTCATAAATTAATAAAATTTAGGTTAGTTAATAGTTATTTAATCTCTAAATATGAGGATTCCTATACCAATATCAAAATATCAATGTGTTAAAATATTAAAAACAACACGTAAACAACTGTAAACCAATAGTTTAATTTTTAACACTTTTTAACACTTTATTGTTTAACATGAAATGTAACGTTTTCAATTCGGTTAAAATGAACTCGTTAACTTAAAACTTAGTTAACAATGACCGTTTTAATTATTAAAACTGTTTGATTTTATCGGATTACCTATAGTTTTAAAGTCTCCATCTCCTCGAAGTATGGCTAACATCTGATTTTGATTAGAAAAAAGAGATTTTGCTTGGGCTATTTCTTTATCGTATTGAAAAGACTGCTCTACTTTTCCTCTTTCGTAATAATATCTGCTAATAATTTGTGTCTCAAGTACTCTTTTAAGCTCCTCTTTATGTGCAATTAGGTCATTTTTTTTAGAAGATAGCATTTTCGACTTCAAATTATCAAGCTCTTGACTTATAGCCGTTATTTTGTTTTCCTTTTCTGCTTCTTTTCTTAAATCTTCTAATGCTTTTTCGGTTTTAGAAGAATAGGAATAATCCTTGCCATTTAAAGAGGCTACAAATTGATTATAGTCTGCATCTTTTAGCTGAAATTTATTCACATCGGCAATTTGCTGGTGAGTACGCCTGTAAGCATTAACGTAGTTAAAAAATAGGCTTTTATTCATAATAGAGGTAACCACAGGGCTAACTTTAGTTGCTTCTATAAATACATCTGGATATACGCCATTTCCATTATAAACTTTTCTTCCGGCTTTTGTTCCGTATGCAGTTTTTGCGGTGTCAGAAAATTTTTCGGCTATGCCATTTTCATCTTTATGCGCATAGTCTAACGCTTGTATACATCGCCCCGATGGGGTAAAATATTTGGCTACGGTTACTTTTACTAAACTATTGTAGGGCAAGTTAAATGTTTGTTGCACCAATCCTTTACCAAAACTACGCTGACCAACAACCACTGCCCTATCTAAATCCTGCAATGAACCCGCAACAATTTCTGATGCCGATGCTGATGAAGCATTAACGAGAACAACGAGTGGCAACTGTGCCGCTATTGGCTGATTTGTGGTTTTGTAAGTGACTGTTTTTTCAGGATTTCTTCCCTTTTGAACAACCACCATAATATTCTTGTCTACAAAGAGATTCACAATCTTAACCGCCTCCTGCAAAATCCCGCCTCCATTATTACGCAAATCCAATATTAATCCTTTTGGCTTGTCCTTGTTTATTGTTTCGAGTGCTTGTTTAACCTCAGCACCAGAATTTTCCAAAAACTTATCTAACTTGATGTAGCCAATATTTCCATCTATCAAACCAGAATAAGAAACATTTGGCTGTTTTATCTCTTCTCTTACAATTGATTTACTAACTGTGGCGCCATCTCTTAAAATTACCAAACTTAATGCACTGCCTTTAGGACCCCGTAAAAGCTGACTTACTTGATTTCTATCCTTACCCTGCACCACAATATCGTTTACCTTTACAATTTCATCGCCTGGCCTAACATCTTGTTTGTTTGCGGGGTTGCCGGCGCTTACTTCGTTTACGAAAAGTTTGCCATCGATAAATAGAGTGCCAATACCAATACCCCCGTATTGCGTGCTTACGTATTTGAGTTTATAGTCTTCAATCTCCGACTCGGGAATGTATTCTGTATAAGGATCTAGATTTGATAACATCGCATCGATGCTGCTCTTCATCAAACCTGCCGGATTTGTTTCATCAACATAGTTGATGCTTACTTCTTTATATAAGGAAGCAAAAATATCTAGGTTTTTGGATACCTGAAATAAGTCTTCTTTAAAGGCTAGCGTAACTGAAACTAAACCAATAGAAAAAAACAGGACGATAATTTTTAGCTTTCTCATTTACCCAGATATTAATAGGTAAAACTACAAAAAATAGCTAAAAGTTAAAAACGATACTAAAGCCTGTTACCTGCGGGATCTGCTAAGGCCTTGCGAATAGTAAATTCTATATAAGTTTGATCACGTTTAACCAAACCCATTAGCTGTTGCACCAATTGGTCTTCTTGGCCAGGAGAAAAAGAAAGTTGCTCTTGTGTAAGGTCGCGATATTTTCTTAGGAATTTGATTTTTACTCGCTCCCAACTTTCTGCTGTTAATGTAAAACTTGCCATAGCTAAATAATTGTTTACAAAAGTATAAAAAATGCTGGAGTATAAAAACGAAACACTTACCTTATAATTGTTAAGCTACCCGTCAATTTACCACACGCTGATTTTAGATCTATTACGTAATAATATACACCAGTTGGCAAAAACTTGCCATTAAATTTCCCATCGAATGGTTTAGCATAACCTTTTGATTGAAATACTTGAGTTCCGTTTCTCGAAAAAATCATAAAATCTGCATTCGGGTAGTTATCTGCTCCATTTATCTGCCAATGGTCGTTTATTTGGTCATCATTTGGCGAAAATGAGTTCGGAATTTTCAGTGCAGTTGCGGCTAAACTCGTGAAATCGAATGTACTTCCCATAACCGTGCAACCATTTCTATCTGTAACTTTTAACCTAAGTATTCCTGGTGTAACCGAATTTAAATTTAATTCATTGCTCACTACATCACCCGCGTCGTTAAGCCATTCGTAAGTGTAAGGCCCAACATTTCCATTAATTGTAATGCCTGTTGTACTTACAAATTTTCCATCACAACTAAGATACTGGGCAAATTTACTGTAATCTACTATAGGTAAGGCAGCTATAGGAACTTCAAAATCTCCAACTTTATTGGCGCAACCATTTCGCCCTTTCGCCAACAAACTGTAGATACCTGCAGGGAGATTTACTACATTTTCATTTGTGCTAATTAAATTACCATTTTCATCAAACCATTCAAAAGTATCTGGTTTTTGGGTTTCATAACCGATGATATTAATGTTTCCATTTGCATTACCGCAAGTTGCAGGCTTAATGGAAACATTAGCAACTTTATATTGATGAATAATATTGTTTACCGTATAGGTTTTTGAAGTTATGACACAATTTTCTAAGCCAGCTTTAAAATAATAATTGCCGGCTGGCACATCCAGCAAATCCGCATTGGTACCAACTACTTCGTTATCGGCATTATACCATGTTCTACTCAAATCATCGGCTATGCCAATATTTGTAATGCTTCCTTTGGAAGATCCACAAAATGTATCGATTATTATCTTGTTGGCATCGTTAATACCGTTACTGGCAGCATCTATAGTATAAAATCTAGAAACCAAATCGCAGGCTCCCAGTTGTCCGGTCTTAAGCTGATATTTCCCGTTACCAACATTAAGAAGATCTTTATCTGTACCAACAAGCACGCCAGATTCATTGTACCAGTTATATACACTAGCATCAAATACGTCGATATTAGTAACACTTCCATTGGTTCTGCCACAGAACACTCCCAATGTAGTAACCTTCGAATCGTCAATTATAGGTTTGGAAAAATTTGAGGTTGCTCCATCAGCATTCGTACCCATACTCGTAATGGGCCCTGCAATCGGACCGCTGTAACTCCAAGCGCCACTAGGATCTGTCGTTAAAGTTGCAATCCAGGTTTTTCCTTGGCAGTCTGGACAACTATCAGTATAAAAAAGTTCAACAACAGCGTTTGGAAGATAAACGCCACTTGCACCGCTAGCTGTAATGGTACTGATACGTGATGGCGTTATCGTTTTTGGATCTAGAATACTCTTGAAAGAAACTGCACTATTAGCATTGCAGTAAAAACTATTTTTTAGAATCGAAATAGGATAAGATAGTTCTATCAATACCCCTTGCTTATTATAAGCAATTTTATTTTCATCCGTTATACTGCCACCGCCTATTAACCCTTTATCACAATTATTAATATGTATCCCTATATTATTGCCGAAGCTTTCATTACCATTAACTGAAGTGCCAATACGATTTGCCGAAACAACAAAACCTCCGTTTGTATAATCTACATGTATACCAATATTTTGAGCGCATACTATATTATTAGCAACTTTAGTGTCGCTACTTACACCATTAATATAGATGCCTTTTGCAGAAAAAGATGGTATTGTTTTACTAAGCGTCTTATCTAAACCAATTACGTTACTTTTAATTATTACACCTTTAGAGGTGCCTCCAAGCGCCATGCCATTGTTAGTATTTGAAGTTAGCAAGTTTCCTTCAAGAGGGGAATCGCCACCTATTACGCTATTTTTCAAAAAACTCAAGTCAATTCCGGTATCGTTTGGCTCTGCAACTAAGCCATTTTCTGAAAGACCAAAAATGTTAGCAGAAATTTTGATATTCTCTAAGTCCTTGCTAGGAATGACGAAAGGTCCGATAATACCCGCATAATTCCCAACAAAACAATTAGGTTTATCAATAGCACCAATAATTATGTTTGATGAATTTAGTAAATAAATACCTCCTTTTTTCTCATCTAACGTGCCAGCCGGGTCTGCCTTAAAATTGCTAAATGAAATTCCGTATACTTGAATATTTTGAGCATTATCCATCCTTAAGCCATGAAAATAATCTGCAACTACTCTAATTAGACTTATCCTAATATTCGCATTTTGCAATAAATTGTTAGGCTGTGTGGTGCCGTCAATAATCAAATCTGATTTTAAAATAGGAAGTTCCGATTCTAACGCGATGGTGACATCTGTTAAAGTATTACCTAACAAGTTAAAACGAATTTGATTAGGCAAACTTGAACGATCTGCATTTGCTAATTGAATGGCCTCACGCAAACTACCAGCTCCAGCGTTTGCATTTGACGTTACAGTAAAAACTGTTGCATTTAGTTTTAGGCAACAAAAAATAATACACGATATAACTCTAAAGCTCTTCATCGAAATGTTAAGGTACAAAAAAACCAAGCCGAAATAAAGGCTTGGTTTTTAATGCAGATCATTAGTTTAGTAAAATGTCGAGTATATGCTTATCGTCGGCGCAAATGTAGTCGATCCAACAACACCTCTAATATATATAGTGTAAGCTCGGCCCTTAATTAAAGAAGGCTGATAAACAGGCGTTAAAGCTACTCCGCTAGCCGCATTATTTAACCAAAACTTAACAACAGGCGCTGTACCACTCCCTGGGTTAGCAATCTCGGCCCAACCAGATCCAGTGCCTAGCGCCACATTAGGAATTAATTTCGAACCAGTATTAACCTCACCCCTAACTAAATCAATGGCAGGGCCACCATTTAACAAATTAACCATTCTTACAAATACTTTAGTAGTGTCAGTAGCCGGCCTAACGTCATCCAGAACAACTATTGGGCCGATTGATTTATTTGTGGCGCTATATTGTCCCGTTGTTAAAATAGTATAATATTTACCTGCTGCAGGGTTAATAGTTGTTTTTAAAACTTCTAAGTTTTTATCAACCGTAGCCGATGGAATAATTTTAGCAGTTAATGCGTGCGAGCCAGGCGAAGTAACCGCATATCCTAAATCAGGGAATAATCCATTGTAAGCATAACCAGCATTTTCTACTCCTAAAGAAGATAATGCTGCAGAAAATTTTGTTCCGTCTAAGTAGTAATTTACTACCGGACTACCAGGAGTTAGGTTTAAAAATTTGATATATGAGTATTTGGGATCGCCCGGAGCTACCTTCTCGTATTCGGTATTCTGCACCAAAGTATCATCTTTACTACATGATGTTATAAGTAAGCCAAATGCAGCAATAAAATATATTATCTTTTTCATTTTTTTAAATTTAAGGTTAATTAAGGCTCAGTAAACCACATTTTTTTAGTGTGATAATCAACTTGGTCCGCACCTATTTTTTGAATTGCAGCCACATTCCATAAATACTCTGAATTATATCTAGGACGGTAACGTTGAGCAGGTCTTCCTCCATTATCAGCAAAAAAAGTTGGGAAAACATAAACATTAAGATAAGGGTTATTACCTTTTACGTCGCCCACATTATAATTGTATTTTCGAAGATCGCTCCAAGTTTCTACAAAGCCATAACCATATAAAGCTAAATATTTCTGTAACATGATGTCTTTCAAAGTTAAAGCTCCCGATTCTTGTCTAACAGCTGCGCTAGTTAAATAGGCTGTTTTAGCGGCATTAGTGATAGCAGTCCCTTGACTACTTACATAATCAATACTTTCTGAAATTCCCTTCAGATAAGCCGTATGTGCTAATGGCAAATTGCCAGCTCTAAATGCGGCTTCTGCTTTGATGAATTGTATTTCAGTAGAAGTCATAATCGGAAAGCCGGCTTTATCTTTAAATATATATTTACCTAAGCCAGGACCCGGATTTACAGAACCTAATGTTCCCCAAGGATTAGGAATTTGATTTTTTGCAGCAACAGTTCCTCCATCTGCCAAACCTGGGTTGGTTCCTCTAAATATACCATCAGCTGAAGCAGTAATCATATTGTCTCTACGCGGATCAATTACAGAGCCTGGAGTAGCTGTTAAATATGTTCCATCTAACAGTCCCACAATAATTCTTGTTTGACGATAGTTTTGAAGATTCTGCCTAAGCGGTCCAAAGAAATTTCCATCTGCAGAAGTAGCTCCATTATTAGGCACAATAAAATTATCTGAGTTTGACGCCAAAGATTTGTCGCAATATTCAATAACCTTAGCCGGATCGTAACTTGACTTGTTAACTAGGTTGTTCGCATTTCTAGCCAACAAACCATAATTAAACTTAATCCACTTATTTGCATCACCTTGATAAACTAAATCCGGTCCAGCCAATTTTGCTACAGTGCCTGCACCATCTGTTCTACTAAAATTTGCAATAGACTCATTGGCTAATCTAACCACCTCGGCATAAACCTCAGGTTGTGGATCATAATCAAAAACGAAACGATTTGGCTCATAAGCTTGCTTTAAAATAACTTCTCCATGATAATCTGTTGTAATCTGCCATCCCCATGCTTTTAATGCTTGGGCAAGCGCCACGTAATTATATTCTTTCTTCGCTTCACTATCGGCCAAAATTAAATTTAAATTGGCACCCAGGCCATAATAATTAGTACGCCAGATTTCACCCATTGCATCACTAGCAGGAATCCAACCATGATTTTCCCCTACGTTTACAGCTCCTCCAAAATATTGAATTAAACTTCCTAAATATCTAGAATCAAACTGCACTCCACGCTCCATTTGTGCAAATAAAGGAGAAACCAGTGTTCTACTCTCTGGATTTTGAGGAGTAGCCGGATCAGTATTTACATCGAAATACTTTTTACAGCCCGAAAAGGTAATTGCAACTGCAATTAATACTATATATATCTTTTTCATTGTTTTCATAATTAAAAACCAACTCTTACACCTAAACTGAAACTTCTTGGCTGTCCGAAAGAACCAAAATCAATACCACTACCACCTGTACCACCAGAAGCCGCACTTAAACCATTAACCGAAGGATCTACTCCTGTGTAATTAGTAAGCAACCATAAATCTGTACCTGTGAAAAATACACTCGCCGATTTGAAGGTTTTACTGTTTGCAAAAACAGACTTCGGTAAATTGTATCCTAGCGTTACATCTTTTAACCTAATCCAATTGATGTCCTTTTCAATAAAATCAATAGTATTAAATGATGTAGAATAATACGATGTTGTGATATAAGGAATTACCACAATATTATTCTGAGTTGGATTTGCGGTATTTTCCAGTCCGTCTCTTAAAACTCCTTTTATGATTCGTGGTTCCTCACGATCTAAACTCGTTTTAGACAAACCTCTTGCATAAAGGTAAAGCTCAGTAGCGTTATAAATATCCCCGCCTTTACGAATGTCAAATAAGAATGATAAATTGAAATTTTTATACGTAAAGTTATTTGTTAAACCAATTCCGAAATCAGGGTTAGTATCACCAATCTGTGTCCAATTAGAATCTTTTATTGGCAAACCGTTGCCTGGGCTAATTAAAATCTCTCCATTTTTGTTTCTCATGTATTCTTGACTAGACAAACCAGAAATAGATGATCCTACAAAGTATTGCCTTCTCACGTTATCAAACAGCCAGCTGTCTGAAACATAGAACGTCTCCTGATCTCCTGGCAATGCTGTTAATTTACCTTTAGTACGAGTCATATTTACACCAACATCCCAAGTAAAATCTGGTTTTCTAATTGGGGAGCCTTTTAAGCTTAATTCAAAACCTTGATTTACAATTTTTCCACTATTGATATAAGCTAAGATTGCGCCAGTTGCATAACTTAAACGAGGAGCTGTAATTTGCCCATCACTTGTCAACTTGTAATATGAGAAGTTAGCAGATAATCGATTGTTGAAAAATCCTAAATCTATACCTAAATCTATAGATGTTGTAAATTCTGCTTTTAAGTTCGGGTTACCCAACGTAACATCTACTCCAAAACCACCTCCGGTTGTTCCCTGAGCAATTAATTTGGTTTTTGTAATATATGCTGTACGTGCATCTTTACCTGTTTGGGCCCAACCACCTCTTAACTTACCTTCGCTAAGCCATGCCATTTTTTTAAATACTGGTAACTCACTAAAAACAAAGCTTAATGCAGCACTTGGGTAGAAAAAGGTATAATTATCTATAGGGAGCGTCGAGGTAAAATCTTGACGACCAGTTAAAGTTAAATACAACATGTCGTCATATCCTAACTCAGCCTGAGCTATCGCTCCCATTTTACGAATCAATACATCCTGATAAGCTACTCTCTGGGTAGTAGGATCTGTGTTATTTAAACTATAAAAATTCGGCTGGTAAAATCTAGTTCCAAATTGCGAATTTGTTTGAACACTATTGTCTGACGCATCCAAACCTAAACGTATAACCGGTTTAAATTTGCCAAAATCTTTTTTTGCAATTGCAAACAAGTTACCATTAAACAATCTTGAATTCTGAGCCGAAGTATTGATACCTCCACCCGAATATGCCGAACTTGCAACATTTGCATTGTAAGATTGAGGATGATAAGCCCCCAATATTTGCATAGAGTAAATATCAGCACCAACAGCACCCTGAAAACTTAACCAATCTGTAGCGGTGTAGCGGAAATTTACATTTGTTATTACACGATTCACTTTATCCCAGTTTGGGTTATTCTCCATAGCCCATAATGGATTATCCAATTCTCCCCCAAGACTTGTACCCACTAGTCTTCTGTCGCCAGTTGCCGTATATCTATCACGAATATCAATAAGCGAAGGCCAACTTAGAACGCTAATCATCGGGCTACCAGAACCCTTGTAAGTTTTATTTGTTTTCTGAGAGATCATATTCAAATAAGAACCTATCGTCAACTTTGACCCAATCTTCGAGGATCCAGTCAATTTTATGTTGATAGATTCGTTATCTGTTCCCTGAATTGGACCTTTATTATTATTGTATAAAACGCCTAGCCTTAAAGAAAGCGCTTCGTTACCCCCTTCTATAGACGCACTGTGTCTTTGTGCAAAACCTGTTCCGTAAAATGCATCTAAATTGTCATAACGTTTTAATCCTTCAGGATATTTTGCTCCAAAATAGGTTCTAGTACGTACCTCTTCGTCAAAAATACCCCCAGCGCCACCGCCATAAACCGTTTGAACCTCCGGAAAACGATACGGAGTAGAAGTAGTGAAAGCGCCACTATAACTTACTCTTGCAGTTCCGGATTTGGCTTTTTTTGTAGTGATTACAACCGCTCCAGAAGCACCTTGAGTGCCATACAATGCAGCCGCCTCAGGGCCTTTCAAAATTGTAACCGACTCGATCTCCTCAGGATTAATATCCATACCCCTGTTTCCGTAATCATTAGTTCTATTAAAGGTACCTTGACCAACTAGACCATACTCGCTAAATGTGTTGTTAGAAATGGGCAAACCATCTACAACGAATAAAGGTTGATTATCTCCGTCTAAAGAAACCGCTCCACGAATGATAATAGATGAAGATGCACCAGGTGTACCATTTGTTGGCGTAATCGTTACACCCGCAACACGACCCTGTAAAGCATTGATAAAGTTCTCTCTTTGTGTTTGCGCTAAATCTGCACCTTTTACAGTTGGCGCATCATAAGCTAAGGAGCGCTTACTTCTTTCTATACCCTGTGCAGTAACTACAACTTCATTTAACGCTTTCGCATCTTCTGCTAAAGCAATGTTAATGGTTGTACTAGCGCCCACGGTGCGTTCTTGCGTTAGCATACCTAAATACGAGAACTGCAAGACATCTCCTGTGTTAGCTTTGATAGAATACAAACCACTTGGCGCCGTTTGCACCGCAGTATTAGTTCCTTTGATTTTTACAGAAGCACCTGGAATGGGCTGCCCGTCTCCTGTTGAGGTAATTTTACCAGTTACCGTAACTTGTTGCGCCAGCGCTTGGAAAGCAAAAAGTAACGAGCCCAAAAACAGCATGAGTAGCTTTTTTTTCATAAACATGATTTTGGTTAATAAATTTTAAGTTTTGTTTTGTTGGTTGCACGAAATCAAACACGCACAAATACGCATTAAAAATACCGTAAAGTAAATATGATAAATGTTTTCCAGTAAAAAAAGAAAATTTTAAACTATTTAACTCATACGCAACAAATTAATATTGCAGAAAACCGCAAAAACCCGCACAATATTTTTATCTTCAAACTTATATTCCAAACAGCTCTAATATCTATGTTAAAAAAAGAAAGACACGAATTTGTAATGAAACAGATTAACTTGCATAACCGCGTGCTCACATCAGATCTGGTGCAACTTTTAAACGTATCTGAGGATACCATTAGAAGGGATTTGCAGGAAATGTCTGACGATAATCTGCTTTATAAGGTTCATGGCGGCGCATTATCTAAATCTTATCATTCTACCTTTGATGATAGTACCGTTTATGCCAAGGATGCAAAAATAATAATAGCAAAAAAAGCCATCCCCTTAATTAAAGATGGAATGGTAATTTTAAGCGGTGGCGGAACAACGATTATTGAATTAGTAAAACAACTTCCTGAAAACCTGAGCGCTACGTTTTTTACTATCAGTCCGTTGGTTGCCGTAGAATTGGCAAAATACCAAAATATTGAAGTGATATTGATCGGTGGTCTGTTTTCTAAAAATTCGCAGATTACTTATGGTGGGCATGTAATTAGTCAGCTAGCAGAAATTAAGGTAGACTTATGCCTTATGGGCACTAGTGCCTTACATGCTACAGATGGCTTAACCGATACCGATTGGGAAATTAATCAACTGAAAAAGGCTATGTTTAACGCCTCTAAAAAAGTTGCCATACTTTGCATCTCAGAAAAACTAAATATTTCCTTACGCCTAAAAGTTGCCGATTTGGAGCATATCAATTATTTGGTTACTGAGCTAGCGCCAACAGATCAGCTATTAGAAGCATATACCGTAAATAGCTTGAAGCTATTGTAATGTTTGTATAGCCTTACCAGTAAGCTAAGCATAAAAAAAGAGGAGAAAATTCGTTCTCCTCTTTTCTATTTAAAATGTTGGATTTGCCGGGGTATTAGTATTATTATCTCGCTCTTGGAACGGATATGGCATAAATTTGCGCTTCATTTCTGAATCTGGTCTGCCGAACCTCCGCATGTCTTCAAGCTTAAAGCCAGAGGCGTACAACTCTATACTTCTATGTTTATAGATTAAATCCAACAACTGCGCTTGGGTATAAGGGCCGGTTAAAGCTGGCAAACTTGCCGCAACGCCAAACAAATCAGACGTTTTTGTTACTACCTTGTTTAACTCTGTTAGCGAATTGCCTAAATCCGGCGTAGCCTGACGAGCATAAGCTTCGGCTTTAATCAAAATCATTTCTCCAGGCAGGAAGATAGGAATTGCGGTTGTAGTGGTAGCTGCGAAACCTCCCATTCGTATTGTTGCTGGTGAGCCAGCCATAAGTGTGTAAAATGGAATCCTTTTATCTGCTGCATCCGGAACAAAAGTTCCTGTTAAGCCCAAATTAGCATCTGTAGGTTGAAAAACGTTATTAGAAGCGATAATCGAATTCAGGATATTGATGTTCGCGTTATCAAATGCAAAAGAAGAACCTGTTGTTAAGGTAACTGTATTCGCTTCGGCAAGTGCCAGCGCATACTGCCCGCTAAATAGCAAATACCTAGCCTTTAATGCATGTAAGGTATTTACAATGTTCAAATTAGGCACCGTGGCTGCAAATTGGGTAGAAATTGGGTTGGCAGCAATTTTAGCTAGCGCATTATCTATAGTTGCAATAGCTGCTTTGTAACCATCAGCTCTGCTAACAAAAGGCACATTTTTGCCAATAGTTACTGGAACTTGTTGCCAAAATGTAGATACGGTACCTAAAGAAAGTGCTTTGAAAATACTAACATAGCCAATTAATCCAGCGGCGTAATTTTTATCGCCCAAGGCCTCTGCACCAGCAATTACCTTATCACTTTCGTCGATAACCTTGTAAGATGAAGCCCACATATTGAATAAAATAGTGTTTGTTCCATCTACAGCTACACCACCGGTACTTAATTGTAACTCTGGTATATTACCTGCGTTCAATAATCTCAATTCATTACTGGAGAAACCAGAAGTTGCTATAGCATTAAAGATTACACCCGTTCTATTTAGGGTGTAAGTGCGCTGAATACCAACCGCTACAGCAGATAGGGCCTGGCTTGAACCTAGCGCCACATCCACACTTGCTCTCGAAGGATCTTGAAAATCCTTCTTGCAAGAAGAAATAGTACTTGCCACCGTCAAAAGGCCACAAGCTATATATATCGATTTTGTTTTAAAATTTTTCATCACTAATCTAATTAAAATTTAACTTGTAGGCCTAACGTAAATGTTCTTGGAATTGGCACCGAGCCAAAATCTATGTTTCTAAGAATAGTAGACTGGCCTGCCGAGTTTAGCTCTGGATCGTATCCTTTGTAATTATCCCAAGAAACCAAGTTCCTACCGCTAAGCACAACCGTCATATTACTTATAGATTTAACCTTACCGATGTTGTAACTCAATGAAACTTCTCTCAATTTTACAAAAGATCCGTCGTCAATCCTCCACTCTTCTATCGCATAAACGCCGGCTACATAACCCCTAGGCAACTGGCCTAACTGCTCTTGCTCTGCAACCTTGCCGTTTCCTACACCTTGTCTGGTTCTCCAATCGGCATTCCAAACGTCACCACCTTGTACACCATCAAGCTGCACACGTAAACCGAACTTTTTATAGCTGATATCATTTACAAAACTCCAGTTGTAGTCTGGATTAGGATCTCCTAAGATTTTTCTCAATGGATTACCAGCACCATCTCTAGCTTGCTGCGGTATGCCGGCAGCGTTAGTCACCATACTTCCGTCAGAATTTCTAGCGAAATAGGTTCCGTAAAATACACCCAGTGGCGCACCATCAATAATCGCAACCGGCGCACCTGGGTTAGTACTTAAAAGTCGCATTGCGCCAATATTGTAGGCTTCGTTTCTGTTTCTATTAAATATTGCCGTGGCGGTCCAAGCAAAATCTTGTGTTTTTACAGGTGTACCGCCTAAAATTACCTCAACGCCGGTATTTTTTAACGAACCGATATTATTTAAGAAACTTGTATATCCTTCTGTTGGTGCAATTACTTGTGCTAACAATAAGTCTTTTACCTTTTTATTGTAATAGTTGGCGCTTAAGGTTAATCTGTTTTGCAAAAACCCTAAATCTGTACCTACTTCCAGCTCATCCTGACGCTCAGGCTTTACGTTTTCGTTAGCTAATTGAAAACTGCTAAACAAAGAAGTGTAGCCTAAAAACGCTTGGCCATTGTATCCGTTGATGCGATCGTACGGGCCAATACCTGTTAGGTTACCAGATTGGCCATAAGCTGCTCTTAGTTTAAAAGTGTCCCACCATGATGATAGGTTTCCTTTTTTCCAGTAATCTGCTGATGACAAAACGTAACTTAAACTTGCTTTCACATAAACCTGGTTTCTGTTATCGTTACCAAAAACAGAAGACTCATCCATACGCAATGCACCAGTTACAAACAAGTGATCCTTGTACTTGAAATTTTGTTGGATATAAGCACCGCTAATTGACAGTTCAGTTCTACCGTCGGCACTTGGCAACGGTGTAGAAGCTCCATTTACGGTAGTTATTTTTGGTGCCAAACCTCTACCTTGCAACAAAGCGTATTGACCTCTTTCATATTGATACGAATAGCCAACCTGTGTTACCGAGGTTAATAGTTCAGAAATTTTACCCTGATAGGTTGCATTTATTTCGTTGTTAAATAAAAATGCCTTGCTGGTAGCAGCGCTCGAGTAGCCATTTTGAGTGGCGTTTATCGTTGTTCCACCACCAAAAAAATCAGGATTTACGTTGTAAGTATATGGTGGAATGTAAGTTGTTCCGTTTTGCGAAGAATTGTCGGCACCTAAAGTTAAATCTACCGTTAGGTTTTTAATTGGATTTAGTTTTAATGTTGCGTTGGAAATAATTCTATCCACTTCTTGCTTTTGTTTAATATCTTCAATTACAGAAACTGGATTTACACGCCCTCTTTCTCCAACAGCCATTAAGTTACCACTCGCATCCCTTCGCCAAATGTCGTGGAAGTTACCAATAATGGTTACCGAGTTCATTGGAGAGAAGAATGAATTTCCATCTGGTTTTTCATCTGCCGAACTCTTAATGTAATTCAAACCAGCTGAAACACTAGCCCAATCGTTTATTTTCTGATCAAGGTTTGTTCTGAAATTGTACTTTCTGAAATTGGTATTTTTGATGATACCTTGGTTACTGAAATAGCCAAAAGAAGAGTAAACTTTAGTATTTTCACCACCACCAGAAATAGACAAATTGTTATCTGTACCGTAGCCTGTTCTAAAGATATAATCCTGATAATCGTAACGCGTTACCGGCGAAGTTGTAGTTACCAATGCTGCCGGAGTACCAACGGTAGCAATAACATCTTGCGTAAATGCATCAACACTCCCTCCAAATTTAACGGGCGATTGGTTAACCTCTATTTTCTTACGCAGTTCGCTTATCATAAAGTTTGTATTAAAACTTACCTGCGTTTTACCAGCGACACCTTTTTTGGTAAAAATTTGAATCACACCAGCATTTGCTCTAGAACCATAAATCGCGGCAGCCGATGCACCGTTTAAAACCTCTACTCTTTCTATATCTGCTGGATTAATATCCACCATTCTATTTTGGCCAATAGCACCCACAAAACTACCACCATCGTAATTTGCAGTAGTGTTTGTTACTCTTGTAGTGGAGTTATTAACGATTACACCATCGATAATATATAATGGTTCGGTTGATGAGTTTGCAGAACTGATACCACGTAATTTTACCGACATACCTCCGGCAGGATCTCCAGAGTTTTGGCTTATTTGCGCACCTGCCACTTTACCTTGCATAGATGAAAGTACGTTTCCACTCGGCGCTTTATTTAAGTCGTCTCCTTTAACCGAAGTTATGTAGTTACCCAATTGTTTTCTGGTAGTTCCTTGCGATGTACCGGTTACAATAACCTCGTCCAAACCCATTGCATCCGAACTAATTTCGGCACTTACGCTAACATTTGTCGCATCGCCAAGTACTAAAGGCTTGGTTACCGACTTAAATCCAATGTAAGAAAAAACAATTTGATAGTTTCCCGGGGCTAAATCGGCTGCTAGGCTAAAATTACCATCGGTATTTGTAGCAGTGCCGAAATTAGTTCCTTGAATTTTTACACCGGCGCCCGGAATAGTAGTTTTGTTTGAGGCATCGGTTACTTTACCGCTTATAGTGTAACGTTTGCTTTGCGCATTGGCCGTTACGGTAAAAAGCAATAAAATTAAGGGTAGTAAAACTAAAGATCGCAGTTTTAAATGCCCAGAAGCGTAAAGTCTCTTCATAGCTTGTAGATTAATTTGGTTAATTTTTTGTTTCCGTTACTGTAAAACAATCGGTTATAGAACTATTTATCTTACCGTAACCTTAAGTAAATATCAAAAATAGTTTTTGATATTTTTTTGAAATAAAAAAATTTTATTTCGGCAACGATATTTTACCCATACAAACCGATGGCACACCTTCTCTGTCGCCAAAGTTTATTGGGTTTCCGGCCAACGTTTCATTAGCCAGTAAAGCAAAAAGAACTGCCTCTTTAGCGTCCGGATTTATTTGCAATTCGTCTGTTGTAGTAAAATTAGCTTTAGGTAAAGCTTGCCTAAGTAAGCTCACCAACAATGGGTTGTGCATACCGCCACCACTCATTAATATTTTAGGCATAGCCGATGATTTTACCGTACGCTTAATGGCATCTATAATTCCGTAAGCAGAAAAATGGCATAAGGTTGCCATTACATCTTCTTTGCTTAAGTTTAAAGTATTGCTGGCTTTTTGAGCCGTTTCAAGATAACTGAGGTTAAACAGTTCTGGCCCGGTTGTTTTTGGAAAATCTATTTTAAAAAACTTTTCGTTTACTAATGCAACTAACAAGGCTTGATTTAGAGTGCCAGATCTTGCCATATCAGCATCTTCATCATAGTATTTGCCGGGTTTATGCAGTTGAATAAATTGATCCATTAATGTGTTTCCCGGACCAACATCGGTAGAAAAAACCTTGCCCGCATCTAAATCTCCTGGTAAAAAAGTAAAATTCGCTATGCCACCGATATTCAGCATGATACGATCTTCATCAGCTTTGCTAAAAACCAAATAATCGCCATAAACGGCTAATGGAGCACCTTCGCCACCAGCAGCTAAATGTTTTTGTCTAAAATCCGCTAAAGTGATAATCCCTGTTTTTACAGCGATATGGTCTGCGTCGCCAATTTGCAAGGTAGCATTTGGATATTCGGCCTTGCCGTGCAACGACTTTGGCGCATGAAAAATAGTTTGCCCATGACTTGCGATTACATCGATTGAATTTTTATCTACTTTCCAAGTTTGGAGTGCTTCTAAAATCATGTCGGCATGTACCAAACCTATTTTTTCGTTCAACATTGTTACTTTCTCCAGATCCGCATCGCGTTTAGAAAAAATGCTTTTTACATCTGCTCTAAAATCATCTTGATAAGGAATAGTTATAAACTTTAGCAGTTCTACCTGAGTTTCCGGACCGCTATTTTTGCATTTACATAGCGCAATATCCAGTCCATCCATTGATGTTCCAGACATTAGACCAATAATTAATCTTTCGGTTTTACCAGCAATTTCATACAGTTTTTGAATTTGGCTATTCATGCTAATTTGGTTAATTTTTAAACAAACGTTTGATATGGGCTTTAATGCAAAGCTTAAAAAAATACTTGTAATAAAAGCAAATAACCTTTGGAGATATTTAGCCATTAACTATATATTTACTGCTCCGTTTACAAAAAACATTAGATTAATGGCAAGATTAAATCTTTTAGAAGAAACGAGGTTCGAAAAACTCCCAGTTACCGTTTTTAAAAACCCAAAAGAGGCATCTATAAATGTTGCGCATCGTATTGCGAACATTATTAGGGCTAAACAAGAAAGCAATTTATTGGCCGTACTAGGCTTAGCAACAGGCGCCACGCCAGTTGGTGTTTATGCAGAATTGGTTCGCCTACACAAAGAAGAAGGCTTAAGCTTTAGAAATGTAGTAACATTTAACTTGGATGAATACTATCCGATGCAACCTACTGCGGCTCAAAGCTATGTATCGTTTATGAATGAACAGTTGTTTGATCTTATTGATATAGATAAAGCGAATGTTCATATCCCAGATGGAACTTTGAAACTGGAAGATATACCGGCATTCTGCTTGGCTTACGAACAGAAAATAGGCGAATTTGGAGGTTTAGATATTCAGATTTTGGGTATTGGGCGTACAGGCCACATTGGTTTTAATGAGCCAGGTTCTGCTCCAAACTCGGGTACTAGATTGGTAACGCTTGACGATCTAACCCGTAGAGATGCTGCTAGGGATTTTGGTGGTAAATCTTTTGTGCCGACCAAAGCCATTACAATGGGAATTGGTACCATATTTAAAGCCAAGGAAATTATATTGATGGCCTGGAATACCAAAAAGGCTTCCATTATAAAGAAGGCTGTTGAAGGCGAAATTTCTAGCGAAGTGCCAGCAACCTACCTACAACTTTCTGACCATGTTGAGTTTATTTTGGATGAAGATGCGGCGTCTTTATTAACCAGATTTGATACGCCATGGTTGGTTAAAGATTGTATTTGGACCGAAGCTTTAACTAGAAAGGCTGTAATTTGGTTAGCAAATACCCTATCTAAACCGATTTTAAAATTAACAGAAGACGATTTTAACAATAACGGCATGGCGCAGCTGGCCTTAGAAAAAGGTCCAGTTTACAATATCAACATCCATATTTTTAACAAACTGCAACATACCATTACGGGCTGGCCAGGCGGCAAACCTAATGCAGATGATACGCAACGCCCAGAAAGAGCTGAGCCTGCACAAAAACGTGTAGTTATTTTTTCTCCGCATCCAGATGACGATGTAATTTCAATGGGTGGTACTTTTATTCGTTTGGTAGATCAAAAACACGATGTACATGTGGCTTACCAAACTTCTGGAAACACTGCTGTTTGGGATGATGATGTGCTTCGTTTTGTGGAATTTAATATAGATTTTGCAGAGAAAATGGGACTTGGCAATCCTGAACTGAAAGAAATGTACCAGCGGATGCGTGAGTTTATTGACGCTAAAAAGCCAAACCAAGTAGATACGCCAGAAATACAAACTGTTAAAGGTTTAATTAGAAAAGGCGAAGCTATTGCTGGTGCTCGCTACTGCGGATTGGAAGATGATCATATTCATTTTATGGCATTGCCATTTTACGAAAGTGGAAAAAGCCAAAAAAATCCGGTTACTGAAGCAGATGTAATACTTACGATGGAGCTTTTGCAAAAAATAAAGCCCGAACAGATTTTTGCTGCTGGAGATTTTGAAGACCCACATGGTACGCACATTGTTTGTTTTAATATAATTATAGAAGCTTTAAGAAGATTAAAACAAACCGAAAGCTGGGTTAACGATTGCTGGCTATGGATGTATCGTGGTGCTTGGCTAGAATTTGAACCACATGAAATTGAAATGGCGGTTCCTTTGAGCCCGCAAGAAGTGGAGCGCAAGAAATTTGCCATCTTCAAACACCAATCTCAAAAAGACAGAGCTGTTTTTCCGGGTGATGACGCCAGAGAATTTTGGAAAAGAGCGGAAGATAGAAACAGGGAAACTGCACAAGCTTATGATGATTTAGGCTTGGCAAATTACGAAGCTATGGAAGCTTTTGTAAGATATAAGTTTTAAAAGAAAGCCTCCTCCGGGAGGCTTTTGTATTTAACTCCTTTGGTGCGCAAAGAGAAATATTTAGCTTTTTTTGAAACAATAAGTTAACTTGCTTATCCAAACAAGGCAAGCTATGAATTACCTTAATACCCCACGTCTTTTATCTTTAGATTTTTTTAGAGGACTTACCGTTGCTGCCATGATTTTGGTTAACAACCCGGGTAGCTGGGGTAATATTTATGCACCGCTAGAACATGCCGAATGGCATGGTTGCACCCCTACCGACCTTGTTTTCCCGTTTTTTCTTTTTATAGTGGGCGTTTCTATTGCCTATGCTATGGGGAGCAAAAAACCAGACCACACAGCACATAACAAAACTATTCTTAAAGCTTTAAAACGTGGTTTAACTTTGTTCGGACTAGGGTTATTTCTAGCTTTTTTCCCTAGAAATTTTAGTGATTTTGATTTTGTAGCCTCCTTAAAAACCATACGAATTCCAGGCGTATTACAAAGAATTGGCGTTGTATTTTTCCTCTCTTCCATTGTATTTCTAAAATTTAGCGAGCGAAATATATTTAGGATCATAATTGTAATTCTGATTAGCTACTGGGCATTGATGACGTTTGTACCTGTACCTGGCATAGGCTATGCCAACTTAGAAAAGGAAACAAATTTAGGCGCTTGGTTAGATCGCTCAGTTTTAACAGAGGCACATTTATGGAAAGCTGCAAGAACCTGGGATCCCGAAGGAATGCTGAGCACACTCCCTGCAATAGCAACCTGTTTGTTCGGAGTGTTAGTAGGTATTTATTTAAAAAGAAAAGACATTGAACCAGCAACTAAAATAGCTTGGCTATTTTCTGTTGGATGTTTGGCAACTATTTTTGGCTTAATATGGGATTTAGAATTTCCGATAAATAAATCTTTATGGACAAGCTCTTACGTGCTTTACACCGGCGGATTAGCAACCATAGTGCTAGCGCTATCATATTGGATTATCGATATCAACCACTATAACCGTTTTACAAAACCCTTCGTAATTTATGGTGTAAACGCTATAACAGTTTTTTTTGTATCCGGCTTGATGCCGCGTTTAGTAAACATGATAAAAATTAAACAAGCAGATGGCGAAGAAATTGGTGCTTTAACCGCTTTTTATAAAACATTTTTTGTACCTTATTTCTCCCCAATAAATGCTTCTTTAGCTTACGCTATTGCTTTTATTTTATTCTTTTATGTAATTCTTTGGGTTATGTACAAAAAAAATATAATTATTAAAGTTTAAAATTAAATATAAAACACAACCACCGTTTATGAAAAAACGTTATCTAGTTCTAGGTTTAGCAGCAGGTTTATACATTCAACCTGCACTTGCCCAGAAAAAAACTACAACTACTAAAACACCAATTGCAAAAACAGTTGCAAAGAGCGACGTTGGTACCGCAATACCTACCGATAAAGATGTTATTATTGGAAAATTACCAAACGGATTAACTTATTACATACGCAAAAACGTTGAACCAAAAAACCGTGCCGAGTTATACTTGGGTAATAGAATTGGTTCGTTAATGGAAACTGAAGAGCAATTAGGTTTAGCTCACTTTACCGAGCACATGGCTTTTAATGGCACCAAAGATTTCCCTAAAAACGAAATGATTAATTATCTGCAAAAAGCAGGCGTTAGGTTTGGTGCAGATTTAAATGCGTACACTGGCTTTAACCAAACGGTTTACCAATTACCAATTCCTACAGATAGTGCAGAAGTTTTTAAAACAGGTTTTAAAATTTTGGCTAACTGGGCGGGTAAGGTTACCATGGATGGTAAGGAAATTGATAACGAGCGTGGGGTAATTATAGAAGAAGATCGTCAGCGTGGAAAAAATGCACAGCAAAGAATGAGCAATCAATTATTGCCGTTCTTGCTAGCCAATTCTCAATATGCTAAACGCATCCCGATAGGTAAAGTTGAAGTTTTAAACAGCTTTACACACGATAAGATTCGAAATTTCTATAATGATTGGTACCGCCCTAATTTACAAACCGTAATTGCGGTTGGTGATTTTGATGTTAAGGAGGTTGAAGCGTTGATTAAACAGAATTTCTCTGATTTAAAAAATCCTGCAAATCCTAAACCTAGACCAACTTACACCTTGGCAGATAATGCTACGCCGGCCGTTAAAATTGTAACGGATAAAGAGCAACCATATAATATTGCCCAGGTTATTTATCGCCAAAAATCTACACCTGTTAAAACAACTGCCGACTACAAGAGAACTGTTATAGAAGCAATGGTTAACAGCATGTTAGGCAATAGAATACAAGAACTTACGCAAAAAGGCACCGCACCATTTTTATTTGCACAAAGCAATTACGGGCCATATCAAGGCGGTTTAGTTTGGGGCGAAAGTGCCTTAACCACCGTGGCAGTAGCTAAGTCTTCTGCAGATATTGAAAAAGCGCTAGGAGCTGCTTTAGCGGAGAATGAGCGTATGGCTAAATTTGGTTTTACAAATGGCGAGTTTGAAACCATTAAAAAGAAAATTGAAGCTGGAATTGACAAACAATATAAAGAAAAGGACAAAAGAAAATCGGCTGTTTTTGTACAAGAATATTTAGACAATTTCCTTGTTGGTGCCGCCATTCCATCGGCAGAGTACGAATACGAAACTTCTAAAAAATTGCTTCAAACCATAACTCTGGCTGAAGTTAATGCAGTTGCTAAAACATTAATAACAAAAAATAATGTAACTGTAGTAGTACAGGCTCCTGATAAAGAAATTGATAAATTGCCAACCGAGGCGCAATTATTAAACGTATTAAAGACTGCTGGAAATGGCGTTACACCGTATAAAGAAGATATCGTAGACAAACCTTTGGTGGCAAAAATCCCTACCGCTGGAACAATTACCAACGAAACTAAAAACGAAAAAGTTGGTGTTATTACCCTAACCTTAAGCAATGGTGTAAAGGTGGTTTTAAAACCAACTGATTTCAAAAATGATCAGGTTATTTTTACTTCATTTGGTAAAGGCGGTACTTCAATTGCCCCTAATGATGATTATTTATCGGCAGAGAATGCCAGCTTAATTGCACAGTCTGGTGTGGGAGATTTTAACCCAACACAACTGGGCAAACACTTAGCAGGCAAAACCGCTTCTGTAGGCTCTTACATTGGCTCAGAATATCAAGGATTTTCTGGCAGTACATCGCCAAAAGATTTAGAAACTGCCTTTCAGTTAATTTATGCGTACGCTACAAATCCACGTAAGGACGTTGAAATCTTCAATAAAAACATAAGCGATTATAAAGTAGTGTTGGCAAACAAAAACAGTAATCCAAATAGTGTATATGCGGACACTGTGCAAGCGGTGCTGTCTAATTACCACAAACGTGGGATGCCAACAACTTTGTCAGATATCGATAAAATTTCGTTAGACAAAGCCTATGCATTTTATAAAGACAGATTTGCAGATGCTAGCGGCCAAACATTTGTTTTTGTAGGCAATTTCGAAGTAGAGAAACTTAAACCTTTTCTAACTACTTACTTGGCAAGCTTACCGTCAACAAATCGAAACGAAAACTTTGTCGACAATGGCGTTCATCCTCCAAAAGGAAAAGTAAGCAAAACAGTTTACAAAGGTTTGGAAGATAAGGCCACAGTACAATTGTTTTTCCACGATGACTATGAATATAACGTAGAAAACAATACGCAACTAGAAGCCTTAAAAGCAGCTTTAGAAATTAAAATTTTAGAGCGTCTTCGTGAAAAGGAAAGCGGCGTTTACAGCCCGAATGTTAGCTTAAGCGTAGAGAAGTATCCAAAAGCGCACTATTACTATACCATATCATTTAACTGTTCTCAAGCAAACGTAGAGAAATTAATTGCAGCGTCTTTAGAAGAAGTAAATTCATTTAAACAAAACGGTGCAACAGAAGATGATTTGAAAAAATATAAATCTGAAGAACTACGTCAAGAAGAATTAAGTTTAAGAGAAAATAGTTTTTGGTTAAGCTACCTTGTAAACCGTTTAAAATATGGAGAAGATTTAACACAAGTTTTAAGCGATAGAGAAAGAGTTAACGCAGTTTCTGTAGCTAGCACTAAGGAAGCAGCACAGAAGTATTTAAAAGGTGACAATTACATTCGTTTGGTTTTAGAACCAGAGAAAAAATAAAAAGCTTTGCTGTAAAAAACCTCTCAATTTTTTGGGAGGTTTTTTTTATTTAATAGCTAGTGTAGCGTTTACAAGCTTTGACTCGTATCTACCTAAAAACCAATAAACCATGAGAAAAATCTTACTTAACAGCTTTCTATTTTTCGTTACATTAGTTCTGTTTACACAATGCAAAAAAGGTGATGGCGATACGCTTGAACTTGTTCAGATTCCGAAAGTTATTACCGTAGAGCAAATGCGAGATTTACCCGTAGGAATTACCAATCCTATAAAAGCAGAAAAATCCGGAAAAATATATATCTACCAAGATTTTCTGTTTATTAACGAACCTAGCAAAGGCATACACATTTACAATAACAGCAACCCAAGCGCACCCGTTAATGTTGCCTTTTTGCAAATTCCCGGAAATGTAGATTTGGCAGTGAGCAATAATATTCTCTACGCTGATAGCTACGTAGATTTACTTGCTTTTGATCTCTCTGCAATGGAAAACATTAAACAGGTAAAAAGAGTAAAAGATGTTTTTAAGCAATTTTATTTTGATAACAACAGCGTACAAAAACGTGTAGTTACGTATAAAGATTCGCTTATTAGAAGAAACAGGTCTAACAATAAACAACTAATGGACGCTAGTACAAGTTACAGCTCAACCGGACAAGGTGGTTCAATGGCTCGTTTTACTTTATTAAACAGCCATTTGTATACCGTTGGGCAATCAGACTTAAGTTTATTTGATATTAAAACTGCTTCAAATCCTGTTTTTGTAAAATCTATTAACTTAGGTTGGGGTGTGGAGACTATTTTCCCTTACGAAAACAAGCTGTTTATCGGAACTAACAGAGGTATGCATATTTTTAATGCTAGCGATGCTGCCAATCCGGTAAAACTATCTACCTATAGTCATGTTTTGGCCTGCGATCCGGTTGTGGTTCAAGGCAAATACGCTTACGTAACCTTGCGTACCGGAAACATGTGCATGCAAGGCACCAACCAACTTGAGGTTGTAGATATTGCAGACGCCAGCAATCCGAAACTAGTGGCTGTTTACCCAATGCAAAATCCGCATGGTTTAAGTGTAAGTGGCAATAACCTATTTCTTTGCGAAGGCAGCTACGGTTTAAAAACCTTTAACATCGCCGACAAAAACCTCATAGGAAAAAACCTTTTACAGCACCTAAAAGGGATTAAAACTTTTGATGTGATTGCCGGACCGAAATCTTTAATTGTGACCGGCGACGGAGGTGTTTACCAATTTAACTACAGCAATCCCAACAGCTTATCTCAATTGAGCAAAATTTCCATACAAACCTCGTTGCTTTCTAACTTTTGGAGGTAGTCTTTTAAATTCGATTAGTAGAAAAACAATGTAAGCAGCTATGGCCAATGTAGCCCCTCTTTTCTCTGCTGCCGAGCCCAAAATTTGGGCCGGCATACGTTACAATAGGGTTTATAGTACAACTAGCGGTAATTCTTTTGGCAGTTTGCAACGTTGCCTAAAAGGCAGATGCGTTAAAATATAAACCTGATAGAAACGGAAAGCCCATAGTAAGGCACGAACGAAGGCTTGGAGTGTATAGCAGGACTGAATTTGCCAAACGCAACTACATTAATTTGCTAAAAACAAAACAATTTATTAGCTAGAAATCAATTTAAGAAAACCCATTTCCGCTGGCAATGTAATTAAGATAAGCATTGGCGGGCAAGCCAACATACGCTCACTCCAGCGCATATTTATAAAGTAAATTCACCACTGCGTGGTTTTATAAACTAAGACAGACTTATTGCGATAAAAAATTTAGTAAAAACAGCATGTTAGACAGGTTTTACTGATTTTATTAAACCTGTTTTATGCTCTTCTTATTTTGCCTGCACACCCACTGGTCCGCTAGCTTCGCTTTCGTTCTTTAACCGATCTAGGGCAGTAACCAGGTAATTATAACGTTTTCCTTTTTCTACGTTTGTATCTAAATAGAACGTAAAATCCTCAAAACTTATGTGCAAAATATTTTTAGCACTCAGCACATTAATCTTTTCGCCTTCTTCGAATCGGTAAACCACATAGCCAGATGCAGTTTCTCCATCGCTAGCTTTTAAGGGTTTAATCCATTTTAAATTTACGCCATCTTCCAACGCATCGGCAGTTAGTTGCTGTGGTGCATTTGGCTCAATTTCATCTAACCAAGGCATTTGCGGTGGCAAAGCCGGATATTTATAAAAATCTTTCTGTAGTGAGTCTGCAACTGCTTTAGCAACTGTAGAAAGCGATTTAGAACTAAAATACACGCTACCTTGTGCCAAATTATTAGCTCTTATGGCCCTGATCTGATTAGGGATTTCGCTAAGCCTAGCCCACGCGGGTTCTTTTTTTGTTCTACCATCGTGCACCAGATAAGCCGCCTGCCCAATGTACAAATGCCTGCCATAGGTATTTTTGCCCCACCAATCTAGCAAAGTGCCAAATGGTGCAACTGCCCTGCTAAAAGTGAAATAAATTTGTGGGTTAATATAATCTACCCAGCCTTCTTTTATCCACTTTCTCGAGTCGGCGTAAAGCTCTCCGTAGTTTGATAAGCCACTCGTTTTTGAACCCAGCGTGTCTTCGCGAAAGTTGCGCCAAATACCAAAAGGACTTACCCCAAATTTTACGTGTTTTTTATAATGATGAACACTATCATTTACCATTTTAATCAACACGTCAACATTGTTTCTGCGCCAATCGGCCACGTTTGTGAAACCATTGGGGTATTTAGCAAAGGTTGCTCCATCACTTATAACCTGGCCAGCAACGCGGTAAGGATAAAAATAATCGTCAAAGTGAACACCATCAATGTCGTAACCTTTAACAACATCTAAAATAACTTGTGTAATGTATTCTCGCACTTCAGGCAATCCTGGATCGAACAATTTTTGCCCAGCATAAGTATAAAACAACTCTGGTTTTTCTTTAGTAATGTGGTTTGCATGAGTAATTGAATTAGCGCTCATAGTTGCCCGGTACGGATTAAACCAAGCATGCAATTCCATTCCCCTACTGTGTGCCTCCTTAATGGCAAATTGCAAAGGATCATATCCTTCTGCAGGCGCCAAACCTTGCTTACCCATTAGCCAATGGCTCCAAAGCTCTCTGGATTTAGCATATAATGCATCGGCCGTTGGCCTAATTTGTAACATTATTGCGTTTAAACCTTGTCTTTTATGTCGCTCCAAGATACCAATCAGCTCCGCTTTCTGCTGGTCTATGGTTAAACCTTGTCTAGACGGCCAATCTATATTGGTTACGGTTGCCACCCAAACGCCTCTAAATTCGCGTTTTGGAGCAATTTTTGCGGTGTTTTGCGCAATCGAAATCAGTGGTGTAATTAATAGTAGAAACAGTAGAGATTTAAGGCATTTATTCATTATAAAACGGGAACAGCACGAATGCTTTGGTTTGATTTGTGTGGATAAGCGTACAATTTTTACTTTGTACTAAGCATGTTAACGGTTTTTTTGAAACTATCTGATGCAAAAGTGCTATTAATTTTACAATTATTGATTTTTTATATTATGTTAGCCGCCTTTTAAAACCACCCAAACACTTGAAATTAAAATTTAGTGGAAAGAAATCCACTCGAAAATTAATACTATGCAAGACCAAGAACAAGTAAACAAAGTTGACAGGAATAAGGTTTACTTTTTAGTTATCGTAATTGCTGCATTGTTAGGCATTAATGCCTATCTCTATTTTAAAGACCGACAGCAAAGTAGCAGATTTGTAACCGTAAGCACCGAAAAAGACCGTTTAAAATTAGAGGTTGAAAAAATTGAGGTTGAATTAGACAAGGTTAACTCGTTAAACGTAGACTTAAGCGAAAAGCTTGTAGAGGAACAAAAGTTAGCGAGACAAAAAATAGAGGAGCTAAAGGTTGCCTTACAAAAAGGAGAGCTTACGCAGGGCGATTTGGACGACGCCAAAGAGCAGATTACACAATTGAGGGAGTTTGTAAAAAACTACAATGATCAAATTACCAGATTAGAAAAGGAAAACGCTTATTTGCGTACCGAAAGGGATAGTTTAAAGAATACTGTAAGCAGCTACAACGACCGTAACGAGATACTAGAAAAAGAAAATCAGGATTTAAACGCTAAAGTAAAAGTTGGCGCTGCGTTAAAGGCATCAAATATTAACATACATGCATATAGAGTAAAAAGTAGTGGTAAAACAAGTTTAGTTACCCGAGCTAGTACTGCAAATAAGTTAACTATCGATTTTAGCATTGTACCCAACAGCTTAGCCCAAAAAAATTACCATAAAGTATATTTACGTGTTTTTGATCCGGCAGGAAACCTTGTTGCAAACAATAAAAATATGTTTGTAATAGACGGACAAGAAATGCAATACAGCACAGCAATTGAGTTTTCTTATAACAATGACGATACCGAATACAAAATAGATTGGACCAATCCACAAGCGTTCATTAAAGGCAAATATGCCATTATCCTTTATGCCGACGGCCACGTTATGGGCAAAGGAGATATCTCTCTTAGATAGCTAAACCAGCGGATAATTTAAATAGAAAGTTGTTCCCTGCGCTATTTCCGACTTAAATTCTACACTACCGCCCGCATTTTCAGTAGCTTGTTTTACAAAAGCCAACCCCAAGCCTGTTCCAGATGATTTTGTAGTAAAATTAGGAACAAAAATCTTATCCTGTAATAATGGATCAATTCCTTTTCCGTTATCTTCAACTTCTACATATACCTGTTTTTCATCGTTGATTACCTTTATTTTAATTGCGCAACGTTCTTTGCCCTCACTAGCCTCAATTGCGTTTTTAAGTAGGTTGTTAAATGTACGCATCAGCTGATCCTTATCCCCTAAAATTTTAATTGCCCTATTGCTTCTATTCAGTAAAACAATTTCTACGTTATCCGTACTATTAAACACCGATACGGTATGCTCAATAATGGGCAATAGCTCCAATTCCTCTAACTTAGTATCTGGCATTTTAGCAAAATTTGAGAACTCTGATGCAATAGACGCCAAACTATCTATCTGCTCTATAAACGACTTGTTAAAACTGGCAAACTTGCGTTCAAAATTCGGATCGCCTTCTTTCCAAGATTTTTCTAATAGCTGTACGCCTAATTTTAAAGGCGTTAAAGGGTTTTTAATCTCATGGGCAACCTGCTTGGCCATTTCCCGCCAAGCGCTCTCCCGTTCAGATCTAGCCAATTTGGTGGCGCTCAGCTCTAACGCAGCTATCATTTTATTATATTCCTTGATTAATGAACCAATTTCGTCTTGACGATGCCATACAATTGGCTGATTTTTTTGGCCCAACTTAGTTTTACTAATACTCTCCTGAATAAAAGTTAAGGGGTTTGTTATCTGGTTGGCTAAGAAAACGGCAAGTACTCCGATTAATACAAAAACAAGCGCATAAATGTTAATCAGCGTATTTATAAACAAGCCAATTTTATCTTGGTAGTCGGCTTCGTTGTCATAATATGGCAAGCCGATGTAAGCGATGGTTTGATTTTGCGCATTTCTAATAGGAGCATAAGCGGCCGCGTATTTAAATGACCCTATTTTTTCAGAGGGATTTAAAAACTCAGACTTTTGCATTACACTTAGATTTAAAAATGCTAATGGCCCCATTTTTTTGCTTAAAATACCCAGCGTATACATTTTAGGCAAGGATGTTAAATAAAGATCGCCCTTGGTAGTATAAAGGTTTAAAAACGATGCGTTCACGTCTGCAAACTGATTAAACTCCAATACACTTTGCTCATCGTTTTTTAGACCACCGTTGTTTAAAAGTTGTCTCTCATAAGAAAGCTGTACTTTTCTAATTTTTTCTCTTATGGTAGTTTCTTGCTGTTTTAGGTACTGATCTTTAATGTAAAAAAAGGTTGTCCAGCCTACAATTAATAATGTTGCCACTACCGAAAGTACAACCGAAAGCTGGATCCTGGTTTTGTATAGGATTCGGTTGGCGTTAATCATTAAATAACGATTTATGCTGAACCAACCTGCTCGGCTATCTTCTAACTTTCTAACAAACCATGTTAAAATGTAAATTGCCACACCAAAAATTATAAAAACCAAAAAAAAGAAAGAAAGCTTTGCCAAGCGGTTAATGTACGGAATGCGCTCTTTACTAATTACAATTAACTTGGTATTATCTGGCTTGTAAACTGCATGGTTATAAGTTTCGTCGTTTTCAAACTCTACCGTATTAATGGCAGCTTTAAACTTGTTGGCGTTAACCATTGGGTAAGTATAACTTCCAGACTGATTATAAAGATTTCCGTCTTTGTAAAACGCAAAAGAATAACCGCTTAGATCTTCATCGCTTTTTAGCTTCCCCTCTATCAATAACTCCGGAAAACGGCTGTTATAATCGTATACCTGCGATTTTAATTCGATAATCAATGAACCGAGCAAATTACCGTTATCAAAAATAGGTATTATACCAAAGTAGTTTTGAAACCCGAAAGTATCGTTAATTCGATAAGAAAAATTAGTTTCGGGAGTTTTTACTGCACCAGAACGAACCAGTTTTTTATACTTTGAGATAGGCACCCCGGTTGGATTGTTAAGTAGCGAATCGTTAACGTTGTATTCGTAAATATTATAATCGAAACGAGATAGGTAACCATCTAAATACTTTTTGGTAACACTGTTATGAAAACCAACTGTAGAAATTCTAGCTGGGTTTTTAAAATAAGCTACAACAGCACTATCCGTTGATATACCCTTCTCAAAACTGGCAATTGAATTAATTACCTTCGGATCATCTGCATACAATAGCTTGTCGGCTATGGAAGCTCGGTTGGCCCTCTCCTTATTATCTACAAATTTTTGGTATTTTAAAGATGTAAGGAAGGCCATACATAAAAACAACACTGCAAAAATAGCAATGGAGAACTTCCGCTCTTGCATGTAATTATTCCATCCTATTACAAAAAGCAATAGGCCATAAACCAAAAAGAAAACATTAAAATCTGTTGTCAATTTGTAAATAAAATAACCAGCTAAAGCCGTTAAAAAAACGATGAGTTTTTCTTTGGATGTAAGAACCAATTGTTTGCTTAATTCTATAAAAATATTCGCCAGCACATAGATATTAAACCATACCAAACACAGTATTAGAATACTAATCCAACTAATCCAACCTAGGTTAATTATATCGGTAATATCAAAATTGATTTTTGAATTATAAATAAGTCCCGAAAAAACATCCTCCAATAAAAAGGCACTTAAAGATAAAACAACCAACATTGCCAGTAGCAATGCCGTACCTAAAGGCTTGCTTTGGCGGAGCCACTGCGGCAGTACGTATTGGTGGCGATGTGTGTATGCAAATAACGATATCCAGGTAATGGCTATTACGTTTAATAGCAGATCACCAAGCGATGGCAACAAATCGCTTTCGGCATAAATTGATGGACTAAATATTTGCAGGTTAAATTGGTGGTTAAACCACAAGAACTGCAAATCAGACAAGCGTATCCCGATAAAGAAAATCGTAATTATTAAGGTGGCAGAAAGTAAAAAACCTTTACGAGCTAGCCAAGAACAGTAAGAATTTACAAATAGCGAAATACTAAACAGGCCGATTACCCAAAGCCAAATTTGTATGCTAGTATAAATATTTTTAGAATACTCGTCGCTAAGCTTTACAGGAAATAAAAATTCTTTATTTATACTGAAAACCTCCGTTACGTTTTTGTCGGTAAAAGTTGCTAATTCTAAGCTGTTTCTTGGAAAGAGTTCTGGTACAATTTTATTCTGCAGAAACTGATTCTCTATACTAAACTGTGTTTTAACCGTAATAAAGAACACAAAGGTATAGTTGTCTACTGTCTTCTTAAAAACATCATACCAACCGTTTGCCAAAAACCTAAAGGATCGGCCTTCTTTTAGCCTTTCTAGAGATGGATTTATCCTAGCTGAACTCCAAAACTCCAATTGTTTATTTTTGTAAACCAGAACATTGATGCCCAATGGCCTGTTGGATTCTATAAAATTTACAGCAAGCTTCTCGTCTTTACTATAGGCTTTTAACGCCTCTGTTTTTTGAGGATCGGTAAGATAGTTCTCTACAATTTGCTCTTTAGAAATTAGGCTTTTTTGCAGATCTGCAACTTCGTGCAAGAGCAAATCGGTTTGGGTAATAGAGCTATCTAAAGAGAGTGCCGTAACAATGCAGCAAACGCCCAATAGTACTAATAAAAACCTGATTTTACCACCTATGCTCACATTTTTTTAATTAGAGGTTACCGCTTTTTTCGGCATCTTTTACTGCCGTAAATAAAATTTACGGCACGTTAAGTTCAGTCTATCTTACAATAACTAAGCAACAACTGCGCTACTCGTTTGTACTTCCCTACTTACTTTTTTTACCAGTCCTTGTAATACATTGCCCGGACCAACTTCTGTAAAATCGTTTGCTCCATCGGCAATCATATTAGTAGCTGTTTGTGTCCATCTAACCGCACCGGTTAACTGGGCAATTAAGTTTGCCTTTATCACAGCCGGATCTGAAGTAGGCTGTGCATTTACATTTTGATAAATTGGGCAAACCGGAGCTTGGATTGCTGTAGCTTCAATAGCTGCTTGCAACTCAACTTTTGCAGGCTCCATTAACGGCGAGTGGAAAGCGCCACCAACATTTAATTTTAAAGCTCTTTTAGCGCCCGCAGCTGTCAATTTTTCGCAAGCTTCGTCAATTCCCTCTATACTGCCAGAAATTACTAACTGACCGGGGCAATTATAGTTAGCCGGTACTACAACCGCGTCTATACCAGCACAAACCTCTTCAACTACTTCATCTGCTAATCCTAAAATCGCAGCCATAGTAGAAGGTTGCAATTCGCAAGCTTTTTGCATTGCATTTGCTCTAGCAATAACCAATTTCACCCCATCTTCAAAAGAAAGTGCATTTGCAGCAACTAAAGCAGAAAACTCGCCTAACGAATGTCCCGCAACCATTTCTGGCTTAAAATCATCGCGTAATACTTTTGCTAAAATAACCGAATGCAAGAAGATAGCTGGTTGTGTAACATTAGTTTGTTTAAGTTCCTCGTCTGTTCCACCAAACATAATATCGCTTATGCGGAAACCGATAATTTCATTCGCTTTTTCGAAAAGTTCTTTCGCCAATGGGTTTTCGTATAAATCTTTACCCATGCCTACAAATTGAGCACCTTGTCCTGGAAATATATATGCTTTCATATTCCTTAATCCCCTAAGGGGAATATTTATATTTTTTAAAATTTGTTTAATTATCCAAATCCTCTTTAAGGACTGACTTTAATGCAGATTTGCTGTTATTAACCTTAAAAATTCTGCTCTTGTTTTATCATTGTTCAAAAATCCGCCAGTAAACGCAGAGGTTGTAGTAACCGAGTTTTGTTTCTGCACACCACGCATAGCCATGCAAAGGTGTTTACATTCCATTACCACAGCAACACCAGCAGGTTTTAGTGTATCTTGTATACAGTCTCTAATCTCGTTAGTTAAACGCTCTTGTACCTGTAAACGGCGTGCAAAGGCATCAACCACTCTTGGTATCTTACTTAAGCCTACGATATGGCCGTTAGGAATATAAGCAATGTGTGCTTTACCAAAAAAAGGAAGCATGTGGTGCTCGCACATAGAAAAAACCTCTATATCCTTAACTACAACCATTTGGCTGTAATCTTCCTTAAACATCGCTCCGCGTAGAATTTCGCCTGGATCAATGTCGTAACCGTGCGTTAAATATTGTAGAGCCTTAGCTACACGCTCTGGTGTTTTCACCAAACCCTCACGCTCTGGATCTTCGCCTAGCTGGCCTAAAATATCTTTGTAGTGTGCAGAAACTGCACTAATTTTCTGTTCGTCATAACGATCAATTTTTTGGTAGCCCAAAACTTCGTCGTCATGGTTGTATTTATCGTTTTCCATTTATTTTTATGCTTAACCTAAATACTCAACAAAGTTGTTTTCGGTTTCGTAAAGTTTAATACTATGCAATTCCGCATCGCTTTCTGCAATTAATGGCTTTAAAATATCCCAAATGGCTATAGCTAAATTCTCTGTAGAAGCTAGCTTTCCTTGCATAAAATCAACGTCAATATTTAAGTTTTTATGGTCCACCTTATCAATTACGTTTACATTTATAAGCTGTTTAAGCCATTTTAAATCTACCAAAAAACCTGTTTCCGGATTTACTTCGCCTTTAACAGTAACATATAATTGATAGTTGTGCCCGTGCCAATTCGGATTGGCACATTTACCGTAAACTTCGGTGTTTTTATCTAAGCTCCAGTCTTCTCTTGCCAATTTGTGGGCAGCGTTAAAACTTTCTCTGCGTGTTATATAAATCATTATCTATAAATAAAAAACAAATATACAGATTAAGGTTCAAGCAGAAAGAGTAAACAACGAAGCTAAAAGTCAAAAACACATTTTCTCAATCTTAATCTTTAATTTAGGGCGATGAAAATATTGCTCGTTGCAGCCACTAAAGCAGAAATTAATACCGTATTTGAGCATTTTAAGCTAAAAAATGAGGCATTTGTAGCCACCGATAATTTTGACGTGTTAATTACTGGCGTTGGCATGGTAGCAACCGCTTTTTGTTTAGGGAAAAAGCTAACTAACCAATACGACCTTGTTTTAAACGTGGGCATTGCCGGAAGTTTCGACAGAAACATCCCTTTAGGAAGCATAGTTAATATAACCGAAGATATTTTAGCAGAACTGGGCGCAGAGGATAAGGATAATTTCATCACGATAAATGAAATGGGCTTTGGAAATAATAGGTTCAAAAGTACGTACTGGTTAGATGGCTTGCCAACAGTTAATGGCATTACCGTTAGCAAAGTGCATGGCAACCAAACCTCTATTGATAAAGTAATAAAGCAATTTAACCCACAAACAGAGAGCATGGAAGGTGCCGCTGTATTTTACGCTTGCACTCAAATCGATATTCCTTGCCTACAAATAAGAGCCATATCTAATTACGTAGAACCCAGAAATAGAGATGCTTGGGAAATTGCCTTGGCCATTAAAAATTTAAATGATTGGGTAATTGGTTTTATAACCGATTTATCTAATAATACAGCCTAATAGTTGAAAAGCAGTTGCGGTAATTCTTCGGTTAATGCAGCCCCGCTTTCCGTTGCAATCTTTTTACCTCTAAATTCCCTAAAAGGGAATGGTAAAAAGTATTTCCACTGCAAGCGGGTTTAAAAACAACATGCTGTACAACTAATAACAAATGTGGCTAAAGCCAAAAAATCAACTACAATAATCCGTCAGTTGAAACCGATAATGATGAATATATGCCAAGGCGAATAAATGATGTTTTCTATTTCGAAATTATGCTAACTTATTGCCATTGACTTTATTCGCAAGATTACCCACAGGACTTTTTTAAGCATGTATACAACCTTAAATAGGATTACAAAACATTGTGCTGTAAACGGGATTGCAACGAAAATCCTTTTTTGCTGCTGATTTCGAACGAGCGCTTCGCGAGGAGAAATTTCTTGCTAGCTGCAAAAGTTAAGTATAGCCGGTTACATTGTAAATGGCTAGCTTATTGCCGAAAAAGATTGTAGAGAAAAGCCCGAGCAACGATAATAAAGGCCCTGCAATTGCTTTCTGAAAGTAAGAGTTTAATGAGATTGTAAAAAACCAGTATAAATAAATTTTAGTTGCTTTTAAACCCTAATTTTGTGCCATGAAACTTACACTCGGTTTTTCTCCTTGCCCTAACGACACGTTTATTTTCGACGCTTTAATCCATCATAAAATAGATACAGAGGGATTAGATTTCGAAGTATTTTTTGACGATGTTGAAACCCTAAATCAAAAGGCAATGCGGGGCAAGTTGGATATAACAAAGTTAAGCTTTCATGCTTTCGCTTACGTTGTAGAAAAATATGCTTTGTTAAACGCTGGTAGCGCCCTAGGCTTTGGCGTCGGCCCTCTGTTGATTTGCAAAAAGGAAAATTTCGATAAAATTAGCTCGCAACTGCAAGCAGAAAATTGTAACCTCAAAATAGGCATACCCGGCAAATATACTACTGCCAATTTCTTATTGGGTGTGGCTTATCCGCAACTGCGGGATAAAAAAGAGTTAGTATTCTCTGAAATTGAAGATGCTTTGCTAAACGACGAAATAGATTTGGGATTAATCATACACGAGAATCGTTTTACTTATCAAGAAAAAGGCTTACATAAAATGATGGATTTGGGAAGCTATTGGGAAGACTTAACCAATTGTGCCATTCCTTTAGGTGGAATTGTAGTAAACAGAAACCTGCCCTTAGAAATACAGCAAAAAGTAAATAGATTGGTTAGAAAATCTGTAGCGTATGCGTTTCAAAATCCTAAATCGGCAATTGAATTTATACGCAAACATGCACAAGCTATGGACGAGGCCGTGATGTATAAACACATAGAACTTTATGTAAACAACTACTCGGTAGACTTGGGTGTTGAAGGTAAAAAAGCAATAGATACGCTTTTTACAATCGCTACAAAAAATCAGATCATTCCTAATTTCGAGCAGGATTTATATGTAGAAAAATAATTTCTTAAAAGTTACAAAATTTTACTGAGCGCAAGGCCCATCGGGAATTTGCTTGCTAATTTTGAGCAATTTTGTAACTACCATTGTAGAATCATAGTCCCCTGTTACCAAAGCGGTATCAGATTTAACAAATTTACACTCCGCTTCTATATAAACTGGGGTGTAAGGTTTCTCAAAACCTAAGTTAACATAAGCCAATTCTAAAGTCTTTGCACTGTCTATAACCCAATATTCGCTATTATCCTCGCAGTCAATGAATGACCTTAATTCGGGGCCAAAGCTATAAAGTCCTTTAACTACAGCTGGTTTTTTATCGCCAGCTTTTTTATCGCCTTGGCAAGCAACAAAAGATGCCACAAAAGCAAGCACTACAACGATAAGTATTTTAGAAGTATTCATGTGTTTTATAGGTCTTGATTTAATTTGTCTATATTCTTAACGCTTAAATTTGATGCCAAAGTTGAGGCAATGAATGAGAAAAAACTTACCGTTATAAAAACAAGTATAAAATCTTGCCATTTAAATGCTATAGGATAAGCATTACTTAGCAATAAATTAGTTTCTCCCATTTTAAACCAGCCAAACTTTTGCTGCAATAAACAAAAAACAAATCCAATTAGTAGGCCAAAGATACAACCTGTTAAGGTTATCATCATACCTTCGAGCAAAAATATTCTGCGTATTAACTTTTTGCCCGCACCCAAACTGTTTAAAATAGATATATCTTTTAGTTTATCTATTACCAACATAGTTAGCGAGCCAATAATATTAAAAATTGCAATAATTAAAATAAAAGTTAGGATAATGTACACCATCCATTTTTCTGAACCTAAAACATTATACAGTGCTTGATTTTGCTGAACGCGATTTTTAACTATATATTTTTCGCCAATTTCATTCTCTATTTTAGTTTTAAGTTTCTCAGCATCAACGCCAGTATTTACATTAATTTCTATTGCTGAGATATTTTTTTCTTCGCCCAATAATTCTCTTGCAAATGGCAAAGGAACAATCATTATGTTGTCAAACTCTTGTTGCACTTCAAAAACACCGGATGGAGCAATATTCATTATCGTAAAATCGTCCAAAGGATTTATAGAACTTGCTTGCACACCTTTTTTTGGTGAATATATCTGTAATTGCGAAAATGGATCGGCAACATTTACGCCCAAGTAGGCTTGCAACGCAGAACCTATTACCGCATTTGGTTGCCCTTTGTCATTTTGCAACACAAAAAATCCATCAACCATTACGGTATCTAAACTTTTATTTTTCAGAAAATCGTTACTTACACCTTTTATTAACGCTGGCACCTGTTTTTCGTTGTACCATACCAACGCATTCTCTGATAGCACCTCAGTATAAGAAAAAACGTCTTTATTGGTTTTAAGCGATTTGAAATATGCCGTATCGGGATTAAATGTTTTGCCTTTGGCCGGTTGGATAATAATTTGCGGCGTAATGGTATTAAACATCTTAAGTACCGTTTCTTCGAACCCGTTAAAAACCGACAAAATAATGATTAAGGCTGCGCTACCTACAAAAACACCCAGCACAGAAATAGCCGAGATGATATTGATAGCATTGGTAGACTTCTTTGCAAAAAGATACCTCTTGGCGATGTAAAAAGCGGTGTTCACATCGCAAAGATAGCGAAAAAGGTTAAGGGATTAAAGGCAGAACGTTAAAGGTTTATACCAAAAAAGGGTTATTCATCTTTTCAAAACCTATAGTTGTTGATGGGCCATGACCAGGAAATACTTCACAATCATCTGGTAGTTGAAAAACATTCTGCTTAATGCTGTTGATGAGTTGTTGATGATTTCCGCCAGGCAAATCTGTTCTGCCAATGCTTTGGTAAAAAAGAACATCGCCACCAATTAAAAAATTTTCTTCTCTTGCGTAAAAGCAAAGGTGTGCTGGAGAATGGCCTGGAGCAAAAACCAAATTTAAGGTGCTATTTCCAAAACTTACAGTACCGGTTTCAGGCAAAAATACTTCAGGCTCTGGCGAAAGCTCGTAATGCATGCCCATTTGTGGTGCATAACCTGCTACCGATTGTAAAACGAAAAGCTCTCCCTTGTGGAATTGTGGCTTTAACGACCAATTGTCAAAAACAAATTTGTTACCCAAAACATGGTCTATATGGCAATGCGTATTTAGCAGCAATACTGGTTTTAGGTTATGCTCTTTTATAAAAGAAACCATTTGGTTTTGCTCGCTACTATTGTACATTCCTGGATCAATAATTACGCATTCGCCAGTTTCATCAAATAAAACGTAGGTGTTTTCTTGGTATGGGTTGAAGGTGAATTTCTTTAAGCTAATCATGAATCAAATTTATTTATGCGCAATTAATTTTTCCATCTAAAGGATTCGATCATTCTATCGATGTCTTTTTTGATGAATTTTACCACTGGTTGTATAGAATCGTATTGCGGACGTTCGTTAAAGTACAAAGCTCCCCTAAAATAGTGTTTGGTACTATCAGTTAAAAAAAATTGCACAGAAGAGGCTGTATTTCCTTCGATGGAGTAATAGATTCCATAAACTTTTTTATCTGGATAATTTATCAACTTTTGGTCTATTGCATTAGCTTTAATGGTATGTTTCATAGCTAACAGGCGAGCAGACTCGGTCATGTCATTATAATCCTTTAACGAAAAATTGCCAAAATATGTGAGGTGAAGTTGACCGTTAAACGAAGGAAAATTTAAATTATTCCAGCAAGGCTGTGCATTTTTATCCTTATCTGGCACTATTTGCGCATATACAGGATAATCAAACGTAAAAGGGCAATCTGCATTGTAAGTCTGGTAGGCTTTTTTCGGAAAATTAATCCTAAAATATCCCTTTGGTTTTGGTGTGTTGGTAGTATCGCCGGTACAGGCTAAAAGCATACTTAACACTACAAAGAGGATAAAAAAGTTTCTCATAAATATCAAACTACAGGTTGTTCCAGATTTCCCAAGAGCGCTCTGCCTGTAAATGTAGCATTTCTAAGCCATTCTTAATCTTTGCTCCTTTTTCTTTAGCCTTGGCCAAAAAGGCGGTTTCTTCTGGATTATAAACCAAATCGTAAGCCAAATGCGCTGGAGTTAAAAATTGGTAAGGTATCGGCGGAAAAGAATCTAGGTTAGGCAACATTCCTAACGGAGTAGTATCAATCAGCAACTTGTATTCGTCTAAAATTTCGGCAGTTATAGCAGAATACAATATGGCATTTGGCGCTGGATTTCTTACCACCACTAGATACGGGATACCTAATTTGCCAAGCACATATTTTACAGCTTTAGCTGCGCCACCATCGCCAAAAATTAAAGCTTTTGTATGATGTTTTTCTAGCAACGGCTTTAAAGAAGTTTCAAAACCATAAGCATCGGTATTATAGCCCTTCAGAACTGCAGTTTCGGCGCTACGTTTAACCGCAATACAATTAACAGCGCCAATTTCTTTGGCTGCACTATCTAGCTCGTTTAAAAATGGCATTACGTTTAACTTGTGCGGTATAGTTACATTTAAACCGCAAAGCGATGAATTTGAATCGATTAAATCCATCATTTCCTTAGCGTCAGCCATTGGAAACAATTCATATTTACAAGCTTCAATTTTTTCGTTCTCAAATTTCTCGGTGAAGAATTTTTTAGAAAATGAATGCGATAAAGGATAACCGATTAATCCGAAAGTTCTCATGTTTTATAAAAAAACCGTCGGCTAAAGCCGACGGCGATAAATATTATTTTAGCAGGGCATTTCAAAATAAAATGCTTTATCCTACATATTCCATCTTATTTAGCAGACGGCAATGAATGTTATGCCCAAAACACCATTAACAAAGCGTACGGTGCATTGTTCTCAAAAAAATTATTTATTTAAAAAGTAGTCGAAAGTATCGCCTCTTAAACCTAAACGAATAGTTTCTAAAGGAATAACTTCTGCTGGTGCAATATTACCTAAGTTTACGTTTGTACCAATTAGTTTAATAAACCACACTTGTTGCTCTTTTTGAGGCGCTTCCCAAATAATGGTTTCTTCAGGAATTTGAGTTAAAATCTCGTCAACCAAACCTTCTCTAACTTCTCCAGTTCCGCGATAAATACCTACATTACCACCTTCACGGGCTTCTGCAATCACTTTCCAAGAACCAGCTTCAATTTCGGCTTTCATTAAAGCAATCCATTTATAAGGTGCAAAAATTTTAGCTGCATCTTTAGAGCCCACTTCCGAAATTACGGTTACTTGCTCAGAAAGCTTACGAATATATTCGCATTTTTGATCGTGTTCGATATCCATAGAACCATCAGAAACTTCCGCATACTCCATACCGAATTCTTCTAAAACTCTACGGTAATCATCAAACTGATTACGAATGGCAAAAGCCTCAAATAAAGTACCTCCAAAATAAGTTGGAATGCCTGCGCTACGGTAAAGTGCTAATTTTTCTTTTAGGTTAGGCGTAACGTAAGATGTAGCCCAACCTAATTTAACAATATCTGTATGTACGCCAGCAACATCAATAAAATCTTCAACCTGCCTAAGGCTCAAGCCTTTATCCATCACCATTGTTAAGCCACTATTGCGTGGTTTAACCGGACGTTCTGGAATATTATTTAATTTATAATTCATATTGGTTGCAAAGGTTAAAAAACTCTGCTATTTTTTAAAATAAAACTGGTTAATATTATGTTAAAACCTATTTAAGGTATTTGTTAATTACTTCAATTATTAATCCATTGTCTTGCAACTGTGGCAAATACTCAAACAAGATATGGTGTTTCTCTGGGTCTGTTACCAAGGCTGTTTCTAAATAAGCCAAAGCATCATTAGTTTGCCCTAGTGCAAATAAATAAGCCACCATTCTGTAGTAAAGTTCTGCCGCATCAGGATTATTTTTAATAGCCTCGGCCATTGTTTCTGAAGCCTCCAATAATTTCCCTTGCTCGTAAAGTACCGTAGAAAAATCTAGCCATGCTTCAATATCCAAAGGATTATATTCCAATACTTTATAATACGCCTCTACAGACTCTTCTATCTGACCCAATTTATAATAAGCGTCGGCCATAGCAAACCAAAAATCTGGATTTTCGGCATCTAACTCTATCGCTTTTTTATAAAAATGCAACGACTCAAAAAAACGTTCTTCAGAGTTTAGCGTTACGCCAATTCCAAACCACGCATCAGCCATTTTTGGATCCATTTTTACCGATTTTTTATAGCAAGAACGGGCTTCGTCCATTTGCTCCAACTTTTCGTAACACTCTCCAATAGCGCAATACGTATCGGCGTTTGGTGGTTCGTACTCGAAAGTTTGCCTGTAAACATCAATAGCCTCTTGGTACTTATCTAACTGCACCAAAGCATTTCCTTTGTTGTAGTAAGCTGATGCAAAGTTCTCTTTTATCAAAATAGCGTAATCATAAGCGTCGATAGCTTTTTCAAACAAATCCATTTTATGGTAAGAGTTTGCCAGATTATACCAAGCCGCATACGAATACGGATCGTTGTCTATATACTCTTTGTAAAACTGGATACTTTCTTCCTGCTTATCTAAAATATCGTAACAAAAAGCCAGTTCGTACAAACCGTCTTTGTTTTCCATATTTTGCTCTAAGCTACGCTTGATGTAAACAATTGCATTTTCGTAATCGTGCATATTTTGGTACACGTATGCCATTTGCAATAAAATTTCGTCGGTAGTTTCGGCTAAGGTTAGTGCCTTTTCGAAATTCTCTAAAGCCTCTGCGTGTCTTTCTAAGTTCTGGTAGATATTACCACGCAGTACATAAATATCGGCCTCAGAGGCCTCTAGCATTTCGGCTTTGTCTAAAGCAGCAAAAGCTCGGTCTACTTGATCGGTAAATAGCAATAACTGTGCTTGTTTTACCAAAAATACCGCAGCATAAGGGTGCTGATTAACCGCATATTCTACTACTTGTAGTGCTTTAACCGGATCGTTTTTTTCAATATAATTATCAATTATATATTCAAATGCCTGCGCATCAAAAAAATACTGATCCTGATTACGAATCATTTCTTCGTATCGTTCTACAGAGTGTTGCGCATCATCATTAAAACCAAATTCAAATTCTTCTTCCATGTGTCGAATATTTAAAGAACAAACCGATTAATCTAAAATACCCCTAAGTTTACGCTATTTTAAGGTTCAGATAAGAAATTAATTTTCAACATACACACATGCAAATGTTAATTTGCTAATCTTAAATGCTTAACGATTGTGTGAGATAAATGTTTTAGGCGAAGTGCGTTGCCGGATTTGTTGTTTATATGTTTGCAAAATAACATATATTTAATTTAAAATCAGTAAAATTCAAGTCATGAAACGCGTAACCATTTCCCTGCTACTTCTATTGTTAACAACTACAGTAACAATTGCGCAAAATAAAAATGAAGAAGACGCTATTAAAGCAACCATTAACCTACTTTTCGATGGGATGAGAAACAGCGACACTACAATGATTAGAAAAGCTTTCGGGAGTAAAAACACCATGCAAACCATAGCAAAAAGTAAGGATGGAAAGTTTGTAGTTAAGACAGAAAATGTAGACAATTTTATAAAAAGCATTGCGATACCACATCCCGAGAAATATGATGAAAGAATTGTTTTTACTAAAATTTTGGTCGACGCTAATTTAGCAAGCGTATGGACTGATTATAAGTTCTACGTGGGTGATAAATTTAGCCACTGTGGCGTAAACTCATTTCAGCTTTTTAAGGATGATGATGGCTGGAAAATAATTTACATTATCGATACGAGGCGGAAAGATAATTGTAATTAACTGTTTTATTATCTTACTCTTATCGCCGATAGCGCAGACCTCTTAATAGCGTAAACCCGCTGATTTGTTAAAAGTCTTGCATATTCTGTGCATAAAAAATCAGTGTAAATGTGCGAAATAGCAACACGCTAAACTTCGAAACGTATTACACATAATCATCTTTGTAAATTTGAGTTTTTTCAGACTACCAGTTCAGACTAAAATTTAATAGTTGGCTTTACTCCTTAATTTTTTGTTGTTTTGTAAGGATCGATTTATCATTAAAAATCAAACCAATGAAAACAAATATAAACGAGGTACTTAAGCAATTAGGTATTGAAGAAATGAACGCCGCTTACAGCACTGGAACTACATGGGGCAAAACAGCTGGTGAGAAAGTTATCGAAAGCCACTCTCCGGTAGACGGCAAGAAAATTGCATCGGTACAAATGGCTACAAGGAGCGACTATGATGTTGTGGTTGCGAAAGCGCAAGAAGCTTTTGTTAGCTGGAGAAATGTACCGGCTCCTAAAAGAGGCGAAATGGTTCGTCAGTTTGGCGAAGCTTTGCGAGCAAATAAAGAAGCCTTAGGCACATTAGTTTCTTACGAGATGGGCAAAAGTTTACAAGAAGGCTTTGGTGAAGTACAGGAGATGATCGATATCTGCGACTTTGCAGTAGGTTTATCACGCCAACTTTACGGTTTAACCATGCATAGCGAAAGACCTAACCATCGCATGTACGAACAATGGCATCCACTAGGTATTGTTGCTATTATTTCTGCATTCAATTTCCCTGTTGCCGTTTGGGCTTGGAACACTGCTTTAGCTTGGGTTTGTGGTAATGTTTGTATTTGGAAACCATCAGAAAAAACGCCTTTAACGGCAATTGCTTGTCAACATATAATTGAAAATGTTCTAACTGCTAACGAGGTACCAGAAGGTGTTTGTAACTTAATTATTGGCGATAGCGCAATTGGTGAATTAATGAGCAACGACGGTCGCGTACCTTTAGTTTCGGCAACTGGATCTACCAGAATGGGCAAAGCCGTTGGCGCAGCAGTTGGCGCTCGTTTAGGCAAAAGCTTATTAGAACTAGGCGGGAACAATGCTATCATTATTTCTAAAGATGCGGATTTAGACATGTCTATAATTGGTGCTGTTTTTGGCGCCATTGGTACTGCAGGTCAGCGTTGCACAACCACCCGAAGATTAATTATCCACGAAAGTGTTTACGATAATTTTGTGGCTAAATTAGTTAAAGCTTATGGACAATTGAGAATTGGCGATCCTTTAGATCAAAACAACCATGTTGGACCACTAATTGATAAAGATGCAGTTGCTAATTATTTAGATTCTATTGAAAAATGTAAAGCCGAGGGAGGAAATTTTGTTGTAGAAGGTGGTGTTTTAGCTGGAGAAGCTTACACTTCTGGCTGTTATGTTAAACCTTGTATTGCCGAGGTTAAAAACGATTTTAAAATTGTACAGCACGAAACTTTTGCGCCAATTTTATATTTAATCAAGTACACAGAATTAGATGAAGCCATTGCCTTGCAAAACGGCGTACCACAAGGTTTATCGTCTGCAATCATGACCTTAAATCTTCGCGAAGCAGAACAATTCCTTTCAGCGCAAGGCTCAGATTGTGGTATTGCCAATGTTAACATTGGTACATCCGGTGCAGAAATTGGTGGTGCCTTTGGTGGCGAGAAGGAAACTGGTGGTGGCAGAGAAAGCGGTTCTGATGCTTGGAAAGCTTACATGCGCCGTCAAACAAATACTATAAATTATGCAAATACTTTGCCTTTAGCTCAAGGAATTAAGTTTGATTTATAACATTCAAATTCCCGAATGGGAATTAATTTTTAACCATAAAAAAAGTCCGCTAACCTCTTAGTGGACTTTTTTTATTATCGGTTGGTTAAGTACCAACCCCAAAAGTGGACTGCAAAATTATTTTGCTAATTCATCAAGCATTACCAAATCTTGTAATGTAACTTTTTTTACTGCGGCAGCTTTTGCGTAAACTAGGTTTTCGGTTTTAACACTTGCATTGTCTGCAACAAAACGATCCATGTTTAACTTAGCTTGTGCGCTTAAAACTGCGTAATGTTCTGTAGTTGTACCGCTTAATTTTAAGCTAGCTTGGTCTTTAACCTTAGTTGTTAAGTTAATTGTGTTGGCATCAATATCTGCCGTTGCGCCATCTTTTAATGTAACTTCTAAACTTAAGAAACTTACTTTTCCACAGGTTTTAATGCTTGCATTATTACTAGCTTCTATTGAAGAAAGATTACGTACGTAAACTGCAACTTTTAAAGTTTCTTTTTGGAAAGAACTAATACGCAACTCGCCATTTTGTTGCTGAACCAATGCGTTTTTTGAATAGTAACTGTCGTACACTTTCACATTTTCGTCTGGCGCTTGTACCAGCAAAACCTCTACATTTCCATTTACTATTATTTTGTTAATGTTTTTAACGGTTTTTAACTCGGTAACCTTGGTAGATTTTACATCTGTAGATGCAAATACCGAACTGGTTAAAACTACTAAACTTAATGTTGCTGCGAATAAACTTTTGATAGAATTTTTCATGATCTGAATATTTTAAACTGTTGTTAATCTGTTATTTATTTTTGTTTTCCTGTAAGCTCCTTGCTGGCAGGTTTCGTAAATAAGACCGCAGAAATTGCAAAAGGTTGCACCGCGACTAGCGCTTTTAGACCATAAGCAAGTAACTCACGACCAACGCCTGTAATTTTTCGACGAACCGACCAGAGAATTATTTCATTGGTTCATCAGTTTATCGGATTGAACTAATGACTAACGTGCTAACGAACCACTGACCAAAGAAAAAATCTAAATAAATATTGCCTTAGAGTTTGAATAGAATAAGAAATGATGTAAGTTTAAAATTTTTAACCTACTTACCTTGCCTCTCTTTTAGTTTTTGTTCAATGTTACGTGTAAATAGCTCCAAACCCTGCAAAATTGTTTATTCCTTATGTAAACATGAGTTTTTGGGTTATTTAATTGAGCCCCACATTGTTCAGCTAAATCCGCAAGGCGATTTTTCATTAACCTACCAACGTTTATTTACGCATACTGCTAAAGAATTTGCCAAACATCTAACAGAGGTCGATCTAAAGTTGATAAAAATCCTCGATGATACCGAGCAGGATTATATCATCAAAAAATACCATAAAAAAGCCATTAGGCCTTTCGAATTTTTCAGCAAGTTTTACGATGATAAATTTTACGAAAGTGTACGCCCAAAAATAGAAAAGAAACTGGCCGAAGTTTTGGAGGTTTTAAAAACCAAAGACGGCTTGTATTTAATGGATAAAGATGGTTGGCCCGCAGAGCGAAAAATTGATTTGGCCACCGAACCGGCAACAGTGCTTTTTCATTTTAGAAGAAACGAGATCGAAACCAGGTATTTTCCAACAATAAAATACCAAGGTTTACGAATAGATTTTATGTTTAAAGATGCGCAGGTAGTTTGCAACCAGCCCGCTTGGATGTTGTTAAACGATGTGTTGTATTATTTTGATGGTGATATTGAAGGAAAGAAATTTGTTCCGTTTTTAAACAAGCGATACATCGCTATCCCTAAAGCAACCGAAGAAACGTATTTCGAAAAATTTGTAGCACCGCTGATTGAAAAACATCACGTTTACGCAGAAGGCTTCGACATAAAAACTGAGAAACACGAAGCCACGCCGGTTACAAAAGTTATTTATGTTGATGGTGGCATCTCTCAAATACAGCTTTACTTTAAATACGGAAGTTATGCCTTTGTAATGGGCAACGACAATAAGGTTACCGTTAGGTTAAGCAAAGAAGCCGACAATTATATTTTTACCCGCATCAAAAGAAATAGCGACTGGGAAAAGGAAAAATTTAACGCTTTAATTCGTTTAGGGCTGAAAAAAGTTAGTGCTCTTTTTCATCATTTGGAATTGCCAAACTTAAGCGAAAACGATAATCCATCTTATGCCATAATTACTTGGGTAAATGAGCATATAGAAACGTTGCAAGATTTAGGTTTCGAAATTGAACAAGCCAGTAGTAGCAAACGTTTTGTTTTTGGCACCAATAAAATAGACTTTGAAATTGTAACCGATAACGATTGGTTTGATATAAACGCTATCGTTTATTTTGGCGTTCATCCAATTCCTTTTATCGCGTTAAAGCAACATATTTTGCATAAACGACGTGAGTTTGTTTTGCCAGATGGCGATATTGCTATTATTCCAGAAAAATGGTTTACACAGTATAGCAGTTTGTTTAGCCTTGCCGATGGAACTAAGAATCTGCGTTTAAAAAAACATCACCTTGGGTTAATAAATGATTTAGCCGAGGATAGTTTAGCAAACGTTACCCTAGATAGAAAACTACAGCGTTTAAACGATTTTGAGGACATTGCAGACAGCGCAATGCCGGTTAACTTTAAAGGAGATTTACGTCATTACCAAAAAGCAGGCTACAACTGGTTTAGCTTTTTAAGAGAGTACAACTTTGGCGGTTGCCTTGCAGACGACATGGGTTTGGGTAAAACCATACAAACCTTGGCTATGTTGCAAAAACTTAAGGAAGAAGATGAAACGAATGCCACCCACAGCACTTCGCTAATTATTATGCCTACCTCGTTAATTTATAATTGGCTAAACGAGGCAAAAAAGTTTACCCCAAAACTAAAGATACACGCACATACTGGCACTTTTCGAAATAAGGACATTAGTTTTTTCGATAAATTTGATGTGGTGATTACCACCTATGGCATTACTCGTGTAGACGCAGAGCTGATGGCGAAGTTCTATTTCAACTATATTATATTAGATGAAAGTCAGAATATTAAAAACCCATCTTCTAAATCCTTTAAAGCGGTACGAATGTTAAAATCGAGGCATAAATTGGTTTTAAGTGGTACGCCTGTAGAAAATTCGGTAGGTGATTTATGGACGCAGCTAACGTTCTTAAACCCGGGATTGTTAGGCACACAAGCTTTTTTTAACGAAGAATACGTACAAGCCATAGAAAAGCGCAAAGACGAAGAGAAAGCCAAAAAATTACAGGCAATTATTAAGCCCTTTGTACTGCGCAGAACGAAAGAACAGGTAGCAGCAGAATTACCTCCAAAAACGGAGCATATTTTTTATTGCGATATGAGTGAAGAGCAGGCATCGGCGTACGAAAAAACTAAATCTGCCTACCGCAACGATTTGCTTAACAACATGGAAAATGGAACCTATGCAAAATCTCAAGTACAATTGCTACAGGGCTTAACAGCTTTACGCCAACTGGCAAACCACCCAGCAATGATTGATGACGAATACGAGGGCGATTCGGGTAAGTTCGAAAACGTTATGCACACATTAGACAATGTTTTAAAAGGTGGGCATAAAGTGCTGATTTTCTCTCAATTTGTTAAACATTTAAATCTGTTTAAAAACTGTTTCGAAAAGCAAAACATTCCATTTGCCTATTTAGATGGAGGCACTAAAAACAGAGGCGAGATTGTTGCAGAGTTTCAGGAAAACAAAGATTTAAAAGTTTTCTTAATATCGATAAAAGCCGGCGGTGTAGGTTTAAATTTAACACAGGCCGATTACGTTTTTATACTCGACCCATGGTGGAACCCAGCTGTAGAACAGCAAGCCATAGACAGAACGCACAGAATTGGACAAGACAAAAAAGTATTCATCTATAAGTTCATTTCTAAAGATACGGTTGAAGAGAAAATTTTGGCTTTGCAACGCAGAAAAAAATCGTTGGCAAACTCGTTAATTACTACCGAAGAGAGTTTTTTTAAATCGCTTAGTAAGGATGATATTAAGGAATTACTAAATTAACCCATAAGTTGATCCGTTGCATTATAGCTAAGCGAAATATAAAAAGTATCATTTACGTCGATTTAGGAATTTAAAACTTCCAAATACGCCTGCATCGAAATCATTTCTGCACCTAAACTCATCAAATGATCATTTGGCAATTGGCAATCAATCAGTTCTAACCCAAAGTTTTTCGCCAAGAAAATTAACGCCGTTTTTGAGGCATTGCTTGCTAAACTAAACATACTTTCTCCGCAAAAAACATTGCCAATTTTTATACCATACAAGCCACCAACCAATTTTTCATTTTGCCAAACTTCTATACTATGCGCAATTCCGTTTTTGTGCAAATTGATATATGCATTTTGCATTTCGGTGGTTATCCAAGTACCATCTTGCCCCAATCTTGGTGTAGTTGCACAATGGGTAATCACCTGCTCAAACGCTTGATTTACGGTTACGTTAAAAATCTGCTTTTTAAGTGAAACGAACATGCTTTTGCTTATTTTAATCCTATCGGGATAAATAACACAACGTTCATGGGGTGCGTACCACAAGATTGGATCATCTTCGCTGTACCAAGGGAAAATTCCACTCCGGTAAGCCAATACCAGTCGCTCTAAGCTTAAATCTCCCCCAACGGCAAGTAAACCATCAGGTTCTGCCAAAGCAACATCCGGAAAAATGATTTCATCATCAAGCAACCTAAAAACCATGTTGCAATTATAAATAAAACAGCTTAATAATTTGCTTTATGACGGATTGCAACTAGCTACTGTTTCTTAAGTACATAAACCTTTTCTCCAGTGCCTTTATCCTTACTACGATTGTAAGCTTGAAATAATTCATAGCCATAACTCCGCATTTTATTAAGGCAATCTACCAAAGAATTAAACTCCAAATTTCTGCCGTTTTCATCTTTAATCAATGCATTGTCTCGTTCGTTTCTTACCTCTTGCCCGTACTCCAACCTAACAAACACCTTTCCACGGTTTGGTGGCCTAAATTCGTCTATTTCAATATAGGTTGATTTTAATTCGCTTAAACGTACCCCATTAACAACTTGGGCCTTGGCTTCGCTAAATGCCAAACATCCGGCGATAGCCGAAAAGATTAATAATTTTTTCATGATTCTGTTTCATTGTGTGTACAGCAAAATACGAAAATCATTTTATGAATAGAAAGCTAAATACCTACTCCATGTAACATTTAAGCAACATTTTACTCTTATAAACGATGAGTTTTTTGGGTAATATTATTTGGATAATTTTTGGTGGGATTTTTATCTTTTTCCAATATATCTTCGGCGGATTGGTTTTGTGCTTAACGATAGTTGGCATTCCATTCGGGATTCAATGTTTTAAGTTTGCCATTGTTGGCCTAGCTCCATTTGGCGTAAAAATTACCGATACTTCATCAAACACCGGTTGCCTTTCAACCATCATGAACATTATTTGGTTGGTTTTTGGTGGAATTTGGATTGTGCTAACACACCTAGTGTTTGGCTTGCTATTTTGCATAACTATTGTCGGCATCCCGTTTGGCATGCAACACTTTAAGTTAATGAACCTTGCTTTTTCTCCCTTTGGCAAATCAATAAGCTAGCTGATTGCTGGACATTGAAAAATTAATTTTAAAAGCAGCGTTAGTAATTCTTCGGAAAAACCAGCCCCGTTTTCCGTTACAATTCCCGATAAAAATCGGGAGATTTTCACTACAACCGGGTTTATAGAACTAAATACGATACTACTATTTACGGTTAGGCACCTAACAACCTGCGATAATACTACTGACAGTATCTTATAAACGGGATTGCAACGTAAATCCTTTTTGTGTTAGGCTGAGCACGGTCGAAGCTTACAAAAAGATTGTAGTGTAAAGCCCGGCCGGCAATAATAATGCTACTGCCAATGCTTTACCAAAATACTGATGAATTAACTATTCAGCTTTGCTAAAAACCATAAGCAATTTGCCGTTTTGTAATAATTGGAGCTTGCCACCAACAACTTTAAAACTGTCTGTGTTTTTTAAACCTGCGGTATATTTTCCTTCAGCCTGGCCAACATCTTCACAGAACATCATGGTGCCCATTAATTCGCTAAATTTTATGGTGCTTCCTTCTATTTTAGCCGTACCTCCAAATCCGTTGCAGAAAGATTTCCCACTAACTTGGTCAGCATCGCCAAAACTTAGCGTTGCCTTTTTAGTTGTATTAGGCATCGTTTCACCAGGCCATTCGGTTAATACCCAATTGGTATTCACAACTGCATCTTTACCAATTTTTTCTGAGCATGATTGCAATGCAAGTGCTACAATTAAAACAAGGAATATTCTTTTCATAACAGTTAAGTTTTAGGGTTGCTATAGATTAAGCCAATTTTTTTTGAGTGTTCGATAGCTTCATCGCTATGCGAAAATAAACAAGTTTTTATAGAATGTTGTTCGATATCTGCTAATAATTTTCGAGTTTCCTCTGCCTGGCTCGGTCTAATATTTCTTATATAAATTGCAATAATATTTTTAGCATATTTCTTAGCAATGGTATGATAAATAGAAGGATCTTTCTGTGAATTGTCTCCAAAAAACACAAATTTCTGATTAGGAAAAGCATCAAGGATTCGCATAATTCTTATCAATTTACCTTCATGTCCGGTTTTCCCAGTTATAAATAAACTCTTCCATCTTTTAAGTTGGTTTAGCAAAAATGCGCCTTCGGGCAATTGGTTAAACCTAAACGTTTCTACCAAATAATCGTACAAATTCCATTCGCTACTCGATACATAAAAAAACGGGTTTGGCTGCGCAACCTGGGTGTGTGCCGTAGCTAGCAATTGGTAATGGGTTTTAGCAGATGGAAAGGTTTTACGCGTTCGCGGGTTTTTGATAAAAAGCTCTCTTAAACGACGTGCAAATTTGGCCGAGTGCGAAATCATTACCGTATCGTCGATATCGGAAATGAAAGCATATTGCGTTATGTGCGGAACAAAGACAGCGCCTTTGCCCTCGGCTAAAACCTCTCTTTTATTTTCGTCCAAAACACTTACCCTTACCTTGTGCCAGCCTGCTTTTACATCTTTTAGCGCTTTCCATTCAAATTTAAAAAAGCCATCGTAAGCAGCTCTTGTTTCTACTATTTGCCCTTCAAATTCTAGTTTAACATTAGCAAACGCATAAGGCTTTACCACAAACAATTTGAATAAATGCACAATGTTTACCAATAAGTTATTACTAAAATTTTGTGTGGTTTTGGCTTTGAATTTAAATGCATGCCCATACAGTACCAAATTATTAGTATGGCCGTAACCGTGGTAAACTTTTACGCTTGCAGTTTTACTCATCATATTTAAAACAGAGTTAAACAATAGTTGTTTGTATGATGAAATATAAAAATCGTGGAAACAGAAAAGCTTAAACTACTTTTTGTTGTTAACCCAGGTTCTGGAAGCAACAAAATAAGTTTTACGGATGAAATAGAAAACTTTTTTAGGGATAGAGAAGAAAAAATAGAAATATTTGAATTGCCTAAAAAGTGTGAAATCTCCACATTAAAGGAAAAAATTTTAGGCGCAAAGGCAGATCGTGTTATTGCCGTTGGCGGCGATGGAACTTTAAAATTAGTTGCCGAATGTGTACTGCAAACTGAAACACCCGTTGGAATTATTCCAGCCGGTTCTGCAAATGGTATGGCAAAAGAACTTGGCATTCCGTTAGATATTACAGAAGCGCTAATTGTTGCTACAACAGCTAAGCCCAAACAAATTCATGTTACATTAATAAACAACGAATTGTGTATACATTTGGCGGATATTGGTTTTAATGCCTATCTGGTTAAAAAGTTTGATGAACTACCCGAACGTGGCATGTGGACTTACGCAAAAGCGGCTTGGCATGCGTTCTGGTACCACCGTAAAATGAGCGTTGAGTTTAGCATAAACGGAAAACAGATTAAACAAAAAGCGGCAATGGTTGCCATTGCAAATGCCACAGAGTATGGCACAGGTTTCAAAATTAATCCGGATGGTAAATTAGACGATGAATTGTTTGAGATTATTGTGGTAAAGGATTATGCAGTGATGGAAATAATAAAAATCTGGCTGAGCAAACTTCCCTGGAACCCTAAGAAAATAGAAATTTTTCAAACTGACGCCTTAAAAATAACCACCAAACATAAAGTGCATTTTCAGGTAGATGGCGAGTATTTGGGCAAGGTGAAAAGTGTAGAGGCAAAAATTGTTACAAAGGCAATCAATATGATTTATTAAGCGGTTTTTGAAAGCTCAAATGTGCTCTAACAGTTAAAAACAGCCTAACAAATTCGCCTACAAAACATAATTTTAGTAAAGCATCAAACCAAAAATCTTGGAACAAACCGAAAGCTTCGGGTAACAAAGTAATGAAGCCCAAACTAAAAACCCATAAGTAAAGTCTAAAAGGGAACTGAATGTAGTAAAGAATGAAGCCTAATTTTTTTACCTTAAAAAGCAAAATAGCGCTAAACAAAACCAAGAAAAACATCGGAAACATTAGTACAGCTTGCAACTTCTCAGACTGTAATTGCAGGTTACTATAATATTGCGCAATGTTAACCAACTGCATTCCCAAAAAAACTAAAGAAATAAGGTCTAAAAAAGCAAATGAACGTAAGAGTATGCGCATTAATTACAGTGTTTGGAGAGTAAATCATTGGCTTTGCCAGAACCCATATATTTTACAAAGTTAAAATCCTCGCAAGCACCTTGTTTATCGCCTTGTTTAATTTTTTTCAAACCTGCATTTATGCGGCTTTCCAAGTATTCATCATCAATACCTAAGTCGGTTTTTATACGCGTAATTCTCGGCTCATCTTCAGCTTTTGCTATACCTTTCTCCTTATTCTGGTAGAAATTTTTTATCACCTTAATCAACTCCTCTTCGTCTTTGTAATTCTTGATAGCAAGCGCTATATCTCTAACGCTTGTACTGTTGCAATCCTGACTATTTAATGCAAAATTTATCGGCACAACCAATAGAGAAGTGGTATCATGACTTGTCGGAACATCCCATTTTTTACTGCTCATTCTAATTAATCGCAACGCTTCATCATCTAAATCCGTGCCTATACCTTTTTTCACAGACGATGCATAAACTTCGCCTTTGGCATTTAATTTAAAGCCTATATTAACAGTACCCTGAATACAATTTGCAAGTGAATATTTTGGGTAAATGGTATTTATTTTAACGAACGATGCCAAGCCACCTTTTAAGGTAGGTTGTTGCGCCAAGCCTGAAAGCGAGAAGAACATGAACAAAGCTGTTAAAATTTTATACATAATTAAATTTACGCATTTTTTGGCAAAGCCGATTTAAAAGTATGTGCCAACACTAATGCCGGATCTGGACAATTTCTCAAATAATTTTCCTTATTCGAGAATTGACACACTCCCGGGTAGTCGCCTGCTAAACCTTGCATATTAAACATAAGCTGAAAATGCAAATGAGGTGGCCAATATCCGTTCTCTTCTTTAACGCCAAACGCAGCAAATTGTTTCCCTGCCGGGATAAGCATACCAACCGATAAACCGTTTAAGGATGCCAAGCTTAAATGTCCATAAAGTCCGTGAACTATTACACCATCTAAGTCATATTTAAGAATAATGGTTGCCCCATAATCGCCAAAACTATCGTTGAATTTAAAGCTATGAACGGTTGCTTCGTAGAAATTATAAATTGGCGTTTCTGCCGGCCCCCAAATATCAACGCCTAAATGTAATCTTCTCGGCTCTTCTAAAGTATCAAAATGCTGGCTTCTACTATAAATTGTTCTATGCTCGTTGTATCCGCCAATTCCGTAGCGAGCCCCACTGTTGCTTATTTTTTCGTCAACCCATTCAGAGAACACTTCGGTATCTCCCAAAATTTCATCCGTTAATTCAGTGTTGTTAGCCGTAAAATCCAGGGGTAAAAGTTTATCAGCAACTGGATCAAAATCAACTACTTTTTCGATTTTATTTAATGGGTTAGCAAAAAAGGCTTGTAGTTTTTGTAGGGCGTTCATTCTAAAATATTGGTTTTATAATTTGCTATTTTACTTTAGTGTTTGTGTTAGATGCATCACTCTGCATAACCAGGATTTACCTAGCATTAAAAACGTAAACGTAATTATAAATAAAATGAGCAAGCGCACCAAAGTTTACAAACACATGCCATAACTCATGGCTATGAAAAAATTTGTTCAGTGGTTTGTCTTTAGCATAGTAATAGGTGCCACCGACATAAAAAACACCGCCTAAGATAAGCCAAACAATTGCGCTAATTGGTAAAACATTTAAAATCTGTTTTAAAAATGGGATTACCATACAGCCCATGGCAATGTATAATCCGGTGGAGATTGCTTGGTTTTTTAACCTATTAAAAATTTTAAGTAAACAGCCAATAATGGCAACACCCCATATTAACCCGAACAATGCCCAACGTAACCAGCCATCAAAAATGAGCAGGGTAGTTGGCGTAAAAGAGCCGGCAATCATTAAATAAATACAGCAATGATCAAACTTTTGCCAAAATCTAATGCCATATTCTGTTTTAGGTACACTGTGGTAAGTTGCACTAACACTAAACAATACCAATACGCCAATACCGTAAATACCAGCGGCGGCGTAACCATAAAAATCGTTGGCTTTTTGCAGTAAAAGGTATAAACCCGGAACGGCCAATATAGCCGGAATTACATGTGTAAAAAAGTTTCCGGGTTCTCTTATATACCTAGCCATTTTCAGTTTCTTCGTCGGTATCCTTACGTTCTTTGGCTATTTTATCAAAAATTTTATCCATGTGCTCCACATACTCGTTTGTATCGTCAACAAAAAAAGTTAATGTGGGTACAACCCTTGCCTGATGGCGAATACGTGAACCTAGTTTGTATCTAATCTCGCTACTATGCGAGTTTACTGTAGCTACAGATAAGCCGGTATTGTTTGTGTTCAAAAAGCTTAAATATACTTTTGCCACCGCCAAATCTGGCGATACGCGAACTTTAGTAATGGTAACCAGGGTATTTGGCAAATATGCTGCGCCCTCTCTCTGAAAGATGGATGCCAATTCTTCCTGCAGCATTCCGGCAAACTTCTGTTGTCTTTTACTTTCCATAATTTATTCTGTTGTTATCCTCATTTTACCTAAGGACAATTTCAAGCTATTAATTTAATTTTTTTAGTACAACAACTTGTCGTACGGAAACCGCGTAACGTGTATATTTTTAACCTTTTCGTAAAGTAATTCTTTAAATTCCTCTACATTTTCTTTACGCGTAGCGGATATAAAAATAGCCGGAGCATTGTGATGCGCCATCCAACTTTTCTTAAAATCTGCCAAGGTTAAAGGTGCTACGTCTTCTTCGTTATATTCATCGGCTTCTGGTGTAACATAGGCATCAATCTTATTAAAAATCATAATGGTGTCCTTATCCCTCGCACCTAAATCGTTCAATGTTTCGTTAACCGTATGTATCTGATCTTCGAAATTAGGATGCGAAACATCTACAACATGTATTAAAATATCAGCTTCCCTAACTTCATCAAGCGTAGATTTAAAACACTCTACCAAATGGTGAGGCAATTTTCTGATAAATCCAACTGTATCCGAAAGTAAAAAAGGCAAATTCTCAATCACTACTTTTCTAACTGTAGTATCTAAGGTTGCAAACAACTTGTTTTCTGCAAAAACATCAGACTTAGAAAGCATATTCATGATGGTAGATTTACCAACGTTGGTATAACCCACCAAAGCAACACGAATTAGCGCACCCCTATTTTTACGTTGCGTTTCATTTTGTCTATCAATCAGTTTTAAGCGTTCTTTTAGTAGCGTAATTTTTTCCAAAATCATCCTTCTATCACTCTCAATCTGCGACTCGCCCGGACCACGCATACCAATACCACCTTTTTGTCGCTCCAAGTGCGTCCACATTCTGGTTAAACGTGGTAAAAGATATTGTAATTGCGCTAACTCTACTTGTGTTTTAGCCTGTGCAGTTTGCGCTCTACCGGCAAAAATATCTAATATTAAATTACTCCTATCTAAAATTTTAACCTGTAGTTCTCGTTCAATATTACGTAACTGCGATGGCGATAATTCATCATCAAACACCACAATGTCAATTTCCTCAGCCTTTACATAAGCTTTAATTTCCTCTAATTTTCCTGTCCCCACAAAAGTAGCCCTATCTGGCTTTAACATCTTTTGCGTAAAAAATTTCTCTACCTTTCCGCCGGCAGTATCAACTAAAAATGCCAATTCATCAAGGTATTCTTTAGTTTGTTCTGGCTTTTCGCCAGGCGTAACCACCCCTACAAGTACAGCACGTTCTTGTTTCTGGGCAGTATCATAAGTTTTCTGTTTTCCCATTTGTTATTTACAAAGATACAAAATCTAATTGCGTTTGCTTTTGTACATATAAAACCTTACGTATAAATTAAAGTTTGCTTTTTTCTGAAAAGCAATGCCCTACAAATATTTAAGCCTGGTCCTGCTGTCCGTTTTACTCGTTACACTCGTGCCCACTACCATCAGGTTTGGTTTGCAAAGCTTTTGCAAGTATTAAGGTTGCCAAACAAATTGCATAAAAAAGGCTGCCTAGTTATAGACAGCCTTTTACACAATTATTATTTTGATTAGAACTGATAAGTAGAGGTTAAACTCATCACTGTTCCTGTAGACGTATTTTCTTTTTTCACTTCTCCATCTACAATAATCTGAAGAGTCATTTTAGCATTAGGATCTGCTGCTGAAGTTGCGTTAGCACCAAAACCTACCACTTGAACGTTAGATGGCACGGTAATTTTACCACTACTCCAGCTTGTACCTTCAATACTAGTTAGGGTAGATTGATCGCCTTGGTTGTTTGTATAAACAATAGTACTTAAAGAACCAGACGATATAGACACTTTGTATTCTACTTCGTAAGAAGATTTTTTATCATCGTCTTTTTTACAAGAGAACAGAACAGTTACAGCTAAAACAGCAAGAGATACGGAAAGGAATTTCGCAATTTTTTTCATAATTTTTACTTAAAGGTTAATGTAATTTTCGTCAAACGAAAAACAAACACTATGCCAACAGTAAAACTATTTGGAGTAAAACACCTTAAATTTCAATAATTTGGCGCTTTACAGCACTATATCTATTTTAAGCACTTCATTATTAAGATTAAAGTTGCGATACAAATTCTTTTATGGCCGAGCCTGGGTTAGGAGTTTTCATAAAGTTCTCCCCTATTAAAAATCCATTATAACCAACAGCTCTTAGTTCTTTAATCACAGTCGGGTTATCTATCGCACTTTCAGAAATTTTCAAAAAATCATTTGGTATCTTATCTGCCAAATCAAAAGAAGTTTGAATGTTTACCGTAAAATCGCCAAGGTTTCTGTTGTTTACCCCAATCGCGTTTAAATGCGGGCAAACACTTCTTTCTAACTCTGCTAAATCATGAACTTCTAACAATACATTTAAGCCTAAACTTTGCGCCAGCTTACCAAAATCTGCAATTTGCATTGGAGTTAGAATAGAAGCTATTAATAAGATGATATCTGCACCCCAAGATTTTGCTTCTAAAATCTGATACTCGTCTATAATAAAATCCTTTCGTAAAATCGGAATCTGGTTTACCGCCCTTGCTTTTAACAAATCAATAGGCTCTCCACCAAAAAAATCCTTATCAGTTAGTACAGACAAAGCAGAGGCACCCGCCATACTATAGGCTTGCGTCACTTCTTCAACCGTAACAACGCCATTAATTAAACCTTTGGAAGGCGACCGTCTTTTAAATTCGGCTATAATTCCAGTGCGGTTTTCATCTAACAGAAAATCTTTAAACACCAAAGGTTTCAGGCTAAAACTTTCGCTCAATGCTAACTCTGCGACTGAAATTTTTTGTTTTGCCTCGGCAACTTCTTCTATTTTACGGCTTACGATTTTATCTAGTACGTTCATTTTCTTTTTTTGCTGTCATTCCTACTTTAAAGAGATCTATTTTGCAGATTCTTCGCTACACGCCGAGTGACAAGACTATTTTTCTAACCAATTTTTCATCATTTGTTTGCCACTTGGCGTAAGTACACTTTCTGGATGAAACTGTACGCCACGCACATCAAGTGTTTTGTGCTTTAATGCCATAATTTGCCCATCTCCATCTACAGCCGTAACAGTTAAACAATCTGGCAAATCTGCCGGATTTACTACCCAAGAATGGTACCTGCCCACTGCAATTGGTTGTTCGCAATTGGCAAAAGTTAAATCATTTTCATCTATAACACTAATAGGCGTAGCAATTCCATGCATTGGCCTGCCCAAATTAAGCAAAGTTCCGCCAAATACCTCGGCAATTGCCTGCTGACCTAAACATACGCCCATAATGCTTTTGGTTGGTGCATACGTTTTAATTACTTCTAATAACAATCCGGCTTCCTCAGGTATTCCAGGTCCTGGAGAAAGCAGTATTTTATCGAATTGGTTTACATCTTCGATAGCGAACTTATCGTTTCTCCAAACCTCTGCCTCGTAACCTAATTCATTTATTAAATGCACCAAATTATAGGTAAAACTATCGTAGTTATCTATTACTAAAACGGCATTTTTATTTTCTTTATTCATTATGTATTTATTTCTCGTCTGTCGTTTTTCGTCTGTCGTTAAACGAACGACGAAAAACGGACAACGAATTTATATTTCTTGAGCCATTGCCACCGCTTTACGCAAGGCCGCTATTTTATTGTTCACTTCGTTTAATTCATTTACCGCTACAGAATCCGCTACAATTCCGGCTCCCGCTCTGTAATGCAACTCATTGTTTTTGCTCATGAAAGTTCTAATCATAATTGCATGATTAAAATCGTCGTTAAAGCCCATATACCCTATCGCCCCTGCGTAAAAATTACGGCCCAGTTGCTCATATTTATCAATTAATTGCATGGCTTTATATTTAGGCGCACCGCTCAAAGTTCCGGCGGGATAAGTATCTGCAACAATTTTAAAAGAACTTACATCTTTCTGTAGCTTACCGCTAACCTTTGAAACCAAATGAATGAGATGCGAATAATATTGAACTTCCTTGAAAGACTTCACCTCAACATCACTACAATGCCTGCTCAAATCATTTCTGGCCAAATCCACGAGCATTACATGTTCTGCACTTTCTTTAGGATCTTGTTCTAATTTTTTTGCTAGCGCCGCGTCCTCCTCATCGTTTCCAGTACGCTTAAATGTACCCGCAATTGGGAAAATATTAGCTACGTTTTTGCTAATTGTAATTTGCGCTTCTGGCGATGAACCGAACAATTTGAAGTTGCCGTAATCGAAATAAAACAGGTATGGCGAAGGGTTTATAGAACGAAGACAACGATATACGTTAAATTCATCGCCTAAAAAACCTTGTTTAAAAGCTCTCGACGGTACAATTTGAAATACATCACCTCTGTAAATGTGCTTTTTCAGTTGCTCTACCATGTCCATAAACCCTTGGTCGGTTAAGTTAGAGGTTTCATCACCATTTAAGCTAAAGTTATATTCTGGGAAGTTTTTGTTCTGGATAAGATATTCCATCTTTTCTAAATCTGCATCTTCATCATCATTAAACGAGTTTTTAACCAATGTTACTTCGTTCTTAAAATGGTCTATTGCTATAATGTAGCGATAAACGTGGTATTGCATTACGGGAATCTTTTCATCATCCGGCGTAGCCGAAGTAAAAGTTATATCCTCGAAGTGTTGTACGGCATTCCAAGTAAAGTAGCCAAACAATCCTTTAGAGATATGTTTTTCTTGTGTTTGGTTAGTAGGATTAAAACGGGCTTTAAAAGCGGTAATTTCTGCTGTAAGATTAAATGTTGTTTTAGTTTCTTTCGTACCGTCAGGGAAATAAGTGCTCAATACACCGTCTTGTAACAAAATGCCAGCAACTGGTTCGGCACAAACATAACTGGTTGCATTTTCTCTACTATGGTAATCAGAGCTTTCTAGCAAAATAGTATTCGGAAAAACATCACGAAGACGTAAGTAAATGCTTACAGGCGTGGTGGTATCTGCTAATCTTTTTTTGGTATGTGATTGTATGTTGTACATTTTCTTTTTTCTTTTATCATCCTGAGCGTAGTAGAAGAATCTGGCTTTAAGATTGCTTCGTGCCTCGCAACGACGAATTAAATTATAACAAAAAACCCGGCGTGTGGTTACGTCGGGTTTTTAAATGTGGTTTAAGGTTTAGGTTGATAAACTATAATGTGCACAAGGTTCCGGCATAACTCTTTGTAGAATTACCACGCCATTGCCAAGTATGAATGTTATTGTTAATCATTGGATGACAAAAATATACAAAAAGTTAAATAATCAAAATATTTTGAAATTTTTATTGCCTTTTTCAAAACTCGGCTTTATATAACAAAAAAGGCTGGTGATAAACCAACCTTATGCAAAATCTTTTTGTAAAATTATTTACCTAAACTCCTATCCAAAAAATGATTTTGATGGATCTGATTTAGTCATCATAAAGATAGCAGCAACCACAATTACCAAGGCTAAGCCAAAAAATATCGCAATAGCTTTATGTTTAGACACCGCCGCATCAACTTTTTTAGATTTTGAGTTACCTACTGTAATTAATACAATAGCAATAATCATCATACTAATGTGCTCTACTTTCCAATAACGGTAAAGCGCATCGCCCATTGGGCCTTTTGTAAGCGGACTTAGAAAATATAACACTAGCCCCATTAGCAGTTGAATATGCGCACTAATTAAAGTAAACAAGTTCAATCTTTTGTTACCGTCTGTATAGGCCTTTTTACCAAACCAACCTTGCAGTGCGGCTAAAACTGCAACAATTAGTAATACAAAAACCAGGTATCTCCAACCTGAGTGAGCGCTTTTTAAAATATCGTACATGTTAATGCTTTTTATTTTCAAAAATAAGAAATAATTGAATTTATATAACAGCTTGTTTGAAGCCCCTCGTTATTTATATTCTTTCTTAATACACATAAATTAACATACACCTAACATAGTTAAAAAACTGAAATACAGCATACTAAAACAATTACTAAACCTATTTTTATGTGTAATTACTTTACAATTTAATAACCCAAAACTACATTCAACTTAATTTCCGAAAGGGACATTTGCAGCAAAACAAATTCCCTAATCATGATTAAACGATTACTTTTTTTTATCCTATTGCTTGTTAGCAGTGCTGAGCTGTTTGCTCAAACAACACAAGCTTCTATTTCGGGTGTAGTAACCGACGAACAAAACAAACCATTGCCAGGCGTGGCTATTTCGGTTAGAAATGAGTCTACGGGTTTTACGACTAAAACCGGAACTAACACCCAAGGCGCATTTACATTCAAAGAGCTTCCTTTAGGTGGCCCTTACACTATTAAAGCAACATTTATTGGCTTTGGAGAGCAAACTCGCTCTGGCTATAACCTAAACTTAGGCGATGTAGCCAAGGTAAATATTAAAATGACTGAAAGTGCGCAGACTTTAATGGCAGTTGAAATTAATGGAAACGGGTTAAAAAACAAGTCGCAACAATTTGGCGCCTCTACAGAGGTTTCATCTAAAACAATGAACCAGTTACCGATTAACGGTCGTAACTTTTCTAGTTTAACAGATTTATCTCCACTGAGCAATGGCGGAGGAATTTCTGGTCAATTAGGTTCATCTACCAATTTTACCATAGATGGTATGACCGCAAAAAACCCAACTTCAGCAGGTTCAACTACCAGCAGAAGTGGTGCTCCATATTCAATCTCTATTGAAACTGTTCGCGAATTTAAAGTAGTAACTAACCAATACGATGTTACTTTAGGCAGAGCCGGCGGTGGTACAATTAGTGCAGTAACCAAAGCTGGTACAAACGAAATCACGGGTAGCGCATTCGGCTACACGCGTGCAGATTGGTTATCAAGCCCTAACGATATTAGAGGCAATAAACGTCAAAATGATTTCTCTACAAGCCAATATGGTTTTACATTGGGTGGTCCAATTATTAAGGACAAATTGCATTATTTTGTAGGTTGGGATCATCAAAGAGATGCTCGTCCGTTAATTATTGCCGACATTCAATCGCCAGCTGACGAAGCGAGATTTAATACAACAAATGCTACACTAGGAGAATTTTTAAGCATTGCTCGTACAAAATACGGTGTGTCTAACACAGATCAGTACGGATCATTCGATAAGAAAAGAGGCTCTGACGCTGCATTTGCTCGTTTAGATTGGCAAATAGATGAAAAGAACTTATTAACCGTTCGTAACAATTACACCAACGACAGAAACCCGCTTGGTTTAGCAGATAACACAGCTATTAACTTTTTTGAGAGTTATGGTAACGATAAAAACGTTGACAATAGTTTGTTAGCAACGTTGCGTTCGACGATTAGCAGTAAAATTACCAACGAGTTGAAATTACAACATTTGTACACTTACCAAGCGAGTACACAAAACGACTTGTTACCTGCAGCGTTGCCGAGAGCTATTGTTAGAAACGTAGTATCAAACTTTACAAATGGTGGCACAGGTAGTACAGCTATGCAAATTGGTGGTCACCGTTTTGGGCAAGAGACTTTTACCAATAACGTATTGCAATTAGTTAACAATTTCTACTACAATACCGACAAAATCAAATATACTTTTGGTTTTGATGCGATGTACACCAATGCTTTATCATTATATGGTAGTGAAGTAAATGGAAGATTTGAATTTACAAACTCTGGTACGGCAACCGCTAACAATGTACAAACAGCTTTGCAGAACTTCAATAACCTAATTCCCAATTTATATTACAGGGAAGTTCCTTTGATGGAAGACCCAAGTGTAAGAGCCAACATTTGGAATACAGCTGTTTACGGACAAATGCAAACCAAGCTGGCTACTGGTTTAGACTTTACCGGTGGTTTACGTTTAGATTATAGCAGTTATCCAAAATCGCCACTTAACCAAGAGTTATTTAACGCAATTGGGGTAAGAACAGACCACGAGCTAAGTCAATTGGTATTACAACCTCGTATCCAATTTGATTGGAATATTAACGAGAAAAACACAGATTATTTACGTTTCGGAGCAGGTATTTTTGGTTCTGATGTAAACAATTATGTAACCATTAATAACTTAACTTTTGATGGTAAACATTTTGCAACACTTGATGTTACGGGCGCTAATGTTCCTACTCCAGATTTTATTGGTTATAGAAATGGAACTGTAGCAACACCATCTTTACCAGCATTGCAAGTTCCTACCATTAATACTTACGCAGAAGACGCAAAGATTCCGGTAGTTTACAAAGCCAACTTATCTTACAGCAAGTTAATTAACGAGAAATTACGTGTCGGTATTACAGGTTACGCAACGCTAGCTCGCAATAACTACATGTACGTAGACAGAAACATGGCTGCTAATCCTTATTTTACTTTAGCAAATGAAGGAAACAGAGGTGTATTTGTACCGGCTATTGGTTCAAATGGCGTAGCCGATTGGAAAACAGGTCGTTTAACCAACCAGTTTGGTCGTGTGTTAGAATTAAACAGCAAGGGTAAAGTAAACCAGTTTGCAGTAGTAGTGGATGGTACTTGGCAATATTTTAGAGATGGTGAAATCTCTGCAAGTTACACTTGGAACGACACAAAAGACAACACTTCATTTAATGGTAACGTAGCAAACTCTGCAACACTTTCTTTACCAGTAGTTGATGATCCTCGTGACCTAAGTAATATCAACTATTCAAATGGTCAGTTCCGTCATAAAGTAGTTATTTATGGAACATTACCAACATTTTACGGTGTAAAAATCGGTTTCAAATATTCAGGTATGGGTGGTACCAGATATAGCTTATTATCTGGAGCTAACAACAACGGTGATTTTGTTGCAACAAACGATTTAGCGTACGTGTTCGACAGAAACAACCCAAATGTACCAGAGCGTATACGTACAGGCTTACAAGCATTGTTAGATAACCCTAACGTTAGCCAAAGCGTTAAAGATTACATCTTGAAATATGAAGGAACTTTTGCTGAGCGTAATGGCGGTATCAACAATTTCTTTGGTCAGGTTGATTTAAGAGTAAGCAAAAAGTTTAACTTCAACAAAAGACATAATATCGAAATTTCTGCCGATGTATTTAACTTCGCAAACTTGCTGAGCAAGAAATGGGGCGTAACCGAAACCTTAGGCACGCAAGCGCTTTACGGATTAGGTGTACCAAATGCAAATCCTGCATTAGTTGTACCAAACTACGATACTACCAACAGACAATTTAACTATCGTGTAAATAATGCTGGAGTGGTAAATCCATCAGGAAATCCATGGCAGATTCAAGTTGGATTGCGTTACGGATTCTAAGTATTTAGTTACATTACAAAAACGGCTATTCATTTAATTATGGGTAGCCGTTTTTGCGTTAAATAAGTTTGGTTAATTTGCTTTCGCCATTACCCTGCAAACGGTAATCGTAATGCGATGGGAATTTATCCTACATGCTATTATCATTACGATTGCCAGTCGAGCTGGCAATGACGAAGTACGCCAGAGCTAAGCTACATCTTCACTGCTTTTGGGTCGGGTTTGTCGCACAGAAACTTTGTTCTTAAACCAGATAGAGCCAGGTAGCCCGAAGTGAGGAACGAACAAGGCTACAGGCGATAGCGGGACATCGGTTGGTATAGAAAACTGCCCGCTCATTTTCAAAAAATAATCGTAAATAGAGATTGTAAAATCTAAGATATATCAACAATAAATATTTATTTATCAATAGATTTAGGCATTAAATAACCCTAAACAATATGAAGAAAATTTTACTAACGCTAGCGTTGGTGTTTTCTGCTACAATTTTATTTGCTCAGCAAACCTATCCGGTAAACGGCTCTTTCGACGTTAGACCCGGATTGTACGCTTTTACTAATGCAAACATTGTAGTAAACGCTAACCAAACTATTAGCAATGGCGTGTTGCTAATCAAAGACAAAACCATCCAATCGGTTGGTACAGGTACAAGTATCCCAAAGGGATATGTTGTTATCGACTTGAAAGGTAAGTACATCTACCCATCTTTAATTGATGCATTTACTTCTTACGGCATAGCCGAATCTCAACGTGCTACAGCTGGCGGTTTCGGCGGTGGCCGTCAATCCATCTTTACTTCAACAAAAAAAGGCGCTTATAACTGGAACGAAGCTATTAGACCAGAAACTGAAGTGAAAAACATTTTTGCGATAGATGCTAAAAAAGCAGACGATTTGCGCAAAGTGGGTTTTGGAAGTGTTAATGCTATCAATCGTGATGGTATTGCCCGCGGTACCTCTGCTGCTGTTTCGTTAACAGATGTTAGCGAAAACCTGGCGATGATTAAAGACCAAACCGCAGCTAATTACTCTTTTAACAAAGGAACTTCAGCAAATGACTATCCTTCGTCTTTAATGGGTTCTATTGCCCTTTTGCGCCAAACTTATTTAGATGCAAGCTGGTACAAAGGCCAAAAAGAAGAATATAACATTTCTTTAGATGAGTTTAACAAACAGCAAAACTTACCTCAACTGTTTGAGGCCGATGGATGGCAAAATATTTTGCGTGCTGCAAAAATTGGAAAAGAGTTTGGCAAACAATACATCATCAAATCAAATGGCGATGAGTACCAACGTATAGATGCGGTTAAAGCAAGTGGCGCAAGTTTAATTATCCCTATAAACTTTGCTAAGGCTTTTGATGTTGAAGATCCAGCAGAAGCTAGAAACGTAAGTTTAGGTCAAATGAAAGCTTGGGAATTGGCACCAACCAACCCGGCCGTTCTGGAAAAAGCAGGTGTTAATTTCGCTTTAACAACCTTTAGCTTAGATAACCCTAGAGATTTTTGGGCTAATCTTCGCACTGCGATAGAAAATGGATTAACAGAAAAACAAGCTTTACTTTCTGTAACAGAAGTGCCTGCAAAAATGCTAGGCATTAGCGACAAAGTTGGTTCTTTGGAAAAAGGTAAATTGGCTAACTTCTTGATCACGTCTGAAAATATTTTTAAAAGCAGCAACATCATTTACGAAAATTGGGTGCAAGGCAAACGTTTTATCGTAAGCAAAATGGATGTAACCGATTTACGTGGTGTTTATAATTTAAATGCTGACGGAATTGGCGCTTTAACCTTAAAAATTACGGGTACAGGTGGCGGAACTGCAGCTGCTATTGAAAGAACTGGTGCAGACAGCGTAAAAACTACCGCAACTTTTGTACGTAGTGGAGACTGGGTGAGTATTAACTTTAACCTAAAGAAAAATCCTAAAGGCGATATTCGTTTAAGTGGCTACTTAACCAACGTAAGCCCTATTGCTTTTAAGGGCGAATTTGCCCTTTCTGAAGGCACAACAGGAAATTGGACAGCTACTTTTAAGGAAGCTAACAAAGAAGCGCCAAAACGCGAAGAGCCGAAACCTGCTTTAGCTGCAAATGGTCCGTTAATTTATCCAATGGTTGCTTTTGGTAATACTGTACAACCTGTTGCAGAAAGCGTTTTATTAAAAAATGCCACTGTTTGGACTAACGAAAAAGAAGGTATTTTGCAAAATGCAGATGTACTTTTAGAGGGTGGTAAAATTAAGGCAGTCGGTAAAAATTTAGCTGCGGGTGCTGCAAAAGTTGTTGATGCAACCGGCAAACACATTACCGCCGGTCTAATTGATGAGCATTCGCATATTGCCGGCACGGGCGGTATAAATGAAGGAGCACAATCTTCATCATCAGAGGTTCGAATTGCAGATATTATAAATTCTGAAGACGTAAACATCTATCGCCAATTGGCTGGTGGGGTTACTACTTCTCAAATCCTTCACGGTTCGGCAAATCCTATCGGCGGACAATCCCAACTAATTAAACTACGTTGGGGCAAGCTACCTGAGGAACTGAAATTTGAAGGTGCCGATGGCTTTATCAAATTCGCCCTTGGCGAAAATGTTAAACAAAGTAACTTTGGTACAGGAGCTCGTTTCCCAGTTACACGTATGGGTGTTGAGCAAACTTTTGTAGATCATTTTACAAGAGCGCAGGAGTATAAAAAAGCTTTAGCCATTAAAGGCAATAACGTTCGTAGAGATTTAGAGTTAGACGCTTTGGTAGAAATTTTAGATAACAAACGTTTTATTACCTGCCACTCTTATGTACAAAGTGAAATTAACATGTTAATGCATGTTGCAGATAGCTTAGGCTTTAAAATTAACACCTTTACCCACATTTTAGAAGGTTACAAAGTGGCCGACAAAATGAAAGCTCGTGGCATTAACGCTTCTACTTTCTCAGATTGGTGGGCTTACAAGATGGAAGTTCAGGAAGCTATCCCGTACAACGGAAAAATTATGCACAACGTAGGTATTACTACAGCTTTTAACTCAGATGATGCAGAAATGGCTCGTCGTTTAAACCAAGAAGCTGGAAAATCTGTTTTGTATGGCGGCGTTTCTGAAGAAGATGCTTTAAAATTTGTAACGTTAAATCCTGCTAAAATGCTTCACATAGATAATAAGGTGGGCAGTTTAAAAGCCGGTAAAGATGCCGATGTAGTAGTTTGGTCGGCCAACCCGCTTTCTATTTATGCAAAAGCAGAAAAAACTTTTGTAGATGGCATTGCTTATTGGGATTTAGAAAAAGATGCACAGTTGCAGAAAACGCAACAAACAGAACGTGCTAGGCTAATTCAAAAAATGTTAGACAGCAAAAACAAAGGTGGCAGAACTCAACGTCCGGTTGCAGTTCCTCAAACCCTATATCACTGCGAATCTGTTAGCGATTATTTACACGAATACACTACAGAAATGGAAGGAGCTCATTCTCATGAATAAATATATTTTAACGGCTTTTTTCGCATTTGCGTCAACCGTAGTAGCATTTGCACAAGCAAATATTGTTCCTGCTAAACCGCAGAGCAAAAAGGTAATCATATTAGGTGCGGTTGTTCATGTTGGCAATGGCCAAGTTATAGAAAACGGCTATATCACCTTCGACAAAGGCAAAATAACCGGTGTTGGAGATGCAACAGTAGTAAAATTCGCGTTAACTGACGCCGATGTTATTTCGGCTAATGGCAAACACGTATATCCTGGTTTTATTTCGCCAATCACCAATTTAGGTTTGGCAGAATTCGAATCGGTAAAAGCTACGTTAGATTTTGCCGAGATTGGAAACATGAATCCGCACATCAGATCTATTGTAGCCTATAATACAGATTCTAAAGTACAACCTACCTTACGCAGTAATGGAGTTTTAATGGCGCAAATTACACCACAAGGCGGTACTATTGCAGGCAGTTCTTCTGTAGTGCAGTTAGATGCTTGGAACTGGGAAGACGCGGCTATAAAAACCGATGATGCCTTACACCTAAACTGGCCAGCTACTCCACGCTTTAGAGGTGGTTTTAACAGACCCGGATTCTCTGCAGATGCACTGGCAGAAAGAACGCAAAAAGCAATTGCCGATTTAGAAGAGATCTTCTCGCAAGCAAAAGCTTATGGCGAAGGTGCTAAACCAGCAACAAGCAATGCTCGTTTGGCCGCTATGGCAAATTTGTTTAACGGCAAACAAAAATTGTTCATTACCGCTGGCACACAAAAAGATATTGTAGCTGCAGTAAATTTTGCTAAAAAATACGGCATCACTCCAGTAATAGTTGGCGGAAACGAAGCCTACCTAATTACAAGTTTCCTAAAAGACAACAACATTGCAGTAGTGGTTAGTCAACCGCATGCTTTGCCGAGCAATGTAGATGACGATGTGAATATGCCTTATAAAAATGCAGCTATTTTAGCAAATGCGGGTGTTACCGTTGCAGTTAGCATTGATGGTTACTGGCAACAAAGGAACTTGCCTTTTATGGCTGGTACCATTGCTACATGGGGTTTAGGTGCAGAAAAAGCGCTACAAACCATTACCCTAAATACAGCTAAAATTTTGGGTATAGACAAAACTACTGGCAGCATAGAAGTTGGCAAAGATGCTACAATTTTTATATCTGCTGGTGATGCGTTAGATATGAAAACCAACAAAGTTGAAACTGCATTTATTCAAGGAAGATCTATTAATTTAGACAACCTACATAAACAGTTAGACAAAAGATTTAGCGATAAATACGGCATAAAATAACCGTATCGTATAATTTAAAGCCATGAATCAATTAAGGTTCATGGCTTTTTTATGTACTTATATTTTTTGTAGCGCAAAGGCACTACTAATATTTTCGGCACTCCCGCCATACACTTCAATCTTTTACCCAAAGTTGCACCTGTGCCAATAGCCAATTTGTGCAAAAGGGTAAAAGGATTTTCGTTACTGTCGGAGGCTGGTTTGTAAAGGTTTTGCTTTAAGCATTTCCATCGTTGGCCCACATCTTCCGTCATACCCAACTCGGTTGGGTATCTTAATTCGAAAATTATGAAAAACTGGTCTTTATCAAGCTTAAATATGTGTTTAGAAAAGTTTCTGTTCAGCGAAGCCAATCTAAAGCTTGTATGCATTCGCATTACAATTGCCAGTCGAGCTGGCAATCAAGAATAATAAAAAAGAGCTAACTTAAGTACGTTTTTGAAGCCGTAGAATAAAAAAAGGATGGCCTGTACCTGGACCATCCCCTTAACTAACTTATTATTTATAAAACTGGCTGTTGGGGAAGGAGTCGAACCTTCAAGGGGTAGTTAGCTGCAATTCAAAATTAATTTGTGGTCAACCCATAAATTGCGTTTGTCCCATGATCCCCACCACCGAGACAAGGAGGTGTGTCTGCCAATTTCACCACCCAACATTATTTACTAAGTTTTAAGTAATACTTTTTAAGTTATAAGTAGCATTTTGCAAAGAAAACGTACAACTTAAAAACTTACTACTTATAACTAAGTGCTGTAGGGGAAGGAGTCGAACCTTCATAGAGTGGTTGTACCATTACTGGATTTCCCAAATTCTCTACCACCGAGACAAGGAGGTGTGTCTGCCAATTTCACCACCCTACAGAGTATAAGCAATTGTTAAAGAACTATTTCGTTGTTGTTGCTTGATACAAACATAAGACATTTATCAAATATGTTGCAAATATTTTATTGATTTAATTTAATTTTTATCATTTTTTCATTTATTTTTACAAATCATTAAAAATTTTAAAATTTATGCTTAAAAAAGAAACGCAAAATTTAGAAATTGACAACCTCGATATTCAGATTTTAACACAGTTGATGCAAGATGCAACTAAACCTTATACAGAAATTGCTAAAGAACTCATCATTTCTGGTGGTACGGTACACGTTAGAATGAAAAAGTTGATGGACATGGGCATTATTAAAGGTTCGCATTTAATCATAGATCCTAAAAAAGCTGGTTATGATATTACTGCATTTTTAGGTATCTATTTAGAAAAAGGTTCGCTATATAAAGATGCTGTAGAACAACTAAGCGCAATTAAAGAAGTGGTAGAGCTACATTACACTACTGGCTCTTACAGTATGTTTGCCAAAATTACCTGTCGAGATACGGGCCATTTGAGACATGTGCTTAACGAAGAAATACAAGCCGTAAAAGGCATACAACGTACTGAAACACTGATTTCGTTAGAAGAAAGTATTAAAAGGCAGATAGAGCTTTAGAGGAGCAAAGATTAAAAGAATAAAGAGCAAAGATGAAAGAACAAAGAGCAAGGGTTTATACTATTCTAGTTAACAAACCTAATCAATGCTCCTTATTCTTTGCTCTACTTAAACATTCCTTTCAGTTTGGCAAGTTTTTCTTGTAAATCGCCATCTGCCTCTTTTTTGGCTTGTTGAGGTTTTTGATTGAAATTCTTTGAGTGTTGCTCATTGTTTTTCGTCCCCTGCTCTCTGTTTCTAAATCCTTGTTCTTTGCTCCTTGCTCCTTGTTCTTTCTGACTTTCGGTCTTACCAACTTTCGGACTCTCTTCCGTTTTCATCGATAGAGAAATTCTCTTCCTTGCAATATCCACATCTACAACGGTTACTTCTACCACCTGACTTACTTTAACCACATCATTAGGGTTTGCTACAAATCGGTTAGCTAGTTGGCTGGTATGCACCAAGCCGTCTTGATGTACGCCAATATCTACAAAAGCACCGAAATTGGTAATGTTGGTTACAATACCCGAAAGTTTCATCCCTTTCTTCAAATCCTCCATTGAATTTACGCCTTCAGCAAAGCTAAATGCCTCAAATTGCTCACGCGGATCGCGACCTGGTTTTGCCAATTCTTTAACAATATCCGTTAAGGTAGGCAAACCAACTTCTGCCGTAACGTAACGTTGTAGGTTAATCTTTTTCTGTAGGTTTTGATCTTTGATCAAGTCATCAACCGTACATCCCAGATCTTTTGCCATCTCGTTTACCAGTTCGTAACGTTCTGGATGTACGCCACTACTGTCCAAAACCTGTTTTGCATCGCGAATGCGTAAAAACCCCGCAGCCTGCTCAAATGCCTTTCCGCCTAATCGAGGAACTTTTTTTAAGCTTTCCCTATTTTTAAACGCTCCATTCGCATTGCGATAATTTACTATATTTTGCGCCAGTGTATCACCTAATCCTGAAACGTAGGCCAATACCTGTTTAGATGCGGTGTTCAATTCTACACCAACTGCATTTACACAGCTTATTACCGTATCATCTAAGCTTTGTTGCAACTTATTTTGATCTACATCATGTTGATATTGCCCAACACCTATAGATTTTGGATCTATTTTAACCAACTCTGCCAAAGGATCCATTAACCTACGACCTATGGAAACGGCACCACGAACGGTAATATCCTGTGTTGGAAACTCTTCTCTAGCTAAGGGCGATGCCGAATAAATTGAAGCTCCGCTTTCGTTTACCATAACCACTAATAGGTTAGGGATTTTTAAGCCACGTACAAAAGTTTCTGTTTCTCGCCCAGCTGTACCATTGCCAATTGCAATTGCTTCTATCTCGTGTTTCTCGCAAAGCTGTTTCAATTGCCATTCCGCGTCTTTTAAATTGCCTTGGCCCGTGTGCGGATAAATGGTTGTGTTAACCAATAACTGTCCTTGCCTATCCAAACAAACCACTTTGCAACCAGTTCTAAAACCCGGATCTATAGCCAATACATTTTTTTGCCCTAATGGCGCAGCCAACAAAAGCTGACGAGCGTTGGCAGCAAAAACCTTTATGGCTTCTTCATCTGCTTTTTGTTTAATTGCAGCTCTCAACTCTGTTTCCATTGCAGGGCGAAGTAAACGTTTGTAACCGTCTGCAATAGCTAATTGCACCTGATCTGCAGCTGGATTCCGGGCAGTTAAAAACTGGTTCTCTAATAATTCTACTGCAGGTTCGTCTGGCGGAAGAACATTTAACTTCAAAAAACCTTCTTCCTCGCCCCTTAACATTGCCAAAACACGATGAGAAGGCGCCGATTTAGCATTTTCTTCCCACTCAAAATAATCTTTATATTTTATGCCAGCTTCTTCTTTGCCTTTTGCTACAACCGTTTTATAAGTTGCCTTTTGCATAAAATGATTACGCATTTTGGTTCTTGCGTCCGCATTTTCGCTTATCATTTCGGCGATAATATCTCTTGCGCCCGCTAATGCTTCTTCACTGTCTAAAACACCTTTTTCCTTGTTTATGTAATTTTCAGCCTCGGCGCTGGGCTCTATTCTACTTTGAGATAAAATACGCAATGCCAAAGGCTCTAAACCTTTCTCTTTAGCAACCGAAGCCCTTGTTTTACGTTTAGGTTTGTATGGCAAATATATATCTTCTAAAGCAGTTAGTGTTTTAACTTCGTTTAGCTGCTTTGTCAATGCTGGTGTTAATTTACCCATTTCGGTAAGCGACTTTAAAATTGCTTCACGACGTTTATCCAACTCGCGTAGTTGTTGCGCCAAATCTCTTATTGCGGCTACTTGAACTTCGTCTAAACTTCCCGTTGCCTCTTTACGGTAACGAGAGATAAAGGGAACGGTTGCGCCTTCGTCTAAAAGGCTAATAGTTGCGCTCACTTGCTTAACAGCTATATTTAAAGCACTTGCTATGCTTTGGTAATGTAATTCCATATTTTGCTTTAGAAGAGGCTAATTTAGGCAGATGATTATTGAGATTAAAATGATTTTAATAACATTTTATGTTCGCTTATTTATTGGGTTTTTATTTAGCGTTTGATAGGAAAAATGTAAATAGCAGCAATGCATTTCTGTAAAATAAACCCGATTGAAATGGAAAGCCCGCAAACGAGTTTACGAGTGCGGACTTGTAATAAAAAGCGGGACTAAGAATGCGATGGAATACTCGTTTAGCTTTACAAAAAGTTTTTTAAAAGTTTTTTTATGCTTTTTGGAACAATTTATTTATTTGACTTGTAGCCTTAACCAGTTTAAAACCTCTGTTAATATTATTGGGGATATTGTTTGTTCTATTTGCCCGTACTCGCTAGGAGAACCGGTTTTGCTTTCTTGAAACAAATGATTTAACCCTGGAAATTGTTTAACCGTTACATTTTTATTTCCTGCTTTAGCTAAAACGGTTTGTATGCCTAGTAGATTTTCCTTAGCGCTAACCTGCAAATCATTCTCGCCATTTAATGCAAGCACCGGAACTTTAACCTTTGTTAAATAAATGCTCGGATCTGTTTTAAGGAAATTATAGAACCACGTGGCAGTTAATTGATTAACGATTGTGGCTATATCTTTATCGGGCACATTACCGCTTAACTTCTCTTTAAAATAATTATTTAGTTGTGTTTTTAATTGATTATCGTTTTTACTCGATGCCAAAACTAATTTGTATGCACCCTTAAAAGCACTCTGAGCATCAGCTAAATCCTTTTCAGAAACTCCTGCCTGGCGCTCTATTTTCTCTTTTTGCAAAAGCATGAGTTCTGTTATTGGCATTCCCGGTGCGGCTAACAAAACAACAAAGGCAACGCCTTTATCTTGCGCAGCAACCATTGGCGCTATCATTCCACCTTCGCTGTGGCCAATTAAACCAATTTTCTTTTGGTTTATTTCCTTTCGTGTACGTAAATAAGCTATTGCGCTTTCTACATCCGTTGCAAAATCTTGCGTTGTAGCATTTTTAAAATCTCCCGTTGATTGCGCTACACCTCTATCATCATACCTTAAAACTGCAAAACCGTTTCTTGTTAAGTAGTCAGATAGTACTAGAAATGGTTGATGGTCGAAAAGTTTCTCATCTCTGTCTTGCGGACCGCTACCAGTAATTAAAATAACCGCCGGAAAGTTGCCTTCCTTTTGAGGTAGCGTTAACGTACCAGCAAGCTTAACATTGGCTGAACCATTATTAAATGTTACCTCTTCTGAATAATACGGGAAGGGAGCAACTGGAGTTTGAGGTCGCGGTGTTTTTACTTTTTCTGTAACCTTTTTTGATAAAGTTAAAGGGAATGTTTGTCCGCCTTGTTTAAAATCGCCAACAATCGTCTCATCGGTTAATCTCCCCTCGTAAGTTAAAGCCATGTTAGGTGCCGAAAGCGTTAGCAGGCCGTCTTGAAAAGTGGTTTTATTTACCGGAATGCCTATTGCACCTTGGTCTGGGCTATCCATTGTTGCTGTATAGCCCGCTTCGGCTTTTTTTATATCGAAAATAACTCTCAAACTAGTGCCTTGAATTTTTAACACACCATTCCAACGGCCCGCTATATCTTGTGCGTAAAGGCTACCTGATAGTAAAATGATGCTTAAAAAGCTTAATATTCTCATATTTTTGGGATTTTACCCAAGATAATATTTTCAAAAAGCTTTAAAGAACCTAAACGAAAAAATCCCCTAAGCAAGCTTAGGGGATTTGTATTTTAAACCGTTGGGTTTGTTCTAATTATTTGTTAACGTACATTACTTCTTTAACCGCTTTAACAACTCGCTCTGCATTTGGTAAGCTAGCAGCAATTAGTGTTGGCGCATAAGGAAGTGGCACATCTGCACAAGTGATACGCAAGATTGGTGCATCTAAATGATCGAAAGCGTGTTTTTGAACGTTGAAAGTAATTTCTGATGAAATTGATGCCAATGGCCAAGCTTCTTCTACAATTACCAAACGGTTTGTTTTCTTAACAGATTCGATAATCGTTGCATAATCTATCGGTCGAACGCTTAATAAATCGATTACTTCTACGTTGATACCGTCTTTACCTAATTCTTCTACAGCTGGGTTAACAACACGAGTTAACATTTTACCGAAAGTTACAATGGTTACATCTGTACCTTCTTTCGCAACAACTGCTTTACCAATTTCTAAAGTGTATTCTTCTTCAGGAACTTCACCTTTATCGCCGTACATTACTTCAGATTCCATGAAGATTACCGGATCTGGATCATTAATAGCAGCTTTTAATAAACCTTTTGCATTATATGGAGTTGAAGGAACAACAACTTTTAAACCAGGGCAATTTGCAAACCAGTTCTCGAAATTTTGAGAGTGTTGTGCACCTAACTGACCAGCATTACCAGTTGGACCACGGAAAACGATTGGAACAGAAAACTGGCCGCCGCTCATTGATAAAATTTTTGCAGCCGCATTAATAATTTGATCTATAGCAACCAAAGAGAAGTTGAATGTCATAAATTCCACGATCGGAATTAAGCCATTCATGGCAGCGCCAACACCGATTCCGGCAAAGCCTAACTCTGCAATTGGTGTATCTATAACGCGTTTGTCGCCAAACTCGTCAAGCATACCCTGACTAACTTTATATGCTCCGTTGTATTGCGCAACTTCCTCGCCCATTAAAAAAATGTTCTCGTTTTTACGCATTTCTTCGCTTAGTGCTTCGCGTAGTGCCTCTCTGAATTGGATTTCTCTCATTGTTTATTAAAAAATTACCAAGCGCAAATATAACTATTACATCGTAATTTTAAAGTTTGTTTTGATAACGCAGGCTAAATATTTTGTGACACAGAATTATGTTCTAACATCTGCCAAATATCAGCTATTTTATTTCTTTTCTTTAGAAATATCCTCTCCAAAATGGATGATATTTCCATTATTGTCCAATATGGAAAATTGACGCATTTCCCAAGGCATATTCTTTAATGTTCCGTTTGGATGAACAACTCCTTGCGCCTTGTATTCGGCAAACAAGTCATCAACCGCGGTTACATTTACATAACAGCCAGTAGATTTTGGAACACTTTCATCTTCGGTTGGCCATAAATGAATATTGATATCATCTTTACTGAAGATAAGATAACCATCCCAATTATTATGAAAGGTAAAACCCAGTTTTTCTGTATAAAATTTGATGGTTTCTTCTGCATTTAAGGAGGCGAGAATGGGCACAGCAGTTTTTAGCATAATTTAATTTTTAGATTTTAATATTTAGAAAGTATTATCAATATTCCAATTTTTATTTAGCAAACCATAAATCTCGCTATCTAAAAATTTACCTTGAAAGTAATAATCTTCTTTAAAATAAGCTTCCTTCTTAAAACCATGCTTTAACAAAATTTGTCTGGATGCGTTATTACCCGGATTAATAGTTGCGCAAATAGAGTGCAATTTCATTTCTTCAAAACCAAATGAAACAACCTTATGTAAAGCTTCTGAGATTATTTTCTTGCGCCAAAAACTTGGGTGTAACATATAGCCAATTTCCGCTCTATGATTTGCCAAGTCAGTTCTGTAATATCCAATTTCACCTATCATTTTCCCTGGGTTTTCTTTTTGCGCAACTACCCAAGCAACCGAAATCCTACTATTGTAGCCTTCGTGCACCTGCCTTATTCTTTCTTCGGTTTCTTTTATATTTTTAGGATTTTCTCTGTTGATATAACGCATTACATCTTCGTGTGTACGCAGGGCGAATAACGCTTCTGCATCAGCAAGCGAGTGTGACCTAAGAATCAACCTATCGGTTTGCAATGTTGGGAATGAGGGGAAATTGAGCTTAAGCATTTTCTTTTTTCGTAACTAAAAATCCATATAATTTTTCAAATTCTTTAACTTCATCATTAAATGAATTTTTTGCGTGATGAACTTCTTGGTTTTTAATTAAGCTTTAACAAAATAAAGAAAATTTGGCTAAAGCCATCTTTAAAACCTTTCATTGCCGTTGGTTTCAGCCAACGGATTAAATGAAAAAGGCAATCGCTTTAGCCACACTATCTCCCAAACAATGTAGTATAAATAGAATAGACATAATTCCCTGGAACCTGGCTTGCCCTAAAAGGAATATTATAATCAAACAATTCTTTCAACTTAAGTTTCAATGCATTTAGGAAAAGTAATTTTTCTGAAGCCAAAAACTCATCACGAAGTACACCGTTTTTTCCTGAGAAGGTTATTCCATCTTTACTCATTGTTTTAACGATGTACAAATTCGGTTCTACATTTTCATTTTTTGAAATTTGCTCGTAAACATGCGTGTAAAAAAGTGTTTGTACTAATGCTTTGTTTATGTTGCCACAATCCGTATCAAAGCACTCTTCAATCGATGAATATTTCAACTTATCACTCCCTGTTTTATAATCTACAATTCTGTAAACGCCATTCTTTAAATCAACCCTATCTATAATACCAAAAAGTTTAATTTGCTGTTGCTTGCCATTTGCCTCAAAATTAAAGCTCACATTTCCTTTTTGCTCCAGGCCTATTAAAGTAAAAGGCGCATCTTCGGTATCTTGTTTTAAGATGATGTTTACATACTCCAATACAATTGCATAAATAACTTTTTGCATCCCGTTTAATTGTACATGAACATTTCTATTCTCGTACAACACCTGTGCAAAACCCTGCATAATTAACTTCGGAATATCATCTCTTTTTTCTTTAATCCTTTCTGCTGTAATTTCTGGATCGATGGCTTTTAACTGCGCATAAAATTGCTCCATCACATCATGCAAAATTAAACCAACTTTGTAGGCCTCAACCGTTTCTTCTACCTCTTTTGGCTCTTCAATCCCTGCAACATATTTGTAAAAGAAGTCTATCGGATTTGAAATATAAGTGGTTAATGCAGATGCAGATAGGTATTTCTGTCCAGACAAATATTTATTCAAAACTTGTTGAACTTTCTCAGACTTAATCACAACCTCATCTCTTTTCAACTCTGTTTTAACCGTTAGTTGTAATTCCTTGTGATGAAAATTGAAATCGCTTTCGTATTCTAATTGCTTTATAAATCGAGATGGTTCTCCACTATTGCTCTCATCCGTTAAGCTATTATAGACAAAATCTATACTTTTTGATCTTTGTATCAATCTGTAAAACATATAGGCAGAAATCGCATCCTGATTTTCGAGAACAGGCAAACCATACGCTCTCCTTAAACTATCCGGAATAAAAGTTGTACCGGTAGATGCCTGCGGAACAATTCCTTCATTTAAACCTAAAATAATTACCCTATCAAAATTCAGGTTTCTACTCTCTAGCAAACCCATAATCTGGATACCGTTTAAGGGATCTCCTTCTAACGGAACTGCAATAGCGCTCAATGATTTTTGGATCAAAGAAAGCACAAAACTCAACTCAATATCTTTTTGATATTTAGCTATATGATGCTGAAGCGTATCCTGCAAACGGTTTAATTCTTGCATGGTTTTACCAAACAACTCTGCATCAATTCTTTTCAGTTTTTTGGAAGCTAGTTCGCGTTGTAGAACATAATCCAACACTTCAATTAACGTTTTTACCGCATCGGCGGATGAAGTAATAGGCTCAAAAAATGTAGCGAATAAACCTCCTTGCCGAGTTAAACGACCATAGGGTATTTCTATTAACTGCTCCCTAATTAAAGCGTCAATAATTTTTGGTCGCATTACATCACTAATGCCAATTAATGGATGTGACAGAAATGAAATTGCTGTCTGGTATTGAACTGTTTTTTTCGCATTAACTTCAGATTGTACGCTTAACCATAAATCAGCTAATCCATAAAGCGACGAATTTGTTAAACCAAAACCCATCGTAATGTTTACATCTACTTTTTTATCTTCAATTCTAGCCGGTATAGTCTGCAAAACTGGGATTAACAAACTTTCGTCGGCCAAAATAATCGCTGTATTTACCGCTTGCTGATTTAAAATTTGTTCCTTTTCATCTGCCAAAAGTTCGTTTACAATTTTTGCCTGTGCGGTTTGCCCCTGCACTTTATAAACATTCACATCACGCTGTGCAGATTTGATGTAACTAAGCTCGTTTGGCAACTGATTTTTTAAGCCGATTTGCTTTAAATTTCTACGAAGAAAAAGGCCCGCTTCCTGCATTTCGTCCTCCAGATAATAGCTGTCTGTATCGAAGTAGAAAATTGCTTTACCTTCATCTTGCCAACGTTTAAACGCTTTTGCTTCAGCTTTGCTTAACGCATTAAAACCAATAAAAATTAATTTACCATCCGCATATTTTGCAGTAAAATCTATATCGTTTTTGCCTTCGGCGATATTTTTATACAACCTGGCCATTGTTGTAAAACCATTATCTGCTAACTTTTCATGAAAATTGCGATATAACACCGGCATTCGATGCCACATTTTGATGAAAAGCTCCTGCTGTTTTTTGTATCTACCTTCAGAATAAGATTGCCAAAACTGCGATAAAAATTCTTTCTGTTCTGCCGTTAAGAAATCAAATTGCTGATTAATAATGGCTATGTCTTCCAGTTCTGTAAAAAGCTTATCCGCATCAACTAAATCATTGTCTATCTGATTAAAATCGCCCAAAATGATGCGGGCAATATTATGAAACTTAGCAATTGAAGGCAGTTTTTCCAAACCTTCGCTTTTTAGCAAATCGGTATAACAATCGTACAGCGTAAAAAACTGTGTATAATGATCGGCAATTTTTAAGCTGGTTGCTTCTGCAAAAAACTCTTGAACGGTAAAAAATGCGGGGCTCCAGAATGGCTTCTGGTAAATATCTGCCAAATGTTTTTGCAAGTAAGATGCCGGACGTTTATTGTTGAAAACGATAGCACAATCTTGCAAGTTCTGGCCAAACTTGGCAACTAAATCTTCAGCAACTTCTTTTAAAAATGGGTTCATTGTATGTTCTAGTAGCGTCACCCTGTTCCGGCCTTTCAGCAATCAGGGCCTGCGAAACAGATGCTGAACCAAGTTCAGCATGACGAGTTTAATTTAAACAGCTTTCAGCTTTCCTAACGTAGCGTAAAACAAATAAGGCTTCACATTTTCGTAGCCCATTGCCTCTATCAAATTTTTGTAGTTGTTAATTTGCGCAACATGGTTTTGGCTTTCTTCGGCGGTAAATTTATAGTCGATAATACTTACTTGTTTTCCGTTGAGAACCAATTTATCCGGTCGGTAGGTTTTGCCATCTATACCAATGATAGATTTTTCATTTATCTGATCAGCATTTTGGCTTAATAGAGCGCTAAGTTCTGGATGTGATAAAACATCTGCCACTTGTTGTGTATAATCTGCTCTTTCTTCCTCCGATATCAAACCCTCTAAAACCAATTTATCAATTGCGCCAGCCACTTCATCAACCTTGTTTACCTCTGCTAAAATAGCGTGCAAATTGCTTCCTTTTTTACCAGATTTAGTAATGTTATCGATATATTTTTGCGGTCTATTTTCGGTTTCTTCGTAAACTTCTTCTAAACGTGTAGTGGTTGGGTAAGCCGATAAATTTAGCGCATCGAAACTTTCAATTCCATCGCCTTTGGCAGAAAAACTACCAATTTGGATTTCATCTGAGTTTTCAAAATTTTCGGCGTAAGCATTAAAAACGGCATCGCCAACATGGCTTAACGAAGGTTTTTTCTTGCCAGGAAACGAAATGTATATATAATCTTTTGCCCTTGTTGTTGCAACGTATAAACTGTTCAGCGCATCCATGTAATTCATAAGTAGCTCTTCCAGGTAATATTTGGTTACACTAGAACCTTTCAGCTGACTTGTAAATTGCAATGGAATACTTTGTAGATCCGCATATGGCGTATCGCCCATTGGCACCCAAAATGTACTGTTCGGTCTTCCGCCCAATGGCCAATCGCAAAACGGAATAAATACCGCTCTAAAAGCCAAACCTTTCGATTTATGTATAGTCATTACCTGTATCGCGTTAGCCGTTTCTGGCGATGGTAAATTCTTGTTGTGGCCTTCTTCTTCCCACCAATTCAAGAAAGAAGAAATGCCTTTTTCACCTTGTTTAGATGCTTTGTTTGTTAAATCTCTAAAAGCTAAAAGATAAGGCAAAAATGGATTGATATTATTTTTTTTGTAAACATCTAATCCAAAAGCGGTGATTATTTTCTCGATCAATTCTGAAACCGGCAAGCCTAACCAAATTTTATAATTTGAGCAAAAATCTGCTGGTAAAACGTGTTTCAGATTTTCAATTGGTGTATCCTTTAATGCGAAATAGTTATCTCCGTTAATCGCTTTTTCGTGCAGTTGTGCATATAAAGCGATGCAATTTGCTTTGTACAACGCCGAGTTAGCCGGGCTAACTATCAATAGTTTTAACACATTTACCACCAACTTTATCGCCGTACTGCTCGCAATTTTTAAGGCTTCGCCTGATATCACATCTAAACCAGCTTCCATTAAAGCATTTACAACGTCGGTAGCTTCGGCATTGGAGCGTACCAAAACACCAATTTCCCGTTGCTGATAACCTTTTTCATTAAGTAATAGATTTACCTCTTTCAACATTTCGGCTAGCGAAGCTTCCTTTTTATTTTCGGGTTCGGTATCTGTAGCAATGTTTTCTACAATGCCATCAGCATTTGCTTTAGGCTTCTCAAACTCTATTTTCTTTATTTTGATGACACCACCTTTTGTAGTTTTTGGATGTGTATTTTGCGCTACACCTTCATAAATTTTAGTAATGATGTCTGCATATTGGTTTTTTTCATCATTCCAAAAGCCGTTTAACAGTTCATCATCTAAAGGGATTTCTCCGTTGATTTTATTCTGAAGCAGTACCGCCAGTTTCTTATAGAGTTCATTGTTAAATTTGATGATTTCTTCCGTACTACGGTAATTTGCTTGTAGCTCATCATCAAAAACATTGTGCGTTTCTAAATCAGCTTTTGCCTTTTGATGCAGGAGTTTATAATCTCCATCTCGCCACCTGTAGATTGATTGTTTTGCATCGCCAACAATTAAATGATCGTGTAATTTACCGTCGTGTGTGGCAATGGCGTTGCTAACTAAAGCCTTAAAACTGTTCCATTGGTTAGCGGATGTATCCTGAAATTCATCGAACAAAAAGTTTCGGTATTTATTGCCCATTTTCTCCCAAATAAAACTTGGGTTTTCTCCGGCATCTTCGGCAATTCCGTTAAGCAGTTTTTGTGCGTCGCTAATTAACAAGGTTTCATTTTCTTCGCGATACTCTGCCAAAAGCACTGCTATTTCCTGCATCAACCTCAAAAAATAACCGTTTTTGATGAATGCTTTTGCTAAAGTGTAATCGGCAATGCCACCCTCGTAAACTGTAGAAAGCTGATGCAAAATCGGATTAATATCTTCATAAAGTTCATTTGGTTTTCCCTTCGGGAACCAATTTTCTTCATCGTCAACCAATTTTAACACTTTTTCTACATCGCTAAAAGTTCCGTTCATAATGCCTCTAAACTTTAGCAAAGGCGATCTACTTTTGCCTTTAAAGTCCTCAGCACTGAACCCACTAACTTCTATAATACCAAAAGCATTTTCGGCCAAATCAATTAAATCTTTTTCAAATTTCTTGATGTAATTTTTAGAGAAATCGATGTATTTTTTAAAAACTTCGTCGGTATTTTCCGTGCCAAAACTACTTACAGCTAGCTCAAAATCCTTAAACTGATCTTTAAAAACCTCGCCGACTAATTTTAGCAATTCGGCATTATAATTCCACGATTTATTATTGCTAATTCTATCTAGTGCTAATTCTACCACCCATTGCAAAAGATTGTCCTTTTCGTCTAGTAATTTTTCAAGTTTAGTTGTTAGTTCTTTTTTTACCTTTTCGGTATTCATTTCTAAACTGTAACCACTGTCTAAACCGAGTTCGAATGCAAATCCACGAATTACCTTTTGCACAAAACCATCAATAGTACTTACCGAAAAACGACTATAATCGTGCAAAATTTTACGATAAATCAAATCCGCTTTCAACTTTAAACTTTCAGAATTTAAGTGCGGATGTGAGGCTAAAACCAGAACACGGTAATCTTCAATTTTTCTTGAAAAATCGCCTTTGGCAAAACCGAGCAAAACCTGTAGAATTCTGGTTTTCATCTCCTCTGTGGCCTTATTGGTAAAGGTTACCGCTAAAATTTCTCGGTATTTATTATCGCCACTAAATAGTAAAGTAAGGTAATGCGCCGTTAAACTGAATGTTTTACCAGAACCTGCAGAAGCTTGAAGTATTTTGAGTGGTTTTTGCATTGTGTGAAGTTAGCCAAACAAACTCAATCACTCAAACTAATTGCAAACACTTTACCTTATATTTTATAATTCACCATGTAATTATAAAACCATTTTTTACTTTAAACCTCTTTGATTTTTCGCCTCTTTTTCTTTGGCTTTTGCAATAGATTTGCTATTAATCCTTTCCGGACGCTTCTCTATCTCAATTTTATAACCCAACAAACTTCTAATAACCACCGATGCGCAAACTCCGCCAAAAGCGGCAGGCAAATAGGAAATTGTTCCGTATGCAGATCTTTTAAAGTTGCTCCCATCGGTCATAATCAGTGAATCTTTTTTCATTTCCTCAGTAGAGAAAACAGCAATAATACCACTTGCGTTAGCTAGCTTTTTTAGGCGCTTGCGTACATATTGCGCAAAAACACACTGGTAGGTGTCGGGCAGATAGGTGGTACGAAGTTTAGTAGGATCTAACTTTCCGCCGGCTCCCATTGAGCTTACAATAGGCAAATTGAATTCTAACGCAGTAGATAATAAAATAACTTTAGGCGTTATGCTATCTATGCAATCCATTACGTAATCAAACTTGCCAGCTAAAATTTCCCGGCATTTTTGTGGTGTTAAAAAATCCTCAACAACGTGCAGTTTCAGCTCCGGATTAATAGCCAACAAACGCTCTCTCATAATCTCAGCTTTGCTAACCCCATGGTTCGTGGCCAATGCAGGCAATTGTCGGTTTCTGTTACTTGGGTCTACAACATCTCCATCAACAATAGTCATTTCGCCCACACCAGAGCGACAAATAAACTCTGCAGCGAAAGAACCCACGCCACCTAAACCAATTACCAAAACATGTTTGCTTTGTAGTTTTTCTATTCCTTCATCACCTACTAATAAGGCCGAACGCGAAAGCCACGAAACGTCTGACATACTGCTTAATCTAAAGTAAACCTAATTTTTTCCAGTCGGCAAAAATACGTTCTTTAAGTATTTCAACACTACACTTTTTTAAATTTGCCACAGTGCGATAAATTTCTTCGATTGATGTGTCGCTATCATCCGTTTCTAAGAAAAAATTATCTGTTTGCTTTACGAGCTCCGCAGCTCCAGAATCTTCTTTCAAAACTGCGGCTCCAAATGACAGCAAAAATCCCTTGTCAAGCAATTGAAAACCTAACTCCTTGTTTTTGTTAAAACCGTGAATAATCATCGGCATCTTAACTTTTAATTTTTCTTTTAAGGCAATTAGTTCTGCAAACCGCTTTACGCAATGTATAATTAGCGGTTTTTTTAATGCTTCGGCTAAAACAATTTGCTGTTCGAATATCAGCAACTGATTTTCTAAAGAATCACCTTTCAAAGCATCGAGTCCGCACTCTCCTATTAATTTTACATTGGGTTGCCTTGCTAAAACCCGGAGATATTTTAATTGTAGTTCTAAATTCTCCAAATTTGCATGCCACGGATGGAGGCCTATAGAAATTGGTTTTTTCTTCGGCATTGCCAAAAAAATATCACTTGTTAAAGATAAACTTTGAATGCTATTTATCCCTTTGCTAACCGCTGTTTTGTGCGTATGTATGTCCAAAAAATCCATGGCAAAGCAAATATAGCTTTTAGATAATTGTATTTATTCTGTAAATAACAACATTAATACCCTATAATATTAGTAGACTTTATTATTTTTGCGCAACTAAAGAATAACATGAAAAAATTAATCATCCTATTTTCTGCAATATTGCTATCTACAGCAAGTTTTGCACAAGAAAAAAAACCGGCGGTAACTATCTACAACCCAAAGGCTAATGCACAGGCAGATATAGACGCAGCCGTTAAAAAAGCAAAACAAGAGAAAAAACACGTTTTTATACAGGTAGGTGGTAATTGGTGCATTTGGTGCATCCGCTTTCACGATTTAGTAAATGCCACACCAGATTTAAAAAACTACTTAAACAGCAATTACGAAACGGTTTTGGTAAATTGGAGTCCAGAAAACAAAAATGAAGCAGTACTTAAAAAATTAGGTTATCCAGGACGTTTTGGCTTCCCTGTGTTTTTAATATTAGATGGGGATGGAAAATTAATCCACACGCAAAATTCTGCCTATTTGGAAGAAGGTGGTGGCCACAGCGTAAAAAAAGTAACTGATTTTTTAAAGAATTGGAACTACGGCGCCTTGTTGCCAGAGAACAATAAAAACTAGTTTAAATGATTGCAAAAGCCGGAATGCACCAACATTCCGGCTTTTTTTATTTATCGTCTATACTGGAAATCCATTGGTTGGCAACACCAAACTTCTCATTAGGTTTTTTAGCAGCACTTATAACTAGTGTTCCGCCATTGTTTATCTCTTGTTGCGTTATCCAATTTCTATCTATAACTTTTCCGTTTAGCTTTACGCTGTTGATATAGACATTTCCCTTGGCGAAATTTTCGGTAACGACCTTAAAAACTTTAGCATCTGCCACTTTATAATCTATCGATTTAAATAAAGGAACATTTAAGTAATAAACAGGCGCACCTACCAGGGCGGGAGAAAAGCCACTTGCTGTAAATACATACCAGGCAGACATCGCTCCTGCATCATCGTCCATTGTTCTGATATAGGCTTTTGGTTCGTTCTTGTAAATCTTATCCACAAAAGGTGCAATACCTCTACTGTTATCGTTAAAATAGTATTGCACAACAGTATCTGCAGCTAATTGATTCATCCATTTTTGAGATTTCCAAGGTGTTTTAGTCATATTAAACATTAACGGAACCTGCAAATCTGGTTCGTTGGCATGGTTGTAATAATCGCCCAAATAGAACCTGTTTAATTGCGCTAAGTAATTCTCCTCTCCTCCACAAAGTGATATCAAACCCTTAACGTCGAAAGGGACAAACCATCTGTATTGAAATATTGTACCTTGGTAAAGCCCCCTTGCCTGCATCCTATCAATGTCTTTTTTATCGATATCCTTAAAATCCTTATTCCAATAGTTTTTATACTCCTCCGCCTTCGTTATGTATTTTTTATATAATTCTGGCTTGTTTAAATGTTTAAAAACCTGAGCCAAGGCCCAAACATCATAACTAGATTCTAGGGCTTTATCTGGTTTAGAAAAATCCAATCTATCGTTATCGGCAACTAAAGAATCGGCTATTTTTTCGAAATCTACCTTATAACCTTTTCGGTATGCATCTAACAAAACAACTATGGCATGCTCTGTTCTAACCGTATTTGATGGTTCGTTTTGGGTAGCGTAATCTTTCTTTCCGTTAACATAAAGGTTGCTTAACGAATTTGTAATATCTTGATAAATTTTAGGCTGAACGATAGAAAGCAAAGGCAGTTGCGTACGATAGTTATCCCAAATTGCCCACCCGTTGTATAGGTTTTGCTGATTATTATTGTCAGAGCTATTTCTTTTTACATCAACTTTATTAGACTCGCTAACTAAATAGGGCGATTGCATCGTTCTGTAAAACAAAGAATAGAACAACTTCTTGTTGGCTAAATCACCATCAACTTTTATAGCGCCCAGCTTTTCATTCCATTGTTGTTCTGCAAAATTTTTTACGCTCTCAAAATCTAAATTATTAGTGTTTAGCACAGCTTGTTCATTGTCTTTTGCAGAAAACCCAATTCTTAGTGTTATTTCTGTTTCCTTATCATCAAAAGCAATGTTGATGTTATGCTTGTCGATAGCGCTAACATTTATCTTTTTATCCAAATAGATCTGATAATAAACTTTATACTTTCCAGCACCACACGTAGTTTTTGCTTCAATCCAACCCGCTATTCCTTTGGCTGATGATGTATGTTCTTCTGCTACAAAAGCACCAGAAAATGCATGACTAAAATCGATTGTTAGCCCTTTCTTCCCCTTTGGGAAAGTATATTTGTGCAGCCCAGATTTATTAGCCGCTGCAAGCTTAACGTCTATTCCGTTTTTGAAGCCTACGTGATAATAGCCAGGTTTCGCATCTTCGCTTTTTTTAATCAATTCTGATGAAGACTCATCTAGATAAGGTTTCACAAGGATTAATCCACCACTACCGGTACAGCCTACTCCTTCGAAACGATTATGCGTAAAGCCTAAAAATTTCTTCGCGTAGTGCTCGTAACCTGCATGCAAATGAGGATAGGTTTGTGGGCCGATGCTCATCATCCCGAAAGGAGAAGACGCAGCAGGGCTCAACTGACCATGATCTCCAGATGTACCAAGAAAAACATTAACCAAATCGGCTGGTTTAATTGGTTTTTCTTGAGCTATTGATACTGCGTTGAACACAAAACAAATGTAAAACAGAATGATTTTTTTCATTTCGGAACGGCTAAAAAAGATTTATAGTTTTTTTTTAAATTTTATTTTTTAATGGTCAAAATGTTAACAGCTGTAAAGTTTTTTTCGTAAAAAATCAGCCTTAACATTCTCTAATTTTGTTTCAACAATTTTCTAACCTGCGGATTTATGGCTTTTGGGTCGATCTTGTCCGTTAGCTTTAAATACTTTATCGCACTGTCTTTTTGTTTAAAATACGAATAAGCTGATGTTAACTGTGATAAAATCCTCGCATTACTCCTATCTAAAGCATCTGCTTTTTTCAAGGCATCAACCGCCTTATCAAGAAACTCTCTCTTTTGACTGGACGCGAATAACTGACCGTAACTGGAAGCTATTGATTCGTAAACTTTCGAGTTGTTAGGTTTCAGTTTTAAAGATTTCTCAAAATGAGGAATAGAGACTTGGAATTGTTGTTGCCTACCTAACAGATTTCCAAATCCCCAATAAACATTTGCGTTTAAACTATCTAAAAGCCAAGCTTGATTGAAACGCTTCATTGATGTTTCTAAGTCGTTTTTATAAAAATAATCCCAACCTAACTTAGCATAAGATAAAGATGCGGAACTTCTACTATCGAATTTCGTATCTACAAAAGCGAAAAAATCTTTATCCGCTTTTAGTTGTTGATCGCATTTGGGTAAACCTCCGTACATAGGAAGCAAATTATTGCCTTCTTTACAGTCCTGAGCAGATGAGCATCCTACAAGAGATAAACAAATTAGAGCTATAGATAATAATGTCTTCATGAGCGAACGTTATTTTTTTATTTTTTTTTACAAACCATCACCATATTTAAAAAAGCTATTGGCGGTAATTGGCAACTTTCCGGTAGGAATTAATTGGTGTTTAAAAACCGAAGCAGCGGCTTTTTGCATGTAATCTTCTTTTTGATAACCTACTAAAAGCACTTTGGCTTTTTCCAATCCCGGCAATCCCGCTAAGTTATAAGGGTTAGCAAACAAGGCAAAATATGCATTTTTGCTTGCCATATCATTCAACATCATTTTTAAATCGGCACTAACCGGAATATTATTTCCAGGACGTAAACGCGTATCAACAATGGCAATTACAACTTGATCTTCGGGCTTAACTTCCGCTAATACCTTCGAAATTGCATTAGCGTTTGCATTTTTGTCTAAATTAAAAGAAACTGAATTTTTATAATAGCCAACCATTTCCTTTTGAAAAGCAGTTTGACTCGGAGTACCCACATTTATAATTAACGTTCTTTTGTTAGCTGTTAAGTTTTGCAGGCTGTCTCTGCCCCTAAGCAAAGTCATACTTGCGTCGGCAAGCTGTTGCAACAATGCGAAACTCTCTTCTCTATTAACCTCTGCAGCTACGTTATCTTCTTTTATAACTTGCTTTTTGTTTAAGCCCGCCCAATATTTTGCGGTTAAAATCTTTTTTACGCTTTCGTCTATGCGCTCAATGGTTAAACGTTCGTCTTTTATAGCTTGCTTTACCATTTTTACGGCACGTTTGCTATCTTCAGAAAGTTCAAGAATATCATTTCCAGCAATGATGCCCATCACATCGGCTTCTCCATCTTTAAAATATTTTACCACACCTTTCATCTCCATTGCATCAGAAATTACGATACCCTTAAAGCCCATTTGTTCTTTCAAAATACCGGTAACAATTGGTTTAGACAAGGTTGAGGGCATATTCGGTGTAGCATCTAACGATGGAATATTCATGTGGGCAATCATTACACCCGCCGCACCCTGGTTAATAAGTTGTTGAAATGGATACATCTCCAAACTATCTAAACGCTCTCTGGTAAATTTAAGCTGGGGCAAATCATAATGAGAATCTACATCGGTATCGCCATGACCGGGAAAATGTTTAATGCTTACCAATATGCCACCATCTTGCATTCCTTTCATATACGCGGCACCTTTTTCGGCTACATTATATTTGTTTTCACCAAAAGAACGGTAGTTAATTACCGGATTTTTAGCATTGTTATTTACATCTACATCCGGCGCCAGATTCATATGCATGCCAATACGGCGGTAATCTTTGGCAACCTCTAAACCCATTTGATAAATCAACTCTTTATTTTGTACAGCTCCCAAAGCCATTTGGTAAGGATAAGAAATTGTACTGTCTAAGCGCATGCCTAAACCCCATTCTCCATCACTAGTAATAAGCAATGGTACACGTGCTTTTTTCTGATATTTATTAGTTAAAATTGCTTGTCGGCCAGGCCCACCTTGAAAAAATACCAAACCACCTATTTTTTCCTTTTTTATAACTTTTCCAACAGAGTCTGCATAAGCTTTACCCATATTCGTATTAGCCCTAACAAAAAACATCTGCGCTATTTTTTCGCGTTTGCTTAATTTTCTAAAAACTGAATCTACCCAACGAGGCTCATTTTTTAATAGTTCTAAGTAAGAAGGTTGCTGTGCTTTGCTTGCCGTTGCAGAGAAAGTTAGCGCAAGTAAGGCAATAAATATTTTTTTGTTCATCGGTATTTATATAAGGTATTTTCATGGTTCAGCTTTAATGGTATCAACCAAAAAATCCAAAACACAAAATTACTGCCGAAAATTAACCATTTATCCTTCATTAAAACAAACCGCCCGTTATTGTATTAAATTTGATACAGTTTTTTATTGTAGCCAAATTTTCGAAAATCAATGTTTAAACTTCCAAATGGCCGTTTTTTGTTCATTTACGCCATTTGTTTTTGCTAGAACAAGCAGTGTTCTAAAACTTTGGCACATTTATTCCTTAGCTCACATCAAAAATCAATATTGTTTAAAACAAAAAGACATGAAAAGAATATTTATCCTTGCAATTGCCTTGTTTATAACAGGAGTTGCCAACGCTCAAAGTACAGACAAGTTAGTTAGAATCGGTGCAAAAGCAGGTGCCAACTTCTCTAATATTATTAAAGACGACGGCAATAACGACTTTAAAACCGATTATTTGGTAGGTTACCATGCAGGTTTAACGTTAGACATTAAACTGTTAGAAAATTTAGCGTTTACCCCAGAGTTACTTTACTCTACCAAAGGTTACAAAGCAGAAACCGTACTTGGAGATTTTACGCAACGTACCCACTTTATCGACTTGCCAATTTTAGCTAGCATTAGATTGGCCGAAGGTTTAAATGTAGTTGCTGGTCCACAGGTTTCTTTCCTTTTATCAACAGACAATAAATTTGAAAACGGATTTGGAACCGTAGAACAGCAAATTATCGAAGACGAATCAGACCGTTTTAAAAAGAGTTTAGTTGGCGGTGTAATTGGTTTTAGATACGATTTCAACAACCAAGTTGGTATTAATGGTCGCTATGCTTTAGACTTCCAAAAAAACAACAGAGACGGATCTTCTAACACTCCAGAATTCAAAAACCAAGTATTTCAAGTTGGTTTAGGAATTAAATTCTAGGCTAAAAAAATATTACAAAAGCCGTTTCTTATATTTAGGAACGGCTTCTTTTACGCCTTTTTTTAAAATTTGGGCGTGCCCCTAAAGGGTCGGGCTATACATTACAAGTCCTCAGCCTAGGCAAGCTATGGCCTCCGGGCTTTTCTTTACTATCCCTCACGCAGGTTCTGTAACTCGTCAAATAATTTCCTGCAAATTCAAAACAAAACCAGTTCACATTCGGTTGTAACTATATATCGCTCTGCGTAATTAATTGTAAACTAAATTATTTGAGCCATGAAAAATGTAAATATCCCAAAAAACAATGCAAATGTGCAAGGAAGCTCTATAGCAGATAGGGCTAATCACGATGTTAAAGTTGATAAAAAGCAAAATGGCATAACCAATGCCGGCGGACAAAGATCAGATCAAACCAGTAACAAAGACAACGTCAGAAAACGCGGTCAATAATCAAAAAAAGCATCACAATTGTGGTGCTTTTTTATTGGTTAGCTTTTATAAACTCAGCGTACGATTTTTTGATGTAACCAACCAACTCATAGCCATTCATCTGTTTTAAATCATTTGGTTTAGGACGGTACTTATCCATAAACGCCAACAGGTCATTTCCTGTTAATGGCACAACAGACATTACAAATTCTTTCGAAAACCTATTGTCTATAGCTTTTTCTCGCTCATCGCTTAACAGCATTTCTTTAGCTTTTGATGTTTGTTTATTCTTTTTACCAAATAGTTTAAATGCCGAAAGTGCATTGAATCTTAAAATAGAGGCCGTAGAATTTGGATTTATGTTAGCGTGGGGCGATCTATAACTAGGATCTACCGTTACAAACATGTCTGTAAAACTTGGCGGTTTATAGGCGAATACAGAAGCGAACTGGTTTCTTATATCTGTAGAATCTTTTTTGTAATCTCTCTTTGTAGAAATAACCACGGTGTTTAAGCTTACCGCATCTAAATTTAAATAGACGGTTATTGGCGCAGGATTAACTGCCACCACCGTTAACTCCTTTATTTCGTAGCCCATTATTCTAATGCTAAACTTATCGCCGGCCTTTACATCAGCCAGTTCAAACTTGCCTTGCGCATCGGTAATAACTGTATTTTTTACAGTGTGAACTTGTGCATTAGCTATTGGATTATGAGAAACCGCATCCTTAACAAAACCACTTAGCTTTTGCGCGAAGACGTTTGGAAGATAAAAAGAAAACAAAATAAGTAAAATCCATCTCATATAACACTAAGATAGAACACAACTTACTGAAAATTAAAATTTTAACACCCCTTAACATTTACAATATTAGTTTAGATATTTGCTAACCATTAAACTTTAAGCCATGCCCGAATTAATACTTATAGCGGTTCTGATAATTCCGCAATTAGTTGCCGGAATTTATGCCAAAAGTATTGGGAAAAATTTTTGGTTTTGGTTTTTGATCTCCTTCCTGATACCAGTAATCTCTTTGGTGGTGTTATTATTTTTAGATAAGAACAAACAGGAACGAAAATGCTATGAATTAGCAGACCACGTTAAAAGAAATGATAAATAAAAAAGGCCTCGAGAATACGAAGCCTTTTATTTATTTAGAATGGCAAATCGCCAGTTTCAGCTACCGAATCAGTGGTGTATTCGTTTTCGCTTTTTGGCGTTGGGGTGCTTGGCGTATTTTCGAAATCGCTTTTTCTACCCAACATCGTAAAGTTTTCTGCCACAACTTCTGTTACATACTTTTTAACCTTTTCCTTATCTTCAAAAGAACGAGTGCGTAGTTTACCCTCAATGTAAACAAGCTTTCCTTTTTGCAGATATTTAGATGCTACCTCTGCCAAACCACGCCATAGCACAATATTATGCCATTCAGTTTGCTCAACACGTTTGCCGTCCTTATTAAATGTTTCTGAAGTAGCAAGCGGGAAGCTCGCAACGGTAACTCCACCATCTAAGTGTCGAACTTCTGGATCTTTGCCCAGATGCCCAACTAAAATAACTTTATTAATACCCGACATAGTTTTATTTTGGTTTGTTTTTCAAATAAGCTTCAAAAAAATCGTTAATCACCTTTGGTTGTGGCAACTCTTCAAATTGCGAATAAGAAACCGATTTTATTTCTGCATGTAGATTAAAGTTAATCATATAATTCTCTAATGCAAAAAATTGAACATATATAATTTGGTGCGTTAAAATGTGTTTCTTTTTGCTTATAAGCTTGATTTTGGCACTTTCGCCAAAAAAACTTCTAACCTCATTAACAAATTCCTGCTCATTTCCATCTACTTCAACCTCAGTTTCTATCAACGGAAAATCATACATCTGTTGCCAAACGTCGCCAGCGTTTCTCTTTTTTGTTAAAATAATGTCTTCCTGGTTTGTTACAAAGTAGTTTATGAATCTCTCCTTTACTTTTAACTTCTTAAGTTTTATTGGCAAAACATCCACCAGATTATTTGCAAGTGCATAACAACCTAACTGCAACGGGCAAGTACCACATAGTGGTTGTTTTGGCTTGCACTGTAAGGCGCCAAACTCCATGGTGGCTTGGTTATAAATTGCAGGGCGCTGATGGGGAATAAGCTCTTGTGCCAATTTTGCAAAAATTTTCTTGCCAACTGTAGAATTTATCGGTTCCTGGATGCCGAAATATCTGGCGAGCACTCTATAAACATTCCCATCCACCACAGCTTTAGCTTCATTGTTAGCAAATGAGGAAATCGCGGCAGCAGTATAATCTCCAATTCCTTTCAGTTTTATAAGCACATCGTAACTTTTCGGAAAGTTACCATCGTGATGAGTTAGAACCTGTTTTGCGGTAAACAACATATTCCTAGCCCTTGAGTAATAACCCAAGCCCTGCCACAACTTTAATACTTCTTGCTCGCTTGCATTTGCAAAATCCACCACCGTAGGAAAATTTTCCAGAAACTTATTGAAATAAGGCATGCCTTGCTCTACCCTAGTTTGTTGTAGAATAATTTCCGAGAGCCAAATCACATAGGCATCAGTGGTATTACGCCAAGGCAAGTCTCGCTTATTAACTAAATACCAATTAATGATTTCGTTTTGAAAGTTCATTAGGGCAAAAATACTATCAAAAATTAGCATTTCATCAAAACTTGCAATTTCATGATTAATGTTGAAGTAAATAAATCATCTTTTATTTTCCTATCTCATTAAAAAGCAATACTTTTGCAACCCCAAAACAGTTATAACTATATAATACAATAACTTAATAAATATAAAAATATGACTAAGGCAGATATTATTTCAGAAATATCAACAAAAACAGGAATTGAAAAAGTAGACGTGCAGGAGACGGTTGAGGCATTTTTCAAGGTAATCAAGAATAGCATGATTGGCGGCGAAAATGTATACGTTAGAGGATTTGGCAGTTTTGTTGTTAAAAAGAGAGCACAAAAAACTGCTAGAAATATTTCTAAAAACACTGCAATTATTATCCCAGAACACTTCGTACCTAGCTTTAAACCAGCTAAAGTATTCGTAGATAAAGTTAAAAACAACTCTAAAAAAACTAAAGCTTAATAAGTATGATGACTAGTATCCGTTCTAAACAAACTATTTTAATTGCAGTTACGCTGCTTTTAATTGGGTTTTTGTTTACACGTGATATTAAAGGGTTAGTTGAGCCAACTGCGGAAAACGGTAAAACCGATGCCCCTGTTGAACAACCTGCAACCGCACAAATTAGTTTAGAAGAAGCATCTACCACCGCCAAAAATTTGGTAAGCACTTCTGTAGCAAAACAAATTGCCGCTATAGAAGAACGCTATCAAAATGCATCTGGCGCTCAAAAAATTGCCGAAGCCAAATTATTAGCCCAGAAATGGGATGATGTTGAACAAGCGATACCAAGTGGTTTATATTTAGAAATAGTTGCCAAAGCTGAGCCAGCGCTAAACAACTGGTTAGATGCGGGTAATCGTTTCATGAAAGCCTTCGATAACTTACGTGAGGATGAAACTAGTCGTGTAGTTATGTTGCAAAAAGCTAATACTAGCTTTACAAATGCGTTAGCATTAGATAGTACCAGCAACGATGCTAAAACCGGATTGGGTATAACCATAGTAAATGGTTTAGGTGCACCAATGAAAGGTATAGCGATGTTAATGGAAGTTGTTAAAAAAGATCCGAAAAACCTAAAAGCAAATATGAATTTAGGTATGTTTGCGATTAAATCTGGCCAGTTTGATAAAGCAATAATTCGTTTTAACGATATTATTAGCAATATTAAAGCAACACCAGATGCCTACTTTTATTTAGCTACGGCTTATGAATCATTAGGCAAAAACAAAGAAGCAATAGACGCTTATTCAAATAGCAAAAAATTAGCAGCAAGCCCAACTTTATCATCTTTTATTGATAAAAAGGTAGCTGAGCTTGAGAGTAAACGTTAGTTAATAAATTAATAAAAAACATTTAAATTTTAAGATTATGCCAAGCGGTAAAAAAAGAAAAAGACATAAAATGGCTACCCACAAACGCAAAAAACGTTTAAGAAAAAACAGACATAAGAAAAAATAGGATTTCCTATTTCTTAATGTATGGCCAAAAACAAACGCCCGAGAAATCAGGCGTTTGTTTTTGGGTTACAAACGTTTTTTGGTCCATGTGTAATAGAGCATTCGCTTGCTCTAAAATCTGTAGCTTTTGGTAAAGGAATTAATAATCGATTCGGCTCCCACGGGGGCAACCATAGCTTTGATTGAAGACAAACAACTTGTAGAGCTTCATAAAGAACACGTTAACAACAATTACGCCGTAGGCGACATCTACTTAGGCCGCATAAAAAAAATTATGCCCGGCTTAAATGCTGCTTTTGTTGACGTTGGTTATGAGAAAGATGCTTTTTTGCATTATTTCGATTTAGGTCCGCAAGTTCAGTCGTTAATTAAGCTAACAAAAATTAAGCGCAACGGCACAGTTGATGGAACTTTATTAGATAATTTTAAACTTGAGGCTGACATAAATAAAGCGGGTAAGATATCCGACATTGTTAGTAAAAATTTGATCATTCCCGTTCAAATTGCAAAAGAACCAATTTCTACTAAAGGCCCGAGATTAAGCTCTGACTTATCTATTGCAGGTAGGTATATTGTTTTAGTGCCCTTTTCAAACGTTATATCGATTTCTAAAAAGATTAAAAGCAATACCGAACGTAATCGACTAAAGAAGATTATCGAAAGTATTAAACCGAAAAATTTTGGTGTAATCATTAGAACGGTTTCCGAAGGAAAAGGAGTTGCCGAATTACAAAAAGATTTATTAGACTCTGTTTCTAAATGGGAAAGTTTTTCGAAAAAACTGCCAGACGCAGAGCCTTCTAAACGGGTTTGGGGGGAGATGGATCGTACTTCTACCCTAATCAGAGATATTTTAAGTACAGATTTTGCTAACGTTTACGTTAACGACCCTAGTGTATTTGAAGACATCCGCTCGTACGTGCACGAAATCTCTCCGGAGATGGAAAAAATTGTAAAACTTTACAAGCACAAAGAGCCAATCTTCGAACATTTTAGTGTCGAAAAGCAAATCAAAAATGGTTTTGGCAAAACCGTAAATCTTGCCGGTGGTGCTTATTTAGTTGTAGAACATACCGAAGCTTTACACGTTATTGATGTAAATAGTGGTAATAGAACTGCAAGTAAGGAAAACCAAGAAGAAAATGCGCTTCAAGTAAATAAAGAAGCAGCTAAAGAAATTGCTCGTCAATTAAGATTAAGAGATATGGGCGGTATTGTAGTAATCGATTTTATCGATATGCATAAACCGGCAAACCGTAAAATTCTTTTTGATTATTTGCGAGAACTGATGTTGTTAGACCGTGCCAAACACACCATTTTACCTCCTAGTAAATTTGGTCTGGTACAAATTACGCGTCAAAGAGTTAGGCCAGAAATGAACATTGTAACGGTAGAAAAATGCCCTACTTGTGATGGAACTGGCGAAATTAAAGCAAGTATTGTTTTAATGGATGATATAGAAAGTAATTTGAATTATATTTTGCAAGAGCAGAACGAGAAGAAAATTACTTTATGCGTACACCCGTATATTGCGGCCTATATAAAAAAGGGAATTTATTCATTACAAATGAAATGGTTCTTTAAGTTTGGCCAACGTATTAAGGTAAGGGCGATATCATCGTATAATCTAACAGAGTTTCATTTCTTATCATCAAAAGACGAAGAAATTAAATTATAATTTCCGATTTAAAATCGACGAATTTAAAAAGCCTGGTTTCAGTAGAAATCAGGCTTTTTTGTTTAAAACTAAATCTATTTTTTAAGGCGATTAGGTTTAAATTCGTGCTAACAAATCGTCATTCGTAAATCTAAAATCGTAATTCAAATTGGCTAAAACTAAATCAGCATATTTCTGTCAAAGCTGTGGCTACGAATCTGCAAAATGGCTTGGCAAATGCCCTTCATGTAATCAATGGAATACCTTTGTGGAAGAAATAATAGACAAAGGAAACGTTGCAACATGGAAATCGGCTAGTGGCACGCAACGATTAAACAAACCAAACAAGGTTGAGGAAATACAGAGCGCCGACGAGGAAAGAACAACAACCAGTGATGCTGAACTCGATAGAGTATTAGGGGGCGGTTTAGTCGCAGGTTCCGTTACCTTAATTGGGGGCGAACCAGGTATCGGAAAATCAACCTTAATGTTGCAGTTGGCTTTAAATGTTGAAGGAAGAAAAGTACTTTATGTATCTGGTGAAGAGAGCGAACAACAGATAAAAATGCGGGCTGAACGCATTACAAAAGATCCAAAATCTAACTGTTATATTCTAACAGAAACTTCTACGCAAAATATCTTTAAACAGATAGAGCAATTAGAACCAGAAATAGTCATTATAGACTCTATTCAAACCCTGCACTCTGCTCATATCGAATCGACGCCCGGAAGTGTATCTCAAGTTAGAGAGTGCACTGCAGAACTTTTAAGATTTGCTAAAGAAACCAATACGCCAGTTTTTCTGATTGGCCACATTACCAAAGACGGCGCAATTGCTGGTCCGAAAATTTTAGAGCACATGGTGGATACCGTTCTGCAGTTTGAAGGTGATAGACATCATATCTATCGCATTTTGCGCTCTATTAAAAATAGATTTGGCGCCGCTGCTGAGTTGGGTATCTATGCCATGCAAAGTAGCGGGCTTAGGGAGGTTTCTAATCCCTCAGAAATCTTATTATCACAGCGTGATGAAGAACTAAGTGGAATAACTATAGGCGCCACTTTAGAAGGCGCCAGGCCCATGCTAATTGAAACACAAGCATTGGTTAGTGTAGCAGCTTACGGAACGCCTCAACGGTCTGCAACGGGTTTCGATACCAAACGTATGAACATGCTGTTAGCAGTTTTAGAGAAACGTTGTGGCTTTAGACTAAGTGCAAAAGATGTTTTCTTAAATATTGCCGGCGGTATTAAAGTTGAAGATCCAGCCATAGATTTAGCTATCATGGCAGCAATTATTTCATCTCACGAAGATATTTTTATCTCCTCAAAAATATGCTTTGCTGCTGAAGTTGGCTTGTCGGGTGAAATTAGAGCGGTTAACAGAATTGAGCAACGCATTTCTGAGGCCGAAAAACTAGGCTTCGAAAAGATTTTTATCTCAAATTATAACCTAAAAGGATTAGTTAAGGATAAATTTAAAATAGAAATAATAACGGTTAGCAAAATCGAAGAAGTTTTTAGTCTCCTATTTGGATAATTTTGTAGTTCTAAATCGTTGCAAATCGGCAATTGGTTGCCCAATTATGGGTAATTTACTACAAATTTCCACATGCACACTTTATGAATTTTAAATTGGCACAGGATTAAAAACACATCAACACACTAATTACCAAATAATTATACCAACCGATAATGAAAATTTAAATTTTGGACAGCTTATTGTAATATGCTTAGTGTTCTTATCCAGTAATGGGTGCTAACAAAACAATAGGGATGATTGACCTCACCGCTGGAAAGCTGTGAGGTTTTTTTGTGCAATAAAAGTAGTTACAAGATTTTTACTGCGAAAAGACACTTATTTAGAAAGATTTTAAATATTTTTGTAAGCGCTAACAATAAGATTATAACCAAATTAATAAAATAGAAAATGAAAAAAATTATTTTAACCCTAGTTTTAGGTTTCTTTACTGCATTCGCTTTTGCACAAGATGCACCTTTTAAAGGAAAAACTTTTGGCGATGGTGTTGCACCAGGTAATGTAATTACCACTGCAGATATTAATGCAAAACTAGGCGATAGCCTTAAAAAAGACATGAAGGTTACTGGCGAAGTTGTTGTTGTTTGCAAGAAAAAAGGTTGTTTTATGACCTTAAAGATGCCTAACAATGAAACAATGTTCGTAAACTTTAAAGATTACGGGTTTTTTATGCCAATGGATATTGCTGGCAAAAAGGTTGTGATTGATGGTTTTGCAGAGAGAAAAACTACTTCTGTTGAAGACTTAAAACATTATGCAGAAGATGCAAAAAAATCTGCCGAAGAAATTGCAAAAATTACAGAACCTAAAAAAGAAATTGTGTTTGAAGCAAAAGGAGTTGTAATTTTGGAAGATTAAGAAGGTTCTCCTTTTTAATATTGATTGATTTGAAGCCTGCTCTCTCCGGAGCGGGCTTCTTTTTTGCCGCAATTTTTATATATTTATTTCGAAAAATTTAAATCAACCAAACCATGATTATAGGAGCTATTATATTAATTGCCATTTTGATAATTGGAGTAGGAATGTACAATTCACTTATCGGCAAAAAGAATCAGGTAACAAATGCTTTTTCGGCAATAGATGTAATGCTTAAAAAACGTTTCGATTTAATACCCAACTTGGTAGAAACCGTAAAGCAGTACATGCAGTATGAAGGTGATACTTTAACCAAAATCACCGAGTTGCGTGGCAAAGCTATGGGTACAGGTGTTAGCGAAGTAGAGAAATTAGCTATAGACCAACAAATTGGTTCGGCTGTAAAAGGTCTTATGGTAAGCGTAGAAAATTATCCGGATTTAAAAGCAAATAGCAATTTTATAAATCTACAAAGCACCTGGACAGAAAGCGAAGAACAAATTGCTGCAGCCAGGCGCAACTATAATGCTACTGTTACCACTTATAATAACGCCGTAATGATGTTTCCTGGAAGTATTTTTGCCGGCATGCTAAACTACTACCCTATGGAAGTTTTGGCTTCTACAGAAGAAGAACGCAAAAATCTTAGCGCAAGAGAGCTTTTCAATAGCTAATGGCAGAATTTGAAACACAGATAAGCCCTCAAGTTCAGAATACATTAAGTGAACTGGAGAATGAACGCAAAGCCATTGTAGATGAAAAATATAAAGGTTGGGGCGCTATAATTTTTAGCGGAGTTGTCATTTTTTTAATGGGCGCTTTAGGCGTAATTATAGCTGGACTACTTTTAGGCCTTTGTGGTATCGGTTACGGCATTTACGTTTTATACGCTATCTCAGAGAAAGAAAAAAGCTACAAAGATCGCTACAAGCGTGATGTTATTGGGGCTACACTTGTTGCAATAGATGCAAATTTAACTTTCGATCATTATAAAGGAATTTTAGAATCTGAATTCAGATATTCGCAACTTTTTAGCACAACGCCCGACCGCTACAGTACCGAAGATTTGATTATTGGAAAATTAGATAAAACAGGCTTCTATTTTGCCGAAGTACACGCAGAGTATAAAACGGAAACCCAAACAAAAAACGGCCGTCAGGTTTCATGGCACGACATTTTAAAGGGAATTATTTTTGTAGCTGATTTTAACAAACACTTTAACGGCATAACCATTGTAAGGCCAAAAAGCATGAGTGCCAGTATTAGCGCATGGTTTTCTAAAAATGTCTTTTCATTCGGAAATAAAAGTGTTGTACAATTAGAAAACGACACTTTTAACAAGGATTTTGTGGTTTACAGTAGTGATCAAATTGAAGCTCGCTATATTTTAACACCTGCTTTAATGGAACGAATAACAGATTTGAACAAACGTTCTGCATATCATGTTTCGCTGTCTTTTATTGCCTCGAGAATGTACATTGCATTTCCGCTAGACCATAACTATTTCGAGCCACCGATGTTTAAAACCTTATTAAACCCTAATCTGCTAAGCAACGATATTAATATATTAAACTTTATGTGCGACATTGTGCGTGAACTAGATCTTAATACGAGAATCTGGACGAAGCAATAAACTAAGTTGGTTTGATTTTTTGGATTGAAAAGCAGATGATGTGCAGGCATTTTAGGTTCTGTCCCGCTTTCTCTTCAAGTCCTCTCCCGATAAAATCGGGATGCGGGCTTTCCGTTCAATCGCGTTTATTGTACAAAAGCTTGCAAAACTATTTACGTTTTAAGGCGCAATGCTAATAAAATTTGCCAATAGCACTGATGCTAAACACTAGCCCCGACAAACGCGAAAATACTTTTTGTAGTACAAACATTAGCTGTAGCATAAAGCCCGATCAAAAAGATTGTAGCAAATGGCGGGAAGGCAATAAAACAGCGAATGGAACCTTGCGCTTCTTAAATGCAAAAAAAGTCCGTTAACATTACGCTAACGGACTTTTTAATTATCGTTTGTTCTTCTATGCTTATTCTATTTAGACAAGTACATAGACTTATCTTTGTAAAGTTTACGGAAGTAAGGATCTTCCAGATCTTTAATGAAACGAATTGCTTCGCCAGTTGATTTCATTTCAGGACCTAACTCTTTAGTAACCTCTGGGAATTTATCGAAAGAGAAAACTGGTTCTTTAATAGCGTGGCCAGTTAATTTACGAACGATGGTAAAATCTTTTAACTTGTTAACGCCTAACATTACTCTAGCCGCGATGTTAATGTAAGGTACATCGTAAGCTTTTGCAATAAATGGAACTGTTCTAGAAGCACGAGGATTAGCTTCGATTACATAAACTTTATCGTCTTTAACGGCAAATTGTATATTTAACAAACCGATTACGTTAAGCGCTTTTGCAATTTTCTTGCTGTAGTTTTCCATATCGGCAATTACCTTTTCTGATAAGCTGAACGGAGGTAAAACTGCGCTAGAATCTCCAGAGTGTATACCTGCAGGCTCAATGTGCTCCATTAGGCCAACAATATGCACGTCTGTACCATCGCTAATTGAATCTGATTCTGTTTCTTCTGCCCTATCTAAGAAATGATCAATTAATACACGGTTACCTGGCAAATCACCTAATAATTTAACTACGGCTTTTTCTAAATCCTCGTCGTTAATTACAATACTCATTCCTTGCCCACCCAATACATAACTAGGGCGAACTAATACTGGGTAACCAACCTCATTTGCTACTACAATTGCTTCTTCAGCATTTTCGGCAACACCGTATCTTGGATAAGGAATATCTAATTCTTTCAATAAATCAGAGAAACGGCCGCGATCTTCGGCAATGTCCATATCGTTGTAAGAAGTACCAATGATTTTGATATTGTTTTCATGAAGCTTTTCGGCCATTTTAAGCGCCGTTTGACCACCTAACTGAACAATTACACCAATTGGGTTTTCAAGGTCTATAATCTCGCGTACATGCTCCCAAAAAACAGGCTCGAAATATAGTTTATCGGCCATGTTAAAATCGGTAGAAACCGTTTCAGGGTTACAGTTTATCATGATAGCTTCGAAACCGCTTTCTTTAGCTGCTAATAAACCGTGTACACACGAATAATCAAATTCTATACCTTGTCCAATTCTATTTGGACCCGAGCCTAAAACAATAACCTTTTTTCTATCAGAAACTACAGATTCGTTAGTGCCCAACTCGTCGCCGTTAGAAAGTATTTCATCTCCAACCAAAGAGATCTGAATTGGCGCCTCTTCAAAAGTAGAATAGAAATAAGGGGTTTGCGCCGCAAATTCTGCCGCACAGGTATCAACCATTTTATAAACTCTTCTAATGCCTAGTTCCTTACGTCTGTTATAAACTTCGTCTTCGGTAACGTTACCTAAAATATAGGCAATCTGTACATCAGAAAAACCTTTTTGTTTTAGGTTGAAGAAGAAATCTCTAGGGATATTATTTAGCGAATAGCGCTTAAGCTCGACCTCTAATGCTACTAATTCTTGTATTTGTACTAAGAACCATTTATCTATTTTGGTTACCTTACGAATAGATTCTAAAGGAACGCCCATGCTCATTGCATCTTTGATTAAGAACAATCTGTTCCAACTTGGATGCTCCAAACCGTGCATAATTTCTTCGATGCTTCTGTTGTGTCTTCCATCGGCACCCAAACCGGCCCTGCCAATTTCTAAACTCTGACAAGCTTTTTGCAATGCTTCTATAAAACTACGACCGATAGCCATTACCTCGCCTACAGCTTTCATTTGTAAGCCTAATTCTAGGTTGGCACCTTTAAATTTATCGAAGTTCCAACGAGGGATTTTTACGATAACGTAATCTAAAGTTGGCTCGAAATAAGCAGAGGTGGTTTTAGTAATCTGGTTTTCTATTTCATCTAAGTTGTAACCGATAGCCAATTTTGCTGCAATTTTTGCGATTGGATAACCAGTTGCTTTACTTGCCAATGCAGATGAACGAGAAACACGAGGGTTAATCTCTATCGCAATAATATCGTCGTTATCTGGATTTACAGAGAACTGTACGTTACAACCACCTGCAAAATTACCAATGGCACGCATCATTTTAATAGCTTGGTTACGCATTTCTTGGTAACATCTATCAGATAATGTCATAGCCGGGGCTACGGTAATTGAATCTCCCGTATGAATACCCATTGGATCGAAGTTCTCGATAGAGCAGATAATGATAACGTTATCATTACTATCTCTCAAAAGCTCCAATTCATATTCTTTCCAACCTAACACCGCTTTTTCTACTAAAACTTCGTGTGTTGGCGAAGCTTCTAAACCGCGTTTTAAAGCGGCGTCAAAATCTTCTTTTTTATGTACAAAACCGCCACCTGAACCACCTAAGGTGTAAGAAGGACGAATTACCAAAGGGAAACCAATTAATTGTGCGGCTTCTTTACCTTCTAAAAATGAGTTTGCAATTTTAGAAGGCGCTACGCCCACGCCGATATCAACCATTAACTGGCGGAAAGATTCTCTGTTTTCGGTCTTCTCGATCGCAGCAACATCCACACCAATAATTTTTACGCCATGCGCTTCCCATAAACCACGCTCTTCTGCCTCAACACATAAGTTAAGTGCAGTTTGTCCTCCCATTGTTGGCAATACTGCATCAATTTTTGGCAAGTTTGGATTGTTGGTATGATCAATTAAAATCTGCTCAATAGATTCTAATGTTAAAGGCAACAAGTAAACATGATCGCCGATAACTTTGTCGGTCATGATGGTTGCTGGATTAGAATTGATAATAGAAACAGCAATTCCTTCTTCTTTTAAAGAAAGTGCAGCTTGAGAACCAGAGTAATCAAACTCGCAGGCTTGACCAATAATAATTGGGCCAGATCCGATAATTAATACTGAACGTATAGAGATGTCTTTAGGCATTGTGGGGGTTTAAAAAAGTCTAAAGTAAATAGTCAAATTTGACTGATAGCTGGAAGAAGTCCTTTGCTATGAAACGAAAAATCCCAACTGCTCTGTCGGGATGCAAAGATAGGTTTTTTGAATAGATTATTTCAACAAAATGAAGATATTTTATATAAACTTAACTTCTCAAATTATCATTTTGAAAGACTAGATTTTAGACGAAGATTTATGCAAAAAGTCATCCCTTATCAAAACTTAAGAAAACAAAAAAGAGGACAATTTGTCCCCTTTAAATATTTAAAGCAATATTCGCTTATTGTAGCAATTTAATTTCACCGATGTCTGTTGTGGCGCTATCTGTAACAGCCACATTTTCTACCGATGCATCTTTGTATGGGGCATTCGCCTTAATCCAAACGGTGTAAGTTCCCTTTTTTACATTGCTAAATACAAATGCGCCATTGCTTATCTGGCTTCTCAGGGTGTCTGTACCAGCAACTGCCACTACTTCTTTAGCGCCTTCTGCTGGCGAAACTTTTCCTTGTATCCCACCTTCTTTTATAGATCCGAATGCAAATAAACCAATAGATAAACCTGCAACGGCTAACATTTTTAAACCTGCTGTTTTCATGATAATAATGTTTTTATTAAATGTTCAATATATTCACTAACCACTAACAACCAACTGCTTACAGCTGAAATAAGTGTTAACGAAAGCGTACATATTGAACATTAGCACAGGTATTTTGTTTTTATTTATATTTTTTTTACTCATTCTATTATGCATTTCTGACTGTTTTAAGCGTTTGATAAATATTATTTAACTTTTTTAAAACCAGTTTATAACATCTTTGTTAATCAATTATATGAAACGGATATTTTGTATGCTGTTAGTGCTCGTAATTTTTATCAGTGGGTGCGCAACAGTTCAGTCAATTATTAAGTCTACTTTTCCATACACTGCAACGTTAACTATACCAAATGGCACAAAAAGCGAAGAGTTAAAAACAGTAACTAGTGTTGCAAGCAGTTTAGACCAGATTTTTGGCGAGAATGGCAGTACAGATTTAATAAAAGATGTAAAAGTTGGTGCTGTAAAGCTTGTAGCTAGTAATCCTACAAACCAAAACTTGGGCATATTTAAGTCTGTTAAAGTTTTTGTAGTTAGCGAAAATGGCGGGGAAGTCATGGTAGGGTCAAGAAGTGATGTTTCTGAAAATATTGGCAACAGTCTTGTACTAGATATAGACAATTCGCGTTTTGTAGATAATTACATTAAAGGCAGTTCTTTAAAAATTAGGATGGAATACTTGTTAAGGAATAATTTGACAAGTGATGTGAGTGTAAGAGTGGCGATCAATTTTAGTGCATCGCCAAATCCAAAATAGATCTAAAGCATCCTCAGCAATGAGGGTATTCTTCATAAATAGTTTGTTTGGTTTATTATCCGGTAGGGGTTGTTCCCTATCGGATTTTTTGTTTTATAACAGAAAGATAAAAGATTTTATACTTTTGATTTATGTTATCAATGGCCGGCACCTTTAGCGAAAGTATAAATCAATTTTTATTTGGAACTGGTATTTTAGAGTGGTTTGGTGTGTTTACGGGTATCCTTTGCGTTTGGCTAGCTGCAAAAAATAACATATGGAATTGGCCGTTTGCAATTATCAGCGTAGTTATTTACATTTTTATTTTTTTCGAGAGCAGGTTGTACGCCGATATGGGCTTACAGGTATATTTTCTAGGGATGAATTTATATGGTTGGTATTTCTGGAGCAAAAACAAAAACAATCCCCAAGCATCAAGAGCTATATCATCGATTACTTCTAAAGAAATCCTGTTTTCTACCATCGGAATCAGTGTATTTACAATAGCAATTGGGTTTCTCTTACACAAAGAAACAAATGCTTCTTTTCCTTTTATTGATAGTTTTTGTACGGCTTGCAGTTTAATTGCACAGCTATTCTTAGCTAGGAAAGTATTACAAAATTGGTTAATTTGGATTTTTGTTGATTTGATATATGTTGGAGTGTACTTTTCAAAAGACCTCTACGCTACCGGATTAATGTACGTTTTGTATATTTTTATCGCTATTATGGGCTATTTAGATTGGAGAAAAACTTATCGTGAACAAAAGAATTAAGAAGATTGCCATTGTAGGCCCAGAAAGTACGGGCAAATCTACCATGTCTAAGCAGTTGGCAAAACATTACAACGTACCTTGGGTACCAGAATATGCTCGTTTTTATTGCGATAATTTAATAGAGCCTTGCAATTTGCAGGATGAAACGAATATGTTTCACGGCCAACGAGCTTTAGAAGAATCGGTATTGTCTATGACAGAAACTGATTTTATCATTTGCGATACAACTTTCTTAACCGTAAAAATCTGGAGCGATGAAATGTTTGGCGAGACACCACAGGTAGTTTTAGATGGAATAAAAACGCATCCGTACGATTTATATCTACTTTTAGATATCGACTTGCCTTGGCAGGATGATCCATTAAGAGACTTCCCTACAAAAAGAGAATATTTTATGGAAGTTTGGAGAAAAGAGTTAAAGGATTTAAATGCAAATTATACGGTTATAAGTGGCACAGAAACGAGGCTGCAAAATGCCATCGCTGTAATAGATGAATTTTTAAGCGCATAAAAAAGGCCGAACAGTGGAACTGTTCGGCCTTTTGCATCTTTGTTTAAGACTATCTAAAATTATATTTTACCGCTAGTTCAAACTCTCCATTGCTATAACGTTGCAAATCTGAAGTATTCGTAGTGTATTGGGCTAAAATCGCTAACTTCTTCATGTAAGTTGTTCCAGCACCAAAGGTAACACTGTTTGTACTGTGATATACTCCACTAAGCATTAATTTGTCTCCGTTAAACTGAAAATTTACTCCAGCGTCGATAATATCCTTATAGTTTTCTATACTTCTGTAAGCAACCTTTGGTTCAATGCTAGTTAATTTTGCTTCCTGATTTAGGAATTTATAAGAAATAGCAGCCATGTAAAGCGATCTATCAACGAGATTGCGCTCAACATCTCTTTTCAAAAACCTTTTCATATTCGGCAAAGCGCCTTGCAATGTAAGATTTTCGGTTCGTAACGCAACGCCAAAATCAGCATCCAGATAAAGTTTTCTTTCGTTAAAGTTGCCAATAGCCACATCGGTTAAATCCCCTATCACTTCGCTTCTGTCTATAAATTCATCCATCACTCCAGCAGAAAGACCAAAATCTATTTTTGTTTTTTCGTTATTTAGCTCTAAGTGGTAAGCGAAAGTCCCTTTAATATTTAGTGTTTTTACAGAACCCGCTTTATCATTTAAAAGTAGCATACCGAAGCCTGCTTTTTTTCCTTCGCTACCGTAAGTTGCAGTTAAGGCCTGCATATTTGGTGCCCCATCTATACTTGTCCATTGAGCTTTATAGGCACCATTAAGCTCCCATCCTTTTTCTATACCAGCCATTGCAGGATTCATTAGGTATTGATTTTGGTAGTATGCGCTACCCATCGGATTAAGTTGTGCTATGGCTTTATCCCCTATTAACAGAATACAAACGGCACTTATAATATATTTTAATGTTTTCATCTTTTCTATTTTATTGAAGAACTATCTTTTATCTCTAATGATATTAATTGTTCCTCTAATTAATCCATAACCATTACCCATGTCAATTACGTAGAAATAAGCTGCTTCTGCCAATGGCGCACCCTGGTAACTACCATCCCAATCATTTTTATAACTTGATGACGCGTACACTTTTCTTCCAGCCCTATCAAAAACACTTACTTTATTGTTAGGATAATAGTCTATGTTTTTAATCACCCAGAAATCATTCTTGCCATCGCCATTAGGGGTGATGATGTTGTTAGGGATTAGTTTAAGATCTTCGTTTACATTAATTGTAATAGTTTTCTCGCTCGTACAACCGCTTGCATTGGTAACCTTAACTGTATAGGTAGTGGTTTGTCTAGGACGTACTTCTAACGATGAATTATTGCTACTGCCTAAAATATCTGCACCTGTCCAAGTATAGATTGTGCCGCCAGTGGCAGTTAGCACAGTAACGTCTCCCTTAGATATAGTTGTACCTAAACTACTAGTAATTGTTGCCACTGGTAGCTCATTTACTGTAATACTACCGTTCAAAGTGGCAGACGCACAACTGCCTAATGCCGTAACGGTATAGTTAAATAGACCGGTAATTGTTGGCGAACCGGTGATGGTAAATATTCCATTGCTGTATCTTCCTGACACACCGGTTGGCAAGCCTGAAACTGTTACCGAAGTAGCATTGGTTGCAGCATAAGTAATATTTAAAATACTGCTACTTACGCATATAGACTGCTGACTAGTTGCTGTTGCAGAACTTAATGAAAGAACTGCGTTAGGATTTACTACAATGCTACCTGTTGCTGTTGCGCTTGAACACTCTCCAGCGGTAGTAATTGTATAATTGAACGTACCGCTTGCTGTTGGCGTACCACTGATCGTAAATACACCTGCGTTATAGGTTCCGGTTAAACCAGCCGGCAATCCGGTTACGCTTGCCCCAGTTGCGTTAGCTACGGCATAGCCGATGTTGGTAATAGCCGTGCCGATACATTTTGTCTGTGCATTCGTTCCGGTTGCAGATGCCAATGTGATGGTTGCATTCGGCGTAACCGTAATTGTGCCTGTTGCTGTTGCGCTTGAACAGTCGCCAGCGGTAGTAATCGTATAATTGAACGTACCGCTTGCTGTTGGCGTACCACTGATCGTAAATACACCTGCGTTATAGGTTCCGGTTAAACCAGCCGGCAATCCGGTTACGCTTGCCCCAGTTGCGTTAGCTACGGCATAGCCGATGTTGGTGATGGCCGTGCCGATACATCTGGTCTGTGCATTCGTTCCGGTAGCAGATGCCAATGTGATGGTTGCGTTCGGCGTAACAGTAATTGTGCCTGTTGCTGTTGCGCTTGAACAGTCGCCAGCGGTAGTAATCGTATAATTGAACGTACCGCTCGCTGTTGGCGTACCACTGATCGTAAATACACCTGCGTTATAGGTTCCGGTTAAACCAGCCGGCAATCCGGTTACGCTTGCCCCAGTTGCGTTAGCTACGGCATAGCCGATATTGGTGATGGCCGTGCCGATACATCTGTTCTGTACATTCGTTCCGGTTGCAGATGCCAATGTGATGGTTGCGTTCGGCGTAACCGTAATTGTACCTGTTGCTGTTGCGGCTGCACCAGCTCCAGTAACAGTTATCGTATAAGAAAAAGTTCCTGGAACTGTAGGCGTTCCTGTAATTCTAAAGTTTCCAGTTGTATAAACTCCGCTAACTCCAGCAGGAAGGCCAGTTACAGTTGCATTAGTTCCATTTGTAATAGCATAATCAATTGTTACTAGCGAAGTATTAACACATAATGTTTGTTTATCCGTGCCAACTGCAGAACTTAAAACAATTGATGCATTTGCATTAATTATAATCTGTCCATTTAATGTTACAGCGCCACAACCACCAGCACTTGTAACCGTATAATTAAATGTTCCTGCAACCGACGGCGTTCCGCTAATTGTAAATACGCCAGCACTATAGGTTCCAATTACACCTGTTGGCAAACCTGTTACTGTTGCTCCGGTTGCACCATTTGTTAGTGTATAAACAACATCGATTATTGCAGAATTAATGTTCACAGATTGTGTTGTAGTGCTAGAAGCCGAACTTAAGCTCATCTCAACATTCGGGCTAATCTTGATTGTTCCGTTAGCGGTTGCGCTTGCGCATGCTCCCGTTGCACTTACCGTGTAGCTAAAGGTTCCAGCTTCGGTAGCTGTACCGCTGATGGTAAACACACCCGCATCGTAAACTCCGGTCAGTCCGGCTGGCAGACCTGTAACGGTTGCTCCGGTTCCGTTGGTTACAGCATAGCTGATATTGGTTACTGCCTCGTTTATACATTTTTCCTGGGCGTTCGTTCCCGCTGAACTGCTCAATGCAATGGCGACATTCGGGCTAATCTTGATTGTTCCGTTAGCGGTTGCGCTTGCGCATGCTCCCGTTGCACTTACCGTGTAGTTAAAGGTTCCAGCTTCGGTAGCTGTACCGCTGATGGTAAACACACCCGCATCGTAAACTCCGGTCAATCCGGCTGGAAGACCTGTAACGGTTGCTCCGGTTCCGTTGGTTACAGCATAGCTGATATTGGTTACGGCCTCGTTTATACATTTTTCCTGGGCGTTTGTTCCCGTTGCACTGCTCAATGCAATGGCAACATTTGGGTTAATCTTGATTGTTCCGGTAGCTGTTGCGCTTGCGCAGGCTCCCGTTGCACTCACCGTGTAGTTAAAGGTTCCAGCTTCGGTAGCTGTACCGCTGATGGTAAACACACCCGCATCGTAGACTCCGGTCAGTCCGGCTGGCAGACCTGTAACGGTTGCTCCGGTTCCGTGGGTTACAGCATAGCTGATATTGGTTACAGCTTCGTTTATACATTTTTCCTGGGCGTTCGTTCCCGCCGCACTGCTCAATGCAATGGCAACATTCGGATTAACCTTGATTGTTCCGGTAGCTGTTGCGCTTGCGCAGGCTCCCGTTGCACTCACCGTGTAGTTAAAGGTTCCAGCTTCGGTAGCTGTACCGCTGATGGTAAACACACCCGCATCGTAGACTCCGGTCAGTCCGGCTGGCAGACCTGTAACGGTTGCTCCGGTTCCGTGGGTTACAGCATAGCTGATATTGGTTACAGCTTCGTTTATACATTTTTCCTGGGCGTTCGTTCCCGCCGCACTGCTCAATGCTATTTTTGTATCTGGATTAATTGTTATCGAAAAGTTAATTGCAGTAGTTGCGCATCCTGCCGCTCCTTGTGCAGTTACGGAAATATTTGCTATTAAAGGAGTATTGCCTGTATTTGTTGGGGTAAAGGAAATATTTCCAGTACCAGATGCAGGTAAACCTATTGCAGTATTACTATTTGTCCAATTATAAACTGTAGTTAAATTTGTAAAGGCAGTAGCTGTGGTGTACTCTCTACCTTGCACTCCAGCAAAATTAATTGTAGTTACTACACCTCTACATGCAATCTGCGCAGGAACCGCGTCGATTGTAGGCTTGGTGTTAACTTTTAATACAACTTCTTGAGGAGCACTGGTACAAGAAGCCGACTGTACCACCACGCTATAAATACCAGCCATTGCCGGAGTTATATTGGTTAGGTTTTGCACTTTACCTGTATGAATCGATCCGTCCGGGTAAGTCCAAGTATAGGATGTTCCCCCAATAGCGTTTACATTCAATACGGCATTGCTACCTACACATAGTAACGACTGAGTATTTTGATTGTTAATTGTAGCTTGTATGTTAGAAGACACCGAAGCGTTAACTGTTCTTTGGTTACCACAAATATTTTCCCTTATAATAACCGAGTAACTGCCTTCCGTAAGACTAGTAAATATGTTTGAAGTTTGCCAATTTGCGCCGCCATTTATGCTATACTCCAAAATTGCATTAGGTATAGTTGTACTTGCTGCTATGATCAAATCACCAGTTCCTCCAGAAGTACAGGTAAAACCACCGCTATTCAGGGCATCAAATTCTATACTACTTTCTGCGCTATATGTAAATTCTCTTTCGAAAAGATTACAAGATATTCCAGCAACCCTTAAAGCAATTTTATAGGTTCCATATGGCATATTAGTAAAACTCTGCGTATTACTTCTAATCAATCCGGCTGTACCTGTAGGACCAGAGACAATAACTTGCTGAAAAGATGCGTCATAAGTTCCATTAAGTTTAAAATTGAACGATCCGCAATTTGCCGTTGTTTGTACTGCTGAAGATACTGGAACGTCTGCAACTCGGCCTTGAGCCGTAACATTCATTTCCCTACCATTGTGGCAACCCGCATCTATAAATTTAATTCTGTAAGTTCCTCTTGGAAAATAAGTTTGCCCATTTAACACCAAGGTATAATCATTCTTCCAGCCTGGATTTGTTGTACCAACGTATCCTATTAGCGACTCGGAACCTGCCGGTGCAGACAAAATCTGGTAACTTATAGGCGTAGAATTTCTTACTCCCCTCATTACAAGTTCTATTGTACCTCTATTTGGGGTACAGTTATCTATGTAAGATGTCCACTGAGTTGGAGCAGCAATTAAATCTGTGGTAAAATTATGAACACCATTCCATTCCGCACCAGATTGATCTACAACTTTCCAATTAAAAATCGAATTTGGAGGGAAGTTCACGTAGATATGTTCATTGTTGGCTACTGTTCTTACAATAGTCTGGTTTCCATTTCCCGTACCATCTTGGTTAGTATAAGTTATTGTTGCAGGTAGAGAAACTATACTCGTATTCATTAAACGGTACATAGCCTGAGGTCCAGGACATGAGGCTAACAAACTCATCTCTGGGCCTTGCACAACGATATTGAATGTTTTTGTACTTCCGTTACAGGTGTTTTTTAGCACAGCAGTAAGTGTGGCATTTACCAGACCATTCGGCACAGGTATATTCATCCCTCCATTAGCAGGAACCTGAACCGGACCAGCAACGCTTGCACCGCTGTTAAAAATTTCTACCGTAAAGCTTGCTGCATCAGCAGCTGACATAGTTAGCTGACCTCGTACAAATCTTTCCAAATTTACACGATAACCACTTAAGTGGTTATTTGCAGTGGCAAATGCCAACCTCCCATTTGAACTAGGCAATCCATAATCGCCTGCATTAGGTGCGAGAACACTATTTACCGAACCAGTAGTGTTAACTAATGTTGCTGAAGAGCATATATTATCCTTTACCCAAAACTTATAAGATCCAACGGCCAAGCCCGTAAATGTTGCCGATGGCTGAAAACTTCCTATTGGAGGTGCATTTACTTCGCTTGTAGGTGTTATAGCATACAAATAATTGCCACTACCGCCCGTTGCCGAAACTGTTAAGCTACTAGTTGAAGTACCACAATTTACAACTGCGGGTGATACAGAAGCAGTTATTGTAGTGTAATTTACAGCTACGGTTATGTTAGTTGCACTAGCACTAACTGTACCATCGTCTGCTAAAACCTCGTATACGCCCGCGGGAAGATTTTCGAATACGTTAGATGACTGAAATCCCGATCCTCCAATAGGCCGTATTACTACATCATTTTTTTTTAATTGATAGCCGATAGCACCGGTAAACCCGTTCGCAGTGGCTGTAATTTTTCCTTCGTCCGGACATGTTGCATTCGTAGCAACCGCTGTAACGGTTTGCGCAAGAGCAGTAAACTGCACTAGGCTTAAAATCATGAAAAGAAAGAAGGATGAGATTAAGGTAATTTTTATTTTCATAATATATCTTTTTCATCCTCTGTTTATGAATAATTATGCCAAGGGTTAAAAAACAAGCACGAACACATAATAGCCCTATAAGCAAGAACTTACGAAAAGTAATAAGGGAATTTTAATCCCGATAATTCCCCGTTTAAATTATGTGTTACGCCATCTATTTTTTAAGTATGGCGCTGTTTCACGTTATAAAAGCAACCGAAAATTAAAAACACCTTTCCCTTCTCAATCTTTTTTATACATTTGCAGCATCAATAAGGGGTGCCTTGTTTTGTAAAAACACAAATACAGGCTGAGAACATACCCATTTTAAGGCGGAAGGCAAAAGGCGGAAGGCAAAAGGTAGCATATAGACTAACCTTAAACCCAAACCTCTATGCATTAAACCTTAAATGCACCTGATCCAGGTAATGCTGGCGTAGGGAATGGTTTATGGAGTTTAACTAATTCGGAGGTAACCCCTATTTCCGACAGGTTTAACTAAAACAATTAAAAAAATTGAAAAATTTAAGACTGATGGCAATTCTTGCCATGCTGTTGCCTTGTGTTGCAATGGCGCAAATCTCTGTTAGCGGAAAAATTACCGGTAGCAATCAACAAGCTTTGGTGGGCGCTTCCATCAAAATCAAAAACAAAGGTATAACCGTCTTAAGCGACAATGATGGAGGTTATGCATTAAACATCGCCCCTGGCAAGTACATTTTAAGCGTAAGTTTTTTAGGTTACAAAACCGAAGAAAAATCTGTTGATTTAAGTAATAACCAAACCGTTAACTTTACACTTATACAGCAGGCTTTTATTGCTGATGAAGTAGTAGTAAGCGCAACAAGAGCATCAAAAAACATGGCTACCACATTTCGCGACTTAAAAAAAGCGGAGTTGGAGAAAAACAATGTAGGCCAAGACCTACCTTATTTGTTAAATCAAACACCTTCTGTTGTAGTAAGCTCAGACGCGGGTGCAGGTGTAGGTTACACGGGTTTAAGAATACGTGGTAGCGATGCAACACGCATCAATGTAACTTTAAACGGTATTCCGCTAAACGATGCCGAAAGTCAAGGTAGCTTTTTTATAAACCTTCCAGATTTAGCTTCATCGGTAGACAATATTCAAATTCAACGTGGTGTTGGTACATCTACTAATGGTGCAGGTGCGTTTGGTGCGAGCTTAAACATTCAAACTACCACCAGAAGAGATTCGGCCTATGCCGAACTAAACAACACGTTCGGTTCTTACAATACGTTAAAAAACACCGTAAATGTGGGTACAGGCTTAATTAACAACAAATTTAGTTTTGATGGTCGTTTATCTCGTATCAAATCTGATGGATATGTAGACCGTGCCTCATCTAACTTAAAATCTTTCTTCGTATCTGGCGCCTATTATGGTAAAAACGACATTCTTAGAGCCAACGTTTTTAGTGGCACCGAAAAAACCTACCAAGCTTGGAATGGCATAAGCGAAGAAATGCTAGCTACCAACCGCCGACATAACGACTTTACGTACGACAACCAGACTGACAACTATCAGCAAGATCACTACCAATTATTTTACACCCGTACATTAGGTAGTAAATTTACCGCAAACGCAGCCCTACATTACACCTATGGAAGAGGTTACTATGAAGAATTTAAAGAAGCTCGCAAACTGGCTGAATACAGCATCGAGCCTGTAATTATTGGTACAGACACAATTAGCAAATCTGATTTGGTTAGACGTTTACACTTAAACAACGATTTTTACGGTGTAACGTACTCCTTAACTTATACACCAAAAAACAACCTCAACTTTGTTTTAGGTGGAGCGTACAACGAATACAAAGGCAAACACTTTGACGAGGTAGTTTGGGCGCAATTTGCTAATTATAACGGCAGTGGTTCTATCAGACATCGTTATGATGACAATGATGCCTTTAAAACCGATTTCAACATTTTTGGAAGGGCAAATTACCAGTTAGAAAAGTTAAACTTCTTTGCAGATTTGCAGTATCGTAGAATTTACTATTCGTACTTTGGTATCAATCCAAACGGCGACCCTGCTCAACAAAATGCCACACTAGATTTCTTTAATCCTAAGGCTGGGGTTACTTACAACATTAACCAAACCAGTAATGTTTACGCATCGGTAGCTGTAGGTAATAAAGAACCAAACCGAAGAGACTTTACAGACTCTGATATTAACAGTCGCCCCAAACACGAAAATTTAGTAAATATTGAAGCTGGTTATCGTACCCAATTTGGAAATTTATCTTTCGGTGCTAATGGTTTTGCTATGCTTTACAAAAACCAATTAATTAATACCGGAAAGCTGAATGAAGTTGGTGGTCAAACTCGACAAAACGTACCAGACAGCTATCGCTTAGGTTTAGAATTTGACGGCCGTTGGCAAATTAACAAAACGCTTTCTTGGGCAGCAACCGCAACATTAAGCAGCAACAAAATAAAAGTTTTCGAAGAATATATTTATGATGAAGATGAAAACCCTGCAGTTCCACTTATCATAAATACCTACAGCAACACAAATATTGCTTTTTCGCCATCTATTATTGCATCTAGCGAAATTAATTACAGCTTTTTGCCGAATGCTGGTATAGCCCTGCTAACCAAATACGTTGGCGAACAAAATTTAGATAATACTTCTGCTTCAAGCCGTACCTTATCTAGCTTTTTCGTAAACGACATTAGGCTAAGTTACAACACGCCTGTGCTGGGTATTAAAAACGTAAACGTAAGTTTGTTGGTAAACAACGTATTTAACACACTTTACGAAGCAAACGGCGGAACCTACCCTTACTTGTTTGCTGGCGTGTTAGAAAGAACCAACTACTATTATCCACAAGCAACCACTAACTTTCTGTTAAGCCTAAACCTTAAGTTCTAATCGCATAGCTCTCAAAGTCGGTAAAGTCATTGCGCTTTGCCGACTTATTTTTTTTGAAAGGCAATTGCAGTAATACTTTTCCTACCGGGGCCCCGCTTTTCGTTTCAAGTTGGTCATAATTGTCAGCTCGATTGGCAATTGTAATAAACCATATAGAAAGATAGCTATACCCATTGCTTTACGATTCCCATTTTCACGTGAATGACGTTAGATTTTAAATTCATGCACAATCCAATCGGGCTTAGTTTGCAAGTTTGTTGGTAAAATTAGCTCCAAAAAAATGTAGCCTCCAAACTGAAATAATTACAATATGCTGTAAAATAATAATGCTTTAACGCCTACATTTACAGCAAATTTTCTGCCTTGGAAGAGCAAACTATCCTACCCGAAAAAAAAGACCCATTTGCCGCACTCAGATTCCGAGAATTCCGATCGTACATTGGCATGCGATTCTTTTTCACTTTCGCCTATCAAATGCAAGCTGTTGTAATCGGCTTTCATATCTTTAAACTTACTAAAGATCCATTAGCATTAGCCTTCATCGGTCTTTGCGAAGCCATTCCTGCAATTAGTATTGCACTTTATGGTGGTTATATAGCCGATAAATCTGAGAAAAAGGTCTTACTGCTAAAAATATTCTTTGGCGTTCTACTGGCTTCGGTAGTAATGCTCGTTTTCACAAGCGAGCAAATGCACGCTTACATGCCAAAAACCTACATTTTGGCTATTATGTATGCAATGATCTTTTGTATCGGTCTCGCTCGTGGTTTTTTCGGACCTACAACATTCTCGTTAATGGGGCAAATTTTACCGAAGAAACTTTACCCAAATGGTGCTACTTGGAGCAGTTCTAGCTGGCAAATGGCATCTATTTTAGGCCCAATGACAGGTGGCCTAATCTACGGCTTTTACGGTATTACACCTGTTTACATTATTATATTTTTGTTTATCTCTTTATCAATAACCTGTATTTTCTTTTTAGATAAGCATTATCCAAATTTCATTCCGAAAGAAAGCATTTTTGAAAGTTTAAAAGAAGGCGTGCAATTCGTTTTTAAAAGCAAAATGATGCTTGGCGCAATGAGCCTCGATTTATTCTCGGTATTTTTTGGTGGTGCAGTGGCGCTTTTACCCGTTTTTGCCGAAGAAATTTTAAAAGTCGGCTCAGAAGGTTTAGGTTTTATGCGAGCAGCAGCATCTTTAGGCTCGGTACTAACCATGTTGTTAATGACGAGGTTTTCGCCCATGAATCGCCCTTGGCGTAATCTTTTAATTGCAGTAACTGGTTTTGCGATCAGTATTATTTGCTACGGTCTATCAACTAGTTTCTACCTTACTTTATTCTTCTTATTTTGCGAAGGCGCATTCGATAGCGTTAGCGTAATTATTCGTTCTACCATTATGCAGTTGCTAACACCCGACCAGATGCGAGGCAGAGTTTCTGCGGTGAATAGTATGTTTATTGGCTCGTCTAACGAAATTGGCGCATTCGAATCTGGCTTAACGGCAAAACTAATGAGAACCGTACCGGCTGTAGTTTTTGGTGGCAGTATGACGCTCGGTGTTGCTTTTGTCACCTATCTAAAAACTAAAAATCTTTTACCACTAACCTTATCAGATATTAAACCTGCCGATAAAATAGAAGATCAGATTTAAACGATTAATCCATTGTTAGGATCTCTTGGCTTTAGATAATCTCTACGTATGATAAGATAAATGATGCTTCCCAAAAATGGAGCAAATAATACAAGTGCCAAAAAAACGAATTTCATCAATCCGGTTTTAAATTCAGATCGAAGGATATCAAAAAGACAATAAATTATTAAAAGCAAAGGAACAGCAATAATTGCTAAAATTACAGCCACTCCGCCCTCACCAAGATTTAAAAATTCTAAAAGCATACTTGATAAATGGTTTTAAAGCGCAAATGGTTTTTAATTTTTTGAAAAGCAATACCACAATTAAGATTATTGTTCGTCCGGCTTTACATTTTATCTGTTCGCTTTACTCACAGGATGCCATTCCAATCCGGTTTATAAAAACTTGCCATTGCTACTATGAGGGGTTGGCATTGGCCAAGAACCACCCACGCTGTTATATAAACCCGATTTAGTGAATGCCTTTTCGGCAGCAACGAGAGCGGGGCTGCAATAAATTTGAAATGCTGACATTGTTTTTCATCACCTAAAATGGATAGAAAATACTTGATTGCCCAAATTGTTAGCGCACAAAAAAACCTCGCAGGTTTTAAAATCTGCGAGGTTTAACTTTAAAAAAATTAGATCTTTAGATTACAAAATAATTAGCTTAGTAACGGAGGTTTTTCGTTTTAACATGAAGAATAAAAGGTTAATTATCTAACCTCTCCCCAACTTGCTGGCGCCACATGGCAAAATACAGCCCTTTTTCGGCTAACAAATCTTCGTGTTTACCTTGCTCAATAATATGTCCTTTTTCTAAAACGTAAATTCTATCGGCATGGCGGATGGTTGAAAGCCTGTGTGCAATTAAAATGGTAATGTGGCTGGTAAGTTTAGACACTTCCCTTATCGTTCCCGTAATTTCTTCTTCGGTTAAAGAATCTAAAGACGACGTAGCTTCATCAAACACCAAGATATCTGGCCTACGCAACAAGGCTCTAGCGATTGATAAACGTTGCTTTTCGCCACCAGAAACTTTTACGCCACCTTCGCCAATTACCGTGTCCAATCCTTTATCGGCTCTTGCCAACAAATTCTGACAAGCAGCTTGTTGCAGTACACGCATAATGTCTTCATCGCTTGCGCCTGGTTTTACAAACTGCAAGTTCTCTCTAATCGTACCCGAAAAAAGTTGCGTGTCTTGCGTTACAAAACCAATTTTTTCTCTTAGTTGGTCTAGGTCGATGTCATTCCCGGAAGTTCTGTTATATAACACTTCGCCCTCTACAGGTTGATATAAACCAACCAACAGCTTTACCAACGTAGTTTTACCCGAGCCAGATGGACCGACAAAAGCTATTGTTTCTCCTTTATCAGTAGCAAAATTGATATTGTTTAGGGCATTGTTTTTACCCGATAAATGCCTAAAGCTAACATTAGAAAATGCTAGAGTTTCAACACGTTGCAACTGAACAGGATTTTCTGGTTTCTTATCCTTCGGCGTGTTCAAGATTTTCTTGAAGTTACCTAGAGAAACCTCGGCTTCTCGCCAAGCTAAAATAACATTACCTAGCTCTTGCAGTGGCCCAAACAAAAAGAAAGAGTAAAACAAGAAAGAGAAATATTGGCCCGGCGAAATGGTATTTTCAAAGATCAAAATTAACAACACCACTACCATTATACTTCTTACCAAGTTTACGGTTGTGCCCTGCACAAAACTCATACTACGCACATATTTAACTTTGCGCAACTCTAAGCCCAAAATTTTGTAGGTAGTTTTATTTAAACGATCTATTTCCTGGTTGGCTAAGCCCAAACTTTTTACCAATTCTATATTTCGTAGTGACTCTGTTGTAGAACCCGCCAGGGCGGTTGTTTCTGTAACTATTGAGCGTTGTATGGTTTTAATTTTACGGCTCAAGAACCAGCTTAAAAATGCTATTATCGGTATGGAGGCAACGTAGATTAAGGTTACTTTATAACTTACCGTTAGTGAGTAAACGATAACGAAAATCATCCCGATTAAACTAACAAAAAGTACACTTATAAAAGAGGTGATAAATTTTTCGCTGTCTAACCTAACTTTTTGCAAGATGCCTAGAGTTTCTCCGCTTCGCTGATCTTCAAAAACCTGGTAAGGTAACTCTAGCGAGTGTTGCAAACCATCGGCATACATTTTTGCGCCAACTTTTTGTACAATGATACTGGTAAAGTAGTCTTGAAAGTTTTTGGCAATTCTTGAAACCATAGCGGCACCAATTGCTAAGCCAACCAAGCCTAAAACGCCCCACACAAACTGTGTTCTGTTTAGGATATCCTTCTTTTCTATAAAATTATCTACAATTTTTCCGGTGAAGTATGGGTCCATTAACGAGAACCCTATATTAAAGGCGGCAAGCACTAATGCAAGTACTACAATCCACTTGTGTGTTTTTAAATATTGGAGCAATAAATTCATTTATATTTTTTGTTTTGGGCGACAAAAATAAAGAAAGGGAATGAAGCTTAGCAACATTCCCTTTTATATTACAATCAGACTATAATGCCGACTGAGCTATATGGCTCATTAAACAGTCATTACATCTTTTTCTTTAGCTTCTGCGTGTTTATCAACCTTGATAATATATGCATCTGTAATTTTCTGAACTTCTCCTTCTCCTGTTTTAATCTCGTCGTCAGAAACGCCTTCGCCTTTTAATTTTTGTATTTTAGTGTTGGCATCTTTACGGATGTTACGTACGGTTATTCTACCTCTTTCCGCTTCTTCTTTAACTTTTTTAACCAATTCTTTCCTACGCTCTTCTGTTAAAGGCGGTACTACCAAACGAATAATTACACCATCATTCTGTGGGTTAATGCCGATGTTCGCTTCCATAATAGCTCTTTCAATTGGCACTAGTAACGATTTTTCCCAAGGCTGGATAATCAACGTACGGGCATCCGGCGTATTGATACTACCAACTTGAGCTAAAGGAGTAGGTGTACCATAATAATCCACCATAATTCCATCTAACATTCCGGCAGAAGCTTTACCCGCTCTAATTTTGGTTAATTCAGATTCGCAATGCGCAATTGCTTTATCCATTGTTGCCTGAGCGTCAACCAATTGTTTTTTTATGAGGTCATTCATGATTTGTAGTGTTTACACAAAAATATAAAATAAATTTATTTTATGATTGCTATTAATGCATTAGGTGTAATTCGTAGGCAAAGTTTCGCGACAAGTCGTCTTGCCACATCACTTTACCATTTACTATTTCTCCTGTTTTTGCTATATTCCATTTAGATAAGTTATGTCTGTGGTAGCTTATTTTTTGTTCGTTGCTACCATGTATTACAATTGGAACGGTAATGTATTTCTTTTTGTTTTTATCTATATGGATTTGCTTGTTGGCAATTGCCTTACCATTAAAAGTCTCGTATCCGATAAAATAAGTTCCTTTTTCCAAATAAAAATTTGACTTTAATAAATCGAAATTTATCTCCTTTTTACTTTTAACGCCATCCAATTTCAAAGGTAGAAGCAGGCTGTCTGGAGCGGCATTTTTTTCGCTAAATAAAATGAACCGATAATCCGGCGCCAAATCTTTAAGCTGAATTTTACAAAATAGTTTAAACGACTTTAAATAACCAGCAGAATCAACTTTTATAGTGATTACCCTCTGTATATTAGCATCTTGAGGAATATCTATAATAGTTCTGTAGCCGATATATTCAGGTTGCTTAATTACAAATTCGGATAATGCCGAGCCAACTTTAACCTCTTTTAGTTGGTAGCTAGCAGTTTCTAAAACAATTGCAGTTTTGCTAATTAGTTGGCGTCCTGAAAACTCTTTATCAACATACCCTAAAGAATGTACTAGTTATTTTGCTGTATCAAGAAGATCAATCGTAATCTTACCTTGTTCATCAGAAATAGCGGTTAAACTATTTTTATCCGTTACCAAAAACACAGATGCCCCCGAAATGGGGGCATTATGTTCATCAGTAATTATAAATGTTTTTTGTGCAATTGCTGGTATAGTAAACAACAAAAAACAAATCAGCAGTTTCATTAGCCTTGAACCAATGTGCCTATTTCTTCGCCATTGGCAATTTTCATAAAGTTGCCATGTTTATTCATATCAAAAACGATAATTGGAACTTTGTTCTCCTCGCACAAAGTAAATGCAGTCATATCCATTACGTTTAGGCCTTTAGCATAAACTTCTTTGAAAGTTATTTCCGAATATTTTGTTGCATTAGGATCTTTCTCCGGATCGGCAGTATAAATTCCATCAACACGTGTTCCTTTTAAAACAGCATCGGCATTAATCTCTATTGCTCTTAATGCAGCTGCAGAATCAGTTGTAAAATACGGGTTTCCGGTACCTGCGCCGAAAATAACAACACGCCCTTTTTCTAAGTGCCTAACAGCTCTTCTACGTACAAACGGTTCGCAGATTTGTTCCATTTTAATGGCAGATAACAAACGGGTTTTTAAACCAACTTTTTCTAAAGCATCTTGTAAAGCCATACTGTTAATTACGGTTGCCAACATACCCATATAATCGGCTTGTGCCCTGTCCATTCCAGATTTTTCTGCACTTAAACCTCTAAAAATATTACCGCCACCAATAACAATTGCTATTTCCAAGCCTTTGTCATGTACTGCTTTAATATCTTCCGCATACTGCTTAACACGCTCATTATCAATACCGTATTGCTTATCGCCCATTAACGATTCGCCGCTTAACTTTAGTAAAATCCGTTTGTATTTCATGACCCCAAAAATAGAATAAATGTTTGAAAGTTTTAACAACTAAACCCTGTATCAAAAATATTGTTTAGCTGAACACCTTCTTAAGCTTCAAAGATTCATCTAACAGTAATAGATCTGCTTTGTAGCCAATTTTTATTTTGCCTTTAAAGTTATCTTGCCCAATTAACCTAGCGGGATGTAAAGAAGCCATATCAATTGCATCAGTTATGCTAATACCACAGTGGCTTACACACTTTTGCACCGCTTGCAACATCGTAATATTTGAGCCAGAAAGTGTTCCATCTGGAGTTATAAATTTATCGCCTTTTAGTTGATGCTGATAAGGGCCGATGTTGCAAGCCGTAACCGCATCTGTAATCAAAAAGAGCCTATCGCCTGCCAGCTTATGGCTCAATTTAACAATTTCGTAATTTACATGGTTGCCATCTACAATAATACTTGCCATTGCAGATTTATGGTTGAAAAATGCCGTCGGCAAATTTGGTTCTCTATGATGAATAGAAGGCATCGCGTTAAATAAATGGGTTGTAGTTGTAATACCCTTGTTGTACGCTTCAGTCGCCTGCTCGAAGGTTGCATCGCTATGCCCCATAGATAAGATTACGTTATTGTCTAACAAAAACCGAATCACATCATCATCTTGCAATTCAGGTGCAATCGTCATCATTTTTATCTCACCTTCTGCTAAATCAATTAACTTTTTTAATTCATCAAGCTTTGCTTTTCTTATAAACGAAGCAATGTGTGCGCCACGCCTTTTAGCATTTAAATATGGGCCTTCTAAGTGCAAGCCTAAAAATGTTTTTGCCGCAAGGCGATGTTCTTTAGCCGCTTTAATAGCTTCAATAACAATTTCAGGAGAGTTTGTTGCAACGCAGGCTAAAAACCCAGCAGTTCCCTTAGCTAGAAGATCAGCATCCATTTGAGCTAAAGTATTTGCGGTTGGATAGGCCGAAAAGAGATTTCCTCCGCTTCCGTAAATTTGCAAATCTATAAACGATGGAACAACCAAACCGCCATTGCACTCAACTCTAGTGTAATCAGTTGGAATTTCCCGCTCGGATATCTCGACTATGATTTTGTTTTCGATGAAAATGTTTTTACCAGAAATTTTCGTCCCCTCATCAAAATAAAAACTATTAGTTAATACTAGCATACTTTCAGTTAAAAATAAAATGGTTAGTACCTTGATTTTAATTTTTGTTTAGAACCTGTACCAAGATTTTGTAAATTTCTGCAATAATTAGCGAAACATGAGTAAAAAGGAGAAGAAAAGAACCTTAAAATCATCAGTAAATATTAATGAAAAGAAACCAGATACCTCCAATGTAGCTGTAACCATTATCATAGCATTCTATATGCTTGTGGAATGCATGCCAAGATTGCAATTGGCAGATCAAATGGGCATTCACTGGCTACTAATTTCTGTGTTAAATGGTTTTTCTCTTATTTACCTTATCAGCAACAAATCTATAATTGAATCAGATTCATTTACCAGATTTTTTAAGAATGGTATTTCAGTTGTTTATACAATTTTTTTCCTAATTGCTGGCCTATCCCTTTTTGTTGCGATAAACCCGATAGAGGGTTTGGTAGCTTACAGCAGGCTATTTACCACTATTTTAAGTTTTGTACTAATTGGAATATTGCTAATTAACCGCTTACATCTGCTTAAAAATATTGCGCTAATTATCACAATTATAGCGACACTGCAAGGATTCGAAACAGTGCTTCAGTTTTACAGAGAAGTTGGCAAGACACCAATAGACACACTTATTTATAATTTACAGGGTACAAGTGGCAATAAAAACATATTTGCGGCCGCGTTTGTAATTAAGATACCTTTTATTATTTACTGCATCTTTAGCAGAGAAGGATTTTTAAAATTTTTCTCAATTATTGGTTTAAGTTTATGCTTCCTTTCGTTATTTTTAATAAACGCCCGAAGCGCATTTATCGGTGTTTTTCTAAGTTTAATAATCTTATTTGCCACGCTTGCCTATTTGTATTGGAAGGATAAAAAACTAAAATTCTTCCTTGTTCGCTTCTCATTTATCGTTCTCGCTTTTGCTTTGCCATTTTTTATCAGCCAGCAAAGTTTAAAAAATGCTACTCAAGATAAGTCAAGTACTTACGGTACGGTGGCATCAAGAATAGGTGGCATTGCCGAACAAACCTCTGAGCGTTCAAACATTAGGTTAGCTTACTGGAAAGGTAGCTACGAATTAATTAAAGAGCGGCCCATTATAGGTGTTGGTTACGGAAATTGGAAGATTTATGCGCCACTCTACACTAAAAAGCTACTAAATGACGACACTTTCTCTAAACACCCACATAACGACTTTATTGAAATAGGCGGCGAAACAGGTGTTATTAATGCCCTAGTATTTCTGTCAATTTTTGTTATTGCATTAATTCTAAGTATTAAAATTATTTTGGGCAATGGTAGCTTCCATACAAAAATTATTGCCGGGATTACCTTTGCATGCCTTACTGGATATTTTATTGACGCAATGTTCAATTTTCCGGCCGAACGCCCAAATATTCAAATACTTTTTGCCTTATCGTTAGCAATTTTAGTGGCTAACTGGTTAAGCACAAAACAGGTACACAAGAAACCTCTCTACAGCAGATTTGCAAAGTCACTTTCTATTGCAATGTTAGTCACCTGCATTGGCGCTGTATATGTAAATGCCATGGTTTTCAAATCTTCGAAAGTACAGGTTTTAACCGACAATGATTTTGTAGTGATGGGAGGTGTACAGAACACACCAGCAAAATATACCTTCGAGGAAGTAACGGCAATGTATCCAAAAATACCAAACATCGGCGAAAACTCTGAAACCATTGGTTTTAAGAAAGCCAGGTATTTATATGCCGAAAAACGTTACGCCGAAGCTATTAAGTTGTTGGATAGTGTACTATACCAAAGTCCGAACATAGGTTATAGCGAAAGCTTAAAATCAAAAATATATGCTGATGAAAACAAATTAGATAGCGCTTACAAGTATGGTAAAATTGCCTTTTATGCTAAACCTAGGTACTACCAATATTACAGAACCGCAAGTTATTTTGCAATGGTGCATAAAGATGTACCTGAGGTTGAAAAATTATTTAAGACCTACAATAGTTATAGGCAAGATCAAGCTTCTTACTCCTATTACACTCAATCTTTATTCTACAGTAATTACGATAAGAGCAAACTATCTAAAATCGTTTCTGACGGACTCAAAAAGTATCCAACAGATACGATTATGTTAGAGCTGAAGCGTTTTTTGCATTAGTGGTAGCGTCAATTATTTAGACATAAAAAAAGTCCCGGCAAAACCGGGACTTTTCTATAATAGATTACTTAAGAATTAAGCGCCTAATTGTACTCTTTTGAAAGCTGTTACAGTTAATCCTTTAGCTGTGTTGTCTAAGAATTTACGAACATCCATAGAACCGTCTTTAACAAACTCTTGGTTTAATAAAGTACTGTCTTTGTAGAATTTGTTCAATTTACCAGCAGCAATTTTCTCAACCATTTCTTCTGGTTTACCTTCTTGACGGATAACGTCTTTAGCGATTTCAATCTCACGCTCGATAGTAGCAGGATCAACACCGTCTTTATCTACAGCAACTGGGCTCATTGCAGCAATTTGCATTGCAACATCTTTACCAGCTTCAGTAATATCAACACCGTTAGCACCTTCAAACACTACTAAAACGCCCATTTTACCGTTAGAGTGGATGTAAGAAACAATTTTCTCACCAGTAATATTTGCATATTCTTGGATAACGATTTTCTCTCCGATTTTACCAGTTAATTCAGTAATGGTTTCAGCAACTGTACGTCCATCTTCTAAAGTAATTGCTGATAATTCTTCAACATTAGCAGGATTGTTAGCAACTGCAGCAGCTAAAACAGCTTGAGCTAAGTTACGGAAATCTTCAACTTTAGAAACTGGCTCAGTTTCGCAAGCTAAAGCAACTAATTTACCATTTGTACCATCTGCTGAAACAGCGATTGATACTAAACCTTCAGAAGTAGCATTACCAGAACGAGCGGCAGATACTTTTTGACCTTTTTTACGCAATAAATCAACAGCAGCTTCGAAATCGCCGTTAGCTTCTACTAATGCTTTTTTGCAGTCCATCATACCAGCACCAGTTTGTTGGCGTAGTTTGTTTACGTCTGCAGCAGTAATTTGTACTGACATTTTGTTAAGTTTTTTTGAGTGTTTTATAAAACGATAATAAGTTGTAAGCGATACGTTATACGTTTATTAAACTTATAACTTACCACCTACAACTTACAATTTAATTAGGCTTCTGTAGAATCTTCAGCTGAAGTTTCTGCGTTAGCTGTTTCTTTTTTAGCTGATCTTTTAGCAGTTTCTGGCGCATCGGCAGCAGTTTTAGCCGCTACAGCTTCTTTCTCTGCTTCGTCATCTTTCTCACGTTTACGCTCATCTAAACCTTCTTCAATTGCTTTGATGATAACATCAGTAATTAAAGAGATAGATTTAGTAGCATCATCGTTAGCTGGGATTGGGAAATCGATATTTGATGGATCAGAGTTTGTATCAACCATTGCAAAAGTAGGGATGTTTAATTTCATCGCTTCTGCTACAGCAATATGCTCTTTTTTAACATCAATTAAGAAGATTGCAGCCGGTAAACGGTTTAAATCTGCAATACCACCTAATAAACTTTCCAATTTAATACGCTCACGTTGGATCATTAAACGCTCCTTTTTAGAAAGGATTGAATAAGTACCGTCTTTAGTCATTTTATCGATGGTAACCATCTTTTTGATTGACTTGCGTACAGTTGCAAAGTTAGTTAACATACCACCTAACCAACGCTCGGTTACGAAAGGCATGTTTACTTTTTTCGCTTGTTCAGCAACAATTTCTTTAGCTTGTTTTTTAGTAGCTACGAATAAGATCTTACGACCTGATTTTACGATTTGTTTAATCGCAGCAGCAGCTTCTTCAGTTTTAGTTAAAGTTTTGTTTAAATCTATAATGTGAATCCCATTGCGTTCCATAAAAATATATGGTGCCATTTTCGGATTCCATTTGCGGGTAAGGTGACCAAAGTGTACACCTGCATCCAATAAGTCTTGATATGTAGTTCTTGCCATTGTGTTTGTCTCCTTTAAGATTAACGTTTACTGAATTGGAATTTCTTACGAGCTTTCTTACGTCCTGGTTTCTTACGCTCAACCATACGCATATCACGGGTCATTAACCCTTTAGCACGTAATGCTGGTTTTTTCTCAGCATCTAATTCAACAATAGCTTTAGCGATAGCTAAACGAACTGCTTCTGCTTGTCCTTTTACTCCGCCACCGTTTACGTTTACAGTTACATCAAATTTACCAACTGATTCAGAAACTTCTAAAGATTGGTTAACAATGTATTGTAAAGGTAATGTTGGGAAGTATACTTTATGATCTTTACCGTTAACGGTAATGGTGCCGCTGCCTTCTTTCAAATAGATACGGGCAACTGCAGTTTTTCTTCTACCTGAAGTATTTGTAACTGACATTTCTTTTCTCTTTTAATTAAAGTGTAATGGTTTTTGGTGATTGTGCCGAGTGCGGGTGCTCCGATCCAGCGTAAACAAAAAGATTGGTGTACAATTTTTTGCCCAATTTAGTTTTTGGTAACATACCACGAACAGCCTTCTCGATAACACGAGTTGGGTGTTTTGCCATTAACTCTTTTGGAGAGATAAATTTCTGACCACCTGGATATCCAGTGTAAGAAACGTATTGTTTCTCGCTGAATTTGTTTCCTGTCAATTTTACCTTGTCTGCATTAATAACGATAACGTTATCACCGCAGTCTACGTTTGGGGTAAACTCTGGCTTGTTTTTTCCTCTAATAATCATTGCAATCTTAGAAGACAAGCGCCCCAAAATCTCTCCTTCAGCATCAACTACAACCCATTGCTTATTAACGGTTTTAGCATTCGCAGAGACAGTTTTGTAACTTAACGTATTCACTTGCTTTTATTTAATTTGTTAAAAAATATTTTATTCCCCCAATTTTTAGGGACTGCAAAGATAGACAGAATACTTTAATTACCAAAGCGTTGGAAGAAAAAAGTTGAAAGTTTTAAGTTGTAGGTTATAAGTAAGGGTTAGTTTGCAGAGAAAAATCCTCAAAAGCAAATAATTAAGTTTATTTGAAAAGCAAGGTCAGCAGTATTTTTCGCTGCTCGTCTGGCTTTACGCTAAATCTTTTTGGTTCACTTTACCCTCATTTCGAACCGCAGGAAGAAATTTCAAATTTAAATGCTTTTTAGACCAGATTGAAGCGACCAAAAAGGATAACGCTTCAATCCAGTTTACATGGCATGGGTTGTGTAAGAGACCACAGTTGCTAAGTGCAGAAATCTATAACTGTTTAGCTATTTATACTACTCCACATTTAAAATATGGAATTCATATCGGAGGATTTACAATCCTTTTTTTTTATTCTCAAAGAGGGCGACACTTTCTTACCTAGCGCTTAAACTGTGCAAGTTTCTAAAAAAATAAACTCCAAAATGTACAATAACTCCGATGCCAAAGACAAAGCTTAGTATCAGAAGCATTCTGGTGTCACTGCTTATAAATTCATATTCGATAGAAGAAAGCAAAATATTAAATGCCCCGTAAAGCACAAAACCTGCGTAGTATAAACTCCATAATCCCGCTAGGTAATGCCAAATCTTCCATTTGTAATTTTCCAGCTGAAAGCTTCTAAGTGCCAACCAATTAAAAATAATTATTGCCAAAATACCTAATGTAGAGTTCACCGTTCCATCTTTTAAATAAACCAATAAATAAATGATGGTAAAAATGAGGTTGAAATAAGAAAGTCGCTGTAACATTAGTTAATTGATGCTAAATCTTTTAAAGTCTTTGCATGGTAAGTTGTTTTGGGCTCTGAAAATCTACCATTGGGATCAAAAAGAAAAGTGTCTATACCTAATTCCAAACCATACTTAATTTCCGAATTAGCATCATCGCCAATAACCAAAACTTCTTCTGGTTTTAAATTGTGCTTTGTCAACAGCTTTAAAAATGCATCTCTTTTACTTTCCTTGTCTACATCTACCACATAAACATCTTCAAAATCATCGGCTATGCCTAACATTTTAATTTTACTTAGCTGGTTTTTCTCAAAACCGGCCGTAACTATAATTTTAATGCCTTTTAATGCCTTAATGTATTGATATTCTTTATGCACTGCTAACGGTGTCGTAATCACTTTTTCTTTTAAATAAGTCATTGCTTTTGACACAGCATCACTCTTGAAGTTGTATTGCTGTGCCACTTTCTGAAAAGGCGTACTTAGCATATCTTCTTTTGCTTTTTCAAAATCAGCTTTGCCTATGCCCAAATCTTCCTTTTCTAATAGGCTATACAAGGGTCCAAGTAGGATGTCTACGTGTGGCCTTGTAAAGTAAATGGTATTATCCAGATCAATAAAATAAGCTTTCTTCATTATTGTTTTTACATAAATACACAAATTGGCAAACAACTTTGTTTGTAGTATGTTAAATACTTAATAAACATTAAGATTATGACAAAGCAAACGAAAATATTAGCAGGCGTTTTAGCCGGAGCAGCTTTAGGCGCTGTGGTTGCACTAGTAATAGCATCTGATAAAGACAATGATTTAAAAGGTAAAGTAGGCGATTGGTTTTGCGACTTGCTAGATGCATCAAAAGACAAATTTAGCACGGTGAAAGACGCTGTTAAAGAAAAAATTTCTAACGTAAAGTTAGAAGCATAATTTGTCTGTAATAGACCAGTTATTTGCCCAACCGATAGCTCCAAGCCTTAAGAATTTAATTTTAGGTTTTGGAGCTATTGTTGTTGGTTTGATACTTAAATACCTGATTACAGTTTTATTTAAGCTCTTTGCCCGCTTTTGGGCGTCTTTTCAAATCCGCTCTATCCTAAGGCATCTCTCACATCCTATTGGCTTCTTAATTCCTTTGCTTTTTTTAAATATTGCAATTGGTTTTATGCTGTTAGACCAACCTTTTAAACTGCATTTTAGAAAATTCCTAGAAATTTGTTTAACCATAAACTTTGCGGTTATATTGGTTAGCGCAATTAAAGTTGTAGAAGATTTTGTTACGTATAAGTTCGATTTTAATAAGGAAGACAATTTACGCGAACGAAAAATACGCACACAACTTCAGTTTCTGAGAAAAATATTAGTAGCCACAATAATAATTGTTAGTGGAGCTATTGTACTGCTAAGTTTCGAAAGCATGCGTAAAATTGGCGCTGGTTTACTAACGGGCGTGGGTATTGGCGGTATTATTATAGGTTTTGCGGCGCAAAAATCTTTAAGCAACCTGTTAGCCGGTTTCCAGATTGCCTTTACACAACCCATAAGGATTGATGATGTTGTAATTGTTGAAGGTGAATGGGGAAAAATAGAGGAGATTACTTTAACCTACGTGGTGGTAAACATTTGGGATCAACGACGGTTAATTTTACCAATTACCTATTTTATAGAAAAGCCGTTTCAAAATTGGACTAGAGTTTCGTCTCAATTGCTGGGCACAGTTTTTTTATATCTTGACTATACAGTTCCTATCCCTCCGTTAAGAGACGAATTAACGAGGCTTTTGAGCGAAAATCCCCTTTGGGATAAAAGAGTAAACGTAGTACAAGTGACCGATAACAAGGAGTTAAACCTGGAAGTTCGTTTTTTAATGAGTGCAAAAAACTCTTCGCAAGCTTTTGATTTGCGTTGCTATGTACGCGAAAATATGATTGCGTTTATAAACAATAACTACCCTGATAGTTTGCCCAAAACCAGGCTCGAACACAAGGACACCCCTCCAAATTTTAGCTAAATTAGCTATCTTGCGCCATGGATGTTTTTGGTAAAGCAATAGCAGATTTCTACACAACCGGCAAAGCCGATACCCTTTGGCTGCATAACTCTTACGATGTACCCGAAGAAATGCCCGTTGATATTTTTTTTAGAGGCGAAGAGGATATGCCTTTAATAGAGCATAAAGCGATTAGCTTGTGTTACGGCAAAACATTGGATGTTGGTGCAGGTGTTGGTAGCCATGCGCTATTTTTACAAGAACTTAATGTAGATGTTACGGCCATCGATATCTCTGCAGATGCGGTAAAAATAATGCGACAGCGTGGGGTAAAAAAAGTATTGGAAAAAGACATTTTCCTGCTTACCGAAAAATACGACACACTGCTATTTTTGATGAATGGCATTGGCTTAACTGGAACTTTACAAGGTTTTATCGATTTTCTTCACAAAGCAAAAAACCTGTTAAATGCAGAAGGGCAACTGCTGTTTGACAGCTCTGACATTTCCTATTTATACGAGGACATTGCCAAACCGCAAAACAATTATTTCGGAGAAATTAGTTATTGCTACGAATACCAACAACAAAAAGGGAGTTGGTTTAACTGGTTGTATTTAGATCAGGAAACTTTAATTAGAACAGCCAAAGAAAACGGCTGGCAATGCGAAATTATTCTCGACGACGGAGAAGACCAATATTTGGCAAGATTGATATTAGCTAATTAACAAACTTGCTAATCAGCTAATTCTCGAATCATTCCATTAACTTTTTTCTTCCCAAATGGTGGCAATGTTTACAATAGTTTGCACCGCTTTTTGCATGTCTTGCACCGAAACCCATTCTTGCTTGCCGTGAAAAGCATGTTCGCCGGCAAAAATATTAGGGCATGGCAAACCCATAAACGACAATCGAGAACCATCTGTGCCACCCCTAATGCTACGCTGTTTAGGTATTAAGCCGGCTCTTTTAATTGCCTCTACACCATATTCAATTACCTGCGGATGCTGATCTAAAACTTTTTTCATGTTTCGGTATTGTTCGGTAACCGCAAAATCATAGGTTATATTTGGATACGATTTCAAAATCTGCTGTACTACAGCTTCTAATTTCTCCTCGTGCGCTTTTAGGTTCTCGTCGTCAAAATCCCTTATAATAAAATGCGCTTCTGTTAATTCTGCAGTTCCAGTTATATTTACAGGATGTATAAACCCTTCTTTACCCTGCGTAGCTTCAGGCGTTAAACTATCTTTAGGCAAAGCCGATAAAATATCTGCCAACGCCTTAATGGCACTTTCCATTTTTCCTTTTGCAAAACCCGGGTGCGCACTTACGCCGCGTAAAGTAAGTTTAACACCATCTGCCGAGAAAGTTTCATCTTCGATAGAACCCAAAGTTTCGCCATCTACCGTATATGCAAAATCAGCACCCAGTTTTTTTAAATCCACTTTATCCACTCCTCTTCCTATCTCTTCGTCGGGCGTAAAAAGTATTTTAATATCGCCATGCATTATAGCTGGATTTTCAATTAAAAAAGCAACAGCTTCTACAATTTCAGCCAAGCCAGCCTTATTATCCGCTCCTAGCAGGGTTGTGCCACTAGCGGTAATAATATCATTGCCAATTTGGTCTTTTAAATCTTTATGCTCGGCTAGTTTTAATATAATTGTATTATCATCCGGCAGCACCAAATCCTGGCCTTGATAATTTGTATGGATAATTGGTTTAACAGCTGCACCACTACAATCTGGCGAAGTATCCATATGCGAGCAAAAACAAATCACCGGAACTTTTTTCGAACTATTTGATGGCAAGGTTGCGTAAACATAACCGAATTCATCTAAATGTGCGTCTTTAAGCCCAAGCCCTAAAAGCTCTTCGGCCAATACGCTTCCTAAATTTTTCTGCTTTAAGGTTGATGGTTGCGTTGCAGATTCTGGATCAGACTGTGTATCTATTTTAACGTATTTAAAAAATCGTTCTTGCAGATTGCCGTTAGCATTGTTATATTTATTCATCGCTTTCAAAATTAATACTAAATAAATACAAGAAAGATTATATTTTTGTATCCACCTATTAATTAACAGTCGATTTGAAAAAGATTGTGTTTTGTTTATCCCTGCTGTTCGTAGCAGTAGCCAGTTCTGCGCAAGTTAATTTTTATAAATTTTCTGCCGGACTTGGTTTAGGCCCAACCGTTTCTTACGCAGATGTAAAGGAAAATAGCCAAAGCTTTGCAGGCTATATCTCGGCCGATTATAACTTTACTCCTTTTGTAACTGCCGGATTAGAAATCCAAGGAGGCCAGATTAAAGGCGGTGATATTGTCAAAAATCCGCACAACAGACAGTTTAAAAACAACTACATGGCCGCTTCCATTAATGCTAAAATTGCATTAGGCGAGTTTGTCGACTATTCGCAAAGCGATGTATTGGATTTTTTTAAAGGAACTTATATTGGTGTCGGAATTGGTGCCATCAACAATAAAATGAATTACATTGTTAGGTACAAGCCTAACACACAAGCAGAATTTCCACCATTGGGTTATGAATTTCCAGGAAAAGACAAAAGTACAAATCTACTAGTACCGGTTAACTTAGGCTTTAACTTTTTCCTTTACGATACTTTTGGCGACATGCGCTACATCTTAAATTTAAACTACCAAGGCAACATTACCTTTGGTGAAGGTTTAGATGGTTACGATGATCCACTTGCTGTGTTTTCTAATAAGTCTCCTGACATGTATTCGCTTTTCTCCATAGGCGTAAAATACAATTTCGGCCCAGTTGGATTAACCAAAAAGCGCTTTTAGTACATAGAATAGTAACAATTGTAAAGCTTTTATAAAGCAAGCTTATATTCTGTGTTGCTGTAAAATAAAAAAACTATTTTAGAGCTTTATAAAATCAAACCTCATTTTATGAAGCATTATTTTTTGCTTTTTGCATTCGTATTTTCTTTGCCCGCTTTAGCACAACAAACACCGTTTGAAGCCAGTAATAAAAACGAAACAACTACTTACCAACAGGCCATTAGCTATTACCAAAACCTGAGCAAAAGTTATCCGAAGCAAGCTAAGTTATTAACTTATGGCAGCACCGATTTTGGCAAACCGCTTCACTTGCTTGTGCTTTCAAAAAATGGAATTTTCGATCCATCTGCATTGAAAAAAGCGGATAAACGCATATTTTTAATTAATAACGGTATACACCCCGGCGAACCAGAAGGAATTGATGCCAGCATGATGTTAGCCAGGGATTTATTAAAAGGCAACTTGCTACCCGAGAATGTGGTAATTTGTATTATCCCAATTTATAATATAGACGGTAGCCATAATCGTACCGCCACTTCTCGTGCCAACCAAAACGGCCCAGCTTTTTACGGTTTTAGAGGCAATAGCAAAAATTACGATTTAAACAGAGATTTTATTAAAAGCGATTCGAAAAATTCGCAGGCTTTTCAGCTTATTTTTAATACTTGGCAACCAGAGGTTTTTGTAGACACTCATACCAGCAACGGGGCCGACTACCAGTACACCATGACTTTAATCCCTTCGCAAAAGGATAAAATCAATCCAATTTTGGGAAGATATTTAACGCAAACAATGGTACCAGATTTATATAGTAAAATGAAGAGCAAAGGCTTTGAACTTATCCCCTATGTAAATTCGGTAAGCGAAATACCCGATAACGGAATTACGGGCTTCATCGAATCGCCAAGATATTCTACTGGTTATGCAGCTTTGCATAATTCCATCGGTTTTATGCCAGAAACACACATGTTGAAGCCCTTTGATAAACGTGTAGAATCTACCTATAAACTTCTGCAAACTTATATTGATGTAATCGTTCGCGATGCGAAAATAATAGGAGAAAACAAACGCAAAGCGGATGAACTTACAGCAAAACAAATCGAATTTCCGTTAGATTGGAAGTTGAACAGAGAAGTTGTAGACAGTATAGAATTTAAAGGTTTTGAAGCCAAGTATAAGGCAAGCGAAGTAAGTGGATTAGATCGTTTATACTACGACAGATCAAAGCCCTTTACCAAGAAAATAAAGTATTGGGATAAATTTGAACCATCGACAACCGTGTCTAAGCCTATTGCTTATGTTATTCCTAAAGCTTACGATAAGGTCATCGCCCTGCTTAAACTAAACAATGTTAAAGTGCAACAACTAACTGCAGACACAAAGTTAGCTGTAGAGATGTACTACATTGCCGATATGAAAACTGCTACCAGACCTTATGAAGGCCATTACCAGCACTCGGCTGTTAAACTAGACAAAGTTAACCAGGATATACATTTTTTTGCCGGAGATTACGTGGTTTACGTTAACCAGCCGAGTAACCGCTATATTGTAGAAACGTTGGAACCTCAAGCAATCGATTCATTTTTTAACTGGAATTTCTTTGATGCAGTTTTAGGGCAGAAAGAAGGCTACTCTAGTTATGTTTTTGAAGATACCGCTGCAGAATTATTGAAAAAAGATTCGACGCTAAGAGCTAAATTGGACGCCGAAAAAGCTAAAAACCCTGATGCGATGAAAACCGCAAGAGCGCAACTGGATTTCGTTTACAAAAACTCCGATTATTTCGAAAAAACCACTATGCGTTATCCCATTGCTCGTTTGCAACAGAACATTTCTTTAAATTTGAAATAATATGGAATACCTAAATAACACACCCGTAGCTTCAATTATATTTATTTTTACCTTGATAACGAGCATTTATGCGTTTAACGACAATCAGTTGTATGGTAAGTTTATGTTTCATCCCTATACGGTAAGCAGAGGAAAAAAAATCTATACGTTTATAACGAGCGGCCTCATACATGCCGATTGGATGCACCTGATTTTTAATATGTTTACGTTCTATTTTTTTGCGTTTAAATTAGAAACGATGATTGGAAGTTGGCAGTTTGGACTGTTGTATTTCTTAGGTCTTGTTTTGAGCGACATCCCAACTTTAGTAAAACACAAGGATAGCTTTTGGTACAATAGTTTAGGTGCTAGCGGTGCAATTAGCGCCGTTTTATTTAGCTATATTTTATTCGATCCTACTACATTACTTTTAGTAATGTTTATACCTATGCCTGCTGTTGTTTTTGCCATATTGTACTTAGTTTACTCGTGGTACATGGCTAAAAAAGGGAATGACAACATTGGCCATGATGCGCACTTTTTTGGCGCTTTAACAGGTTTGATTTTTACCGTAATTGCTGTTCCTGGTATTATTCCAAATTTCCTTCACCAAATTGCTGCAGCTTTAGGCTTGGGCAGGTAATAGTGCATCATCAAAATACGTAATTGGCGCTAAAGGATTTTTTATAATCTCGAACAAGGTGTGCCCCCAAGGTTTCCAGAAATTTTCTAATACCTGGCCGTAGGTTTTATTAGCCCAAACATCAAAAAGAGGCTTGTTTTGCATACCGCCAGTTAGAGGCATTGCATCGATATAAATTACACCATCAACCGGCATAATCGTATATTCTGGCAAGCGATTAAATAAATACGCAGAGTAATAAAAACGAGCCGAAATTTCTTCGAATTGTTGGGCACTTAGCGGTTTATTAGCTATTGCGGCTAAAATATCCTTATGGTATCTTTTGTTCATTCCGTTGTCTTGCAAGCAGGCAATAATCCCAAAATCCTTAAATTTTAACGAAAATGTTAAAGTGTTAATTTCATCGCGGAAGCTAAATGGTGTTTCTGCATCTTGCAACGGAAAAACGAGTATAGTCCAAGGCGTAAAATTTTCCAGAACTACCTCGCGATGGATGCTTTGTAACATGGTGTGCAGGTTACCAAATTTGTGCATCAAACCTTGCGACATGTTCATGCCATCGCCACTTAACTGTTGCAAACGTATAGCTCCTTGCATTTCTATATACAAAAAGCTGTACATCAATTTTCCAATCCAATTAAATAAATCTTGTTCTGGCAAAGCCGATACACCTCGGTAACCTTGGCCAAAAGCCATTGCAATTTTATCCTCTAGCGGAGAAACAAACTGATCATAAACCGGAATACTGCAAGGCACAACCAAACTTTTGTAAGTACGTATAGTTTCGTCTAATAATTGTATTTGCTCGTTTCCTGTTAAGTTAGCCATGCTCAATAACCAATCTGGCAGTACATTTACAGTTGCCAAGGGCGATGGAAAAGCCTCGCCAGTTAAAAAGCATTTATCGTTTTTAAAATCGAAATTTTTGAAGGGATTATAAACTGCAGTATTCATTGCTGCAATATTAGCTAATAAATTGATGGGGTAAATCAATAGGAAGTAAAAAGACCACTTCAATTTAAAATCTTTATCATTCCGAGTAAGCGAAGAATCTGCCTACATAAACTTAACAGATTCTCCGTTATCCTCAGATAAGACTTTAAATTATTAACCTTAAACCTTCCAACCTATCAGTCCGCAAAGAACTTTCGCTTTCGACCTTTCTAGTATCTACTGTAAAAACTATTAACCTGATCTACCAGTTGTGCATAAATTGGTTTAGTAAACTCTACAAATAAGGTTGCTGGTGGCGGAGGCAAGACCTCTCTACGTTTGGTCATTGCCAATTGTTGTCTATCTAAAGCCCTTTCATCGCCTTTAAAAGTTGCCCAGTTATCTTGCCAAACAAAAGTGCCTGGTAATTTTTGCTGGCGGATGATTTTATTGGTGCTTAAATCGCTAATAACCATACTTAACAAACCACATGATGATACTCTTTTATCAAAGATGCTCAAAGTGCCCCTAACTGTTCCGTAAACTTTTTCGCGATTTCTAGACTCGCCGATTACGACGCTGTCTTTTTTAACTTTTTCAATCCTCTCTTTAACATAGGTTTGTCCAACAATAAAATCATCAAAACTTAAACTTATAATTTGGTCGGCCACTATACGTTGTTTGCTTGCCTCTTGCTCGGTATAAAAAGCTACGAACCTGTTGCCACGATAATTAATCATAAACTCGTTAACCTGCTGCTGAAAAAATTGATTGCTCAGTTTATAATATTGACTATTTACAGCTACTTGTTGCACCACTACTTTTAAAACCGAAGCCCAATAAGCATCATCAAGCTTATTTTTTACATCCTTATAAGTTGGCTCCAGTTGTTGTGCTCTTTCAAAATTGTAATATGCTTTTTTGGCGCTAACACGATTATTTTCCTTCAACTGGTTAACACCCAAAGTGTAACGCACCTCGGCAGATTTGTATCTCGCTTCGGCCACTTCAGCTATAAATTTTGTAGGATTTGGAACCAACTTCAGCGCCACTGGCGAACTATTTATTTCATCACTCAACTGGTTTAATTGTTGGTATTCGTACATTACAGTTTCCCAACGCAGTACATCTGCCGACATTTTTGCTTCATCAATTTTTCTTAAATGCGATTTAAATGCCAAATCGTAAGCTTGTGGCAAAACTTTTAATGCCTCTTCATTCCTAGGCGAATTTTTTAACCTTTCAACCGCTTTAGATACAGCAGCATCGTAAGAGCCTTTTTGCAACGCATTTTTTCCGGTGGTACATCCAACAAATAGTATGGATAAATAAATAAAATACCGTAATCTTGAAATAGTTTCCATGACCTTGAGAGTTATGTTAGTTAAGCGAAGCGAATATAGCTAATAATCGCCTCCATTAACCGAACGTTTGTATCATTAAGACGATTAAAAATGAAGATTAGTTGCAAGGAGTTTGAATTAGAATTAAAACATCCATTTTCTATTGCTAAGTTTACCAGAACCAGCACGCCATTATTGCTTTTAAAATTAAATTACCAAGGTTTTGATGGCTATGGCGAAGCTAGTATGGTGCCGTACATGGGCGAAAGTTATGCTTCGGCAAGTGCCTTTTTAGCAAAAGTTGATTTTTCGAGATTTAAACACCCTTTCAATTTTGCCGAAATACACAAATATTTAGATAGTTTGGAAAGTGGAAATCCGGCAGTTAAAGCAGCAATAGATATAGCGCTCAACGATTTAAATGGTAAAATCCTAAATCAGCCTTGCTACAAAATATTTGGCAGCGATCCAGAAAAAATGCCCGTTACCTCTTACACCGTAGGCATTGATACACCAGCCGTAATTAGAGAGAAACTAAAAGATGCCGATGCTTTTAAAGTAATTAAGGTTAAGCTGGGCCGAGACAATGATAAAGAACTGATAAAAACCATTAGAAGTGTAACCGATTTACCGCTTTATGTAGATGCAAACCAAGGTTGGACGGATAGAAAACAAGCGATAGAAATGTGTTATTGGCTGCACGACCAAGGCGTACTCCTAATTGAGCAACCCATGGATAAAAATAATATTGATGGAAACGCTTGGTTGACAGGCCGTAGCCCCATCCCTATTATTGCAGATGAGGCTGTACAACGCATAGCGGATTTAGATAAACTACGTGGCGCTTATCATGGCATAAATATTAAATTGATGAAAAGTGCCGGAATGTACGAAGCGCATCAAATGATTTTAAAAGCCCGCAGTTTTGGAATGAAAATTCTAATCGGCTGTATGAGCGAAACTTCAATAGCTACCTTAGCTGGTATAGCATTAGCACCTCTTTGCGACTGGGCAGATTTAGATGGGCCTTGGCTTACCAAAAACAATCCGTTTAATGCGCCAGAAATGAAGGATGGCAAATATGTTTTAAATGATTTGCCAGGTTTGGGTTTGGCGGGACTTGAAAATGGGTTGTTTGGGTAAAAACCTAAAGCGATGAATCCGAAACTAGCTGACTAAAAAATTATCTGTTCCTAAAAGCTATGAAGGTTTACCGTTGGCTGTAATTAAACCGTTTTCAATTATATAAATACGGTCGCATATTTTTGCTGTATGCATTTTATGAGTAATTAAAATAATCGCCATTTCCTTTTTTAGTTGATTTAATAGCTGTAAAATAAATCGCTCTGTATTTCTATCCATTGCTGCAGTGGGTTCATCTAACAAAAGCACTTGTGGCTTGCGATACAATTCCCTTGCTACGGCAACCAGCTGCTTTTGTCCGCCTGAGAGATTTATGCCCTCTTCGCCAACTAATTTAAAATAACCCTGAGGCAAAGCTTCAAAATATTTATTAAATCCATTCGCAATGCAGAAATTTACAATAGCTAATACCTCGTCCTGAGCACTAGCAATAGCGATATTTTCAATTAGTGTTCCATTAACTAGTTTTATTTCTTGTGGTACGGTTGCTAAAATATTTCGCCAAGTTGGCGTGTAAACATTTTTCAATTAGACTAATGTCTTGTAGAATAGCTTTTCTTCCCCCAAAAAATAATCATTAAAAAGTGGCGCAATACTACTCCTGTTTAGTAAATTAAATCATTAAAAGGTTAAGTCAACTATATTTTTATCGAAAAACGCTATCAAATTAGATAAGGCATGTAGTAGAGTCACCAGAACTAACTTATTTACAGGGTTTTGATGCCTCAACGCTAGGTAATAATATGCAAAAATAAAACCGACTATAGTGAGTACTACAACATATATCAAGTTATACCAATGGGCCATACCGAACAATATCCCAGATATAAATACACAAATTATAGGCATAATTTTGAACCTGGTTAAGGTTTCAATAACAATGTATTGGAATATTATTGTTTCTAGAATTGGTGCGACAACTACAACTATTATAAACTCTTCTGCTAAACTATCAAAATCAATAGTAGTTGATGTCAAATCCGGATTTATGTAATTAGCTACAATTGTCGTAAGCAATTGAAAAAAAAAATAAATAGAAAAAAAAATCCAAAAATAAATTTGATTTTTTGCCTGTGGTATTTCTTTAATCTTCATATACTTAAGAGTTTTGGTAATAAGAATCAAAGAGTTAATTTGAAGTAGATTTATTTTTATTACAAAACTACGAATCAACTATCTCTTTTTTAAAATCCTCTCTAGAACTGAAATTAAAACGGACGACAATAAAATAAAGAGTATCTTCCATCCACTAATAACTTCTGTAAGGTACCCCCCATCCAAGTTTTTTTAGCCAAGCTGGCGCTTGTCCGCCATCAATTTCAATATCTCCCTAGTATCTAGTTCTCTGACACCGAAATTTTGAAAGATTAATGTTTTCATAGTCTTTAAAATTTATTTTCTCACCTACTCTTTTAAAGATTTTCGGTAAACTCTTGCTGTTGGCCTAACATTAAACCAAATATAGAGGCGGTTCTAACAATAATTTAACAAACTACCCTACATTTTTTGTAGGGTAAAAAATTTAGAAAAACGAATTTATTTACTGCGATAAATTATTTGCTTAATAGTTTGTAAAAATTGATAAGTTGATAAATTTTGCAATCATAAGTTAACTTCATTCGGAAAAAAACTGCTACACCAAAAACAAAATGCCAATTCAAACCAAAATAACGACGAAAAGAAGGAAAAAATCAAAAAATGTCGTTCTTTTTTTTGCAAAAAACATCCTTAGTCAATTTACCCTACACATTGATTCTAAACTTTTTGATATTTTAGCATTACCTATTTATGAAAAAATCAACTGGAAAAGTAATCAAAGCGTTTAGGAAACACTTGGGCTACACGCAAGAGTTTTTAGCAGACAAGCTAAATATTACCGTACCAACCTTGGCCAATATAGAAAACGGACGAGTAAATGCTGATATTGAAAAACTATATCTCGCAAGCCATTTATTCAAAATACCTATTAGAGATTTTTTAACACTAATAGTAGAAGTATATGAAAAAGGTAATGACGAAGGACTAGCTGGTGCTGTAAGACAGCTAAACACATTTAACAATTATAGAGATGAACTTTTTGAAAATTAGCGATTGCTCTACTTCTTGATATCTTTTCTAAAATCCTTTACCAACTGTATTTTAAAATACAAGAAAGTGGCAAAAGTGGCTACAAAGAAAAAAATAATCAATGGGCTATTGTTATTATAAGCCCATCCCATACCAAAAATAGAGAGGATAAGACCCACGTTGTAGAGCACGTTTACTAAAATTTTTTTACCCATTACTGTTATTTTGTTGGTTAGTTGGTTGGTTTTTTTAGCAAAAAAAAAGTTTTGAACGAGGAAATCCTCATTCAAAACTTAATCATTAAAAATTAATAAACAGGCATGTTCGGATCGTAAGCTTCTTGCCAAGCTAAAATACCGCCTTTAAGGTTGTATAAATTATCAAAACCATGCATTTGCTCTAATTGCATAATTGCTGCCGCACTTCTTTTACCGCTACGGCATTGTACAATTACAGGTTTGTCTGTAGCAATTTTATCGGTTTCAATTAAAATTCCACCCAAAGGGATGTTCAGGCCATCTAAGTTAGAAGTTTCGTACTCGAAAGTTTCTCTAACATCAATTAATTGAAAATCTTCTTTGTTATCTATTTTTTGCTTTAATTCTTGTACTGAAATCTCTTTCATATAAGTTTGATTTATGTTCCTACTAACAGTTTACGCTTCTTAAACCTCAAAACAACAAGCTGCAAAGCCTATAAGTTTCTACTAAAATTTGCGTATTTGGTTTTTTTTGTTCAAATGTACAAAAATCAATACTAAGCACAAGTCTTAGAAAAATCACAAATTCTAAAACTGAAAAACCTACAAAGATTTTAATTCAGTTATTTTGTAACAAAAGTTGTAACAACTTGCCACCGAGTGCGTTTAATACAATATCCCAAAATCATTTTATGAATGGCATTTCTCGTTTCTTTTGGTTTTGCTCTGGTGCGCATATTGCTACCTTAGAAAAACATCCGACAGAACATAACAAATATTTAGGCATTGGCGCCACCATATTTTTTACAGGTTTGTTTGCTGCTTTATCTGGTGGCTACGCCATGTTTTTTGTTTTTAAAGGCGGTGATTTTGCTTGGCTTTTCGCTTTATTTTTCGGCATAATTTGGGGGTTGGCCATTTTTAACATGGACAGGTACATTGTATCCAGCATTAACAAAAATGCCTCTAACAATAAACAATTTTGGCAGGCAACACCTCGTATTTTATTGGCAATAATGATTGGGATGGTAATATCACGCCCTTTAGAATTAAAAATATTCGACAAAGAAATTAAGGAACGTCTAAACGTAAGCTATTTAAATGGTCAACGTTCAAAAATAGATACCTTAAACAAAGCCTTCGATAAAAAATACACCATAGAAATTGGCAAACTAAATACTGCTAAAGCTGAGAGAGATTCTTTGGCTGCTGCTATTAAAGCCGACCGACAAAAATTAAATTTTGAGATTTTCGGCAACAAAACCAACGAAACATCTGGCGTAATGGGTTATGGCCCATACGCGAAACGAAAAGAGGCTGAGCTTAAACAACGCGAACAAAATTTGGATACGCTAACTAAAGACGTTAGAGCAATGGAAAAATTTGTTGACGGCAGAAAACAGTTTGATGGTTTGATGACCGAGAAGCTTTACACTACCAAGCAATTGGATAGTTTGAGCAACATTGCCGGTTTTGCCGATAGAAATTGGGCTTTAGGTCAGTTAAGCTACAACGTAGACGGTACTAGAGATAACAATACTGCAATTGCGGTTACATTTATAGGTTTGCTTTTTATCTTCTTTGAATGTTTGCCTGTTTTTGTAAAACTGATGAGCAGTCGGGGGCCATACGACCAAGCAGTTGACAACATTGAATTTGCGCAAGTGCATTTATCTAACAAGGACAGAGATTTTGAAGTTGAAGTTGCAGATGGTATTCACGAAACTCGTGTATCAACAGAAATAGAGAAGCGAAAGGAACAGATTAGAAATAAAGCTTACAGAGATTTAAACGCTGAATAGTTTTTAATTGTTTTGGCACGCCCACGTGTTTGTAGGAAGACCCGAGTAAACTAGACCCGACAAAATGAAAAGCCCACAGGCGAGGAACGAGACGAGGACTTTAAATGATGGCGGGACTTTCGTAACCGAAAACTGCTGTAATTGCTCTTCATAAAAATAAAACAGCGTGCAACTATTTTACAAATTCATCGTCATCTAAGTAATAATCTTTACACAATTTCGGTTTTTTAGCTAATAGCGCTAACTTAATGGCATATTTAATTTTATGAAGAAAATTTTACTCGCATGTGGGCTTCTAGCTAGCTCATTTGTTGTTAATGCGCAACAAGAAATTAGCTACGAAGTAAGCTTTCCAAACGCTGTGCACCACGAAGCACAAATAAGCATGACCATACCTAATGTGCCAACAGGTGCTCTAAAAGTACGTATGAGCCGTTCGTCTCCTGGAAGATACGCCACGCACGAATTTGGCAAAAATGTTTACAATTTGAAAGCAAGCGACCAAAATGGTAAAGCCCTAAACTTTAAGCTAACCGCAGGTGATGTTTACGAAATTACTAATCCTACAAAAACAGTAAAAGTAACCTACACCGTTTTTGGAAATTGGATAGATGGTACTTATGCCGGTTTTGACGAGACCCATGCACACATGAATATTCCGGCAACTTTTGCTTTCCCTATCGGGATGGATACAAGGCCAAGAACGGTTAAATTTAATTACGCCGACAAACAAAATTGGAAGGTAGCTACACAGCTTAAGTTAACCGGCAAAGACACTTATTATGCGCCAAACTTCCAATATTTTATGGATAGCCCAATTGAAATTGCAGCTTACAAAACCGCAAGTTGGGAAGTAAAAAATCCAGATGGAAAAATACAAACCATACACTTAGTTTCGCACAGCAACGATGAGCAAAGCACCATAGATAACTATGCGGAAATGCTTAAAAAGATGGTTACAGAACAAGTAGCTGTTTGGGGCGAGTTGCCAAACTTCGATTATGGCAATTATTATTTCTTGCATGATGTTTTGCCCGAATATGCTGGCGATGGTATGGAGCACAGAAACTCTACGGTAATTGTACAACGCACACCAAAAATTGCGGGTTACGAATCTAATTTATTAGGCACATTCTCTCACGAATTTTTCCACGCTTGGAATGTAGAACGATTGAGACCGAAAACATTAGAGCCATTTAATTTCGAACATTCAAATGTAAGCGACGGACTTTGGCTTGCCGAAGGTTTTACCCAATACTACGGCAACCTACTATTGGCTAGAGCAGGCTTTAGAACGTCAGAAAACGCTGTGCAAGGCTTTAATGGCATTGTAAATTCAGTTTTAAATTCGCCAGGGGCGATAAACTTCTCTCCTATTCAAGCTAGCCAATATGCAGTTTTTGCAGATGCAGGTGTTGCAATAGATCAACGAAACATGGGTAATATTTTTACTTCGTACTACACCTACGGTGCTGGCGTTGCCCTTGCTTTAGATTTACGTTTAAGAAGTGAATTTAAACTTACGCTGGATGATTATATGCGAGCATTATGGAAAGCGCATGGCAAACCAGAAATTGCCTACACAATGAGCGATTTGGAAAAAGTGCTAGCGCAACTAACAAAGAGTACAGCTTTTGCTGCAGATTTCTTTAAAAATTACGTTCATGGTAAAGCCAAAAACGATTATGCTAAATTATTGCTAAATGCAGGTTTGGTTTTAAGAAAAGCTAGTCCAAATAAAGCCTATACTGGTTTTGGCAGGGTTAATTTTGAAGGCGGAAAAGCAACCTTAGGACAAACCATACAAGGAACACCAGCTTACAATGCAGGTTTAGATGTAGACAATGTTTTAATAAGCCTTGATGGCGCAGAAATTAAAGACCAGGCCAGTTTAACAACATTTACCGACAATCATAAACCCGGCGATGTAGTTGAAGTAAAATACAGTTACAGAGGTTTGGAGAAAAAAACTAAACTAACGCTGGCAGAAGTGCCGACATTAGAACTGGTATCTATCGAAAAAACTGGCGGAACTTTAACACCCGCGATGCAAACCTTTAGAGATAATTGGTTAAACTCGCAAATTAAAAAATAAACCATCCCCTGTGGGATAAAAATAAACGATGATGAAAAAGACGATTTACACGTTAATGTTGCTTTTTGTAGCAAGCCTAACTCAAGCGCAAGACATTAATAAAATTATTACAAAAAAATATGTTGACCATTTAATAAAAACTTTGGCTAGCGACGAAATGCAAGGCAGAAGAACCTTTACGCCGGGCATTGATAAAGCAGCCACTTTTATAGAAAACGAGTTTAAGCAAATTGGTTTAAAACCGTTAGAGGGGCAAACAGGTTTCCGCCAAACTTTTTATAAATACCAAATAAAACCTGCGTCTACAGCAGTAACTATTGATGGGCAAGCTGTAGAAGCCGAGAAAACCTTTGTTTATGGCAACAGCAAAGAGCAATTATCGCTTACAAAGGCTACAAGTGATGGCTGGATCAAATTAGACCCAAACAAAGAATTTATTCCTCAGTTTAGAGAAATTACAAGAGCAGGTAAAAAACAATTGGTCCTAGTTGATGTGAAATTTGTTGATGTTTTTAATCGCATAAAAAACCAGATGGCAAACGGATCTATCGTAGACGAAGCCGATTTAGCTAATCCAAAAGGCACACCTATTGTTTTGGTACTGGATAAAGACACCGTAATAAACGACTTTACCGTAGAAGTGAAAAACACGGTAACGAAAATGCCTTTATTTAACGTTGCGGGCATCATTCCTGGTAAATCGAAAGCGAAAGAATTGGTTGTATTTTCTGGGCATTACGATCATATGGGCATTACAAAACCGAAAGAACTTGGTGCTGATAGCATTATGAACGGTGCTGATGACGATGCTTCTGGAACATCGGCAATGATTGCTTTGGCTAAATACTACAAAAAGGCCAAAAACAATGAGCGTACTTTGATCTTTGTAGCCTTTACAGGTGAAGAAATGGGCATGTTCGGTTCACGTTATTTCTCGCAACAATTAAATCCTGATGAAGTTACGGCTATGTTCAACATAGAAATGATTGGTAAAGACAGTAAATTTGGCAAGAATACTGCGTTTATTACTGGGTACGAGAAATCAGATCTGGGCAAAATTTTACAGAAAAACTTAGCAGGAACAGAATTTACCTTCCATCCAGACCCTTATGTAGCGCAAAGCTTGTTCTACAGAAGTGATAACGCCACTTTAGCAGCTTTGGGCGTTCCGGCACACACCATCAGTACCGATCAAATTGATGTTGATCCGCACTACCACCAAGTTACAGACGAATATAAAACTTTAGACGTGGAAAACATTTTAGCAACCATTAAAGCAATAGCTAAAAGTGCAGTTAGCATTGTAAAAGGAATCGATACACCTACGCGTATCCCTAAGTTAGGAAGCAGATAATAATCCCTAAATAAACATAAATGAAATTTAATTTTTTTAAAAAAATGTTGCTGGTAACGGCAACATTTTCTATTTCTATTGCAAAGGCGCAAACAGAAACATTGCTTCTGCGCCAACCAACAGTTAGTAATAATAACATCGCCTTTGTATATGGTGGCGATATTTGGGTAGCTAACCGCGACGGTAGCAACCCGCGAAGATTAACGGTAAACCCGGCAGTGGAGCAATCTCCTATATTTTCTCCAAACGGAAAAATGATAGCCTTTACAGGTAACTACGATGGCAATAATGATGTTTATGTTATTCCGGTTGAAGGTGGCGCACCTAAAAGAATTACCTATCATCCAAGTGGCGATTTGGTTAAAGGCTGGTTAAACGATAACGAGCTTTATTTTACGGCAACACGCGACTATAATTATGCTTTGAGTCCGAGAATGCACCGTATAAAATTAGACGGAACCGATGAAAAAGCATTACCAATGCCCGAAGCTACGCAAGGTTCTCCTTCGGCAGATCAACGTTATTGGGCTTATATAAAAAACACAGATCCAACCGACCGCTCTAACGTAGCATTTAAACGATATAGGGGCGGTGGCATGCCTCAAATCTGGATTTTCGATACACAAACCAAGAATACAGAAATTATTACCACAGGCAGCGCTAACAACGTAAAACCGCAATGGGTTGGCAATAAGGTTTATTTCCTATCGGATAGAGAGTTAACTTTAAACCTTTTTAGTTACGACACCAAGAGCAAAAAGATTGAAAAAGTAACTAACTATAAAGATTACGATATTAAATCTTTAACTGGTAGCAACGGTACTTTGGCATTTGAGCAGGCTGGCAAAATACACTTGCTAGATGTGGCTACGAACAAGATAACTACTTTAAAAATTAGCGTACAGGCAGATGCGCCGTACAAACGTAACCACTATGTTGATTTAGCAAACAGCATAAGAAACTATGATATTTCTCCAAAAGGCGTTAGAGCCTTATTTGAAAGCCGTGGCGAAATTTTCTCTGTTCCTAAAGAAAAAGGTGATGCTAGAAATATCTCAAACTCACCGGGCAGTTTTGAGAAATATCCGGGCTGGTCGCCAGATGGTAAATATATTTCTTACCTATCGGATAAAAACGGAAAATACCAATTGGTTTTGCAAAATCAGGTTAGCAAAACAACAGAGTATCTTAACTTAGGCGATTCTCACTTTTACTTCCAACCTGTTTGGTCGCCAGATAGCAAAAAACTGTTTTATGGCGATAGCCACTTAAACCTGTACTATATCGACATTAACGACAAAAAACCTATTTTGGTTAAGCAAGATAATTTAGGTTCGCACACCAATAGAACCTACAATGTGCTGCAACCTACATGGTCGCCAGATTCTAAATGGATATCTTACGTTGCAACATTACCAAACTCGGTTAGCGCAATTTACCTGTATAACATCGATAAAAAATCGCATACGCAAATTACCGATGGAATGAGCGGTGCGGCTAATCCTTCTTTTAGTAGAGACGGCAAATACTTGTTCTTTTTGGCAAGTACCGACATTGCGTTAGCGGGTAGTGGCTTACACATGTCTGCGTACCAACGTCCGGTTAATTACTCGGCTTATGCGTTAATCTTATCTAAAAAAACTCCGTCTTTATACAAAACAGAAAGCGATGAAGAAACCGTAAAGCCCGATGCGCCAGCTCCAAAAAAAGAAGAGCCTAAAAAAGACGACAATAAGAAAAAAGACGATAAGAAAACAGATAAACCAGCAGAAACAAAACCTGCAGAGACTGTAAAACCTACAGAGATAGATCTTGATGATTTAAATAATAGGATTATCGCTTTGCCAATACCGGCTGGCTCATACAATTTAGATGGAAGCGTTGAAGGACAGGTATTATATACCCGAAACGGCGAACTGAGTGCTTTAAACTTGGCTAAAATGGAAAGCACCAGTTTAGTGCCGGGAGCATATGGTTTTAGTGTAAGTGGCGATGGGAAAACGATGATATACAGCGCCAGAGGAAGCTATTTTATGGTTCCCGCTGGACAGAAACCAGCTACTTCAGAAACGGGAAAAATTAAGTTAGATGGAATTAAAGTATTGGTTGACCCAACTGCAGAATGGAACCAAATGTTTAATGAGGTGTGGCAAATGGAAAAGGAATACTTCTACGTAGAAAATATGCATGGTGCAAATTGGGCCGCAGTTAAAGCTAAGTACGAGAAATTCCTTCCTTATGTAAACCACCGTGCTGATTTGACTTATCTGTTTAATGAAATGATGGGTGAAATGGTAGTTGGGCACAATTATATCAATCCGGGCGATGAACCTTCTGCTACTTCAATTAGCGTAGGGATGCTTGGCGCAGATTATGAAATTGTAAATGGTTTCTATAAAATAAGCAAAATTTTTAACCGCTTAGACTGGAACCCGAGCTTTAAAGCGCCACTTGCAGAGCCAGGTTTAAATATTAAAGAAGGCGATTATATTGTGTCCATTGATGGAAAACCATTAGACGAAAAAACATCTATTTACAGTTTATTCGATTATAAGGCTGGTAAACAAGTTGCTATTAAAGTTAATAGTAAACCAAGTTTAGATGGTGCTAGGGAAGTTGTAGTTCTGCCTATTTCATTCGCTTCTGAAATGGAATTGAGAAAGATGGATTGGGTAGAGAATAACCGCAAACGTGTAGATAAATTAAGTGAGGGAAAAATTGCGTACGTGTACATGCCAAACACCGGGCAAGAAGGTTTTACCTATTTTAATCGTTATTACTTCTCGCAAATGGATAAAAAAGCTTTGCTAATGGACGAAAGAAATAATGGTGGTGGTTCGGTAGCCGATTATATCATCGATCTTTTAAGCAGAGATTTAGTGAGCTACTGGGCTATTAGAGACGGAAAAAGTTTTACCACCCCAGGTAATGGTATTTTTGGGCCAAAGGCGATGTTAATTAACGAAAATGCTGGCTCTGGTGGCGATATGATGCCATACATGTTCAAAGAAAAAGGACTTGGGAAGCTGGTTGGCCGCACAACAATGGGCATATTGGTAGGTATTAGCGGTTATCCATCTTTAATTGATGGTGGCAGCATCACCTCTCCAAACTTTGGCATCTACGATACAAAAGGCAATTGGATTATAGAAAACGAAGGTGTTGCCCCAGATATTTTTATAGAGCAAACACCTAAAGATTTGTTGGAAGGCAGAGACCCTCAATTAGAGCGCACAGTTAAACTGCTACAAGAGGAGATGAAAACCTACAAATATCCTAGTGTAAATCGGCCAAAAGACCCAATTAGAGGACAATAATTTAGTTAGCCGTTGTCAGTTAGCAATTTGCGATTGTTAACTGGGAACTGTAAAACGTAAACGAGAACAGCAAACGTTAACCGATTTGCTTCTCCATTACGTAATCATTCATATAGAAACCGTTGCCGATATCAAGGTCGACGGTTTCTTTTATTACAAAGCCAGCTTTTAGATAAAAGTCTTTTGCTTTATTATTTCTGTTTACATTTAACTGAAGCGCCTTTCCTCCTTCCCTTGTAGCTAAATTAACTACTTCATTTATCAGAATTTTGCCTACACCTTTGCCATGTGTTTCTGGCAAAACGTAGAGCTTATGTAGCTTATAAACAACTTCTTCTGGAATCTCTAAAGAAAAACAGGCAAAACCGACATCGGCTCCATCCTCATCTGCTATTAAAAATGTATATCCTTTGCGCAATTGTTCTAAAAGCTCGCCGTGGTTATACATCTTATCTAGCATAAAGCGAAGCTGTTCATCGCTTAGGTAGTCGCCGTAAGTAGCTGGCCAAATTCTTTCAGCCAAATCAGTAATTATAGGTAAATCTTCTTCTTTTGCTTTTCTTAACAGGATCATAATAATTCGCTTAAAAACAAGTAATCTGTAGTAAAATCGAAGGTAACAAAGCCATCTTTAATTACTTCGAATTCGTTATTATCAGTAGGTTTTAAGTTCCCTGTTTCAAAGTAGGAGATAATATCAATCTTAAAAATAGAGCCGGCGGGTTTCCAAACATTAAAGCCAGGTTTTACCGCATAACTTTTTTCCGTTTCGGTAAACAAAACGATATTTATTTCCAGTAAAAAATCAGCAACGTCATCAAACTTGTTTTCCCTACCAATAATATTTACCGCTGGGTATTTTTCTGCAATCAAGTATTTAATTACGGTTTGCAAACTGTTGTTGTCTGCATACACCCACTTTGTATTCTCCTGATTAGCTAAATTCTCATCCGTTCCAAAAACAACATCTACCTTTAAACCCAAAGAAATCACTTTTTCATATTCACTTGCAGCAACCAACAAAGTTGGGCTCCATTCCAGTAATTGGCCTAAATATTCTTCATCAAAATTACCTAGGTGATGAATGTATAATGCAGGCTCTTGCTTCTCTCTTACAATGTGATGTGACGACATAAAGGCGAAGTTATAAATAAATCAGCTCTACCACAATCCTCAGCTCGTTATTACCTCGTTTAGAAATACGTGCTCGAAACTTTAAATATTTGCGTCATTTCGAAAGAGCAAAAGCGACGAGAAATCTCTGCGTGTGAAGCACCAACCAAAAATATAGAGATTTCTCCATCGCGAAAAGCGCTGTGGAAATCAGCATGACCATTACGTAAAAACTAATGCCTTAAAGGTATTTTCTAACCTTCAGATTTATCTACGGGTGTATTTCTGAGTTTAATAGGTTTTCTTTTGTTGCTTTTCATTTTAAGGTTAAGCATTTCAACCAATACAGAAAATGCCATTGCAAAATAAACGTAACCTTTTGGTATATGCTGATCTAAGCCTTCTGCTAACAGCGAAACGCCAATTAACAGTAAAAATGATAGCGCAAGCATTTTAACCGTTGGATGTTTGTTAACAAAATTGCTAATTGCGCCAGCAGAAATCATCATTACAATAACGGCTATAACTACCGCAGCTATCATAATTTCAATATGTTCTGCCATTCCTACCGCAGTAATTACCGAGTCTAAGGAGAATACAATATCTAATATTAGAATTTGTATAATGGTTCCGGCAAATGAGTGTGCTTTTCCACCGCCCTCAGTCTCTTCTTCACCTTCTAATTTGTTGTGTATTTCGTGTGTGCTTTTATAAATCAAAAACAAACCCCCAATTAGTAAAATCAAATCTCTACCAGATATAGCAAGTTTACTTAGCCAATCTTCGCTCGTTACACCAATCCAATCGCCCATATTAAACAACGTTGATGTAAGGCCCATAACCCAACTTAACGACAAAAGCAAAAGAACGCGAGTAATCATTGCTAATCCTAAACCAAGTTGTCTGGCTTTTTTCTGTTGATTGGCGGGTAATTTTCCGGCCAAAATAGAAATGAAAACAATGTTGTCTATCCCTAAAACAATTTCTAAAATGGTTAGGGTTAAAAGAGAAATCCAGGCTTCTGGCGTGGCTAAAAATTCCATAGTTAAATTATAATGAGCGAATATAGAAAAAGCCCGTTGAATTTATCAACAGGCTTGATGTATAATTGTTTGGCTATAGAATAAATATTCTATTTGGTCTTAAAACTTACAGGAAGCTCAACCAAAGGATAACCGTCTACAGATCTAAAACCACGACCAGTGATTACAAAATTATACTGGTGGTTTGGTTTAAGTTCCATTTGAAATTTTATACTTTTTCCATCTTCGGCAAAGCCTAACGATTTTTTAATCGGAAAATTTTCCTCTCCACCTTCTCCCAAGTTAATTGACATTCTATTTTTTAGCATTGGCTTAGAGAAATAAATCGTCATTTCGGCAAGCGATGCATCAACACTTTTATCGCCGTTGGTTAAAGAGCCTAAATTTGTAACCCTTGGCTTTTTACTTTCGTAGCTTTTTAAAAGTTCGGCTTTATTAAATCCTTCTTTAAAATACCCAGTTTTTATAAGGAATTTCTCGATGCTTTCATCGCTAGAATAATCTAACTCTATCAGTTCTTTTACAACTGCTTTTTTATCTTTGGCTTGCTGATAGTAATGTTTGCAAATTGCGTAGCCCATGTAATAACCTAAATCGGCAACGCCAAATTCATTTGAAGCACCATTATAAAGCCAATTTCCATAGCTGTCTAGAAACATTTCTTCTTTAAACTTATTTTTAAGCTCTGTTTCGTGCTGTTTACCGTAAGTCATGTAGGCCATTGCCGGAACTTTTCCAGTAACTAGTTCTGCCACAAAATCTGCTGTTCCTTCTAAAATAGTTTGTGTTAAAAGTGTATTGGCCCTACCTTTCTGTTGGGTATGTACAAACTCGTGCATATTTAGCAGAACCACATCTTTAAACGGATAGGTTCCGAAATAGGTTTTTAACCAATTTTGCGTATTTGCAGGCAATTCAGAAATATCCACTTCCGGATCGCCAGTAGCCAATTCAGCACCAATTAAAACTTTATCGTCTTGCGTGGTACCCCCAGAACGCATAGCGCCAATGGTAAAATATATGTTTCCTGGTTTAAATGCCGGATAAGTTTTTTTAAACTTCGCTATATATGGATCCAACTCCTTGTTAACCTCTTTAATCTTCAAGGTTTTTGGTCTAATAGACGCCCAATATTTAGGGTAATTTCTAATACAATCTAGCCAAGCTGCTGTAGTATAACCTTTAGCCTGCATAAATGCCTTTAATCCTGGCGTACCTTTATCAACGTATAATCTTTGAAAGATATTTAGTTGCTTTAAACTATCCGTGGTGGTTTGCACACTATCAAAGGCTACCCAAAAATTATCTATATCTGTATAAACAATAGTTTGCTTTTTGGTTTGTGCATAGGTACTTGCAATAAAAACAAAGTTGAGGAGAACGATTGTAGTTAATCTAGTTAGGATTTTCATTTAAAAATATATTCGGTTAGTTAATTTTTGCAGTTTTTAAATAGCTTAATGCTTTGTTTAATGTCGGATCATTCTTTTTTAAATAATCGTTTAGAGAAGGAGTAATCTCTATATCCGGCATAATGCCGTAGCCAACAAATTCTTTTCCGTTAGGATAAGTGTCTTTTTTGGTACAAATTCTAGCAGAGCCGCCACCTGGCATTTCGAAACTTAAAGGTTGCCCGGTACTTCCATAGGTAGGTTGCCCAATTTTTTTCATGTGTTTCTGATTATCAGCATAAATTAGAAAATCTTCTGCAGCCGATGCCGTATTGTTGCCGATTAGAATTGCTGTCGGCACAACAATTCGCTTCCCTTCCGTTTCTATTTTAGTGCCCGAATAATCAAATTCGTGCATAAATTTATCCTGATAAGTCAGCAATGCTTTTTTGCTCCAACTGTTGCCAACAGTATCTTCTGGTTTGGCATAATAACCCCAAGCTTTAAATGCAGAAGTGTTTAAACGAGTGATAGATTTCGAGCCATAAAGCACCGAATCTGCCGTAAAATATTTTAGAATATCCCTGCCTATGTTTGTACTACCACCACCATTATTCCGCAAATCTATAATTACCGATTTTGCTTTGTAAAGCTCTGGCAATTTCTGTAAAAACAGCTCATTAATTTTTTTATCGCCGAAAGAGTTTAGTGCAATGTAGGCTACATCGTTCGGGTACCATTTTAATTCAAACAAATTTTGCTCAGCATCAAACGCCGGAAAAACTTCTTTTTCTTCGGTTCTTTTATGCGTTAGGTTTAGTGTAACAACATTGCCATTTGGCTTTTTAATCTTTACTAAATAATTATCGCCATTTCTGCCTTGCAATAGCTGATTAATACCGGCGTTTTTTAAAATATGAGCGGTTGAAGAAGCAATATAAGGTTCAACATCTTCCGCAATGTATTTTGCAGTGGGCTTTCCATTAACTTCTATAATTTCGCTACCTACAGGAATTTCATTTTTCTTACTTAAATTAACTCGAACAATTACTGCCTTTCCGCCAATATTTTCTACAAAAAACCTGTAATCGCCAAACATCGTTGTCATTGTTTCAAAATCGCCGGTTGACGGCATAAAAACATTCGTATGTCCATCTTTTAGCGTGGCACAAAATTTCTGGAGTTCTCGGTAATATTCAAAATCGCTTTTGGTATCGCCAATGGTAGTTAACAATGCTTTGTAAGTACTGTCAAACTTCGGCCGATCTACTTTATCTAAATAAACAAAGTTGTAATTAACTTCTTGCCAGAATTTAGAGAGGCCAAAAAGTTTATCAGCTTTACTTATTTTGTTAGATTGCGCAAAGACTAGTAAGGGAAAAAGTAGTAAAAACGAAAATAGTTTCTTCATAAAAAGGGAAAATGATTAAAGCCCACCGATTTTTATCGATGGGCTAGTTTATGTTTGTTTGGTTTTATTTATTTAAATGTTACTGAATTATATTGCGCATTAACGTTAACTTTTCCGCTACCACCTTTACCTATTTGGCCACTGTAATATTTTGTAGAATTGTATCCTTTATCATTATCGGTATTTCTACTAGTGGTAACATTCGACCCATATTTAAAGCTTCCGTAGCTAGTTTTCACGTCAAAATCTCCGCTGTAATTTGTAGCAAAACCTAAGTTAACAGTTGAGTATTGCGCATCAACATCTACATCTTTTCCTGCTTCAATATTGTCAATAAGCACCTTTCCATACTGGGCTCTGCTGGTTATATTGCCACGTAAATTGTTAACTTTTATGGTAGTATATTGCACATTTGCGTTTATTGCGCCGCCTGCACTACCTATTGTGGTACCCGATCCGTATTGATGTTTAACTGAAGTTGCGCCTTTTACCGAAGCAACATTAGCCGAAGTGTATTGAGCGTCTAACGATAAACTGCCCGAAACATTTCCTGCAGTAAAACCACCGCCATACTGATGTTTTACAGTTGCACCGCCCATATCCTTAACATTTGCCTTACCGTACTGTACAGAAATGTAGTTGTTTGAGTTAGTTAGGTTACCGGCAATTATATTTCCATACTGAACTTTTAGTGATGTTGGGCCATCAAAATCTTCCATATTAATATTTCCATATTGCTGTGAAGCTGTTAGCGAATAACTTGCCGGCATGTAAACGGTGTAGTTAGTTTTAACTTCTCTACGCCAAATGGTTTTGCCATTTTTAACGTTGCTACCCCAGTTTCCGTTTCTATCGCCCATGTTGGTTTTGTAGGCTACTAAATCTCCGCTTTTAGTAGCATTTACAGAAACATCATCTAATAATTTTTGTGCTTCGTCTTCGCTTTTGGCGTAGGCTTTAATATCAGCATCAACTTTAATTTCGTTTTTGCTCCACGTTTTAATGGTTATAGAACCAAACTGGTTGTTTAGATTTATCTTGTCGCCTTTATCTAAGTTAAAAGATTTGCTAAACGTTTTAGAACGCATTGGGCTGTCGTCTTTAACATCTTGGTCGCCGTTACTACTATAGCTAACATTTACACGATTTTTTACATCGTTTACCGTATAAGCGTAAGATGTAGATGTTGACACCTTGGTTGCAGCGTTAACTGCCGGTTGTTGCTCTTGCGCATTAACCTGGGTTGCAATTAGCATAAAGCTCGAAACACTTAAAATTAAATTCTTCATATTGACTCCTTTTTATATTGATTGACTTGATTTATAATCATCAACTGCTGTTGTAAAACCTGCAATTGCATTTCTCTATTTTTAACCATGGCCTTAACCACAAATAATTGGTTAGGTGTTTTCTGTAGTTCGGCTTTTAGCTTTTCGTACTCGGCATCCAGGTTTTTCAAGTCTTCCGTAAAGCTTTGGTACAACTCTGGATTTGCCGTTGCGTAAACTGCCAAGCTATCTTTCTTCTCCTCAATTTGACTTGCAACACGAACTTCCTTTTTGCTAAACTCTGGGCTTACATGTGCGATATCAATGGCATTATTTGCTTGTTTATACGTATACGTAAAATACACCCCCACGCTAATCAGCAACATTGCAGCTATGCTTACCCATTGGTAAAGTTTAATGCTCTTTTTTGGCTTTTTTTCTTCCTCTTCCTTATCCAGCTCTGCTACAATTTTATCCCACAAACCTGCCGATGGACCTTTAACTTCAAATTCTTTTTTGTTGTCTTTTACAAACCCCTCTAATTTATTGCTCATCTTGCTACTCCTTTCGTTTCTAATAAACTATTCAACTTTCTTTTTGCCCGCATATACTGTGTGCGAGATGTATTTTCTGTTATTTTTAATATGTGCGCAATCTCCTCATGATCATATCCCTCAAACAAATAAAGTGTTAAAACCACTCTATAACCATCGGGTAACTCTGCCATTGCAGCCTTTATCGCTTCAACTTTTAAATGCGTTTCGCTTTCGTCGTAATTTGGCGTATCCGCAACATCCACTTCCTCAATACTCACAAACTCGGCTTTGCGTTTGCGCAAATAGTTTATACTTCGGTTAATTACAATCTGTTTAAGCCACAGTCCAAAGGTTGTTTCCTGCCTAAAATCCTTAATTCGGTTAAAAGCATCCAAAAACGCTTCCTGCAAAACATCTTCGGCTTCCGCATCGTCATTTACTATCCGTAGCGCCACATTGTACATCGCGTTAGCATACAGTTTGTATATTTCAAACTGTGCCTTACGACTACCCTGCCGGCATTCCTCTACCAGCGCTACGTGCTTATCTATGTATACTGTTTCCAAATTCTTAAGCGTTCTGATTAAAAGACATTGTAAATTTTAAAACGTTGCATCAAGGTAGAAATATTTTTTAACCCCTAAATCCCCTAAAGGCGACTTTATAAAAAAGCTTGCTAAACTGAACACTTACAGGCAAGGCCCCTTTAGGAAATTTAGCCGTAAAGCAAGAGCAGAAGCTTTTTTTAATTTAAGTCCCGCTGTACCTACAAGCCCGATAAACGGGGCTTTTCGTACCATCGGGTTTAGATAACAAAGGTTTGTGCTAAAATGAAAAAAGACTAAAGAGCGAAAAACACTTGCTGAAATTCCACGCTTAATACTTAATACTAAAACTGTATGCTTATTAAAACAAAATCGGTATTTTTGCGGCTCAAAATATAATTTAAACATGTTAAGAACAACTACTTGCGGTGCTTTAACACTTCAAAATTTAGGAGAAAACGTAACACTCTGCGGATGGATGCAGAATTCTAGAGACTTAGGCGGAATGACTTTTATAGACATTCGCGACCGTTATGGCATTACTCAGTTAGTTTTTAACATGAATGATAACGCAACATTATGCGAAAGCGCTCGTAACCTTGGTCGCGAGTTTGTAATTAAAGTTAGCGGTGTTGTGGTAGAAAGATCGAACAAAAACTTAGAAATGCCTACCGGCGAAGTTGAAATTAAAGTTACTGAACTTGAGATTTTAAACGCTGCAAAACTTCCTCCGTTTTTGATTGAAGATAAAACAGATGGTGGCGATGATCTAAGAATGAAATATCGTTACCTTGATTTACGTCGTAATCCGGTTAGAAACAACTTGGTTTTACGTCATAAAATGGCTCAATCTACGCGTCGTTATTTAGATGGGTTGGATTTTATCGAGGTAGAAACTCCGGTTCTAATTAAATCTACACCAGAAGGTGCAAGAGATTTTGTGGTACCAAGCCGAATGAACGCAGGTGAGTTTTATGCCTTACCTCAATCGCCACAAACATTTAAGCAATTGTTAATGGTTTCTGGTTTCGACCGTTATTTTCAGATTGTAAAATGTTTTAGAGATGAAGATTTACGTGCGGATAGACAACCAGAATTTACGCAGATTGACTGTGAAATGTCTTTTATAGAACAAGAAGATATCTTAAACACTTTCGAAGGCTTAATTCGTACACTTTTTAAGGAAGTTAGGAACTACGATTTGCCTCAAGTACCACGTATGCAATATGCAGATGCCATGAAATTTTATGGTTCTGACAAACCAGATACGCGTTTTGAGATGAAGTTTGTGGAAATGAATGACATTGTTAAAGGTAAAGACTTTGCGGTTTTTGATAATGCAGAATTAGTAATTGCTATTAATGCAAAAGGTTGCGCACACTACACCCGTAAGCAGTTAGATGAGCTAACAGACTTCATCAAACGCCCGCAAGTTGGTGCAACAGGCTTAATTTATCTACGCCACAATGAAGATGGTTCGTTAAAATCTTCTGTAGATAAATTTTATAACGAAGAAGAATTGGCAAAATGGTCTGCAGCTTGCCAAACCGAACCAGGCGATTTAGTTTTGGTAATGGCTGGCGGAACCGACAAAGTTCGTAAACAATTAAGCGAATTGCGTTTAGAAATGGGAACACGTTTAGGTTTGAGAGACAAAGATAAGTTTGCTGCACTCTGGGTATTAGACTTTCCTTTGTTAGAGTGGGATGAAGAAACCGAGCGCTACCATGCAATGCACCATCCGTTTACTTCGCCTAAGCCAGAAGATATCGCTTTGCTTGATACCGACCCTAAAAATGTACGTGCAAACGCCTACGATATGGTGGTTAACGGAACAGAAATTGGCGGTGGCTCTATTCGTATCCACGATAGAAATTTACAATCATTAATGTTTAAGCATTTGGGCTTTAGCCCAGAAGAGGCACAAAAACAATTCGGCTTTTTGTTAGATGCTTTCGAGTTTGGCGCACCTCCACATGGTGGTATTGCTTTCGGTTTCGACAGGTTGTGTTCAATTTTTGCAGGTTTAGAGTCAATTAGAGATGTAATTGCCTTCCCTAAAAACAACTCTGGTAGAGATGTAATGATTGATAGTCCGAGCACAATTGACGATAAGCAACTAAAAGAGTTAAAGATTAAAACAGATTTATAGAAAATCCTTCGTTGAGAGGAAAGAAGCAGAACACCATCTCCTCGCAATGAAAGTGCAAAAATTAATATCAACAAAAAATGCCACAGCTCTCACTGTGGCATTTTTCGTTAATATGTTTCGCTATCTGGCGGTATGCCATAATCTATAAACGCATCTTTCTTTTTAGTTTTTTTGGTAAACAAAGATTTGGCCATGTTAAAAATTCCCGATAGGCTTTCGGCATCTAAAGATTTACCTACCTTACCAGAAACTAAAGCTCCAAGCGCCTTTGTTATCATTCCAGAACCTCTAAAAACCGTGCTGTTTAAAAGCATAGGCAAAGCAATAGACATTATTTTGCTACTGATGTGCGTTTTTTCATCAAGCTTTAAAAATCCGCTTGGTGTAGCATATTTTTTAAAAAGATTAGCTAACGTAAATTGTTTAACATACGTTTTAGCATCTTCAGTAAGCAACACACCTTTATTCTTGTAATCAGCCTTTAGCAGCTGTACTTCAAGGTGCAGTTCGTCCAATGTACGTATGTTTCTATTTCTGTTCATCTTCTTCGTCTTTGTCAGCAACCTTTTCGAAGTACTTTCTAATAAATAAATTTACCAGTACTTTCTCTATATATCTGTCTTTGGTTAAGAAAACAATGATAGATAACAACAAATAAATACCCGCAACACATCCAAAGCCCTTTGTGTAACTACTAAATACATCAGAAAGGTAAAGTGCAAGCGTAAACGACGCAAACAAAAATGCAAGAACAAAACCAATTACCACCGTTGTATTAGTAATAAGATCGGCAATAATTTTTGCGCCTTTTTCTACTAAAGATAATCGAGTATATTCTATTCGAGTATCAATGTAATCTTTTGCGTCTTGGTATAAATCTTCAATATCTTTTACTTTGTTTTCTTCCATAGCTTATTTTATTACTATTTAACTGTGTTCAACTTCCGAAGAAAACTCTTCTTCTACACCACGTAACTTTGTCTTAATAGAATCTACAACTTTATCTTTTAAGCCAGCTAAATTGTTAATTTCATCAGCCGCTCTATCTTTAATAGAATCACCAAAATCTTTCAACGATTCACTTAATTTATCGCGTGTGTCTGAACCTTTTTCTGGCGCAAACAATAAACCTAATGCCGCTCCTGCAGCTAAACCAGCTAATAATGCTACTACAACTTTTGAGTTATCGTTCATGATAATTAATTTTTTATGTTTAACAATGTTTATTTCAAATATAAGAGCCAGTTGTTAAGCCATTATTACATTTACAACCCTTCTTGTTCTTGAATTGTTTTAATTCTTTCTAATCTTTCTGACGCCATTGAGCTCGTTTCGTAGATCTTTATTAACAAGAAGAAGTAAGATAACAATAATGGACCAAAGACCAACCCCAAAATACCAAATAAAGGAATACCAATAACCACGCCAATTACGGTAATTACCGGATGAATGTTGCCAACTTTTTTCGCAATCATGAACCTAAGTACATTGTCTATATTTATAATTACTACAAAGCCAAAGATTAGCATACCCCAAGCTGCAAAATTATTGCCATCGGCAAATTGTAAAATGGCGGCAGGTACAAATACTACCGGCGGACCTAGCAAGGGCACCAATGAGATAAAAGCCGTTATCACGCCCCAAAACAACGGATCCTTATAACCCAGAACATAAAATGCCAAACTAAGCAAGCCTCCCTGCACAATGGCTATAAAACCCTGCCCCACTACATTTGCATAGGTAGTATTTCTCATTTCTTCGGCAAAGCGGATGGCATTTTGTTCCCTAAATGGTGCATACTTTACCATTGCATTCTCAAATGCTTCTCGTTCTACTAGCATAAAGTAGAGTAAAAAGTACATTAGCAATAAACCGAGTACAATATTAAAAACACCCGAAATTAATGACGGAAATAATCCTGTTGCCCAAGCACCAACGCTTTTTAAACCATCTTCTATAATCTGTTGTATTTCTCCATCAACCGGTATAAGATGTTGCAGTTTATAGAGCACGTTTTTAAAGTAAATATGGTCGTTCTTTAGTTCGGTTATTTTTTCTATAACCATGCTACTTAAGGCATAAAATGGAAGAATGAGTATAATTATCGAAAGAAAAAGTATTAGGATAGCGGCAAGCCTTCTATTCCAATTTCTGGTTTCGGTAAGGTAAATATAGCCTGGCCTTAAAATAGTGTATAGAACCAAAGTACTTAACAGCGAACCAAATATCCCCATTAGGGAATAAGCGATTAAACAACCCAAAGCAATTATAATTACCAAGGTGATATTATTGCGTTGTTTGTAACTGAAAATAGACATAACGGCGTTTAGATGTATGTTTATTAAATAACAAAAGCCCCCAATTTGTTTGGAGGCTTTTAGTTTTTATTATTTCTACTAGCTGTCTAAATCAATGGCTTTCATTTTATTATAAAGCGTTTTACGATCTATATTTAAAATTTTAGCTGCTTTAGTCTTATTGAAGTTTACTTCTCTAAGTACATTTAAAATTGCCTCGTACTCGGCTTCAAGTGCTGCATTTTTCAAATCTCGGGGTTTGTTAGCTGTTGCAGACCTTACAATGGTATTTTCTACCGCATTTTCGATTGCTGTAGCTTTGGCGTAAGTAGAAATTTCAAGTGGTAAAGCTTTAAGTTGTATCTCATCCGTTTCGGTTAAAAGTGTAGCTCTTCTTACTACGTTTTTTAACTCACGAACGTTTCCTGGCCAATTATAGGTAAGAAAACACTCTTCAACTTCTGGAGAAAAACCTACTACGTTTCTATTCAGTTCTTCATTAGCAACTGCTAAAAAAGTATTTGCGAATACCATTATATCTCTACCACGTTGGTGCACTGGTGGCAAATGGATAGAGAACTCGTTAAACCTGTGGTATAAATCTTCTCTGAATCTACCTTTTTGGATAGAGTCTCCTAAATTTTCGTTTGTAGCTACGATTATACGAACGTCTAGGTCAATCTCTTTTGTACTACCGATACGTTTAATTTTTCTCTCTTGAACGGTTCTTAACAATGCAGCTTGGATTTCATAAGAAAGGTTACCCACCTCATCTAAAAACAATGTACCACCATTTGCCATTTCAAAATGGCCAATTTTAGTGTATAAAGCTCCAGTAAAAGATCCTTTCTCATGCCCAAAAAATTCGCTACCCGCTAATTCTTTTGTTAATGAACCGCAATCCATCGCTACAAAAGGCTTGTCTTTTCTAGGGCTGTTTAGGTGGATGGTTTGCGCCACAGACTCTTTACCCGTACCACTTTCGCCTGTTAAAATTACACTGTAAGAGGTTGGTGCAACAAGCATAATTTGTTTCATCAAATCTCTAGATGCAGCGCTCTGCCCCACAACAAATTCGCCTGTTTCTGCTTGTACCGGACGAGTTGTTTTATCTTTTTTGCCACTTACTACCGGTTCAGATTCAGTTTCGTTTAAGACAATCTGCATTTCAATTGCCTTATTTATGGTATTTAAAATCTCATCTGGGTATAATGGCTTAGTGATATAGTCATAAGCACCTAGCTTAATTAATTCTACCGCTAATTTAATATCAGAATAACCGGTAATAATAATTACACCAGTTCTTGGATAGTTCTCTTTAATTTTAATCAGCATCTCCTTACCGTCGGTATCTTCCAGTCGGTAATCGCACAATACTAAATCAAAAGCTTGCTTCGATAAAATGTCCAAAGCAGCGCTTCCACTAGTGGTAGTTTCTACGATGTACGAGTTTCTGGTTAAAAATTTTGATAAAAGCAAACCTATGTTTATCTCATCATCAACAATTAGTATCTTCTTCATTTGCGTCATTCAAATAGTCAAAGTAAATATATAAAAATATTGCGATGGGAAATATTTTCTACATCTTTTTTCGAAAATTTTTATCCATTTTTATGAATTTTACGTCGCTATTTTCCTTTGAGATAAACAATTAACTAATAATAGCACAAATATAACTTATAGTTAAAAACACTTTTACTTGCCTTTAAACTCGGCCTTGCGTTTTTCTAAAAATGCGCTAACTCCCTCTTTAAAATCTTCCGTTTGGAAACAGTTGGCAAACTCTTGGATCTCTATTTCGAAACCATTTTCTTTGCCTGCTGCATTAATGGACTTTAGCGCACTAGTTATTGCCAATGGCGCACGCAATTTTATCTTATTTAAAATAGAGACTGCTTTTTCAATCAGCTCGCTTTGCGCAACAACTTCGTTAACCAAACCAATTTCTGCTGCTTTTTGAGCTGTAATCATATCGGCAGTGGTTATCATTTCAATCGCACGTCCTTTTCCAACCAACTCCGTTAATCGTTGCGTACCACCATACCCTGGTATTAATCCTAAAGTAACCTCGGGCAAACCTAACTTCGCATTTTCGCTAGCAATACGAATGTGGCAAGCCATGGCCAACTCTAAGCCGCCACCCAGTGCAAAGCCGTTAACCGCTGCTATAACTGGTTTTGGGCAATTTGCAATAGCATCAAAAACATTAGCTTGGCCATCTTTTGCTAGCGCTTTACCTTCCTCTAAATTATAATTCTGAAACTCAGCTATATCAGCACCCGCTACAAAAGCTTTCTCTCCCGCACCTGTAATTAATACAGCTCTAATTTCATCGCTTTGCGAAGCATAAGAAATTGCACTTGCCAACTCTTGCAAAACAGCTTTGTTTAAAGCATTAAGTTTTTCTGCTCTGTTTATGGTGATGTAAAAAATTTGCTCTTTTACTTCGGCTATAATGTTTTGATATTCCATTGCTTAAAAATTTCTGTTTTCTACTACCCAATTTTCTATGTACGAAACTATACTTGCCATAGGCGTTCCTGGCGGGAATAATCCTCCTACACCAATCTCTTGCAGTTTTATTATATCAGGATCTGGAATAATACCACCCCCCGTTAACAAAACATCTGTTAGGCCTTTTTCTTTCATAATGTTTACAATTTTTGGGAAAACAGTCATGTGCGCTCCAGAGAGAATGGAAATTCCGATAGCATCTACGTCTTCTTGCAAAGCGGTGTTAACCACCATTTCTGGCGTTTGCCGTAAACCCGTGTAAATTACTTCCATACCGGCGTCTCGTAAAGATGTTGCAATTACTTTTGCACCACGATCATGCCCATCTAAACCTACTTTCGCTACCAAAACCCTTATCGGCCTGTTTAGTGTTTTGTTCATATTTGATTGTATAGTATCTGTAAATGTAAAAATTTTAGCCGTTTTATTAACCAACCAACTAAAAAACAAGCTTAAAATACATCCATTTTACTAACTTTGAAATTCAAAATTACGATTGATATGAGTGAAGAAAAATCATTAAACTTTATTGAAGAACTAATAGAGAATGATTTGCAAAGCGGAAAAACCAAAACATTGGTAACACGTTTTCCGCCAGAACCTAATGGTTATTTACATATTGGCCATGCCAAAGCTATTTGCCTAAATTTTGGCTTAACCCAAAAATATGGCGGTTACACAAACCTACGTTTTGACGATACCAACCCGGTAACTGAAAAAACAGAATACGTAAACAGCCAGCAGGAAGATATTAGTTGGTTAGGTTTTGAGTGGAAAAACGAGCTTTATGCTTCAGATTATTTCGATCAACTACATGGTTTTGCAGTAAAACTGATTGAAGATGGCTTAGCATACGTAGATCATAGCACAGCCGAAGAAATTGCAACGCAAAAAGGCACACCTACGGAGGCAGGTAAACCTAGCGCTTACAGAGATCGCAGTATTGCAGAAAACCTGGCTTTATTTGCAAGCATGAAAAACGGCGAACTACCTGACGGCGCTTGCACACTACGTGCTAAAATCGATCTGGCTAGTCCGAATATGCTAATGCGAGACCCGATTATCTATCGTATTAAACACGCACACCACCACCGTACTGGCGATGCTTGGTGCATTTACCCAATGTATGATTTTGCCCACGGACAAAGCGATAGCATCGAAAACATCACGCACTCTATTTGTACTTTAGAATATGTTTCGCACCGCGAATTATACGATTGGTTTATAGAAAAATTAGGGATATTCCCTTCTAAACAATACGAATTCGCACGTTTAAATCTTACCTATACGGTAATGAGCAAGCGCAAGCTAATGCAATTGGTAAACGAAAACCTGGTAAGCGGTTGGGACGACCCAAGAATGCCTACCATAAGTGGTTTGCGCAGACGAGGATACACGCCAGAAAGCATTAAAGAATTTTGTGAGCGTATAGGCATTGCCAAAAGAGAAAACCTAATCGAATTAAGCTTATTAGAGTTTTGCATTCGCGAAGATTTAAATAAAAGAGCGCACAGAGTGATGGCTGTTTTAGATCCAATTAAATTAATTATTACCAACTACACTAAAGGTGAAGAAACATTAATTGGAGAGAACAATCCAGAAGCTGAAGATAAAGGTGGCACACGTGAAATTCCATTTAGCAATGAACTTTGGATAGAGCGAGAAGACTTCATGGAAGAACCGGCTAAAAAATGGTTCAGATTGGCTCCTGGAGCTACCGTTAGATTAAAGCACGCTTACATTGTGCAGTGTACAGACTATAAAAAAGACGAAAACGGAAACATAACCGAAGTTTATTGTACTTACATTCCAGAGTCTAAAAGTGGCGAAGACACCAGCGGAATTAACGTGAAAGGAACCATCCATTGGGTGAGCGCCCAACATGCTAAAACTGCAGAAGTTCGTTTGTACGACAGACTTTTTAGTGTAGAATCTCCAGATTCGGAGGAAGGCGACTTTAAAGATTACTTAAACCCGAATAGTATGGAAGTAATTTCGAAAGCTTATATAGAGCCTTCTTTAGTTAACGCTACGCAGAACTTGGGTTATCAGTTTATACGTAAAGGATATTTCAGTTTAGATAAAGACTCAACTCCAGAAAATTTAATCTTTAACAGAACCGTTGGATTAAAAGAAGCTTGGAAGCCGAAAAGCTAAAAGCGGATATTTAAAGCGAATTATAAAAAGCCTCTATTATTTTAGGGTTCTTCCGCGACAAAGCGAAAGATCTCTGAAAATTAGAGGCTTTAGCATTTATTAACATTTCCATTGGCTGATACTTACTACATTAGTAAAAAAAGCCATGAAACAAATTATATCTCTTTTACTTCTCCTTTTTTCTTTTGGTGCCTACGCTCAAACCCAGCAACAAATAGATAATGAATATGCTTTCGCAAAGGTTTACGGTTACTTAAAATACTTTTATCCTGGAGATGATGCTACGAAAATTGATTGGGATAAATTTGCTATTTATGGTGCCCAAAAAGTAGAAAACTGTAAAAATGACGCAGAACTAAAAAACACCTTAAATAGTTTAGTTAGCGAGCTAATGCCTGGTGTTAAAATCTTAGGCCACACTGAAAACTATAAATTTGATGCAAACTTACTTACGCCAAAAAGTTTAAAAGGTTATGATGTGGTAAGTTGGCAACATTTGGGCGTGGGTACTGCTGGCGATAAAAGAGCACTCTATCAAAGTGCTAGAACAAATAGAACGACCGTGTTCAAACCGAAGATTTTCTTAGGCAGGGCAAATGCTTATAAATCAATTACAGACACAACAGTTATACCAGACAAGAACTTTAAACTTACTTATCGTTCAAAATTAATAAGCGGAGAGGGAGAGGGTTCATTCTCGTTCGTTGTTACAAAACGAAATAAACAATTTGGTTTTTTTAAAAACAACTGGAAGGAGGAAGCTAATAACAAAACGTGGAACACATTTTCAATCGAAGGAAGAATTGATCAAGACGCAACGGCAATAACATTTGGCCCCAACATTGTTAATTCCGGGAAGTACGCTGTAGATGATATTTCTTTGAAAATAGATGGAAGAGAGATTTACAGTACAAATTTTGAGAGTGACACTTTAGATAAAAACCCAACGTCCATCAATTTTTTTGCAGGAAGATCCTCAATTATCGGCTCAAAGTATACATTCACGATCAAAGAAGAAAGTGGTAACAAATTTCTCCTTTTAGAATCTCCAAATTTGGCAAACCAACCCGATTCGGTAGAACTTAATTTATTTAAAGAGCATCCGAAATTTGGCGAATATGCTGAAAAACACATTGGAAATAATTTAAAAGTTGTCTTTCCATTAGCACTTTATGGGACAAAGAAAAATACCTATCCAATCCCAGACAGTTTAAAAACCACTTCGTTTTTGTCAAAAATAAATGATACAAACTACACTTTTAAAACTTCCGATTCTTATTTCAAATTAGGAAACATAATAAATATATGGAATGTGTTTCAACATTTTTATCCTTATTTCGATGTTGCCAAAACAGACTGGAATCAGGATTTAAAACAAGCGTTACACGAAAGTTATAAAACTAAAGATGCCGATGCTTATTTTAACGTGCTTACTAAACTAACGGCAAAGCTAAAGGATGGTCATATCCATTCATCGTACCCAGAAAACAAGAATTTCTACATGCCTCCAATTGCGTGGAAATGGGTTGGAAAGGATTTGCTGATTACATCAGTACTGGATAGTAAGCTAAGTTTAAAAAAGGGAGACGTGGTTAAAAAAATAAATGGGCTAGACGTGGCTACCCATTTTAAAAAGATAAACGAAACCATTTCCGCAGCTACAGAAGGGTATCTAAAACACAGATCAAAAACTGAATCTCTGATTGGGGAAAAAGACACACCACTTAGCATAACGATAGAAAATGGTCAGGAGTTCAAAATGACCAGAAACATTTTCGATAGCGATTATCATCCATTACTACCTAAGCAAGACACCATAAAATCTCTTGGAAATGATATTACTTATATAAGCATCAGCAATGCTGATATGAAAACGATTGATGCGGCGTTACCATTGCTTCAAAAAAGCAAAGCTATTATTTGCGACTTAAGAGGTCGCTCTAATGAAAATGCTCTATTTATTCAGTATTTAATGACGAGAAAAGATACATCTTCTAAGTGGATGCAGATTCCAAAAATCATCTATCCAGATCAAGAAAATATAGCAGGTTATGAAAACTTAAATTGGGGCGTAAAGCCGAAATCTCCGCACTTAAATGCAAAAATATTTTTCTTAATAGATGGGCAAGCCATAAGTGCGGCTGAAAGCTTTATGAGCTTTATAGAGCATTACAAACTTGCAACTATAATCGGTCAACCAACGGCTGGCACAAATGGCAATGTAAATTCGGTTAGCTTACCTGGTGGTTACAGTTTTCGCTTTACCGGGATGAAAGTTTTAAAACATGACGGTTCTCAGCATCATGGGATTGGCATTTTACCGAACATATATGTTGAGCAAACTGCAAAAGGAATTAGCGAGGGTAGAGACGAGATACTAGAAAGAGCTATTGCCGAGGCTAATAAGTAATCGTTTTCTATGAGCTGAAAACCAAAAGATTTTCTGTACAATCGTTATGCTCAGCTTAACTGGGTGTCGTAATGCCATTATTTTATGCTTTTGATTCGCATTAGCATTCACTTGCGGGGGAAAGACGTTAATTTGAATATGTTTACGATGAGGCCTTTTTCTACCAAGCGATAAGATTATTGCGAAGACGAAAAACCCTTAATCGTCTCTTCAAAATAGTCGTTCCACTTCTTTTGTTCCGATCGGATTTTGCTATGGTTGGTTTCTAGGTCATATCTTGCCTGCTCTGCCCGCATCTTCGCAAAAACTACCTTAAAAATTCCATCAATTTCGGTTTTATAATTGCTTTTATAAAATGGTGTTTGTTCGAAAATTTGCTTCAGTTTTACTGCGTAAATGTAAACGATATCGGCATGGCCTTGCTCATGTTTTAATAGCAAAGTATCATTCTTTAATCTTCTAGCAGATTCAAAATAAGACTGTGCAGTATCTGCCTTCGAAGTAACAACAAACCTGATATTCATCTGCTCTTGATTACTTTTAATGAAATTATATTTGTAGGATAAAATCGTCCAAGTAAAAGCTTGATACTTACCCTCAGCTGGCCTATCGTTTTTAAAAAATTTCCAATCTAAAATTGGTCGCTCCTGTGCAATTGATAAGCAGGATACAAAACCTAGAAGAAGCGTTAAAATAAGCCTTCTCATCCTTACATATATTTTTTGTACAAATTGTACAAAATCAACTTATCGGTTTCCGTCAGCTTTCTAGAAATATCTGTTTGCACAAAGTGGATTTTAAAAGCTTCAATCGCATAATCCAAATTTTTGGCAACATTGTAACCCATAATTCTTAAGGCTACGGTTGTATCAAAATCTTTAGGTGGCATTTGCAAAACATCATCGTACCAATAACCGAAACCTTTTTTAGCCAAAACCTTCCAAGGAAAGTTTTTAGGATCATTTTTTCTGCCCGGTGCATAATCTGAGTGGCCGATAAAATTGGCCGTTGGTATGTTGTATTTCTTTTTTAATGTAGCTAGCAACTTGCATAAACTCACAATTTGCGCTTCTGTCCACTTATCGGTTGTACCATTATTATCCATTTCTATACCAATAGAAGCAGAGTTCATATCAGTTTCATTGCCCCACTTGCCTGCTCCTGCATGCTGTGCCCGCAAATAATCGTTAACCATTTGCACAACTTTACCATCTCTGCTAACCACATAGTGCGAGCTTACACCAGTTCTGGCAATCGTAAATGTTTTTATGGTTTGCGCTAGAGAGTCTTGAGCAGTATGGTGTATCATTACAAAATTCGGCTTACGAATGCCCATATTAACCGTACCAACAAAATATTGCTCGTTGTTTAAAGAATCTACTTGTTGCCCTTCTGGCGGAAAAGCTTTAATGGTATTGGCAAATCCCTCGGCCATTTTCTTATATACTTTATCTGTGGTGGCATATTTGCTGGTTTTACATCCTACAAAAACAAAACAGAGCGCAAATAGGTATATACTTTTAGTAAACAAATTTTTCATAAATAGCTGGTGATTTTGGAGTTAGATAGACGCACAGCATAATTACTATGCATGCTTATATTTTTTGCTAATTTAGTGGATTGATACAAATTGAAAAACATTTTTTTAACTAATGAAAAAATTAAATACAACTAAGGGGCTTTTGCTAGCTTTCTCCCTTGTGGGATGTTTGTTTGCCTGCTCAAACCCAAGTAATACCGACGATAAAAAAGCAAGTACTAAAACTCCAGACAGCTTGCAAGATTACGTAGACCAGCGCTTAGCTATTTACGAAAAAGTAAAACTTACCACCAATTTAAACGAACTAACAGCTAGCGAACGCAAAGTTTTGCCTTTATTAATTGAAGCTGCCAAAATAATGGATGAGCTTTTCTGGAAGCAAGTTTATCCGCAACGCGATAGCCTTTTAAGCACTATAAAAGACGAAAAAACTAAACAATTTGTTTTAATTAATTACGGTCCTTGGGATAGGTTGAACGGAGACAAACCTTTTGTTACTGGTATTGGCGCTAAAACTGAGGGCGGTACGTTTTACCCTGCCGGGATGACAAAAGAGGCATTAGAGAAATCTGATGTTAAAGACAAATTCGGACTGTACTCGGTAATTAGAACCGAAAAAGACAAACTAATCTCTGTTCCGTATCATGTTATTTTTGCTACAGAATTACAAAAAGCAAGCAGCCTTTTAAAACAAGCTGCATTGTTAACAGACGATGAGAGTTTTAAAAAATACCTTAACCTAAGAGCTGATGCTTTAGTTACCGACGATTACACGGCAAGTGACTACGCTTGGTTAGATATGAAAACTAATGGATTGGATATTATAATCGGCCCAATTGAAAATTACGAGGATAAACTTTTTAACGCTCGTGCATCGTTCGAATCTTATGTTTTAGTTAAAGATAAAGTTTGGAGCAAGCGCTTGGCAAAATATGTTGCTATGTTGCCAGAGTTACAAAAAGGCTTACCTGTTGCTGCAAAATACAAAAAAGAAGTACCGGGAACAGATTCTGAATTAAATGCGTATGATGTGGTTTATTACGCTGGCGATTGTAATGCAGGATCTAAAACGATTGCCGTTAACCTACCTAACGACGAAGTTATCCAGCAGAAGAAAGGCACTCGACGCTCGCAGTTGAAAAATGCCATGAAAGCTAAATTTGATAAGATTTTAGTTCCAATTTCAAAAGAATTGATTGACAAAGACCAGCAACAATACATTAAGTTCGATGCGTTTTTCTCTAACGTAATGTTTCATGAGGTTGCTCACGGTTTAGGCATTAAAAACACCGTTACCGGAAAAGGAACAGTTCGCTCTGCGCTAAAAGAGCAATACTCTTGGTTAGAGGAAGGCAAGGCCGATATTTTAGGTTTGTACATGGTTACCGGCTTACTTAAAAAGGGAGAACTAACCGGCGACATCAAAGATTATTACACCACATTTATGGCCGGAATTTTACGTTCGGTTCGTTTTGGCGCATCTAGTGCACATGGTAAAGCTAACATGCAGTGCTTTAATTATTTTGCAGATCAAGGTGCTTTTGAGCGTTCGGCAAACGGAACTTACAAAGTAAACTTTGAGAAATTTGCTACTGCAATGAACGGTTTAAGCGATGTTATTTTAACCTTACAAGGTAATGGCGATAAAGCTGCAGTGGAAAAAGTACAAAAAGAAAAGGGAATTATCTCTGCCACCTTACAATCTGATTTAGACAGATTGGGTAAAAAGGGAATTCCGGTTGATATTGTTTTTGAACAAGGCGTTGATGTACTTGGAATGAAATAAATTTTCGCATTGCGAAATCAATAAAAGCCTGCTTAGAAACAACCTAAGCAGGCTTTTTAGTTTACACGTAACAAACATTTAAACAAAAAGTAAAATTTCTTGTAACCTTTAGGCAATTCTTCTCGTCTATAAAAGACAAACTAAACAAAAGGCCATTTTCGGCCCAAAACTAAAATGAAATTTATGGCTGTTGAAAAACTAGCGCTTATGCGCTGTGGAATTTTTATGCCCTATTTTTTAAACCAAACAAACAACAGATGAGAACTATTTACTTTTTATTAATCGCAATTCTATTAACGAATGTCGCTTTTGCAGCAAAACAAGGAACTGTAGCCGGAATGGTTTTAGATGAGCAAAACAAACCGGTAGACTATGCTACAGTAGGTCTTTTTAGAACTTCGGATTCTACATTGGTTAAAACCGCCATGACAGAGCCAAATGGAAAGTTTCAATTTACCAACGTTAGTTACGGCACTTATTTTATCAAAGCAAATATGATGGGGTATTTTGCTCACAAAGGCAGTATGTTTACCTTAAACGAAAGCAACCCAACTTTAACCTTAGCCTACATTAAATTAAAAATTGAAGGAAAAACTTTAAATACCGTAAATATTACCGCTACAAAACCGCTTATCGAACGTAAAACCGATAAATTGGTAATGAACGTGGAAAACAGCAGTATTGCAGTGGGTTCTACCGCTTTAGAGCTTTTGCAAAAGGCTCCAGGTGTAACGGTAGATCAAAACGATAATATTTCTATGCAAGGCAAAACAGGTGTTTTGGTTATGTTAGATGGTAAACAAACCTATATGAGCAATGCCGACGTAGCTAACTTATTAAGAAACATGCAGGCTTCTGAGTTAGAAACAATAGAGTTGATTACAAATCCTTCATCTAAATATCCAGCGGCGGGTAATTCTGGCATCATCAATATTAAAACGAAGAAAAATAAAAACGGTGGTACAAATGGCAGTGTTACACTAACCGCAGCGCAGGGAAAGAATTTTAGAGGTAATGCCGGCCTAAATCTTAACCACAGAACCGATAAACTTAACGTGTTCGGAAATTACACTTACGGTAATTTTAGAAATACAAACATTTTAGAAATAGATCGTATCTCCAACGGTAATCCAGATACCTATTTTATGCAAGTGGGCGAGTCTCGCAGAAAACGTCAAAACAATAATTTCAAAGCAGGTTTAGATTATTTTATTGATAAAAAAAACACCATCGGTTTTTTAGTTAATGGCTACTTAAATAACGGAATTGAAAACACCGAAAACAACACGTTAATTGGTAATTCATTTACTCAAATAGATTCTACACTAAATTCTAATTCTTATCAAACCAATAAATACAATAATTTATCTTACAACGTAAACTACAAATCTATTCTTGACAGTGCCGGTTCTGAATTGTCTGCAGATTTAGATTATTCTAGATTTAGCGGAACCGATATTGCTAGGTACGAGAATGACTATCGCTTTGCGAACGGAAATAGAATTAGACCGCTTAATATTATAAGAAATACCACTCCTACCGAGATAGATATAAAAGCTTTTAAAGTTGATTATAATGTAGCTTTAAGTAAAACCATAAAGTTAGAAGCCGGAATAAAAAGTAGTTGGGTTAAAACCGATAATAACTTAAGAGCAGAAGAAATTGTAAACAACGTTTGGCAAAACGATGTTCGCCGCAGCAACCAGTTTGTTTACGATGAGAATGTAAATGCAGCTTATACTAATGTTAATAAACAGTTTAAAAGTACGAGTGTACAATTAGGTTTAAGGGTAGAGCAAACAAACTCTACCGGCAATTTAATCACAACTAATAACATTGTTGAAAGAAGTTATTGGGATTTTTTTCCAACGCTTTTTGTACAACAAACCTTATCTAAAAATAACCAAGTCGGATTTTCTTACAGCCGTAGAATAGACAGACCGAGTTACGACGCTTTAAATCCTTTTGTTTACTATTTAGATGAATATACCTACAACCAAGGAAATCCTTTCTTAAACCCGCAGTACACACATAATTTTGAGGTTTCTTACACCTTTATGCAGAAATACCTATTATCTGTAAATTATAGTAGAGTTAACGATGTAATTACCGAAGTTTTATTACCAAACGAGCAACAAAAAGCATTATACCAAACCAATGCAAATTTGGCCAAAAACATTACCTACGGCGCAAATTTAAACATCCCTTTAAAACCGACTAAATGGTGGGATATGAATAACAATTTAAACGTTTTTCACCTAAGTTTTGAAGCGCCAGATTTAGCTGGACAAAACCTGAAAACTGGGAAAACCTCATTTCAATATAAAATGCAAAACACCTTTGTAATTGTAAGTGGATTTACCGCCGAACTGAGCGGCAGCTACGAATCGCCAATTGATTATGGTACGTTAAGCATTGGAAGCAGATATTATGTTGATATGGGACTGAGCAAATCGCTGTTTAACAAAAAAGCAAGTTTAAAAATTGCCATGAGCGATGTTTTTAACACAAACGAATCAAACATTACAAGTGCGTATCCAGGTTTAAAATACGATTTATACCAAAAGAACGATACACAACTAGGCAGAATTAGCTTCTCTTATCGCTTTGGCAAGAATGAAATTAAACCGGCTCGCAGACGCTCTACAGGTACAGAAAGTGAACAAGGCAGAATGAAGAATTAATCTAATTTATCAGCATTTTTTCCTACCCAATATTTAGAAGTAAGCCTAAACTTAAAAAAGCCTGTTCGAATTTTGAACGGGCTTTTACCTTAAAATGAATCATCTAATTGTTTAGATAACGACTAACCACATCCTCTAACTCTTGAATATCAAAAGGCTTCGGCAAATAAGTATCTGCACCCGCAGTTTCTGCTAAAGCTTTAACATCGTTATTAGCAGAAAAATAGATAACTGGAATATGTTTTAAAGATGGATCTGCTTTAATGGACTGCGTAGCATCTATACCGCCAACATCTGGCAACCAATTATCCATAAAAATTAAATCTGGCATATATGCCGATACCTGATCGACTATATTATTAGATGTAGCCGAGGTTTTAATTTCATAGCCAGCATCTTCCAAAATCAGTGTACATAGATCTAAAATATCCGTATTGTCGTCGAAAATAAAAATCTTCTTATTCATATTGCTTAATAACTCGTTAAGGCATTAATATAACCTGCCATTTCTTCAATCTTTAAAACCTTGTCTATGTTGGCTTTTAAAATTGCTTGTGCCGGCATGTATGACACTTGTGCACTCTCGGGATCTTGAACCCATGCTTTACCACCCATTTTTTTTACCATAATTAACCCGTTAACACCATCGGCATTAGAACCAGAAAGCAATAAGCAGACCAATCTATCTTTATAAATATCCGCCGCCGATTGAAAGGTGACATCAATTGATGGCCTTGAATAATTAACTTTTTCAGAATAATCTAACGAAAATGTGTAATCTTTTTCAATTAGCAAATGATAATCTGAAGGTACTACGTAAATACATCCATCCAAAATGGTTTCCTTTTCTTCTAATTCCTTTACCCGTAACGTAGTTTTAGTCGCTAACAAGTCAGACAGAATAGAATCTGTACCCTGTTTACGGTGCACTACAATTACAATCGGAAACTGAATGTTTATATCAATATCTGGAAGAACCCTAATAAGTACATCTAAGCTTCCGGCAGAGCCACCGATGATTAATGCTGTCTTATTTTCCATTAGCTTGTTTTCCTCCAAATTTTTTCGCTCTCCAAACGCTTATAATTTTTACTTATAGGCGAGAAATCGGTGGTTTCTTTAGTTCCTAGCGCCAAATAACCTAAACTCTCTAAACTATTATCAAACAACTGCAACACTTTAAACTGCAAATCTCTATCAAAATAAATTAATACATTACGGCATAAAATGAGCTGGAATTCGTTGAAAGAGTGATCTGAAACAAGGTTATGTGTAGAGAAAATCATTTTTTTCCGTAGCTCCGGATCAAATTTAGCCATTGCATAGTTGGCGCTATAGTAAGAAGAAAAGTCTTTTGGACCGCCAGAGGCGATATAATTTTCTGAATACTGTTTCATTTGACTTAAAGGGAACATTCCTTCTGCCGCTTTTTCTAACACAACAGGGTTGATATCTGTTGCATAAATAAGCGATTTGTGCAATAAACCTAGTTCTTTTAATACAATAGCCATAGAAAAAGCTTCTTCGCCAGTAGAGCAACCCGCCAACCAAATTCTAATAAACGGATAAGTACCTAGGTTTGGCAGTACTTTATACCGTAGAGCTTTATAAAAGCTTGGGTCTCTGAACATTTCTGTAACATTTACCGTAATTTGTTCTACAAACCGCTTAAAATATATTGGATCGTTAATTACTTTATAACGATACTCGGCAAAGCTAACGTGCTTATCTAAGGCATAAATTCTAACCAATCTTCGTTTAAGTGATGCCCTGGAGTATCCCGTGAAGTCGTAACCGTATTGATCTAATACATCATTGATCAAAATCTCAACTTCATCGTCTGTTATGGAAAGTAAATGCGGCACTAGATATGATTCTTTAACAGTAACATGAGTTCATCTACATTAACAGGTTTTGAAACATAACCATTGGCTCCTGCGTTTAAGCAACGTTCCCTGTCTCCCACCATTGCCTGGGCAGTTACAGCAATAACAGGCACTTCTTTTAACTCTTCGTTTTCTTTCATCTTTGCAATTGCTTGGTAGCCATCCATATCAGGCATCATCATATCCATTAGTACAACTCCTATCTCTTGATCTGTGTTTAAGATATCCAATCCTTGTTGCGCACTAACTGCCGAAAGACAATTGTAGCCCTTAGCTTTTAACACAGCTGTTAAGGCAAAAATGTTTCTGCTATCGTCGTCTATTATTAAAATTTTTTTTGTGCTTATGCTCATAAATTTATAAACAGCTTATTTTTATTTGTACAACCAAACCCGTAACAACGAAACCAGCTGATCAACATCTACCGGTTTAGAGATATAATCTGAGGCGCCCGCAGCAATGCATTTTTCCCTATCGCCCATCATGGCTTTTGCAGTAACCGCTAGTATGGGCAAGTTTTTGTAGGCTTGCTGTTCTCTTATTGCACGTGTAGTTTGGTAGCCATCTAATTCTGGCATCATCATATCCATTAATACCACATCGACATCTTTATTCTCGTTTAATACGCGTAGCGCTTCTTTTCCGTCTATTGCTGGCAAAACCTTCATTTGATGTTGCTCTAATGCTTTAGTAAGCGAAAATATATTTCGCACATCGTCATCTGCAATTAACACGGTTTTGTCTTTTAGCACATCGCTCAATCCGCCCAAATTTTCTCTGCCGATAAACTTAGTATCTTTTCTTTTCTCTTCTACCAAATGTAAAAATATACCCGCTTCGTCTAAAATGCGCTGATAAGAATGAGCAGTTTTTACAACAATAGAGTCGGCGTATTGTTTAATCCTTACCTCTTCTCCTTTTGACAGATTTTTACCTGTAAAGATGATGATTGGCAATTTTTCAAGTCCCTCACTTTTTTTAATGGTTTCTAAAGTTTCATAGGCATTCTTATCGGGAACACCCATATCCAAAATTACAATATCAACCTCTTTTTTCTTAAGTGCGTTTATACTTTCATTTACATTTTTAACCACTAGGGTTTGAATGTTTGAGGTGCTTAAGAAATAACTTAGAGCTTTAGCATGTTGCTCGTTTTCTTCAACAATTAAAACCTTTTTAGGATAACGACTTAGCGCATCTTCTAGTTTTTCGAAGATTACTTTCATTTGCTCTAGCGCCACTGGTTTATCTATAAAATCTACCGCACCTTTTAGCAAACTTTCTCTTTTAACCGATAACGATGACATGATATGAACTGGAATAGCTCTCGTTATTGGGTTGGATTTTAACTCTTCCATTACTTGCCAACCATCCATAATTGGCAATTGAATATCAAGCAAAATGGCTAAGGGATTATATTTTTTGGCCATTTCAATCCCAACATCTCCACGTACGGCAACCAAACCTTTGTATGCTCTTTGACGGGTAAAACCCAACAAAGTTTTAGCGAAAGCCGTATCATCTTCAATAATTAGAATAACCTTATCGTTAGGGTTTATGTTTGCCCTATCATCATCAATATCTCCAGGGATACGATCTACCGTAAAGCGCTCTGCTGGAGCTGGAATTAGATTACTTGAATCGGCGGAGGATGTATCTTGGAAAGTTTTCAACTCCTCGATGTAACCATTATTATCTGCAAAATCCATCGGGATAACCAGACTAAATTCACTGCCTACATTTTCTACACTTTGCAATTCAATATCGCCACCTAGTAACCTTGCAAGTTCTCTACTAATAGACAAGCCCAAACCGGTACCGCCAAATTTACGTTTTGTAGAACCATCTGCCTGTTGAAAAGCTTCGAAAACCATGGCTAATTTGTCTTTGGCAATGCCGATTCCGGTATCTTTAACCTTAAAAGTTATGGTTTTATAGTTTAGATCTGCAACGATTGAAAGCACCACTTTACCCTGCGAAGTAAACTTAAATGCGTTAGAAAGCAGGTTTTTCAGGATCTGCTCCAATCGCATTTTATCGCTTGTTAATTGTTTTGGAACTTCATCTTCAACTAAAACCTCTAACTGTAAATTTTTGTCTTTTGCTATCGGATTAAATAAAGAACGGATATCAGTTATCACTTCATCCACGGTAAAATCGTGAATTTCTAAATCCATTTTACCAGCTTCAATTTTAGAAAGATCAAGTATCTCGTCAATTAAACTAAGCAGCCCTTGACCTGAGCTTTGAATAACCGAGGCGTACTCTGTGTACTCTTTGTCTAGTTCTTCATTATCGGCCATTAATTTTGATAATAGAAGGATAGAGTTTAATGGTGTTCGCAACTCGTGAGACATATTTGCCAAAAACTCAGACTTATATTTTGTACTTAGCTCAAGCTGCTCTGCTTTCTGTTGTATATCTGCATTTCTCTCCTGGATAAGTTGGTTTTTCTCCTCTAATAAGCTGGTTCTCTCCTCCAACTCCTGATTACTTTGCAACAACTCTTCTTGCTGTACGCGTAGCTCTTCTTCAGATGCCTGAATTTTTTGCGTTTGTGCCTCCAACTCGGCATTTAAACCTTCCAATTCACTGTGTTGAGCCTGTAGCTCTTCTGCCTGCGCTTGCGTTTCTTCTAAAAATTCTTGCAGTCGTTTACGGTTCTGCGCAACATAGATTGCAACACCTACGTTTCCAGCCACAGAATTTAAATAATCTAATTTTCTGGCTGTATAGCCGTTTAACGTAGCTAATTCTACTACGCCAATTATATAACCATCTCTGCGAATTGGAAATGCGACCACATTTTTTGGAATGGTATAACCTGTGGCATAACTTACGGTAATTTCGCCTTCAGGAATTTTATCCAGCACCATCATCTTATTCGATTGTAGGCATTGGCCTATTAAACCTTCGCCGGGTTTAATAATTGTATTTTTTTCATTTGCACCTAATGCATAACCACCGGTTAAATGCAAGTAGCGATCCTCTCCTAAAACGTACATTGCACCTACACTGCTCTTTGTATGCAAAACAAGCTGTTCCAACATATCATTGGCTAGTTTATCAACCTCTTTCTCGCCAACCATCTTATCATTTAGCTCGGCAATACCGGTTTGCATCCATTCCTTATCTTCCAAGAGGTTGAAAGAATATTGTAAAGACTCTGCCATAGCGTTAAGAGATCCCGCTAAACTTCCTAAACTATCTTTTGCCTCTGCATCCAATCTAGTTTTGTAATTGCCGTTCGATATTTCATGAGCGATGCCTTGTATTACTTCTATCCTTCTTTCGGTCTCTTCGTTAATTAGCTGGAGTTTATCCTGCAACTTAACTCGTTCGTTATAGTCTGAAGAAACCTTTCTGTAAAAGAAAATTGTAATAATTAAAGATAGTGCCGCAGCTAAAATTATAAGCAGCGGTGTGTACCTAGAGAAGGAATTTAATTCGGATGTTCGTAAATCCAGCAAACGTCTTTCCTCGGCTTGCATATCCTTTACGATTTGTCTCGCATTGTCCATATACGCTTTACCGTCTAATAGACTTGTTTCTAGAACTACTCCGCCCCATTTTTTAGATTCTATAGTTTGATCTATTATTGTTAGGCGATTGCTTAAAACTTCTTTTAGCTCAGTTAATTTGCGTTGTTGGTACGCATTGTCTTTGGTTTCTCTTTTTATCTGTTCAAAGAGTGCATTAACCTTATCTTTTGCACCAACATATGGTTCTAAAAAAATCCTATTACCTGTTAAAAGAAAGCCACGTTGGCCCGTTTCGGCATCTTTAAGTGTAGAAATGGTATTGTCTAATCCGCGGATAACTTCGTTACTATGAGAGACTAGATCTGAACTGTTGATTAAGTTTCTTATGCTGATATACGACGCAGAAGAACTTAAAATGAGTATGATTAGAGATAAACCCAAGCCTAAGCGAAGGTTAGATTTTAGGGATAATTTCATTTATTAACGTAAATTTTTTAGCATTAAACTTCCGATTTTAAATTTATTGGAATGGAAAAGTAGAACTCTGAACCTTCACCATAAACACTGTTCACACCAATTTTACCACCATGCCTTTTAATTATCTCTGCCGAAATGTACAGACCTATTCCCAGGCCCTGAAAACGCTGAGATGTTTCCTCTACCCTGTAAAATTTATCAAAAACATGTTTTTGCTGATCGGGTAACATGCCTATTCCAAAATCCTTAACACTTATGCGCAACTCATCGTTCGCTAAACTGCATTCTAAATGCGCTTCTACAGTGCCAGGCGCATATTTTATGGCATTTGTTAAAAAATTAACCACAACTTGTTCAATTCGCATTTCATCTCCGTATATAGGGCAACCTGCATTACCAGTCTTTTTAATGGTAAAGCCAGGGTTAGATTGATGCATAACTTCAATTACGTTATCCAAAAGTTCGTCTACGTTAAAGTCTTGCTTATTGAATTTCAACTTTCCACTTTCAATTTTAGAAATATCTAGTAAATCGGCAATCAGGCTATTTAGTTTTTCGAGCTGTACTTGAGCTTTTTCAAGGTGCTTTTTTACAGTTTCCGTATCGCCTTTACTTACGCTTCTTTCTAAAAGCTGTACGTAACCTTTTACACTGGTTAATGGAGTTTTTAACTCATGGCTAGCAATACTGATGAATTCGTCCTTCTTTCGCTCTGCTTCTTTTCTAAATTCAATTTCTTCAAGAAGCGTATTTTGCATCTCGTTAAGCTTCCTATTCTGCTCGTAAATTCTATAAAAGGTTTTTACTTTAAGCAGAAGGATATTCATATCTACTGGTTTAGTAATGTAATCTAAACCACCTGAGGAATACCCTTTTGCTATAAATCTAAATTCTGTGTTTGCGGCAGATAAGAATATAATGGCGGTTTCTTTTGCTTTGCTATAACCTGATATAGCCTCAGCAACTTCAAACCCATCCATACCGGGCATTTGTACGTCTAAAATAATTAGAACGTAAGAGTTTTTTAGCACTTTTTTTAATGCTTCTTCTCCAGAAGACGCCGTATCTACCTCAAAATCGTGTTTTTCGAGAACACTTTTTAAAGAGATAAGGTTCTCGGGTGTATCGTCTACAATAAGGATCATTCCCAAAAATAAGTTAACTTTTAGTGGTTTTTGCTTTATAATGATTTTAGGTAGGAAATCGCTATAAGCTTATCAAACAACTTCAGCTAAAAAATGTTTTAAGAAATTTTTATTTTTTTGAAACTTATAGTCGAGGTGCGTTAAAAGTATCTCCTTGACGAATATCGCCAGTTTCGTAACCTTTTTTAAACCAGTGCATCCTTTGCGCAGAAGTACCATGAGTAAAAGCATCTGGTACAACTTGCCCTTGCGATTGTTTTTGCAAACGATCATCGCCTATGGCATTTGCAGCAGTTAAAGCTTCGTCTAAATCGCCTGCATCAAGTTTGAAATCTTTTAGGTTTTGTGCATGATGCGCCCAAAGCCCAGCATAAAAATCTGCCTGCAACTCTAACATTACCGAAAGCTTGTTATACTCCACTTCGCTAACGCGACCTCTTGCCTGATGTAATTTATCTGAAGTACCTAATAGATTTTGTACATGGTGGCCAACTTCGTGAGCGATTACGTAGGCTTGTGCAAAATCTCCGGCTGCGCCGAATTTATTCTTTAGATCGTCGTTAAAAGAAAGGTCGATATATATTTTGTGATCTCCGGGACAATAAAATGGCCCAACAGCAGAACTTGCACTACCGCAAGCTGATTGCACACCATCTCTAAAAAGTCGTAATACCGGGTACTCGTACTGCTTGCCCAAGCTGGCAAATTGAGCATCCCAAACCTGTTCAGTAGATTCTAAAACACCAGCAGTAAACTTTCCGGCTTCATCTGTAGGAACGCCTTTTTTTACCTCGCCCTGCTCCGTTGCCGGCATCTGACTTACCAAACCCGTTAAATCTTGTCCGAATAATAGGCCAACAATTACAACAATAATACCAACACCGCCACCTAAAATAGCTTTGCCACCACCGCCGCTTCTACCATCTTCTACATTATTACTTCCTTTACCGAACCACTGCATTTTGTAAGTTTTAAATTTTTAATTGCTGAACAATTCTAGTACCAATTTAAAAAATTTTAGCCATTAAAAATATTTACAGCGTTTTCTATTCGGCTTTTAGTTTCTGTAGCGCCTAAAAGTACGGCGATATCAAAAACACCAGGCCCAAATTTACCACCTACAAGCATTACACGTAAAGGCAACATTACTTCGCCGGGTTTAATATTTTTTTCTGCTGCTAACGTTTTAAAAGCTTCTTCCAATTCGCTTGCAGTTGCACTTTCGGTAATCTGGCTTGCAAATTCCCTAAAGAAATCAGCTTTTTCCAAATTCCATTTTGGCTTTACAGCAGCCTCGTCAAATGTAGTGGGCGCAGTAAAAAAGTAAGCACTTTGGGCAACAAAATCGCCTAGTAAACTACATCTATCTTTAATTGTGTCAATCACTTTTAGCAAAAACTTTTCGTCTTCTACTTCAATGCCTGCTGCTAACAGTGCGCTACTAACGGTCGCCTGCAAACTCTCAGCCGATGAGTTTTTTATCCACTCGTGGTTATACCATTTTGCTTTCTCGAAATCGAATTTTGCACCCGCTTTACTAATTCTATCTACAGAGAAAGAACCAATTAATTCTTCCAACGTAAAAATTTCTTTGTCGGTTCCGTCGTTCCAGCCCAACATGGCCAAAAGATTTACAAAAGCCTCTGGCATAAAGCCTAGCTCTTTAAATCCTTTTGTTATATCTCCAGTTTTCGGATCGTTCCAATTCATCGCATAAACCGGAAACCCTAAACGATCACCATCTCGTTTGCTCAATTTCCCGTTACCATCTGGCTTCAAAATTAAAGGCAAATGTGCCCACTGTGGCATTTCCGCTTCCCAACCTAAATATTTCCACAATAAAATGTGTATCGGTGCAGAAGGCAACCATTCTTCGCCCCTAAAAATGTGACTGATTTCCATTGCTCTATCATCAGCAACTACTGCTAAATGATAAGTTGGCATTCCATCGGCCTTTAAAAGCACTTTATCATCAACCAAATTAGTATCGAAACTAACATGGCCTCTTATCATATCATTAAAAGAAACATGCTCATCGCTAGGCATTTTTATACGCACTACGTGAGGCGTATTTTGAGCTAATAAATCAGTTACTTCATTAGCACCTAACGTTAGCGAGTTGCGCATTTCCATTCTGGTTTTTTGACCATAAAGAAAGTTTGCGTTAGCAGCTCTTTTTTCGTTTAATTCTTCTGGCGTATCAAAAGCATAATAAGCGAAACCAGCCTCAATTAGCTGATCTGCATATTGTTTATAGCTTGGTTTGCGTTCGCTCTGGCGGTAAGGACCAAAGGCGCCTGGCTTTTCGGGACTCTCATCCGGCGTTATGCCACACCAGTTTAAACAATCTAAAATATATTGCTCTGCACCTTCAACAAAACGCGTTTGATCGGTATCTTCTACCCTTAAAATAAAGGTTCCGTTATGTTTTTTCGCAAACAAATAGTTAAACAAAGCGGTACGTACACCACCTAAATGCAAACCACCAGTAGGGCTAGGCGCAAATCTTACTCTAATTTTCTTTTCCATTACAGCGCAAAGATATATTTTCATCTTTATATATGCGTTCTGTTGGTAATCAAGCTATCATCATTTTTTTAGTCACAACAAAAAATCATAAGCTGATTATGTTTCTAGTTGTAGATTTTTGAAAGCTATTTTGTAATTTGCCCTAATCTGATATGAATCCATACCAAAAAAAGCGTCGCTGGAAATTCTTCCTATTAATTTTTGCAATCGTAATTGGCGGAGCTTCTGTATTTTACTCTGGTTTCTTTGTTAAAAAGATGGAGCGTGAGGAAGCAGCCCAGTTTCAACTTTGGGTTAAAGTGGCAGAACAGCAAATGCGCATGTACGATAACGAGCAATTTTCTGAAATTTTCGAAACCATTAAGAAAAATGCCAAGATGGATGTAATCGTTACCAAAACCGATGGCTCTATATTTATCTGGGATGGGTTGGATACCAATAAGACTTTCTACAGTTCTAATGACACAAAGGTTTACGACTCCCTATATTTTGTTAGGCAATTGGCAAAGATGAAAGAGCAACATAAACCATTGGTAATGCAAGGAATAGACGATGAAAAACTGATTGCGTACTACAAAGACTCTTTTATTTTAACACAATTGAGGTTTTTTCCTTATATACAATTGGGCGTCATAGGGCTTTTTATCATAGCAGCTTATGTAGCTTTTAGCTCGGCTCGCCGTGCAGAGCAAGACCAGGTTTGGGTGGGCATGGCCAAAGAAACAGCGCACCAATTGGGCACGCCAATTTCTTCCTTAATGGCTTGGGTAGAGCTAATGAAAGCTAAATTCGACGCCGAAGACGATCCGTTAATTGGAGAGATGCAAAACGACATCCATCGATTGGAAATTATTACCGACAGGTTCTCAAAAATAGGTTCGAAACCAATATTGGAAGATCATGTGGTTTATGTAGTTATCGAAAATTTCATCAACTACTTTAAAATTAGAACTTCGGATAAAATTGTTTTTAACATAACCGGCGATGCGCAAGTTAGGGCAATGCTCAGCATTCCGCTATTTGATTGGGTAATAGAAAACCTACTTAAAAACGCGGCTAACGCGATTGAAAATGAAGGTACAATTTCGGTTAACATTATAGAAAACTTAGCCAAAGAAGAGGTTTTTATAGATGTTAGCGATACTGGAAGAGGCATACCAAAATCTAAATTCGATACCGTTTTTCAGCCAGGCTACACCACCAGAAAACGCGGTTGGGGCTTGGGTTTATCTTTAACCAAGAGAATGGTAGAAAATTACCATAGCGGGCAAATATTTGTAAAGGATTCCGAAATAGGGAAAGGCACAACTTTTAGAATTATATTAAAAAGCAGTATTACTTATGAACCGACCACAAACACAGGATTACCCAGAGTGGTATAAAGGTTATATCAGTTTAGTTGAGGGCGATGTGGCCGAAATGCTTGAGCAACAGGCTACAAGTTTTCCAAACTTTATTAATACGCTAGTAGAAAAAGGCGATTATGCTTATGCGCCTGGCAAATGGACCATTAAAGAAATGGTTGGCCATATAATAGATACCGAAAGAATTATGGTGTTTCGCCTTACGAGCTTCGCTAGAAATGAGAAGGCCAATTTAAATAGCTTTGACGAAGATGCGTATGTTTTAAACGCACATTTTAAGGACAGAAGTTTGTTTAGCTTAGGCGAAGAATTCGCTTTGCTTAGAAAGGCAAACATGTTTTTAATTAATTCTTTAACCGAAGATGAGTTAAACAGAAATGGCCATTCAAACAACCAACATATTACCGTTAGGGCTCTGGTTTTTATACTTGCCGGACACGTACAGCATCACACAAATATTATTAACGAAAGATATTTATGATTTGGTTTAAACCGTTTACTCCCAAAATGTTAAACAACAGACCAAAAAATCACATAGGCGCTGTTTTGGGGATTGAGTTTACAGAAATTACTGATGATAGCGTGTCTGCAACCATGCCGGTTGACGAACGTACACATCAACCTGCTGGAATTTTGCATGGTGGCGCCTCGGTAGTTTTAGCAGAAACCTTGGGCAGCATTGCCAGCTACATGTGCATAAACCCAGAAAAATATATTGCCGTTGGCTTGGAAGTTAACGCAAACCACCTTCGGCCCGTAAGTTCTGGCCATGTTACCGGAATTTGCAAACCTTTGCACATTGGTGGCAAAACACATATCTGGGAAATAAAAATTTATAATGACAAAGGCAAAATGAGTTGCGTTAGCAGACTTACGGTTGCAATTTTACCAAAACCTTTGTGAGTCGGAAAAGTCTTGAATACCGTAATTCCGAAGATATGGAATCAAAAAGTCCAGGAGCTATTAACTCCCAGACTTTCTGTTTTTACTGACTTACCCCTGCTTATCCAACCATTTTTTCTCGATGATGTAAGAGATAATTAGGCCAAATCCGCCGAAGATACCGATGCAGCCGAAATACATTGCTACCGCCTGACCGCGTTCGCCAGAATTCATATCGGCGCCAAAAATGCCTCTTACGGCAAATAAAGCTACGATTAACCCCAAACCTAGGCCAACTAATAATAATCCAAATTTTAGGCTTAAAAAAGGTTGTGGTGTACTCTTACGAACGCCAGGATCTATGCCTCGTTCTATCATTGCCATTTTCTCTTTGTTAGAGAAATATCTAATTCCGAATATCATTGCAAACGTGCAAATGAAAAATGTGATGGGTACTAATATGCCGCTCATGATCTTATGTTTTTATGTAAATACTTTCTGTTATTTGAACCGTGTTCTGCATACTTTGACAACAGCAAAAAAAATTAGGTTACAGGCTGGTACAAAAATTTTTACAATCAGCTATATTTAGCAAAAAATAGAGCAAATGCAATGTTAGCCGATAAAATAAATGCCATTTATAAATTGCAAAGCGATGAACTTAACTTGTTGCTTAACGCCGCGGAGCGATTGGATTTTCCGAAAAATCATTTGCTTATTACAACAGAACGAGTAGAAAAATATATCTATATCATAGAAAAAGGGATTGCAAGGGCTTACTCTAATACCGAAAAGCAACAACTTACTTTTTGGTTTGGCTTGGAGGGCGATGTTGTGTTTTCTTTTAACAGTTACATTAACGAAAAACCCGGATATGAGAACATAGAGCTGTTAGAAGACAGCACACTCTGGCGGTTCTCTCATAAAGTATTACAAGATTTGTATACCAAACACGTTGGCTTAGCAAATTGGGGCAGGAAATTGGCAGAATTAGAGCTTGTAAAAACAGAAGAACGGTATGTAAACCAAATGTTTAAAACGGCAACCGAACGCTACGAAGATTTGATGAAAACTTCGCCAAGTTTATTAAACAGCGTACAACTAACTTATATTGCCTCTTACTTGGGTGTTACGCCAGTTACGCTAAGCAGAATTAGAGCAGAAATAAAGTGATTTCTTAACATTTGTAAAGTGTGGTTTCGGGCGCTTGCCCCATCTTTGCAAAAAAATAAAAATCATGAGCTGGATTTACCTAATTATTGCCGGTTGCTTAGAAATTGGCTTTACCACCTGTTTAAAACTATCAGACAATTTTACCAACCTAAAATGGGGAGCCGGATTTTTGGTTTGCGCAGTTTTAAGTTTCGTGTTTTTAAATAAAGCTACTACAGTTTTACCGCTGGGCACAGCTTACGCCGTTTGGACTGGCATTGGAGCCGTTGGAACTGTTTTGGTTGGCATTATATTTTTTAAAGAGCCCTTTAGTTTCTGGCGGATGTTTTTTATAACCACTTTAATCCTTTCTATTTTGGGGTTGAAGTTTATGGCAGAAGGAAAAGGATAACTTTTAACGCAAAGCTAATTGGCGTATTGCAACTTAACATAGTTGTACAGAATTTTGTAATATAAACCTGATAGTAGTGGGCATCCCGATTTATCGGGATAAAACGGATAGCAGGACTTGCCTATCATTTTTGCATGCCATTGCTTTTCTAAAAAATGATTGTCCTAAATTCTTTGCTTAATTTGGTGTAACCTTGTGTTAATTCTTGTTGTCTTACCTCTATAAATGCAGCAACAGCACACAGACTTGGATCTAATTACGGGAGTACTTGCCGGCGAAACCGCTAACTATGCGGAGCTGGTAAAACGGCACCAGCGTTTTGTGTTTACACTTGCCATGCGTTTTGCAAAAAACCGAGAAGACGCAGAAGAAATTGCCCAAGATTGTTTTGTGAAGGCGTATAGGGCCTTAGGCACTTTTAAGCAGACCTCTAAATTTAGTACTTGGCTATATAGTATCGTATATACTACTTCAATGACGTTTTTGCGTAAGAAGAGGCTAGATACGCAATCGATAAATGACGATGAGCATGTATTGCAAATTGCGAATGCTGGCACAGGATTAGACGCCAATATTTACGAAAAAAAAGCAGGTTACGTTTATTTAAACCAAGCTATAGACTTGCTTTTACCAGACGACGCGGCTATTATAACCCTATTTTATAAAGGAGAGCAAAGTTTAGAAGAGATTGGAGAAACTTTAAACATGGAACCCAATACGGTAAAAGTAAAACTGCATAGAGCCAGAACACGTTTAAAAGAAAAATTACAATATTTGTTAAAGGATGAAGTTAAGGAACTGATATGAAAACAATAGAAGAACAACTTTGGGACTATATTGATGGCATTTCTACCGCCGAAGAAAAAGCTGTTATTGATGCTAACTTAGCAACAGATTTAAAATGGAAAGAAATTTATCAGGAACTATTGGCGGTTAACGCACAGCTTAACACCCTGGATTTTGAAGAACCATCTATGTCTTTTACGCGTAATGTAATGGATAAGGTTAATTTGGAGCTTAAGCCTGTTGCGCTAAAAACCAAAGTTGATAATAGAATTATTTATACCATCGCTGGATTTTTCTTAGCATCTATTTTAGGTATTTTCGCTTATGCCATTTACGTTAGCGATGCTAGTTTTACGCTAGACACATCGAAATTTAACTTCTCTTTTGACACCGGAAAATTGTTTAGTCCGCTAGCTTTACAGGCATTTATTTTTGTTGATGTAGTTTTGCTATTACTTTACCTAGATAGCTTTTTAAGAAAAGGGAAACATCAACCACAAAAAAAGGGAGCTTAAAAACTCCCTTCATATATTTTAGTATAGTTAACTCTATTTAATTAAGATCGGCAACATTACTTGGGTAGCATCCCAAGCCATTACTAAGTTCGTACCGCCTACCAAATCAGTAAACGTCATAGAGAAATTTTCTATTGGTTTATCTAATTTACTTACAGAAACGTCTACCCTAACCACATCTTTGGCTTGATCGTAACTAAAAGCGCCCCATTTATCGGTTTGTTTATTTACAATAATTGTCCATTTGTCTTTATTAGGAATAGCAAAAAGCGAGTAAGTACCTGCTTTTATTTTTTTGTTGCCAATAGTAACTGTTTTATAGAATGAAATTTCTGTGTTTTCGTTAGCACCTAATCTCCAAACTTTGTTAAACTGCTCTAAAACGCCAAAAACTTCTCTTCCCTTTTTTGCAGGGCGAGAATAGATAACTTTTATAACCGGTGTAGAGTTATCTTTTGCTTTAACTACATTTAAAGGATAATATAGTGCATCCATAGGGCTTGCATCTACATTAGCAAATTTTACCGTAGCATTTTGGGCTTTAGCCCCCAGCACAAACAGCGCTAGCAGTAAGCATAAACCTAAATTTTTCATAAAGATGTTTTAGAAGATTAGTATTGGCGACCTTTTACGATGTTATGTAGGAACAAAGCGCCCATAATAAAGCCAACGATACCGCCTAAAAGAACATAACCAAAACTAGGCGTAACAGCTACAACTGCTAACATACCAGCAATCATACCGATTACATACCAAACCCAATCAAAACTGTTTTTATTTTCTGTGCTCATCTTTTTTACAATTTGTGCCCAAAGGTAAATATTTATTTTAAAAACCGTTAAGCTATTAATGCCCGTTTTGCAACAATTCGTTGATTTTAACCAAGTCGTAGCCTGCATTTTTTAAAAACTTTATCAATTCTGGCAACTTATTGTAAAACTTATCTTTCCTTCTTTTATCGGTGCCAATATGTAATAAGAGTATAAAACCGTTTAGGCCATCGGGCGATGTTTTTTGGAACATGGTGATTGAACTATAAATTTCATTGCTTGATTTATAGCTTTTTCCCATCTCTGGATAAGTATAATCTGTATTTGACCGTGTTCCAGCGCTAAAGTTGACGAGTTTTAAACCCATATCATTGGTCCAATCTGCAATTTGTTGATTATACCATTCGTAAGGTGGCAGAAAATAAGTTGCATCACTTTTCTTTATACCAAATTTCCGCATTGCGATATAATTCTGGCTTAGGTCCGTTTTAAACTGGTTTTCGGTTATCAAAAGCGAATCTCTGTTTTTCCAATCGTTGTACAGTAGATGACTGTTAGAATGAGCACCCAAATAGTTCCCGTTCGCTTTAAGCATTTTTATCAAACTATTAAATTTGGGTTGAGCGTAAAATCTTCCCGTCAGGAAAAATGACGCTTTTACATTTTCTCTCTTTAGGGTTTTTCCAATAAAATCTCCGCCATCTGCAAATTCATCGCCAGTAAAAACAAGCGCAATTTTCTTTTTTGTTTTATCCCCTCTGGTTATTGCCCCTAGCTCTACCGTATTTTTTTGACGTTTTGTTTTCGTTCTGCTATCATAAGCTGCCAGAAGATAAACTAAAGATGCCGTTCCGTCCATAGTCGGCTCGTTAGTACTGTAGTCTCCATAGTCATCGTGATAAACAGCCAAATCGCTTTGAAAATCTGCATAGCTATCTGGTTTAGTAAGTTGTATTCCTATCAGATTCTTGTAAATACTAGTATAAACCGGTCCGTCAACCAAACCACCGTCAATAGGATACTGCTTTAAATGTGTAAAAGCAGAATGCGGATCCGTAGGGGTATCGCCCCAATTTGGCAAGCCGTAAACCATACTTGTACCCCAGGGATTACAACCAAAAAGCCAATCGAAATTTGCTTGTTCAAGTTCGGTGAAACCAGCGTCTCCGCTTAGTTCTTTATACCACATACATTGTTGGGCAAATGCAACGGTTAAATTGTTGCTGCACCAAATAAAAGGTACGCCTCTGTAAAATGCATTTTGTTTTGCTCTAGCCCAAACTTGCTCAATACCTTGTTTGTAAAAATCAATAAGTTGTGCTTTCGTATTTCCGCTGGTTTGTTTTGCCAACTCGTAATGGCCAATATTTACAAAAGGGTAGTATTGATAATGATTAGCGGTGTCTTTTGTAAGCCAAGGTGTAATTGGTTCTTGTTTGGCATAATAAAAAGCAGAATCCAGGGCGGTTTGCCTAGGTTTTTTAGTAGCGTTTAAGTCATCGATTGTTGGGCTGAATGTTAGGTTAGCCAAAGCTAATTCCATGTCATCAACCCAATTATCCTCTGCATAAATGTAGGGCGATTTTACAGATGCAGTTTGCGTAACACCTTTCTTTAGTAAAGTATATTTGTAGGCAGACTTAGATTTTTCAAATAACTTTTCGGCATAATTTTCATTTACGCCTTTAAATAAAGTGCTTCCTAACGCAAAAGCACTTGCAAATTTTGCAGCCGTAGAACTTGTGCCTTTGGTATTATTCATAAACTTACCTCGTTGCTGTGGCTCGCCAGAAATGTAATATAGTGGTCGTTCAAATCCTTTCCCGTATTGGTTATCTTCTTTAGGGATTCGCATGGAACTGTGGTCCCGATCATCGGCAATTTGGTTAAACATAATATTATCTTTCGGATGCATTTTCAACAGCCAATCCAATCCCCATTTCGCTTCGTCTAAAACATCGGCCATGCCATTTTTGCCTTCTAAACCGTTTGCTTGTTTTGTATCTGCAAAAACTTGTGGAAAATCTCGGTAGGCCATTAACAAATGGTAGGTTGCATTAGCCGATGTAGTAGAATATTGCAAATAGTCACTCGCATCATGCCATCCGCCAGCTGCATCAAAAAAAGTACTGTCTTTAATTCCAGCCTTCTCGCCATACAAAACAAAACCATCGTGGGTATGGCAACTGTCTTGCAAAAAAGGATTAAAGCCACTCCTTTGCTGCCGCATATAGCGCAGGGCGAAGTCTGCTGTATTTCGGTAAACATCATCTGCTATTATGATTTCTGGAGATCTTACTTCCGCTATGCGAATAAAATACTTACCAGGTGTTTTAAATGCCGAAAAATTTAACCTTGCCGTTGCATTAAATGGTCCATAAGCGCCATAGGTTTGGATTTTGGTAGAGGAGAATACCACTTTGCCCGTTTGCATGTTAACAAGCTCAAACTTTTTAGGAAGAGTATTGGTTTTACTGGCCCAAATTGCCACTTTGCTTGCTTCTGGTTGATAGCCTAAAAGGTTTATCCTTACCCAGCTGTTACTTGGATCTACTGCTGTTTTAGGTAAAAAAGAGCTGAAAATAAGTATTAACAAACAGGCTTTAAAAATGGTTAGCTTTTTCATCAAGAATTTGGTTAATAGTTGATGAATAAATATACATAATGTATTTTGCTAGTAAACAATAGGAAGCATTACAAATACTTAGATTGTTAAGGTTGCTAGTTTGGTCTGATTTGTTCTCCTTCTCCAATTGGCTCGGCATAATCAGTACCTAAAACTGCATTACTAATTTGGGTGCCATTAACTATTGCCCATAACCAAATTGGTGCCTCGTTCCTTAGCATATCTACAATTTGAACCATCATAGACTGGCGGAAATACAATACCGGATGACCACTTTCAAACCTATGCGGCGTTAATTTAGGTTTATTGGATGGTTCAAAATATATTCTGCCAGCTAACTTATTTCCATTGTATAAAAAAATTGTGGTAAAGTGCGGATAAACAGCATTTATCCCGTAATAATACCGAGTGATATTCTGATTGTAATTCATGACTTTAGGTTTTAAATTGGTAAATCAATTTTCTTTCAAGTTTTAAAATATGTAAGGATATTTTCTGCGAGACCAATAGCACAAAATATTGCGTTGCATTTGTAAAAATGAATTGGCTTTTTCTCACCAGAACCTTCTGTTTCTAAGCTAAACTTAAGCGCCTTTTAGCTAGTATTTTGGGAGATTGAGCAAGCACGCCTGTTTATTGAGCGAATTGGGCTTATGGGTTAGTGAGTTTTGACTACTTATTAAATTATTATATGTTAAATTTATATAGCCGAAAAACTAACTTCTATCCTGATGAGAATAACGCTTAAAACAATAGTAATAACCACAATTATATTGTTTGCCACCTTAGTAACGAACTGTACGTTTGCACAAAATAGGCAAATCGATTCGCTTAACAATTTGCTAAACCAGCATTCGAATAAAGATGAAAAGAGGGCATCCATTTTATATGATTTAGCCGTTTCAAAGATGAGGATTGATATAAACAAGTCCTTTGATCACATCGACGAAATCATTTCATTTCAGGATAAAATTGCAAAGAAAAAGCTGGTTGCAAATACGTACAGGGTTAAAGCAATATTGCAATATTTTACTTCAAAATTTCCTGAAGCATTAGAATCATTAAATAATGCGTTAAAAATAGATAACGCACTAAAAGATAACTCTGGAATTGGAAAAGATTTATCAACGATGGGCTTAGTCTATATGGCGCAATCTAAATTTCCCGAGGCTTTAAGGTGTTATTTAGCAGCCTTAACTAAATTCGATGCTAAAAAAGATGAACTTGATATAGCCGCCACTAATTCAAACATTGGTACGATATACAACGAAATGGGCAATCTTAGCCAAGCTATGGAGAACTATCAAAAGTCTTACGTGATACACAAAAAGCACAAAAATTATATCAACCAAGTTAATACGCTAACTAATATGGCTTCGATCTTTTATAAAAAGAAAGACTTAAATGAAGCCATTAAATATAGTAAGCTATCTCTAAAATTAGCAGATTCAATTGCAGACTTGGGAGCGATTGCCCGAGAAAGCGGTAATTTATCAGGTTACTATTCCCATCAAATGCAACCAGATTTGGCATTAACATACGGTTTAAAAGCTACAGAGATAAATAAAAAGTTAAAAAACAAAAGAAGTCTCGCTTACAATTATGTAAACGTGTCATCAGCCTATTATAAAAAGGAAGATTACAAACAATCTAAAATATACGGGCTAATGGCATATAACATTGGAAAAGAACTGAACATTACAGAAATAACGAGAGACGCTAGTTTAGGTTTAAGCGAAGTTTATGAGGCAGTAAAAATGCCAGACAGTGCGCTCTTTTACCATAAGGCGTTTTACAAATTTGCAGATAGCATAGGAAGTGATAAAAAGAAAACTGAGATTACCAGAATGGGTATACAATATGATTTTGACAAAAAAGAACTCTCCTATCAACAAAAACAATCACTAGCCGATGCGCAGCTGAAGCAACAGTCGTTACAACTTGCTTTAAACAACGCCGAACTACAAAAAACAATTCAACTTAGAGATTTGCAAAGAATTTCGTTAGAGAATGAAAAGCTGATAAATCAAGAAAAAGAAAAGCAACTTATCATTGCTAAAAACAAAGAAAAACTACAAGCTAACAGGGTTAACGCACTTTCTCAAGCGCAAAAACTAAATAAACTGGAGTTAAAGCAGCTTTGGCTTTATGGTGCATTAGCGATTCTTGTTTTAGCGTCAGTTATTGTTTATTTAATTAATTTATATAGAATTAGGCAACTGCGATTTAAAAACACCTTGCAAAAACAAGAAGCATTACAAAATGAGCTTCTGTTAAAGCACCAGTTTCAACTTACCGAAAGCGAATTAAAAGCAATTAGGTCGCAAATGAATCCTCATTTTATCTTTAACGTACTTAATTCTATAGAAAGTTATGTAATGGATAACGATAAAAGAACAGCATCTAGGCTTATACAAAAGTTTGCTTCCTTAACACGATTGATACTCGAAAATTCTACCAAAAGTTTAGTTAGCGCCGACAGAGAATGGAAGGCACTAAAACTTTATACCGAATTGGAAGCTATGCGTTACAACGATTCTTTTACATTTAATTTTTATGCCGACGAGGATTTGCAGTTGAACACGCTTTTGTTGCCTCCAATGCTGGTACAGCCCCTAATTGAAAATGCAATCTTGCATGGTTTAATAGGTAGCAGAAAGCCTGATTCGCATTTAGAGGTTAGGTTAAAAAAGCACGATAATGGAATTAACATTACCGTAGAAGATAATGGAACAGGGATAGTTAATGAGCCAAAGGCTAATATCAAATTTGGGATTAAGGAAAAATCAATGGGATTGGCCTCCATAAAAGAACGCATTGCGGTTATTAATGCGCAGAAAAACGAAAATGTTGCCAGCTTTAAAATAACATCAAAACCTGAAACTGGAACAATCGCTTCAATTTTTCTTCCCTATTTTGAAAGTGCTGTGGCCTAGTAAAATCAAATTGTTTTTACAACATTGATCGATTAGACACTACACTTTTAAAACATCCTATTATCATCCTTTTGTAAACAGAAACAAATTAGTTTTGAAATTAATCAATCGATTGATTAATTTTGCGTCGTCAAAAACAACTATGGAAAAAACTGATAAAAAGACCGATATACTGAATGCTGCGACGATGCTGTTTTCAGAATTAGGCTTCGAAGGTACTTCTACCCGTCAAATAGCAAAAGAAGCTGGTGCCAATATGGCTATGATTAATTATTATTTCGGTAGTAAAGAAGGTGTTTTTCTTCAAATTATGGAAGATAAAATCGCTGGGTTTAAATCTCAATTAGACTTAATTAATGAAGAAAAGATTTCTGCAAAAGAGAAATTGCTTAAAGTAGTTGATCGGTATGCTACCCGTATTTTATCCAACGTTAGCTTTCATAAAATGATGCACAGGGAGTTTTCCTTAACTCAGCGTCCGGAGGTATTTAATCAAATTAAAGAAGCGATGACCAAGAATAGATTGGTTATTGAGAATATTATCGAAAAAGGTATTGCCGAAGGAGTTTTTAGACAAGTTGATGTTAGACTGAGCATTTTAACCATAATGGGAACTATTAGCATGGTTGCACACTCGCCATTTAAAGCTACAGACGACATCGATATTAATGATGAAAAACAAAAAGAGGTTTTAAGGAAAAGGTTAGTAACACACCTGCAAGACCTTATTATAACGCATTTAACAGCACCAAAAAATGATCACCAATAAATTAAAAATCGGCTTTGCCTTTTTATTGCTCCCTGCAATTTTAAGTGCACAAACTACTAAACAGCTAGGTTTGCAAGAAGCTATAGATTTAGGAGTAGCAAATAGCAAGAACTTAAAACTATCACAAAGCAAAATAGACGAAGCAGTAGCCCGATTAGCCGTAGTTAAAGACAACGCCCTACCAAGTGCATCTGCCAGCTTTTTATACAACCACGCAGAAATTCCAACTAACACGCTATCTATTGGAGGTGGAAACCCCATTCATTTACCAAGCAGAGCTGATGCCTTTGTTGGTACAGCGGCAGTACAAGAAGTTTTGTATGCCGGTGGTAAATACAAATATGCACAAGCTTCCACTAAGCTATTAACCGATGTGGCCAGGTTAGATGCCGATAAAAATAAGGAAGAAATCAGCTATGCTGTAATTAATACCTATTACGCACTTTACAAAGTAATGCAAAGCAAAAAAGTTGTAGCGCAAAACATAGCTTCGATAGAAAGCCAGTTAAAACAAGCGCAACGTTTTTTCGACCAGGGAATAGTTACCAAAAATGATGTATTGCGATTTCAATTGCAAAAAGCCAATGTTTCGCTAACCGATTTGGAAATAGAAAACAACAGAAAAATCATCAACTACAATCTTGATATTCTTTTAGGATTACCTGAAGATACAAACATTGAACTTGCCGAAACCGAATTGCCAATTAAAAATATTGAGCCTTTATCATCTTACCTAAATCTTGCCTTGGCAAACAGACAAGAATTGCAGCAGTTAGACATGCAAACAAAAGTGGCGGATTATAATATTAAAAGCGTTAAAGCTAACGTAAAACCTACGGTTGGTTTAGGGGCAAACTTATACTACATCAATCCAAGTGGAAATTTCTTCCCTGGTGCAGAACAATACATTATGCCTATAACAGTCGGCGCAACTGTTTCTTGGAACGTAGCTTCGTTATGGAATAATAAAAACAAAGTTGCAGAAGCCAAAATTCAGCAACATGAAATAGGCTTGCAAAAGGACATCTTATCAGACCGAGTAAAAACAGAGTTGAATAAAAACTATCAAGACTACAATTTAGCCGTGCAAAAGATTAATGTGTTAGAAACATCAATAGCACAAGCAACGGAAAACGATCGCCTTTTGGCTTCAAAATATAAAAACAATATTGCCTCTGTTACAGACAGAATTGATGCAGAAACTTTGCTTTATCAAGCAAAAATAAATTTAGAGTTAGCAAAAGCTGATGCAAGTTTAGCTTACTACACGCTACTAAAATCTACCGGAAAAGTTACTCAATAAGAAAACCATAACAACATAAAATAATGACAACAGAAGCAAAAAAGAAGAATAAAATTCTTCCTATTATATTAATTGTACTGCTTATTGGAGGCTCAATTTTTGGCTACACCAAATACAACTATTATAGCAAACATGTAGATACCGATGATGCGCAGATTGATGGCGACATAAGCCCGGTTGTTGCACGAGTGGGTGGCTATGTGAAAGACATCAATTTTGAAGAAAATACCAAGGTAAACGAAGATCAGGTTTTGGTTACTTTAGACGATAGCGACTATAAAATCAAATTAGAGCAGGCAATGGCTTCGCAAACTGGCGCTAGCGCAGGCGTTGGCGTTTCGCAAGCGCAAATTACAGCAACTGCAGCAAATACCAGCACGGCAAAAGCAAATATAGAAGCAGCCAGGGTTAAGCTAAATTTAGCTCAAAAAGATTTTGATCGCTTTGCGAACTTGATTAAAGATGGTGCTATAACCCAACAAGCATTTGACCAGGCAAAAGCGCAAAAAGAAACCGCACAAGCTTCTTACACCGCAGCTGTAGACCAATATAATGCAGCAGTAAAACAGGTAGGCACCACAGAATCACAGTTGAGAGTTAGTAATTCTGGCGTAACGCAACGTCAGTCTGATGTTGATTTTGCTAAACTGCAACTATCTTACACCGCAATCAAGGCACCTGCAACTGGAACTGTTTCTAAAAAGAATGTACAAAAAGGGCAATTGGTGCAAGCCGGACAATCGTTATTTGCCATTGTAAATGAAAACAGCTTATATGTAACGGCGAACTTTAAAGAAACGCAGTTAGAAAAACTTCGTCCCGGATTAAAAGTGAACATAGAAGTAGATGCTTACCCTGATGAAGCAATTGAAGGTGAGATTTACAATTTTGCACCTATTACTGGCGCAAAAAGCTCGTTACTGCCTCCTGATAATGCAACCGGAAATTTTGTAAAAGTTGTACAACGTGTGCCTGTTAAAATCAAAATCAAAAATCAAGAGAAAGCTATTTTAGAAAAATTACGCCCAGGAATGAGTGTAAAAGTTTCGGTTTCTATCTAAAAAAAACACAATGGCCGAAGTAGGTTTTAAAAAGTGGATTATCACGTTTACGGTTATCACGGCTTCATTACTGGAGCTAATCGATACCACGATTGTAAACGTTGCCATTCCGCAAATACAAGGTAATTTAGGTGCTACTTTAGAAGATGTAGCCTGGTTATCTACTGGTTACGCTGTAGCCAACGTTATTATATTGCCCATGTCGGGCTGGTTAGGGAGCCGTTTTGGAAGAAAGAACTATTTCCTAACTTCAATTATCATTTTTACCATCGCTTCTTTTTTGTGCGGTAATGCTGTTTCGTTAGAAGAGCTAATCTTATTTAGGATTTTACAAGGTTTAGCTGGCGGAGGTTTAATTTCTACCGCACAATCTATCCTTTTAGAAACTTGGCCACGAGAAGATGTTGGTATAGCAACTGCATTATTTGGTTTGGGTGCGGTTGTTGGGCCAACAGTGGGACCAACAATTGGTGGCTATATTTTAGAAATTACAGATTGGCCTTGGATATTCTACGTAAACATTCCTGTCGGGATTTTAGCCGCATACTGTACTATTACTTTTATAAAAACAACCCCAAAAGACGGGCAAGGTAAGCCTGTAGATTGGTGGGGAATTTTATTGCTTGCCATTTCTATTGGGAGTTTACAAACGCTACTGGAAAAAGGCGAGAGCGAAGATTGGTTTGCTACCCCTTACATCGTTGCCTTAGGAGTAACCTCGCTTTTCGGATTGCTTTTATTTATTTGGCGAGAGTTAAGTACCGACCACCCTATCGTAAACTTCAAAATTATGCGACACCGAAGTTTTTCCATCGGTATGGTAACTTCATTTATCTTAGGTTTCGGTTTATATGGCTCAGTTTTCGTATTCCCCGTTTTTGCACAAAATTTACTGGGCTTTACGCCACTACAAACCGGCGAGCTTTTTATTGCAGGCGGTATTTGCACCATTGTAATGATGCCTTTTATAGGTATCATGCTTAAAAAAGGTGTACCAGCACAATTTATGGCAACTGGAGGCATGGCTTTGTTTTTTGTGTTCTGTTTTATGCTAAGTAAATCTACCCTAGCCTCCGGCACAGACGATTTCTTTTGGCCTCTGGTAATTAGAGGAATTGGTATGGCTTTACTTTTTGTACCGCTAACAACGTTGGCCATGCAAGATTTAAAAGGCATTGAAATTGGCCAAGGTTCTGGTTTAAATAATATGATGCGCCAATTGGGCGGTTCATTTGGCATCGCAGCGCTAACAACTTTAATTCACACTCGCCAAGGTTTTCACCGTAACAATCTTCTAACTAACGTTAACGAATATAACCCCGCATTTACCGAAAGGCTAAATGGCTTTATCCATAACTTTATGGCTAAAGGCGCTAGTTATTTAGATGCCAAACTTATGGCTATGAAAGCTATCGAAGGTTCTATTATAAAACAAAGCATGTTGCTTACTTACAGCGACGCCTATTGGGTAGCTGGTATGGTGCTTTTATGTTCTATCCCTTTGCTGTACCTGCAAAAGTTTAAAAAGAATGTAAATATTCCGGTAGATGCCCACTAAAAAAACAGCCACGATTAAAACCGTGGCTGTTTTTTTCCCAAAAAATTAACAATTTTACAAAGCCACTCTTACATTTAACTTTGCGATACTTTTAAAAGATTTGTTTAACCTTTAATAAGATACAAGGTAAGGTTAATTTAGAAAAATTCAAAACTTTTAAATTCAAAATATTATTGCCTTGCATAAATTTTGCGGGTAAGATTCATTTTTCTTACCTTATGGGCATGCAAGCACTTCATCCAACCACGCAGAGAGAACTCATCTTTAATAACGAGGTAATAGCTCGTTTTGAGCTCTATAACAGTTTATTTCTAACGCTTCCATTCTATAAAATTAAGGATACCGGAACGTTATTGCCTTTATTTATAAAGAGTTGCGAAGATGGCGTAAAGAATAGCCAAACACCTGCACAACTCATAGAAAGCTTTTTTGCAAAATATGCGCAAGACAACGATGAACAAGGAATAATTGATTTATTATTTAGATTTATACAGTATATAGAGCGTCAAGTTGTGCTTTTTGATGCAGTTGAGGATGCCTCTTTTAACAAGCTAAATGTTACAGACGAGCAAAGTTCGCTTAGGGCATTATTTCTCAAAGCCAACGACGACAAAAAATTGCATCAAAAAGTTGATCAATTAGTTGAAGATTTTTCTTTAAGATTAGTTTTAACAGCACATCCAACGCAGTTTTATCCTGGTAGCGCTTTAGCTATTATAAATGATTTAACCCTAGCAATAAAAAACAACGATATTACCACCATAAACCAGTTGTTGCAACAATTGGGCAAAACACCGTTTTTTAATAAAAAATCGCCAACACCTGTTGATGAAGCTTTTAACTTGGCTTGGTACCTAGAAAACGTATTTTATTTCGCCGCGGCAAATATACAATCGGGTTTAAACCAATTGTTAAGCGAATACAACATCGATCCTAAAAAAATTATTGAATTAGGTTTTTGGCCAGGGGGCGATAGAGATGGAAACCCGAATGTACATGCAGAAACTACATTGCAAGTTTCAAAAATGTTGCGCCAAATTTTGTTTAGGTGTTACTATCGTGATTTTAGGAATATAAAAAGACGTATTACCTTTCGTGGTGTAGAAGATAGTATTATCGCCTTGCAAGATGTGCTTTATAAAAACGCTTTTGATACCAATATCGAGCCAAGAGATATTTCTGGTTTTATATTGGAAAAGCTAAGTGAAATTGAACAAATCTTAAACCAAGACCATGATGGTTTATTTGTGAACCTGGTAAACGATTTAACAAGAAAAGTTGAGCTTTACAGAAGTCATTTTGCTTCTTTGGATATTAGACAAGACAGCAGAATTTTAAGAGATGTGCACGCTTATTGTCGTAAGCAAAAACCAATAAACTCGCTTTACACAGAAGATTATGATAGTTTTACTGAGGAAGAAAAACTTAAAACGATCTCCTTCAGAAATGCCAAAATCAGTTATACTGACGAGCAGGATGATTTAGTGAAAGATACGTTGCAAACCATTAGCCAAATAAAGGAAATGCAGCAAAGTAATGGCGAAATGGCCTGCCATCGCTTCATTATCAGTAATTGCCAACAAGCAAGCGATATCCTTCAGTTGATAGAGTTATTTTTATGGAACGGTTGGGAAGCAGACGAACTTACAATTGATTTCGTGCCGCTTTTTGAAACGGTAAATGATTTATCCGGCGCAGCCGAAATAATGGAAAAACTATATACCCATCCGTTTTACAAAAAACATTTGGCTAGTCGTGGCAACAAACAAGATATTATGCTAGGCTTTTCTGACAGCACTAAAGACGGTGGTTATTTAATGGCAAACTGGTCTATATTTAAAGCTAAAGTTGGCCTTACCGAAATGGCAGAAAAGCATAACATCAAATTAGCATTTTTTGATGGCAGAGGCGGTCCTCCTTCTCGTGGTGGCGGTAAAACACACCGTTTTTATGCTTCAATGGGTAAAGAAATTGCCAACAAAAATATCCAGTTAACTATACAAGGTCAAACCATTAGTTCGCAATATGGCTCTGTAGACAGTGCGGCTTTTAACATAGAGCAATTAATTAATGCGGGTATTTCATCTGGTGTTAAAGAAAAGCACAATGTACTTTTAGATAAGGCAAATTTCGACACATTAGAAATTATGGCAAAGGACAGTTACGATGCGTTTTTGGCCTTACGTAAGCATGATTTGTTTTTATCTTACTTGGAAACCTTATCGCCATTAAGTTTACTTTCTAAAATTACAATTAGCAGCAGACCGGTTAAAAGAAATTCGGGCGAAGCCTTAAAATTAGAAGACTTAAGGGCAATTAGTTTTGTGACCTCTTGGAGTCAATTAAAACAAAATATTCCGGGCTTTTATGGCGTTGGCACAGCCTTAAAAAACCAAGAAGATGCAGGTAATTGGGAGCAAGTGGTGAAAACCTACCAAGAGTCGGGTTATTTTAAAACGATAATTGATAACTGTATGATGTCTATGAGCAAATCTGATTTTTCAATTACCGCTTATTTGGCAGAGGACAAAAAATTTGGAGAATTCTGGAAAGTGTTGCACAACGAATTTGAGCTTTCTAAGGCAATGTTATTAAAGTTAGCTAATCACCAAAGCTTAATGGAGAATTATCCTGTAGAGAAGCGCTCTATTGCCGTGAGAGAGAAAATTATATTGCCTTTGGTTTTAATACAGCATTACGCCTTAGAAAAATTGCAACATGAATTATCTGACGAAAAGCGCCAGGCTTACGAAAAATTAGCTATTCGTACGGTTTATGGTATTGTAAATGCTGGTAGAAACTTAGCCTAAAATTTACGTTTTGTAACAACCTAATAAACTGACTGTCTCAACATTAGTAAAAACTTATTAATTATGAAAAAGTTAAAATTTACAGTTGCTTGCGTGTTATTTGCAACCGGGTTATCAAGTTTTATTTACTGGTTTAGCATTACCGCTAAAGACATTAGTTTTGAAGCTATGCAGGCAGAATACAGTAGTGCTTTTCCTTCGTTTCTACAAAATAGCATTTTGCAATCTCTAGTAGTAACTGCTATTTTGGTAACGGCTGCTGTACTGTTTATTCAAAGTAGATCTCAAAAAGGCTTTAAAATTCCGGCAACCTCTGGATTGGTTTTAAGTTTCCTCTTCGCGTTTTGGCAAATTTTTTCGTTAATGTAATTTTCAATGGAACTAAACTGGGCGTTAAAACCTTTTGAAGAGCTTACTACCGAAGAACTTTATACCATACTACAGTTAAGATCTGAAGTTTTTGTTGTGGAACAAAACTGCGTTTATCAAGATGTAGACGGAAAGGATTTAGAATCGACACATTTAATGGCTTGGGATGGCAAAAACTTAGCGGCTTATACTAGGCTAGTTCCGGCAGGCATTTCTTTTGCAGAAGCAAGCATTGGAAGAGTAATTACTTCGCCACGCTACAGAGGGTTAGGAATTGGTGTAACGCTAATGGAAAAAAGCATTGCGTATACTTTAAACATTTATAACACAAATAAAATTAGAATTGGGGCTCAACTTTACCTTAAAAAATTCTACGAAAATTTGGGTTTTATAGCCGAAGGCGAAGAGTTTTTAGAAGACGGGATTCCGCATATTGAAATGGTGTTTTCTAAAGTGTAGCTCGTCATGCTGAACTTGTTTCAGCATCTGACTTTCAAGTACGTTAACATGAGAGAAATATTAAAATCTAAAATCTCGGCTGTACACTTTTCTATAGTTTTTGCAACGGCTTTTCTGTTGTGTGCTTTCCTGTGGTTTTTAGCTATACCGTTGGTTTACTGGCTCGCTTTCGGCGAGGGACAAATGGCTACTAAAATTAGCGAACTACCAATCAACATTTTTATTGGTAATTGGGGCGCTTTGATTCCTATATTTCTTATTTGCCTTCTTGGAACCTTAAATAACCGAAGTCGAAAAAGATTTAGCAATGCCAAATCTTATGTAATGACTTTTATCCTCATTTTCATTTTATACCTTTTTAGGCTATCAATAGGCGATACAATAATTGGTTTCTTTGATTAACTCTCGCGAGAAAGATTGCTTCGCTTTGCTCGCAATGACGAACGCACTAACCAAAAAAATCCCCGAAAAACGGGGATTTTTTTTATCTCAAATTTCAGCCGGAAATACAGCTACTTCGCGTATTTGTAGCAAACCTGTTTTCCGTTCTCTGTATAACAATAGGGGTGTGTTGCTGATGGCGAGGATGTCGTTTCTGGTCCAGCCTCTACCACTGGATCGGGTTCGCAGGCGTAAAAACATATTGCCAAAATAGCTATACCTAAGAGTTTAATCTTTTTCATCATATCTGTTTTATTTATCGCTAATTAGATTTTAAATCATTCGATAATCAAATATGAGCTGTTTTCTACATAAAAAAAATACCTAATTTTTAGTATTTTCAAACTTATACTTCTGTTAATCTTAAAACAAAAAAATCCCCGAAATCGGGGATTTTTTATTATTCCTAAGTTGCCGAATTATCTATCAATCGAACCCATTACTTTCTGTCCGAATGCATTTAACGCATCTTTTTCCGCAGTTCCTTCTTTTACCATTTGGTGAACTTCTAAGGCTCCGCAAATATTGGTAATCAATTCTCCTGCAACGTCAACTTCACTTTCGTTTACGCCTCTAAACTCGCAGAAAGCTTCCAAAACTTCTAAGGTTGCTTCTAATTGCTCAGGCGTAGTGGTTTGAAAAAACTGTCTGATTACTGGAATCTTCATGGCTATTTAATTTTGGTGAACAACGCCGTTAAACCTTCAACCTTGTTTGTTTGCACCTGATCAACTAAAGATCCACCTTCAAAAGCAGCAAAAGTTGGCAAATTATCAACGTTTGCAAACTTTCTAGAATTAGGATATTTCTCCGCATCTACAATTAAAAAAGCTACATCTTCGTTTTCAGCAGCCATTTTTTTAAACTTAGGCTTCATAATTCTGCAGTTACCACACCACGAAGCCGCATATTGCACCATTACTTTACTGTTATCAGTAAGGTGTTGTTGCAAGTTATCTTCAGTTAATTCTAAAAACATAATTTTAATTTAAATTAGTTTGCGCTTAAATACTCAGCAACACCAGTTCTGTTTGCGTTCATCGCTTCTTTTCCTTCTTCCCAGTTCGCCGGGCAAACCTCGCCGTGTTTTTGTACGTGAGCATAGGCATCAATTAAACGCAAATATTCTTTCACGTTTCTACCTACAGGCATATCGTTTACACTTTCGTGGAAAACCTTACCTGTTTCATCAATTAAGTAAGTAGCTCTGAAAGAAACATTAGAACCTGTAAAAGATTCGTTTCCGTCTTCATCGTACTGTACTTCTTGATCTAAAATATCTAAAATGCCAGATAAGTGTCTGTGCGTATCTGCCAAAAGCGGATAAGTTACGCCTTCGATACCACCGTTATCTTTTGCTGTGTTTAACCATGCAAAGTGTACTTCGTTTGTGTCGCAAGATGCGCCTATAACAATTGTATTTCTTTTCTCAAAATCAGGTAATGCTGCTTGGAAAGCGTGTAATTCTGTTGGGCAAACAAAAGTAAAATCTTTTGGGTACCAGAATAATAAAACCTTTTTTTGTTTGTTTACTGCTTCTTCAAATACATTGATTTTCAAGTCATCGCCCATTTCAGACATCGCATCAATGCTAACGTTAGGGAACTTTTTGCCTACTATTGCCATAATTTTATTGTTTTTTAATGGCGCAAAGATACGGCTAATTGACCTCAAAAACAATCCAGACAAACTTATCTTGCATACTTAATATTGATAGCCCTATAGACAACACCTATATCATTAAAAAAATAATTAGTTTTTGTCTATTGATATTTTTTTCTGAAAATTAGCGCTAATGCTACTGGCCAGTTAGCCCCGCCATGCGCTTCAATCTTTTTGCCCTTCGACTACGCTCGGGATGACAAAAAGGATTTCCGCTATTGTCGGGTTTAGATTTAACGGCAATGCTTCTGGTTTGTGATTTATCAAATGCAAAAAAAAGCCCACAAATGTTGTAAAAATATTTGTGGGCTTTTAAATATCAGCTTTGCATATTTACTTCTTCAACGTTGTTTCAAAAAGTTTAAAAATACGCTTGTATTCATCTGTCCAACTGCTTGGCTCTACAAAGCCGTGGTCCTCTACCGGATATACCGCTAACTCCCAATTATCCTTTCCTAATTCTATAAAACGTTGCGATAGCCTAACAATATCCTGAAAATGAACATTTACGTCCACCATACCATGCAACATTACCAAATTACCTTTTAACTTATCTGCATGGTAAATTGGCGAACTACGTTGATAAGCCAAAGGATCATTATAAGGCTCATTTAAAATGTTTGAAGTATATCCATGGTTGTAATGCGCCCAATCTGTAACCGAGCGTAAAGCAGCTCCAGAGGCGAAAACTTCTGGCTCCTTAAATAATCCCATCAACGTAATAAACCCGCCGTAAGACCCGCCGTAAAGCCCAACATTTTTAGGGTTAACGCCATACTTGTCTACCAACATTTTAACACCATCAACCTGATCGGTTAAATCTTTTCCGCCCATATTTCGGTAAATCCCAGTTCGGTGATCCCTACCGTAACCAGAGCTCGCTGTATAATCTATATCAATAACGGTGTAACCATTATCCGCTAGCATATTGTTAAACATGTATTCCCTAAAATATTGGCTCCACCAGAAATGGATATTCTGCAGATAGCCCGCACCATGTACAAAAACTACTGCCGGCTTGCTCGGATGCGGATTTGTTGCAGGATAAACTCTTGCATAAACATCGGCTCCGTATCTATTTTTAAAAGAAACCAAATCCGGTTGGCGCCATTTATAACTATCAAACTCTTTAGTAGTAGACTTAGTTACTTGTACTGCCTTGGCCCCTGGTTTATTTGGCTGCAAATACAACTCCCAAGGTTTATCCATGTAAGAGTAATTAATAGCCAACCATTTCTCGTCTGGCGATAGGGTAATTTCGTTACCACCTTTCATAGAAGTAATTTGAACCAACTCGCCACCATTTACGCCAATTTTATAAAAGTGGGTAATGCCCGGATGTTCTTTATTTCCAGAAATGTAAAATGTGGTTTTATCTTTTGAAAGTTGCACTCTCTGCACTTCCCATTTTCCAGAAGTTAATTGCTTTTTATCACCTGTGGCAATGTTAAAAACATACAAATGCGAGTAACCAGTGGCTTCGCTTTGATAGTAAAAACGGTTGTTGTCTATCCATTGTATGCCACGGCCAACACCCGGACCTCCTATCCAAGCTTCGTCTCTTTGCCTATCTAAAATACTAACGTTTCCGGTTTTTGCATCCAATTTCAAAATCCAAAGGTCTTTGTTGTCTTGTGCACTTGCGGTAATAATCGCTGTAGTACCGTTCTCATTCCAAATTGGAGCACCAAAACCTACTTTTCTATCTTCGTTCTTTTTGGTGCGCTCCTCTAACTGCTTAGGATAATCCTTTACATAATCTGGCAAGTCTTTTATCCCAGGTATCTGGCTAGCTTTAACTACATAAACACTATCTTTTTCGCCATCTAAAATAAAGGTTTCAGAAGTGGTTAACATTTCGCCTACCTTCGTTCTGCCTGGAATATCCTCTGTATAACCAGATGCCGTTACGTAATTTGGTACAATGGTGTTGTGATTCGTTGTAACCGGAGTTATCAAACGGTAACTTACAAACTTGCCGTCTGGACTAACCACCAAGCTTGTTAAAAACTTATCCTCTAAATAAATTGGCTTTAAAACTTTTTGCGGGGCATCTGTTGTGGCTCCAAAACGTCTACCTCCACCTGCAAACCTGCTAGCACCCTGTTTATTCTGTTTTTTTATAATATCAAATAAATTTGTCTGATCTGTTCGTAGCCAATTATCCTGCTCGTTTTTAACAGGCGACATTCTTTGGGGAGCTTCTGAACCTGGACGCTTTCCTTTAACAAAATTGGTTAACTGCTTTAGTTCGTTAGATGCTAAACTAAATTGGTAAACGTTATCGCCACGCTGAAAAACAACATCGTTATTAAAAAGAAACTTAGCGCCGTTTTCTCGTTCTACGGTATTGGTTAGTCTCGTTTCTTTTTTAGTCTTAAAGTTGTAGAAATAAATATCACCCCCTTTTTCATATAAACCTAAGGAACGATCCTTGTTATAAACATAATTTGTGCCTAAAGCCGTTTCTACGGCCTTATCATCAGCTACTACAGGCTTAATATTGGCAACTGTAATTTTATAGGATTGGTCTTTTTCCTTATTCTCGGGATTCCAATTAAAGAATACGGTTTTACTGTCTTCAGACCAACGATAATTTGATGGCGATACGCCCATCCATTTAGGGTCTCTCATTATTTTCTGAACGGTTAATGGCGCAACATCTTGCGCTTGTGCATAAGCCGAAACCAACAAGAAGAGAGATAAGTATTTTTTCATTTTATGTTTTATTATAAATCCTTCGCATTGCGTTGGATGACAAAATTTGTTAATTAGATTTACTTGCTAAGCCACCTTTTTTACTACTTACATTTACGGTAAACTTAGTCCCTCCCTTTACAATCCAGCGAACCGTTACAAAAGAGTTGCCCGGAATATTAGCTACTTTAATATTTGTGGGATCTAATTTCTGCTCTATTGTAAAGTTCATATCGCGATTAGTTACCACCATTCCGGCTAAAACAGTACCGCCAGACAAGGAAATAATATCTGGTATTTCAATGTTGTTCTTCACATCCTGACTTGAGTGTGTAGGAATCATTCTTTCGTTATTTACAATAGCCGTAACCTGTGTTAGACCATTGCCAATTTCCTTAACCTCTATTTCGCCCACGCTAAGTTTTGGTGTATTGTAGGCATGAAAAACACTAAAAGCCATGTTCCTATGCGCATCGCTTTCTAGCAAAAACCCCGGATGCAAACGCGTATAGGTTTTCTTAAATCCGCCGATTTCGATATCGCCATAAGTTGGGTGTTTGTAAGGATGCCAATCTACAAAAGCGTCTTTCATTAACAAATCCTTGTCAAAGGTATAAAGTTGCCCTTGGCTATCTTCACCATCGGCTTTGTTGTACATAGAATAACCTGTCCACAACTCATTAGAGAAAGTATAAATTCCTCTTCCGCCATAAAACCAATCTAACTCGCCACCAAAAACAGAGTACAAATCTTTATAAACCACCAAATATTTATACCCGGGAAGCATCTCCTCGCCTTTTTTACCTAACGCATCATAAACTCTTACATCCTGGGCGTTGTAAGTATCCAAATCTTCTAAAGCGCCAGGACCACGCAAAATCATACCGCCGTTATTGTGATAAGACTGCGCTGCTGCGATGTTTGGATGTTTCATTACAAAATCAACAATTGCTCTGTTTTCTGGAATAGAAAATGGATATTTATAAGCCCCACTTTGTATATAATTCGGTTGCCAGTTCCATCCCCAATCTCTGTTTGGGTCGTACGCACCCTCGCCATCTTCATTTACGAAACCATCTCCATCATTGTCAATTCCTTCAGAACCCAGCAACTCGTATTCTCCTTTTTCTTCGTTGCCAATCATAATCATTCGTCTGGCATCTGTAGGATCAACTTTATAGCGACCATTAACATTTTTTCTGCGCATCATTACAATGTGTCCATCGCCGTCCAAATCATCAAAACCATCTTCGTTTGTTAAACCATCCCTGTCATTGTCTATAGGCACTAAACCCGTTCTCGGAGAGTGAGCCGTATTTGCTTGATGGATGAAATGATCGCGAGCATCTGGATTGATAGTTGGCGCAATATAAAAGGTTTTATCCGCCAGTAAACCAGTAATGGTTTTATTGCCAGTGGAGTACATTTCTACCAAATACCATGCGGTGTAAAGCGCAAATTCGCTTCCCTGTATCTCGTTAGAGTGGATGTTACCATCAATGTACATTGCCGGTTTTTTATCGGCATTGCCAACTTTAGTATCAGTTATGGTCATTACCCAAAGATCTTTGCCTTGGTAAGATTTTCCCATAGACTCTAGCTTAACCAAATTAGGATGTGCTGCCGCCAGTTTTTTGCAAATATCGGTTATGGCAGCATAATCGTTATACCTGTTCCAACTTACCTGCACTTTAGGATTTGGTGGCGTACCAACCGCAGCCAATATATTTTCTGCCTTTTGAGCCTTTAAAATTCCTGCACAAAAAATCAGTGCAGCCAAAAGAGTTATATTTTTTCTCATTGTTTTACTGATTTTATAATGATACTTCAATTGATTTACTTCCTGTAGTTGGGCTATCAGCCTCAATAGTAACCTTTCCGCCGCCCTTAATTAACCATGTTAATTCTGTGGCATCTTTACCTTGAATACTTTCTAAAGTCTGCACTTTTCTGCCACTTACAAAGGTTTGGTTTGCATTAGTATTTACTTTAACTACAATCTTTTTAAGGAAATAACTTCTGTCGCCCACCTTTGTATATGTCGGTAAATCTCCAATATTCATAACTTTTAATGTGATACGCGTAAGTCCGTCAGCAACTTTTTCGGTTTTTACATTCACCAAATCCAACTTCGGAGCCATATTGCTCAGCTCCATTAAAAAGTCTGTGTGTTGAGCCACAATTGCATCAACCATTTTGTAAGGCGGGTTTTGTAAAACGAAAGGATCTAGTCCACCAACTTCTACCGTCTGACCTGGAAAATCTGGATAGTTAACCGGCTTCCAAGGTGTAAAAGTATTGGTAATCCCCTGGCTCGTTGCCCAACGCAAGTAAGATGCTACATTATCTTCGGTTGTAAATTTTTTCTCCTTGCGTGATGAATCTGGCGCAACTTTAGGAATCCACCAACCCGGTGTACTGAAGCTTAACCGTCCATAATGAAAATATGCCCATTGAGAAAAATCTCCGCTTTCGGTTACCGTTTTTGGCGCATCTTTGGTTTTAGTTATTTTGTTGTAACGCTCAGAAACTAATGCATTAGCTTTTGCATCAGCATCAAACCAGCCGGTAATAATTCGTTTCGAAATTGCTTGCGGGTTAAATGTTACTGGTGTAGACAGATTGTTCGTAGGCCCGAATGTGACCACGGCGTATACGTTAAAAGCATCAAAAAGAAAATCGAACATTGCTCTATTTTCCTTTTCAGAAACTGCATACTCTCCAGCACCGGCTACAAAAGGCTTAAAGTTATAGCTATTATTTCTGTTAAAAGCAACGCCACCTTCTCCGTCTTCGTTAAAATTACCGTCTTTATCATTATCCGATCCTTCGGTTAACAGAATGTATTTACCAGCTTCGCCTTTAGTTGCATCGGCCAGTAACAAGGATCTTGGATCATCTGAATTCAGCTTATATTTTCCGGTCGGATCGATAATTCTCATCCAAGTAATCTTCCCGTCTCCATCCAAATCGTCAAAACCGTCTTCGTTATCCCTTCCATCCCTATCATCATCGGTTTTTGTTGCATTGCCACTGCGCTCGTATTTTAGTTTTGCAAAATATTGCTCGGTAGCATCCGGACTCATGTTAGGAAAAACGTAAAAAGTCTGCTTATTTAGCAAAGTTTTAACGCTATCTGTGTTTGCTTTAGCTAATAATTTTTCGGCAAAGCCGATGGCCATTTCTACACCAAGCAAATGTTTTCCATCTACGCCTCCAACAACTGCTACAGCTGGTTTTTTGTCGGTGCTACCCGTACCAATGGTAATCATCCAGATAGATTTACCGCCAAGGGTTTGAGTTAAAATTCTGCTCTTAACAAACTGCGGGTATTTGTCGCCAAGCAACTTAATCCGTTGTGTTAGGGTAGCATGGCTACTGTAATCTTGCTGATTTTGTGCAAATGAATTGCATAGCAATAGCAGAAAAAACAGCTTAAAAAAGTATAGTTTCTTCATTTTGTTTAGGTTATGGATGCAATTTATAGAAAAAAGCAATGACCTAAACTAAAGCATTAACAAGATTTTATAAATGTTACAGTGCTACCTGCGTAGCATGATACCGGCATTTTTATACTCCCTCCCATTTTTGGCAAGCTTGGAAGGGGGAACTATCTAACCACCTTGCCAGTTTTATCTACATTTACATTAAACGGAGGCATGTAGTCTTGCAACATTACGGCAAATTCAACTCTGTTAATCTGTCTTTCCAAATCAAACTCGGTTTTAAACTGGTAATTGGTTTTCCACTTTTTAAGAATTTCTTTTTTGGTATTATCTAAAGCCTTATTACCTACGTAACAAATCATATCCAAAGCAGAGCCAATGGTCATTTGCTCGCTTTTATAGTCATCAAACCAAATTTGTGCTTTGTAGTAAAAATCTTTAAAAGGCTGTTTAATTTCGGCAGTAGTTACCAATTGATTGGGAGAGAAATTTGCATTTCCATTAACCAGATTAGCCTTTAAAACTCCTGTTAGCCCAACAAACTGTATTGCTTTCCAGTTCGTATCGTTTAGCTTAATATCAGCAAATGGCATTATGTTAAGCTTGTAATTTATCAGCTCTCCCTGTATTTTCTTTAAGTTAGACTGGGAAGTTTTAGTGCTGAAAAAAGCAGCGTATGCAGCAGTAGCACCCGCAGCCTGACCTACAAGCATACTTTGTGTATCCTCAATCCAAATCAAATTATCATGAGCCGGAATAAGAAAGTTGTATAATGAAAAAACACTCGCTGTACCATCTATATTTTTGCCAGATGCAACGCTTGTTCTGTATAGTGTATTCGAGAAATCCAGTTTGGTAAAACCAGATGCGTTTTGCACGCTTAATTTCATCGCTTCGCTCAGCTTAACATCGCTAGGATTTATTAATACTTTAGCCCTAATCGAACTTCCATCACTTAGTTTAAGCACCCAAGAATTTGAATTATTTTCGGCCTTTACCCAAAGCAGGTTTTTAACTATCGTTAAGTTTTTTAAGCTGTCGGCCCATTTTAAAAGCACTTCATTTGCCAATTGTTTATCAAACGTAACTGCTTGCGTACTGTCTTTGATTGCTTTTGCATCGCGAATTTTTTGTAAAAATGTAGCTTCTAACCCCGAGCTTAAGTTGTTCACGATAGGAGAAATATCAAAACCGCCAGCTTGCAACACAATAGTGGTTTTTACTCCTGAAATAGCCGATTGTAATGCCGCTGCCGTAGCCGCATTTCCATTGCCCACAACTAGCACGCCCGGTTTGGACGTTTGGGCACTAAGCCCTAAAAAGTATCCTACAAAAAGAAAGGTAAAAATCAGTCTTCTAATCATCTGTGCAAAATATAGAATATATACGCAATATGCTTTAAACGGATGTGTTTTATCGTTCGATTGTAAGTCATTTAACTATATTTAACAAAGTTAATGGACAAGTCTGCCACAAAATGGAACAACAAATCGACTTCATATTTAAAGCGCAACAAGCTTACAAATATACACTTAGAACAAATAATGCGTCTGTAAGAATTGCTAAATTAAGGAGACTAAAAGACGTTATTGAAAAAAACGAAGCAAAAATATACCAGGCATTTAAACAAGACTTACGCAAAAGTGAATTTGAAACTGCTGTTACTGAGGTTATTTTTACTTATGGAGAAATAGATTTTGCCATAAAAAACCTAAACTCTTGGATGCGCCCAAAACGTGTTGGCAAAACGGCAAGTAGCTTTTTCGCTAAAAACAGAATTTATTACGAACCAAAAGGGACTTGTTTAATCATCTCTCCGTGGAACTACCCATTTCAGCTTACAGTCGGCCCATTAGTTTCAGCTATTGCAGCAGGAAATTGCGCCATCATAAAACCTTCTGAAATGAGCCCTGCAGTGGCAGACGTTGTTGCAGACATCTTGAAAGAAGTATTCGATGAAAAAGAGGTTGCTTGTATAAAAGGCAACGCCGATGTTTCTACAGCTTTGTTAAAACTCCCTTTTGATCATATCTTTTTTACCGGTAGTACCGCAATTGGAAAAATTGTAATGGAAGCGGCAGCCAAAAACCTAACTTCTGTTACTTTGGAATTGGGTGGAAAATCACCAACAATTATCGACGAAAAAGTAGACTTAGAAAGCGCCGCCACCAAAATTGCTTGGGGAAAACTGGTAAATAGTGGCCAAACTTGTATAGCGCCAGACCATGTTTTTATTCACGAAAGTCTACGCGATCATTTTATTGGCTTGTATAAAACTGCCGTTAATAAAATGTATTTTAATGCCAAAGGCGATATCGACAAATCTGTTTACGGAAAAATCATCAACCAAAAAAATTACGAACGGTTAAAAAATCTGAGCAACGAAGCTATAGAAAAAGGCGCAAGAATTGATTTTGGCGGAACTTTCGATGATGCAAACCATACCATTAACCCAATTATTTTAACTAATGTACAAACTGGTTCAAAGGTAATGGAGGATGAAATATTCGGCCCCATTTTACCCATAATAACCTACACCCATTTGGATAAAGTTATTGAGCAAATTAATAACGGTAGCAAACCTTTGGCCTTATATATTTTCAGCAAAAACGAAAAAAACGTTAAACATATCATTAAAAATACCAGTGCTGGCGGCACGTGTGTAAATGATGTTTTGATACACATTTCAAATCCAAAACTTCCCTTTGGCGGTGTAAATGGAAGTGGTGTGGGTAGCAGTCATGGTTTTTACGGCTTTAAAAATTTTTCTCACGAAAGATCGGTTGTTTTTCAAAGTAGCATTAACTTTAACAAAATGATCTATCCGCCTTACCATGGCAAAGAATGGGTTTTGAAACTATTAAAGAAGCTGATGTAAATGTGGTATTTGCATTTCTTTTTAAAGCGCTCGTTATGCTAAATTTGGTTCAGCGTCATCACATATTAAATCAATTTTAAATGAAAAAATATTTAATCTTATTCGCTCTTGCGATAGCACAACTATCCGCCAATGCGCAAAAAGTAAACACAAACCAATTCAATTTCTTAGTAGGAACTTGGCAACTGACAACGCAAAAAGGTAAGGTTACCGAAAGTTGGACTAAAAATAAAGATAGCTTAAATGGGAAAAGCTATCGCTACAGTTTAAATGGCGACAGCATTTTAACAGAAAAGGTGGTCATCAAAAAGATTAACAATGTTTTCCATTATTGCGTAACCGGATTTGAGCAAAATAATTTAGGTACAACCAACTTTAAACTTATTTCTACTGCCGGTAACACTTTGATTTTCGAAAACAAAGCGCATGATTTCCCGCAACGAATCTTTTATCAGCATAAAGGAAAAGCGCAATTATTAGCATGGATTGAAGGAGAAATAGATGGAAAAAAAATAAAATCTGAATTCCCTTACGCCAGAGTAAAATAATTTATTGTGTTTTTAACCAAGCTATTTCTTCTTGCTGAGATGACAAAATTTGTTCTGCAATTGCTCTAATTTTATCGTTATTGCAATATGGCAAATAAGCAATTGCCATATCTACGGCACTTTGATGGTGCGGAATCATTAACGCTACAAAATCTTTATCTACGTTATTGGTTAATGTTGTCTTTTCCATTCCTTTCATCATCGGAACCATAGATGCGTTTAGGTCTTTTTTAAATTGAGCAGCGTTTTCTGTAGGTTCTTCGCTTGCCGTCTTTAAAAATTCGCTTAGCATTTTTATCTCTTTTTGTTGAGCTTCAATAACTTTTTTAGAGAAGGCTATAAGTTCTGGAGATTTTCCATTTGCTACAACCGCCTTAGCCATTACCACCGCACCTTCGTGATGCGGAATCATCATCGACGCAAAATCGTAATCTGCATTTCCGGTCATTTTGGCTTTATGCATGGCCATCATGCTAACGTCCATTGCCTGCATCATCATGTTTGTAGGTTTACTACTGCCATGCTCCATTGCGGCGTGTTCATTTACTTGTTTCTTTTGTTCTGCTTGGTTACAGGCTGTTAATATTGCCGTAACTACTAATAAAGTTATGATTACTCTTTTCATATTACATTAAAATAAGCATTGCCGCACTCATGGCAATCATCAATAAATCTTCAATTATGGTTAATGTGCTCATAGGCAAATTAAAAACCGCACCCAAACATGCACATTGTATTTTTCGCTTGTTTAAAACGCTTTGCAAAACGCCAACAATACTAATCGTCATTACAATTAAAGTTATCCAATTTGTAACTACCGGGTTAAAATTAACAGCGAAAGCAACTCCCAACCCCAATTCTATAAATGCGTACACATACCCCCATGCAGGGATTTTTTTGGCTACAACGTCGTACATCGCGTAACTTTCTGCAAATCCTTTTAGGTTAATTAACTTAAAGAATGAAAAGGAAAGAAAAAATCCAGCCATAAAAAAGCGCATAAATTCCATCCAATTTATGCCTTCGTTATGCCAGCTGGCTATTACAGAAAAGCCAAAAACATAGGCGAACAGCAGTAATACGGGTTTGTAGGTAGCGAAGAAAGATTTGGTTTCTTCTAAAGTTTCGCTGTGCGAATTTGCCGTAATTTGGTACTTCGAATCGCTTCCGCCCAATGCTTTTTGCAATTCACTAATACCGATATGCTTATCCATTGCAATAGTTGCAGTATTGGCATCTTTTGAAACTTCCACACCAGTAACCTCCGGTAAAACAAGCAAACTGCTTTTAACTTTATTCTCGCATCCAGAACAGGTCATGCCTGTAACTTGATATGTATGTGTCATTTGTGATAATTTTAAGCACAAAATTACAACAAGCAAAAGGCGCTAATGTTATACAATAACAAGAAAGATTTATATAATTTTAGGATAAAACTTACAATTCAGATCAAGCGAAGCATCTATTAGCTTAATTAAGTTGCTCAGATTTTTCCAAAGTCGGAATGACAACTAACCCACCTGAACGGAAGTCATGGTTAACGAACCGCCCACAGCCTTATCGTTAAAAAACGTAGCTTCTTCTTTTTCATTTTGCAAGCCGATGGTGTAAAGCAAGGGTAGATAATGTTCTGGCGTTGGGATACCCAACATCACTTCGCTTCCTAAAGTATGATAATTGATTAACGACTTATGGTTTTTATTTAAAATCGCTTGTTTGAATTTTTCATTCGCAGTTATAGCCCAGTCGTAGCCACCTCCATTTATCATCTCCCAGCTTACCATACGTAGGTTGTGCACCATGTTGCCACTACCTAAAATTAACACGCCTTTTTTTCGCAAAGCGGATAATTCTTTTGCTAAATCATAATGGTATTGTGCACCTTTGGTATAATCTATACTAAGTTGCAAAACAGGAATATTCGCTTGCGGATACATGTGCCTAATCACCGTCCAAGCGCCGTGATCTAAACCCCAATCGTGGTCTAAAATGGTATTTGTGCTATGAATTAACTGCGCTGTTCCTTGCGCTAATATTGGGCTTCCCGGAGCGGGATATTGCACATCGAAAAGTGTTTGAGGAAATCCGCCAAAATCGTGAATTGTTGGAGGCAAATCCATGGCGGTAATTCTGGTACCTTTAGTAAACCAATGTGCCGAAATTACCAAAACAGCTGTTGGAATCGGATTTTTTGCCGCAACTTCTGCCCATGTCCTGCTAAATTCATTATCCTCAATACCATTCATTGGCGAGCCATGCCCCATAAAAAGTACAGGCATCAAATCGCTTTGCGATAAACTTGAACTGAAGTTTTTGAACTGATTTAAGGTATTCATTTTAGCAGAAGAATATTATAAAAACTTACGACATCTCTTAACATCGAACCAGACTTCGTAAGTTTTTATTTATCCAATCAAATTTATTTTGCTTGCGCAAATTGCAAATTCAACGTAATTTTAATGTCTTTAGCAACACCTGCACCGGTTGGATCATACTTAATGTTATAATCTAAACGATTAATGGTTGTGGTAGCCATAAAACCCGCTTTGGTGTTTCCTTGTTGATCTTTAGCCGTTCCACCATAAGTAACAACGAAGGCCACTTTTTTAGTTACATCTCTTATCGTCAAATCACCTGTTAAATAGTAGGTATTCGAATTAGCCATCTGTTTTGCCCCTTTTTGAGGTTTCTTGTTAAACGAAGTGCTCACAAAAGTCATTTTCGGATATTTTTCCGCGTTAAAAAAATCATCAGATTTTAAGTGGTTATCACGCATTTCAACGCTTGTATTAATACTAGCCACATCAACCGTAAAATTGATTTTCGCATCCGTCAAATCCGCTTTGCTTGCTATAATTGTACCGTCAAATTTTTTGAAAGAGCCATCAACAAAGGAAATGCCCGAATGTTTAACCTGGAAATTTACAAACGAGTGCATCGGATCTACCGTCCACTTGGTTTGTGCAAACGTTGCAACACTTAAAGTTGTTGCCAAAAGGAATAAAAATAATCTTTTCATAATCATGCTGTTTAATAGTGCAAAACTAAAACAAGTTAAGCTCACTAAAGTTGATGTATGATAAGAAATAGATTTTGTTAAAACTTGTCTAATGTTTTTCGACCGGCAAGTTTGCTTTGTTTAAATGCCGAGGTAGTTTGACCGGTATTTTTTTTAAACTGTGCTGATAGATGTGCTACGCTGCTGTAGTTTAGCAAAAAAGCAATTTCGCTAAGTGATTTTTCTCCATAGGTTAACAGTTCCTTTGCCTTTTCTATCTTCTGTTTAATGATAAACTTTTCGATAGTTAGCGGTTCGTTTTCAGAAAAAATAGCGCTTAAAGTACTGTACTCTGTATCGAGCTTATTGCTCAAATAATCTGACAGGTTTATTTTTAATGGTTCGGTTGCATAATGAACCAACTCAACAATGGTTGCCTTTATTTGTGCTACAATTTGCTTCTTTCGATCTTCTAAAAGTTCGAAACCAAGTTGTTGCAAAGCTGATTTAAGTTTATCGCTTTGCGCAACGGTAATGCTTGGCGAAGCAATTTCTACTTCGCCAAGAGTTACCGAAACGGGACTAAAACCAAGTTCTAAAAACGCTGATTTAACCGCCGTTTTACATCGGTCGCATACCATATTTTTGATATACAATTTCACAATTATTTCTTTTCAATGGTTTCTGTTACCTCGCCACAAGCAAACATCATGCTGCCATAATATGGGTTTTGAATAGCTTCAACTTCGCTTAACCAGCTCTTTTTAGCATGAGGGCAGTATTGCACATAAACCTCACTACTATTCATATTAAAATCTTTAGCCAATTTTACCATCGCGGTTGAAAGCGACCAAAAACTTTTGCGTTGCTCCTTTATCTCCTTTTCTGTAGAAATTGCTTTGGCCGCTTTGGTAATTACAACTGATTCTTTTGCCCATAACGATTGCTGAGCCGTAGACAAGGTTTTTACCGGGAAACGCTCTATGTTTGTAATTAAGTTTTTTACGCTTGCGCTTGCCTGCGTAGCGTTGTCTTTAGACAATGCATTTTTTGTTTCAAAATAAGCTTTTAAGGTATTATTAAACTCTCTTTTTGCAACTACGCTTTGAGCTTTTACAGTTGATATTACGATGCTTAATAAAGCAAAGCAGATAATTAGTTTTTTCATGTTATGATTTTTTATTTAATGCGTTAAAAAAATTGAACTCTACTCTAGCCAGATACATGTTCTTCATGTAACGGTTATACATGTTGCCGGCAACCTGAAAACGGTAGCCCAAATCGAAACGGGTTCTACTGTTTACAATTAATTGCAGGGCTGGGGCAAAGTCTAAATAAGAATTCCCATTTTCTGGATTGGTTTTGCCCAAAACCTCAAAATATAAATTAAAATTAGGCTGATTGTAGTTTTTGTAAACAAAAGGCAACAACAAATAACCCGACGATAAACTGTAGTTAACCATTTGATTTGGCGCCAATTCGGTAATGTCTACAGAAACTGGCATGTGCCAGTCGATGGCATTCACAAAAGTACGTTCTCTATCAAAAGCTTTACTATAACCAATAGTACCAGACAAGGCAAGTTTGTGTATCAGCTGTGTAAAAACCAGGCCTCCTTGTACGCCAGAGTTATCGCCACCTAAATTTACATCCTCAGAAAAAGCACGACGTTTACTGGTTGCTATTTTACCGTAAACCGCAGCCCTAAAATGGCTTTGCGCATCATCTAAAGATAAAAATCTGTATTTAGCGTAAAATGCTGCGCCATCTAGGCGATATTTACCATCCATATCAGAAAAAAATCCTTGGCCGTGTACCATTAGGTTTTTATCAATTCCTACCATCACTTCGGCCATGGTTCTACTTCTAAATTCAGGATTAAACATGCCCTCATTAGTAACCCTTACACCGATTGACTTACTCGGCATGTTACTAGCAGGTTCGGTAAAAACGTAAAGCTCTTGTGCTGTTAAGGTATTGGTTGTGCAAACTACTGCCAGCACAAACCAAAATATTTTCCTAAACTTCATTAGATACTTAAATGATAAATTCTAGTTTTTTTACCATTGATAAGGCCAGTTCCGGTAGCGTAAGAATCAAGCTGGATACTTGCCGCTTTTTGTTTAAAAGCGCTATTAGAAAGAAAACCTTTGTCTAAAATGCTCACTTTAACCAGACCGTTTAAAACCTTGTCTTTTGCATTTACAAAACGGAACACTTTTCCGTCAACTATGGCTTGCCCGTTTTGGTCTATTTTAACCTGATTAAAGTTTACAACAGCTTCTAATTTCCCTACCGAAAAACCTGCATCTTTAACTTTTTTGCTTAACTGATCAAAAGAAACGCTTTGATTTTTCTTAAAGGTTAACAGAAAAACATTTTTGTTTAAATCTGGCGTTACATCGCTAATGGCACCAATGGTACGTAAAGATTTTTCGGTGGCTTGAGAGCACATAGAACAGGTTAAGCCTGTTGCCTGCAACTCGGCGCTAACAATCTGTTGTGCGGATACTTTATTAATTGCAAAAAGCATCAAAAAACTTAATATGATTTTTGTCGTTTTCATGTTCAGAATTTTAAAATGTATAGTCAAATCGTCCCCTTTTGGGGAAACGAAGGATGCAACCCACAATTAAATGGCTTGTCGACAATAATCTTATATTCTGAAAACGCAGTTTAATACCTGCTTGGAAATACTGCTGGTATTTGGTGGGGCTTTATTGCTTAACTTATTAGAGAAAAAAGTAATAACAGGCTCTATAAAGTTTGCAATGCGATGCGGAAGTGTGGTTTCAACCTCGAAAAGCTTAGGCAGTTTAAACCCAGTTTCTGCTTTATGGCTGTCTTTTACTTTAACGTCTACTTGTTTGTTTTTGCAACAATCGTCGTCTTTTTTCTCAACTGGCTCTGTTTTACAATATTTACAAGCTAGCTTATTGCTGTAAAGCGCAACAGACGCCAATTTGCCTCCACAAAAATGCATGCTTAGCGCAATACCTACTACGCTTAACACGTAGAAAGCACATAGCCCTATTGCAAATTTTTGTTTCAGCTTCATTATTACAAAGCTATAGATAAATTTTCATATATGATTTTTAGTAATTGTTAAAGATTGGTAAAATGATTTTTTGAAGCATAGGGCCGTATTTTAATCGTAAATAGGTGCGTAAACTAAATATTGCAGTTAAATCTGCGGGTTCAGCAATTATAATTTGTTGCGCAATGTTGCGAGAAAAGCAAGAAGAACATCATTTTTAGGTTATTAATCTCTTGCTTTTTTTAAATACCTTAGCGTAAACCAATTCAAACATGAAAAAACTCCTAACCCTTTTTTTAAGTCTTTGTTTTTTAAGCGCTTTTGCCGCTAAACCTAAAAATCACTATGTAAAAATTAGCACCAATAAAGGTGAAGTAATAGTTAGGCTGTACAACGAAACGCCCTTGCATAGAGATAATTTTTTAAAACTAGCAAAAGAAGGTGTTTATAACGGTACAATTTTTCACAGGGTGATAAAAGCTTTTATGATTCAGGGTGGCGATCCCGATTCTAAAAATGCAACACCTGAGGCTACACTTGGAAACGGTGGCCTTCCTTACACCGTTCCGGCTGAGTTTAGAGACAGTTTATTCCATAAAAAAGGGGTTTTGGCTGCTGCCAGAGAAGGTGATGCCGAGAATCCGACTAAAGCCTCGAGCAGTACGCAATTTTATATTGTGCAAGGCAAAGTGTGGACAGATTCGACATTAAATGTTACAGAGGCAAAACGATTGAAATTTAAAATTCCAGAATCGCATAGGACTGTTTATAAAACCATAGGAGGTACACCACATTTAGACAGAAATTATACCGTTTACGGCGAAGTAGTTAAAGGTTTGGAAATGGTAGATAACATTGCAGCAATGCCCACAGGCAAAGGTGACAGGCCAACAGAAGATGTAAAAATGACGGTTACCGTTTTAAGCAAAAAAGAAGTGAGAAGATTGGAAAGAGAGATGAAGAAAATTGATAAGAAAGCAAATAAGTAAATGAAAATTATATCATACAACGTTAATGGCATTAGAGCCGCATCTACAAAAGGATTGTTTAACTGGTTGCAAGCTACAGATGCAGACATGATTTGTTTGCAGGAAGTTAAAGCTTTGGCCGTGCAAATTCCCGAAATAATTGCGCTGATTGAACAATTGGGATACCATCATTATTGGTTTCCGGCAGAGAAAAAAGGCTACAGTGGCGTTGCCATATTAACCAAAATCAAACCCAATAATGTAGCCTATGGATGTGGAGAACCTTGGATTGATGCAGAAGGAAGAGTTTTAAGAGCAGATTTCGATGGATTTTCTTTAATGAGCTTATACATGCCATCGGGTTCTAGTGGCGATGAAAGACAAATCAAAAAATATGAGTTTATGCGATTTTTTGATGTTTATATTGACGAGTTGCGCAGACTTCATCCCAACTTAATTATTTCTGGTGATTATAATATATGCCATCAGGCGATTGATATCCATAATCCAAAATCAAACGCCAACTCATCTGGCTTTTTGCCACAGGAACGCGAGTGGATGGAGCTCTTCATAAACAACGGCTTTATAGATAGCTTTAGACATTTTAACAAAGATCCGCACCATTACACATGGTGGAGCTACAGAGCCGGTTCTCGAGGCAAAAACTTAGGCTGGCGCATCGATTATCATTTGGTAAGCAAGCCTATGGAAAATAGACTTAAAAACGTTAAAATTTTGCCCGATGCTTTACACTCGGATCATTGTCCGGTTTTATTGGAATTAGATTAATCTCATTAGATGAAAATTTACTTTTGTATCATTTTGGCAGTTTTGGTTTCAAGCTGTACGCATTACGTTTTAAATGATGCGGGATATATCCGACCGCCGAAAAGTCAGAAGTTTTCCTATAAAAAGAAATCAGCCTCTTTAAATTTTGCTTTAATTGATACAAATTCCATCTATTACTCTTCAAACGGATATTTCTACAAAAACGACAAAGGTTCTAAATTAAGCGATAAATACATTCGTTTTTATGGTGATGGAAGATTTAAGTTGCAGGGTTTAAAAAAATCGCCTCCAGAGCTAGCGGATATAAACAACCCAGATGTTGGTGTTGTTGGTTATTACATTACACAAGGCAACACAGTAAAAATGCAAATTTATACAGACATAGACGCCGGTTCGATACAACTTGAATACGGCTACATAGACGAAAATGGAACCCTAATCGTAATGCACGACAATCCAAGAGTGGATTTTAACATCGGCTATAATGAAAAGAAGATCAGAAGGCTAATTGATAAGTCGCCATTTAGCCCAGAAATTTATAAAAAAACGCCTATAAACGGGCTAACCTATCTTGCGCCAAACTGGTAATAGAATAAATTCGAAAAACCAACTATGCTAATCACAAATATCAAAGGTCTTGTAGGTATTCATCCAAAAGAAATCTTATCGCTTCGTGGTAATGAGATGGCCAATTTACCGGTTTTAGAAAATGCTTGGTTGCTCCTGGAAGATGGATTGATTAAAGATTTTGGCTCAATGGAGAACCTTCCCTCTTTAAACGCCATGCATCAAACGCTAAATGCTGAAGGCAGGTTTGTTTTCCCTTCTTGGTGCGATAGCCACACGCATATTGTATTTGCTGCACCAAGAGAAGAAGAGTTTGTAATGAAAATTGCCGGAAAAAGCTACGAGGAAATTGCCCAAGCTGGCGGTGGTATATTAAACTCTGCTAATAAATTAAAATCTGCCACAGAAGATTATCTTTTCGAGCAAGCAGCCATTAGGCTTAACGAAATGATTTTGCAAGGCACAGGCGCTGTAGAAATTAAAAGTGGCTACGGCTTAAGCGTAGAGAGCGAGCTAAAAATGCTTAGAGTGATAAAAAGGCTCAAAAACACTTTTCCTATTCCTATAAAAGCCACGTTTTTAGCGGCGCATGCTTACCCGACGGAATTTAAAGAAAATCACCAAGGCTACATCAAGCTAATTATTGAGGAGATGTTGCCTATTATAGCCCAAGAAAATTTAGCGGATTACATCGATGTATTTTGCGAAAAAGGATTTTTTTCGACTACCGAAACGGATGAAATATTAATCGCAGGCGCCAAATACGGACTGAAACCAAAAATCCATGCCAACCAACTGTCGGTTTCCGGAGCGGTGCAGGTCGGCATTAAACATCAAGCTGTTTCGGTAGACCATCTAGAAGAAACTGATGAAGAAGTTTTGCATGCTTTAGGGCACAGCGAAACCATAGCTACCCTATTGCCATCTTGTTCTTTTTACATCAACATTCCTTTCGCAAACGCCAGAGGATTATTAAAAAATAATGCAAAGGTTGCGCTAGCATCCGACTATAATCCTGGCTCTACCCCATCAGGAAACATGAATTTAGTGGTTTCTTTAGCTTGCATAAAACTTAAAATGATGCCTAATGAAGCTATAAACGCCGCTACGATGAACGGCGCCGCAGCTATGGAAATTAGTTCCGAATTCGGCAGTATCGCCATTGGTAAAAAGGCGAATATTTTTATGACCAGACCAATGTCATCCTTAGCTTTTTTACCTTACAGCTTTGGTCAAACACAAGCAGAAACTATTATTTTAAACGGCGAAATTTACAATGGATAGCTTTAAAATTTACTCGCAAAGCGATGTACTTTCGTTTGTAAACCAACGGGATGGAGAAACCAAACTGGGCGAAAAGATTGATTTGTATGGGATTTCCGACAGTGATCCTTCATCGCCTGTGGCTATATCTACTTATGGCTTAGCGCAAAGTAACGCAAAGTTTGTATTGTTGGGTATTCCAGAAGACATTGGTGTACGGGCTAATTATGGCATAGGTGGCGCAAAGAATGCTTGGAATGCTACCTTAAAAGCTTTTTTAAATATCCAAAGCAATTCATTTTTGCAGGGCGATGAAATTTTACTGTTGGGGCATTTTGAAATTGAGGAGCCTACTGATGAACGCATAGAGACACTGCGAGAAAAAACTGCTGTAATAGACAAACTTGTTGCGCCAATAATTGAAAAAATAATAAGCGCTGGCAAAATCCCGATTGTTATTGGTGGTGGTCATAACAATGCATTTCCAATAATTTCTGGCGTATCAAAAGCTTTCAGCACAGCGATAAATGTAGTAAATGTTGATGCGCATACCGATTTAAGAAATATTGCCGAAGGCAGGCACAGCGGAAACGGATTTAGTAATGCGATTGAACAAGGTTTCCTAGGTCAATACCGCATTTTTGGCTTGCACCAAAACTACTTAAACGAGAAAATATCTCAACAAATTCAATCGTCAGAAAATATAAATGCTGTCTTCTTCGAGGATATTTTAATGGACGATAGGAATACCACTCAGCTATGGGTTGACTTTACTGCCGATCTACCAAATCCTTGCGGACTGGAAATAGATTTAGATAGTATAGAAAATGTATTATCAAGCGCCGTAAGCCCTAGCGGATTTAAACTTAACGATATTAGAACAATCCTTTTAGATAACAAAAAGCCATTTAGCTACTTGCACATTTGCGAGGGTTCTGTAGCGCTTGCAGATGGTAGAGAAGACGTTACCACAGGAAAAACAATTGCGTATTTGATCAGCGATTTTATTAAAGCTCTTCGGCCTCATACTTATCCGCAGCTTTAAGCATCAACTCAATTTCTGCTTGCTGGGCTTTGGTTAAAGGCTCTTCTTGTTCTTGCATCTCAAAAATGGCGATCATGGTTTCTTCGTAATGCTTGGGCGAAGTTATTTTATATTCTTTTTCCATTTTGCAAGTGTTTTATGGTAAGCACGCGATTTTAGACAGCGTCAAATTTAACTATTCCATTTGGGGTAATGCATTTATCCAAACGAATATCGTTTAAATGTACGTCATTAATTTCGTCAATTACTTCAAACAAAGATAAGCCTATTTTTTGCGTTTCAATATTTTGAAGAAATCGGTCATAAAATCCTTTACCGTAACCAACTCTGTAGCCTTTTTTATCGAATGCCAAAAGCGGTACCAGAACCATATCTGGTACGCCATCGAACAAAATCGCTTTTTGAGGTTCAGGGATTTGATAGCGATTGTTTTGCAAATCGGCTTTGCCAGCAAACAGGTAACTGCTCATTAAACTTGTGGCAAAATCTGCCTTGGGCACTACAATTTTAATTGCAGGATATTGCGCCTGTAACCAATCGATAATGAGAAAAGTATTTGGCTCATTGTTTTCCAGTATCGGAAGAAAAACATGAATACTTTTAACCGTAGAGAAATTAAGCGTTTTAAACTGTTTTAAGAGCAAATTGTTGAGCTGGCTGAACGTTTGATCGTCTAGCTCTCTTCGTTGCTTTAGCGCCTGTTTTCTCAAGTCTGATTTTAGCATGAGCAAAGTTAAAAAAGAAGCCGCATATCGAGCTATAAAAAATGGCCTTGGAATCTATCCAAAGCCATCAATATTATTTAAAAAAAGGAAATAAAGAAATCCTTGTTCTTATTTTACACGCTCTACGTACTCACCTGTACGTGTATCGATTTTAATTTTATCGCCTTGGTTTACGAACAAAGGAACTTTAACTTCTACTTCGTTTTCTACTGTAGCTGCCTTTAAAGCGTTTGTAGAAGTATCGCCTTTAACTGCTGGCTCAGAGTAAACCACTTCCATTTCTACAAAGTTTGGCAAACTTGCTTGAATTGGCTCTTCGCTTTCCATAGCCACTAAAATGCTCATTCCTTCTTTTAAGAACTTAATCGATGGTCCGAAAAGCGACTTAGGCACGTTAAATTGTTCGTAAGAAGTGTTATCCATTACAACTAAATAATCACCATCTTCATATAAGTACTGGTAGTCGTTAGTTTCCACACGACAAATTTCTACCACCTCATCCGTATTCATACGAGCTTCGATAAGTCTAGTAGTTTTAATGTTACGAAATTTACCTGTGTAAAATGCACCACCTTTACCTGGTGTGCGGTGATTCCACTCTTCAACAGTAACCAATTCGTTATTAATACGAAGAATGTTACCAACTTTTATTTCTGATGCTTTTGCCATGATGTTTTAAAAATCACTAATTATTTGGTCTTTTTTATGAAGGCGCAAGGTAAATAATTTTTTCAAAATGCTTGTAAAAAAAGATAGCTTCGGGAACCACTCCGAAGCTACAATCAACCTAAACCTAAAACTAAACTATGAAAATTTTTATTTTGCTATTTAATTATGCAATGCGCTTAATCTCTATCAAATAACAATTGATTCGTATTTTTATGCTATTGCATTTCGAAATTGAAAACCAAAAATCAGTCCCTTTTTCGTGGCGCAAAGGTGCGAACTATTTTTTAATAAAACAATAGCAAAATGAAAATAATTTTTTAAGGTCGTTTTAAACAGAAATAAAGGCTTTTATATGATATTTTTATTCTATTTGTACTGAGAGATTAATATTTCCTGGTTGCAAAAAGAATATTCGTGAGCTTGGTTAGACCCTACGAATACCATTTTATTGACAGCAAATTTCTCTATTAATGATAAATACCAATCTACACCTTGCGCATCTAAATTAGATGTAGGCTCATCTAGCATTAAAATTGGTGTATTTGCGCAACAAGCCAATGCTAACTTGGTGCGTTGTTTCATTCCAGATGAAAAATGTTTTAAAGCTTTGTCCTGCGATTTTTGCAAGCCGAGTAGGTTTAATACTTCTTTGGCGTCTAAACCATCGGCATAAGGCTTAAACTTAAAATGAAAGTCTATCGTTTCTTGCAGTGTAAATTCCTCTACCAAATCTAAATATGGGGCAGCAAAGCTGATATGCTGATAAATATTTTCGACCCTAACTTCAGTGCCATTTGCGTATAGGATCTCCCCTTCCGATGGCGTTAAACTTCCTAAAATTACACTTAACAAAGTTGATTTTCCAGAGCCGTTAGGCCCTAGAATAGCATATTTTTGGCTGCTTTTAAATTCAAAATCAATTCCCCTAAAAATCCAATCCCGGTTAAATCTTCTTCCAATATTTTTAAGGCTGATATTCATCTAAGTTTTAGTATTTAATAATATGGCAGAAACAATCCCACCCTTAAAACCTGAACTTAATTAACTTCCGGTACCAAAACCACGCATAACACCGCGACTAGAGTTGCGAATGAAATCTACAATTTCATCACGAACTTCAGTTGGCTGAAACTCAGCTTCTATTATATCTAATGCTTTGGTTACGTTGTTGTTTTTAACAAACAAAACGCGGTAAACTTCTTGTATTTCGTTTATTTTTTCTGCCGAAAAACCTTTTCTTCTCAAACCCACAGAGTTAATACCCACGTAAGAAAGAGGCTCTCTTGCAGCTTTAACATACGGAGGAACATCCTTACGCACTAAAGATCCGCCAGTAACAAAAGCGTGCGAACCCACTTTTACAAATTGATGAATAGCAACCAAACCCGCCAAAACAACGTAATCACCTATGGTAACATGGCCGGCTAATGTTGTACTGTTAGAAAATATACAGTGATCACCAACTTCGCAGTCGTGTGCAATATGCGAATAAGCCTGTATTAAACAGTTTTTACCCACTACTGTTTTCCATTTATCTCTAGTACCACGGTTAATGGTTACGCATTCGCGGATGGTTGTATTATCTCCAATTTCGGCAGTAGTAACCTCGCCCGCAAATTTTAAATCTTGTGGCACACCAGAAATAACAGAGCCAGGAAAAATACGGCAGTTCTTGCCAATTCTCGCACCATCCATTATTACTACGTTAGAACCAATCCAAGTTCCTTCGCCAATTTCAACATCTTTATGTATAACAGCAAACGGCTCAACTACAACATTATCTGCAATTTTTGCTTGTGGATGTATATATGCTAGTGGTTGTATCATTATGCTGTTTCGTTTTCTTTTACTCTTGAAATTTGAGCCATCATTTCGGCTTCTACTACTATTTTATCGCCCACCATTCCGATACCTTTCATTTGAGCAATACCTCTTCTTATCGGCTCCATCAAATCGCACCTAAAAATAATGGTATCGCCAGGTAAAACTTGTGCTCTAAAACGTACATTATCAATCTTCAAGAAATACGTTAAGTAATTTCTAGGATCTGGAACAGTGCTTAGCACCAGAATACCGCCAACTTGGGCCATAGCCTCAATTTGAATTACGCCAGGCATGACCGGAGCTCCAGGAAAGTGACCTCTAAAAAAGTCCTCGTTCATGGTAACGTTTTTAAGGCCCACAACATGGGTTTTAGATAATTCCAACACTTTATCTACAAACAAAAATGGCTGTCTGTGCGGTAAAATATCCATTATCTGCACTACATCGTAAAGTGGTTTAGCATCAGCATTATATACTTTCTGTATTTTCTTGCTTTTCTCTTTTTTAATGGCAGCCTTAATTTTTTTGGCAAAAGCAACGTTAGCTGCGTGGCCTGGTCTGGCCGCCATGATATGCCCCTTTAAATGCACTCCAACTAAAGCCAAATCACCAATCATATCTAACAACTTATGGCGAGCAGGCTCATTTTGGTAGCGCAACTCCATATTGTTTAAAATACCTTGCGGAGCAACTTCTATCGCACTGCGATTAAATATTTTAGCTAGGTGATCTAATTCATCCTTTGTTACCTCTTTATCTACAATAACAATAGCGTTATTTAAATCGCCTCCCTTAATTAAATTGTTTTGTAGTTGATATTCCAACTCGTGCAAAAAGCAAAAAGTGCGGCAAGATGCAATCTCTTTTTTAAACTCGGTAATGCTAGAAATGCCGGCATGCTGACTACCTAGTACCGGAGAATTGTAATCAATCATGCAAGTAAAACGATAGTCGTCTAGCGGCATTGCTACAATTTCTACCCGTCTCTCTTCTTCTGTGTAAGTAATGTTGTGCGGAATGGTGTAATATTCTCTATCAGTATCTTGAGAGATGATGCCAATTTCTTCTAGTATTTCGATAAATTTAATCGAACTACCATCCATTATAGGCACTTCAGGTCCGTTAAGTTTCAAAAGAACGTTATCCAAATCCATACCTACCATAGCGGCCATTACATGCTCAATAGTGCTAACGCTTGCACCATTTTGCGTAATGGTTGTACCTCTGGCGGTATCGGTAACATTATCACAATCAGCGTCAATTATCGGCTGTCCGTCTACATCAATCCTTTGAAACTTGAAACCATGATTATCCGGTGCCGGACAAAATGTTAGTGTAACATTAGCTCCTGTGTGTAACCCAACTCCATGTACAGAAATTTCGCCTTTAATGGTCTTTTGCTTAACGTTCATTCTTTATTTTTGTGTTGTACTAATTTGTTCTATTACAGCGGTTAGCTGTGCAATCTTTGCTTCTAAATCTCTAATTCGCTTATCTACTTCTGGCAATTTTTTAAAAATAACGGTAGCTCGCATCCATTCCTTTAAGGGTTGCGCCGGACTACCGTGCCACTGTTTGTTCTCCTCTGTGTCGAAATTAATACCGGCTTGCGCACCAATTTGGGTGCCTTTACCCAAGTTTAGATGACCGGCGATACCAACTTGCCCACCAATTACAGAATTATCACCTAACCTTGTGCTGCCAGAAATACCGGTTTGTGCTGCAACTACAGCATGCGCACCAACATCAACATTATGTGCTATTTGAATCAGGTTATCTAATTTTGCTCCTTTTCTAATAAAAGTTGAGCCCATTGTAGCCCTATCTATAGTGGTGTTGGCGCCAATTTCAACATCGTCTTCTATAACAACGTTTCCAATCTGTGCAATCTTATTGTAAGTGCCATCTTTTTGTGGCGCAAAACCAAATCCATCACTACCAATAACAGCATTAGAATGAATCGTCACTCTATCGCCAATTTGGGTTCTGTTATAAATTTTTACTCCGGGAAAAATGGTAGCATTTGCACCAATTACAGAATCTTTGCCAATATATATTTGCGTATAAATTTTGGTGTTATCGCCAATAACTACGTTCTCTTCTATAGAGCAAAACGCACCGATAAAAACGTTTTTGCCAATTTTTGCTGTCGGATGGATAAAACTTGGCTCATCTATACCAGATTTTCCGCCATCAAAATTTAATGCTTCGTTATACTTTTCTAAAAGTACCGAAAACGCACTGTAAGGATCCTGTACGCGAACCAACGTTGATGTAAAAGGTTGTGTTGCCACAAAATCTTTAGACACAATAACTACCGAAGCACTGGTTGTGTATAAGTAACTCTCGTACTTAGGATTAGATAAAAAACTTAGCGAACCAACGGTACCGTTTTCTATTTTAGAAAGCTCGCCAACTTTTACGTTTTCGTCGCCCTCAATAGTTCCGTTCAAAAATTCGCTTATCTGCTTGGCAGTAAATTGCATCTTACAAAGTTAAATGTTAAATTGATATGAACAAAATAATCAACATCTGTTAAATATTGTACAAGAATTAGGTTGTAAAACTTATTTTGAGGGATATTTTTTGTTAAAATATGCTAAATATCTCGGAGATAGCATAAAATATATTTCTTTACGGTTTTATCTAACGATGAAAGATTGGAAAGGTCAGACGCAGAAGCAATGTCTACCAGCGAACCATTTTTCATTAAAATATTAATATTGCTGTTGCCTGCGTTATAAGCCCTGTTTCTTATCGAATCTGTAAAAATAAAATAGGCTATATCCTCATCGTTTTGCAAATTTAAGGCTAAACCTGTTTGAACTTTTAAACGGTTAACCCTATCTGCCTCTGGCTCGGCATTGCTAATTTCTACTTTATACAAACTACGTGAGTTTAGCATTTTGCACAGCTTAGAAAGAATAACGTCTTCGCTATTCTCCCAAACCTTAACCGATGCGTAAATATCCTGATCATCTAATTTAGAAAACTGTAGCAAGTGATATTCATCCTTAAAAAACGTTTGCTCGTTTACATCTTTTTTTAAAAAATGTTGCAAAGCTGGCGTTGCAAAGAGAGAAAATCCGCTAACGGTTAACGATTTTGCTCTAGCTAAAATTTTAACTAACAATTGTTCTCCGGCAATTACTGTTTTATGCAAGTAAACCTGCCAATACATTAATCTGCGGGCAATTAAAAACTTCTCTATAGAGTAGATGCCTTTTTCTTCAATAACCAACTGGTCATCAACTATATTAAACATCTTAATAATTCTATCAAAACTAATTACGCCCTCGCTTACTCCTGTAAAAAAGCTATCGCGATTTAAGTAATCCATCCTATCTAAATCTAACTGGCCAGATATTAGTTGACAGAAGAAATTACGATGATATTGTCCTTTAAAAATGCTGATGGCTGTTGTAAGTTGTCCATTAAACTCTTCGTTTAGTTTGTCCATCATTAACGATGAAATGTCTTCGTGCTTAATTCCATTTACCAAACTGTGCTCCAAAGCATGAGAAAACGGACCATGGCCAATGTCGTGCAATAAAATAGCGATGGTTGCAGCCTCTTCCTCCTCGGCAGATATCTGATTTCCTTTTGCACGCAACACCTCCAAAGCTAAACTCATCAGGTGCATTGCGCCCAAAGCGTGGTGAAAGCGGGTATGCAGCGCTCCTGGGTAAACCAAATGTGTCATTCCCAACTGCTTAATGTACCTTAATCGCTGAAAATAGGGATGAGAAATTAAATCGTAAACTAATGCAGATGGAATGGTAATGAATCCATATACCGGATCATTTATTATTTTCTTTTTGTTCAATTCTTAAAAATAAATTATACGGTACAAAAATTGCTATTTTTATTGAGAGTATAAAAGACCTACTCTCTTAAAACCTTTAATTTACATAAAAAGTATATATAATGCAGGAAACTAAAATTTTATGGGCCGATGACGAAATTAACCTATTAAAACCACACATATTACTACTGAACGAAAAAGGCTACGCTGTTACCACTTTTACTAACGGGAACGATGCGCTAGAAGCTTTTGGCAAGGAACATTTTGACCTTGTTTTTTTAGATGAAAATATGCCTGGACTAAGTGGTTTGGAGACTTTAACGGCTATAAAAAACATCCGCACCGATGTGCCTGTAGTATTAATTACTAAGAGCGAAGAAGAAAACTTGATGGAAGATGCCATCGGTTCTAAAATAGACGACTATCTGATAAAACCTGTAAACCCAAAACAGGTGCTGTTAACCATTAAAAAAATTATAGACAACAAGCGTTTGGTAAGCGAACGTACTTCGTCAGCCTATCAGCAAGATTTTAGGAATATCGGAATGACCCTAAACGATAAGCTGAGCTATGAAGAATGGGTTGAGGTTTATAAAAAATTGGTGTTCTGGGAGCTTGAACTTGAGAAATTAGACGACCCGCAAATGCATGAAATTTTAACCATGCAAAAATCTGAAGCCAATACGCAGTTCTCTAAATTTATTGAAGAACATTATTTGGGTTGGGTTAACGGCAAGGAAAAAGCACCGCTTTTATCAAACGAATTGTTAAAGAAAAAAGCGTTTCCTTTAATAAATGATACTACGCCGGTATTTTTTATTTTGATAGATAATTTACGTTACGACCAGTGGAAGATTATAAATCCATTAATTTCTGAGTATTTTAGGTTAGATGAGGAAGATACGTATTCCAGTATTTTACCTACTGCAACGCAATATGCACGTAACGCAATTTTTTCTGGTTTAATGCCTTTAGAAATGGAAAAAAAGTTTCCTTCGCTTTGGCAAAACGACGATGACGAGGGCGGGAAAAACCTGCATGAAGAAACTTTTTTAGCAGAGCAGATTAAAAGAAGTTTGCGTAAAGATTGCAAATTTAGCTACCATAAAATTTTAACTTTTGACCAAGGGAAAGACCTAAACGACAAGGTTAACAACTTAATGGAAAACGATTTTAATGCTATCGTTTTTAACTTTGTTGATATGCTTTCTCATGCTAGAACAGATATGCAAATGATACGTGAGCTAGCAAATGACGATGCAGCATACCGTTCGCTAACCCTATCTTGGTTCGAACATTCTCCATTATTGGATTTATTGAAAAAAATCTCGCAGAAACGCGTAAAACTCATTATTACTACGGACCACGGTACAATTAGAGTTAAACATCCGAGCAAGGTGATTGGCGATAGAAGTACGAACACCAATCTTCGCTATAAACAAGGAAGAAACTTAAATTTCAATCCTAAAGAAGTATTTTTAATTAAGAATCCTCACGAAGCCCAATTGCCGAAAATAAATATCAGCTCTAACTATATTTTTGCCAAGGAAGACCAATATTTCGTTTATCAGAACAACTACAACCAATTTGTAAACTACTATAACGAAACTTTCCAACACGGCGGTATTTCGTTAGAAGAAATGATCATTCCGGTAGTTACTTATAGTTCTAGATAAGCTCAAAATTTTTTAACCACATAGACACATAATTTAATGTTAACTATGTAGCTATGTGGTTAACGTTTATCTTTGTGTTAATGAAATCTATTTCAATTAATAGCATCACTGAATTACCCAAAGTTGCTGAAGAATTATTAAGTTTCGCCAATGGCGACAAATTCTTCGTTTTTGAGGGAGAAATGGCAGCTGGCAAAACAACCTTTATTAAATCATTTTGCGAAGAACTTGGCATAACAGATGTAGTTAGTAGCCCAACCTTTTCGATTGTAAACGAGTACGAAAGTAAGTTTGGTCCTGTTTATCATTTTGATTTTTATAGACTAAAAAACATTCAAGAAGCATACGATATCGGTTATGAAGAATACTTTTACAGTGGCGATTACTGCTTAATAGAGTGGCCATCGAAAGTTGAGGAACTTTTACCAGAATCCTACATAAAAGTTGATATAGCCATAACCGCCGAAACGGGAAGATCGTTCACTTTCAGCAGACAGTAACATTGATTAATTTTTAGCTATTCGTTTAATTTTCTTATCTTCAAACATCTAAAAACTACCTTTTAAAATGGCCACAGGATTACGAGAAGGAATGGCTGCTATTGCGCAGAGAGGTTTAATGCAAACCCAGGAAGAGATGTTGGAAACCAGTAACAAAAGCAACAGCTTGTACATTGGTATCCCTAAAGAAGTATCTTTTCAGGAGTGCAGAATCCCCCTAACACCACTCTCTGTAGCACTTTTGGTTAACAATGGGCATAAAGTTGTAATAGAAACCGGCGCTGGCGTTGGGGCTAATTTCAGCGACAAAGATTACAGTGAGCAAGGCGCACAAATTTCCTTTAATAAAAAAGACGTTTACGCTGCGGATATTATTGTAAAGATTGCGCCCCCCACGTTAGAAGAGATCGGATTGATGCACAAAGGCCAAACCTTAATCTCGGCTCTACAGGTGGGCACCTTAAAAGACTCCATATTAAAAGCACTATTACACAAAAAAATTAATGCCCTTTGTTTCGAACATTTAAGAGACGAAGGAAATATTTTAAGTGTAGTGCGTGCCATGGGCGAAATCGTAGGCTCGGCATCTATATTTATCGCAGCAGAATATTTAAGTAGCGCCTTCGGCGGAAAAGGACTAATGTTAGGTGGTTTTACCGGTGTTCCGCCAACAGAGATTGTAATTTTAGGTGCCGGAACTGTAGGCGAATATGCCGCAAGAACAGCGCTTTCATTAGGTGCAGAAGTTAAAGTTTTCGATAGTTCAATTTTTAGGCTTCGCCGGTTGCAAAACAATTTGGGAAGCAGGGTATTTACCTCTGTAATGCAACCTATTGTATTAGCAAAAGCCGTTACTACTTGCGATGTTGTTATTGGCGCAATTAGGGCTGAGCATGGCCGTAGCCCTTGTTTAGTAATGGAAGAAACAGTGGCTAAAATGAAACCGCACTCTGTTGTGGTTGATGTTAGCATCGACCAAGGTGGTTGTTTTGAGACTTCTGAAGTTACAAACCATAAAGATCCGGTTTTTAGAAAACACGATGTGATCCATTATTGTGTACCGAATATTGCTTCTAGAGTTCCTAGAACAGCTTCGTATGCGCTAACAAATATCTTTGCCCCAATATTGGTGGATATTGGCGATATGGGCGGGTTAATGAATTTGGTTTGGAAACGTCCAGGAATTCGAGAAGCACTTTACACTTACCAAGGGCATTTAACTAACAAAGATTTGGCTAACATGTACAATCTGCCATTTAAAGATTTAGAATTATTAATGGTTTCTAATCAGTAATGTTGATGAAGAACTTATTATTTATTCTATTAATCAGCATTTCTTTTTCATCTTGCGCACAAAAAAATGCGCAAAATCCCTATGGACTAAAAGTTGTAAATGATTTTGAAGCTTACCAAGCAACCATAAAGTCTAATCCCAACAATGAGCTTGTAGAAATCAAAAAAGTTATCCCCTCTGTTGTTTTGGATATCCGCTATGCAACAAAAAACAACTTTATGAAGCAGGTTATGTACAAGCAAGGAAAAGCTTTTGCGAGAAAACCCGTTGTTGAGCATTTGAAGAAAATACAATCCATTCTTAATAAAAAAGGCTACGGATTAAAAATTTTCGACGCTTATCGACCTTATCAAATTACAGTAGCTTTTTGGCAAAAAGCAAGCGATAAAAATTTTGTGGCAAACCCAGCGAAAGGATCAAAACATAATCGTGGTTGTGCGGTAGATTTAACAATAATAGATTTAAAAACAGGAAAGGATATTCCTATGCCAACGCCTTACGATAGTTTTGAAGCAGCGGCCGCACCGCATTACGACAAGCTTCCTGCGAAAATAAAAGAAAATCGAGATCTCTTAATCTCTACTATGCAGTTAAACGGCTTTAAGGTTATTTACAACGAATGGTGGCATTTCGACTTTAATGGCTGGCAAAACTACGATTTGATGGATATTCCGTTCGAGAAATTATAGTTCCTTTTCTACGCTTTCCTTCGCCTTGTAAAAAAACTGCAAGTACATTAGTGCCAGAAAAGTAATTCCTGTACATGTGTAAAAAATGCTTGGTATAACCGATGTATCTTCTACAAACATTTGCCCTGCCAATAAGGCTCCTGCTCCAATTCCAATCTCTAAGAAAATGTACATGGTTGCTACTGCCTTACCTCTATGTCCAGGTTTGCTTAAATCTATAGTCCAAGCAGTTACCGTAGGCGATAACATACCGGTGGCAACACCATAAATTGCTGAAGAAATCATTAATACCATAGATGATTTTGCAAAGCCTATACCAAGCAACGATACCATTAAAATTGCTAGCGAAATTCTTAAAATCAAGGTTCGCCCGTACCTGTCCGAAACTTTTCCTGCAACAAATCTTATCAACAAAGACGATAGCGTAAAAACCATAAAAAACAAACCTTTATTGCTTGTGCCTAAATGCGCACTCCAGTCTGATATTACAGTTAGGATAACTCCATAACTAATGTAACTGAGCAAAGTTATTACCGCAGCGGGGATTACCTGCCACTCTATAATATCTTCCTTTTTGATCTTTAGGAGCTTTGCTTTAAACTTTTGTTTGTTAGGCAGGGTTTCTTTCATATTTGCCAAAATCACGATGGATAGCAAAGCAAATAACGATGAACAATAGAAAAGAATATCTATGGAAAAGTGTTCGGTTATTGCGCTGCCAATGGCTGGGCCAATTGCCAATCCTGTACTAAAACATACGCCATGCACACCCATTGCTTCTCCCCACCTATCAGACGGGACTAAGTCTGCTACATAAGCTGAGGTAGCCGTTGGTTTAAAGCCGGTGGAAAACCCATGAACCAATCTGAGCAATAGAAAACCTGCAATGCTAGTAAGAACTGGATATAAAAAGCCACACACGAAACATACTAAAGAACCTACGGCCATAACCGGTACACGGCCAATCGTGTCGGTAAGTTTACCACTAAAAGGCCTCGAAATTCCTGCTGTTAATGTAAAAAGGGCAATAATTAAGCCCTTGTATTCGGCACCACCCAAGCTTGTTAAATAAGCCGGTAATTCTGGAATAAGCATGTTAAAGCTAGCCGAGAAGAGAAAGGAACTTAAGCAGACTAACCCAAATTGTAAATTGTAAATACTGGGTGATGATTTATCCATTTTTTATTCCTTGCTTCGGTGTTCTTTACCGAAACGTTCTGCTTTTACCTCTGCCTTATCGCCTTTAACGGTTATCACAAAAATGTAGTCGTAATCTTCATCTGTTAATTCTTTAACCGGTTTTTCTGCGCCGAAAGCTTCAACAACGTCTAAAACCGTATTAGAGTGGCCAACAATTAATATTTTTTTGCCTTGTGCATTTGCAATTAGTTGTTTGGCAAGTTGTTTTTGTTCGGTAGGCTCATAGGTTTTCATAGCAATTCCTATAATATCCGCTAAAGGAAAAGCCGTTAGTTTTGTTCGTTTATAGTTTGTGGTGTAAATAGAATCAATTCTATCACCTTTTAAATACTTCATTAAAGCAGTTGCTCTTTCTGCACCTAAATCAGATAATTCTGGGTCTTTATCTTTCGGGTCTGTTACATCTTTCTCGGCATGCCTTACCACCCAAATTTTAACTGGTTTTTGTGCTAAAACGGTTTGTTGTCCGAAGAAAACTACCAATAGAATAAGTAAAATATTTTTCATCTAAGTTATTGCTTGTAATAATGTTTCTATATCAGCTCTGCTATGCCAACTACTCAATACAATTCTGTTTACTTTAGGCCCGTTTTTGTCTGGATAAGGAAAAGAGGAAACAAGTATCTTTTGTTGCAAAAGCCGAGCGCTAAGGTCTGCATTTTTAGCTAGAAACACCGGAAATTGATCAACAAAATGCCAATTATTACTTTTAGCCAATACTTCGGCAACTTTTGCCGTATTGTTTTTAAGTTTTGATAATTGGCTCTCGTAAATTTCCGACCCATTTTTGAATGCATACAAACCCGCTGCAGAAGGTGGTGACGCTCCTAAAAACATATTGCTTCTCTTCAAATCTTGGATTAAATCTGAAGGTCCGAGCACCAAACCGGCATCCACGCCAAGCGCTTTTGCCATTGAGGCTACCAAAATAGTTTTTAAATTTTCGCTTTGCGGAATAATGGATAAAGCGCTTAGGCCATTATTATTTATACCAATACCATGAGAATCATCAACAATAAGAATAACCTGCTTATTTAGCTTGCTAACAAAAGAAAAATCATAAATTTCCGGAAAAAGGTTGTTCATGCTATTTGTTACAATTACCCAATTTTCCTTATCACTGTTATTAATTTCATCAACTAAATTGGCAGACCATTCAGTAAATGTTCCCGTTATTTTCGGATCTTCCGTTAACCACAATGCCGGATGCGAAGCTGGCGCATAGCTAATTTCTCTGGAACCCGACAAGTTTTGCACTAATAACTGAGCTGCCAAATAACCACTAGAGGTAATTAAGGCTGCTTGTGCGCCAAATTTTGCGCTGGCATAAGCTTCTACTTCATCGTAAATCCCCAGCTGAACATTGTTGGTTCTGCTAGTACCGTTATTTAGTCCATATTTTTTTATTCCTTCTATATAAAGTTTCAGAAAATCATCGCTTTGCGGAATGCCCAAATAAGCAGTTCCACCGAAATATAAATATTCATCGCCGTTAACATTTATCGTATTTGCCAAAGGCGATGAAAGTTTGGTAAAATCTATCATTAATATGCTCTTCCTAGTTGATCGTTGGCTGCCTTAATCAGCGATTTATCGTTGTTTGTATCATGAGAAAACTCCCAAAACATAATTCCGTTGCAACGTTCTTTTGCTAATTGTGTTTTTGCCTTAATTAACGGAATACCATTGTAGCCATAGGTTTTTCCGCCCACTGTTGCCACATTCAAATTTACATCTGCACCAGAACTTTCAATATCCCTATAACCGAGGGATGCCCCTGCGTTATCTTTTCCGTATAATGGCATTCCTAAAATGGCTTTTTCTTTTGGCATCCCTTTCGTAGTAAGCCAAACATTTAAACTTGCATCTGTCATTTTCATAGAGGCATGATTTAAGGGCTCTGCAGTATCGTATCCGGCACCGTCGTATTGCATAATATTAAAGAAATCTACATAATTATAAACTTCCGGCTCAATGGCATCTTTGTTGGTAGAAGTATAAACCGCTGGTGTTATTGCGGCGCTTAAAAACTTGTTTGCCTTATGCAATTCTGTAGAAAGTGCTTTCATTAACGCAGTAAAATCTTTGTTTGGGTTGCCTCCGTTCGTCCTTGGGTATTCCCAGTCCATATCTACACCATCTAAATTATTGGTGTTGGCAAAATCAACTACGTTTTTAACAAAATTTGCTCTTGCCGTGGGCGATGCTGCTATGGCTGCAAAAGTTGCCTCGGTAAGTCCAGAAGTTATGCCTATAGAGATTCCAAATTTTACGTTGTTGGCTTTTGCTTTCTGTTGCAAGGCAAGAAACCTAGGTTGATTTGCCAATGCCTGAAAAGAACCGTCTGCTGTAGCACTTGGATTCAAAAATGCGTAAAACAAATGGGTAATCATTTTGTATTTCGCATCTGCTACCGTATTTGGGTCGCGATAGCTGGGCATGTAGGCCACAATTTTAAAACTATTATCGGGTACGTAAGGTGTAGTAATTGGAGGTTCGGGCTCGGGTGTTGGCATTACATTGCTTTTTTTACATGCGCTTAAGGCCATTACCATAGCCAATAAACTAAATAGGAATTTTAATTTCATGCGTATTACTTTAGGTTTTTAAAGAATTCAAATTGCTGTTTGATAGACTTTTTCCAGTACTGCCCATTGTGGCTCCCTGGTTGAGAGAGGTAAGTAGCATTTAATTTAAGATCGTCGCATTTCAGCTTTAGTTCGTTGTTGCCCACATAGAAAAAATCTGAGGCGCCACAATCGAAATAAATTGGTTTGTTATTTCCTTTAAGCTTTTCAATGTTGTGTAATACCGAAAAAGTCTTCCATAATTCGTGTTCTTGTGGCGGGTTTCCCAATAAATCTGGCAACCCAAATTTGCCAAAACTTTCGGCCAATTTTACACCGCCACTAGTACTCCCTGCTGCGGTAAATAACTCAGGTTTTTTTATAAAAAGATGTAAGGCGCCATGCCCGCCCATGCTTAATCCTGTTATAAAAACCTTTTTATCATCAAAGTTATATCGTTTTTTAATATCCGGAAACAGCTCGTCGAAAAAGAAGTTTTCGTATTGCCAATCTGGCTTAACAGGACTGTTTAAATACCAACTGCTAAACATCCCATCCGGACAAACAATAACCATATTATACTCGTCGGCGTATTTTTGAGCATCCATAATTCCGTTCCACTGCTTATAATTTCCGCTATAGCCATGCAATAGAAAAATTACTGCCAAGCTTTGCGTTTTATCAAACGTCTTAGGAGCAAAAACCCAGGTTGTATCTGGCTTAGGCAAATTTTTACTGTTGTAAACGTGTTGCTCTTGGGCAAAGCCCGATAAACACAAAACAAAAAGTACACAGGCTAGGTAAAATTTCATCGTTGTATCATTAAAATTTATCGTGAATTAAGGTCATTATCCTTACCATTTCCTTTCTAACATCTGCCGTAGGCAAAACAAAATTGTTGTTAAGGAAAGAAAAAATATAGGTTTTACCCTTTTTTGTAGTCATGTAACCACTTTGGTTGTGTACCCCTGTAAGGCTTCCGGTTTTACCAAAAACAAACGGAGTATCTGTTTTTGGGTAAGCATTTCTTAGCGTTCCGGTTTTACCCCCGGCCGGCAACAAGCTGTAGAGTTTTTGCTTATCCGGATATTCTGCATAGATCAGCTCCAACAGTTTTACCATGGTTCTTGGCGTAAATAAATTTCCTCTAGAAAGCCCAGAGCCATCTATCCATTTAGGTTTATCTGGCAATGTGGCCAAGTAGTTTTTTTCTACATGGTTTATAACCGTGGCGGTATTCATTGGCAGACCAAGTTTATCTGCATAAACTAAAAGTAATTGCTCGGCAACAAAATTGTCGCTTGGTAACATCAATTGTTTAAAAACAGAATCACTTTTAATATTGTAAATGGTTTTGGCATCTTTCGGCATTGCCATATTCACAATGCCCACATATTTATTTAATGTATCGGCCAATAAATTTACGGTTAAAGCAGTACTAACTTTATAAGGAATTTGTTGTTCGAATTTAGTTGGTATATTAATATTTGGCTTGCTAAAAACATTACTATTAAAATCCCTTGTTACCCGAAAAGTTCCCGCTATTTTTGCGCTATCGGTAATAAAACAGGTGGCAAAAGTTTCTGGCGTAATTTTCATATTTCCGTCAGTTGCCGAGTTTACTAATACCATATTATCAAAAAGCGGCAATTCGTTTATTTCGGCCTGATAGTAAGCATTATAATCGTCCCATTGCCAGCCATTTCCATAAAAATCACCAGTATATCTGCCTGGGGCGAAGAAAAGTTTTTTGTTCGTTTGCCTCAATAAATTAAAGGCATTACTTCCTTTTAGCACAGAGTGAAGAAAAGATGGATCTCCGGTACCCCAAAAAATTAACGAATCGCTTTTTTCTATGTAACGTAACGACGGAATAGAATCTCCTAGAACTTTTATTCCTGCGTAAAAAGTAAACAGTTTTGTGTTTGATGCGGGCGTGTAGTATTTGTCTGCATCTTTTTGGTAAATCATCTCCTTTTTTTCCAAATCAAAAAGGGCAAATCCAACCTGATATTTATTAATCACTTCTGAATTGGTGAATTCCCTACTAACTTTTTTCGCGATAATTTTATTTGGGGAACAAGCTAACAACCCTATAGACAGCATAAAAAACAATCCTATTAACAAATGAAATTTATTGGGTAAAGTTTTTTGCATGACACGTGGTTAGGTTAATGAAATATGCCTTCTAATTTATTAATTTAGTTTGATGAAAATTGGCCAACAAAGTATAAAAGTTACAACTATTGCCCTACTTGTGGGTGTAATATTGTTTCAATTTGCTGTTTTTGGCAACTGTTTAGCTCAATCTTTTTCGTTTTCTGGTAAGCAGAAAAAAAATGCTATGGATTTTGAGATGGTTAAAAACCTTATCATTATACCACTAACAATTAATGGGAAAGGTCCTTACAACTTTATTCTAGATACCGGTGTTGGCCCGCTTATTATTACTGAACCCACCATGGTTGATACTTTAGGTCTTAAAGTGTTAAGAAATACGAAGATTTATGGGCTAGGAAAGGGAGAGGAAGTTGAGGCATTTCTTTCAAGTGAAATCAACGTTGATATAAAAGATGCTAGTATAAAACACATTCCTACAGCAATTTTAAAGAAAGATATTTTTAATCTCTCCAACTATTTAGGCGTTAAAATTCATGGCATTATAGGTTACTATTTCTTTAATAGTTTTGTGGTTAAAATTAACTACTCAACAAAACGATTAGTTTTTTTAGACCCAAATACTAACCCGCTAAAAAAAGGTGCAAAATTTACGATTGAATTAATTAATAATAGGCCTTATGTTTTGGCCGATCTAATCCTAGATAATAAGGCAAAACATACAGTGAAGCTTTTATTGGATTGCGGGGCAAGCCACGCTCTTTCAATGCAGGCGCTGGATGAAAAACCATTTCCTTTGCCAGATTCTACTATAGTAGCAAATTTAGGTGTTGGATTAAATGGCCTCATTGATGGTCACATAGGTAGAATAGCTATGTTCAACTTCGGAAAATATCATTTTAAAAATATGTTATCTGGTTTTCCAGCATTCGAATCTGTGGCAGCTAAAACAGGATATAAAATGCAAGATGGAAATTTAGGAGCAGAATTTCTGAGGCGTTTCAATGTAACGTACGACTATCTTCAAAACAACATTTACTTAAAACCGAACAACTACTATAAAGAACCGTTTGATTACGACATGTCGGGAATTGAAACCTATATTGAAAATGATAGATATTTTATTGGAAGAATTGAGCCTGGCTCGCCTGCGGCTAAGGCGGGAATATTGGAGAATGATGAGCTCCTATCATTAAACCTCAAACCAATTGAGCAATATTCATTAGATGATATTTCAAAATTTTTCAAATCATATGATAGTAAAACCGTAATTATAGAGCTGGCCAGAAACGATAAGCTAGTTGTAAAACTTTTAAAGTTAAAACGCCGAATTTGAGCCCAAATGTAACATTTCTTTTACGTGTATGCTTTGCTGTAACACAAGCCTATTTTTACCCTCCAAAAAAACCAATCAACTAATTTTTATATACACACATGATTAAGAACCCAAAAGTACTGGCGCTTGCAAGTATGGTTTTTCTTTGTGCTATAGGCACCAATGATGCCCTAGCGCAAAAGAAAAAAAAGGCAACAACTCCTGTTGCAACAACACCGGCTACACCCGCTGCAGGTGCAGCTCCTAAAAAAGAAGGTATTAAAGCTTATTCTGAAGTAATTACCGCTAAGGCAAAAAGCAAAACCGGTCTTTTTAAAACACACAAAGTGGATGACAAATGGTATTTTGAGATTCCTGACTCTGTTTTAAACCGCGAAATGTTAGTGGTTACACGTTTAGCTAAAGTGCCATCGGGCGTTAAAGTTGGCAACCAACAATATGGTGGAGAGCAATTAAACGAGCAGGTTTGGCAATGGGAACGTCGCGGTAAACAGGTTTTTGTTCGCGTGCCTAGCTATTCTGTTCGTGCCGACGAAAATTCCGATATGTATCAATCGGTTAAGAACTCAAACCTATCAAGCATTTTAGCTTCATTTGAAATTAAAGCTTACAATAAAGATACTACAGGTGTAATTATTGATGCAACTGATTTTTACAATGGCGATATTATGGCAATTGGTGCATCTGATGCATTGAGAAAGGCCTATAAAACAACCATGTACGATGCAACAAGATCTTACATAGACACAATTAAAACCTACCCACTAAACATTGAGGTTGCAACGGCTAAAACTTATCGCTCTGCAGAATCTCCAATAGACAATAGCATCGGTGCTATCACTTTCGAGTTTAACACTTCGATGTTGCTATTACCAAAAACGCCTGTTAAAGCTCGTTTAATGGATCCAAGAGTAGGTTATTTTGGTCAAGGACAAACGGATTATGGTACAGATGCTCAAAAAGCAGAACGTACCGCTTACATTCACCGTTGGAATTTAGTTCCAAAAGATACCGCAGCTTACAAACGTGGCGAATTGGTTGAGCCAATAAAACCTATTGTAATTTATATTGATCCGGCTACGCCGAAAAAATGGGTGCCTTACTTAATTAACGGTATTAACGATTGGCAAACAGCTTTTGAAGCCGCTGGCTTTAAAAATGCCATTATCGGTAAAGAAGCACCAACTCCACAGCAAGATCCAGAATTTAGCGTAGACGACTCTCGTTATTCAGTTGTTCGTTATTTCGCTTCTGATATTCCTAACGCTTATGGGCCACACGTTTCAGATCCTCGTACAGGTCAAATTTTAGAAACGCACATCGGTTGGTACCACAATGTGATGAACTTATTGAGAAACTGGTTCTTTGTGCAAACCGCGGCTATTAATCCAGAGGCTCGTAAAGCTAAATTTAGCGATCATCAAATGGGCGAGTTAATCCGTTTTGTATCATCTCACGAAGTAGGACATACTTTAGGTTTACCTCACAATTTCGGTTCTAGTTATGCTTATCCGGTAGATTCTTTACGTTCTAAAGCATTTACAGATAAATATGCAACTGCTCCTTCTATTATGGATTACGCTCGTTTTAACTACGTTGCGCAACCCGGAGATGGTGTGGTTAGAATGTTTCCAGGCATTGGCGAATACGATAAATGGGCGGTAAAATGGGGCTACACTTGGTTTCCAGGCAACCTTACTGTTCAGCAAGAAAAACTTAAGCTTGACGCTTGGGTAAAAGAAAAAGCCGGCAATCCACTATATTTTTACGGTCGCCAAGGCAATGCTTACGATCCGCGTGACCAAAGTGAAGATTTAGGTGATAATGCAATGAAAGCAAGTACTTACGGTATTGCTAACTTAAAACGCATTTTGCCTAACGTAGAAAAATGGACTTACGAAGCTGGTAAGGATTATGGCAACTTATCTGAAATTTATGGCGAAATTATTGGTCAGTTTAGCCGTTATATGGGCCACGTTACGTTTAATATTGGCGGTTTAAGCGAAAATTATAAAACTTACGACCAAGCTGGCGCAGTTTACAAGTACGTTTCTAAAGCAACGCAAAAAGAAGCGGTTGCCTTCTTAAACAAACAATTATTTACATCTCCGCTTTGGTTAATTAATAGCGATTTGTTAAACAAATTTGATAACGGCTCTATGTTAACCAGAATCAAATCTGCACAAACAAATACGGTAAACAGCATTTTAACTTCATCAAGATTGCTTCGTTTAATTGATAATGAAGCTAAAAATGGAGCTACGGCTTATACCGTTCCCGAATTGTTTACCGACTTAAGAAGTTCAATTTTTGCTGCAGGTAGACCAGACGGATTTAAACGTAATTTACAACGTGGTTATGTTGATAGATTAGGTAGTTTAATGGTAGATGCGCCTATGCCAACCGGATTGCCTCCAGGTTTTTCTTTTACACCGATTAATGTGGGTGTCACCGATATTAGACCGTTGGTAAGAGTAGAGCTTAAAACCTTATATGCAGCCGCAAAAGCAAGAGCAGTTGCTGGCGATGCAATTACTAAAGCACATTATGATGATTTGGCAATTAGAATTAACGACATTCTAAACCCGAAGAAATAATTTAACATTAACCCGCTCAATAATTTGAGCGGGTTTTTTTATGTTTAAACCATGCTTAAAAAATCCTTTTTTATCTGTTTTATTTTAGCCTCGCAAGTTGCGATAGCTCAAAATATCGATTCTGTTAACTTTAAGTCTGCCAAATGGGCGAAAAAGCGTGTTGCGCCAAAAACGAAACTCCTAACGCATCATTTCAGCAATAAAGAATTGTTTGCAGCTAATCAGCACATTGCTTATCTAGAGGTGAGGAATAAAGGTCGCTATCCTCAATTCTCTATAGGCTATGAAGAAAAAGAATTAAAAACAACACCAACGTTCGGCACGGAACGCAACGCTTTCGCAGCAATAAACGGTACTTTTTTCGATATAAAAAATGGTGGCTCTGTAGATTTTATTAAATCTGAAGGCAAAATTATTAACGAAAATAGGTTAGAAAAAAACAACAGAAGAGCTAGACATCAGCAGGCAGCGGTAGTGATAAACGATGGAAAGCTAACCTTAAAGAAATGGGATGGAACCAGCACTTGGGAGCAAAACTTACCTGATAAAGATGTGATGAACAGCGGTCCGTTGTTAATTTTTAACAACAATATCGAAGTTTTAGATACTACAGCGTTTACTAAGCTGCGTCACCCACGTAGCGCAATCGGTATAAAGCCAAACGGGAAAATTATCTTATTAACAGTTGATGGCCGACAGGAAAATTCGGCCGGAATGAGCTTGCATGAGCTAACAAAAACAATGAAATGGTTAGGCTGTATAAGCGCCATTAACCTAGATGGAGGTGGATCTACAGCACTTTGGGTAAATGGAACTACCGAAAATGGCGTAGTCAATTATCCTTCAGACAATAAAAAATGGGATCACGACGGCGCAAGAAAAGTTGCTAATGTTATCCTGTTAAAAGGGAAACAATAATATATTTGTCGTTGTTACTCTATCTGTTTGCATAAAATGAATTATAAATCCACTCGTTTTTTTACCCTCTTTTTTCTTGCTGTAGCGATGTTTTCTTGCAGTTCAGAAGAAAAACCAGTCGAAGACAAATCAGATGCTAAGCCTGGTATTGCAAATGAAGACTTGCCAGAAAACAATCTGAAATTTGCAGACGTAGATGGAATTTTATTTTACGAAGCAAAACGAAAATTTTCTAGCGGATTGTCTTTTAACGAAGATGGCTTTCAGCAAGTTCCAAGCTGGACCATACAAGTTAAAGCGCCAGACTCGATATTGGCCTACAGCCCAGAGAAAAACGGAATGGAAGCTTTTTACTTGCACCACGACCACGGAAGAGTTTACAATTTTGCCAGAGAATATTTTAGGGCATTGGTTATTAGTAAAGACAGTTTAATCTTACAGCGTTTACACGTTGATGGACGAAGTATTGCCGGTAATGACGATCCAAGATCTGACGTTAACTGTATTTTTTATTCAAAAGATTACATCGATAACAAACTTAAAAAACAGCTCGCAGATTTGAGAAAACCTACAAAAGCAGACACTGCGTTTGTACAAAAGCTGGTCGATAAATCTAATAAAGAACCATCTAACCCTAAAACTGCATTTCCGGCTACACAACCGGTTAGATTTATCCCAAACAGTAAAAACGTAACGGTAGAAAAGGTTAGCACAGCCGATTCATTAAACAAAAGACGATCATCTGTAGATTATTTCTATCCGCTTTATAAAATCAAGATCAATAAATCTTACAAAAACTTCTCTTACAGTTTTTCGGTAGTGGTAGATGCCAATGGAAAAATGTATGTTAACAAAGGCACCGAATTTGTGTTGGAAGAATACCGCGAGCAACGAAAAAAGCTGCTGCAAGGCTTAGCCGACGTGTATTTGCAAAACCTATTTTATGTTAAACCCGGAGAAACTTTAGGCATAGCTCATCCTAGCGAAATTGACATTATTTTAGTAGGCAATACAGGTTCGTAACCTATTGATTTAATTATATTTACAAAAATAATTGGTATTTGCTTTTATTAGGATTAAAATATGTACCTTGCACACTTAATTATTAATATACAATACAATGCAAGAAGGAACAGTAAAATTTTTCAATGTAACTAAAGGTTTCGGTTTCATTATCCCTGCAAATGGCGATAGCGAGATCTTTGTACATTCAACAGGCCTTATCGATGAGATTCGTGAGAACGACAAAGTTCAATACGATGTTGAAAGCGGTAGAAAAGGTTTGAATGCCGTTAATGTGAAAGTAATATAATTATTATCATATTTTACCAAGCCCTCGATTACATCGGGGGCTTTTTTTATGCCAAAAAAATGGCGAAGATTTAAAACCTCCGCCGTTTTTAATATTTAAAGTATCCATTTATTTCTGGAAAACCCTTACGTAATCTACTTTGTAAGTTGCCGGAAATATGTGCTCATCTATACCAAATTTACCACCCCAGTTTCCGCCAACGGCCAAGTTCAATAGAATATGGTATTTCTGGTCAAATGGCCATTCGTCCACTCCTTTTCCGCTGTTCTTAAATGTAAAATACTTCATGTCGTCTACAAATAAATCTATTCTGTCTTCATACCATTCAAGAGCATAAACATGATACTGTGCTCCTAAATCATCAACTTTTATAGCTTTGCCTACTTGCGTACCAATGCTATGATTAAAAGATTGGGTATGCACGGTTCCGTGTACGGTGTCTGGCGAATAGCCAACATGCTCCATTACATCTATTTCTCCGCTTTTCGGCCATCCTCCGTATTTCCACTCTGTTGGCAACATCCAGATTGCAGGCCACAAACCTTTTCCTTTAGGTAGCAAAGCACGCACTTCCATACGTCCGTATTTCCAGTCGAATTTGTTTTTACTGGTTAAGCGAGCCGAAGTAAAATTAGATTTGTCTTTATCCGCTTTGCGGGCTGTAATATTTAAAAAGCCGCCTTTTACCACAGCATTGGCGGTATCAGCATTTGTATAAAATTGCTTTTCATTGTTTCCCCAGCCTGTTCCGCCAACATCATAACCCCAATTTTTAGTGTTTGGCAAGCCATTTATTCCAAACTCATCAGACCAAACCAATTTCCAGCCTTTTGTTTTCGGTGATTTTTTGGCCATTTCAAAAGCTAATTCTGGTTCGTTGGTGGTAATAAATTCTGTGTCATTTGCCAATAAAAAACCAATTTCACTTGGCGTATTAGCGGTCCAACCATTTACGCTAATACCTAACTTTTTAAATCTTTCTATATAGTCTGGGTTCTGCTGATAAACAGAAAAATGATAATCAACGCCTTTAAAGCCATCTTTTTTTAACTGTTCCGGAGTTACTTCGCCTCTTAAATAAGACACGTGAGCACCCGGCATATTTTTAATAATGTAAGTACAGATATCGTAACCAAAACTGATGTAATCTACCCAAGCTTCGGCTTTAAGTTTTTTTACCATTTGCAACGAACGTTCGGTTGTAGCGATATCTCTTTCAGAACCTAAGTTAGAAGGCTTAATTTCTAAAATAAGCTTCGTTTTTTTCTGCTTCATGCCTGTTTTGAGATATTCTTCCAACGTTGGTATTGATTCTCCATTTGGATGTTTTTTCTCTAACAACTGCTTGTAAGTAGATTTTGCTATCGGGAGTTTGTAGAAGTCGTGATCGTGGTTAACAACCAAAATACTATCTAAGGTCATATGTACATCAAACTCGCTACCGTAGCATTTTAGCGCAATAGCGTGTTTTAAGGATGCTATTGAATTTTCTGGTAAGTTGTTTTTTTTAAAGGCGCCTCTATGCGCTATAACTTGATTTTTGTTCCAAGAGGTAATTGTTTTTTGGGCCTGAGTGCCTTTTGTTGCCATCGCAAGTAGCAAAACTGTATATAAAATCCGTTTCATTGGTGTATTTTAACGGTTAAAAGTAGGGTTTTATCACAAAAACTATATTGATTTTTTGTTAACTTATCCCACTTAAATTAAATATCTCGGTTATTGATAAGTAATGGCTTTTTTAACCACACAATTTTTACCTTTATTTTCGTTAACAACTTATGGGTAATAGCTACGACCTTTTAATTGCAAAGATTAATGAATTTACACGAAAGTTCTATTTAAACAAACTTTTGCGTGGAAGCATTTATGCCGCGGCTTTAATTTTGGCGCTTTATCTTTGCATGTTCGTACTCGTTTACTACGCAGTTCCTAGCCCCTCGGTTAAAACCTTTCTCTTTTTCTCTTTTCTAGCAATTGGTATTTCATCTGTTGTTTTCTGGATAATAAAACCCGGGTTGGCTTACTATAAACTAAGCAAAACGCTCAGCATAGAACAAGCTGCAACAATTATCGGCAATCATTTTTTCAACGTTAAAGACAGACTATTAAATACCCTTCAGCTAAAAGCACTTGCAGATGAATCGCCGCAAAACAGACAACTAATTCTAGCAGGCATAGACCAGAAAATTGGCGATTTGCGGCCAATACCTTTTACAAGTGCAATTAACCTAAAAGACAACAAAAAACACGTCAAATATATCTTATTGCCTTTAGCTATTATTTTAACCATAGGATTATTGGCGCCAGCAATTTTAAGAGAGGGCACCAATAGTTTTGTTAAGTATAACGAAGAAATTTTACCTGTTGCGCCATTTACATTCGAGGTACTTAATAAAAATTTAACTGTTACGCAGGGCGATGATATAACCGTAAAACTGCAACTAAACGGTGACGAATTTCCACAGGAAGTTTATATTGAAGATGGCATAAATACCTACAAATTGGAAAAGGAAAACATTAGCCGTTTCAACTACACCTTTAAAAATATCCAAAAGAATAAATCATTAAAATTTTTTGCTGGCGGATTTAACTCCAGAACTTTTACACTAGAAGTTAAGCCTCGCCCATCGTTATTAGGCATAAGCGCAAAGCTGCATTATCCCGCTTACTTGAACAGGAAAACAGAAGAATTGAGTAATGTTGGCGATTTGCTTATCCCGGAAGGCACAAAAATATTTTGGAAATTTAAAACTGAACATAGTGGAACGTTAGCTTTTCTAATCCAAAATCAAACCTATAATTTAAAAGTTGAGGACGATTTGGCGACCTTTAGCACAACCGCAAAGAAAAACACCGACTATATTGTAATCCCGAAAAACGATTTTGTAACTAAAACTGATTCGCTTCGCCATCAAATTGCTGTAATTGCAGATCAATTTCCGAGTATTACGGTTACAGAAGCTCCAGATTCCTTGAGTTCAAAAGCACGCTATTTTCAGGGTAGCATAGCTGATGATTATGGTTTTTCGTCGTTAAAATTCAAGTACGCAATAAACGAAAACGGGAAATTAATCTCTCAGCAAAGTAAAACCATCAGTATTAAAACCAATCAAACCGAAAACAGCTTTTTTCACCTTTGGAATTTGAATGAAATTGCGGTAAAACCTGGTCAAATTCTATCTTATTATTTTGAAGTAGCAGATAATGATGGCGTTAATGGTGCAAAAGTTAGCCGGTCAGAAATTAAAACCTACCAAGTGCCAACACAGCAACAAGTAGCAGAAAAATTGGCTGCCGGAAGTGAATCGCTAAAACAAAAAATGGAGTCGACCATAAAATTGGCTAATACTATTGAAAAGGAAAGCAAAAAACTGAGTCAAAATTTATTAGATAAGAAGACGCTGAACTTTGAAGACAAAAAACAGATTGAACAACTTCTAGACAAACAAAAACAACTAGATGAGGCCGTTAAGGATATCAAAAAGCAAAACGAAAAAAATGCTTTTGATAAGGAAGAAAATAATACGCTAAACAAGGAACTGAAGGAAAAGCAAAATCAGATAGACAATCTCTTTAACAACATTTTAGACGAAAAAACCAAGGAACTGCTAAATAAATTACAGCAGTTAATGGAAATGAACAACAAGGATTTGACTAAGGAAGAGCTTTCTAAAATGCAAATGGACAATAAATCCTTAAAAAATGAATTAGACAGAATTCTTGAGCTTTACAAGCAACTTGAATTTGAGCAAAACCTGCAAAATAAAATAGATAGGCTCGACGAATTAGCAAAACAACAAAAAGAGCTGAGTCAAAAAACAAAAGATAAAAACAGCGATTTAAACGATTCGAAAAAGAAACAGGACGAACTGAACAAAGATTTTAAAGATTTACAGAAAGAGCTTGAAAAATTAGCGCAACAAAACGAGGCTTTAGATAAACCCAACAATTTCAAAAATCCGGAAAAGGAAAGCGATCAAATTGAAAAAAGCCAGCAAGAAAGCAAAGAGCAATTAAACAAAAACGACAAGCAAAAAGCAGCCGAGAAACAGCAAAAAGCAGCCGAGCAAATGCAGCAGTTGGCACAACAGATGAAAGAAAGCCAACAGGAAGCAGAGCAAGAAGAAGCAAAAACTAACGCAGAGGAGTTGCGAAGGATTTTGGAAAACCTGCTAAGCACTTCATTTGCGCAAGAAAAAGTAATGTTGGCCTTACGCAAAATGGCCAATAATGATCCGGCTTATGTCGGTAACGTACAACAGCAGAATACTATTAAAGACAATATGAAAACTATTGCAGATAGTTTGTTTTCGTTGAGCAAAAGGGTTCCTCAGATTGAAAGCGCCGTTAATACAGAAGTAGATAAAATTAACTTTAATATTGGCAAAGCGATAGAACTGTTAGGCGACAGAAGAACGCCAGAAGCTAACCGAGCGCAGCAGTTTACCATGACATCGTTAAACAATTTGGCGCTAATGCTGAACGAGGCATTAGAGCAATTGCAAAATGCGATGAAAAACTCGAAACCTGGTAGCGGCAAAGGGCAAAAGCAAAACATGCAACAATTGCAAAAAATGCAAGAGCAACTGAATAAAAACATGCAGAATGCCCGAGAAAAGATGCAAAAGGAAGGCGGTAATATGGGTACTGTTCCAAAAGGACAAATGAGTCAGGAGTTTGCGAAAATGGCGCAACAACAGCAAATGATTCGAGAAGCTTTGCAAAAAATTAATAAAGAAGAAAACAAAGACGGTAAGGGCCCTATGGGTAATTTGAACCAGATGGTGCAAGAAATGAAGCAGACAGAGCTCGATTTGGTTAACAAAAAAATTAATGAAGAAACGATGAACCGCCAGAAGAAGCTGGAAGTTAAATTGTTAGATGCCGACAAGGCGCAAAGAGAGCAAGATCAAGATTCTAAAAGAGAGAGCAACGCGGCAAAACAATTTCCACCTTCTTATCAGCAAATGCTGGATAAGTTTAAGAAACAACAACAAAGTGAAACGGAATTAATTCAGAAATTACCGCCTAACTTAAATTATTACTACAAAAACAAAATTTCGGAATATTTTAAATTGCTAAATTCGCCCAATCGTTAGTTTTTGGCAAAGCGAAAAATCTTCTTCACTAGGCTCTGAACGACAAATATTCTATTATGGCACGCATTAATTTCTTTACCGAAGACACAACTTACGCACTAAAGCAAAAAACCATTATCAAAAAATGGATTGAGGCAACTATTGTAGCAGAAAGTTATCAATTACAAGAATTGAATTTTATTTTATGTTCTGACGAATATCTATTGCGTATAAACCAAGATTTTCTGCAACATGACGATTATACCGATGTAATTACTTTTGACAACTCAGAAGAGCTTAAAATGATTGTGGGTGATATTTTTATCAGTATCGATAGAATTAAAGAAAATGCGAAAAATTTTGGCTCAACTACTATGCACGAATTATGTCGTGTAATAATTCACGGCACTTTACATTTGTTGGGTTACAAAGACAAAGGCAAACAAGCAAAAACCTTAATGACAAGCAAAGAGGATTTCTACTTGGAAAAGCTGGAATTGAAGCATTAATTCATTTTAAATGCTATTCTTTCAGCCACTGACGAAATAAATCCTATGGCTATCAGATCTGTATCACGCATCATATAATTAGATTGCGGTTTTAGCACTCTCATCCTTTCTTATTGCTCCAACTACGGAACAAAAATTACATAGATCAAGTAACAGATAATTAAACCGATTATCGCAGTTGCAATTCCAGCTATACGTTTCTTTTTGATGAACAATAAAAGTATCAATCCGCTTAGCGAAACTATAATTAGGAAAACAGCAGAAATATCAATTATCCACGACCAGCCTTTACCAGAATCTCGTCCCTTATGTAAATCGTTCATTAATGCCACCACTCCCATTTTAATTTCCGAGAGCTCGTATTTTCCGCTTTCACGATCAATAAAAGCATCTGCAGCGTAAGCTGGCCCTTTTAGCGTAACGGTTATTTCAGCCTCATCAATCCTAAATTCGCTAACAGCGCCTTTCAACGCGTGCTTTTTACGCAAAAATTCAACTACTTCAAGCTTGGCAATTTTATTGGTGTCTGGATTATTAACCCATGCTACATTTAGGTTTCCGCTGTCTTTGGTGTTAAGCTGCTCCTCCCCACCCAACCAACTTGGATGATTTAACGTTAAACCAGTAACCGAAAAAAACAACACAATAGCAAAACTTACCATAGAAAGGTAAATGTGCAACCATCTGGAAAACTTTGCGAATTCTTTTTTCGTTCCTCCGTTTTTTGAAGGCTTTTTTTTGTTATTCGGCGTTGCCGGATTATTTTTTATAGAAGTCAAAAGTTACGTTTGAGATTTCAACATTACCTGCATTGGTTACTTTTTTTGCAGTTTTCTTAAATTCCATTTGCTGACGGATGATTTCATCAGTACCCGCTTCTTTAGCGGTTTCTAAAATGATGGTATATTTTCCTTGCGGAACATAATTGCCTTTGTCGTCTTTTCCATCCCATTTTATGGTGTATTTACCCGGATTGCGTGTTGCCCCAGTTGCGGAAGCATAATTATCCTTATTAGCTTTAAAGCGCTCGCCATTTATGCGGTACCAATTTCTTAAATCGGGCACCCATTTGGTTTTATTGTACCACAACGCCAAATTTCTTACCGCTTCTTTCTTTTCATTTTCCACCCAAATTGCCGCAAACGGTCGATGGCTATTTCCCTCAATTCTATTAAACTGAAAGTTAATTGTCAATTCGTATTTAGCATCCCATAATTTTTCAGCCTTGCTATTTACGCCGGTAACTTTCTCATTTTCTAGGGGCTTAGTAACATAATTGTGCCAATTTTTACTCTCAATACGTTTGCCATCTTTGGTAATAATCAAATAATCCGCTCCCTCAACACTGGCTGATAAGGCCATGCCTTCTTTTACGGTAAGCACGTTGAATGCCGTTGCTAGAGCTCCGGCATCGGTCGCATTTGGCGCAATAACAGTAGCACTAATTACACCTTCCACAGGCATCGCGGTACGCGGATCTACAATATGCGAATACCATTTATTTCCAATTTGTTCGCCGCGGCGATAATTTCCACTGGTTGCTACAGCTTTATTATTTACCGTTAGATACGCCAAAGGCGCATCGTTCTCTGCGTTTGCCAAGGGATTAGTAACTTTTACCAAATCATTAACATCGCCTTTGATTACCAAATCTCCACCAATATTTACAACTACTGAACTAATATCCGAAGCCGATAGCGCAGCCTCACAAGCCATATTGATGATGTAACTTTTGGCAAATGTGTTCATAACCAAAGGCACGTTTGTTAATCTTGTAGCCGTCATAGTGGCCTTATCTAACGCGTAATGCTTTTGCTGCATGGTAATTACTGCATTAGTAACATCTGCACTTTTAGGTAGCTTGTTTTTGGTCGCTGCTTCTTTCCAAAGATTGCCGGCAACAGTGGCCGAAGCATCTAAAGCGCCGTTGGTACGTTGTTTCCACTCGGCAAACAGTTGGAGCATATCAAAAAGCTCTGCAGATACTCTAACAGGTTTATTTATTCCTTGAAGCATCCAACTATTAAATTCGCTGTTTTTATCATATGCGCTGAAGATTTTCGATAGGCGATTGATCTCTCGCAAAGCCGCTTGTTCCGCCTTATCAGCTGCCATTTCTGAGGTACTGGTAAACTTAAACTCTAAAGATGTTCCAAGCACGTTTTCATAATTTGAAACATACAAGCTTTTGCTATTGGTTTTAGGTTGATCTGAAGGTTGAGTGCCCACTAAACATAAAGTGGTAAGTAAGGCGACTAATATTTTCATCGTTATTAAGTTTGATTCTAAATAATAAAGCAAATGTAAAATCTAAAATAGCAAATACCGCAGTAATGCTGATTTTTTTCTGACCATTTTAACAGCCTTGCACAGAAAACGATTATAGAAGCACCGCTATTGCTACATAAACCCGATAGGAACGAACACGAAGTAAAGTGGATAGCGGGACTTACGCTTGTTCATTGCCTCCCATATGATTTTCTAAAAATACCTGACCTTTTCGTCTAAAAATTACAGGCGTTCGTCGAGGATTACGCAGTGGTGGTATAATACAGCAACACGCTGTGCAACCTTTTACCCCTTACCCCGTCTTATAGATGTAACAAGCCTTAAACAAGGAAGTTAAAATTTACAAAATAAGATTTTAAAAAATTAAAAATATGAAAACCTCTATTAAATCAATCATCGCATTAGCTGTAACAGCAGTAGTTTTAACCGGTAGCACTTTAAATGTAAACGCTAATGAGCCTAAAACAACAACAGTATTAACAAGCGTAAAAAAAGTGAATAAAATTGATGTCGCCGGAAACGTGGAACTAATTTTAGTTCAAAGTAGCGATGAAAGTGTTAAAGTATTGGATAACTATTTTGCCAACAATGCTTTAGTACAACAAAAGGACGGCGAATTGAGAATTAGCTCATTTACCAAAGAGAAATTAACCGTTGTGGCTTACGTAAACAGCTTAACAGAAATTTCTGCCTCGGGCAATGCTACGGTTAAAACTGCTGGAAAGTTTAGCACACTAAGTTTAAATGTAAATTTAAGCGATAACGCAAAGGCTGATTTGTATACAAACACTATTAGCCTAAATACAAATTTAAGCAATACATCTAGCTTAAAGCTTTCTGGTTCTACCGAGGAATATAATGCTAGAATGGGAAATTTTGCGAATGTTAGCTTGGCGAAATTCGTAGCAGCAAGTTCTAACATACAATCGAAAAGTGTAGTTGTGGCACAAGTTGCTAAAACCATTTTACCAAATGAAGCAGATTTTTTAAGCTTATAAAATTCATTACCCAATCATAAATTTAGTTTAGTTTTTAGTTTAGTTAAAAAATGCAGATGGATGTCTGCATTTTTTTTGCTTTGCACATTTGTATCATTTACAGTATCTATCGCCCAGCTAAACATTTTTGCCTATTTTGCCTAGTTAATAACCAAATGTGATTAGCTATGAAGTTTGCGCACTCTATAAAGCAAAAAACCCGAGTTGCTTTGCTCCTTTTCTCTATTATGGTATGCATTATTTTGGTGCGGATATTAGAAGACAAAAACGTAAAAGAACTCGGCAAATCTTTTACTTCTTTATACAACGACCGACTGATACCGGCAACAGATTTATTTTTTATTGCCGAAAAACTTTATGCCAAACGTTATGCTTTAGAGATGCATGTAAACGTAAACCAGGCCAACACTAAGTTAAAATACACGCTTAGTAGCTACGATAAAAGTATCGACTCTTTATTAGGCAAATATGAAAAAACCTATTTGGTAAGCAATGAAAAAGACTATTTAGCTGACTTGAAGAACAAATTAGCTAGTACGAGAAAAATAGAAGCAAATATTTTAGGCCTCACGGCATTTACAGAAGAAAGCAAAAACTCGTGTAACTTAGCCATTGAAAAATCATTTAAGGGGCTTTTTGACAAGCTGGCTGAGCTTACACAAATACAGACCAAAGTTGGCGAAGAACTTATTAAAGAATCACAATCTAATGTTTCTGGAAGTAAAATTTACTCAAGCGTTCAGTTTGTTCTAGCAATTGTTATAGGCGTTTTAATCGTATCTATACTTTATACTTCTAATGTAATAAACATTAAAAACGAGAAGTTTAATTTGAACTAATTTATTTCCTTCAAGTAATTTTTTACAGATTTTTTTGCGTTTAGGTTGGCAACAAATTACAAGCCGCAAATATTGCTTACTTTTGTAGTAATTTCTTATCAGATAAATCGTTAAAAAATACTTTGAGTACACTAATTGCAGCCGAAGGCTTGGGCCACGCCTATAACGACGAATGGCTTTTTAAAAATCTAACACTGGGCATTAATCCTGGTCAACGCGTTGCGTTGGTTGGTATAAATGGCGCTGGTAAAAGCACCCTATTAAAATTACTTGCCGAACGTTTTTCTCCATTGGAGGGAAAAATTGTAAAAAACAAATCAGTTAAGATCGGATTTCTAGATCAAGAACCTTCTTTTCCGGAAGGATATTCTATTAGCGACTTCATTTTTTCGCTTGAAAACAAGCAGCAACAGCTGATAAAAGAATATGAAGAATTAATTGAGGACCCGAACCCTGATGAAAAGATGCTCAATAGGTTATACGAAGAATTAAGCGAACATAACGCTTGGGAGTATGAACATGAAATAAAAACTATTTTAAGCAGAATGGGCATAAACCATTTGCAACAGAAAATAGCTACTTTATCTGGTGGGCAAAAAAAACGTTTAGCATTTGCCAAGCTTTTAATTGAAGATCCGGAGATTTACGTTTTAGATGAACCTACCAACCATTTGGATATTGACACCATTGAGTGGTTGGAGAAATTGCTTACATCTGGCAATAAAACAATTCTATTGGTTACGCACGACAGGTATTTTTTGGATAATGTTTGCAATACCATTGTAGAATTAGACAGAGGAAAAACCTTTAACTATAATGGCAATTACGCTTACTTTTTAGAAAAGAAAGCCGAGAGAGAAGCTTCGGACGATGCTACTTTTCAAAAAAACAAAAACCTATTAAAGAAAGAACTCGAATGGATGAGACGTATGCCTGCGGCTCGTACTACCAAAAGCCAATCTAGAATTGATGCTTTTTATAATCTTGAGGAAAAAACTAAGCAAAGATCAGACAACCAACAGGTGACTTTAAATGTAAAGATGGCTCGTCAAGGTGGCAAAATTTTAGAGTTGGATCACATTGGGCAAACATTTGATGACAAGAAAATAATAAACGACTTTTCTTACACTTTTAAAAGAGGCGATAGAATTGGACTAGCAGGGAAAAACGGAACGGGAAAATCTACCTTATTAAATATTATCACCGGAAATTTAAAACCCGAAAAAGGCATTGTAGACGTTGGCGACACTACTGTATACGGGTATTACAAACAAGGCGGTTTATCTTTTAATGAGAAAGAAAGGGTAATTGATATTGTTAAGGCTGACGCAGAGTATATCAAGATGGCAGATGGCCAAACAATTTCTGCTTCTGCCCTACTCACATTATTTTTGTTTCCGCCAAAGAAACAACACGGAATGGTTGAGAAGCTTAGTGGTGGAGAAAAGAAACGTTTACACTTGATGAAGGTTTTAATTCAAAATCCGAATTTTTTAATCTTGGATGAACCTACCAACGATCTTGATATTGACACGCTGAATGTGCTTGAAGAGTTTTTAGAAAATTTTCCTGGTGTGTTAATTCTTGTTTCTCACGATAGGTATCTTTTAGATAAAATGAGCGAGCAACTTTTTATTATGGAGGGTGAAGGAGCAGTGAGCATTTATAATGGCAATTATTCTGATTACAGAGTAAGCTTAGAAAACGCCAAGGAGGTTATGAATTCTAAGAAGGAAACAGTTGCTGAAAAGCCGAAGGAAACCTCATCAAAAAAACTTAGTTTTAAGGAACAAAAAGAATTTGAAGATATCGAAAAAAGCATTTCTGTTAAAGAAGACGAAATTGCAAAACTGACCTCTTCTTTGAACGATATTGATGCTTCAGACTATCAGAAAATACAGGAAGTTTCTGAAAAAATTAAACAAGCAGATGACAATTTAGCTAAGTTGTTAGAACGTTGGGTAGAGTTGTCAGAAAAATAATAAATTAAAAATATAAAAAGTTTCACGTGAAACGCTATTGAAAAAGCAGTTAATTTTAGCTAATAAATTTAGAGTTCCACGTGAAACATAACTAAAACAAGATGTTTAAAGAGTATGATGTTATAGTGGTGGGCGCAGGTCATGCAGGTTGCGAAGCTGCGGCAGCCGCGGCGAATCTTGGCTCGTCGGTATTGCTTATCACTATGAATATGGAAACAATTGCTCAGATGAGTTGCAACCCGGCAATGGGTGGTGTAGCCAAAGGGCAAATTGTTAGAGAAATTGATGCAATGGGTGGATATTCTGGAATTATAGCTGATAAGACCACTCTACAATTCCGAATGCTCAACAAATCTAAAGGCCCTGCAATGTGGAGCCCAAGAGCACAAAATGACAGAAAACGTTTTGCTGAGGAATGGAGATTGGCGCTAGAGCGCACTCCGAATGTTGACTTCTGGCAAGAGATGGTGAGCAGTTTGATCATCAAGAACAATACGGTTGTCGGGGTAAAAACTGCTTTAGGGGTTGAGATTTTAGGCAAGTCAGTAGTGCTTACAAATGGAACTTTTTTAAACGGTGTAATACATATTGGAGAAAAGAAATTTGGTGGCGGTAGAACTGGAGAAAAATCTGCTACGGGATTGACAGAGCAGTTAACCACTTTAGGTTTTGAAGCGGGAAGAATGAAAACTGGAACACCTCCGAGAATTGATGGCAGGTCACTAAATTATTCTCTTATGGAAGAGCAATGGGGAGATGAAAAACCAGGCAAATTCTCTTACACCGATGTGCCCACTCCTACCGATCAACGTTGCTGTTGGATTACCTACACTAACGAAAAAGTTCATGAAACTTTGAAAGAAGGTTTTGAAAGATCGCCAATGTTTACTGGACGCATTAAAGGCCTCGGCCCAAGATACTGTCCGTCTATTGAAGATAAAATTAATCGCTTTGCGGAAAGAGAAAGGCACCAAATTTTTGTAGAACCAGAGGGATGGAATACCTGCGAGATTTATGTAAATGGATTTTCAACCTCCCTTCCAGAAGATGTACAGTACAAAGCTATCACTCAAATTCCTGGATTTGAAAATGCTAAAATGTTCCGTCCAGGTTACGCTATTGAGTACGATTATTTTCCGCCAACACAGCTCTCTTTAACGCTAGAAACGAAATTAATCAGTAATTTGTTCTTCGCAGGGCAGATAAATGGAACTACTGGTTACGAAGAGGCTGCAAGTCAGGGCTTTATAGCAGGAATTAATGCGCATCAGAAGGTGAAAGATCAACATGAGCTGATTATGAAACGCTCTGAATCTTATATCGGTGTTTTAATAGACGATTTAGTGACTAAAGGAACGGAAGAACCTTATAGGATGTTTACATCTAGAGCTGAGCATCGTTTATTGTTAAGACAGGATAATGCGGATATTAGGCTCTCTCCTATTGCACATAAACTGGGTTTGATAGATGACGATCGTTTAGCGATTGTAAATGCAAAGGTGGCAAACTCTGATGCAATTGTAGAGTTTACAAAAAAGCAAGGTGTTGAAATGAGCCAAGCAAATGATTTAATGGTTGAACTTGGCACAGCCGCTCTTACCCAAAACGTAAAACTTTTTAATGTATTAAGCAGACCCCAAGTTGGTATTGAAGATATTAGAAAAGTAAGTATACCATTAAATGATCTATTAAATACTTTCGATCAGGAAACAGTTGAGCAAGCTGAAATAAAAATAAAGTATGATAGTTATTTTGAAAAAGAGAATGAAATTGTAAACAAAATGCAAAAAATGGAAGACAAAAATATCAACCCAGATTTTGACTACAACAAACTTTTATCACTCTCAAAAGAAGCTAGAGAAAAACTATTGAAGATAAAACCGAGAACCTTAGGGCAAGCTTCTAGAATTTCTGGTGTTTCACCTTCAGATATTTCAGTTTTAATGGTTCATATCACCAAATAATAAGTAAAACACTGTATATCAATAAATTATATAATTAAAATTTTGACTTAAAATAAAGGCTTTTAAGCTCTTTTCTGATTTTTTTAATCATATTAATTCAAAACTTAATAAAATGTCTTAAAAAGCATTAAAATGGTAAAAAACAAAAGGTGGTCAATAGAAAGGTGCTCGAAATGCTTCGTAGTATTCTTAGCAATGTTTTACAGCTGTGCGAGTATGCAAAATCCTCAGGGCGGTCCAAAAGATACGGAAGCACCTAAACTTGTAAAGGCAGAGCCAAAAGACTTGACGACAAATTTTAAGGCTGAAAAAATAAATTTAGATTTTAACGAATTTATCAAGTTAACTAATGAGTTCAAGGAATTTTCGATTTCACCGGAAATGGAAAAACCTCCTGTTTTAAAAGCAAAGCTTAGAAGATTAACCATCGACTTAAAAGATTCGTTGGAGAAGAACACTACCTATACCTTAAACTTCGGAAAAGCAATTACTGATATAACAGAAGGTAATGCCCTTAAAAACTTCACGTATGTTTTTTCTACCGGCCCTACCCTAGACTCGTTAAGCTTAAGCGGAAATGTAAAAAATGCAATTACAGGTCAGCCAGCAATGGATGCAGTGGTTTTTATCTTACCCCTTAATAGAGATAGCATTTTTGGAAAAAAGAAACCTGCGATTTATACCACAACTGATAGTAGCGGAAACTACAAGCTTAAAAACTTACGTGAAGACACCTATAAAGTGTACGCGTTAAAAGAAAAAGGCGGAGATAAAATATATCAGCAGGAATCTGATGAAATTGGATTTATAAAGGAACCTATTAAATTGAATAAAAATATTGATAGCGTTAATCTTCAAATTTTCAAAGAGAAAGCGAGTAAATTTAGAATCTTAGATAGAAGACTTAATAATGATGGAAGCATCACGATGAACTTCAATCAGTGGCTAACAAAGCCAGAATTAACCGTCGCAGAACCTTCAAATATCGACGGGAATAAGATTGTTAAGTTTAATAAAACGAACGACTCTGTAAGGGTTTGGTTAGCAGATTTGAGTTTCGACTCTGTTAAAATTGCCATTAAAGACGAAGGGAAACTATTAGAAACTGCAAAATTTACGCGTGGGAAGAGAGATACTTACGTTAGAAACATAACAGGTGCCGATAACTTGGAAGGTGATTTATTAAATCCTCATAAAGGATTGAAAATTACATTTAACATGCCAATAACAGCTGTCGATTTAACTAAAATTACGCTATTGGAAGACTCTATCCCGCGATCTGGATTTACTTTTACGAAGGATAGCATTGATTTCTTAACCTATAATTTTAAGTATCTGTTTAAGAAGAAAGAAAAATATATTCTGAAGTTGGGTGAAGGCGCAATGACGGGTATATTTAATGCTAAAAATAAGGAGATAACCAAAACTTTTACGCTAGCAAATGCTGATGATTATGCTACCATGATTCTGAAAGTAAACGTTCCAGATAGCGGAAAAAATTACATTTTAGAAATTGTAAATGAAAAAAAAGATCAAGTAGTTTCTACAAGATTGATAACAAAAAACGAAACGATAACTTTGCCAAATTATAAACCTGGTGTTTACTTTGGTAGAATAGTTTACGACTCCAATAAAAATGGAATTTGGGATACAGGAAATGTAAAAGAAGGCTCGCAACCGGAAAAAATCTGGTACGAACCGAAAGAACTGTCTATGAAAGCAAATTGGAAAAGGGAAGAAATAATAAATATACCGAAAGAATAATATTTTGCTTTAAACGATAATTTGAAATTATATTCTGTTTTAGATTTTAAATAGACTATGTTTGCCCCTCATTTAAAAACTCTTATAAAAACTACAAACTAAAATCAAATTCTTAATTCCAATGGTATTATTGGTTCTTGCTACTTCTTGCAAAAAAGATAGAATTAAAGAAGTAAGACCAAAAACCGCAGCTGATTTTGAGAAAATTATGGCTGTTGATAAAGACTTTTCATCTTTCATATCATCATCGATTGAACTCGAAAATCTAACACTAGAGAAATATGAACCCTCTATTTTAGTACAAAACAACTTTGGTACTAATAAAAAAGTTCTTACGCCTGCACAAAATGAAGAACTCAAAAAAATTAAAAGTTTTGTCGAAATGCGTAATTTTCTAAATAATCATCAGATAGAAGAAGCAAATATAATTGTAGATATTTTAGAAAAACAATCTTTATCTTTTTACAATTTTGTAAAAAAATATCCAGAATATAGTAAACTTGGACAAGAAGAAAAAGAGATTTTGATTGGTAATTCTTTGAAAGCAAATGACAAATTAACTATTTCTACTCAATTTAGTAATTCTCGAATTAATGGAAAAGTAATGTTAGCAAACGGAGATCCTATGCAAGCATATGGCCTCGCTATTGAAGGGTGTCAAAACAGTTATAGAACAGCCTTTAGAGCTATATGGGCTGCTGCAGACTTGACTATGCTAGCAACTTCTTTCGAAACGGCAGGTATTGGATCAGCAGTTGCATTTGCTGCTGCTTATGTGGCAACTTATTATGCTGATCAAGAACGTGGAAATTGTATGACTTTAGCCGCAAATCTACTTTACAATGAAATCTTCTAAAAATAAATACATAGTCTTGGCTTTTACGCTTCTAATGCTAACAGCAGGTGTTATAATGGTTAAAAACTTGAATAAATTGACTATCGCACTACCTTTTTTATCATGCTCTGTACTTATATTTTATTTACTAATATGGAAAAGCGATAAAAGTAAAGTGATACTTGGTCTTATTCTCATATTAATAGCTATATCTTATTATTTTTATCTTATAAACAATGAAACATTTCCTCATTAGCATAATATCCATATTTATCATTACAAATGCTTATTCTCAGCAAGTCGATGTAAATACTCTTAAAAAAGACCCGATAATGATTGAATACAAAAAAGTATTTAATGAGTTGAAAGAAGCTTCCATTAGCAGAAAGTATAAACTTCCAAATGATCCAAATCTCCAGAAGGAAATTGCAGCAAATCCGAGCAAGGAAGGGATGATTAAAGTTCTTAAAGAGAAAGGAATGATAAATGCAGATGAGTATGTAAACAAAATTTTCTTACAAAATTCTTTGATGTTTCAATTCCTAAAAAAACATCCAGAAATAACAAAACTTAATCAAAACAAGAAAATGGAAGTTTTTGGTAAACTTTTAGAAGATTAACATGGAATTTTTAGTATCAAGTTACTTCATCGAATTAATGCTTCTTTTGAATATTATTTTAATAATTATCTCAAAATTAACTATTTACAAATCAAAATAACAATGTTTAGCAAAGCTATTCTTAACATTAGTAGCTTTTGTATTCCCTTTTATGGGAAGCATTATTGTACTAACTTATCTGTTTTTTACAAGAACTATTGCGAAAACCACCCAGCATACATGATATAATTATCTGGTAATTTATTTAATAAAGCCCTTTGCTCATCAGTAATGGGCTTTATTTTTTTTGCTGGCGTACCCGCATAAATATAACCAGATTCGCAAATGGTGTTTTCCAAAACTACAGATCCGGCGGCTATAATGCAGTACTCTTGTATAATAGCATTATCCATAACAATAGCGCCCATACCAATTAATACATTGTCTTTTACTTCGCAACCGTGTACAATTGCATTGTGACCTACTGACACCCTATTACCAATATAAGTTGCAGCTTTTAAGTAGGTGGCATGAATTACAGCACCGTCTTGTATATTACTTTCATTACCAATGGTAATACTGTTTACATCTCCCCTAACCACTGCATTAAACCAAATAGAGCAATTATTTCCAACAACAACATCACCAACAATAGTTGCGTTAGGTGCTATAAAACATTCTTCTCCGAAAGTAGGATTAACTCCTTTTACTGGTAATATTACTGGCATTTTTTTATTATATAGTGGTTAGTATTTAGATATTAGACCGACCTTAAATAATTGTATCTATTAATTCCTTTGCATGCTCTGGGTAATCTGTAGTGTAATGTAGTCCTCTACTTTCTTTTCTGGCTTTAGCCGATTTAATAATCATATAAGCCACTTGAATTACATTTCTCAACTCACATAGTTTAACAGAAACTCTATTTTTTTTGTAGAACTCTTCGGTTTCTTCAAACAATAAATATAAACGTCGCATAGCTCTATCCAACCTAAAATCAGAACGAACTATACCAACATAATCGCTCATAATCTTTTGCGTTTCGCGTAGATTATGCGTTACTAAAATCTCCTCGTTAGACTGTACAACCCCTTCATCATTCCATTCCGGAATTTCATCTGGTATTACATTATTCTTGTAATTTTCTAAAGCTGATAAATAAATTCGATGTGCAAAAACCGTAGCTTCTAACAAGGAATTTGAAGCTAACCTATTTGCACCATGCAATCCAGTGGAAGAGACTTCGCCGCAAGCGTATAAATTTTTAATAGATGACTTTCCATATTCATCAACCAAAATACCACCACACATATAGTGGGATGCCGGTGTAACAGGAATAAAATCTTTGGTCATATCAATGCCGATGGACAAACACTTAGCATAAATATTAGGAAAATGTTTTAAAATATCTGCCTTTTTACGCATGGTAATATCAAGATAAACAAAATCATCTCCAGATTTTTTCATCTCATTATCCACTGCACGGGCTACAATATCACGAGGAGCTAATGAACCACGTTTATCATATTCGTACATAAACTCATCGCCATTTTTTCTCCTTAACACACCTCCAAAACCTCTAACCGCTTCAGATATTAAAAAAGAAGGATATTCGCCGGGATTATACAAGGCTGTTGGGTGAAACTGGATAAACTCCATATTTCTTATTTTTCCCTTCGCTCTATAAACCATCGCCATTCCATCGCCTGTGGCAATTACCGGATTTGTAGTATTAGAATAAACATGACCGGCACCACCGCTTGCCATTACGGTAACATTCGCCAATATCTTTTCCACATCATTAAGCTCTGTGTTAAAGGCATATATACCGTAACAGTTAATATCTTCGCTACTTTTATTAACATGCTTACCAAGGTGATGTTGGGTAATTAGCTCTAAACAGAAGTAGTGTGTTAATATCTCAATGTTACTATTTTCGTGTATTTGCTTTAATAAAACACTTTCAATCTCATAGCCAGTTACATCTTTATAGTGTAGTACTCGATGTTCTGAATGGCCTCCTTCCTTGGCTAAATCAAATACACCAGCGTTATTTTTATCAAAGTTAATCCCGTAATCTATAATCTCTTGTATGCGTTGCGGACCTTCTTTTACTACAATTTCCACAATCTTCTCATCACACAAGCCATCTCCGGCAATTAACGTATCTTCAATATGTTTTTCGAAGGAATCAGATTCATCTACAACTACAGCAACACCACCTTGGGCATACTTTGTATTGGATTCGTCTTCGTTAGATTTTGTAACTATAAGAACCTTACCATGTTGGGCTGCTTTTAGTGCAAAACTTAAACCTGCAATACCCGAACCAATTACTAGAAAATCAACTTTTCTCATTAAATTAACCTAAAACCAACAACTTGTTAACAACCTCTGCATTTATGTTAGTTCTATGTAGAAATAAAACTAACAACTATTATTGAATGTTTAAATCTAAGCTAAAAAGGTAATTTGACACAATCTTTTCAAGAATTTTTAAGCAAGTTCATGTCGTTTATTAACTTTTTGCACACCAACTAACAATAAACATTTTACTATTGATAATTTTGTAGACGAAATAGTATAACACTGAAAATCAGTCGAAGTTTTAGTTTAAAAATCAATATAAATGTTGGTAAGTATGTGATAACTTAAAATCGACTATTTAATTAAAGAACTTATAAACAATACCAACACACTAATAAACAATAAGATTCTTTTTAAATTAAATAATTATAATTTATTGTAGTGTTGAAAGCCCGTATCTTTACAAAAGTTTTAAAGCCCAGAAAAACATCAATTCACTTAAAATGGATATTGTAGAAGAATTAAATAAAAAAGGTTTTGTTGATGAAGCGATTGATCCGACCTTAGATCTTTTTGATGAAATTGAAAAACTAAAAAAGGAGAAAAATGCTGTAATATTAGCGCATTATTACCAAGAACCTGATATACAAGATATTGCAGATTACATTGGAGATAGCTTAGGCTTATCTCAAGAGGCTGCCAAAACCGATGCCGACATAATTGTTTTTGCTGGTGTGCATTTTATGGCAGAAACTGCAAAGATTTTATCGCCTAATAAAACTGTTTTGTTGCCCGATTTAAAAGCTGGGTGTTCACTGGCTGATAGTTGTCCACCGCATTTGTTTAAAAAGTTTAAGGAAAAATATCCAGATCATTTAGTTATCACTTATGTAAACTGTACTGCAGAATTAAAGGCATTAAGTGATATTGTTTGTACCTCTACAAATGCTGTTCAAATTGTAGAAAGTTTACCTAAAGAGCAGAAGATAATTTTTGGTCCGGATAAGAATTTAGGCGCCTGGGTTGCTAAAAAAACAGGAAGAGATTTAGTGCTGTGGAATGGTGCCTGTATGGTACACGAAATATTCTCTAGAGAGAAAATTACCAAGCTTAAAGAGCGCCATCCAAATGCCAAATTTATTGCACATCCAGAATGTGAAGAAGCTGTTTTGGCAATGGCCGATTATATTGGAAGTACAACTGGATTGTTAAAATATGCTATCAATAACGACGCACAAGAATTTATTGTAGCTACAGAAAGTGGCATCATCCACCAAATGGAGAAAGCTTGTCCGACAAAAACATTTATTCCGGCACCGCCGAATAATAGTTGTGCTTGTAATGATTGCCCATATATGAAGCGTAATACTTTGGAGAAGTTGTATTTATGTTTAAAAAATGGACTTCCTGAAGTTACTGTACCAGAACACATTATTACAGAAGCACGTAAACCAATTGAAAGAATGTTGGAGATATCGGCAAGCTTAGGTTTGTAAATAATTATAATTGTCTTTCCGACTTTGGAGGAATCTATTTGTAGATTCTTCGCTACGCTCTGAATGACAAAACAAAAAAAAATATGTTTGAAAATAAAGAACGCACAGATATAGCAGAATTAGGAGAGTTTGGCCTAATAAAACACTTAACAAGTAATTTTAAAATACAGCATGAAACTAGTATAAAAGGTATTGGAGATGATGCTGCTGTTTTAGAATCGAAGGATAAACAAATGTTAATCTCTACCGATTTATTATTGGAAGGTGTGCATTTTGATTTGGCTTATGTACCCCTAATGCACTTAGGTTACAAGGCTGTGCAAGTAAATTTGAGTGATATTTATGCCATGAATGGTATGGCAACCCAGATTACGGTTTCCTTAGGTTTGTCGAGCAAGTTTCCGTTAGAAGCGGTAGAAGAAATTTACAAAGGAATTGAGTTGGCTTGCAATAAATTTAATATCGATTTAATTGGTGGCGATACATCATCTAGCAAGCAAGGTTTGGTAATTTCTGTTACTAGTATTGGTTATGCAAAAGCGGAAGAAGTTACCTATAGAAATGGTGCTGGAGAAGGAGATTTAATCTGCGTTTCTGGAGATTTAGGTGGAGCTTATGTTGGCTTGCAAATTTTAGAAAGAGAGAAGCAAATCTTTTTAGAAAACCCACAATTACAACCAGATTTAGAAGGTAAAGATTACATTATAGAGCGTCAGTTGAAACCAGAGGGAAGAAGAGATATTGTTGATCTATTAGCTCAGATGAAGATTAAACCTACATCTATGATCGATGTTTCTGATGGTTTAGCATCTGAAATTCTGCACATCTGTACGCAATCTGAAAAAGGATGCACGTTGTACGAAGAAAAAATTCCTATCGATCCAATGACTTATGATACAGCAAGGGAATTGGGGCTAGATCCAACTGTTTGTGCATTAAATGGAGGAGAAGATTACGAACTTTTATTTACCATTAAACAAAGTGATTATGAAAAACTTAAGAATGATGTAGATATTAGCATTATTGGTCATATCACCGATAAAAATTCTGGTTGTAACATGATTTCAAAATCTAATGTTTCGCATGAGCTAAAAGCACAAGGCTGGAATGCATTTAAGGGATAAATTTTTTGTCATTCCGTCATTCCCATGAAAATGGGAATCTTAAAGCGATAAAAAGATTTTTATTTACCTTACTATAGCATTACGATGCCCAGTCAAGCTGAGCATGACGAAATCTCTATTTAAGTTGTCAATAAAACAAAAATTTTTTGCACCATGGAAAGAGGTGGCTGTGTTTATATTTTAACAAATGTTTTTAACACAGTTTTATACATCGGCGTTACATCAGATTTATATGCTAGAATAATCGAGCATAGAGATAAAATCTATCCAGAATCATTTACGGCTAAATACAATTGTTATAAGTTAGTTTATTTTGAAATGTATTCAACAATAGATGAAGCTATAGGAATTGAAAAGAGATTAAAAAAGTGGAATAGGGATTGGAAAATTAAATTGATAGAAAAAGATAATCCGAATTGGGAAGATTTATTTAGTGAGGATTTATAAGCTTTGCTCCGTCATTCCCATGAAAATGGGAATCTTAAAGCTATAAAAAGATTATTATAAACCTTATTATAGCATTAAGATGCCAGTCTAGCTGAGCGTGACGGACGCACGTCTTACTCTTCCTCTCCTAAAAACTTAGCATCAATTTGTTTATTGGCTTTTGTCTTTGCACCAAGTTTTTTAATTTTTTCTACTTTTCCAATTAAATTTCCGTTGCCATACTGCAGTTTTTTAAATGCATCATCATGCGCTTTTTGAGTATGGTCGATATGTTTTCCAATCTTTTCCATATCTTCTAAAAAGCCAACAAATTTATCGTACAAAGCACCCGCTTCTTCGGCAATTTCAAATACGTTTTTATTCTGCCTATCAACTTTCCAAATGCTTGCAATAGTTCGCAAAGTTGCTAACAAAGTTGTCGGACTAACAATAACAACTTTTCTATCCCAGGCATAATTAAATAATTCGTTATCAGCTTGTACCGTTATGCTAAAAGAAGATTCTATAGGCATAAAAAGCAAAACAAAATCTGGCGAATTAATTTGATATAGGTTTTGATAGTTTTTACCAGCTAAGCCATCTATATGAGATTTTACAGAAAGCAGATGCTGCTTAAGGTTTATTAACTTCTCCTCCTCAGTTTCTGCATTCATTAGTCTCTCGTAAGCAACCAAGCTAATTTTAGCGTCTACAATCAAATGTTTTTCATCCGGCAGGTCAATTATCACATCTGGTTGAAAACGGACGCCTTCGGCATTATTTAAGCTCGTTTGAATGCGATATTCGCTATCCTTTATCAGACCTGATCGTTCTAACACTCTTTCAAGTATCACTTCGCCCCAATTACCTTGTTTTTTATTATCGCCTCTTAAAGCTTTTGTAAGATTATTTGCATCAGTTTGAATTTGCTTGCTTTGATCCATCAACTGAAAAATAACACCTTTCAGTTGGCTTCGCTCTGCTGCTTCGGTTTGATAAACTTTATCTACCTTTTCTTCAAAAGATTTAATATTAGCTTTTAGCGGATTGATAATAGTATCTAAATTACTTTGGTTTTGCGCTGTAAATTTTGCTGATTTTTCATCCAGTAATTTATTAGCAATAAGAGAGAATTCTAAGGTAAATTTTTGTTGTAAATCTTCCAGGTTTTTTTGTTGTTCGTTTAATTTATCCCTATAGGAATCTGTTAATGCATTAGCTTTAATTAAAAGACTTCGCTCTTCGTTAAAACGTTCGCGTAAATCATTTAATTCATCCTGCAATTTTAATTTTTCTTCCTTTAAATAATTAACCGTATCATCTTGTTGTTTGGGTTTACGTAGCAACAACGCAACAATTAACATTAAAACAATAAATAAAATTACTAGTACAGCGATTTCCATTTGCTAAAAATTTTATCAAAAATAATAAATATCAACTAACAAATTTCGCAAAGCGATGACAAGTATTATATTTACTTTATGAATAACCTCTTGATTTTAATTCAATGCAAGGACAGCGTTGGTTTAGTAAGTAGTATTACCAGAATTTTAGCGCAACATCAATTAAATATTATTGCTATGCGTGAGTTTGTTGATGAGGAAGCACAGAAATTTTTTACCAGAATAGAATGTAGCGGAGAATTGGCAAATGAAACACTTTTAAAAGATGAATTAGCAAGCAATTTACCATTTGATGCCCTAATAAAAGTAACACCAACCACACCTAAAAACATTGCCGTTTTGGTAACTAAAGAATTTCATTGTTTAGCAGATATTTTAGTTAGGGATTATTTTGAAACTTTAGGGGCTAAAGTTAAGTGTGTAATAGGTAATCATGAAACATTAAAAACCTTTGCCGAAAAGTTTGATCTTCCCTTCTATTTTGTTTCTCATGAAAATAAAAGCAAAGCTGATTTTGAAACTGAAATAGCTAGTATTTTAGTACAATATAAATTGGATTACATTGTGTTGGCAAAGTTTATGAGAATACTTTCGCCCGATTTTAATGCTAGATATCCTTACCAAATTATAAATATTCATCACTCTTTTTTGCCAGCTTTTATAGGTGCAAGTCCTTACAAACAAGCTTTTGAACGAGGCGTTAAAATTATAGGTGCAACGGCTCATTTTGTGACCAATAATTTAGATGAAGGACCAATAATTTCTCAGCAAACTATACATGTTAACCATACTTTTAACGCTAAACAGATGGCAGTTGCCGGCAGGGAAATTGAAAAAGCTGTGCTGAGTAAAGCCTTAGAGCAAGTTTTAGAAGATAGGGTTTTTGTTAGTGGTAATAAGACTATAGTTTTTGAGTAATTTATGATATCGTCATGCTCAGCTTGATTGGGCATCCTAATGCGCTTACTTACTATTCAAATTTACTTTTTTACTAGTAATATTTTCATGCAGGTCAGATGCTGAAATAAATTCAGCATTACTGAGGCTTTACAAACGCTCGAAAACCATATCACCTGCCTCCTCGCCTGTTTGGCTACCAATGGCAATACCCATTCCGTTGCATCTAACCGCACAAAAAATGTTTGGTTTTGCTTCTTCTATAATTGGTGTTAGTTGCTTACCAAAGGCCATTATACCACTCCATTTATGTTCTATGGTAAAATTAGTATTTGGTAAAATAACCTCTTTTAATAGTTGATGAAGTGATTTTTGTACCAAATCAGTTTCACCAAATTCAGTTGTTTCTTCCGTTTTAAAATCCAAATTTCTACCGCCACCTAAAAGTATTCTATCATCAATATTTCTAAAATAATAATAGCCTTTATCATAATGGAAAGTACCTTTTATTTTTAGGTTTTTAATTGGAGAAGTAACCACTACTTGTCCACGGCCTGGTAAAACCGCTGTGTTTGGTAAAAGCTCATTTACAAAAGCATTGGTAGTAATGAGCACTTTTTTAGCATAGAATTTTCCTTGGTTAGTTAGTACAAAAACTCGATTATTTTCTTCAATAATTTCGTTTACTTGGCAGTTGTTATAAATCGTAACACCGACGGATTGGGCTTTTTCGATTAAAGCCTTCATCATCATTCCGGTATTTATCTGAGATTCTAACTTATTGTTTAGTAAAATATCAATGCCTCTAAAACCAAAAGAATCGATACTTTGGTTAGCCTCGGTATAAACGTTTGTCTCTTGTACAATATCTTCAATAAGCTTGTTGTAATGGCTCAATTTTGATACACAAACGTTTGCTAAATTATGTTCTTGTGGTTTAAACAATTCGAAACCGCCGTAGTTTTCGAAGCCAATTGTTTTATCACCTAATAAATTACGAAGCTTCTTAAGACCATTCCAACGCTTACCAATTAAATTATGTAAACCGTCAGTTCCGCAAACCTGCTCTTGTTCAATCAATTCAGAAATACTGCCAAAGCAAGCAAATCCTGCATTTTTTGTGCTGGCTCCAGAAGGTAAAAAACCCCGTTCTAATACCACTACGCTAAGCTTTGATGATTTCTGCTTTAATGTAATGGCAGCGTTTAAACCCACAATGCCGCTACCTATTATTACAACGTCTGCAGTAAAAAAACTCTGTTTTTCCCAATAAGATAAATTGTGCGCCATTGATAACAAATTGTAAAATTTTAATGCTAACTAAATATGGGAACACTTTTTGATTTAGCAAAATGAATCCATTTTAATCTACCAATGGACAGTTTATATTGAAAAACATACTAAATCGAATATGGGAACCTATTTAATTTTAATTATTCCGGTATTGCTGTTGAGCATGTTTGTGCAGTGGAGGTTTAGAGATAAATTCTCTAAATATGCTGAGATGCAGCTTAGATCAGGAATGTCTGGAAAAGAAGTAGCCGAGCGCATGCTTCAAGATAATGGTATTTACGATGTTAAAGTAATGAGTGCCGAAGGTCAGCTTACCGACCATTATAATCCGGCTTCTAGAACAGTAAACCTAAGTACCGATGTTTATTATGGACGTAGTGTTGCAGCCGCGGCTGTCGCAGCACACGAATGTGGGCATGCTGTACAGCACGCCAAATCGTACAACTGGTTACAATTTCGTTCTAGTATGGTGCCCATCGTTAGCATATCGTCTAATTTATTACAATGGGTACTACTAATTGGTGTAATGCTAATTGTGTTTAATGGTCCGCCTATTGTTTTGGCAATTGGTGTGGGCGGATTAGCAATCATCACGATTTTTAGCTTTGTAACTTTACCCGTTGAGTTTGATGCGAGCAAAAGAGCTTTGGTTTGGCTTAAAAATAACCGTGGTGTAATGCATACCGATGAAGAAAATGTACAAGCTAAAGATGCGCTTTGGTGGGCTGCCATGACTTATGTGGTTGCAGCTTTGGGAGCTTTAGCAAACTTACTTTATTATGCTTCTATGCTGTTTGGCAGAAGCAGAGACTAACATTTATCTATAGAAAAGAAAAGGATGACATTAATTTGTTGTCCTTTTTTTTGTTGGTAAAGTTTTGTCATTCACGGCAAAGCAAAAAAATCTATTTGTGTAATATTTCTAACAAAAGTTGCAGATTCCTCCAGAGTCGGAATGACAAGGTTTTGGGTGATAAAAACCGAAAAATGAAACACTAGCGCTAAACTATAAACCCGATAGAAGCGAGCATGGAGCGCAGCGAAATAAAGCGGATAGCGGGAAAAAAATTGCTATGAAATACAAGCGATCGTTTTCAAAAAGAGATAAAAATTTTGCAATAGAATTTAGTTTAACCTATATGGAACTACCAATTGAAACTCTGGAATTTCAACTTTGAAGCTGGTTTCGGTTACTAAATTATTCATTGAATAATAACCACGCATAGTGCCTATATCAGTCTTTAAATTACAACCAGACACATAAGAGTAGCTTTCGCCTGGTGCAATAACAGGTTGTAAGCCAACAACGCCCTCTCCTTCCACATCTCTAGTTGTGCCATTACTATCGAAAATAAACCATTTTCTGCGCATTAATTGTACGCTTTGATCAGATAGATTTTCTACCTCGATCCGGTAGGCAAACATAAAATGTTCGTTCGCAGGATTCGAATGCTCGTCTTGGTAAATTGTTTCTACCGAAATTTTTACGCCTTCTGTAATTGCAGTAACCATTTTATAAATTTAAGATAAGCTTTTCAATAATCAAGCCATTTCTGAAAAAGGTAAAACACCTTCGTATTTTTCTGCCACTTCGTCAAGTAACTGATGGATGGTTTCTATGTCTTCTTCCTTTACAAGCAACATTCTGTATTGTTTAAAGTCTGGCAAACCTTTAAAATAGTTGGCATAATGGCGTCTCATTTCAAAAATGCCAACCTTTGGCCCCTTCCACTCTATAGACTTTTGTAAATGTGTTCTGCAAGCTGTAATGCGTTCTTCTAACGTTGGCGGAGGTAATATTTCTCCTGTGGCGTAAAAGTGTTTTATTTCTCTAAAAATCCAAGGGTAGCCGATAGCGCCTCTGCCGATCATAATACCATCAACCTCGTATTCTAAACGCCAATCTGCAGCTTTTTTAATGCTATCAACATCGCCATTGCCAAAAATCGGTATTTTAATACGTGGATTACGTTTAATCTCCCTAATTAATGTCCAATCGGCTTCGCCTTTGTATAATTGAGCTCTTGTTCTGCCATGTACGGTTAGCGCCTGAATACCAATATCCTGTAAACGTTCGGCAACTTCTTCAATGTTTTTGGTGTTGTCATCCCAACCTAAACGTGTTTTAACGGTAACAGGCAAATGCGTTGCTTTAACAACCGCTTCTGTCATTTTTACCATCTTATCAATGTCTTGCAACAATGCAGAACCCGCACCGCGACAAGCCACATTTTTAACCGGACAACCGTAGTTAATGTCCATTAAATCTGGCCCAGCTAGCGTTGCAATTTCTGTTGCCTCACGCATACTTTCTATGTCGCTACCAAAAATCTGGATGCCAATTGGTCTTTCGTATTCGAAAATATCTAGTTTAGCCCTACTTTTTGCCGCAGAGCGAATTAATCCCTCAGAAGAAATAAACTCCGTGTACATTAAATCGGCCCCACCTTGTTTACATACATAACGAAAAGGCGGATCGCTTACATCTTCCATTGGCGCAAGTAACAAAGGGAACTCTCCCAAATCTATATTTCCTATCTTTACAGACATTTTTCTATCTTCAAACCAAAATTATTTTACAAAGGTAAGTAAATTACAAACAATGCAATATAACCAGCCCGTTAGACAAGAAAACCACCCCTTTTTACAGCTTATTTTACTTTTAGCTGTTGGTATTGGCGGACTTTTAATTTTTGCCGTTATCGCTATCGTAATTTGTGTGCTGATGTATGGCACCAGCATACTAACCGATATGTCTTGGGCAACGGGAGGAGATTTAGAAACAATAGGAGCACTTAAAATATTTTTAACAGCGCAACAGATAGGTTTGTTCTTAACGCCGGCATTACTGTTAGCGATTTTTGAACGGAAAAAACCGCAACACTTTTATGGTATGTCTGCTCCAAAATTCGATTATTTGGGCATCGTTTTTTTAATAATGGTCTGCTCTACTCCTTTTATGGCTTGGGTAAATCTAACCAACCAGCAAATGCATTTGCCTGAAGTATTTAAAGGCATAGAAAAATGGATGCGAGCGCAAGAAGACCAGGCGATGGTAACTACAAAAGCAATTTTAAGTACTAAATCTGTTGGCGGTTTATTAGCCAATTTGTTTGTAATAGCCGTTATGCCTGCAATTTGCGAGGAGTTTATTTTTAGAGGAGGTTTGCAGCGAACCATATTTAGATGGCTAAAAAATCCGCATGTGGCAATTTGGGTTTCTGCTATAATTTTCAGCACTATACATGTTCAGTTTTTTGGTTTTTTCCCACGCCTATTTTTAGGCGCTGCTTTTGGCTATCTATATTTCTGGACTGGGAGCATTTGGTATGCGGTTTTTGCACACTTTTTAAATAATGCCTATGCGGTAATCGTAGCGTTTTACCTTCAAAAGCAAAATTTGCCTATAGATGACGGAGATGATTTGGGTATTGCTTGGTATGGCTACCTTATTTCTGCAATATTAACCCTAGCTTTGTTTTGGATTCTGAAAGACAAAGCCGCAAAAGAAAGGCTGCACTCCCCTCAAATCTAATTATTTATTCTTCCTCGTTAACAATGAAAACCAGAGCTATAACCGCTTTCTTTTTTACCATCGTGATGTTGGGTTCCATCCTTTTAGGTAGTTATACCTTTACCGGATTCTATTTAATTTTAAGCATTGTAGCGCTTTTAGAATTTTACAAATTGGTTAAAATGGGCGGAATTAGACCACATAGAAATATGGCGGTTATTGTTTCAACAGTTATATTCTCATTAACGGCGGCTTACCATTATTATCAGTTTGAGCTAAAATATTTACTTTTAATTGTACCGTTAATATTCTCTGTTTTTATACTAGAATTATATAAAAAAAACAAAATCCCATTTGCTAATATATCCTACACTTTTGTTGGGTTTATCTATGTAACCGTTCCTTTTTGTTTTTTCTATTCACTTGGGTTCTTAACAGATACTAACAACTACAACTTTCATTTGCCCCTTGCCTTTTTATTGCTTTTATGGGCAAGCGATACCGGAGCATATTTGTTTGGTGTAAAATTTGGCAAAACAAGATTATTTGAGCGCCACTCCCCAAAAAAATCTTGGGAAGGTTTTTTTGGAGGCGTGTTTACCAGTTTGCTGGTTTCTTATCTTATTTCCTTAAACTTCAAAGAATTTAGTCCATCTATTTGGGGCGGAATGGCTATTTTAATTGTCTGCTTCGGTACCTTGGGAGATTTGGTAGAGTCAATGCTGAAAAGAAGTTTAGATGCAAAAGATTCGGGCAGTTTTTTGCCGGGTCACGGTGGCTTTTTAGACCGATTTGATGGGCTCTTAATAGCTGCGCCGGTAGTTTATGTGTATCTCTATCTTCTTTTGTACTAGTTATTTTGTAACCGAAACGGGATTTTTATTTTCGTCGATGGCAACGAATGTAAAATCTCCATGTACAGCCAGCTCTCGGCCTTCTGCGTACATTTGCTCTATGTAAATTTCTACATTAACTTTTAAACTGGTATTGCCAACTTTTGTTACTTGGCCAATTAGCTCAACAATAGTACCTGCGGGGATAGCTTTTTTAAAGTCAATTCTATCGCTACTAACTGTAACCATAATTTGCCTGCTAAATCTTGTGGCGGTAATAAATGCTACTTCATCCATCATATGCATGGCCGTACCGCCAAAAAGCGTATCATAGTGGTTGGTTGTATTAGGGAAAACGGCTTTAAAAATACTGGTTTTTGAGGCTTGGATTCTTTCTTCTAGTGTCATGGTCCAAATATAAGGTTTGTTAACTAATAGGAAATAAGAACCTGCCTGTAGCTATGCAATTTCAGCGCCCATGTAACAAATTTACGGCAAGTTAAATATCACGCTTTTTGTAATTTATATTTGATAGATAAACTTAAACTATCCCCATGAAGAAACTTTACAAACCCTGTTTATGGCTTTTTGTAGCGCTTTTGGCTTCGCAAACAGTTGTAGCACAAAACATCCCTAGTCCAAAAGAACATTTTGGTTTTACCATAGGTGATGATTACCAATTGGCCAACTATACGCAAACCGAAGCCTATTTTAAAAAATTGGCAACCACATCAAAACGTGTAAAACTGGTTGATATTGGTAAAACAGAAGAAGGCCGAAGCCAGTACATGCTCATTGTAACATCAGAGGCAAACCATAAAAATTTAGCTCGTTACAAAGAAATCTCTCAAAAATTGGCGAGGGCCGAAAATCTTTCTCCCGAAGAAGCAAAAAAACTAGCAGCAGAGGGTAAGGCTGTAGTTTGGATGGATGGCGGATTGCATGCAAATGAAACGGTAGGTGCGCACCAATTAATTCAAATGGCTTACAATCTAGCCAGTAAAACTGATGAAGAAACCACGAAGATTTTGGATAATGTTATTGTGCTAATGACACATGCAAATCCAGATGGGCAAGAGTTGCAAAGCGATTGGTACATGAGAGAGAAAGATCCAAAGAAAAGATCTTTAAGTGGCTTACCACGATTGTATGAAAAATACGCAGGCCATGATAACAATCGCGATTTTTTTATGCTAAACCTAAAAGAAACGCAAAATATGGGTCGCCAGTTGTTCATAGAATGGATACCGCAAATCATGTACAATCACCACCAAGCCGGCCCTGCAGGAACTGTGGTTGCGGGTCCGCCGTATAGAGACCCTTACAACTACGTTTTCGACCCGATTTTAATGACAAGCTTAGATGCTGTTGGGGCGGCAATGCACAACAGGATGAATGTTGAGGCTAAACCTGGTTATACGCAACGTGGGGGTTCGGTTTTTTCTACTTGGTACAATGGCGGTTTACGTACAACTACTTATTTCCACAATATGATTGGATTGTTGACCGAAATTGTGGGCGGTCCAACACCTTCAGAAATTCCATTGGTTCCGGCTCGTTTATTACCTAATGGCGACAGCCCAAATCCGGTTTTACCGCAAAAATGGTATTTTAAAAATTCTATTGATTATTCCGTTTCGCTTAATTATGCGGTATTAAATTATGCGCAACGCTATCGCGATGAACTTCTGTTTAACATTTATAAAATGGGCAAAAACTCCATCGAAAGAGGAGAGAAGGACACTTGGTCTTTCTCGCCTAAAAAGATAGATGCCATTAATGCAGCTGCAAATGCTGACAGAACAAGCACAACGGGTGGAAGGGGAGCACTTTCTGTAAAGTATTTAGATACTGTAATGAAAAATCCGGTAAATAGAGATGCAAGAGGTTATATTCTTTCGGCAGATCAACCAGATTTTACAACGGCTATTAGGTTTTTAAATGCGCTGATTAGAACAGGTGTACAAGTGCAAAAAGCGACCACTTCATTTAGCGTTGCAGGAAAAAATTATCCAGCGGGAAGTTATATTGTTAAAACCGACCAAGCTTTTAGGCCTCACGTTTTAGATATGTTTGAGGCACAAGATCACCCCAACGATTTTAAGTACGAAGGTGGCCCGCCGGTAGCGCCATACGACGCTGCAGGTTGGACTTTGGCTTATTTAATGAATGTTAAATTTGATAGGGTTTTAGAAGATTTTAAAGGCCCTTTTGAAAAAATGCCACATGGCGAATTGTTAAACGCTACGCCTAAGGCTTTGCCTAAAGGATCTGGCTATGCTTTAAGTTCGGCCGCTAACGAAAGTTACTTAGCGGTAAACGAATTGCTAAAAGGCGGTGCGGAGGTGTTTCGTAATCAAGCAGACGGATCATTTTATGTGCCTGCATCGGCAAAGGCTAAAACTATTTTAGATAAGGCAGAACATGGTTTTGGAATGAGGGTTACTGCAGCTAATAAACCTAGTAAATTAACTAAAGTTGCACCAGCTCGTATCGCTATTTGGGACACTTACGGCGGTTCAATGCCATCTGGTTGGTTACGTTTTATTATGGAACAATATCATTTTGATGCAAAAGTTATTTACGCACCAGATATAGACGCAGGCGATTTAAAAAGCAAATATGATGTAATTGTTTTTGTTGGCGGATCAATCCCTGCGTATGTGGCAAACCCTACTGAAAATAATAATGCAGGAAGACAAAACTTCGGCACACCTGCATTGGAATCAATTCCTGAAGAATATAGGACCAGAGTTGGTCGCGTTAGCCAAGATAAATCTATTCCGGAAATTAAAAAGTTTTTAGAAGCAGGCGGCCAAGTAGTTACAATAGGTAGCGCTACCAATTTAGCGGCTCATTTAAAAATACCAGTTACTAACGCCATAGTAGAAACTGTTGGCGGGGTAGAAAAAAGATTGCCTTCTACCAAATATTATGTGCCAGGGAGTGTACTGAGTGTTTCGGTAGATAAAAACATACCAGCAAATTGGGGTATGGAAAGCACAGCGGATGTTTATTTCGATAATAGCCCCGTTTTTAAATTGGGCGAAGCAGCCAAAGGAAAAGTTAGGCCTTTAGCTTGGTTTGCTACTGATAAACCATTAAGAAGTGGTTGGGCTTGGGGGCAAAACTATTTGAAAGACGGCGTTGCCGCTTTTGAAGCAGATTATGGAAAAGGTAAACTTTATGCTTTTGGTCCGGAAATTACGTTTAGAGCTCAAACACACGGAACATTTAAATGGATGTTTAATCAGTTGTATAAATAAAAAAAGCGAAGCTAGATTTTATCTAGCTTCGCTTTTTTTAATAGTTATTAATTATTTGACGTATGGAAAATTCCTAGAAACTTTCCTCATCATTTGTTCAACCAGGTCATCTGTAGAAGAAGTGATGTTAGCATCCATAGTTTTAAAGAATCTCCAAAGAAGATCTCCAGCGGCGCCATTATTCAAGGTAAGAGTTAATGTTCCCGTGCCGGTCTTTCCTCCAAACCCCCCGAATAATACTGCCGACGCAATTGCACCAGCTTCAGATTTTGTTTGTTCAGTTTCAAAGTCGCCGCCTAGTACGGCATCTACTCCAAGTATTTTTGCTATTTCGTCTTTTGTGGTTTCATCTAGTTTATCGGCAAGGCCAGCTTTTTTCAATAAAATGTTTGTTTTATCAACATCCTGAAATTCTACAGAATAATCTTTCCCTTTTCTAAGCAAAAAAGTGTACATACTAGACTGTATTGATTTAGACATCGTTTTCTCCTGATCTCGGTTTGCTTCGGCGCTAAATCCTTTTGGTTGCTTTTTATACGTAATCTTCGTGTTAAATGGCAAGATTGCCACAACTTTATGATTTTTAATCTCTGATGCCAATTTTGGACTTTCAAAAATTTGTTTTTGCGCATTTGCACCAATTCCTAATCCTAAGATTAATAATGTGAGTAGCGTTCTTTTCATTTTTTAGCTTTTTAATTGTAAATAAATTTTGGACGAAAGTAATAAATCATATTTATGTCATAAAATAAATTTGATAAAACATTTCAGCTCTTGTCTTTTTGCGATTCTTGTCTATCTTTTTTGTTAGTTAAACAACTATTATGGTTTTTACTTTCAGGTTACTGAGGAAATTTTCTTCATACTTACCTTTGTACTATGAAAATCGAAATCTGGTCTGATGTAATGTGCCCGTTTTGCTATATAGGCAAAAGACATTTAGAAAAAGCAATGGAAGTTTTGCCTTTTAAAAACGAAGTTGAAATAGAATGGAAAAGTTACCAGCTTAATCCAGATTATCACAACACCAATAACGAAGATCTGTATACTTATTTATCGCGTAGTAAAGGAATGTCTGTTGAGCAAGCTAAGCAAATGACCGGGAATGTTGTAGAAATGGCAAAAAACGCAGGTTTATCGTTCAATTTTGACAAAAATGTTCCTGGAAATTCTTTTGATGCACACCGATTTTTACATTTTGCCAAAACAAAGGGATTGCAAAATGAAGCCGAAGAAGCATTATTTCATGCTCATTTTATCGAAGGAAAAGACACGGCGCAATTAAAGGTTTTATCCGCCATAGGCGAAAAGGTAGGTTTAGATAAGAAAGAATTGGATAGTGTGCTGCAGAGCGATGAATTTACTGAACACGTACGTTATGATATTTACGAGAGTCAGCAGATTGGAATTAGGGGTGTGCCATATTTTGTATTAGACCGAAAATACGCCATATCTGGCGCACAACCGGTGGAAAGCTTTAAGGGCGCCATTACCCAGGCTCTTACAGAATGGAAGGCTGAGCAGCCTAAAAACGAGCTAAAATCTTTAAATAATAGTAATAATAATAACGATGCAGTTTGCGATGAAAATGGGTGTGAGCTTAGTTAAGACGAGTTCATCAATTGCCAGCTTCTATAGTAAAGCTTAACACGATAGTTTTTTGAGCATTAAAATTTCAGTTTTCGCGGGAATGAAGATGAAACAGTTACATCTTTCTTAAACCATCCAACAGATACTCCAATCCGTTTAATTTAATTTCGTACATGGTGCCTAGCAGTTGGCCCAACCTCCCGGCCGGAAAACCTTTAGACTGGTACCAAACCAAATACGGCTCAGGCAACGACGATAATGCCCAACCTTTGTATTTTCCATAAGGCATTTTCATGGTTACCAATTCTTTAAGCATTTCTGGGTTCATGGTCGGTTAAAATGTAGTTGTGTTTGAAGTTTTAAATGTTTAAAAGTTGTATTCGTACTGTCGAAATATAATTATTCAGTACTATTTTACTTGCACTAAATACTAAGTCTAAAATACCAATTCTAGCATTTCTATAGCTTCATCAACATTGTTAATATTATCAAAAGAAATCCTTAAACTGTCTTTTACTTCCTTTAAATTACACAGGCGTGGATGTTGTTGTGCAAAGGACAAAACACGGTTAAATACTTCCGAATCAAAGAATTTAGATTGTTTATCGCTAATAAAATAACCACGAAGGATATTCTTTTTAAAACTTAATTTTTCGAAACCCAAACGTTTGCCAACCCATTGTAGACGCAAAACCTTCATCATAGACTTTACTTGCTGCGGAACCGGACCAAAACGATCTTTCAGCTCTTTTTCAAAAGCGGTAAGTTGTGCATCAGTTTCTAATTTAGAAAGTTCGGTATAAAGATTATAACGCTCGGTAATGCTGGTTACATAACCATCAGGAATGTGCATTTCCAGATCGGTATCTACTTGCGTAAAACTCACAAACGGACGCTGTTCCTCATCCTTAAACAAATCCTTAAATTCTGCATCCTTCAACTCCTGAATAGCTTCATCCAGAATCTTATTATACATTTCGAAACCAATTTCTGCTATGAAACCACTCTGTTCGCCGCCAAGCAAGTTTCCGCTTCCACGTATATCCAAATCTCGCATAGCGATGTTAAAACCGCTTCCTAAATCAGAAAATTCTTCAATAGCGCTTAGCCTTTTCCTAGCTTCGTTAGTTAAGGTAGATAGGGGTAGGCTTAGTAAATAACAGAATGCTTTTTTGTTAGAACGACCAACCCTTCCACGCATCTGGTGCAAATCGCTTAGGCCAAACATGTGCGCATGATTAATGATGATGGTATTTGCGTTAGGAATATCTAAACCAGCCTCAATAATAGTTGTAGCAACCAAAACGTCTTTTTCGCCATTAATAAAGTCAAGCATCACATCCTCAAGTTGGTCGCCATCTAATTGCCCATGAGCAATACCAATTCTGGCTTTAGGAACCAAGGTTTGTATCAATCCGCCTAGTTGCTGTAAATCGTTAACACGGTTGTGGATAAAGAAAACTTGTCCGCCTCGGTCTAGTTCAAATTGCACCGCTTCCTGAATCAGCTTGTCGTTAAAAACGTGTAACTCGGTATTTACTGCTTGTCTGTTTGGCGGTGGCGTGCTCATAATAGATAAATCTCTTGCGCCCATTAAAGAGAAATGCAAGGTTCTAGGAATTGGCGTCGCCGTTAGCGTAAGTGTATCAACATTAACACGTAGCGCCTTCAATTTTTCCTTTGCTGCAACACCAAATTTCTGCTCTTCATCAATAATCATAATGCCTAGATCCTTAAATTTAACGTCCTTGCTCAGCAATCTGTGCGTGCCAATTACGATATCTACTTTGCCTTGAGCAACTTTTTCAAGCGTTTCCTTAATCTGCTTAGGCGTTTTAAAACGATTAATATAATCAACCGTACAAGGAAACTCTTTTAAACGAGATGAAAAGGTTTTAAAATGCTGTAAAGCCAAAATGGTGGTAGGCACTAGAACTGCAGCTTGTTTGCCATTGGCAACCGCTTTAAATGCGGCTCTTATAGCAATTTCTGTTTTACCAAAGCCAACGTCTCCACAAACCAATCTATCCATTGGGTGTGGCGCTTCCATGTCTTTTTTTACATCGGCGGTTGCCTTAACCTGGTCGGGCGTATCTTCGTAAATAAATGAAGCCTCAAGCTCTGTTTCTAAATAACCATCTGGGGCAAAAGCCGTACCTACCTGCGCTTTTCGCATTGCGTAAAGCTTAATCAGGTCTCGGGCAATGTCTTTAACTTTTTTTTTTGTAGTTTTTTTGAGTTTGTCCCAAGCTTCGGTGCCCAATTTGTTCATTTTGGGTTGCGTACCATCTTTACCGCTAAACTTCGCAATGCGATTTAAAGAGTTAATGTTTACGTAAAGCAAATCATTATCTGCATAAACCAAACGAATCATTTCTTGCGTTTTTCCATTAACCTCAACCTTTTCTAACCCCGCATATTTTCCAATTCCGTGGTCGATATGGGTTACAAAATCTCCTGGTTTAAGCTCTCGTAAATCTTTAAGCGTAATGGCTTGACTACGCTGATAACCCTTTTTTAATTGGTATTTATAAAAACGATCGAATATTTGGTGGTCGGTATAAAATGCTACTTTCTGTTGCGCATCTAAAAAACCCTCGCGAAGCGGAACGTTAACCGGCGTAAACTTTGCCGTTTTGTCTATATCATCTAAAATGGCGTATAAACGCTCTGTTTGTTTGGTAGAATTGGTAAATATAAAGTTATGGATACGCTGACTTTCGTTCTCCTTTAAGTTTTTTATCAGCAAATCAAAATCCTTGTTAAAAGAAGGTTGCGGTTTAGTTTCAAATTGAATAACAGTGTCTGTTTGATAAAAAAACTGCTTTCCAAACTCAATTACTGCAAAATCCTGAAATAAATCAGACAGCATTTTTTCATCTGTAAACGAAAACTTAGGATCTATCCAGTTTGGATTTTGCTGTTTGTCTGTAGCGCCAAGTGCCTTCCAAAGTTCAACCGCTTTTTTGTAGCCACCTTTAACAATATCTATAGTAAACTCTACATCTTTAAACCAAAGTTGTGTGTCTTTTTCTATGTAATCTAACAGACTAATGTTGTTTTCTGTTAAAAATTTAGCCTGTACATTAGGTACAATTGTTAGTGTTTTAACGTCGTCTACAGAAAGTTGCGTATCTATTTCAAAAGTTCTAATGCTTTCTACGCTATCACCAAAAAACTCAATTCGGTAAGGCAACTCGTGCGAGAAAGAGAAAATATCTACAATACCACCACGTATAGAGAATTGTCCAGGTTCGTAAACGAAATCCGAACGTTCAAAATCGTACTCAAATAAGAATTCGTTAATAAAATCGATTCCTAAAGTAGCCCCAACGCTAATTTCTAGGGTATTTTTCTCTAAAACAGAGCGATCAATAACTTTCTCGGCCAAAGCCTCTGGGTAAGTAACTACAATTTGCCCGTACTCAGATTGATGGTTGAGTTCGTTTAAAACCTCGGCCCTTGCCAAAACATTAGCCGTATCTATTTGGGTAAACTCAAAAGCTTTTCTAAAAGACGAAGGAAACAATAAAACTTCTTTACCTAAAATTCCTTCTAAGTCTGATAAAAAGTATGCTGCTTCTTCTCTGTTTGGTAAAATAAAAAGTTGTGGTTTATGTAACAGGAAGTAGGTAGAAACGGCAACAACCGCATCGGCAGAGCCCACCAACCCCTTTAATTGGGTTTTACTTCCCTTTCCTTTATTAAGCGCTTGTGCGGTTGCTACAATGCGCTCATCGGTTTTGTACCTATTAATTAAGTCGCGAATATTCACTATGTAAAGGTAAAGAATTAGTATCAAGTAGTAAGTATCAAGCCACAAGATTTGAATACTTAATTTATCTAAAACGAATTTTATCTATAATAGATTTAAATTTTTGCCACCTGTCAAGTTTTTGAAAGTTCTCAGCTTTTTTGTTCATAGGCGGAGTAACTATGAGGTTTTTAGTAGCGCAGATAATGTGAAAATTACGCAGCTCAGTCCCGCTTTTTGCTTTTACGCTTCGCATCGTCGTTCCTCCTTGCTGTAGGGTAACGCTTCAATCGGGGCTAAACAGCAACAACAGCATTTCATTTGTGTGGTTTGCAGGGCGCATAAACGTTGTTAATAAACCAGACAGTAGCGAAAATCCTTTTTGTTTCTTGCCTTAGCGCCATCCCGAATGGAGGAATCCCAATTAATCGGTAAGGCATCTGTTATTTCAGCGCATCTATCGTACGGATTTCTCGCTGTGCTCAGAATGACGAAAACAAAAAGATTGTAACGGATGGCGGGGCTGCGCATACCGAAAAGTTACGGAACGCTCATTTTTTAAATAAAATCGATGCAAATTGCGGTTGAAATAAACGAGATATAACGATTAGGGAAAAAATTCTTCGGAGGCAAAACCGAGTTGGTCGATATTTTTTTTCGGTTGGTCGAGTACGCTATATTTGCCGTAACAAAAATCTTATCATTGTTTCTAATTAATATAAAACGAAAAACATGAGGTACACAAAAAGCTTTCCGGTTGAGTTAACATTCTGGGTTTTAGCTTTAGTGTTATTGGCAACAGCAAATCCACATGAACATCATTTTAGCCTTTGTCCGCTAGCAAACTTAGGCTTTGATTGGTGCCCGGGTTGTGGTTTAGGGAGGTCGATTACCGCACTGTTTAACGGAGATGTTAATGCAAGTTTTGCGCATCATTGGTTTGGCATACCGGCCTTGCTTTTAATCGCTTACCGAATTTACCAGCTCAGCAAACAATTTTTTAACAAACAACACAATTTAAAATATAAGGAGGATTAGCCATGTTAGATTCACAATTTATGTCGTTACCGGGTATAACCCCGCAAGAATATGCTTACTTACAAACTGCTACAAATGGTTTAAATGAGCAACAGGTTAGAAATTTTCTAATGATTTATGCCAGCAAAAGAAAAAACTCTTCAGATATATTACTATTTACTTTATTAGGTTTTATATGGGTTGCTGGTGTGCAAAGGTTTATAGTAGGGCAAATAGGAATGGGTATTTTGTACCTTTTAACCGGCGGACTTTGTTTTATTGGAACTATTGTAGATTTAATAAACCACAAAGACTTAACTTTCGAATATAACCAACGAATGGTTTTTGAAAGTTTGCAAATGGTTAGAATGGGTGGTGGCTTTAGCGCTTAAACATCTACTTTCATAAAAAATCCTTATAGGTACAAAAGCCTATAGGGATTTTGTATTTTTATGCCATGAAGTTAGTTTCAATTACAAATTATTTAGAAAGTTTAGCGCCCCTTAATTACCAGGAAGACTATGATAACTCGGGCCTGATTGTAGGTAACCCAAATGATGAAGTTAACGCTGCATTAGTTGCGCTTGATTGCACAGAGCAGATTGTAGACGAAGCAGTTGCAAAAGGTTGCGATTTGATTATAACCCATCACCCGATTGTTTTTAAGGGTTTGAAAAGATTCAACGGTAAAACTTATGTTGAACGTGTGGTGCAAAAGGCAATTAAAAACAATATCGCATTGTATGCTATACACACTAATTTAGACCATGTGGCAAATGGCGTTAGCGGAGAAATTTGCAAGCGTTTAGGTTTGCAAAACGCTAAGGTTCTTTCTCCCAAAGGGGATATTTTAAAAAAACTGGTAACTTTTTGCCCTACAGAAAATGCTGATCAGCTAAGAAATGCTTTATTTGCTGCGGGCGCTGGAAATATCAGTAACTATAGCGACTGTAGTTTTAACGCAGAGGGAACTGGAACTTTTAAGGCTGGCGAAGGAACAAACCCGTTTGTGGGCGAGCATGGCGTAATGCATCGCGAAGCGGAAATTAGGATAGAAACCATTTTTAAAAAGCAGGATGAGCGAAAAATTTTACTGGCTTTATTAGAAAACCATCCTTATGAAGAAGTTGCCTACGACATTTATTCCTTGGAAAATAAACTAAATGATGTTGGCGCAGGTATGATTGGTTGGCTACCGCAAGAAATGGAAGCAAGCGAATTTTTGTACCACGTTAAAAACAGAATGCAAACCAAAGTTATTAGGCATACCAATTTATTAGCAAAAAAAATAAAAAAAGTGGCTGTGTGTGGTGGCGCCGGCAGTTTTTTGTTAAAACAAGCTATTGCGGCGGGTGCCGATGCATTTATAACCGGCGATTTTAAATATCACGAATTTTTTGATGCTGAGGATAAAACAATCATCTGCGATATTGGCCATTATGAAAGTGAACAATTTACATCTAATTTGTTGATAGATAATATTCAAGAAAAATTTCCTAACTTTGCAATCCGTTTAACGGAGCATAACACAAACCCCATAAATTATTTCATTTAATGGAACAAACAGTAGAGCAAAAGCTAAAAGCTTTATACGAATTACAAAACATACATACTAAAATTGATAAAATTCGTCAGGTAAGAGGCGAATTGCCAATGGAAGTAGCTGATTTAGAGGACGAGGTTGCTGGTTTAGAAACTCGTATACAAAAAATCAAAGCTGAATTAGACGATACTGAAGACGCTATTGTAAACCGTAAAAACATGATTAAGGAAGCTCAAGCTTTAATCAAAAAATACGAAAAGCAATTAGAGGATGTTAAGAATAACCGTGAATATGATGCTTTAACTAAAGAGGTTGAAATTCAAAACTTAGATATCCAGGTTTCGGAGAAAAAAATAAGAGAATACGGATTTGACATAACCTCTAAAACTGAGGTTTATGAACAAGCTTTAGCAAATATTACTGCTAGAAAGGGCGATTTAGAGGCTAAAAAAGGCGAATTAGATACTATTACGGCTGAAACTGAGAAGGAAGAAGGCGCATTGTTGAAAAAAGCTGATAAAGCTGAAACCCAAATAGAAGAACGTTTATTAACAGCCTATAACAGGTTGAGAAAAAATGCAGTGAACGGTTTAGCTGTGGTAACAATTGACAGAGATTCTTGCTCTGGATGTTTTAACCAAATCCCACCTCAACGCCAATTAGATATCCGTCAGCGCAAAAAAGTTATTGTTTGCGAGCACTGTGGTAGAATTTTAGTTGACGAAGCCCTAACACAAGAGTTAGCAGAAGCGTAACAATCAAACCAAATATAGTACTAGGCCGGATGAAAATCTGGCCTTTTTTGTGTTTGCAGTTTTCATAGATGTCCAATTTGGAGTTATTACTTAAAACATCAACAGTTTTTTAACGTTATATATTATTACTAACTTCAATTATCAAACCGACGAATATATTGCATGCCTTCTATTACTAAGACAAAACGCTCTATTACCTATTTTCTCTTTTCTTTTCTTACGCTTTATTCATTTAAAGTTTCCGCCAACTTCGATTTTAATTCAAATTGTTTAAAAGCCTACCAAAATATATTCGAGCTAAAGCTAAATACCGCAAGGCAATTGATTGCTAACGAAAAAAAGGCTCGGCCAAATAATGCTATAGTTCCGCTTTTAGAAAATTATGTAGACTACTTTTATCTGTTAACTACAGAAAGCAAAACCGAATTTGAGCGACTTGAAGCTAATAAAAGTGCCAGGTTGGATAAAATAAGCGATGACGACAAAAACTCTCCTTACTATTTATATGCGCAAGCAGAAATCAATTTGCAATGGGCATTAATTAGAGGTAGATACGGCTCATACTACACCGCGGCAAGGGAGATTAATCGTGCAAACAGTTTATTACAAGAGAACAGTAAAAAATTTCCGGGCTTTCATTTAAATGGAAAAGGCTTGGGTCTAATTAACGCTGTAATGGGCGCACTGCCAGAAGGCTTTCTTAAGTCGGCGCTATCTACATTTGGCATTAAGGGCAATTTGCAAACGGGCTTAAATTATTTAGAGAAACTGGCTGAAAATTTACCTAAGTCTTCCTACGAGCCATTTTATGAAGAAACTGTATTCTATTACGCGTATGTACTTTCTGACGTTGCCCACGCTAAAGACGCCTACGCCAAAACGATGAAGTATACCGCTCGAATTTCTGACACAAGTTTGCTTAAGACTTATTTGCAGGCCTATGTATGCGCCAGGAATGGGCATAATGACGAGGCGATTAAAATATTAGCAGACAGACCAACGGGTAGCGCTTATCAACCCTTTGCGTACTTAGACTACTTAGCTGGTATTGCAAAACTAAACAAATTAGACTACAGCGCTTCTGCGCCATTTGACAAGTTTTTGCAAACAAATAAGGGTGTAAATTATATTAAGGATACCAATTTGCATCTAGGTTGGATTGCGCTTTTGAAAGGAGATAGCGCAGGATACGCATCAATGATGAATAAAACTAAATCGGCAGGCTATAGCTATAACGAGAGAGACAAACAAGCGGTTAATGAGGCTAATGCCCCAACTCCAAATGTAAGCCTCTTAAAAGCCCGTTTATTATTTGATGGAGGTTATTTAACTAAGGCTTTAAATATCCTTTCAGAAAGCAAAGCTGATGATTTTAGCAGTGCTAAAGATAAGGCTGAGTATTACTATCGACTAGGGAGAGTAAACGACGATTTAGGCAAGGACGATTTGGCATTGGTTAACTATCAAAATTCTATTAATACCGGTAAAGGATTGAAATTCTATTATGCGCCAAAATCTGCTGTGCAAATGGGCAAAATTTACGAGAAGAAAGGTCAAGTTGCAAAGGCAAGATCGAGCTATAATATTGCCATTGCCATGAAAAACCACGAGTTTGAGAACAGCATAGAAACCGAAGCTAAACAGGGCTTAAAGCGAGTTGGAGGATAGGATTGGGTAGAGAAAGAAGAAAGAAAACAACGAAAGGAATCTAAACATTGTCTTTAATCTTTGTTCCTTACTCCTTGTCCACTTACCTTAAAATTTATAAACTACAGCATTAATATGCATTCCTGCGCCAACTGAGGCAAATACGGCATATTCACCTTTCTGTATTTTATAGCCTTCAACCTTTCCGTTTTTCACTAAATCTATTAAAGTTGGTATGGTAGCAACAGAGCTGTTTCCAAGCCACGAGATAGTCATTGGTACCAGCTTTTCAGGCACACTTTCTATCTCGTAAAGTTTAAATAAACGTTTCATAATAGCATTATCCATTTTGCCATTTGCTTGGTGGATAAAAACAGTTTTTATGTCAGTTATTGGAACGCCTGATTTATCTATAGCCTCTTTAACAACCTTTGGTACCGTAACTACAGCAAACTCATACAGCTTACGACCATTCATTTTAAGGTAGGTATTGCCGTTAGTTTCGCCGGGGTTATTACTGTTCCCCATTAACAATAACGAAGCGTGGCTAGCAAAAGTCTGACTTTTATGCGCAATGATGCCTATTGGTTCTTCACTTTCTTTTGCTTCAAAAATAACAACACCAGCACCGTCAGAAAATATCATGCTATCTCTATCATGTGGATCAATTATTCTTGATAGAGTTTCAGAGCCGATAACCATAACTTTTTTGGCATCGCCACTACGAATCAAATAATCTGCTTGTATTACACCCTGAACCCATCCTGGACAACCAAAAATCACGTCATAAGCTACGCAATCTGGATTTTCGATATTAAGCTCTTGCTTAACTTTTGCTGCCAAGGCAGGCAACATGTCCATTCTATTTGAGTTTGCTTTTACATCTCCAAAATTGTGACAGAAAATGATTTGATCTAAACTTTCTTGATCGATACCAGCATCTTCAATAGCTTTTCTTGCTGCAATAGCTGCAATATCACTATTAACTAAATTGTCGCAAGCGTACCTGCGTTCAACAATTTCAGTAATTTCACTGAATTTATGAATGATTTCAGCATTTTCTTTATCAAGCTTTAGCCCATTATCATAAAACGAAGCATCTTTAAAATGATCGCCAGAAATGATATTTTCAGGGATATAGCTACCCGTACCTGTAATTACCGAATAAATTTTGTTCATAGTTATTGTAGATGTACCGTATACTGTTTTGGTATTTGGTATAAATATATTACAAATTAAAAATTAAACAAAAATTTAACTAAGAAAAATCATCAACTAAAAAAACAAAAAGCTCTTTTGGGCCGTGAGCGCCAAGCACCAAAGTTTTCTCAATATCAGCAGTTCTGCTTGGTCCAGTGATATTACTAACCATTGACGGAATGTTGGTGCCGTATTTATTTTTTAATAGCTGAAAAGCATCTTTCAAATCTAAAACCAATTGTCCGGTTCGGGCAATAACGATATGATGATGAGGGAAAATGCTCAATCTTCGCCCTGCGGCATGTTGATTGCTTAACATAACCGAACCATTTCTAGCTACCAACGCTTCGCACAGCGTAATGCCAACTTCAGCATGTTCAAAATCTTTATCTGTTTGATAAAACGGAAACTCGTAATGTTTTAACAAGGCCTGAAGCTCTGGCTCCCAACAATAAATTTTGCGCCACTTGTATTTATCCGCTAAGTCGAGTATGTTTTCAACGAAGTCTACGCCGTTCTCGCAGAAAATAAAATTACCTGCAACAGCAGTTAACTGCTCTGCAAATAAAATTTCAAGCTCTTCTTCATTAGCTTTATAAAGCGGGCTTTCTTCTAAATTAGGATAAGGATTGTCTCGCTTTTCTAGCAAGGCCTTTCTAATTTTTTTAAGCATAAGTTCTTTAGAAGAAATGTTCTCTTTCATAGTAGGGTTTCAAAAGTAGTTAACCTAGCTCATATAAACAAAAACAGCCCCAAAAATGGAGCTGTTTTATATATCGATTAAATAATTATTTCGCTTCGTTTGGCGTATTTGACGCAGTGGAGCTAGCATCAGTAACTGTTGGTGAAACTGTAGAAAGATCATCAACCGGAACAAACTCGGCTAATAACTCTGTTCCCTCGCTGTCAAAGGCACGTTTACCGAATATTTCTTCTAAATCTTCTTTAAAGATTACCTCGGCAACTAACAGTTTTTCCGCAAGCTTAATTAAGTTTTCTTGATTGTCTGCTAAAATCTGTAAAGCTCTTTGATACTGCTCTTCAATAATTTTGCTCGCTTCTTCGTCTATAATTCTCGCCGTAGCTTCAGAGTAAGGCTTGGTAAAACTCTCCTGACCTCTAGAATCATAGTAAGAAATATTACCCAATTTATCGTTTAGTCCGTACATAGAAACCATTGCATAAGCTTGTTTGGTAACCTTCTCTAAATCGCTTAATGCGCCGGTGCTAATTTTACCAAAGGTGATTTTTTCTGCAGCCCTACCGCCCATAGTTGCGCACATCTCGTCTAAAATCTGCTCTGTAGTGGTAATACTTCTTTCTTCTGGTAAATACCATGCTGCGCCTAACGATTGTCCGCGAGGAACGATTGTTACTTTAATTAGCGGATGCGCATGTTTTAGTAACCAAGAAACCGTAGCGTGACCAGCTTCGTGGAAAGCAATGGCTTTTTTCTCTTCTTTAGTAATTATTTTATTCTTTTTCTCTAAACCACCAATTATACGGTCAACTGCATCTAAGAAATCTTGTTTAGTAACAGATTCGTGAGATTTTCTGGCAGCAATTAAGGCAGCTTCATTACATAAATTTGCAATATCAGCGCCAGAAAAACCGGGAGTTTGCTTAGCTAAGAAATTAATATCAATGTTTTCTTCAAGCTTAATTGGTTTTAAGTGTACATTGAATATTTCTTTACGCTCGTTAATATCAGGCATATCAACATAAATTTGTCTGTCAAAACGGCCTGGTCTTAACAAAGCGCTATCTAAAACATCGGCTCTGTTGGTAGCGCCCATAATAATAATTCCGGAGTCTGTACCGAAACCATCCATTTCTACCAATAATTGGTTTAAGGTATTTTCACGTTCGTCATTTCCGCCCATCATGCTACCTTTTCCTCTAGCTCTACCAATTGCATCAATCTCATCAATAAAGATAATACATGGCGCTTTATCTTTAGCTTGCTTAAACAAGTCGCGTACACGAGATGCACCCACGCCCACAAACATCTCCACAAAATCAGATCCTGATAGAGAGAAGAAAGGAACTTGCGCCTCGCCTGCAACAGCTTTAGCTAATAAAGTTTTACCCGTACCCGGAGAACCAACTAATAGTGCTCCTTTCGGGATTTTACCCCCTAGATTGGTGTATTTTTTAGGGTTTTTAAGGAAATCTACAATCTCCATCACCTCTGTTTTTGCCTCGGTTAAACCCGCAACGTCATTAAAAGTTATGTTTACTTGGCTTTCTTTATCAAATAAAGTCGCTTTAGATTTTCCAATGTTGAAGATTTGGCCTCCGCCACCTCCACCACCTCCGCCCATGCGGCGCATCATAAAAATCCAAAGACCAGCAAATAATAAAAGCGGTAATATAATGCTGATAAAACCGCTTAACCAAGGATTTGATTTAGAGGTTGTCTGCGGTTTGATATGTGGTTGGCCAGCAGGTAAATCCTTCTGCGAATCGTCTAGTTGCTTGCTAATTGCATCTAAAGAGTTGCCGTTAAAATAAACTAAAGGCCCTTTTGCAGTAGTATTAAAGGTGTTTTTAGATTTATACTTTTCGTATTTAGGATCGTTCTTTTTTCCTTCCTTAATATAAACGTCAGCTCTGGCAATTTCATCGGTTTTGTACGATACGATTTTCTCTACATCGCCAGGAATCAACATGTCTTTTTCGAAAGTTGCATAGTTAACTTCTTGAACGCTCTCGGTGCTAAACATTTGTTGAACCACAATTAAACCCAATATAATGGCGGCATAAACCCAAAAAATATTAAATTTCGAGCCTTTTTGTGGTTTTTTAGGGATGTTTGGAATTCTCTTTATTTGTTTTGGCTTCTTATTTTCTTCCATGTTAGTTCAAATGTGTGTGTAAGTTAATTGGGCTATGCACTTTTGTAAGTGGTGGTTTCTGCATCGCCCCATAAATCTTCAATACCGTAAAAATCACGTTTTTCGGTTTTAAAAATGTGTACTACAATATCAAAGTAATCTAAAATAATCCATTCTGCATTATCGAGGCCTTCTTTACGCCACGGATTGGTTTTGGTTTGTTTGTATATTTCATCCTCTACGCTATCGGCTATAGCTTTAACTTGCGTAGCAGAGTCTGCATTGCAAACTACAAAATAATCAGATACAGAACTGTTCAGTTCTCTTAAATCTAATCGAACAATATCGTTTCCCTTTTTTTCTTGGATGCCGTGTACGGCTATTTCTGAGAGGTAGGTAGAAAGGTTTGCGGTTTTCTTTTTTACCATTAAAAATTTTTAATTTTGATCATCAACAAATATAAAATCAACACTTGCAAAATAACACTTTTTCAACATTATTTGTTGGACAAAATCTTATCAAGTTATCATCGGTCGATTCTACGAATAACTTCTTAAAAACAATGCTGTCAAATTCCGAGCCATTAGCAGAAGGAACTGTAATTATGGCAGACGACCAATTTGCAGGAAGAGGACAGCAGGACAATTTTTGGTACGCCGAACCTGGAAAGAATTTAACTATAAGTATTTTACTTAAACCAACTTTCCTGGCGCTAAATAAACAGTTTCTGTTAAATATGTGCATCAGCGTAGCTATAAATAGAGCCTTGGCAAAATTTGTACCTGCCGGGATAAACATTAAGTGGCCTAACGACATTTACTACAACGATAAGAAGATAGGCGGTGTTTTAATAGAAAATTCGATTTTGGGAACTGGCATTAAAACTACCGTTATTGGCATAGGTTTAAATGTAAATCAGCAAAATTTTCCTGCAGACCTAGAAAAATCGGCAACATCGTTACATCAAATTTTACAAGAAGATGTTAATTTGCAGCATCTTTTAGCAGAAATTTGTAGTCAAATAGAAAGTTTGTACTTGCAACTTAAAGCGGGCAATTATACCCAACTTAAGGAAACATACGTTGATACACTTTATCGGATTAAGCAAAAAGCATTGTACCGACAAAATGGCGAGATATTTGAAGGAGAGATACAGGGAGTTACAGATATAGGTTTTCTTTTGGTAAAAAAAGGGCAAGAGATTTTTGAGTACAACTTTAAAGAAATAGAATTTTTAAACACAAAATAATGAAACGACTAACATTAATTTTAGCATTAGTAGTATTTTCTGCTGCAGGAGCATTTGCGCAGTTAGAGAATCCGGTAACATGGTCATACGTTGCGAAGAAAACTGGCAAAAATGAAGCAACCATTTATTTAAGGGCGATTATGGAAGATGGCTGGCATATTTATTCGCAAAATGTGAAACCCGGCGGACCGAATAAAACATCTTTTAAGTTTGCGCCGTCTAAAGACTTTACCTTGGTGGGAGCTACCGCAGAACCAAAGCCAATTTCTAAATTCGAAAAGGTTTTTAACATGAATGTTGATTATTTCGAAGACCAGGCAATTTTTACGCAAAAAATAAAACTTGCAAAAGGAACCACTATCGTAAAAGGTGTGCTAAATTATATGGTTTGTAACGATCAATCATGTTTGCCTCCTAAAGACGTTGCTTTTAGCGTTCCGGTTAAGTAGGTAAATTTAATAAATACAAAAAGCCTCTCAGCATAAGCTGGGAGGCTTTTTTCTTACACAGATTTAAAACATTACATTTGTAGCATGAAAAGATTAATGCTTGCAACTTTTCTCGTTTTGTTTAATGCTATTGCTTTTGCACAGTTAGAAAAACCGGTTAAATGGCAATATAAGGCTGAGCGTATAAGTAAAAACGAGGCTATACTTCACCTAAAAGCTGTTATGGATGGCAATTGGCACATCTACTCGCAAACTATTTCATCAGCTCCAATGAAAACTAGTTTTACATTTTCGCCATCTAATGATTATTTGCTGGTTGGAAAAACGATTGAGCCAAAACCAATTACAAAATACGATAAAGTTGTAAAAATGAATCTTTCGTACTTTGAGAAATCGGTGGTTTTTAAGCAAAAAATAAGGTTGAAAAAATCTACAACTGTAGTGAAAGGTAAACTAGAGTTTATGGCATGCAATGATAAATCTTGTTTGCCCTCAGAAGAAATTGCATTTAGCATTCCAGTTAACTAATTTATTGTAATGCTATTGCAATGTAAATGCCTGCTAAAGTTCTTTAGCCGTCGTTAACAAAAGATTTTTATTAATTTCACCGCCTTAAAAACATAGAATGAAAAAGTTAAGCATCCTGATATTTTTCTTCAGCATATTTTTACTAGTTAATCCCTCGCAAAGTTTAGCGCTTAAACTGCAACAAGACACTACCGCAACTGCACCAGACGATTTGGATTTTACAACCATTGGTTCTGAAGAAGATAGTATTGCAAATAGCAAAGTGCAACCTGCAACCACAAATGTAGATAGTGCAAAAATTAAACCTTCTCCTGCTGCGGCCGATACTGCAAAAGCTGAAGCTAAACAATCCCTTTGGGTAATTTTTGTGATTGGATTTTTAGGTGGCTTTACGGCCTTCATAATGCCGTGTATCTACCCAATGGTACCTTTAACCGTAAGTTTTTTTACAAAACGTGCCGAAACTAAAGGAAAAGGTATTCAAGGTGCAATGCTGTACGGTTTGTCTATAATTGTAATCTACGTTCTAATAGGCGTAATTATCACGCTTATATTTGGTGCAAGCGCCTTAAACCAGCTTTCAACAAATGGTTTTTTTAACATCTTTATTTTCTTAATACTGTTAATTTTTGGTATTTCGTTTCTAGGTGCGTTCGAAATTACGCTTCCGAGCGCTTTCGTGAATAAATTGGATGCTAAATCAGATTCTAAAGGATTAACAGGAATATTTTTTATGGCCGCTACATTAACTGTGGTTTCCTTTTCTTGTACAGGGCCAATTATTGGTAGTGTATTGGTATCAATAGATCAAGATTTGTTAACTCCGGTAATAGCAATGTTCGGGTTTTCATTAGCCTTAGCTTTAATTTTTACCATGTTTGCTATTTTCCCAAGTTGGCTAACTTCATTACCAAAATCTGGTGGATGGTTAAACTCTGTTAAAGTGGTTTTGGGCTTTTTAGAGATTGGATTTGCGCTAAAATTCTTATCAACAGCAGATTTATCTTATCACTGGGGTATTTTAGACCGCGAAATATTTATTGGAATTTGGATCGTTCTGGCAATACTGCTAGGGATGTATTTAATTGGTAAAATCAAATTTTCTCACGATAGTGATTTGCCTTACGTTTCTATACCAAGAATTACGCTAGCCGGTATTTCTTTTGCCTTTGCGCTATATCTTTTCCCAGGTTTGTTTGGTGCGCCATTAAAAGCAATAAGCGGTTTATTACCTCCGCTCTCTACGCAAGATTTTGTAATTGGGCAAGGCGCAAGCACTACATCGGCTACGGTAACTGATCCAAATAGAGCAAAACGTAAGTACAGCGATTTTTTACATATTCCGCATAACATAGATGGTTTTTTTGATTACGAAGAAGCTTTGGCTTATTCAAAAATAGTAAACAAACCATTGTTTTTAGACTTTACCGGCCACGGTTGCGTAAACTGTAGGGAAATGGAGGCAAGGGTGTGGTCGGACCCAAGAGTGCTAAAAAAACTTAAAGAAGACTATGTAGTTGTATCTTTATATACCGATGATAAAACTGAGTTGCCAGCAGAAGAACAATTCAAATCAGACGTTTTAAAAACACAAGTTAACTCTGTTGGATTAAAGTTTCAGCACCTACAAGGCGACCGATTTAAAACACTTGCACAACCTTATTACGTATTGTTGGACACTGACGGGAAAGAGCTGGTAACTCCACCAATTGGCGTTGAATTTAACATAGAAAAATACTTGGCATATTTGGATAAGGGTTTAGCCGAGTTTGCACAAAAGAATAAATAATGACGAAAATAAAAAATATCGGGGTATTAACCTCTGGCGGAGATTCGCCAGGCATGAATGCCGCAATTAGAGCTGTGGTTAGGGCCAGCTTGTATTACAACATTAAAGTAACCGGAATTACCCGCGGTTATGAAGGCCTAATTCAGGCAGATTTTACGCCAATGGATGGAAAATCTGTGGGCAATATTATTCAACGTGGCGGTACCATTTTAAAAACTGCTCGTTGCGATGCGTTTAGAACTAAAGAAGGTAGGGCATTAGCGCACAAAAACCTTGTGGAAAGCGATATCGATGCGCTTGTTGTAATTGGAGGCGACGGAACGTTTACCGGAGCAGATATTTTCTGCAAAGAGTACGATTTTCCAATTATCGGCTTGCCAGGAACAATTGACAACGATTTAGTGGGTACAGATTTCACCATCGGTTACGATACGGCAATTAATACCGTGGTACATGCGGTAGATAAAATTAGAGATACTGCAGAATCTCACGACAGGCTTTTTATTGTAGAAGTAATGGGTCGCGATTCGGGCCTAATCGCTTTGCGAAGTGGTATTGGTGTAGGTGCAGAGGCAATTTTAATTCCAGAAGCGCAAGTAGGATCTGAAGAACTTGTGCACCGTTTAGAAACCGGCAGAAAAGATAAGGCATCTAAAATAATTATAGTGGCCGAGGGCGATGAAGCTGGTGGCGCTTACGTAGTTGGCGAAACGCTAAAAGAGAAGTTTCCCAACGCCGACATCCGTATATCAGTACTTGGCCATATTCAGCGTGGCGGTAAACCAAGCTGTATGGATCGCGTATTGGCAAGTCGTTTGGGCGTTGCTGCGGTAGAGGCACTTATCGCAGGCAAAACAGATGTAATGGCCGGACAAGTAAATAAAGAAATTGTATTTACACCGTTTTCGCAGACCATAAAGCATATCGATGCGCACGACATTACGCCAACTTGGCTTAAGCTAGTCGAGATTTTGTCTATGTAATTGTTTAGAAAACATTTCATAAGCCACAGTTAGCCACGCGTTAATTGTGGCTTTTTTTTGAAAAGCAATGGCACTGCATCTATCAAAATGCTTCCTTCTGTCCGCTTTACTCGCCCGATTATCCGGGCTTCGTGCTCGCTTCCATAAGGTTTATTTTACTTCTTTTCTGTTAATAATCAGCGTGTTGGTAGTGGATGTAAAAAAATATTTATGCAAATCTATTTCCTTTTGCATCAATTGTAAAAACCTTACCCATGAAACTATTTACAAAATTATCACACGTTTTTGTTGCAGTTTTGCTGCTGCAAATAAGTTATGCGAAGGCACAAATGCCGGTGTTAAAAGTTAAAACGCCCAACACTCAGCAAGAAGCGGTAAAGCTTCAAAAATTATCCATAGATGTTCAAATAACGGGCAACATTGCAACAACGGTTATGACCATGACATTTCATAACAATACCAACGAAATTTTAGAAGGCGAATTAACTTTTCCAATGCCAGACGGCGTTAGCATCAGCAGATATGCCCTAGATATCAACGGTAAAATGAGAGAAGCTGTTCCGGTTGAAAAAGCAAAAGCAACAGAGGTTTTCGAGAGCATTCAGCGACGAAGAGTAGACCCAGGATTATTAGAAAAAGTTGAAGGTAATAATTTTAGAACGCGTATTTATCCTATGCCTGCAAATGGTAGCCGAACCATTATTGTAGGCTATGAGGAGGAATTAAAGTTTACAAAAGAAAGCGTGTTATCCTATCATCTGCCCTTGGCATACGACCAGCAAATACCAGAATTTGATTTAAAAACAAGCGTTCTTGATGCGCTTGTTAGGCCAGAATTAACAGAACAGCCAGATGGTAGTTTTAAACTAAATGCAACAGGTAATAATTACATTGCCCAAATGGCAAAAACAAATTATCAACCAGAAAAAGGAATTACCATAAAGTTGCCAAAACGTGGCGATATGCCCGAAGTTCAGATGCAAAGAGCAAGTACAGGTTATTATTTTTTGGTAAACGTTTTTCCAAAAAGCCAAACCAAACCTCGCGTATGGAGCAATCAAATTGGTTTAATTTGGGATGCTTCTTTAAGCGGTATGCACAGAGATGTAAAAAAAGAAATGGCATTGCTAGATCTGATCGTTAAACAAAAGCAAAATCTAACCATAAACCTAGGCTTGTTAAATAACACTTTTAAAAATGCTGGCACCTTTAGCATAGTAAACGGAAATTGGGACGAGTTAAAAAGAAAATTAGAAGCAGTTGTTTACGATGGTGGCACCAACTTTAGTGCGTTAAATGCCCAAATTTTAAATGCAGATGAGTACGTTTTTTTTACCGACGGCTTATCTACATTTAGTAAAAATACCATTGCATTTACAAAGCCAGTGCACACGGTTAACTCTACTCAAAAAGCAGATTATAGCACCCTAAAATACATTAGCCTAAAAACAGGCGGACAATTTGTTAACCTAAACACAAGCACCGTAGAACATGCTTTTGAACAGTTAAGCACAGAACAACTCCAGTTTTTGGGCATTAAAAACAACACAGATGTTCGCCAAACTTACCCGTCTATGAAAGTGAATGTAAACGGCCACTTGGCAGTTGCGGGTATTTCTAGCGAATTCAGCACTAGCATTACGCTTCAGTTTGGCTACGGGAACAATGTTGTAAGCGAGCAAGTTGTTAGGTTAGATCCAAATGCACAACCGTTGGCCAGTATAGATGTAAATAGAATTTGGGCGCAAAAAAAGATTGCCGAAATGGACATCCAGTACGAGCAAAACAAAGATGACATTAGCGTACTAGGCAAACAATTTGGTATAGTAACAAGAAATACAAGTCTTATAGTTTTAGAAGATTTAAATGACTATTTGAGATATGATATTGTTCCGCCCGCTGAGTTAAGGCAACAATATGATGCGGTTTTGAAACAGCGTAGCCAAGCAATTTTAGAACGAAAAAACAACCTTATCGATAGAGCTGTTGAGATGAGCAAAAGTCTAAAAACTTGGTGGAATACTGTATTTGTGGTTAAAAAACCGAAAATCGATAATAACTACCCAACCCCAACGGGTGAGGGTAGAAATGTACGTAGTGAAACGGTGTCTGCTGTTGCGGTAGATGCCATGAGGATGCCTCCTCCTGTAGCTAATGCTGCGCCACCACCATCACCTCGTAGGCAAGCCGATGAGGCAAGAATTGTTGCAAATAGAGAACAAGAAAGCAAATCGATGCTGAATGAAACTGTAATTGTAGGATATAGTAGTCAGCAAAAAAGCTCACTTGCTGGTTCTGTAACAACAATTAATTCGCAGGCATTAGCTGGCAAAGTTGCAGGAGTTCGGGTTTCTAGAGATCAAACTACAACTGTCCCTCAAACTGTGATTGTAATCCCAGAATTCAAAAGCGATAAGGCTTACATGAAATCGATAACCGGTAAAGGTGATGTTGCTTATCAACAGTATTTAACTTTAAGGCCACAGTATGTTAGTACACCAACATTTTATTTTGATGTTGCAAACTATTTTTATCAGCAGGCAGATAGCGTTAGAGCTTTAACCATTTTAAGTAGTGTTGCAGATTTGGAGTTAGAAAACGCTGATATTTACAAGTTGCTAGCGTATAAATTAAAGCAAACCAAAAGTTACGCTCATGCTCTGTTTGCAACAGAAAAAGTTTTGCAATGGCGCCCAATGGATGCACAAAGTTACAGAGATTACGCACTGATTTTGGCAGATTTGGGTCAGCACCAAAAGGCATTGGATTATTTGTATAAGGTTTTAGCGCAAAGTTATAATACCCAAATTCAGGGACGAGACCAGGGGATAGAGGAAATTGTGTTGGCGGAGCTAAACAACCTAATTACCAGATACGGTTCTAAACTAAATACAAAAGCTATAGACAAACGATTGATACAGCCCTTGCCTGTTGATGTAAGGGTTGTTTTGAACTGGAATAAAAACGATACGGACATTGATTTGTGGGTTACTGATCCGAATGGGGAAAAATGTTATTATGGTAGCCCAACAACAGCAATTGGGGGTAGAATGAGCAACGACTTTACCGCTGGATATGGGCCAGAGCAATTTATGTTGAAGAAAGCAATTAAGGGCAAATACAAAATTCATGTTAATTATTACGGCGATAGGCAGTTTACTATTAGCGGCCCAACAACCGTAACTGCCGAAATTTATACCCGTTACGCCACTGGCCAACAGCAAAGAAAAATAATTGTATTGCCTTTAGAGAAAACAACCGACCGAGAACGATTGGTTGGCGAGTTTACTTTTTAGGTAGTTATTTAAACTTACGAAGTTTCTTACCGGGAAAACTTCGTAAGTATTTTTTTAGTCTTGCAGGAGCTAACTCAAATAGCAACAAAAGCCGAAGTTAAGTAAGCGGGATAGAAGCGGCATCTCCCGATTTTAATCGGGAATACAGCGAAAAGCCCGGCTAACACAAATTTAAAAAGCAGGTTTTGCCTTTCAAATTAAGTCTTTCTAAATCTTCCAGACTTTTAGTCTCTTTCTAACTCTTTGCTTACATTAACTTATCTAAAACCTCTTGCCAGTTATTTACGCGTTCATAGTCGTTAAGCAATAAATTATGTGGCGAGGTAAATAAAAGCGTTCTGCCTTTAAAATCAATGAAATTTTTGGCTCTATCATCAATCATAATATCCGTATTTACGATTTTTTCGCCACAGAACATGATGTTTTTCCAACTAATAAATGGAAAATGATCTGCTAGCCAGTGGTATTTATCTTCTAAAGAATTCGGAAACTCCATAGCGGCAGATACAATGTAAACCTCATATTTTTCCTGCAATTTTTTTACAGCTTCAACACTTCCATCTATTAAAGGCAGATTTCTAAAAAAGCCTTTTTCATTAATATAATCAAACCATTTATGGTTAATGTGTTCTGGCACATGCTGAAACATTTCGTTTCCAGGCTCAATTTTTAAGTCTAGAGGCGTTCCGTAGTCACGATTGTAGAGTTCAACAAATTTGGCGATTGGATCGGCAAGGACTTCGTCCATATCTATAGCTATCTTCATAAAGGTAAAGATAGGCGAACAAGGATGAAGGAGCAAGGATAAAAGCCTGCTTTGTGAACTTGGGAAAACTATATGGGCAGGCAAGACATATTTGAGCGCTCTGTCTTTGTTCCTTATTCTTTAATCCTCTTTTATTTTTCAATTTGCAATTAATCAGCGAATTACTTACTTTTGCATCCCCGCAAGCATGAAGCTCCGGGAACTATGTTGAATACATAAACTTATAACGAAATGGCAACTAAAATCAGATTGCAAAGATTCGGTAAAAAAGGTAAGCCTTTTTTCCACGTGGTAGTAGCAGATTCACGCTCTCCAAGAGATGGTAAATTTATTGAGCGTTTAGGTTCTTATAACCCAAACACCAACCCTGCAACTATCGAAATTAACTTCGACAAAACTTTAGACTGGGTAAACAAAGGTGCACAACCAACTGATACGGCTCGTGCTATTCTTTCTTACAAAGGTGTGTTGTACAAAAAACACTTACAAGGTGGCGTTAAAAAAGGTGCTTTAACTGAAGAACAAGCAGATGCTAAATTTGCTCAATGGTTAGAAGCTAAAGGCGGCCAAATTGAAGGTAAAAAAGAGAACTTAAACTCGAGCAAAAGCGAAGCTAAAAAAGCTGCTTTAGCTGCTGAAGCTAAGAAAAATGCTGACCGTGCTGCAGCTATTGCATTGAAAAATGCACCAGTAGCAGAAGAGGTTGTTGAAGAAGAAGTAGTTGCTGAAGAAGCTCCTGCTGCTGAAGCTGCAACTGAAGAAGTGGTAGCAGAAACTCCAGCTACAGAAGAAGACAAAAAAGAAGAAGCTTAGTCTTTTAGATTAGTTTTAACTTATGATAGCGTTCTGATTTTTCAGGACGCTATTTTTATTATTAAGAATTTAAAACCTACTTAGGGGTTTGAGGTATGAAAAAGGAAGAAGCATTTTACGTTGGTTATTTTACAAAAACAAAGGGCTTAAAGGGCGAATTGCAATTGTTTTTCGAGTTCGACGATTACGAAAAGTTAGACTTTGATGTGCTTTTTGCAGATATGAACGGAAAAATGGTTCCGTTTTTTACTGCAAGTCATAAACTTTATCCAAATAGCACAGGTCTTTTCTTCTTTGATGATTTGGACCACGTTGATAAAGCGCAAGCACTAGTTAAAAAGAAAGTTTACTTACCATTGGATAAAATGCCGGAGCGTGGAGAAGACGAGTTTACCTATTTCGATTTAGAAGGTTTTACTGCATCTGATGAGACGCATGGAGAATTGGGCGAAATAATAGCTGTTAACGAATATCCGCAACAATTTATAGCTACGGTACTTTATAAAAAAACCGAAATTATGTTTCCGTTAAATGACGACATTATAGTTGAAATTGATGATGAAGAGGAGACGATTTTAGTAAACCTACCAGAAGGCTTGCTGGATGTTTATTTAACCTAAAACCATTCACTAAAACAATATTGGCGTTTTGTAAGTTAACATAAAATGAAACGCCTAATAATTTTATTTTGCTTATTGGCTACTCTGGCCGCATGCAATAATACTGATAATAAAACTTCACAGCCGAAAGATACCGTTGAGAAACCTGCTTCGGCAAAGCCAAATTTTAGCACTCAAGATTCTATAACAGCCGTTGGGCGACAAGTTCTACAACTGCTAAAAGATAAAAACTACAAAGAACTCAGCAAGTTCTTCGCGGTTAATGGGGTGTTGTTTTCTCCATATGGCTATGTAGATACGGCGTCAGCAAAAAAAATAATGCCCGAAGATTTTCTTGATGCGATAGATAAAAAATGGATTTTAACTTGGGGTAATTATGATGGTACTGGGGAGCCAATAAAGCTTTCCGTAACCGGATATCTTGATAAATTTGTTTATAATGCTGATTACCTAAGCGCCGAAGCTGTTGGCTTTAATGAGGTTATTAAGCAAGGTAATACTACTAATAATCTAAAATCGGTTTACCCAAACAGTCAGTTCCTAGATTATCATTTTAGCGGTTTCGATCAAAAACTTAATGGAATGGACTGGTCTAGTCTTCGGTTAGTGTTCGAAAAACAAAACAACGATTATTTTTTAGTAGCAGTAATCCACGATCAGTGGACGATTTAAGCTATTTTGTAAAATAATTTAATCTTTTAGTAAAATATATTTGACATTATTGTCAATTTTACTTTACATTTGTTCAAACAAACTTGATGCGCAATCTTGTAGTCTAATGTGAACTTAAAAGATTTAAAAATGAAAAGTAAATTCTTGTTTCCAACATGGTGTAATATTGTTGGCTATTTAATGGTAATCCCTGGTTTTGTATTAGGGTATTTGTTCATCTTCCATAATTACGAAATTCCCGGATTCGGATTTCAAATGCGAGAGAAAAGTAACCTTTTTCAAAATGCATTTGAGAATTTTACAAATGAACTTGCGGTGTTCTTAGTAATTGTAGGATTGCTATTTATTGCTTTTTCAAAAGGAAAAAAAGAAGATGAATTAACAGCCAGATTGCGGCTTAATTCTTTGTATTGGAGCGTGATGATCTATTACATTATTTACAATTTTGGCTTTTTGCTGGTAAATTACATTAAAGAAATACCTTTTGTTGGCGAACATATTTTGGAGCTCAATATTTTCTCGCCCCTCTTAATTTTTATCATTAGGTATTATTATTTAAAATACGCTAAAGCGGATAGTTTCGTAGTAGGTAAACCAAAATTTTTGCCAAATGTGCCGTTTCGTTCGGTCGGTGTAATTTTAACGTTAATTGGTTTAACGGTTTTTGTCTTCGAAGCGAAGGACAATATTATATTTAGCTCAAATGATTTGCTATTTGTAATTTCCTATTTTGTAATGATAACGGGACTTCTAGTTTGGTCGTTTTCTAAAAATAAGATAGAAGATGAGATGGTGATGCAACAAAGATTAGAGAGTCTGCAATTGGCTGTTTATTTTAATTACGGCGTATTGCTTTTAGGAACATTATTATTTTATTCGGCATTTTATTTATTTCTTATGCTATATGCACAATTTTCTTTATTAGTTTATTTTGTGTTAAGAATGGAATACGTAAGATTTCGAAACAACAAACAGCTAAATACTTTTGAGGAGGGAATGAATTATGAAAAATAATTTAAGAGTACAAAGAGCTATTAAAAATATAACGCAAGCCGAATTGGCAGAGTTGATTCAGGTTTCTCGTCAAACTATCAATACAATAGAATCTGGAAAGTATGTTCCGTCAACTGTATTGGCTTTAAAAATGGCAAAGGTTTTTAGTGTGCCTGTTGAAGAAATTTTCGATTTAGAGGAAGGAGATTAGTTTTTTGATGAAATATGTCGGAACAGAATAATCGTTTGATTGACGTTAATTAAACGATTATTATTATATTTAGTTGTCTAAACCAGATATAATGAAAAAAATAATGCTCTACTTCGCGATTTTATCGCTGTTTATCTCTGTGAACAATGCTATCGCACAACAAGCGATTGATCTTTCTAAATTTATTGGTGCATGGGAATTTGTGAAACAACCGCTCCCTCCAGACGCTCCAAAACAGCCATTTCTTACCACGCTCAAAGTATTTGACGAACAAGGTTTTTGTCTTCAACTAAAAGTATCAGAACAGGGTACTGTGGTTTGGCAAACGGCAAAAATCGAAGTGTTGGATGGTGGTCTTCTAAAAGAGAGCATCAACTATTCTATAAGTCCAAACTTAGCAAATACAACATCGACCTTAAAATGTGCTTTTATGAATGATCCAAAAGGGAACCAGTTTTTTTCTATTCAAGGAGGGCACAAAGTAGTTAATGGAAAAGATACTTATGCTTGGGGCGAATTGTGGCGAAAAGTAGAAACCATAAAGAAAAATTAATATCGTCTAAATATTTACCGTTTTCAAAATAAAAAAGATAGTATGAAAAAATTATTAATGCTTTGTTTAATTACACTAGCTACAAACCTAGCTTTTGCACAGGTAGATAAGCTAGCGGGCGTCTGGGAACTAACTATTCCGCCTACACCAAATGGCGAAAGACCAGCATACAACGTGCTTAGAACTTTTGATGAAAAGGGAAATTACTTACAAATTGCAGCTACGCCCAATGGCTCTTTCATAGTAGGTAAAGCACATTTCGCAGAATTTGTAGATGGAAAAGTTAAGGAGAACATCAAGTTTGCTGCAGATTCTAGTCGCATAGGAAAGACGTTTAACTTTAGCTACAAATTTATAACAGAAGGTAAACACCAATTGTTAATTACCGAGGGCGGAACAAAGGTTGAAGCTGGATACGCAACAGTAGAATGGCGAGAAATATGGCGAAAAGTAGAGGAATATAAACAATAAAACTTCTGGTTTCTTTTTGTTGCTTATCTTTGCGCTATGCGTTTTGACATCATTTCAGTTTTGCCAGATTTATTAACCAGTCCTTTTGCACATTCTATTTTACAACGTGCACAAAAAAAGGGCGTGGCCGAAATTGTGGTTCATAACCTTAGAGATTATGCAACTAACAAGCAAAAAAGTGTAGACGATTATCCTTACGGTGGCGGAAGTGGTATGATTATGTCAATAGAGCCTTTTGCTTTATGCATAGAAAAGCTAAAAAGCGAAAGAGAATATGACGAAGTAATTTTCATGAGCCCCGATGGCGAAACACTTAATCAAACCATAGCAAACCAGTTATCTACATTAAAAAATGTTATCATTTTATGTGGGCATTATAAAGGGATAGATCAAAGAATTAGAGATATTTTTGTAACCAGGGAGATTTCTATTGGCGATTATGTTTTAAGTGGTGGCGAATTACCAGCTGCGGTGGTGGTAGATGCGGTTGTACGCTTAATCCCCGGGGTTTTAAACGATGAAACTTCAGCACTTTCTGATAGTTTTCAAGGAGAACTGCTAGATGCACCAAATTATACCAGACCGGCAGATTGGCGTGGGCATAAGGTGCCCGATATTCTGTTAAGCGGTCACGAAGCTAAAATTAATAATTGGCGACATGAAGAGGCTTTGAAAAGAACGCAAGAGCGAAGGCCCGATTTACTTAAATAAATTAAAATGCAAATTATTGTGTTTGAAGCGCATAGCCGAAAATCCCCTTTGGGGTGCTAAAAATAAATACTTGGGCAATGTGGAAAACACCGGGATTGTTAAAAAGTAAATTAATTTCAAAATCTACTTTTATTTTTAAAATAAATTTCCTAATATTGCAGTCCGATTTTAAACAACAAAAAATCGGCTTAATAGCTTAAAAACATGGATTTAGTAAAATTTGTAGAAGAGCAGGTAATCACAAAAAATGAGTTTCCTTCTTTCAAATCAGGAGATACAGTAAGTGTACACTATAAAATTCGCGAAGGTAATAAAGAACGTGTTCAGATTTACCAAGGTGTTGTTATTCAACGTAACAGTGCTGGTGCAACCGAAACGTTTACTGTTCGTAAAATTAGTAATGGTGTTGGTGTAGAACGTATCTTCCCGGTAAATTCGCCTAACATTCAAAAAGTAGAGGTTAACGGTTACGGTAAAGTACGTAGAGCTAAATTGTTCTATCTACGTTCATTAACTGGTAAAGCAGCTCGTATCAAATCTTTAAGAAAGTAATATTCTTATTATAAAAAATTTAACCTTCACGATTAATCTCGTGGAGGTTTTTTTGTTTCTATCTTTGCCGCACCAAATATCTAATCGCTAAAATGGCTCAATTTGCTTAATTCGCTTAAGCTATTTTCTGCGTTATAAAACTGAACGAAAATGAAAGACTTATTAAAAAAGTACGAAGAAAAACAACCCGAAATTGTTTTCGAGTGGAAAGACAAAGAATCTGAAGCCGAAGGTTGGGTTGTAATAAACTCCTTGCGTGGTGGCGCTGCTGGTGGCGGTACACGTATGCGTAAAGGATTGGATAAACGTGAGGTTGAATCCCTAGCCAAAACCATGGAGGTTAAGTTTACCGTTTCTGGTCCGCCAATTGGCGGTGCTAAGTCAGGCATAAACTTTGATCCTGCAGATCCACGTAAAAAAGAAGTTTTAGAACGTTGGTATAAAGCGGTTATGCCTTTGTTAAAAAGTTACTACGGCACAGGTGGCGATTTAAATATAGACGAAATACACGAAGTTATTCCTATTACCGAAAGTTATGGCCTTTGGCATCCGCAAGAAGGTGTAATTAACGGGCACTACCAAGCAAGAGAAAACGAACGCATACACCAAATTGGCCAATTACGTTATGGCGTTTCAAAAGTGCTCGAAGATTTAGCCTATACACCAGACATAAAAAGGAAATACAAAGTGGCCGATATGATTACAGGTTACGGTGTATCAGAATCTATTAGACATTATTATAATATCTGGGGCGGAGAATTAAAGGGTAAAAAAGCAATTATACAAGGCTGGGGTAATGTTGCCGCTGCCGCGGGATATTATTTGGCGCAACACGGTGTAAAAGTTGTTGGTATTATCGATCGCGTTGGCGGTTTAATTAATACTGATGGTTTTAGCGAGCAAGAAATTAAAAATCTTTTCAATAACCGCGTTAACAACACCTTGGTATCCGATAATTTAATTCCTTTTGCTGAGGCAAACGAAAAAATTTGGAATGTAGGCGCAGAGATTTTTGTTCCGGCGGCAGCTTCTAGGTTGGTAAAACAAGAAGAAGTAGACCAAATGATTAAGGCAGGTTTAGAGGTTATTGCTTGCGGTGCAAACGTACCTTTTGCCGACAAGGAAATTTTCTTTGGTAGTATTATGGAATATGCTGATAATCATGTGGCTGTTGTTCCAGATTTTATAGCAAACTGTGGCATGGCAAGAGTTTTTGCTTACCTAATGCAACGTAACGTAGAAATGAGCGATGATGCGATCTTTTCTGATGCTTCATCAATTATAGAGAAGGCACTACAAGCAGTTTACAAGAGCGCTAACAAGCCAACAAACCTATCTAGTACCGCATTTGAAATTGCATTAAAACAATTAGTATAAAGTTAAAAAATGAATAACGAGTTTTTCGGACAAATTTTCTGGGGTAACACCATTAAGCAATACCTAATTATTGCGGTTATTATTCTTGTTGGTTTATTATTCAAAAAAATAGTTTCTAGAATTTTAAGTCAGCTTATTTTTAGGTTGTTTAAAAAGTTTGCCGACCAAGTTAATTCCGAAACCTTTATTGCCTTATTGTTAAAACCAGTTGAGTTTTTTATCAGCATTTTTACGCTGTACGTTGCCATTAAGCAATTAACACACCCGCTTAATGTTACCTTCTTCAATTATAAAAAAACAGTTGGTACTGCAAAAATAAACGAAGCATTTACAATTGGAGAGCTGGTAGATAAGGTTTTTCTATTCTTAATATTGCTATCCATTTTCTGGATTGTACTTAGAATTATAGACTTTATTGCGCATGTTCTTTTGGTACGTGCGGCAAAAACAAAAAACAAAGCCGACGATCAGTTGGTACCATTTATAAAAGAGTTATTAAAATTCATTATCTCTTTTATAGGGTTCTTTGTGCTTTTGGGTTATGTTTTCGAAGTTAATGCCGTTAGCTTAATTACCGGTTTGGGTATCGGCGGTATTGCTATTGCAATGGCGGCTAAAGAGAGTTTAGAGAACTTATTAGGCTCTTTCCTGATATTTTTAGATAAACCCTTTACAGTTGGGGATGTAGTAAAAGTTGATGGCGTAGAAGGCACGATTGAACGCGTAGGCTTTAGAAGTACAGTATTACGCAGTGCCGATAAAACCACTTATGTTATTCCAAACAGGGCGATGATAGATGGCGTACTGGAAAATTTGACCATGCGCAATGCTCGTCGCGTTAAGTTTGATATCGGTTTAACTTATGAAACCAGTTCTGAAACTATTAAAAAGATTATTGAAGCATTAACAAGCTATTTAAAAGAAAATCCAGACACTACGGATGCTTCTGTTGCATTAGATTCTTTCGGCGAGTCTTCATTAAATGTTCAGATAATTTACTTGGTGCCAATGAAAAAGGAGTTCGATCTGGTAAAGGTTAAAGAACGCGTAAATTTTAAGGCAATTGAAATTGTACAGCAATACGGTTCGGAATTTGCCTACCCAACTCAAAGAACTGTTGGTGGCGAGAAGCCCGAAGAAAAGATGTAGCAAGCTTATTTGAAAATCAAATACAGAAGCCCGATTATATGTTAGTCGGGCTTTTTTGCTTTATTCCCGATGAATCCCGATTAAAATCGGATCGGGAGATACCGCAACAATCCCGTTTATTTTACGCAGGTACGTGCTTCTATTCGGATTTGCATATTGCCTAAGAGCTACATGCTTTGTGAAATAAACCTGATTGTAGTGAAAACGAAAGCTTTTTCTGCTTTTGTTGAAACAAAAAGCAGGGCAGCATTTGCCAAGAATTGCCGACAATGTTTTTCTAAAAAAAAATCGGTAAACATAACTAGTTATAAGCCATTAGCTTTAATTCTTCTATTACACTAAGAATTAAAAATGGATATTAACTCAAATTAAAGCTCTGCTAAAACGGTAATACCGCCTTTAACCACTTGATCTAATTGCAAGTTAACTTTGGTGCCAACAGGCAAGAAAATATCTACCCTAGAGCCAAATTTGATAAATCCAAATTGTTCTGTTTGCTCAACTTTATCACCTTCTTTAATATACCAAACAATTCTGCGGGCTAAGGCACCGGCAATTTGTCTGAACAGAACAGGTGTGCCATTTGCGTGTTCTACCACTGTTGTTGTACGCTCGTTCTCGGTACTTGATTTTGGGTTCCAAGCAGCTAAATATTTGCCTGGATGATATTTGAAAAACTTAACTACACCAGAAATTGGGTTGCGGTTAATGTGTACGTTTACTGGCGACATAAAGATGGAAACCTGTAGGCGTTTATCTTTGAAATATTCGCCTTCTTCTGTTTCTTCTATTACTACCACTTTACCATCTGCCGGGCAAATAACCAAGTTATCACCGTTTGTAAATTTTCTGGAAGGGTTTCTGAAAAACTGTAAAACGATTAAAAACAATGCTAAAGAAAGAACATAAACCGACCAGCGTAACCAAGCGATATCTGCAAATTTATAATCGATAAATGCGTTAAGCAACATTATAAATAATACGGTAAGCGCAATGCTGGTATAGCCTTCTTTGTGTATTGTCATTGGGTTTTAATTTAGTTTGTCGCAAAAATCGTAAAAAAAAACTGATTTATTTAGTCTTGTAATGATTATTTGAAGCTGAAGTGAAATTGAATTTTGAGTAAATTGTTATTAAACCGCTCTGTAAATATCTGAAAGATTTCTGCCCAAACCATCGTAGTCCAATCCGTAACCAACTACAAATTCGTTAGGGATTTCGAAACCAACATATTTAAGCTCTTCTATTGGTTTTTGCAATGCTGCCGGTTTAAATAACAAACTGCAAACGGCTATCGAAGCCGGTTTTTGCGCTTTAACCTTTTCTAGAATGTAGTGCAGGGTATGACCAGTATCAACAATATCTTCTACCAAAATTACGTCTCTATCATGCAAATTATCGGGTAAGCCAAACGTCTCTTTAACAGTTCCGGTAGTTTCGGTTCCTTGGTATGATGCTACCCGAATAAAACCGACTTCGCAGGCTATATCAACTTCTTTAATTAGATCGGCCATAAAAAGAAAACTGCCATTTAAAACGCCGATAAAAATTGGGCAACGATTTTCGTAATCTACATTTAACTGAATTCCAATTAATCGCGTTCGCTTATTAATAGAATCATTTTCTATCAGAATTTCGAAATTCTTACCGTTTACTTCTATGTTATTCATATTAATCGCCTTCGTTTTCTCGCTCTTTCCTACGTTCTTCACGTCGCTCTTGGCGAAGTTGTTTTCTTGTTTTTACGGTATCAGTAATAGTTGGGGCTTTAATTAGCGTATCTTTTTTCTTTGTTCCAAATAAACGGTCGAAAAGATTTTTTCCGCTGTCCTGCATTCCGCCTGGAGGCATAATATCATCGTCCATATCCAACGCATTGGTATCTATTACAGCAGAATCTGGCAATAAATATTGTCTCAAACCTTCGCGTAAGCGCACATTATAAAATCCATAACCGCTCGTATCAGCAGGTGTTAAACCTCTTCTTGCCATGGTGCCACCAATAAATTTAAAGTAAGGTAACATATAACCTTTCAAGCCTCCGTCGCTCATAAATTTATACATGGCGGCTTTTGGTTTTGGAACAATACTGGCAAGGAAAATACTCTCACCAATGCTTAAATCGGCAGGAGATTTACCAAAATAGTGTCTAGACGCTTCGCCAATCCCGTAAACATTTTGGCCCATTTCTATAATGTTAAAATAAACCTCAAGCATTCTTTGTTTGCTGATTAACTTGTTGTTTTCGATTAGCCAAACAATTAAAATTTCTTCCGCTTTGCGGGCTAAGGTTTTTTGCCTGCTTAAGAATACATTTTTAACCAACTGCATAGAAATTGTACTACCACCACGTTTGAAACGCTTTTCTTTAAAGTTTACGGCAATAGATTTTCTGATAGACTCTTCTACAAAGCCATGATGGCGAAAGAAGGATGGATCTTCTGAAGTTAGTAAAGCATTTTTAAAATTTTGAGAGATGTTTTCTAAGCGAGTAAAATTTGAGTTTGAAGGACCGATAGTGATGTTTCGCATCGGTTTGCCATATTCATAAGGCGTGTAAACAAAATCGCTATTAATTTTTTGCAAATCGTTTTTGCCCCATTTTAAAATCTTAAAATCTGTTGGCGTTAAAGACGAATCAAATTTTACACTATCCGGAATTGATGTATCTAGGTAGAAATTAAGGTTGTACTTTAGTTTTCCCTGTACTTGCATCCCCTCTAAAGATTCAAATAAACCAACCGGAAAGGCATCGAAAATAGCTTGTGCATCTTGCTCTTCGGCGTTTATTTTCATCTCGTAAATTTTGTTCGGAGAGAGGGTATATTTTAGGTAGGGGTGTACCGAAGCATTTTTTAGAAATATAGTAGATGTGCTATCTAAACAAATGAAATTTTCTCCAACAAGCATATCGGCATCAATCTTTGCATCAGGAACAATTACATTTTCATTGGATATCCTTTTTTGGTTTACCACCAGATTTTTTATTGACCAAGAGCCCGATATTTTTAAATTATCACTACCGTAATCGGCATCTTTTAATTGGGTTCGAACGGTATCAAAACTTACTTTGGTGCTAAGTTTGTTTTCAAGGTAAGGAAGTTCGATTTTCTTGTTGCCATCTGCAAAAAGCATAATGTCAAAATGCTTAGATCCAGCGTCAACCTCGCCGTTAACATGCCACGTTGCTACCGTATCGTTAACAATTATGGTTGATTTTAAATCGCCACCATCTATTGTAGCGGTTGTAGTTAAAAACTTTAAAGAAGCGGTATCATTGTCGTTAAGTTTAAACACCAAATTCTTTATTTCCATATCATCGGGCACTTTATAAAGCACCTCGTTTAGCAAATTGTTGGCAATTTCTCCAAGCCCAACTTTGCTTTTTGTGGTAACGCTATCTTTCTTTTTTCTCTTAAGGATAAAATCCAAATTGGTTAACGAGTCTTTTAACACAACATTAAACACTCCGTCATTAAGCTTAATCTCGGCAAGTTTTACATCGCCAAAAAGCAAAGGAAAAACCTTTACGCCGACAGTAATATCGCTGATGGTAGATAATGTATCTCTGTCTTTTGGAACAACAGAAATGTTTTTCATGGTAACGGTACTCAGTCCGCTAAATCCGGCAGAGCCGATTTTGACTTCTAAATCGTAATCTTTTGCTGCTTTGGCAACCGCTTTAGCCATTACTTTTTTTAGTAAAGCCTCTCTTTTGCTGTAAGCATAAACACCCGCTGAAGTTAGAAGTAGAAATAAAACGCCCAAAACCCAAGCGCCAATCTTAATGTATTTTTTTGGGATGTTAATTTTTGGTAGCTGCATAAACTAAAGTAGAAATTATTGTTAAACAAACGCTTAACGCAAATGTTTATTTCTCGCGAAGATATTAATTGTATCTCATCTGTCGCAAGGAGTTCGAAAAAGACAAACATTTGTCAGCTTTGTCTCAGTTCGTGTTAAAATTACAACAAAAACAGTTATAGAAAATTTTTTATGCCTATGTTTTGTTAATTTTGAGCGATGATAATTACTGAGGAGCAGATTTTAGCTGCGTTGCGTAACGTAGAAGATCCAGATTTGAAAAAGGACCTGGTTACTTTACACATGATTAAGGATGTGAAAATTGAGGGCGAAAAGGTGAGTTTTACTTTAGAGTTAACCACGCCAGCCTGCCCGATGAAGGATATGCTTAAAAATGCTTGTACCAACGCTGTTAAGCATTTCGTAAGTCAAACGGCAGAAGTAGATATTAACATTACTTCAAGAGTTACCAAGCCATTAGATACTACACAACTTAACGCCATCAAAAATATTATTCTAGTTTCTTCAGGAAAAGGTGGTGTAGGAAAATCAACAGTGGCCAGCAACTTGGCTGTAACTTTAGCCGCAGACGGTGCTAAGGTTGGCTTAATAGATGCCGATATTTACGGGCCATCTGTTCCAATTATGTTCGATTTAATTGGTGCAAAACCCAGTGCAAGAGAAACGGCAGATGGTAAGACTTTGATTTTGCCTATTGAGAAATATGGCATTAAACTTTTATCGTTAGGCTTTTTCGCAGATCCAGACCAGCCTGTGCCTTGGCGTGGACCAATGGCCTCTAACGCGATAAAACAATTGTTTAACGATGCAGATTGGGGCGAACTGGATTATTTAATTGTTGATTTGCCTCCAGGAACGGGAGATATCCACATTACGATTTGCCAAAGTTTTCCAATTGCTGGAGCGGTTATAGTTACAACTCCACAGCAAGTTGCCTTAGCCGATACGAGAAAAGGATTGGCCATGTTCAAAATGCCTGGTATAAACATTCCGGTACTCGGAGTTGTTGAGAATATGGCGTATTTTACTCCAGCAGAGTTGCCAAACAATAAATATTACATCTTTGGCAAAGATGGAGGTAAAGAATTAGCAGCTAAATATGATGTTCCATTTTTGGGAGAAATCCCTTTGGTACAAGGAATTGCGGCTGCAGGTGATGTTGGAAAGCCAATTGCGTTAGAAAGTGATAGTCCGATGGTTGCTGCTTTTGCAGCTATTGCCGGTAAAATAGCGCAGCAAATTTCTATACACAACGTGCAAACGGCTAATTATTAAAAAATTACTATTTTTATATTTTAAAATAAATAAAATGAATTTAACTGAAAGAGTGGAGCAAGCATTAGAAACTATCAGGCCATATTTAATTGCCGATGGAGGAAATGTTGCCATAGAAGAGATTACGCCAGATTTGGTGGTTAAATTAAGATTATTAGGTAACTGCGGAAACTGTAAAATGAGTTTCATGACAATGAAAGCAGGAATTGAGCAAGCTATTATGAAAGCAGTGCCAGAAATTACCGGCGTTGTTGCGGTTGATTTGGCTGAGCAAGAGTAAGTTATTTAACACATTTTAACTAACAGAAAAGGCATTAAACATTAATTTTGTGCAATGAGATTTAGTTTAACCATAATTTTACTGTTTTTTGTTACTACTGTTTTTGCGCAGAGCGAAATTAGAATTGGCAAATTGGTGCAGTTTTCGGGTATTATTACCGATGCTGACAGTAATGCTGTGGTGCCTTATGTTACCATTACCAACTTAAGCAATAATGGGCAAAAATACGCAGCCAATTATCAAGGCTTTTTCTCTTTTATTGTAAATCCTGGCGATACGGTGGTATTTTCGGCAGTTGGTTTTACGAGTAAGACATTTATTTTACCTAAAGAAGTACACGAGCACAAATACACGGCTATGATTAAAATAAAATCAGAGATTGTGTATTTAAGAGCGGTTAGGGTTAGTCCGTGGGCTACTGTAGAAGAGTTTACAAAAGAATTTTTAACGATGAAAGTTGCGGATGACGATATGGCTATCGCCAAGCGAAACCTTTCTGGTAAAAGTATAAAAGGTATGGCTGTAACCTTGCCTAGAGATGGCCAGGAAATTAGTAACAGCAATTACCGATATAATTTCGATAGGATGGTTAACGTAAATATGCGCCAGACCAACCCATTCTTAAACCCATTTGCTTGGGGTAAATTAATTCAAATGATTTCTAGCGGTGATAAAAGCCGTGCGGAAGACCAATAAATTTAGATTGATGAGATTTACGAATCTCAATTTGAAAATCGTAAATCTTATTCACCATCGTAAGTCTTTCTATCTTTTCTTGTTCTGTTTAGGAAAACGCATTTTATAGTCTGTGCTTACTTTTCCTTTAGAAATATTATCTAACCTGCTTTTAAGCATTTGCTTACGCAATAAGCCAAGTTTATCAGTAAATAATTTACCTTCAATGTGGTCGTATTCGTGCTGTATAACACGAGCCGGGAAACCAGTTACCTCTTCTTTGTGTAATTGCCAGTTCTCATCGTAATATCTTATCAGGATGTTTGGTTTACGCATTACATCTTCGCGTACATCAGGAATACTTAAGCAACCTTCGTTAAAAGCCCAAGGTTCGCCAGTTTCTTCTAAAATTTGCGCATTAATAAAAACCTTAACATAAGCTTCCTCATCTTCATCACCTTTGGTATCAACAATAAATAAACGAATTGGCAAGCCAATTTGAGGAGCGGCTAAACCCACACCATTAGCATTGTACATGGTTTCGAACATGTTTTTAATCAACTGCTGCAAATCAGGATAGTTCTCGTCTATATCTTCACATACTTTTTTTAAAACAGGATCTCCGTAGGCTACTATTGGTAATTTCATTGGGCTTATTTCTTATTTGATGGCACAAAAGTACGAAAATACAAGTATTGTTGAATTGCTTTATTGTCAAAATGTCTAGCTGGAAACTAGGATCGGGATGAAATCTAATCTTCTACCGGATAAAAAGTTAACGAGCTAAGCGTCTTTTCGTCTAAAACTTCATTGGCAATGTTTGCCATATCTGCTACAGAAACTGCTCTAATTTTATTGAAAACTGCCTCAAGATTATCAATTTTATTGTAGTCTATTAGGCTTTTAGCCATAGAAATAATCAAGCCAATCCTATTTTCTTCGCCTAAAGCAATTTGCCCAATAAATTTGTTTTTTGCTTTCTGGAGTTGTATTTCTGTGAGCGGGTTTTCTCTAAACTTTTTAAATTCCTTGTAAATTAATTTGAATGCCTTATCAACCTTTTCCTTATCCGTGCCAAAATATAAGGCAAAAATTCCAGTATCGCTCAGCGGACTATAATTTGATTCAATTGTATAGGCAATGCCGTATTTTTCACGTACCTGAAGATTTAAAATAGAGCTCATTCCTGTTCCTCCCAACATATTATTTAGCAGCAATAGGCCAGCTTTGTACGGGTGGTGCAACGAATAGGTTTGTGTGCCCATCATAACGTGGGCTTGCGAAATTTGCTTGTTAACCATAATATTGCTAGTTGTATTTGGTTGTGGCGCTATTCTGTTTTTTACGCTTATATTTGGCTTTACCGACTCGAAATGTTTGGTGCCAATTTTAACGAATTTCTGCAAAGGGTAATTACCGATAACGGCAACCACAATTTCGTCTGTTCTGTAGTTTTCTTCTATAAAGTCCAGAATATCGGCTCTGCTTAAACCGCTAACACTTTCTGGTGTGCCTAAAATATTTCTCCCAAAGGGATGCCCAGCAAAAAGTTGATCTTCGAAATCGTCATTTATCGCTTCCTCAGGCTGATCTAAATATGAGGTGATTTCATCCAGAATCACTCCTTTTTCTTTTTCCAATTCATCCTCTGGAAAAATAGAGTGAAAAACGATATCGTTAAAAAGTTCTAAGGTTCTATCTAAATATGGGTTTAAAAACGAAGCATGAATGCACGTGTATTCTTTTGTGGTATAAGCATTTAAATCGGCACCCACACTTTCTAGCCTCGTTAAAATCTGATTGGTATTTCTTTTTTCGGTACGCTTAAAAACTAGGTGCTCTATAAAATGCGCCAATCCCATTTGGTTAGCCTTTTCGTCTCTAGAGCCACTATTGATAATTATACAGGCATGAGAAATTGCCGAAGGAGAAGGTACATGCAACAGCCTAATGCCGTTGTCTAAAGTATGAACATTGTATTCCATGTTTTGCCTAGGCAATTATAAATTTTCTGTGTCGGGATATTGTAATTTCAATTCCTCTACAATTTTCTCTTTTATTGGTCTGCTCATTAACAACGCTAAAAAGCTTATGCCGGCAAAAACCATAAAAATGCTATTGCCGGTAATAAAACAAGCCACAATGTTTAACAAAGCGCCGGCCTCAAATAATGCGCATTTAACCAAAAAAGCAGTTTGGTATTTGGTAAATTTTGTTTCAAAAGAGTCTGTTTCGTCAATCCCGGCCATCATTCTATTGTATAAAAATATGCCAATAGAAATGCTAATTAAGCCAATTAAAGGAAAAAGCAAATTCAAGGCCCCTTCGTTTGCCATTTGCGTGCTAAAAACCAAAATATCTTTGTTTATAAAAAGGGTTACTGCGCCAAAAATAAAAACGGCAACGCAAAAAGCGGTATGGATTAACTGAATAGGTTTTAACTTCATTTTATGGGATATATTTTTAAGCGTTAACGATGCAAAGATACGCAACATTGTGTAATTAACGTGGTTGCATTGCTAATTGTAAAATCAACAGGCTGTCATTTTGACTTGTTAATTCTTTTGGAACAAGCATTGATAAGCAATAAGTATCATCAAAAAAATTATAAATTAATTATGACGACAGAAAAAGGAAGTATTTCCATACACACAGAAAACATTTTCCCAATCATCAAGAAATTCCTGTATTCGGATAATGAAATCTTTTTAAGGGAATTAGTTTCTAACGCAGTTGATGCGGTTCAAAAAATAAAACGATTAGGCGCTTTAGGCCAATATAATGGCGAGGTTGGTGAGCCATTGGTTGAAGTTAGCTTAGATGCAACGGCTAAAACCATTACCATTAGCGATAATGGTTTGGGTATGACTGCCGAAGAAATTAAAAAATACATCAATCAGGTTGCTTTCTCTGGCGCTAGCGAGTTTGTAGAGAAATTTAAGGATGCAAAAGACGCTAACGAGATTATAGGTAAGTTTGGTTTAGGTTTCTACTCAGCATTTATGGTTGCAGATTTAGTAGAAATACAAACATTATCTTACCAGGATGGTGCAGAGCCTGCAAAATGGACTTGCGACGGTAGTACGTCTTTCGAAATTAGCGAAGGTAGTAGAACTACACGCGGTACAAGTATCATATTACATGTTAATGCAGAGTCTGAAGAATTTTTAAGTGAGCAAAAACTGCAAGAAATTTTAGATAAGTATGCTAAATTCTTGCCTGTTCCAATTAAGTTCGGTACTAAAACAGAACAAGAAGAAGACGGTGTTGACGAAGAAGGAAAAACAAAATATACATCGGTTGAGGTTGATAACATCGTCAACACAACTAACCCAATCTGGACTAAATCGCCTGCAGATTTGTCAGACGAGAATTATTTAGATTTCTACAAACAGCTTTATCCATTTTCAGAAGATCCGTTATTTTGGATCCACTTAAACGTTGATTATCCTTTTAACCTAACGGGAGTTTTATATTTCCCTAAAGTGAAGGACGATTTTGATATGCAACGCAACAAAATCAAATTGTTCTCTCGCCAAGTGTTCATTACTGACGAGGTAAAAGACATTGTTCCAGAATTTTTGATGTTATTGCATGGTGTAATCGATTCTCCAGATATTCCGTTAAATGTATCTAGAAGTTTCTTACAGGCAGATAGCAACGTTAAAAAAATCAACAGTTACATTACTAAAAAAGTAGCTGATAAATTAGCTGAGTTATTTAACAAAGACCGTAAAGCTTACGAAGAGAAATGGAGCAATATCGGGCTGTTTGTTAAATACGGAATGATTAGCGAAGAAAAATTCTACGATAAAGGCAAAGATTTCGCATTGTTAACTAACACCAAAGGCGAGAACTTTACTTTTGAAGAGTACAAAGAAAAAGTTGCGCCAGCGCAAACAGATAAAAACGGAAACGTAGTGTATTTGTACACTACAGATCCTGATAAACAAGATGGTTTTATTCAGTCTGCCGAGAAAAAAGGTTACGATGTTTTGGTAATGAATTCTCCAATTGATAATCACTTTGTGAGCAGCTTAGAGCAAAAATTAGAAAAAACACAATTGAAACGTGTTGATGCAAGTGTTGCTAGCAGTCTAATTGAAAAAGACGAAGTTTTAGAATCTGTTTTAAGCGAAGATCAAACCACAAAAGTGAAAGAGATTTTCGAAAAAGCGATTACTAAACCAGGCTATACGGTAGAAGTAGTTGGCTTAAGTCCAGATGATTCTCCGGTAACTGTTACTATGGATGAGTTTATGCGACGCATGAAAGACATGGCCAAAATGGGTGGCGGAATGAGCTTTTATGGAAGCATGCCAGACAGCTACAAAGTTGCCATTAATGGAAACCATAAGCTGGTAAGTAAAATTTTAGCGTCGGCTGATGCAGATGAGCAAAGTAAATTTGCAAAACAAGCGGTTGATTTGGCTTTACTTTCGCAAGGCATGTTAACTGGTGCAGAATTAACTGCTTTTGTAAGCAGAAGTGTAGAGCTTATATAAGCTCCTTTGTTGTCATTCCGAGGTACAAGGAATCATTTATAGATTAAACTATCGGTTGGTGTTGCATCTACCGAAAATGCAAACAAGATGGCTGGTGGAGACACTAGCCATTAGTAATATATAAACCTCGTAGGTTTCAAAAACCTACGAGGTTTTTTTGATAATTTTATGAAAAGACGATTTCCGCTAATACCTTTTTTGATATTTGTAACTTTCTTTTTGCTAGTTAACGGATATGTAATAAACGTTTTAACGCCTATTGTACCTGGTACAATACTTTCTTTGCTTTGGGTAATTCCGATAGTGCTATTGGCATTGTTAAGCTATAGCATCTCCAAACTTGACACTAATGGGCAAACCCTCGTTTTTAAATTTAGTGCCCATGCATTGTTAATTTACTTTGCTTCGCTAATAGTTTTTGTGCTAACCGAATTACTTACAGATGGCTATAGGTTAATTTCCGGTGCAATCAGTTACGTGTCTGAAGGTAATTTCATTTATCCGGAAAGGCCTTTAAACGGCGTTTATTTGGGAATCTTGTTAACATGTCTACTTATTTTAGCGTTTATTTACGGTATTTCTAGAGGTAAATATGCATACCGGGTTATTAAGCACACACTTTATTTTGATGAGCTACCATCGGCATTTGATGGTTTCACCATAACGCAAATTTCCGATGTGCATGCCGGTAGTTTTACAAATGCAAAACAAGTTCAAAAAGGTATTAACCTAATTAATGAACAACAGTCTGATTTGTTTGTGTTTACAGGCGATTTGGTAAATAACAAAGCCGAAGAAATTAAGCCTTGGATTGGTCATTTTTCTCAAATTAAAGCAAAATATGGTCAGTTTTCTGTGTTGGGCAACCATGACTATGGCGATTATGTGAAATGGGAAAATGAATTAGTTAAGCAGGGAAATTTGCAACAGCTTAAAAAGTACCATGCAGAATTAGGTTTCCGTTTGTTGTTAGATGAACACATTGAGCTAAGTAAAGACGGCCAAAAAATAATATTGGCTGGTATAGAAAACTGGGGACTGGGTTTTGGAGAAAGAGGTGATTTGAAAAAAGCGCTACAGGGAACGAGTGTGGCTGATTTTAAAGTTTTGCTATCTCATGATCCCTCTCACTGGGAGGCGCAAGTTAAAGATAATCCCAATAAAATACATTTGGCTTTGGCGGGGCACACGCATGGTATGCAGTTCGGTATAGAGGCTTTTGGTATTAAATGGAGTCCTGTAAAACTGCGTTACAAACATTGGGCGGGCATTAAGGAAGAAAATGGGCGTGTGCTAAATGTAAATCGTGGATTTGGCTTCATCGGGTTTTCTGGTAGGGTTGGTATTTGGCCAGAAATCACGGTTATCGAACTAAAGAAAAAGTAAACAGCATCGGTGCGAGTGTTTGTGTTCATTGTTTTATGCAATCTATTTTAGCCACAGATATATACGATGAGCACAGATTTTGTAAGTGAATAGGATGATTAGAAAGAACGACGATGGATTTCAGGCTTTCGAAGTAATCTATTTAAATTGGTTTTACCACAGATTTGCTGGATGAACACAGATATTTAAATTGGTAAAATGATTTGGAAAAAAGATGATGGATTGGTGACTCCCAGAAGTATCTGTTTTTAGCCACAGATATACACGATGAGCACAGATGTTGTAAATGGATAGGTTGATTTAGAAAAACGATGCTGGTGTATATCGGCAATTAGTCCTTCTGTACGCTTTACTGCGTGCCCGCTTCCATAAGGTTTATTGTACAACGGCATTAGTTCTTTGGCCCGGCAATCCCCAAATAGTTGTAGTAAAGAAATTCAATAGCCCTTATTGAAGCGATATCTTCCGGGTTCCCGACGCGTGGCGTTTGCAATATCGTTCGCCGGAAATTTAGCTGAAAGAAGGAGGACGCCTTGATTTATGCACGGTTGTTGCGCTTCAAAAAAGAAAATCTATTTTATGGAAAAAGTTAGATTATACAATCGTATTTAAAGTTTTAGTTAAATTATTTTAAAAAAGATAAATTGCTGAAAACTAAAGATTAAGTTTGTAATACTAACCTACGTCTCTTGAAAATACGCTACTCATTTTTGCTATTAATTTTATGGCTATTAAGTGCTACCAATGTGCTTGCGCAGGGTAACAGGCGTATAAGTGGTTCGGTAACCGATACTACAAAAACGGCTGTTGAAGGAGCGAACGTAAAAATTATTGCTGGCAACGATACCTTGCAAACAACCACAAATGAGAAAGGTTATTTCAGCTTTTCGAAAATAAAGGCTTCTTCTTTTGTGCTCACTATTACTTCGATGGGTTACCACAGTTTTAGTGCTAACTATAGTTTTGGCGATAGTAAAACGCTAGAATTAAACGCCATTGAACTCAGATTAGCTGGTAACATGCTGAAAGAGGTAGAGATAAAATCTAAGCCAAATCCAATTAGGATTATGCAAGATACGGTTGAATATAATGCTGCAGCTTACCAAGTTTTAGAAGGAGATAACGTTGCAGATTTGATTAAACAGTTTCCGGGACTGGAGGTAGATGATGAGTATAATGTCAAAACCATGGGCAAGGAAATGGTTAAGCTACGTGTGGACGGAAAGGATTTTTTTACCAGTAACGTGAAAGACTTTATTAGCAAACTGCCAGCAGCAATTGTGGCCAAAATTCAGGTTATTGATGATTTTGGCGATGAGGCCAACTTTACCGGAATTAAAATTGGCGAGCCGGCAAAGATGTTAAATATAGTTACCAAGCCCGGCATGAATAAGGGCAAGTTTGGTAATTCTGGTTTATCTGGTGGTACTAACGACCAGCTATCTGGAAATGCGAGTATGAATTTTTGGAACGGCACCAAACAAAGTAATGGTTTTATAAACGGCGGCACGTTTAACAACGGCGCCGGAAACAGCAGAAATATAGCTTTATCGGCAACGCATTCTGATAAGATTACTAATTTTTTAAATGGTGGCGGAGGTTATAATTTTTCGAACAATAATAGCGCAAACAATAATGAGCAGGCTGTAGAAACAGTAAATCCACTGGGTACGTTTTATAGTAACTCGGTAAGTAATGGCGAAAATAGGAGCTACAACCACGGTGCCAACGTAAATCTGAATTTTAACAATAAAGTTCTGTTTTTAAATGGTACGATTGGCGCTTCGTACAACGAAAACGAGAATATTAGCAACTCTTTTAATCAACAGTCTGGTGTAATACGCCAAGATCTAAAAAATTACAGGCTTTCTAATAGCAGATCGCCAAGGTTAAATGCTAATTTTAATATTTCTAAAAAGCTAAAAAACAGCAAAAATGGGTTTTCTGCAAATTTTAGCGTAAACGCAAGCAATTCTAACTCAGATCAGAATATTAGCACAAACACGCTTTACTACGATAAAGACACGCAGGTTTTAGAGAAAGATTCTTTACTCACCAGAAACTTAATTACACAAAGTGATGGACAAAGCTTTGGTTTCGGTTTTAACTATAGTTTGGGCCTAAAAAAGCTGAAGGATAGTTTAGCAAGGCAAAGTTTAAACTTTAACTATAACATTAACGCAAACAGAAACAGCAATTCGGTTTCTACGTTTGTGCTAGATAATATCGATCAGCAATCAAGATTTATAGACTCGCTAAGTACAGATTTTACCTCAATAGGCATCAATCAGTCGTTAGGCATAAATTATAATTACAACTCGAAAAAAATGCGCTACAATTTGGGTTTTAACGCAAGGCCAACTTTGCTAAGCAGTAATTACATCAACCTAAACCAAAAAATACAGAATAATAATTTCAATTACTCGCCCAATTTTAATGTAGGCAGAACCTTTGAAAAAGGCAAGACACTAAGTATAAACTACAGTGGGAACAACAGTAATCCCCAACCATTTCAGTTGCAGCCTATTAGAAATACGCAGAATTTGCAAAATGTAATTGTTGGTAATCCTTTTTTAAAACCTTCTTTCAATCATAGTATATCTTCGGGCTTTAACTACGTAAATGTAAAATCGGGTTTATCGGTGCAAAGTGGTTTAAGTTTCTCGGCTACCCAAAATGAAATAGTTACCAATGTAATTATTATACCAGATACATTAAACAGTTTAAAGCAAGAAACCAGGTACGAAAACACCAATGGTACATATAGTATTGGTAGTAATTATAGCATAAATATACCCATAAAGAAAAATAAGTTCTCTTTTTCTTACGGTGGTAATTTTGGTATTTCTAACAGAGCCGTATTTATCAATAACGAGAAAAATTTTAACAAGGGAATAAATTTCTCGCAAAATTTAAGGGCATCTGCTTCTGCAAAGAACTTTAGTGCGTCGGCTAATGCCAATTATAGCTTTAGTTCAAATAACAATTTTTACAACCAGGGTATGATAGGTGGAGATATCCTTTTAGGAAATTTGGGGCAAGTAAGTGGTGCAACGTTTCTGCGAACCCATAATTACCGGGCTAGCGTAGAGGGTAGATACAACAATAAAAACTTCAGCCTTAACGCTAATATAAGCTATAACGGAACAAAAAATGATAGTGAGGATAACCAAACAGCTTTGAGAAATTTTGAGAGCTATGATTTTAGCCTGAATGGAAATTTTACGATAAAGAAAAGTTATAGAGTAGGTTTCCGCTCTGCTAAAAGAATTAACACCGGGTTTTCATTACAAAACAGCAACCCGCTAATTTTAGATGCCAACTTAAGCAAGATGTTTTTAAAAGATAAAACGCTTAGCCTAAACTTAAGCGCAAACGATTTACTAAATCAAAACAATAACCTTAACCGTTTTGTGTCTGGCAATTCTATTATCGATCGTAGAAGTAATTTGGTTACAAGGGTTTTTACACTTGGTGTAAGTTATAATTTATCGCGTTTTGGAGGCAAGCACATTCGTGTTGATGCAGATTAATTTAAAATATTTTTTTTAGCTGTAGCGTTTTGTATTTCAGGTACGTTAAGGTAATTGTTAACGGCCGTTAACTTTATTTAATTAAAAACTAAGAAATGAAAACGAATTTTAACTTCAAAACTATAATTGCCGCTCTTGCTATTACTGTTGGTTTATCATCTTGTATGAAAAACGATGATAATTACACACCTGTAGAAATTTCTGGATTAAGCTTAATTCACGCTTCGCCAACTACTGAGAAACTAGATGTTTACGTAGACAATACCAAAGCGAGCATAAATGATTTCTCTTTTGGTACAAAAATGGATTATTTAAACGCCTACTCGGGTGTAAGAACACTAAGAATTGCCAAACAAGGAGGTACAACTGCCATCTTCTCTAAGCAATATACTTTAAAACAGTCAGTAGGTTACTCGGCATTTTTGATTAACGCGTTAGATAATATTGACATTTTGTTAGTTGAAGATGAATTGAAAGTTCCGACTGCCGGAAAAGCGAGTATTCGTTTAGTAAATGTTAGTCCAGACGCTACACCTTTAAGTCTTTCAATTACCGGACAAACGTCTAATTTGGCAAGCGGCGTTGCTTTTAAAGCAAATAGCTCAATCGTAGAGATAGATCCATCAGAAAAAGTTAGTTTCGATATAAAAACTGCTGATGGAGTAGTTAAAACCGCTTTGCAAAATGTAAAAATAGAAGCCGGAAAAATTTACACTGTTTGGGCGAAAGGCTTAAACGCGGCTACCGACGATACAAAATTTGGAGTAGCTATTTTCACACACAAATAGTAAATCCAGAGCCACCGACAAAAGGTTGGTGGCTTTTAAAAACATTGTTTCGTATTTTTATACATGATTAAATTATAAAAATCCTTAAACGAAGTAAACTAAATGCTCGGATTTGAGGATGTAATTAAAGGCTGTGTTAGTAACAACAATAAAAGTAAGGAAATGGTCTATAAATCATTTTATGGATACCTTATGGCCGTTATTTTACGCTATACCAATAACCGAGACGAAGCCGAAGAGCTTGTAAACGATGTGTTTATAAAAGTTTTTAAGGCTGTTAATCAATTTGTTTTTCCAAAAGAAACCGAACATGCACAAAAGGCATTTAAAGGGTGGATTGGAAAAATTGCTTCTCGCACAGCGATAGATTTTCTGAGAACTAAAAAGGTTTTTCTGCCTTTGGATGATGTAATAGAACAGGCCGAACCCATTACCGCAGTTAACGTTATTGCCTCGTTAAATTTTAAGGATATTTTAAAGCTTTTGGATGATTTGCCCGAACTGCACAAACTGGTATTTAACCTTTTCGAAATTGAAGGTTTTTCACATCAGGAAATAGCAGTTTTACTAAAAATACCCGAAAGCTCCAGCAGGGTTTATTTGGCAAGAGCAAAACAAAAACTTAGAATACTTTATACCAATACACTAGTTAATTATGAAACCAACCGAACCTAATAAGCCTCTCGATAATGAGCTAATTGCTCATATTAGAGAAAGCCTTGTTGCGCACGAGGAGGAATATTTATCTGGTGCGTGGGAAAAATTTAATAACAAACCGACCCCTAAAACGCCAATAATTTGGCTTAATGCCGTTAATATTTTAAGAGGCGTGGCTGCACTTTTGGTGCTTGGTTTTTTGGGTTACTTTTTAATTGATAAAAAAGAAGGTATACAATCACAAAATCAGGTTGCAAAAGCAAATCCTGAACAACCTGTTCAAAAACCTGTGACGCAAACCTTAGGGAAGCCTGGCGAAGACACGGAGGCAAGTTCATCTGTCTTGGCAGATACGGAAAATGATAAATCCGTTAATTTAGGAGAGCAGCAATCACGTTCAGTTGTTGGAAAAGATATTTTGGAGAAGGATTTTGGCTTGGCCTTAAATCCCACAAATGTGGATAAAGGTAGCGGTGAACAAACAATAACGGCTAATAGAGCGGAACAAAAAACAGTAAGTGTTGCACCAAAAGAAGTTGCTGAAAATGTAACGCAACAGATAATCGCCAAAAACAAACCTGATGAAACTAAGCCAAATATCATCGAGTTTTTTGATAGTGAAACCAAGAAAAATCAGACTGATAAAAATGCAATGGCCAATAACAAAACGGCCAGTAAATTTACCGTTGGTGTTGTTGTTGCACCTTCATTTGGGAATGTAAATAAGCTCAATATGGGTTATGGCGTAAGTGTAGACTATAGCTTGTCTGATAAGTTTTCTTTAAATTCGGGCATTGCCTATAACCAAATGGCGGCTGCGAAAGGAGCTTTTTCTGCTTCCGATGGCGCAATGAATGCTCCAAGTTCATCGGCTATTATCCAAAGACAAAGTACAAGAAGTTTAACTTCTGTTCAAGAGCAAATTTCGGGTATAGATATCCCTTTGGAATTAAAATACCATATTAATAAAAACCTGTATGCTAACGTAGGTGTTTCTGCATTTGCGGTTATTAGTCAGAAAACAGATAACACCTATTTAGAAAACAGGGTAGAGCAGCGGGTTTCTAATTCTGCAAGCGGTTTCCAACAACTTAGTTCGGTTTTAGTAACAGATAAGGTTACAGAACAAGCGGAGCCAAGCACAGTGGACAACTATTCTTACCTGGGTTTCTATAATTTCTCCTTCGGTTATAAGAAGAAGATTTCTAAAAATAATGCCTTTGCGGTAGAGCCCTTTGTTAAATTGCCAATGAGAGAGGTTAATACCCAAAACTTAAGATTAATCGGTACCGGCGTTAAGCTAAAGTTTGACTTTTAAATCGAAATTGTTTTTATACGATTAGTTATCTTTGTAGATAGAATTAATTGTATGAAACAAAAGTGGAAAAGCTATATAACTAGCGCCTTATTTCTTTCGGTAATTTTGCTCATGCTATTTGTGCCAGTTGCAAAAGCAACCGTAATTCAGGGTTTAATGCAAATTGGCTTATTCAATCCTTCTGTAAAAGAAAATCCTGATGTTGCACCCAACAATTTAGCTGCGGTAAAATTTAAAGATGTTAATGGCAAAGTGGTTAGCTTAGAAGATTTGAAAGGCAAAATCATATTTCTTAATTTTTGGGCTACCTGGTGCCCTCCCTGTTTGGCCGAAATGCCATCAGTTAACAAGCTCTATCAGCAGTTTAAAAACGATGAAGACGTAGTTTTTCTGCTGGTTGATGCAGACAGCGATTTTGCTAAAGCAAATGCTTACATGAGCCGAAAACAATATCAAATGCCCGTTTATAACGTAGCCAGTAGCATGCCCGAAATTATATTTAAAGGTTCGTTACCAACAACAATTGTATTTGATAAGATGGGAAGAATCTCATTTAATACCGAAGGCGCAGCAAATTATGCTAGCCCTAAGTTTATTGCTTTTATAAAAAAATTACAGCAACAAAAGAATTAACCATGCAACAACCGTTTGATTTAGAAATCGGGGCAATTAATTATGCCGTTTTTCCAGAGGGAAATGATACCTACGTAATATTTAAAGAAGGCAAAGAATATGTGCAGATTCAAAAAGATGATGCCGAACAATGGATAAAATTTGATAAAGAAACTGCGTTGCCTTTATTTGAATACGATGAAGAAGTTAATCAGATTGGAACTTTGATAACTGCTTATCAAGAAAATCCTCCTTTAGATGAGGAAGAGGACGAAGAAGAAATTTAGTATAATTTAGCCATTCATTGATATGCGGAAAATCTTGCAAAAATTATTGAGTGGCTTTGTTATTAGAATGGCTAATAAATTTGCCTCGCGACCAAAAAAGGAGCGGGTTCATCAGGCTTTAACAGCACTTTATGGTCAAATTTTAGACGCCTCGGGTAAACGAGGTTTATTGCTTACCTTCGACGAAAAAACGCCTTATATTATTTTTTCCGACCAACATAAAGGTGCAAGAAACTATGCGGATGACTTCGGCTTTGCCAATGATAATTATCTATCGGCCTTAAATTATTACAACAGTAATTTATACACCTTTATAAGTTTAGGCGATAGCGAAGAACTTTGGGAAAATACACTGGATGCCGTTAAAAAACATAATAAAGCATCGTTTGATATTGAACGACGGTTTCTGGAGAGAAGTTCGTTTATAAAGATTTTTGGCAACCATGATTTATATTGGGATAATGATCCACTTGCGGGTTATCAGTTAGAAAAAATATATGGTCAGAAGGTTAAGGTGTACGAAGGCCTAATTTTGCAAACAATAATTGGCAACAGGCCATTATCAATATTTTTAACGCATGGCCATCAAGGCGATTTAGCTAGCGATGGAAATTGGTTTAGTAAGTGGTTTGTTTCTAGAGTTTGGGCGCCTTTGCAAGCCTATCTGCGCATTAACCCTAACACGCCGGCATTTAATAATCAGTTAAAGTCTGCTCATAACCAATTTATGTACGAGTGGGCAGCTAATCAAGCGTCGGTTTTAATAACTGGGCATACACACCAACCGGTATTTAACTCTTTAACGCATTTAGAGCGTATTTATATTAAGCTTGATGAAGCCAGGAAGGCAAATGATAAGCTGGCGGAAGAGAAATTGCTAGATCAGATGAAAAAGGAGCAAATAATGGGAGCCACCATGCCTACGTTCACAGCTTACAAACCAAATTATTTTAATACAGGCTGTTGCTGTTTTAGTGATGGTGATATTACCGGCATAGAAATCGCCGCTGGCAAAATAAGGTTAATTAAGTGGGCCTATAAGGATAATAGACAATCTGTAAGAATAGTTTTAGAAGAAACAGATTTAGCTAACTTGCAAAGCGAAGTTTAATAATATATGGAAGAAGAATCGTTTTACATAAAAGTTAATGGTATAGTTTACGAGATTATACCGGAGGAGGAAGGAACTTTTACCATCTTCAAGTCTGGTGCAGAGCATATGCAATTGTTGCGCAACAGAAATAAGAAATGGATGCGTATTGACTATAAAACCGACGAACCGATTCTGGAAGAGAACAAAGAAGTGGAAGATGTTGGGCGATTAATTGATAGAGCGCTCAAGAGAGAATAAACTTATAGATGAAATAGTTTTAGCAAAGCGAAAACTTTTAAGTTGTTGTTATTGTTCCATTTAAAAAATAAACCTATGGGATTAATTAGAACAGCATTAATTGGAGCCGCGATATACGGAGCCGTTAAATACCTTACAAAAAAGGACGAAATTACAGGCAGATCTGTTGTAGATGATATAAAAGATCAAGCGCCAGAATGGTTAGAGAAAGCTAAAGCTTACAAAAGAGACCTTACAGACAAGGTTGACGATGTAGCAACGGACTATCGAAATACCATTTAATAAAAAGCAGGATTTTTAATCCTGCTTTTTTTTTGCCCAGAATTTGGGCTATCACTTCCTTTAAAACATACGTAAACCTACGTTACACCGAGCGCCCGCTCCCTAAACAACAGGCCTTAGCGCCATAAATCTGCTAGCCAACAACGAATAATCGTAAAAATTTGGCGCATATCAGTCCAAAGCATTCAGATATGAGTTTCGATATACACGCGGTAGCGAATATGGCGAAATTTAAAATGTTGATGATAGATAAAACCATCAACAATTAGATGATTTATACCATCGTGTTGGCGTAGACGTACAAAAGCACGATTATAAATAGCTGGCCGGCAACAACCCTAACGCCCGGGTAAAGTGGTGAATTTTCAATCAATTTTAAATTAATCTTTAATGAAAAAGTTAAATGGAATGAAGAGCTTTTCTTCACTTGAGAACAAAAAGTTAACAGACTTAACTGCCGTTCAAGGCGGTAGACTTCTTAGTCAATATTCAACAGTTTACTCTAATTTTTTAAATGACAAAGGCATGAGAGATGTGGATCATTATTCGAATGGCAAATGGATAATGAGAGGTTGGGACCCTACAGACTGCGAGGTTGGTAACAATTGGTAGTAAAATTTAAATTATTAACTATATCATCTCATCGGGAGGATATTTAAAACTTAAAAACATGAAAAAATTAGACGGAATGAAGACTCTTTCTTCATTAGAAAACAAAAAATTAACTGATTTATCAACAATTCAAGGCGGTTTATATTGGATCAGATCAAATGTTGCTTGCCCAAGCCAATATCCAAGCAGTGCTGTAGAATATGACACCTACGAAAGCAATGGCGGAGCATATGTGGGCAGAACATGCCAGCGTGCTGTTACCGGTCCAAGTTCTGACATGGGAAACTGGAACGGAGCTAACTAAGATTTTAATGGTTGCTTCAATTTTCGAAGCAACCATTAAAATTTATCATCAATGTATTTACGCCTCTTGTTAAAACTACCGTAAAAATATAAATGCCCAAAATATGATTTTAATACTGTCATCGAATTTAGAACCTACAACGAATGAGGTTTTAATGTGGTTAAATAAAATGAACAAGTCATATATAAGAGTGCATGAGGATGAGTTTTTTGAAATAAAAATTATCAACAAAAAATTCTTTCTGGAGAGTTACAGAAACAGCTTTTTTCTGGAAGATATTTCTAGCGTTTGGTACAGAAGGGGTGGCGGATTGAAGTTTAAACGGGAAACTTATAAAAACCCAGCCGTTAACCTAAACATGAACGAAGCTTACCACTGGCTGGAAGATTATGTTATTAAAAAATTAGAATCTAAAAAACATATCAATAAACAGCGAAATAGTAAGTTAAATAAGTTATTGGTTTTGGAGGAGGCACAAAAGGTAGGCTTACTTGTTCCAAAGTATTTTTTGGCTGAAAATACAGATGACGTAATCATCAATAAAATGATTACAAAATCCTATACTGAGAATATAATTTTAGAGGCTGTAAACGAAAACTATGATGGCATACTGTACACTGCTGTGGTTGCTGAACATGAAAAAAAGCCGTTTTTCCCTACTTTCTTTCAAGATAAAATTGAAAAAGAGTATGAAATAAGAAGTTTTTACCTCGATGGCAAAATATGGTCAACTGCTATAATCTCTCAAAATGACAAGCAAACTAAAACAGATTACAGGAAATATAATGTACAAACTCCTAATCGAAATGTGCCGTACAATTTACCACCTGAAATTGAGATTTGCTTAACAAAGCTCTTCCAGGTTTTGGATGTAAACTGCGGTTCGGCAGATTTTATTAAGGGAAAAGATGGCAAATTCTACTTTCTTGAAATCAATCCATTAGGCCAGTTCTTGGGCTTGTCCTCCATTTGTAATTATTCATTAGACAAAGAAATAGCACAATTTTTATGAAAATATTATTCAACGAAGAAAAAAGATTGCTTCTAACCTATAAATATATCGAAGTATTTGGAGAAAGAGATTTTAAAACCTTGAAACCAACTACAGATTATATTAAAATTTCGAAAATTCAAACAGATTTTCATAGTCAATCCATTCCTTACAAAAAACTTGTAAAAATGTTATGAGGTATTTCAATTTATATAGCAGTATTTTAATAACAAAAGGCGCAAACCGAATTCTAGTTTCCGATTTACAACGAAACAACTCTGAGTTGCAATCATTAGAGTTGTGTGAAATTATAGATGAATTTAAAACCAATTCTATTGAAGAGGTATTTGCTTTTTATGATGATGAATCCAAAGAAATAGCGCAGGAATATTTGGACTTTTTGCTAGAAAAAGAATACGGTTTTGTTACTGCCGGAGATTGGGATAGAAACTTTGCTCCACTTTCTCTGGAGTATGTTGACTATAGCGAAATTTCGAATCTATTTATGGAACGAAATGAATTAGCCATTCCAAAAAACCTAATCCAGTCGATTGACAATTTACAAATATCCCATTTGGTTATTTTTTGTAAGGGTAAAGCTTCTCTCGAAGATTTCTTGAAACTTGAAAAGGATTTTGAAAATTCAACCATTGAAAGTTTAGAGGTCTTCGCACCCTATCAAACCGAAATTGATGAAGCTTTTATTCAGCATCTAAGTCAAAATGCCTCGAGGATATATAACCTGGTATTTTACAATTGCGAAAAAGAACCCTTTAAAGTAGAAAATACTTTCAAGTTCGAGCTTTTATTCACTCAACAAAATCTAAAAATCAATTCTTGTGGTAAGGTAGATTTAAAATATTTCGATACAAACATCAAAAAGGTCTTAGAGGCGATCAATCATAACTCATGCCTGAACAAAAAGATTGGAATAGATGCCGAAGGAAATATAAAAAACTGCCCGGCAATGCTTCAAAGCTTTGGGAATATAAATGAAACAAGCTTGGAAGATGTGCTTTTACAGCAAAATTTTACCAACTATTGGAATCTCACCAAAGACGACATCAACGTATGTAAACACTGTGAATTCAGAAATGTATGCACAGATTGCAGAGCGTTTACAGAACAAACTCATATCAACAAAGAAGGCTTAGATGTTTCCAAACCTCTAAAATGTGGTTACGATCCGTATACTAACCAATGGGACGAGTGGAGTACTAATCCGCTTAAACAAAAAGCAATACAAAATTATAGCCTATAAAAACAACCGATAATGGCGCTTAAAAAATTCCCTTTCTATAAACAACCAGATGCTAAAGACTGTGGTCCTACTTGCTTGCGCATTATAGCAAAACACTATAATAAAAGCATTCCGCTACAGCAAATTAGAACACTTTCTGAAACTACCAGAGAGGGAAGTGGTTTGTTGGGGCTTAGCAACGCCGCAGAGCATTTAGGTTTTAGAACTTTAGGAGTTAAAATAGATTTTGATACGTTGGTTGCCGAGGCACCATTGCCATGCATTGTGCATTGGAATAAAAACCATTACGTAGTGGTTTATGCTATTGATAAAACAAATAAGGTTTATGTTTCTGATCCAAGTTACGGCTTAATTACCTATACTAAAGAAGAATTTATCAAACATTGGATTGGAGAAAATGCAAATGAGCAAACCGAAGAAGGTATTGCGCTTATTTTAGAAACCAGCCCATCATTTTATAAAAACGAGTTTGATGAGGAAGAAAAAAAGACAAGTTTCGCTTTTCTATCTAGATACTTAATTAAATATAAATCGCTTGTAATTCAGTTGGCAGTTGGCTTGTTGGCGGGAAGTTTACTGTCGCTTATTTTTCCTTTTCTTACACAAAGTATCGTAGATGTTGGTATACAAAATCAGGATATAAATTTCATCTATTTGATTTTATTGGCCCAGGTTATGCTTTTTATGGGCAAAATGGGTATAGACATTATCAGAAGCTGGATTTTATTGCATCTTTCTACCCGAATAAACATCTCCATCATATCAGATTTCTTTATCAAATTAATGAGGCTTCCCATCAGTTTCTTTGATACCAGAATGACCGGAGATATCATGCAACGGATTAACGATCACCATCGCATAGAGCAACTTTTAACCAGCTCATCCTTAAATACGCTGTTCTCTATGGTTAATCTAGTCATTTTTAGCATTGTGCTTTTAGTGTACGATTACCGACTGTTTGTGGTTTACTTAGTTGGCGCCATTCTTTACATCGCATGGATCAGTTTTTTCCTTAAAAAAAGAAAGGAATTAGATTATAAAATGTTCTCGCAGGTTTCGCAAGAGCAAAGTATGGTAATAGAACTGATTAACGGAATGCAGGAAATAAAAATGCATAATGCCGAAAAGCAAAAAAGATGGGGTTGGGAATTTCTGCAAGTAAAGCTTTTCAAAATCAAAATTAAGGCACTTTCTTTAGAGCAATGGCAATCTGTAGGTGGTGGTTTTATAAATCAGATAAAAGATATTTTAGTAAGTTTTTTAGCTGCAAAACTAGTATTAGATGGTAACCTTACCTTAGGGATGATGCTTTCTGTTCAGTATATAATTGGTCAGCTTAATAGCCCATTACTGCAGTTGATAGATTTTATTAAAGAAACACAAGATGCAAAAATTGCTTTGGAAAGGTTAGGCGAAATTCATGATAAAACCGACGAAGAGCTTGTTGAGGGACAATATGCTACAGAAATTCCGCAGAAAGATATCGTTTTAAATAATCTCTCATTCAGATATCTTGGATCAGACAATTTGGTTTTTAAAGATTTAAACCTAATTATACCCTACCAAAAAACTACAGCAATTGTTGGGGCAAGCGGAAGCGGAAAAACCACCTTGCTAAAATTACTTACAAAGTTTTACGAGCCAGAAAAAGGTGATGTAAAGATTGGCAGTACAGATCTAAAAAATATATCGCCCAGTTATTGGCGAAGCCAATGTGGCGTGGTGATGCAGGAAAGTTATGTATTTAATGATACCATAGCCAATAACATCGCCATAGGCGAAGATGTAATAGATAAGCAAAAGCTAAAAAAAGCAGTTGAAATTGCAAACGTTAAAGATTTTATTGAAGACTTGCCTTTGAGTTATAATACAAAAATTGGCAACGAAGGTATTGGTGTAAGTGGCGGACAAAAGCAAAGGTTGTTTATTGCAAGGGCCGTTTATAAGTCTCCAGACTACATTTTTTTTGACGAGGCAACCAGTGCTTTAGATGCCAATAACGAAAGAGTTATTATCGAAAATTTAGCGCAATTTTTTAAAGGGAAAACAGCCATCGTAATTGCACACCGGTTATCAACTGTTAAACATGCCGACAAAATTATTGTGCTTGATAAAGGTTGCGTAGTTGAGGAAGGAAACCACAATGAGTTGGTGGCGAAAAAAGGCGAATATTATAGGTTAATCAAAAATCAGCTAGAACTTGGAAACTAACAGAAACACTTTAGACAATATTGAATTGCGTTCTGAAAGCGTTCAGGATGTGTTGGCGCAACCACCACATTGGATGTTTCGTTGGGGCAATGTGGTAATTTTAGGAATAATTTTGATGGTTTTATTGATGAGCTATTTCATCAAATACCCGGAGTTTGTGCCCGCAACAATTACGGTGACTTCGCAAAATCCGCCAGAAAAACTAGAAGCCAGAACAGATTCCAAAATCGAGAAAATTTTCATTAAAGACCATCAGAAGGTGCAGAAAAACCAAGTTTTAATGGTTTTACAATCTACTGCAAACTATCAGGATGTTCTAGCCTTAAAGAAAGTAATGGACACCGTTTCTTCGGCGCAATTGACATCATTTCCGCTTGATCAAATCTCAACTTTTAAATTAGGAGAGTTGCAGAGCGATTACAATAGTTTTGCAAAGGCATTCCAAGACGAAAAATTATTCTCCAGGCTTAAGCCGTACGATCCAGAAAATGTAGCTACTGCTCAAAACATTGCTTCTTACAAAAGCAGAATAGTTACGCTTAAAAGGCAAAAAACTTTCGAATTGGCAAAATATGAACTAATTAAAAAGAATTATCAGCGTAACCAACAGCTTTTTAACCAAAAAGTAATATCTACTTCCGAATTTGAGAACGAAAAAATTAAGTTTTTACAGGCTCAACAGAGTTTGCAAGATGTTGAAATAGCTATATCGCAAACCAACGAAGCCATCTCAAATCTAAATAAAACAAAAGACGGCACTACAATAAACGCAGAAAAAGACAAAGTAAATTTTGCTTCGCAAACTTTGCAATTGTTCGAGCAATTAAGACGTTCGTTAAGAGCATGGGAACAAAATTATTTGGTAGTATCTTCTACTAACGGGGTGGCTAGCTTTCAGCAATTTTGGGGCGAAAATCAGTTTGTAAAACGTGGAGATCCGATACTTTCTATATTGCCTAATAATAAGTTGGCACTGATTGGAAAAATGGCTGTAGCCACAACAAATTCTGGAAAAATAGCAGAGGGAGAAAAAGTATTAATTAAGCTCGATAATTACCAGTATCAAGAGTACGGAATTATAGAAGGAAAAGTTCAGCATATTGCATTTACTCCTGATGAGGAAGGTAACTATTATGTTGAAGTAGTTCTGCCGAAAGGCTTAAAAACATCTTATGGCAAACAACTTATTTTTGATAAAGAACTAAAAGGCAATGCGGAAATTGTAACTGAAGAACTGAGATTGATAGAAAGGTTTTTCTACCAAATGAGGAAATTGTTAAGGTATCAGAATTAACTGCTACCCGCCCCAACTGTCCCTATCCAAACTTCGGTAATGTATAGCCTCTGCCAGGTGTTCGGCTTCTATATTTTCGCTATCCGCCAAGTCTGCAATGGTTCTAGCAACTTTTAAAATCCTGTCATAAGCTCTGGCAGATAAGCCCAATTTTTCCATTGCTTTTTTAATTAGAGATTGCCCTACCTCATCTATTTTGCATACCTGCCTAACCATGTTGCTACTCATTTGGGCGTTAAAGTGTAGGCTGTCATTATTCGCAAAGCGGATATCTTGCACCGCTCTGGCTTTCATAACGCGGGTTCTAATTACGCTGCTTTTTTCCGCTTCGCGGGATGAAGAAAGTTCGGAGAAATTAACAGGCGTAACTTCTACATGCAAATCGATTCTATCTAACAGCGGACCAGATATTTTGCTCAGGTATTTTTGTACAACACCAGGGCCACATAAGCATTCTTTTTCTGGATGATTGAAAAAACCACAAGGACATGGATTCATAGAGGCAATTAGCATAAAACTAGAAGGATACTCGACAGAAAAACGAGCTCTTGATATACTAACTTTTCTATCTTCCAACGGTTGCCTCATTACTTCTAAAACGGTACGCTTAAATTCCGGTAATTCGTCTAGAAACAAAACGCCATTATGTGCCAGAGAAATTTCTCCTGGTTGCGGGTTCATTCCGCCGCCTACCAGCGCAACGTCAGAAATGGTATGGTGTGGCGATCGGAAAGGCCTTTCTGTTAACAAAGCGCTGGCACTAGGTATTTTGCCAACTACCGAATATATTTTGGTGCTTTCTAAGGCTTCGTGCAAATTTAACGGGGGCAAAATTGTAGGCAGTCGCTTGGCAAGCATGGTTTTTCCGGCTCCCGGCGGGCCAATTAAGATTACATTGTGGCCACCTGCTGCGGCAATTTCCAAAGCTCTTTTGATATTCTCTTGTCCTTTAACGTCAGAGAAATCCTGCTCATAATTATTTATCTGGCGCATAAACTCCTCACGAGTATTCACCACGGTTGGTGTTGGTTTTTCGGTACCTTTAAAAAAGCCAATTACCTCTGCAAGGTTTTGCATACCGTAAACTACTAAATCGTTAACAATGCCGGCTTCTTTAGCGTTCTCTAATGGCAAAATAAAACCTTTAAAACCGTCGTTTCTGGCTTGTATTGCAATAGGAAGTGCGCCTTTTATAGCTTGCAAGCCACCATCTAAAGAAAGCTCGCCCATTATAAAATATTGCGCCAGCAAATCGGAGTCTATTTGCCCAGATGCGGCTAAAATGCCGATAGCAATTGGTAGGTCGTAGGCGGAGCCCTCTTTTCTAATGTCTGCAGGCGCAAGATTAATAACAATTCGTTGCCTAGGCATGTGGTAGCCAGCCATTTTTATAGCGCTTTCTACCCTGAACATGCTTTCCTTAACGGCATTATCGGGCAAGCCGACTACAAAATATTTGGTGCCGGCTGTTATGCTAACTTCAATGGTAATCGTAAGGGCATTTACACCGTAAACGGCGCTCCCAAAAGTTTTAACAAGCATTTTACTTTTTTGAGTTAAAAAATAGATGTTATAAACTATGGGGATGATTGTATATTAAAGATAGAAATTTGTTGCCATGTACGAAAAGTATTAAGAAATAATTACCCAGAAGGCTGCTGTATTATTAGCAATTCATAAAAAAAGGATTTGACTTAGATATAAGTTTGTAAAATAGCCCCGACAGAAACGAGCAGGAGTGAAGCGACTAAAGTGTATGGCGGGACTTATGTAAATAGAAGCAGGAAATTGCGCTTCAAAAAACTATTCGATATTTACCTGTGTAAAACGGTAATAAAATACTGCGCCTTATATTATTAAATACAAATACTTTAAGGAAGTAGAATTCAAAAAAAAATCCCAACCTTAAAAGGTTAGGATTTGCAAGTGTTTATGTTTTTGGATTACATTCTACCTTGTGGCATTTTAGGCATATTCTTCATCATTTTGGCTGCTGCCGCAGGATTTGAGAATTGCTTCATCACTTTGCGCATATCTTCAAATTGCTTAATAAGTTTGGTTACATCTTCTACTTTGCTTCCAGAACCCTTAGCAATACGCACTCTTCTGCTTTGCTGTATACTATCTGGATTTTCTTTTTCAAATGGTGTCATCGATTGGATAATGGCTTCAACACCTTTAAAAGCATCGTCCTCTATGTCTACGTTTTTCATCATTTTACCAACTCCAGGTATCATGCCCATCAAATCTTTCATGTTACCCATTTTTTTGATTTGCTGGATTTGGTTGTAGAAATCGTTAAAATCGAATTTGTTTTTGCGGATTTTCTTCTGCAATTCTGCAGCTTCCTTCTCATCAAACTGCTGTTGCGCTCTCTCCACTAAAGACACCACATCGCCCATGCCCAAGATACGCGAAGCCATCCTATCTGGATAGAAAATATCTAGCGCATCCATTTTCTCGCCCGTACCAATAAATTTAATTGGTTTATCTACAACCGATTTAATAGATAAAGCAGCACCACCGCGGGTATCACCGTCTAATTTAGTTAAAACTACACCTGTAAAATCTAATCTATCGTTAAATACTTTTGCTGTATTAACCGCATCCTGACCCGTCATCGAATCCACTACGAATAGAATTTCGTGAGGTTTAGTTTGCGCTTTAACTTCAGCAATTTCATTCATCAAGCTTTCGTCTATAGATAAACGACCAGCCGTGTCGATAATAATTACATTGTTGTTGTTTTTCTTGCCTTCTGCAATACCTTCTAAAGCGATAGCAATAGGATCTTTAGAATCTTTGTTAGCGTAAACAGGTACGCCAACTTGCTCGCCTAAAACCTGTAATTGATCTACCGCCGCAGGGCGATAAACGTCGCCGGCCACCATAAGCGGTTTTTTGCCTTTGCTTTTTAAATGCAAAGCAAGCTTACCCGTAAACGTGGTTTTACCAGCACCGTTTAAACCGGCAATTAATATAATGGTTGGGTTGTTCTTTAAATCAAGTTCGGTAACCTCGCCGCCCATTAAAGCAGCAAGTTCGTCGTTCATTACCTTGGTAAGTAATTGGCCTGGAGAGATAGAAGTTAATACGTTCTGTCCTAACGCTTTAACCTTTACTTCGTCGGTAAAAGCTTTGGCTGTTTTGTAATTTACATCGGCATCCAATAAAGCTTTCCTAATTTCTTTCATGGTTTCGGCCACGTTAATTTCGGTAATGCTTCCTTGTCCTTTTAAAACTTTAAATGCTCTATCTAGCTTATCCTGTAAATTTTCAAACATAATTTGTCTAATTCTTAATCTCGCAAAGATATTAATTTTTAAGCTAAGCCCACAATCGTAATCTCGTAAATGTCAAGCTTAAGCAGCATTTGTTTTGCCATTTTCTATTGGCTTTAAGATTGCCTTATAACTTTAATTCATCTGAAACCTAAAAATTTTCTTTTAAAAAAAGGTCTGTTCCGATCGATTACGGGTATTATTTTTCAAAGTAACATAAAAGTTACCTATCTACTAATCAATTAGTATTGTTATTAATTAATTAGTATTACCTTCGTTGTATAAATTTATGGAGATGATAAAATTAGCGAAAAGAGAAGAACAAATTATGCAAGCATTTTGGGATATGGAGAAAGCTTTTATTAGAGATATAATTCCAATTCTTCCAGATCCGAAACCTCATTATAACAGTGTTGCAACCATGGTTAAAATTTTGGAGGAAAAGGGATTTTTAGGACATGATGTTGTGGGTAATATGTTTTGCTATTTTCCGCTAGTTAGCAGAGAAGAGTATCAGAAACATGCCTTAAAAGACGTCGTAAGCCAGTATTTTGATAATTCATATCCGCGTATGCTTGCATTTTTTGCCAAAGAACAAAATCTATCTGAAGAAGAATTAACTGAAATTGTAAACCTAATTAAATCGAAAAAGCCATGATACTTTATGCCTTAAACGTTGCGCTGATTTTAGCTGGATGTTTTCTTTTTTATAAAATTTTCTTGCAGAAAGAAACCTTCTTTCCGCTTAATAGATTTGTGTTGTTAGGTTGCTTAGTACTGTCTTTTAGCTTGCCGTTAATTCCGGTACCAGAACAATGGTCGCTTAGAAAAGTGAGCGAGGAAACACCTGCTTTTAATTTACAAGTTAAGGATAGCCACAAACAAGAAATAACAACAACTCCAGTTAAAAACACGGCTCCCAATGTTGCTAAAACAGAAGAATCCTTTTTCAAGGATGTATCGCTACTAGACGTAGTAGTATGGGCATATTGGTTTGGTGTAGCAATTTTCGGTCTAAATTTCCTTTTTCAGCTAAGCGTTTTATTGTACAAAAGTTACGCTAAGCCTTTTATTCAGGATGGAAGATTTAGGATTGTTGAAGTTTCTGGTGAGCAGGCGCCATGCTCATTTGCCAACAATATCTTTATTAATCCTGATAAGTACGACTGGGATACTTACAGTCAAATCATTCTCCATGAAAAAATCCACATCCAACAGGGGCATAGTTACGACATTATTTTAGCAGAATTAGCGCTCGTTTTTCAATGGTTTAATCCGTTTGCGTGGTTTTATCGCAAAGCGATGGAAGACAATTTAGAGTTTTTAACAGATAACGAACTGTTAGCACATTCGGATATTGAACCCACTAGTTATCAAATGAGCCTGGTAAAGGTTTCTGCACCACACTTCCCTGCAAGTTTAACCACAAATTACAATCAATCTATTCTTAAAAAAAGATTACTCATGATGAACTCAAAAAAATCAAATATTAACTCTACATGGAAATATCTATGTATTGTTCCGCTATTGCTTGTATTTATTTCTCTATTGAACGAGCCTGTAGCTTTCGGAAAATCAGCCATCAACACGACGGTAGCAAACAACAATAAATTTGCCCAAATTTCTAATAAGGGTACTTGGTTTGCAACCATTAAAAACGACAAAATTAGCATCCGCCTTGAAGATGAAGAGGGTGGAAACAATTACAGCAATAACGATTTTTTACTAACTGAATTTAAAAATTTACCTACTAGCGAAAAGGGAATATTTTCTTTAGCTAGAGATGCAGGAACGATTCAGTTTACGGGTAAGTTTGACGGGAAAACAGGAATGGGTTCTTATGAATTTGTTGCTGATGACGGCTTCTTCTCCTTTTTAGAAAAAGAAGGCGTTAGTACAAATAAGGACAAAGATGGAATGGTGTTTTTTATGACCAAGCTGAAAAGAGAATTTGTTACTACGCTTAAAAAACAGGGTTATACAAATATTTCAAAAGATGATTTGATTCCGCTTTCAGCAATGAACGTTACCGGAGAATACATTGCATCGTTAAAAAAAGCTGGTTTAGCTAATTTAAGCCTGCAAGATATCATTCCTTTAAAAGCTTTAGATGTAGATGCGGCGTTTATAAGAGATATTGAAAGTTCGGGTTATAAAAACATTACAGCAAGCAAGTTAATAACGCTAAAGGCGCAAGGTATAGACGGTAAATTTTTAAAAGATGCCAGAAATGCAAAGGAAACAAGTGATGCTTTAGATGCTAAGGTTGTTGATAATAAACCAAAAATTAATACGAGAACCGATCATAAAATTAACGCCCATGTTGATATTGACGAAGATGACGAATTTGAAATGGCAGTTGCTAAAAAAGCAATGAATATTACGCCTCAATATGTTAAAACGTTCACATCGGTTGGGCTAAATTTCTCTGATGATGAGTTAATGGCCATGAAATCTCTGGGTGTTACGCCAGCTTACTGTAAAAGCTTCGAGTCTTTAGGGCTTGGTGAATTATCATCGGAGGCGTTTATTTCGATGAAAGCACTTGGTTTAACTGCAGAAGATTACACAGATTATAAAAAACTGGGTTTCAAAACGCTAACTATCGATGCAGTAGTTGGAGCAAAGGCAACAGGAACCACACCAAAATTTATCTCCGAATTGAAAAAGAAAGGATACAACTACGCCACAATTGATAAGTATATAGAGAAAAAAGTGCTTTACAAATTGTAATTCCTTCCATATAAAGATTGCATCAACAAATTAAGATGCAATCTTTATCCTCCATAAAACTCGAAAATTTCCAGCATTTAAGTTCAAATAGCTTTAAAACAATACAAGTTTTGCAGGGGAATTCTTATGTCCAAAAAACAGTAAAAATATATTTTACAGTTGGTGCAACAAACCATTAACAAGCAGTGTCTCATCATCAATACAAACCAAATAAATGAAAAAGATTTCAGTTGCCCTGACTTTAGTGTTTTGTGCAGTTTTTAGCTATGCACAAATACCTGTAAAAAAGAAAATTCAGGCGCAAAGAACTACTGTAAGCCCTAAAATAGATGGTTTGTTAGATGATGCGGTTTGGAATAGCGCAGCAACAGCAACAGATTTTATAGAGCTAAGACCGGTTCCTGGCAGAGTAGAACCGAAAGATGGCAGAACCGAAATAAAGTTTTTGTACGATGACTATGCCATTTATATTTCGGCACGAATGTATGATAAGCCTGATAGCGTTGTGCATGAATTGGTAGCAAGGGATAATATCGGCAATGCAGATTTTGTAGGAGTAGTTTTTGACACTTTTTTGGATGGCGTTAATGGATACGGTTTTTTTGTTACTGCAGCAGGTGTTCAGTTTGATGCCAAATATTCGCTAATTGCTGGCGAGGATCCAACGTGGAATGCAGTTTGGGATAGCGAAGTTCGTTTAGACGATAATGGCTGGACCGCAGAAATTAAAATTCCCTATTCAGCTTTGCGTTTTTCTAGTAAGGATATACAAAATTGGGGCTTAAACATTACGAGAAAACGTACGGGCACCAACCGACAAACATTTTGGAACTTTGTTGATCCGAAAGTTGATGGTTTCGTTAACCAAAGCGGAATTTTAGAAGGTTTGCAACGTATAAAAGCACCTTTACGTTTATCTTTTTCGCCATACTTATCAACCTTGGTAAACCATTATCCGTATAATACACCAGGGGTGAAAAATAGACAAACGACCATAAACGGTGGTATGGATGTGAAGTATGGAATTAATCAGAGTTTTACTTTGGATATGACATTGATACCAGATTTTGGACAAGTACAAAGTGATTATCGCGTGCTAAACCTAACTCCCTTTGAAGTAAAATTTAATGAAAACCGACAGTTTTTTACTGAAGGAACAGAGCTGTTTAACAAAGGCGATTTATTCTATTCAAAAAGAATCGGTTCAATTCCATCCTATTTTGATAACAGCAAACTAAAAACCACCGATAAGGTGATTAAAAATCCGCAAGAAGGAAAAGTGCTAAATGCTACTAAAATTTCAGGACGTACTGCCGATGGTTTAGGAATTGGTGTTTTTAATGCCATCACCAATAAAATGTATACCGAGGTTGAGGACGAAAATGGTAACAGAAGCAGGTTTGTTAGCCAGCCGTTAACAAACTATAATATTTTAGTATTAGACCAAACTTTAAAAAACAACAGTTCGGTGAGTGTAATTAATACTAATGTTTTAAGGCAAGGTAGCGCATATGATGCAAACGTTAGTGCGGCGCTTTTCAATTTTAATGATAAAAAGAACGCTTATTTTATAGATGGAGCAGTTAAAATGAGCTACGTTACGGCAGATCCTGATAAGGAAAACAGAAAGGGCTACAGTTACGAATTAAGCCTTGGTAAGAAGAGCGGAACATTTACGTTTAATTACGGGCAAGAATTTTCTGACAAGAATTTCGATCCATCAGACATGGGTTTCTATACTAATAATAATTTCCTAGATCAGTCTTTAAATTTTGCTTACAACATTTACAAACCAAGCAAGTGGTTTAACTCTTTGCAAGCTTGGACAGAAGTTGAATACTCTAGGCGATTTAGTCCTGGCGACTACCAAAATTTTGGCGTTTTCCCGGGGATGTATGTACAGTTTAAAAATCTTTGGTCGGCAGAATTAAATGGAAATTGGTTGGCAAAATCAAATGATTTTTACGAATCAAGAAACGGTCAAGTTTACCGAGCGCCAGAAAGCTTTAGATTAGCGATTTATGTAAATCCGAACCGAGCTAAAGCGTATAATTTTGGCGGAAATATTAGAATGACGAAAGTTGCAATGTTTAATGGCAAAAACTATAACTTTTACCTTTTCCAAAATTTAAGGGTAAACGACAGGTTAGCTTTCGGATTGGATTTAAACTATAGTCCGAGCTATAATTATGTAAACTGGGTTGGCTTTAACAATGCACAATCTGTATTTTCTAGGTATGATAGAAACACGGTTGAAAACACGATGGATGCTAAATATAGCTTCAGCAACAGAATGGGGATTCAATTGGGTGTGAGACATTATTGGTCTGACAGGAGAAACAAAGAATTTTTCGGTTTAAATAATGAAGGTGGATTAGATGCTTACAATGGCCCGGCTTTGCAAAACGTAGATAGAAACTATAATGTTTTTAACATCGATTTGGTGTACTCTTGGGTATTTTCTCCTGGGAGCGAGTTAAGTGTAACCTACAAAAACGCTGCAGAAACTAATGAGAAGTTTTTGATGAAGAGATACAACAGAAACTTTAGCAACATTGTATCTGGTCCGCAGAATAATAGTTTGTCTATTAAGGTTTTGTATTATGTAGATTATTTGAACTTGATTAAGAAGAAAGCTTAATTGCTTCATTCGTTCAGTAGTTCATTAGGAAATCGCCTTTCTATCAGTTAAATTTTTTCTCTCACAGATTTACGCAAAAATAAGGTGATTTTTAATCATCGTATAGAGCATATTAAAACGCTGCATTTATCAGTATCAACTACTTATCTTTCAACCTAATTAACAGATGAGCCAATGAACTAATGAACCACATCACCGCGGAAACGAAAATGCCAAGCCAAGCGCCAGCGTTTGCGATCCCTGTATCTTTTCGTCGGTGTCTCTATCATATAAACCAACGCCAGATAAAGAAACATTCATAAAACGGTTAATTTTAGAAATGATTGCAACATCCAATCTGTGGTCAATATGCCCAAAATTATCGTAAGGGATAAACATGTTATACTTTGTTCTAAGCGTAACATTTTTAAAAACCTCTTTTTCAAAATTTGATACTATAGAAAATGCCAATTCGTTCCTCACTCTTTTACCACGTTCTACACCAAAATTATTCGCGTTTGTTTTATAGATAGTAGTATCTAAAACAAAAGTTTGGCGGGCAGTACCTGTACCAATACGAGTAGAGAAAAACTTATCAGGCTTATATTCGAAACCAAAAGATTCTGTTAAATAGCCCGGCGACATAAATTTAGAAAGCAATCGCTCTTGCTCTGTTCCAGACGCATCTCTGCTATATGCAAAACCTTTATCAAACTGAGATTCGAAACTAACCGAACCGAAGAAATACCAGTTTTTTGAGATCTGAACTGCAGCTTTGTTATCCCAAAAAATACGGTCGTTGGTTTTTTTCTGCAGTTGGTCCTTATTCTTAACCTTGCCATATTGCAAAATAACCTCGCTACTGTAGCTATAACTTTCCTTGCTGTATTCTGCTTTATAGTTTACTAAACCGCCAATTGCAATAGAGTTTACCCCACCACCATTCCAGTTGTTACTAAAAGAAGCCTGGTTAACGTTAAGCCCAACCTGTGTTCTGGTTTTCCAGTAATTGATTTTTGCATTTACCACAGCCGGCGTAAAAGTTACCGGTTTAAATAAAATTGTTCCGGTTCTGCTAGGCAACGGACTACGCTTCAATTTAATATCTAAATCTTTAGTAGGGATAGGAATAGTGTCTATCTCTTGCGCTACAAGATTTAAGGTAAACGTAAATAAGGATATTAAAACTAATAGGAGATTCTTCATGTGTATTACAAAGAAAATGAAAAATTACACAGAATAAAAATTTATCCAGCTAAACAACTTTCTATTAGCTAGATATTTCAAATCTTTTTCGTGCCTGTAAGCTTCTCTTTCGAAACAAATATTTAAATATGCTTGATGATGATTTTTGTATTTAAAAAGATTGATGAAATAGTTCAGAAAATAAAGAATGTAAAAAAATATCAGTAACAATTCGAGCTGTTGTTTAAAATGTATTTTTTCATGGTTGATCAAAAAAACGTCGTTTTTTAAAGCGCTTCGTTTTACCAAAATAAATGGAAAAATAGCCATGCCTTGTGCCGGAAGTTTACTGAAAACGATTATCCATGCCCTCATTGTCCTTGTGGTGGTATTGGGTAACGAGGTAAAGCAGGCAACCTAAACATGGAGGGGTTTCTCTTGTAAGATGCGTAACTATTGGTAATAAAATTTATAAAAGCATACTCAGAAGCCGTTAACACAAAGGTATAAGTTGGGCGGTACTGCAACATAAAATCGTTAAGATCCGCTTCTGGTATGTCAACTAGATTTTTAACGTAATCTTTTCTATATCTGAAATCAATTATTTCTTCCCGATAATCTTTCTCTAAAATAGATTGCAGGTGACGAGCGTTTTTCCCTTGCCTACTTAACAAATTATAAATTGCATCAATACCCAAACCAACACCACGCTGACTCAAATTTAGCAAGTCTTTGCTACTACCTCGGTCTAAAGCATATTTAAACTCTTTTTGCTTATTGGCGTACGCTTCGGCAGGCGTGGGAACTTTCCCGGTAATTTTAACTTCCTTAAGCCTTATACCTAAAGATTTAAGCTGAAAAACAATTGCAGCCTGACCTTTGTAAATAACGGTATCCATTCCATATCCCGGAAGCGCAGCAAAAATGGTATCGCCAAGTTTCGCCCCTGTAGTAAACTCGCCTTTGGCGTTGTTGTAAATTCCTTCGTCGTTAGCCGGATTATAGATATACACTTTAGCCAGGCGATTTTTGCTTTCTACATCAACCACAAAACCCTGCACCATTTTATTTTGGGCAAGTAATTGTGTACCGCAAAGCGATAAAAGGAAAAGTATAAACGCTCGTTTCATTTGTTGCAGCAAAACTACAATTTAAGCAAATAGTTAATGCTTAACTTAACATTATTTAACTACTAAGAGTTTTTGTCCAATCTTAATATTGTTGTCCGTTATCTGGTTTAAAGCCTTCAAATCATCAATACTAATTTTATAAAGTTGCGATATTTTAAACAGCGTATCGCCTTGCTTAACCACATAATATTTGTCGCCCGGAACAAGGGGCGTAGTGCTAGTAGGTGGATCTTTTGGCGCAACGCTTACCGGGGTAAACTTTTTCTGTTCAACAGGGATATTGGCATTTATTTCTGTAAAAACGCGGTCTTCTCTATTAATTTTCTCTCTTTCAGATTCAGGCTGATCGTATTGGTAAAGCTTGTACTTCTCTATTATGCCAATTAACAAATCCGGATATTTCGGATTGGTAGCGTAACCAGCAGTTTTTAACCCGATTGCCCAGTTTTTATAATCGTTTTTATCTAGCTCAAACAAAAAGCTGTAGCGCTTTCTCTTTAAAAATTCAGAATGGTCTTTGTACGATTCTCGAGCATCTTTATAAACTCTAAAACAATCGTTGCTTCTATCATCATCTTTATAATAAGCTTTGCCTTTCCAGTCAGATGTGCATTTAATACCGAAATGGTTGTTGGCGTATTTGGCCAAGCTGCTACTGCCGCTACCCGACTCGATAATGCCTTGCGCCAAAGTAATACTGGCCGGAATACCGTAAGCATTCATTTCTTCTATAGCCACTGTTTTAAAAGCATCTATATAACTGGTGGTGGTATACGAAGTATAATTTGGATTTTGCTTATTCGCCGCCTTTTCAATTTGCTTATTATTGCGGCTATACTGCCTCGATTTACATGAGCCTAAAAACAAAATGGCTATGGTTGCTAGGAGCGTAATATTTCTCATTGCTGTTTATATTTTAATTTTCTGCCCAGGTTGTAATGCGGCAGATTTTAAGTTGTTTTTCTTCATCAAAGCCGTTGCCGATGTGCCTAGTTTTTTGGCAATTTTATTTAGATTATCACCCTTTTTAACAAGATAGGTTCTAACTCTTTTAGCAACAGAACTTTTTTTGTAAACCGGAGCCGCAATAACAGGTTCTACATAATCTTCTGGGCGCTCGTCGTATTCGTAAAGCTCGTATTTTTTAATTAATGCAATAACTTGCGATGACCAAGTTCTGCTGTGCGCATAACCACCTCTTTGTATACCTTTTGCCCAGTTTCTGTAATCGTACTGGTCATATTTATCGAACAAGCTGTTAAAATGTGTTCTGCTTTGCAAAAAGGAAATGAAATGATTGTAAGAAGAATCAACAGTGGGGTAATCTCTATATGCAGAACGAATTTCGGTATTGCTGTTTTCGCCTTTCACACCAAAATGATTATTAAGGTAGCGGGCAATTTTACTGGTTCCGGCGGCCGATTCGTGAATGGCTATGGCTAAAATAATGCTTGCCGGAATGTCATGTGTTCGCATAAGCTCTTGTGCGTGTTCCGCATGACTAGCTATATATTCTTCGGTATTGCTTTGCGCTTTTGCAAAAGCCATGGTAAAAAGGAGAACGGATAGTAGAAATGTTTTTTTCATTTGCGATAAGGTTGCGCTACTGCATAGCATAAGCAATCTTAAAAACATTGCTTAGCTATTGTAAAAGCGATTTAACTTATTTTTTTCTAATCACTAAAAGCCCGTCTCTTACAGGCAAAATTAATTTTTCAACTCGTTGGTCGGCGTTAATATAATCGTTAAAACTATTAATGTTTTTGGTGTCTTTATCTTGCGCTTGGTTTAATATTTTGCCACTCCAAAGTACGTTGTCTACAATTATTACACCGCCCGGTTTAACCTGGTCGAAAACCAAATCGTAATACGTACCGTTGTTCTTTTTGTCGGCATCAATAAAAACCAAATCAAATGTTTCGGCAGTAAGGCTTTTTAAGCTTTCTTGCGCATCGCCAATAATATATTTTATCTTATCATTTAAAGGTGATTTAGCAAAATTGCCCCGTACCATATCTTCAAGTTCGGCATTAACATCCAATGTGTAAATAAGCCCGTCGGCTGTTAAACCCTCTGCCAAACAAAGCGTAGCGTAACCGGTAAAAGTGCCTACCTCAAGTATGCGTTTAGGGTTGTTCATTTTGCTAATCATGCTTAAAACCCTGCCTTGATAGTGCCCACTTAGCATCCTAGGCAATAGCACTTTTAAGTTGGTTTCCCTATCAATATGTTGCAATAACGCATCGTCGGGCTCGCAATAATTTAACAGTAATTGTTGTAGTTCTTCGCTAATCATTGTGCTTATAAACGGTTTTGTTCCATAAAATATTGCAAAATTATAGTCGCTGCAATGGTATCAACTCGGGCTTTATCCCTTCTGTCGCTCTTTTTTAAGCCACTTTGCATAACGGTTTGCTCGGCTAGTTTAGAGGTATAGCGTTCATCAACCCAATATTGCGGTATAGTTGGGAAACTCTTTTTTAGCAAAGTAGAAAATCCTTTTGCATGTTGCTTTGATGCTGATGGGGAGCCGTCCATTTGTATAGGATCGCCAATTACAAAAGCCTCAACCTGCTCTGTAGCCAAGTATTTTTTTAGGTATTCGATAATATCTTTGGGATGTATATTGTCTAAACCAGTTGCAATAATTTGCAATGGGTCTGTAACGGCAATACCTACACGTTTTGTACCATAATCGAAAGCTAAAATACGAGCCATAAATCTTAAAACGCCAAAGATAAGGTTTTTAAAATAATAGGTTTTTAGCCGATGGTCTGTGGTAAACAAAACTTATTTTTTGCGATTATTTTTTTTTTGAAGATCATATCCAGTTCTTTTCGGTTACTGCTGTCCCGCCATCATTTCAAATCCTCATTTCGCTGTGCTCCATTCCGGGTTTTCCATTTTGTCGGGTCTATTTTACTAAGGCTTACCGCTCTAAGTTAGAACTGGCATAAACGTCTGTTCTGTGGCAAAAACCTGCGTAACTTAAACCAGACAGTAACGAAAATCCTTTTTTGATTGTCATCCTGAGCAAAGTCGAAGGACATATCAAAAAAGATTGTAGTGGATGGCGGGGCTTTCGGCTTCGATGAAACACCGAGCCCTGCTTTTCTGAAAAAAATGAAACACGAAATTTCAGCGCTAACTATTTTCTCGCATCTCCTATCTCAATACTCATATCTATTTCTTATTTTGCAGCAATGCAGTTTAAAGATATACTCGGACAGGAAGGCGTTAAGCAACAGTTAATTAACACCGTTTTAGAAAACAGGGTTAGTCATGCGCAATTGTTTTTGTCGCCTCAGGGTAGCGGTGCATTGCCATTAGCCATAGCTTATGCCCAATTTATAAACTGCAGTAATAAGTTGGCAAACGATAGTTGTGGCGAATGTTCGTCTTGCAGAAAGTATGAAAAATACATACACCCCGATTTACATTTCTCCTATCCTTTTTTTGCATCGGCTTCTATAAAAATAGCTACTGATGTACTAAGCGAGTGGCGAGAAATGCTGTTGGAAGACGCTTATTTCGACTTGGATATTTGGCGCTCTAAACTTAGTGCAGATAATAAACAAGCAAATATTAACATTGGCGAATGTCATGATATTATTAAAAAATTAAGCTACAAAGCTTTCGAGGCAGAAACCAAGGTGCTAATTATGTGGTTGCCCGAGTTTTTGGACAAAGAGGGAAATGCCTTGCTTAAAATAATTGAAGAACCGCCTGCTAATACGCTGTTTATTTTAGTAGCTCAAAATCAGGAACAAATTTTATCTACCATTTTATCGCGTACGCAAATTGTAAAAATACCTAAGCTAGGCGATGAGAAAATTGAAGATTACCTTATCCAAAAAGCAAGCCTATCAGAAAACCAAGCAAGCGAGTATAGTTTTTTGGCAGACGGAAATTTAATTGCGGCTAAAGCTCTACTGCAAGACACCCCGAACAACAATGCCGGCCATTTTGCCGAGTGGTTGCGTATGGGTTTTTCTAATAAAGTACCCGCCATGATAGACTTTACCGAAGACATGGCGAAGTGGGGCAGAGAGAACCAAAAGAATTTTTTACGCTATGGCATAAACTTTTTACGTGAGTGCAGCCTAATTATAAGTGGGGCAGATGATTTGGTTAAATTACCGCACCAAACGCTTGAGGTGGCTAAAAAGTTGTCGCAACATGTACTAACATTGCCTATGGTAGAAGCATTAATAAACGAATTGGAGCAGGCACATTACCATATAGAGCGTAATGCTAACCCAAAAATTCTGTTTTTAGATGTATCTTTACAAATAGTTAAAATAATTAAGTTTAAAACGCTCCCCACGGGGACTCAATATATATACGGATAATATGGGATGTGGAAGTTGCTCGACGGGTGGAGGATGTGCCCCCGCAGGCTGCAAAAGTAATGGCTCTTGCCTTACTGGAGGTTGCCAAAAAATGGAAGTACACGACTGGCTATCTAATTTGGATATGCCTGCTAATTATAAACCTTTTCAGGTTATAGAAGTTAAGTTTAAGGGCGCTAGAAAAGAGTTCTTTTTAAATAACGATAATATTTACCTAGAAATTGGAGAGCTAGTTGCGGTAGAAGGTGCAACTGGCGGATATGACATTGGTCACGTTTCGCTAACTGGCGAATTGGTGCGTACGCAAATGAAACGCAGAAAAACACCTATAGATCAGGTTACGCGTAAAGTTTATCGTAAAGCTACAGAAGCTGACGTAGATAAATGGAAGTTGGCAAAGGATATGGAGTGGGAAACGATGCATAAGGCACGTACCCTTGCTTTAGACCTACGCCTTTCGATGAAAATTAGCGATGTAGATTATCAAGGCGATAAGACCAAAGCTACTTTTTTTTACACTGCCGAAGGACGTGTGGATTTTAGGGAGCTGATTAAAAAAATGGCCGAAACTTTCCGTATTAGGATTGAAATGCGCCAAATAGGTATGCGCCAGGAAGCTGGTCGTTTAGGTGGTATCGGTTCTTGCGGACGCGAATTGTGTTGCTCTACTTGGCTAACCAATTTCAAAACTGTTTCTACGGCTGCCGCCAGGTATCAAAACTTATCTTTAAACACGCTTAAGCTTGCCGGACAATGTGGTAAATTAAAGTGTTGTTTAAATTACGAGTTGGATACCTATTTAGATGCGCTTAAAGACATTCCGGATCGTATTGAGTCTTTGCAAACTGAAGTTGGTGTGGCTCGCCACCAAAAAACAGATATTTTTAAGAAATTAATGTGGTTTAGTTATGCTAACCAAGAAGACTGGATTCCGCTAAAAGTTGACCGTGTAAAAGAAATCATGGCAATGAATAAAAAAGGCGAGAAACCGGTTAACTTAAAAGATGAAGCTGTTGAACTTAAAACCAGCGTTGTTGTAGAAAAAGTACACGATTACGAAAACGTGGTTGGTCAGGATAGTTTAACGCGTTTAGATGATAAGAGCAGAAATCGTAACAACCGTAACAATAAAAGCGGTGGTAATAATAACAAGCCAAATCAGCAAAGAAACGATCGTAATAGACCACAACAGGGCGAAAAAGCACAGCAAGTTAGGCCAAATCTAAATCAGCAAGCTAAACCTAACCAAGGTGGGCAAAAACCACAAGGACAGAAGCCTCAAGGCCCAAGACCTCAGCAACCTAAGCAAAATCCTCAGGCAAAAGAAGGTAAGCCACAAGCAAATCCTCAACAACCAAAACCTTTAGCAGATGCTGGAGCAACGCCTACGGATGCGCCAAAACCAAATAGAAATAACAGAAACCGTAACAAAAACAGAAATAAAAATAAGCCGTCAAATCCATCAGCATCAACACCTAATGAATAAGATTAAGTATTTCTGGTTGTTATCTTTTGTATCGATCTTGTTTGTTGGCTGTACCAATAACGCACTTGTAGACACTAACGATAACATGGTTGATAACAACTGGACTTATGCAAAAAGCACGAAGGCCAGTGTAGAAATCAAAGATCCGAATCAGGCTTATAATATTTATTTCAAATTACGCCATACGGCTGATTATCGCTATGCGAACCTTTTTGTATTGGTAAAATTAAAAGGCGCCGGTTTAAATAAAACTAACAGATACCAGTTTAAACTGGCTAAAAATGATGGCGAATGGTTAGGTAAAGGCTCTGGAGATATTTTTACGAGTAAATTTTCGTTACTAACCAACTATCGTTTTCTGGCTGCGGGCAAATTTGATATAGAGGTTGAGCAAAATATGCGAGATAATCCCTTAACAGGAGTAAGTGACGTGGGCATAACCGTAGTACCAGTAACAACTAATTAATAAGGCTTTTGCCGTATAAGAACAGTAAAATGAAGAACTTTTTAGGAACAATGTTCCTTTTATTTGCAACGGTTGCAGGGTTTGCAGCCGAAATCAATTTTCAGGACAACCCAGCTTGGGCTAGTATTTTAGAGAAGGCCAAAAAAGAAAACAAGATTATATTCTTAGATGCCTACGCGGTATGGTGCGGTCCTTGTAAAAAAATGGATGCCGAAACCTACAAAGATCAGGGCGTTGCCGATTTCTATAATGCCAATTTCATTAACGTAAAGTTTGATATGGAAAAAGGCGAAGGTCCCAAATTGGCCGAACAATATCAGGTTACGGCTTACCCAACTTTTTTGTTTATTGGTGCCAATGGCGAGTTATTGCACAAAGGAATTGGCTTTATCGAGGCTCCCGAATTTGTTAATTTAGGTAAAGCAGGCGTTAATCCGGCCGAACAGTATTATGCGCTTAAAAGCAAGGCCTTGCAAATGAGCAATGCCGAGTTTGCAAAATTTGCAGAACAAGCGGTACAAATGAGAGACGAAAGTTTTCCTGATGTTGCAAAAGAATACCTTGAAAAACAAGCGGATATTTTAGGCAACAAGGATTTAATTGCCTTGGTAATGAACGGAGCAGTTAGTTTCTCGGAAGAAAAATCCTTAGCGTACGTAATTGCCAATAAAGAGAAAATTATAGCAACTGGAATGTATAGCGCCCCCGAGGTTGAGCAAAGAATGATTGCGTTGATGTTTTCTTATGCTTTATCCCCAGCGCAACAAACCAGCGATGAGGAGTTGGATTTCGAAGTTGTAAAATCGGTGTTAGATAAATACGCGGCTAGTAAATCCTTTTTCCTTTTCAATTTTTTTAAAACGCAGTTTTACATTGGCGAGAAAGATATCGATTCAGCGGTAACATCTTTAGATTTGCTTATTTCGGCTGTGCCGGAAAAGGTTTCAATAGATGAAATTTCTAATGCATTACTAACGGCAGGACCAAGTTTAGCGCAAAGCGGAAAACTGGACGCAACCTTAAAGAAGTTTGAAACAATGAAGGCCTGGGCTACGGTTCCGGATATGCTTTATATGAAAGATTTTGTAAAGGCTGTTATTTACATTAAAAGCAACGACATACCAAAGTTTAAAGAAGTAGCTAATGCTTTAATTTCTAATGCCACAACGCCACAAAACGTTAAAGACGATTTGAAATCAGCGTTGGAAAGAATGCAGTAAGAGTTTTTGCCATTCAGAGCACAGCGAGGAATCTATAAGGCTAGATATATTGATTTTTCAAGCAATCTCGAAATGTTAACGCGGATTTCAAATCCGCTTTTATCTTTTATTTCGAGATGTGCTACGCTAACATCTCGAACAGCTTAGGCAACATCTCCGAACAAAAAATATTTTTGTCATTCAGAGCAGAGCGAAGAATCCATAAGGGTGGTTTGCTTTGCAGATTCCTCCGAAGTCGGAATGACAATTTTTTCTAGATAAACTTGCATGGTGTAATCAATATCCTACAACAAAGGCAACAACTGCTCCAACGCCATTCCTCTGCTTCCCTTTAAAAGCACTAAACTGTTTTTGGGTGGATTGGCTTGCAAATAGTCTTTGGCCTCTGCAGGAGTAGAAAAGAAGAGCCCTTTTAAACTTTTTTTATACTCGTTAAAATTTTTGCCGATAAAAATCAAAGTGTCAATTTTGTTTTTTGAAGCTAATTCTGCCACTAATTTATGTTGCTCTGGCGCCTCTGGGCCAAGCTCAAACATATCGCCAATAATTGCCGTTTTGTGCGGCGCTTTTAACGACTCTAAGTTGTTCAATGCTGCGGTCATACTGCTCGGGTTAGCATTATAAAAATCGCAAATAACCGTGTTGTTTTCTGTTTTGGTAAGTTGAGAGCGGTTGTTATTAGGAAAATAGTTAGCCAAGCCATTGTTAATCTGTTCGGCACTAAGCTCAAAGAAATTGCCAATGCAAATAGCGGCAAGAATATTTTCGAAGTTGTAAGTTCCCGTTAGGTTTGCCTTGGCGCTGTAACTTTTATCGGCCGTAGCCCATTCAAATTCAATTAGCGGGTCGCTGTGTTTTAGCGTACCGCTAATACTGTTTTCCTTATCCGTACCGTAGTAAACTACTTTGTTCAAATCGGCTTTACTACTCATCTCTAACAAATACGGATTGTTTCTATTAATAAAAGCAAATCCATGGTGTGCTTTTAGGTAAGCAAACAGTTCGGCCTTGCCTTTTTTTACACCTTCAAAACCGCCAAAACCATCTAAATGCGCCATGCCCACATTGGTAATTAAACCATGTGTAGGTTGTGCAATTTCGCATAAAAATTCAATCTCTTTTTGATGGTTTGCACCCATTTCTATCACCGCAATTTCTACATCGCTCTGCATAGATAAGATGCTTAACGGTACGCCAATATGGTTATTTAAGTTCCCTTTAGTAGCAAAAGTTTTAAATCGCTCTGCTAAAACTGCTCTAATTAATTCTTTTGTGGTGGTTTTGCCGTTGCTGCCTGTTAAGCCAATTACCGGAATGTTCAATTGCGAACGATGGTGTTTAGCTAAATCCTGCAAACTGCCCAGCACATCAGCAACTAACAAACATTTATCGCTTACCGCAAACTCTTTATTGTCGATAATTGCATAAGCTGCGCCTTGTGCCAACGCCTGTGCTGCAAAAGTATTTGCGTCGAAATTATCGCCTTTAAGTGCAAAAAATAAACAGCCGTCGCTAATGGTCCTAGTGTCTGTACTAACAATTGGGTGCTGTAAATAAATTTGATAAAGCTGTTCTGTAGTTGTCATTCGCAAAGCGGATAAATGTTATTGGTAAAATTACAAATGCAAAGACAAATAAAATATTCTTTTTTAAAAGAGTTGTGGGGTGCCTCTTATTAGTAAATCAGTTTTAGTGCCCAATGGTCCCCACAGTCCTGCTATTGCCTATAGCCGCTCCCGAAAAAATCGGGACGCGGGCTATTTGGCGCTATCAGGTTTATTTAACAACAGTTTGTTCAATAAAAGCCTGCCAATTGCACAAAGTAGAAAACTAGCCCCGACATACGCGTAAATTCTTTAACAAAAATCGCCTTGGCGATTTGTTAAAGATTGAAGCTTTGGCGGGAAGAAATTGAGTTAATAGCAGTGGCTTTGCGCTACAAATATTGTAGTAAAACTGTAAGGCATTTTTAGTATTATTGATAAATATTCCCTTTTTATGAAGAAATTCTTTGCTTTTGTTTGCCTGCTGTTTTTTGGTTTTCAGGTTGTTTTTGCCCAAAGCCCAAGTCCCGACGAGTTTTTGGGCTACCCATTAGGAACTAAGTTTACGCCCCATTACCGCGTGGTAGAATACTTTAAAAAAGTAGCGTCGACGAGCAAAAATATGCAGTTGCAAAGTTATGGCAAAAGTTATGAGGGAAAGGAACTTTTGTTAGCTGTAGTATCATCTAAAGAGAATATGGACAGGTTGGAAGAGTTGCGAAAGAACAATTTGAGTTTGGCAAATGCCGAAAAAAAGGCAACGAACTTAGCTAAACAACCGGCTATTTTGTGGTTAAGTTATAATGTGCATGGTAACGAGGCAAACTCTACCGAAACGGCTATGAAAGTGCTTTACACCTTGGCCGAAGCGAAAGATGCCAATATAAAAGATTGGTTAAAGAACACGATTGTAATTATCGACCCCTGCTTAAATCCTGACGGAAGAGACCGTTATGTAAGCAATTTTAACATGGTTAGCGGTAAAGTCCCCAATCCAGACCCAACTGCAAGGGAGCACAGCGAACCTTGGCCCGGTGGCCGACCAAACCATTATTATTTCGATTTAAACCGCGATTGGGCTTGGCAAACGCAGGTTGAAACGCAGCAAAGAATGGTTGCCTACCATAAATGGATGCCACAAGTGCATGTAGATTTTCATGAGCAAAGTTATAACGAACCCTATTATTTTGCGCCTGCGGCCGAGCCGGTTCATCAGGATGTTACACCTTGGCAAAGAGAATTTCAGGTAATAGTTGGTAAAAACAATGCCAAATACTTTGATGAAAATGGCTGGCAATACTTTACAAAAGAACGTTTCGATTTGCTTTACCCATCTTACGGCGATACTTACCCGCTTTATAATGGGGCTATCGGCATGACTTACGAGCAGGGAGGAATTAGAGCTGGTTTAGCAGTTATTACGAACGACGGCGATACGCTAACGCTTAAAGATAGGATTGATCATCATTTTACGACCTCAATGGCTACTTTAGAAAGCGTTTCCGGAAATGCGAGCAAGTTGGTAAATGAGTTTAAAAAATATTTTGAGCAATTGTCGGTAAATCCGCCCGGCAATTATAACACTTATATTGTTAAAGCCAGCAATACTGCAAAATTGCATAAACTGGGCGAACTGCTAACCAAAAACAATATCAAATTTTCTTTTGGAGCCGATAGAACATTAAACGGCTATAATTTTGAATCGCAAAAAACGGAGAGTTTTAAGGTAGATCGAAATGACATGATTGTTAACCTGCAACAACCAAAAGCAGTGCTTGCAAGTGTGCTCTTTGAGCCACAAACAATGGTAAGCGATTCGAATACTTACGATATTACAGCTTGGGCTTTGCCTTATGCCTATGGCTTAAATGCCTACGCCGTTAAGGAAGCGGTTACAGGAAGTTTTACTTTTATTGAAGAACAAAAAAATGCTGTGCCTACTATTGCCAAGCCCTATGCCTGGGTTTTACCTTGGACATCGGTTGCGGATGCGCAAACCTTGGTAGCTTTGCAAAAGCAAAAGGTAAAGGTGCGCATAGCAGAAGAGGCATTTACCATCGGCGGTAAAATTTATCCGGTAGGTTCGCTTTTAATTTATCGTACAGAAAACGAAAGGGCAAATGCAGGTTTTAACAAAGTGATGAGCAATATTGCGAAAGATTTTAATATTTCATTTTTTCCGATAGCAAGCGGTTACGTAGAAAAAGGAAAGGATTTCGGGTCTTCTGTTTATCGCTTATTAACAGCACCAAAAATTGCGGTGGTAAGTGGCGAGGGTATTTCATCACAAGGTGTTGGAGAAGTTTGGCACTTTTTTGAGCAAGAATTGAATTACCCAATTAGCATGATTAGCACGCAGTCTGTAGCTTATTTAGACATAAACAAAATCAACGTTCTTATATTACCCGATGGAAGTTACAGCGAAAAACTAGCCGAACAACTAAGTGGCTGGATTACCGCCGGCGGAAAAGTAATTTTAATTGAGGATGCAATTGGTCCTTTTATTGGCAAACGCCCATTTGATATAAAAAAGAAAGAATACACGCAAAAAGAAGAAAAGGAAATGGAGCGCAAGTATGGCGAAAAGGATAAAGACGATTTACAGAATTCTATTCCGGGGGCTATTTATAAAGTAGCGCTAGACCAAACGCATCCGCTTTCTTTGGGTCTGGGCAAATTTTATTACACGTTAAAAACCGACGAAAAGATTTACGAACCTTTGCAAAACGGCTGGAACGTAGGCACGCTTAAACCTAATAGTTACATGGCCGGTGTTGCCGGAGATAAGGTAAAGAAAAAACTAGCCACAGGAATGTTGTTTGGCGTGCAAGAATCTGGCAAAGGAACCATTGTTTATTTGGGTACCGATGTTTTATTCCGCTCTTTCTGGGAAAATGGAAAGCAAATGTTTACGAATGCATTGTTTTTGGTTAATTAGATAAGGGAAAAGCTAAAAGACTAAAGCTTAAAGCGTGAATAGTTTTAAGTCGGTAAAAGCCGGAGAGGAATCTGCTGAAAATGAATAACAAAAAAGGATGAATGTGAATAAGCCATTCATCCTTTTTTATTTAATGAGTTACCTGGCAACTCAAAACCGGTAATAGAATTACTTCTTATCTACGCTATATTTTCCTGGGCCGATAAATATCAAACCTAAAAAGACAAAGCCTAATTCAATAGCATGCGATGCGCCACTTAAACCATCGCCTTTGCCAAAGTGAACTAATGCTGCAATAATCATGGTAAAAACTAGCATCGCGTTAGCTGGTCTAAAGAATAAACCTAACACCAACAATAAACCGCCAACACCTTCGGCAACGGCAGCCATAAAGCCCCAAAATACTGGTAAAAAATCTACACCAACAACTTTCATGCTGCCACCTAGTCCTTCCCAGCCTTGTGGGCCACCAGCTAGTTTCGGGAAACCGTGGGTCATCATCATAATACCCAAACCTACTCTTAAAATTAATAATCCGGTGTTGCGGTATTTACCTAAACTATCAAAAATTGCCATTTGCTATAAAAATTTTAAATCTACACTTTGTTTATTAACGCTTAAAGATACGGATTTACCTAATACCATTGCTCGGTTATCATCTATATGTCCGCAAGGGAAATTAAAGCACACCGGATAATCGTATTCCTTTACCAGCTCCCAAATCACTTCTTCTGGCGTTTGCCCAAAGGGGATAGACTCTTCGCCAACTTCGTTAAAAGCGCCGATAATTAAACCTTTTAATTGTGCTAATTTTCCAGCTCGTTTTAACATTCGCATCATTCGGTCTATCGAATATTCATGTTCGCCAACTTCCTCCAAAAACAAAATTTTATCCTTAAAATCCATCGCCGAAACAGAGCCTTCAACCGCTATAAGCAAACTCAAGTTTCCGCCAATTAAAATTCCTTCGGCTTTGCCTTCTCTGCCACCTTCGGTTTTATAATTGTAAGCCAAATCCTCGCCAAAAAGGGCAGCACGCAAACTTTCAATCGCCTCTGGCGTGCTATCTTCAAACGTATAAGGCATTTGCCCGTGGATGCTTTGAGTATTTAACTTGGCAAAAGCGTGCGATAATAAAACCGTTATATCGCTAAAGCCAATTAGCCATTTTGGATTCTGGCTAAATGCTGTAAAATCTAATTCGTCGATAATTCGGATTGTGCCATAACCACCTCTTCCGGCAATTATCGCTTTTATGCTCTGGTCGTTTAAAAACTGTTGCAAATCTGCGGTTCGTTCTTCATCGCTTCCGCTAAATTGGTGGTGTGCGCCAGTAACGGTTTTGCCCTGTATAACGGTTAATCCCCAGCTTTCTAAAATCGAAATGCCGTAGGCAATACTTTTTGGTAATTTTTTAGCCGGACAAACAATTGCAATTTTATCGCCCTTTTTTAAATATGGTGGCTGTTTAATCATAGGTAAAACACTTATCTTTGCCAAAATAAATAAATAGTTTTGGATAACAGTAAAATTAAAAGATATACCGTAACGGCAGCTTTGCCTTACACTAATGGTCCGGTTCATATTGGTCACTTAGCGGGTGTTTATTTACCTGCCGATACCTACGTACGTTTTCTTCGCTCTAATAAAAAAGACGTTAAGTTTATTTGCGGTTCTGATGAAAACGGCGTTCCAATTACGTTAAAAGCCAAAAAAGAGGGAATTACACCACAACAAGTGGTAGATAAATACCACAAAATTATAGGCGATTCTTTTAAGGATTTTGGAATTTCTTTTGATATTTATCACCGTACATCATCGTTAACGCATCATCAAACGGCCGAAGATTTTTTCGAAAAACTGTACAAAGACGGTGTGTTTACCGAAGAAATTACCGAACAATACTACGACGAAAAAGCACAAACTTTTTTGGCCGATAGATACATTACGGGTACTTGCCCTAAGTGCGGAAATGAAAATGCTTATGGCGATCAGTGCGAAAGCTGCGGAAGTACCTTAAACGCTACGGATTTAATCAATCCAAAATCTACACTTTCTGGCGAGCCACCTGTACGCAAAGAAACTAAAAACTGGTTTTTGCCACTAGATAAATACGAAGATAAATTAAGAGCCTATATCGAAAGCCATAAAGAATGGCGACCAAATGTTTATGGGCAATGCCAAAGTTGGTTAAATGCAGGTTTGCAGCCAAGGGCGATGACAAGGGATTTAGATTGGGGCGTAAAAGTGCCAGTTAAAGGTGCTGATGGCAAGGTTTTATATGTGTGGTTTGATGCGCCTATTGGCTATATCTCTGCTACAAAAGAACTTTGTAATTATGCCAAATTAGATGTTTGGAACCCGAAGGCAGAAGAATACTACATTAACCAAAACGAAGTTGATAAATGTGGTTGGGAAGAATATTGGAAGGATGAGGAGACCAAATTGGTACATTTTATCGGTAAAGATAATATCGTTTTCCACTGTATTATTTTCCCCGCTATGTTAATGGCGCATGGCGATTATATTTTAGCAGATAATGTGCCTGCAAACGAGTTCTTGAATTTGGAAGGTCAGAAAATATCTACTTCTAAAAACTGGGCGGTTTGGTTAAATGAGTACCTGTTGGAATTCCCGGACAAGCAAGATGTATTGCGCTATGTTTTAACAGCAACTGCTCCAGAAACTAAAGATAACGACTTTACTTGGAAAGATTTTCAAGCTCGTAATAACAACGAGCTGGTTGCCATTTTAGGTAACTTCGTTAACCGCGTTACGGTACTTACGCATAAATATTTTGATGGGAAGGTGCCAACTTGCATGGAACTTACCGAGCAAGACCAAGCGGTTATAGATGAGTTAAAAGCGTACCCTGCAAAAATTAGCGCATCCATTGAACAATATCGTTTTAGAGAAGCTTTAGGAGAGGTGATGAATGTTGCACGTTTAGGTAATAAATACCTGGCAGATACCGAGCCTTGGAAAGTGATTAAAACCGACGAAGATAGGGTTAGAACAATCCTATATATCAGTTTACAAATTGCAGCCAATCTAGAAATTTTAATCGAACCATTTTTGCCATTTACGGCAGATAGGATGATGAAAATGCTGAATTATGGTGGTCACCAATGGGCAAATGCAGGTAGTGTTGAATTATTGAAACGCGGACACCAACTAAATGAGCCAACTTTACTATTCGCAAAAATTGAGGACAGCGAAGTGCAGGCACAGATTGATAAGTTAAACAATAGCAAAGAAGCTAATGCGCAGGCAAATGCAACTTTGGCACCAGCAAAACCAAATGTTTCTTTTGAAGATTTTGGGGCGATGGATATTAGGATAGCCACGATTACCGCTGCAGAAAAAGTAGAGAAAACTAAAAAGCTTTTGAAGCTAACTGTTAATACAGGTTTAGACGAACGTACCGTGGTTTCTGGTATTGCTGAATTTTACAAACCTGAAGATATTATAGGTAAACAAGTAAGCTTGCTAGCTAATCTGGCTCCAAGAGAAATCAAAGGAATTGTTTCGCAAGGCATGATTTTAATGGCTGAGGATGCGCAAGGCAAGTTAACTTTTGTAGCCCCAACAACTACGTTTGACAATGGTAGTGTAGTGCGCTAAAATTTTTTGAAATTTATGTAGAACGCCCCGAAATTTCGGGGCATTCTTGTTTTAAGGCATTTCGTTACCGACGGATGTATTCGCCTATTGAAACTTATTTTAATCGTTCTCTAAATAGTCTACAGCAAACTGTACCCAGTCTTTTACCGATGAATCTATATAAACATCCGGCTGGATGCCGATATTATCTATGGGATAATCTGGTAAACGTAAAGCTCTATAAGTAGGCATAAATACCTTGTAGTTTTCGCATCCGAAATCTACGGCAAAAGCATTTCCATAATCTAAGGCACCATAACTCGGAGCGCCCATTAATTTAACTTTTTTGCTTTGTTTGGCTACAAATAATAGATACTCTGCTGAACTCCCAGTAAGCTTGTTAACCAAAATAATAATGTTTTTCGGGCTCTTTTTCGCTATCTTAACTTCTTCTATGTAAATAGGCCCAATGGCCTCGCCCATTCTAACAAATTGCCCTAAATTTTCCTTAAGTTTTTTAATCGTTTTATCAGTGCCCTCGGTAGAAACGTTTTTGTCTAATGTTTTCTTGTAAGCCTCCAAGTTGTCTATATAAGTTTGGGTAGCCAAAAATTCGGCACCTGTATGGCGTATCGTTTTACCAGAAATATAAGGAAGCAGTTTCTGATAAGCATCCGTGGTGCCACCGGGATTGCCACGAAGATCGATTATGAGGTTTTCGCTATTTTCCAGCAAGTCTTTATTTCCTTCAATTAACTGATTAATTTTTTTCAAGTTGTGATATTCAAAACTCGGTAGTTTTAAGATGGACGTTTTTGCAGACAGCTTTTTAAAGTGAAAGCCTACAGTATTGTTCAGTTTTTCTTCCAATTCCACTGTGCTTAATGCTGGCTTAGGCAACTGTTTAATTAACGCTACATCAACCTCGTTTAGGTACAAGATATTTTCATCGGGTGAAACAAATTTGCCTTTTTTTACGCTGCGGTCTCTCAAAGCATATTCGAAATCGCCATTGGCAAATATTTTAAACTTTATATCTTTTGGTTTCCAAGCAGCAGATTCTGCTTCAATAATAAAACCAATATAATGGTTTGCATCTGTTTTTTTAATGCCAATTTTATAGCCGGCCGTAGTCCATACACCTTCAAGTAAATCTTTGGTTTTAGTTACTTTTTGCTCAAACTCCTTAATATCTATCGCTATTTGTTCGCCTTTCGCTTGGCTTTCGGTAACTATTGCTGCGCCATTTGCCATCACTAACATGTGCGGGTCTTTAAAATAGTCGGTGTATTTTTTTAGCAATTGCTGACAAGCTTTCTCATCGGCAGTTTTGGCTTTGTCGCTAATATTCTTTACATGTTCCTTATAATTAGCTTGGTCTGTAGTTTTTGCACTAAAACCAGGATATTCGGTTTCCACTTTATGGATAAGTCTAGTTACAATTGTTTCGCAGTTGCAGTTTGGTTGTTGTGCATATACGGTTTGCGATAGTAGCAGGGCAATGAACCCAATTAGTTTTTTCATGTTGGATATTTATTAACGATGCAAAACTAGCGCACCCGAAATACCCAAAATTGTAAAAATGTAAACCGCTAAATAAATAGCCAAATATTTTCCTTTTTCGTATCCACATTTTTAAAAAAAGAAAACGGATTTACGTTGGTAAGCTGTTTAAAATCTTTAATAAGGTGAGATTGATCATAGAACAAACTTTCATAAGACAGGGAAGTAAGGTTTTTGCTGTCTTTTTGTTTGCCTATTGCATTTCTAAAACGGTGTATTTTGCGGTATTCGGACGGCGATTTACCTAAATATTTGCCGAAGATTTTGTTGATGTATTGCCTCGAAACAAGATGCTTTTTTGCAATTTCTTCAATTTTAAGGTCTGCCTCTACGTCAGCTAAAAGCGACTCCATTACTGCTAGATCTTTAGGCATTAATCTATTTAGCCAATAAGCTTCCAAAGTATCGCGTTGCAAATCGCGGTTATCCATTAGCAAAATCTCTTTCATTAGCATAAGATAGTCTGTAGATGGAGCAAAGTTAATGGCGTTTTCTTGCTGGTAGAGTTGCTCGGCATCGTTTACAAAATGATTAATGCCCAAAGGTTCGAAGTAGAATGTTAGTTCGTGTATTACCCCACTAAAGGTTATCTTTATTGGATTTATATAACGAGATACAAAATTGGAAATTACATTCTCCTTCTCGCTACCATCAATCAGTATCTCGTTTTTTCTCAAAGTAACCTCCGTATTAATATTTACCGAAGTGATGAAATAGTTGTTTGGAAACGTCCAGTATTGTAGCGGTTGAGGATTTTCATCTGGCGAAACAAAGTAATAACCTGCAATGTATTTTTTTAATAAGTCACTTTTTGGCCTATAATATTCAATCTTCATTTCGTGTTTTTTGCAATCGTTTCGCAGTGCGAAGATAGTTGATGAATTATGATTTTACCAATATTTGAAAGGGTAACGTTCGTATAAATTTGGTGCAATAGAATTGATAATGGTGATGAAGTTATGTTGCTCCGATTCATCAAGCATTTCATTTTCGTCGAGCAAATCTTCAAGCGATTGATATAAATAAGCCATTTGCAGAAAGCTTAAAAATGAGATTCCCAAGTTTAAAAATTGGGCTTCATTAACATATTCGCCAAGGTTATGGTCGTAGAAATAAATAGTGTTGCGCTCTTTGTCAAGAAACCATTCGTCGCCTTGCCCAGTTCTGCCAACCATCCATAATTTGTTACTGATGGTTGGATAGTTATTGGTGAGATATTTGTTTTCTTTTAAGGCTTCTTCGTAATCGAAAATCAAAATATCTGGTGTTATCTCTAAACCTTGGTATTTAGATAGGAAAGAAATATAAAACTTATCTAATTTCGGTAATGCACTAATGTTTTTTAAGATTGATTTTCTTTCTTGAAATTTTTCAAGTATTTCTTCTGCTGTTAACTTTTCAAACATAGCATGATTTTGAAAATGATGTGTCAAAAATATCACCCCTTCGGGGTTTTATATAATTTATTTACAATATGTTATAATCCTATCAGTCCTTCGGACTTTTAGAAACCTAAATTGCAATTTGAAAGGTTGAAACATCGAAGGGACAAAAAGATTTTTATAATTTATTTAAATATGCTATAATCCTATCGGTTCTTTAGTCTTGTTAATCGTTATTTTGCAATGTGTAACCTAAAATCCCGAAGGGATGAAATTATTATAGAACAAATGATAAAAGTTAACCAACCCCGAAGGGGTGAAATTACAAATCGATCCAATCGAACAAATATTTTTCATCATGTTGTATTTCAAATTTTTTAAGGATTTCCAGATATTCTTCTTTAAATGTTTTTTTGCGGTGGTGTTCTTCTTGATTGGCAATATATTGATAGACATTTTCTATTTGCGAATGTGCATACGAAAATGTGCCGTAGCCTTATGAAAATGTACCTGCCATAAAATTTAGATTGCTTTATTAGCTTATTAAATTACCGTCCGGTTTCAACAAATTTCCTTAAGGTTACATTTAATTCTTTTACATCCTCTTTGTAGTCGGGATATTTTTCGATATTCCGAACACTGTGATTTTGATTATTGATCAAGCCAATTTCACTATTAACAAAAGGTTGTTCCATCACTAATCCGTTAACAATGCAATAGGTTATATACGCCGCGTTTTTCTCAAACACATCTATGTTTTGCAACTTTTTTTTTAGTTAACTCTTTTGCCAATTCCGTTTGTTGCAACTCCACCCCTGTCATGGGTAAAAGCAATAGAAAAAGTGATGGATACTTGTCGAAAGCTAATAATTCGTCCCAAGTTAAAAACCAGGCCTCGAAATGGCCACCCAAATTACCAATGTAAACTTCATTTAAGAAAAACACAATTTCGTTCTCCCTAAATTCGATTTGAAAAGACATTTCCGCATTAAGTTCACCAGTTACAAAGCTTATGTTTTCATCGTTTAAATTAGCAAGGAAATTTTTCTCCCATTTGTTTAGCTCATCTTCATCAATGTCAATTACAGCTAATGCTTCATCAAGGTTAAGCTCATTTTTATCATCAAATCCTCTAAAACACTTTATATAAAAATACCAAAAATAGGGGTTGTCCTTAATTTCTTCTATCGAGATTTGTTTGCTCATATCAGACTGGAATTTACTGATGTAGCAAGGCTACTTTCTGTTTAAGTCCGTAATTAACAACTGATTTTGCGCTCTAAGTCTATCAATTAACATTTCCGTTTCTGCTATCTTCGGATTTTGTTTAAGTTGATCATATTCACTGGTGGTTAAGCCGATCATTTGCAAAAATGTAACTTCACCATGTGGTGTTTCAATCTTGCCAAGTTCCGGATCTTCCACAAAAGCCAATGCAGTAATATCGGTTGCCGATCCAAGCTTAATCGGCCCATTAGCTGGAATGAAATGAAATTCTTCAAACCATTTACCCGATTTAAAAACATATTTGGCTAGGTTTTGCATTAAATTCATCGCCCAGTGAAAATCGTCATTGTTGTCCTTTTTCAGCCTAAAAGTTAGCTCAAAACCAAATTTGCTGAACTCACCACCTGCTTTTTCTTCGTCGTAATAAAGCTCAGACAAGCCATAGCTTACAAAGTGATAATGTGGTTCTTGCGCATCGCTTTCGTATACGCTAATTCCATCCAGTGGATCTTCGCCGCCTAACATATATTTAATAACTGTACCAAAATGTTGTGGCTCTTGGTCGGGATAAATCTTATCCAATTCAGCATCTATACTAAGCCAACCAACAGCGTCATCTTCTGTAAATTGTTTTATATATTCTTCTTTGTTCATCTTAATTAAATTTATCTAATCATTTGCTTCTAACAAAGTTGATGCCTTTTATAGCATACACTTCAAATTCAAAAATTTCCAGTTTATGATTCGTAGTTTGTAAATAGCTACAAGTTTAAAAGGGTAATTGGTGCTACATTAAACGAATTTTGCTCATCAGTCCAAATACCAATTCGGTCTTTAACGGATTAATTAAGCCCACTTAATCTAAATATAACATCAACTTTAAATGCTCGTTTTTCTGCTTGTGTTGATAATGAGCTTGTTTAGCATCTTTCTGGTAATTATTTGCATAAAGTAGCCATTCCATCTCAACTTAAGAAGTTAAGCTAACTTAACGCAACGTTCATATTGGGCTAATAGTTTTGTGGCGTTGTAAGCCCCCTACGGTTAAACTAAAACATTTTAGTAACTGAAAACAAAACTCAACACACAATGAAAAAAACTTTACTATTTAAACAAAAATTTGCAGTGTATGCGTCTATGGCATGCCTGCTAACGAGTGCGGTTAGCGCTCCTTCCTGGTCGGCCGAAAACTACCGGGATTTTAGCTATGTGCAAAGCAAGCAAGATCCGGGAAGTATTACCGGCAAGGTAGTTGACGAAAAAGGAGAGCCTCTTCCTGGAGCAAATGTGCTTATAAAAGAGCTTAACAGAAATGTTCAAACTAACATAGATGGAACTTTTACTGTCGCAGCACCTGCCGGAAACTATACCCTTGCCATAAGCTTTATTTCTTATACCACTATTACCTTAAACAAAGTGGTAGTAAAGGCTGGCGAGAAAACGCCTTTAAACGTAACTCTTAAAGGCGAAACAGGTTCGCTAAATGAGGTTCTGGTAGTTGGATACGGAACGCAGAAAAGAGAAAATGCAACTGGAGCGGTTGATCAAATTACAGCAAAAAGTATAGAGAACAGACCTGTTAGCAATTTAACACAAGGTTTGCAAGGTTTAATTCCCAATCTAAACCTAAAGATGATGGATGGTAAGCCAACTCAATCTCCAAGTTATAATGTAAGGGGAACCACATCAATTGGTCAGGGTGGTAATGCCTTAATTTTAATAGACGGTTTTGAAGGCGATCCGAGTTTGCTAAATCCTAATGATATAGAAAGTGTTTCGGTATTGAAAGATGCAGCTTCTGCAGCTATTTATGGTGCTCGCGGTGTTTTTGGTGTAGTTTTAATTACCACTAAAAAAGCAGAAAAAGGGCGTACAAATGTAACCTATACATCAAACTACGCAATTAAAAGCCCCTTGCAAGTTCCAGATTTTGTTACAGATGGTTACACTTGGGCAAAGATGTTTGCGGAGGCTTTTGTAAATGGCGATGGCGCTTTTCCTCAAAATGCTAATAAAACGCAAAAATTCTCGCAGGCTTATTTAGATGAATTTAAGCGAAGAGTAGAATCTGGCCAACCGTATAATGAAGTAGAAATTAATCCTGCTACAGGCGAGTACGTTTATTACGGTAGCACCGATTATTATGCAGAGTTGTACAAGAAAAATACAGCTTCTTTCGAAAATAATATTTCTGTAAGTGGTGGTAGCGATAAGGCTTCGTTTTTGGTGTCCGGTCGTTTCTTAAATCAAGATGGATTGTTTAAGTACAACAGCGATGATTACGACATGAAAAATATCCGTGCTAGGGGAACCATACAAGTATTTCCGTGGTTAAGCATAGATAACAACGCCGATTACTCGGTTATGAATTACCATAACCCAATTAACGTTGGAGAAGGTGGCGGTATTTGGAGAAATATCGCAGATGAAGGTAAACCAACTATGCCTTTGCGTAACCCCGATGGATCATTAACATTTGCATCAGCCTATACCATTGGCGATTTTATGTATGGCAAAAATGGTATCAATACTAGACGTGAGGTGTTTAGAAACATTACCGGGATTAGAACCAATTTCTTCGACAACAAATTTCGGGTAAATGCAGATTTTACCTTCCGTAATACGAATAACGATAGAAATCAAAAAAGAGTTCAAGTGCCTTACAGCAACTTGCCAGGTGTAATTGCTTATGTAGGCACAACTACTAACGATTTATTATTCGACCAACGCACAACAAATTACTTAGCAACTAATATTTTTACCGAATACGAAAACCGTTTTGGCACCGATCATTACCTAAAAGCAATGGTAGGTTACAATTACGAGCAGTCTACCTACAAACGTTTGGCTGTACAACGAAACGGTATTATTTTCGAAGATGCTACCGATCTTAACTTGGCGTTAGGCCAATCTATTACTACCGGTGGCGGCTATGAGCAGTGGGCTATTCTAGGAGGTTTCTCTAGGTTAAATTATTCATTCAAGGATAAATATTTGTTAGAAGTTAACGCACGTTATGATGGTTCTTCTAAATTCCCGGCAAGTCAACGTTACGGATTTTTCCCATCAGTTTCTGCTGGTTGGAGAGTGAACAAAGAATCTTTCTGGAAAGTATCTGATAAATTAATTTCAGATTTAAAAATTAGAGGTTCTTACGGATCTTTAGGAAATGGTAACATCAATTCTTACGCCTTTCAAGAAACCTTTAACATCAGCCAATCTGGTGTAATCCTTAACGGAACCAGGCCACAAACTACAGGCATCCCTGCCGTTTTACCAGAGCAATTAACTTGGGAAACCTCTACAACAACCAACTTAGGTTTAGATTTAACCATGCTTTCTGGTCGTTTAAGTTTCACTGGAGATGCTTACGTGCGTAAAACAACAGATATGTTTACTACAGGTTTAACGCCTCCAGCAGTATTTGGTGCAGCGGTTCCTAAAGGTAATTACGCCGATTTAACTACGCGTGGTTGGGAAGTTTCGTTAGCCTGGAATGATAGTTTCGGTAAAGCAAAACCTTTCAAATATAACGTGAGGTTAACCTTGGCAGATAACAAAACCAAAATCGATAAATACAATAATCCTGATAAGTTGTTAAGCGATTATTATGAAGGACAAACACTGGGCGAGATTTGGGGCTATGAAACTGAAGGTTTCTTTATAGATCAGGCTGATATTGATTCGCACGCTAAACAAGATCCGCAAATGAGAGCTTCGCCAACTGGCAAATGGTTTCCTGGAGATATTAAATTAAGAGACCTTAACGGCGATGGACTAATCAACGTTGGCGAAAATAAAGTAGGTAACTCTGGCGATAGAAGAATTATAGGTAACTCTGCTGCAAGGTACCTTTATGGGATTAACTTAGGTGCAGAATATCAGAACTTCTCATTCTCGGTATTTTTTCAAGGTGTGGGCAAGCAACAATGGTACCCGAGTACAGAAACAGAAATGTTCTGGGGTCAATATAATAGGCCATACAACAACATCCCAACTTTCCATTTGGGCAACATGTGGACACCAGAAAATACCAATGCTTATTTCCCAAGAACCATGTCTAGGGCAGCATCTAGCAATACCAACCGTACTTTGGGTGTAGCGCAAACACGTTACTTGCAAAACGTAGCTTATTTAAGAATGAAAAACATTCAGGTAGGTTATACCTTGCCAAACAGATGGGTAAATAAAATTGGTGCACGTAGCGCAAAAGTGTTTTTCTCCGGAGAAAACCTTTTCACTTATTCGCCAATGTACAAAGTTGTTAAAAATACCATCGACGTAGAAAATGCAGTGCCTTCAGATCAGGATTTAAATTCTGGAAGTACCAATGGAGATGGTTACAATTATCCATTGATGAAAGCGATAGCCTTTGGATTAAACATTGGATTTTAAGTTATAGATAATTAGAAAGATCAAAATGAAAAAACAAATTATATGGGTTTTGTTGGGTGTTATGAGTTTAGCAGCCTGCAACAAGCTAGATCAGCTCCCTCAATCTACCGCTACAAAAGAAGCTGTTTTTGGTACAGAAAACGGACTTAAATTATATACTAACTCCTTCTACAATTTTGGCTTTTTGCCAAGAAACTCTACTAGTCAAGATGCCATGTCAGATTATTTGGCGGTTAGGCAAGTGCAGGATTTTATTCGCGAAGGCGGATTTGGCGCCAATAACAGCTCTGGCTGGAGTTGGAACGATTTAAGAAACATCAATTACTTTATAGAAAACTGTAAAGATCCGGCGGTGCCTGTTGCCGTTCGTAACAACTATTTGGGTATTGCTCGCTATTTCAGAGCTTACTTTTACATGGAAAAAGTGAAACGTTTCGGCGATGTGCCTTGGATTGGAAAACCGCTAAGTATTGAAGATCCTGCATTAAATGCTGGCAGAGATAAAAGAGCATTGGTAATGGATTCTGTTTTGGCAGATATCAATTTCGCCGTTGCAAACATTCAAGCTACAAACGACCCTAGCCGAACCACTATTACTAAATGGGTGGCGCAGGCTTACAAATCTAGAATTTGTTTGTTTGAAGGTACCTTTAGAAAATACCATACCGATTTAGGTTTAGCAAGCACCGCGAACAAATGGTTAGAAGATGCGGCATCAGCAGCCGATAACATTATAAAAACAGCTGGATATTCTTTAAATACAACAGGTGGGGCTGGGGTATCTTATCGCCAAGTATTTACAAGCAATACGCCTGTAGCTAGCGAAGTTTTGCAAGCCGCAGTGGCGGATGTAAACTTGGGTATATTAAACGAGGCAAATTGGTGGTGGACTAGTGGAACCTACGGTGCTAAAGCAAGTTTTACACGCACGTTTATTAACACGTATTTGAAATTAGATGGTACGCCTTATACCAACGATCCGGCCTACAGAACAATGGTTTTTAAAGACGAAGTTAAGAACCGCGATTTAAGGTTAAAGCAAACCATCCGCTTAGGCGATTACAAACGCGTAAGTAATGGAGTGCTTGTTCCGGCTCCGCCACTTTTCTCTTATACATTTACCGGTTATCAGCCAATTAAATGGACGTTAGACGATATGGGACTAGATGCAGGCGCCTTAAACACAAATGCTATTGCTTTATTCCGCTATGCGGAAGTATTGTTAAACTATGCCGAAGCGAAAGCAGAACTGGGTACCTTAACGGATGCAGATTGGGCACTAACTATTGGTGCGCTTCGCTCTAGAGCTGGTATCACTGGCGGACTAAGCGCAAAGCCAACTGTTGCAGATCCGTATTTAATCGCTAATTATTTTCCTGGTATTTCTGATCCATCAATTTTAGAAGTGAGAAGAGAAAGAGGTATTGAATTAAGTTTGGAGGGCCAGCGTTTTGCCGACATTTTAAGATGGAAACGTGGAGAGTTGATGACACAAGAATGGAATGGTTTTTACGTTCCGGCGCTTAATGTAGCAATGGACTTAAACGAGGATGGTATTATGGACGTTGCATTTTACCAAGGAACTCGCCCAAATTTAGGTATTGCAGGTTTAACGTACGTAGATGTTTCTGCAAGAATTGGTAATGCAGTAAACTCGCAGTTGTTAAAAAATGGCACATCTGGAGAATTAACTTGGATGAACGAGATTCCGAGAAAATGGTTGGAGCGTAACTACTATTACCCAATTCCGCTAAACGACTTACAACGCAATCCGAACCTGAAACAAAATCCAGGATGGCAATAATCAATATCTTCCTTAAAGCATAAAAAAATGAAAATAAAAGTATGGTTGGCCGCGGTATTAGTTAGCGTTAGTGCAATCAGTGCAAAAGCACAACAAATAACAATCGGAAGTTTTAACATCCGTTATGATAACCCCGGCGATGCTGGCAATCTTTGGAAAGATAGAGCACCGGTAGTTTCTAACTTAATTCGTTTCCACGAGTTTGATGTTTTAGGTGTGCAAGAAGCACTTAAAAATCAATTGGCAGACATTTCTTCGGCTTTGCCGGAATATGCCGTTTACGGAAAAGGCAGAGACGATGGTAAAGATGGTGGCGAGCACTCGGCCATTTACTATAAAAAAGATCGCTTCAAATTGCTGAAAACAGGCGATTTCTGGTTGTCGGAAACACCGGATAAACCTGGCAAAGGCTGGGATGCAACTTGTTGTAACAGAATTTGTTCTTGGGTTTATTTAGAAGACTTGCAGAGCAAGAAAAAGTTTTATGCTTTTAATGTACATTTTGATCACCAAGGCGTGGTTGCTCGTGTAGAAAGCGCAAAGCTGATGTTAAAAAAGATAAAAGAAATTGCGGGCGATGCACCGGTTTTACTAACGGGTGATTTTAACGGAGGCAGAGACAGCGAATGGTATAAAACCTTGGCCAATTCTGGCGCTGTTGCCGATGTGCATGGAGCGGTAAAGTTTCCTTACGCCAACAACTCTTCGGCAAATGGTTTCAGAACGCCACGTGGCGAATCGGTTATCGATCATATTTTTATGAGCAAACAGTTTACCGCAAGCAAATGGGGTATTTTAACCGACACGTATTATGGTAAATTTCCATCAGACCACTTTCCTATTTTAGCAAAAGTGAGTTTAAAATAATTTTAGCCGATACAACCGTTCACAAAAGTTGCAAAAGCACCTCCCCGCGGAGGTGCTTTTTTATGTCGCAGCGAGGTCCGATTTGCCATTTTGCTTCGCCTTTACTTTCAAAAGCCCTATATTGGCACGCTATGGACTTATACACTCATTTGCGAAATTTTAGTCGTGCAAGTTTAGAATTTTTTAAAGGTTTAGGACTATCGGACAGTGTTGCTGCCGTTGCCAACGCATTAGTTTTACTAGTGTTAGCCAGTATAGCTACGTATATTATTTATTATGTGGTTAGGCGTGTACTCAGGCTAATCTTTATCCAAACTATTCGCAGAACTAACCTTCCATTTTTTAAGTTTTTGTTAGAGCAAAAAGTACCACACTATTTGTCGCTTGTGGCACCGTTAATGGTACTTTATCTTACTATTCCTATTGTCTTTAATGATTATCCGCAAGTAAATAAATTACTTTTAGGCTTTTGCGATGTTTATTTAGTGCTCATTGTAGTGTGGATCATCATGGCGATTATAAAAGCCAGTGGCGATTTATTGCGAGAAAAACCTGGTTTTAAAGGCAAACCCTTGGAAAGTTATTTGCAGGTTATTCGCATTTTTCTGTACTTGTTTGCCGCGGTCGTACTTTTTTCTAACCTAACGGGAAAATCACCTGTAGTATTTTTTACTGCTATGGGTGCACTTTCAGCAGTGTTATTGTTAATGTTTAAAGATACGATTATGGGTTTTGTAGCCAGCATACAAGTAACTACAAACGATATTGTACGTATAGGCGATTGGATAACTATGCCTAAATATGGTGCCGATGGCGATATTTTGCAAATAAACCTCACAACGGTAAAAGTTCAAAATTTCGACAAAACGATTACCACCATTCCAACTTATGCTTTGATTTCAGATTCGTTCCAAAACTGGCGTGGCATGCGGCAGTCTGGAGGCAGGAGAATAAAAAGAGCGGTAAATATCAAACAATCCAGCATTCGTTTTTTAAAAGATGAAGACTTATTGAAGTTTGAACAAATTCAATTATTGAGCAATTACATTCAGCATCGCAAAAAGGATATTGATAAGCACAATACACGCATAGGTGCAGATAAAAGTTTGCTGATTAATGGACGAAATTTAACCAATGCCGGCTTGTTCCGCAAATATATAGATAGTTATATTTCTAATCATTCTGGCACCAACAAACGGATGAACATTATGGTTAGGCAGTTAGCACCTACAGCGCAAGGTTTGCCTATAGAGATTTACGTTTTTGCCAATACCATTATCTGGGCAGAGTACGAGCACATTATGGCTGATATTTTCGATCATATTATTGCTGCTGCGCCTTACTTTGGCTTGCAAATTTACGAAGCAGAAGGTGCCGGCGATTTAAAGCATATCGAATTCCAAAATCAGTTGGGTTGAGCTTAAAATTTTGGAGGGAAATCCTCTCTTGAAAATGATTTAAGCGCTCTGCGTTTAGCGGTTAGCATTCTATAACCTAAATAATAAACTGCAAAGTTTGTGGTAGCAAAAAATGTAAAACCAATTAGCAAGCCAATTATATAACCAAAAGAATGCACATTATTATTTTTTAATTGAACCAAACTAGAGCCCACTAATGGCAGGGTTGCCATAAGCAAACATAAGCTTATAAAAATCGCAAGCAGAATTAAGAGAACGCCAAATATTATTTTCATATACGAATATAGAGTTTTGACATTATTTGAAACGACATAATTTTCTATATTTGCGCTAACAAAATGGCCCCGTAGTTCAACGGATAGAATAGGTGTTTCCTAAACATTAGATAGCAGTTCGATTCTGCTCGGGGCTACTTTTTAAAGCATCAATCAAGAAAATGGTTGGTGCTTTTTTTATTTAGCTACTAGTTCTTGATTTGATTACTACACTTTTAGCTTAGAGATGACTTAACCATTGCATTCCGGTTCTAAATGACGTTGGTTTTTTACGTCACCTCGAGTTTATAGAGAGTTCTTCGCGTTTTGTCGCAATAAGCCCAATTACAAAATCAGCTTTTTTATTTTGCCGTTATAAGCAGAACCAACATCATATTTTCCGTTGTGAATAACAACTTTGGTGCTATCCTTTAACATAATCCAATTTAGGCTCATGTCTTTATAGCTAGTCTTAAAAGTTTCGATAACAGTTCCGGTTATTGGTTTCCCGTTCTGAGCTTCTACGTAATGTTTTCTAGTATTACAGCCAAAACTGAAGATGATAATGGCCAGAAGAAATTTTTTCATTTTTTGAGTTGCGTTAGTTAATTTTTCTTTCGCAAAACAATAGGAAAATGAGCGATAGTTTTTTTATGAGAAACGGCATTGCCAGTAAATTGGCAACTAACCCGGATGTTCTCCATTCGCTATGGTATACAAAGGTATAAAAAATGTGCAATAAGGCAATACGGATTTCCGTATTAGCGGATTTTAAGTATATGCTTCCGAATTTATTAACGGATATACTTCATTGTAACCAGTCAATTCCAACTCACAAAACAACTATTAGTTAAATAAATTGTGATTTATTATGTAGAATTAGTCTAAATAACTATTTTAGCGGCCTTAGCTCAATAAATTAGAAAGATGAAAAAAATATTAATTGCTGCCTCGCTAGTTTTTGCGGTATTTACTGTAAACGCACAAAATAAAAATTCTTTATTACAAGGTGATTTTTGGAAACAAAAGCCTTCTGTAGATGCTGTTAAAGCAGAAATTGCAAAAGGCAGTAATCCATCAGAATCAGATGCTAGACATTTCGATCCAACGGCAATGGCAATTAATTCCGATGCTCCTATCGAAACAATCAAATTTTTATTAGATCAGCCAGGAAATCCGGTTACTAAGGCTACGCACCACAGTCGTACTTATTTACATTGGGCTGCAGCAAAAGGAAACTTAGAGTTGGTTCAAGAATTACTTAAACGTGGTTCTGATTTTGAAAAAGGAGATAGCTACGGTACACCTGTTGTACCTTACGCAGCTTCTGCCGGACAAGCAAATACTGCAGTTTACGATGCTTTTTTCAAATTAGGTTCAGATCCTAAAAAGAAATATGCAAATGGCGCAAACTTATTGTTAATGAGTATAGCAAATGATAAAGACCTAAAGTTAGCCGAGTACTTCGTTTCAAAAGGTTTGTCTTTTAATGCAGTTGATGATGAAGGTGCTACAGCATTCGATTATGCCGCTAAAAGTGGTAATATCGATTTCTTAAAAGCGGTTTTAGCTAAAGGTGCAAAGCCAACCGGTTTAGCTCTGTATTACGCAGCACAAGGCGGTCGTGGGTCATCAGCTTCGTTAGAATTGTATAAATACTTGGTGGAGGATTTGAAATTAAATCCTTCAGCTACTAATAAGGAAGGTAACAACGTTTTGCATAGCCTTGTTCGTAAACCAAATCAGGATGAAATTATTAACTATTTCTTGGCAAAAGGCGTAGATGTAAATAAAGCTAATGCAGATGGTACTACAGCTTTTATGAGCGCCGCAGGTGGCAGAAATTTAGCCGTACTTGAGCTATTGGCACCTAAGGTAAAAGACATCAACGCAGTTAACAAAAAAGGCGAATCTGCTTTAACACAAGCGGTAAGCACAGGTTCTCCAGAAGTTGTGGCCTTCCTAATTGGTAAAGGTGCAAATGTAAAAGTAGAAGATCAGGCAGGCAATAACTTGGCTTATTACTTGGTACAAAGTTACCGCCCTGCGGGTGGCCCAGCTGGTCCGGGTGCACAAACAGCAGCAACGCCAAAAGACGAATTTGCAGAGAAACTAGCTTTGTTAAGCGCTAAGGGATTAAATGTTGCAACTCCTCAAAAAGATGGAAGTACTTTGTATCACATCGCTATTGCGAGATTAGATTTAGGTTTAATAAAAAAACTTAACGATTTAAAAGTAAACGTAAATACAAAAAATAAAGAAGGTGTTACGGTATTGCATAGAGCTGCATTAATTTCAAAAGATGATGAGATTTTAAAATATTTGGTTTCTATTGGTGCAGATAAAACCATCAAAACAGATTTTGATGAAACGGCCTATGATTTAGCTGCGGAGAACAAGTTTTTAGCCGACAAAAAAGTTGCGGTAACCTTTTTAAAATAATAAAATGATGAGAATTTTTAAGATTTGTGCACTTGCACTTATACTGTGTTTCGGTTTACAGGCTAATGCACAAACTTCAAAGTACAAATGCATGGTGCAAATGAACGGCTATAGTGGCGAGAAAGCTTATGTAGTGGTTTCATTGATTAATCCTAGCGGAGCTTACGATAAAACCTTGTACATGATGGGTAAAGACACCAAATGGTACAATGGGTTTAAGGAATGGTTTAAGTTCTTTAATAAAACCAAAAAACTTAATGCTAAAACCGGAGCTTCTATTGGTGGTGGCGATAGAACTTTGGTAAATCTTGATTTAGATGATGCCCTTTTAAACAAAGGCTATAAACTACGTTTCGAAAGTTCGGTAGAGGCGCAAAACTATCATGTTAGCGATGTAGAAATTCCTTTAACTGCCGATGCGCTTAAAGGCAAAGTAGATGGTAAAGGATATATTCAGTACATCAGGTTTAGTAAAGTAGTACAGCCATAAAATTTTAAAATGACCTTATCCATTTGGCGGTACGCCCATTTGGCATTAGCTATCATTTCATCGCTTTTTCTAGTTATGGCATCGGTAACCGGTGCCATACTTGCTATAGATGCAATACAAGAAAAAATGCCTCCCTATCGGGTTGCAAACTTCGATAACATTACGCTAGCCCAATCCATTCCGGTATTAAAGCAAAAATTCTCAGAAATTAGCGAAATCGATATAGACCATAATGGTTTCGTTTTACTAAAAGGATTTGATAACGAGGGCAATGAAATTGATGCTTATGTTGATCCGAGCTCTGGAAAGATTTTAGGTAAGCAAATAGAAAAAAGTGCCTTTGTAGAATGGAACATCGCCTTGCACCGTTCTTTATTTCTTAAAGAAACTGGCCGGGCAATTATTGGTATTGTTTCCTTTTTACTTTTGCTAATAGCCATTTCTGGTTTCGTTTTGGTATTACAAAGGCAACGTGGTATGAAGCGATTCTTTACAAAAGTTGTAAAAGAATACTTTGCCCAATACTACCACGTAGTAACCGGTAGATTAATATTAATTCCAGTGTTAATAATCGCATTAACCGGAACTTATTTATCTATGGCCAGGTTTAAGCTTTTTCCACAAAGTGATATCCAGCATAAAGAAATTGCGGTTTCGAAAGTAGATTTTGAGCAACAAAAAATTGCAGATTTTGAGATCTTTAAACAGACCAAGCTAGCAGATGTTAAGAAATTAGCTTTTCCCTTCGCCGATGACCCTGAAGAGTATTACAACTTAAAATTAAATGATCGAGAGCTGATTGTAAACCAATTTAACGGTAAGGTAGAGAGCTTGGTTAAATATCCAACAACGTTGCTGTTAGAAAACCTAAGTTTAGATTTGCATACCGGTCGTAGTAATATAATTTGGGCTATTATTTTAGGTATTGCCTGTTTAAATATTTTGTTTTTCGTTTACTCGGGCTTTGCCATTACGCTAAAAAGACGAGCGCCAAAAATTAAAAATAAACACAAAGCAGATGAAGCCGAATATATTTTGCTTGTTGGCTCTGAGAATGGCAGCACTTTACGTTTTGCTCATGCCATTCACCAGCAATTAATAGATGCCGGAAAAAGCGCTCATTTGTTGCAACTTAACCAGTACAAGACATTTTCTAAGGCTAAACATTTGTTAGTTTTTACTTCTACATATGGTTTGGGAGATCCACCGGCAAACGCCAATAAGGTATTGCAACTGATAGATAGAAACCCGCAAGAAAAAGGCACCCAATTTTCGGTGGTTGGTTTCGGTTCCCATGCTTATGCAGATTTCTGTGAATTTGCTAAGGCTGTAGATCAGAAACTAGAAACTCAAGATTGGTCTGCAAGATTTACCGCTATGCATACCGTAGATGATAAATCCGCAAGCGAATTTGTAACATGGGTAAAAACATGGAGCGAGCAAAGTAATATACCCTTAGCAACTACGCCTGCGCTATATGCTAAAAAACCTAAAGGTTTGCAAAAAATGATGGTTTTAGACAGAACCGAAGTATCAGCAGAGGAGCATACTTTTTTAATTACCATCAGGACGCCTGCTAGAGCCACATTTACCTCTGGCGATTTGCTGGCTATATATCCCGCAGATGATAATAGAGAACGTCTATATTCTGTTGCTAAGTGCGATGGAAATATACAATTAGTTGTTAAACTTCACCCAGGGGGATTAGGATCTGAATACCTAAATAACCTAAAAGTAGGCGAGGTGATAAAAGCTAGATTGGTAGTTAACGCTTCTTTTCATCGACCAAAGAAAAAAGCTGTTATTATGATTGGCAATGGAACCGGTATTGCGCCATTTCTGGGGATGATTACTAAAAAGTATAAAGAAATCGACACCACACTTTATGTAGGCTTCAGGCAAGAAACCGATGTAATTAGGAAGCATCGGTTATTTTTAGACAAACAGGTTAAACAGCAATATCTTACTAATTATCAAATTGCTTTTTCGCGAGAGCAAAACCATTGTTATGTAATGGACTTAATTAATAATGATGCTGTTAATATTGCCCATAAATTGGCAAATGGTACTGTAGTGATGATATGTGGTGCTTTGCAGATGCAAAAAGATGTAGAACGAACACTTGATAAAATTTGCCTAGAATTGAATCAAAAGCCTTTGGAATATTACAAAAATAACAGACAAGTTTTAACCGATTGTTATTAATCAATGATGAAAAGGCAACCGTCTCTAATACTGATCTGTTTAGTGGCTTTAAGTGCAATTGCCAACGCTCAAGTTTTGAAAGAGCGTGCGGTTACTTTAATGGGCAGTCGCTTTGATATTACGATTGTAGCCATAGATGGCCCAACTGCCGACAAGCATATTGACAGTGTAATTGCCGAAATCGCTCGAATAGAAAACTTGATTTCTGATTGGAAAGCAGGTACGGAAGTGGACCAAATCAACAAAAATGCCGGAATAAAACCCGTTAAGGTAAGTAAAGAGGTGTTTGAGCTAGTTAAAAGAGCATTACATTTTTCTGAAATTACCAACGGCGCTTTTGATATCAGCTATGCTGCAATGGATAGGATTTGGAGATTTGATGGCTCGATGAAAAGTATGCCTTCGAAAGAAGATATCAAAAACTCGGTAGCTAAAGTAGGTTATAAAAATATCGAATTAGATAGCCTAACATCAACAGTTTTTTTGAAATTGCGAGGTATGAAGATTGGGTTTGGTGCAACGGGAAAAGGTTATGCAGCGGATAGAGGTAGAGCTTTGATGGAAAGTATGGGCATAACTGCTGGGATTGTAAACGCATCTGGCGATTTAGCAACTTGGGGTAAACCACCTAAAAGTGGAGCTTGGAAAATTGGGCTAACCAATCCTTTTGATGAGCGCAGTAATGTTGCCGTGCTCGCTTTAAAACGAGAAGCTGTAACAACATCTGGGAGTTACGAAAAGTACGTTGAATTTAACGGAATCCGATATGCGCACATCATTAATCCAATAACAGGTTACCCCGCAACGGGACTGATTAGCGCAACCGTGATTGGTCCGAGCGCAGAAATGGCAAATGGATTAAGTACTTCTATTATGGTATTAGGTAAAGAAAAAGGGATGCTATTAATGAACCAGTTTCCATTGTACCAATGTATTTTAGTTACCGATGATGGTGAAGTTATTAAATCTGATAATTTCAAAGGCAAATTGAAGAAGAGGTTGAAATAGCTTTTAAATCTTGAGCACTATTTGTCGTCCTAATTCCGCAATTGCGAAGCCTAGGTACGAGCGAGCCGGAGCAATCTCTTCAACTATTCTTTCATCTCTTTTGTGGACTTCGTTATCCTAAGTTTCAAGGCGTGTGTGTGGCATTTAACTGTTCGCATCACCATACCTCGGCTCCGGATGAAAATCGGTAATATACTAAGCGTATGCCGTGCTTAGTAATGGTGACGATTTTTTGCAATGCCCAAAGAGCCTCGGGCAGAAAGAACGGCGGGCCATGCGTCGGCTTGTATTGTTGAACGAAATGTTCTTTCCAAAAAACACTACCTATTTCTCCCAACCACACATCGTCTTACCCATCTTCTTCGCTTTTTCCAAACTCACTTTAATCGTTTTGTAACTACAGTTGCTTAAACCTCTACAGTTCTGTTTGTAATGGTATTTCTTGCCATTTGGACTATCGCATAAATAGACTTCGATTTGTTGTGCTTTGGCGCAACTAAAAAAATAAAATGTAAAAGAAATATTAGGGATTTCATTTGTGGTCCGGGAAATTTCTATCTGAATGGTTTTGCTCTTTTTTGATACGCTCTAACCTCTCATTATATGGTTTTGTAAACATAGAAATTAGCAGTGCAAGTGCTACAATTACATCAACCACATTCCATAATTCTTTACCTAACGCTACTTTTGCAAAGGGCTGAAACAACAATGCTAACAAAGCACAAATCACCATTTCTAACTGATGCTCTTTTTTATGTGCCTGAAAGGCTAATACACCAAATCCTACCATCGCAACAAACCGCACTAATTGGTAATAACCATAAGGCATTTGTAAAAGACAAAGAAGTAAGAGAATTGAGAGCGTTATTTTGATGATATTGGACATTTGAAGAAGTTTTTACCCTACATCTTAAAATGCAAACTGTCTAAGATTATAATTTTAGATACTCTATTTAATCTCAATTGATTTTTAATATACGCATTTGTGACTTTCATTTTAGTTCCCATGGAGGCACCTGTTGGTGCAATTTCAGAAAGTTTTATTTTTGATAATTTTACATTTACAACTTTCTTTAAATTGATATCCAAAACAAAAGTGCCGAAATTATCTTCTAACCATAAATATCTCTTAGTTCTAATGTTAAGACTATAACATGATACAATTGTGTAATTGTTAACGGCGTTTGATAAAGGGAATATTATTGTGTCTTTTTCTGAATAAAATCTTAAAACCCTCCTAATATCACCATCAACATTTAAGGTGCTTAAAAAAAGATCGGGGTAGATAGTATCTTTTTCAAATGCCATTGGGATAGTATGTAATAAATTAAATGTATAACCATCATATGTGATATTGTTTGGGTAATCTTTAACAAATGGCGACCAATTACAACTACATATTGAGGTAGTGATTAGCATTAAGAAATAAATACATCTAAAGTTCATTGTTTTATAGGATTTTGATTTGATTATTTTTTCTTGACTTTCTGAATACCCAGGGGGGTATTGGATTTTCATCAATCCATAAACCCAACTTTGCATCTCTAGCCTCTTGTTCTAATTTCCTCAATATTTCAGATTTAGAGTATACAACGTATTGCCAAGCCAATCCGTTTTTCACAAGCGCTTCGTTTAAATTATTTCCTTCCTCATCAAAAACGAATGCTAAAGTACGACCATACCTGTCTTTCTTATTTCCTATTATTTCAACGAATTTGCCGAAACAGAAATTAGATGTAAACTGTTTAGCCTGTTTACCAAATGATTGTTTTTTTTCAGGACAATCAATTTCTGTAAGCCTAATGGTTACGGTTTCATTTGTTGAAGTAAGTATTTCAATAGTATCACCGTCTTTTACTGCAACTACTTTTCCTTTTTGGTTGGAGCTTTTTATTTTCGGGTTTCCGCTATCACTACATGAAATCAAGAAAAGGCATATCAATGCATAATATTTTAATCTCATAAGTTTAGATTAATTGCAAGGATATTTATAGCAAAATTTAAGTTTGCCTCACCCATACCCGAGCTAGTTATTCCTATCACTTCACCTTTCATATTAAACAATGGACCACCGCTACTGCCATTTGTAATTTCTGCTGTTGTTTGAATAAGAGTGTTTTCATCTCTTAATGAAGAAACTATGCCAATAGATAGCGTACTCTCAAGACCTTTTGGATTGCCAATTGCAAAAACATCATCTCCAATATTTGGTGATTTGTTTGATATTACCAAAAAGGGAAACTTTTGATCTATATTATTTTTTATTTTGAAGATGATATAATCTAGCTCCTTGCTTAAAGAAATTACTTCAGCAATTTGATATTCTTTCCCATCTAGTGTTTTAATTATTTCTTGACCTTTTAAAGTTCCAGCGAAAACATGATAATTGCTTACACATACCCCTTCTTCTGAGACAAAAAAACCTGATCCTTGATGATATTTTTCGCCATCAGATGTATAAATCAAGAAAACAGAGACTTTGTTCTTTTTGTATAACTCCTGTAGAGATTTCGTATTTTTAACTTCCTTTGATGAATTCCCTATATCCATAGGTAATTTTGTATTGCCATTTTGTGATAAGGAACTTTTTTTTCCAGATCTAGAACAGCTACATAAAACAATTAAACAAATAACTATAAAATTAAATATTAGCTTTTTCATTATTTGATATCTCCAATTTTAGGGAAAATTTGAATTAAGAACCGTTGATTATCCTTCTCGTTGTCCAATCTACCGACTCCACCCCAACCATTTCCAGAAATTTGTAAATCAACCAGACCTTTGTAATCCGAAGACTCGAAATCAATGCCTAGTTCTTTCCAATATTGCCATAAACTTAAAGCCCGTAAATAGCTTAATTCATAATTATGCATTAATCTTTTGGGATTATTATCTTTTGAAGCATAGCCAGCAATAACTACGATATAAGATACTTTATCTAACTCTGGCTTATCATTTTTAACTGATTTTAAGACATCAATAACTGATTTAAGTTTGTAGCCAGCGTCTATGATTTTTTTTCTAGTAGCATTTGGATTTACTAAATCATTATTTGAATTAATAGAAAATTTATCATCTTGAAATCTAACATCAAAGGCTAATTTAAATCGACTGTATTCTTCTTCATAAGAAAATAGGTTTTTGTCATTTTTTAATGGTTGTAAATTTGCTTCAACTGTTTTAATAATCTTGATTTGGTTTTCGAGAACCTTATTCTTTCTTTTAAGCTGAGCAAAAGTTATGATATACAAGACTAGCATAATAAAAAACAAGCTTGTCATTAAATCAGCGAAGCTTGGCCAAAAAAAGTCGTCCTTATTACCTTTCATTTAGATACTTTTTTTAGGGAATAACTTTGCGTAAAATGGTTTTTGGATGTTGCTATCGATTCTCTCCATGATTTCATTTGAACTACTAACTGCTTTGTTTAAATCAGTAATTAAAAAGGTTAGCTTATCATTTGGATTGATATTTTTGTTCGATTTTAATTCAGAAAGAATTTCTTGCAAATGTTGCAACTGATCTAAATTAGATTTTTTCTCTTCTAAAACTGATTTGAAAATCTCTGTTTGGGTTAAGAATGATTCTTTAAGCTCATTTGTAAAAGCATTAAAAATATTTTGGCTATCTAAATTTCGTTTCACCGCCTCTTCACCTAAATTCTGGCTATTCAATATCATTGACTTTTGCAGTTGGGCAAAAGTGTCTTTAATACTAAAACTTATGCCAACAACAGCTTCATCTACTTTAGTTTTGTGCAGTTTAAGATCACTAAAGTGACTAGTTAGAAACTCCATCAATTGATGATGACTGTTTAAGTTTTCTTGGATAGTATTTGCAATTTTTTCAAAGTTATTTGTCTTATCTAATAACTCTGTACTTGTCTCTGCCAGACGGTATGAGTTAGCGATATATATATTAATATTATTGAACATTACATTAAACTTGTCAAATTGCTCAACTGCAACATTAAGCTCCTTAAGCACTTGAACATTATATTTTGTCATTTCAGCAATTTTGGTTTTATCCATTTGCTCGACTAACATTTTCTGTAATTTAATCGATTCGTAATTTTTATCAAAAACTGTTGATAGCCTATCTAGATTTGAATCAAATTTCTCATTGAATTTAGAAAGGTTTCTTTGTAAGGACTCAAATGTAGAACCGATTCCTTGATTAAGTGATGGTAATAACTCTACTTGGATAAAAGTGTAAAAATCATTTTTCTTAATCTCAATATTATATTTTGTTCCTTTAAAACTAAATGATGAATTGATGATTGTTAGTAACAAGCCTACAAAACTAGCTACCATAGCAATTTTCACTCCGCCTAAAAGGATGCCTATACCTCTGCTTAAACTTTCATCACTAATGTCACTATTAAAAATATCGGACATACTATATAGACCAATAACAATCCCAATCATTGTGCCCATTAAGCCCAAATAAAGTGGTGTTGATAAGGTAAGATTAATTTCTTCCTCAATAGTGTCTGTATTACGCTCAACTATATCTTTTACTAAATTAAAATCAGCTGATGAGTGCCTATTTCTAACTAAATACTTGTTTAAGGAAGACAATATATTTTTGAATGTTTTGCTCTCATTTTTTAATGAGGAAACAATTTTAATACGATTAATTTTTGTAACTCCTTCATTATAGTTCTGTGGATAATACAATTCCAATTGTTCATCATCATCTACATTCTCTACTTCATTTATTAGAATATCAGAATGCTTATAACTCTCAATGTCACCCATTAATTTATTGGAAACATAAGCTTCAATTTGTTCATCAGTTAGTTCAGTATCTGCAATTTCTACTTGTGAAATATCAGGTATAGAATTTTTAAATTCAGTAATCTTATTCCTAGTTCTGAAAAAAAACCACAATTGAAAGACAATAACAATTGCAATCAAAACGTACTCAATGTATTCTATCTTCATGTTATACGTATTTAATTTTAGCTTTTTCCTTAATTACCCAAATGTTGTCCTCTAATTGGGCTTTGGCTTTTTTGTTATCAACGATTAAAATTTTACTAGCATTAGGATTATAAGGATTTGTTTCAGTTGCTAAACTAAGGATCATCTCATTTCTATTATTTAGTGCAATTGTTATTGATGATAGATTATCACAAAATTCAACATTTGCGTTGGTTTCGTTTTTTAACGTAAATTTGTAAACAGCAGCCCCCTCTATAAAAACTTCTTTACCTTCATTGTTCTTAAAATTTCCATCTAAATTTGGATTTGGGAAGTATAAGATTTTTGCATCATTAACCATTGGGATTTTGTTTTCCACTGATAGTTCTATAGGTATACTTATTTCTTCAATAATTGTTTCTGATCCACTAATGTGAATTGAATTGCTTTTGATATGTTTTGATAAATTATTTTCTTGATTTGGTCGCCGAAGGCTCTTTTCTAATTCCTTTATCTTTTCCTCAAGGCGGTCAATTTGTTTTTCATGCCTGCTAGTTTCACTTTTTTTATATTGTTTATTAATAAATAGAGTCGTTATAATACCAAAAAGACAAGAAATAGCATAAAACATTAGATGCTTAGATGAAAGATAATCCTCACGAACGACAACTAATCCCGAATTTTCGGATTCAATAGAATTTAAATCACTTTTTGAATTAGTTGCGGGATCATCTTGCTTTGTTAATTCATCTGGTTTTTTGGAGTCAATCTGATCATTTACCTTTGAAGTATCATTTTTCTTTTTGGCGCTGTCATTTTCACTTTTTTTCTCTTGCGCATTTATTGTTTTTATAGCAGAGTATCCAACCAATGGACTTAAAAAAAGTATAATTATAATTAAATATTTACCCATGATTAATCTTCGTTAGCAGAAATAGATGAAAGGTTTTGAATAAGTTGTTGGATGGTTTCTACTATTGGATAGAAAAATAATGTCTCAGCTATCTTCGCTTGTGGTTGTGCGGTGCCAGCTTCCATTTTATTGTTGTATTCAATCCCTCTCTCAGTAAAAGCTTTTAAGTGCTTATTTACTATTTGTTGAAATTTTTCAAATGATGCATGAGAGATTTCGAAATGATTATAAAAATTTATATCATTATTTAATTCAATAAATAGATTATTAAAAGATTTAACTTTTTCGGCTACTTTTTCAAGTACTGCGTCATTCAGTTCTGAGTTTAGCAAACTGAATTTGTTTTCGTCTTCGAGGCAAGTATAAACTTGTTTAATTTCATCAAGGTTCACGTCTTCATGACCAAGCTTATTATACATTAAAGCGCCTTTTGAAGTCAATTCTTTTGGGAATTCTTTCTCCAAATTGATTTTCAAGCCATCAGCGAGATAGGCACTTAAGTTATAAACCCTTAAAAAAATATTTTTGGTTACCTCGCCAAGAAGCTTCTGATTTGGCGTAACAATATTTAATATTTTTGAACCATTTCCACTAAAAATCAAGTTCGTTGGCAACTCTAACTTATTAAGTTTCATTAATTGTGCAATGTGGTAAACCTTCGCACAATAGAAATAAAGGAATATTATCTTTAAATCATTATCGTTTGCTATTTTCTTGTTATAGTCTAATAACTCTTTTTCTAAAACTTCTTTATTGTTAATTAGTGAAAATAGAAATGTATTATAGTCTGCAGATTTTTGGTTGTTATAAAAGTCATCTTCAATTTTTGCAAGAGTTTGGTTTTTTTCGTTTAAAATTTGGCGGAATTGAGCTTTATATTTATTTACCAAACCATTATTTTCAATATCGCCAAAATCCTTATATCCATCTCCAAAAAGCGTATTTCCTGCAAATTTATAGGATGAAAGAAGAAGTGGTGTGTTTTTCTTGTACACCACCACATCAGATGTTCCACCGCCAAGATCCATCAACACACTAATACCTGAACCTAAGCCCTCTAATTTTGAACTTCCCTTAAAATAATGATAAGGTGCAATAGATTCAGAAATATCTACGGTATTATTATTCTTGTTAAAGTATTTATGGTATAACTCGTCCCAAATCATGCGTAAATTGTTTTTACGGGCTGGTGTCATACTTGTAGGATAGGTCCAAAGTATTTTGGTTTCTTCTAAATCCCCTCCATTGGTGATGACTTTATTTCTGATCATCAATACAATTTGTTCTAAAAAGGCCTTAACGCGATGTTCATTATTTGGTTCTTTGCTATCCCATTTTAAATTGGTAAAAAATCTACTATTGTTATCTGAATTTTTTTCAAACACAAAAGGAATATTAAACTCAATTAATGCATTTCCACCTATTGATGGTGGGTTATTTAGACTTTGAGAAATAACTGTACGATGCGGAAAATTGTACATTGTATCTTTAGTTATAATTTCTGGAATAAACTCTCTTATTTTGTTTGTTCTTAAATCAATTGCGCCCGTTCCTGAAAAGTTATGATCAATTTTGTCGTTTATAAGCGGAACAGCCTGTATTTCATTAGGAGTAATCTCAAATGTTTTTGGGCTTGAGTTTCCTACTGTATATTCAACGTGTGTATTTGTTGTTCCAAAATCGATAGCAAAAGTAAATTGATCTACACCTGTTTTAGGATTATCCCACTTGGGTATAATTACTCCTTTTGCAAAGCCATTATCAACCTGTATATAATCGAAATTTTTATTAAGCCCGTAATAAGTTGAAGTTATTTTGGAGAAATCTCCTTTTTGTTTTTTACTTCTGTTTTGTGATGCTTCAATATCTACTGGACTTGATGAGGTATTATTGTAGAAATTCAAAAAGTATTCGGCATCAGCAGTTTTTACAGCAACATCTCTGTCAATTAGCTGTATTTTAAAATAAGGTTTTATACTTGATAAATATTTGATATGCGGAAATAGCGTAATTGCAAACTGATGCTCTTTTATAGCCCCTTTATTTGTTATTTCATCAGCGACACCATCATTGTGATACACTCTCTCAAAAGTTATGTAGTCTTTTCCTAAATTGATTGGAATTTTTAATTGTACTCTTATCGCTTGTGCAATTGATGTTTCATCAATTGATATGGTTGGCTTTCCTAAACCTCCATTTAATAAATCTTCGGTATCAAAGTATTTAAAAAACAAAGGTTTTAATGGCAATAAATAACTTTTTGTGTCTTCTGGATTGTTTAATTTTAAATTGCCATCGAAGTATTTGGTGTCATTTATAGGATAAACAAGCCTAATGATATTGGGTTCGAAAAAATCACTAACTGTTAAATATGGATAAACTACATCTTGCCCTGGCAGTTTTCTTAATTCTAAATTTTCTTTTTCCGCCTTGTATGGAACGGTTGTTCTAGTATCCCAATTGGCATTTATATAATTAAGTTTAGAATTAAAGCTATTTTGCAATACCAATGGCTTAAGCTTGTCATCTGTTTTGGTTGAATGAATAATGAAATCACTTTTTTGGATTGATTTAATCAATACATTTGGATCCACTGTTTTTAAATGAACACCTAAAACCTCTACAACTTGTCCTGCTTTATTCGTATTTAAACTAACATAATTATTATTTAAATCAGTTGGATTTAAAGTGTTTAATTCTGAAAATAGTGCTTGATTTATAATTCCTAAAAACTTAAGACTTTTAACCAAATATTCTTGAAAAGCCTTCATTTTACTTCCTAATTCAGCATTACTTTTAAATAGTAGGTATAAATATTTTTGAAAGTTTTCATCACGCTCATATAGCGGAACGATATCGCTAAAAAAGGTCTTTCCTTTACTACTTTTTAATTCAAGATTTGAGATGTCTTTACCTACTGAAAAAAACAGTGTCAATGGAGATGTACCTCCAATAATTTCATGATTATATTTAATAAGATAAAAGCTTCTAACTTCATTAAAATTAAAGGTGTTCGCATCTTGTAGCAGAAATAACTCTAATGCTTCTCCCAATCTACGCTGACCTTTATCTATATTTCTTTTTAAATTGTCAATTTGTACCGTTTTATCCCATTCAATAATCTCAATCTTATTCTTATAAATATTATAATTGAATAATATTTCGCAAAGGTCTAAACACTGAGAAACAAGTTTTTCATCTTCTTTACTAGCTATAACTCTATTTCTCTCTTGCAGAAATAATAGGTTTGGACTTTCAATAATATTTTCGAAAGATTTTCTAACTAAATCCATTCTTGCAAAAGGGCTAGGGATAGATGTAGGTGCATTTAAAGCATGACCGCCTTCCGGATCGGGTATGCCTTGAATTTCCTTATTCCCATATGGTGCTGAATTGAACCAATCGTTGCCTCCGTTATTTGTAAAGCCTAATATTATACTCATAATTATTAAAAATTATATTTTTCTGAAATGATATTGGCTGTAGCTTGATAAAAAAGACTTATCATCTTCTGCTCTTGTGAAGAAAATGAATTCTTTTTAACCAGTTTACCTAATTCCATATCGTAATCATTATATGTTATTTTACCCTTGCCGAAAAAACCTCTTTTTATTTCATGCCCATTAACAAGATTGGTTAAATCTGAGTTCAAATTAAAAGGAGAAAAACCTCTTGTATTTGTTTGGAGCTCATTTAACCATTCGCCAAAATGATTAAGAAAGCCCTTTAGACTTGAAGAAAAAAACTGTCCACTTTTAAAAGCACTATCAACCTTTGGTTCATCTGTACTCCACACCGCTTTTTCTATTGAGTTGGTCAAATGCTCATCCAAATATTTTTTTAATAGCACAAACTGCGTTAATGACTTACTCAAAGTTGAGTTGGCGATGTCATTTAAATGATTAAAATATAGGTTTGGTTGATTTTCTTTTATACTAAATTCCTTAAACATGCCTGAAACTGGTTTTCCGCTAAAGGTCTGCAGATGGTCATCTGAAAAATTCATAAAATCGATAATAGACAATGCGCCCGCAAGCTCTACAAAATGAGCTTTATTTTTTTGCCCACCATTTCCCGGGTCATTTTCGTAAGCTCTGCCATTAAAGCTATCGCCTATGTAATACATGGCATTTAATTGTGGGTTTACATTTTGCTGATAATAACCCAGTGCAGCTTTTGTTTTTTCGATAAAATCTGACTTTTTTATTGGACTATTCGCATCGCCCTCTATATTGAAATAGGGCATAACTGTAAGTGCACCTATAGAAGAGTTTTGCAAGTAGCCTGGATTTGCTAAGCCGGGAATATTAACCGCATTGCGAATGTTTTTTAGTACGGTAGGAAAACCTGCTGCGCCGGTTCCGCCAAAAATTGAGCTAATGATAAATACCCGATCTCCTTCATTAAAATTATTCGCAAAATCTTTAAATTCCTCTGAATCTTTAAACTGATTAAGTACAACACTACCCACATTTGGATTTCCAACAAATCCAATATCCATAGGTATGTCTAATAAATCAATAGGTTTGCCATTAGCGTTGATAGATTTACCTGAAAAAAGTAATTCTGCTAAAGCTTTATTTTCATCGTTTAAGGTATTGAAAGAAAAGTAGTCTTTAAATTTAGTATTAGAAACTTCTTTTAAATTAAAAGAATATGTTCCGCTAAGTTTATTGTCTGCATCTAAAGATTGTAGCGTTGATATTTTTGTACTAAAAAACCCTGATGTTGACCCAATTTTATCTGTGATCTTTTGATAGTTATCTAGTATCGAAATTGTTCTTTTTAAATCCTCATTATCTTTATGAGGGTCAATTATTATAGGAACAATTTCAAAATCGTTTGTTGATTTTATCCCACAACCTAATAAAAAGGTAAGTGATTTTATTACCCGAGAACCAGTGCCTCCGATACCAAATATGAATAATTTTGCCATTTTTAATTAATTAGGGTTTCCAAAATGTAGTTAATCTACAGTTGGTACTGAAGTATCGTGGGTACGGGAATGAGGTTAACAAAGCAAAAACGATCAAACTCCAAAAAGCATTTGCAAAGCCATATAGCACTAAATCGAAACTCCCAAAAATTAATGTTTCACAAGGACCTATTGTTGCTGGCAGTGAGTAAGCAATGCCAAAATTTATTGATAGCCCAATAAAAGCGACTAACCACCAAGCTCCTTTTGTATTAAATCTTGGGGTAAATTTATCTATGACTAAGTACATTAATAGAAATAAGCCTAGATTAATCAATAACATGGTAAGAAAAATTTGAAGATATAAATCTTGTCCATCAAAACTTGAACAAGTAATATCCCAGCCTCTTAAATGTGTACCTAGGTCTGTGTTGTAGCCAAACCATTCATAAATGGTTGCAATAAAATCTGTTATCATTTTTTCTCAATATTAATTGTTAATTCAGTAATTAAATTATCATCCGGATTTGGGTAATAATTAAATCCTTGCCACACACCAGTTACCAAGTTGTTTAATCCAAATGTTTTGGTCTGCTCTATTTTATCTGTTATGATATTCTGGTCATCCATAGAGGAAGAAGTCAAGACCCAAGTAGGAAGTCTATTTGCAACTTTAACAACTAGCTTTTCCGTTTGTAAACGTGTCGTTTTCAGTGTTAAAATATGAGTATGGGAACTAAGACCAACTTGTTGTTTTTCCTTCTGATTTAAATCTCGAACACTAATCTTATAATTATTAGCAGTGTAAATAGAATTGTTATTGAAATATTTTAACCCCTTTATATTTTTGCTAAAGTTTACTGCAACATTAAAACTAAATTCTTTTTGTTCAGAAGTTGCATTATAAAGGCTGTGTTTATCTTTAGGTTTAAAATCGCCTATCTCTTTAGTTGTGATTTTATAATCGGGTATTTTGGCGTTTTTTGAATTGTAGAAGGTGCCAACATTTAAAAATTTATTGCTCGTTGGATCTACAATTTGGTTGTCTAAAACTTTTTTAATTTGATCTTCAGTTCCAATAAACCATACGTAATATGGACGCATACCTGAGAACTGTTTCCCAGCAGGGAATTTATAGGAATAATATTTCCCATCGAACAATGCACTCATTTGAAATATTGCTAGCGCAAGGTTTTGATTTTTTAATTTATCTTGAATAGCGTCTTTAATTGCAGTTTGTTGAATATTTAAATAGTCTTTAGCATTAGTTTTTACAGGAGGGGAGAAAACGAAATCAGAAATAAGTACCGACATGTTTTTTTGATTCGTCCTTGAAAGAACATTTTTCACAACATCTGCAATGTCAGAGTTTCCTATATTTCCGCCCAGCTTTTTAAAAGCTGACGATGTAAGCCCAGTGCTAAATGCCTGATTATCTAATGATATATTAATAACCTTTTCATTAATATAATTTCGATTAATCGTACTGGTTATTTTTTTAGTATTTGTTAATATATCATATAATGAACTTTTCAAATCCGCATTCGTGATATAACCGTCCATGCTGAGGGAATTCTCAAAATAAAAATTTACAGCAAAAGGCTCTTCCTTTTTTACTTCAGGGTTATAAACTTTAACCCCCATGTTTTTAGCTTTGAAAAGTTTTATTAGGTAATTATATAGCTCCGAAGAATTTTTATATTTTGCATATTTAGATTCTTTAGTCACTTGTTTCTGAAGATTAAAAAATTCTTCTTTAGTGATTTGATTATCTTGTGCTATGATTAAAGCTTCATCTTGAATATTTATTACTCCATTGCAACCATTAGATATATGTGTAAATATTAAAATGGTGATGTAGGATAAAACTCTATTTCTTATATTTTTCATGTAATAATTTTAGTCGATACTTTTTAGTCAAATTTCTAGCTGTCCCTAAACAAGGAGGTGCTCGAAATTACTAGGGCTAATACTCTCCTTAATAATTCTCCAATGTTTTATGCAACTGCCCCCTAAACTCATAAATCTCATCTAGGCTATTTAGCTGAGTTTTCTCGCCTGCGTCTTTTCCATTCGGAAAAACTTCTATGTATTTGTTGGCTGTGTTAAAGTGAAAGCGACAAATAGGTTTTCGATTGTTGTCATCCAATAACACACCGAAATAAGATTGCGTATCGCGAGGTGCAATGCGATTTACAGGGATTTTTTCCCTCAAAATTGCCTTTACAATCTGAAAAGCTTCCAGTTCCTCTTCGGTAGTGTTTATCTTAGAATCTGAATTTTCATCGATTGGAGAAGCTTTTATTTCGCTAGAACTTACAGGCAATTCATTAATATGTAACGCAGACTTTAGCCTGTCGCTGATTGATTCATTAATAGAAATAGTTAACGCTTTTTTGGTATATTCTTTAAACGTTGCCATTCTGCTCGCGATTAATGGCTTGTCGAAGAAACGATTGACCAAAAGTTTAATCAGTTCGTCAGAAGGTTGTTCGATTTCTTTTTCAAATTCCTTTCTGATTGCCTTAATGTATTTTAGTCCTTCGGCAGAGTCTAAAATGGTTTCGAGGTTGTATTCGTTTTTGGTAAAGCTCTCCAATATCTTAATCGCATTGTCTTTTAGGTCTTCTAAATCGATGGTTAAGAAAGGCTTTTCATCCATGATATTAGGCTTTTCCAAATCGGCATAAAAATTATAAATGGTGCCATTTGTAAGTACGCCAAATCTGGCTTTAGAAACGTGATAGTAACGATGCAATTGCGAGTTGTGCGCATCGGCATTTTCTTTCCAATGTTTGCACTCAAAAATTAGGATTGGCTCGTTATTTCTACGAATTACGTAATCAACTTTTTCGCCCTTTTTGGTGCCTATATCGCAAATGTGTTCTGGAATTACTTCGGTAGGATTGAAAATATCGTAACCCAAAATCTGAATGAAAGGCATTACAAATGCATTTTTAGTTGCCTCTTCAGTTGTGATTTGGTCTTTTAAGCCAACTACCCTTTGATGAAGTTGTGCTAGTTTGATTTTTAGATCCATTTCCGTTTGCTTTTTGTTTATCCAAAACTACGGTAAGCAAAAGGCTAATATTTACGGGAAACCGTAAAGCAAAAATTTTTCTTATAAATTAATTTGGTGATAAATAGAATGACAAAAACAACGCTCTCCATGTAGCAGAATAAAACAAGTCTTTAAGTGCTACAGAAAGACAACGTCTGCGTGCCTGATTAGATAAGTTTAGAATCCTTACAGTAAGCAATTAATTGCTCGTTACTTTGAACGTTTAGTGTTGTTTTTAACCCACTTAATTTTTTCTCCACGCTACTTAGTCCAAAGGGTTTTAGGTTTTTTTCCTGTAGGTAAAAAGGGATGTTTTTTTGAGGCACCCCATCTGCCAATAGAGAAACAATGGCAATTTCATATTCAGAAAATGAATAAGAAGCTTGTTCATTGGATAGGCGTTTTAAATTGGGAGAAAGATATGTTTTTCCTTTAACTATTGCTTCTATAGCCAATTTAAGGTCTTGCGCATCTCTACGTGCTTTAGGTACAAAGGCATTTATTTTTAGATCATTAACGAGGTTGTTAGCAATGCTTGCCCTATTCTCGATAGAGAAAACCAGTACTTTAAGGTTTGGCTGTATTGCCCTGGCAGCTTCAATTAAAGTTGGGCCATCCTTAATTTTTTGTTGCGGGAAATCGTCGTCAAATGAAAGGTCGGTAATCAATAATTCATAAGGATTACCTTCGCTCAAAGCCTTTTCTATTCGTTTTAATGCATCATCACAGTAATAAACGTAATTTTTAACATCGTGGGCAATACCTAATTCTCCCAATGTTTTTTGTAGGGAGAAGTTTATGCTTTCGTGGTCTTCGGCAATTAATACTTTTTGGAACATAGGCTCGGGTTAAAAAGTTGGAAAGGCAATTTGAATCACCAGTCCGTTTTTGTTTTTCGATTCAAAAGTAATCGTCCCGGCGATAGCATTTATACGGGAAACCGTATTTGTAAGTCCATTATTAAAATTTAATCCGTCTGGCAAGCCTATGCCATTATCATAATAGTGGATATTAATCTGTTCGTCTTCCTGGTTAATTTGCAATTTTACTATAGAAGCTTCGCTGTGTTTATCCATATTCGTAAAAAGCTCCTGTAATACTAAAAATATTTCCTCTTTACTAACTTCGTTTACATTTTCCCAAAGGGATGCAGTATTTCCTTCGCAGGTAATTGCTACCCTGTCAGACTTGTACGAATGTAACATAGAAGCCAGTTTAAGCGCAAAATCTTCATAATGAGGTGTCGTATTCTCGTAAGAAATATCCCTCGAGATTTCGTAGATGGCATCCAGTTTATCTAAAATCTGTTCTTTATCTAGCTCAGCGATATTCTCCACTTCAGAAATTACCTGATAAACTTTGTTAGCTACCCGATCATGCACTTTTTTTACGTATTTAAGCTCGGTGTTTTTAACTTCTAATTCTTTCTCCTGATGTAATTGTCTTTTTCTCTTTCTGTAGATGAAATAGCCAAATATTAAAGCGCCTACTAAAAGTAATGTAACAAAAAATAGCTGAACGATATTGTTCCTTTTTTTGATGTTTTCGTTTTGGGCTAGTAAAAGGTTGCTTTTATGTTTTTCAGTTTCGTAACGGATAAGCGCAAATTTATTTGAAGCACTATTGTGCGCCACATCTAAACTGTCTAATAGCGTTAAGTATTTTTCTAGATATTTTGTTGGCGCCACTAAACTTAATTTTCTAAACGCTCTTAGTTTATCTTGCGCACTGTTAATTTTATTTGCCATTAGGAGCATCTTTTCCGCATAAAAAAAAGAAGAGTCAGGCTTTGTGACCCTGTAATAATCTGCAAGAGTACCATAGCTTGAGTTTAACCCATCAAAATCGCTAAATTTTTTGCGTGTAGTTAACGACTCAAAGTATATTGGTAAGGGATTATAAGTGGAGTCTTTTAGGCGCTGGGTTATGCCTATATTATTCAGCGTTCGGGCATAATCGAGCGTGTTTTTAGAAACGTCCTTTATTGATTTATCATAAATTTTTAATGCTGTGTCATAATTTCCCATCTCTTCATAAACTTTTGCCTTGTTATTAATTATCAGGCTAATATCTTCCGATTTTTTTCCATATTTAAGAGCCTCTTCGTAAAAAAATAGAGCCTTTTCATAATCACCAAGTTGATAAGTTGATAAACCTAAATAGTTATAATTCGAACTAATAAAAGAATGTAGCGAAGTATCGTTTAAATTAAGATAATTTAATGCCTGGAGACCAATTTCTTGGGTTCCAAAATGATCATTGACCTTATTGGAAATGTAAGCCATATTTACAAGGCATTTTCCGGCCCCAACGCTATCTTTGATTGTTAAAAAGAGATCTTTTGCTTTATTAAAATTACTAAATGCACTATCAAACCGACTTTCATCGCGAAACTCGTAAGCTTTTTCAAAATATGGATTGATTACGGTTTTTTTCTTGGCTTTTTGCTTTATGCAAGAAATAAAGATAACAGCGCATAGCGCAAGATGTAAGAGACGTTTCACAAAATTGGGATTTACCCAAAAATAGAAAAATAAACCAAAAAGCAAAATGTGCAATCATTGTTTATGAATGCACATTTGCTTTGCTTTATAGCATGGTTACATTTTATGGTTTTGGTGGAGGGTTGCTACCCGTACTACCACCCGTGCCATTGCTTCCGCCAGTGTTTCCACTTCCACCTGTTCCAGGTCCGTCTGTACCTCCGGTTTCGCCATTGCCTGGGTCATTTGGGTCTCCAGGATCACCCGGATCTCCGGGAGCATTTGTAGAATTAACGGTTACGGTAGAATTGTAATTAGCATTAGAATTTGGGCACACGAAACCCAATAAAAGAGCGATAAAATAAGGAATAATCATGGTTTCAAAAATTTAGAAATGTGATAAACTTTGTGGTTCCGCTCGACCATTCGAGAGGCTTGTCACGGTTTTTATCAGAAGGCCTTCTGAAATTTTTGGGAAGTGTTTTGAGTTTTAATCGCGGGAGCCAGCTGCTGCTTCCCAAACCGGCAATTAACTACCGCGAGATCCACTCGTCTAGAAATTTTGAGCTAGTTGTTTTTGATTTGTTTTTTAAACTACCTCGTGGTTTCTTCTACAAAGATGTGGGTGTTTTGAGCGATTCAGGCAAGAATTCCGATGATTCCGACGGAATTCCGGTTAACCGTAAAAATTCCGAAAATTCCGTTTTATCTTTACGTTTTAACGCTAACGAAATGTTTGAAACTTACCAAGAAGCTGTATTTTCTTTTTATCGTAAACAAGTAGAAATTGGACTGTTAAGTCATTTAGATCAACCTTCGCCAGGGGTATTAAGAAGCGAGTGTGTAAATGCAAATAGAAATCGACCGTTGGCAAATGAAACGGTGTCTTTAAAAAATTTTTTCGGCGTGATAGATAATGATGTTAATGCTGTCAACAGGCTAGTTGAAAAATTTGATTTAGATAGACTTAGACCTCTACGTAGTTTCATGATGGGTAACGTTCCAAATCCTCAACGTCACACGGTAGAAATTTTAGCTTGGTTACTGAATTATGAACATCGCCCGTACTATCCGGGTTGGGAACCTCCAAAGGGTACGTCAGGAGGTGGCGGTACAGTAATTGATCCACCTGATAAAAATGAGGAAATTTGGCGAAAGTTATCCTTTATCAGTACAAGCGTTATTCTAATATTTACTTTTTTCGGTTATTTAATCTGGCAATTTAATTTTAGTACTGCCTCTAGTAATCCCAAGCCGAATGAAAAGTGTATGTATTGGACAGGGAGTCATTTCGAACCACTTGATTGCAAAGCGCCAGCGAAATATGAAATAGTTGAGCCTTTAGATGTTCAAAGATTGCATGGTTTTAAGAAGATTTTGTTTGGCGATTTACTGACTAAAAAAGATATTGGTAAAGTTTATTTACTAAATGGCGTAGATGGGCCAGAGTATTTTACGCAAAATGGAATTTATCCCGAAAACCCCACTAAAAAACTGCGACCGCTTTCACCTTATATGTTGGCAAAATATACTTCGTTTTACCGATTTTTATTGTGGTGTAGCTTTGCAGTGATTTTAACAATTATTATAGTGATAGCCATCGTTAAGATGGTTTATCGGTTTACCAAAGAAAGCAAATATTGATCAAAGCCAAAATTTCAGCATAGCCTTTCCTACCATCCCAACTTCTATTAATCTGCAAACAAGACAACTATTTTGCGTGTTAGTTGAAAGAGCTAAATCTTAAGTGCATGTGCTAAACAGATAAGTAAGTTCGTTTTTAAGGTTGTGTTTTCAGGTTTTAAATTCACGGAATTTTGGATAAGCTAACATATAATGATTTTGAGAAAGAATAATTGTTATGTAATTACCGGAGGGCCCGGTGTTGGCAAAACCTCATTGCTGAATGAACTCTCGAAAGTTGGTTATAAAACTGTGCCCGAAGATGCCAGAGCAATTATAAAACAAGAACTGGATAGTGGTGGAGACGGCCTTCCTTGGAAGAACAAATTGCGCTATACCCAATTAATGTTCGATGCATCAATAGCAACTTACAAATCCATACCTGCAAACCATGATGGAATTTATTTTTTTGATAGAGGGATTTTAGACAGTATCTGCTATGCACGTATAACTGGAATTAACGTTACCGAAGAAATGAATCAATTTGCAGAAACCCTTCTTTACAATCAGAGGGTTTTTATTTTGCCCCCTTGGCAGGCCATTTACCATAATGACCCTGAGCGAAAGCAGAGCTGGGAAGAAGCAAAGTGGACATTTGACCAGATGAAAGCAACGTATATTCAATACGGTTATGAAATAATCGAAGTGCCTATCGGCACCGTAGAGGATAGAGCTGATTTTGTATTAAGCATGATTTAAATGAAATGTTAAAGATCTAATTCGTTTTCTATTTCTATTTTAGCTAAACAAAGGCTCGCGAGCTTCAATTAATCGATGCCAATGTTATAGTAGCAAATTTTATTATGAAACATCCTTATTTAATAATTCTATTCTCACTATTCGCACATATTGCAACCGCACAAAAACAGCAAAATTTACAAGATAGCGTTCAAGTTTTTTTCAATGAGGTGAAAACCGCAGCAGATAAAAAAACTAAGCTTTGGAACAAGGATGTGTACGGATCAATGCTATTTGTTAATCCAAAAACCCGACAGATTTATGCAAATGAATCTGATACGGCCGGTGTTTTAGAGCCCAAAGGGGATATTTACATGGGCGTTCTGCCTAAGCAAATTAATATAGCAAATACCGCTATAAGTTGGAGTGGGAAGCGATGGGCTATGGTTATGCTTCCACTTCCTCAAAACAAATACGATAGAATTAATTTATTGGCACACGAATTATTTCATAGCGTACAACCTTCCTTGGGTTTTGAATTAAGCAATATTGATAATAATCACCTAGATCTAGAAGAAGGTAGGATTTACCTGAGGTTAGAATTGGAAGCGTTAAAAAAAGCGATTCAATGTTCTAGCAAAAAGGAATTAAGACAACATCTCACCAATGCGTTAACTTTCAGAAAATATAGATATACTTTTTACGAAGCAGCTAGCCGAACCGAAAATCAATTGGAGCTCAATGAAGGGCTTGCAGAATTTACAGGACTAACCATTAGCCATAGAGATAAAAATCAGACGACAGCTTTTTTTGTCGAAGGGATAGATAACTTTTTCCGCAATCCTACATTTGTGCGCTCGTTTGCTTATTACACCACCCCGGCTTACGGTTATTTACTTTATAAAAAAGACAAAAACTGGACTAAAAAGGTTGATCCACAAACTGAACTGACAAATTATTTCATTAATGCATTTAATATCCAGATTCCAACTGATTTAAAAAATGTCGCGGAAAAAATAGCCACTGACTATAATGGAAGGCTTATTATGGAAGAGGAAAAGGCCAGAGCCGAAAAAACCAAAAAACTAATTGCTACATACAAACTAAAATTCGTCGATCAACCTCATTTTGAGATACAGTTTGAAAAAATGAACGTCTCTTTTGATCCGCGAAATATCGTGCCATTGGAAGATAAAGGAACGGTTTATCCTAATATCAGGGTTACGGATTTATGGGGTGTACTTACCGTTGAAAATGGAGCATTAATGAGCCCTAACTGGGATAAAATTTCGATAACTAATCCTGTTGATGCAACAGATAAAAAAATAATTGGCGATGGATGGATAATCGAATTAAAAGATGGCTACTTTGTAGAGAAAGACGCCTTAAATGGTAACTTTAAACTGAAGAAGAAATTATAGCAATTTATTCCAATCAACCCAAATCATGAAGAATATTACTAAATACTTATCTGCACTAACATTGATTTTTCTGTCAGCTTGCGGGCAGGCCAATAAGCAAAACGAAGGTACAGTTACCAACACTCTCGCTAAAACAGCTGAAGATACCTTAGCAAAGCAGATACAACTTAAAGAGAAAACCATTAAATTTCTTTGGCGTGCAAATAAATATGATGAAGCGATTAAGGATTCTGTAAGTTCAATTTCTATTGATGAGACATTTTGTAAAACCATTACCAATCCAGAAAGAGCTGCGCTGGGTTATGTGGCTACCTTTATTGGAAACGAATGTTGGTGGGACGGCGAAAGTAAAGAAGATAGAAGCAACCTTAAATGTAAAATACTAAGCGCCTTAAATTTAGGTTACCAATGCTCAGAACAACATTTAGGTTTTTTGAGGCAATGGTTTAAAGGTGATAAGGAGTTTTTAGCATCGCTCGAAAATTGTCCGACTACTCCTTACACTGCAACCATCCAAGATACTTTCGACGAAATAACGCTAAGGGTTAAAGGAGACAGAATTTCGATATTCTTTAAAGCGAATGGGGTTAACATGAGAACGGGCGACAGTTGGAGTTGGACAGAAACGGACCATTTTCAAATTAAAAATGACCATATCAAGCTGATTGAAAAGGTTAAGTCGCCAGTAAAAAAACAAACGCTTTAAGACTTGTAAATTGCGTTGAAATTTTAATTACTTAAGCCCATAACACAGTATGCAGGAACACTTTTCTGTTAACTTTTAAAGTCGTAAGCTTTCCAAACTTACGAGGTTTTTTTGTGGAAAAGTTAGGCTTTAAGTTCTGGTCGCTTTGCATAAATTCGTGTTTCCTATGGCACTAATTAAAGACATCTACCACCTATCGTTTTACGAGAGATTAGCTAACAGTTTAGCAAAGGTTTTACCCAATTTCGATAATAAAAAGTTTATCAAACTGGTTATGCCGAGCAACTTTGCAGAAATGGAATGGAAACAACGGATGCAACACACTACCGATGTTTTGCATTTGTTTATGCCCACAAATTTTGCTGAAAGTGCATTATTGTTAAAGCCTATTATTGTACAGCTCAAAGCTGATGGATTTGGCGAGCACAGATTGGAATTTATGTTTTTGCCAGCCTATATTGCTAGTTATGGTTTAAACGATCTAAAATCAGCTATAGAAGCGCTTGAGTTGGTTACGCAATTTATTAGTGCAGAGTTTGCGGTTAGGCCATTTCTAATTAAATATCATGAAGAAATGATGATGCAAATGCTTAAATGGAGTACGCATGAAAATCTTCATGTACGAAGGTTTGCAAGCGAAGGCAGTCGACCGCGTCTGCCATGGGGTTTAGCCATCTCGGCATTAAAAGTAAATCCGAATGCTATTTTGCCAATTGTAGAAAATCTAAAAAGCGATCCGAGCGAATATGTTCGCAGAAGCGTAGCAAATAACCTAAACGATATAACAAAAGATAACCCGGAAATTGTTATCGACCTTGCCAAAAAATGGAAAGGAATAGGTAAAGAAACAGACGCTATTATTAAACATGCCTGCAGAAGTTTGCTTAAAGCCGGACATCCAGAAATTTTGAGTTTTTACGGCTTGGATGCAAACGGTTTATCGATCAGTGATTTCGAAATTGAAAATGATACTGTTAAAATCGGCGAATCTCTAGCGTTTTCATTCCATATTAAAAATGATGATGTATTGCCTAGATATATTCGATTAGAATACGCTATTTACTACCTAAAAAGTAATGGACAACAAAACGCCAAGGTTTTTAAAATTAGCGAACGCACTTATCAGCCCAAAGAAAAATGTTTAGTAAAACGTAAGCAAAGCTTTAAGCCCATTACAACCAGAAAGTTTTATACCGGAGCACATAAAATTGGAATTTTGGTAAATGGAAAAGAGCAAGCTTGTATTGAGTTTTTGCTTAATGATTAAGTTTTACATGGTAATACGATGGTAAATAGTTTCAGTAGCTTTTGCCGACTCTCCTTCTGGCGAAATATTAAACGCTCTGATAATAAACTGATCAGAATTGATTATTTCCAGTTCCGTTCTCCAGCCCCATTTCTCTGGCATTTGCGGACTACCATAACTGCCTAAAACAGAAAAACCATTGCCGGTTTCGTTACCTACCGAATACATTATAGCGCTTCCCATGTGAAAGGTGTCTATCCAACTACATTGGCACTGTTGGTTTTCTAAATCATAAGCCCAAACCATTCTTCCCTCAAAAGGCTTACCGTTAATTTTACCTGTATATTCATAGGCTAAAAAACGGCCATCCATTAATAAAATCATTTTACCTCGCATCGGCGATTCATCTGCCAAAACATCTTTCTCAAACCAAGTACGGGTATTACCATCCCAATTTCCGGCTAAACTGGCCAACCTTAAATGCGGCCCACTCTCTTTGCTAATTTCTAATTTACTTTTGCTCATCATTACTAAAATACATATTTTATTTAGATTTACATCTTAACGTTAGGTTATCAAATCATCATGAAAAAAATCCTTCCATTTATCTGTTTCGTTACTTCGTTTTTGGCCTGTACATCCTCCGCTAAAAAAGAAGAAAAGATAAAACCATCTGTTTATAAAAACGAAGAAATTGGATGGGAAATTGAAATCCCGTTAGGCTTTAATATGATTAGCCAAGCTAGAATAGACGCTAACGATAAGTTGGGAAAGGAAGCGATTGGAAAGGTTTACGAGGGCGATGTAAAAGTTGATAGCCTAAGACATTTGGTAAGTTTTAACAAAAACAGATTCAATTTATTCGATTCTACAATTGAGCCTTACGCAGAAGAAAAACCTGGAGAGTACGAAGCAAATAATCTGCTGATTAAAAAACTGATTTTTGATACGTATAATAAACAAGGTATTAAGATAGATACCTCGTCTAACAAAGTTGAGGTTAGTGGGCAACAGTTTTTTGCTTTTTATATCAAGGTTTATGGGCCAAATGGCACACCCGTTTTAAATCAGGTAATGTTTAACAAGCCAATTAAAGGATTTGATTTTGGTGTAAATATTACCTTTAATAATGCAATTGATAGCGCTTTACTAATTGATGCATTTAAGAAATCTGCTTTTAAGAAGTAATCTTATTGTAAATTCAAATGCAATAAAGTTGCGTTTATTATTTTTCGTTTACTTTTGCTTTAAATAATTTTGAAATGGATACAACTAATACTTTCGACGTAATAATTATTGGCGGTAGCTATGCTGGGCTTTCTGCAGGTATGGCTTTGGGTAGATCTTTAAGAAACGTATTAATTATAGATGCGGGCGAACCTTGCAACAGGCAAACGCCACATTCGCATAATTTTTTAACGCAAGATGGCCAAACGCCCGCTCAGATTAGTAGCATTGCTAAAGAGCAAGTATTGGCCTATCCAACCGTTAGCTTTTTGGAAGATAAAGTTAGCGATGCGAAACAAACAAATGCGGGATTTGAAGTATTTACAGAGCGTGGTAAAAGGTTTGGAGCCAGAAAATTAATTATTGCCACTGGAATAAAGGATATTTTCCCAGAGATAAAAGGTTTTGCCGAATGTTGGGGCATAACGGTATTGCATTGTCCGTATTGCCACGGCTATGAAGTTAAACATGAAAATATTGGCATTATAGCTAATGGAGATGTGGCTTTCGAATTTTGTAGGCTTATTTTCAATTGGACTAAAAACCTCACTTTATTTACCAACGGAACTTCTACTTTGTCTGATGAACATAAAGCTAAACTGGCGTCTAAAAAAATCAATATTGTAGAAAAGGAAATTGCCGAATTGGTAAATGAAAATGGACAACTGCAACACATTCTTTTTAAAGATGAAACCAAACATCCGCTAAAAGCGATATTTGCTCGTGGAGGCCTGGAGCAACATGCAACTTTTGCAAGCGATTTGGGTTGCGAGCTGAACGACTTTGGTTTTATAAAAGTTAACGAATTTCAGGAAACTACTGTTAAAGGCATCTTCGCAGCCGGAGATTGCACAACCATGATGCGCTCAGTAGCGTTATCGGTAAGTGGCGGAAATATGACGGGCGTTATTGCTAATAAATATTTGTTGGAAGAAGATTTTGGCTAACAGGCTGCAAAAAGGTTAAAAAAATCCAAAGGTAAAAAGTACTTTTGTTGCCCAACAGAAATTTAGGATATGATTAGTTTTTCTCAGGCAAATTTAGCAGAGCTTTCGATACATAGGATTGGCAATAAAACGCAAGATGAGTTTTACGTTCTTTCAGACCAATCTATGCAAATTGAAGATGAGATGCTAAAGCAACTTTTACTGCAATACTTTTTATCGCCGTACGAGAAAGTAAACGAGATTTATCGTTTAATGCATCCCAATAACGATTTGAACTTGAATGAAGTTTATCATTTTGCGGCAGCTATTTTTGCTGATGGATCTGTTTTTCATGACAACACTAAAAAACTAGCAACTTACCTGTACGAGATTTCTAGTCACCCTAAAATTAAATCTGGCGAGCTTTACGTTACCTATTTCGAAAATGTACAAATAGAGGGCGATTTACATGATGCCATAGGGATTTTTAAATCGGAAAATAAAGAAAGTTACCTAACCGTTTACCCAGAACAAGGTGGTTTTGGATTGAAATACGAGCAGGAAGCCATTAACATCAACAAGTTAGACAAAGGTTGTTTAATTTTTAATACCGATGTAATGGAAGGCTACAAAGTAGCAGTTATAGATCAAACAAATCGCAGTGCGGAAGCGGTTTATTGGAAAGACGAGTTTTTAAAACTTAAGGTTAGAAACGATAACTACAGCCAAACGCAAAATGTATTAGGCGTTTACAAAAGTTTTGTAACGGAGAAGCTGGACGAAGATTTCGAAATTTCTAGAACCGATAAAATCGATTTGCTTAACAAGTCGATGAAATATTTCAAGGAAAAAGAAACCTTTGACATTGATGAGTTTGCAAATGAAGTGATCGCGAATAAAGAAGGAATAGAATCTTTTAAAAGTTACAAAAAAACTTACGAAGAAGAGTTTGATAGCCCTATTGCCGATAACTTTGATATTTCTGACGCTGCGGTAAAAAAGCAGGCCAAAGCTTACAAGAACATTCTTAAGTTGGATAAAAACTTCCATATTTATATTCACGGGAATAAAGATCTAATAGAAAAAGGTTTCGATGATAATCGCTCTATGAACTATTATAAAGTTTATTTCAGAGACGAACAATAAAATTTTGTTTTCTTTAACTAGTTATCCAAGTGGCTGGTATTTATAGCAACGTGCTTGTTGCAACTTAATAATTAAACCATTAGCTTTAGTTATGAGTTCAACCCCTACGCAATCGAACAGTATTTTTAAAGTTATAGGCGCTTCTTCCTTAGGTACCTTAATAGAATGGTATGATTTTTACATTTTCGGAAGTTTAGCTACCATAATTGGTGCGCAACTATTTCCCGAAGATGCTGGTGCCTCTGCACTAATTAACACCCTAGCCATTTTTGCTGCGGGTTTTATCGTTAGGCCTTTTGGCGCATTGGTTTTTGGTAGGTTAGGCGATTTAATCGGTCGAAAATATACCTTCCTACTAACCTTGGTTTTAATGGGAGGATCAACATTTCTAATCGGTTTAATTCCTTCTTACTCAAGCATCGGCTATGCTGCGCCTATTTTAGTATTAATTTTAAGATTGGTGCAAGGTTTGGCTCTGGGTGGTGAATATGGCGGGGCAGCTACTTATGTGGCAGAACATGCACCAAAAGGCAAACGAGGTTTTTTTACCAGCTGGATTCAAACCACTGCAACCTTAGGGCTGTTCCTGTCGTTAGGTGTTATCGTTTTAGCAAAGAATATCATAGGTGCCGAAGCTTTTGCAGATTGGGGTTGGAGGATTCCGTTTTTGTTATCGATTTTATTGGTGGGTGTTTCTATCTACATCCGTTTAAAAATGCACGAATCGCCGATGTTTACCAAGTTGAAAACAGAAGGCAAGGTTTCAAAAAATCCTTTAAAAGAAAGTTTTAGCAAAAAAGGCAACTTTAAAATGGTTTTGTTGGCGCTTTTTGGTGCTACAATGGGTCAAGGTGTAATTTGGTACACAGGGCAATTTTATGCACAATCTTTTATAGAAAATACCTGTAAAATAGACTTTAACGAATCTCGATACATATTGCTTTGGGGCATTGCATTGGCAACACCATTTTTCGTTGTCTTCGGATCTTGGAGTGATAAAGTAGGTAGAAAATGGATTATGCTTACGGGAATGCTTCTGGGCATTGTTTTTTACAGACCAATTTATCAAATGTTTTTAGATAAAAGTGATGTAACAGAGTGGTATGAGTCTCCAGTTTTGAAGCAAGATGCTCCAACCGTAACGAGAGTTGCATTACATAACCAAGGAGATAGTCTAATTACATCAAGCTCAAAAATTAGGTTTACAAACGGCGCTTCATTTAATAGGGTGGCAGTAGATACCGTTTATGCTTCAACAAATAAACCTACCGGGCATTTAGAATTTGTAAAGGATAAAGTATTGCCTACATCAACTTTCTGGATTTTTGTGGGCCTGGTTTTCTTTCAAATTTTGTTGGTAACAATGGTTTATGGGCCAATAGCAGCATTTTTAGTAGAACTGTTCCCAACAAAAATCCGCTATACTTCAATGTCTTTACCGTACCATGTAGGTAATGGTGTGTTCGGTGGTTTGGTACCTTTTATAGCCACGCTAATTGCGAGTTTTGCAGGCTCTACACCACTTTCTGGTTTATGGTATCCTATCGGGATTGCAGCACTAAGTTTTATAATTGGAGCGGTTTACCTTTCGAACAAAACCGACGAAAATGTTAATGATTAATCATCCTTAAAAATAAAAAATGGAAGCATTAAAAAAATATTTAGGCATAATCTGGATTTTATTAGGGCCAGTAGCGATGGTTTTTATGGCTTGGCAAGCATGGGATAAAATCGCGTTAGCGAAACCAGGAATTGAAACAACCAATACGGCATTACAATGGGGCATTATTTTGCTGATATTTATGCCAATTGCAATTGGTTTGGTAATTTTCGGTAGATATGCTTTAGCTGGAGAGTATAAAAAAACCGCTTTGGAGGATTAGATTTACTAATTGTTCATCGGAATTTTCAACGCAGATTTTCGCTGATATAAAACAAAATCCGACCCGTGTAAATCCACGTGTCTTTTCTGCGTTTAGCTTTGAGAAAATAACTAAAGATTACAAAATATACTCTTCGTTAATTGGTTTAACAGGCTCGGGAACGTTTTCCTCATTAATCATTTGCAAAAGATTAATTTCTATTGTTCTAGCAATGTTATTTAATGGAAGTCCAGATGCATTTATATCAAACGGATTAACCAAACGCATTCCGTTTATTTGCGTAGAAACAAAAACAAAACCGATTAACCAACCCATAAAAATGCTCCAATAGTCCATATCCTGGCTAATAACCAAAGTAAAGGTTACTACAAATAACCAAATAAAAACCTTAGTTAAATAACTATAAGTTGTAGGGAATATGGTGTTTTTGATACGTTCGCACATGCCCATACTGTCCGTAAATCGCGTTAGCATTTCGTTAATCTGTATGTACCTAAACCCGTCTATATTTTTGCCATCTACCAGCTTTTTCAAATCCCTTGCTTGTAGGCTTAAAATTGCATTGTGTTTATTGTTTTGAGCGTCTACTTCAGCCCGCTCTTCATCTGTTAAGTATTTCACGTAAATTTCATCAACAGCACCACGTAAGTTAGCCTTAAGAGCATAAATAAATGCAATATGCCTACCTACCATAGTTTTAACCAATTGCTCCTCGCCATCAACAAAATTAATTAGGTTACGAGCGAAACTCCTAGAGTCGTTAACCAAAGAACCCCAAACTTTACGGGCTTCCCACCATCTATCGTAAGCCTGATTATTGTTAAAACCGATAAAAAATGCAATTGCGGTACCCAAAACTGTTGGTATAATCGGCGAAATTGCAAAATGGTAAGAAATTAAATGTTCTCTAACTAGGTAGGCGATGGTACATGAAACAATCATGATGATATCAACCTTCCAGGTGTCGATTAAAATTCTACTTAATCGTATGTTTTCTACAATAATCATTTAAAAATCTAATTTAAAATTATAACACCCGAAGCAATAAACCTTTTAAGTATTCTCCTTCAGGAAACGATATACGAACAGGATGGTCTTCTGGTTGTGAAAATTGCTTAATTATTTGCACTTCTTTGCCTGCATCTAAGGCCGCCCAAGCAATAATTTGCTTAAACGTTTCAATGTCAACCGCTCCAGAACAAGAAAACGTAGCTAATAAACCGCCCGGTTCCAATAATAACATCCCCAATCTGTTTAAATCCTTATACGCTCTAGCTGCCCTATCTAGCGCAGAGCGAGATGGCGCATATTTCGGCGGATCTAAAACTACAATGTCAAACTTCTTGCCTTCTTCCTTAAATGCTCTAAGTTGTTTGTTCACGTCAGATTGTATGGCCGTATGTTTATGCTTAACAAATTTATTAAGCTCGATGTTTTGTTTTAAAGTTTCAATTGCTAAAGCAGAACTATCTACACTGGTAACTTCGCTTGCGCCATTTTGCATGGCATTTAAGCTAAATCCTCCACTATAGCTAAAACAATCCAACACGCTTTTTCCTTTTGCGTAAGCAGCTAAAAGTAAACGGTTGTCGCGTTGGTCGCAGTAAAACCCAGATTTTTGCCCTTCGGCGATGTTGATATGGTAAGTAATGCCGTTTTCTTTTACAGCAATGAACTCTGCTGGTGCCTCGCCCCAAAGCAAGCCATTTTCGGCCGTAATTCCTTCGTGTGTTCGAGCAGTAGCGTCGCTTCTGTCAAATATTCCGGTAGGGTTTAAAGCTTTACAAAGTTTATCAATAATAATGTCCTTTGCTTTTTCAATACCGGTACTCAAAATTTGAACCGATAAAAAATCAGCATATTTATCTACAATTAAACCTGGTAGAAAATCAGCTTCGCTAAAAATTAGGCGTAGTGCATTGGTATCTTCTGCTTTTAATAAATCGGCTCTGGCGGCAACAGCCTGATTAATTTTTTGTTCGTACCAATCTTCGTCAATCTGCGTTTCTTCGTTCCATTCAATTAACCTAACGGCTACTCTAGATTGATCGTTGAAATAACCATAAGCTAAAAAATCGCCACTATTGTCTAGTACTTTTACTACATCACCATTATCGGCTTTGCCTTTTATCTTATCTACCGCACCAGAAAACACCCACGGATGACGTTGCAACACAGCTTTTTCCTTGCCTTTTTTTAGCTTGATTTCTACCATGCTGCAAAGATATGTAACAGGCAGTAAGGAACAAAGATAAAAGACGATGTTGCAGATTTAACAGAACGTGCTTTTAAGGGCGGGAAGTTTGGAAAAGTTTATTCAGCTAAAATAGCTAACAAATTCTTTGCGTTTTTCGTGCCTTTGTGGTTAAATAGTATTTTTACGGCATGCAAGAAATTACATGGAACGATTTTGAAAAAGTGGAACTTCGTGTTGGTACCATTTTGGAAGCCTTTGAATATCCAGAAGCTAGGAAACCAGCTTATAAAGTTAAGGTAGATTTTGGCGAACTTGGCATTAAAATGAGCAGTGCTCAAATTACCAAACATTACACCATAGAATCTTTAGTAGGAAGACAGATTGTTGGCGTAACCAACTTCCCTAAAAAGCAAATCGGAAAGTTTATGAGCGAATTTTTAGTTACGGGTTTTGCTGATGAAAATGGCGATATCATATTAACTAGCGTTGAAAGAAAACTGCCCAATGGAAGTAGATTGATTTAATAAGAACAAGGAGCAAAGATTAAAAAACAAAGATGGGAGTAGTTAAAGTATGAGTTTTTATAATTTTGAGGAGAATGCTGATCCGGCGATAGCCGATGAACATTTTATGCGCTTGGCATTAGCCGAAGCAAAAAAGGCTTTTGAGGTCGATGAAATCCCGATAGGTGCCATTGTAGTTTGCAAAGGAAAAATTGTTGGTAGAGGCTACAACCTTACCGAACAGCTTAATGATGTTACCGCACATGCCGAAATGCAGGCTTTTACAGCGGCTGCGCAAACATTAGGCGGTAAATATTTAAGAGACTGTACATTGTATGTTACCATAGAGCCTTGCGTAATGTGCGCCGGCGCAAGTTACTGGACACAGATTAGCAGAATTGTATACGGTGCAAACGAAGAGAAACGGGGTTTTACCAAGATTAACCAAAACCTTTTACATCCAAAAACGTTATTAAAAGGAGGTGTTTTAGGGGTAGAATGCGGCGCTCTTATGAGCTTGTTTTTTCAGCAGAAACGCAAACAAAGTTGACAAACAATTGAATAAAACTTAACCTTTCTCTATTATATTTGTACATTAACATTTTAAAAAACTTAAATATATAATTATGGCTTTTGAATTACCTGCGTTAGCATACGCAACTGATGCTTTAGAACCGCATATCGATAAAACTACCATGGAAATTCACCACGGTAAACATCACCAAGCTTACGTTACTAACCTTAATAAAGCTTTAGAAGGCAAGCCTGAGGCAAACAGTAATATTGACGATTTGATTAAAAATATCTCAAAATATCCTGCAGCTGTACGCAACAATGGTGGCGGTCATTACAACCACTCTTTATTCTGGACAGTTTTAGGTCCTAACAAAGGTGGCGAGCCAACTGGCGATTTAGCTAAAGCTATTAACGAGGCCTTCGGTTCATTCGCAGAATTTAAAACAAAAATTCAGGATGCTGGTGCAACTCGCTTTGGTTCTGGTTGGGCTTGGCTTTCTGTAGGTGCCGACAAAAAATTAGTAGTTTCTTCTACGCCAAACCAAGACAATCCTTTAATGGATGTTGCTGAAGTAAAAGGTACGCCAATCTTCGGTATTGATGTTTGGGAGCACGCTTACTACTTAAAATATCAAAATAAACGCCCAGATTATTTAGCTGCAATTTGGAATGTAGTTAACTGGGATGCTGTTGCGGAACGTTACAAAAAAGCATTATAGTTTTAATCTATAATTTTTTAAAACCGTTTAGTTAATACTGAACGGTTTTTTTGTTTACACGATATTTTATAAATTGCAACGTTATTAAACTTTAATTGCGTACAAATAATATAACTTGATGAAAAAATTAGTTTTAATGTTTGCTCTGTTGGTTGGTTTGGCTTTAAACGTTAATGCCCAAAAAATACCTACAGCGCAAGAGCTGGCGAAAAAGAATATAGATGAGATGGAAACGCGTTTAAAACTAAGTGCCACGCAAAAAAGTGTACTTTATAACATCGCTTACGATATGGCTAAAGATCAATTAGCTTTATACAAAAAGCAACAAGCCGGTACTTATGTAGATGAAGACGGGACTGTATTCTTCAAAAAACAAAACGAATCTAACAATACCATCAGACGCTTGTTAAAACCAGAGCAGGTAGAAGAGTTTAATAAACTTATCGAAGATCGTTTAAACGGTGTTGATCCGAAGAAGAAAAAGAAAAAACTTAAAAAGGGCGAAGAAGAAGAGAAAGTTGTAGGCATTGAAGGTTTAAAAGCTACTGGAAATAATTAACAATTATGAGTTTGGTAACGCTCGATTATCTGTTTACCATTTTACATTTAATCATTATTGGTTTTAACCTTTTCGGGTGGGTTTATAAGCCAACTCGTAAGCTACATTTTTGGTTCGCTATGCTTACCTTGTCATGCTGGACTATCTTGGGCATTTGGTACGGCATAGGTTACTGCCCCATTACCGATTGGCAATGGAACATTAAAAGTCAACTTGGAGAGCAAAATCTGCCCGGTTCGTTCATTAAATATTTCGCCGATAAGCTTACTGGCACCAGTATCAATTCAACCTTAATAGATGTACTAACTTTACTATTCTTTATAACCGCAATTGCTTGCTCGGTAAAAGTAAATTTCTTTGCAAAGAAATCTAAATCCCAATAACGTCTTTCTTTTTGCGTTGTTTCATGGTTTTGGGTATAATGGCCAAAACTTCATCTTTTAACGCATTAAGCATTCTCTTTTTTATAAAATTTTTGTGTGTAACCAAGCTAATTTCTCTTACTGGTTCGGGCGATTTAAAGTAACGTACCTTGTTTAATTGCTTAGCGCTAAGCTCTTCTAAAGCTAGTTCTGGTAAAAGCGTTGCGCCATTATTGGCATCAACCATTCTAATTAATGTCTCTACGCTGCCAGTGTTGTAGGTTAACGACTGTAGCCTATTGTTTTTCGTAGTTCTGCAAATATTCAAAACCTGTGTCCGCATACAGTGGCCTTCATTTAGCAACCAAATGTTTTCATCTTCAAAGTCTTCTGCATCAATTGCTTTCTTTTTGTAAAGCTTACTGCTTTTGCTAATGTAGCTTACAAAGTTCTCGTAGTAAAGAGGCGTTTCGGCAATATTTGCATCAACTAAAGGCGTAGCTAAAATGCCACAATCTATTACACCAGTTTTTAAATGATGAATAATATCTTCGGTAGTATATTCCCAGATTATAAGCTTCAGATCTGGGTATTTCTCTAACATGGCAGCAATAACTTTCGGTAGTATGTAAGGCGCAATAGTTGGTATAATGCCAATCTTTAACTCGCCCGTCACTTCCTGTTGCTGACTGCTAATAATTTCTTTTATCTTCTTGTTTTCTTGCAGTACAATACGAGCCTGATCTATAATTTGCGCACCAATTTCCGTTGGTACAATAGGTTGTTTACTTCTGTCGAACAATTTAACGTTTAAAAATTCTTCCAATTTCTGTACTTGCATACTAAGCGTTGGTTGCGTTACAAAGCACTTTTCGGCAGCACTTACAAAACTTCTGTAGGTGTCTACGGCAACAATATATTCAAGCTGTACTAAAGTCATATAGTTAAAATTGATGATGTTCTGTAAATGTATAAATTCTGACGATAATAATTTGTCATTGCTCGGTGTTATTTTTTTGAAGCGCAATTGTAACATTTATTTTAACGTTTGTTCCCGCCATTTGCTACAATCTTTTAGCTGTAAATTCTCCAAAAAGAATTTGCTAAAAGTATTTTCGCTTCTGTCGGGGCTATTGATAAACTGTTGTGCAAGTCAGCTCCTTTTATCAAACGTAAGTACGAGTAAAAAAAGAGCATATAAAATCTTACTTTTGTGCTTTAAGAAATACAAGAGTGGGTAAAGATAAATTAAGAAAATTTTCGGAGATAGATACGTTTCCAAATGTATACCAATTGCACCATGGTAAAGTTTTAAAAGGGAAATGGGCAACAGAACATTTTAAAAATGAACAGCCTGTTGTTTTAGAACTAGCTTGCGGCAAAGGCGAATATTCGGTTAATTTGGCTAAGCTTTTTCCAGAAAAGAACTTTATCGGTATCGATTTAAAAGGCAACAGAATTTGGAGAGGCGCAAAAACCGGTGTTGAAGAAGGTATTGGCAATCTTGCGTTTTTACGCATTCAAATAGAAGATATCTTGGAGTTTTTTGCTCCAGGCGAAATCGATGAAATTTGGATTACTTTTGCTGATCCGCAACCACAAGAAAGTAGAGAGAAGAAGCGCTTAACTTTTCCGGGATTTTTGGAAAAATACAAGCTTTTACTTAAAGAGGGCGGTAAGGTTAACCTTAAAACAGATAACGACGGATTATATAATTACACCTTAGAAAAAGTTGAGGAGTTAAAACTCGTTACCCACAAAAACACTAACGATTTGTACAAATCTGATGTTGTCGATGAAGTTTTATCCATCAAAACCCACTATGAGCGTATCTATCTAAAACACGACAAAAACATCAATTATATTCAGTTTTCTTTCACCTAATGGAAAAAAACTTCTATGAGCAGGTATTTGAGGTGGCTCGTTTAGTGCCAAAAGGAAGAGTAACATCCTACGGTGCTATTGCCAAGGCTTTGGGTGCTGGTGGTTCGGCTCGAATGGTTGGTTATGCCATGAGTACAGCCGGATTAGCACAACCCAGCGTACCTGCGCATAGGGTAGTTAACAGTAGTGGATTGCTCACTGGGAAATTTCATTTCTCGACTCCAGAACTAATGCAACAGTTACTTGAACAAGAAGGAGTTGTTGTAGTAAATGATAAAATCAAAAATTTTAAAGATATTTTTTGGAATCCGTTGGATGAGTTGTAACCTTTAAATATTCAATCGTTCAAAACTCATTCATTTAATTATTAAAAAATTGGGAAAACTAGCAGAAGAATTTAACGACTATCGTACTAAAATGAACGATAGAATAATGGAAACAGCAAATACAAACATTAAACGCTTTTTTGCTTTAGATACCACAACTTATGCCGATGGAGCATTAGATGTTAAAACAAAGGAAATGTTAGGTTTGGTAGCTTCTATGGTTTTGCGTTGCGATGATTGCATTAAGTATCACTTGGAAAAATGTTATAACGAAGGCGTAAACAATGCCGAAATTAACGAAGTGTTTATGATTGCCAATTTGGTTGGCGGTTCTATTGTTATACCGCATTACCGCAGAGCTGTAGAGTTTTGGGATGAACTTAATGACGAGCAATAGGTAGGCTAGAGTCTTTAGCTCTGAGTTTTTAGTAATTTTGTCATTCCGACTTTGGAGGAATCTGCGCAACTTGGTTAAGCAATAGATTCTTCGCTTCGCTCTGAATGACAAAAACGGAGTTATTTTCCAGCAGAGTTATACGCTTTAACGTAGGCTGTTAAATTCTTTTCATCGAAACCTTCTGTTGCTTTAATGCTTTCCGCCAAATCATCATCCTTATCTAGCTTTATTAGCAGGATGTTTTTTACTGCAGTGGTATTACCTAAATTAACTTCCTGCATGGGGCCTGTGCCAGGTTTTTCTATAAAATAAGTAACTTTTCCGGGGCCGGAATTTATAACTTGCTCATCGTTTCTTCTATTACCACCGCCACCAATGCTTATGCCACCGCCTAATCCACCACCAAAACCGCCACTTCCTAGGCCTACGCCAAAAGTTGGCCTAACGCGTGTTTTCGCGGGTGCAGGTTGCTCTGTTATCGCTTTGCTGCCAAAAGCGTATAGATTTACTTTACCACCTTCAAGTAATCTAAAAAACCTAAACTCCATTTTCTTTTTTATCACTATTGGCTTGCTTACATAAGTTTCGCCGTTCCAAACAAAAGAATGGATGTTTTTAGCTTGATATTCCTTAATCGCATTGTCATCCTCTAAAATAGCTACGCTGCTATAATTGGTGCCTTTTATAATGCCACGCACAAAGTTTCCTTCGCTAATTAGTACGGCATCCTGAGCATTTAGTCTTAACGCGAAAAAGAAAAGTAGGGCAAATAATTTAAAAGCTTTCATTTAACAAATAACGTAATTTTTTAAGGCTTGTTGCAAAACATCAGCAGAGCTTAAAGGTAATGCGAATTAAAAATAAATAATAACTTTACAAGTTCAGGGTTTAACTTAGGTTTTTGCCTAGTAAATATTTAAATCTGTAAACTACTTTATGAAAAAACTTTTTCTTTTAGATGGAATGGCGCTTATTTACAGGGCGCATTTCGCGTTGAGCAAAAATCCTCGTTTTACTTCTACCGGTGTGAACACATCTGCGGTAATGGGGTTTACAAATACCTTATTAGAGGTACTTAAAAAAGAAAAACCAAGTCATATTGCCGTAGTTTTCGATACTGATGCGCCTACAGAAAGGCATACCGATTTTGAGGCTTATAAGGCGCACAGAGAGGCTATGCCCGAAGATTTATCGAAAGCTTTACCTTATATTTTTAGGTTAATTGAAGGTTTTAATATTCCGGTAATTACAAAAGATGGTTTTGAAGCCGATGACATTATTGGTACGCTAGCAAAGGAAGGCGAACGCCAAGGTTTTCAGGTTTACTGTATGACACCTGATAAGGATTTTGCACAGTTGGTTTCTGAAAATATTTTCATTTACAAACCTGCTCGTATGGGTAACGAGATGGAAATTTTAGGCGTACCACAGGTTTTGGCAAAATGGGAGATAGAAAGAGTAGAACAAGTAATTGATATATTGGGTTTATGGGGCGATGCGGTAGATAACATTCCAGGAATTCCGGGGATAGGAGAAAAAACGGCTAAACTGTTAATTAAACAATACGGAAGCGTAGAAAATATCATCGCCAATAGTCATGAATTAAAGGGCAAGCAAAAAGAAAATGTAGAGAATTTTGCGGCTCAAGGATTGGTGTCGAAAAAGTTGGCTACAATTATTTTAAACGTTCCTGTTCCTTTTGAAGAAGATAAACTGATTTTAGAAGAGCCAAGTAGAGAATTGTTAGAACCTTTGTTTGCCGAATTAGAGTTTAGAACCATTGGTAAACGTGTTTTTGGTGATGAGTTTAGCGTTAACGACGCGAAAGGAACTAATCAGCAAGATTTATTTGGCAACAGTGTTGAAGTACAACGTAAGGATTTTTCTGACCAGCCATCGCTTTTTGATACACCAATTGATGCAAAAAATATCAGCAATACTCCACACGCATATTTCTTGGTTGATACACCAGAAAAACGTGCAGATTTAATCGCTCTGCTATTGCAACAAAGCAGTATTTCTTTTGATACCGAAACCACAGGAACCGATGCTAATTTAGCAGAGTTGGTTGGTTTATCATTTTCCATTAAACCTGGTGAAGGTTATTACATTCCGTTGCCTGCTGATGAAGTAATTACTAGAAGTATTTTAGAAGAGTTTAGGATTGTATTGGAAAGTGAAAACATCACTAAAATTGGGCAAAATATCAAATACGATATGTTGGTGCTCAAATGGTACAACATTCAGGTAAAAGGGAAATTGTTTGATACGATGTTGGCGCATTACCTGATCGATCCGGATACAAGACATAATATGGATGTATTGTCTGAAAATTATTTAGGCTATACACCGATCTCCATCACATCGTTAATTGGCGCCAAAGGCAAAAACCAAGGAACAATGAGAGATGTGCCCGTAGAAAACGTAGTTGATTACGCTGCAGAAGATGCTGACGTAACTTTGCAACTCGCAAACGTTTTCGAACCAATGCTGGCAGAGAGAAATGCAACAAAATTAGCTGAGGAAATAGAAAACCCATTGATTTACGTTTTAGCAGATATAGAAAAAGAAGGCGTTAGAATTGATATCGAAACCCTAAACAACTATTCTATAGAACTGCAGACCGAAATTACCAAAGCGGAACAAAGTGTTTATGATAAAGCAGGGTTAAAGTTTAATCTGGCCTCGCCTAAACAACTAGGTGAAGTATTATTTGATCATTTAAAGCTAGATCCAAAAGCAAAAAAAACGAAGACTGGCCAATATCAAACAGGAGAAGATGTATTAACCTTACTCGCATCAAAAAGTGATATTGTACAAAATATATTAGATTTCCGTCAATTGCAGAAACTAAAATCGACCTATGTTGATGCCTTGCCACTATTGGTAAATCCGAAAACGGGTAGAGTGCACACTAGTTTTAATCAGGCTGTTGCCGCAACCGGAAGATTGAGCTCCAACAACCCAAACTTGCAGAATATCCCAATTCGTACCGAAAGAGGTAGAGAAGTAAGAAAAGCATTTATCGCAAGAGACGAAAATCATGTGTTATTATCTGCCGATTACTCGCAAATTGAGTTAAGAATTATAGCCGAGATTAGTAGGGAAGAAAACATGCTCGATGCATTTAATAAAGGCATCGATATCCATACGGCAACTGCTGCCAAAGTTTATGGTATTAGTATAGAAGAAGTAGATTCTACCCAGCGTAGAAATGCTAAAGCGGTAAATTTTGGTATCATTTACGGTCAATCTGCATTCGGTTTGTCGCAAAATTTGAATATTCCACGTAAAGAAGCGGCAGATATTATTGAGCAATACTTCATCCAATACCCAGGTATTAAAACCTATATGGCTGATACCATGAATTTTGCTCGTGAAAATGGCTATGTACAAACCATTATGGGTAGAAGAAGGTATTTGAGGGATATTAATTCGGCTAATATGACGGTTAGAGGTTACGCAGAGCGAAATGCGATTAATGCGCCAATACAAGGTTCTGCTGCAGATTTGATTAAAATTGCCATGATTAACATCCATCGAGATATGGTTGCTAACAATTTGGGTTCTAAAATGACTATGCAAGTGCATGATGAGTTGGTTTTTGACGTACTGAAAACAGAAGTAGAGGTAATGAAAGAAATCATTACTCATAGAATGAAGACGGCCATAAAAACTCAAGTACCAATTGAAATTGAAATTGGGCAGGGCGATAATTGGTTGGCAGCGCATTAAGCCATAGTCTCGGGCTGGAGAAAAGTTTAAAAGCTGCAGAGTAAATTAATTTCGGGTTTTAATCTGGTAATTTTTTAAGGATGAAAATATCAATTTTATGTTCGCTAATGTTGTTGTGTTTCGGTAGCATATTTGCCCAACCAGCTAGGCAAGATACAACCCTTGTTTATAACAATCCAGGTTATAACAAAGACCCATTAAGAGCAACTTTGAGAAAAGAGGTGTTGCGTAAAGACAGTATCTGGCAAGTAAATCTGTATAATAAAAAGCAACTCGTAGAAACCATTAGCTATGAAGACGAAAAGCTGGAAATTAGAAAAGGATATTACGCTTTTTACACGAATGGAATTTTAACTGAAGAAGGGAATTTCGAAAAAGGGTACAAGCATGGTAACTGGAAGATATTCTACCCAACTAAACAACTGGCGGAGCAAAGAAAATTCTATTACGGCAAATTATTACAACTAATTTCTTTTTGGGAAGACGGTGTGGTAAAATCCCGTGGTAAATATTACGACGGTAAGAAAGTAAACAGTTGGGAAGAATACCATAAAAATGGCAAGTTAGCTAGCCATGAAAACTATGATATAAGTGGAAATTTATTAGAGGCAACCTACTTTAACGAAACTGGAGCAAAAGTTTCAAGCAAAAATTTGACAGGGATAATTAACTGATAGTTAAATCTTTAAATCCGATTAAAATTTCTTTTTAAAAAATTAGATATTTCATAATTTCAATCTATCTTTAGATAACAAAATTTTTACACTCATTGAAATTATGAAAAAACTATTAGGACTTATCGCCATTGCGCTAGTTAGTGCAACTGCAACTTTTGCACAAACATCAGTTACGGTACCGGTATCAAAGCAAGCGGCAAAGACTACTGCTGCAGTTAAAAAAGACGTTAAGAAAGTAGAGACTAAAACGGTTGTTGCCAAAAATACAGCTAAAGCAGATGTAAAAAAGGTTGAAACAACGACAAAAGCTACTGGTGCTAAATTAAAAGCAGATGGTACGCCAGATATGCGCTATGCCGAAAATAAAGCTAAAAAAGCAGTTGCTGGTCCAACCAAAAAAGACGGAACAGCAGATATGCGTTATAAAGCAAATAAAGCAGCAGCTGCGGCTAAAAAGAACTAAAAACCAAACAATAAAGCCTCTAAGATTAATTTCGAAGAGGCTTTTTTATGCGTTATAATATCGTTTTTATAAAGATATCGACTCGCCAATTTTAGGCAAAATTAATTCTGCAGATGCAGCATTAAACTTTGTAATTGCATCTTCTTCTTCAATGGCAATAACCGGGAAGGTATTATAGTGTACGCCAATAACCTTGTTGCAGTTTATATATTTAGAAGCTAAAATAGCATCTTCAACATCCATCGTATAATTGCCTCCAATTGGCAAAATGGCGTAATCTAACTTGTACAAATCTGCAAGTAATTTCATTTCTACGGTTAAGCCTGTGTCTCCTGCAAAATATATTTGTTTGTCATCTAGTTCTAACACAAATCCCGCAGGATTTCCACCGTAAGAGCCGTCAGGTAAGCCAGAAGAGTGCGTTGCCCAAACCATTCTAACCGTACCAAAATCAAATTTAAACTTTCCAAAGTTCATTCCATGCACTTTTTCAACACCTTGTTTAGCTAACCAATCGCAAATTTCTGGCATCGCAATAACGGTAGCACTGGTTTGCTTAGCTAAAGCAACTAAATCTGCTACATGGTCGCCATGTCCATGACTAACTAGTATATAATCTGCCTCTATTTTAGAAATGTCTATATCCTTGGCTAGCGGATTTTCACTAATAAATGGATCGAATAATAATTTTGTGCTACTTGTTTCTATAGAGAAGCAAGATTGCCCGTAATAGGTATATTTCATATTAGCTATTTAATTGATAATAAGTAATCAGGTTTTAGTGCTAAAAGACTGGCCAAGCCAACTGATTAAGAACCGAACATTCCTCCTAAACCACCTAACATACTTTTTGTAGCAGCTTGCATTTCACTTGCACTTACCTGATCTGCTTGTGCCAGAGCTTTGTTTATAGCGGTAAGCAACAATTCTTCTAATTCTTCCTTATCTGCGCTTTTAAAAAAGTCATCATTAATTTCTATGCTAGTAACTGCTTTGTTTGCTGTTGCCGTTACGCGAATTGCACCACCTTCTACCTCGCCAAATACAGAAACCGTATCTAATCTTTTTTTTATTTCCTCAGCTTGTTGCTGGGCCGCCATTATTTTATCGAACATAATTTTAGTTTTTTATTAAAGCCGAAAATAAGCCAAAAAGTTTTAAAATTTATTTTGACGATATAAAAAAAGCCACATCCTATAACAGATGCAGCTTTTTCTTCTTTCTATAGCTTATTAAAATCTTAAGCCCAAGGTAAACGCGGTTACCGTTTTGCTAAAGTCTGATACTGCCGTTGCAGCACCTGTAGTTAAATTAATTTGATAAAGTTTGTTAACTCCAGCAACTGTTAAAATTGCATATCCGGTGTCTCCACCTGATGAACTGATAATATCAAATCCGTTAGAAGCCTCAACATTTACCATAAGGTTACCAACTTCGGTTAGTGTACCCGCATTAGCGTCTTGGCTATAAAGTTTATCCGTGTTATGGTCTATTACGAAAAGCTTTGTAGTAGTTGTAGGCGAGAAATTGTTGGTATAGGCAGCAGCGCTTACTGCAGGAGTACCTGGGTTTAATGGACTGTCGACAGCGCCGATCAATCCGGTGTTTGGATCGATTCTCAAATTCTGGCCGGTGTTACTTACAATTCTAATTCTATCTACCGATGGATTAAAATCAAATCCAAAACTAGTTCCAGCTAATAAAGTAGCAAAAGGTAAAGTTCCAACTTGTGTGAACGCACCACTGCTAGCATTTACCGCATATAAGCGACTTGTACTTCCTAAAGCATAAATTTGACCGTTAACGGGTCTCATATCCATTCCTAAAACAGTTTCACCAGCTTGCAAGCCAATAATTGCTTTGCTAATTGGTGCTGCAGTAGTTCTAGGGTTAAAAATTAAAAAATTGTTAGTATTATCTACCGCATACGCCGCTGGTGGTGTTGCAATGGCAAGCCCCTTAACTAATACTCCTGATGGGAAATTTCCTGCTAATGTAGCTTTACCAGTAGCTAAATCAATCGAATACAAGGTTGTTGCGGTTGCACTTGCAGATGCGATTAGTATATTCTTGTTATCAGGAGAAACATCCATGCTCACTTTGGTGCCTAAATCAACGCCTAAAGCGCCAACTTCTACCAAGGTGCCCGCATTTGGTAAGTCTTGTTTATATAATTTCTTTGTTGTTAAGTCAACGTCATATAACGTAGTGTTAGCTGCGCCAGCAAAACTGTTGGTATAACCAACTCCAGATATCGAAGAATTTGTAACGCCGTTAATATTTCCATCTACCATAACCATTGCACCTGTTTCTGGGTGTAAACGTAAATTTTGACCAGTGTTAGTTACAATTCTAATTCTGTCAACAGTTGGGTTAAAATCTAAACTTACATCGGTTCCAGATAATGCAGGTGTAAATGCCGTTGTAGATACCGCTCTTGCAGCACCTGTAGTTGCATTAATAACGTAAAATTTGCTCGCATTAGAAACAGCATACAATTCGCCAGTTGCAGGTCTAAAATCAATGCTTAGCAAAGTTTCGGAAGTTGCTACGCCGGTAATGTTTACCGAAGACAGCTCTGTAGTTAAGCTTTTCGCGTTAAATCTTTTTAAGCTGTTACCAGATAGCACATAAAATTCTTGTTCTGGCCCTACTGGGGGTAAGGAAATTACAGGGTCGTTTTTTTTACACGAAACTATAGTTAAGCTAAGCGATAGCGCCGTTAGCAAACATTTGCCTAAAATTGAGGTAGATAATTTTCTTTTCATAATTAAAAGGTTTTAGTGTTTAAGTAGCATTAACTACGTAAAACTTAACCTTTGGGTTTTTAGGGTGTAAATATTTAGGTTATTTTCGAGGTTTTGCCCGCTCGTATTGCGATGCCCATTTAATTTCATCATTTAATTCTGCAGCTGCATGTAAAGGGAAATAAGGATCTCTTAATAACTGTCTGGCTAAGAAAATCAAATCGGCCTTTCCACTTTGTAAAATTTCTTCAGCTTGTTTTGCGCTGGTAATTAGGCCAACTGCGCCTGTTGTAACCTCAGTTTCTTTTTTAATCTCTTCAGCAAACGGAACTTGGTATCCTGCAACTAAGGGAATTTGTTGAGCTAAAGTTAAGCCACCACTCGAAGTATCTATTACATCAACTCCTTTTTCTTTCAGCAAAGCTGATAGTTTTACAGATTCGTCCAAGTTCCAACCGCCCTCTGCCCAGTCGGTTGCAGATATTCTAACAAATAGTGGGTTTTCGCTAGGCCAAACCTCTTTAACCACCTCTACGGTTTCCAACAATAACCTGATTCTGTTTTCGAAACGGCCACCATAATTGTCATCCCTATGGTTACTTAGCGGAGATAAAAATTGGTGTTGCAAATAACCGTGTGCTGCATGAATTTCGATAACCTTAAAACCCGCTTTAATTGCTCTAACAGTTGCATTTTTAAAATCTGCTTTTACCTTTTCTACTCCTTCTAGGCTTAAGGAAGTAGGTGTTTTATCTGTAGGGTTAAAAGGAATTGCGCTTGCTGAAACGGTTTGCCAGCCTCCATTTGCTTCATCTAGCTGTGCTGGATTTTCCCATGGGATATCAAAACTTGCTTTGCGACCGGCATGCGCTAACTGAATGCCAGCAATTGCTCCATTTTGATGGATGAAATCTGTAATTTCCTTTAGCTTTTCGATATGTTCATCTTTCCAAATACCTAAATCTCCAACAGAAATCCTAGCTTCTGGCGATACGCCAGTTGCCTCTACAATAACTAAAGCTGCACCACCTATAGCTCGGGTTCCTAGATGTACTAAATGCCAATTGTTTGCAAAACCATCTGTAGCCGAATATTGGCACATTGGCGATACCACAATTCTATTTTTTAAGGTGATGTTTTTTATTGTAAGGGGAGAGAAAAGTAAGCTCATGTATTTTTATTTTTAGCAAATTAACAACATCAGTTTAAAAAAGTTAGCGCAGAATTTTAAAAAAACAATAGTTTGACTTTAGTTCATCAGCAGCTTATTAAAGCCTACAAAAAGTTTAAACAGATTTTCGTAAACCGTAAGCGGAAGTGTTTCGGCTTTATCGAAAACATCATGGTAGGCAGTAATTCCGCCTTGCGTATAAAGAAAAAAGGCTGGTACACCTTTTTCTGTAAAGAAATAATGATCGCTATTTGCGGCTTTTCCTCTTGGATTAATTTTTACCAGTAGTTTTTCAGCATCGTTAATTTGATTAAGCCATTCGAACTCTTTTTTGTGCAATGTTGCATTAACTACTGTAGCTCCATTTTCGCCCGTACCAACCATGTCTACATTAAACATAAACCTGATGTTATTTAAGGGTATCAACGGATTTTCGGTAAAATATTTAGAACCTAAAATACCAGCCTCCTCAGCTCCAAAGCAAATAAACGCAATGCTATATTCTGGTGGGTGCTGAGCATAGTATTTCGCTAAGCTCAATAAAAAAGAAACGCCACTTGCATTATCATTTGCTCCGGGGAAATAGGTTTCTTTTCCCATTCCTCCTAGGTGGTCGTAGTGTGCAGTTATTAGGATTACCGAATCGGGTTTTGCTGTACCGTTAATAATACCACCGACATTATTAGCCCTAAAATCTTCCACAAAATAGTTTTCTATCTCTATGTCGATTTGCTTCGGTGGCGATTGAAGATAATCTTGTTTTTTAACTATGATTTCTGTGTAGTCGGCTACTTTTTGAGATACCGACCATGTTAATTTATCCTGTAGCGATACTACAATCCGGCTAGATGCCGCAACAAATGTTAGGCTATCTTCTTTTACTAGATTCGCAGACGCTTTGTTGCCTACACTAGCTTGATTAACGATGAAATCGGTTCCGGGCGTTAATTTTTTGCCATTAATCTTTACCAGCATTTTGCCCGGAAAAGTATTAACGGACATTATGAAAGGTTGCAAATAATCTTTTCCGTTTAATGGTTGCAACCCCAAATTTTTAAACTCGGTGGAAATAAAATCGGCGGCCTTGTACATTCCATTATTCGTGTAACCTCTGCCCCAAAATGCTTTAGCGGTTAACTTTTTTAATGTTGCTTTGGTGTAATTAAGGTCTTGAGAAAAACTGGCAGTGCTTATAATAACCAAAAAAACACTTAAAAATCTACGCATAAAAAAATGGTTTTGTTAGGCAATATAATCATTACCCAACAAAACCATTCTGGTTAAGTTTAATTAAACCTAGCTTTTTGCCAGGTAAGAAAGAATAATTTTTTTAATGCCTTCTTTGTTTTTTTCTGATGACCAGTTTTCTTTAACAGATTGGTTTCCTAGTGCGAAAAATTGCTCGTAAAGGAGTTTGTTATCAATTTTTGGTACAAGTTTAATTATTTTATTTGTTGCAAAAACTTCATCCCAAGTTGCACGTGCATCTTTCCAGAAATTTTCTTGTTGTTTCCACCAAGTTTGTGCGTAACCAAAAGATTTAGGATCTGTTTTTACAAATTGCTCTAAGCCTTTTTCCATTGCCAGAAGCTTGTCGCCATTTGCACTTCTAATAACCTTTTTGTTGTCTTGCTCAAACATCCAACCATCTTTGGTTAAATAAAGATTATTGCCTCTGTTTAAAACGTTATAGTCGTTGCGCTCAGAATGCTCTCTACGCGGAAGAGGAGAATCTGCGTTACTTTGCCACTGGTGTCTGCCATCTACGTGTACCCAAGTACCAATAGCTTGGTAACGTGGGCTATCATCAACCTGATAAACTTTTTGGGTCCACTTGCCTTTAGTTTCTGCAGGACTTAAGGTTACGTTTTTCCAAGTATCTTCTTTATCGAAAACTAAGATAGACGGGTCTTCGTAAGTCCAATCCTCTCTCCAGTGTTTAATGATCATACTATCACCTCTCATTACCAATAGGTGTTGAATAACGATTTTTTTAGGCGAATCTTCTAAAATTACAGCCCATTCCTTTGCTGATGAACGGTGTCTGTCATGAAACTTATAGTCGTCGTCGGGCGAAAAAGTTTCTGCATAATTAAAAGTTACTTTGTAAAAGCCGGCTAAAGCTTTTATGGCTTCTCGGTCTTGGTCAATTTTATTTTGTGCATTTGCTGCTAATGCGATAACAAGTAAGGCAAATAGGGTATTGATTTTTTTCATTATAATTAGCTTTATTTGGATTAATTCTAAACAGACGCAAATTAACAGGGAAAATGTTTGTTTTCCAAAATTATTTTGAATTATTCTAAATAACAATCATAAGCTTATGCTCATCTTGGTTTTTTCTTTTTTCTACCAATCCAGATTATTACGCCTGTTATAGGCATACTTGCGGCGATTAAACTAGCAACAAAAGCCAATATTTTCCCTGGCAAACCCAGTACAGCGCCAATGTGCAGATCATAATTCATCCGGGTAATTTTATCGGCGGTGCTGGTGTTAGCGAACTTGCCGTACATGTGTTTTACCTCAATCTCTTGTAGCGTATGTTGGTCGAAATAGCGGTAATCGGCTTTCCAATACGTTGTTGGATCAGGGTTTTTGGCAATTTCGATAGCACCTTTTTCGTCTTCGGGAATATGCACATCATAACTTCCGGTAAACGTTGGATCTTCTTTTACAAATCTCTCCCAAAGTTTATCCGCCGCTTTGGCATTTAAGCTCAATTTTGAAGTAGAGGTAGTATCTGAATAGGTTTCTTCAAAAACTGTCATGGTCTCGCCACCAGAGCTAACCCAATAAACGGATTTGGCAAACCATTGAAAACCCATTACCATTCCGGATAGCGCAATAAATATTACTATAAAGGTCATATAAAAGCCCAATACGTTGTGCAAGTCGTAATTAAGCCTTCTCCATTTAGATTTGAGTTTAACGGTAAACCTTTGCTTTCTGGCGGCTTTACTTTTAGGCCACCATAAAATTAATCCGGAAATAAGTAAGAATACAAAAATCATGGTAGCGGTAGTCAATATCGGTTGACCAATTTCTGGAGGAAGCCACAGATAATAATGCCCCATTATTATTATCCTGAAAAAATCATCGTCCATGTTTTTTACCTTTAAAACCTCACCAGTATATTGATTTACAAAAACAATGTAATAGTACCCTGGTTGATCATGATAGTAAACGACTTGAGCAGATTTGCCAGGCTGATAATTTACACTATGCGCTTTTTTGTTGGGTAATTGTTTATCGGCAATAGCCTTTAGCGTGGTTGGTGGTAAAATCGCTTTGTTTTGGCTGGCAGTAAAACGATAGGTTTGTACAGCATCTTCAATCTCTCTCTCAAAAGCCAAAATACATCCGGTAATGCCTAAAAAACACACAAATATTCCGGATGCTAAGCCCAGCCACAAATGCAGCCTACCTGTCCAGTATTTAAAACCTTTAATTTTTTTCTTAACTGGTTTTGTTGCGCACATAATTTTCTTGTAAAAGAATAACCAATTAGCTCTAAAAGCTAATTGGTTTAAGGTTATTGTAAATTGAATTTTAGCTATTAAAACTTATAAGCAACGCTTACCCTGTAATTTCTTGGTGCCTCGGCCTGCCAAGAATAGGCCGGTTGGTTATAAGTTGGCGCATTCCAATAATTGGTATAGTAGGCGCCAGTAAATAAATATTTGTCTAAAATATTAAACGCATTTGCGGTAATTCTCAGCTTGGCATTTTCCCAGAAGAGGCCACCATCAAGTTTAAAATAATTTGGAAGGTTTTGTTCAGAATTTTCGCCACTGTAAGTTCCCATCGCTCTGCCAGCTAAGTGGGTAAAACCAGCAGAGATTCCAGTTCCTTTAAGCGCCCCATCCTGCAAGGTGTAGGTTAGCCATGCGTTAGAAGTATGTTTTGAAAATCCAGGAACAACTTCGCCAACTGCTATGCTGGTAACACCTGGCGCAACTTTAGTCACTTTGCCATCGGTATAAGCATAGTTGGCAATTAGCTTTAGGCCAGCAGTAATTTCACCTCTCAAATCAAACTCAATACCTTGTGCTCTTTTTTCGCCCACAACGATGCTAAATGTTTCGCCAGCTTTATTAGTTGGATCGCCGGTTAGCTCATTTTGCTTAACGATTCTATATGCAGCCAAAGTGGTGTTCCATTTGCCATCAAACCAATCTTTTTTAATACCAACTTCGTAGTTTGTGCCTGTAATTGGACTAATTTTTTCTCCGTTACGTAAAAAACCTGTTTGTGGAGTAAACGCTTCGTCGTAAACGGCGTATACAGCTGTATTTTTATCAACCGAATAACTTAAGCCAACTCGAGGTGTGAATTTTTCAGCTTTATCCGGATCGGCACCCCAAGAATATTGACTCACGTAAGTGTATCTTCCTGCAAGGGTTAACCTAAATTTGTTGTTAAAAAAACCTAATTCATCTTGCAAGTAAGTGCTCAAGTATTTTTGCCCCATCAAGCCACCGGCTGCAATAGCTCGGTCTTCTAAACTTGTTTCTCTATCAAAATTTGGATAGCCATTTGCTGGAAATCCGTAATTTGGATTATTTAGGTCGAATGGCGAGCTTGGTAAATCTAAATCATGAGATTGTCCCCAATCCGCCATGTAGTTCTTCTTTCCACCGTCAAAACCTGCTAAAATTCTATGAACAATTCCTCCGGTGTTAGCTTCGCCATTGATAAAGAACTGGGCTAATTTCAAACTGCTTTCAGCATCCCAAATACCAACATTTCTAATAATGGTATTGTTGGCAAATACCGATGATGGCCAAGAACTTGAGCCGGTTTGCAGATATTTTGAGTAAGCAACCTGTGCCGTTGCTTTCCATTTATCACTAAAGTTATGTTGTAGATTTACAAAAGCGCTGTGGTCGTTAATTCTTGCAGGTTCTACGCCTGGTTGTGTTAAAGTTAAATTCCTAGGTAAGCTTGCGTAGCCGTTCGGACTAAAAATGTAGTAAGAACCAACCTCGGTCATTTTCGCGTTTTGCAACGCATATTCTGCCGTTATCTTCGTTTTATTTGTAAGCTGATAACTTAAAGATGGAGCAAAAGTATATCGATCATTACTTTCGAAAGGCCTAAAAGAGCCTTTAGTTTGTGCGGCTGCATTCAATCTGAAAAGCAATTTTCCATCGTTGGTTAACTTGTGGTCAAAATCTACGGCTGTTCTGTATAAATCGTAACTGCCAACCGTTACAGACACCTCTCCTTTATTAATTCCGGTAGGTTTTTTAGTAACCACATTATACAGTCCGCTTGGGTCTCCATTACCTAGCATAAAACCAGCCGGACCTTTTACAAACTCTATATGGTCTACAAAGCTCATATCTTCAGTTAATGGTCCCCAGTAAGAAGAAACGAAATTAAAACCATTACGCATTGCCTGTATTTGCGAGCCACGCATAGTTATGTTGGTGTACATATCGCCCCAATGTTCTAGCCTAACGGCGCCACTAACATTTCTAATTAGGCCATCGCTCATGCTAATAACTTGTTGGTCTTTTAAAACTTGATCGCTTACAATTTGTATATTTTGCGGTGCTTCTAAAAGAGGTTCGTTTAATCTCAGTGAAGCCGAAGGTAAACTCACTTTATATTTATTTTTTTTACCAGCTATAGTTACTTCTTGAAGTGCCTGGTTGTTTTCTGTTAAGCTAAAATTAACTTGTACTGTTTCGCCAGCCGATACTGTTATGTTTTTTTCTTGTGCGTTAATACCTACCGCACTCACTCGCAAAGTGTAAGAACCTTGTTTAACCCTGTTAATCGTGTAGTTTCCGTTATCGTCTGATGTAGTATTTTGATTTTTGTCTTTCAAACCAATAGTAACGTATACAGCTGGAGCACCGTCTGAGGTGGTAATCCTGCCTTTGATTGTACCATTTTGCTGGCCAAAGGCAGAAAAGCCTAAAACGGTCAATATAAAAAATGTGAATTGTAATTTTAAACGCATGTTATTCTTATTTGGATTAATTCTAAAGAGCGCAAATTAACGACGGAATTTTTTATCATCCAAATAAATGGTAACAATTTTAATAGGTGTTTAAACAAAAAAAGAGTTAGCTGTTCTGCTAACTCTTGTAAATAATGTTTTTTGGTTATTCTATTTGTGTATAAGAACCTGCCCGCTAAAACTACTTTCTAAACTTGTTGTAGGTGTAACTAAACCTCTTGCGATAACGGTGTAATATCCGCCAGCCACAAACGTGAAACTTTCTAAAGTGCTTTTAGTAGCTCCAGAAACTTTGTCTTTTATAAGCAGAACTGTTGCGCCTGGTGTAACTTGTGTAAAGCCGCTGTATTGCTTAAATGATTTGTCGGTTGCTAAAGATGTTCCTGTCGAAGTTGCCAAATCCAGTGCGGGTGCATCCGGAGAAAGGTTTATAAATCTCACAGACGCTTTGTCTGCAGATGCCACTCCAACTTCATCGTTAATAAGTAAGCCATCTAAACTACTGGGTCTATTTATAAAATAATAAGAATAATATTTATTCTCTGTTAACGATACGCTTTTAGTAATCACGCTTTCAATTCTATCAGCAACAGTTAACTTAATGTTATAGCTTCCAACTGGTTTAGAGGCGTAAGCTGTTCCACCTCCAAATGGTAACGCTGCGGTGTTAAATTTTACGTCGTTAAGGTATACATCATAAGTTGCTGCGGTAGGCGAAGCATTAAATACACTTATAAAAGCAGCTGGTACAATTGTTTCCTCATCTGTTTTACAGGCCGTTAAGCCAGTAATTAAAATCATAACAAATGCAATATAGCGGGTGCTTTTTTTAATAGATTTTGAATAAAAGTTGATCATTTTATATGTTGTTTATTTAAAATAGATTTGTGTTTGAGTTACAAATATTGCTTTTAATATGAAAAAAGCGGTGTTAAACTTTGTTAAAATTAGATTTATTTGACTAATTCAACAGTTACTTAAATTATTTTCGGTAGAAAACAGGTTAAAGAAAAATTATCAAAATGTAAAAAAATGCGATTCTTATTGCACAACTCATTTTTTATTTAAACCTTTGCGCCTCAAGTAATTTAATACAGAAATACAAAACCCATAATGAATAAACACATTATACATAAACTTTCAGTTTTAGAAGCGAATAAAATCGCTACTAAATGCTTGTTTATTGAGCGTTTGTGCCCCGTATTATATTCTCCCACAAGTCGGCAAAATTTTACGCCGCGTATTTAGTACATCTTACTAATACAAACGAGGAATTGATCCTCTCTAAAAACCCAATTAACAAGAATACCTTAATTTTTCGTTATGAAAACGAATGAATATTAATGAATTTATAGTACAAGTTGCAATAGCAGAGCACCGTGTTTTTGCTGAAGAAATTGTAACTGAAATGGCCGAGTCTGCAAAAGCTCGTGGTACTGGTATTGCTAAGCGTTCGCCAGAGTATATTGCTGGTAAAATGCAAGAAGGCAAATCGGTTATTGCATTTCATAAAGATGGCTCATGGGCTGGTTTCTGCTATATCGAGACATGGAGCCATGGTCAATTTGTGGCCAATTCCGGTCTAATTGTTAGTCCGAAATACCGCAAAGCTGGATTAGCGAACGCTATTAAGCAAGAAATATTTAACCTTTCTAGGACCTTGTATCCAAAAGCAAAAATATTTGGCTTAACTACTGGTTTGGCCGTTATGAAAATAAACTCTGATTTAGGCTACGAACCTGTAACCTACTCTGAACTTACCCAGGATGAAGATTTTTGGAAAGGTTGTCAAAGTTGCATCAACTTCGAAATTTTGAAGATGAAGGAGCGGAAAAATTGTATGTGTACGGCCATGCTGTATGATCCGGCAGAAAAGAAACACGAAGCGGCTAAGAATTTTGCAGAAGAATTGCAGAAAAAACCAGGTTTGTACGAGCGTTTTATGCGTATTAAACAGCGCCTAGTGGTAAAACCAAAATCTGGCCTTAAATCAATTATGTTATTGTTTACCCTTTTATTTAAATAGATGAAACCATTATGATTTATTCAAACACATCGTGGAGAGAATAAATCTGATAGCTTCATCACCTTTAAAAACAAATTTATACGGATGAAAAAGAAAGTTGTTTTAGCATTTAGCGGAGGTTTGGATACCTCATTTTGTTGCATCCATTTGGCAGAAGATCGCAATTTAGAAGTACATTCTGTTATTGTAAATACTGGTGGTTTTTCTGCAGAAGAGTTAGCTGAAATTGAGAAACGTGCTTATGCGTTAGGTGTAGTGTCTCATGCTGTTGTTGATGAAACTAAAAGCTATTACGAAGGTTGTATCAAATATTTAATTTTTGGGAACGTTTTAAAGAACGCAACTTACCCGCTTTCTGTAAGTGCAGAACGTGTTAGCCAGGCTACGGCAATTGCAAACTACGTTAAAAAGATTGGAGCTGATTATGTTGCACACGGAAGTACTGGTGCGGGTAACGATCAAGTTCGTTTTGATATGATTTTCAATATCCTGATTCCAGAAGTTGAAATTATTACGCCGATTAGAGATTTAAAATTATCACGCGAAGCGGAAATTGAATATTTAGCAAAGCATGGCGTTGAATATACAGCGGAAAAAGCAAGATATTCTATTAATAAAGGCTTATGGGGAACATCGGTAGGTGGAAAGGAAACTTTAACCTCTAACGAGACTTTGCCAGAAAGTGCTTGGCCAACACAAGTTTCTGAAACAGAAGCACGTAAAATAGAATTAACTTTTGAACAAGGTGAGTTAGTTGCGCTTGATGGCGAAAAGTTAGATCCGGTTACGGCAATTCAACAATTACAAGCTATTGCCCAGCCTTATGGCATTGGTAGGGATATTCATGTGGGCGATACCATTATTGGTATTAAAGGACGTGTTGGTTTTGAAGCTGCTGCACCAATTATTATTATCAAAGCGCACCATACTTTAGAAAAGCATACTTTAACCAAATGGCAGTTGAGTTGGAAAGAACAACTTTCATCATTCTATGGAAACTGGTTGCACGAAGGTCAGTTCCACGATCCAATTATGCGCAATATAGAAGCTTTTTTAGCTGACACGCAAAAAGTTGTGAGCGGTAAAGTATTTGTAGAGCTCTTGCCTTATCGTTTTCAAATTATCGGTATTGAATCTAACCACGATTTAATGAGCAATAAATTTGGTAGCTACGGCGAAATGAACAACGCTTGGAGTGGAGAGGATGTTAAAGGTTTCTCTAAAATTTTCGGTAACCAGGTAATGATTTGGCATAAAGTTAATAACGAGGAAGCTTAAAGCTAAAGGCGTAAAGCGGAAAGCTGTGTTCCTAGTTTCGTCATTGCGAGGAGGAACGACGAAGCAATCTTACTAATGCTTTCATCCTAAGCGTGTCAAAGGATAAATAAATTAAAATGAGCGTAATTCTTTCAAAAGAAAATTGTTTAAGCCATTACAAATGGGGAGATAATTGTGATGGATGGAATTTTGTAAGCAAAGCTGATGTAGTTATTAAGCAGGAACTAATGCCTGCTCAAACCGCAGAGAAACTGCATTTTCATACTTATGCAGAACAGTTTTTCTACGTATTAAAAGGACAGGCAACATTTTTAATTGAAAACGAAACCATTTTAGTAAATGCTAATAATGGTTTGCAGATTAAAGCAGGGGATAAGCATAAAATCTCGAATGGTACAAATCAAGATTTAGAATTTATACTTTTCTCTTACCCATCAACTCAAAATGACAGAACAGATTGTGAGTAAAATTGAAATTAAACGTATTGATTTAAATGAAGCTGACCTTGTTGTTGGTCTGTTTAATCAATACAGAATTTTTTACGGAAAACTCTCTGATTTAGGGGTGGCGAAAGCATTTATCAATGCTCGTTTAGAAAATAACGAATCGGTGATTTTTGTGGCTACAGCAGAAAATAAACCAGTTGGTTTTACACAGCTTTATCCGAAATATTCTTCAGCAAGACTAACCAAAAATTGGATTTTGAATGATTTGTTTGTGGATGAAGCTTATCGTAAACAAGGAATAGGAGAAGCATTGATTAAAACAGTAATGGATTTTGCGAAACGGCAAGGCTCAATTTTTGTTCAATTAGAAACAGCTGTCGATAATTTTACAGCACAAAGTCTTTATGAGCAAATTGGTTTTGTAAAACAGGGACCAGACAAAGAGTTTTTACTTTATAAAATTGAAATATAAACATAGGGCTAGCCGTAAGCTTAACCTTTACTTTTAACTTTAAATTATGATTAAAGCAGGAATAATTGGCGGTGCGGGATATACAGGAGGCGAAATGCTTCGTATTTTGGTTAACCATCCAGACGTAGAAATTGCTTTTGTAAACAGTACAAGCAACGCCGGAAATTTAATTTCTGATGTGCATACAGATTTAGTTGGTGATACGGATTTGAGGTTTACAAATGAAATCCTTCAAAATATTGATGTGCTCTTTCTTTGTGTTGGACATGGAGATGCGAAGAAATTTCTAGAAGCAAACGATATCAACGAAAACATCAAGATCATTGATTTATCTCAGGATTTTAGACTAAACCGTAATTCGTCAGTCGGAGACCGTCAATTTATTTACGGTTTGCCAGAGTTAAATCGAGATGTAATAAAATCGGCGAAAAATATTGCTAACCCTGGCTGTTTTGCTACATGCATTCAGTTAGGTTTATTGCCGTTGGCAAAAGCCGGACTTATTAAATCTGAAGTTCACATCAACGCAACTACAGGTTCAACAGGTGCAGGGCAAAGTTTATCTGCAACTTCCCACTTCAGCTGGAGAAACAATAACTTGTCGATTTACAAGGCCTTTGAGCACCAACATTTAAATGAAATTGGCGAAAGCTTATTGCAATTGCAACCGTCGCTTTCAGAGACCTTAACTTTCATCCCCCAACGCGGAGATTTTACCAGAGGAATTTTGGCGGCGATGTATTTGGAAAGTAATTTGACTTTAGAAGAAGCTCTGCAGCTTTACGAAAATTACTATAGTGAACACCCCTTTACGCATGTGAGTCGGAAAAATATCGATTTAAAACAGGTTGTAAATACTAATAAAGCGCTGGTTCATGTAGAAAAGCATGGCAATAAATTATTTATCATCAGCATTATTGACAACCTTTTAAAAGGTGCAAGCGGACAAGCGGTTCAGAATATGAATTTAATGTTTGGATTGGAAGAAAATAGCGGTTTGCGCTTAAAGGCCGCGAATTTTTAAAAAGGTGGAAGGTATAAGGTTAAGGGCGTAAGGTAAATAGCATGAGAGATTATAAAAAACTTGATGTTTGGAAAAAAGCACATGAGTTGAATATGTTCATCAAAAAAAATATTGCCACTCAATTTCCAAAAGAAGAAAGATTTGAATTAACATCTCAACTTACCAGAGCTTCTTTATCTATTCCTTTAAATATTGTAGAAGGATGTGGAAGATTTACCGATAAAGATTTTGCACGTTTTTTAGATACCGCCTTAGGTTCTACTAATGAGATAGATTATTGCTGTTTGTGTGCCTCAGAATTGAAGTACATAAGTGAGGATGATTATCTAAAAGTGAACAAATTAATTAACGAAGTTAGAGCAATGCTAATTTCATTTTTAAAATTTTTGAGAAGTGGAGGGGCAAAACCTTAAACCCTACACCTCAAACCTCATACCTCAATTATGAACTTATTCGACGTATACCCACTTAACGACATAGAAATAACAAAAGCATCTGGCAGTAATGTTTGGGATGCTAACGGACAACAATATTTGGATTTATATGGCGGCCATGCTGTAATTTCGATTGGCCATACCAATCCACATTACGTAGCTCGCTTAACCGATCAATTAAATAAAGTAGGTTTTTACTCTAATTCGGTTAAAATTCCTTTGCAAACGCAATTGGCACAAAAATTAGGTGAAGTTTCTGGTAAAAAAGATTTTCAATTATTTTTAGTGAATTCTGGCGCTGAGGCTAACGAAAATGCCCTGAAATTAGCTTCCTTCTACAATGGTAGAAAAAAAGTAATCGCTTTTTCGGGAGCATTTCATGGAAGAACATCTTTAGCTGTTGCTGTTACGGATAATCCTAAAATAGTTGCACCTGTTAATCAAACTGAAAATGTAATCTTCTTGCCTTTTAATAATGAAGTGGCTTTAGAAGAAACTTTTAAATCGCAAGGCGAGGAAATTTCTGCTGTAATTATAGAGGGCATTCAAGGTGTTGGCGGTATAAAAGAAGCTTCAAAAAGTTTTCTTCAAAAAATCCGTTCGCTTTGCGATGAATATAACGCCGTTTACATTGCCGATTCGGTTCAATGCGGCTATGGTAGAACTGGCTTGTTCTATTCGCACGATTATTCTGGCGTAGAAGCCGATGTTTATACCATGGCCAAAGGCATGGGAAATGGATTTCCAATATCAGGCCTATCTATCGCACCCAAATTTAAGCCTTGGCATGGCGAATTAGGTACCACTTTCGGTGGTAACCACTTAGCCTGTGCAGCTGCTTTGGCAGTTTTAGAAGTTATAGAAAGAGATAACTTGATGAAAAATGCCGAGGAAATTGGCAATTATTTAATTTCCGAATTGAAGAAAATTGAACAGGTAAAAGAAGTTCGTGGCCGTGGATTGATGATTGGTATAGAATTGCCGGAAGAATTAGCACATATTAAAAAAGAATTGTTATTTAAACATTTTATCTTTACAGGAGAGGCTAAGCCCAACGTAATTCGCTTATTACCAGCATTAAATTTAACCAAGGCGCATGCTGATGAGTTTTTGGAGGCTTTTGGAAAAGTGCTGAAAGCTTAAGGCCGAAAGCGCATAGCATCATTAACGATGAGAGATTACAGGAAATATGAAGTTTGGCAAAAGGCGCATAAGTTAACTCTTTTCGTTTATGGGGAGGTATTACCAATTTTGCCCACCTCAGAAAAATATGACCTGAGTAGCCAGTTAAAGCGAGCAACGTATTCAATTGCTTTAAATATTGTTGAGGGAGCGGGAAGAAATTCTGATGCTGACTTCGCAAGATTTTTAGATATGGCTTTAGGCTCTTGTCATGAAACTGAATATACTGTATTATTGGTAAAAGATTTAAACTATATATCTGAAGAGCTATATAGAGAAACAGACAGTAAAATTAATGAGGTAAAAGCAATGCTGATTGGCCTCTTGAAAAAAATAAGAAAATAGAACAGGAAAAGCTTTTTGCTTTCCGCTTTTAACTTTCCGCTTAAAATGAAACTTTTCACTTCCGTACACGATGTTCCGAGCATCAAACAATTTGTAAAAGATGCGCTTGAATTAAAGGCGAACCCCTATGCGCACCAAAATTTAGCTAAAAATAAAACTTTGGGGTTGGTTTTTATGAACCCTAGCCTGCGCACCCGATTGAGCACTCAAAAGGCTGCTTTAAACTTGGGTATGAATGTAATGGTAATGAACCTTGATAAAGAAGGTTGGGCTCTAGAAACCCAAGATGGGGTGGTAATGAACGGTTCTACTGTAGAACATATTCGCGAAGCGGCAGCGGTAATGGGTCAGTATTGCGATATTTTGGGCTTACGTTCTTTTCCTAAATTAAATAACCGAGAAGAAGATTACAGCGAAGATTTCTTTAATAAGTTTGTGAAATATTGTGCTATTCCGGTTGTGAGTTTAGAAAGTGCAACGCGACACCCATTGCAAAGTTTTGCAGATATTATAACCATCCACGAGACATGGACTAAAAAACCTGATGGCAGAAAACCTAAAGTGGTTTTAGCCTGGGCGCCACACGTTAAGGCCTTGCCTCAAGCAGTTCCAAATTCATTTGCAGAATGGATGTGCAAAGCACAAGCAGAAGGTATGGTAGATTTTACAATTGCTCAACCTGAAGGCTACGAATTAGCGGAAGATTTTACGCCCGGCGCAGACATTCAATATAATATTGAAGAAGCTTTAGCTGGTGCCGATTATGTTTACGTTAAAAACTGGAGTAGTTATAAAGAATACGGCAAAGTTTTAACTTATCCGGATGGCTGGATGATGAATAACGAGAAATTAAAGTTTACAAACGATGCTAAAGTAATGCACTGTTTGCCAGTTCGCAGGGATTTGGAATTGTCTTCTGAAATTTTAGATGGGCCAAACTCATTGGTTATTCACGAAGCGGGAAATAGGCTTTGGGCAGCGCAAGCGGTAATTAAAGCAATGTTAGAAGAATTGTAATTTAGCAGAAAGCTTAAAGCATAAAGACCAAAGCTTTAACCTTTTTGCTTTAGACTTTAAGCTTAAAAAATATGAAACAACTCACAATCATAAAAATAGGCGGAAACGTAATTGATAACTCGGCAAACTTGCATCAGTTTTTGCTTGATTTTACAGCTTTGCCTGGCGATAAAATATTAGTGCACGGTGGAGGTAAGATTGCTACAGAACTTGGCGAAAGCTTAGGTATTGAAGCTAAAATGGTTGATGGAAGAAGAATTACCGACATCGAAACCCTGCGTATAGTAACAATGGTTTATGCAGGATTGATTAACAAGAATATGGTTGCCCAATTACAGGCAAAGGGTAATAATGCAATCGGTTTAACCGGTGCAGACGGAAATATTATTAAAGCAAAGAAACGTTTGGTTGAAGAAATTGATTACGGTTATGTAGGCGATTTGGATGAAAACTCGGTTTCTTCAGCTACGCTTGATAATTTGCTAAAAGCAGGATTGACACCAGTGTTGTCTGCAATTACGCACGACGGTGATAGTCAGCTTTTAAATACCAATGCCGACACAATTGCGGCTGCTGTAGCAGTAGCTATGTCTACTCTTTATGAAACAAGGTTGGTATATTGCTTCGAGAAAAAGGGCGTATTAAAAGATGTAAATGATGATAACTCTGTGGTTAGGGAAATAAAATCAGGTGAGTTTGAAGGTTTAAAAGCCGATGGCACTGTTGCTGGCGGGATGATTCCTAAATTGCACAATGCTTTTGAGGCAATTAACAAAGGTGTTAGTACTGTTTATATTGGCAAAGCCGATGAACTAAATGAACTTGCAGGCGGTGTTTTTGGAACGAAAATGAATCCCTAAGCTCCTAAGGGAAATTTGGCGCTAAGCATAGGCTCCACAATTCCGATCTTTTAGTCGTGGTGCCATTGGGCAGTGTGTTTAGGTGTAATTAGCACCAAAAGAAGTTATCTAAACCTGATAGTAGCGAACACGAAGTGCAACGAAGTAAAGCGGATAGCAGGACTAACATTAATAGATTTGATGAAACTGCTTTTCTAATAAATATTAAATCGGTGAAATCATTTTAAAATGAAAAAAATAACCATAATTGGATCTGGAAATATTGGCCTTTCTTTGGCCAAAGGCTTGGTAAAAGCAAACTTTGCGAAGGTTGCCGATATAACGTTAACGCGAAGAAATTTGGCCAATTTAAAATCTTTTGAAGAAGTTGGGTTTGTTATAAGCAACGATAATAAGGCAAGTGTAGCAAATGCTGAAATCGTTATTTTGGCGGTGTTGCCACAACAGCTTAACTCGGTTTTAGATGAAATTGCCGATGCAATAGATCCCACAAAACATTTAATTATTTCGGTAATTTCTGGTGTTAGCTGTGCTGCGGTTAAAGATAAATTGGGAAATAATGTTGAAGTGGTTAGGGCAATGCCGAACACGGCGATTGCTATTGGGCAATCTATGACTTGCATTGCTACAGATAATGCTACTGCCGAAAATATTGCCGAAGTAACCAAAATGTTTGAAACGGTAGGCTCGGTTGTTAAAATAAATGAAGATTTAATGACTTCGGCAACAGCGCTTTGTGCGTGTGGTATCGCGTTCTTTTTGAGGTCTATAAGAGCAGCGTCGCAAGGTGGTGTGGAAATTGGTTTCCATGCAGATGAAGCGTTGAAAATGGCGGTGCAAACTGCAAAAGGAGCTGCGGATTTACTTTTATTGAATGGAACGCATCCGGAAACTGAAATAGATAAAGTAACTTCGCCGAAAGGTTGTACCATTGCCGGTTTAAACGAAATGGAGCACAACGGCTTTAGTTCTTCGCTAATTAAGGGGATTAAATTATCGGCCTTAAAAGCAGGGAATTTGTACACAAAGGAAGGTTAAAAGTATAGGGTAAAAGATTTAGGGTTTAGGCTCAAAATCTTGATACTTGATGCTAAATACTTGATACTATGTTATTAGAAAATATAAAAAAAGAAAGTCTGGATTTATTGCGAGCGCTAATTCGCATTCAGTCTTTTAGTAAGGAAGAAGATAGAACGGCGAACTTAATTGCACAATTTTTAGAGGAAAGAGGTGTAAAAACCTACCGGAAATTGAATAACGTTTGGGCATATAATCAGCATTTTGACCCGGCAAAGCCAACATTGCTTTTAAACTCTCACCATGATACCGTGAAGCCAAATTCTGGTTACACCAGAGACCCATACGACGCCGCTATTGAAGGAGATAAACTTTTCGGTTTAGGCAGTAATGATGCAGGTGGTTGTTTGGTGTCGCTTATCGGTACTTTTTTATATTATTATCCGCAAAGCGATTTAAAATACAACATCTGTTTAGCGGCAACGGCCGAAGAGGAGATTTCTGGAAATGATGGTTTGGAATTGGTTATCCCTGATTTGGGCGAACTGGAATTTGCCATTGTGGGCGAGCCTACGGAAATGCATTTAGCAATTGCCGAAAAAGGTTTGTTGGTAATTGATTGTACTGCCCATGGTAAAGCTGGCCATGCTGCAAGAGAAGAAGGCGAAAACGCAATTTATAAAGCCTTACCAGATATAGAATGGTTCCGCACCTACCAATTTCCTAAAGTATCAGAAGTTTTTGGGCATGTAAAAATGACGGTTACCATTATAAATGCAGGTTCTCAACACAACGTGGTTCCTGCTAATTGCACATTTACGGTTGATGTTAGGGTAACAGATGCCTATACAAATGAAGAGGTTGTTGAAATTATTAAACAACATGTAAGTTGCGAAGTGAAACCACGTTCGGTTAGATTAAAGCCTTCGTCGATTGATAAAAACCATCCTATTGTACAATCGGGAATTGCATTGGGCAAAACAACTTATGGCTCGCCTACAACTTCAGATCAGGCTTTATTAGATATTCCTTCTCTAAAATGTGGGCCGGGTTTTTCAGGACGCTCGCACATGGCAGATGAGTTTCTTTATGTTAGAGAAGTTGCAGAAGGTGTAGAGGGATATATTAATATGCTTAAGCCGGTTATAAACGGCAAATAAATATTTGTCATTCCGAGGAACGAGGAATCTATTTTAAGTTTATAAAATAGATTCCTCGCAAGCTCAGCATAACAAACGGTTAATTTTCTTCAGCTTCGCTGAAAGCTCTAGTTTCTAAGTGTTTTTCCATATCTAAACGGTTAACACCTTTGCTCCACCATTCTGGTGCTGGCTTTCCTTTAAGCATGTAATCAAAATATTCCATCATTCGCACTGCGTAATCCTTACGATTTGCAGTTTTAGCAATACCATGATTTTCGCCTTTATAAGTAATCATTACAACCGGTTTGTTTAATCTCCTTAAACCATTGTAGTACTCAATTCCTTGCGTAAAATCTACAGCACCATCTTTGTCGTTATGTAAAAGCAACAACGGCGTTTGAACTTTTTTAATGTGATACACTGGCGAGTTGCGGGCAAAAGCGTCCCAGTTGTCCCAGTAACCTGGAGTTAACCTGCCTTGGCTAGCTTCAAAAATAGCTTGGTTGGTACCGCCGCTATTCCAGTAAATTAAACTGTACATACTAATCATATTGGTTAATGGTGCACCAGCTGCCGCAGCTTTAAAAATGTTAGTTTGCGTAATTAAAAACGAAGTTTGGTAGCCGCCCCAAGAGTGCCCGTGTATGGCAACATTTTTCTCATCTACAACGCCTGTAGCAATTGCTGCTTTTACAGCTGGTACAACGCAAGCCACCGACGACATACCCGGATCGTTCAGTTTATACTTGATGTCTGGTTCTAAAACTGCATAACCATTGCTTAAGTACAATGCTTTGTTAAAACCTCCGCCCGGATAACCTGGCATCGAATAATTGTTTAAGCCATCGGTTAAACGCTCATAAATATAAGTTATGGTTGGATAGGATTTTCCTTCGACATAATTAGCTGGCAAGTATAAGGCTGCTTGTAAAGTGTCGCCATAAGTGCTTACATATTTAAGCAATTTTACACCGCTTGTCCATGCATATTTTGATTGATCTGGTGTATTGGTGTTAATTTGCTTGGCGTTAGCCAAATTTGCGCTGGTACTTACGTAGCTAACTGGCGATTGCGTAGCATTACTTTTTGTGTAAACAAACACATTGGCTTTTTCAGCTTTATTTATTCCTCCGTAAGCGTTTGCGTCGCTAAAAAGAACATTTATTTTAGATTTGCCTGCAGGAAGTAAAGCTAAGCCCATGTCTTTTGTATCGTTGTTAAAAACCATAAAATATTGGTCTTTACTTAAATCGGTTCCTTTTTCGTAAGGGTATAGCCTCAACCTCGTCATAATGGTAGATTTTTTCACTTTCCAATTGTCAGTCAGGCTTGTTACGCTCTTTCCGTCGGCAGAAATTTTCCATAAATCATTGTTATCCATAACCAAGGCGTACTTAGAATCAGCCGACCAACCATAATTTGGCGTAGCAGGCTTTTGTACATTATGGTCGTCCATTTCATCAACAAAAGAAGATTTGATTTTTCCGGTTAAGTTAGCAATCTGCCCGTTCTCTAAGTTGATACTGTAAAAAACACCATCAACGTAATAGCTTGCCAATTTACCATTAGGAGCTAACGATAAACGACCACCATTGGTAGCGTACATTTTCTCGAACAAGCGTTTTTTAACACCCGTTTTTAAGTCGATTAAATAGATGTCTGTATAGCTTTGTCCATCTAAATTCCCTGATAACTCATAGTTGTTGTTATCATACCCAATTGCATAAATCTGTTTCGGAGCAACCATAACAGAACGCATATTGCTGTCTGCTAGTTGTGTAAATTTTTTATCCGTAATGCGATAAGAACTGGTATAATTAAAATTCTTATCCCTCATTTCTTGCGTTTGCTGAGCCGATTGCAAACGTTTATCTTGCCAGTTCCAGATAATCATATCAGGTTTTTTCGATATCTTCTTTTTTAGGTTCTGGTTTAACGGTTTTTGCTAAGCTATCAGCTTTTGCATCAGGTTTTTTTGCTTTGGTTAAGCTGTCGGTTGTTTTTTTATCGTCTTTTTTTGCTAGTGTGTTTATACCAAAAAACAAAGTCGATTGATCATCAGACCAATAAGGAGAAGCGTTAGTGTTTATCCCCATTGTTTTCGGGAAGCTAGCATCATCTATACCATTATAGATCACTTTGGCAGTTTGCTCGCCGTTAATTTTACTGATACCAATTACACTGAAAACATCATCCTTATATTTTTCGTTTTTGTTCGATTTTAAAAGGGCAAAAGCGGTTCCTTCTTCATTCCAGTTAATGCTTTTGTAAACTGCTTTATCATTATCTAATGCAGTGGTTAAGCCGGTTTTCATATCTCTAATAAAGATACCATTGCCGTTTTGTCCATTAGCATCAATAGTATAGGCCAATAAATCACCAGTTTTGTTAAATGCTAATTCTAAAACATTACCTATGTTAAAGCTCTTCTTTGTTACTAGATTGTACAATAAAACATCGGTTCCTTTTGCAGCATCTTTATCTTTTGCAACGGTTTCTAGCGGTGCAAATTGTATCGCAATCCAGTTGGCTACATCTCCAGAAAAATAAAAGTTTCTCACTTTTTCAAATGTAGTTTGCTTATTATCTGCCAACGAAACCAACAATAATTTATCGTACGTAGGTTTCATTGTTTTTTTTGCGGCTTTTGCTTCAGCATCTTTTGCAGATACTTTAAAGGCAGCAAATTTCGAATCTTTAGAAAAAGTAGCAAAGCTTGCAGTAGCACCAATTTGATAGTTGTAGCTAAGTGTATCCAACGTTTTTCTGATGGTTAACTTTAGGTCGCCCTCAGTTGGCCCACTTGCCCAAGCCATCCATTGGCCGTCTGGCGAAAGCGTACTACCTCTGTTGTAAGACCATTTAGAAACGTCTTTCCATGTTAAAGCAGGCTTCTGTTGAGCAACAGAATTAAGTGCTAAAGGAAACACGAAAGCGAGTAAAATAAATTTTAAATTCTTCATGTATAGGGATTTAATTAAGCGAATGTAAACTTTTATCGACAAATAATAATAACATCATAAATTTTTTACGCAACATTGTTGCTTTTGTGTTGTGATAAAGTTATAGGCTCCGGTTTTATTGCATTTTTATCGTATTTTTGCGTGCACTAAAATCACATCCACTTTGTGGTAAAATTATATACGAGTAAATGAAAATTTGGCAAAAAAATATAGAGGTAAATAAAGGGATTGAAACTTTTACAGTTGGTAAGGATAGAGAACTTGATTTACAAATGGCTGCTTTTGATGTGCTGGGTTCTTTGGCCCACGTTAAAATGTTGGCGAGTATTAATTTGTTAACCGAAGCAGAGCTGATAGAAGTTACTGATGCGCTAAAAGTAATTTACACCGAAATTGAAGCGGGTGATTTTGTTATTGAAGATAGTGTAGAAGATGTACATTCGCAAGTAGAATGGCTATTAACGCAACGTATTGGCGAGGCCGGTAAAAAAATTCATAGTGGTAGGTCTCGTAACGACCAGGTTTTGGTTGATTTGAAACTTTATTTTAGAAGCTGCATTGAAGAAATGGTAGGTAATACGTCAACGTTGTTTAACCAATTAATTGAGTTGAGCAATACGCATGCGACTAAACTTTTACCAGGCTACACGCACTTGCAAATTGCCATGCCATCATCTTTCGGTTTATGGTTTGGCGCTTATGCAGAAAGTTTGGTCGATGATATGGAACTGATGTTAGCCGCTTGGAAAATCACCAATAAAAATCCACTAGGTTCTGCCGCAGGTTATGGCTCTTCTTTTCCGTTAAACAGAACAATGACCACAGATCTTTTAGGTTTTGAACTTTTGAATTATAATGTGGTTTACGCCCAAATGGGCAGGGGCAAAACAGAACGAATTTTGGCTCAAGCGATGTCGTCTGTGGCAGCTACGTTAGCTAAAATGGCAATGGATGTTTGTTTGTTTATTAACCAAAATTTTGGTTTTATAAGCTTCCCTTCAGAACTAACTACCGGAAGTAGCATTATGCCACACAAAAAAAATCCTGATGTTTTTGAGTTAATTCGTTCACGTTGCAATAAAATTCAGGCTTTGCCAAATGAAATTGCCATGATGACGACCAATTTGCCATCTGGCTACCATAGAGATTTGCAGTTGCTTAAAGAGAATCTTTTCCCGGCAATTACGTCGTTAAACGAGTGTTTGGAGATGTGCAATTTTATGTTGCAGCATATTAGCATTAAAGACGATATTTTAAAAGACGCGAAATACGATTATTTGTTTAGCGTGGAAGTTGTAAACGATTTGGCCTTGCAAGGTGTTCCGTTTAGAGAAGCTTATAAAATTGTTGGCGAACAAATAGAAACCGGTAATTTTAAGCCGATGTACGAAGTTAAACATACGCACGAAGGTAGTATTGGTAATTTGATGAACAAGGAAATAGCTGCTGCAATGCAGAAAACCTTAAGTCAGTTTGGTTTTGAGAAAGTGAATAAAGCGATTGAGAACTTGGTGGCGTTATAATTTTTAACCTCCTAAAGGTTTATATATCTTCTTTTTAACTAAGGCTAATTTAGAATTGTTCAATGCTTTTTGCAATGTATATTTGGTTTTAAGATCACCTTCTAGCCAAAAATATGAACCGCAGGAATCTATTAAAAACCCTCTCGTTTACACTTGGGGCTTCAATTGTTAGTACTGATGTACTGGCCGAATTGGGCGAACGCTCCTTTTTATACAATATACCCGAGAATCCATTACATAAAAAATTAGCTAAACCGGTTACAGCCATTACCATTGGTGCTGGTAACAGAGGCATGGTTTATGGAAACTTCGCAGCAAAATTTAAAGATCAGATTAAAATTGTAGGTGTTGCCGAACCTAATACTTTTAGAAATGATAGGTATGCAAAAATCCATGAAATCGAAAGTACTAATCGTTTTAATACATGGGAAGAAGTTTTTAAACGACCAAAATTTGCTGATGCGGTAATTATATCTACCCCAGACAATTTGCATTACGAGCCTTGCATGAAAGCTTTGGCAATGGGTTATGACATCCTTTTAGAAAAACCAATTTCTCCGTCTGAAAAGGAATGCAGGGATATTTTGGCACTTGCCAAAAAGAACAACAGAATTGTAGCGGTTTGCCATGTTTTAAGGTATGCCCCTTATTTTGTGAAGATGAAAGAGCTTTTGGCCAAAGGTGCGATAGGTGAGGTAATAAGCGTACAACATTTCGAACCGATTGAGCATACGCACATGGCGCATTCTTATGTTCGCGGAAATTGGCATAACTCAAAGGCAACCACACCCATTATTTTGGCCAAATCTTGTCATGATTTAGATATCATTAAATGGGTAATTAATAAACCAAGTAAGCAAATTTCGGCCATGGGCGATTTAAAATGGTTTAGGAAGGAAAATGCTCCTGCTGGTAGCACGGCACGTTGTGCGGATGGTTGTAAAATTGAGCGACAATGTCCTTATTCTGCTGTAAAAGAATATTTAGATTTAAACAGAAGAACATCGGTTTTTGATGTTCCGGCGGATGTAGATAGAAAAGTGTTTATTGCCGAAAAGTTAAAAACAACCAACTATGGCCGATGTGTTTAGCGAATGGAGAACGATCAGCCAGATCATTATATTACCAATATCCTGTTTGCCGATAGCGTAACCGCAAGTTTCTCAATGGAAGCGTTTACTTCATATCACGGTCGCCGTACCCGAATTATGGGTTCAATGGGCGATTTGGTAGGCGATATGACTGAATTGGTGCATCATGATTTTGTTACCAATAAAGAAACCAAATTTATTCCGAAGGCTGAAGATGTAGAAGGTTATAAAAACAGCGGTCATGGCGGTGGCGATTGGCTATTAGTAAAAGATTTTGTACAAGCTGTTGCGCAAAAAAATCCAGCTTTGCTCACCTCAACAATCGACGAATCTATTGAAAGTCATATCATGGGTTTTATGGCCGAGGAAAGTCGCAAAGGCGGAAAAGTGATGAAAATTGTAGTTTAAAAGCTTTACACCAGCAAGCATCAAATGCTCAAAGTACTTAAGCCGATGGTTTTTCGTATCTTTGGGCATTAATTTTTTAACACAAGAATATGAATGTATCAGTATTAGCAAACACACTTATTGGCTCAGAAATTATAAAAATCGGTAACGAGGTTAACGAAATGAAACGTAAGGGTGCTAAAATTGCCAATCTGACGATCGGAGATTTTGATCCTTCAATTTTTCCGATACCAGTAGAATTAAAAGAAGAAATTGTAACTGCTTACAATCAAGGTCATACTAATTACCCGCCTGCAGATGGTATTTTGCCTTTACGAGAAACCATTGTTGATGTGTTGGCAGATCGTTATCAATTAACTTACGCAACATCAGATATTTTAGTTGCTGGTGGTTCTCGTCCGTTAATATATGCTACCTATTTAGCTTTGGTAGATCCTGGAGATAAAGTAATTTATCCAGCTCCATCTTGGAACAATAACCACTATTGCCACTTATCTTCGGCAAATGGCGTAGCGGTAGAAACAACGGTAGAAAATAATTTTATGCCAACTGCAGCACAATTAAAGCCGCATTTAAAAGGTGCAACGCTTTTGGCTTTGTGTTCGCCGTTAAATCCAACAGGAACCATGTTTACAAAAGCGCAGTTAGAAGAGATTTGCGACATTGTAATCGAAGAAAATAAATCTCGCGGTGCGGATGAAAAGCCCTTGTACATTATGTACGATCAGATTTATTCTTTACTAACTTTTGGCAAAGAACATGTAAATCCGGTTAGTTTACGCCCAGAATTAAAAGACTACACTATTTATATCGACGGTATTTCTAAATGTTTAGCATCAACAGGTGTTAGGGTAGGTTGGGCATTTGGTCCAGAAAAAATCGTTTCTAAAATGAAAGCCCTGCTTGGTCACATCGGTGCTTGGGCACCGAAGGCAGAGCAAGTTGCAGTTGCTAAATACTTTGCCGACAAAGGCCAAGTTGATAATTTCTTGGCAAGTTTTAAAACACAAGTGCAAGCTAGCTTAGATGAATTGTACAATGGTTTTCAGCAATTAAAAACAGAAGGTTTTGCAGTAGACGCCGTTGTGCCTATGGGCGCAATTTACCTTACCTTAAAAATAGATTATATCGGTAAAACTACACCAGAGGGCGATTTGCTAAAAAACAGTGCCGACGTGAATTTCTATTTAATTAAAGAAGCGCAAAGTGCATTAGTACCTTTTTCTGCATTTGGTAACGATGAAAATATGCCCTGGTTTAGAGCCTCAATCGGTGGTTGTTCTCTGCAAGATATAAAAGATATGCTGCCTAGAATTAAAACCGCACTAAGCAAGTTGAAATAAAAAAAATCTTTCATACATGAAATCCCCACCTAAAAATTGGGGATTTTTTTATTATAGAAATAGCATTTTGGCATCCGTATTGCGTAATTTATTCTCAAAATATTATTCTACACACTTCTAAATTAAGCTCATGGGAGAAAAATACGTTCCGTCTGGTATCGCATCGCCGTCTGGCATTTTAAAAACTATTTTATTTGGTATTCTAGCATCATTTATTTTACCTATCGTTTATATCCTGCTCGTTAAACTTGTTCCCAACATTTGGTTTATAGCAATTTGCGCCATGTTGTTTGGTATGGGATTAGGCTATTTTATAGACCTGGGCGTAAAAGTTGGTAAAATCAGAAATTTTAAAATTGGTATAGCAATAGCCATTTTTTGCGGACTGCTTGCGTTCTATAATCAATGGGTGCTTTTTGATGCGTTAATGTATAGCGCAAAAGGTTTTACCTTTAATCTAACTGGTGCCGACATTAAAATTTTGCTCAGAGATTTCTTTTTTCTTTTCACCCATCCAGGAATTTTATTTCAGGAAATACAGAACTTAAACGCTGTAGGTACATTTCGCATCGAAAGTAGCGGAAACGTGTCTGGCCTACTGCTTTGGGTAATCTGGTTTGGCGAACTTGTAGTAATATTGCTTAGCGTTGCACTAACCGTAGCCAATGGCTATTTGACTACACCTTTCTCTGAGCAGAACGACATGTGGATGGAAAGGCGCAAAACCATTAGCCGAATAAACTTTGTGCAAGACAAGGCTTCATTCTTAAATTCATTAGATAATAAACAGATCGATTTACTGCACCATAACCCAGAGATTTTAGACCACGAGAATTTTGCTGAAGTTGTTGTTTTTGAATCTTACGGCGACCCCTCTAAATATATAAACGTAGTTAACGTAACAAATACCGTAGACAAAAAAGGAAAAATTACAGCGAAAAAGAAAAACGTAACAACACGATACCAACTATTGAACGCAAATATTTAAGATTGCCACACAAGCCATATGCTAAGCAAATCGGAGCAAAACTAACCGACTTCATTATTTATTTGAAAAGCAAGAGATTGCTAATCGGTTATTTCAGCCCTGCTTTTGTTTCAACAAAGCAGAAAATGCTTTGGTTTCCACGCCAATCAGGTTTAATTAACCAAAGGCTGTGCTACGCTGAAACCGCTGGGTGCATAAACACAAAACCTCGCAGGTTTTTAAAAACTGCGAGGTTTGAACATATCTTAAAAGCCCTTTAGGAGTTTTGCCCTAGCTTTTAAACTCACTGGTTTTGTGGAAATCGATATCCGGATAATCCTGCTTAGTTAAATTAATCATGTATTCGCTATCAGACAGATAAACCGGATTTTCCTCTTTATCCATACCAATATGTTGTTGCTTGCGTTTTACAAACTCTTCAAGCTTCTTTTTATCGGTAGATGTTACCCAGCTAGAACGAGTATAGGTTAACGTACGGAAACGACACTTTGCGCCATACTCGTGCTCTAACCTAAAGTTAATAACCTCAAACTGTAACTCTCCAACTGCGCCAATAACCTTTCTATTACCTGGTTGCATCACAAACAACTGTGCAACACCCTCATCGGTTAATTGCTCGATACCTTTTTCTAATTGTTTGGTACGCATTGGGTCCATATTCTCTACCTCTTTAAATATAGAAGGGGAGAAGCTTGGGATACCTTTAAATTGTAATCTTTCGCCTTCAGTTAACGTATCGCCAATTTTAAAGTTGCCACTGTCATATAAACCAACCACATCGCCCGGCCAAGCCTCTTCAACAATGCTTTTCTCGTTGGCCATAAAATCCATCGGGTTGCTAAACTTTAGCTTTTTATCCTGACGGGTGTGATAATAGAATTTATTACGTTCAAACTTGCCCGAACAAATACGTAAGAATGCAATTCTATCGCGGTGTTTCGGGTCTAAATTGGCGTGTATTTTAAATACGAAACCGCTAAAATTCTTTTCTTCAACCAAAACATCACGCTCTTCCGCCTCTCTATGTCGCGGGCTTGGTGCAATATCAATAAACGTATCTAAAAGTTCTTTTATACCGAAGTTGTTAATTGCACTACCAAAAAACACCGGCGCTAAAAGGCCTTCTGTATATAAATCTTTGTCAATTTTACCATAAACACCGTCAACCAATTCAACATCGTCTTTAAGGTTGTTAATTTCAGTTTCCTTTAAATAATCCAATAGCGATGCATCATCTAAATCATTTACAGCAACTACAGAATCGGTAACCTTGGTTTTGTCAGAATTAAATAAGTTTAAGTGTTTGTTGTAAATGCTGTAAACACCTTTAAAGGTGTGTCCTTGTCCAATTGGCCAAGAAAGTGGGCATAAACTGATGTTCAACTTTTCTTCAATTTCATCCAATAAGTCGAACGCTTCCTTACCCTCACGGTCCATTTTATTAATAAAAATGATAACCGGAGTATTACGCATTCTACAAACCGCCATCAATTTTTCCGTTTGTTCCTCTACGCCTTTTACACAATCAACTACTAAAATAACACTGTCCACTGCCGAGAGTGTACGGTAAGTATCCTCCGCAAAATCCTTGTGTCCCGGTGTATCTAAAATGTTAATTCGTTTGCCACTATACTCAAAACCCATTACCGAAGTTGCAACTGATATACCACGTTGCTTCTCAATTTCCATAAAATCGGAGGTATTGCTTTGGTTTGCCTTGTTACGTTTTACCGCACCTGCAGTATTAATAGCTCCACCAAAAAGTAAAAACTTCTCGGTCAATGTGGTTTTACCAGCATCGGGGTGACTAATAATTGCAAAGGTTTTTCTTTTTTCTATTTCAGGATTAAGCATAGATTTTGTTGGATAAATTGGAATTGAAACTTATTGATAATGAGGCAAGGGAACGCTTTATAAAAAGCGTAGCGAAAAAAATATGATGGTGCCCAGTTTCATTTGGTGCAAAGGTAATAATATTTTCTTGTAGTGGTATTTGTTAGCTGGAACAGATTTTTTTGAAGCGCACCTTTGTACAACTATTTAGGTTAGTCCCACTTTACGCTAAATTTTTCTCCCCACATCCTTTTAGGGATTTAGGGGAAAAGATACCGCTTCAATTGAGGCTATATTTTATTGGCTTGTGCATTAATGCTCCTCATAGCAGCAAATGCTAATTTACCTAAACCCGGTAGGAGCGAACACGAAGTAAAGCGGATAACGGGGCTTGCTGTTGCTAAAGGCTACTGACTTTGCTTTTCGAAAAAATGGGGCAAAAAAAAAAGCCGACTTTTACATCGGCTCTTGATATTTGAATTATTTAACCTCTTCCTGGGCGAGATGATCCACCTCCGCTATTTCCTCTACCACTGCTTTCTCTTCCACCGCCACCGCTAGATTGGCTTCTCTCTACACGTTGTGGTTGAGATCTTTCTACACGTTGCGGTACTTGTTGTTGTCTTTCAACTCGCTCAACTCTTTGTGGCGCCTGCTGTTGTGGCCTTTCCATACGCTGAGGCTGTGCTTGTTGCTGACGTTCCATACGCTGTTGTTGAGCCTGTTGCTGACGCTCTATACGTTGTGGTTGTGCCTGGGTAGAGTTATTTCTTTCTACTCTTTCATTTGCATTCCCATTGTTTTCAATTCGTCTGTCGAAACCTCTAGAACGATTGACACCATCGTTATTAGGCGTTACACCCACTCGGTTGTCTCTATTTACAGGAGCAGATACACCATTCTCACCTCTAGTTGGTCTAGTTGCGAAACCTCCGTTAGTTCTATCTGTTCCACCTCTCTCATTGCCAACAGTTGGGTTTCCGTTACCTCTTTCTGGGCGTACACCAACATTGTTATCTCTGCCTACTCTATTGTTTCCAACTGCGTTTCCACGTTCAGTTCTGTTTCCTGCAACAGCATTTCTATCTCTGCTAATCGGCCCACGATTAATATTCGCTTGTACCGCATTTCTAGGTGCTGCATTTGCATTAGACTCGCCTCTACTTGGGCGTGGAGAGTAAATGTTAACGCTATTGTTATCTATTCTGGACGCACCTGCTCTGTTACTTCTGTTTACATTGTAAACGGTTACGTTTTGGTTAGTGCGACTTCTGATATCATCTGCTCTAGGGCCTGTGTAATAGGTTCTGTTATTACGAACATAGGTGTTGTTTATAATTACCGTATTTTGGATATAAACTCTATTTCTATTGCCATAATAACGTGGGTAATTGCTGTAGTATATGTTGTTGTACGGAACAAAGTTCCAGCACATATCTGGTATACGGTAACCACCTCTGCCAATATTTATACCTATGTTGATACTTGGTCCTAGTGGTGCCCATCCATAGTGCCCACCGCCACTTCTCCAGGTTACCCAAGCTGGTCCCCAAACGGTATCTGGCAACCAAACCCAATTGTTGTAACGGTTGTAAATCCAACGCCCGTAATGGAAAGGAGCCCAACCCCAATCGTAGTTACTTACCCAGGTATTTCCATATTCTGTCATAGCCCAACGGCCATTGGTATAGTATGGTCTAAATTCTTCTTGGTCAACATCGGGACGCCAAACATACCCGTATTGCGGGTCTTGGATCCATTGTCCGTACGGCGATAATTCGTCGTAGAACGATTGCAGGGATACATCCTCCTGTTGAGCCATTGCTTTTTCTGTGGTTCCAGCAAGGAGGAGCATGAGCCCCAGCAATACTGCTGGTAATTTGATCATGGTTTTCATTTGTGTGTGTTTTAAAATTTATAATTAACCTAACGCTTTGTGTATATCAATTTGAACACCATTTTTAACAAAGGCTTAATGCCAAATTTACATTTGATGCTTTTATGACTTAATTAACGTATTTATATCTTTTTAAGTGTTTAAGTGCAAGTGTTTTGTTACAATATTTAATGTGTGAAAAATAAGGCGGGCAGAACTAAATTTGCTACAATTTTATTTTTTTTAAAACAGAATTTTGTTTTTGATGTTTCCGGCAAAATCTTAAGCTTAGCAAATACAGAGTAGATATTAGCTTAAATGAGTACTTTTGCAACCTAAACTTTAATTATGCAAAAAGGCACTTTGTTTTTAATCCCAGTTCCGTTGGCAGAAAATGCTAGCCAAAAATCATTTACTCCATTTTTAATTGATACGATAAATGCTTTAAAAACATACATTGTAGAAAATGAAAAATCGGCACGTAAATTTTTAAAGGAGGCGGGTATTAAAACTCCACAAAGTGAATTATTGGTTCACGACTATGGCAAACATAAAAGAGGGAATTCTTTAGTGCCGTATTTTACGCAACTAATGCAGGGTGTTGATGTAGGATTAATGAGCGAAGCTGGATGCCCCGGTGTTGCCGATCCAGGAGCGGAAATTGTTGCCGAAGCACACAAAAGAGGAATTAAAGTTGTACCCTTAGTTGGCCCAAATTCTATGATACAGGCTTTAATGTCATCTGGCTTTAGTGGGCAGAGCTTTACTTTTCATGGTTATTTGCCAATAGATAAGGTTGAGCGTGCAAAAAAAATTAAAGAATTAGAGGCTCTATCTGCAAAGAACAAACAAACCCAGTTGTTTATGGAAACACCTTTCAGAAATAACCATTTGTTAGATGATGTTTTAAAAAACTGCCAGCCAAGCACACAGCTTTGTATTGCAACAAATATTAATGGCGAAGATGAGTTTATTAAAACCTTAGCAGTTGCAATGTGGAAATCTGAAAAGGTAGATTTACACAAAAAACCAACTGTGTTCTTGTTGTACAGAAGCTAGTTTACTAATTACTTGTACATACTTCGTTGATCGATAAACTCTAATACGCTATCTGGAACAAAAAACTGTACATTTTTATTTTCCTTTATCGCTTTGCGCACAAAAGTTGATGAAATTTCCATTTGTGGCGTATCTGTAAAGGTGATTGCTGGATGGTTTTCCCATTCGGAAACCTCTGCGCCCGGTCGTGGATAAACGTAGATTTGATAGTTTTTTAACAAAACCTCGTAGTTCTTCCATTTCTTTAACGAAACCAAGTTATCTGCACCCATTATTAGTACAAATTCTTTCTCAGGGTAGCGCTCATGTAAATGCGCAAGTGTATCTACCGTGTAAGATGGTTGTGGAAGCTTAAATTCTACATCGCTAACGTTAATTTGAGGTGCGTTTTCTGTTGCTAACCGAGCCATTTCCAAGCGGTCGTACATATTCGCCAAACCACTTTTTAATTTTAACGGATTATGTGGCGATACCACTAGCCAAACTTCATTTAAACCGCCAAATGTTGCCATGTAGTTGGCAATAATTAAATGCCCAATATGAATTGGATTAAAAGAGCCGAAGAAAAGGCCAGTTTTCGGTTTTGGGCTATTAATTGGCATCGTAGCTTTATTTTTCCAAAAATTCTTTAATTAGGATTTCCGCTTCTGCACATGCGGTATCTAAATCAAAGTTTTTGAGAATTACATCAAACTTATCCGCGTATTCTAGTTCTTTTTCTGCCTTAATAAAACGCTCTTGTAGCTTTTCTTGGCTATCTGTACCTCTTCCCGTTAAACGTTCTTTTAAAACCTCTAAAGATGGTGGCTGAACAAAAATTGCTAAAGCATCATCTTCATATTTCCTTTTTAAGCGCAAACCGCCTTCAACATCGATATCGAAAATTACATGTTTGCCCTCTTTCCAAATACGTTCAATTTCTGAGCGAAGCGTGCCGTAAAATGTGCCACTGTAAACTTCTTCAAATTCTACAAACTCTTGGTGTGCTATCTTATGTAAAAAATCTTCTTTACTAATGAAATAATAATCGTTTTCGTGCTGTTCGCTACCGCGAGATTCTCTCGTAGTGGCCGAAATAGAAAAACTCAATTGCGGGAATTTCTGTAATAAGTGTCTAACAATTGTGGTTTTTCCGGCGCCAGAGGGAGCAGAAAATATGATAAGTTTGCCTTGCATTCTTTAAAAAGGTTGAAAGGTTGAAAGTTTGAAAAGTTTTAAAGTTGCTAAATTACAACCTATAAACGTTTCAACATTACAACACATTTAGTAGTTGTTCTTTAATTTTCTCTAATTCTTCTTTCATACCAACAACCAATTGCTGTATGTGAGCGTCGTTAGCTTTTGCACCCATGGTATTAATTTCCCTGCCAATTTCTTGCGAGATAAAACCTAATTTTTTACCATTAGCATCTTTACTTTTTAACGTTTCCATAAAGTAATCGCAATGGCTTTTAAGGCGAGTTTTTTCTTCGGTAATATCTAATTTATCGATATAATAAATCAACTCTTGCTCTAAACGGTTTTGGTCGTAATTTACCTTTCCTACAGTTTCTTCTAAAAACTGCGTTAACCTAGCTTTTACCTGTGGAACTCTTAAGGGCGCAAGTTGATCTATCTCGGCAAAAAACGCCAAAATATTTTTTATACGTAACTCTAAGTCGGTTTTTAACACTGCTCCCTCATCAATTCTAAATTGGTTAAAATTGGTTAATGCAAGCTTAAAAGTGTTGTGCAAAACATCCCATTCATTTTCGCCAACCTCTTCTTCATTATAGGTAATTACTTCTGGTAGGTTTAAAGCAGTTTGCAATAAATTAGTTGAGTTAGCACCTAAAGAGTTGTTTATTTCTTCTAACTGTTTAAAGTATTTTGTTAAGAGCGCAGTATTAATGGTCGCTCCTTTTTGCGTATCGTCGCTACGCTCTATATTAACAGAGATGCTTACTTTTCCACGTTCAATTTCCTTGCTGCAAGTGTTACGTAGCAAAAGTTCTTTATCAGAAAAAGCCCTAGGTAACTTTAAGCTCAATTCTAAAAACTTAGAGTTTAAGGATTTAATCTCTACAGCAAATTTAGAGTTTTGGTAATCTGTAGAGGCCAAGCCAAAGCCTGTCATTGATTTTATCATGCGCAAAGATAGTAAAAAAGGAAGAGGGTTAAAAGACGAATGTTTTTCGCTTACGCCGAAGGATATTCCATCGCTAAAAATATTTTCAATCAGCTAAAATCGCGTTCTTCATCAATTGGAACACTTGGTTTTTTAAGTTTGGTACATCTGCCAACGTTAAATTTTTAACAGGAACAGGATGGATGAAAACTGTCTTTACAAATCCCGGTTTTGCATTTAACGGATTTATCCGCGGTAATAACTTTCGATTATTTATCATCACAAATGGTAAAATGTCTGTCTGGGTTTCTATTGCAATCCTAAAAGCACCATCGTAAAATTCGGTTAGCTCGGCATTGGTTTTATTCATTGTGCCTTCTGGAAATATTAAAATCGACTGCCCCTCTACAATTTCCTGTTTTAATTGATTTACCGAAAATTGTCTACTTTCTTTGCTATTTCGATCAATCATTATCACAATTCGTTTGTATATAGATCCGAAAATTGGGATTTTGGTCATTTCTATTTTTCCTAACGGACTAAAATGTTGAGGAATGGCGATGCAAACTGCTACCGCATCTAAATAAGAACCGTGATTGCCAACATAAATATGTTGTTTGCTTACGTTGATGTTATTCTTGTTGTAAGTTTTAAACCAAAATCCCGATAGGATGCTAAAACACCAAGCCCAACATCTTAGCAGAATCAGAATAGTTCTTTTTGCGGGAGTTTTCTTAAGCAAAGCTGATGCAAGTAACGTAAACGGTAATACAATAATCATTAGCAAGATAAATATCGTTGCGCAGTACAATAAATATAATCCTGACAAAACTTTAGTCATTAATTAACGTTTTTTAACTTAGTAGATGGTAAACTATAGCTAAATTTACAAATTAATATCCAACCAAAATGAAGCGCTTTCGTCTAATTTTCTTAAGTTATTTATTGTTGCAAGCCTCTCAGATTTTTGCGCAACAAGAATTTATACTTAACGGAGTTGTGATGGAAAATGGCTCGAAAATGAGAGTTGCTTTAGCTGAGATTACCAACAAGCGTAATAAATACAGTACTGGAAGCAACGATATGGGCATTTTTCAACTGAAATCTGCAGTAGGCGATACTATTTTAATTACAAAAAGAGGTTTTAACGATAAGGAGTATATCATAACTTCTACCAAAGATGCGCTGATATTAATTAATAGAGGTACTACCTTAAATGAGGTGGTAATTACCGGGCAAAGTAAAAAGCAAACGCTAGATGCAGTAAAGCAGGATTTTAGAGATAAAGGTAGTTTTTATGCAGGAAAGCCGAAGCCATTGGCATTCATTTTTACTCCTTTAACTGCACTTTATGAACTTTTCGGGCGTACACCAAAAAATGCAAGGCGATTTAGCAACATGTACAATACCGAAATGGAACAAACCCACATAGATGGTTTCTTCAACAAATCTATTATTGGCAAGAATACAGGTTTAACCGGTAAAGAGTTAGAGCATTTTATGATTAATTATCGACCGGAGTACGAAAAAACAAAAAATTGGAATGTTTACGACGGTACAAAATATATCAGAGATTCGTATAAAAATTATACAGATACTTTGAAGAAAAATTAATCGGTTCTCAATTGAGAATTTTCAGTTCGGTAATGCAAAACAGTTTATTGAGAATTTGCATTGCGAACTAAATCGCTAGCGACTCACAGGCCTTTTCGGCAGCTAATTTTTCTGCGTTTTTTTTGTTGTAGTCTCTGCCAATACCGTGGTTTTCGCTATCAATAATGGCGTGAATGGTGAACAGTTTAGCACTTTCGCCTTCTCCATTTTCGACCATATCAAAAGAAATATCTTTGCCGTGACGTTGGCACCATTCTATTAATTTACTTTTAAAATTCGTCTCGGTCATTTCTAAAGTATGTATATCAATATATGGCTTTACAATTCTTTTTAGGAGGAAGTTTTTAGTAAAGTTATAGCCTTTATCAAGGTAAATAGCGCCAATAAGCGCTTCAAATGCATCACCCAACATAGAGTGATGCTTTGAATGCACATTAACAGTTTTTTGATCGTAAACGATAAGTTGATCGAAGCCCATTTTGCGGGCAAGTTGATTCAGATTAGCTCTATTTACAATTTTAGAGCGCATTTCTGTCAAAAATCCTTCTTCTTTATAAGGGTAACTTTTAAAAAGTAATTCTGCAATTACAGAGCCGAGAATTGCATCGCCTAAAAATTCTAGGCGTTCATTGCTGCTACGGCTGCCGTTTTTCAGCACTTTAGCTACCGATCGATGTCTAAAAGCCATATTATATAGCGCTACATTGCCAGGTACGAAACCTAGAATGTTTTTAAGTTTTTTTACAAAAACCTTGTTTGGCGATAAGTAAAGCTTATAAAAATCGAATATTGGCATTAAATTTTGCTACAAAAAATCCACAGGAATAACTAAAGCATAAAAATACTACAAAACATCAATAAAGATTGATTTTGATTATCCCTCGTATTTTTTGAAAATAACAGATGCGTTATGACCGCCAAAACCAAACGTATTACTTTGAGCAGCACGTATAGTACGTTTTTGAGCCTTGTTAAACGTAAAGTTTAAATTTGGATCAAATTCTGGATCATCAGTAAAGTGATTGATAGTTGGTGGAACAATATCATTTTGAACCGCTAAAATTGTAGCAATAGCTTCTACAGCGCCTGCTGCACCAAGTAAATGGCCAGTCATAGATTTTGTAGAACTAATGTTCAATTTGTAGGCATCTTCTCCAAATAAATCAACAATAGCTCTGCTCTCGCTAACATCGCCAAGTGGCGTAGATGTACCGTGAACATTGATATAATCGATATCTGCAGTTGTCAACTTTGCGTCTCTTAATGCATTAGCCATAACTAGTTTTGCGCCTAATCCTTGCGGATGCGGAGCTGTAATATGATTTGCATCTGCACTCATACCACCACCAATTATTTCGGCATAGATTTTAGCACCTCTCGCTTTTGCGTGCTCTAATTCTTCCAAAATGATTGTTCCTGCACCTTCACCAGCAACGAAACCTTCGCGGTCTTTGTCAAACGGTCTAGAAGCAGTTTTTGGATCGTCATTTCTTGTAGAAAGGGCATGCATTGCATTAAAGCCACCAATACCAGCTTCGTTGATAATAGCCTCAGAACCACCAGTGATAATAATATCAGCAATGTCCAAACGGATATAGTTGAAAGCATCAATCATTGCATTGGTTGCAGATGCGCAAGCCGAAACGGTAGAAAAATTCGGCCCTCTTAAACCATATTTCATAGAAATATGACCAGGGGCGATATCAATAATTACCTTAGGTATAAAGAATGGATTTAGTCGTGGCGTTCCATCACCCAAAAAGAAATTTTTCATCTCCTCTTGAAAGGTTTTAAAACCACCAATTCCTGAGCCCCAAATTACACCAGCACGGTTAGTATCTATTTTTTCCCAATCGTAACCACCGTCTTTAACGGCTTCTGCTGTAGAAACTAAAGCATATTGTACGAAAGGATCTAGCTTGCGTGCTTCTTTCTTATCCAAATGATCTTCGGCGTTGAAATCTTTTAGCTCGCAAGCAAATTTTGTCTTGAACTTTTCAGTATCAAAACCTGTGATAGGACCAGCGCCACTCACCCCATTTATTAACGAATCCCAATATTCTTGGATGTTGTTACCAATTGGAGTGAGCGCACCTAGACCTGTTACTACTACTCTTTTTAATTCCATTTATAAGTATTGTACGGGAAGCGTATTCTTACTTAACGTTTTTTTCTAAATAAGCAACAGCTTGACCAACAGTACCGATAGTTTCAGCCTGATCATCAGGAATTGCTACGTTAAATTCTTTTTCAAATTCCATAATTAACTCTACAGTATCCAAAGAATCTGCACCTAAGTCATTAGTGAAAGACGCTTCTGGCGTAACTTCGCTCTCATCAACACCTAGTTTTTCTACGATAATAGCCTTAACTCTTGAAGCAATATCAGACATAATTTTATAATTTAATGGTTAAATAATTCAGTGCAAAGAAAAATAAAATTCCAACAATTTCAAATGTTTTTATTTCTCAATCAATTTTAATGATTTTATTTCAAACTTAATGTAAAATTAGTTTTATAATTTCGCATTTCTAAATAATATTTGTTTTGAATAAAACCTATCTCAAACTTTCTTTAGACCTCGACTTTGTTCTAATAGCGATAACAGCTGCAACAAAAGACTACGTTCTTTGCCACAAAATTAACAAAATGTTGCAATTCGATTTCGAAAAAATTGGAGATCACGAAGTTTTTTTCAACATAGACGAATCTCCATTATCTTTCTCAAAATTTTACTATTTTGTAGAACAGGGCGAGGTTGAGTACTATTTTGTAAACAACAGAAATCCAGAAGGGTTTTTAATTCCAGAAATGAACAAAGTTGATTTTTTTATCATAATACACCAATATATAGATAAAGACGATTTGGATTTTATATTAACGGGGCTTAATAAACTGCCTGATATTCAAGTTGCTGCGCAAATAAATCCGCAAAAATTAAAGTCGAAAGAGAATTTGGTAATGTAAATTTTATACTGTTAGTGTAGTAAATACACTATATTTGAAACTTAATCAAACTGAAAATAATTTTAACAACGAGGTAAAACATTGGTTTTTGTGTAAAAATCATCCTTTAAGTTTTATCTACTATAAAAACAATTAAATGAAACCTTTTCATTCAAGAACTAAAATTGTGGCCACATTGGGTCCAGCATCAGCTAAACCAGATGTATTGTACAGTATGTTTAACGCAGGTTTAGATGTTTGCCGTCTAAATTTTTCTCACGGTTCTCAGGCAGATCATCAAGAAGTGCTTGATACTATTAGAAGTATTAACCAAAAATATAAATACAACGTTGGTATCTTGGCCGATTTACAAGGTCCTAAAATTAGAATAGGAACTGTTAAAGACGGTGGTATTCATTTAGTTAACGGTGCTAAAACTATTATTACAACGCAAGAGTGCGTAGGTAACGAAGAGCGTATTTACATCACTTATGAAAATTTTCCTCAGGACGTTAAAGCAGGAGAAATCATTTTATTAGATGATGGTAAATTGCAAATGCGTGTTATCGAAACTAATTACAAAGATGAAGTAACTTGCGAAATTGTACATGGTGGTATCTTAACTTCTAGAAAAGGTGTAAACTTACCTAATACAAAGGTTTCTATTCCTTCTTTAACGGTTGAAGATCGTAAAAACCTGGAGTTTGTTTTAGAAAACAACGTAGAATGGATTGGTTTATCTTTTGTACGTAACGCAGAAGATATAATCGAATTAAAAGATATTATTAAAGCTAGAGGCAAATCAGCGAAAGTTGTTGCAAAAATCGAAAAGCCAGAAGCTATCGCAAACATCGACGAGATTATTGCTGTTTCTGATGCGATTATGGTTGCCCGTGGCGATCTGGGTGTTGAAATGCCAATGGAAGAAGTTCCGTTGTTGCAAAAAATGATTGTGCAGAAATGTAGAGCGGCTTCTAAGCCAGTAATTATTGCTACACAGATGTTAGAAAGCATGATTACTACGCCTCGCCCAACGCGTGCAGAGGTTAATGATGTTGCTAACTCGGTATTGGATGGTGCAGACGCGGTGATGTTAAGTGGCGAAACTTCAGTTGGGGAATTTCCTTTAATCGTCATCGAAACGATGCAGAAAATCATTAACAACATCGAAGAAAACAACTATCCTTTTCATGCGGAGAAATTCTTAAAACCTAAAGCAGAAAGTTTCTTGAGTGATGCTGTATGTGATTCTGCTTGCTTTTTATCTAAGCAAACAAATGCAGTTGGTATAGTTTCTATGACGTTGAGCGGTTACACTGCTTATGAAATTTCTAGTCACAGGCCAGAATCTCCAATTTTTATTTTTACCAGCAACGAGACTTTACTTAATACTTTGAGTTTAGTTTGGGGTGTTAGAGGTTTTTATTACGATAAATTTGAAAGTACAGACGCTACGATTACTGAGGTTAACGAATTCTTGAAAGAGAAAAAGTTAATTAAAAAAGGCGATGTAATTATTAATACTGCCGCTATCCCTATGGAAATTAAAGGCAAAACCAATATGCTAAAAATTACGGTTATCGATTAATTATAGTTGATATAGTATAAAGTTAGCCTTTGCGAAAGCAAGGGCTTTTTTGTGCGTTTAACCTACAGATTTTTGGCAGAAACATCTTCTTTCATTTTATTTTATCGAAAAAATGCAGTATTTTACAGCAAATCAAATTATAATTTATGGATGAATTTAGGAATATCTCGGTTCTTTGGTTCGTAATAGGATTCGTGTTCTTTTTACTGGAATTTGTGGTGCCTGGTTTTATTTTATTCTTTTTTGGCGTAGCAGCCTGGGTGGTGGCATTATTAACTTTAGTCTTCGATATTGGCCTTAATGCGCAACTAATTATCTTTCTCGGTACCGCGTTGTTAACTGTTGCACTACTTAGAAAATGGTTAAGCAGTAAAATAGGTATGTACAGAGAAGGTCCGAGAGTATTGGAAGAAGAATATGTTGGCAAAACTGCACTAGCAGAAACTGCAATTGCCCCGGGCAAAAATGGAAAAGTAGAATTTAGAGGAACCAGTTGGGATGCCAGCTCTGAAGACTACATAGAAGCAGGACAAAGCGTATTAATTACCGAAACAAGGAGTATTATTTTAATTGTTAAACAAATCTAAATATATGTCATCACCAACCATCATTTTAATTATCGCAATCATCTTTGTGCTTGTTGCCTTCTTATCTACTTTTAAGGTAGTGCCGCAAAGATCAGTTTTTATTGTAGAGCGCTTAGGTAAGTACAGTCGTTCTTTGGATGCTGGATTTCATATCCTAATACCATTTATCGATAAAATTGCCTACAAACAAAATTTAAAAGAGCAGGCAATTGATGTTGCTTCGCAAATATGTATTACTAAAGATAACATCGCTGTTGAGGTAGATGGAATTTTGTATTTACAAGTTATGGATCCGCAGAAAGCTTCTTACGGTATCGATAATTATCGCTTTGCGGTAATCCAAATCTCTCAAACTACCATGCGTAGTGTTATCGGTAAAATGGAGCTAGATAGAACTTTTGAAGAGCGAGAAACTGTTAACGGTACAATTGTAGCTGCTGTAGATAAAGCAAGCGAGCCTTGGGGTATCAAAGTTTCGCGTTACGAGGTTAAAAACATCTCTCCACCACAAAGCATTAGAGATGCGATGGAAAAACAAATGCGTGCCGAGCGTGAAAAACGAGCGATGATTGCAGAATCTGAGGGAGATAAGCAAGCAAAAATTAATCGTGCCGAAGGTGATAAGCAAGAAATGATTGCTAGATCTGAAGGTGAGAAACAACGTAAAATAAATGAAGCAAGCGGTACAGCATCAGAAATTGAAATGGTTGCTATCGCTACAGCAAAAGGTATTACCGAAATTGCAAAATCTATTAATGCAGAAGGTGGTATGAATGCAGTTAACTTACGTGTTGCCGAACAGTATTTAAACGAGTTTGGTAAGCTTGCCAAAACAAATAATACCATGATTGTACCGGCTGATCTATCAGATATTGCTGGCGTAATTTCAAGTATTACCTCTGTAATGAGTAAAACTACGCAAGCCCTGCCTACAACAATAGTTACTGCTAAAAAGTAATTGATACCAAATTATTAATCCTCTAAAAAAGCTTTTAAAACTTTTTCAGAGGATTTTTCTTTTAAGAGTGGTTTCACTTAAATTATATCTATTCTGATTTAGCTTTGCTAGATTAATTAATAGTGGTAGTCGACTTTGCAACTCAAACTTTTCTAAAACCTATAACTTAACTGTTAATTACCCCTATTAAAATATGAAAAAAGGAGAAGTGAAATTTTTTGACAGTGAAAAAGGAGAAGGATTAATAATAGACAAAAGAGGCACAGAAATCCCTGTTAAATATTCAGGTCTACATTCAAAATATATTAAAGCAGGCGACAAAGTAACTTACGATTTGGCAGAAGATTCTCGAACGCAACAAGCTGTTAATGTTACTAAAGTTTAGTGTTATTAAGTTTCTGGCTACGATAGGTTTTAAAAAAATTAATAATTCTACGAAATTATCGTAGAATTATTATCTTTAGTTTCATTCCTTTTGATAGTTAAAAAATGAAAACAAAATTTTATTTCTTGTGTACATTCATCTTATTGATGTCTGCTTCGGCTCATGCCCAAATATTAGAGCGAGTATTATCTAATTTTAGTGAAATTAAAAATGTTAGCTACAATAGCACTTCGATTAATAAGGATCTTTTTGACGACATATATCATTTTGATACTTTAAAAAACCTAATTAATCAGCCAAAAAGCGATTTAAGCTATAGGTTTATAGGGAAAAGGTCAGAAAATATTTATGATGGTAGCAAGCTTTTCAGTTTACAGTTTTCAGATAGCACTTATCGCATTTCGTCAAAACCTGAATCTGGACATTATTATGAATCGTTATTGTACGTTTTTAGTAGAATAGGTGACTTTCTTAAAACAGGCAAAAAAGCGATTCAACTAAAAGACTCTGTTGTAAATAATAAAAGTTACGCCCATTTGAAATTAATGGTAATGGTTACCATCGTAAAGAACAAGCCGGTTTTTACACATTTAACTTTGCTAATAGATAAAAAAACTGACCTACCTTATTATTATCGCAATAACAGCAAAGGATTTATCGACGGAACGAATACGTATATTACTGCATTTGATGAATATCGTTTTACGGATTATTTAGTTGACGCCACGCAGACGGAAGATTTGACAAAGCAACTGCTGCCAGCGTATTTTAGTCTTGAAAAACCTAAAGTTTTTGTACCGTTATTGGCTAAAGGAACTGCCTTGCCCGAAACGCCTATTTATAATCTAGATGGAGAAAAGATTCAACTTTCGTCGTTTAAAGGTAAAGTGTTATTAATTAATTTTACCTTAAATGGTTGCCCACATTGTGTAAATTCAATTGAAACACTTAATGCTTTTCAAGAAAAATATAATAATACTGATTTTGAAATCGTCACAGTAAATCACTCAGATAATAAAGAAGCGATTTTGAAATATGATAAAAGATTTAGTATAAAATATACCACCTATACGTGTGATGCTACAATGCTAAAAAAGTATAGTGTACCTTCTTTCCCATTATTTTATATAGTTGATAAAAATGGAAAAATAAATAGTGCGCATAACGGTTTCTCTGCTAAAATAGGCGAACAAATGGCTAAAGAAGTGGAGCAGTTGCTACGGTAAAGCGTGTATTATTCTTAATACTTTAATTTAAACTTTTAAAACATCTTTATTTTTATCCAATAGGAAATAAATAAACATGAAAAGATATTTACTAACCATTGCTGGTTTGGCAGGTTGTTTTGTTGCAAATGGGCAACTGGCCGTAACCGCCCAAGACTATGAACGTGCGGAGCGTTTCATGAGTTACAATACCGAAAAATTTGTAGATGCTGGAGCCGTTAGGCCCAATTGGCTAGAGGGCGATAAATTCTGGTATACCAGTAAAAGCCAGAGTGGAACACAAACTTTTTTGGTAGATCCGGTTAAAAAAACTAGAATACTTACAACCGATTATCAAGAACAGCAGGCTCAGATGCCACGCAGAATGGGAGGTAATGATGTATTATCGCCGGATGGCAAAAAGGCAGTTTTTATAAAAGATTGGAATCTTTGGGTGAGAGATGTAGCCTCTAAAAAAGAAACTCAACTTACTACAGATGGCTTAAAAGACTATGGCTATGCTACGGATAACGCCGGGTGGAAAATGAGCGATAGACCAGTAGTACGCTGGTCGCCAGACTCAAAAAAAATAGCAACTTTTCAGCAAGACCAACGTAATGTTAGCGATATGTATTTGGTAACTACCAATGTTGGTGCGCCCGTTTTAAAAGCTTGGAAATATCCATTGCCTGGAGATAAGGTAATTGCTACAATTAGGAGGGTAATCATTGATGTAGAAAACGCAAAGGTGATAAGTTTAAACATTCCGGCAGATCCGCATAGGGCAACTTTGAGCGACGACATTTCAAGCAGTGGAACTTTCGATGATATCGATTGGAAAGAAGACGGTAGCGAAATGGCATTTTTATCAACATCCCGAGATCATAAGAATGAAAAATTCCGCATAGCTGATGCAAATACCGGGGCTGTGAGAGAAGTTTTTGAAGAAACCGTTAAAACACAGTTTGAATCTGGTAGAGGTGCGATTAATTGGAGATATTTGCCAAAAACAAAAGAGATACTATGGTACTCAGAACGTGATAACTGGGGGCACATGTACCTTTACGACGCTAGCACCGGAAAACTTAAGAATCAAATTACCAAAGGCGAGTGGTTAGTTTCTAGATTGCTAAAAGTTGATGAGAAAACCAGAACACTATATTTTTTAGGGCATGGCAAAGAGGCTGGAAATCCATATTTCGGTTACTTGTACAAAGTCGGTTTTGATGGTAAGGGTTTAACATTGTTAACGCCTGAGCTGGGTAATCACTCCATCACTTTTTCTCCATCAGATAATTATTTTATAGATAGTTTTTCTCAGCCTGATGTTCCGGCTGTAGTTAATTTAAGAGCTATTAATGGTAAACTGGTAACTAAACTAGCACAAGGTGATGTTTCTAAGTTAACAGAAACAGGATGGAAAGCACCTATACCGGTTAGCGTAAAAGCGCATGATGGTAAAACCGATATTTATGGTTTAGTGTTTACGCCATCTAAAATGGACGTAGCGAAAAAATATCCGGTAATCGATTATATTTATCCTGGGCCACAAGGTGGAAGTGTAGGCAGCTGGTCTTTTAACGCCTCAAGAGGCGATCATCAAGCTTTAGCTGAGTTGGGCTTCATCGTAGTAATGATAGAAGGAACGAGCAATCCTTATCGCTCTAAAAGTTTCCATGATATGAGCTATGGCAACATGGCCGAAAATACATTGCCAGACCAGATAACTGCGATTAGACAATTAGCAAAAAATTATCCTATCGATACAAATAAGGTTGGTATCTGGGGGCATTCTGGCGGTGGATTTGCAACGGCTGCTGCGATGTTTCGTTATCCTGATTTCTTTAAGGTTGGTATTGCCGAATCTGGGAACCACGATAACAGGAATTATGAGGACGATTGGGGCGAACGTTATAACGGATTAGTAGAGAATGTGGATTACGAAGCTCAAGCTAACCAGAATTATGCAAAAAATCTAAAAGGAAAACTTTTATTAGCGCACGGTATGATGGATAATAACGTGCCGCCATCTAATACAATGTTGGTTGTAGATGCTTTAATAAAAGCCAATAAAGATTTCGATTTATTACTTTTTCCGAATAGCGCCCACGGATTTGGGCAGTTTTCTCCGTATATGATGCGTAGACGCTGGGATTATTTTGTGAAACACCTTCTTAATACCGAACCACCAAAAGAAGTGGGGTTAAGAGGTACCACTGTACCGCCATCTAGAAATTAAATTAACAAAAAAGGGCTTCAAAAAAATGAAGCCCTTTTTATGTTTAATAGAAACTAAAATTATTCTACAGTAACTGATTTCGCTAAGTTTCTAGGTTGATCTACATTGCAACCTCTTAAAACTGCAATATGATAAGAAAGTAATTGTAGTGGAATAGTAGCTAATAAAGGTAAAAATGCTTCAGCTGCATCTGGAATTTCGATGCAGTAATCTGCCATTTTTTTCACTTCTGTATCACCTTCTGTTACAATTGCAATAACAATTCCTTTTCTTGCTTTTACTTCTTGGATATTACTGATTACTTTCTCGTAAGAAGAGTTTTTGGTAGCGATTACAACTACAGGCATTTCTTCGTCAATTAAAGCAATTGGCCCGTGTTTCATTTCTGCTGCCGGATAACCTTCTGCATGAATGTAAGAGATTTCTTTCAACTTTAATGCTCCCTCTAAAGCTACAGGAAAGCCGCTTCCTCTACCTAAAAACAGACAGTTTCTAGAGTCTTTAAATTTCTCGCCTATAGATTTAATCAGGTCGTTAGATTGTAGCGCTATTTGAACTTTATCGGGGATATTATCCAACTCTGTTAATAACTCAATTAATTTAGAATTGGTAATTGTTCCTTTTTGTTGAGCTAAATAGAACGCAATTAAAGTAAGAACGGTTACTTGCGCTGTAAACGCTTTTGTAGATGCCACGCCAATTTCTGGACCTGCGTGAGTGTAAACTCCAGCATGTGTTAAACGCGGTATAGATGCGCCTACAACGTTACATATACCGAAAATAGTTGCGCCTTTTTCCTTAGCCATCTCTATCGCAGCCATTGTATCGGCGGTTTCTCCAGATTGTGAGATAGCGATTACTACATCTTTTTCGGTAATAATTGGATTTCTGTACCTAAATTCGGATGCATATTCTACCTCAACCGGAATTCTAGAGTATTCTTCGATAAGATACTCGCCTACTAATCCAGCATGCCAAGATGTTCCACAGGCTACAATAATAATTCTGTCGATGTTTTTAAGCTTATCTACAAACTCTTTGATACCACTTAGCTGTACTTTTCCCTCTTCTGGATAAATACGTCCTCTCAAACAATCTCTAATAGAACGAGGTTGCTCGTAGATTTCTTTTAACATAAAATGATCATATCCGCCTTTCTCAAGCATTTCAAGCTTCAGCTCTAATTCCTGAACATAAGGTGTCTGAACAACATTGTCTAATCTTTTAATCAAAAGCTCATCACGTTTCAAAAAAGCAATCTCATTATCGTTAAGATAGATTACATTTTTTGTGTACTCGATAATTGGTGTAGCATCAGAAGCAATAAAATATTCTCCTTGCCCAACACCTATTACCATTGGGCTACCTTTTCTTGCTGCAATTAATTCGTCCGGATTATCCTGGTCCATTACTACTATTGCATACGCACCACTCACTTCTTTTAAAGCAAGTCTTACGGCTTCTAGCAAGTCTGTTTTTTCGTTTTTGTAGATTTCTTCAATTAGGTGGATTAGAACCTCGGTATCTGTGTCGCTGTTAAAAGTGTGGCCACGTTGCTCTAACTCATCTTTTAATATGGCATAATTTTCAATTATACCATTATGAATGATGCTCAATCTCCCATTATTGGAAGTGTGAGGGTGGGAGTTTCTATCTGATGGTGCACCGTGTGTAGCCCAACGTGTATGGCCCATGCCAATAGTTCCGGTTAAATTTTGCCCTTCAGCAAAATCTTCCAGCTCTTTAACCTTGCCGGCTTTTTTATAAATATTTAAATCATTGTTATCGATAAGGGCAATTCCTGCACTATCGTAACCACGATACTCAAGTCGTTTTAAACCTTTTATTACAATCGGCCAGGCCTCTCTAAAACCTATATAGCCTACAATTCCACACATAGCGTTAATTAAAATTAAAATCCCCCGAAAATATGAAATTCTCGGGGGATTTGTTAATATTCAAGACTAAAATCTGATTAATTTATTTTAGTATAATAGATGTTAAGTTTCATCGTGTTATCGCCTGCAGAAGGTGTTTTCTTAAAACTACCGATTACAGATCTAGCACCTGTACTAATCGAAGGGAAAACACTAAAAGTGCTATTTGGTGTAGGAGCCAGGAAAGTGCCGTAGTCTTTAGTTTTCCCATCTAGCAAATCTTGTACATAAGCGGTTACCACGAAAATGTACTGTCTTGTAACTGCGTTGAAATATCCTCCAAAAGCACCCTGATTTCTAGGGTCGCCAGCACTTGTTTGAGAACCGGCATTATTGTCTGGTAAATTTTGACGTTTTTCGGCAATATCGTATCTGTAAAGTGCTAGTCTCGGAGCCGGTCCGTAAGGTAGAGCATCTGTTCCGGCGCTTAAATCGATTACCAACTCTGCTTTGTTTACAGCAACTTTGCCAACATTCGCCGCAAATTTATCTAAATACGGGAAGGAAATCTTGTTTTTTAAACCCGCTAAAGGCTGTAAATAAGTAACGGGATATTGTACGGTAGGATTGGCTAAATGAGTTGCTATGGATGTTCCTGTGTAATCGTGCTTTACGGTTGCAGCAACCTTGTAAGGAGATGTTGTAGTTATCGGAAAACTAACCGATGTGGTGTCTCTAGCGTTTGTGCTGTTATTCTGAAGTTTATAATAAAGTACAACTGCAGAGTTGGTAGCAGCGAAATCTAAAAACATTATACCTCCATTTCCGGTAGAGTTTGTTTTATTAACCTGAACATGTAAGCCTCTAAAATATCTGGTAAAATTAAGGTTGGTTTTTAAGTTTGTTACATTGGTATTAACGATGTTTTGCTGTATAAACGCATTGTTAAGTGGGATTCTAATTTGTGGTGTAACCGACTTTAATGTATCAGGCTTACCAACCACAATATCGTTTATTTTATAACGTGTATTTGGGTAGATTTTGCCAGATTTACTTCCTATGATTGCAGGTGAATAGCTCCAATTCCTGTTACTTAAGAAAGACGTTTCTCTAGTAATATTCTCATCCAATTGGTGCACATCAATACTATAGGTAGCGGTACTATCTCCATAAAAATTTGGTGCGTAGTTTAAAACTAATACTGCAGAGTCCAGTGTGGGTGTTGTGCCAAAACTATAGGCGTCGTTCGGTACATTTACCGCTAAAGCTAAACTAGCTTCTGTCGTTCCAAAAATAGGATCTTTTAAAAAACCAAGCGGATGTGAAGCTGCTGTACTAGTTTCAACCGCGTCATCTAAAAGTGTGTTAGATTTTATGGTTACCGAATCTACAAGCTGACCCTCTAACGCACTTGTCGGATCAACTTCAAGGCCAATTGTCGATGTGCTTTCGCACGAAGCGAAAAGAAAAAGACTTATCAACAAGGTTAATAAGTCTATTTTATTAAATTTCATATTTGTTCGTAAAATAATGCTCTTTTTTAAGCAACTGAAACCAATTCTTCATCAGAGATCTCCTCGTAAAAATTGTAGAAGTTCTCGTAATTTTCGGTTAAATTAAAGGCTAAAGTTGGTTTATTAGAATCTTTAACAAATTTTAACACATCTTCATCAACCTTTTCATCTGCTAAAACAATTGCATCAGCGTGCGTTATGGCACCAATATGCAAACTAGTATTGTTTGCTCCAATAAATGCTTTTGTATCCTCTTCACTCATATTTTGCATAACCGCTTTTTTGTGCAAATCTGCATTCAAGCTTTCGCTAAAACAGTTTTCGTAAACAGAGTACACTACTTTAGAATTTTTAAAAGTAGGATCGTTTTTATAGGTGGTTTTGATGTATGCCGGAACCAAAGAGGTCATCCAGCCATGGCAGTGAACAATATCAGGAGCCCAACCCAATTTTTTAACGGTTTCCAATGCGCCTTTGCAGAAGAAAATCGTACGCTCATCATTATCGGCATAAAACTTACTCTCTTTATCTCTAAATACATATTTACGTTGGAAATAATCTTCATTATCTAAAAAGTAAACTTGCATACGAGCTGCAGGGATTGAAGCAACCTTTATGATTAACGGGTTGTCATTGTCGTCGATAATGATGTTCATTCCCGACAAACGAATCACTTCATGCAATCTGTTACGTCTTTCGTTAATATTACCAAATCTAGGCATCAAGATGCGGATTTCGAATCCTTTTTCTTGCATCGCTTGTGGTAATTGACGGGTAATTTCTGAAATTTTTGTAAGTTCGAGGAAAGGCGACATCTCGTGTGTAACAATCAGTAGCTTCGTTTTTGCCATCTCCATATTGTATATTAAATTATGTTAATTTAAAGATTATCAAGGTGCAAAGGTACTAAAAATATTAATAATTATCAATAACTTGTGCAATAGGCTTTGTAAGTTTTAGATAATTGTTCAACTTTGGCCCTTTAAAAACCAACTTTAAATTTGGAAATTGTACACACCATTTCAGCATTTAAACAATTGTTGAAACCCTTGAAAAAGGAAAAACTTAAAATTGCTCTAGTGCCTACTATGGGTGCTTTACACAAAGGGCATTTATCTCTCATAGAAATTGCTAAGGACAGTGCAGATATTGTAGTTTGTAGCATTTTTGTAAATCCAACGCAGTTTACAGATCCCAAAGACTTGGAAAGATATCCTCGGCCATTAGAACACGACATTAAAATGCTTACCGATGCCGGATGCAACATGGTGTTTATGCCCACGGTTAAGGAAATGTATCCCACTTTTCCGGTTCCGGAAGATTGGCACTTAGATTTAGGTCCGGCTGAATTTCTGTTAGAAGGTGAGTTTAGAAAAGGTCATTACCAGGGCGTTACCCAAATTGTTAAAAAGCTCTTCGATGTTGTTGAGCCTGACATTGCTTTCTTTGGGCAAAAGGATTTTCAACAGGTGTTAATGATAAGGAATATGGTTAAGCATTTTCAAATGCCTTTAGAAATTGTTTCTTGCCCAATTATTAGAGAGGATGATGGACTTGCAATGAGTTCTAGAAATATTCATCTAAGCCCATCTGATAGAGAGAATTCTTTGGTGCTTAACAAAGCCTTACAATTTGTTTCCGATAATTTCGAAAAATTAGATTTAGAAGAATTGTTAGCCAAGGCCAAAACGATGATAAACAATACGCCAGGCGTAGAACTAGATTATTTTACTATTGCAGATAGCGAAAGTTTGTTACCTGTAGACGATAAAAAAGCTCATAACTCGGTTGTATTGGTAGCGGCAAAAGTTGGCCAAACAAGATTGATTGATAATATGATTTTAAACTAGGGCTGTAGGCGGTTTTGTCTTCTGATTGTAGCCTTAAACCTTTTAGCTTTTTACCTTCAACCTTAATTACTAACTTTGCAGAATGATTATCGAGATATTAAAATCGAAAATACACCGTGTTAAAGTAACACAGGCAGAATTGAATTATGTAGGTAGCATAACTATAGATGAAGATTTATTAGATGCAGCCAATATCATTCCAAACGAAAAAGTACAAATTGTAAATAATAACAACGGCGAGCGTTTCGAAACGTACGCTATTAGAGGCGAGCGTGGAAGCGGTATGGTTTGTTTAAATGGTGCTACAGCACGCAAAGTTCAGCTTGGAGATATTCTAATCATAATGTCTTACGGTTCTTTGCCAATGGAAGAAGCTAAAAAATATCAGCCAATTTTAGTTTTTCCAGACGATAATAACAAGTTGCTTAAGTAAGTATCTATCAGGCTGTAGTTGAAGCCTTATTCTCGCCGATTTTATTTGCTGTTAGATTTTTTGAAAAGCAGTTGTAGCACTTTTCGGTTACATCGGCCCCGCTAATGTTTCAATTTTTGCGCTTTGTGCCAACCTCGAAACGCAGGTGCTTGGTATTTCAAAAATTTCCACGAATATCGGGTTTATAGCACTTCCACCCTTGTTTATGGCAGGGTTCCTTTTCATAGTTGTAAAAGCCACTGTATATTAAACCTGATAGTAGCGAACACGAGCCCGGTTCTCGGGCGAGTAAAGCGTAGAGCAGGGCAGAAGAAACCTATTTGCAATTGCATTGCTTTTCAAATCATTTCCGAAAGTTAGGTAAGCACTTTGTTTTCAGATTGAGCACAGGTTTCCGTCCATGTGATATGGATTCACTTTGTCGAGCAGCAGTTTTGCAGTTTTTGTAAAACATTCTTTCTCCTTCACCTAAAATATATGCCTTTTCTTAAAAAGAAATACATTTTGCTAAAAAATTACTATGCAGCCATAGTAATTTTGGCAAAGAAATATTAATTTTGAGAAATCTAACCAATAATAAATCATAATATGCTTTTTGAGTTAAGTGAAGAACAGCTAATGATACAACAGGCGGCAAGAGATTTTGCGCAAACAGAACTTAAGCCCGGCGTTATAGAAAGAGATGAACACCAAAAGTTTCCGAAGGAGCAGGTGAAAAAGCTGGGTGAGCTCGGTTTTTTAGGAATGATGGTCGACCAAAAATATAATGGGAGCGGAATGGATGCCGTTTCTTACGTTTTGGTTATGGAAGAACTTTCGAAGATTGATGCTTCTGCATCAGTTGTAGTTTCTGTAAACAATTCCTTAGTTTGTTATGGACTTGAAAGCTACGGTACCGAAGCGCAAAAAGAAAAATACCTAAAACCTTTGGCAAGTGGAGAAAAAATAGGCGCTTTTTGCTTATCTGAACCAGAAGCCGGCTCTGATGCTACTTCGCAACAGACTACTGCAGAAGATATGGGCGATTATTATTTGCTTAATGGCACCAAAAATTGGATTACCAATGGTAGCACAGCAAGTACCTATTTAGTTATAGCACAAACACATAAAGAGTTAAGGCATAAAGGTATTAATGCTTTTATTGTAGAAGCGGGTACACCGGGTTTTACAATTGGGCCTAAAGAAAATAAATTGGGCATTCGTGGTTCTGATACCCACTCGCTAATGTTTAACGACGTAAAAGTTCCGAAAGAAAACAGAATCGGGGATGATGGATTTGGTTTTTCTTTTGCCATGAAAACATTAGAAGGTGGTAGAATTGGTATTGCGGCACAAGCTTTGGGTATTGCAGCAGGTGCGTATGAGTTAGCTTTAGAATACTCAAAACAAAGAAAATCATTTGGGAAAGCAATTGCAGAACACCAAGCTATTGCATTTAAATTGGCAGATATGGCTACTCAAATCGAAGCAGCTCGTATGTTGGTTTATAAGGCTGCTTGGTTAAAAGATCAAGGACAATCTTATACCTTGGCTGGCTCAATGGCTAAATTATTTGCTAGTAAAGTAGCAATGGATGTAACGGTTGAGGCCGTTCAAATTCACGGCGGTTATGGTTTTGTTAAGGAATACCATGTAGAAAGATTAATGCGAGATGCAAAAATTACGCAGATATATGAAGGTACTTCTGAGATACAGAAAATGGTTATCAGTAGAAATATTCTAAGTAAGTAAAACTTAAAAGGGATCTGAATAATAAAAAGCCACAAAGAAATAGATCTTTGTGGCTTTTGTGTCTTTGTGGTTAGGTTTAATATTATTTTTTATCTATTCCGAAAATAGAATCCAAAATCATTTTAATTACAGAAACGGCTATTGCCAAAATCGCAGCAGCTAAAAAGCCTGTGGTGTTAAAGCCTGCCATAAAATGATCTACCAATAAAATCATTAAAACGGTAATAATAAATGAGATTAGGCCGAGTGTTAAAACATTAAGGGGGAAGGTAAAAATTCTTAATATTAATCCTATTGTTGCATTTGCAACCGCTATTAAAACGGCGGCGATAATTGCGTCTCCAAATCCATTTACTGTAACACCTGGAACAAAGTAAGCTCCAAGCATCATGGCCAAGCCCATTAATAAAATTTCGAGTATTAATTTCATAATGTTAATTTAGTTTATGTTTAAATATATAAAATTTGTGGCTGTTTTAATTTGCCTAGCGGGATGTTCGAAAGCAAATAACGAGCCAGTTCTAATTAGCTTTTCTAAAGACAGTAGCCAGATTTATATTTCCAAAATAAACGAAGTTGGGCTTTATCAAATCAAAAAAAACATTGGTGTAGATAGTGCCTACCAAAGTTTGGTTTCTGTGTTGCAAACCCCTGCAGAAAATGATTCTACTACAATGGAAAAAGAGATAAATGGTAGGTTAGGGATGTTAGGCGATATCTTGGTTTTTACACCCGATACTTCTTTTATTAAGGGCAAAACGTATTTAATAGAAACTGTTATCAATACAGAATTTGCTAGTACAAAAGATATTTTAACGTCTAAAGTTGGGCATAAATTAAAAAAACAACAAGCTTTTCTAAAGCGCTAACCACTTCATTTGCAAACCTATTTGTAATTCTCATAAAAATTTCATAAGTTTGCACCGTAATAGTGGAAGGAGAGGGGACCGTGTCCCCTTTTTTCTTTTCTAAAATTTAGCATATGCAGGTAGAAAATAGAGTTGTAGCACTTGTAGAGGAGAAAATTGCAGATAGACCCGAGTTGTTTTTGGTAGAGGTTAAAATGTTGCCAAACAACAAACTGATTATCCATGTAGATGGCGACCAAGGTATAAGCATTCAGGATTGTGTCGCAATTAGCAGGCACGTTGGCTTCCATTTAGAAGAAGAGAATACAATCGAAAAAGCTTACAATCTTGAGGTTTCTTCTCCTGGAGTAGGCGAAGCACTTAAATTAAACCGTCAATATCATAAAAATATAGGCAGGGAATTAAGCGTAAAATTAAACGACGGCGAGAAAAAAGAGGGCAAGTTGCTTTCTGTTACTGATGAAGCTATCGTTATTGAGGAAAAAGTAAAAGAAAAAGGTAAAAAGGCACAATTGGTAGAAACATCAATTGAATTTAATAAAATAGTAGAAACCAAGGTTTTAATTTCATTTAAATAGGAAAATGAGCAATATTAATTTAATCGATTCATTCCAAGAGTTTAAGGAATTCAAAAATATCGACCGTCCGACAGTAATTAGCGTACTGGAAGAGGTATTTCGCAGTATGTTGCGTAAAAAATACGGTACTGATGAAAACTGTGATGTTATTGTTAACCCAGACAATGGGGATTTGGAAATCTGGCGTACCAGAAAGGTAATGGAAGATGGTTTTTCTGAAGACGATGATTTAGAAATTGAACTTGCCGAAGTAAAGCTGTTAGATGCTGATATGGAAGTAGGTGACGATTACATAGAGCAGATTACTTTAGAAAGTTTTGGTAGAAGAGCTATTTTAGCGGCTCGCCAAACGTTGGTTTCTAAAGTTTTAGAATTAGAAAAAGACGAAATTTTCAAAAAGTATAAAGACAGAGTTGGCGAAATTGTAACTGGTGAAGTTTACCAGGTTTGGAAAAAAGAGACTTTGGTGCTTGATGATGAAGGTAATGAATTGATCATGCCAAAAACAGAGCAAATTCCTGCAGATTATTTCAAAAAAGGCGATGCGGTTAGAGCGGTAATTTCTAAGGTTGATATGTTAAACGCAACTCCAAAAATTATCATCTCAAGAGTTGCTCCAGAGTTTTTACAACGATTGTTCGAAATAGAAGTTCCAGAAATTTTTGATGGTTTAATCACTATCAAGAAAATTGTTCGTGAGCCAGGAGAAAGAGCGAAAGTTGCGGTAGAATCTTACGATGATAGAATTGATCCGGTAGGTGCTTGTGTTGGTATGAAAGGTTCTCGTATCCACGGTATTGTTAGAGAGTTGAAAAACGAGAATATCGATGTAATTAACTTTACAAATAATATTTCTCTATACATTCAACGTGCTTTAAGTCCTGCAAAAATCACTTCTATTAAGTTAGATGATGAAAATAAAACGGCTTCAGTTTACTTAAAGCCAGATCAAGTGTCATTAGCTATCGGTAGAGGCGGACACAACATTAAGTTGGCAGGTAAATTGACAGGATATGAAATCGATGTTTATCGTGAGGCTGGAGAAGAAGATGAAGATGTGGATATCGAAGAATTCTCGGATGAAATTGATAGCTGGATCATTGATGAGCTTAAATCGGTAGGTTGTGATACCGCTAAAAGTGTTTTAGCTTTATCTGTAGATGAATTGGTAAAACGTACCGATCTTGAAGAAGAAACTATCAAAGAAGTGATAGGAATTCTTAAATCGGAATTTGAATAGACGTGTATGCTTGAATAAACAAGAATAAACGTTACTTTTGTATATAATTTAGTAAATAATAGGATAATAGATGTCAGACGACAAAGCCATAATTTTATTTAAAGCAGCTAAGGAGCTTAACATAGGAATTGCTACGGCAGTAGATTTTCTTGGTAAGAAAGGCTTTGCTGTGGAAAATAAGCCCACTACAAAACTTTCAAAAGATATGTATGATACATTACTTAGAGAGTTTCAGGGGGATAAAATCGTAAAAGAAGAAGCCAATCAAATTAATATAGGTAAAATTCGTCGTGATGAACCCGAAGCCGCTGAGAAAGCTCCTGAGGTGCCTAGAAATAAACAAGAATTTGAAAACGAAGGTATTTTAATCAAAAATGCACAGTCTTATACTCCGCCGGTTGAAAAGCCTAAAGAGGAAAAACCTGCAGAAGTTAAGGTTTCTGAGCCAGCAGCAGCTCCCGTGAAAGAGAGCCAGCCAGCAGAGGAAGGATCTTTACCTGGTGTTAAGATAGTTGGGAAGATAGATCTTAACGATCTAAATTCTAAAACTCGTCCGGCTAAAAAAGAAGAGCCTGCACCTGTTGTTGAAGCTAAGAAAGAAGAGCCAGTTGCTGAAAAACCAAAGGTTGAAGAGCCGATTAAACCAGTGTCAACTACAGTTGCAGAGACTAAACCAGTTGCTGAAGAAAAGCCAGTGGTTAAAGAAGAAGTGAAACCGCAAGCTGAAGCCCCTAAGGCTGAAGAGAAACCTGCGGTTGCTACTCCTCCGGTAGTTCCGGCAGAAGACGAGGTTATTAAAGCTCGTTCGGTAAAATTATCTGGACCAAATATTATTGGCAAAATCGTTTTGCCAACTACACCAGATCGTAGAAACCAGCCAATTGCTTCTTCTGGAGATAGCGAAGCTGCAAAAAGAAAACGTAAGCGTAAAAAAACGCCTGGAGGTCCTAATACGCCTCAACAACCACAAACTAATCAACAGCCAGGACAACCAGCTCGCCCAGCGGCAGGAGGTGGCGTACCAGGAAATAGACCTGATTTTAGAAATAATACAAATAATACAGCTGGTGGTCGTCCTAACTTTAGAAACGCTCGTCCGGGTGGTGCACCTGGCGGACCTAAAGAGGAACCAACAGAAAAAGAAATACAAGACCAAATTAAGGCAACACTTGCTCGTTTAAGTGGTGCTGGTAAGTCTGGTAAATTCGCCCAACGTGCAAAACTACGTCGTCAGAAACGTGATGATGTGGCATTAACTGCGGAAGAAGCAGCTGCAGAAGAGCAATTGCAATCTAAAGTATTAAAAGTTACCGAGTTTGTTACGGCAAATGAGTTAGCTAATATGATGGATGTTCCGGTTACGAAAATTATCGGAACGTGTATGAGTTTAGGGATGTTCGTATCTATTAACCAACGTTTAGATGCAGAGACCTTAACCATTGTGGCTGATGAGTTCGGTTATGAAATTCAATTCGTTAAAGCAGATGAAGAAGCTGATAGTGTTATTGAAGAAGAAGACGCACCGGAAGATTTAGAACCAAGAGTACCAGTTGTTACCATTATGGGTCACGTGGATCATGGTAAAACATCATTACTAGATTATATCCGTAAGGCAAATGTGGTAGCTGGTGAGGCAGGTGGTATTACACAGCACATTGGTGCATATAAAGTAACTACAAATTCTGGCAAACAAGTAACTTTCTTAGATACACCGGGTCACGAAGCCTTCACAGCAATGCGTGCTCGTGGTGCTAAAGTTGCGGATATTGCAATTATCGTTATTGCAGCAGATGATGCGGTAATGCCTCAAACAAAAGAGGCTATTAACCACGCACAGGCAGCTGGAGTACCTTTAGTATTTGCGTTTACCAAAATTGATAAGCCAGGCGCTAACTCTGATAGAGTGAGAGAGCAATTATCAGTAATGAATATTTTAGTAGAAGATTGGGGCGGTAAATTCCAGTCGCAAGAAATATCTAGTAAAAGTGGCTTAAATGTCGATTTATTATTAGATAAGGTATTGCTAGAAGCAGAGTTATTAGAATTAAAAGCTAACCCTAATAAACGTGCTACAGGTACGGTTATAGAGGCTACTTTAGATAAAGGACGCGGTATTGTAACTACCGTATTGGTTCAAGCAGGTACTTTACGTGTTGGAGATCCAATTTTAGCGGGTAGTTATAGTGGTAAAGTTAAAGCGTTATTTAACGAACGTGGAGCTAAAGTTAACGAAGCAGGCCCTTCTGTACCAGTTCAAGTATTAGGTATGCAAGGTGCACCAACAGCGGGTGATAGATTTAACGCATTAGAAAGCGAAGTAGAAGCGAGAGATATTGCGAACAAACGTTTACAATTGATGCGTGAGCAGGGCTTACGTACGCAGAAACATATCACGCTTGATGAAATTGGTCGTCGTTTAGCTATTGGTAACTTCAAAGAGCTTAATTTAATTGTTAAAGGTGATGTGGATGGTTCAATCGAAGCATTAGCCGATTCATTATTGAAGTTATCTACAGAAGAAATTCAAATCAATATAATTAGTAAAGCGGTAGGTCAAATTTCAGAATCTGATGTATTGTTAGCTTCTGCATCTGATGCAATTATTATCGGTTTCCAAGTGCGTCCTTCGCCAGGAGCTCGTAAATTGGCAGAGCAAGAACAAATTGATATTCGTTTGTACTCTATCATCTACGATGCAATTAACGAAATTAAAGCTGCAATGGAAGGTATGTTGGCTCCAGAATTTGAAGAGAAAATTGTTGCTAACGTAGAGATTAGAGAGACCTTTAAGATTACTAAAGTGGGTACCATTGCAGGTTGTATGGTATTAGACGGTAAGATTACTAGAAATAGCAAAATCCGTATTGTACGTGATGGTGTTGTAATTTATACAGGTGAGCTTGCGTCACTAAAACGTTTCAAAGACGATGTGAAAGAAGTAGCTAAAGGTTACGAATGTGGTCTTAACATCCAAAACTTTAACAACATTGAAGTTGGGGATATTGTAGAAGCATACGAACAAGTGGAAGTTAAACGTAAGTTGTAAAAAGCTTTGTACTTATATATGAAGGAGCTCTGAAATCTCAGAGCTCCTTTTTTTATAAAGATATTTTAAAATAGCAGTCTGTTTTACTTAAATTTGTTATTATAAGAACTCCCATTCGGCAAAATAAGGATTGGATTATATTACCGCTTCAAAAATAAAGCATGTACCAAACAAAATCGTCAATCCTCTTTATAATTTTCAATAGGTTAGATACAACATTAAAAGTATTGGCTCAAATTAAGCTGGCGAAACCTAAGAAGTTATATATCACTGCTGATGGGCCACGCCCGGGAAGAGCGGAAGAAGCTATAAAATGTGCCAATGTGATAACTGCGGTTTTGGATTTTATAGATTGGGAATGCGAAGTTTTTACCTTGCTTCGAGCAGAAAATGTTGGTCCAAAAGAAGCAATATCATCGGCAATTGATTGGTTTTTTGAGAACGAGGATGAAGGCATTATTTTGGAACATGACTGCCTGCCTGCGCCTACTTTTTTCTCGTATTGCGATAATTTATTAGAGCGATACAGGGACGACAAGAGAATTTGGCTAATATCTGGTTTTAATTTCAATACAAAAAAGAAATGGGGCGATGCATCTTACTATTTCTCTAATTTAACCAATGGCTGGGGTTGGGCGACTTGGAAAAGGTCATGGGCTAGTTATGATAAAAATCTCAATCAGTTTGAAGCTGAAGAAATTCAAGAGCCATTAATGCAAATTTTCGGAGACAAGTTAATTGTTGATAGGTGGGTAGAGATATTTAATGATACAAAAGCAGGAAAAATAGATACATGGGATTATCAGGTTACTTTTGCTCATCTCCTAGGTCATTCTTTAACGGTTGTACCAAATTATAATTTAGTAAGTAATATAGGTTTTGGTGAGTTTGCCGAAAATACCTTAAATGCGAATAGCCCGTTTGCAAATGTTCCATTAGAAGAGATAGAAGAGCTTAAGCACCCAAACATTATAATGCCTCAAGACCAAGCTGATTATAATCTTTTATTCGAAGAATTTGGTTTAAGAGATAAAATCGCTGAAATTAAAAGAAATAACACAAAAAAGAAAAGACTTAAAAGGTGGTTAAAAAAGATATTTTCTTTCTAACTTTTTCATTCCACTGTACAAAAATAAGTATAACTACAGAATAGTATTTTTGCTGAATCGGATAAAGATAATAGCTAACAGTATAAATTGTAGTTTAATCGCAAGAATTAATACTCGGATTTATATTTGGCTTTAGGTAAAAAAAGAAGAAGGAAACTCATAAACCATTTAAGAAATCTAAAAGCGATTTTATGCTTGCGGATATGGAAAAACTGTCTTACCCGTTTAACTCTTAAATCTGCAATCTCTCTATAATCGTACGCGAACATTGGGAAATATTTTTTTATAACCTCATCTTTGTCTGCGTAAATAGCCTTTCGGTTTTTTATATCTGTCGAAACTCCAGATGTATCGTAGATGCTAATTAACATATCAAGGTGCTGGTAAGAAATCTCCAACTTAACTACAGCGTATATTAGAAACTCCCAATCAGAAATTATTTTATAATTCTCGTTATAATAAAAAATTTCATCAAACAATATTCGCTTTATAAAACAAGCTTGGTGATTAATATTGTCGACTATAAAAAATGGATAGGAAAGTATTTTAGGAAAGGAAGCAACTTGAGGCCCTTCAGGCCAATTATAAATTAAATCACCATAGTAAAGATCTAGGTTGCTATGCATTTTAGAGGTAACGCCTTGCAGTGTTTTTACGTCATGCAAAATATCCCCACTATTTAGAAAATAAACGTAATCTCCTTTGGCTAGCCTAATCCCTTTATTCATAGCGCTATAAATTCCGTTATCTGGCTCACTAATGTAAGTTGTTAATTTATCGCTAATAGAAGCTATGTACTCTTTGCTTCCATCTTTGCTATTTCCATCAACTATAATAAATTCGTAATCATTATATTCTTGCGAAAAAACACTTTCACAAGTTTTTTTTAATCCACTTAGATTATTTAGGTTAATTGTTAAAATCGAAATTTTTGGCATTTAATTTATTTTACTGTTCATGATCTGCTAAAGCCGTTAAACTTTAATCATTAAAGGTTTGCATGTCTATTAAACGTTTGTAAAGCCCATTTCGTGACATAAGCTCAGAATGACTTCCGCTTTCCGTAATCTGACCTTTGTCTATTACAACAATTACGTCAGCCTGTTGTATTGTACTTAGTCGATGGGCAATAACTACAGAAGTTCTGTTTTGCATTAAATTATTTAGCGCATCTTGTACTAATTTCTCAGATTCTGTATCTAAAGCAGAAGTTGCCTCATCTAATAGCATAATTGGAGGATTGGCTAAAACAGCTCTCGCAATACAAATTCTTTGCTTTTGTCCGCCAGAAAGTTTGTTTCCTCTATCACCTACAGTACTTTGGTATCCCTCTTCCTTGCTCAGAATGAATTCGTGGGCATTAGCAATTTTTGCCGCGTTTATTACCTCTTCTTCTGTAGCGTCTGGTTTGCCAAAGGCGATATTGTTAAAAATCGTATCGTTAAAAAGAAATGATTCCTGGTTAACTATACCCATTTTACCACGAATACTCTCAACAGTTAAATCTTTATAATTTATACCGTCAATCTCGATTGATCCGGTTTTAGGATCATGGAAACGAGGAATTAGATCCATTAGCGTGCTTTTTCCACCACCAGATGGACCGACAAGCGCAACCGTTTTACCTTTTTCAATTTCCAAAGAAATATTTTTTAGTACCTCTTTGTCTCCATAATTAAATGACACGTTTTTTAAAGTAAGCTTGTCTTTAAAATCGTTTAGTGTTATTGCGTCTGCCTTATTAATTAATTCCGGTTTGGTATCAATCAGTCCCAAAACCCGTTCGCCGGCCGCAATACCTGAATGTATGCCACTAAAAGAGTCTGTAATTGCTTTAATAGGCTGCATCACTTGAGAGAATGTAGCAAGATAAATTACAAATTTTCCTGGTTCTAAATCACTATTTCCACTCAATATCATTGTTCCACCGTATAGTAAAATAAAAACCACAACAAGTACGCCCAACGTTTGGGAAACTGGAGATGCCGACTGTTGTCTTCTAGCCATTTTTCTGTTCAAATTTGAATAGAACTCGTTCTCATCCTGAAATTTCTGCTTTATTCTAAAAGTTGCATTAAAGGCTTTTATAATTTTAATTCCGCTTAATGCTTCATCTAAAAATCCAATCATTTTAGCAAAAGATTCGTGTGCTAGAGTTGACTGTTGTTTTAAACGCTTTACAATCTTGCTTATCAAGAAACCAGAAATAGGTATAACGAGTAACGAGAATAATGTTAATTTTAAGGAGATTGATACGAGTACAGCAATAAAAAAGATAAGTTGCAGAGGCTCCTTGAAAATAACCTGTAATGTATTAGTAACCGTAAATTGCACCACCTGAACATCATTCGCAACTTTGGAAATAATGTCGCCTTTACGTTCATTATTAAAGTATCCTACGTGCAGGTTCATTACACTTTCAAAAACAGATCTTCTTAAGTTAAGTAAGGTGTGTACTCTAAGGTCTTCCATATACCTCTGAGAGAAATAGCGGAAGAAATTGGTTAAGAAAACGGTTACAATAACAGCAACGCAAATTACTTTCAAAGCATAAATCTCATCATGTTTAAGTATTATCTGCTCTATATACTCATTGAACATGCTCATAGGGTTCCATGAAGCATCTTTTGCCACAGTGTTTATCTGGTCATCACATGGTTGGATAAACAACGTATTCATTATTGGGCCTAAAAGCGTAAATAAAAAGGTATTAAATACAATGGCGAATAGTGTAGTTATTATATAAGGAATAGCGAATTTTTCAATTGGCTTAGCAAAAGATATTAATCTAAAATAAGTTTTCATTAAAAACGGTTAAAGGGCCTAAAGGTACACATTTTGTTATTTGTTTATTTTAATAATGGTTCTGTAAGAGCAAATATTACAGTGCATAAGCATTTATATTTAAGTTGTAAAGCAAAAAAATATGTTTATTTGCAAATATGAAATCAGTAGATGATTTAATAAAAGGCATACTTGCTGGAGATTTTAAAGTTTTAGCTAGAGCTTTGACGCTGGTAGAAAATGATATTGAGCCCTCGTCAGCATTGTTAAGATCGCTCATCATAAAAAACATACCTGTGGTGGGTATAACTGGTCCTCCGGGAGCAGGTAAAAGTACTTTAGTAAATACAATCATCAATTCTTTTTTAAACGATGATAAGCGCATTGCTGTTTTAGCTGTAGATCCAACATCTCCATTCAATTTTGGTTCTCTTTTAGGAGATAGGGTTAGAATGTCTCAACAGTTCAACAAGTCTAACGTCTTTATTCGTTCTGTTGCAACTAGAGGTGCTTTGGGTGGTATATCTGTAAAAACGTTAGAGATGCTAGATATACTAAAAGCTTCAAATTTCGATTTGATTTTGGTAGAAACCGTTGGGGTTGGGCAATCGGAAGTTGAAATTGCAGGTTTGGCAGATAAAACCATCGTAGTATTAGTGCCAGAATCGGGGGATGAAATACAAAATATAAAATCTGGGTTGATGGAAATTGCCCAAGCTTTTGTTGTTAATAAAGCTGATAGAGATGGTGCAAATAACTTTGCCAACAACCTCAAAAAAATGGTTCATCAGCAAACGGAGATTATTCCGGTTTTTAAAACCGTTGCCGATAAAGGTGAGGGAATTGAGGAACTTTTGCAATGGATATTAACCCCTATTAAATTAGCTGATGACAGAAAAAGGTTCTTGCTTGCCGATAAGGCACTAAAACTTATTCAACATTATAAAATGAAAGATATAGACCAACAGAAGCTACGGCTAGCAGTAGACAAAGCTTTTGCTGAAGTTAGTTTTAATGTTTATCAATTTGCGGAAGAATACCTTAAGCGTTCATAAGCTTTTCAATTTCCTCCGCAATAATTGGCGGTTTAGCGGTTAAATCGAAATTACCATCTTTGGTTACTAATATCGTGAACATCCAGTCCGAGGTAATGTGTGTTTCCATGCATAAAATGTTATCGTGGTAATACAAAATATTCGCATTGTTGCCAGAGGCGATGATTGGAACGTAGAAGTTATTGGGCAAGTTCTACCTCAATGTCTGACTTAATGGCACGAAGCTTTCTCATAATTGGCGCAACTCTTTCGTGTTTATAAAGCGCATGTTTATTTCTTATATGCTCATTAAATCGAATGTTACGATAAGGAACTTAATGGGGATATCTATCATTTTCGTTTGTGTTAGTAAATACATTCCGCATAGTGTATTATACTATGTAAATAGTTTTGAAATAATCTAACAAAGTACGTTTTTAATAGTACAAGTTTGTTCGGCCTGTTGTCTGGTATACTTATGTCCCTCCCATAATTTAATGTAATCAATAGTCTGTCTTAAAAATAGGACTTATCTGTACAGTGGATTAGGACAGTTGGGAAAGATTAAAAGAATTGATTTTTCTTGATTAATGCCAGATAGGTTAAAAAGGTCAAGGTTTGCTTAAAAAGAAAATTTTTGATCTCTGCTCCTTAGGAACTCGTCATTAGAATGAATATGGCTATCGCGTTGCTAGGAGGCGCTTTTATTAGATTTTTTCTGTTCAAGCTAAAAAGCGAATTGTTAATTTGCTTGTATTTCAATAAATAAATATCTTTAAGACGGACAATATTGCCAAATGTAATAAATTCACCCCTTGTAGTGAAGTTTGGAACGGAGTTTGTACGTTGGTTTTGAGATTATAAAAATTTGTTTAATTTTGTCTTACAAAAAATTATACAATTAATATTTGTTTAACCTTAAAAAAGAAAATTATGAATTATTCTACTTTAAAAAAAGGTGTTGTAGCCTCTTTAGTAGCAGTAATGGGATTAACCTCTCTTGCTAGCGCTCAAGATTCTCCAGCAACTAGTTCTTCTGCGAAAGTATTCGGTGGAAGAGGACAGTACAGAACTTGGTCTATCGGTGTTAACGGTGGTGTATTAGCGCCAGTTGCTTTTATCGGTGGTTCTAACGACTTTACTAACTGGGACGTTAACTTAGGTTACGGTATCTCATTACGCAAGCAATTAGGTCACGCATTTGGTTTAGAAGGTAACATTTTCCGTGGAAAATTATCTGGAACTAACAAAGATGCTGTAGGCGGAATCAGAAACGGTGTTAGAGAATTCGAAACAGATTTACAATACGCAGCTGATTTAAGAGGTGTTGTAAACGTTGCTACTGTAGATTTCTTACGTCGCGAAAATTCAGTTAACTTCTTCGTTACTGCTGGTTATGGTTTAATGGCTTATAACCCAAAAGTAACTGTGGCTAACGGAACTACTACAGACTTTAAAGGTCAATATGGTGAAGATAGAGATAAAGATTTTATCAAAGAAGCTTACATCCCTGTAGGTGCTGGTATTAAATTTAAAGTATCTGACCGTGTATCTTTCAACTTAGCTTATACAATGAACTTTGTTGATGGTGATAACGTTGATGGTGTTTATGCTGGTGGTACTTCTAAAGATAAATTCTCTTATGCTAACGCAGGTTTAGAATTCTCTTTAGGTTCGAAAGCAAAACCGAACTTGGATTGGGTTAACCCAGTAGCTATGATGTATGATGAATTAAAAGATCCTACATTACGTCAAGAAGTTGAAGCATTGAAAAACCGTGTATCTAACGTAGAAAAATCTGTTGAAGATTTGAAAAAAGATACTGATGGTGATGGTGTTTCTGATCAGTTTGACAAATGTGCTGGTACTCCAGCTGGTACTAAAGTAGACGGTTCAGGTTGTCCACTTCCAGTTCCAACTACTGTTGTAGCTCCAACTGAAAACTCAAACGTAACAGGTTTCGAAACTATCCAGTTCGAATTCAACTCTTCAGTTTTAAAAACTGAATCTTACCCTACTTTAGATAAATTATCTTCAGTATTGCGTGAAAACGGTGGTAAAGTAACTACTAAAGGTTACGCTTCTAGCGAAGGTACTGCTGCATACAATATGAAATTATCTAAAGATAGAGCTAACTCTGTAAAAACTTATTTAGTTAATTCAGGTGTTGCTGCTAACCAGGTAACTACTAAAGGATTTGGCGAAGCTAACCCAATTGCTTCTAACGATACTGAAGAAGGTCGTATCCAAAACCGTCGTGTTGAAAACTCAAGAAACTAATATTTCTTAATTCAATATAAAAAACAGCCCCGAAATTTCGGGGCTGTTTTTTTTTATGCCTACATTTGGCTATGTATTTTTTCAGAAAGAAAGATCCCAACAGACCAACTAGTTTTAACCTTAAAGTAATGCATATTATAAATGCAATTGCAATCCTGCTATTTATTGGCGGAATCTGTTGGAAAATATTTTTTAGCAATTAATCATCAATATATAAAATGAAAAAAATTATTAATACTACCGGAGCGCCTGCTCCTATAGGTCCATATAGTCAAGCGATAGTGGCTAACGGTTTCTTATTCGCCTCTGGCCAAGTTGCTATAAACCCAGAAAACGGAGAATTAAATTTTGATTCATTAGCTGACGAAACACATCAGGTAATGCGTAACATTAAGGCTGTTTTAATAGAGTCTGAATATACGTTCGAAGATATTGTAAAGACAACTATATTTTTATCGGATATGAGCTTATTTGCAGAAGTAAATGAAATCTATGGATCTTACTTTACCGATACGTATCCGGCAAGGGAAACTGTTGCTGTAAAAGGTTTGCCTAAAGGCGTTAATGTAGAAATTTCTATCACCGCTTACAAAGGATAATTGAAATCAAAATCTAGCTATCTATTAGCAGCGTTTTTATCTGTTGCAATATGGGGTTTCTTTGCAATCCCTTTGCGTAACCTAAAAGCGTTTCCATCTGAAGAAATTTTATACTACCGAATCTTTACTTCTTTAATAGTGATATGGATTGCAATTTTATGCTTTAGGCGTAAAAATTTGTTGCAGGATATAAACTATGTTAAAGTAGCGCAACCGCGAGAAAAAAAGATAATTTTTTGGCAAATTATAGGTGCCACTGTTTTGCTTACGCTAAATTGGTACACTTTCATATATGCAGTAAATAATGTTAGTATTAAGTCTGGTGCTTTTGCTTATATGGTTTGCCCTTTAATAACCGCCTTCGGCGGATATTTAATTTTAAAAGAAAAGCTAACTAAAATACAGTTGTTTTCGCTGGCGGTTGCATTAATAAGTATAATCATGCTTGCAACCGGATCATTGATAGAAGTCATTTGGTCTATCGTAATTGCTGCGCTGTATGCATTTTATCTAATCATCCAACGGAAAATGCAAAACCTCGATAAGCTAAATGTATTGGCCGTACAAATTACTTTCGCAGTAATATTAATGCTTCCGTTTTACATTAATCATCACCAATCCTTTCCCGTTGGTATTTGGTTTTGGAGCCATATTATTGTTATCGCTATTATTTTTACGGTTATACCCCTTTTCTTAAGTTTATATGCGTTAATTGGAATTCCATCTTCAACCTTGGGAGTCATTATCTATTTAAACCCAATTATAGCATTTACGGTTGCAATCCTGTATTTTAATGAAAAGATAGATGTGCATCAGCTGTTTTCTTATACGTTACTACTTTTTGCTGTTTTTCTTTTTAATTGGGGCTTGATTAAAGATATTCTTACTTTTAAAAGAAAATAATTTGTCTTGTTTGCAAATAACTTAGATACCTTACTGGTTTACCTTAAAGGCGTAGGACCAAAACGTGCCGAACTTTTGCAAAAGGAGTTGGGCATAAGCACTTACGAGCAATTGTTAGAGCATTACCCTTTTAGATATATCGATAGGACGAGGTTTTACAAAGTAAACGAGCTTAATCCAGATTTGCCGTTAGTACAAGTAATAGGAAGAATTACAGGTAAAGAAACCATAGGCGAAAAGCATAAAAAACGTATCGTAGCTAAATTTACTGACGAGACTGGAACAATGGATCTGGTTTGGTTTCAGAGTTTAAAGTGGGTAGAGGATAATGTTCTAAGAGGCAAGGCATACATCGCCTTTGGCAAACCTAATTTTTTTAATAATGGAATTTCTATCTCGCACCCTGATTTGGAAAATTATCCACGACAAGCGGGCATTACAGGAAATGTAACACTACAGCCCATTTACAATACCAGCGAGAAAATGAAGAAGGGTTTTTTGGATAGCAAAGGCATCCAGAAAATGATTCAGCAAATTATTGAATTGCATATCAATGAAGTTAGGGAAACTCTGCCATCTTATATTTTAGAAAAGTACAAACTCATTAGTAAGAAAGAGGCGATTATCCACATCCATTTCCCAGCTAATACCGCCATGTTGCAACACGCAGAGCGAAGACTGAAATTCGAAGAGCTTTTCTTTATTCAGCTTCAGCTATTGCATAACAAGCAGTTGAGAAGTTTAAAATTCAAAGGAGCCTTATTTAATACGGTTGGCGATCGTGTAAATACCTTTTATAATACCATGCTTCCGTTCGATTTAACTAATGCGCAAAAACGAGTTGTTAAGGAGATAAGGTTAGATACGCAACGAGGAAGTCAGATGAATAGACTTATACAAGGTGATGTTGGAAGCGGAAAAACTGTAGTAGCCTTAATGAGTATGCTCTTGGCTAATGATAACGGTTACCAAGCTTGTATGATGGCGCCTACGGAAATTTTAGCGAGGCAACATTATCAATCGTTGGTAGATTTGCTGAAAGGCGAATTAGTTAACGTTGCTGTGTTAACTGGAAATACAACAAAGAAACAACGAATTACTTTACACGAGGATTTAGAATCTGGTAAGATTGATATTTTGGTTGGTACACATGCGCTAATTGAAGACAAAGTTAAGTTTAAGAATTTAGGCTTGGTAGTTATTGACGAACAACACCGTTTTGGCGTTGAACAAAGAGCTAAGCTTTGGAGAAAAAATATCATTCCCCCACATATTTTGGTAATGACAGCTACGCCAATACCAAGAACCTTGGCGATGACTTTGTACGGCGATTTAGATGTTTCTGTAATAGACGAATTGCCTGCTGGGAGAAAACCGATTGAAACAAAACATCTTTTTGAAGGGCAGCGAATGCGCATGTTTGGCTTTATGAAACAGGAAATTGCTAAAGGCAGGCAGGTTTACGTAGTGTACCCACTAATTAAAGAAAGTGAAAAATTAGACTTGCTAAATTTGGAAGCTGGAATTGAGCAAATGCGCTATCAGTTTCCACTGCCCGATTACCAGATAAGTATTGTTCATGGGCAAATGCCTAATGCGGATAAACAATACGAAATGCAACGTTTTATTGATGGTAAGACCCAAATAATGGTAGCCACTACAGTTATTGAGGTTGGTGTTAATGTACCTAATGCATCGGTAATGATTATAGAAAACGCAGAGCGATTTGGATTATCTCAATTGCATCAATTGCGTGGTAGGGTCGGTCGTGGTGCAGAGCAGTCGTTCTGTATTTTAATGTCGGGAAATAAATTAAGTGCCAACTCTAAACTGAGGTTAGAAACAATGGTTAAAACCAATAATGGTTTCGAAATTTCTGAGATCGATCTGCAACTACGCGGTCCAGGTGATATTACCGGAACACAGCAAAGTGGCGTTTTGGAGTTAAAGATGGCAAATTTAGCTAAAGATCAAATTATTTTACAGGAAGCGAGGAATACCGTAATTGATATTTTTGAAAAAGATAAAATGCTCGAACTGCCAGAAAACAGTTTGCTTAAAACTTACCTGGCAAAACGAACCAGAGCAATCGCATTTGATAAAATCTCTTAACCCCAATTTTAGTTGCTTTGTCATCTAGGTAGAAGCATCTTTAAGATAGATTCCTTGTCCTTCGTTATTATAAACTTTTAGATGTTAATCTTCATCAGTTCCTGGGGCAGCACCAGCTCCGGTATATGCACCTTTACGAATGATTGGCATTTTAAGGTATTTATACAGTTCATCTAGTTGCATTAAGCTACCATTGGTAACATTTCCGAGAAAAACTACAACAATATCTTTATCCAAATCTCTAACGTAGATATGGCGGAAACCATGCCACCAGCCTGTGTGATACGCAACTTTAGCTTTTCCCTTTTCTTCGAATAAACGCCAACCATATCCGTAATTAAAATGTCCTTTTATCGGTTTATTACGGCCAACGTAAGCGGAATCTAAAGTTGAATTTTTAAGCAATCTTTCATTACGTAGGTATTTATCAAAAAGCACAAGGTCATGCGTTGTACTGTAGATACCCTTATCGCCTACAGGCCCATCTAAAAAATTTTGTACTACAGAGTACCTAAAACTATTACGGTCGTGCCCAACTACATCTACTGGGATTTTTTCATATTCGGCTTTAGAATAAACGTGAGTGTTTTTCATTCCAGCAGGTTTGAAAACGTGCTCCATCATATATTGCGAGTAACGCATTCCGCTTACCTTTTCTATAATGGCGCCTAAAACCATGTAATTAGAATTGTTATAATGGAATACACGATTAGGTTTAGTGTAAGGATTCGGCTTTTTGTCGGCAATTACTTGCATAACTTCCTGATTGGAAATGCCTTTTTTCATGTCGCGTTTTTCCTTTCTCCAAATATCATCTACAAAGTAAACATAGTTCATCATGCCGCTGCGGTGTGGCAATAAAAGTTTAACTGTAATGCTATCGTAAGGAAAATTTGGGAAGAATTTTTTGACGTTGTCATTAAGGTTTAATTTACCCGCCTCTACCAATTGCATAATTGCAGTACCGGTAAAGGTTTTGGTTATGGACGCTAATTCAAACTCAGAATTTATTTTTAAGCTATCGCGATGAAGGTAATCTGCCCAACCTTTAGCACCTTGATAAAGAATTTTGCCTTTTTTGGCAACTAATACATTGCCATTAAAGTTGTATTTTTTGTGTAGGTTGTTTACAAAATCGGCAATCCATTTGTCTTCTTTTGCAGGATCGTAAACTAACAATAAGCTGTCAGCTTTATCGTCTTCCTTTGTTCTTACTTTTTTATCGGCTTCAGCCTTTTTTTGTTTTTCTTCTTTGCTGGTACAGGCGGCGAATGATATGATGATTAACGCAAAAGCAATGGTTAGTAGACGAAACTTCATTTAGTAATGGTGTACGGGTTTAAAAGCTTGCAAAATAGGTATTATTGATTTTTTAAACGCAAAAGAGTTTTAAACATTGCCACATTTTTCGATTTTATTTTCTTGAATACGTGCTACCTAGATAGTAGCACTCGATTTGTTATTTAAACCCGATGGCAGTGGAAATACTTTTATCATTCCCCTTTAGGGAATTTAGGGGTAAAAGATTGCAACGTACAGCGGGACCGAGTTGCGTTTTTTGCATAGTACTGTGTTTTTCAAAAAAAGATATTATCGAAATAGACGTGCTTTAGAGTTTTTGTAGTGCTTGTTTTACTGCTTCCTTATTAGGTTTAGAGATGGGAATTTTTTCTCCAGAAGTTAATTGAAGTATGCCGCCGTCTTCCTTTAGCCAGCTTTTAACAAAGCCTGGATTTACCAAATGACTTTGATGCGTTCTTAAAAATCCATTAGGTTTCAACAAATCGGCATATTCTTTTAAAGATTTAGAGACCAAAATCTTTTCGCCATTTGCTAAAAAGAAAAAAGTGTAGGTATTGTCTGCTTCGCAACGTATAATTTCGGTTAAAGGGATATATCTTATTTCGCTTTGCATAGGCAAGGCGATTTTACTACCACTGGTTTCTTGCTTTTTTAATTGCTGTAGTAAAAAATCAAGTTGCGAAGTTTGTGTTTGTGCGGCTAATTTTTGTTCCGCTTTATTAACCGCATTAATTAATTCTTCAATATCTATAGGTTTTAGCAGATAATCTAAGGCTGCAAATTTTACTGCTTGTATGCCATATTGGTCGTAGGCAGTTACAAAAATAACTTCGAAATTGCGCTGAGGAAGTAATGCTAAAACGTCGAAACCTGTTTGTTCGCCCATTTGGATATCAAGAAATACCAAGTGAGGCAAATGTTTTTCGATAGCGCCAACAGCATCGACTACGTTTTGTGCAGATGCCATTATGGTTACCTGCCGACAATGCTTTTTGAGCAATGCCTGCAGGTTTTCTAGATTAGAAATTTCATCATCTATTAAAATTGCCTTCATTTTATTATAGCCAATCGGTTAATGTGAGCGTTATTTTAGTGCCACTTGTAGTTGGCTGTATAGCCAAAGTAAAGCGATTTTCTTTATAAATGCTATTTAGCAAGGCAATTCTGCTATGGCTTAATGGCAAACCTAAACCGTTGCTCTTTTTTGCTGTGTCAAACCCAGTTCCGTTATCGCTAACTGTTAACACCAAATCATTAGCTTGTTTCGTAAATACAACATCAATTTTTCCATCATTTGCTTTTTTTGCGATGCCGTGTTTTACTGCATTTTCTACAAATGGTTGCAAAAGCATACTGGGGATTTCTGTGTTTTCTAAATCTAGATTTTCTGCTACTTTAATTTCATACTTAAATCCGAAACGCAATTGTTCCATTTGCAGGTAATCATCTAGCAACGTTTTTTCTTGCGATAAACTTATGAGCTCTTTATCGTCGAGCACGTTACGAGTTAGCCTAGCGAATTTAGAAAGGTATTTATTTGCATTGTCTATTTCGTTTTTGTTCATCAGATTCTGTATGCCAGAAAGCGCATTGAACAGAAAGTGAGGATTTAGTTGTGAACGGACGGCGTTAAGTTGATGTTTGGCTGTGTTTTTAAGTTGCTCTTGTTCTGCTATTTTTTGCTTGTTTCTCTTTTTGTTGTAATAGAGGATAAACAGAAATATTAATCCGATAGTGGCTGCAATGATAAAACCATAGATAAAAAGTTCTTTTTTAGTGTAGCTTTCTTCTTCTAAAGTAACTGAAAGCGTATATCTCGTGGTGTATTTTTCAATTTCGCTTTGCGAGATATCGCAGTCTAAACAATTGTCCCACTTTATTGATGGTTGAATTGTAATTTCATAATCTCCTGATTTTTTAAAAATACTTTTATCGGCAGTTATGTAGGGTGATTTTTTACGTGATTCATCAAGGTAACCGCCATATTTCCAAACAACTGATTCAAAAACTGTTTTATTTGTTCGTTTATCTCTTATCAAAACTTTATAGAGGTAATCTACATTAGACCTATCCTTAATAATGGTTAGTTCGTCATCTTTTTCAGTTAAAACTAATTTGGTTATATTTTTTGGGTCGGTAAAATAACTATAATCAACACCTTTATCAGTTTTGAAGCGCTTCGCTATAGCTTTGATTTCTGCTTTTGGGATAGGCTTGCCGTAAAAAATGTTTTTGTAAATATCATTAGGTTTTCGGACATTATAAGTTATTATTGTTAAGACTTTATCCTTTATTGGAAATGTTCCAAAAGTTATTGAGCGGTCTACGTTTTCTTCTCCGATATCAGCGACTTCTATTTGGACCTCATTGATAGAACTGTTTATTACAATTGGTCTGTCGTTCTCTAAAATTGTGTACCTATAGTTCTGAACACTATCAGTTTTTGTAAAATAAAATTTGACGCTTATATTGTGAACTTCGGGCAGAAAATTAAAGGATGTAAAGGGCTGGTTTGGGTAAATATAACTGTAAAAGATGTTTTTGGCGGCACTATCAACAAACATGTGCATCATTCCGCCACCCGGATACGGTCTACGAAAGTCAATTCCTTTTTGTGCACTAACCGTTGATAATACAAGAGTAAGGCAGAGTAATGTGAAGATGATTTTTTTCATGAGCTTAAGTTTAATTTACATCAAACTTGAAACAATAATAACAAAACTAAAACCATCAAACAGCAATGGTAATGTTTGAAATAGCAGATGTGTTATTTTGAGCAGTATTTGGTTCTGCCAAAAGATACAGCGTTAAAAAATAAACCCGATGGAGGTGGAAATACTTTTTGTTCTTGTCATCCTGAGCTTGTCGAAGGATTTTAGGTTAATTTGCAGACGCTTCGATAAACTCAGCATGACAATGTTTAGTGGTGCCCATTAACAAAAAGATTGCAACGTACAGCGGGACTGGAGCTGCCGACGAGCGATTTACACCGTTTTTCTAAAGTTTATGTAACGTTTCTAAATAAATTTCCTTTAAGGGGCAAAAAGGTTAAATTTGCCACAAACAAAAATTGAATTACTATGAGTTTTAGAATAGAACACGATACAATGGGCGAGGTGCAAGTGCCTGCTGAAAAATATTGGGGAGCACAAACAGAACGTTCGCGTAATAATTTTAAAATTGGTCCGGAGGCTAGCATGCCTAAGGAAATTATACATGCTTTTGGTTACTTGAAAAAAGCGGCTGCTTTGGCAAATACCGAGCTAGGCGTATTGGCTGCTGAAAAAGCTGAGCTAATTGCTAAAGCTTGCGATGAAGTTATTGTTGGCGATTTGGATGCAGAGTTTCCGTTGGTAATTTGGCAAACAGGCTCTGGTACACAAAGCAACATGAATGCTAATGAAGTTATTGCCAATCGTGCGCATGTTTTAAATGGGGGTAATTTAGCTGATGATAAAAAAGTTTTGCATCCGAATGATGATGTAAACAAATCTCAATCTAGTAATGATACTTATCCAACTGCAATGCACATTGCTGCATACAAACAAGCGGTTGAGATTACCATACCTGGGTTAGAAAAATTAAGAAATACGTTAGCAACCAAAGCTGCTAGCTGGAATGATATTGTAAAAACTGGTCGTACGCATTTTATGGATGCAACGCCTTTAACTTTAGGCCAGGAGTTTTCTGGTTACGTACAACAAATTGATAATGGTATTAGAGCGGTTAAAAATGCGTTGGTAATGATTAAAGAGTTGGCCTTAGGTGGTACTGCTGTGGGTACTGGCTTAAATACACCTGCTGGTTACGACGTACTTGTTGCTAAAAAAATTGCTGATTTAACCGGATTGGATTTCGTTACCGCTCCAAATAAATTCGAGGCTTTAGCAGCGCATGATGCAATGGTCGAATTATCTGGCGCTTACAAACGTGTTGCGGTTTCTTTAATGAAAGTTGCAAACGATATTAGAATGTTAAGTTCTGGTCCACGTTCTGGTATTGGCGAAATTATTATTCCAGATAACGAACCAGGATCTTCTATTATGCCGGGTAAAGTAAACCCTACACAGCCAGAAGCTTTAACTATGGTTTGTGCACAGGTTATGGGTAACGATGTTACGGTAGGTATTGGCGGTAGCAATGGTCATTTTGAACTTAATGTTTTTAAGCCTGTTATTGCTGCTAATGTTTTGCAAAGTGGTAGATTAATTGGGGATGCATGTGTATCGTTCAACGATAAATGTGCAGAAGGTATTGAGCCAAACAAACCGGTAATTAAACAACACATGGAAAACTCTTTGATGTTGGTTACTGCGTTAAACCCACACGTTGGATATGAAAACGCTGCCAAGATTGCAAAAAAAGCGCATAAAGAAAACAAAACTTTACGCGAAGCTGCAATTGAATTAGGTTTATTAACTGATGAGCAGTTTACGGCCTGGGTAAAGCCTGAAGATATGGTTGGAAGCCTTAAATAAGTTTAGAGTTGAAAGTGAAAAGTTTTGCAATAGATATTAACCACAATGATTTTTAGAAAAAGCCAATACTTTTTACTTTCTACTTTTTTACTTTTCACTTGTATAGCTTGTACTCGTTTGCCCAATGTGCAAGGCAAGGGCGAAGCATTGTTGCAGGGTGTTTGGAGCCAAGATAGCGTGGCAAATGCCGATGAATTGCTGAGTTACACTAAACATAAATTTAAAATTACTTGCGATTCGTTTTATGTGGATTTAACAACTTACGCCAAAACCAACTATTACGAACCGGCTTGTTTTAATAACGGTGTTTGGAAAGAGTTTGCTAAAGGTACTTATGTTGTTAAGGGTGATACTTTAATGCTAAACGGTACGTTTACCAAAGCCGATTATAAACAAAAAGTATCTGGCTGTTACAGAAACGGAAGATATCTTACAAATTTTAAAATTAAATCGTCTGGCAGTAGCAACTTATTGCTGGAGAATTTAAACGATCAAAGAGAATGTGCGTTGGTGCTTAAAGAAAAAATTACCTGCGTGCCTAAAGAACTATAACATGAAATTATCTGGATTAAAGAAATTAGGTTTGGCGGTTGCATTGGCGTACTTGCCATTTAGCGCAAGTGCTTGGGGTGTTTTAGGGCACCGTATTGTTGGCGAGGTTGCCGATAGCTACATTACCACAAAAACACGCAAAGCCATACAACAAATTTTGGGCACCGAAAGTATGGCAATGACTGCAAATTGGGCAGATTTTATCAAATCTGATACAAGCTTTAATTACCTAAACAACTGGCACTATGTAAATTTACCAGCTAGCTTATCGCAAGGCGATGTTTTTAACTTCTTAGAGAGTGAGAAAGGTGCTAATATTTACAACAAAACCAATGAAATGATTGCGGTTTTGAAAAACTCTTCGAGCACTGCGGAGCAGAAAAAATTAGCCTTACGTTTGATCATTCATATGGTTGGCGATATGCACCAACCGATGCATACGGCAAGGAAAGAAGATTTGGGAGGCAACAGGGTATTTTTAACTTGGTTTGGCGAAAGATCTAATTTGCACAAGGTTTGGGATGAGAGTTTAATAGATTTTCAGCAGTTGAGCTATACAGAATATACAAAGGCTATTAACCATACTAATGCGCAGCAAGTAAGCGAGTGGCAAAAAGCAAGTTTAAAAGACTGTGTTTACGAATCGTACCAAATCTGTAACAAAATTTATGCAACCGGAATTAAAAACGACGATAAGCTCAGCTATCGTTATAACTTCGATTGGATTGAAACTGTAAATTCTCAGCTGTTAAAAGGCGGTGTGCGTTTAGCCGGTATCTTAAATAGTATTTACAAATAAACCTTAACGTAAAACGAATTGAAAATTTTAATGGTTTGTTTGGGTAACATTTGTCGTTCGCCTTTGGCGGAAGGTGTAATGCGCCATTTGGTAAATGAAAAAGTTTTAGATTGGCAAATTGCTTCGGCTGGTACGGGCAATTGGCACGTTGGCCAGGCGCCAGATAAAAGAAGTATCGCGGTAGCTAAAAATTACGGCTATGATATTTCTTCTCAAAGGGCCAGGCACTTTATAGCATCGGCATTTGATGAATTTGACCATATTTTAGTAATGGACAAAAACAATTATCGCGATGTGCTGAGTCTGGCAGAAACGGAGGAACAAAAGAAAAAGGTAAGGCTTTTCTTAACGAACGAGGCAGAAGTTCGAGATCCGTATTATGACAATGATCTTTTTGAGCCTGTCTTGTTAGAGATTGAGGCCCGCTGTAAGGAAATGTTAAAGGAGCTAAATAGTTAGCTCCTTTTTGCTATACAAGTATTGCATTAATATCACTCGGATTCTCATTGTTGTTTAAAGCAAATATACTTGCTAATGTGCTTGCGACAATTTCTGTTAAAGCTTCTTCGGTAAAAAATGCCTGGTGACCAGTAACCAATACGTTAGGAAAGCTCATCAACCGTTGGATATCATCATCGCTAATAATGCTTCCTGATAAATCTTTAAAAAAGAGCTTTTCTTCCTGCTCATAAACATCAATTCCCAAGCTTAAAATTTGTCCAACTTTTAATGCTTCTATTGCATCTTTGGTGTTTATTAATGCACCACGGCTGGTATTTATAAGCGTAACATTCTTTTTCATTTCTGCTAAGCTATTTTGGTTAATCAGGTATTTGTTATCGGCAGTTAAAGGGCAATGTAACGAGATAATGTCAGCGGTTTTGATAAGGTCGTTAAACGTAACATAAGTAATCCCAAGTTTCTTTAGTTCTTCATTTTCAAAAGGATCGAAAGCAATTACCTTGCAACCAAAACCCAACATAATTTTGCAAAAGGCAATACCTATTTTTCCGGTACCAATTACACCTACGGTTTTTTTGTATAGATTAAAACCCATTAAACCATTTAGCGAAAAATTTTGTTCTCGGGTTCTGTTGTAGGCTTTATGCGTTTTACGGTTTAGCGTTAATAACATTGCTACGGCATGCTCTGCCACTGCTTGTGGCGAGTAAGCAGGAACTCTGCATAATCTCAATCCATGTTTTTTAACCGCATCTAAATCAACATTATTAAAGCCTGCACACCGAAGGGCGATATACTTGATTCCTTTTTCGGCTAGCGTAGCAATTACTTGAGCCGTAAGTTTATCATTTACAAAAACGCATACTGCTTTATAAGTATCTTTTTTAATGGCATCAACAACGTGTGGGCCCAAATGTGTTTCCCAAAACTCTAATTCGAAGCCATAAGTTTTATTGCTTCTTTCAAAAAAATCTCGATCGTACGGTTTTGCAGAAAAAAATAGAATCTTCATTTGCTTAAAATACGAAATTTTAATATCCTAAGCCTTATGGCGTAATTCTTTTGTGCTGTGTAAGGTAAATATAGTTGAACATACAAAACGAGGCGATGGCACCAAACGTATGCCAAAGGAAATGTGTTCCACTTTCTAACCATTCCCACTTATCCGCTATGCGAAATGTTAGCGCAAAAATAAAGGAGATCAATGCAATTCCAACCCATTTTCCGTCTTTCCATTTGGTGTAAATTAGGTAAGCTAAAACCGGCAATAGCACTAGGGCCGCCATCATAGCATAATTTATATTTACGAACAACTGCATATTTTCAGACATCATCATTTTTCTGAAAAATATTTGAAAACAGACATAGGCTACAACCAGCAAGGCTGCGTAGTACCACTTTATCAGCTGTGCTAGAAAATAAACGCCCGCCGAAATGCAAAGTAGCATAATCGGAAGCCAATCCATCATTATAAACGGTCGCCAAAGCCTAAAGGCATGATAAGTTGTACCGCCAATACCACCAATAAAAAGTAAAACCAGGCAGTAGCTTAAAAAAGGATGACCTTTAAAGTTGCCCCATAATTTAAAAAGCCAGTAAAAAGCGATTGCCAAGAAAAAGCAAGAGGTAATGGCGTTTAAAGGTTCTGGAAATAAGTTTTCGAGATTTGTTTCGGCATATAAGCTACCGCCGTCTGGTGGTGTTTGGAGTGTTAACATAAAGATGATTTTCATTTTAAAAAACGTTACGCTGTTTTAAATGTTTTAATTTAGATTAGTGAATAAGTAAATTTTTAATTACGATGCAGCAACCACAATTATATATGATATTGCTTGGGGCCACCCCAAAAGGACGAAACATAGAACAGCACGATATTTTTTTCGGAATAGGAACATCAATTAAAGAGCTTTTGCCAGAAATGCAAGCTTTTTGGCCAGAAGCGAAAGGAAAAATACACGTTGATGCCTACCGCGTGGTAAAAAAAGTGGGCGATTTTAAAGTGGAAGTAATTGACCGGGGGGAAGGCGAAACAGAATTGCGTAGTTTGTTTTTTATGAATTTAGGTGGATACAAAAAGGACGAATTTGAGGAGCTCCACTACAAGGTGTTGGTGGTGGCTAACCAAAAGGCAGCAGCCATACAAGAGGCAAAAAAAACAGCTTTCTATAAGCATGTTGGGTTTAAAGGAGCAACATCGCACATAGACGATAAATTTGGTGTTGATGTGGATGACATCTTTGAAATAAAAGATATTTTATCGGCAACTACCAGAGAAAAATTTGCCTTGCGATATACACCAGCCGAAGATTTACCAGAAGATGAAATATTTTTAGGCTACTTACCTTTGTCTAAAATTTAGGCATTTTAAAACAAATGGCCAATAGATATATCTTCTGTCGGCCATTTGCTTTAAATCCATTAAGCTGGTTGTAGTTGCGTAGCTATTGCCAACCTATTCCATGCATTTATGGCAATAATTGCCATTATAATTTGAGCAATCTCGGTATCATTAAACATCGTTTGCGCTTTTTTATAAGTAGCATCAGAAACTCCACCGCTAGCAATTAATGTTATCTCCTCAGTTAAAGCTAACACAACACGCTCTTCATCGGTGTAAAGATTTTCTACTTCTTTCCAAGCATTTAATAAATATATTCTCTTCTCAGTTTCGCCGTGTTTTCTGGCATCTGTAGTATGCATGTTAATGCAAAACGCACAGCCATTAATTTGCGAAGCCCTAATTTTGATTAACTCTTTGGTGGTTTTGCTAATGCTTGTGGTAGCTAAATAACTTTCTAAACCTAAAAGTGCTTTATAGCCGGTTGGCTCTGTTTCGTAAATGTTTACTCTTTTTTCCATTGCTTATTTAGTTAAAATGATGAGTCAAAGGTAAATCGTTGCCAATAATCAAAACTTAAACTGGCTTAAGAAATGATTAGCATCTTGCTTTTTACAGTTTGCATTTAAAGATGGTAGAATTACATTAATCAAGTAATCAAGTAATTTTTGAAAAGCAATAACAGTAATCCTGTGTCAAAGCAGTCCCGTTTTTCGTTACTATCTTTTATCCTAATTCTACGCTATGCGCAGAATTGATAAAAGGATTTTCACTGCAACCGGGTTTAAAAACGAAGTTTTCTGCAACTATTTATGTACAAGCTTTAGGCTATTGTACATAGCATTGCTGGTAGTAGTGTAATAAACGGGATTGCAACGTAAATCCTTTTTTGATTTGTAATCCTGAGCGTAGTCGACGTACGAAACAAAAAAGATTGGAGTGTAAAGCCCGACGAACGTTAATAAGTGTTTGGCCCTTGCTTTTCTAAGAGAACGGATAATTATTCAAACTTAAACATGTTAAGCCTTTTTCCTCAGTTCGCTTAAATATTCTGGTGTTAAACCTAAATAAGAAGCGAGCATATATTGCGGAATTCGCTGTGTAAAATCTGGAAATAAGGAAATAAACTGTCGATAGCTTTCTTCTTTAGAGAAATCATGAAAGTATTTGAACCTCATTTGCGTGGCTGCATAGGCCCTTTGCATCATAATTCTAAAATATCTTTCTAATTGTGGCAATTGCTTAAACAACTGTTCTTGTTTGCTTTGCGCTATTGCAATAATTGTAGCGTTTTCTACAGCTTGAATGTTAAAGACAGAAGGTTTCTCCATAATTAAGCTCATATGGTCAGACATCCACCAGTTTTCTAAAGCGAACTGTGTGATTTGCTCAACGCCTTTCTCATTAACAAAAAACATTCTTAGCAAACCTTTTTCAACAAAGTAATTGTATCTGCAAATTTTTCCTTCTTTGAGCAGAAAATCTTTTTTCTTTACTTCGATGATTTTAACAAAATCTTTTAGCGTAGCAATTTCATCGATATTTAACTCTACGTGTTTTTTTAAATGGTTGATGAAATTCGGAAACATAATACTTGGCTATTTATTAAACTTTGCAAAAATGGCTATAGATATGAATTTGCCATTTTTAACTTCGCAATCTTTCATTGTTCCCTCATATTCGAAGCCCAATTTCTTTAAAACTGACTTAGAATTAGCATTTTCTGTTTCTACCAAAGCTTCCACCCTGTGAAGATTTAATGTTTCGAAACAATATTTTAACACCTGATGAGCGGCTTCGATTATAAATGCTTTTCCCCAATAAGCCGGCAATAACCAAAATCCAATTTCTGCTTTGCGGTGTAAAATATCTAAGTTGTTAATGCCAATGCCACCATAAAATGCGGTATTGCTAGAGTCGGCAATAGCCCACCATTTTCCTGTTTTATTTTTTTCTAACTCACTGAACCAAAGCATTTGCTCTTCTGTTTTTTTTAGAGTAGCATAACTTACGCCATAATATTTAACAACATCAGGGTCAGACAGACCGTTAAAAATGTTGGTTATATCAGATGGGATGATAGATCTTAAAAGTAAACGCTCAGTCTTCATGGCTTTTGTATTCCTGATGGTTATAAATATAATGAATAAAGATTAAACCTTTTTTAACCGGCCTTGTTCATTAGCAACATCAAAACTATAAAAACATGGAAACTAGAACAGTAAACTCTGAAATTCTAAATGATCTTATTGAAATAAATAACGATAGAATTGCAGGTTATGAAAAAGCAATTGAAGAGTTAAAAGCAGAGGATGCTGATTTGAAAGCATTATTTGTAAAGATGGTTGGAGAAAGCCATACCTACAAAATGGCTCTTGCCACCGAAGTACAAACTTTGGGAGAAGACATTGAGACCGGAACAACCAATTCGGGTAAAATTTACAGAGCTTGGATGGATGTGAAAGCAATATTTACAGGTCACGATAGAAAAACCATATTAAATAATTGCGAATTTGGTGAAGATGCAGCACAAAAAGCATATAAAACCGCTTTAACTAATGAAGATTTGTCTGCAAACCTAAGAACTTTGATTACTGATCAGAAAGCATCGTTAAGAGCTTCTCATGATGAGATTAAAGCTTTAAGAGATGCACAATAGTAAGTGAAGTTTTATCCAAACAACAAAGCCAATCCTTAAAAGATTGGCTTTGTTGTTTGGATTTAATTTATTTGCCTTCTAACTCCTTGTCAAGATAATGTGTTACACGATGGATGGCATTGTCAATAGTGTCGCTTAAAATAGTTATAAACGAACCCGGTTTGGCTGTATTGATGATGTTTTTTAAAGTAGCTTCTCCATTGTTATTAATCTCGATTTCCATATCAGGTTTTACTTCTTTTATACCTGTAGTTAACAAGTCAATTAACTCTTGCTGTTTTCTTCCCCTTAGATATTTTTCTTGGCAAATTATAATTTTGTCGAACATTTGAGCAGCTATTCTAGCCGTTTCTATAATGTCTTCATCTCGTCTATCTCCGGTTCCCGAAATTACCCCAACATGTTCTGATGCCTCTACTGTAGCTAAATAATCTTTAATGCCAATAAAACCAGCTGGATTATGAGCAAAATCTACCAGGATTTTAAAGTCTTTAAATTTAAAAATATTCATTCTGCCTGGTGTATGTGCGGCAGATGGAATAAACGTTTGTAAAGACATGCGGATATCCTCTGTTTTATAACCCCATAAAAATCCGGTTAGCGTTGCCGCTAAAACATTTTGGATCATAAACTCTACGGTACCGTTAAAAGTTAACGGAATATGTGTTGCTTTATCTACACGTATTTTCCAATCGCCTTTTTTAATGGTTACATAGCCGTTTTCATATATGGCAGCAACACCACCTTTTTTGCAGTGCTCTTTAATAACAGGATTTTTTTCGTCCATACTAAAGTAGGCGATATTGCAATCAGCCTTTGCCGCAATTTTTAGGCAATACTCGTTATCTGCATTTAAAACCGCCCAGCCACTTCTCTTTACTGCGCCAATAATTACAGATTTTACACGTGTAAGGTCATCAAGGTTATGAATGTCTGATATGCCGAGATGATCTTCCTGAATGTTGGTAACTACGCCAATATCACATTTGTTGAAACCTAGTCCAGAACGTAAAATTCCGCCTCTGGCAGTTTCCAAAACAGCAACTTCAACCGTTGGATCTTTTAGCACAAACTCGGCGCTAAAAGGCCCGGTTGTATCGCCTTTCATTAACAAAGTGTTTTGTACATAAATTCCATCAGAAGTGGTAAAGCCAACTCTGCAACCATTGTTTTTTAAAATATGCGAAATAAGTCTGGTTGTAGTAGTTTTTCCGTTAGTTCCCGTTACTGCGATAATTGGAATGCGAGCATCTTTCCCTGGCGGATAAAGCATGTCAATTACCGGTGCAGCAACGTTTCTAGGCAAGCCTTCGCTTGGTGCCAAATGCATTCTAAAGCCTGGCGCTGCGTTAACCTCCAAAATAACACCACCGTTTTCTGTTAGTAATTCGGTTAAGTTTTTCGCCATGATATCTATACCGCAAATATCTAAGCCCACAATTCTAGATATACGCTCACAGTTGAAAACGTTTTGGGGATGCACTTGGTCGGTTACATCAATTGACGTTCCGCCGGTACTCAAATTAGCAGTAGATTTTAAATAAACGATATCGCCAGTCGTAGCAACAGTTTCCAGCGTAAAACCTCTTTTATCCAATAAATCTAAAGTATCCCTATCAACTGTAATTTCTGTTAAAACATTTTCGTGGCCATAGCCCCTTCGTGGATCTTCATTTTCTTTATCTATAAGTTGTTGTATGGTGCTAACACCATCGCCCACCACATGTGCCGGAACCCTTAGCGCCGCGGCAACCATTTTATGGTCAATTACTAATACCCTAAAATCATGGCCAGTAATAAATTTCTCTACAATAATTCTTCTAGAGTATTCTTTAGCATAATGGAAAGCTGCAATAGCTTCCTCCTCATTTTTTACATTTATGGTTGCTCCTTTTCCGTGGTTGCCATCTAAAGGTTTAAATACCAATGGAAAACCAACACGTTTAATGGCATCGTGTACATCTTCTAAAGTACTTGCAGTTATGCCTTTTGCAACTGGAATGGCCGCATCTTCAAGTAAACGTTTTGTTTCATCTTTATTGCCGGCAATATCTACGGCAATGCTACTGGTACGTTCGGTCATGGTTGCTCTAAAGCGCACCTGATTTTTGCCGTAACCTAACTGTACTAAAGAACCTTTATTTAATCTAATCCAAGGGATATCTCTAGAAATTGCCTCCTCAACTATAGAACCTGTACTTGGGCCCAATCTTTCAGATTCTCTAAGTTCTCGCATCCGATGGATATCGTGCTCTAAATCGTATTCCTCGCCGGCAATTAAAGCTTCTGCTATGCGAACAGAAGCTTCTGCAGCATATACGCCCGCTTTTTCTTCTAAATAACTAAAAACAACATTATAAATTCCTTCGGTTTTTGTTTGTCTTGTTCGGCCAAATCCGGTGTCCATCCCGGCCAGGGTTTGTATTTCGAGCGCAATATGTTCTATTACATGCCCCATCCAAGTGCCTTCTTCCACACGCATTAAAAAACCACCTGGGCAACCCTTACTGCAACGATGAGAATGTAAGCTTGGGATAAGTTTTTCGATACCTTCTCTAAATCCTTCTATAACGTTTGTTGGGCGTTGTTCCATCTCTTCCAGGTCTAAACGCATCTGGATTAGTTTCTTCCTATTCACCGACCAAATATTTGGTCCTCTTAGCACTTGTATGCCTAATATTTTCATTTGTAAGTTTGTTTTAAGGTAGTATTGGTGCGCAAATTCTCTATTCTGGCGAGGGATGCCTGAATTAAAAATTTAAAGTATAAATTTTTTTTCAATTTAACATACAATGCAAATGCTAAAAAGTTTATCAGCCGATTAATTTTATTTAAAAGTTAAAATGCAGGCGAAAATCGTTCGGAAATGTTAATTAAAAGTATAATATTGATAAAAATAATATTAATTATTAGGCAAGAGCCTATAATTTTGGCATTTTAGCAGAAATCAATGAATAAAAGAATGGCTCCAAAAGGGAAATTAATAATAATTGGTGGCGCAATTGACACAGGAAGTTTTGCCGAAACACAATTCGGCTTGCCACAAAACATGAACTTTTTTGAGCGTGGAATATTAAAAAGGATAACCACAGAATCGGCGAAAGGAAGTGATTCTAGATTTGAAATCATGACTACTGCTTCTTTAATACCAGAAAAAGTAGGCGAAGAATACATAAAAGCTTTTGCGCAATTAGATGTGCATGATGTTGGTGTCTTAAATATTGGAAACAGAGAAGAGGCTAGTAATCCGGCATATGCAGAGCGAATAAAAAATGCAGATGTAGTAATTTTTACTGGCGGAGATCAGCTTCGTTTGTCTTCAATTTTTGGCGGAACAGAAATTCATCGCATTTTGCTAGACAAGTATGAAAATACTTCTATCGTTATAGCTGGTACATCGGCGGGTGCGGCTGCAAGTTCAAAAAATATGATTTACCAAGGGAGTAGTAAGGATGCTTTGCTTAAAGGCGAAGTTAAAATTACGGGTGGCTTAGGTTTTATAGACGATGTTATTGTGGATACGCACTTTGTGCAACGTGGTAGAATTGGGCGACTGCTTTATGCTGCGGCCAGTAATCCAGGTATTTTAGGAATAGGTTTAGGAGAAGATACTGGATTATATATTTTCGAGGGGCAAATGGAAGCTATCGGATCCGGAATGGTAATTTTAGTAGATGGCAGGCACATGGCCGATACTAATTTAACAGATGTTGAAATGGGACAACCGGTATCTATAAAAAATATGGTAGTACATGTAATGTGCGATGGCGACACTTATGATCTAGCCAATCATCAATTAGTAATACACCACCCAAGAGTTGTAGCAACAGAATGAAAGTAATTATTCATGGTGGCTTTTTCAGCGAATCGTCTACCAATCAGGAAATGAAATTGGCCAAGCAAAATGCGCTAGCGGAGATTGTAACCAAAGCACATGCTTTTTTGGCAAGTAACACCGCTTTAGATACTGTAGTATATGCCGTTAGTTTGTTGGAAGATAGCGAGTTGTTTAACGCAGGCATTGGTTCTCAGATACAAAGTGATGGAAAAGTTAGGCTAAGTGCTTCGCTAATGGATGGTAAGAGCCAAAAGTTTAGCGGCGTAATTAATTTAGAAGATGTAGAAAACCCAATTGAAGTTGCCAAGCAATTGTTAGCTTATGATGACAGGGTGTTAAGTGGCGAAGGCGCTTTAGCTTTTTCGAGAGCTAATGGCCATGAATATTTTAATCCAATTACACCACAAAGACAGGCAGAATATGAAGCAAAGTTAAATCAGCAGGAGAGAAAAGGGACTGTTGGTTGCGTAGCCTTAGATGCGGATGGAAATATCGCTGTAGCAACTTCTACAGGAGGCAAAGGTTTTGAAATACCGTGCCGAGTTAGCGATTCTGCAACTGTTGCCGGAAACTTCGCAAATGAATTTGCCGGTATTTCTTGTACGGGAGTTGGTGAGGATATTGTAAGCGGTGCATTGGCAGCTAAAATTGTTACTCGTGTAACAGATGGCTTCTCCTTACAGAATGCATGCGAAAAATCGTTCTCAGAACTTAAACCTTTTGATGGCTTTGCCGGTGTTATTGGCATAGCTGGTAATGGCGAAATATATCATTGCGATTCGCATCCCTATATGGTTTGGGCTTCTTTTGATGTTAGTTTACAAGTGTTTAACTAAATATATTATATTTGCAGGATGAATAAAATCTGCTTAACGCTTGCCTTCTCCCTATTGGCTGTTTTAGTTAATGCACAAAATGCAAACTTTGCACCGCAAGAGGTTACGCAAGGCGGATCTGCAATTAATATTGCAGTGGCGGCTAAAGATGAGTCTGACGGCGATGAGTTTTTTGAGGATGCAGAGAAAAATGAGCGAAGAGGCGATTTGAATGAGGCCTTAACGCTATTCGGTAAAGCAGCTTTTGAATATAACAACGACAAAAAATTTAGCAGATATGCGGCTTCTCTATTAAGAATGAGCAATGTGCATTTGATGTTAACACATTACACCGAAGCAGAGCAAGTTATATTAAACGCCGCTTTAAAAACGTATTCTAAAATTGGCAGTAGAACCGGCCAAATGGCTTCTTATAACCAACTCGGTAAAATATATTTAGCATCAAACAAGTTAACGCAGTCGCTTTGGTTCTATACTCAGCAAGGAATTTTGGCGCAACAGTTAAAAAACAATACATCTTACATCGATTCTATTTTAGGCATCGCTGCGGTAAAAATCAAAAAGAGAGAATTCAGTTTGGCAACTAAAGATGTAAATAGGGCAGAGTTGTTAGCGAAAAATTATAAGATTAGCCAGTTTAGCCAGCTTATTAAAAACACCAGATCTGCCATTGCCGATAAGGGCGCTTTAAAAAAGTAAAATTTCAAGGCTTTTTGTAACAAGCAAGCTGGTTACAAATCAAAGATTACAAAAAAGATACAGTATTATGCTGTATCTTTTTTGTTTATTTAAAAAATTGGTATCATATTGGATGATGATTTTCTAAGAATGGAATTTAAACAAGTAAAAGAGATGTTGAGAAGAGTTTTGTTAATAACGTTTACGGCCGCCGCGTTGGCTTGTAGTGCTTCTCCAAAAGCACAAGTAATGGTAGATGGAATTGAAAACATTAGGCCAGATGACCAGCAAAGCTTAGCTTGCCGTCAAGTTTTTTCTTTAATTGAGAACTATAATTATAAACAGATTAAAATTAATGATTCCATATCGTCTGTTATTTTCGATAGGTATATAAAGGCTTTAGATCCTTCTAGGTATTACTTTTTAGAAAGTGATATTAAAGATTTCGAGCAATATAGACATTCGTTAGATGATGACTTTAAAATCGGCGATTTGAGTGCTCCGTTTCATATGTTTAACGTTTATTTAAAAAGATATAACGATAGGATAGATTTCTCGATGTCGCAGATTAAAGCAAAATACGATTTTAATCAGAATGATACCTATGTATACGATAGAGAAAAAATGCCTTGGGTAACATCTACTACGGCGTTAGATGACATTTGGAAAAAGCGTGTAAAATACGAACTAGTTAACTTAAAAATAGCTGGAACTAGTGATGCTAAAAACATCGAAACACTTACAAAACGTTATGAAAATTTAAAATCTCAGATCTCTAAATTAAATAATCAAGACGTGTTTCAAATTATAATGAACTCGTTTACGGAAGCTATCGATCCGCATACAAATTATTTTAATCCGAGAAACGCTGAGGCTTTCAATATTGAGATGTCTCGTTCTATTGAAGGTATTGGCGCAACTTTACAGTTAGACAATGAAGTAACCAAAATAGTTTCTTTGGTACCAGGCGGACCGGCTTTTAAAAGTAAGCAATTAAATGCCGGCGACAGGATTGTTGCTGTTGCGCAAGGCGTGAATGGAGAATTTGAAGATGTGGTAGGTTGGAGAATTGATAATACAGTTGCTAAAATCAAAGGGCCAAAAGGAACCACGGTTAAACTAAAAATTATCCCAGTAGGCCAAGATCTGTCATCGAAACCAATAATTGTAACGGTAGTTAGGGATAAAGTAATTATGGCCGACCAATCTGCTAAGAAAACGGTTAAAACCGTTACTGCAGACGGCAAATCTTATAAAATTGGTGTTATAGATGTGCCAGGATTTTATGCAGATTTTAAAGCTTACGCAGCAGGCGATAAAAATTACAAAAGCACAACTAGAGATGTTAGACTATTAATTGATACATTAAAAAATCTTGATAAGGTAGATGCGATTGTGATGGATTTGCGTGCTAATGGTGGTGGTTCTTTAAACGAAGCTATTGAGTTAACGGGTTTATTTATAGACAAAGGCCCGGTTGTACAGGTTAGAGATTACAGAAATAGCATTACCGTTGATGAAGATAAAGAAGCTGGTACATCTTGGGATGGTCCGTTTGGAGTTATGATTGATCGTGTAAGTGCTTCTGCATCAGAAATTTTTGCGGGTGCTATCCAAGATTATGGACGTGGTTTAATTATGGGTACCCAATCTTACGGAAAAGGAACAGTGCAAAGACAAATTGCCCTAAATGATATGGTTGATCCGTCTATCCTGCAAAAAATGATGTCGATGCTAGCTTCTAATAAAAATAAAGAGGCAAACGACAAAGTTGTAACAACCAAGGAAAATGGAAAAACAGTAACAGTTAAAGAAAGTAATCACACAACAATTGTTGACAAAGATGGCGTTCCTCAATTAGGTCAGTTAAACTTAACCATGGGTAAATTCTATCGTGTAAGTGGTAATAGTAATCAGCATAAAGGTATAATTCCTGATTTCAACTTCCCATCTATTTATCCATTGGATAAAATTGGAGAAGATACCGAGCCATCGGCTTTGCCATTTGATATTATTAAACCATCAAACTATAGGCCTGTAGAAAACCTAGGACCTATTAAAGCAGGTTTAATTGAACTTCATAAGCAAAGAATGGAAAGATCTTTGGATTATAAGATTTTGCAAGAAGATATTATCGAATCGAAAAAGAGAGAAGGGGAAACTTCAATCACCCTAAATGAAGCTAAGCTGAAAGCAGAAAGAGATGAGTTAGAAGCCAAATCATTAGCTAGAGTTAATAAGTTAAGAGCATCTAGAGGTTTAGCACCAATTAAAAAGGGCGAGAAAACTGCTAAGGAAGATACGTTTGACCTTGTACAACAAGAGAGTTTAAATATTATGGTTGATTTTATGAAAATGAGCCAAAGCGGTAAAACTGTTAAAGCATTACCAACCTTCAACAAATAATAGTAAAACCATATGCTAATTGAAAATCCGCTAAGTAACTAGCGGATTTTTTTTATTAATTACTTACTCAAACAAAAAGAGGCTGTTACTGTTATTACGCTGTTAAATTAATAGCTATGAACGTAAAAAGAACTTTTGGAACAATCCTAACAATCTTAGGGATTATTGGCCTGGTATATGCCGGTTGGGGTTTTGTGCAACACAGTTTAAAAACTAGAGAATTACTAGTTATAGGCGTTATCGGGATAATCTTTTTTGTTTCGGGTATCGGACTGGTAAAAAACACTAAGGACGAGTCGTAAATAAGTATCTCTATAAACCAGATTAAAGGAAATCCTTAAACTACCCAGCTAATACTGGATAGTTTATTTTTTCTTTTTGATGATGAGATATTGTGTAATTGCAATCATTAAACCTGCGAATGCAATAATGCCCGCAGAGATTAAATTCGCCTGATTTTGTTGGATGAAATATACCGCGGTTACGGCGAGCAAAAATGCGCTTATGCCAATAAGGTAATGTATTAATAGTCCATTTTTCATTCTAGGTGTTGTTAATTTTTTAGGGAAATTCGGTTGTTCTCGAAAAGAAGATTATGTCCGGCGAAGTCAAAATCTGTTAACATTTTTAATTTTTTAAAGGCTGTAAAACTGTCATCAACAGTTAAGCGGTTAATTTTATCTTGCTTAACCGATACGATATCTGCATAAATAAAATCACCTTTGGCATTAACTTTTAACTGCAAGAGTGGCGCAAAACCATTAGGGCCTTTTAAACTAAACATGCCGTAGGTACAAAAGTTACCTAAGCTATAAGCAATAAATTTATTTTTATAAACCTCTACGGCTCTGGTAACATGTGGTCCATGGCCTAAAACAATATCTGCGCCTGCATCAATTACACCATGTGCAAAAGCGTAAACGTTGCCTCTGTTTTCTCTGTAAAAAATCTCGGTTTTACGTGTAACGTGTTCAAAATTTGCACCTTCGCCACCGCCGTGGAAAGAAACAATTACAATATCAACCTGCTCTTTAAGCTTTGCCACTAAAAGCTTTGCGCTATCTATGTTTTTAATCGATACCGTATTTTCATTAGGTGCAAATGCGCAAAAGGCGTACTTAACACTATCAACCTCGAAAATATCAAAAGGCTTATTTAACTGACCAGCGTACTTAAACTGTAAAGAATCTAGAATTTTAGCTGTGTTTTTTCTGCCTCTACTATCAAAATCGCCAACGTGGTTATTTGCAATACTCAAAACGTTAAAGCCAGCCTGTTTTATAATTCCCGCATAGCGATCTGGCATTCTAAACGCGTAACAACTGTTTGGGTTTAATCCGGCACATTTAGATGAATTTCCACTATTCAAAAAGCAACCTTCTAAATTGCCAAATACAATGTCGCCACGCAAGAAAGTATCTACTGCTGCAAAACTATTCACAGCATCATCTGGTGGGAGATTGGTCTTGCTTGGAAATGCCGAACCTAACATTATATCTCCAACGGCAACAATGCTAATGGTATCTTTAAGCTTTTTAACTATGGGGCTGTCTATTTTAGTTTGGTGTGTTGCCGGCGCAGATTTACCTTGGCAACTGATTAACAGATAAGCTAAAAAGAACGTTAGCGTTGATACGAATATTAATTTCTTCATCTTTATTTCATAAAAAAATCCTTCTCGAAAAATCGGGAAGGATTAAATATTTTTGGTTCGATAGCTTTATTCCTCTATAAAATCTTTTTTACCACCTTCTAGTATTCTGCCACCTTTATAAAAATAACGGTTGTAGTAAGGATCGTTTAAATTGCTAATTACTACACCTCTTGTACTAGAAGCGTGAGCAAAACGATCATCGCCTAAATAGATACCAATATGTGTAATGCTACGGCTTTTAATTTTGAAGAAAACTAGATCGCCTTCTTTTAATTCTGTTTTAGCTAATGGGTTTACCATGCTAAAGATATCACGAGAGTTACGCAAAATAGTTGTGTTGAAAACTTTGTCGTAAATGGCCTTAGTAAAGGCCGAACAATCAATCCCTTTTTTTGTATTTCCACCAAAACGGTAAGGGGTTCCAATCCACTCGTATATAAATTTGTATAGTTTTAAGTTTGATGTCGCGTCTACCGCTACGCCCATAACTTGCGAAAAATATTGCGAAGCTAAGTTGTCTGGGTCTTCTAGTTTGTTAGTTTCTTTGGTTTTGCTTTGTGCAAATACAGCCGTAAAGCTGGCGAGAACGATAAGAGTAGAAAACAAGAATTTTTTTATCATGTTATACTGTTAAGTTTGGGTAAATGACACTTACACTTAAACGTACACCACTACGGGCTTATTGTTAGGTGGCAAAAATATGCTATTTACAAATGTTATCCAAATATTGGATGTTTAAAACTGAAAGTTATTAACATTTCTTGATTTTTGGCTTGTTAATGGAGAGAAAATAAAATTTTATTTTGCCCGGCATGTTGCTAGATCAAATTTAAGTTTCGGCAATTTGTAGATTGCGCCCAACGCTTCGTTTCCGAAATTAAATTTCAGTAAGCCTAAATATAGCACGTATTATATATGCTTGCATCCTAAGTCTATAAAATCTCTACTTTTTAAGTTGATTTTTGCTTTAATGTAAATTATTGATTTTCTGAAATGTTACATACATATAATGATGTTTTTACACTCGGGAATAGGGAGAAATACAATAAAAAAAATTAGATTTGCTCTCATAAACAAAAAAATCAATACCTCAACATGAGTGCAGTAGAAATTAACAAGGATACCTATTTGAAGTGGTTTGAGTCGATGTTGCTTATGCGCAAGTTCGAAGAAAAAACCGGACAGCTATACGGACAGCAAAAAATTCGTGGTTTTTGCCACTTATACATCGGTCAAGAAGCGGTGGTTGCAGGAGCAATCTCGGCAATGGGACCAGATGATTCTATGATAACAGCTTACCGTGATCACGCACATGCTTTAGCTTTAGGTGTTAGCGCTAACAGCATCATGGCAGAAATGTATGGTAAAATTACGGGTTGTTCTAAAGGTAAGGGCGGTTCAATGCACATTTTTAGCAAAGAGCATAACTTTTACGGCGGACATGGTATCGTTGGTGGTCAAATTCCATTAGGTGCAGGTATTGCATTTGCAGAGAAATATAAAGGAACTAAAAATGTAAACATATGTTATATGGGCGATGGCGCTGTGCGTCAGGGTGCATTAAACGAAGCGTTTAACATGGCTATGTTGTGGAAATTACCTGTGATTTTTGTTTGTGAAAACAACGGTTACGCAATGGGTACATCGGTAGAACGTACTACTAACATGACAGATATTTATAAAATCGGTTTAGGTTTTGATATGCCTTGCGCTCCTGTAGATGGTATGGATCCGGTTGCTGTGCATAACGCAATGGATGAAGCTATTCAACGTGCTCGTGCTGGCGAAGGGCCAACTTTCTTAGAAATGAGAACTTACCGTTACCGTGGTCACTCAATGTCAGATCCTGCTAAATACCGTACTAAAGACGAGTTGGAAGAATATAAAGCTAAAGATCCTATTGAGCAAGTAAGAGAGGTAATATTAAAAGAGAAATATGCTGACGATGCTTGGATTACAGAAATCGAAGAAAAAGTAAAAGGTATTGTAGACGAATCTGTAAAATTTGCAGAAGAATCTGCTTGGCCAGAGCCAGAAGAGCTTTACAAAGATGTTTACATCCAAAGCGATTATCCTTTCCAAGAAAATTAATAAATACGAATTTCATTAGATATATATAAATGGCTGAAGTAATTAAGATGCCTAAGATGAGCGACACCATGACCGAAGGGGTTTTGGCGAAGTGGCATAAAAAGGTAGGCGATAAAGTAAAAAGTGGTGATGTTTTGGCAGAAGTTGAAACAGACAAAGCTACCATGGACATGGAGTCTTATTGGGACGGTGTTTTACTATATGTTGGCATAGAAGAAGGCCAAGCTGTTCCGGTTGATGCGCCAATGGCGGTTATCGGAAAAGAAGGCGAAGATTATAAAGCAGCTTTAGAAGCGGAGTCGGGAAGTGCAGCGCCTACAGCGTCTAAAGAGGAAGCACCTAAAGAAGAAGCAAAAGCTGAAGCTCCTGCTCAAGGTGGTGGCTTAAGCGAAGAAGAATTGAGCAAAAAAGGCGTAACAGTAATTCGTATGCCTTTATTGAGCGATACAATGACAGAAGGCGTTATAGCCGAATGGCATAAAAAAGTAGGCGATAAAGTTAAGGATGATGATATTTTAGCTGATGTAGAAACCGATAAGGCTACTATGGAAGTGATGGGATATGCAACTGGTACTTTATTGCACGTAGGTGTTAACAAAGGCGAAGCTGCCAAAGTTAATGGCATCATAGCTATTGTTGGGCCAGAAGGAACTGATGTTAGTGCAATTTTAGCGGGTGGCGATGCTCCTGCTGCAAAATCAGAAAGCAAAGAGACCGAAACTAACAAAGCTGAAACTGCAAAAACAGAAGCTCCAAAAGAAGAAGCTAAAGTTGTGGCTAATTCAAACGGTGGCCGTATCATTGCGTCGCCTTTGGCTAAAAAAATTGCTAAAGATAAAGGTATAGATTTAGCCTCGGTTGCAGGTAGCGCAGAGGGCGGTCGTATTATTAAAAAAGACGTAGAGAACTTTACGCCAACGGCGAAAGCTGAAAGCGCTAAGACTGAAAGTCCAAAAGAAACAGCTTCAGCTCCAGTAATTCCAACTTACGTTGGCGAAGAAAAATATACCGAGAAACCAGTTTCGCAAATGCGTAAAGTAATTGCAAAACGTTTAGGCGAAAGTTTATTTACGGCACCACATTTCTACTTAACCATCAGTATTGATATGGACAACGCTATGGCGGCTCGTACTCAAATTAACGATGTTGCCCCGGTAAAAGTTTCTTTCAACGATATCGTAATTAAAGCAGTTGCTTTGGCGTTGAAAAAACACCCAGCTGTAAATTCATCGTGGGGTGGCGATAAAATCCGTTTCAATGAACATACTAACATTGGCGTTGCCATGGCTGTTGAAGACGGTCTATTGGTGCCAGTTGTACGTTTTGCAGATGGTAAATCTTTATCTCACATTTCTGCAGAGGTTAAAGAATACGGTGCGAAAGCAAAAGCAAAAAAACTACAACCATCAGATTGGGAAGGAAGCACGTTTACAGTTTCTAACTTAGGTATGTTCGGTATCGATGAATTTACGTCGATTATCAACTCACCAGATGGTGCAATATTATCAGTGGGCGCAATTCAGGCTGTTCCTGTTGTTAAAAACGGTGCCGTTGTTCCTGGTAACGTAATGAAATTAACTTTAGGTTGCGACCACCGTGTGGTTGATGGTGCAACCGGAGCTCAATTCTTGCAAACATTAAAAGGATTTTTAGAAGCACCAATTAGATTATTGGCATAAGGTTCTGTCATCCTGAGCTTGTCGAAGGGTAAAAATAAAAAGGCTTTCAGTTTTCTGGAAGCCTTTTTTATTTGGTAAAGCTAAAGTTTGCCATTATTAGCGTAGGTCCCGCTTTCGCTCATAGTCCTCGGCTTCGTTGCACTACGCCTGTGGGCTATCCACTCTATCGGGTTTGGTGCACGCAGACCTTTACTACTATTTAGGGCTTTGTTGCCATGCCGGTTGTTCTTAGCCCTGACAGTAGCGGGCACGAAGCGAAGCGCAGTAAAGCGAATGGCAGGAACAAACATTAAATATAGCACCACAATTGCGCTTCAAAGTCTTTAATACCAATACAACCTTCTACCTTCCGCCTTAAAACCTTCCACCTTTTTTTGTACTTTTGCGCCATGTCTATTACCAAGCCAAGTTTACCAAAAGGAACAAGAGATTTTTCGCCACAAGAGATGGTGAAACGAAATTATATTTTCGATACTATTAAAACTGTTTTCAGAAAGTATGGCTACGCAGAAATTCAAACGCCTAGTATGGAAAACCTGCAAACCTTAACCGGTAAATACGGAGATGAAGGTGATAAACTGATTTTTAAGGTTCTGAATTCAGGAGAATTCCTAAATGATCCAAAAAAGAAATCTTTCGACTTCGCACAGGATGACAATAGTAATAAGTTAGTGAGCTTAATCTCAGAAAAAGCGCTTCGCTACGATTTAACCGTGCCATTCGCTCGTTACGTGGTAATGCACCAGAGCGAAATCTCGTTTCCTTTTAAACGTTTCCAGGTACAGCCGGTTTGGCGTGCGGATAGACCCCAAAAAGGACGTTATAGAGAGTTTTATCAGTGTGATGCTGATGTAGTGGGTTCTCCATCATTATTAAACGAGGCTGAGTTTATTTTAATCTATCACGAAGCTTTAACAAACCTAGGTTTAAAAGATTTTGATATTAAAATTAACAATCGTAAAATTTTATCAGGCATAGCAGAAATTATTGGCAAACCAGAGCTGATTGTTGATATGACAGTTGCAATTGACAAGCTGGATAAAATTGGTTTTGATGGTGTAACCAAAGAACTTTTAGAACGCGGTTTTACTGAAGCTGATATTGAGAAACTGAAACCAGTAATATTGTTGCAAGGCTCAAATGTTGAAAAGTTGGAAAGTTTAAAAACTGTTCTGGCAAGTTCTGAAATTGGCTTAAAAGGAATCGAGGAAATAGAAAAGGTATTCGAATATGTCTCACACCTTACATCCCATATCTCAAATTTACAATTAGATATTACGCTTGCTCGTGGCCTAAACTATTACACAGGTTGTATTTTTGAAGTTAAAACCAACGAAGTGGCAATGGGTAGCATCGGTGGCGGTGGCCGTTATGATGATTTAACTGGAATGTTCGGTTTAAAGGATTTAACAGGTGTTGGAATCTCTTTTGGTGCAGATAGAATTTATGATGTATTGGAAGAATTAAATCTTTTCCCAGCAACCGCGGCGCAAGGAACAAAAGTTTTGATTAGCAACTTTGATGAAAGTGCCAAACGTTATGCCCTGCCTATGCTACAGCAATTGAGAAACGAAGGCATTTCTGCAGAACTGTATCCAACATCGGCCAAGCTTAAAAAACAAATGAGTTATGCTGATAGCAAAAACATTACTTACGTAATTTTAATTGGTGCAGATGAAATGGAAAGTGGTTTGCTTACCTTAAAACACATGGAAAGTGGCGAACAACAGAAATTAACTTTAGATGCTATTGTTAAATTAATAAAATAACTAAAGGCTACCCACTTTTAGCAACAAAGGGAAATGAATTTTATAGGTATCTGCTTTTCCCCAAGCTTGTTTTAAATCGTTGTAGACTAAAGTTATTGGGTTCTCGTCTTTGGCCTTAATATAATGTTGTAAAGCCGACCAAGTTTCTAGATAGCCTACCAGCTGATCGAAGTTCCACTCGGTCGTCATTTCAAAGTCCGGATGCGCTATTTCTGTAAAAGGAAATGGAATGTTGAGGTAATTATCTTCGATGTACTTACGCTCTTCATCCCAAAAATCGCCTAAAATATTTTGATAAAGATAATGTACCACTTTATCTAGGGCCGGTGTAATGTGCATAATGCCATAACCTATCGCGGCAAAAATGCCATTGGGTTTTAGCGTTCTTTTAACCTCGGCATAAAACTCATCAAATTTAAACCAATGTATAGCTTGGGCAACGGTAACAAGGTCAAAAACATCATCAGCAAAATCGGTCTTTTCGGCTTGCTCAACTTTGTAGGTTATGTTGGATAACTGGGGCGCATTAGCTAGTTGTTTTTCGCTAATATCAGTTGCATAAACTTTTTCAAATCGATTTGCGAGTTCTGTTGCAACTTGCCCATTTCCGGTTGCACAATCCCAAGCTGTTTTGGTTTCGCTTACATGGTTTAACAAAAAATCATAAAGTGCTTGCGGATATTTTGGTCTGAATTTAGCGTATTGGCTCGATTGAGTGGAGAAATTATCCTTCATAGCTTTACTTTTTGTTCATAAAATGATTAAGGTTTGTAAGAGCTGTATTTTGTATTTTCTTTTTCAAAAAACTAGTCCAACCTAATAATAAACCGCTTATGCCTAAAGCTTGTTTTGCCCAAGTGTAAAAGTTAAAGTAATCGGTATGTTTAACAATTTTTCCGTTTTCAAATTCGAAAGTGGCATCAATTCTATTTACAACTTTGTTTCCGGTAGATGAAAAGGTATAATAGGCATCCCAATGCGCCGACCCGGTTTTTTCATCGGCTTTAATGTGGCTAAATTCCAAGCGCATATCTTTGCCTTTGGTAATAAGCATCTCCCACATCGCCTTAACCTGCTCAGCATTTAAATTCTTAAAAACTGCATCGTTAAAAACCGCATTATCTGCATAACAAGCTTGCATGCCTTTAAAATCCTTGTTTTTAAAACAGGTGTACAAATGCTTAATTAATTGTTCGTTTGCATTCATCTGATAAGAATTTAGCCGTGTTACTTCTATTCATTGCTGTCGACTTTAGTCAATGGAGAACAGAAATCTTAATAAGTCTTCCCAGCTAATATACCTTCAATTTTATCTAAAAGATCATCAATGTCGAAAGGCTTGGCCAGAAAACCATTAGGCTTATATTCGCCATGCTGTATGTTTGTTGCCGTGTATTTCGCCGAAATCATTAAAACAGGAATGTTCGCCGTAAACTCATCTTTCCTAATCTGCGTTAGTAACTCTCTGCCATCAGCATCAGGTAGCATAATATCTAAAATGATCAGATCAGGTTTAGATTGCTGGATGTGTTGCATCATGCTAGCGCTTTTACTAAGGCCAGAAACTTTGTAGGCCTCGCTTTGCAGAATTAGAGTAATAACATCTAAAATAGCATGATTATCCTCTACCACTAAAATATTCTTATACAACTTAGAATTTTTTGCCAATTTGTTTTCGCTATTTAATTTGTTTACAAAGATATTTTAAGATTTGAGATTTTACTAAGAATTAATACTGTATATAATGTAAATTTATTGTCGGATGTAGAAACCATCAAACAATTTGAAATATTTTAAACTTATACTATAAAAAATAAATGATATGAAAAGAAATGCAACAGCCGTTTGGAATGGCACCGGTAAAGATGGTAAAGGAACATTAAGTACGCAAAGCGGAACTTTAAAAGACACGCAATATTCTTTTAAAAGTCGCTTTGAAGAAGGCGTAGGCACAAATCCAGAAGAATTAGTAGCCGCTGCGCATGCTGGATGTTTTTCTATGAAGTTAAGCTTTAACATTTCTGGTGAAAACATTACGCCTGAATCTATCGAAACCAAAGCAATTGTAGACTTAAATCCTGAGAAAGGCGAAATTGTTGGCGTTCACTTAGAAGTTAAAGTAAAAGCAGAAGGTTTGTCGCAAGAAAAATTTGATGAACTTGTAGCTGATGCTAAAGCAAACTGCCCAATTTCTAAGTTATTAAATGCAGAAATTACTATCGAAGCTACATTAGCCTAAACTAGTCGGGTTATATATTTTGTAATGCCATCCTAATAAGTAGGATGGCATTTTTATTTTCACTTTTTTTAACAATTGAAGAAACTAAATATTGTTAACTTTGAGCTGGCACGTACTGTGCATAAACTTAAATTATGAAGAAAACTTACTTATTATTTGCGTTTTTACTTATCAGCAACTTTTGCTTTTCCCAAAATGTGATAAGCCTTTTTGCCAAAGCAAATGAATTTTTCGTTAAGCTCGAAGAACAAAAGTTCGATTCGGCTCATCTATATTTTGACCCAGTTGAACAAACTAAGATAAGCCCAGAAAACTTAAAGGCACTTTGGACAAATGTTAAAGCTAAAATGGGCGAACTTACCGCTTTAGATGCCGTACAAAGTAAAATGCAAGGCGAGTTTTTTGCAGTAACCCTAGATGCCAAGTTTGAACGCCAAGATCAAGACTTTGTGCTAATGTTTAATAAGGCTGAGAAAATTGTTGGTTTATACATGCCACAAAAAAACGTAGGTTATACAAAGCCATTTTATGTTGATACCGCCTTAGTTTCAGAGAAGTCGGTTTACTTACAATCTGGCACACACCAATTGGCTGCGGTTATTACCACACCAAAAAATGCAACTAATTTTCCGATAGTAGTTTTGGTGCATGGTTCTGGTCCGAGCGATATGGACGGAACTGTAGGGCCTAACAAGCCTTTGAAAGATATTGCACTAGGTTTAGCGGTAAATGGCATAGCAACGGTTAGGTATGTAAAACGAACAGTAATTTACCCTGCAGAATTTAACAAAGCATTTACTGTTAAGGAAGAAGTTGTAGATGATGCACTAGCGGCTGTTGCATTAGCAAAAACGGTTAAAGGTGCAGATTTGAAAAGTGTTTTTGTATTGGGCCATAGTTTAGGCGGTATGCTAGCACCAAAGATTGCTACGCTTGTTCCAGATTTAAAAGGAATTATTTTGGCTGCAGCACCTGCTAGAAAGCTTACAGATATAATCATCGATCAAAATAAGTATTTAGTTACATCTAATAAAGATACTACCACAGCAACTAAAAAGCTTTTAGCAGATGCTATTGTACAAATAGAAAAAAGTAGGTTGAACAAATTGGGAACCACGATTAAACCAGATTCTGTTATTTTGGGTCTGCCTGCTTCTTATTGGGTTGATTTGAATAATTACGACCAGGTAGCTACCGCACAAAAATTAACGAACAAAATTTACGTGTTGCATGGTGGAAACGATTTTCAGGTTTCAGAAACTGATTTTGAACTTTGGAAAAAAGCTTTGGGTACCAAACCTAATGCTACGCTTAAGTTCTATGGCGAAATTAACCATTTATTGAGTCCGCAGTTAGAAAAAGCAAACAGCGCTCAGTACCAAAAAATGATGAATGTGGGTGAAGGTGTAATAAAAGATTTGTCAACTTGGATAAAGGCTAAATAATAATAAGTTGTGCTACACTAAAAATTTTGCTTTAAAAAGGCTACCTTTGCAGCAAATTGTTTTCCTGATGTTTTGTGTTATAAAATTTTGCAATCATTTCATAAACAATAATATATAATTTAGTTTATGAAAAAAGTTGGAGATTACAGAAAAACGTTAGGTGTAACAAAAGTTACGGAGCTGAAAGAAATTAAATCTATTTATAGAGGTTTGATGAAAGATTGGCACCCAGACAAGTTTGCTGCAGATGCAGAAAAACAAGCTGAAGCTGAAATAAAAAGTAAGGAGATTATTGAGGCTTACAACTTTTTGTTAAGTATCGATCCAGAAACTTTAGCACACGCAAAAGACGATTATATTCAGACCACTACTTTATCTAACGTACAAGATTTCGAGTACAAAAACTCTGTGCTTAAAATTGAATTTTTTGACGGTGCAGCTTACGAATATTTCGATGTGCCTAGAGCGATGTACATTAAACTAGTTAATGCAGACTCTCCAGGAAGATTTGCAAGAAGACATATCTTTAATGCATTCCCTTACAGAAATGTAGTTAAAATGGCAACTGCTTAATCAGCTAGTTCCTTAAAATATTTATTCCAATCCGCATAAACGTATTCGTAAGCTAAAACTTCGGGTACGTTTTTGCTTTCTATCTGTTTCCACGCTATTTTTTCGTTTAAAAATTGTGGCTTTTCTAAGCCAGAGGCGATGCAGGCTTGGGTGTAAAAATCATTCCGCGTAGGATGACTTGGAGAAACGCCGTGGTATACATTGCCAAATTTTCCTTTCTCGATTATTTCAGATGTTAGTCCGATACAATCTGTTAAGTGGATAAGGTTTATTGGTGCCGAGCCATTGGCTATATCGGCTTTGCCGGCAAAGTGCTTGGCAAGATTTCTTCCCGGTCCAATTAATCCCGCAAAGCGGATAATAGTGCGTGTAAAAGACGAATTGGAATTTAAAACGGTTTCGGCTTCGTATAACATTTCTCCTGATACTGTATTTGGGATCGGAGCGACAGTTTCATCAACAATAAAATTATTGTCGGCATAAATTCCGGTAGAACTGATGAGTATAACCTGCTTAACATCGTTTGCTAATGCAATTTCGGCAACCTGTTTTATTTTTTCAGCATAACTTAAGCCTTCAGTTTGTTTAGCTTTTGGAGGGATTGCAATTAACAAAACATCACATTTAAAGAATTCACTGTTCTTAGATAAGGAATTGTGCTCAAAATCAATCAGATAAGGCATTATTCCGGCTTTTTCAAGTATGGTCAGCTTAGCTTCAGTAGTAGTAGAACCTTTAACTTTATATCCATTTTTTATCAGCTCTGCTGCCATTGGTAATCCGAACCAACCACAGCCTAAAATTGCAATCGTTTTAATTTCCATATCAAGAAAAAGCCTCGTAAAATTACTTACGAGGCTAAATAATATTTTGTATAATTTATTTAACAGCTAATGGAACTGAAACTTTTTCCCATTCTAAGGCAAAACCCTTGTTATCTATTTTATAAACCAATCTTTCTTGGTTTTCTTTTAAAGCTTTAATTTTAACATCAACTCTTAATTGATCCTCTGCTTCTTTATAGTTGAATGGATTTGTGTTAGTTACTTCATTATTGAAAATAGCTGTCCACGTACCACTTTCTTTAGGGATTAAGAAGAAATTGTATTTACCTGCAGGTAATTTTTTACCTTGAACGGTTATGTCTTTATCAGTTTCAAACGTAGTGGTTTTGTTTGCACCAGCACGCCAAACTTTGTCGTATTTCTCTAATCCGCCCCAAATAGCACGACCTTTTACCGCCGGACTGCTGTAGTTTATTGTAAGCGTTGCAGCACCTACTTTTCCAGTTGCTGTTGCAGGAGGACTAGCTGGAGCTGGTTTTGTATCTTGTGCAACCGCATTTAAAGAAATGGTAGCCACAAAAAGTAATGTAGCAATAGATTTGATTGTTGTTCTCATCATTTTATATTTTAGTTTAAATTGACTCTATATTTCTACTAAAATATGGTTTTTGATTTATAATTTCTTATTGTCTAGGTTTCTTTACAATCATTTAGCGATTGATTTTATTTTGTAATTTTGACTGGAAATTCAAAATCAAACAAAATGAAATTTACAAAAACGATACTAATGCTTTTAGTGGCATTAGGAGTGAACAATAGCTTAAATGCGCAAGTTAAATTGCCTTCGCCAAGTAGCACACAGACCATTATCCAAGAGTTTGGATTAGGAAAAGTAACATTAGTGTATGCCAGGCCAAATGTTAAAGGGCGTAAAATGTTTGGCGGCATGGAGCCAATGGATAAGGTTTGGAGAACGGGAGCTAATGCAAACACGGTAATTACGTTTACAGAAGCCGTTAAAATAGAAGGTAAAGATTTGCCAGCAGGCGAATACAGTTTGTTTTCTATTCCTAGCAAAAACGAATGGACCATTATCTTTAACAAGAACGCTAAACAGTGGGGCGCCTACACTTACGATCAAAAAGATGACGCCTTACGTGTGAAAGTTAAGCCAATAGCGACGAAAGAATTAACTGAAACTTTTACCATGCAATTTGCAAACGTAACTGAAAGCAAAGCCACTTTAAATTTAGCTTGGGAAAACACAGCCGTTTCCGTAAATTTAACTACTGATGTTGATACTAAAGCTATGGCAAATATTACTGAGGCGATGAAAGGCGAGAAGAAACCATATATGCAAGCAGCAATTTATTATTTTACCAATGGCAAAGATTTAAAAACTGCTTTAAATTGGATGTTAGAAGCTGATAAAGCTGAACCTAAAATGCCTTGGACAAAATTATGGTTAGGTAAAATGCAGTTAAAAAGTGGAGATAAAGCTGCAGCTGCAGAAAGTGCAAAGGCAGGACTTGCTTTGGCAACTAATATGAAAAATGATGAATACATCAGATTAAATACGCAATTATTAGCAGAGACAAAGAAATAAGTCCGGAGTCGATAGTTCTTAATCTTGAGTAAATATTAAACCGTTTCAATTTGTTGGAGCGGTTTTTTTTAGCATTACGATTCCCAATCAAGTTGGGAATGACGGATCGTCGATTAGTAGGGTGTTAGGTTATTTATGGGATTTTTTGTTAATTATTCTGCAAATCAGTAGCCTTTTCACCCATTAACCCCTGCACAACCAAAGCAAAAATTACCACCAACAAACATCCAATAACGTTGAGCCATAAAAAGGCAACCACATCGTTAAATCCTAAAATGCAAACAATAATTTCGGCTAAAATGGCTGCGTAAAAAACAGCTTTGCCTTTTACAGATTTTAGATAAAAAGCCACTACGAAAACACCTAGAATAGTACCGTAAATAAAGGAGCCTAGGATATTTACAGCTTCTAATAAATTGCCGATTTTACTGGCAAATAATGCCATCACAATACAAACTACTCCCCAAATTATAGTGCTCCAACGAGAAGCTTTTACATATTCTCTATCAGTAGCGTCTTTATTAATTAATCTTTTGTAAATATCTACCACACTTGTAGATGCCAATGAATTTAACGCACTAGCTGTAGAACCCATAGATGCTAAGAAGATAATCGCAATCAGAAGACCAATTAATCCCTTTGGGAGATACTGCGTTACAAAACTTAAAAAAATGTAATTATTGTCGTTTGTATTTGCTTTCTCGTCGTTTTTAGTCATTAAATCAGTAAGCTCTTTTCTAATGCTTTTGGTTTCTTCATCGGCTTTTTTTACTGCGATACGCTGTAGATCTATTTTGGATTGATCGTTGGCGTCTAAAGCTTTGTCTAATTTTTCTACCTCAACTTTTTTAGTAGCGAAAGCATTGTTATAATCGAGCTGAATTTTATCCAGCTCTGCTTTGTATTCGCTTTTTTCTAGCTTATTTAACTCGTAACTATTAAAAAATAAAGGTGCTTTATTATACTGATAAAAGGTAAAAACCAGCACACCGATTAATAAAATTAAAAACTGCATGGGGATTTTAACCAAACCATTCATTAACAAGGCCAATCGGCTTTGCCCAACAGAGGCACCGCTTAAATAACGCCCAACCTGACTTTGGTCGGTACCAAAATAAGAGAGTTGCAAGAAAAAACCGCCAATAATTCCGCTCCAAATATTATAAGGGTTTTTCCAATCGAAGTTAAAATCTATGGCATTTGTACGACCCATTTTTCCAGCAATGCTGATGGCTTTTTCGAAACCTACATTTCCAGGTAAAAGGTGCACCACCATTATTCCGGCAGCAAACATGCCGCAAAAAATAATGCTCATTTGTAATAACTGCGTGTAAGAAACGGCTTTTGTACCTCCGTAAACGGTATAAAAAACTACCAATCCGCCAATAAATAAAGTGGTTATTGTGGTATCGATATTTAAAATAGTTGATAGAATAATGGAAGGCGCATAAATAGTTATTCCGGTAGATAATCCCCTTTGGATAAGAAATAAAAAAGCAGTTAGTGCTCTAGTATTTAAATCGAAGCGTTGCTCTAAATATTCGTAAGCCGTGTAAACTTTTAATCGGTGAAAAATTGGAACAAACGCAACGCATAGTACAATCATCGCTAATGGCAAGCCAAAATAAAACTGCACGAAGCTCATGCCAGATGTATAAGCCAAGCCGGGAGCGGAGAGAAATGTTATTGCGCTAGCCTGTGTTGCCATTACCGAAAGGCAAACCGTGTACCAAGGCATACTTTGGTTGCCTAACAAATACGCGTCCATGCTTTGCTCGCCTCGGCTTTTGTAAACCCCGTAACCTATAATTGCAAGGATGGTAACTAACAATACTGCCCAATCTATATAGCTCATTGGAAATAGTTAGTAAAGGCGTAAAACGATGCAATTAATATGATTAGCCAAATTACAAGCAAGATGTAAAACTGTTTCCAAGTTTTTACAAAAGGAGGTAAATCATTATTTTTGTTAATCATATTAAATCAATTAATTACAAAATCACAGTTCAGACATTAGGGCTGTTTTGGAGCTAACAAATTTGCAAATAACCTATATGCTCCAGGTACGCCGGCTGGCAGCTCTCTAAAGAAAACCAGAGAAGTGTAAACGAATTTACCTCTACCGTAATTTGCAATTAATAATGAACCATCGCTAGCTTGTTCGCCAGTATCGTTCATATTAAATATAGTTTGATATTTTGGGTCGATATCAGTTGCAAAATACAGACCACGCTCTTGTACCCAACCTTCAAAATCCTTTTCTGTTATTTTATTTGGATAATTTAAAGCTGGATTTTTCGGGTCTATGAAAGTAACTTTCGCATCTTCTTCAGTAACTCGTTTATTTACCAATTTAAAAGGATAAGGACCAATATCGTTAATCTTTAAACCGTTGTTTACATTGTATTGTATCAATAAAGTGCCACCGTTTTCAACATAATTTAATAACTTCGGTTGTACAAGTTTTGCTTCGGTGTTAATGTTGTAAAAACGAACGCCAACAACTACAGCATTGTAACTGCTTAAATCGCTCGTTAAAACCTGAGTAGGGTTTAAATGAGTAACGTTGTAACCCATTTCCCTTAATGCGTCTGGAACAAGATCGCCGGCACCATCTATATAAGCGATTTTGTTGCCAATTACCTTTAAGTCTATTTTTTCTAATCTTGCAGTAGCTTCCGGAAATATGGTAATGTTCGGGATATGATCGTAGCTGATGATTTTTAAACCTTTGCTTTCATTTTCTCCATAAATGTTTACAGTTGCCACAACATTTCCACTGGCTTGTTTACCAGGTGTTATGGCAAATACCACAGTTTGTTCATCGCCTTTTTTTAATAAGTTAAAATCGATTTTTTCTGGTGTGCTTTCCCATCCGCTAGGTAACTGAAGCGTTAGCGTGCCTTTAGCATTGTCAGTAAAAGATTTTAGACTTACTGTAATCGGTTTTGGTGCTTCGCTATTAAATATGTAGGCTTTCTCGCTTAAAGTTGCAGTTACTTTTGGCGCAATTACCAAAGGCTGGTAACGTTCGCCTTTTATTGGGTCGGTAGATTTAAAAACTAAAGGTGTGCTCAAATCGAAAGTTTCCCCGTTAATTAACAATTTAAATTTTACGTTCAACGGATTAGGGTTTTCAGGATAACCAACATCTAATGGGTTTTCTATTTTAAACTGCCCTATTGGATGATTTTGCGTGAGCCAGTAAGGTTGCGTAATCTTTAAATCCTTAGTGTCAATATTTTGATTGAAGCTTTGCAAATCATTCGCTTTTAACTTTACTTGTTTGTCATTAAATAGCATGGTAACGTCTGCTATTCTCGAAATTGCTTGTAACCTTAAGCTTATTTCATCGCCTTTGGCATAAGTATTTGAGGCTGTATTTGCTTCCACCCAAATTCCGGCGCAAGCTAAAATCAAATCATCTAAAAGCTTATGATTAAAGTTTTGATTTTTAACTAATCTTTTTAATTCAATTAAAGCAGAAATGGATTTGGAAGGATTGTTTACCTGATATTCTTTGCTAATTTTAGCTAATTGCGATTTAATTTGCGGGTTTTCCCATTCTGTATTTACGCCATCTAATAAAGTCTTTGTAGCTTTTTCTCCCGCTACATGACTAAAATATTCGTAAGCTTCGCCACGTTGCAAAGCTGACCCAAAACCTTGGCTTTTATGGTTCGTTCTGCTAATTGCAGCAATTTCGCCATAGCTTTTTCCTAATAGCGGATTAAACAAACCTACATCAATTTTTAGCTGATCTGGTGCCGTGGTGTTTGTACTGCCGAAATTAAAAGTATTCCAGAGTATGCGTTTTGCCTGCCAAGGTTGTACATATTTTAGTTGCTCTGGAAAACGTTTTGCATCTGCTGCCGCGATAAAAGCTTCTCTAGCTAAAATAGCAGAACCCGAGTGGTGTCCGTGTCCAGCTCTGGAATCTTCCGGAAAACGAGTGATGATAACATCGGGTTTAAACTTTCTGATTACCCACACCACATCTGCCAAAATTTGTTCCTTACCCCAAATTTTAAAACTCTCTTCTGGTGTTTTAGAAAAGCCGAAGTCGTTTGCTCTGGTAAAAAACTGCTCTGCACCATCCACACTTCTGGCGGCCAATAGTTCTTGTGTGCGTATTAGGCCTAAAAGTTCTGCTTGTTCGTTACCAATCAGATTTTGACCGCCATCACCTCTGGTTAAAGATAAATAACCGGCTCTTACATTTGCTTCTTTTGCTAAGTAAGCTAAAAGTCTTGTGTTTTCGTCGTCTGGGTGCGCTGCTATGTACAAAACACTTGCTTTTACATTTAACTTGGCAATGCCCGATGCTATTTCTGCAGCATTGAGTTGTTGCATTTGCGCATTTAAAACGTACGGAAAAAACAGTAAGATGAAAAGTTGGCTTAGGTGTTTCATAAAGGTTCAAAGCCCCTAAATTAATTAAAATTTGAGATAACACAGGTGAAGGGTTTTTATGTTTACGTAACAATTTAGCTTGCCAAAATTTGTTTTGGTACTAAAGTTGAGTATACCTTAGTGTTCAAATAATCGTTATAAAAAAATGAAAAGAATATTTTTTGGTTTACTGCTAATTGTAGGTTTAGGATCGTGTAGTGTAAACAAACAAGCGCAACAGATAAAAGCCTTAGAAAAGTGCGATTATAGATTACTTGATGCTACTAATATTTCAGTTGCAGGAACAGATATTCAGAAACTGATTAAAGGAAATAATATTGATTTAACCGGTCTACCTTCATTAGCCTTAGGTTATTTACGAAAAGATATTCCGTTAAGGGCGAATTTAAATTTAGAGATTTCAAATCCGTCTAATACCCTGGCAGCTATTAATAATTTTGATTATATCATTTTAATAAACAAACAAGAAATTGCCAATGGTACGGTAGATCAAAGGGTAAGCATAGAAGCGGGGCAAACCACACGAGTTCCAGTCCAGCTAAACACTAATATTTACAAATTTTTGGTAGATGGAACTGTTATGTCAGACATTACAGAATTTCTGAAAGCGAATAGTTCTGGTACTGAAAAAAAGGGAATGGTTACTTTAAAAATTCGCCCATCTATTATGGTGGGTGGCGGATTGGTTAAATATCCTGGTTACATCACTATTGATAAAGAAGTAAGCAGTAAAATTTTATTGTAAGGTTGACCAAAGATATGCGCAGATCAACACAAATTTATTGGTAAAATTGTAGCAATTATCTCGCAGATTTTCGCTGTTTCTTATGCAGTTGAACACAGGCAGCGGAGGGCGAACATAGGGCGATTTTTTTCTGTGTACATCTGCAAGAAATATCCTTTTGTTTTTCTTTCTCTTAAATTGTGCACTCGTCACATTTTAGCGCATCTTCATCACATTTTCTAAAGCCAAAAAGCATAAAATTTTACTTTCGTGCAGTGTCGATTTTAATTAATCACACAAAAAATTAATGAAAATTTTATTTTACGAAACTTTTCGTACATTAGTTTCATACGAAATGGTTCGTAGTTTTTTATGCCATTTAGTTAGTGATGCAACATTCCAGGAAGTCTTGCGTCTCTTAGTTGTTTTTAACCCATTTTATGAAGAAAATTTTACTTGCCCTCGCCTTAATGTTAATTGGCAACTTGTTGTTTGCCCAAAAAGGAACCGTTACAGGAACTTTGGTTGATAGCGCTAACCGCAAAACCACTTTAAATTATGCTACCATTTCTGTTTTTAAAGGAACAGATACCGTTTTAACCACTTATAAATTATCAGATGATAAAGGTGTATTTAAAATCGTAAACTTAGAGTTAGGTGTAAAATATCGTTTAGTGATTAACGCTTGGATGTATAATATCTTCCGTAAGGAAATTATTATTACCGGCACAGAGCCGAACCTAAATGTCGGTGTTTTAGCATTGGCAGAAAAACGTAACGACCTAAATGAAGTAGTTATTATGTCTGAACGACCGCCGGTTGTTGTACGTAAAGATACCATAGAATTTAATGCCGAATCTTTTAAAACATTGCCTAGTGCGGTAGTTGAAGATTTATTGAAAAAGTTGCCTGGTGTAGCTATCGATGCAAATGGCGGAATAATGGTCAACGGCAAATCCGTTAGTAAAATATTAGTTGATGGAAAAGAGTTTTTTGGTGGCGACCAGCAAATTGCGACTAAAAATCTGCCAGCTAATATTATTGACAAAGTGCAATTAAGCGACGATCCGGAAGCAAAGCGAAGAGATCCCGATATAGTTGCAGGTAACATACCGCAAATCATCAACCTAAAACTAAAGAAAGCAATCAAGAGTGGCGCTTTTGGTAAATTTTATGCCGGTGGCGGTCCGAAAGAGCTTTTTGAAGCCGGTGGTATCATGAATTTTTTTAGAGATACGACCCAAGTTAGTGTATTAGGTTATGGCAACAATGTTAATAAGCCGGGCTTTAGTATTGGCGATGTTATGCGTATTGGTGGTTTTCAAAGGTCTGGTGTAAATTCGACATCAATTAATTCAGACGGCGGTTTTTCTCTGAACGGAATTTCTTTCGGAGGTTCTATGAATGGTGGCGTACAAAAATCTGCAGGTGGTGGAGCAAACTTTAATACCCTCACAAAAAAGGGTGTTAAAATTAACGGAAAATACTTTTTGGGTTACAGCGACAATTTTAATAATACACAAACCGATATCGATCAGACATTAGGAGATAGACGACTATTTATTAACAGCCAATCGTTACAAAACAGCATCAATTACAGCCATAATTTTGGAGGTAGAATAGAAGCTAAGCTAGATAGTTTAACTACGCTAACTATCGAACCAAACATATCTATAGGAATTGCGGACAGTGATGGAACATTGGTTACTTCTACCTTTAACAACAATCTTCAGCTAGAAAGCGACGGTAACAACATTTCTAGATCAAAAGGAAGAACCAACGATTATAATCTAAGTACAAACCTTTGGAAAGATTTTAAGAAAAAAGGAAGATCTTTAAATCTTACCTTAAATGTATCGCAAAGGGATAATTTAACGGATAATTATAATATTAACGAGAGCAATTTTTACTTGCCGGCAAATCCAGCTGTGCTGTTAGACCAATTGAGGGATAATAACATATCTAATTTTAACATTAACCTAAATGGAAACTATAGCGAACCTCTTAGTAAAGTTTTAACGCTAAGCATTGCAAGCAGTGCAAATTACATTGATAATGAAAATGCCTTGGTAACTTTTTTCAGAAATCCAAACAATCAAGATTACGATATTGCAGTACCAAACCTTAGCGAAACGGTAATTCAAAGTGGTTACAAAACAAATAACAGGTTAAGTTTGCGTTGGGCGGTAACTAAAAATTTAAATATTCAGCCGGGTTTCGTTTTTAATACCATCGATTTAAAAAACGAATTTGCTAATAACCAAAACTTCGACCAACACTTTAATTTTTTTGCACCGCAATTAACTATCAGGTATAAGAGCTTAAATTTTAGTTATTCGCCATCATTTAGAGAGGCTGATGTAAGATACTTGCAACCAATTGCTAACAACACCAACCAATTCTATATTCAAAATGGTAACCCCAATTTGCGCCCTTCGAAAACACATCAGGTGAATATGAATTTGTACAAGTACGATACCCAAAAAACACTGAGCTATAACCTGTACTTAGGTGGTAGTGTGCAAAACGATGGCGTAATTATGTCGAGAATAATTGGAGATGGCGGTGTACAAACTGTAACACCTATCAATCGGGATGGCATTTGGCAGTTTCATAGTAATGGTAATATCTCTAAAGATTTTAAAACCACCAAAAGACAATTTACCATTACTGCGGGTTATTGGGGTAATTACAACAAAAGCTACGTAATGGTAAATAACATTATGAGCGAGAGTAAAATTATAAATGGCGGACCTAGGCTAGGCGGAAGGATTAACCTAAATGATAAGTTAGAGTTTGGCGAAACCTACAGTTTTGGCTTTAACAAAAGTTTTTATACCGATAATTTTTTCAGAAATCTAAACTATTACAATCATGGAAGTGATACAGAATTGATTGTACGTATTCCGAAAAAAGTGGTTTGGGAAACAAATTACCGTTTACAGTACAACACCCAAACGCTTAATGGGCAAAACAATACCATTAGTTTCTGGAATGCGGCAGTTACCACGCTTTTCATGAAAAACGATAGGTTACAACTTAAATTATCGGTTAACGACATCTTAAATACCAATAACCGCCGTTACGTTTACATTACAGAGAACACGGCTAGAGATATGAGAATAAATAATTTAGGCAGGCATGGTTTGCTAACACTAACTTACAACATCCAAAATTTTGGCGGTAAAGTTGGCGGAAAAGATACCATGTTTAGGTTTTAACGTGTTTTAATTTACCACATAGGTACACATATACAGGCAGAACTATGCATCTATGTGGTAAAAATTAGAGTTGAATTGAAAGTTTACAGCATGCCAATCAGATCAGCTACGATAGTTTCGTAACATTGTTGCGATTTGTTTCTTTATTAAAACTAATTTTTTAGTTTAGTAAGGTAGAAACCATTCAGCAGTTATAGAAACCTAGCTTAAATCATTTTATGAAGAGAATTTTATTTGCCATTACCTTACTATTTGCAGTTAATTTTGCTTTTGCCCAAAAAGGTAGCGTAGCCGGAACATTATTGGATAGTGCTAATCAGAAACTGACCTTAAATTACGCAACGGTCTCTATCTATAAAGGAAGCGATACCGTTTTAACTAATTACAAATTATCTGATGATAAAGGGGTCTTCAAAATTTCTAATCTAGATTTAGGTGTTAAATATAAGGTTGTGGTAAATGCTTGGATGTATAATGTATATCGCAAAGAGATTACACTTACATCGGCTTCGCCGGATTTAAACTTAGGTAAACTACTGCTTACCGAGAAAACAAACGATTTAAAGGAAGTGGTAATCCAGTCTGAAAGGCCGCCAATTATTGTGCGTAAAGACACCATAGAATTTAATGCAGAGTCTTTTAAAACCTTGCCAACAGCGGTGGTAGAAGATCTCTTGAAAAAACTACCAGGTGTTGCTGTAGCTTCAGACGGCTCTATACAAGTTAATGGAAAGTCGGTTAGTAAAATATTGGTGGATGGAAAAGAGTTCTTCGGTGGCGACCAACAGATAGCAACTAAAAATCTCCCGGCAAATATTATCGATAAAATTCAAGTTGCAGACGATCCGGAAGCTAAACGCCGTGATCCCGATTTGTTAGCAGGCAATACACCTCAAATAATTAATCTAAAACTTAAAAAGGCAATTAAGCAAGGTGCATTTGGCAAAATTTACGGTGGTGGCGGACCGAATGAAAGGTTTGAAACTGGCGGTATTATGAGTTTCTTTAGAGATACCACCCAAGTGAGTTTACTGGCCTATGGAAACAACATAAATAAGCCAGGTTTTAGCATTGGCGATGTTTCCCGCATCGGCGGATTCTCTAGAGGTGGCATTAATTCTGTGATGGTAAACTCTGATGGCGGTTTTGCGCTAAACAATATTTCTTTTGGTGGTGCGTCTTCGGGTGTGCAACAATCTGCAGGAGCCGGTGCAAATTTTAATACCTTAACCAAAAATGGCATAAAGCTAAATGCCAAATATTTCTTCGGTCAGGTAGACAATACCATTGAGCAATTAATAAATGCAGATCAAAATTTAGGAGATAGTAAGTTACTAACCAATACCAATTCTAATCAGCGTAATAAAAGCTACAACCATAATATCGGAGCCAGAGCGGAGTGGAAAATAGACAGCCTTACAAACCTAACAGTAGAACCTACCATAACAATCAACCAAATACGCAATGCAGGTCTGTTGCAAACCCGAAGTGCAAATGGTAACAACGATTTGCTAAACACGGGTAATAACGCTAGTCGCACACAGGCAAATAATGCCGAATATTTTATTTCGGCCAGCCTATGGAGGGATTTTAAAAAAGCAGGACGATATTTAAACACATCGGTTAACGTAACTAAAACAAATAATTTAGGAGACGACTTTAATACCGCTACTAATCAGTTTTACGATCCTGCCTCAACTGCGGTAATAGATCAACTAAGAGACAATAATATTCGTAATTTTAGTACCTACCTAAGCTTAAATTATGCAGAGCCGATTAGTAAAAAATTAGCTTTAAGCTTGGTTACTAGCGGAAATTACATAGATAACGAAAACGCGTTAACAACATTTTATAAAGACCCTCTAAATCAAACTTATGATATTATGGTGCCAACACTTTCCGAAACTGTTATGCAATCTGGTTTTAAAACAAATACTAGGGCTACTTTAAGGTGGAAAGTGACAAAAGACTTAAATATTCAACCGGGTTTTGTTTTTAACACTATAAATCTAGAAAACAGCTTTAGCACCAATCCATCGTTCGAACAGAACTTTCAATTTATTGCGCCTCAATTAACAATAAGGTATAAAGATTTAAACGTAAGCTATTCGCCAAATTTCAGAGAGCCAGATGTAAGGTATATACAGCCTGTAGCCAACAACTCAAACCCTTTGTTTGTACAAAATGGAAACCCAACTTTACGCCCTGCCAAAACACATCAAGTAAATTTAAACCTCTATAAGTACGACACCAAAAACTCCTTAAATTATAATGCTAACTTAAATGGAAGTGTACAAAACGATGGGGTAATTATGTCAAGAGTAATTAGTGCCGAAGGTATACAAACCAATACGCCTAATAATGCCGATGGAATTTGGAGATTTAATGCCAGCGGTAACATTACCAAAGAATTTAAGAATATGAAAAGGCAATATACCTTAGGTTTGGGTTTTTGGACTAACTATTCCAGAAATATTGTAGAAGTAAATAATGTTAGAAGTAATGCACACGTAATATCTTTTACGCCAAGAGTTAATGGTCGGATTAACTTAAACGACAAGTTTGAGCTAGGACAATCTTACAACCTATCTATCAATAACAGCGCCTACGATAGCGACTTTTTCAACGATTTAAGTTACCTAACACATACCGGAGAAACAGAGTTGGTTGTACGTTTACCTAAAAAAATGGTTTGGGAAACAACTTATAGAATTATGTACAACACCCAAAGTGCAAATGGTTTTAGCAATAATATACAGCTATGGAATGCGGCGCTTACCTTTTTATTTATGAAAAATGATAGAATGCAGTTGAAGTTTGCGGTTAACGACATTTTAAATACCAATACACGTAGGTATATAAGCATTAGCGAAAACAGTATTAGAGATACGAGAACTAATAATCTTGGTCGCCACGGCTTGTTAACCTTAACTTACAATATCCAAAATTTTGGAGGTAAAGTTGGCGGTAAGGAAACTATGTTTAGGTTTTAACTTATTTCTTTAACAAAAGGCGCATAGAAAAACAAGCAAGACTACCTGCCTATGTGGTTAAAATGTTTATAAATCTGAAAAGCAAAAGCAGTGCTTCGTTGTAACACCTGTCCTGCCATTCGTTACAATCTTTTTGTGAATGTTGGTGCTTAATCCAAACCTCGTAGGTTTAAAAAACCTACGAGGTTTATTGTGTACAGCAAAAAGGATTTCCACTGCTGTCACGTTTAAATACTAAAGCCTATGATAATAAACCCATTCATAGGAGCAGAAAAGAAGTTCTTAAACCCGATAGGAGCGAACACGAAGTAAAGCGGATAGCGGGACAGAACAATCCAATTAACTCATGTCCGTGCTTTTCAACTCAAAATCCTATTTTTAACTCGGTAATTCTGGCTTATAGGTTGTAATTTGTTTCGCCATGCCTTTAAAAAGCACTAAATGAAACGGAAACATGGCGTACCAATAAACCCGGCCCCACAAACCATGTGGTCTAAAGGTTGCAATTTGCGAAAGGTAAGATTTGTTATGGTGCTGAACCACTTTTAACTCTAACCAAGCCTCTCCAGGCACTTTCATTTCTGCATAGAGCAAAAGGCGTTTATGCGCTTTGTCGGCCAATAACACCCGCCAAAAATCTAGCACATCTCCAGCCTGCAAACTAACGTTGCTGGTTCTGCCACGTCTGGTGCCTACCCCTCCAAACATTTTGTCTAAAAATCCTCGCAAACTCCAAAGCCAGTCTAAATAATACCAGCCTCGGCTACCGCCAATGCCCCAAATATTTTCAAAAACCTCTTCCGCCTTGCGTTCAAATGGCATTTTAACTTTATATTCTACTGTTCCGTTTTGGGGCACTTTAACCTGGTCCATAAAAGAAGTTTCTAGATAACCTCTATTTAAAGCGTCTTTCCAACTGCTGACGATAGAATTTTGCTCAATTTTTTCAAAAGCTAATTTTAAGGCTTCTTTGTAACTTAAGCAGTTTCGTGGAACCACTTTTTTAATAGCGTCGTTTTGGCAAACTACCTCAACTTTCATGCTGTCTACCAAACTTCGGGCAAGTGAATAGGGAACCGCAGTTACTAAATTTAACCAGAGGGATGAAAGTTTTGGCGTTAAAACCGGGACAGTAAAAATGTATCTCTTTAAACCTCTAGACTCGGCATATTGCAAAATCATCTGTTTGTAGGTTAAAATGTCGGGGCCACCGATATCAAATACCTGCTTATAGGCCTGTTCGTTTGCCAACACGCCACATAAATAGCCTAAAACATCTCTAATGGCAATGGGTTGGCATTTTGTTCTTACCCATTTAGGCGCAACCATTACGGGCAATTTTTCGGCTAAATCCCTAATTATTTCGAAGGACGCAGAACCCGAGCCGATAATAATTGCAGCTCTTAAAATGGAATAATTGATGCCAGAATTTTTAAGTTCATCTTCAACAGCAAGCCGAGAACTTAAATGTTTAGATAGCTCAGCATCGTTTACAATACCTGTTAGGTAAATTACTTGTTTGCATTGCGTGGTTGTTATGGCATTAACAAAGTTCTTGGCAGACTGCAGTTCCAAATCAGAAAAATCCTTTCCACTACCAGACATAGAATGCACCAAATAGTAGCAAGCCTCAATATCATTTGGAATATTTTGTAAACTTTCTGGTTTTAATAAGTCGCCTGTAATTATTTTTACCTTTTCACCAAAATCGCTCTCTAAGGCAAACCTACGCGGGTCGCGAACCATGCATACCACTTCATAACCTTGCTCAAGTAAAACTGGTAATAGTCGTGTGCCAATGTAGCCATTTGCGCCTGTAAGTAGTATTTTCATGATTGTTAGAAATGATTAATCCAATAACAATCAAGATCTACATTTGTTATTTAAACATGTGGCTTAAAAGTGTCAGTTCTTACAGTGGCTTTTAGCTCATGCAAAATATTGTACAGGCCAAAGTTGGTACGGTTAATATAAATGAAATGTTTCACACCTCGTGCTTGTTTAAACTCCGGCATTTTGGCAACTTTTTCGCCATAGGTATACAAATCTTCAAAAAATTGTTCTTCGCTAAAATCGAACGTATTGGTTACATAAGGTTTAGCGAATAGCGAAATCATTTCCTTATAAGATTTATAATAAAACTCAATTTGTGCAGGGCTATCATTCGGCAAAATCATCTGCAATGCCCTAAATGCTTCAATTGTTTTTTCCTTGTCTTCAAATAAATCGGTAGAGGTTAGCGAGAAAAAAGGATAGTAAAAATCGTCTGGCATTTCCTTTATGCAACCAAAATCTATGGCGCCTAACTTTTCATCTTTCGTAATCAGAAAATTCCCGGGGTGTGGGTCGGCGTGTACCTTTCTCAACTCATGTTGCTGAAAGTTGTAAAAATCCCATAAGGCCTGGCCAATTTTATTTTTTACTTCTTGAGAAGGGTTGGATTGCAAAAATTCTTTTAAATGCAATCCTTCAATCCAATCCATTGTAATAATTCTACTGCTAGAAAGCTCAGGATAATAAGTGGGGAAAACTACATTGTTTAAATTTTTACAGGCTTCTGCAAACTCGATAGAGCTTCTTACTTCACGTACGTAATCGGTTTCTTCTAACAAGCGTTCTTCAACTTCGGCAATGTAAATGTTAAGTTCCTTTTCGCTCATGCCTAATAACCTAAAAGCAAATGGCTTAACCAATTTAAGATCAGAAGAAATGCTATCGCCAACACCCGGATATTGAATTTTTACCGCAAGCTTTTTGCCATTCAATTCAGCTTCGTGCACTTGGCCAATCGAAGCTGCATGCGTAGATTTGATATTAAATTTGTCGTATATTTTTTCTGGCGTTTTGCCAAAGCTTTTGGTAAATGTGCGCACAATTAATGGCCCCGATAAAGGTGGCGCATTATATTGCGACTGTGTGAAACGATCTACATAAGCTCTTGGCAAAATATTTTTGTCCATGCTTAACATCTGCGCAATTTTTAACGCAGAGCCTTTTAGCTCGCTTAAAGAATTGTATATGTCAGATGCGTTATCTTCATTTAACTCGTCCCTACTTAATGCCGGATTGAAGATTTTTTTAGAGTAGTGTTTAATGTAATTGCCACCAATCTGGAAGCCGGTTTTTACAAATTTAGCCGAACGTTCTACCTTAGTGGTAGGCATGCTTTCTTGAGTCTTCATTAGCTTAAAATCCCATCTTTTCTTTTAGCTTGCCGTGCTGCGTTAGAAATTTTCCGTACTCAAACAAGTTATCAATTGGCGAGCGCTGGAAAAGATCAAACGTAACTTGAATTCCTCTCTCGATCGCCTCATCGGTTTTTTCGAAACCATCGCTATCGTCATCCATCCAAAAATTTAGAATAAAAGCATACTGAACCCAAAGGGCATCTTTATAACGTTTGGCAAAGAATTTTCTGTCGGCAAGTTCGCCTGTTTCCAAGCCTTCGTTTATAATTTCTTCTGCAAATTTCTCGAAAATGGGCTTTGCACCAGCTAAAACTTCTGGTGTAGCTAAACGCTTGCCATGTTTCTTTAAACTGTAAATTACAAAGCTGCGGTGGTTTTTTAGCAACTCTACATAGCTATAAAAGAAAGAAAGCATTTTTTCTCTAGCAGAATATTGCAACCAAAGCTCTTGCTTTTGAATTTCATCAATAGTTTCTACAGTAAGCTCAAACCAAATATTTTTCTCTATACTTTCAAAAGAAGCATAAAATGCATAAAAATCAGCTTCAGAAATTTTAAGCTTTTTTACAAAGCTGTAAACCGATTTTGGTTGTTCGTTATGCGTTAACACATAATCTACGTAACCTTTTTTGATTTGAATTGCAGTTGCCATTTTCTTTTTATTTAAAAACGTTAAAAAAGTGGTTTTGGTTTACGAAACCACTCAAAATTAACACTTTATTTATCAGAAATTTGCAATAAAAAACAGGCACAATCCAAGCTAACCACATAGCTAACCTTTAACAAAATACAGCTTATGTTATATGTTACTATGTGGCTAAAACGCTATAGCTACTATTCCATAGAGAATAATCCGAAAGGATTACCTTCTGTATCTACACAAATCGAACAGAAACCAAATTCGCCGATAGAGAATTTAGAGCGACTAACAATCCCACCTGCGGCTTTTATCCTAGCTTCCTCAACATTTGCATCCTTACACGGAAAATAAACCATTGTATTTACACAACTGCCATCGCCTTCTTTAGTTCCCGGCATTTCAATTAGGGCACCAGAAACACCCTGATTTTCCATCGGAGAAAAGAATGACATCTTCATCTCATCTGGCGAATCTCCGGGGGCAGGACTGTCGATAAAGTTTGTGCCCAATACTTCGCTGTAAAATTTTTTAGCTCGGTTGATATCTTTTACATAGATTTCGAACCAACAGATAATGTTTTCATTCATAGTTTGTTATTTTGCTTTTAGCTAATTTAACTACTATTTCTAAAACTGCCGATGGGCAATTGCGCCAGATATTGGGGCAATTTACGCCTTAATTAGCCTCAATTTTGATAAGGGCTTTGAAAGGCGAGGTCATTGCGTAAAATATACGTTCGGCCCTGCTTTCCGCTTTACTGCGTGCTCGCTTCAATCAGGCTTAGCTTACAATAGCTGCTGCTACTATTTTCGGTTGAGTTGAAGCTGTACTAACTTGTATCTGCATCTTAAATCGTAAGGACTGACAATATGCTAGAAGTTTTTATGCAATTGGGTTTAACCACCAATTGCTTATGTTTTTATTTATTTTGATAAGTGTTTTTTGCATCTTGCAGGCGCTGAAATCTCAAACGAACTAATGCCTTTGTACTATAAACCCGATTTTAAAGCGGGGCTAAATATGCCAAGCTCCGTGAACATTGTTTTTCTGAAAAAAACTTATTTACTAAGCATTAACCCCAAACCCACAGCTAAAAAACCAACTAATACACTTGCCAAAGTGTAGGCAATAAGCGTTAAATAATTTTGGTTTTGCAACAAGGAAATATTCTCTGCGGCAAATGTAGAAAACGTGGTGTAGCCACCGCAAAAGCCGGTAATAAATAGAAGTTTTAAGTTGCTGTCGGTATTGTTGTGCGAAAAATAGCCGATCAAAATGCCAATTATCAAACAGCCTAATATATTGGTAATAAAAGTGGCTAAGGGAAAAGTGCCGACATAATATTTTGCCGTTAGTTGCGATGTTAAATAGCGAAATATGCTACCCAAACCGCCACCAATGCCTACCAATAAAAGTTGTTTAATCATTTTTTAAGGTTCAATTCTTTCGCCTTTTTGCAATTTTTCTTTTCGCTTTTCTTGCCACAAAAAGTGCATTAACGTATTTAGCACTACGGCGTTCCAATCGTAATGGAAACTTAAGGCCACTTTCTTTTTGGCGTCGTTTTGATCTTGAATATGCAACAAGCCTTTATCCTGATGATATTTAATGTCAGTCCAAGGCACCAATGCTGTTTTCGTTTTGCCTAAAAACCATGTTTTATAACTCAGGGTAAATCCTTCATAATTAAACTTTGCTGCGCCCACTTCTAGCGTTTGCTTTTCGTTTAACTGTTCAATGAAAAAGTTAACCAATTGTTTTTTCACAAAATGCCACAAGCCCGTCATAATGTAATAGTAGGTATGGTCTTCCTCTAACAATTCGCCAACTTTTTTGCTGTCGAATTTGATGCTTACGGTTTTACCATCTTTGCTTTTTACTTCAATGCTATAGCTTTTTTTAATTGGTTTTTTAACTTTTCCAATTAAAGAAACACCGTATCTAACCGCTGTAACATCTGCGCAAGCAATGGTTGTTTGGTTAACTACTATAGCATCCTTATTAATTTTTACCTTTTGGTTTGATGATGGAATAACGATATCTACGTCGAAACTATGTGGTTGCATGAGCTAAATCTTATAAAAATTGATAGACAAATATGGGTATTTTAAATAATAAGTTAGGTGGATTTAAATTAAGCGCTCTTCATTTTCTAATTTTTGCTAACGTTTAAATGTTACTTCAATCCGAGCCTATGTTTTCTGAGTGTATCTTTTGCAATATCATATCCTGCATCAGCATGGCGAATTACACCCATTGCAGGGTCGTTATGTAAAACACGCTTAATTCTTTTTGCTGCATCTTCAGTTCCGTCGGCCACAATAACCATTCCTGCGTGTATAGAATAGCCAATGCCCACACCACCACCATGATGTAATGATACCCAGCTTGCACCACCAGCGGTATTTATTAAAGCGTTTAAAATTGGCCAGTCCGCCACTGCATCAGAACCATCTAACATGGCCTCCGTTTCGCGGTTTGGAGAAGCTACCGAACCGGTGTCTAAATGATCTCGACCTATAACTATCGGGGCTTTAACTTTTCCGTCGGCTACCAATTTGTTAAAAGCTAAACCTGCTTTTTCTCTTTCTCCCTGGCCTAACCAACAAATTCTAGCCGGTAACCCTTGAAATGCAATACGCTCCTGCGCCATCGTAATCCATTGACGTAAACTTTCGTTTTCGGGAAAAAGTTCTAAAATCAATTTATCTGTTTCGTAAATATCTTGCGGATCGCCACTTAACGCTGCCCAACGAAACGGACCTTTTCCCTCGCAAAACAAAGGCCTGATGTAAGCTGGCACAAATCCGGGAAAATCAAATGCGTTTTTTACGCCAACCTCTAGAGCACGTCCGCGTAAGTTATTACCGTAATCAAAAGTAATGGCACCGCGTTTTTGCAATTCGAGCATTTGCTCTACGTGTTTTGCCATCGTTGCATACGAGCGTTTGGTATATTCCTCAGGATTTTTTTCTCTTAATTCGCTAGCATCATTAACCGTTAATCCCTCTGGAAAATAACCAATTAGTGGATCGTGTGCCGAAGTTTGATCTGTTAAAGTATCAGGGGTAATATTTCGATCAATTAAATGCTGTAAAAGCTCAACCGCATTACAAACTACACCGATTGAAAGTGCTTTTTTCTCTTGCTTGTACCGTAACGCTCGGTCAATTGCCTCGTCAATATCGTAGCAGATCTCATCAATATATCTGGTTTCTAAACGCTTTTTAATACGCCATTCTTCCACATCCGCCGCTAGGCAAACACCTTGGTTCATGGTAATGGCCAAGGGTTGTGCGCCGCCCATTCCGCCTAAACCTGCGGTAACATTTAACGTTCCTTTTAAATTGCTTTGAAAATGTTTTTTGGCAAGCGCCGAATAAGTTTCGTAAGTGCCTTGAACAATCCCTTGCGAACCGATGTAAATCCACGAGCCAGCGGTCATTTGACCGTACATCATTAAACCTTTGTCTTCAAGTTCATCAAAATTTTGCTGTGTAGCCCATTTCGGTACCAATTGCGAATTTGATATTAATACCCTCGGGGCATCTTTATGCGTCGGTAAAATACCTACAGGTTTGCCCGATTGGATTAATAAAGTTTCATCTTCTTCTAGATTTTGTAATGCCTTAATGATAAGTTCGAGCGCTTCTTTGTTGCGGGCCGCCTTTCCTCTGCCACCGTAAACAATCAAGTCTTCTGGTCGCTCTGCAACATCCGGATCTAAATTATTCAACAACATTCGTAATGCGGCTTCTTGCACCCATCCTTTACAAGTTAATGTATTTCCGGTAGGTGTATTCTTTATTTTTAGGTTTAAACCCTCGTTTATATTTGTGGTCATATCAAGGCAATGTTACAACTCAAATGTAGAAAATTATTGTTATTTGTTTACGTTTGCATCACATTGAAAAAACGCCGAGAAAATATTGAACGCACACTAACCCTCGTTTTATTATGGGTGTTTTCGCTTGCAATTACTCCGTGGAGCATTTTTCATCATCACCACGAGCTAAAGGTAGTTGTAGAGAAAAACTGTACACACCATTTTCACATTAAAACGTCGGCAGAAACTTGTCTGATTTGTAAAGCGCATTTCGAAAAAGACTACACTGTTGCCAGCGTATTGCCTACGGTATATATGCAAAGTATAAAATTAGGTACTCCTGTAGAACGAGTAGAAAACAGCTACACGGCGCTCATTTCAACCTCACTCAGAGGACCGCCTACAATTTCCTAAATTTTTTCATAGCACATATTGGTGCGGTCAATTATTTAGCTTTTGCCCTTTCGGGCGATGCTTTTCTATTTATTATTATAAAATTTTAAGAAATGAAGTTTATTCATAATTTGCTAATTGCGATATTTTTCGCCTTTTTAGCAATTCCGGCTTTTGCTAATAAATACGCAGAGGTAACAGGAAAGATTACAGACGCAGAGACACAGCAGCCTTTAGTTGGCGCAACAATTTACATATCAGATTTAAAAGCTGTAACCACAAGTAATGCCAATGGCGAGTTTACTTTAAAAAACGTACCTGCCAAAGGCAAATTTTTGGTAGAGGTAAGATACACTGGCTACAAAACCGCCTCAAAACAAATAGATTTGGCTAATAACACTCCCTTAAATTTTGCTTTAGAAATTTCGGTAATTGAAAGTGCCGAAGTTGTAATTACCGGAACACCATTTAGCGCAAACAACAAAACAAATAGTTTGGCTGTAGTAACGGTTAACAGAGAAAAATTGGCGCAAAGCGGAGGTACAAACCTAATTGATGCAATAGCTAAAGTGCCCGGAATCTCGCAGATTTCTACTGGCGGAGCTATTTCTAAGCCAACCATTAGGGGTTTAGGTTACAATAGGGTTTTAACAATTGTTGATGGCGCAAGGGAAGAAGGCCAACAATGGGGAGATGAACACGGCATACAAGTAGACCAGTTTTCGGCAGCGAGAGTTGAAGTTTTAAAAGGACCAGCAAGTTTGCTTTACGGCTCTGACGCATTGGGCGGTGTGATTAATGTTATAGATGATTTTGTGCCGGCAATGGGCGAGCATAATGGTAATTTCACTACATATTACAGTACCAATAATGGTTTAACGGCATCGTCTCTAATGATGCAGGGCAACAGTAATGGCTTTGTTTACCGCGGTAGAGTGTCCTACAAAAATGCCTATGGTTTTAGCTACAAGGATAAGACAGTTCCGAATGCAGGTTTTAACGAAACTAACGTTAACGGAATGCTCGGTTTAAACAAAACTTGGGGTTACGCACATTTAAATTTATCAAGGTTTAATACCAATGTTGGTTTGGTAGAAGAAGGACCAGATGCGGATGGAAATTATTTAAACGAAGATGGCGATGTGATTAGCAATGCTGATGCTCGTAAAAGAAAGCTTGGCTTGCCTTATCAAAATATAAACCACTATCGTGCTGCTTTAAATAGTAATATCCTTTTAGGTGGCGGACAATTAAAGTCTACGCTAGCGTTTCAGAAAAACATTCGTAAAGAATTTGAAGAGAGCGAAGACGAAGCTGGCTTAAACCTTAATTTAGAATCTTATACTTATGATGTTAAATATTCTTTTCCAAGTACAGGCAACTGGGAGCCAACACTAGGTTTACAAGGTATGTACCAAACCAATGCCAATAAAGGCGACGAATATCTGATTCCAGATTATACAAGCAATAACATTGGCGCATTTGCTTATCTGAAAAGAAATTTTGAAAAAGGTGCTATAAACGCAGGTGTACGTTATGATTATAAAACCATTAGTGGAAAAGATTTAACTGCCGATGGCGAACAAGTATTTTCTGCTTTTAAGAATAACTTTTCTAATATTTCTGGCTCTATTGGCGTTGCTTATGAAATAGCCAAAGATTTAGTGCTTAGAGGTAATGCAGGATCTGGATTTAGAGCGCCAAACATAGCAGAATTGGGTGCAAACGGAAGGCACGAAGGTACATTTAGGTACGAGATCGGTAATAGCGATTTAAAACAAGAAACTAGTTTGCAATTTGATTTAGGTTTAGAATACTCGGGCGAAAAGGTAACCTTAGGTTTAAACGCTTACAGCAATCGTATTTACAATTACATATACCCAGGAAATTTTAACAACGAAACCACGCCCTTTGTAGATGAAGATGGTTTAAGTACCATTTTGCCAGTTTATCGTTTTGTACAAACCGATGCCGATTTAATTGGTGGCGAAGCATCTGTCGATTTCCATTTAATCAAATCCCTACATTTCGAAAATACATTCTCCTATGTAAAAGGTACCAACCGTGCAGATAACTCTGCTTTGCCATTTATCCCGGCGGCAAGTTTAAATAACGAACTGCGTTTCGAACCAAACTTAAAAGGGTTGGATAATAGTTTTATAAAAGTTGGTTTAACTAACGTTTTTAAACAAAACCGATTTGACGCGTTTGAAACCCAAACGGATGGTTACACTTTGCTTGACGCAGGTGTTGGAACTTCTTTTAAAGTTAAACGAGGTAAAATTAATGTTTGGGTAACCGGACAGAACCTAACCAATAAATTATACTATAACCACTTAAGCAGGTATAAGCCCGTTGGCATTTACAATGCTGGAAGAAATGTAAGTTTCGGTATAAGTGTGCCAATTTTGTAAGTTTAATTTTTTCGTCATACCCAACTTGATTGGGTACCGTAATGATACTTACTTATAAAGTCGCGGATTCGCAGGTCATTAACTTACGAATCCGCGAATTTTTTATGCGTTTTGTCATTCCAATTTTGGAGCAATCTGCCAACGTTGTTTTATAGATTCTTCGCTTCGGCCTGAATGACAGATCGCCTAACAAATTTTGTCATCCTTGAGCATAGTCTAAGGATCATATCTTCAGATTTTTTGAAAAGCAGTTGCAGTAGCGCTAATTAATGTTGGTCGGGCTATCACTACAATCTTTTTGTGGACTTTTAATACGCTCAGCTACCACAAAAAGGATTTCCGTTGCTATCCCGTTTATAGAACTGTGGTTAATGCTTCTATTTACAGTTGCTAAATGCACACCTAAATAGTGTATAAGTTTTCCGTCTACTAAAGTGAGTGGCCATTACAACTTTAACAAAAATATTGAAATGGAAAACAGACTGCCTTTTCCTAAATAACTACTGCAAAAGCTTTTCAAAATAAAAACATGCCCAGATATGGTTCTGAGGGTATTCTGAGCCATTTTTTCATTTTCACTTCTCATCCCAAAAAATATATTTCGTAAATAATTTGGTGGAACAAAAATAACATTATACTTTAGTGTATTATTTAACTAATACAGTAGAGAATGATAACAATTAACAACCTCAATTTCGGGTATAATAAAAAGAAATTGCTCTTTAAAGATTTGAGCATGCAACTAAGCGCCGGCCATATTTATGGCTTATTGGGCAAAAACGGTGCGGGCAAATCAACCTTGTTAAAAAACTTGGCGGGTTTGGTTTATGCGCAAAGTGGCAAAATGGATGTTTTGGGTTTCGATCCTGCAAAACGCCAACCTGCTTTATTAAGTCAAATTTGTTTTATACCAGAAGAATTTTATTTGCCTGCGGTTAAAATAGATGCTTACGTAAAAGCAAATGCGGCTTTTTATCCAAATTTCGATCATACGTATTTTGCTAATCTATTGGCAGAGTTCGATATCCCGGCAGGGCAAAAACTAATCGACATGTCTTACGGGCAGAAAAAGAAATTAATCATCGCCTTTGGCTTAGCTACACAAGCAAAATTTGTAATTATGGATGAGCCAACCAATGGACTTGATATCCCTTCGAAAGCACAGTTCCGTAAAATTATGGCTTCGGCATTAACAGAAGATCGTTGCATTATTATTTCTACGCACCAGGTTAGAGACTTGGACAATCTGATAGATACGGTTATAATGCTAGACGAAAACAGCGTGGCTTTAAAAGCATCTGTGGAAGAGATTACCAATAAGCTTTGCTTTAAACGTGTTAAGGAAATTGATGATACGATTATCTACGCCGAACCATCGTTGTCTGGCTACAATGCTGTAGTACCTAACTTCCATGATGAAGATAGCAAACTTGATTTGGAGTTGTTGTTTAACGCGGTGCTTACACAGAAAAACAAACTTAAACCAATCTTTAACTAAACAGACATGAACAATACATTTAACATACAACGTTTTGGTCTTTTACTAAAAAGACAATGGCTAGAATTTGGCAAAATTTTTCTGATTACAGTTGGGGTTGCCTTAGGGGTTATCATCACCTTTTATACGTTCTCTTTATGGGATGTTTTTTTCGCTGAAAGACCATCTTTTTCTCAAAGAGATTTGGGTTTTAGAGAGCCTTTATTTATCATATTTGGTTTTTTATTTATTACGGTAATTAGCAGTAGCTACTTTGCGCACCTAGGTCAAAAGCCAAAGGCGATAATAGATTTGATGATTCCCGCTTCTACTTTCGAGAAGTTTTTAACAGGTGTATTCTTTACAACAATATTAAGTGTGGCAAGTTTCACGCTAGTATTTTACCTGGCCGATCTCGCTTTTGTTAGTAAGGTTAGGAGTTCTTTTGCCACCGTTAGTAACGTAACTTCTTACACAGATGCCAGAGGGCAAGTAACAGAAACTGTAGATAATGCAATGTATTTCTTTACCAAAAATTTCCCAGAAAAATTCAAGTCGCTGTTTATTATGGTGCCCTTTTTTGTAACCAGCGTATTCCTTTTAGGCTCTCTTTACTTTAACAGATTCCATTATATAAAGACAGCGATTTCGGTAATCATATTTTCAGGTGTTTGGTCTTTTATTCTTTACAATACCGGTCGTTTACTTTTTGAAGGAAAGATAATGATTGAGCATGATAGGCAGAACTTTAAGCCTACAGATGCTGGAGCAGAATTGGCAATCTTTGCATTTTTTGCAGTGCTAACGTTAATTTTTTGGACGATTGGCTACATACGCCTTAAAGAAAAACAGGTTTAATTTAAATTGGTATAGACATGGAATTTAGAGATAATAAAGCAATATACCTTCAAATAGCCGACTACGTTTGCGAGCACATTTTGCTGAGCAAATGGAAAGCCGACGAAAAAGTACCGTCTGTTAGAGAAATGGCGGTAGAACTAGAGGTAAATCCTAATACAGTAATGCGTACCTACGAGTTACTGCAGAATAAAAATATCATCAATAATAAAAGAGGGATTGGTTTTTTTGTGGCCGACGAAGCGATAGCAAATGTAAAAGACTATCGCAAAACCCAATTTATGGAAGAAGAACTTCCGGTGGTATTTAGAAACGTGTATTTATTAAACATAGGTTTTGATGAATTACAAACACGTTATAACTCATTTGTTAAAGAAAATTTTAATTCATAAATAAAATGAAGACAAGTAATAAAATTTTAATCGCTTTTGCTACGGCGCTAATCCTAATTCCGGTTTTAGGAATGGTTATCGTTTCTGCTACACAATATAAAAAGGGAACATATACCGCTGATAGGTTTCAAGCTCCGGACGAAAACAACAACACTTTTGCCGGTAAATCTTCTGGCAAGATAGCTGTAAAAATTAATGCGCCATTTACGCAGATTGAATTTGGTGATGCTAAAGGTTCGAGCATAGAGTTACATCTAAACAACGATAACAATTTTGGCGCAAAGGTGCCTGAAGATTTGAAAGACCAAATCACATTTAATGTAACTAATGGTGTATTAAAAGTTAGTTTTAAAGACGGCTTTAATGCCAAAGAATTTAGAAATAGAATAATTATTTTTCTTTATGCTCCGTCATTTACAAATTTAAAAGGCAACAACTTATTTAATTTTAATTTGATTGCGACAATAGAGGACTTAAATGTTGATTTAAAAGATTGCGAGTATTTTTCGTTGTACAATAGCGATATTACCTATACAACAGTTACTAATGGTGATACAACTGCTAATGGAGTGTCAAACCAAACAACAATAAAAAACCTGACACTAAATCTAAATCACTCTGGGTTTAATCTTGCAGATTTAGATATGAATAGTCTGAACATTACAACAAGCGACAGTTCTACGGTAACTATTAATGAGCCTGGATTGGATGAAAATACAAAGAGCTTAACTATTGGTGCGTTAAATCTTAAAACTAAAGGTTTAAACGATATTAAAATAGGTAAGATAATTACTAAGCAAGCCAAAGGAGATTTCTCTGACTCAACGAAGTTGCAAATTCCAGCCCATCTGTTAAACCAAATGTTTAAAAAATAATTTTATGAAACTTATTATAACCCTTGCCTTAACACTTATGAGTTATTTGGGCTTTGCTCAGACAGTAACCGCAAATTTTAAAGATGCCTTTAAAGCCGATGATTATGAAATGTTGCTGAAAGAGATAAAAGCCGAGAAGTTAACAATAAACGATTGTTTTGATATCGAAGGATCTTCTTATTCACTTTTCGCTTTAGCCATACGAATGGACAGAACTAATATTTTCAATGCTTTAATTGCTAATAAAGCAGAGCTGGATAAAGTTTGTTCAGATAAAACCCCATTGATGTATACGGCCAAATATGGTAAACTAGAAATGGCCAAGGCTTTAGTAAAAGCGGGAGCTAGCCTAAAAGCTGTAAACAAAGACAATGAAACCGCTTTAGATTATGCTAAAAAGTATAAAATGCGTGATTTAGAAAGCTATTTTATATCCTTAAAACCAAGCGTACAGTAAATCGTCATATCGAACGAACAAAGTGAGGAGATATCTCAAAAAAAAACTGCTCGCTTTGTTCGTAATGACGAAATATAAAATTTGCTAATAAACTAAAATATTAACGTCATGCTATTTTATTTACTCGTTTTTATTATCCTCTGCATAGTTTTTAACTAGTCTAATTTGTAGCTGTTAATAAACGCAATCGATGCTTTAATATCTGTTGCCAAGATTCGGTCAGCTTCGTTAAATGAAACTACTTCGCGGTAACTGTTTAACAAGGTTTCTATTTTAGGCGATGATTTCTCAGGGCGTCTTAAGTCTAAAGCCTGCGTAGCGGTTAAAAGTTCAATCGCTAAAATACGCTCTAAGTTATCGCATACGCGTAAACACTTTGTAGCTGCGTTTGCGCCCATACTAACGTGATCTTCTTGACCATTGCTGCTCACAATACTATCTACAGACGCTGGTGAGCAAAGTTGTTTGTTTTCGCTAACAATAGAGGCTGCGGTGTATTGGGTGATCATCAAACCAGAATTTAATCCTGCTTTTTTTACTAAAAAAGGTGGAAGTCCGCGAGTTCCGGAAATTAGTTGATAAGTTCTGCGTTCGGAGATAGACCCTAATTCGGCCAAAGCCAAACAAAGAAAATCTAGTGTTAATGCTAGCGGTTGACCATGGAAATTTCCCGCCGAAATAATCAAATCATCATCAGGAAAAACGTTAGGATTATCGGTAACTGAATTGATTTCTGTTTCGAAAACAGACTGGATATAGTTGATGCTATCCTTACTTGCACCATGTACTTGTGGCACACAACGGAAAGAATAAGGGTCTTGTGTTTGTTTGCCTTTTCTGCTAATTAATTCACTTCCCGTTAACCAATTACTTATTGCCGATGCCGTATTTAATTGGCCTTTGTGTGGCCTAATTATATGGCTTTGCGGTAAAAATGGATCTATTCTGCAGTCAAATGCATCAATTGAAATAGAGGCGGTAGCGTCTGCCCAAGCCGAAAACTGTTGTGCTTTTAATAAACAGTGTACACCGTAAGCACTCATAAACTGCGTACCGTTTATTAACGCTAAGCCTTCTTTACTTTGCAAAGTTAGGGGAGCCCAATTTTGCTTTTCATTTATTTCGCTAGCGCTGATTTTCTGATTTTCGTACCAAACTTCGCCTTCGCCGATAAGTGGTAAAGCTAGGTGTGCCAAAGGTGCCAAATCTCCAGAAGCACCTAAAGAACCTTGCGTGAAAATAACAGGTAACACACCGCTATTGTAAAAATCTACTAGACGTTGCACCGTAGTTAACGCAACTGCAGAGTGCCCGTAACTTAACGATTGGATTTTTAGCAAAAGCATTAACTTAACAATCTCTTTGGGTACCTCTTGGCCAGTTCCACAAGCGTGGGATAATAGCAAATTATGTTGCAGTTGGGTAAGGTTCTCACTTTCAACTTTTACGTGCTGTAGGTAGCCAAAACCGGTATTAATGCCATAAATTGGGTCTTCGTTATTACTAAGCTTATCGTCTAAATATTTTCTGCATTTTTCAATGCGTGCAACAGCATCGTTTGATAGTTTTAAAGAACTGTTTTTTGCAATAATTTCTTTTATAACGTTAACAGTTAATTGCCCCGAACCTACTTCGTAAATAGTCATGAATTTTTATTTGGTGCCTCAAAAGTATAAATTATGCTTAGATTTAGCACAATTGCGTTCTAACATTGTTTCTTGTTTACTAATTCCTTTTTTTATGACGAAGACTTCTTTCCTATTAACGCTTTCCCTTTTGTTTATCAGCTTTGCTACATTTGCGCAGAAACAAGACACACTTTCTATAACCCTCGAGAATGTAAAATATGCCTATCCTGTTAAGTATTTTAATTTAAATACCGAAGGACAGGATTTAAGAATGGCATATATGGATGTAGCGCCAACTGCTTTTAACAATGGCAGATCCGTTATTTTATTCCATGGAAAAAACTTTGGTGGCTACTACTGGACTGACGTTATAAAAGCGTTAACTGCAAAAGGATTTAGGGTAATTGTACCAGATCAAATTGGTTTCGGAAAATCATCTAAGGCGTTTATCCACTATAGTTTTCATCAGATGGCTAAATGGAACAAGCAACTATTAGACACTTTAGGCATACAAAAAGCTTCGGTTTTAGGGCATTCTATGGGCGGTATGTTGGCAACGCGATTTGCATTGATGTATCCAAATCAGACCGAGAAATTATTACTTGAAAATCCGATAGGTTTAGAAGATTATAAAAGCTTTGTGCCTTATGTAAGTACAGAGCAACAGTATCAAACCGAATTAAAATCTACGGCCGAAAGTGTTAAAAAGTACTATCAATCTTCTTATTTCACAGTGTGGAAACCTGAATATGATGAGTTGGTGAGAATTGCAGGGGGCGTAACCCATAGTGCCGATTATCCGCGTTGGGCTAAAGTTGCAGCCATGACTTTCTCGATGATTTATGAACAGCCAGTTTTTTACGAATTCCCAAATATTAAAGTGCCAACCGTGCTTTTTATTGGTAAATCTGATAGGACAATTGTCGGTAAAGGACTTTTAAGCCCAGATCAACAAGCCATCCATGGACAATATCAATTTTTAGGTAAACAAACCGCTGCGAAAATTTATGGCGCCAAACTTATCGAATTTGATGATATTGGTCATATTCCGCATGTAGAAAATCCAACAGAATTTATAATCGCTTTGCTTGGAAGCTTGCAGTAGGTTAGCTTTCCAAAATTTCTAGCTGTGTTAAAATGTCTTGTTCCGTAACCGGATAAGGAACGTTATTTACTAAACTTTGATAAACGGCCTCAAAAATACCCATGTAATCGCCTTTTTTTGATGGGACAACAGTGGCTTTTCTACCCCCATCAGCAGTTACCTCGGTAAGCGTTCCGGCGTCGGTAGATTTCTCGATACCATAACCCTCATCAGTGGGTTTCATTCCTTTAAGAAGTTGTTCTTCTTGAACATCGGCATGATTTTTACTAAATGAACCCATTGTACCATTAAGTACAAATGCATCTTTTATATCAGCTACCAACATACTAGCAGTAAGGTAAACATTCAAATCGTTTGGATAAACTAATTGAATAGAGAAATAATCATCTACCTTGGTGTGGTCTCGATGTTTTGCAAGCGTCTTAAAATATCTTTCTGGCTTGCCGAATAAACTTATTGCTTGATCTAATAGGTGAGGGCCTAAATCGTAAGATAAACCACTTGCTTCGAAAGGTTCTTCCTTGAATAATTTAGCACCAATTTCATTCCTGTATCTATCGTATCTAAAATGAACCTCTACTAGCTTGCCAAGTTTGCCACTTTCAATTATATTTTTTACCGCGTTAAAACCACTATCATACCTTCTGTTTTGGTAAACAAGGGCCTTCTTTCCTAAACTATTCGCCAGTTCGAAAATTTCTTTCGCTTGCGCCGATGTTGCCGTAAATGGTTTTTCTACCAAAATATGTTTTCCGGCATTTAAGGCTTTCTTTGCATATTCGTAATGTGTATAATTTGGTGTATTGATAATCACCAAGTCGATGGAATCATCAGCTAATAAATCCTCAACACTATTATGGCTAACAATATTTGGATAATCTAATTGTGCTAATTTTTTGGTCCTTTCTACAATAGCCTTAAAATTAAATGCAGGATGTGCATCTACAAATGGTGCATGAAAAACTTTGCCAGACATGCCGTAAGCCAATAAGCCAGTGTTTATTTGATGATTCATCTAGCAAAGCTAAAAATTTGACTTACATGTGCGCTAATCTGCTTGTCATAAAAACTATATTTGCCACAGTTGAACAATTAGCATAATTAAATATGAAACCAGCAGAGATACATGCCAAGTGGAAAGCTTTACAAGAAAAGATTGTTGAGGAATTTGACTCGGATACACCTGATTTAAAAGTGATTTTGTTTCTGATTGGTGTACAAGAACTGGGCAAAGGACCTGGTAAATATAGTAAAAGACAAAAAGAAGAGTTGATGCACATCGCAACTTGCAGGTTGTTAAGTGAAATGGGCTTTTATGAATTGGAAGGCCTTGATCAAGACGGTTGGCCACACTGGAAATTAGTTAAGCCTGTACCTTCTTACGCATTAATGGAACAAGAACTGTTGCTAAAGGGATTGGCGATTGAGTATTTCGCAGATATTTATTCTTAAGCGGGTTAAATTGGTAATTAAGCCAAATAACTTAAAAACTAAAAACCCTGAAGTATTTACATACGACAGGGTTTTTGCATTTATATAGGTAGATATAAATTTTATTATTTGCCTTGAGTGGCAGCTTCTTTTTTCAATTGATCGTTTGCAACAATTACAATCTCAACACGTCTGTTTTCAGCTCTACCAGCGTCAGTTGCGTTATCGCCAATTGGTTCAGCGAAACCTTTACCAATAGTAATTAAACGAGCTGCAGGTACACCTTGAGAAACCGCATAAGCTTTAACAGCTGCTGCTCTTTTTTCAGACAAGTTCATGTTGTATTGCTCAGTACCGCGGCTATCAGTGTGTCCGATAACTTTAATGTCGGTACCTGGATATTGATTTAATGATGAAGCTAAACTTTTAATATTGGTTTTTGCTTCTTCCTTCAATCCAAATTTATCAAAGTCGAAAAGAATACCGCTATCAAATTTTACAATAATACCTTCGCCTTCACGGATAACTTCTGCATTTGGAATAGCATTTTGAATTTCTGCTGCTTGTTTATCCATACGTTTACCGATAAAACCACCTGCAGTACCACCAACCGCTGCACCTATAATAGCACCAACTGCCGTGTTACCAGCTTTTTTACCAATTAAACCACCAATTAAACCACCTGCTGCAGCACCAATACCAGCACCTTTTTGGGTGTTTGTTAAGCTATCACATCCAGTAAATGTCATTGCGCCTACAGATAAAGCTATACTTAACGTTGCTATTTTAATTTTTGAAGTCATCATTTTATTAGTTTTTTAGTTAACACGATGTCTATATTCAAAGCTAATGCCAATTAGTTAATCGGAACGTAAATCGCTTTTATTGTTTTGCTAAATGCTGAAATATTGGTTTTTAGCGTCATTAGGGAAATATCAAAAATAGTTGTTTAAACAAAATATGGTCAAGATTATACCACATGTTGGGCATAAAATTGACCATTATTCTATACAATTGTTACAAAGAAACTATTCTGCGAAATAGGCTTCTAGTTCTTTCAACGAGTTTTCATCGGTGTAGAAATCTTTAATAATTATACCTTTTTCTAAAAGAATAATTCTATCGCAAACATCTGTTACGTGGTTTAAATCGTGACTAGATATTAAAGTAGTTAACTTGTGCGTAAACTTTAAAGCTTTAATATGGCTTTTTAACCTAATCTGCGTAGTCGGATCTAAATTGGCAAATGGTTCGTCGAGCACTAAAAGCTCTGGCTTTTGCATTAACGCTGCAGCTATACCAACCTTATTCTGGTTTCCTTTAGAAAAATCCCTAATGTATTTCCCGCGATTTAAAATCTCGCCGTTAAAAAACTCCTCGTATTGCTTAAGGTATTCGTTAACATCAGCTACGCTTAAATTATGTAAGCCGCCAATAAAAATAAAATATTCTTCGGGCGTTAAATAATCTATCAAGAAACCTTCATCCAGGTAAGAAGCAGTATAGTTTTTCCAATCGCTATTGGTTGCAACATTAGCTTCTTTCGATAAGATTTCGCCACTATCAGGTCTGATAAGATCTAACAGCATTCTAAACATGGTGGTTTTACCAGCGCCATTATTGCCTACCAAGCCAATAGTTTCACCCGCTGCAATGGTTAAATTTTCAATATTTACAACGGTTCTGCCCGCGTACGATTTTTTTAATTCTTTAAATTGTAGCATAATATTATTCTCTAAAGCCTTCGGCTATTTTATAACGTTGTTGTTCAAATCTTTTAACTATTAATTTTACCCAGAAATTGCGCATTAGAAGGGTAATTAAACCAAATGTGCCTAACGCAAGTAAACCCCAGTAAGGTTTGTCGGCAAAGCTAAATGGTAAGTAAATTACAAAAGGAATAAGGAGTAATGGGAAGCCCAAAATCCACTGTGTGGCACCAACCCCTTGCCAGTTAAAGCTAGCACTCTTTGTAATGTCTAAACGTTTGTAGTTTAAGGTTGCAAAGTAAAGTACAATTACAGTGGCAAAGCCGATATTATATAAATAAGCCGCCAGATGCAATAGTAATAGCTTGTAGCTTAAAAATCCATAAAAGCTAGATAAGATGGTAATGATTGTACAGCTAATGGTAAACAATAAAAACTTAGCTTTTATAAAATTGGTAAAATCTATTTTGCTAGATAACAAACCGTCAAAGTGGCTGCTTTGCCAAGCAAACATAAACTGTCCGTAAGTAATAATAGAGATGCCCGTCATAAACACTGCAGCAAATAGTAACGAACCAAAGCTGTCATTGTCAATTAATGGCCCTCTGTAAAAGAAAAATCCGTAGGCTAAAAATACAAATCCCATCACTAAAGAACTTCTAGATCTTTTGTGTCTAAGGATTAACTTTAATTCCAGCGCCGCTAATTCTCCCACCCTGCCAAACGAGTTTAAGAAAGCATAATCGGTACTTACTTTTTTATCATCTTTCGAGCTAAGTTCTTCCGTGTATAGGTTGGCTCTTAAAAAGCTAGAGTTAATAACAAAAATCAGCACTGCGGCCAAAGTAAAAGCTAAAGCTATAAAAGGATATTTTGCTACCGACTGAAATACTTGATCGGATATATTTCTAATAGAGATAATCTGGTAATAATCTAACAGTGCAAAAACTCCAACAAAACCTATAATAATACCAAAATAGGCAACATTATTTATCGATTTTCTTTTGAGATAAAGCACTAAATAGTTGTTAAATAATGTAAGCGACAGAATAGCTACAACATACATTAACCCGGTAAGTGCACCATAGGTTGCGCCTATTTTTACTATACTAAAAGGAATGAAGATAAATAACGGTAAGAGGTTAAAAAACGTAAATATCGACTTTACATTAAGGAAATTTACAATGGTATTTTTCTTAATGTTTAAATGCAGATAAGGGATAATACTTAAAGTTGGCAACTCTTGCATCTGCAATCGCATCGCTAAATCGAAAAGAAAATAGTAGAGGATATAGCTGTTAAAAACTTGAATAACATCTTGTCCTGGTAAAAACTTCTCGATGATAAAACTCATTCCAAATCCTAGACCAATAGCTAAAACTAAGAAGTAGAGCATAAAAAAACCGAGGAATATGTTGGCGACAATACTGCCTGCCTTGTTTCGGCTACGCCAAAAATCTTTCCATTGATGGCTTAAAAAGGTTGATAGCATATTAATAGTTGTATTTATTTTTCCAATTATGTTTTAGTTTTTCTCTTAATTTTTCTTCTGCCGGATTTTTTCCCGGGTCGTAAAGTTTAGTACCGCTTAACTGATCAGGAAAATACTCTTGTGCTTCAAAATTACCTTCGTACCCATGAGAATATTTGTAGTCTTTTCCGTAGCCAATGTTTTTCATCAACTTTGTTGGCGCATTACGTATATGTAGTGGGACTGGTAAGTTGCCGGTTTGTTTCACTAAAGCTTGCGCTTTATTTATAGCTTCGTAACTGGCATTGCTCTTAGCGCTTGATGCCAAGTAAGTTACGCATTGCGATAATATGATTCTCGATTCTGGAAAGCCGATTACATTTACTGCAGTAAAACAGTTATTTGCCAACAGCAAAGCATTTGGGTTGGCATTACCAATATCTTCAGAAGCTAAAATCAATAACCTGCGAGCGATAAACAGCGGGTCTTCGCCACCTTCAATCATTCTGGCTAGCCAATAAACTGCAGCATTTGGGTCGCTACCTCGAATAGATTTTATAAATGCCGAAATTATATCGTAATGTTGCTCGCCAGCTTTATCGTACAGCGCTAAGTTTTGTTGCGCATGAGCCAAAACATTTTCGTTCGTTAAAACCAATTTATCGCCACCAATTCCGTTAATGGCAATCTCTAAAACATTCAGTAGTTTTCGAGCATCACCACCAGAAAGCCTAATTAGTGCCTCGTGCTCGTCAATTTTAATGTCTTTCTCTTTTAAAACAACATCTTTTGCAAGGGCTGTTTTTAATAAGGAAACCAACTCTTCTTCAGATAGGTTTTGCAAGATGTAAACTTGGCAGCGAGAAAGCAAAGCTGATATAACTTCGAAACTCGGATTTTCTGTTGTTGCGCCAATTAATGTTACTAAGCCACGTTCTACAGCACCCAACAAACTATCCTGTTGCGATTTGCTGAAGCGATGGATCTCATCGATGAAAAGTATAGGCAAACCCATAAAGCTGTCTTTTAAAGCTGCCGCCTTATCAATCACATCGCGAATATCTTTTACGCCAGAATTTATAGCGCTGAGATTAAAAAAAGGTCTGTCTAGGTTTTGAGAGATAATAGTGGCCAAAGTGGTTTTGCCAACACCAGGAGGCCCCCAGAAAATCATCGAAGGTAATCTGCCACCTTCAATCGCCTTCCGTAAAACAGCATCTGTACCAACCAAATGTTTTTGCCCAACATATTCGTCCAGGTTTTTAGGGCGCATACGTTCAGCTAAAGGAGGTAGGTTTTGCATTAAGCTAAGATAGGGAATTGTAGTTAGTATTTAGAACAAAGTACTTCGATCAGGGTCGAAAAGAATAAAAAAACCTTAAGAAATAAAGAAAACTCTGTCTTCATTTCTCAAGGTTCAGTTCTATGTCAAACTTAAAACTTATAACCTAAAAACTTACAACTTAACTACTCACCTTCGGCTTTTTCTTAAAGAACTTCTTCTTTTTAGTGTAAGCAGGTTTGTCATTAGCAGGTTCGTCTTTCGGTGCTTCGCCAATATTTTCAGGCAAAGGCATGCGTTCAATTTGGCGCTCAATCAGTTTCTCTATGTTTGCCAATTTACGTTTGTCCTTATTGTTAACCAAAGTTATTGCCGTTCCGGTTGTAGCCGCTCTTGCTGTTCTACCAATTCTGTGAATATAATCTTCCGGATCTTGTGGTGCATCATAATTAATTACCAAATCAATTCCGGTAACATCAATACCTCTGCTTAAAACATCAGTGCCGATTAAAACATCCAATTTGCTGTTTTTAAAATCAAGCATAATTGCTTCGCGTTCCTTTTGCTCTAAATCGCTATGAAAGGCTGCAACTTTTAACCCAAGCTTTTTAAACACCTTACCCAACTCTTTAACCTTCTCTTTTCTGCCGGCAAAAACGATGATACGTTTATAAGTCGTAGACTTAAGAATTTCAGTTAACAACGGTACTTTCTGATCGTCGAAAACCAGATAAACCTGTTGGTTAATTCCCTCTGCCGGTTTAGAAATAGCTAAACTGATAGATTCCGGTTCGTTTAAAAGTTTAGCGGCTAATGTTCTAATTTTTGGTGGCATTGTGGCCGAAAACATTACCGTTTGACGGTTTTTCGGTAAGTAGCCCACAATTTTCATAATGTCTTCGTAAAAGCCCATGTCCAGCATTCTGTCGGCTTCATCTAGTACCAAATGTTTTAATTTATCCATTTTTAAAACACCGCTAGACAAATGCGCAATTAGCCTTCCCGGAGTAGCGATGATAATATCCACACCTTCACGCATCGAGCGTTTTTGTTGTTCGTAAGCAATGCCATCGCCGCCGCCAAAAACAGTTAACGAACTAATGTTAGTAAAGTAAGACAAAGCCTCCACCTGCAAATCAATCTGCTGTGCGAGTTCTCTGGTAGGTGTAAGTATTAAGGTACTGTTATGTCTATCGTGGTCGGCGGTAAGCAAATTCATTATTGGCAATAAAAAAGCACCAGTTTTTCCGGTTCCTGTTTGTGCGCAGGCAATAAGATCCTTTCCTTCTGTTATAATCGGAATGGCTTGTTCTTGTATAGGCGTGGCGTTTTTAAAACCCATTGCCAGTAAACCCTCTAAAAGCTCAGGGTTAAAATTAAATTCTTTGAAATCCAATGTATTGTGTTGTAAAATATGGGTGTAAATTACCTTAAATAAAGGCGAAAAGCAAATTGAGCGCTTTTAGGAGAATTTGAAAAGCAGTTTTGATGCTCTTTTGACCAGGCTGGTCCTGCTTTTTGTTCCAATCTTTTACCCCTAAATCCCCTAACGGGGACTTTGGGAAAAGGATTTCCACTTCAATAAGGTTTAGTTAACAACTGTAGTGCAACTAAAAAAAGTTAGAAGAAAAAAGAGCGCAAATTTTGTATTTGCGCTCTTTTTAAAATTAATTTTTAATCTTATTTCTTCGTATCAGCATAGCCAAAAACCTTTTGCAGTAAGCCAGTAGAACGGGCGCCAATGTTATCTCTAATTTTCAGCTCTTCTTGGGCAACTTGTATAAACATGCCATCAATTGCTTTTTCTGCAACGTAGTTTGATAGGTTGGTGTTAACCGGCTTAACCAATGGGATTTTGTTATAAGCGGTTGCAGCATCAGTCCAGTATTTTGTAGCACCAACTTTACTTAAACTATTGGTAATAACTGGAGAGAACTTTTCCATCAGCTGTGCTGTAGTTACACGTTTAAAATAATTGGTAGCAGCATCTTTGTTTCCTAAAAGGATGTTAGTTGCATCAGTAATGGTCATTTGCTTAATAGCCGATATAAAAATTGGCTTTGCTTCTTTGGCAGCATCTTCTGCCGCACGGTTAATACTTAAAATAACATTGTCGGCTAGCGAATTTAAACCCACACTTCGTAGTGTTTTTTCTACTTTTTGTGCCTCTGGCGGAAATAAGATTTTAACGGCTAAGTTTCCTAGAAAACCATCTTTTGCAGAAAGTTTGTCGGCGCCTGCAGACGTTCCAAGTTCCAAGGCTTGTTTAATCCCTTGTCCAATTTCTAAAGTAGTTGGCGTACCACCGCTTGTAGGTATTTGTTTTAGAATATTGCCAATTTTATTTTGGCTTTGTACATCGCAACTGCTTAGGCAAAGCACAGCAAATGCTGTAGCCACTAAAGTTATTTTTCTCATCTGTGTGTGTTTTTTCAGAAAAACTGATTCTGTTTTACAATATTAAGCAAAACTGTTGCCATTAATTAGGTTGATTTTTCTTTTTTGGCATCGGTTATAAAAATGTATTTGGCTTTAATTTAATGTGCATCTGCAAAATATTTTTTATACTTGAAGAACATTAAGCCGAACACCCAATTTGAAGTTTATAAAGAATACATCCAAAATTAATGAGCAAGACGATGCCTCGCTCATTGCCAGCTACCAGCAAACTGGCGATTTGGAGGTGTTGGGTACGCTTTACAATAAGTATATGCACTTGGTGTATGGGGTTTGCTTTAACTATTTTAAAGACGAGGAACAAAGCAAAGATGCAGTAATGCAGATTTTTGAAGAATTGATTGTGAAGCTTAAGGTTCATCAAGTGCTAAACTTTAAAAGTTGGTTGCACGTATTGTCTAGAAACCATTGTTTAATGGCATTACGTAAATCGGCTAAAAACCCTACCGTTGCCATGGAAGATAATTTTGTGGAAAATGGAGAGTTTGTGCATCTGGATATAGACAATACAAAAGAAACGCAGTTAACCATAATGGAAAAGTGCATGGAAACCCTTACTGTAGAGCAACGAACTAGCGTAGATTTATTTTATCTGCAGGAAAAATGCTATAAGGAAGTTGCCGATATTACTGGCTACGACATGCTAAAGGTTAAAAGCTACATCCAAAATGGAAAAAGGAATTTAAAAATTTGTATAGAGAAAAACAGTGAGCTATAACGAGTGGTTAGATATTGATGTACTGGAAGATTACCTAGATGGTAAACTTGATGCTAAAGCTATGCATCAGGTAGAGAAGCTTTCGCTCGAAGATCCTTTCGTGGCCGAGGCTTTGGCTGGTTTAAGTCAATCGCCAAAACGAACACAAAATTTATCGTTGTTGCAAAAACAGTTACAGCAACGCGTTGCGCAGAAACCAGTTGAGCAAAAAAGATGGCGATTAACTTCGCACCGTTTGAGCATTGCAGCTACGGCTGCGGTATTGTTTGTTACAGTAAGTGTACTTTTTTGGCTTAAAGGTGCCAAACAAGACGAGATGTTAACAGGGCAACCTAAAAATATTGAAGTAGCTATTGCTCCACAAACCTCAAAAGGCGAAACAAAAAATGCTAAAGCGCTATCTACTGATAAAAATGCTGAACAGGCAAAAGTAGAACAAGCGCCAATTGTTGCTACTACGATAAAGCCTCGAAGTGCTAAAACTGTTCCGGTAATTGAGCAACAAACTCCTTTAGATGTGCCCTCAGAAGCTAAAGCAGAGGCATCGGCAATGATGCTAAGAAGGAGTGAAGAGAAAGTTGCGAAGAACGAAGCGGTGGATGAAATTATTGTTAATGCAAAAAAAGAAGCGGTAGCAAGAGAGACGATACAGCAATTGCAAAGCAGAGCGCCTGGCGTTTCAATGAATACCAATAACATTTTTAGAGGCAAGGTGTACGATAAAAATGGCGTCCCTGTACCTGGAGCGTCTGTTAAAATAGAGGGGCGCAATGTAGGAACAGTAACGGACAGAAATGGTGATTTTAGAATAAACGGTGATTCATCGGAAAGGTTGGCAGTTGCATATTTAGGCTTTAACACCAAAACAGTAGATGCTAGGTCTAATCAGCCAATAAATGTGCAACTTGAGCCCAACACATCGGCCTTAAATGAAGTAGTTGTAGTAGGTGGTGACGTGGCTAGAAAAGTTGTAGCGAAAACGGTTGCCGTTGCTGTACCAGAAAAAGGCTGGGCTAATTATGAGGCATACTTAACTGAAAATAATCAGTTGTTAAAAAAAGGAAAAACTGATAAAGAAGTTGTTTTGGGTTTTGTGGTAGATAAAAAGGGATTGCCTACTCAAATAAAAATTGTTAAAAGTGCGGATGCACAAATGGACAAAGAAGCGATTAGGTTATTACAAAATGGACCTAAATGGAATGTTAAAGATGGTGAAATAACCAATGGTCAAATTGCTATTAAGTTTTAATACCACCTCCTTATAAAGCAGAAAAGGGATTTACAAACGTAAATCCCTTTTCTGTATATTAAACTTTTCGATTACAAACCGAAAGCAGCTTTTACTTTATCTACAAAATCTAATTTCTCCCAAGTAAATAGTTCAACTGTTACAACTTTCTCCTCACCATTAGGCGTTCTAAATGTTTTGGTAACAGTTTCTGGCTGGCGCCCCATATGGCCGTAAGCAGCGGTTTCGCTATAAATTGGGTTTCTTAACTTTAAGCGTTGCTCTATAAAATACGGACGCATATCAAAAATAGCTTCTACTTTCTTGCTAATCTCTCCGTCGGTTAAAGCTACTTTAGAAGTGCCATAAGTAACTACATTTATAGAAGTTGGTTTAGCAACACCAATAGCATAAGAAACTTGTACTAAAATTTCATCGGCTATGCCTGCAGCAACTAGGTTTTTAGCAATATGACGAGTAGCATAAGCTGCACTTCTATCTACTTTACTTGGATCTTTACCAGAGAATGCGCCGCCACCGTGAGCACCCTTACCACCGTAAGTGTCTACAATAATCTTTCTTCCGGTTAAACCTGTATCGCCATGTGGCCCGCCGATAACAAATACGCCGGTTGGGTTAATGTGGTAAGTAATGTCGTCGTTAAATAAATGTGCGTATTGAGGATATTTAGCCTTAATTCTAGGAATTAGAATCGAAATTAAATCGCTTTTAATTTTAACCAGCATCTCATCGTTTGCAGCGTTCTTATCTTCCTTCGAATCAGATTTAGGCTGTACAAAATCATCGTGTTGTGTTGAGATAACAATAGCATCAATTCTTTGCGGATGATTATCATCAGAATATTCTAATGTTACCTGAGATTTTGCATCAGGGCGCAAATAGGTAATTTCAGAATTTTCTCTTCTTAAGTTAGCCAATTCCCTTAGCAAAGCATGAGATAAGTCAAGTGCTAATGGCATATAGTTTTCAGTTTCGTTTGTAGCGTAACCGAACATCATACCTTGGTCGCCCGCACCTTGCTCTTCCTTAGTGCTTCTGTCAACACCTTGGTTAATATCCTGAGATTGCTCATGTATTGCCGAAAGAATACCGCAAGAATTTGCTTCGAACATGTACTCGCTCTTCGTGTAACCAATTTTTTTAATTACATCTCGAGCAATTTGTTGTACATCAAGATAAGTTTTTGATTTAACTTCTCCAGCTAAAATAACCTGACCAGTGGTAACCAACGTTTCGCAGGCAACTTTAGATTCTGTATCAAATGCTAGAAAGTTGTCAATCAAAGCATCCGAAATCTGATCTGCAATTTTATCTGGATGCCCTTCGGAAACAGATTCTGAGGTAAATAAATACGACATTTTAAATATTTAATTTTATAATAAAACCATATGTAAAATGAGGTCTGATCCTTTAAAAAAGGCGGTAAAAGGAAGTGTAGTATATGTTAGCACTTTTTTTTACGTGGTTGCAATCCCGCTACTTTTCAATAGCATCGCAAATCAGTCCACTTTAACGGTGCGAAATTAGTATATATATTATTAATAGTCAAAAAATATCAATTATTTTGTGGCGCACTAATCCACTAAAAGTGATAAAAACAAGCATTTTATTCATCATAAATCCTATTTCTGGCGGAAGGAAGAAAGCTAAAATTCCGGCCTTAATAGATGCGTATTTGGATAAAGAGAAGTTTACAGCCAATTATAGTTTTACCGAATATGCGGGGCATGCTGGCGAATTAGCCGAAGAAGCAGGCAACAAAAATTTTGACATTATTGTGGCGGTAGGTGGAGATGGTACCATAAATGAAATCGCATCGAAAGTTGTTCAACTCGACAAAGTTTTGGGCATCATTCCATTCGGTTCGGGTAATGGATTAGCACGTTTCTTAAAAATCCCGATGGATGCTAAGAAAGCTATACAGTTAATTAATAAGTTCAATATTACCGTTATAGACACTGCCAAACTTAACGATAGGTTTTTCTTTAATATGGCGGGCGTTGGTTTTGATGCGCACATCAGCTCTGTTTTTGCAGGTAATAAGGGCCGAGGCCTGAACGGCTATGTAGAACTGGGTTTAAAAGAGATTATAGATTATAAAGGTCAAAACTATCAAATAGAAATTGACGGAAAGGTTTATAAGCGTGATGCGGTGGTGCTAAGTATCGCAAATTCGTCTCAGTATGGAAATAACGTTCATATATCACCAAAATCTTCCTTAACTGACGGTTTGTTAGATGTCTGTATCATCAAGCCTTTTCCACTTTATAAATTGCCACAATTGGCTTACCAAATGATAAGAGCAACAACACATAAATCTACTATGGTGGAAATTATTAGCGGAAAACAAATAAAAATAACACGTAAGCGGGAAGATGCAGTTCATTTAGATGGAGAGCCTTTTGTTATGGGTAAAGAGATAAATGCTGAAATTAATCCTGCATCGTTAAAAATTATAGTTAAATAACCATGAGCAAGCCGAAAAAGAAAACCTTAAATGATTTTAGTGGAATCATGTATTCTACTGATTCATCATTCATTTATGAAAATGAGGACAATAATGTTGAAGAAACTATACCTAATGCACAACAAGATTTGAGAGTAATGTTAGATCGCAAAAACAGGGGAGGCAAGGCGGTAACACTCATTACCGGTTATCGCGGTAGCGAAGATGATTTTCAAAGCTTAGCTAAAATGTTGAAGACAAAATGTGGCGTTGGTGGAGCGGCTAAAGATGGAGAAATTCTTATTCAGGGAGATTTTAAGGAAAAGGTATTTTTAATCCTTCAAAAAGAAGGTTATAAAATAAAAAAATCAGGTGGTTAAAATTGATTTAATAGATTGTTTATCAGTGATTTAAATGTTAGTGTATTTGCCACAATAAGTAAAATTTTTCCATAAAAATCGCTGTTTTTGAGTTAAAAGCTGCTTAGCTTTGCTGCATATCAAACCAAATATATGAGCAATATTAATGTACAGCAACCCGATTTAACTTATCTTAAATTGGATGCTAAAACAGTTAAATATCAACTTAGCGTACCAGAGCTGGTAGAAGAAGCTTTAAAGAACGGAGAAGGCACGCTCGCATCCAGCGGCGCATTGGCTATAGATACCGGTAAGTTTACCGGAAGATCTCCAAAAGACCGTTTTATAGTTTCAGATGCTGTAACTAATGATGCTGTTTGGTGGGGAGATATTAATATAAAAATTAGCGAGGCGAATTTTGATGCGCTTTACTCAAAAATTACAAGCTATTTAAAAGATAAGCAGATTTATGTTAGAGACGCATACGCTTGCGCTGATCCGGCTTACCAGACCAGCATTAGGGTGGTAACAGAACATGCATTCCAAAATCTTTTTGCCAATAATTTATTTTTAAGGTATGCACAAAGTGAATTGCCCACTAAGCCAGAGTGGACAATAATAGCCATCCCTTCTTTTTTGGCAGATCCTGCTACGGATGGAACACGCCAGCAAAATTTCTCGATATTAAATTTTACTAAAAAAGTTATTTTAATCGGCGGAACAGCCTACACAGGTGAAATAAAAAAAGGAATTTTCTCTGTTCTGAATTTCGTATTGCCTACAGAAAAGAGAACACTATCTATGCACTGTTCTGCAAATGTAGGGGTAGATGGCGACACCGCTATTTTCTTCGGCTTGTCTGGAACTGGAAAAACCACGCTTTCGGCAGATCCAAAACGAGCGCTTATTGGCGATGATGAACACGGTTGGAGTGAAAATTCTGTGTTTAATTTCGAGGGCGGATGTTATGCTAAGTGCGTTGATTTAACAGAAGAAAAAGAACCGCAGATATTTAGCGCTATCAAATTTGGTTCGCTAATAGAAAATACTAACTATTTTGAAGATAGCAGAGAAGTTGATTTTGCTAACATTGAGAAAACAGAAAATACACGTGTAGCTTATCCTATAAATTATATCGCTAATGCGATGGAGCCATCGGTGGCGCCAACACCCCAAAATATTTTCTTTCTAACTGCTGATGCCTTTGGCGTATTACCACCTATATCAAAATTAACCCCTGGTCAGGCAATGTTCCACTTTATTTCTGGTTATACTGCTAAGGTAGCCGGAACCGAAGCTGGGGTTACCGAACCACAGCTCACATTTTCGGCGTGTTTCGGAAAAGCATTTTTGCCTTTACATCCTGCTAAGTATGCAGAACTTTTAGGCGAAAAAATGGAAAAACACAACGTAAACGTATGGCTAGTAAATACAGGATGGAGCGGTGGCGGTTACGGAGTAGGTAAAAGGATGAAGCTAAGTTATACTAGAGCAATGATTACTGCTGCGTTAAATGGAAGTTTAAACCATGTTGATTTTATTGAGCACCCAGTTTTTGGGCTTTTAATGCCAACTTCTTGTGAAAATGTTCCGGCAGAAATTTTAAATCCTCGAAACACTTGGTCTGATGCTCAAGCTTACGACTCAAAAGCTAACGAACTAGCGCAAGCATTTTTAAATAACTTTAAACAATTTGAAGACTTTGCCAGCGAAGAAATACTTAAATCGGTGCCAAAAGTTGTCGAAATAGCGATTTAAGGTATTTTTTTTGCTTAAAATTTGCTTTTAATTAATTTTTTAGTTTTAATTGCGGAAGATTGTCTCACAAGGCAATCTTTTTTGTTATACACCATGTTAATTGAACTGGCAGGCTTACGTAACGAATTAATTGTGTAACGATTATTTAATTTGTAATTTAAAATCAATTTATAAATTTGTTAACGCAACATTTAGTTTGAAACGAACGTTGTGTGTAATACTATTATTTATTTAAAAATTTTTCTAATTTTAAAAACAAGTACTAAAACTAAAAACTAAAAAAATGGCAAACGCACCAAAACCAACAACAGTTAAAAAAGAGAGCTCTTCTACTGCATCTAACTTATTCGCTACACTAGTTATTCCAATTTGTTTATTAATCGGGGTAGCCTTGTTTATCTTCGTTTTAGGTAAACCAACAAACTTTAACATCCCAGCTGATGTTGCAAAAGCAAACAGTGCTGTATCATTAGCTTTTTATAATGACGATACACACAGTTTCTTGCCTTTCCCAGGTAACTACGGTGGTATGGCTTACAAAGGTGGATTCATCGTGCCTATCTTAATGGGTATGCTTTTAATGGTATTTGTATTCTCTATCGAGCGTTTTATCGTTATTGGTAAAGCAACTGGTAAAGGTAGCTTAGATGCTTTCGTTAAAAAAATTCAAGGTTTATTAAACAGCGGTAACATTTCAGCAGCTGTTGCAGAATGCGATAAACAAGAAGGTTCTGTTGCTAACGTAATTAAATCAGGTTTAAAAAAATACAGCGAAGTTGAAGCTGATACAAGATTAGACGTTGAACAATCAGTTGTTGCAATTCAAAAAGATATCGAAGAGGCTACCTCATTAGAGATGCCGATGTTAGAGCAAAACTTAACTATCATTGCTACTTTGGTATCAGTTGGTACGTTAATGGGTCTATTAGGTACAGTAACAGGTATGATCAAGGCCTTCGGTGGTTTAGCTAACTCAGGAGCACCAGATCAAGCAGCATTAGCAACAGGTATTTCTGAGGCTTTGATTAACACTGCAACAGGTATCGGTACTTCTACTGTAGCTATTATCATGTATAACATCTTAACTTCGAAAATCGATAAATTGACTTATGCAATTGATGAGGCTGGTTTCAGTATCATCCAAACTTATGCGAGCACGCACAAATAAAAATTATTTTAATTTTTTTTTACCGGCTTTATGGAAAACCGGAAGAATTAACATCATTAGTTAGAAGATTAAAATTTTTATATTATGCCTAGAGCAAAAGTTGCAAGAAAGAGTACCGCAGTAGATATGACCGCAATGTGCGACGTAGCCTTCCTGTTGTTGACTTTCTTTATATTAACGGCAACATCTCGTCAGCCTGATCCACTGGATGTGAAGATACCATCTTCATCTGTTCAGTTTAAGGTGCCAGATAAAGATCTTGCCATATTAACTGTTGGTAAAGGAAAAGTGTTCATGGAGATTATTGGAAAAGACGTAAAACAGCTTACCTTACAAAAAATGGCTGCTGCTTACTCAACTTCTTTCAATGCAGAAGAAATGAAACGTTTCGGAGTAATGACTTCATTTGGCGTTCCATTCGGAAACTTGAAGCAATATATCAACATGAACGGCGAACAAAGAACTGCTTTGGAAAAACAGTTCAATGGTATCCCTACGGATTCTACCATTAATGGTGAGCTTTTTAGATGGGTTAAAGAAGCCCGTTTAGCAAATGCCGAATTGAATGGTGTAGATATGCGTATCAGTATTAAAGGAGATGCGGATGAAGAATATGCAACGGTTAGAAAAATTGTTGACGTACTTCAAAAGCAAAAAGTTAACAAATTTAGTTTAATCACAACAGGGGAATAAGCCATGGCAGAATTAGATACCTCCAGCGGGGGTGGTAAAGGTGGAAAAGTAAGAAGTAAAAAACAATCTACACGTGTAGATTTAACCGCGATGGTTGATTTAGCGTTTTTGTTAATTACCTTCTTTATGTTAACCACATCTTTATCTAAACCTTTAGCAATGGACATTGCTAAGCCCGATAAGGACGAAAAAAACAAAGATAACAAGTTAGAATTGAGAGAGTCTCAAACGATGACCATCTTGTTGGGTAAAAACAATAAGGTAATGTGGTACATGGGCGAAGCTGGAAAATCTCAACCTACAGTTGAAGGATTTTCTGGAATAACCAAATCTTTGTTAGAAAACAAGAAAAAAGTTAAGGAAAAAACGGGTAAAGATATTATTGTTATTATTAAACCTGCTCCTGGTTCTACATACAAAAACTTTGTAGACATTATGGATGAACTTAACGTTACCAAAACTAATGTTAGTGCGCCTGCAATTGATGACGATCCAGCAAATTTGATGGAAAGTGAGCGTCAGGCCATGATTAAAGAAGGTATATATAAACAATAGTAAATAATTAAAATATTTAAGCAATGTTTGGATCTAAAATAGATTTATTTAACAAAGAGTGGCTTGATGTTGTATTTGCCAAAAAGAATAAAAGCTATGGAGCTTACGAGCTTCGCCAAACTAGCTCTTGGAATACAACTAAATCGCTTTTTATTGCATCAACAGTATTTATATTGTTGTTCCTTGCACCAAGGATTTATGCTTTATTTTCGGGGATGGTTCCAGAACCACCACCAGAAAAAGAGGTAGAGGTTGTAATTCAATCTCCGCCGCCAATTGACCCTGAAGTTAAAACTCCGCCACCGGTTGAGCCACCTCCACCAAAGCAGGATCAGGTTAAGTTCCCACCTCCAGTGGTAAAACCAGATAACGAAGTTCGCGATGAGGAGCCGCCAAAAATGGACGACCTTAAAAAAGCGGATCCTGGTCAAAAAACTATGGAAGGTGACCCAACTGCTGATATCGTACAGATTGCACCAGTTGGAGAAGGACCTAAGCAAGCCCAGGTAGTTGAGGATAACACAGTGTATAGTTTCCAAAGTATGGAAAATCCGCCAGAATATCCTGGAGGTATTGCCAAGTTCTATGCTTATTTGGGACAGAACATTAAGTATCCGCCAATGGCTGCTGAGAATAACATTACTGGTAACGTATTCGTTTCTTTCACAGTAGAAAAAGATGGTTCGTTAACCGACCTTAAGATAGATCGTAAGTTAGGTTATGGAACTGACGAAGAAGCACTAAGGGTATTGAGATTAAGTAAGCGTTGGAATCCTGGTATGCAAAATGGTAAACCAGTACGTGTGAAATATAACATTCCAATTAAATTTAGCTTGTCTAACTAATCTTGGGTAAGTTCAATTTCAACTTTAAACAGAAATCGCCACAACAGCGATTTCTGTTTATTTTAGGAGCTTTTATGATCCTAATTTTCTTAGGTTTAGGTGTAGCATTAGTCTTTTATAGCGATGAGCTTAACATAGACGATGAGAAATTTCCACAAACCTATAGAATAGCTTTCGCAGTTTTATTGGTAGTTTATGCCGGAATTAGGTTTAGTAGATTAATAAATAAAAAGGACGACGAATAAATGAGAATATTAGCTTTTGCGCTTGTTGTTACAACTTTACTTGCGTGTAACAGGGGAGCAAAAACAGACAAGGTGCCAGAAACCAGAACATCGGGAACCACGGAGTTGCTGGTTGATGAATCTTTTTCTCGAATTTTAGATGATCAGATTTTGGTTTTCAAAAGCGATTATCCTAATACTTCCATTAAAACCATTCTTGGTAACGAAAATAAGATACTTCCTGATTTTTTAAACGGGAAAATAAAAATGATTATTCTCTCGAGAATGCTTACAGAAGCCGAGGAAAACTATTATAAGCAACGAAAAACTCCAGTTTTTACAGACCGATTTGCTATAGACGGCATTGCGCTGATTACCAATAAGAATAATATCGATAGCAATATCAACGTTAAAGATGTTTTTGAGATCTTGCAGGGCAAGTCAACCTCTGGCAAAAATTTAGTATTTGATAACGCTTATTCTAGTACCGTAAGATATTTTACTGATTCGGCCAAAGTTAAAACCTTGCCAAAAAAAGGGGTGTATACTTTAAATAACAATAATGAGGTAATTAAGTATGTTGCAGAACACGAAAATTACATCGGCATTGTTGGCGTTAATTGGTTATTAGAGAGTAATGATGCCATTTTGACGTATTTGCCAAAAATTAAAGTAATGGGTGTTAAAAATTTGGAAGGTAAACCTGGAAGCGATAACTATTATAAACCTACTCAAAATAACCTTGTGAAGGGTATTTACCCCTTTTTGAGAAACGTTTATATATTAAATGGCGAAGGAAGAGACGGTTTAGGCACAGGATTTGCAAATTGGTTAACTAGTCCGCGAGGACAGTTGATTGTACTCAAATCAGGACTAGGTCCTCATAAGATTGCACCAAGAGAATTTAACATAAGAAAGTAAACTAAATAATTCAACTAATAGAAAAAACATTATTGTTGCAGAACCAAATATTAAGCACAGTATTAGTAATTTCAATTAAAACAAATGATGACGATGAAAATGATTAAGAAAGGGATAACCTTAAGTTTAGGTTTAGTAATGATGGGTGCTGCCTCATTTGCTCAAAGTTTAGCTGATGCGAAGAAGGCCATTGATGCTGAGCAGTACCAAAAGGCTACTTCAATGCTTAAAACATTGGTTAGCAGCCAGGCAAAAGAGGGTGAAAATTATTTTTACCTTGGTAACGTTTATTTATTAACTGATGTTGTGGATTCAGCTAGAGCTACTTATACAGCTGGTGTTGCTGCAGATCCTAAAAACGCATTAAATTACGTAGGTTTAGGCCATGCAGATTTAATCGCGAAAAATCCTACCTCAGCTAAAACAAACTTTGATAAAGCTCTATCTTTAGGTGCTAAAAACTATCAAACTTATTTAGCTATTGGTAGAGCGTACATCGATCAGGAAACACCAGATTATACTTCAGCTTTGCCCAATTTGCAAAAAGCAGATGAATTGGACTCGAAAGACAAAGATCCAGAAACATTTATCGCGTTAGCGGATTTTTATGCTTCGCAAAAAACTAAAAATTCTGAAGCTTATCCAATGTATTTAAGAGCTTTAGATATCAATCCAAATTCAACACGTTCTATTGTACAAATTGGCAGAATGTTTAAACAAGCATTTTCTTTTGCAGATGCTGAAAATAAAGTAAAAGAAGCAATTGCAATTGATGCAAACTATGGCCCGGCTTACCGTGAGCTAGCAGAGATCCAAATGCAATGGTCACGTGCTGATAAAGCTACTGCAGAAGCAAAAAGAAACGAAGCATTAGGAAACATGAGAAAATACTTGGATTTAACTGATAAATCTTTCGATTCTCGTTTACGTTATGCTCAATTCTTGGTTTACGCTGGCGATTTTGAGACTTTAGGCAAAGAGGTTGCTACGTTAAAAGCAGAAGCTAATGATCCTAGAAACTTTGTTGTAAAACGTATGCAAGCTTATTCTGCAATCGAGAATAAAAACTACGCAGAAGGTGTTAAATACATGGAAGAGTTGTTCGGTAGAACACAAGATGCTTCTCGTATTTTAGGCGATGATTACCTTTATTTGGGTAGAGCTTATAGCGAAACAGGAAACGATAGCTTAGCAGTTATTAACATCACTAAAGCGGTTAAGTTAGATTCAACAAAAGTTGAAGAATTGGCTACAATTGGTAAGAAATACTTTACTAATAAAGATTTTGTTAGAGCTGCTCCAATTTTCAAAACTGTTGTTGAGTCAAACTCTAAAAATCCTTTATTGGCGATGAACTATTACTATTTAGGTTCGGCTAAATACATGAACTCTAAAGGTGAGGATAGAAGTAAATTAGTTGAAGCTGATTCAGCATTTTCTAAATTATTAGCCGTTGCACCTGACTATGAGGTTGCGCATCTATATAGAGCTCGTATTGCTAGAGCAGTTGATGGTATTGACAATAAAGAAGCTCCTAAAGGCTTAGCAATTCCATTTTACGAAAAGTATGTTGAATTAGTTACTGTAACTAAACCAGAAAAAGCTGCTTCGGCAACAAATGGATTGGTTGAGGCTTATAACAACTTAGGCGCTTATGCAGCAACTACGGATAAGGAAAAAGCAAAAGAATATTTTAACAAAGTTTTAGCGTTGGCTCCAACCAACCAAACTGCGTTAGATAATATCAAATTCTTAACTCAGCCAGCTACTCCAGCTAAAAAGGCACCAGTTAAAAAATAATTTATAAAAGTTATAAATGAAAGGCAGGGTTTGTAATCCTGCCTTTTTCTTTTAATTTTGCGTTAAAATAAATTTTATGGAAACCACTAGTACGGCACAAGATTTTATTCCTATCATATTTCAGGTAATTGTTGCCTTAGGATTCGTAGTTGTTACCTTAGTAGCAACACATTTTTTAGGTCCAAAACGTAAAACGAACGATAAGTTAACCACGTTCGAGGCTGGTGTAAAATCAGTGGGTAATGCTCGTCAACCTTTTTCTATTAAATACTTTTTAGTAGCTATTTTATTCGTGCTTTTTGATATTGAAGTTATCTTCATGTATCCTTGGGCGGTTAACTTTAGAGAGTTAGGCTGGAATGGTCTAATTGAGATGTTCGTATTTATGGGAACATTGTTGTTAGGCTTTATCTACATCATTAAAAAGAAAGCTTTAGACTGGGCATAACAAGGTTAAAGTCAAAAGTAAAAAGTTTGCAATTATCGGTTGGAAATTCATATAGCTAACCTCACTGCAGAATATTTGATATGTTACTAACAAGATTCTTGAGTTATTTAGAAAGGTTCTAAATCCCAATCGCTTCAGGTAATTGCCTCTAAAATATTGTAAATTTGTTGCTCATTCTGTATTAAGGATGAGCATTTTTTGTTTATAACATGAGTGAAATCAATATAGTAGATGCGCCACCGGGCATAGAAGGCTCAGGCTTTTTTGCCACTTCCTTAGATAAGGTTATTGGTTTGGCACGATCACATTCTTTATGGCCTTTGCCTTTTGCTACATCTTGTTGTGGTATCGAGTTTATGGCTACAATGGGTTCTCATTACGATTTTGGTCGTTTCGGCGCAGAGCGATTAAGTTTTTCGCCTCGTCAGGCAGATCTTTTAATGGTAATGGGTACAATTGCTAAAAAAATGGGTCCGGTTTTAAAGCAGGTATATTTACAAATGGCCGAGCCACGTTGGGTTATAGCGGTTGGTGCTTGTGCTTCTAGCGGAGGTATTTTTGATACCTACTCTGTTTTACAAGGTATCGATGAAATTATTCCGGTAGATGTTTATGTTCCTGGTTGTCCTCCTCGCCCAGAAGCTATTTTAGATGGTTTTGGTAAGATACAGGAGCTTGTTAAAAACGAGTCTGGCAGAAGAAGACACTCTGATCAGTATAAAGAAATGTTGGCCTCTTACGGTATAGATTAATGGCAAAAGCAACAAATACAGAAGTTATAGATTTGCTGGGTGAAAAATTTGGCGAACAACTTTTTGATGTAACAGAACCTTACGGATTACTCACTTTTTCTACTACTAAAGACAAAATCGTTGAGGTATTGTCTTTTTTAAAGGAAAATGCAAAAATTAACTTCAACTTTCTTACAGATATTACAGCGGTTCATTATCCTGAACAAGGGAAAATCGCAGTTGTTTATCATTTACATAGTATGGTAAGTGGGATAAGGACCCGCGTAAAGGTTTTTATAGATGAGAACGAACCTACTATTCCAACTGCTTCTGCTTTGTGGAACTCGGCAAATTGGATGGAAAGAGAGACTTATGATTTTTTCGGCGTTAAATTCGAAGGGCACCCAGATTTAAGAAGGATCTTGAACATGGACGATTTAGGCGTACATCCTATGCTTAAACAATATCCATTAGAAGATCCAAACAGAGTTGATAAAAAAGACGAATACTTTGGTAGATAAACCATATGAAGCATAATCAACCAGTATATACAGATAATGATCCGCAGAGCGAATTGGTAACCCTAAATTTAGGCCCAACTCACCCTGCAACACACGGTGTTTTCCAAAACGTATTGCAGTTAGATGGCGAGCGTATTGTAAGCGGTGTTTCTACTATCGGATACATCCATAGAGCGTTTGAAAAAATTGCAGAACACCGCCCATTTTATCAAATTACACCATTAACAGATCGTTTAAACTATTGTTCATCGCCAATTAATAACATGGGTTGGCACATGACTGTAGAGAAACTGCTAAATATTCAGATTCCAAAACGTGTAGATTACCTTCGCGTAATTGTAATGGAATTGTCTAGGATTGCAGACCATATTATTTGCAATACCATTATTGCGCAAGATACCGGCGCAACAACAACCTTCCTTTACTTGTTCCAGTACAGAGAGCACATTTACGAGATTTTTGAAGAGATCTGTGGTGCTCGTTTAACAACAAATATCGGTCGTATCGGTGGATTAGAAAGAGATTTTAATGATATCGCTTTTGCGAAAATCAATAAGTTTTTAAAGGAATTTCCAGTAGCATTAAAAGAGTTTGAAGGTTTGTTGAACCGTAACCGTATTTTTATTGATCGTACTGCCGGCGTTGCCGAAGTAACTCAAGAAAATGCTTTAAGTTTCGGGTGGACTGGTCCGCTTTTACGTTCAACAGGCGTAGATTATGACGTTCGCGTTAGCGAACCTTACTCATCTTATCAAGATTTTGATTTTGAAATCCCGGTAGGTACTAGTGGCGATATTTACGATCGTTATTTGGTGCGTAACGAGGAGATGTGGCAAAGTGTTAACATCATTCAGCAGGCAATGGAAAAATTAAAAGCTGAGCCAAAAGGCATTTTTCATGCCGATGTGCCAGAATTCTACTTGCCAGGAAAAGAAGAAGTATACAACAATATGGAAGCATTAATCTATCACTTTAAAATTGTGATGGGAGAAATTGATGCGCCAAAGGCGGAAGTTTACCACGCTGTAGAAGGTGGTAACGGAGAGCTTGGATTTTATCTGATTAACGATGGAGGTAGAACACCTTATCGTTTGCACTTTAGAAGGCCGAGTTTTATTAATTATTCGATGTTTGCCAAAATGAGTGAAGGTATGCTTTTATCAGATGCCATTATTAACATGAGTAGCATGAATATTATTGCAGGAGAATTAGATGCTTAAAGTAGAAGAAACACAACCTGTAGAATTCTCATCGGCATTAATTGCTAGTTTTGATGAGATTGTAAAAAGATACCCGGCTGGTAAGCAAAAATCAGCTTTGCTGCCAATTTTACATTTGGTACAAGCAGAATTTGGTTGGACAAGCGCACCAGCAATGGATAAAGTGGCGGCGTACTTAAATATAGAGCCTATTGAGGTTTATGAAGTGGCTTCGTTTTATACCATGTACTTTTTGCAGCCAAAAGGTAAATATGTTTTGGAGGTTTGCCGTACTGGACCATGTTGTTTAGTAGGTGCCGAAAAAATTATGGACCATATAGAGCAGAATTTAGGCGTTAAAGAAGGAGAAGTAACAGCAGATGGTCTTTTCAGTTGGAGAGGTGTAGAGTGTTTAGCTGCTTGCGGTTTTGGCCCGGTTTTACAAATTGGCCCAGAATACACTTTCTACGAGAACCTTACGCCACAATCTGTAGATACATTGATAGACGATTTACGCAAGAAATAATGGGACGTAAACTATTACTAGAACATATTAACGTACCTGGCATTAATACGCTAGAAGTTTACCGCCAAAAGGGTGGTTACCGTGCTGTAGAAAAGGCGTTAAAAACCTTAACACCCGATGAAGTGGTAGAGGAAGTAAAGAAGTCTGGCTTACGCGGTCGCGGTGGTGCAGGTTTTCCTACCGGAATGAAGTGGAGCTTTTTGGCTAAGCCAGAAGGTGTTGCTCGTTACTTGGTGTGTAATGCCGATGAATCTGAGCCAGGTACATTTAAGGATAGATATTTGATGACATACATACCTCATGCTTTAATTGAGGGGATGATTGTATCTAGCTTTGCCTTAGGCGCCAACACTTCTTACATCTATGTACGTGGAGAGATGATGCCTCAAATCCGTATACTAGAGAAAGCAATTGCTGAAGCTAAGGCTGCTGGTTTTTTGGGTAAAAATATATTAGGTTCTGGTTATGATCTTGAGCTTTATGTTCAATCTGGTGGTGGAGCTTACATTTGCGGAGAAGAGACTGCGTTGTTGGAATCATTAGAAGGAAAAAGAGGTAATCCACGTATTAAACCGCCATTTCCAGCTATTGCCGGTTTATATGGTTGCCCAACAGTGGTTAATAACGTAGAATCTATTGCGGCTGTAGTACCGATTATTAATGATGGTGGCGATGAGTATGCTAAAGTTGGTATCGGAAGAAGTACAGGAACAAAACTGATATCTGCTTCGGGTAATTTAGTTAAACCAGGCGTTTACGAAATTGAGTTAGGCTTACCAGTTGAAGAATTTATCTATTCTGACGAATATTGCGGTGGTATTGCTAATGGCAAAAGATTAAAAGCTACGGTTGCAGGTGGTTCTTCGGTGCCAATTTTACCTGCTAACTTAACTTTAAAATATGCTAATGGCGAACCTCGTTTAATGAGTTACGAATCATTAGCTGAAGGTGGTTTTGCCACTGGAACAATGATGGGTTCAGGCGGTTTTATTGCTTTTGATGAGGATCAGTGTATTGTTAGAAATACATGGAATTTCTCTCGTTTCTATCACCACGAAAGCTGTGGACAATGTTCTCCTTGTCGTGAGGGAACTGGATGGTTAGAAAAAGTATTGCATAGATTAGAATTTGGGCACGGAAAAATGAGTGATATCGACTTATTGGTAGATGTGTCTAAAAAGATAGAAGGAAATACAATTTGTCCGTTGGGCGATGCAGCGGCTTGGCCAGTTGCAAGTGCAATTAGACATTTTAGAGATGAGTTTGAATGGCATGTAAAAGAGCCAAGTAAAAGTCAAACCAGCAACTATGGTTTAGCAAATTATGCTAATCCGATAGAGAAAAAAGAAGAGGAAGTTAAACAGGATAATTCTTAATCATGGCTGATTTAATGAAAGTTACCATAGATGGAATCACGGTAGAAGTAGCGCCGGGTACAAGTATTCTAAATGCTGCAAGGCAAATAGGAGGAGATATTGTGCCACCTGCAATGTGCTATTATTCGAAGCTTGAAGGCAGTGGTGGTAAATGCCGTACTTGTATTGTGAAAGTAAGTAAGGGTTCTGAGAAAGATCCTCGCCCAATGCCAAAATTGGTAGCTTCTTGCCGTACCACAGTGATGGACGGTATGGAAGTGCAAAATATTACTTCGCCAGAAGTTTTGGAAGCTAGAAGTGGGGTAGTGGAAATGTTATTGATTAACCATCCACTAGATTGCCCAGTGTGCGACCAAGCAGGCGAATGCGATTTACAAAATTTAGGCTATGAGCATGGTTTGCAAAAAACCAGATACGAATTTGAGCGTCGTACTTTTGATAGAATTGATATAGGTGATAAAATTCAGTTACACATGAATCGATGCATTTTGTGCTACCGTTGTGTATTTACTGCCGATCAAATCACCAATAAACGCGTTCACGGTATATTAAATCGTGGCGATCATTCAGAAATTTCTACCTACATACAAACTGCTGTCGATAACGATTTCTCTGGAAACGTAATTGATGTTTGCCCAGTAGGCGCTTTAACAGACAAAACATTTAGGTTCAAAAACCGTGTTTGGTTCACAAAACCTGTAGATGCGCACAGAAATTGCGATCATGAGAAATGTAATGGTCAGGTTACGTTGTGGTATAAAGGTGCTGATGTTCTACGTGTTACTGCTCGTAAAGATCAGTTTGGCGAAGTAGAATCATTCATTTGTAATACTTGTCGTTTTGAGAAAAAGGCAACTTCAGATTGGAATATTGAACAGCCAACGCATATCCCAGATACTTCTGTAATTGCGTCAAACCATTACGAAACCTTTAAGCCACTGCCAGTAATTATGGAGAATCTTGCACTACAGAAGGCGAATCAAGTTGAACTAGAAAAAACCAGTAAATTCTAATGGATATAAATTTTGTAATCGAAAAATTTGCACTGGTAACGGCGCTATTTGCCATCAGTTTGGTAATAGCAATGTATTCTACTTATGCAGAGCGAAAAGTTGCCGCTTTTTTACAAGATCGTTTAGGCCCGGATAGAGCTGGTCCCTTTGGTATTTTACAGCCTTTAGCCGATGGGGTAAAGATGTTTATGAAAGAGGAAATCATTCCAGGTAACGCCAGCAAATGGTTGTTTATGGTTGGTCCGGGTTTAGCTATGTTATGTGCTTGTATTGGTACAGCAGTTATTCCTTGGGGACAGGACTTAAACATTGGTGGACGAGTTGTTCCATTACAAGTTACTGATATCAACGTTGGTGTACTGTATATCTTTGGCGTGGTTTCTTTAGGTGTTTATGGTGTAATGATTGGTGGTTGGGCATCGAATAATAAATATTCTTTGTTAAGTGCTATTAGAGCAGCATCACAAAATATCAGTTATGAGATTGCAATGGGTTTATCTATCATCGCTTTGCTTTTAGTAACAAACAGTTTAAGCCTTAAGGAAATTGTAGAACAGCAACATGGATTTGGCTGGAACGTTTGGGTACAGCCATTAGGATTTTTGATTTTTATGGTTTGCTCTTTTGCTGAAACAAACCGTGCACCGTTCGATTTACCTGAGTGTGAAACCGAGTTAATTGGTGGTTACCACACAGAATATTCTTCAATGAAGCTAGGTTTTTACCTTTTTGCCGAGTATATCAATATGTTTGTTTCTTCCGCGGTAATGGCAACATTATATTTCGGTGGATATAACTATCCTTTTATGGATACGGTTGCAGGCTTGAGCTGGGTAACGCCAAACTTGGCTGCGATTTTCGGAACGCTTGCGTTTTTCTTGAAGATTTTTGCTTTCATTTTCTTCTTTATGTGGGTTCGTTGGACAATCCCTCGTTTCCGTTATGATCAGTTAATGAATTTAGGATGGAAGGTTTTAATACCATTGGCTATTGCGAATATTGTAATTACAGGAATTGTTATCGCGGTAATTAAATTTTAAGGAGGAGACATGGAATCATTAAGTAATAAGAAAAAAGTACTAGAGCAAAAGCCACTTAATTTGGCAGAGCGTATGTATTTGCCCGCAATATTAAAAGGTTTGGGTACTACAATGGGCCACTTCTTTAAGAAAAGCTCAACGATAAAATATCCAGAGGTTGAAAGAGAATTTTCTATCAATTGGCGAGGAATGCACTCTTTAAAAAGAGACGAAGAAGGACGTGAGCGTTGTACTGCTTGTGGTTTATGTGCATTATCTTGCCCTGCAGAAGCAATTACTATGATTGCTGCAGAACGTAAACCAGAAGAAAAAGATTTGTATCGCGAAGAGAAATATGCCGCCACTTATGAAATTAACATGTTGCGTTGCATCTTTTGCGGTTTGTGCGAAGAAGCCTGTCCTAAAGAAGCTATTTATTTAGATGGTCCGATTGTACCTTCTGATTATTTACGTAAGGATTTTATCTACGGTAAAGATAAATTAGTAGAAGCTCCGTTGGAGGTTAAATAGAAATAATAGAAAGTTCGTCATGCTGAATTTATTTCAGCATCAGACTAATGGATCCTGAAACAAGCTCAGGATGACGGAAAAATAAATAAACTAAACAAAAAAATTAATGGGTACATCAGTATTCTATGTAGTAGCAACATTAAGTATCATATTTTCACTGATGGTGATTTTTGCAAAAAATCCTATCCACAGTGTGCTATACCTAATTGTTACCTTCTTTACATTTACAGTTCACTATGTGTTATTAAATGCACAATTTTTGGCTGTTGTAAACTTCATTGTGTATATGGGGGCTATTATGGTATTGTTTCTTTTCGTTCTGATGCTACTTAATCTCAACAAAGAAAACGAGCCAAATAAATCTGCGTTTGTGAAGATACTAGGCGTAATTGCTGGCGGATGTTTGGCAGTAACCTTGGTAGGCTCTTTTAAAGCAGTAGCTATTAATAGTCCGATGGTTTTAAAAAACCCGAATTTAGGTTTGGTTAAAAACTTAGGTAAAGAATTATTCGGTCCGTTTATGTTGCCGTTCGAATTATGTTCGATTTTATTATTGGCAGCTATGGTTGGTGCTGTATTGTTAACTAAAAAGGAAGAAAAAGCAAATGGGTAATTTTATGCAAACCATGCAAGCAGTTCCGCTTAACCATTATATTTGGTTAAGTGCAATTATTTTTACCATAGGTGTAATTGGCGTGCTAACCCGTAGAAATGCAATTGTTATTTTTATGTCGGTAGAGTTGATGTTAAATGCAGTTAATTTGTTGCTTACTGCTTTTTCAGTACATCATAATGATCCCTCGGGACAAATATTCGTATTCTTTATTATGGCTTTAGCCGCTGCAGAAGTAGCAGTAGGTTTGGCTATTATAGTAATGGTTTACAGAAATACGCAATCAGTAGATATTAATGTTTTAAATCGCCTTAAGTGGTAAAATAATAGAAGACAAGGATGATAAATAGTTTACTTTGGTTAGTTCCTTTGCTCCCGCTATTAGGCTTTGTAATTAATGGTCTGGGAAGAAACACCTTAGGCAAAAGCTTGATAGGTTTAGTTGGAAGTGGTGTAATTTTAGCTTCTTTCGTGTTAAGCTTGTTGATGTTTTTCGAACTTGGCGGTGCAACGCAAAAGCAATTTAACGTAGATCTTTTTGATTGGATTAGCGCAGGGAATTTACATGTTCCTTTATCGTTTTTATACGATCCACTTAGCGCAATTATGTTATTGATTATAACCGGAGTTGGATTTTTAATCCATATCTACTCTATTGGTTACATGCATGAAGATGCCGGTTTTGGTAAGTTTTTCGCCTATTTAAATCTATTTATCTTCTTTATGTTGGTATTGGTTTTAGGCTCAAACTATATCGTTATGTTTATAGGTTGGGAGGGCGTAGGTTTATGTTCTTACCTATTAATCGGTTTTTGGTATACCAACAGCAGTTACGCAAGTGCGGCTAAAAAGGCATTTGTAATGAACAGAATTGGAGATTTAGGTTTCCTTTTAGGTGTGTTTTTAATCTTCACTACATTTGGTAGTATAGAGTTTGCTCAGGTTTTTCCTAAGGCGGCAGCAATGATGCCGGGCGCTGGAACTTTAACGCTAATTACTATTTTATTATTTATTGGTGCCTGCGGTAAATCTGCACAGCTACCCCTATTTACGTGGTTGCCAGATGCAATGGCCGGTCCAACGCCTGTATCTGCGTTAATCCACGCTGCTACCATGGTTACAGCCGGTATTTATATGATTGCTCGTTCTAGCGTTTTATTTGAATTGGCACCAACTACGCAAGATATCATTGCAGTTGTTGGAACAGCTACAGCTTTAATCGCAGCTATCATCGCGTTAACGCAAACAGACATTAAAAAGGTTTTGGCTTACTCAACCGTATCTCAGTTAGGTTATATGTTTTTAGGCTTAGGTGTTGGCGCTTATACAGGATCTTTCTTCCATGTATTAACTCACGCATTTTTTAAGGCACTTTTATTCTTAGGAGCAGGTTCTGTAATTCATGCTATGCACCACGAGCAAGATATGCGCCACATGGGTGGATTAAAAGGAAAATTGAAAACTACTTTTGCTACCATGATGATTGGTACCATAGCAATTGCCGGCTTACCTCCCTTCTCAGGTTTTTTCTCTAAGGATGAGATTTTGGCGCATGCTTTCCAAGAAAATAAAGTGTTGTGGGCAATAGGATTACTAACAGCATTCTTAACTGCCTTTTACATGTTCAGAATGATGTTTTTAACTTTCTTCGGAAAATATAGAAACACGCATTATGCCGAAGATAAAGTACACGAGTCGCCAAGCACAATGACATTCCCATTGATTGTGTTAGCTATTTTGGCTGCAATTGGTGGTGCAATCAATATTCCACACGTATTTGGCGGAAACGCTTGGTTAGAGCATTGGTTGCAGGGCGCAAATATTAAGCAACATGCATTAACTTTAGATCATACTACAGAATATGCCTTGATGGGCGTATCTGTTTTAGCCGCAGTGGTAGCTTTAATTTTTGCTTATACTAAATATGTTAAAAATGCCCATGTTCCTGTATCTGATGAAACGGAACGTTCGGCATTGGCAAAAATCTCTTATAACAAATTTTATTTAGACGAAATTTACGATACGATTATCAGAAAACCTTTAGATGCATTATCTAAATTCTTCTATCGTGTAATTGATAAAAAACTGGTCGACGGTTTAGTTAACGGGTTTGGATGGACAGCGACCGAAGGAAGTAAAGGTTTACGACTTTTACAATCGGGTAATGTTGGCTTTTATATATTTATGATGGTGCTTGGTATCATCGCTTTACTATCGTACACCTATTTTTTTATCGCCTAATAACGGTTCAATAATTATAAATGGAACTTTTACTACTTATATTTTTACCACTAGCAGGAGCAATTGTCACTTCCTTTATTAAAGGGGGCTCGGCTAAAGTAAGCGCTTTACTATTTTCGCTTCTATCGCTTTGCGTTACTATTGGCATGTTAACTCAGTTTAAGCCAGATGCGAGTACACAATTTGCGTTGAACTACACATGGATTCCACAATTAGGGATAAACTTTAATGTTGGTGTAGATGGTATTAGCATGATTACGGTTATTTTAACCAATGTTTTAATGCCATTAATTATTCTAGCCAGCTTTAAACACGACTATAAAAATTCAAACGCGTTTTATGCCTTGATTTTGTTTATGCAAACCGGTTTAATCTTGGTGTTTGTTGCCTTAGATGCATTCTTGTTTTACATTGGTTGGGAAGCTGCATTAATTCCCGTATACTTTATTTGTGCAATGTGGGGCGGAAAAGATAGAATTAAAGTAAACATGAAGTTTTTTGTTTACACCATCGCCGGATCGCTTTTTATGCTTTTGGGTATCATTTACCTGTATTTACAAAACCCATCTAATAATTTTGACATTAATGCATTTTATGCTTTAAAATTGGATTCTTATCATCAAGGATGGGTTTTCTGGGCGTTTTTTATTGCGTTTGCTATTAAAATGCCGATTTTTCCTTTCCATACTTGGCAACCAGACACCTACACAGAAGCACCTACAACAGGAACAATGCTGTTATCTGGTATTATGCTAAAGATGGGTATTTATGGTGTAGTAAGATGGTTGTTGCCAATTGTACCACAAGGTGTAAATGACTGGGCTTGTTTAGCACTTATACTTTCGGTAATTGGTATTGTTTACGCGTCCATTATCGCATTTAAACAAAAGAATGCCAAACGTTTGGTTGCCTATTCTTCTATTGGCCACGTTGGTTTAATTGCAGCAGGTATTTTTACCTTAACCACGCAAGGTTTGCAAGGTACAATGGTGCAAATGTTAAGTCACGGGGTTAATGTTATCGGTTTGTTTTTTGTACTGGATATTATTTCATCTCAACTTAAAACTAACAAAATAGAAGAGCTTGGTGGTTTAGCTAAGGTAGCACCACAATTAGCAATTACATTTTTAATTATCGTGTTAGGTACAGTTGCCTTGCCAGGCACAAACGGTTTTGTCGGCGAGTTCTTGCTACTTTATAGCGTTTACACTCATAATATTTGGATGGGGGCCATCGCTGGTCTCACCATTATATTCGGAGCGGTTTATATGCTAAGAATGTATCAAAGGGTAATGTTGGGCACAACTAACGAACTTACCTTAACATTTACAGATATTAAAGGAACAGAGAAAATTGTATTATACACTATTTGCGTTTTAATAGTTGTTATGGGTGTTTATCCAAAACCAATACTTCACCTTTCAGAGGCATCGGTACAACAGTTATTAGATCAAGTAAATCAAAAATTAACAGGCGTAAACTAAAATGAATATAATTATAACCATTGCCGTTTCGGCTTTAGTAGTACTTTATGCGGGTTTGTTTAAAGCAAAAAAGGCTTTATTACCGCTTACCATTTTAGGTCTTTTAGTAGCCTTGGGTTTTGCTGCAAGTGCTTGGGGTACTAATGCAACTTATTTTGGGATGATGCAGATGGATAATTTCGCCTTGGCATTTTCATCGATTACCATAATTGGAACCTTATTTATCTTTTTGCTAACCCAGAACTATTTTGCTAAAGACAGTGAGAATGTAGCAGAATATTTCACGTTAATTCTTTTTGCCTTAACAGGAATGATTATTATGGTTTCGTACCAGAATATGGCTATGCTTTTCGTCGGGTTGGAGATTATGTCGGTTAGTTTGTACATTTTAGCAGGTATTCGAAAACTTAACTTCGCGTCAAACGAAGCTTCTTTGAAATATTTCTTAATGGGCGCTTTTTCTACCGGATTTTTGTTATTTGGTATTGCCTTGATTTACGGCGCAACAGGATCTTTCGATATTACTGTTATTCAACAAAACCTGGTTAATAATGTAAAATCTGTTTCGCCATTATTCTACCCGGGCATCATTTTAATGATGATTGGGCTTTGCTTTAAAGTTGGCGCTGCACCTTTTCACTTCTGGACACCGGATGTTTACGAAGGCTCACCATCTTTAATTACAGCATTTATGTCAACTGTTGTTAAAACGGCAGGTTTCGCTGCGTTTTTAAGATTGTTTGCCGGTGCTTTCGAGCCGTTACACGATTTCTGGATGCCTGCATTAATGGTAATTGTCATTATCACTTTGTGTGTAGGTAACATTACTGCATTATACCAAAAAAACTTCAAGAGAATGTTAGCTTACTCTAGTATTTCTCACGCAGGTTATTTGTTATTCTCACTAGTGGTACTTACTGCAAACTCTGCAAGTAATGTACTAGTTTATGCTGCTGCTTATACCTTTGCAAGTATTATTGCCTTTGCTATTTTAATTTTGGTTAAACAAAAAACAGGTAGCGATAGTATCGAAAGCTTTAATGGTTTGGGTAAACGAAACCCGTTAGCGGCGTTTTCACTAACCGTAGCAATGTTGTCTTTAGCAGGTATCCCGCTAACTGCTGGTTTTATAGGTAAATACCTTATGTTTTTAAACGTAATGGAGAACTACCAAACTGCTTTAGTTGTAATTGCTATTTTAAATGCATTAGTAGGCTTCTATTACTATTTTAAGGTAATTATAGCAGTGTGGTTTAAGGATGGCGAAGAAGTAGAGTTGAACACACCAATGCAGTATAAGTTAGTTTTGGTGTTGTCGGTAATAGTTACCTTATTGCTAGGAGTTTATCCATCAATTATTTTAAATTTGATATAAACTTCATATAGATTATTATTTGTAGTTTTACAAATAATCTAACTATGCAAGAATTCTGGAATTCATTACAGCATTTTATCGACCCTGAGAAGCTTTTACGCGAGGGTGGTTTTTACGTTGTTGTATTTGTAATATTCGCCGAGACAGGTTTGTTCTTTGGCTTCTTCCTTCCAGGAGATTATCTATTATTTTTGGCAGGCATGTTTGTAGCTACAGGTAAGCTAGATGTAAACATTTCTGTGCTAATTTTTAGTTTAATTATATCAGCAATTGCCGGCAATTTTACCGGTTACTGGTTTGGACGTAAAACAGGCCCTGTACTGTACAAGCGTAAGGATACTTTCTTTTTTAAGAAGAGATATTTACTAGCGGCAGAGCAATATTACAGAAAACAAGGTGCCTTTGCTTTAATTATGGGGCGTTTTGTACCAATAGTTAGAACCTTTGCACCAATTTTTGCTGGCGTTGTTAAGCTCGATATCAGAAAATTTGCATTTTATAACATACTTGGTGCAATTTTATGGATTGCTTCATTAACTTTGTTGGGATATTTTTTAGGCAAACGATTTGCCGAACAAATAGAAGAATATTTGGTTTATATAATTATAGGCTTTATTTTAATTACCACCATACCTTTAATAATTACATTTGTAAAGAAGAGAGTGATAAAAGTGGGCGACGAAAATGAGCCAGACATTGAAGAAAAAAATGAGTAAAGAAGATCACCATCCGTGGCACAGCGTATCTCCAGGTCAAAACTTGCCTGAAGTTGTAAATGCAATTATCGAAATTCCTAAAGGTTCTAAAGCGAAGTACGAGATTGACAAAGACTCTAACTTAATTAAGTTAGATAGGGTTTTGTTTTCGTCTGTAATGTATCCGGCAAACTATGGCTTTATCCCACAAACATATTGTGATGATAATGACCCATTGGATATTTTAGTATTATGCTCTGTAGATGTTTACCCAATGACCATTATCGAAGCGAAAGTTATCGGTGTAATGCACATGGTGGATAATGGGGAGCAAGATGATAAAATTATCGCGGTAGCAAAAAACGATATGTCTGTTAACTACATTAACGATTTACACGAATTGCCACCACACACGATGAAAGAAATCGTTAAATTCTTTCAAGATTATAAGGCATTAGAAGAAAAGCAAGTTACAATTGAACATCTACTAGGTGTACGTTATGCACACAAAGTGATACAAGAAAGTATTGAGCTTTACGATAAGAAATTTAGAAATAACGCTTAATGGTTTACCCCGTCAGTATGTCAGCATTAACAATTCTTAGTGCATTTATTCCAGCCCCAATATTAGCCGTTGTTGTCGCTAACACAGACAGCGATGGAGGTTCGATAGGTTGGCGTTTATTATTTGCACTTTTTCTTGTTTTCTTAAATGGTTTTTTCGTTGCAGCAGAGTTTGCAATTGTAAAAGTTAGAGCCTCTCAAATTGAGATAAAAGCTAAATCTGGCAGTAGCGTTGGTAAAATGGCTAAAAATATCGTTCATAATTTAGATGGATATTTAGCCGCTACACAATTGGGTATTACCTTGGCGTCATTAGGCTTAGGTTGGGTTGGTGAAGGTGTTTTACATACCGTTTTCCTTAATATGTTCAACAGTTTTGATTTAACTGTAAGTGCTACATTTGTAAGCTCTGCTTCTACAATAGTTGCGTTTTCTGTTATTACTATTATGCATATTGTATTTGGAGAGCTTGCCCCTAAATCATTAGCAATTCAAAGGCCTGTAGCTACAACCTTATTTGTGTCTGCACCTTTGCAAGTGTTCTACATTGTTTTTAGACCATTTATTTGGGCTTTAAATGGCTTAGCCACTATAATTCTAAAACCATTCGGAATTAATGCTGCCGGTGGGCATGAGTCGTTGCACAGTAATGAGGAGTTGCAATACCTTTTAGATCAAGGTAAAGAAAGTGGTGCGCTGGAAGATAATGAGCACGAGTTGATTAAAAACGTTTTCGATTTTAATGAGCGTGTAGTTAAAAATATCATGGTACCTCGAACCAAAATTTCTGGTATCGAGTTAAGTACGTCAAAAGATGAGGTGGTGAAGAGAATTATTTCTGAGGGCTATTCTCGTTTACCAGTTTACGATGATATTATTGATAAGATTATAGGTATTATTCACGCTAAAGATGTTTTACCACTCTTGGCAAGCAATAAGGATTGGGCGCTTAGCGACATCATTCGTAAACCTTATTTTGTGCCAGAGACTAAAAAGATTAACGATCTCCTAAGCGAGTTACAACAAAAACGCATTCAAATAGCCATTGTTATTGATGAATTTGGTGGAACTGCTGGTATGGTAACATTAGAGGATATTGTAGAAGAAATTGTCGGCGAAATCCAAGACGAGTACGATGAGGAAAAACCAAATGTGGAGAAAATTTCTGAAACGGAATTTGTTATAAATGCTTATGCTACCGTTTATGATGTTAACGAGCATTTACCTCATGATTTGCCAGAAGATGAAGATTTTGATACCGTCGGCGGATTAGTCTCGCATGCATTTGGTAAAATACCAGAGGTGGGCGACAGTGAAGAATGTTATGGTTATTTGTTTACCATTCTTAAAAAAACAGAACAAAATATCGAAACAATCAAGCTCGAATTAGTTATTAATAAGAGTGATATGGTAGACTTGCATTAGAAAATAATGCAAGTTTTTTACACACCAGATATTGCCAACGACACCTACACCTTAAATGAAGAGGAAAGTAAACATTGTAGCAGAGTTTTGAGACTCGAAGTTGGTGATGTTGTTCATTTAATAGATGGTGTGGGTGGCTTATATGAAGCAGAATTAACTAACATTAACAAAAAAAATGTTCAACTGAAGGTTGTTAATAAGCAGAGCGATTTTGGCAAGCGAAATCATTACCTTCATATCGCAATAGCACCTACAAAAAACATCGACAGACTTGAGTGGTTTTTAGAAAAAGCCACCGAGATAGGAATAGATGAAATTACCCCAATCATTTGCGACCGTTCTGAACGGAAAATTGTTAAGGAAGATCGATTAGAAAAAGTTGTTACTGCAGCAGTAAAACAGTCCCTAACAGCATATCATCCTAAAGTTAATCAAGCCGTAACGTTTGCACAGTTTTTAGCTAAACAGAGCCATGGGAATAAACTTATCGCACATTGTATGGATGGTGATAAAAGCTATATTAATCAGTTAATCAAACCTACAGAAACTTGCCTGCTTTTAATTGGCCCAGAGGGAGATTTTAGCCCTGCCGAACTTGAGATTGCTTTGCAGAATGGATATAAACCCGTAACTTTAGGTAATACCAGGTTACGAACAGAAACAGCTGCTTTAGCGGGATGTTTCGAGGTTAATTTTTTAAATAGGATTAATGACTAAGGAGCAAGGAACAAGGATTAAAAAAATATTCAGTATTTCCAAAAATAACTGTAACCCTTTTTGCTTATTTCGTTCTTATTCTTTTATCCTTATTCTTTTATCTTTAATCTTTCTGTCTAGTTTTAAGGCCCCTACCTATAAAATGGGCAAACTTAAGTATGCCGGAGGTGGAGATTGGTACGGAAACAGAACAGCGCTTCCAAATCTTATAGATTTCTGCAATAAAAACCTGTCTACAAACTTCGCACCCGACGAGGTGGTGGTAGAAGTTGGCAGTGCTGAACTTTTTAGCTATCCATTCGTTTACTTAACAGGACATGGCAACGTTGTTTTCAACGATCAAGAGGCGTCCAATTTGCGCAAATATTTAACCGGAGGTGGTTTTCTGCATATCGATGATAATTACGGATTGGATAAGTTTATTCGACCTCAGATGAAAAAGGTCTTTCCTGAGTTGAGTTTTGTAGAGTTACCTGTAAATCATAAAATTTATAATCAAAAGTTTAAATTCCCAAACGGCTTACCCAAAATTCACGAACACGATGGAAAAAGACCACAGGGTTTCGCTTTGATTTGGAAAGGCAGAGTTGTTTGTTATTACACTTTTGAGAGCGATTTAGGCAATGGTTGGGAGGATCTAGGAACATATCCTACAGATACGCAAGAGAGCAGAAATAAGGCCTTAAAAATGGGCGCAAATTTGGTTCAGTACGCATTAACAATATAATATGTATCAAGTAAAAGTAGGCGATAATTATAATTTCGATATTTCTATAGATAAACAGGCCATTATCGTTAATAACGAAGCGCTTGTGTTGGATAGCATTTCGTTGAATAATAATACATCGCACATAATAATCAACAATAAATCTTACCGAGTTGAAGTTGAAGAGTTAGACAAAGCAAGTAAAACTGCAATTGTTAAAGTAAACGGAAAGCCTTATAGCTTAACAATTAAAGACCAATTTGATCAGTTACTGCAACAATTAGGCATGGATAACTTAACCGCCAATAAAATTCAACAGGTTAAAGCACCAATGCCCGGTTTGGTATTAAATATTTTAGTTAACGAAGGCGACGAAATTAAGAAAGGCGATAGTCTGCTAGTATTAGAGGCTATGAAAATGGAAAATATGATTAAGTCGCCTACAGACGGAATTATAAAGAAAATAGAAATTAAGCAAGGTGATAAGGTAGAGAAGAATGAACTTTTAGTGAGCTTTAGCTAAAACAAAAAAAGGATGCAAAACTGATTGCATCCTTTTTTTATGTCTAATTTTTTAATTATCTACCGTTCTTTTTAAATTGAGGTTTTCCAGACGATCTAATTTCAGAAGATCCAAGCATAGTCATAGCACAACGGAAGCCAATATCCGCAGTAGATTCATCTTCTTGTAAATGCCTTCTCGTAGCAGGATTTAACCATTGAGCCTGGTCATCCCAAGAGCCACCCTTGTAAACTCTCGATTTGTCGTTTACTAATGTCGTTATTCCGTATAAGGCAGATTGTTCGTCGCGGTAACCACGCTGATCGGCGTTATAAGTAGATGTACCAGTGTTACCAGCCGCTTTGCCTGCTTGTAGCTCTTCCCAAGTTTGTTTTACGCCCGAGTTAGCTTTAACCATTTCTGGCTTGCCATACTTGTCTTGTTTAAGTTGGCCACTAATTGGATCTCTGTCTTTATTTTGGAATTGGTTACCTCTAAATGGATTCAACGCATCTGCTTGTTCAAAAGTTGTAGCACGATAAACATCGGCAACCCATTCGTTTACGTTTCCAGCCATGTTATATAAACCGAAATCATTTGCTGGATAAGCTTTTACATCTTGCGTAAATGCTGCCTTATCGTTTAACGAACCACCAACACCCATATAATCGCCTTTGGCTCTCTTAAAGTTGGCCAAGATTAAACCTCTGGTTGATTTTTTAGCCGAGGTTATACCTAAACCATTCCAAGGATATATCTTTTTGTCGTTAATATTTTCATATTGCGTGTTTCCAATAAGACCCAAAGCCGCATATTCCCACTCTGCTTCTGTTGGTAACCTAAAAGGCTGTAAAATTACACCATCTTCTAGTCTTACATTTCTTGTAGGGCCACCATTTCTTCCGCCAGCAGTAGCAGTGCCAGTAGCGCCAGGATTTAAATCTTGTTTAGCATTTCTGCCCTTGTCATCTATTTGACCATTAAGGTAAACTTCGGTGTTAAATGGCTGAGTAGATTTGGCGGCAGTCGGAGCGGCATTGCCTCTTCCGGTACCATTAAGTTCTGCAAAAGTTTGCATATAACCTTTGTCTCTCAACATCTTCTCGTTAACCATATCGGTTCTCCAAACGCAATATCTTTCTGCCTGTTTAGCACTAACACCCACAACTGGGTAATTCTGGTAAGCTGGATGTCTAAGATAATTGTTTACAAAAGGTTCGTTAAAAGATAATGGTCTACGCCATACCAATGTGTCTGGCAACTCCTCATAGTAGTATTGTGCATCAGTTGGATAAGTACGTTTTATCCAATAAAGGTATTCTAGCCAGTTTGTGTTAGAAACCTCAGTTTCATCCATATAGAATGAGCTTACGGTAACCTCTCTTTTTGTAGTGTAGCTACTCATGTCTTGGCCAGGAATATCTACAGCACTTCCGCCCATAATAAACTGGCCACCTTCAATCTCAACCAACCCAGTACCAGCCGGACCACGTTTGTATTTTGCAACTTCGAAACCTCCGTTTGTCCTGTCGTTATACTTGTAACCGGTTTTGCTAGAAACTGACTGCGAATCGTTCTTTTTTGATTTACATGCGGTAAATCCTGAAACAATAAACAAAAACGTAAATAAATATAGGTATGTTTTTTTCATATATGTGTCTATGTAACACTTGAGTGATAAAAATACGTAAAAAAAGAATTATCCGCCAAAAAAAACTTTGCTAAAGTTCTGCTGGTGTTTCTTTTTAGTTAATAGCTGAAATTTCATTTCAAACTTAAACGTATGTATTTATAAAAATAAGCGCTTAACGATATGTAGTAACGAAAGGATTTTGGCTTTATTGTAATTTGGTGCAATTTTTCTTATAAATTTTGTTTTTAACTGTAATACAGCTGTTTGAACGCATTTTTTTAACTGTTTTTTTAATGAATCTCTGCCTTAAAATGTAGTTAAATAGGCTTTGAAATTACCAAGTTGTATGTTATCTTGCTTACTCTTTAATATGCGTATCTTTAGCAAATGAATTTGAAGTACCTAAGGGTAATTGCACCCGGCTTTCTTTTCCTAACCACATTTTTGAGCTTAAGTGTTAAAGGGCAAGTTGTGCAACCAGGTACGCAAACAAACGGTAGTCAATCAAATAATATTCGTACTGCCGTTCCATTTTTGCTAATTTCTCCAGATGCCAGAAGCGGTAGCATGGGCGATGCAGGTGTAGCTGTTTTACCGGATGCAAATGCTATGGGGATAAATCCTGCTAAATTGGCTTTTTTAGAAAAACCTTACGGATTCGCGGCCTCTTACAGTCCATGGCTTAAAAGCTTAGTCCCGGATATTAACCTTGCTTATATTAGTGGATTTTACAAATTGGACGAGGTAAGTACTTTAGGCGCATCCTTAAGATATTTTTCTTTAGGCCAAATTCAGCTTACAGATTTGTTTATGCAGGATTTAGGGATTTATAGTCCGAATGAATTTGCTTTAGATGCAACTTACGCTAGGCGATTTGGTGAAGAGTTTTCTTTAGGAACAACCGCTAGATATATTTATTCAAATTTAACTTCAGGGCAGTTTTCTGCTGGCCAGCAAACAAAGGCCGGTACAGCTTTTGCGTTAGACGTATCTGCATTTTATAAAAAGCCTACCGTTCTTTTTGGTAAAGATGCCATTGTTTCTGCAGGTGCTAACTTTTCTAATATCGGCACGAAAATGAGTTATTTAGAGACCGGTGGCGAACAGTTTTTGCCTACAAACATGAAAATTGGAGGCGCTACTACCTTAATTATAGATGATTATAGCCAATTTACTTTTGCGCTAGATTTTAATAAACTGTTGGTGCCAACTCAACCAATTAGAAATAGCAATGGAGATATTATTGCTGGTAAAGATCCAGATCGTTCTGTTCCTAGTGGTATTTTTGGTTCTTTTAGCGATGCGCCAGGTGGTTTTAGCGAGGAGATTAAAGAAGTTAGCATTGGTGCTGGTGCCGAATATTGGTACAATCAGCAATTTGCACTTAGGGCAGGATACTTTTACGAAGCGCCACAAAAAGGTGACAGACGTTATTTTACTCTAGGCGCTGGCTTAAAATACAATGTTTTTAATATAGATTTTGCCTATTTGTTGGCAAATCCACAAAAAAGTCCGTTGGCTAATACTTTACGTTTTAGCTTACTATTTAATTTCGGAGATACTAGATAAATGAAGATTAAGGTAGGTTTTGGTTTCGATGTTCACCAGTTAAAAGATCATCATCCTTTTTTTGTTGGTGGTGTAAACTTAGAACATTACAAAGGTGCTTTTGGGCATTCTGACGCAGATGTTTTGTTACATGCAATTTGCGATGCGCTTTTAGGGGCAGCAAATTTGAGAGATATTGGCTTCCACTTTAAAAATACAGATCCGCAGTGGAAAGGTATCAGTAGTTTAGTTTTACTAAAAGAAACCGTGAAACTAATTACAGAAAAAGGCTGGGAAATTGGAAATATTGATGCGATGCTGTGTTTAGAAGCACCGAAAATTAATCCGCACATCCCGCAAATGCAACAGAATATTGCGGACGCAATTGGTATGTCTACGGAAGATATTTCTATAAAAGCTACTACTAACGAACAAATGGGCTTTATTGGTAGGGAAGAAGGTGTGGTGGCTTATGCCGTTTGCTTGATTAACAAAGGTTAAAGCTTAAATAGCTGTACTTGCATTGCCCAATAAACCTGATTGCGTGGAAATCCTTTTTCGAAACCTGTAAGGTTTTAAAAGAAAAAGATTGGAACAAAAGCAGGGCTGTTTTTGCCATAGGCGATGCTATTGCTTTTCAACTAAATAAAAAAGCCGGAAACTCCTTTCGGAATTTGCCGGCTACCTTTAAAAAACTAATTGGATTATTCTTCTAAATAGCCAAATTTACCGTGATTATAATCGGCGATGGCTTGTTGTATTTCTTCTGGTGTATTCATTAAAAATGGACCGTATTGTGCAATAGGTTCATTTATGGGTTGCCCGCTCAATATCAGTACAACACTGTTCTCTTCTGCGAACAAAGATATTTCTTCTCCTTCGTTTTTAAAGTGAATCAATTGATCGGCATTTGCAATTTCGGTATTGTTGATTTTTACCTTTCCCTCTATCACTATAAAAGCTGTATTATAAGTAGCTGGAAAACTAAAATTTACATCTGCATCTTTGTTTAGCCTTGCATTGTACATTTCAATTGGACTGAATGTAGTTGCGCTTCCGTTGACACTATTATACGTTCCAGCAATAATTTCAATCGTTCCACCTCCGTTTGGTAAGGGAAATTTTTGCAACTCACTTTGCTTAATGCCTTGGTATTTTGGAGTACTCATTTTAAAGGCAGCTGGCAAATTTACCCATAATTGCACCATTTGAAATGTTCCACCTTTTTTGCTGAACTGCTCTTCATGGTATTCTTTATGCAAAATTCCACTAGCGGCAGTCATCCATTGAATGTCGCCGGGGTAAATTATACCACTATTTCCTGCACTATCGTGATGCGCAACGGCTCCGCTATAGGCAATGGTAACTGTTTCGAATCCGCGATGTGGATGAACCCCAACGCCACGCGGTTGGTTACGAGCAGAGAACTCAATTTTCGCATTATAATCTAACAAGAAAAACGGACTCATCTTTAATTTATACCCACTTGGGAAAAAATTATGTACCCTAAAACCATCGCCTACCATATGTGGTGCTGGCGGATTTAATACGGCTGAAACCTGTTTAACTTTCATAACTATACCAACTGTTTATATGTAACTGAAAATCTGAAACTAAGCTTGTTTTACAAATTGTAATTCGCCCAAGATTTTAACCTCTTCACTAACCATTACACCGCCGGTTTCTAAAGCTGCATTCCAAGTTAATCCAAAATCTGAACGATTGATTTTTCCGCTTAAAGTAAAGCCTGCCTTCGTATTTCCCCAAGGATCTGTAGCAATACCGCCAAATTCTGCAATAAGTTTAGCTGGTTTTGTTTCGCCTTTTATAGTTAAATCACCATTAACAATATAGTCATCGCCATCCTTTTCTACAGCGTTCGATTTGAATTCAATCGTTGCAAATTTTTCGGCATCGAAGAAATCAGCACTTTTTAAATGGGTATCGCGGTCTGTGTTTCCAGTGTCCAATGAATTTATATCACCTTTAAAAGAAATGTCTGCGTCGGTAAAATCGTCGCCGGCTGAAGTTAATGTAGCTTCGAAATTTTTTAAACTACCTGTTACTGTAGTTATCATTAAGTGCTTTACTTTAAACTGTAATTCGCTGTGGGTTGGGTCTAACGACCATTGAGTAGTTGCCATAATATTTTAATTGTGTTTTGTTAAATTTTATAACACAAAATTATTGCAACTAGTTTATTTGCACGTTGATGTATGTTAAGAAAAGGAAAGAATTTAATGATTGCATGAAATAATGTTATCCAACCAGTCGAATTCCCTGATTTAAAATACGCTATTTAAAATGTTTTTTAGCTAAATCTTTGCGTACTCGGCTAAGCGACTCGGGGGTAATGCCAAGATAGGACGCAATCATCCATTGCGGAACGCGTAAGGTTAAATTAGGATAGAGTTTGATGAAATCTAGATAACGTTGCTCGGCTGTTGCACTTAGCAACATATTTAAACGTTTTTGCATAAACCTAATAGAGTTATGCAACATTAAAATATTTAGTTCTAAAATCTCAGGCACTATATTTTTTATAGCGGGGAAAAAGTCCTTTTTAACAATTACAACCTCAGTATCCTCAATTGCATCTATATAAAACATAGATGGTTCGTTAAAAACCGATGTATCTCTATCAGACATCATCCAATCTTCTGGAGCAAACTGTATAATATGCTCTTTGCCTTTTTCATCAATAGAAAAATACCTAAGCAAACCACTGTTTACAAAATATGCTTCAGATTTTAAATCGCCAGGATTTAAAAGAATTTGGCCTTTTTTAATGGTTTTGATTTTTAGACAGCTCACCGCCTCTTCGGCTTGCTCTTGCGTAATTGCAAGTCGATTTTTTAGGTAGTTCGCAAACTTGTCTAACATCTTTACTTATTTCTTATTTGGAATATTGTCGAAGTTGGCTGCACATTTTCCGCAACCAGACGCACAGCCATCACTTTTTGGAGAAACGGAACGATAAATCATTCTGCCAACATAAAATAATGCTCCAGCAAAAATTATAATCATTAAGATGAATTGGATATCCATAATGCAAAATTACAATTTATTAAATGCTAGTGTTCAGATTAGTGTCAAAATTGTGAACGACCAATAATAAGGTAACAAGTAGTGATAAAAAGTGCAGAAGCTTATACACCAAGTATTTTCATTTTTACACTTTATGCTTTTTCCATCAAGCCAACTGTACCACCAACCCAATCGAAATCGGCATTGTAACGTACGCCAATCATTTTGCCGCGGCTTAGTCTTCCTAAGTTTATACATAGTTGAGGATCGCCACCTTCAGGCCACAAATACATCATCCTAATTTCGGCTTTAACGCCTGCATCCAAGGCTTGTACTACGGGTTCGTAGGTTACTTTACGTTGTAAAATCCAGTTTTCAGGGTCATTAATTGAACTGATATCGTCTTCGGTTACATCAATAATTACGCCCATGCCAGCAAAGCTGAACAACGGTTTAAGTACATAATTTTCCAAGTCACTAGGTATTGCTTCAATAGTGTTCAGGAAACGGGTTTCTGGTACAAACTTGCTATTTAGAAAAGGCATAGTGTATTTGCTTATGCGATAAAACCAATTCGGGTGGGTTATCCATTCTACATCCAACTCATCTCTTGGATCAAAACTATCATTAAAAGCCTCTTTATTAGATGCGATTTCATCAAATATCAATCGATTATAGATGCGCTTGAGCTGGGTTTTCTGGCCATTCTCTTCATAAAACAACTGTTTTCCCTCTTTTTTGATATCAGAAAGCGATAAAATCTTAATTCCAATTTCCTTTGCTGTAACAAAAAAATCTATCGCTGTTTTTTGGTTTGGCGCATCAACGTCCATTAAAGCAACTTGCTGTGGCTGATGGTCTCCAATAATAACTTTTTTCAATAGTTCGAAATAAGATTTTTCATCTAAGCCGTTAAAATAGGGGCTTAGTTTATCCTCAAGATCAAACGCTTCCTTATAAGTTTTAGCCAAGTGAGATTGGAAACCGTACAAAGATGGAAAACCTTGCATTTCAATCAACATCGGAATTACTTCGCCATTTTCATCCTTACACAAACCATAATCGAAAGTTAAAAAGTGAGGATGCTCATTTTCGTTGGGTACATTCCATTCTTTTGGAATCGCATTCTGCGTAAGGGCCTTAAAGTTTTCTTGCTTAATAAGTGCAATAATTTCTTCGCCAGCGGCGATAAGTTTTTCTCTTAATTCCTTTGGGATAAATATTGGTGTTTCGGCAACTCTAAAAGGTATTTCAGGAAATCCTATCTGCAAGTTTTTTTGAAACTTACTATATTTTTCTTCGGTAAATTTGGCGTTAAAGGCTTGGCGATATTTTTCAATCATGGCAGATGAATTAGAAATTTACCACATAGATAGAAAGCATAAGGTTCTAATTATCTATGTGGTGTTAAAAACTTTGGGATTTAGTTTTTTTGCAATGCGTTAATGGCTTCGGTAAGGAAATTTGGTAGAATTACACTTTGAGTTAACGTAATTCTATTTATATCTTCCAAACTTTCAAGCATATCTAAATATTTGTCTTCACCGTGGTTAGCAACAATTGCAGATTTTTTTTCTTCCTGTAAAAGGTACATTTTCATGCCAATTGGGTCGGCCTCGGGATGAAACTGTGTTCCAAAAATCTCTTTAGAGAATCGGATAGCCATAACACAACGCTCAAGTGCTACATGTGGGCGTTCTTTTTCAATAGCTAAAACTTTGGCGCCTTTGCTTTCAAAATCACTCTCATCGGGCTGGATCACTTGCCAATCTCTGCTGTCGACCGAATAAAACGGATTAGGCAAGCCATTAAATATGGTTTCTGTTTCGCCGTCATCGGTTAAGCTAATCGGAAAAATTCCAAAAGCATTAGATTTTCTCCGTGTAACTGTTCCTAAACCATACTTTCTGCACGCCAACTGAAAAGAATGGCAAATTAGAAAAACATGCTTTTTGTTGTCGTTTTTTGCGTTAAAACCTTCAATATTATCTAGTAATAAGAAAAAGTCATGTTCCCATTTTTCTCCTTCCCCATCAAACGGACTGCCCGGACCACCGCTGGATATATATATGTCGTACGTCAAATCGGGTATTTCCCCTTTTTGCCTTAAATCAAATAAATCAAACACTAAACCAGGCTGTTTATTATCTCTATAGCTATTTAAGAGTTCCTGTATACCTCGCATACCTTGATTCGGGAACCCATTATTCATGTCGATAACAGCAACTTTAATATGTCTTTTATCACTCATCTATCCTGCGCCTATTAATGTTTGCGTAGTAATGTAATCTACCACAGATTCAAAACTTTTGGTTTGCTCGTAAACTGCTAGTTGTCTATCTGCACCCGTACCATTTTCTAATATTTTATGAACATAGTTGATGTCATTTCTACTGCCCAAATCATCTACTACATCATCTACAAAATCTAAAAGTTCTAAAATTAGATTTCTGCAGTTTACTTCCATCTCTTTTCCAAAGTCAATTAAATTACCATCAATTCCGTAACGAGCAGCTCTCCATTTATTTTCATTTATTAAAGCTCTGGAGTAACTGATAAACTCCATGTTTTGTAACCTGAGCTTATACAACTTAGCACACAATGCTTGGAAAAGTGCAGTAAACGCCATCGTCTCGTCAATTAACATCGGACAATCGCAAATACGGAATTCTACTGTGTCAAAAAACGGGTGCACTCGAATATCCCACCATATTTTTTTGGCGTTGTCCATGCAATTCGTCTTTATTAGCAGTTTTACATAATTATCGTAGTCTTCAATACTGTTAAAAATATCTGGAATACCTGTACGTGGAAATTTATCAAATACTTTTGTTCTAAAAGATTTATAACCTGTATTTCTGCTTTCCCAAAATGGCGAATTTGTAGAAAGCGCAAATACGTGTGGCAAGAAATATCTTACTTGGTTGGCAATATGTATGGCCAGCTCACGAGATTGAAAGCCAACATGCACATGCAGACCGAAAATTAAATTAGAGCGGGCTGCCTCTTGTAATTCGTTAACAATTTCATTGTACCTCGGGTGCTCTGTAATTAACTGCTTTTCCCAATGTGAAAATGGGTGTGTACCAGCTGCGCCGATTCTTAGTCCTTGTTCTCCGGCTAATTGCGATACCGTGTAACGCAGTTGCGAGATTTCTTTTCTGGCTTGCTCTGTATTATGGCAAATTCCTGTGCCAACTTCTACAACAGCTTGGTGCATCTCTGCCTTAACTTGATCTTTGTGGATCTTCTGTGCAGATTCTACAATTTTTTGGTCGTGTGAGGTAAGTTCTCTGGTAACGGGATCAATTACCATGTACTCTTCCTCAATTCCAAGCGTAAATTCGTTCATCATCTTATTCCCTGTTTAAAATCCCATTTATTTCTTAGCCGATGGCTTAGCTACTTTTGGTGAAGCAGCCTTTTTTGGAGCAGTTTTTTTAGCTTCTGCCTTTGCAACCGGTGCCTTTTCTGCTTTTGGTTCCGCCTTCGGCTTTACCTCTTTAATAGTCTCGCTAGCTTTTACACCTTTCGGCAAGTTGCCAGCATTTAGTGGTGTTCCGGCAACAGACGACTTGATATACTTGCCCCAAGTTAAATTGTCCTGACCATCTTTTTGTGCTTTAGCTCGCTCTATTGCATAGTTAGCTGTAGTTTCAACTACCCAGTCGAAATTTTCCTGACCAACACTTTTAATATCAGCATCTGGAGCGGGATTACAGAAATCGATAGCAATAGGTACACCGTCACGTACTGCGAACTCTACCGTATTAAAATCGTATCCTAAATAAGTGCACAATTTCAAGGTGTATTCCTCAATCGTTTTTAACAATTTCTCGCTAGATGGTGCTTTGCCAACTTCGTAACGCAAGTGGTGTGGGTTACGTGGCTCATATTGCATAATGCGAACGTGTTTGCCACCAATGCAATAACATCTAAAATATTCTTCGAAAATAATTTCTTCTTGCAAAAGCATTACTAATTGTTCTGTTCCGCTATGTTTGTTAAAAAAATCTTCTTTGTCGTGCAACTTGTAAACATCTTTCCAGCCGCCACCATCAAATGGTTTCATATAAGCTGGGAAACCAGTGTATTCAAAAATAGCATCCCAATCTAAAGGCATTGCCAAATTCGAAAAAGATTCGCCTGTTGTACCGGTTGGATGCTCTCTTGACGGAATCAAAGCTGTTTTTGGTACCGGAACGCCAATTTGTTCGGCCAATGCATTATTGAAAAATTTCTCATCGGCACTCCACCAAAATGGGTTGTTAATTACAGCCGTACCCGTAATTGCAGCGTTTTTTAGCGAAGCACGATAAAATGGAACGTCTTGAGAAATACGATCGATGATTACAGAATAACCCAAAGGTGCATTTTGAAATATTTTTTCAATTTTTACTGCTTCCGCAGTGATGCCTTTTTCGGCCTTTTCATTAATTCTCTTTATTACTGCTTCTGGAAACGAGCGTTCTTGCCCAAATAAGATTCCGATTTTTTTCATAAGTATTTGATGTATGTTAATTTTTAAATGTTGTAAAGTTGATTTCGATAAAATGAGCTTCCTGGCTATTTTATAATTGGGCTAAATATTCAGGAAACATGTGTCTCCAAATAGGCCAATCATGATCTGCATTTTGCCTTATATCCAACCAATGATTAATACCTTTTTTGCCGAGGATTTCAGACAGCCTTTCGTTATCGCCTTTGCACATGTCTCTGTCTGATGTGCCTAATACAATTTTCATTTGCCAAAGTTCTGGGTTCATATCGTTTGGCAAAAAATCTACTGGATTATTAAAATAGGCGTCATTATTATAAAAGCCATCCAACTGTCCCGAAATATCGAATGCCCCGCTCATACTAAACATATGGCTTACCGCCCAAGGATGTCGAAAAGCAAAATTTGCAGCATGATATCCTCCAAAACTACAGCCGGCTGTAATAATTTTATGGTGGCCAGTTTCGTGTTTTGCAAGTGGTGCTAATTCTTCTAACAAAAATTTATCGTACCAAATGTGGTTTTTAACTCTATCTGCCGGATGCACTCCTTTATTATACCAACTTAGTTTGTCGATGCCGTCTGGACAGTAGACTTTTACCTTACCGTCGTTTATAAAACCAGAAATTGCATCAATTAATTTAAAATCCTTGTTTTCGTAATAACTTCCCATACTGGTTGGGAAGAGAAAGATAGGATAACCGGCATGCCCAAATATGAGCGTTTTTATGTCCTTACTTAAATTAGGACTATACCATTCTTTTAGTTCTTCTTTCACAGGCCTGTCATTTAGATGCTTTAAGGTATAAAAATCTAATTCAATCACAAAATAATTACATTCATTTATGTTCTAAAATCTGCATATCTGCATAAAATTTCGAAAAAATTAATTATTCGTTAATTTTTGACATAAAAATGCGGATGTGCTCATTCTTCGTCGTCCAATTCAGATTTACTTTTCCTGTTTTCCTTTTACTTTTAGAATATTACCTTTGCACTAGATTAGTGAGAAAGCCATGTACAATCATTTAACATTACCTACTGTTATCAAAACTACCCATTATATAAAATCAGTTTACTTAAAAAGAGAAGTTGAACTAGAAGTTTTTTGCCCTGCCAATTTGTTGGGCAACGAGCGTGTAAACTTGTTGTTATTAAATGATGGTCAGGATCTGGCTTTAATGGAGATAGATGAAATGCTTTCTTCATTATACGAAAAATGGAGAATCGAGCCGACTGTGGTAATTGGCATTAAAGCTAGTAATGAGCGTGTTTTGGAATATGGGGTGGCAAACAGACCCGATTTTAAAAAAAGAGGATCTAAAGCTAGTGCCTATACCGAATTTGTTCTTAAGGAGCTAATGCCTTATGTACACAGTGAACTAAACGTAACAATTAATGGTAAACGTGCAATTGCCGGATTCTCTTTAGGTGGCATAACTGCATTTGATATAGCCTGGAACCACGACAATTACTTTGATGCCGTTGGTGTTTTCTCCGGCTCGTTTTGGTGGCGTAAAAAAGATTTAAGTGCAGGTTACACCGATGATGACCGCATTGTACACGAAATGATTCGCGAAACTAATACAAACCCAACCGTTAAATTTTGGTTAATGACAGGAACCAACGATGAAGTTGCCGACCGTAACCATAACTTTATTATCGACTCTATTGATGATACTATTGATGTAGTTAAAGAGTTGATAAAAAAAGGCTACCAACGACCAAATGACATTTTTTACTATGAAATGGTTGGTGGTAAACACGATGTACCTACTTGGACAAAAGCAATGCCTTCATTTTTAATTTGGGCTTTCGGTAAATAGTTAACATTTAGTATATTAGATAGTTAAAACTATCTGATATGAAAAAAATAATCTTTTCGCTTTTGCTGGTTCTCGCATTCTTAAACTTAAATGCGCAGCAGAAAACCGTAGATCAAAAAGAGGCCCAAGAAACGGTTATTAAGTTTTTTGATGCAATGTCTGCGCTAGATTTTGATAAGATGCGCTCCCTTACCCAAAACATTAAGCTGGTGGAATATGGCGAAGTTTGGAATATCGATACCTTAATAAATGCGATGAAGCCTTCTGTGGGTAAAAATGAGAAGCGGATAAATACGCTAGTATTTTTAGCTACAGAAATCAAGCAAAATACCGCTTGGCTTATTTATAACAATACTGCAGATTTTGAAGGCGATGGCAAGAAAAAACGCTTTAAATGGCTCGAAAGCGTGGTTTTGGTTAAAGACGAAGGCAGATGGAAGATTAGTCTGCTACATTCTACCTTGTTAAGAGACAAGCCCAATTAAGTACCCAAGTTTTCAATTTCGTCGGATAAATAAATATAGTTTCCTTTTAGGTTTTTATTGGCTTGTTTTAGCATAGCTGATGCTACTTTTTCAATTTTAATACTTCTATATTTTTTTAACGAACCAATTAATAGCGGATTAATTAAACGCATAATTACATTCATCGTTTTTTCCGCGAAGCGTTGCTCGCTACGGCTTCCATCTAGTAAAGACGGGCGATAAATATGCGTACTATCAAAGTTTAACTTTGCTAAATCCCGTTCTACCTCACCTTTTGTTCTATTATAAAAAATGCTCGATTTTACATTGGCTCCCATTGCCGAAACTAAGTGATAGGATTTTGCCCCATTTTTTAAAGCAATTTTTGCAACATCCAACGGATATTGGTAATCAATTTTTTTGTAAAGTGCTTTATCTGGTGTTTTTTTGGCGGTAGTACCTAAGCAACAAAAAATGTCGTCGCCTACAATTTCGTGTTCATATTTGCTGAGTTCATCAAAATTTATAACAAGCTGATTTAAGTTTGGATGGCTTGTATCAAGCGCTTTTCTGGTAACAACCAGCACTTTTTCATAGTTATCGTTAGCTAATAACTTTTTTAGCAAGTTAGCTCCAATTAAACCTGTTGCTCCTATTAATACTGCCTTTTTACTCATCATTTTTTCTCTCGTTTAAGCATGATAATATACCGCCTTTCGCCGGTATCGTAAACACCAGCTATCTCGTTCGGGATTTTATCATAGCAATCTTGCAATTTATGTAAAACGAAGTGGTTTTTGGCAGGCTTTAGCGGATTGCTGTAGTTTAACAATTTTAAATCGCCATTAGTTGCTGCTTCTCCTTTATCGGGTAGAAACGTTAAGGAATTGTTTTGTTGCTTTAAACTGAGTTCGCTTGCCGGAAGATAACCATCGGCTAAGGAAAAAACTATTTTCATTCCGTTAACCGATCCCTTGTAAACAATTGTTTCGTAAGCTTTTTGAGCAACCGCTATACTAGGCAACAGAGCAATAAATAGAATAAGAGTGAATTTAGATGTTTTCATTTGTTTGGAGCACTAATTGTTATACAACGTAACACTTATCAACTTTGTTTATAGTTAAATTGAAAAAAGTGATTTTCTTTAGATTACAACAGCCATTACATTTGCCAAATGATTAAAGGATTATTTGAAACACACATTTATGTTGAAGATTTAGAAAGATCAGTAAATTTTTACAAAAATGTTTTAGGACTAACCGAGTGTGGCTATAATGACGATAGAAGAGTTGCCTTTTTCTGGATTGGCGAACCAAAAGGGGCCATGCTTGGTTTATGGGAAAAGCCAAAAGATCAAATTGATATCAGGCATTTTGCTTTTAGGTGTGATGTTGATGATGTGTTAAACAAATCTGTAGATTTTCTGAAAGCTCGAAATCTTAAACCTTATAATTTTTTAAAAGATGGGAGTGAGCAACCAATGGTTTTTGCTTGGATGCCAGCTCTAGCTATTTATTTTAAAGATCCAGATGGACATGACCTAGAGTTTATAGCCATTTTAGAAGGCGAAGGTAAACCAGAACTGGGTGTAATTAATTATGAGAAATGGTTAATAGCACGTGCTATATCATTATGAATTTGAAAACCTATTTAGCGCATCTGTAATAGTCGGTAAGAAGTTCACTTGTTTGCCATTATTGCTTTCGTAAATAAAATCTTTAAGGCTTTGGCTCGTGTAATCGAAATCCCCCACCACAATTAATCGAATTCTGTAATTAGAGAATTTTTGAAGAATTTCTCCCGCTATTCCATTTTTTAAGTCAAAAAAATCTGGAGTGATATTCTTTTCATAAATGATAATACGATCGAAGCCTTGGTAGTATAAGTTGCCCAATAAATCTAAACCATCTTCGATATTGTTGATAATGGTCGTTGAGGCAGTAACTTCAGCGATTTCGAGATCGTTTATCTTGTGTGTATTAATTTCCATGGCACTAAATTTATAAATTATTCTTGTATTGGGTAAGTTGATTTCTTTAAGGGGCTATTTACTTTAGGTCTTCAAAATGAAAGGATGGGTTTAAACTATTGATATTCAAAATTTAACAAAAATATAATGAGAGAAATAGTAGGCAAAACCCAAAAAAATTCAATTGAAAACACTATCTTTGCGCCAAATTTACAGGCGCATTTATGCAAAAGATTAGAAATATAGCTATTATAGCACACGTTGACCACGGTAAAACTACATTGGTTGATAAGATTTTACACTCTTGTTCTGTTTTTCGTGATAACGAACAAAAGGGAGAATTGATATTGGACAACAATGATTTAGAACGTGAACGTGGGATCACTATCGTATCTAAAAACGTGTCGGTACAATACAAAGACGTAAAAATTAACATCATTGATACTCCTGGTCACGCGGATTTCGGCGGTGAGGTAGAGCGTGTATTGAAAATGGCCGATGGCGTTTTGTTATTGTGTGATGCCTTTGAAGGTGCAATGCCTCAAACGCGTTTCGTAACACAAAAAGCGTTATCATTAGGTTTAAAACCAATTGTTGTTGTAAACAAAGTTGATAAAGAAAACTGTAGACCGGAAGAGGTTTACGAGCAAATTTTTGAGTTGTTCTTTAACTTAGAAGCTACAGAAGATCAATTAGATTTCCCGGTAATTTACGGTTCGTCTAAACAAGGTTGGATGAGTACAGATTGGAAAGTGCCAACTACAGATATTTTCGCATTATTGGATACCGTTGTGGCTACAATTCCGCCTGCACCGGTTAACGAAGGTACTTTACAAATGCAAATTACTTCGTTAGATTATTCTTCTTTCGTAGGTCGTATTGCTATTGGACGTGTACACCGTGGTACTATTAAAGAAAACCAACCAATTACCTTAATTAAACGTGATGGTAAATTGGTTAAATCTAGGGTTAAAGAATTATATACTTTCGAAGGTTTAGGAAAAATCCGTACTCAAGAGGTTGGTTCTGGAGATATTTGTGCTGTTGTAGGTATTGATGGTTTCGACATTGGCGATACGATTGCTGATTTTGAAAATCCAGAGCAATTGCCAGTAATTAGCATTGATGAGCCAACAATGAACATGTTGTTTACCATTAACAACTCACCTTTCTTCGGTAAAGAAGGTAAATTGGTTACTTCTCAACGTATCAAAGATCGTTTGATGAAGGAAATGGAGAAAAACTTGGCCTTAAAAGTTGTTGAAACTCAAGGTGCGGATTCTTGGTTGGTTTACGGTCGTGGTATTCTCCATTTATCAGTATTAATCGAAACCATGCGTCGCGAAGGTTACGAGTTGCAAGTTGGACAGCCACAGGTTATTGTTAAAGAAATCGATGGTAAAAAACATGAGCCAATTGAAACTTTAATTGTAGATGTACCGGGTGATGTTGCTGGTAAAGTAATCGAGTTGGTAACTCAACGTAAAGGCGAGTTGTTAATTATGGAGCCGAAAGGCGATTTACAGCACTTGGAATTTGAAATCCCTGCTCGTGGTATCATCGGTCTACGTAACAACGTATTAACTGCAACTGCGGGCGAGGCGATTATGGCACACCGTTTTAAAGCTTACGAGCCTTGGAAAGGTACGATTCCTGGTCGTTTAAATGGTGTACTAATTTCTATGGATAAAGGGATGACTACCGCTTATTCTATTGATAAGCTACAGGATAGAGGTCGTTTCTTTGTAGATCCAGGAGTTGAAATTTATGAAGGACAAATTTTAGGTGAGCACATCCGTGATAACGATTTAGTAATTAACATCGTTAAAGGAAAGGCATTAACTAACATGCGTGCATCTGGTACAGATGATAATACTCGAATTGCACCGGCAATTAAATTCTCTTTAGAAGAATGTATGGAGTATATTCAAGCTGATGAGTATATTGAAGTAACGCCTCAAAGTATGCGTTTACGTAAAATCTTTTTAACAGAACAACAACGTAAAGCAAACGGTAGTAAAAACTAATAAACCTTAAATTTCCTTCAGTGGAATTTAAATATTAAAAGCCTGCATTGAATTTTGCAGGCTTTTTTATTGCAAAAGAAATGCTTGCTTAACAAGCTTTACTAGCTAATGGCAATAAACTCACTTTAAAATTATTATTTTTACCGAAACCTACCGTTTATCTATGTTAAAAAAAGCAATTTCTCACTTAGGTATCTTTTTACTGTCTATAATTTCCTATTTGCCTTTTTCAGTATTATATCTAATTGCAGATGTTGTTTATTTGCTACTTTACTATTTAGTCGGTTACCGAAAAAAAGTAGTTAGAGAGAACTTAAAAAACGCATTGCCTGAAAGAAGTCCTGAAGAACTTCGTAAAATAGAGAAGGTTTTTTTCCGCTATTTGGCTTCGCTAATGTTAGAGGTTGTAAAGACGAATAGCATCTCTAGAAAAGAATTGCAAAAACGCTTTATCATCACGAACAAACACTTAATAGAAGATTACCTAAAACAAGGACGTGGTGTTTTGGTATGCTCTGCCCACTATGGAAACTGGGAGTGGGGCACTTTAGCTTTTGGAGCCAGTTTGTCCGCAACGTTATACCCTATTTACAAACCTCTTGCAAACCAAGTATTTGATAATTGGTTTATGAAAATGCGTAGTAAATTTGGCAACAGAATGACCGCAATGAGGCATACTTTGCGAGTGCTAAAGGAAACCGAAAATATCCCTAGCGTAATGGCCTTTGGTAACGATCAGTCGCCCAGAGGAAAAGACGTACAATACTGGACTACCTTTTTAAACCAGCCCAGTTCAATCCAATTAGGCATAGAAAAAATAGCCATTAAAACAGACCGGCCAGTTTTCTATATGAAAGTTAAATACCTTAAACGCGGTTATTATGAAGTTGATTGTGTCCCTTTGTGTTTAAATCCTAAAGAAACTGCAGAGTTTGAGATAACCGAGCTCCATACCAAATTCTTGGAGCAAATTATCAAAGAAGAGCCAGCCTATTGGCTATGGAGCCACCGCAGGTGGAAACACCAACCGAAAGTAAGTTCTTCTTACGCAACAGAAGTTGTTTAAGTTTTAGAAAAAGCAAAGTAACTAGTTCTACTTGTTTGCTATACCTACAAACGCTTATAATTTTACATCCGTCAAACTTCTTCCGTTTTAGTTTTTGATATTTTAGCATTTCAAAAATATTTTATGGAATCATTACAAGGAAAAAACGCGTTGGTTACCGGAGCAGGTAAAGGTTTAGGTAAAGCAATCGCTATAGCTTTAGCAGCAGAAGGTGTAAATATTGCTTTATTAGGCCGAACTGAAAGCGATTTGATCAAAGTTGCTGATGAACTAAAGCAATACAAAGTTAAAACCGCCTTTGCTATTGCCGACGTATCTGATATCGATGCTGTCAATAGTGCGGTTGCCCAACTTAAGCAAGACATAGGCACGATAGATATTCTAATCAATAATGCTGGGGTAGGAGCATTTGGTAAATTCATGGAATTGGAGCCTGCTAAATGGAAACAGGTTATTGAAATCAATTTGTTAGGCGTTTATTATGTTACGCGTGCTGTTTTGCCCGAAATGATAGAACGCCAGCTAGGTGATATCATAAATGTTTCATCTACTGCCGGTAAAAACGGTGCCGCGGTTACAAGTGCGTATAGCGCATCAAAATTTGGACTGATTGGACTATCAGAATCTTTAATGCAGGAAGTGCGTAAGCACAACATTCGTGTAAGCACTATGTTGCCTAGTACAGTAGCTACAGATATGGCTATCAACTTAAATTTAACAGATGGCAACCCAGAACGTGTAATGCAACCAGAAGATTTTGCAGAGCTGTTAATTGCACAGTTAAAGCTTAACCGACGTGTTTTTATAAAGGAGAGCGGTATCTGGTCAACTAATCCCTAAAGTTATTAAAACAACCACATAGGTATTAATTATCCTATATGTTTTTTAAAAGTTAGGTCGTATTTGCCTAACTTTTTTCTTTACAAATATATTGGCTTCTATATTCGAAAATCAGTTTCACTACATATATATAGGTGTAGCCCCGCCGTCCGCTCCAATCTTTTTGCACAATCTTACTATTTTGACCGAACGCCGGGGCTAGCAAAAAGTATTTCCGTTGCCGTCGGGTTTAGTCGGCATGGGCGGTGCGTCCCATGGCATTTTCCGTGCATCCGTAAAAAAACGCTTTTACTTACAATATCTAAGGATTCTGCTCTTTCTCAATAAATGCTTTTAACCGGTATTTTCTATTCCTCATGAGCTGCCATCCTTTTCCAGTTTACTCTCATTATCATTTATAGTTGGGCGTGGTTACGAGAATCGCAAATACACCCTGCCCGCCAGATTTTCCTGCCATTGCAGAAGGTTCGCGACTAGCATGCCTTTTCATTTAAAGTACTATTTTACGTGTTTTTGATCTAATTGTTGAGTTTAAGGACAGGCGAAACAAGTTGTCTATGGCTTATGATCTTATAAACGGATCCTTTTTGAGATATTGCAGTGCAAGGTTTCGACACTTATACTAGAGTAGATTGCTCCGTTCGGCAATTTTTTCACGCTGTCGGCCAGCATATTACGCGTTCCCTTCAAAACAATTTTGGCGTTTGTTTGTTCGGACATGTTTTTTTGCTACCTTTGCATCCCGCTTCGGAG